>CP091733.1:2152500-2678994 GCA_022009975.1 Phocaeicola vulgatus | reverse complement strand
ATTATTGCTTATCAACTTAAAAATATGACCAACAAATTAATGAAGAAAGTGATCTACAAATTGTTATTCATTCATTGTATAGAAACACATAACAAAAAGTCTTTTTATACCATTGACATCAATATTCTCGAATATACAACAAAATATTCAACAATAAACTTCTATTCAAGAGAATAGATAAAAAAATCCATTTGTAATATTGCAGAAAAAAATAAGCAAAAACATGTTCCGTTTGTTTAAGATTATAAGAAACTATAGGGAAGAGATTAGTTCTATAGAAATCAAACAATTAATCACAGATAAAATAATGATAAAAAGCAGCTCTATCACCATATATTTTGATATATACTTTTTCCCTAAACTACCATAGCACAACGCATTTTATAAAAGGGCTTGCCCTATTCACTTTTTAAAAGAGGGAAGCCTAATTCCCCTTCCTGAAAAGGGCGTTAGAAAAAACAGTTTAAAATGGCAGCAAGCTGAATAATTTTGTTATGTAATTTACAGAACAGAGAATCGAATTTTTGCCATAATTTGGATCAAAAATTATCAACTGTACCAATATTAGCAATACACAATAACAATCGTAAGAAAGGCTTAAAACTAGCTAAATTCAAAAGTTATTCTCCAGCAGCTACAGTCGTTTTATCATATTAAGAGCAATAGAAAAGCCAATACAGACTTGGATCTTTTTAATTAAAAGTCCCCAATATATCATATACGACTGAAACAATTTATATGGGGGTGTCCAACAAAATTATACAACAGGATAACCTCAAGAAATAGATTTTTTGTTGTACACTATACCTATCAAAAATATGATTAGAACAAAATAACAATGTACAAGAAAAAAACAGGGCTTAAAGTAGCAAACAAATATACTTGATCGCCCCAAATGTAAGTATAGTATGGAAAGGATAATAGTATCTAACAAAAAAACTTTTTAAGATGCATTAAAAACCATACTTTTATTCTAATTTGACATAATCAAAAATCCAAACAATAACCTCATCATTTCATCAATTCATCAAAAAAACAATTGTATCACATAACGTAGAATTGTATAAAAAACAATAAGCACTTTTATATTTAAACAACATTTCATACTTTTGAGATACATCTTTTGTTTTTTTCACTATTAATGCCCAGCACAATAGTAATAATTTATAACAACATACGTCATGATTAAAATTTATAGTATGAATACTTGTCCGAACTCTATTTATGTTGAAGAACAGATACAGGGAGACGACAGATATGAGAGTATAGACATAAGTTCGCATGTAAAATATTTAAAGGAATTTCTAAGAATCCGTGATAATAGCCCTGTTTTTAATGAAGCGAAAAAAGTTGGAGCTGCAGGCATTCCATGCTTTGTTCTAGAGGATGGTTCTGTTACCCTCATACCAGAAGAAGCCGGACTTACTTCAAGACCAATTACAGAAGGAATGTCATGTAATATAGACGGAAGTGGTTGCTGATACAAACTATATTTTGATGCATCTAACCTATCATATAATAAAGCTAAAATATGAGATCTGTTTATTATATGATAGGTTGTACTCAATAATAGTCTTTAATCACAAACTGATCTTTAGATAATAATTGGCAGTCCCATATGAATGTTTACTATCTTTATCCTCTATAAATCGTGTATATTGGAAATACAAACTTTCTGATATAATGCAATGATGATGAATATGGTATGCTTACCTGCTGCTTGTTGTATAGGAAAAATTTTTGCCAATGAGGATTTATAAAGATGTAATCCTAGCAAAGGACTCAACTATATTGAGAAATTAATGGAATAATTTTTAAGTCATCCGATGAACATTGAAGATATTTCCGTATTTTTGAAATCATAATTTAATCATTAACAGAATGTTTTATGGGACAGGAGTTTTGCCAAAGTTGCGGTATGCTCTCACTGATACAAATAAAGGAACAAACTCTGATGGAAGTTTGAACAATGAATACTGCTCTTATTGTTATCAGAAAGGACAATTCACACAAGATTTTAACATGAGCCAGATGATAGAATTTTGTGCTCAATTTACGGATCAGATAAATAAAAGAGACAGGATGGAATCTTACTCCGGAACAAGCTAAGGAAAAATATGAGACAATTCTTCCCTACTCTTAAACGATGGAAAGAAAAAGATGAAAGAACACTTACAGAAAAAGCAACTGGCTTGTTAGCACAATGTAAGGACATTACGATTGCCTCAATTGATGACGAAGGATTTCCACGTCCGGTTCCAATGTCGAAAATCAGCTCAAAAGGATGTAATGAGGTATGGCTGGCAACCGCTGCCAATTCTGTGAAGGTTACAGATTTCAAACTGAACAACAAAGCAGGACTTTGTTATTCAAACTATGGTGACAGTGTCGGCTTGAGAGGAATCATTGAGATTATAACTGATGATAACATACGAAAAGAAATGTGGCAAGACTGGCTTATCAATCACTTTCCGTATGGCCATACAGATCCTAATTTTGTACTTTTTACATTTCATAGGAAAAAGAGGCTACATTTTGGATTAATGGAGAATTTGCGCACGAAAAGTTGTAATATAAATTCATATTATTAAGAATAGACATAGCATTCTTTATGTCTTGCATTCATTATGAAAAAAGTAAGATATTTATGACAATAACCTCCTACTGAAAGGACAAAATTACAAAATTGCAAATCAAAAATGGCCTACAATGGAAATTCATAATTTGTTAGCTGTCAAATCAAGAACCGAACTGCGTGAATGGCTAATACATAACCATAAAACGGAGAAAAGAATGTTGGGTAGTTGTGAAACGTGGAAGGCCTACAGATGACAATACTTTCTGGTATATCGATGCTGTAGAAGAAGCCTTATGCTTCGGTTGGATAGACAGTACTACTAAAAAATAGCAGATGATGTAACAGTCCAAAAACTTTGTCCACGAAAGCCAAGAAGCAATTGGTCTGAGGCTCAATAAAGAAAGATGCCGAAGAATGGAACGATTAGGACTGATGACAGATGCTGGCAGAGCCGTTCTACCGGATATGTCACCTAATGGTTTTATCATAGACAAGGATATATTACAGAGGCTACAATCCGACCCGGTAGTGTGGAACAACTTCTGCCAATTTCCTGATTTATATAGGCGAATCAGAATTGATACCATCCAAATCAAGAGGAATCAACCCGAACTTTTTGAAAAGCCGTCTGAACAAATTCATAGAAAATACCCGAAAAGGACTTCTTTACGGAGAATGGAATGACAACGGAAGATTATAAAAAAACAAAAGAAAACAGCACTATAAAAACTTTGTGCAAATAGAAAATTAATAGTAACATATTTTTCTTCTTAAGAGAAAAATGTATATTCACTTATTTTTAAACTAAATATATACAGATATGGAAAAGTTAATTTTTACAATCGTGTAAATGACGAAGTCGTATAGATCCGCCATTTCTCTATTATTGATAGAACTCATTATATGCTTGACTTTGACAATCACCAGCAATAGAACGAATAAAAGGCCTAAACCAAATATAATCCTTGCCACTCAGAATATTAATAGCTTCAAATTAAATGATTTTGACTTCTATGCGATTGCACATGATCCAACAAACTATTGATGATAAGGTTATCAAGGACTTGTTTGGTATGAGTGGTCAGGAACTCCAGGAAATTAGAACTGCAATTGCTGGGCTTCAGAGATATTTGTCCTTTGCATGGAAAAATAAGTATAAGAATATTTATGTCTCGCATTTGATATAAACAATTTAATTTAAGAATATAAAATGTGGTCAGATAATGAAACAACGCAAGATTTGCTTGGCTATCAAGTCCATGCAGATTTACTCAAGAAGATAATTTTGAATGATGATATGTTACCAATTTCCATAGGGGTATTTGGGAATTGGGGATCTGGGAAAAAAGTAGTTTGATGCTATTGCTTCAGCAGTCCTTACATGAATGGGAAAAAAATCACAACAGAACGAGAAACATAAGATTATACTTCAAGTATATTTTAATAGTTGGCAGTTTGAGAGCTATGACTCAACAAAACTGACAATGATAGAAAAGTATATTAGAAGCACTTGACAAAAGATATTAATAAGCGAAAAAGATGTATTTGAACGGGTAGATGATTTTCTCGAGCGAATTAACTTTTTAAAAAGTAGGCGTATTTATCTTGAAGAAAGCCTATGAAAATCTCACTCCTGATTGGCTAAAGAAATGGTTACCGAAAAATAAAGACCTTGATAAGATAACAAACAAGGATAAGTACAACAATCTACTTGAAGATGTAACAAAAGGTAATACGTCAAAATTTATCGCAACATTCAGAGAACTCTTTGAAGAATTGGTTGACGATATGGGATATAAGGCTGTTGTTGTCTATATTGATGATTTGGATAGATGTGAACCCAAAAAGAATTATTGGTTGCCTGGAGGCCGTCAAGTTGTTTGTAAATGTAAGGAAAAACCGCATTTATCATTGGTGCAGATGAACGTATTATTGAATATGCTATTAGTCAGCATTATCCTATTCAAATGAAGAAAGAAGATATATCCAGTCCATTTTCAAGATTATTTGGAAAAACTCATTCAACTACCATACAAACTGCCACGTTTGTCTGACAACGAGCAAGAGACTTATATCACACTTCTTCTATGCAAAAATCATTTTAAATCATATCTACTTTAATGAAATACATCAGAAATATTTGGAGTTCAGAAAAAAACAGACAAGCATTCCAAATATAATATAGATGACATCAAAGCAAATATTCCCAAAGATATTGATTTTCATGCAGTAGAATATCGTTTACCAACTGTACCTCTAATTAAGCGTTTTTAAATGGTAATCCACGACAACTAAAAACGTTTTCTAAATACCTTATATGTACGTCAAGAGTTAGCTGAGGTAGCAGGTTTTACAGATATACGCCCTGAAGTATTAACCAAACTAATGGTATTAGAGTACAACACACTGTACAATTCTCGTTTTGAAGAACTTTATAAACTTCAAAAATGCAAATAGAGGTGTTTTGCCATTGGATGATGTTGAGCAAGAAGCAAAAAAACTGAAAATGGTATTCAAAAATCCACAATGGAAAGACAACTGGTCGTCAGATTATTTGAGGCAATGGTTAAAAGCCTCAGATCCGTCATTAAAAAGATATAAATTTACAAAACTACTTTTGGATAGCACGAGATGCTTTGGAAAAAATGAAAAACCAATAGCTTCGTTGGTTACCAACAAAGTCATGCTGTTATTCCGAAGATTATGTACCTTGCAAACAAACAGTATGATGAAGCGAGATTTGCCTGGAATTATTAATGCTTGCGATGATTCAGAAAAAGACATGATTATTCACTTGATTAATGATAACCTAAGAAAAGATCCAAAGTCAGAAAAATTGTTGGAGAATACTTAATTGCGATGAGAATAATTTATTATTTGGTGACAAAATAGACAGATTAAAATTATTATTCAGTAATATAAAGACCGAAGATATAGATACAAAAAGCGGATATATTTTTGTTAGAATGCTTCCATTAAGTAATGAGATACATAACTATATAAATAGTTTGCCAAAAAGCGAACCCTTTAACAAAAAGCTATTGAACGAAAAATACAAAAAATAATAAATATGGGTACATCACAATCACATAATTTGAAATCTTCGCCTAATTGGTCTGCAGCAAAACGAGCCATGACGAGTCTAGCAAATGGAACAGACAATAAGTCTGAGTCAAATGCAAAGTTTTTTGGTAATTTAGGAATAGCGCTCGGCAATGGTTTGTATAGAGGTGGCAGAATTGGAGGGCATGGAGGCAAGAGGGCGGCAGTTCGTTTGACGTGCTGGTGGACATGCAGTCAGAGGGTTGGCTACTGTTTTAAACAATATTAAGCAATATGGACTTTGTATCAAGTTTAGGCATTGATAGACTGCCTGATACACAAAAGCCGAAAAACGCCACATGATTTCAAGGAGTTGCTTTTGCATGAGATTATTGGAGACAATGATTCTACAATGGATGATGCAGCAGCAACTTATGCAATGGATAAAGTGCTGAATGATATTTTTGTCAGATTGTAAAGACGGACAAGAAATTGAAGATAAACTTCAGAATGCAACAGATGACGATCTTCATGAATGGATTATAACATTTGAAATTGAATACATACTGGAATATTCTGCTGAATTATTTCAAAGCCACATATTTGACAAAGGGAGTAATCCCTGAAGAAATAAAGAAGGACATGAGAGGTTGGCTTCATAACGAACTAGATGAGAAGTTAAGCAAAGAACTAACTCAAATCGACTTCAATAGCCGAGAAGGAAAAAGAATACCTGGATTCTTTAACATCAGAAATATTGGATATATGGAAACAAGAATAAACATTAATTATACTCCGTCAAAAACAAGCGAAGTTTTTGGCCTTTTTACTCTTTCATTTCAAGGAAGTGACGGAAAAGTTCATTCTGTCGACACAAAGTTTAATCCCAAACAGTTATGGGAGTTTTCACGAGATACATCATCTGTTGCTTTTGATTTATTAGTTTTATCCATGATTGTATATAATGTGGACAGAGCTGTACTTCGTTTGTCTAATTCAGATGATGGATGGAAACGAAACTTGATATTATTGAATGTTCCTGTAATAAATCTTGAGGATATGAATAAAGGTCGTGAAGACTTTTAATAAAGCAATCAATTTTCTTACGGGCGACAATTGGGATATCCACTTTATACAGGCAGATTCATACTCGTATAATCCAACTAAAAAAGTAAAGGAATATAATCCTCAGTTTTTTGAAAAGGTTGCATTGTTTTCAGGAGGTTTAGATTCATTGATTGGATTTATAGATGAGGCCAGCACTCTCTCTATTGATAAAAAGATACTACTTGTTTCACATATGGAATTGGGCAAAGAGCATAGTGATCAAAAAAAGCATTTTTAAAATATTGCAGGGAAAAACAATATCTTTTCGAATAAATACGAACAAGTGTTGCTGAACGCTAGGGGCTTAAACCTCATTCTTGGAATATTAAAACTCCAACAGAGAGTACATTCCGCTCACGTTCCTTATTATTTTTTGCAGCAGGAATATATATTGCAAACAAAATATCCCCACAATGTCAATTGATAGTTCCAGAGAATGGAACTATATCAACAAATATACCTCTTGATAGTGGAAGAAGGAGTTCATGCAGTACTCGAACTACACATCCTACTTTTATCAAACGCATACAGGAGGCCTTATATACTATAGGGTATATCAAACTCAATATACAACCCATATCGATTAAAATCAAAAGCAGACATGGTTCTTGAGTGCTGTCAAGATACTTCGAAAAAGGCAATTTTAAAATCATTAGTTGACTTATCATGCTCTTGTGCAAAAACGTGGTCACAATGTTTTTTGTGACAAAAGCGGAATAGAAATACGCAATGCCAAAAATCAAGCATTGTGGTATGTGTTTGCCATGCTTATATAGAAGAGTCGCACTAGATACAATAGGTCTAGATAATGAGGGCATTGCTTGGCACTGATGTACTTCATGGCATTAAATTTAATCTTGACAATAAACATCAAAAAGGAATAGGGATTTTAACGCTCTTCTGTATTTCCTAAAAACAGAATGAATGAACGTACAATTCGCCAAGAACTATTCTTTAATGGAATTATAGAAAAGCAAGAGTTAGATGAATATACATCATTAGCCTTACACTCATACAGACAAGTTATAAATTGGCTTAAGAAAAAGCTACAAATGAAATACAAATAAGAGCAGGAATATGATTATAGACACCCTTTGTCATTTTGTTATGATGCCAAATCCTGAACAGTATCTCAAACAACAAAGAGGTAAAAAGAATATCTCGATAGGAATGACAAAATCTGCCAAGTCATTTTTATTGGGCTATGAGCATGTAAGACAATATAAGTTCTCACGTTTGGCTTTAGGATTTCATCCATTATATGCAAGCGAAAATAAAAGTGAATTACGGCTATTCAGCCAGTGTTTAGATAAAACTAGCTATATCGGTGAGATCGGTCTAGATTTTAGTAACGAAGGACTAAAAACTAAAAGATGATCAAGTTTTCGTTTTAGAGAAAGTATTGCAGCTATTAAGTGAAAAATAAAATAGTAAGTGTCCATTCCAGACGAGCAGAAAAAGTCTTGTTCGAAATGTTGGTTACCTATGGCATTAAGAATGTAATATTCCATTGGTATTCAGGTCCCTCTCTCTAATTCCTAAGATTGTAGAACATGGATATTATTTTTCTGTCAACGAAAATGACAAAAACTAATAGTGGAATAGAAATAATTAAGCGCATACCACGTAATCTTATTCTAACAGAAACAGATGCCCCTTTTAATAAGGTTTGCTCAATTAGTAATACTCTGACAAATATAGGTTTGGGAGAAAATGCCATTTATGATAATTTTAGTCGTCTTATATCTGCTATTAGAAGATAGATATTGAAGATATCAGATTTATATTACATTTAAAATCTGTGGCACTATAAAATATTTTGTGTAAATGGAAATACAGGGATTCAAATTTGAGTTTCGTATTTCCAGATACACTAGATTTTGGACAACGTCACAACCTTTTATAAATCTATAAATGTAAATTCAGCAACACCTTCTCTTTATACCCATTAGGATACTCAAAAATTTTTGTTTGCCTTTTTAAATAATGGCCGATATGTATGCACTATCCTATGATGGTTAGGACAAAAGTATCATCACATTATTATAATTATTATTTAACGATTGTGTAAAAGAATTCAATATGGTGGGCATCTACAACAGGCTTGTTGCCATATGGTGCAGAAATGAGTTGTCCACAAATTTGACATCTGAAATTATAGAGTTTTTAAATTCAGACACACATTACGGTCCAGCTTTTACGAATCTTCACAAAATGATTTTCTTGAACTATAGTTGCATTATTATCAGTCAATAGCATATCCTCAAAGCTTTTTTCAGTAATAGCTAATTCTGATAATTGCTTTTTAGTCTCTTGGTAATCAGAGGGAAGTTATAGGAACAGCCTCCCAAACATTAGGATTATCAGTAGTATAAAAAGATAATGAAGATTTCGAACTCTTGAGGAATTTTTATATTAGACATATTCTCTCCTCGCTCTTTCATAATCTTTTTAATTTTCATCTGCTCATCTATGAAATTATATAAATCCGAAAATTCAGAACGTAATGCCTGGAGGAAAATCATTCATATTATCATAACGGACTTGATACATTTCTGGATGATTAGGATATTTATTCCTATCGAAGTTTTGATTAACTACCTTAATCCCCGAATATATCTTTTCCATTCAGCAGAATAGAAATCTGACGCATTTCACCAATGTCCAACTTTCCAAATATACCAAGAAAAGAATTCAATAAAGCCGTTCTTATAGTAAAGCCTTGATACAACAAACTTTTATCTACTTCTTTTACATATATAAGTTCCATAACTACAATTTATTCGCAAAGATGCTAATTATTTGACAGATTATCTATAAAAACAATATCAATATTTCTGCTTGCTTGAATTCCCCCTCACTCCACCTTTTGGATTCTCCACATCTCCCTTATAGCGAGGAATCAAATGTATATGCACATGAAATACCGATTGACCAGCCGCCTCATTAAAACTATTAATTGTTTGAATCCCATAATGAAAAAACTGTCTATCGAAGTCGGCGATTATACTTTCTAGTGATAAAATACTTTTTCAACTATATACTTGAGCTGATCAGATGACAGGTTTGCTATGCCTATTGATTCAATAAGTGAAAACTCTTCTTTATTCTTACCAATAATAAACTTACGTTCATGACCGTCTATTTCAGCAAGCAAATGGAAATTTCCTTTATACGCCTGCTCCATACGGATATTCTTTATAGTATGTCCGTTTATGACAAATTCGCATATTTCGGGAGCCATTTCCTCTAACTCTCCCCATGATTTCAGACGGTCAACTATAGTGTTTTCAACACGTCCTATCCACAGTTCTGCAACACCATATTTAGTGGCAACCGTACGAAATTGTTTCATGGCATTAACTATATCACGTATTATTGCATCAGGCCTACGTATTCCATTATCTTTAGCAAATTGAATAACATCATCCCGTGTTATATCCCTAAGTTTTGCCCTAATATACATGCAATGATCTTCATTAGGCAAGAATCCTCCATTGTCAAATATATAAGTTACATCGTATGCAGGAGACAGACGCCAAGTACCGTCCTCACTCATAACGAATGAAAAAAATTCTTATTGTGATCATCTGTATTGTTTGCCAATACATTAAAAACCATCCTGCGGAATACCTCATAACAGTCTGTTTCCGGTAGATGGAGCTCCGACACACTGTACTCAATTGTTCGTAACTGTCCGCATCAGGGCTAATTGCGGCCAGAGTTTGTGTATGAATCTTTTTTTCCATTATTACGGTCAAAGCGTTTTGTCATGAAATGATTATTTCCGTCCACCTGATAGAGTTTTGAAGGCATCATATTTATCCCTGCCATTGTAGCAAGTTCATAGTAAGACATTTCCAATTCTGCCGAGTCTGTATTGCGAATTCCCAAATTTGACCAGATAGTAATCAAACTCCTCTAATCCGGAAATCTGCCCGCTACGAACCTCACCATTCTTTAGATTAATGGCAACAATGGCCTTAGGTTGACGACCACCGGCTGAAGTACCAACCGTAAGTAATGACTGCATTGTTACCGACTCTTCAGGCAGGATTCTGGCATTTTTCTCTTTCTGAGAATATACGCTCTGCTAAATTTGCCAATGATTTGATATCTATTTTTCAGCCTTACGCTCTCTTGAAACCTCAGGCAAAAATTCCAAAAGCTCCCATTCCACGCTTTCCTATAAATGAGAGTTTGTCAAGAGGAGTAATATCTGCGTTTGACAAGTGATTCTGCTGGCGCCATAATTCAAAAAGTTGATTACCCCATGAGTCTGGCAATGAATCTGCTAAAAAAGCCGGTAATTTTTGATAAATCTTGGCCTCTTCTCCCCCATACAGGCATAAGCCCTCTCGCTCCATCAACTGGTGCAGCTAATGGAGAAATGTTAAGACCTTTCTTCAAGAAGGCCGGATTATACATAAAAATAGGACAACCTGCGTCTGGCATCCCATGCCAATCTACCAATTTCCTCACCCCAAAGTATTACTTTTAACGACTGTACCATAATTTATGCTATTTAGAGTGTCTGACACGCTGTACCTTTTTATCATCCTTACGCACCAGGTAAGGAGATTCAGGCAATTCCGGAAGAAGATTGTCTATAGTGTTAATCTGTCCGACCACTTTCAACAACACAATAAATGTTGACAATGAAATATTGCCAGCTTGTACCATTCTCGAATTTGTGGATGGTTGTAAGTCCAATTCCGGATTGCTCAGAAACATCTTTCTGAGTGAGATTGCAACGAATTCTATATTCTTTAAAATCTGTTGCCTAATAGCCTTACAAAGGCTCAGGCGTGGAGTATTCATAGAAATCTACCATATAAACCGAATTTATCTATCATTATAATGATATTTATATATATTTTTAAGCATTAATCTTCACTATTATGAAGATTATAAATACAAAACTATGCAATTTCTGAGAATAAAACTAATTTTTCTTAGAAAACTTATCGTCAAATCATAGTGATTGATTGTAAATCCTATATTTTGTATTTGTTATATGTCCAATTTCGCTATTTCCCTCATGAAGTTTTGATTGCAAAAATGGCTTATCAACTACGCATAAACATGGAGATAAAGCCAACTTTTAAATTACGACGTTCCATTAAGAAATAGGCTCTACACGTTTCTCAGACTCCCATTCGGTATGAGAAATAATATCATGATATTGCTCCAGAGTAAGAAAAAGAGTTTTTTTCTCATCAAAAACATTCATACTCCCAAGGAAGTTCATATACGGTACCTTCTTCCTGATATCCCATATAGTTATGGTATGAATCAGGAACCAGTCGGACAAAATCCTCTTCCTTCAGAATACTCAGAAGTTTCTCTGCATCGTAAATATGTAATGGAGCATCAGCCTTATACAGGGAGACAGCCACCTCCATAGCCAATCCGACATTGGATGAATAACTGTTGGAAACAACAATCTTCCATCCCTGATGTTGAACATTTGAAGCTAATATATTCAAACGTGAAAGCCCAAGTTCACCGTAATGATCCGTTGCAAACCGTATGAAATCCTCCTGGCTGTCGACGTTATAAAGGTTCTCCACATCCACATACTTCATATACTTGTAGTAAGCCACATCCGAGATTTTTGGAGATCTCTTTTTGAATCCTTATTGATACGTCCACCGATACCCCGTTTCTTATGATAAGCCTTATAAGGCTTCGTTAGCAATACGATAAAATTTTACAATACTTTCGTATGGTCATAGTCTCTATAGGAGACAAAAGAACACCCTTGTATTGAGTCCTCTAAAGCCTTAACTGTCATTTCACGGTCCTCTACATCAATCCTAAGACTCGGAACTATGCGGACCAGGTTCTTTCTGGAAATCCTACCTGTACGTTGTTGGTATGGCAGATTGTTTGCTACATACTCATTAAACCCGTCGGAATCTGCTATAATAACACCAATCATAAGATTCAAAAAGTCGACGTGTAAGGTTCTCCTTGCAACAAACATCATCGAACTCCTTTTTCATTATACGAGGAGCGGTTAGAAATAACAAAAGTGGGTAAATTTCCGGTCGGTAACATGAATCGACCGGTTATTCCCGTGTTTTCTTGAGGTTACATAGAACCAGCGCGTTTCCATCGGATTGAACGCAAGCCAGTCCGACAGATATGCATCCATGCTGCTGTATTCTCCCGAAGCAATCAGTTCCTCTGCATTACCCCAATCTTCTGATGTTGGCCGAGGCACCTCTATATAAAAACCCACGATACTCTTCATCACCAATCACGGCAAGACGCTCAAACTGACGCTGAGTCTCAATCATCCTTTTCCAGTAAATTTCCTTCCACAACAATTTCCCAATGATGATTTTCGCCTAATGCTTCCAGATCTAATGTAGTCAGACCAACTTCCCTTAGCTAAATCGCAAAAGGTATTTTCTATCTATGATTTTTCTTTTCATTCATCGCTGTACTCATTTAATTTCAATAAACTTGCCCGATTCAAATCCATTCATCAGATGCTCATTTGCAAAAATATATCCCATCTGGTTAGAGATTACCCTGGTCCCTCCTATCTCCGTATCAATATTAGTATGCGAATGTCCATATATCCATGCATCAATCCTACTATTGGCGATTAAATTATCGTACTCACTTGCAAATGCACTGTTCAGAACAGATCCTCTATGGTGCGCTGCTACTACTTGGAGTGTAGGCAAATGATGTGTGACCACCACAATATGGCTTGCTGTGCTCTCTTCGATGTTTTTCCGAATAAAGTCAATACTTATCTCGTGCATCCGGTTGAATTCCTCCACTTGCAGCAGACTTCCCGTCGAACTTTATCTGGCGGAAGTCGTTCATACCTTTCCATACAAAAATATTCATCATTCGGATTGATATGCGACCAAAGCGTACTCAGTATAAAGTCCGTATCATCGATGCGGACAGCCTGATTCTGATAGTAACCCACATTCTCCCGCAACATCCACTTCCATTGAAAACCGCGTTCCATCACATCCGAATAGTTATAGTATTCATGATTACCAGGAACAATCAATACCTGACGGTAATTTTTGGATGCCCACTTCCAGAAATTCATAACTGGAGCAGTCTTATCCTTGAGATAGAAAATATCTCCTGCCAGCACCAGTACATCACCTGTTACAGGCAATTCATTATATCTCAGATATCTGCTATTCTCCTGAAATTCGAGATGCAAATCACTCATATATTGTATTCTCATTTTATCATTCTCCTTCCTTTTAATTGTTCTATCTGTTTCTCTATGATTGCCTTTACCCGTGCAAATGAGACAGGGGTGAAATCATTGTTATCTACTCCAACATCATACTGAGTCGGGAAAAAGCATTTTCAACCGCGGAACATCCTTTCCGGTGTTGTGCCTGCTGGTATGTACATGTCCGAAAAGCTGCCAGGTGCCATTGTATGAACCGCCATAGCAAAGGAACGGACAGTGATTCAGATAGATCTTCTGCTTATCTGCCTCAATATGCATCTGCATCGTTATCTGTTCAAAAGTACTTCGTATAATTCTGCCTGAGATTCTTTATATCGTGATTGCCGGCTATAAGATATATTTTTCCCATTCAATCTGTTTAGTACATTTATCCATTCGGCAGAACCTCCCAAACAAAAAGTCTCCCAAATGAAATATTATATCATCAGGGCCAACCACGCTGTTCCAGTTGGCTATTATCGTTTTCATTCATGTGGGCTACATCTTTGAAGGGCCTGTTGCAGAACCGGATGATATTGGTATGGTTAAAGTGCGTGTCAGATGTAAAGAACACCCTGCTTCCATCAAATTTATAATTCATAATTTTGTTCATTTATGCGCATCACTACGCGGTTAATAATACATTGTATTTTGCCCATGGACGGAATTGACGGAGAAGGACGCATCGAGCGGATGTCACCAAAAGGCATAAAGAAAAAAGCCGTCGAAAAGTTTTAATCAGGACTTTCCGACGGCTTTCTGTTATAATTATCAGAGGGTTATCAGCATCATTGTAACCTCAATAATATACATAAAGATCGTTGGAAAGTGTAATTGTATTTATTCAATGATTCAATGCTTGATGCATGAACATACGACACACGCTCAAAGCATTTTGTGCTTCGATATAATGTATTTGCAGGTATGTTCATTCTATTATGTTGCATCGTTGTTATATATAAATTATATTGCAAAGTTACGAATATTATTGAGAATCAATAAATTCTTATATATAAAAATGAAAAGTCACACATTAAAAATACCAGTACTTTATCTATTTTTCAATATCCTACCGCTTGCTACACCCAACATCAAAACCGTGATATAATTTCACTGAATGCCACCTCCATTATTTAAACAAACTTGAGTAAGGTCCTGAATGGCATCATCCAATGAAAGCAGATGTTCTGCTTCATAATGTTCCGTAAGGAAGTCAATACCATTAAAACGTATTAAATAATTATTTGCTTCACGAACAGAAATATGATAAGTCTTGGCAAATTCATTGATAACGGCAACGATATATACAATCACATTTTTATCAATCGCCTGCGTATTTTGTAAGATAACAGAAGCAGACATGCCAAGAGCATCAAGAACTTTTGTTATTGTCTTTATTGTAAGTCCTTTTCCACTCTCAATTTTTTTGAAATCTGAGCTTTTTCCAACTCCTATACGTTTACCCAGTTCTTCTTGAGTAAGTCCCTTGCGAAGACGTTCATTCCGAATCATCAAACCTATATTTTCTATGCTATCTGTCATATTATATGTTTTTATCACATGGAAAAACAAACATACGACAAAGATCCTAAACTGGAAACAACATAGAAAAATTAAGTTCCAAATAATAATGATATAATATCGTCTTACTTTTTTTCTGATTTTGTTACATAATCAAAAAAACATAAATAATCTCCGGATTACACCACAAGTACTACTTAAATATATTATTATTTTCCACATTAATACATTGAGAAATTCACAAAAAAAGACCTATCTTTGTTGTACCATCATCATGTAGCGCATGGGATAAAAACTATCAAAGAATCAAAGTTTTATACTTGATTTTTGATATACAAAAATTTGAATGAAGAAAGGCGGTACAAAATAAAAATCAACAAAAAGACTGAAAAAACAAAGGTTTACACTTGTACATAGAAAAATGAATTCTTTGTCAAAAAAATCTATTTGTACCGATTAAAAATGCTAAAACGCTGATAATTAAACATGCTTCGATGTTGCATCGTAGATAAGTGGTGATTACCAACGATTAGCATTTGGAAAATCCATCGCAATCTGCCCTTGAAAACCAAGCGATTTTGCTCCCTTTCGTCAAAAATAGACATTTCCTTTAAAAACAATATAAAAACGCCCCTGCCAAACATTGTCCGACAGGGGTGTTTTTCGTAGATTTGATTCCCGTCTTGACCGGTGGGGTAAAAACCATTTCTACTATGACAACAAAGATAGCAAATATTCTCCAATGCTATGCATTGGGGATGGAGATAAAAGCAAATAAGCAGGAGTTTTTGAGCTATCCCGCAACACAGTGCGCAGATATGTGCGTCTTTTCCAAAAGTGTGGCATTCCGATAAAGGAGTTGGCATCAATGCCTTCTTCCCGCATCCAAGAAATGTTCTCCGAAGGGGTTAGCCGTAGTCAGATTCCATCACAACGCCAACTTAAGCTGGAGGCACTTCCACCCGAGTACTCCGCCCGTCTTAGCCGCCGAGGGGTAACGGTCAAATCCCTGTACAAAGAGTATCACAAAACACGCCCTAATGGATACAAACATGCCAGTTTCGGTAATTATCTCATGCGTTACCGTATGGTGACAAATGTCGTAGGGCATGTCGAGCATTATGCCGATGACCAAATATACATTGACTTTGCCAGTGACAAGTTTGAGGTCATTGACAATGAAAACGGTGAATGCCGTAGCGTTGAAATGTTTGTGTCCATACTCCCCTGTAGCCACTATACCTATTGTGAAGCGGTCTGGTCCCAGTCAAAACAAGATCTGATCAAGGCATGTGAAAACGCACTTCATTTTTACGGCGGGGTTCCGATGGCGATCGTACCAGACAACCTCAAATCGGCGGTAACCCGCAGCGACCGTAACGAGCCGGTAATCAACGAGGAGTTTGCGGCATTTTCCGAGCATTATGGATGTACCGTATACCCCGCACGGGTACGCCATCCCAAGGACAAGGTGTTGGTTGAAAATGCCGTGAAACTGCTTTACCGGCAGTATATGCAGATGTCGAAGAGCTTGTGTTCAACTCTCTGGAATCTTTGAATGTGGCCATTTTCGAATCGCTCTCAGCCTTTAACGGGCGCAGGATGAACGGACGTTCCCTGTCCAGACGCGAACAGATTGAAGCCGAGTACCTCCGCCCACTTCCTGCCATACGCCATCAGATGAAGGAGCGACGCTCTGCAACGGTAATGCGGAACTGCTATGTAACTTTCAAGCTTCACCATTACAGCATGCCGAAAGAGTATATAGGCAAACGTGTCGAAATTGTCTATGATGCTGACACGCTGAAGATATACCATGGTCTGCGCCTAGTGACCACACATCAGCGTGATGATACGCTTTATGCCTATACACCTAAGGCCCCCACAGACTGCCCGGACGCCATGGGAGCTATGAAAATAAAATAAACTTAATCATATATTAATCTTTTCAAAGGTCTGTAATCCGGAGTTGCCAAAAGGCAACAGCAGGCTGCTGCAGCCACATTGAGCGAATCCACTCCATGCGCCATAGGGATACGGACTACATAATCAGCTTCAGCAATTGTCTTGTAAGGAAGCCCATCCCCTTCTGTTCCCATCACAATAGCCAACCGAGGTTCAGCCGCCAATATGGGATGATCTATAGAGATAGAATCATCAGTCAACGCCATGGCAGCAGTACGGAAACCAAACTTGTTCAAATCGCCAATCGTACCATTCAACCATGTCCATGGAACCAAGAACACCGAACCCATAGACACCCTTACCGCACGGCGATTCAACGGATCGCAAGAATTGCGTGTCAACAAAACAGCATCTATCCCAAGAGCAGCTGCCGAACGAAATATCGCCCCGATATTGGTAGTGTCCACCACACCGTCAATGACTACAATCCGCCGGGTATCCCGGCAGATCTCTTCCATAGAGGGCAACACTGGACGACGCATAGCACATAATACACCACGTGTCAGAACATAGCCAGTCAACGTAGTCAACAACTCTCTATCACCCGTATAAACGGGCACATCACCACAACGCTTGATAATGTGAGCAGCACTGCCAGAGATATGCTTACGCTCACACATAAGAGCAAGAGGTTCATATCCTGCATCCAAAGCCCTACTAATGACATTGGGGCTTTCGGCTATAAATACCCCTTTCCCAGGTTCCATACGCTGACGTAACTGAGCTTCCGTCAACATGCAGAAAAACATCCACTCCGGGATGTGTCAATGATGATATTTCAATAATAGGCATACACTCTTATATTATACTATTTCATTGCTTTTAATCTACATTCCAGCCTCCATTGTCACAGCTACTTTTTATCACTCCATCTTGTCGGTTCTCAAAAATCTGGTAAGCCGTTTCTATCTGATCTAGCGGGAAACGATGTGTAATTAGTGGAGTGGTATCTATTTTTCCCATCTCTATCAAGCGAAGTATCTCAGCACAATCGCAACCATCTACGCCACCAGTTTTGAAGGTTAGATTCTTTCCATACATATCCGGCAAAGGAAGAATCTGAGGACGGTCATAAAGAGCCACCAAAATAACGACAGCATTAGAGCGCGCACATTCCCATGCCAAGCGAAATGTATCCTCCCCTCCTGCCACTTCAAAAACTACATCCGCACCACCGTGTGGACTACTTTGCAATACAAATTCCTTACATTCTTCTGGAGTGACAACTTCTACCTGCGGATAATGTTCCCTAACAAACCGAATTCTTTCAGAGGAATGTTCGCAAACAACAATGCGCTGCGGCTTTCTCAGCATCACACAAAGCAAAGTACAGATTCCCGTAGGTCCCGCACCAATGACAAGCACCGTGTCTTCTTCGGTAATCTCCGAAATGCGAGCAGCCCAAAATCCTGTAGCAAGGATATCTCCTACAAACAAAAGCTTTGCTCATCACTCACGGAATCGGGAATGAGATTCAAGCCTTGATCAGCATAAGGTACGCGAACATACTCCGTCTGCCCCCCATCAATCCGACATCCCAAGGCCCATCCCCCATTAGGATCAGCACAATTATTCACATATCCATGCCGGCAAACATTCTCCACAAAAGGTTTCGACATTGACGGTAACTCGATCGCCTGGTTTGACTAATTTAACATCACGTCCTGTCTGCTCCACAATACCCACCATTTCATGCCCCACTGTTATTCCGGGAACAGCACGTGGCACACCACCATGTTTAATATGCAAGTCACTGGTACAAATACTTCCGAGAGTGACGCGCACAATAGCATCACGCGAGTCCCTCAACTCAGGCTTCGGTTTCTCTATCAATTCAAATTTTTCCCTGTTTAATATAAGTATATGCCAACATGATATTTCCTTTTCTTCTTTAATGGTTATCTTTATAAAAACGACGCAAAGATAATATACAAACATAAATAACAGCCACCATTTGCTGACAAAATGGCTTTCTTTTATCACTTTACCTTGCTTCTCAACTGCAAACAAATTTTACAAAAGTTTAAACACATCTCGATATTCATTAAAAATTATCTTCACAGATTTAAATTCATTTCATTTCCGGCTGACATTTTGCCATCAGGCATATACTTTGCAAGAACATCAGTGTATTGCCAAAAAAACGACAAGATATCAAAAAAGCAATCTAGTAACAATTTAAAATATAGGAGATTATAATTATGATGCCGACTAGAAAGTATAACAATCACAATTGGTTACCAAGTGTTTTCAACGATTTCTTTGATAATGAATGGTTGACAAGAGCCATCAATACCGCCCCTGCAATTAATGTCATTGAAAGTGACAAAGATTATAAAGTAGAGGTTGCTGCTCCGGGTATGACTAAAGAAGATTTCAATATCCACATCAGCGAAAAACAACGAACTAGTGATCTCAATGGAGAAAAAGAATGAAACAAAAGAGGACGACCATCACAACAGAAGATATTTACGTCGTGAATTTTCTTACTCTAAGTTCGAACAAAGCTTTTGATTCTTCCTGAAGATGTGGTTAAGGAAAAAATCAGCGCCAATGCCAGCAATGGTGTTCTGACCATTGATTTGCCTAAACGCACTCCTGAAGAAAAAGCCAAAGTGAACAGAATCATCGAAATTCATTAATCACAGATTTTGAATATTTACAATCAGACAGTTTATAAGGTACATCTATAACATGCTATTATTTTGCATGATATAAAAAGTGTGCCTTCTATATTGTCCGATTGTCATAAAATCAACATATTTGCATCAACACTTTCTGCGGATTTCCACCATACTTTTCAGCGTTTCTTCCCATCTTTCCCCTAAAAAGTCCACCTCTATTACAATTGAACTTCAAATTCAGGACAAAACTGAGCCAGTTTAAATTTTTCTTTCAAAAAAATGCTGAACAACATTAAAACAGAAACTAAGATGAGTAGGCTTCTTTTTTTATTATACAAGCATTAAAAATCACATATTTTTTTAGTATTTTTGTACCCAAATTCACCATATAAAACAAACCAATAAAAAAAGAAGATGAAAGCATCAGTACGTTTAGTTCGTTTTGCTACAATAGGAACCTTAAATTACCTTATTACCATGTTAGTGATATGGATTGTGATGAGTTACTTCTCATTCAAAGGAAAATATATAGTAGCAAATATTATGGCATATCTCATCGCTCAAACCCATAATTTTATATGGAGCAAATATTGGATTTTTCCTTCCAGCAATCCCCAAAACAGTCTTTGGCAACAAATAATGCTCTTTTGTACCGCTTTTTGGTATTGCCTATGGCATACAACTTCTTTTTGTGATACTGATGATAGAAGCAATAGGAATCAAAAGAATTTACAGCACAATTTATTGGAATAATAATATATGGAGCTGTTAATTTTATGGTAAACAATAGAATAACATTCCGATAAATATATTTCAAAAACTTATGGCAGACAATTATATAGAAAGGCAATACGAACAATATGAAGCCCGAAAGGCTGCATGGGACGTAAACAAGGAAAGAAGAAAACGATTTCCGTCAAGTCTCAACCAAAGGACCTGACAGACAATACAATCAAACTTCCTAGAAAAGCATTCATCACAGGAGGTGCCGATGGCATAGGGAGAAACATTGTGAAAAGCTTTCTGCAACTCACAATACCAAGTCGCCTTTTTGTGACAAAAAAATGAGGATTTAGGAATACAGACAGCCAAAGAGACCGGAGCAATTTTTATCATGCCGATGTAAGTAATAAAGAATCCCTTGAGAACTGTATGCACGAGCTTTTTGAAAAGGTGGGGGATATGGACATCATTATTAACAATGCCGGAATAAGCGAATTTTCTCCCATCACGGAAACCAGCGTGGAAGATTTTGATAAAATTTTGTCCATCAATCTGCGACCTGTATTTATCACCTCACGCACATTAGCTTTGCATCGCAAATCCCAAGCAGAAAATCACCCGTATGGCAGAATTATCAATATCTGTTCCACCCGTTATTTAATGAGCGAACCGGGAAGCGAAAGCTATGCGGCTTCCAAAGGAGGAATCTATTCACTGACCCATGCACTTGCTTTATCCCTTGCCGACTTTCATATCACCGTAAACTGTATTTCGCCAGGATGGATTCAGACCAATGATTACGAACGGCTACGCCCAGAAGATCATGCCCAACATCCATCAAGACGAGTAGGCAAACCAGAAGACATAGCACGTATGTGTTTATTTTTTTATGTCAAGAAGAGAACGACTTCATCAATGGACAAAATATCATCATCGATGGTGGAATGACCAAAAAGATGATTTATTTAGAATAAAAAACGAACTAAAGAAAAATATCTATAATGAATAAATAATCACTCATGAAAAATACATCATATCGCCATTTGGACATTTCATCTGGAAAAGCTAAGGGAATTTTATACTCGTTACTTTAACGGAACAAGTAATGAAAAAAATACATTAATTCCCAAAAAGGTTTTTGAATCTTACTTCATTTCATTTGAAAGTGGTGCTACATTAGAGTTGATGAGTAGGATTGACGTGCAAAAATATCCCGATAGAAGAAAAACAGACCGGGATTGACCCATCTAGCTTTTTCTTTTGAAAGCCAAGAAGCTGTCTTATCACTAACGGAACAGCTACGTACTAAAGGATACCATATCGTAGGTGAACCTCGCATTTCAGGAGATGGCTATTTTGAAAGTGTGATACTAGATCCAGACGGAAACCGGATAGAGTGTGTTTACAAAAAAGAGCAGGAATGCCCTCCTGAGGGAAATCATGTAATAGAAACTGAGCGACTTATTTTACGTCCTTTTACGAGAGAATGATACGGAAGCTGTTTTTACCTGTTGCCAGAATCCCAACCTAGGAAATAATGCTGGTTGGAAACCTCATGACACACTGGAAGAATCTCTGAAAATTCTTCAAACAATATTTATACCACAAAAAGACACATGGGCCATCACTAGAAAGGAAGACCGGCTTCTGATAGGAGCTATAGGAATTCTACCAGACCCAAAGAGAGAGAATTCAAATGCCGGAATGATAGGTTATTGGTTAGATGAAGCCCAATGGGGAAAAAGGATATATGTCTGAAGCCGTCTGTGCTGTCTTGGACTATGGCTTCAACAAACTAGGATTAACCTTGATCAGTGCAAATTGTTATCCTCAAAACAAACGTTCACAACGTGTTTTGGAGAAAATGGGGTTTACATACGAAGGCATTCTCCATCAAGCCGAAGTTAGCTATGATGACAAAATATATGATCATTTGTGTTATTACTTAGAGAAAAAAACAACCTAAAATAAGTTTTTCATTTTTACACAATCTCAAATGCCTATTCTATTTCATCATTAATTTTGTTAATCCCTAACTTCCCCCAAAGGATATATACGTGTCTAAAAAGGGACATTCATTAAATATTACAAAATCAGCCAACTAATTCATACACAAAGTATTGCGAATTAGTTGGCTTTTTCTATCTTTAGAGTATTCCCCGAAAATAGATTTGACAGCCAAAACGGAAATATCCAAACTAATAAGATATGGCAAAAGATAGTGAATATTTCAGAAATTCACCCTACTTTGGGGTTTACAGAATTTGATATTCTGGAAAGATACCGTAAAAGTTTTATGAGAGTGAGCTTGTCCGGCTTCATTCGGTATTTCCATTTGAGCATATAGCAAAGACTGTGGGTTGTCTGACCAGCATCTGGGGCGCAGGAACATATTCAGTCCTTCGGCAAGATTGCCCTTATGGCTCTGAAGGCATACACCGGATTCTCTGACAGGCAGCTGGTGGAACATCTGAACGGGAACATACACTACCAGATGTTCTGCGGGATTATGATAAATCCGTCTTCCCCCATAACCAACTACAAGATAGTCAGTGCTATCCGCAATGAGATAGCGTCCCGTCTTGATATTGATTCCCACCAGGAAGTGCTGGCTTCACACTGGAAACCCTATCTCGACAGCCTTCATGTGTGTATGACTGATACCACATGCTATGAGAGCCATATGCGTTTTCCTACGGATATGAAACTCCTTTGGGAAAGTCTGGAATGGCTCTACAGGCATATCAGCCTTCATTGCAGGGATTTGGGTATAAGGCGTCCGCGCAATAAGTATGCGGATGTAGCGAAGTCCTATCTGTCCTACTGCAAGAAAAGAAAAAGGAAGGCTTCAAGGACAAGGATGCTCAAGCGTCGTATGATCAGGCTTCTTGAAAAGCTCCTCATACAGAGGGATGAGATTCATCGAGAGTACGGAACCTTACTCCGCTATACCCAGGATTACCAGAAACGTCTTTCCATCATCAGAAAGGTTCTTGTACAGGAAAAGGAATTGTTTGTAGGGAAGAAGCTCAGGGACCGCATCGTCAGCATTGACCGCCATTATGTACGCCCATTGTAAGTGGTAAGGAAACAAAGTCCGTCGAGTTCGGTGCGAAGGTCAACAACATACAGATAGACGGCATATCGTTCATCGAACACCTCTCGTTCAAGGCTTTCAACGAAGGTATACGCCTGAAGGACTGTATCCGCATGCAGCAGAAGCTCATGAATGTGAGGGTAAGATGCGTGGCTGCCGATTCCATATATGCCAATAATGCCAACAGAAAGTTCTGTACAAAATATGGAATATCCACATCCTTTGTACGCAAGGGAAGGGCGGCCAGGGATGAATCCTTGAGAAAGGTTCTCAGAAGTGAACTCTCCAAAGAAAGGGCCACCAGGCTTGAAGGCAGCTTCGGCACTCAAAAGCAACATTACTCACTCTCAAGGATAAAGGCACGGAACAGGAAGACGGAAATCCTTTGGATTTTCTTTGGAATACATACAGCAAATGCCATGCTGATGATAGATAAGGTCAGGAACAGAGCGCTGAAAGCAGCATGATATGATTTTAATCAAAAATCAGAAGAAATCGTCAGATTCTTCCGGAACGTCATGTCCTGCCGATAAGAGCATATGAGAAAATACAGAAAAATGACAATAAAAATGGCATATGAAGTGATTATACTGGGTCATCTTCATATGCCATTGTATTTTATAGGGATATTTACTGAATATCCCTGGTTTTTATGAAATAAAAAAGCATCTATGTTATTCATAGATGCTTTTTTTAGTGGGCGTTGACGGATTCGAACCGCCGACCCTCTGCTTGTAAGGCAGATGCTCTGAACCAGCTGAGCTAAACGCCCTAGATGTCTTATCTTTAAGACGGTGCAAAGATACGGCTATTTTTTTGAATATGCAAATATTATTGAAGAATTTTTTTCAGGAAATTTGGGTAGAGACCGATTATCAGATTGATTCTTAACGAGAATGAATTGAACAGAAAAAAAGAAATTTGGAAAAATTATATCCACAAAGAAGAATTAATTCAGGAAATGCATTAACTTTGCATCGTTACATATTATATAATAATGTATTGAAGAGAAGAAGAATGGTATTATCAACACTGACTGCCATTTCGCCTGTAGATGGGCGTTATTGGAACAAAGCTGAAGCCCTTGCAGCTTATTTTTCAGAGTTTGCGCTGATTCGTTATAGAGTTCGCGTGGAGATTGAATATTTGATAGCTCTGTCTGAATATCTTCCGCAATTAAGTGATTTAAATACGGAAGAGATAAAAACATGGCTTCGGAATGTATATTTGAACTTTTCCGAAGATGATGCCTTGCGTATCAAAGACATTGAAAAGGTAACCAATCATGATGTTAAAGCAGTCGAATATTTTATTAAAGAGAAAACAGACCATTTTTTAGCTGAAAAGTACCATGAATTTATTCACTTTGGTTTGACATCACAGGATATAAACAACACGGCATTCCCTCTCTCTTTAAAGGAGGCCATGGAAAATGTGTATTATCCCGGTTTGCAAGAGGTGATTAATACGTTGGAGCACTATGCTAATGAATGGATGAATATCCCGATGTTAGCCAAAACACATGGACAACCGGCTTCCCCTACTCGCTTAGGAAAAGAAATAATGGTGTTTGTTTATAGATTGAAACAGCAATTGCAATTGTTGAAAGCTGTTCCTGTTTCTGCCAAGTTTGGAGGAGCGACTGGTAATTTCAATGCTCACCATGTAGCTTATCCGCAGTATGACTGGAAAGTTTTTGGTAATAAGTTTGTGAGCGAATCATTGGGATTGAAAAGAGAAGAATGGACGACACAGATTTCCAATTATGATAATTTAGGGGCAATCTTTGACGGCATGAAGCGGATTAATACAATATTAATAGACTTGAACCGTGATTTCTGGCAATATATCTCGATGGAATATTTCAAACAGAAGATAAAAGCTGGAGAAGTGGGATCTTCTGCCATGCCTCACAAGGTTAATCCTATCGACTTTGAAAATGCGGAAGGAAATTTGGGAATGGCAAATGCTATCTTGGAGCATTTGTCTACAAAATTGCCAATTTCACGCTTGCAGCGTGACTTGACAGATTCAACGGTCTTGCGCAATGTGGGTGTTCCAATGGCTCATGTCGAAATTGCATTTAAGAGTTTGATGAAAGGACTCGGTAAATTGTTGCTGAACGAACCTGCGCTTTCCGCTGACCTTGATAAATGCTGGGCAGTAGTGGCTGAAGGAATTCAAACCATTTTACGCCGTGAAGGTTATCCGAAACCTTATGAGGCGTTGAAGGCTTTGACTCGTACAAACGCTGGGATTACTGAGCAATCAATTAGAGATTTTATAGAAACGCTGCAGGTAAGCGATGAGGTGAAAGCTGAATTGAGAGCAATAACTCCTCATAATTACACAGGCATTTAAAAAAGGGAAAACAATGATTGCCGGGAGGCTATCACAATATAAACCTTATTAATTATAAGCAAATGAGTATCGAAGAAAGAGATGACGCACAGCAGTCAAGACCAAGAAAGGTGATACCAGGTATCAATAGAGAAGGTGCTGGTCAAGATGGGGATAGAAGAGCTTATGGTAATGCCGGCTATAATCGTTCCGAAGGGAATAATTTCGAACGTAGACAGTACAATCGCCAACCGCAAAATGACAGAGGTGGTAACAACTATCGTTCGTATGACCGTCCTTCTTATAAAGATTATGGTAATAACGGCCAAAACTATCAGCCTCGTTATGACAATCGCGATCGTGACCGTTCTTACGGCAACAATCGCCCGTACAATAATCGCAACAATGGCTATGGATTCAATCAAGGCGGATATGGGAATCGTCAGTATGGGAATCGTCAATCATTTAACAATGATCAACGTCCTTATAATCGCCCTAATTTCAACAACAATTACCAATCTGCGCCTTCAAATGAGGTAGATAATGGTAATAATATGCAAGATGGCGGAATTAAGAAAAGAAGACCCCGTGTAGGTGAAAACCGTGCCCATTCGTATGATAACAACAGGGGCGGAAATTGCTCATACGGCAACAACTATGGCGGAAATAATTATGGCGGTGGCAATAACCGTTATAACAATGGTGGCGGTTACGGCAACAATGGCGGATATAACAACCGTCGCCCTAATAACAATTATAACAACAACAATAATCGCCGTCAGAATAATAATTACAATCCGAATGCAAAATACAACTTCCAAAAGCAGCTGAAGTATAAGGGAGTTTTGGCAGACCCGAATGAGCCTATCCGCTTGAATAAATATTTGTCAAATGCGGGAGTTTGTTCACGTCGTGAAGCTGATGAGTTTATCAAGGCAGGTAATGTGAAGGTCAATGATGTAGTTGTTACAGAATTGGGTACAAAAATCACTCGTGCAGACAGAGTTACCTTTAATGATAAACCAGTACAAATTGAGAGCAAGGTATATATTGTTCTGAATAAGCCGAAGAATTGTGTTACTACATCCGATGATCCGCAAGAGAGACTGACTGTGATGGATTTGGTTAAAAACGCATGTAACGAAAGAATTTATCCGGTAGGTCGTCTTGACCGCAATACGACAGGTGTATTGTTGCTGACTAACGATGGAGACTTGGCGTCTAAGTTGACACATCCTTCATTCAAGAAGAAGAAAATCTACCATGTTTGGTTGGATAAGAATGTATCTATTGAAGACATGGAAAAGATTGCGAACGGCTTGGAATTGGAAGATGGTGAAATTCACGCAGATGCAATCAGCTATGCAAATGACACAGACAAGAGCCAAGTAGGAATCGAAATACACTCAGGCCGGAATCGAATCGTCCGCCGTATATTTGAATCTTTGGGATATCATGTCATTAAGTTGGATCGTGTATATTTCGCTGGTTTGACGAAAAAGAATTTGGCTCGTGGCAAATGGCGTTACTTGAATGAACGTGAGGTAAACGCATTGCGAATGGGAGCATTTGAATAAATAATAATAACTATGGAAACTATCAAGAGAACAAAAATAGTAGATGTACTGAAAAGTACTGATTTTGGTGCTACTGTAAATGTGAAAGGATGGGTTCGTACCCGTCGTGGCAGCAAGCAGATTAATTTTATAGCGTTGAATGATGGCTCTACCATCAACAATGTCCAAATTGTAGTAGATTTGGATAAATTAGGAGAAGAGTTTTTAAAGCCAATTACTACCGGTGCCAGCATCAGTGTGAATGGAACATTGGTGCAGTCACAAGGCAAAGGTCAGTCTGTGGAGATTCAAGCAAATGAAATTGAAATTTATGGAACGGCTGATCCGACGACTTATCCTCTTCAGAAGAAGGGTCACTCAATGGAGTTTTTACGTGAAATAGCACATTTGCGCCTTCGTACAAATACTTTTGGAGCTGTGTTCCGTATTCGTCATAATATGGCGTATGCTATCCACAAGTTTTTCCATGACCGTGGATTCTTTTATTTCCATACACCTATTATCACTGCTTCTGACTGTGAAGGTGCAGGTCAAATGTTCCAGGTTACTACAAAAAACTTGTATAACTTGAAGAAGGACGAAAATGGTTCTATCATCTATGATGATGACTTTTTCGGCAAGCAAGCAAGTTTGACTGTGTCTGGACAATTGGAAGGTGAATTGGCTGCAACGGCTTTAGGACAGATTTATACATTTGGCCCGACATTCCGTGCGGAAAATTCAAATACACCGCGTCACTTGGCAGAGTTTTGGATGATTGAGCCGGAAGTTGCATTCAATGATATCTTTGATAACATGGAGTTGGCGGAAGACTTTATCAAGTATTGTGTGCAGTGGGCATTGGATAATTGCAAGGAAGATATCCAGTTCTTGAATGATAGAATTGATAAAGGGTTGATAGAACGTCTTCAAGGAGTATTGAAAGACAAATTTGTCCGTTTGCCATATACTGAAGGAATAAAGATTTTGGAAGAGGCAGTAGCCAAAGGCCATAAATTTGAATTCCCTGTTTATTGGGGAGTTGACTTGGCTTCTGAACATGAACGTTTCTTGGTTGAAGACCACTTTAAACGTCCTGTAATCTTGACCGATTATCCGAAAGAAATCAAAGCATTCTATATGAAGCAGAATGAAGACGGTAAGACAGTAAGAGCGATGGATGTCTTGTTCCCGAAAATTGGGGAAATTATCGGTGGATCAGAACGTGAAGCGGATTATGACAAGTTGTACAATCGCATTCAGGAATTGAACATTCCGATGAAAGATATGTGGTGGTATTTGGATACTCGCCGTTTTGGAACGGTTCCTCATTCAGGATTTGGTTTAGGATTTGAACGTCTGTTGCTTTTCGTAACTGGAATGGGTAATATTCGTGATGTAATACCTTTCCCAAGAACTCCGAACAACGCAGAATTCTAATAGAATAATAGTATACCTTTTATGGTGTGTTTGAGCAGTCAGCTGCTTGGGCACACCTTTTCACCTCAATATTTAGCTTTTCTCCTAAGTGAAAAACAAAGAATGTTGGACACAAAAACATGGACAACACATTATCATTTTGTTTATGCACTGATGCCTGACAGGTACGGAGAATAAGAATATACTGGCTTCTGGCACGATGAAATAACCCAATGATATGAGGATGCAAATCTGGTTGCTCTGAACAAGAACTATTAGATGGGAATTTTAGAGTGGCACGATGACGAAGACAGGTTAAATAAACAAAAATAGAATGCCATTTCATAAATAATTATTTTCTTTGCAGAAAAATTGGGGTTAATGTTTTTCCGACTTATACCCTGTCAAGTTTGATTTGTCAAATTAGATGATAAATGGCTGAAAACAAAAATATTAGTTCTGTCTCTTTCTTTCATTCTCGCTTTACATCAGTAATGAGTATTGCTTTGGTGCTATTTCTGATGGGCTTGATATGTTTAATGGGACTGCTTGGCAATAAACTCTCAATATATGTAAAAGAAAACATGTCTTTTTCTATTGTATTGAAAGATAATATCAAAGATATGGAAGTTAAACGCATTCAGAAATCATTAGATGCATTACCCTTTATAAAATCAACCGAATACATATCAAAAGAACAGGCTGCTAAGGAGCTGGAAGAGGAGCTGGGAGAAAAGCCGGAAACCTTTTTGGGGTTCAATCCACTGCAAGCATCCATCGAGGTTAAATTGCGGTCGCAATATGCTAATCCTGATAGTTTGAAGATGATAGAGCATAAGATACAGAGTTATACATCTGTTTCGGAAATGCTTTACAGAAGAGACATGATGGAGATGGTGCAACATAATATGAAGCGGATTGGTTTAATCCTTTTGGGCTTGGCTATTGTCTTGACGATTATTTCGTTTGTCTTGATTAGTAATACGATACGACTACTTATTTATTCCAAGCGTTTCTTGATTCATACGATGCAATTGGTTGGAGCGACGCCGGGATTCATACGGGCGCCATTCATACGCTATAATGTTGTGAGTGGAATCATAGCGGCAATTTTAGCGATATGTTTGTTGACCGGAGCCCTATATTATTTGCAATCTGAACTTACAGGCTTTATACAAATATTGGACATTCCTACGTTATTAATAGTATATGGAGCAGTATTGGCGATGGGTATTATTTTGTCCATTTGTGCGACATTCGTATCCGTCAACAAATATTTGAGGATGAGCTTTGACAAGTTGTATTATGTTTGATATAAAATGAATAGAGATATGTCAAGAAAGGATTTTGCTTTTAGAAAGGAAAATTTCGTGCTGATTGCATGTGCAGTCGTATTAATTATAATCGGTTTTATGCTGATGAGTGGTGGAGGATCGGGAGATGAGTCTTTCAATCCTGAAATATTCAGTACCCGTCGTATAGTCGTTGCTCCGATAGTTACAGTAATAGGCTTTTTAGGTGTGATAGTCGGCATATTGAAAAAAGGAAAAGAACATATTGGAGAAACAGAAAATAGGGTTGAAGAATGAGTGGGTTAGAAGCTTGGTCCTTGGCTTGTTACAAGGATTTACTGAGTATTTGCCTGTCAGCAGCAGTGGTCATTTGGCTATAGGTTCAGCATTGTTTGGAATAGAAGGTAAAGAGAGCCTTGTATTTACTATATTGGTTCATGTGGCGACCGTCTTGAGTACTTTGCTGGTTTTAGGAAAAGAAATTGGATGGATTTTGAAGGGCTTGTTCAAGTTTGAGATGAATCCTGAGACCCGTTATGCCATCAATATTATCATATCCATGATTCCTATCGGAATAGTGGGTGTCTTTTTTAAAGATACGGTAGAAGGAATTTTTGGTTCCGGGCTAACCATAGTCGGTGCAATGTTGCTCTTGACAGCAGTTCTTTTGGCGTTTTCATATTATGCAAAACCTCGCCAAAAGGGAAACATATCCTTCAAAGATGCATTTATCATAGGATTGGCTCAAGCATGTGCAGTCATGCCGGGTTTGTCACGTTCCGGAAGCACGATTGCAACGGGACTTTTGTTAGGCAATAAAAAAGAGAAATTGGCGCAATTCTCTTTCCTGATGGTGATACCTCCAATTTTGGGTGAAGCGTTGTTGGATACGTTGAAGATGATGAAAGGGGAATCATTGGGTGGCGATATTTCAACTTCTTCCTTGATGATTGGCTTTATTGCCGCATTCATTTCGGGATGTATTGCTTGTAAATGGATGATTAATATAGTCAAAAAAGGCAAGTTGATTTACTTTGCGTATTATTGTGCAGTTGTAGGAAGTATCACCTTGTTTTATTCATTTTTTAATTGATAGAAATGGATTTCATTGCAGGAGAAGTATTGTATTTCAATAAGCCATTGAAATGGACATCGTTTGATTTGGTAAATCGATTCCGTTACAAGTTATCCCGGAAGCTGAAAGTGAAGAAAATAAAGGTGGGGCATGCCGGGACGCTTGATCCTTTGGCAACCGGTGTGATGATTGTCTGTACAGGAAAAGCTACCAAGCGTATTGATGAGTTTCAATATCAGACGAAGGAATATGTGGCAACGTTGAAACTGGGAGAGACAACTCCATCTTTTGATTTGGAAAAGAGGTCGATGCGGTTTTCCCTACGGAACATATAACCCAATCTTTAGTAGAAGAGGTTTTGAAGCGATTTGTAGGAACAATTGAACAGATACCGCCCGTCTTTTCCGCTTGCAAAATAGAAGGCAAGCGGGCTTATGAGTTGGCACGCAATGGGGAAGATGTTCCGTTGAAAGCTAAAACATTGATTATAGATGAGATTGAATTATTGGAATGTAATCTACCTGTAATCAAAATCAGGGTTGTATGTAGCAAGGGCACTTATATTCGGGCTTTGGCTCGTGATATCGGTGTCGCATTGCATTCCGGAGCCCATCTAATAGCTTTGGAAAGAACACGGATTGGTGATGTTACCTTAGATAAATGTATGACGCCGGACGATATAGATGCCTTTTTAGATCGTGAAATCGTGGTAGTAGAAACAGAATAAAGTTGATATAATAAGATTAAATAAAGATATGAAGCTCTCTAAATTTAAATTTAACTTGCCGGTAGAACAAATAGCATTGCATCCGGCAAAGAATAGGGATGAATCCAGGTTAATGGTGATTGACCGCAAAACAGGGAATATTGAACATAGAGTTTTTAAGGACCTTTTGGAATACTATGGCAAAGGAGATGTGTTTATTTTTAATAACACAAAAGTGTTTCCGGCTCGTTTGTATGGAAATAAAGAAAAAACCGGAGCTCGTATTGAAGTCTTCTTGCTGCGTGAATTGAATTCTGATTTGCGTTTATGGGATGTGTTGGTTGACCCTGCCCGTAAAATCCGTATAGGCAATAAGCTTTATTTCGGAGAAGATGATTCGATGGTAGCGGAAGTGATAGATAATACGACTTCCCGTGGTCGTACTCTCCGTTTCTTATTCGATGGCAACCATGATGAGTTCAAGAAGGCTTTGTTTGCTTTGGGTGAAACTCCATTACCAAAATATATAGACCGTCCTGTGGAAGAAGATGATGAGAGCCGCTATCAAAATATCTTTGCTACAGAAGAGGGAGCAGTTGTTGCTCCGGCAGCCGGATTGCACTTTAGCCGTGAATTGATGAAGCGTTTGGAGATACGGGATTGCCGTTTCGCCTTTTTGACGTTACATTGCGGTTTGGGTAATTTCAGGGAGATTGACGTAGAGGATTTGACTAAGCATAAGATGGATTCCGAGCAGATGTTCATTAATGCAGATATAGTCGAGACTGTCAATAAATCAAAAGATGAAGGTCATCAAGTCTGTGTAGTCGGGACTTCGGTTATGAGAGCCGTTGAAACAGCGGTTAGTACCGATGGGCACTTGAAGGAATTTGAAGGTTGGACTAACAAGTTCATTTTTCCACCGTATGACTTTAGCTTGGCGACAAGTATGATTACAAATTTCCATTTGCCACTGTCTACTTTGTTGATGATGACTGCCTCTTTCGGAGGATATGATTTGGTTATGGACGCATACGATATTGCATTGAAAGAAGGATATAGGTTTGGTGCTTACGGTGACGCCATGTTGATACGTTAAGCAGAACCTCATAATTATTTCCTTATGGATGTCTATTTGGGATTAGGAACCAATATGGGGAATAAACGTAGGAATTTGCTGGCAGCCGCAGCGCTATTGGCAGAAAGAGCCGGTGATGTACAGGCTCTTTCCTCTTTCTATGAAACAGAACCCTGGGGATTCCAATCGAATCATGTTTTTTTAAATGCAGCGTTAGGATTGCAGACAGAACTTTCTCCGGAGGAGTTGCTGCAGATGACGCAGGAAATAGAGCAAGAGTTGGGACGTACTGAAAAGAGCAATGGCTCATATCAAGACAGAATCATAGACATTGATATCTTGCTTTATGGCAACCAAGTCATGCAGAAGGACAAATTAGTCATTCCCCATCCATTAATGGAACAACGTCGTTTCGTGTTGGAACCTTTAGCAGAGATTGCTCCTTCTGTTGTACACCCTGTTTTTGGGAAAAGTATATTGGAATTGTTAAACGATTTAGAACGAAAAGAATATGGACAAGAATGAAATCGCACGGATTATGACCAGTGGTGGCCAAGTGTTCAAAAAGAAAGCATCGGAAGAGGGTAATGGCTCCCGCCGACCCAAGATGTCCGATTTCTTAAGAGGAACGCATGGTTCGGGAGCGGCCAAGATGCGTGCCGGATTTAAGCTGCAAAAAGCCTTGCGTAACACTAAAAAGAAAAAATAAAACATAAAAGAGATACTGCGTGAGGGTTTCTGTAGTAACTTTGCACCAGTTTTGACGTGGATAGATTTGTATTGCTTGCAACCACTGGAAAAAAATGCTAAAAAGATAATCTTTTTTTCGATGATGCTTTCCTGCAATCTTTTTCTTCATGTCTTTATAATTCATTTTAATCATAATAAATTCATTAACTAAATGAGTTATTTATTTACCTCCGAATCGGTGTCTGAAGGACACCCCGATAAAGTAGCCGATCAGATATCGGATGCTTTGCTGGATGAATTCTTGGCATATGACGAGAATTCTAAAGTTGCTTGCGAAACCCTTGTTACAACCGGACAGGTTGTCTTGGCTGGAGAAGTTAAATCTAAAGCGTATGTGGACGTACAAGATGTCGTGCGCAATGTGATTGAAAGAATTGGTTATACCAAGAGTGAATACCAATTTGAAGCTCAGTCGTGTGGCGTTTTCTCTTCTATCCATGAACAGAGCGGTGATATTAACCGTGGTGTGGAGCGAGAAGACCCATATAATCAAGGAGCTGGTGACCAAGGTATGATGTTTGGTTATGCAACTAACGAGACTGCAAACTATATGCCGCTTGCTTTGGATTTGGCACATAGTTTATTATTGGAATTGGCTGCCATTCGTAAGAATGAGTTGGAATTGATGCCTTATCTTCGTCCGGATGCAAAGAGCCAGGTGACAATAGAGTATGACGATAACGGTAAACCATTACGTATCGATACGATTGTCGTTTCTACGCAACACGATGAGTTTATCACCACAAAAGATGGCTTGACTCAAGATGAGGCGGACAAAGCGATGCAAGACCGCATTCTAAAGGATGTAAAAGAGATATTGATTCCTCGTGTGAAAGCACAATATCCGGAATATGTGCAAACCTTGTTTAATGATAAAATCATTTACCATGTGAATCCGACCGGTAAGTTCGTGATAGGTGGTCCTCATGGAGATACGGGTTTGACAGGAAGAAAGATTATTGTAGACACTTATGGTGGTAAGGGCGCACACGGAGGTGGAGCATTCTCCGGTAAAGATCCTTCAAAAGTAGACCGTTCTGCTGCTTACGCCGCACGCCATATCGCTAAGAACTTGGTGGCTGCAGGTGTAGCAGATGAAATCTTGGTTCAGGTATCTTATGCAATCGGTGTCGCTAAACCGATGAATATCTTTGTCAACACTTATGGACGTTCTAAGGTTAACATGACGGACGGACAGATTGCTGAAAAGATTTGGGAAATCTTGATATGCGTCCGAAAGCAATCGAGGAACGTTTGAAATTGCGTAATCCTATCTATTTCGAGACGGCTTCATACGGCCACATGGGACGTACGCCGCAGGTTGTACGCAAAGAGTTCTCTTCCAGATATAATCCAGAATCCGTTGTATGTGAAGTGGAATTGTTCACATGGGAAAAACTGGACTATGTAGATAAAGTAAAAGAAGCATTTGGTTTGTAAAACCAATTATAACAATGTGCGAGGGACAAATGGGTAAACTGCCTGTTTGTCCCTCGCTTTTTTTGTTTAAATGTTTAATCTAATCCGTTTTTTTCTTTTCTTTGCACTATCAACAGAATGAATTGTGATATGAAGTATAAACTAATAACTTTGTTACTGGCAGTCTGTCTATTCTCTTGTGTAAAGAAGATGATATTGTTAAAGAGAGCGATAGGACAATCCTTGTTTATATGGCGGCTGAAAATTCATTGAGCCAATTTGCCTTGGATGATGTCGAAGAGATGATTACCGGAATGAAAGAGATTGACGACAGCCGAAATAATTTGCTGGTTTATTTGGATGCCGTTTTGTATGATTCGGACAACAAGACCAAATTGTCTCCTGCTATTTACCGTTTCCGTAAGAATAAAAACAATGAAGTGGTAAAAGAGATGGTCTATCAGTATCCGGAACAGGATGCTTCGTCTATTACTGTCGAACGGATGAGTGATGTGTTCAAAAGGGCTTATACGGCTTATCAGGCGAAAAGTTACGGTTTGGTTTTGTGGTCGCATGGCGAAGGATGGATTCCTTATCTGACATCTTCTTTGCGCTCCTTTGGACAAGATGGAGGATCTACTGGCTTGATGATGGACATTTTAGATTTGGAAGAGGCAATCCGTCAAGGAACTACTTATCTTGCCGGACAGTCACGTTTTGATTTTATATACTTCGATGCTTGTTATATGCAGTCGGTAGAAGTGGCTTATCAATTACGTTCTTATGCCAATTATATCATTGGGTGTCCGATGGAAACTCCGGCACCGGGTTCTCCGTTTGATAAGATATTGCCATATTTGTTTACAGAAGGCGAAGCCGGGGTAAAGGGATTTGCTTCCTATTATTATGATTCGTATGCCAAGTCGTATAATGGAGGAGTGAATAGTTCCAACTTTCATTGGACTTCAGGAGTTTCTATTTCTGTCGTGCGTACGGACGCATTGAAACAATTAGCCCAAGCAACCCGGCAAATATATGCTTCTTATGGGGAACGTATGCAAATGATAACTGAAGCTGATGTGGCATCTGTCCAATACTTCGACCACAATCGCCGATATAATCGGGTGCAGATGCGTATTTATTCAGACCTTGGAGATTATGCCCGTTATTTGTCTACCGACAGTGAATACAGTCGTTGGAAAGAGGCGATGGATGCAGCAGTTGTATTTGCGCAAGCCACGCCCACGTGCTATTGTTCTTCCGCTGATATTTATGGAGGCAAAGGCGATATTGCTATCCAAGCCTTCTCTGGTCTTTCTTCTTATATCCTGTTTGAAAAGGATGATAAGTATGCCAATTGGAATACTTACTACCGGAAGTTAGAGTGGTATAAGCAAGCGTATCCTTGAATAGGGATTGTTCTCTTAAAGGGAAATGACAGGTCATGGCTTAGAATAGGTTTTTGGAGGAAAAGAAGTAACTTTGTAAAGTATATACTGATAAGGAGAACAAATTTAGGAGTATATGAGGAATTATAAATTGGGCTTTATTTCAGATAGCGACATTTATGAACATGTAAAGTGTACGGTGGAATCATATCGCCGTAATATTACATTGGAAGAATTTAATGTGAATATCGTGGATCCTATCAAGTTGACCTTCGATTCAAAAGTATATGGTAAAACGATAGAACAAGTTATTGCTGATGAGTGTTTCCGTCAAATAGATAAATCAAATGGTAATAAAATCGGCTATTTTCATCAAAACATATTTAAGTATGCAGGTAATGGTTGGGTTGTTCCCAATGAAGGCTTTGATGTTGAGAATCCTCGTTTGCATATTTATGTTGAAATGAAAAATAAACATAATACGATGAATGCTGCCTCTTCTCAAAAGACATATGTGAAATGCAGTCTTGCTTGCTTGATGATGATGAAGCTGTTTGTTATTTGGTTGAAACCATATCAAAGAAATCTAAGGATGAAACATGGAAGATATCAATAGACAAGAAGCCTTGCTCTCATAAGCGAATACGTCGTATGTCAATGGATAAGTTCTATGAATTAGTCTTTGGTGACAAGGATGCTTTCTATAAATTGTGCATGGCTTTGCCGTGTATCATAGAAGATGTAGTTAGTGATGATACAACATTGCAGTTGAATAATACAGTTTATGAGGAGTTGCGTCAAGAGCATACAGATTTGCTAAAAGCATTGTATCTGTTGGCATTTTCAACTTATGAAGGATTTATCAATATAAAAAACGATAAAGTTTAAATATCATGCGTGAAACTATATCGATAAACAATTTTGCTGATTTGCTTGCTGTGTCCAGGGCAACTGTGGATGCATGGATAAAAAAAGGCAAGTATCATGTGCATGAAGATAAAGGTAAAAGGTTTTTCTATGTTGACGAGCTCGAAGAAGTTAAGGAAGTGAAATCCATGCTTCATACGCATTGGAATGAAGAGAAAATAGTTCATCCTCTCCAACGATATACATCAATCGAGTTGTTTGCTGGAGCCGGAGGATTAGCGCTCGGTATGGAGAAAGCTGGTTTTCATCATTTATTGCTTAATGAAATAGATCACAATGCGTGTGAAACATTGCGGAAGAACAGACCAGAATGGAATGTGGTTGAAGGAGATATCCATGAAGTGGACTTTTCTCCTTTGAAAGGGAAAGTTGATTTTTTATCTGGAGGATTTCCTTGTCAGGCTTTTTCTTATGCAGGCAAACGTCTTGGTTTTGAAGAAACTCGTGGTACATTATTTTTTGAGTTGGCGCGCGCAGTTAAAGAGATTCAGCCAGCTGTGTTCCTTTGTGAGAATGTAAAAGGATTGTTGGAGCATGATAACGGTCGTACGATGGAAACAATAAAAGGTGTCATATCTGAAATAGGATATACTCTTGTCGAACCACGGGTGCTCCGGGCAATACAATATGATGTTCCTCAAAAACGGGAAAGGCTTATACTTATCGCAATTCGCAATAATATTGCCCCGAAGGTGCATTTTGAATGGCCGGATGTATGTGATGGGGTTCGGACGTTGCGTGATGCTTTTTATAAAGGTGCGCTGTTTGATAAAGACGTGCCACAGTCACAAGGACAACAATATCCGGAAAGCAAACGTCAGGTGATGGAGCTTGTTCCGGAAGGAGGTGATTGGAGAGATTTGCCAGAAGATGTTGCCCGTGAATATATGAAAGGAAGCTATCATTTGGGTGGTGGAAAAACAGGTATGGCACGTAGATTGGCTATGGATGAACCAAGTTTGACGCTGACATGTGCTCCGGCACAAAAACAGACAGAGCGTTGTCATCCTATAGAAACACGTCCGCTTACAGTTCGTGAGTATGCAAGAATTCAAACCTTTACAGATGATTGGCATTTTGCCGGGTCAGTATCTGCACAATATAAGCAGATAGGAAATGCGGTCCCGGTAAACTTGGCCTGGGCTGTAGGTCGTTCATTAATACGCATGTTTAATGATATATCTGAGAAAGGACTACTTGATGTTCATGATGAGGAGAGTAAGATTGCTCCTTGTTTGAAACTTCATGATTTGTTTGAAGGAATGGTTTGTGAAAGAGAATGAGTTTTTTACTAACATAAATTTATACTGCTATGCGTAAAACATTTTACCTGATGGGTTGCTGTTTGTTATTCATGTTAGCGGCATGTACAAATAGCTCTTCAATACCCTACGAATCGGTTCCGAATGACCCGATGAAAGCCCGTATTTACACCTTAGACAATGGATTAAAAGTGTATCTTACTGTGAATAAGGAAAAACCTCGTGTTCAAACGTATATTGCCGTTCGAGTAGGAGGAAAGAACGACCCGAAAGAGACAACGGGTTTGGCTCACTATTTTGAGCATTTGATGTTTAAAGGAACGAATCATTTTGGAACGGCTGACTATGAAAAGGAAGAGCCGCTTTTGAATCAAATTGAAGATTTGTTTGAGGAATATCGTCAAATGACGGATGAGGCTTCCCGCAAAGCATTGTATCATCAGATTGACAGCATTTCGTATGAAGCTTCCAAGTATGCCATTCCTAACGAGTACGACAAGTTGATGTCTGCCATTGGAGCGAACGGGACAAATGCTTATACAAGTTTTGACGAGACAGTGTATGTGGAAGATATTCCTTCCAACGAAATGGAGATTTGGGCGAAGATCCAGTCTGACCGTTTCCAGAATGCAGTCATCCGCGGTTTCCATACAGAATTGGAAACAGTGTATGAAGAGAAGAACATGTCTTTGACAAAAGATGGCAGGAAGATGCTTGAAGCCATTCTTTCTTCTCTTTATCCTGATTATCCTTATGGAACACAAACGGTGTTGGGAACTCAAGACCATTTGAAGAATCCATCTATCAAGAAGATAAAAGAGTATTACAATACTTGGTATGTCCCGAATAACATCGCCATTTGTATGTCTGGAGATTTAGATCCAGACAAGACAATTGCCATAATCCAGAAATATTTCGGTTCTATGCCAGCCAATCCTTCTCTTCCGGCACGTCCGGAACCTAAAGAGAACCCGCTTACGGCTCCAGTCGTAAAAGAGGTTATTGGCTTGGATGCGGAGAATGTCGCTTTGGCTTGGAGATTGCCTTCTGACACGAAGTCGGATTTGCTGTTGACTTTGGTAAACGAAGTGATGAACAATGGCAAGGCTGGTTTGATGGACGTGGACTTGCTTCAGTCACAACGTATATTATATGGTTATGCAGGCAATATGGAAATGGCTGATTACAACACATTCTTGGTAGCTGGTGCTCCGAAGCAAGGACAAACCATGGAGGAGGTGAAAGATCTTTTCTTGGAAGAGATAGCGAAACTTAAACGGGGTGATTTCTCTGATGACATCATGCAGGCTGCTTTGAACAACTATAAGTTGAATTTTATGCAGATGTTGGAAAGCAACAGCAGTCGTGCCAATATGTTTGTTGGTGCCTTTATCGGTGGTGATGATTGGGCGGACATTGTTGCTCAAATGGATGAAATGGGCAAGGTTACCAAGCAGCAGCTGGTTGATTTCGCCAACCAATATTTTGGAGACAACTATGCTTTGGTTTATAAACGTCAGGGAAAAGATCTGAATGAGAAGAAGATGGACAAACCTGCCATCACTCCAATTGTGATGAACCGTGACAGTTCCAGCCTTTTCTTACGGGAAATACAGGCAAATGCGGCTTCTGTAACACCGATTGAACCGGTATTTTTGGATTTCAGCAAGGACATGCAGCAGTTTACTGCTAAATCAAATATTCCAGTGCTGTATAAAGAGAACACTACGAATGATGTCTTCTCAATGTTGTATGTATTTGAAATGGGAACAGGAAATGACAAAGCTTTAGGAACAGCTTGTGATTATCTCTCTTATTTGGGAACATCCAAGAAATCGTTGCAGGAGATTAATATGGAATTCTACAAGTTGGCTTGCAATTACAGTGTATTCCCAGGAACAGACCGTACTTATGTTACCATAAGCGGATTAAGCGAGAACATGGCTGCAGCTGTTCAATTGTTTGAGGAGTTATTGGCAGATGCACAAGTAAACAAGGATGCGTATGTGAATTTGGCAAATGATATTATGAAGGAACGTGCGGATAGCAAATTGAACCAAGGAGCCAACTTTAATCATTTGTTGCAATATGCAATATGGGGATTGGATTCTCCTACGACACATATTCTTTCTTCTGGAGAATTGCAACAAATGGATCCTCAGGCTTTAGTGGATTGTATTCATAATTTGTGCAAATATGAACATAAGATTCTCTATTATGGACCGATGAAGCAGAATGAATTACTGGATGTAATCAGCCAATATCATCAGGTTCCTGAGACATTATTGCCTGTCCCAGAAGGAGCGAACTTCAAGATGCAGGAAACAAATGAAAGCAAGGTTTACTTTGCACAGTATGATGCGAAACAGATTTATTTCTCTGCTGTTTCTAACAGGGGCGAGAAGTTTGACTCTGCTATCCAGCCGGAATTGGTAATGTACAACGAATACTTCGGTGGTGGAATGAACTCTATCGTGTTCCAAGAAATGCGTGAAGCACGTGCTTTAGCTTATACGGCAGCTGCGACTATGGTTTGTCCGTCTAAGCTGAAGTATCCATATTATTATCGTACATTCATTGCTACTCAGAATGACAAGATGTTGGATGCTATGAAGGCTTTTGACGAAATCGTGAATAATATGCCGGAATCAGAACGTGCGTTTGAATTGGCAAAAGAGGCTTTGATTACCCGTTTGCGTACAGACCGTGTTACGAAGTCGAATGTGCTTTGGGCTTATCTTGATGCACAAGATTTAGGCATGTCTGTTGATTCTCGCAAAGCATTGTTTGAACAAGTACAGAGTTTTACATTGGAAGACATTAAAGCTTTCCAAGAAAAGTGGGTTAAAGGACGTAAGTATGTTTATATCGTCCTTGGAGATGAGAAAGATTTGGACATGAAAGGACTTAGCCAATACGGTCCAATCCAGAAATTGTCCCAGACTGACATCTTCGGTTATTAATATCGATAGGTTTTAGCTTAATCTGATAAACAGGCGGTGGCATAAGGTTCGAAAGGCTTTAAGCTATCGCCTGTCCATTTGTATAAGCGAACAGTACAACATTCTTTCCCATCTTTGTCCCGATGGTTTTCAGAAATGTAAAAATAGTTATTGCCGGCAGGGAAAATGCCAGTGCTTCCCCATGGAAAATTCCATCCGCAAATCCCGCTTTCTCGTCCCGGTTCCCCAATTCTCCCAATCGTATCGTCCATTGCTTTTCGGATTTGTCAAAACCCTCAAGTAGACTAAATGAGGGGATTTGGGTCGCATCAAATGAAAAGAGCGAATAGTTTGGATAGTTAGATTTCTTTCCTTTGTATACAGCAATATAGCAGCTGTCGCTGGACGCATCGTAAGTCATGTTTTGTATTCCGTATGAGCTGTTCCCGGTTTTGAGGAAAAACTTTCGTTTGGGCTTTTTGGGGCCTGAAGTATGGGAAGCTCCCCATTTGACTGGTTTTTCGTATCTTTCCAAATCTTTTGGGTCGTAACAGAGCAATATTTGATAATCGTTGTCGGTACGAGTTGTATCACTGTATATTCCATATCCGACATACAAATAGAATTTATCCCTCTTTCGTTTCCTATCATGGGAGCAAACATGACTCCGTCAATGCCCGAACAACCATAACGATGCTCACGGCTTTTCCCTTGATTCACAATAGTGGCTTGATAATCCTTTACAGCTTCTTGTACACAGACGGTATTCATAATTGCATCTGTCTGCGGATTCATTCCTTCTTTGTTGATTTTATCCCCATCAAATATGGCAATGTAAAAGACGGAATTGTTCTTGCTTATAGCCTTTGTCCCCATTTTCTTGGCAATGTTTGCGCCAATCTCATCGTTTTTACATTCTAAAGAAGCATAAATCCTTCCGTCTTCCGGGTTTAATGTCATGGCTCCTAAATGCCCTTCAAAATTATCCACGCTTCCTATGATATTCCCTTTCAAATCTGTCTTTATCAATCTATTCGTGAATGAAAAATAGATGTGCTCCTTTTGCTTGTCAAGGGCGATGCCTTGGACATGGAAATCCTGATTGCCTATAAAAATTGAATCGGGAAGTTCCTTTATGGGATTACTTGCGGAGACATACAATGCACCGCTTAATAAAGAGGAATAAGGTATTTAGTCACCATGGCATGATTTAGGTTTATATGTTTCAATGGTTTTCTTTTAACTCCTCTTCTTCCACCTCTTTGACTTTACGGAACAGGTCGGATGCAAAGATGAAGTCATTCAACGCTTTGTTGTTTGAAGTGATGACCTCTTCTTTCGTCCCTTGCCATTCTTTTATTCCTTCTTTTATGAATATAATGTTGTCACCGATATTTATCACGGAGTTCATATCGTGCGTATTGATGACAGTTGTCATTTTATATTCAAGAGTAATATCATGAATCAAATCATCAATCAGCAAAGAGGTTTTCGGATCAAGACCGGAGTTCGGCTCGTCGCAAAACAGATATTTGGGATTTAGGGCAATTGCGCGGGCAATGGCTGCACGTTTCATCATACCTCCACTAATCTCAGAAGGATATAGATGTCCTGCTTCCGAAAGATTCACGCGATCCAAGCAAAACTCAGCACGCTTCAAGCGTTCTTTAGAGGAATCTTTGGAGAACATATCCAAAGGGAACATAACATTCTCCAAAACTGTCATGCTGTCGAAAAGAGCTGATCCTTGGAATAGCATTCCCATTTCTTTCCGGAGAGATTTTAATTCAGCTTTGTTCATGGAGGTCAAATCTCGCCCGTCATATAATATTTGTCCACTGTCCGGGCGCATCAGCCCGATGATATTTTTAATCATGACTGTTTTCCCCGAACCACTTCGTCCAATTATCAGATTTGTTTTTCCATCTTCGAAAACAGTACTTATATTATTTAGTACAGTCCTGCCTTCAAAAGATTTGGTGATATTTAACTTCAATCATAACAAGCAGATTATGTCAGCATTAAATCAGTTAGAATCACATCGGCAAGCAGAATCATGATACTGCTCATGACCACTGCGTTTGTACTTGCTTTACCCACTTCCAAGGCTCCTCCTTTCACATGATAACCATAATAAGAAGCAATGGACGAGATGATAAAGGCATAAACAACCGATTTGATGATAGAATACCAGATATAGAATTGATTAAAATAGAATTGCAAACCATATTCAAATGAAGCAGGTGTCATTCCAGTGCCGGTTGAATAACTGGCAGCGATGCCGCCCAAATACCCGTAAACATACTGAAGATAACCAAAACTGGGATAAATACCATCATTCCTGTCATTTTAGGAAGTATAAGGAAATTCGCCGAATTAACGCCCATGATTTCCATTGCATCGATTTGTTCTGTCACTCGCATGGTCCCAATCTCCGAAGCAATATTACTTCCTACTTTACCTGCTAAAATCAAGCACATGATGGAAGATGAAAACTCCAAAAGGATGATCTCACGGGTGGTGTAACCTATTGTGAACTTGGGGATTAATGGAGAACTGATGTTCAGTGATATCTGGATAGCTATAACCGTACCGATGAAAACCGATATGATTACAACAATCCAAAGCGAGTCAACGCCCAATTTGTATATTTCTTTAATTAACTGTTTGAAAAACATATTCCACCGATCCGGAATCGTCAGGACTTTTTTCATCAGCAGCGTATATTCGCCCATTTGGTGCAACGCATGTGTCATTTTCTTTTTTTGTTTTGTGAATTAGAACAGGCAAAGTTAAGCTAATTCTTGCATCATACCATAAAAAAAGCCGTCTTTTTAAAAAGACGGCTTCCCTTTATTAAAGATAAAATCGTTATTTGATAGCATCTGCTAATTCGCTTCCCGGTTTGAATTTAACAACTTTGCGGGCTGCGATTTCGATAGTCTCTTTGGTGCGTGGGTTGATACCAGCACGAGCTGCTTTCTCAGTTATTGAGAAGGTTCCGAATCCTAAAATAGCCACTTTGTCTCCGGCAGTCAATTGGTCAGAGATTGTTTCAAATAATGCGTCAACTGCTTTTTTAGATTCGGCTTGCGTCATTCCTGCTTTTTTAGCGACTGCGCTAATTAATTCTGTTTTGTTCATATGCGTATGAATATTATTTGGTAAATGTTTAATTCTCAATAATAGAGCGTCTTTATATCGACCGCTCAAAAATACTTCTTATTTGGATTTAAACAAAGAAAAAATATAGTTTTTTTATTGATTCTCTATGTTTTGGGTCTCTTTTTGGTAGATAAAGCAAAATAATTTACCTTTGCCTGTAAATATACATAGAAAATATGATGAATCAAAGTGGTGGCGGATTCCTTGATCGAATCCCTGTAGTGACGAAAAATATCATTATTGTCAATTTGTTGTTTTGGTTAGCAAGCATTTCTTTGCCCAAAATAGGTGTAAACTTGGTGGAGATCTTGGGGTTGCATTTCCCTGGAGCGAAAGACTTCTATGCGTTCCAATTTATATCTTATATGTTTATGCACGATACGCATTCATTTTCCCATGTGTTTTTCAACATGTTCGCCGTCTATATGTTCGGACGTGTATTGGAACAAGTTTGGGGACCGAAGCGTTTCTTTATATATTATATGGTGACGGGAATAGGAGCAGGAATCGTGCAAGAGCTGACTTGGTTTTATAGTTTGAAAAATGAGGTTTTCGCTTCCCAGGACTTGGTTAACATCGTAGGCGGACAAATTCTTGACAAATCGGTATTCTATAATCTGTTTGTGACAATAGGCGCATCAGGGTCTGTGTTTGGAATCCTTTTGGCTTTTGGTATGTTGTTCCCCAATGTACCTCTGTATTTGATGTTTGTCCCGATTCCGATTAAAGCAAAATATTTTGTTGTATTCTATGGCTTGGCAGAGTTGACGATGGGAGTGGCAAACTTCAGTGGCGATTCTGTTGCCCATTTCGCACACTTGGGCGGTATGCTGTTTGGATTTATAATGATTCGTATGTGGAAAGCTAAAGACAGGAATAATGGACGGTATTTTTACTAATTTGAAGAATCGGTTCGCAGAAGGCGACATGCTGACAAATCCTGTTTATCAATGTCGGTGTGTTTTTGTTTGTACGTTTGGTAGATGTGCTTCTTTTGCTTTTCTTTAATCATTCTTTCTCTTTCTGGATGCGTTATTTGGAATTCCCCTCTTCTCCGAGGATGTTCTTGACTCAGCCGTGGAGCCTTTTGACATATATGTTCCTGCATTTCGATGTATTACATATTTTATTTAATTTGCTTTGGCTTTATTGGTTTGGTAAGTTGTTCGTCAATTATTTCGATTCTCGTAGACTCTGTGGCGTTTACTTGTTGGGAGGAATGTTTGGTGCGCTTCTATTTATGGCGGCATACAACCTATTCCCTTACTACACTTCATCCATGTATGACAGCTATCTTTTGGGAGCGTCCGCTTCGGTTATGGCAGTAGTGTTCGGCATTTCTTTTTACGCTAAAGAAGAAGAGGTAATGCTTTTCTTGTTTGGCCGTATCAAATATATTACTTGGCATTGTTGACTTTGCTACTCGATTTGCTCTCAATCACATCTGGAAATGCGGGCGGTCATTTGGCTCATATCGGAGGTGCATTGTTCGGAATATGGTTTGCCGTGCAGATGCGAAAGGGGAAAGACTTGACACGTCCATTCAATCGGTTGATGGATAAATTGGTGGATATGTTTTCACGTAAACCTAAGATGAAAGTGACGTATAAGCGGACGGAAACAGATTATGAATATAACGAACGCAAGCAACGAGAGATGGCAGATATTGACAGAATATTGGATAAACTGAAAAAATCCGGTTACCAAAGCTTGTCGTCTGAAGAAAAAAAACAGTTGTTTGATGCCAGTAAGAAATAAAAGGATATGAAATGGTTGAGATTCTTGTTCCATTCGTTGGTGATGACAGTTCACGCAGGTGTAGTTGTCCTCTTTCTTCTTTCTGCCTTTTCGGACAGAATCTCCCCAGAAACTTCTACTTTGTTTGCTTATTTAGGACTGGGTTTCCCTGTCTTTTGTTTGCTGAACTTATGCTTTACCTTTTATTGGTTGTTTACGTGCGAATGGAAATACATTTGGGTGGGCTTGCTTGCATTCCTTTTTACGTGGGGACAGATAAAACTCTATTTCCCTCTTCATTCGCCCACGACTAATATTCCGGAAGATAATTCTATCAAGCTGTTGACTTATAATATCATGGCATTTGGATATAAGTCACATTCCGAATCCAAACCGAATTCGACCATCCAATATTTGGTGCAATCGGGAGCTGATATCATTTGCTTGCAGGAATATGCGGAAGATTCGCAAGAGAAGTATCTGACTAAGAAAAAGATTTATAATGAACTAAAAATGTATCCTTACCGCTCAATTTTCTACTTTAATAAAACAGGAAGAATCAAACAAGGGATTGCCGTGTTCTCGAAATATCCGATTTCAAAGTGAAAGAATAGCTTACAAAAGCCAATATAATGGTTCGGCTATGTGCCAGATTAAAGTCAAAGGCAAGATATTGACGGTTGTGAACAATCACTTGGAGTCTTTTAAACTGACCTCTGAAGACCGTTCGCGTTATTCTTCTTTCTTAAAGGAGATGGATTCGGGCAATTTCGAAATGCTTAAAGGTACGATAAACCAGAAATTAGGACCTGCTTTCCAAATCAGGGCGGAACAAGCCCGTACGGTTGCGCAGTTTTGTGATACTGTCAAGACCGATTATTTAGTTGTTTGTGGCGATTTCAATGATACTCCTATTTCGTATGCTCATTATACGATACAAAATAACTTGATTGATGCTTTTTCTGAATCTGGAAGGGGCATGGGGATTTCGTATAATGAAAATTGCTTTTGGTTTCGTATCGACCATATCCTGCATTCAAAGAATATGCGTTCGTATAATTGCACGGTCGATAAAGTGAACAACTCCGATCATTATCCCATGTGGTGTTACTTACAGCTTCTTTGAGTAGCTACGACAAATGGAAACTTTTTTAAGACATCAAAGTGGTTTCATGATAAGACGAAGAAAATGAGTGACGAGATTTGGAAAATTCCTCATAAGAAGTCTCTATACATAGTGTAAGGTTTTCCAAGTAGAAGATGATATTCTGTTAAAAAAACTATTTTTAGTCGATAATTTTTTTATTTACTCTTTGAATAATTTATGTAAACAATTATATTTGCCGTGAAAACGTGAAAAATGCTTTCGAGCTTTTCCGCGAAAAACACATTAGAGTGCTAATCTGTAAAATTTATAATTATGACATTAACTAGAAGATCATTCCTTCAAAGAGGTGCTGCAGCAGCTGCTGCTTTTACAATTGCCCCTAACACTATTTTGGGCAAAAGCCATGGATATACAGCTCCGACAGACAAATTGAACATTGCAGCTGTAGGTATTGGTGGTATGGGTAACGCTAACTTGAAAAACATGGAAAAGACAGACAACATCGTAGCGTTGTGTGATGTTGACTGGAGATATGCAAGCCTGTATTCGACCGTCATCCGAATGCAAAGAAGTATTACGACTATCGTAAGATGTATGATGAAATGGGTAAGTCTTTCGATGCTGTTATGATTGCAACAGCTGACCATACTCACGCTATCATCACAGCTGACGCAATGACTATGGGTAAACACGTTTATACTCAGAAACCATTGACTCACTCAGTTTACGAGTCTCGTTTGTTGACAAACTTGGCTAAAGAATATAAAGTAGCTACTCAGATGGGTAACCAAGGCTCTTCTTTGGAAGGAACAGACTTGGCTTGCGAATGGATTTGGAATGGTGAAATTGGTGAAGTAAGAAAAGTAGAATGTGCTACTAACCGTCCAATTTGGCCGCAAGGTTTGAACGCTCCTGAAAGTTGACAAAGTTCCGAAGACATTGAACTGGGATTTGTTCTGCGGTCCTCAGGAAGTAATTCCTTACAATTCTATTTATCATCCTTGGAACTGGCGTGGATGGTGGAGATTTGGTACAGGCGCATTGGGTGATATGGCTTGCCATATTTTGCACCAGCCGTTTAAGGCATTGAATTTGGGTTATCCGACAAAAGTTCAAGGTTCATCAACTATGTTGTTACAGGATTGTGCTCCAACTGCACAGCATGTAAGAATGATTTTCCCGGCTCGTGATAACATGCCGAAGGTGGCTATGCCGGAAGTTGAAGTTCATTGGTACGATGGAGGCTTGTTGCCAGATCGTCCAGAAGGAATGCCAGAAGGTTTCGATATGATGAGTGAAGGTGGTGGTATCACAATCTTCCACGGTACAAAAGATACATTGGTTTGCGGTTGTTACGGACAGAATCCAAGATTGTTGTCTGGTCGTGTTCCTAACGCTCCGAAAGTTATCCGCCGTGTGGCTAATGCAATGGGTGGAGGTCATGAACAAGACTGGATTCGTGCTTGTAAGGAAAGTGCTGCAAACCGCGTAGAAACTAAGTCAAACTTCGCAGTAGCAGGTCCGTTCAATGAAATGGTTGTAATGGGTGTGTTGGCTGTACGTTTGCAGACACTGAACAAAGAATTGTTGTGGGACGGTGCTAATATGCGTTTCACTAACATTAGCGATAATGAAACTATCCGTATTTTGAAGAAAGATGACTTCAAGATTGTGGATGGTGACCCGAAATTCAACAAAATCTATACTGATCCGATTAATGCTAAACAGTTCGCTGCTGAATTGATTAAGCATAACTATCGTGACGGTTGGAAATTGCCTGATATGCCGAGATAATCAGTTAAAAATAAATAGCAACAAAAATGAAAGTCAGTATTATTTGCTGGAATGACTGCTTTCATGATGTGTTTGGCATCATGTGGTGGTAAGAAAGCAGAAGCTCCTGCAACAGATGCAGAAGAAATTGCGGCTGAAGCTGCAGCTCCTGCATACAAAGTGTTAGATTTGCCAACAGTAGATTTGTCTACTTTCCCGAAAGACAAAGATGGTTGGATTACCATGTTTGACGGTAAGACATTCAACGGATGGCGTGGTTATGACCGTGAAGATGTTCCTGCTGCTTGGGTCGTTGATGATGGTGCTATCCATATCAAAGGTTCTGGTAACGGTGAAGCTGGAGCTAAAGACGGTGGCGACTTGGTGTTCGCACACAAGTTCTCTAACTTCGAATTTGAATTTGAATGGAAAGTTGACAAGGGTTCAAACTCTGGTGTTTTCTATATGATTCAAGAAGTAGAAGGTCAGCCTGCTTATATTTCAGCTCCAGAATATCAGGTTTTGGATAACGAAAACCATCCAGACGCTAAATTGGGTAAGGACGGTAACCGTCAATCTGCATCTTTGTATGACATGATTCCAGCTAAACCTCAGACTGCTAAACCTTATGGTGAATGGAATAAAGGTAAGATTATGGTTTACAAAGGAACTGTTGTACACTATTTGAATGGTGATAGCCCAGTTGTTGAATACCATTTGTGGACTCCAGCATGGAAAGAAATGTTGGATAACAGTAAGTTCAGCAAAGATAAATGGCCTTTGGCTTACGAATTGTTGATAAACTGCGGTGGTGAGAACAAGGAAGGTTTCATCGGTTTGCAAGACCATGGAGACAACGTTTGGTTCCGTAATCTTCGAATCAAAGTGTTAGACTAATAATTGTCCTAATCATTATAAAAGGCGTGTTTCATTCAAGCACGCCTTTTTTATGCTCTAAAACGGGAATTATGTAAATTTTGTCTCGCAAAATTTGCAGGAATAAAAAATATTAGTACCTTTGCAGTGCATTTAAGAAATGACGCACTTTGGAAGTGTGGGTGAGTGGCTGAAACCACCAGTTTGCTAAACTGACGTACGGGTAACCGTACCGGGGGTTCGAATCCCCCCGCTTCCGCAACAAAAGGGGAAAGACTGAAAAGTTTTTCTCCTTTTGTCGTCTATACCCGTTTATTCGTAAATAAATAATAGTAAAGAGCCAAGAAAACAGGAATAATGAATTATCTTTGTAAATAGTCTATTTAGGAATGTAAAATGGAAAGTCTTCGTTTGACTTGTATAAATCTGAATTTAATGAAGATTTAATTGTTTCAAAGCAAAGTCGTATGGCGTTGGATCTTAATAAAAGAGCAGTTACTTATCTTCCCGGTGTGGGTCCGCGGAAAGCGGAAGTCCTACAAAAAGAGGCAAACATTGTTTCTTATGAAGATTTGTTGTACTATTTCCCATACAAATACATGGATAGAAGCCGTTTCTACAATGTATCTGAGATTTCCGGTGCTATGCCTTACATCCAATTAAAAGGGAGAATTCTATCTTTTGAACATCTGGGGGAGGGTTCTGCCAAACGATTGATAGGCAAATTTTCGGATGGAACCGGGACTGTTGATTTAGTATGGTTCAAAGGATTGAGCTTTGTGTTGTCGAAATTAAAGACGAATGAAGAGTACATTGTTTTTGGGAAACCAACCGAATTTGGACGGGCTTATAACATCGTGCATCCTGACGTTGATCCCCTTGAAGACGCAGACCAAATAGCTTCTGGCTTTACCCCTCTTTATAATACAACTGAAAAGATGAAAAGAGCTTTTCTGAATTCGAGAGCAATCCAAAACTTACAATATACGCTCCTTAGTAATATTAATTGGCAAATCCCTGAAATTTTGCCTCCTTATTTGGTTGAAAAGACGCATTTAATGCCTTTAGCTGAGGCATTGAGAAATATCCATTTTCCAAGTAATATCAACTCTTTGAGAAATGCGCAACTTCGTTTGAAGTTTGACGAATTGTTTTATATCCAATTGAAAATGCTTCGTTCTGCCAACCAGCGTTCAAGGTCGTTGCAGGGAATCGTGTTCACTAGAGTTGGAGATTATTTTAATACCTTTTATAAAGAGTATTTGCCGTTTGAATTGACGAATGCTCAAAAGCGGGTGGTTCGTGAAATACGAATGGATATGAAAAGTGGCAAACAGATGAACCGTTTGTTGCAAGGGGATGTTGGAAGTGGTAAAACATTGGTTGGCTTGTTATCCATGCTATTGGCTTTAGACAACCATTGTCAAGCTTGTATGATGGCTCCTACGGAAATATTGGCGAACCAGCATTATGCCACAGTCAAATCTTTCCTCAAAGATATGGATGTGAAAGTTGCATTGTTGACAGGGGCGACGAAGAAGAGAGAAAGGGACAAGATATTACCCGCTATTGCAAATGGTGAGATACAAATAGTGATAGGCACACATGCACTGATAGAAGACACGGTTGTCTTCTCATCTTTGGGATTGGCCATTATAGACGAACAGCATCGTTTCGGTGTGGAACAACGTTCCAAATTGTGGCGGAAAAACACGCAGGTCGTACCGCATGTGTTAGTAATGACTGCCACTCCGATTCCGAGAACGCTTGCGATGACCCTTTATGGAGATTTGGATGTCTCCGTTATTGATGAGTTGCCTCCAGGCAGGAAACCAATCAAGACCATACATCTTTATGATAATAGGAAAGCCGATCTCTTTGACTTTTTGCGTAGCGAAATACGTAAAGGAAGGCAGGTGTATGTTGTTTATCCATTGATAGAAGGAAATGAAAAGTTGGATTATAAAAGTTTAGAAGATGGTTTTGATGTTTTCCAAGATGTATTCAGTGAATATAAAGTATGTATGGTTCATGGGAAGATGAAGGCTGCCGAGAAAGATTTAGCCATGCAGCAGTTTGTTTCCGGTGAAACACAAATCTTGTTGGCTACTACGGTAATTGAAGTCGGGGTAAACGTCCCTAATGCATCAGTGATGGTTATTGAGAGTGCGGAGCGCTTCGGGTTATCCCAACTCCATCAATTGCGTGGACGAGTAGGAAGAGGTGCTGAACAATCCTTCTGCGTATTGGTTTCATCCTATAAATTAAGTACTGATACGCGAAAAAGGTTAGAGATAATGGTTAATAGTAGCAATGGCTTTGAGATTGCCGAGGCTGATTTGCGCTTGAGAGGGCAAGGGGACTTGGAAGGAACTCGTCAGAGCGGTGAAGGATTGAACTTGAAAATTGCTAACTTAGCATCCGATGGGCAAATTTTACAATTTGCCAGAGATATGGCGATTGAAGTGTTAGATTGTGATCCCGACTTATTGTCCGAAAGTAACCAGATTTTGAACAAAAGGCTGAAGATATTGTACGAAAACAAATTGAACTGGGGAATTATAAGCTAAACATGTTGTAAAACATATTGCTATTAAAATGTTGAATTGTAGTTTATTAGCTTATGGTTTTAAGAATAGTTTAATTACGAGATGCATTTTTTTTCGAATTTATTTTGAGGGAAAAATGAAAATTCCGAACTTTGAAAGGTTCGGATTTCTTGAGGATTGTCAAGGAATAATACTCTTTTTGATAAAATGTAAGTTTGAATTCAAATAAGATGACAATTAAATCAATATTATCAGTATGTTTCGGTCTGTTGATGTTCCCTTCAATAAATGCTGATGCCCAAGTAAAGAAGGCGAAAACTACAGTGACTGTTGAACGTGCCAATACTGTAATGGAACAGAATGTGTCAGAGTTAATGGCTGACCGTGTCGGCTTCAGGAAAGATATTGGCATGAGCAAACTGTCTGAAGCAACAATTAAAGCTGAAGAAGCTCGCGAATCTTTACTTTTCCCTGCTGATGAATTATATGGCTCCAATTGGAATACTCAATGGGTAGACCCTTACAGAGGGGAAAAAAATATTACCTTCCCAGATTCATGTGTGATTGATTGCTCCTCTTTCTATTACCCAATAGATTCAGTTGTTCGTATCACATCAAAATATGGCCCTCGCAGGCGCCGTATGCATCGAGGCATAGATTTAAAAGTCTACAAAGGCGATACCATTCGTGCTGCATTTGATGGAAAAGTGAGAATTCGGAATTTTGAACGTCGTGGGTATGGATATTATATCGTAATTCGCCATCCGAATGGTCTAGAAACAGTTTATGGTCATTTATCCAAACAATTAGTCAATGTGAATGATATTGTTCATGCCGGAGATCCTATCGGATTAGGCGGAAATACAGGCCGTTCTACAGGCTCTCACCTCCATTTTGAAACTCGCTTCTTAGGAAAGGCTATCAATCCTGCTGAAATTATAGATTTTGAAAACGGTGTACCTATTCAGGATGAATATGTGTTCCGTAATATCCGCATCAATGGTCGTAAAAGTAATATTTATACTTCATCGGATGACCAATTGGTTTATCATCGGGTTAAATCTGGAGACACTTTAGGGAAAATAGCAAGAATGTACGGCACGACAGTTGGAGAATTATGTCGCTTGAATGGAATCAAACCGACAACTATCCTCCGGATAGGTCAAGCTTTACGTTGTTCTTCAAGTGGAAATGTTAGCTACAGTAGCCAACAGGTGAAGGAAAAAGTTAAAACGGAAACTCGACAAGAGATTGTAGCTTCTGTAAAAGAAGTTCAAACACCTCAAGATGGTGAAATTATTTATCATAAAATAAAATCCGGTGATACTTTGGGTGCAATTGCTAAGCGCTATGGTATATCCGTTTCTAAATTATGTGAATTAAACGGAATAGAACGAACAACTATTTTAAAGTTGGGTCGTTCACTTCGTTGTTCCTGATAAATTAATATCTTTTTGAAAACACGAAAAGCGGTTGTTTACGGCAATCGCTTTTTCTTTAATGAGTATTAAAACGTTTGAGACTTTGGCATGCGGAAGCTGAACTGCTAGTTTGAACGGTTATCTATTCCTGAAATGGTGTTCATTATTTGACAGGAAATGACTTGGCGAGTGTTTACAGCCATTAGGGAAAAAAGTAACAAAAAGTGAAAATTTTTAGATAAATCTATTGTTGCTTTTTCATAAAGCAATTATATTTGTCGTAGAAATAGAAATTCATTATTAATCCTAAACATAAAATCATGGAGAAGCCTTATGTGGTAGGTATCGATATAGGCGGTACAAATACAGTTTTTGGCGTTGTTGACGCACGCGGAACAATTTTATATAGTAGTTCAATCAAAACTGGAAAATATACAGATATCAATGAGTATGTTTCAGCTTTGGGAGATGGTTTGAAAGGCATAATCGAACAAGCCGGAGGTCCTGATAAGATTAAAGGTGTTGGTATCGGTGCGCCGAATGGAAACTATTTCAATGGATGCATAGAATTTGCTCCTAATTTGCCGTGGAAAGGTGTAGTGCCATTGGCGCAAATGGTTAGTGAATACATTGGTGGTATTCCTGTTGCTTTGACAAACGATGCAAATGCTGCTGCTATTGGTGAGATGACTTATGGTGCAGCTCGAGGAATGAAAGACTTCATCGTTATTACATTGGGAACAGGTGTAGGTAGCGGTATTGTTATAGGTGGAAACTTGGTGTATGGCCACGATGGTTTCGCCGGAGAATTGGGTCACGTAATAGTTCGTCACAATAACGGTCGTGTTTGTGGCTGCGGTCGTCAAGGTTGTTTGGAGGCTTATACTTCAGCAACAGGTGTAGCCCGTACTGCTCGTGAATTCTTGGAAATCCGCAAGGATGAAAGTTTGTTACGAGATTTGGATCCAGATGTAATTACTTCAAAGGATGTTTACGAGGCTGCAATGAAAAATGACAAGATGGCTTTGGAAATCTTTGAATTCACAGGCAACTTGTTAGGTGAAGCGTTTGCTGACTTTGTTGCATTCTCAAGTCCAGAAGCTATTATTTTGTTTGGAGGCTTGACAAAAGCTGGTGATTTGATTATGAATCCGGTTAAACGTTCAATGGAAAAGAATCTATTGAAGATATATCAGGGTAAAGTCAAACTGATGTTCTCTCAATTGAAAGAAAGTGATGCTGCCGTTTTGGGCGCAAGTGCTTTGGGTTGGGAAGCCAAAGAGGCTTGATAAGAGTTAATTTGTCATAAGGGCACGTTGGAGTAGTCATAAGCTATTCCGATGTGCTTTTTTTCTTTAAATATAAGTATAAATGAATATTCATCCGTTACAAAGGTTTGTTTATTGTCCTGTTTGCGGACAAAAGTCTTTTGTTGAAAATGATGAGAAATCCAAAAGATGTACTCAGTGTGGCTTTGTCTATTATTTCAACCCTTCCGCAGCTGTCGCTTGTTTTATTCGGAATAGAAATGGGGAGCTTTTGTTGGTGCGCAGGGCGAAGGAGCCAGGTAAAGGGACTTTGGATTTGCCCGGCGGATTCATGGATAGATATGAATGTGCGGAGGAGGCTGTGTATAGGGAAGTGATGGAGGAGACCGGATTGGAAATACATGATTGCCGATATTTATTCTCTCTCCCCAACGTCTATCCATACGAAGGCTTTGAAGTGCATACCGTTGATTTGTTCTTTGAATGTTTTGTGGATGAAATGGTAAAAGCACATGCTGCTGATGATGCAGCAGAAATAATTATACAAAAACCTATGGAGCTTTCTCCTGAAAACTTTGGATTGCATTCTATCCGCAAGGCCGTCCAAATGTATAAATTACATCAAGATTAAGATAGCAAGTCTGGAATAATTCCTTTTTTTCTGATAATTATGATATTTTTCGATAATTTGTTCTATATTTGTGGAAATAAAGAATGAAATGTATATGAGAAGAACAGTTATATTCGCATTGGGTTTGCTGGCAAGCATTGTTTCAGTATTTGCTCAGGTAGAGTTTGGTGTCCGTTTGGGTGGTGCATATTCATCGCTGGTTCAACGTTTGGACAAGACGTATGAATCCGGAGGTAGAATAGGATTTAGTGTGGCAGGATTGATGCAGTTACCTATATATAAAGGCTTGTCTTTCGTTCCGGAAGTCGGATTGATATATCAAGGTGGTGACTATTATTCATATCCGACAGATGAAGGAATGACAACCCATAATATGTATAAGTATTATTCTTTACAGGTCCCGTTAGATTTGGCATATACATTTAATATTTCAGATGTAAGGTTATCCGTTTTTGCAGGACCGACATTGGATGTGTCTTTGGCTGGAAAGATGAAACGGAAGAAACTGGTGTCGAATCAGATATAGAGTTTGGCAAGAAGGAAGAACCTAACCTCCGGACGATAGATTTAGGTATAAATGTAGGGTTAAGTGTGGAGTATAGCCGTTTCTTTTTCTCTATAAATAATGTGGCAGGAGTGTTGGATCGAAGAACAGTGAAACGTAAAGATGAGTCAATGTTATTCCAAAATAATGTAACCTTTTCAGTGGGTTACTTTTTCCGTAAATAAGTACTGTAAAGAAAATATTTTGAAAAAAAAGAGTGGAAAGTTTTATTATTCAATTATTCTGAGTAATTTTGCAAGCCGATTATTATCAAATTGTACTAAAAGTTTAGTTCTTAGAACTTTGTTATATCATGTGTCCGGTATGGCAAAGGGCTAAGGCGTTTTTAATTTATTAATTTATTAAACAACATTAAGCAGTGGATACTTTAAGTTTTAAGACCATTTCTGCAAACAAAGCAACTGTAAACAAAGAGTGGGTCATCGTTGACGCTGAAGGCCAGTCTTTGGGACGCCTTTGTGCAAAAGTAGCAAAGCTTTTGCGTGGCAAGTATAAACCCAATTTTACTCCGCACGTTGACTGTGGTGATAACGTAATTATCATCAATGCAGAGAAAGTTAATTTGACAGGTAAAAAATGGACAGACCGTGTATATTTGAGATATACAGGTTATCCTGGTGGACAGATTGAATATACTCCGGCAGACCTTTTGAAGAAAGGCCCGAGTCATCTGTACAGAAAAGTAGTAAAGGGTATGTTGCCAAAGAATCGTTTAGGTGCGAAATTATTAAGTAACTTGTATGTATATGCAGGTACAGAGCACAAACACGAAGCTCAGCAGCCAAAGTCAATAGATATAAACTCTTATAAATAATAATGGAAGTAGTAAACGCAATAGGTAGACGTAAAGCAGCGGTTGCTCGCGTATACGTTAGCGAAGGCTCAGGAAAGATTACAATTAATGGTCGTGAATTGGTTCAATACTTTCCTTCTTCTATCCTTCAGTTCGTTGTAAAGCAGCCTTTGACAACATTGAATGTTGCAGAACAATATGATATTAAAATTAACTTGGTAGGCGGTGGCTTCAAAGGTCAGGCTGAAGCAGCTCGTTTGGGTATTGCTCGTGCGCTTGTTAAAGTTAATCCAGAAGATAAGTCAGCTCTTCGTGCAGAAGGTTTCGTCACTCGTGATCCTCGTTCAGTTGAACGTAAGAAGCCGGGTCGTCCAAAAGCTCGTAAGAGATTCCAGTTCAGTAAACGTTAATTTTGGGTTTGTAAGTTCATTGATTGGCAAGTGGAGCTTATTTTGCTCAGAGCTTGAAACTCAAAAACTGATAACTGAAAGGATGCGTTTAGTATCTAAATTGTCTGGATTCATTTTGCAAGTTGATTTGTGGAATGACTACCGGATGATTGAGTTAAACAAAAGAAAGTAAACGAAATTAAGAAAAAAACAATGTCAAGAGTAAATTTTGATCAATTATTAGAAGCTGGCGTTCACTTCGGACACTTAAAGAGAAAATGGAACCCAGCAATGGCTCCTTACATCTTCATGGAGCGCAATGGTATTCATATCATTGATTTATATAAAACAGTTGCTAAAGTAGATGAAGCAGCGGAAATTATGAAGAACTTAGCTAAACAAGGCAAGAAAGTTCTGTTCGTTGCTACTAAAAAACAAGCTAAACAAGTCGTTGCTGATAAGGCTTCTTCTATCGGTATGCCTTATGTTATCGAACGTTGGCCGGGTGGTATGTTAACAAACTTCCCGACAATCCGTAAAGCTATCAAAAAGATGGCTTCTATCGATAAGATGACAAATGATGGTACATTTGATAATTTGTCAAAGAGAGAAAAATTACAGATTACTCGCCAGCGTGCAAAGTTGGAAAAGACTTTGGGTTCTATCGTAGATTTGACTCGTCTGCCGTCTGCTTTGTTCGTTGTTGATGTAATGAAAGAACATATTGCAGTTCGTGAAGCAAACCGTTTGGGTATTCCTGTTATCGGTATGGTGGATACAAACTCTGATCCTTCAAATATTGATTACGTAATCCCAGCTAACGATGATGCTACGAAGTCTGTAGAGGTTATCTTAGGTGCTATCTGCGAAGCTATGAATGAAGGCTTGCAGGAACGTAAAGCAGAAAAGGTTGATGCTGAAGCTGCTGGTGAAGCTGCTCCTAAGAAGGATCGTAAGGCTAAGGCTGCAAAGAAAGAGCGTACTAAGAAAGAAGATGACGAAGCATTGAACGCTAACATCGCTGGTAAGTTCGCTAAAGAAGAAGAATAATATAATTAAAGAAAGAATAAGATTATGGCAGTAACAATGGCTGATATCTCTCACTTGCGTAAAATGAGCGGTGCGGGAATGATGGACTGTAAGAAAGCTTTGGAAGAGGCTAATGGCGATTTCGATAAGGCAATGGAAATTATCCGTAAGAAGGGTCAGGCTGTAGCTGCAAAGCGTTCTGACCGTGAAGCTTCTGAGGGTTGTGTTTTGGCTGCTGACAATGGCGAATTTGCTGCTGTTGTAGCTGTTAAGTGCGAAACAGACTTCGTTGCTAAAAATGTTGATTTCATTGCTTTGACTAAAGATATCTTGGCTTTGGCCATGGATAAGAAACCTGCAACTAAAGAAGATTTGTTGGCTGCTCTGTTGGCTGACGGTCGTTCAGTTCAGGATCATATCACAGACCGTTCTGGTATTACAGGTGAAAAAATGGAATTAGGTACATATGCATTTGTTGAAGGTGCGTCTACTATTTCTTACATTCACCCGGGTAACAAGTTGGCTACTGTAGTTGCATTCAATCAGGCTGACGTTGAGCATCAAATGGCTCGTGACGTTGCTATGCAGGTTGCAGCTATGAACCCAGTTGCTGTCCGTGCTGATGAAGTTCCTCAGCATATATTGGATCAGGAATTGGAAATCGCTAAAGACAAAGCTCGTCAAGCTGGCAAGCCGGAGAATTTGTTGGATCGTATTGCGCAGGGTTCTTTGCAGAAGTATTTCAAAGAGAACACTTTGTTACAGCAGGAATTTATCAAGGACGCTAAGATTAGCATTGAACAATACTTGCATTCTGCAAACAAGGAATTGACAGTACTTTCTTTCAAGCGGTTTACTTTGAACGCAGACTAAACAGTTTTGTTCATAATAATTTGATTAAAATGAAGGGGCTGTGTCAAAACGAAAGTTTGATGCAGCCCCTTTAAGGTGTGCCAGAATTAGCAAAATGCAAGGCACTGAGGTCGAATTCCGAAAGTAACGCAGCAGTTTGCAATTATGACACACCACCTTTTTTCTTATGCTGACATATAACAACAACAAAAGATGGCATATGAGATGATTGCTTATAATCATCTTCATGTGCCATCTTATTTTAAGGGATTTAATATCTAATTGAGATTATCTACTTGCTTTTAATCCTCTAATAACGGCAGAAGTAAATCCTGACAATTCCATTTCATTTAAGCCACGAATTGTAGTACCTCCTGGGGTTGTAACTTTGTCAATTTCTGATTCAGGATTGCTCTTGTTTTCAGATAGCAGAGTGATAGCTCCTCTTATTGTATTTATTACAATATCTTGTGCTTCTCTTGGGTAGAATCCTAATTCGATACCTCCTTCTACAGCTGCTCTCACATAACGCAATGCGAATGCGATACCGCTTGATGCTAAGGATGTTCCTGCTGCCATCAGTCTTTCTTCAATAAATAAAGCATGTCCAAGTTCGTTGTATATAGACATAACTAAATCTATTTGCTCCTGAGAGGCATTGTAGGCGGATACGAATGTCATACTACTTTTTACTTCAATAGCGATATTCGGAATTACTCGGAAAATTACCGGGCAAAACTGTTGTTTTTGCATTGAATCTTTAGTGAAGTAGCCTTTTAGTTCATTTAATGTCACACCTCCTGCAACAGAAATAACCATTTGTCTCTTAAATCTAATACAGGCTTGATTTCTTCAATAACTGATTCTACTCGCCATGGTTTAACTGCAATGACGATAATATCCGCATCTTTAGTTGCTGCCAAATTATCATGTGTCAGATTAAAATCAGGATTGATTGCTCTCATTTTTTCCAATAAGGCATCAAACTGGTCTGTGCAGGTAATGTCTGAGGCTTGAAAGATTGAACCTTGTGCAAGGCCTGCAGCCATTGCACCACCCATGTTTCCAGAACCGATAATTGTAAGTTTCATGTTTTTAGTAGTATTATTCCGTTGTTTGTAATAATTGTCTGGCAAAGTTATGAACAAAATTTTTATTAGCAAAGATAACTGACATTTTTTTATAATTATAGCTATGATTAGCTGATATCTTCTTGGTGTTTATGTCATTTTGTTACTTTGTTGCCCTTTTATTCGGTTATGACAGATAATTCTCCAATTGAGAATTGTTTGCTGTCATCTATATTTCTTTTGGAAACAAGCTTGATTTCTTGCCCTTCAACCGGATTGAATCTTATCTCTTGCTCGATTGGATTGGCTTTGATGTTGGAGAATTCTCCTGTAGCCACCAATTTGCCGTCTACATAAAACTGGTAGTTTGAAATATGCCCTACGGCCCATCGTCTTTGGTCTGGTGTGTATTTGAATCCGCTAATCCTTTTTTTATCCTTAAACCGCACGACTATCTCTTTTTTGTTTTTAGGAAGCGTATATGCCGTATAGCCATTTCCGTCAAACATGACAGCTGCCTGTTCTGCATCTGTCATAGGAATATATTCACTGGCAGGAATATCGAAATGCACCGTAGTTATTGGGCTGTATTTGTTTGTTTGGGAATCATATACAACTGCTTTAACGATTGCTTTTTTCGGCAATTCAAAAGGTCTATCATATAGGATAGAGGTTTTTGTCGGTTTCTCCGTCTATCGTGTAATAAATCTCAGCATTAGCATCACCTGCTGTAATGTTTACCAAGCTTTCACTATTTCGAGTAACCTGCGGCTCGGTCAGCAATGTCGGAGCAAAATAGGCTTCTACATTGTTGATACATAAAGGGCCTCGGGCATCTGTGAAATTGATGCGTAGTTTCTTGGCTGTCACTGTGTGGAAACGCACAATGCGCTTATATCCAACTGTCGTGGTGGAATCGACGGACTGGATTGGATACCATTTGCTTTCTTTTTCATATTCCATGTTAAAACTGCGTATTCGTTGTCCTAATGGAATATATTCTTGAATCACCATTCGGTTTACGTCTGTTGGCACAGGTAATGTGAATGTCAATGATCCATTATTGACTCCATCTGGAGTTGCCCAATATGTATCCCAATTTCCATCCGTGACTTTTGAAGCAGCAAAAGTCCGACCTCTTGATTGGGAGGCATCTGCATAGCAACCATTTAAAAGATTATCTTTGAAATCGTTGTCGATAGTTTTTCGCCATTCTATAATTCGCATGGAATCTTCCGGGGCAATCTTTCCGTTTAATGCTACTGGAAATTCAGCAGTAAGTTGGCGTTATGTCCGACACTGAGATAGTATAAATTCACCAAAGTTGCCAAAGATTTAAGTTGATGGTCTTCGCGGGCATGGTAGAACCAACCTGGGCGGACAGAAACATCGCATTCGGCACCTAACCATTTCTTTTGATTCTCGTCTCCATATACACTGTTTGCGAACTTGTAATTGAAGGCTGGTTCAGAATCATAAATACTCCATTGCGTATCGCCAGCCCGTCCTTCTTCATTCCCAATCCAACGGATATCAGGAACTGTCCCTCCGAAAATCATGGCAGTTGGATGCTTAGCTTTGATCGCTTTCCGGGCTTCTTCATATTTATAATAGGTATTAGCATCTATCGAACGCTTCTCTTTTGCACCGCCATACCAGCCATCACCTCCGTTTGCTCCGTCGAACCAATATTCAAACAGAGGACCGTAGTTGCTGATGAGTTCATCCATTTGCGCATGGAACTTCTCAACATATTCCGATGTCCCATAGTTTGCACTGTTTCGATCCCAAGGGGAAAGATAGATTCCGAATAATAATCCATATTTATGGCAAGCATCTGACAATTCACGAACCATATCTCCTTTACCCTCTCGCCAAGGAGAGTTCTTGACTGAATAATCAGTCGTTTTTGTTTGCCACAAGCAAAACCCATCATGGTGCTTTGCCGTCAAGATAACTCCTTTTAATCCTGCGGCTTTTATTGTTTGTACCCATTGTTCACAATCCAAATCTGTCGGATTGAATGTGCTTGCGGGAGTGTCTCCATATCCCCATTCCAAATCATTGAAAGTATTTAGTCCGAAATGGACGAATGCATAGGTTTCTAACTTATGCCATGCAACCTGTTCTGGTGTGGGAATCGGCATGACAGGAGCTGGAGCTTCTGCTTCTTTGCAGGAACTTAAGCCAAGTGTGGCGACCATCAAGCCGGCTAAATATGTCTGATGAAGAGATTTCATATTATATAGCGTTTTTAGGTAATTCGATATTTCCTACTGATATTATTTACAAATATACGTTTTTTAGAACACAGCAATCTATACAAAAGTATGAATTTGCGGGCGAATAAAACAGCATTAAAATAGTGTTTAAATACTGTTTTAACGCCGATTTAATAACAGCTCAAATATCACAATCCGACCTCTTTTCAAAAAGGTAGTATGCTTTTTGGAAAAAGGTAGTATGCTTTTTGAAAAGCTCGTAACCTTTTGTCGCATGAGTTTTGATGAAAACTTACCGAAGTATCGAGAGCCGTTCTTTATTTGTTCGCTGATTGCCGCTTTATTGATAATGTTTGATACGGTTGAGCAATTCATCTTGCGGACGTCTTTTCTCTAAATCCTCCGGATCTGCCTTTTGAATGAACTCCTTCTTCAGGCGAATGTTCTCTTCCTTGAAAAAGGCAATTTCTTTGTCCGAGAAATCCTTTCTTAAAGAATTGTCCGGTGTGCTCAAAGAATATCCTAATTGCACCAATACATCGCCTGCTACCGATTCAAAGATGGCAATTTCTTCGGAAGATAATTCACGAAGGAACTTTTGTGTATTGTCTTTCAAGATGGGCTTCGTCACGTTTGCCCACATTTTCCCTGCCACCGCAGTATTTTGGGACTCTTTGCTTTTATAGAAGTCCATTACTTTATCGGAATAGGGAAGGTCTAAGAAATCGCAAAGCTGATGCATCACCATTTCCGGAGAGGAAATAAGAGTCTCGTAATTCAACATGAAGAAATGGTCAGCAGCAGTTTGCTCTTTTAAACTGAGAGCCGCCTCCTGATCCTTTTTCCAGTTTTGAGCCAATGCGTAAATATGCTTTTCTCCGACGATTGCTTTCTTAAATGAAAGAGCCACGTCACGACCATCTCTGTACAAATAAATATAATAAGGACGAATGCCCGTTGATTCAATTCCTTCTGCATAGAGCATGTTTTTCATGCTTTTGCAGAGCCAATAAGAGGCTCCGGCCTGTTTGGCTGCCGACTCATATATTACCCGGAACAATTCAAACAATGTGTTTGGTGGCAAGCTGCCACTATTTCGTCTGTTTGGATAGAAATGCCCTCCCAAGGAACTGGATTTACATTGACCAATTCACATACATCTTGTGCCAATCTATAAAAGTTGGAAGTGCTTTCCAAATCACCATATTTGGGAAGTAATGGTAAAAAACGCTGAAGAATATGTGGAGGATGTGGAGCGGCTATTTCCCGGATTCCATCCAGCATCACACGCAAAAGATTGGAGCCTGAGCGTTGTGTCCCAATCATTTGTATACCTTGTATTATAGTACTCATATTGTTAGAATAAGACAAATCCCGCTACGCCAGATCCGATAATCAAGTAAACAGGACTGATTGTGTATTTAAATGAAATATAAAAAGCGACCAAGAAGATGGCAACCGAAACAATCGACACCGAAATTGTCTGCCCGATTGTGACGGCAGAAGCAAAAATCATTCCGATAACAGCAGCCCGGACTGCTTTCATGGCTGTTTTTACGAGGGTTGATTGGTTCAGTGTTTGACAAAACGGGATAATAATACGGTTAAGACCATCGGTGGCGTAAACATGGCAATGGTTGCTAATAATGCACCCGTGATTCCAGCCACTTTGTATCCGATGAAAGTTGCAGTGATGAATATCGGACCGGGTGTTATTTGCCCGATTGCGATTCCATCTGCAAATTCTGCTGAGGTCAGCCAGCCTAAATTCTCCACGAATAATTCATGCAAAGCCGGAATGACTACGTATCCTCCGCCGAATAGGGTCAAGCTGATTCCGGAGAAGGTCGATATGATTTGGATATTCTTTGGTGCTCCAGGATATTGTCCGCCAAAAAGTAAAACGAAAAGCAATAATAATAGAACAACTCCGGAGATGATCCATTGCCTATTCCCGAACAACAGCTTCTCTTCATTAGATAATCGCTCTTTCCCTTGTTGCTGATGAAATAGAAAATATCCAACTATTCCACTTCCGATAATTATCAGGAAAGTGGTTGTGAAACCGCCAATAAAGATGAGCAAGATGGCAGCTAACAAGCAAATCACCCATTGGGCAGGGACTTTGATGGTTTTGCGTGCCATGCCAATCGCTACTGTAACAATCAAAGCGGTAATCGTAGGCGCAATGCCGCTGAAGATGTTTTTTACGGCAGGAATGTTCCCGTAGGTGAAATACAACCATGAAAGGAGGATGACCAAGAAGAAAGAGGGAAGAACGATTCCGGCAAAAGCGGCAATCGCTCCCGGAATCCCTCGTAGAAGGTAACCGACATAAGCGATAGTATTAACCGCAACAGGTCCCGGTAATACAGATGTCAATGAAATGCCATCCAACAGGTCTTCTTCTTTCATCTTTTTGTCTATCTCCACCAACTGCTTTTGTACAATAGCCACCAATGACATATAACCACCGAATGCAGTTGCACCCAGTTTCAAGAAGGTAAAGAATATGTAAGGAAGCGATGCTCGTTCCATATTATTTTATTTCTTTAAAATAGTTATTCCATGTTTCCATAGGAACATATATTGCACGGTAAGGAGCGAAATGCAAAACAGCTTCCCATAAAACCTTTCCCTCTTTGTCTGTTACCATTACCGAACCGGTCTTTGAACTGCACTGCAAAATGTTCCCGTTTGGTAACAAAGTGGCATTTCCCATGCGGGAAGTATATTTGTCGGCAGGCAATAATGCATTTATGGTCGTCTCCGCCGTACGGTTCTTTTCGTCCAAGCGGAAAGCTTTGCCTCCGGAACGTTGGTTATGCAAACCGTTATCAAATAGCATCAAATCCCCGTTGTCTAAAATATAAGGCGAATGCTGGAAAGAGAAATAATCGGTCGTGTCCATTTTGAAATCACCGTCTCTACCAAAACGCCATACGAGTTCTCCGCTTTTCGCATCGATTTTCCATATTTGGTCTTCAATCGGGGCAGACAATAGATAGTTGCTATCTTTGTCAAAGCAAAGTCCGTTGATATGGAATCGGTCATACCGGTATTCTGCAATATAAGGATCGTTCTCTACATCCCAAATATCCCAAGCCGACCAAGTTTTTAGCAAGTTTCCTAAAGAGTCTATCACCATGATTCCGTCACCGCCTAAAGTGTCTGTCTCCATTTTCCCATTGACGGATATAGTCGCTATCTTTTTCGGGCGATACAACGTATGTATATTGTGATTCTTATCCATTAAGATGTCGTGATGGATTACTTGATAGTCTTTCTCCTTTTCTACCTTATCCAAGTCAAGACGCCACATCATTTCCCCAGTCAAGGAAACTTCCGCTAATCCGGTTCCTCCGGCAAAGCCAATGGATCCGCGGCGCATTGGCTTTTTATGTTCATCGTTACGTACTTGCTCCGGTGTCATCGTGTAATCGTCAATAACATCTTTTACAAATGGGCGAAGCATTGCCAAAAACGTCCCACGCGGAGTCAGGGATGCAGCGCGTACGCCAATATCTTCAATCTGCCAATACCAACGAGCCTCTCCTTCGTTGTCGATTAGCATCATATAGCCAGGTAAGCGGCCAAAACAAACTAATATCATTCCATCGCCCAATGCAGTCGTGTCATGAGGATGTTGTTCATTAAACCGGTGATTCTTCAACCAAGGAGATTGTTCACGGGTCCTAAAAGTTAATTCTTTGGATTGTTGTTTGTAAAGGTTGTCAATAACCACACGATAGCTGTACTCTGTGTTAGCTTTAAGGAGTAATAAGTCCAGATGATGAAGCGTGTCAGCCGGAGAAGTGCGGGTACGATAAGATTTTCCGCTTTCTTTTTCCGTATATTCAATATATACGGGAGCAGGTTTTGCCAAAGAGATATCCACCTTGTTATACATGGCTGTATTACGAGGAGAAGTCAGGGTTATTGATTTCAATGTGTTCTTTTCGGTCCAAATAAAAAAAGCTGACAGCAGGCAGCAGGCAGCAACAATAATTCCTATTAAACGCTTCATGTAAATTATATCTATTGTTTATTGAAAAGAAGGAAAGAAGAGCTGCCAGAGCAGGCTCTTCTTTCTCTTATTGATTGTTTAATTATTTCGGTAATCTGGAAGGATTCTCATTTGCCAAATTAGGATTCAACTGAGCATCATTCAACGGATATGGGAAATATCTCAAATCAGATGTCACATTTGTTGGCTGGGCGATACCCAATTTCTTCAAATGTGCGTTTACGATTTCTTCGTATTTTCCGAAGCGGATCAAGTCAGCACGACGCTGGAACTCGAATACAAGTTCGTATCCACGTTCTTTCAAGATAGCATCGTTCATAGCTTCCTTAGTAGCAGGAACCGGGAAGCGGCTGTTCTTGCCATATTCAGGAGCACCGGCACGACCACGGATTTGGTTCAAATATGGAAGTGCAGCAGCAGGACCGTTCAAGTTGTTTTCGATTTCAGCCTTGCAAAGGATTACGTCAGACAAACGGAAAACACAGATTGTACGTCCGTCATAGTAAGCATCCGAAATCATATCGTATGTATACTTCATTGTAGCTACGTTCTGCATATACTTGGTTGTATCGTTAGGAACATTCACAACACCTTCTTCCGGAATCATATAATGGAAACCATAGTTTGATTTGTCATCACGCTTTGAATCTCCAGTATAGTCATAGTAGAAGAACTCACGGCGCGGGTCTTCCTTGTCATAGCTGCGCCAGAACGGAAGAGATACACCATAATACTGCCAACGGCCCGGTACATCTGGGTGGTCTGACGGACCAAAGTGACAAGCGATTTCTGCAGCGTTCTGACCAGTTTCATGTAACAAAGCAAAAATCATTTCCTTTCCATACTTGTTGTTTTCTGACCATACATATTTGAAATCGCTTTCCAATTCGTACTCGCCACTGTTCAATACCATGTCGATATATGTCTTTGCATTTGTATAATCATGGTTGCGCAAGTAGATTTTACCAAGCAATGTGGCAGCAGCACCTTTTGTGGCACGAGCCAAATCCTGTCCGCTCCAGCTTGCTGGCAAAATGTTGATACACTCTTTCAAGTCAGAAATCAAAACAGATTCAATTTCAGAAACCGGAGTCAATGGAACATCATTCAAAGTAAACGGGTTCTTTACCAATGAAGTGATGAATGGAACAGGTCCCCAAGCATCTGTCAAGTCACGATAAGCCATTGCTCGCAAGAATTTAGCTTGTCCTTTTACCAAATTCTTCTTTCAACTGACATATCGATAGACTCTACATTGTCCAAGATGGTGTTGGCGTTAGAGATAACATTATACATGTCTCTCCAGTTGTTGCTGAAGTAACGGTTGCTGGCATCGTATGTCATGTTACTCAATTTGGTCGGGTCACCGGCTGCTGTTGAATAACCCATATCTGTCGCATAATCCGTAATCATAATCATGTAACCTCCATAATACAACCAAGAGTCTCCTGGGTAAGGATTCATATCAGAATACAATCCTACTACGGCAGCTTCAATGTCCGATTCCGTTTTATAAGCATTTGCCGTCGTCAAATTACTGTAGATTTCAGGATCCAAATCGGTACAAGCCGAAACCAATCCCATAGTAATCAGACCTAATAAATATTTTTTACATTTCATTTCTTAAATTCTCCTTTTTATTAGAATGTAATATTCAAACCTACTGTATATGTACGCATAGCAGGGTAAGCATTGAAGTCCAAACCGGCACCGGCGTTAGCTGTTTGTTGGCTACCACCTGCTTGAACAGCTTCATTTGCTTTTGTATCTACTTCAGGATCCCATCCTGAGTAACCTGTGATAGTGAACAAGTTCTCGGCAGAGAAATATACTCGGCAAGAACTTACGACCTTCTTAAACGGAATCGTATAACCTAATGTCAAGTTCTTCAAACGAAGGAAGGAAGCATCTTCGATAAAGTGGTCGTTAACATATCCACCATACTGTGAATAGTAGAAACCGTTACGAGGAATATCCGTATTTGTATTTGACGGTGTCCAACGGTTCAAAGCATCTGTTGTACGTTTCCATTCCAAGTTCATACGGGTCATGTTTAACAAGTCATTGCCAATAGAACCTTGGAAGAAGATAGACAAGTCAAATCCTTTCCATGCGAAGTTGTTGGTCAAACCGAAGATTACATCCGGGTTGGCGTTACCAATGATTGTACGGTCATTAGCGTCAATCTTACCATCACCATTGATATCTTCGAATTTAGGGTCACCCGGCTTAGAGTTTGGTTGTGGAGCATAAGTCTCACCTTCCTGCAATACACCGATGTATTTCCAACCATACAAAGAACCCAATGCTTCACCTTCGCGAACGATAGCGTAAGCATTTTCAGATACTGTACCGACTGGTTTAGAAGAAGTGATACGGATATCACCGCTTGTACCTAAATCCAATACTTTGTTTCGGTTAAGTGCCAAGTTGAATTTTGTATCCCATGTGAAATCACCTGTCAAGTTGTGTGAAGTGACATCGATTTCAAAACCACGGTTAGAGATTTCACCGATATTCTGCTGGCCAGAAGTAAAACCTGTATAATAAGGTAAAGCAACTTTCAACAACAAGTCTTTAGTCTTTTTCCAATAACCATCTACTGTTACAGCTAAACGGTTGTTGAAGAATCCCATATCGAAACCAACGTTGTACTGGGTTGTTGTTTCCCATTTCAAGCTGGCGTTCTCAGGGCTGCTTTGGCTAAGATGTGTACCCGGAGTGTTGCTTGAACCATCCAATGTGATGTGGTTGGTTGAAACCAAAGCAAAGGATGCGTAGTCACCGATACGTTCGTTACCTGTAACACCATAACCAGCACGTACTTTCAAGTTGCTAAAGATGCCCAAGTTCTTGATGAATTCTTCTTCACTTGCACGCCAAGCCAAAGACCCAGAAGGGAAAGTACCCCAATGGTTGTTTGAACCGAATCGGGAAGAACCGTCTCGGCGTACGGTTACGGTTGCCAAGTATTTATCATTTAATGTATAGTTGACACGACCGAAGAAAGAAGCCAAGATGTTTTCAGTCTTGTTAGAAGCGATAGACTTGATGGAAGCTGCTCCCATGTTGTTCCACTCGAACAAGTCAGTAGAGAAACCTTTACCGCTTGCTGAACGGTATTCAGCAGAGAACTTCTCATAAGAATATCCTAACATCACGTTCAAATCATGGATGCGGTTGAAAGTCTTCATATAGTTCAAGATACCTTCAAACACCTGACGGGTTGCTCTGTAATCATAAGTAGAAGCAACACCACCTTCGATTTCACCAGCGTAAGTGGTTGACTGAGGCAAATAAGAACCTTTGAAGTTGTGTAGCAATTCAACACCAGCAGTAGCTTTTGCTGTTAATCCTTCAAACGGACGAACTTCCAAGAACGCTGTACCATTCAATTTGTCATTTACTACCTCTTTCTTACGTTCCAACAAGTTTGCCAATGGGTTATCACCACGACCACCCGGAACACGTCCGTATGTACCATCTTCGTTGTATGGTTTTACGGTCGGGTCGTAACTCATGACGCTTAACATAACGTTTTCACCCAAGATGTTACCGCTATAATTCTGTGAGTTGGATTGTTCTCGGTGAGCATACATGGTTGCACCAGCCTTGATGTAATCGTTGATGGTCTGGTCAACATTCACACGTCCAGAAATACGGTTGAAGTCTGTGTTCTTCAAGACACCTTCCTGTTTGAAATATCCCAAGCTTGTCAAAACTTTAGTCTTGTCTGAACCGCCACGGAACTGGAAGTTGTGGTCTTGTACTAATGCAGTACGTGTACAAACGTCCAACCAGTCAGTATCTACTGTAGATTCCAACTGAGAAGGAGTATAAGCTCCGTAAGGGTTACCTTCCTGTCCTGCGATTTCTTGATACAAAGCATTCTGCAAATTCATGTAATCCTTTGCATTGATAAACTCGAATGGATTATCAACTGTCTGTGCTCCTAAGTAACCGCTATAAGAAATCTTGTTCTCTCCAGCTCTTCCTCGTTTTGTTGTAATCAATACGACACCATTTGCACCGCGGGCACCATAAATAGCCGTAGCTGAGGCGTCTTTCAAAATCTGCATGGACTCGATGTCATTCGGGTTCAAGTTCAAACCTTCTGAAGAAGGGAAACCATCAACTACATACAAAGGCTCATTGGTAGAGGAAATTGAGTTGTTACCACGGACACGTACAGAAATTGTACCACCTGGGGCTTTTGAACTTTGTGATACTTGCACACCGGCTGTCTTACCTTGCAAAGCCTGTGCTGCATTACTTACAGTACCACCCATTACCATGTCGTCGGCCGATACGGTAGAAACGGCACCTGTCAAGTCCTTTTTCTTTACATAACCGTAACCAATCGCAACTACTTCATTAAGGCCGATAGCTTCTTCTTCTAAAACGACGTTGATTACAGATAAGTTACCAACTTTTACCTCTTTCGTCGTGTAGCCGATAAATGAAATAGATAAAGTCGCATTGTTTGGAACGTCTAATGTGTACTTACCGTCCATGTCGGTAACTGTACCTTCTGTGGTTCCTTTTACTACTACATTAGCACCGAGAATAGGTTCTCCGGTATTGTCTGTTACTACACCAGACACTTTCTTTGTCTGTTGAATGATTGTAACACTTTCATTCTGTGCTTTCGCTGCATCCAATCCGGCAGGAAGGGCATACGAAGGAGCGAGCGTAGATAAACATAATCCGGCGATAAGACCAGATCTTGTTAATACCTTACGCGTCTGAAAATCCACAGCTTTTGATGCCGGATTCTTTTTCAGTAAAGCGTTGTCCATATATTTGAATTAATTAAATGAATTGTATTTCCTTTCACAGGAATACGTTAATTTTATTTGATTGAATAGAAATAAAACGATATAATAGGCGTTATTAAAGTCGATTCGTTAATTGCTTTTCAATTCGTGTGCGAAGGTAGGAATTATTTTGATTCTAATTGTGATTTTTTTTGATAAAAAGTTATTTGGATTCGGATTTTAACAATTTAAGATGGAATATTGACCCGATTCATGGCTCTTTCTCCTCTTAAAGGCTGACAATTTGGTTTCCATTTCCCAATTTATCTTGCTTTTCTTTGCTTCCCTATCGCCTTTAAAAAGCGGGTTGTTTCCTGTTTGTAAAATATACTATCTTTTCCAAAATAAAAACCATTGTTTTTTCCTGACTTCGTCATCGTGTCACTTGTAAGTATGTTCTTTATTCCCGTGCCAGCCGGCATTGGGTATAAACAAGATGATAACGTGTTGTCCTACTTTTTTGAGTTTACAACCAAGTATTTATCTTCTCACATATATGAAAAATGCTTCTCGCTTATATGAGAAGATTAAAATGTCATTACCAAATAAACTATGCATCCTGAGTCGTGTAATAAGTCTAGTCGAAAAACGTTTATCCAATTTATTTTCAAGGATTGGCAGGTATCATGCATGGCTTTATCGGAATTTCTATATCGGACGTTGGATTCTTACTCCGATACTATCTGATTTCGTCAATACGTCACCTAAAATCGGGTGACGACAAAATACATTATATTGTTTGTCAATCAGTTGCAAAAAGCATGTTTTTGGGGATGCGAAGTCAGGAAAAGCATGCTGCCTTTTCAAAAAAATAGATGCGGTATAAAAAGAAAGCGATTGATAATCACTCGATTACCAACCGCTTTTAGTACCCAGACCCGGGGTCGAACCGGGATGGAAGTGAATCCACTGGTGTTTGAGACCAGCGCGTCTACCGATTCCGCCATCTGGGCGTTTCTCTTTTGCATTTAGATTTATTTCTCAAATGTGATGCAAAGGTAAAACATTAATTTTATTCCACCAAATTTGTAGCGCCTTTTGTAGGATAATTTAACATTGTTGTTGTTCTTCTGCTCAGGTTTGCCTGAAAAAGCCTACTTTAAGATGAATTTCAAACAAACGGGCTGTTCTATTTTGATATCTTTCCCCGTGTCATGGAGCAGACCGTTGTTTGCATTGATTCGGAAGATTTGAATTTTATTATCATCCCGGCAAGCGCACAACAAGTATTTCCCATTGGGCGTGATGGCGAAATTTCTCGGATGAATACTGGTCGGTTGGTAGCCTACTTTTGTAAGCAGCCCGCTTTTGTTGTCAACCGAGAAGATAGCAATTCCGTCTCCTTTTAACCGGTTGGAAGCATAAAGGAATTTCCCATTAGGGGATAAATGGATGTCTGCGCTTCCGGCTGCCGACAAGGTGTCGGCGGCGATGGTTTGTATCGGGTCTAAATTCCCGTCGGGAGATAATGTAAAGACTGTTACATTGCCAGATAATTCCCCGATTGTGTAAGCATATTTGCCGTTCGGGTGGAATGTCGTGTGGCGTGGACCTTCTCCGGCAGGCAATTGGAAATAACTTGGTGTTCCTTTTTCCAAATGTGTTTTTCCGTTATCGGTTACTACATTATATTTATATATACGGTCTGTCCCCAAGTCGTTGGCATAAACATATTCTCCACTTGGCGAGGAATAGATATAATGTAAATGCGGGCAGGATTGTCTTTCCGAATCAGGATTGCCGCCTTCGTGTTTTTCCACGATGGCTTCTTGCAGGCTTCCATCCGTAGCGATAGGGAAATACTGATGCTTCCTCCATTGTAATTTGCTGTGATGGCAAGCTGGTCGAAAGAATCTACCCAAACATGGCAAGGAGCCGTCCCGTTGGTCGGTTGCTTGTTGATGAGTTGAAGAGAGCCATTGCCCGAATTAAAAGAATAGGCGAAAAGAGATGCCGTTTCATCATCTGTCTCACTGACGCTGTAAATCCGTTTCCCGTTATATGCCGGGACTAAAAAAGAGGGATTGGCGATTCCGTTCATTCCCGATACGAGATGGCTTTCCCCTTTCTCTTCGTCAAAGTTTAATACGTGGATTCCGTTTTCGGCGGAAGAGGAGTAGGAACCTACCAGCAAATACATTCCCGCTTCTTCAGAGATGCAGCCGTTACAACAAAGGATGGTAGTCGCCATGCCAAGTAGGCCTGTAATCTTTTTCATGATGCGATGCTCTTATAAATTTAACTTCTCTACAAAGATAAGATTTTTTGGTTATGCGTTCCATGCTTTTCCCTATCTTTGCGGAGATTTTTCTATCGTCGTTTCAACCAAGCTGGGTTTTATGGGAAGAGTTGTCGCAAGTGACGGAAGAAACTCCTTTTGCTTATATTAAAAAGACGATTATTCTTGCATCTTTTCAATATTTTTCTAAAGATAAAATTCTTTTTTCGGGAAACAAATATTTTATTAAAAATAAAAAGTTTCCCACTTTGATTATATAATATACTGTTATATAAATGATTGACAATAATTAACACGTTAAAAAGTTTTCCAAAATAAAAATTTATTCCAATTACTGATATCTTTGTAGGCATAAACATAAACCAAATAAAAGTCTATTAAAATGATCCAAACTGTAATCAAACGAGACGGCAGAATTGTCGGTTTTAATGAAGAAAAAATAGCATCCGCCATTCGGAAAGCTATGTTGCACACAGAAGTGGGAGAAGACATGCATTTGATTTACCAAATTGCTAATCGGATTTCGACCAATGGGAAATCACAGATGAGTGTTGAAGCCATCCAAGATGCAGTGGAAATGGAATTGATGAACAGTAGCCGAAAGGATGTTGCTCAAAAATATATCGCCTACCGAAACCAACGGAGCATTGCACGTAAAGCCAAAACACGTGATATTTTCTTGGAAATTATAGATATCAAATCGAATGATATTACTCGTGAAAATGCAAACATGAATGCGGATACTCCTGCTGGAATGATGATGAAATTCGCCAGCGAAACCACTAAACCTTTCGTGGACGACTATTTGTTAAGTGAGGAGGTGCGCAATGCTGTATCGAATAACTATTTGCATATCCATGACAAAGATTATTATCCGACAAAAAGCTTGACTTGTGTACAGCATCCGTTGGATAAGATTTTGCGAAATGGCTTCTCTGCTGGGCATGGAGAATCCCGTCCGGCAAAGCGCATAGAGACTGCCAGCATTTTAGGATGTATTTCTTTGGAAACAGCACAGAATGAAATGCACGGCGGACAGGCGATTCCTGCCTTTGACTTTTATTTGGCTCCGTATGTAAGATCAAGTTTTATTGAAGAAGTTAAAACAGTAGAACAGTTGACCGGTCTTGACTTAAACCATTTTTACCATAAAGAATTGGATGATTTCATTGACCGTCCGTTGGATGGCATGGAAGGCGAAGCTCGTTTGTTGCAACATGCGATGAACAGGACAGTTGCCCGTGTGCATCAATCCATGGAGGCTTTCATACATAATATGAATACGATTCACTCGAGAGGGGGTAACCAAGTTGTGTTCAGTTCTATCAATTATGGAACGGACACATCTGCTGAAGGACGTTGCATTATCCGTGAGTTGCTAAAAACGACTTATCGGGGCGTGGGAAATGGTGAAACTGCTATTTTCCCGATTCAAATCTGGAAGAAGAAACGTGGCGTTAGTTATTTGCCGGAAGACCGAAATTATGATTTGTATCAAATGGCTTGCAAAGTTACGGCTCGCCGTTTCTTCCCGAATTTCCTTAATTTGGATGCAACGTTCAATTACAGTGAGGAGTGGAAAGCCGATGATCCGTTGCGTTATAACCATGAAGTAGCGACAATGGGATGTCGTACCCGCGTATTTGAAAATCGTTTCGGACCGAAGACTTCTATCGGTCGTGGTAATATTTCCTTCTCAACCATTAATATTGTCCGTTTGGCTATCGAGTGCATGAATATCAAAAATTATGACAACCGTATTGCTGTGTTCTTCTCGAAGTTGGATAATATGTTGGAAGTGACTGCCCGTCAATTGCATGAACGTATGGAGTTCCAAAAGACAGCGTATGCGAAACAATTCCCATTGTTGATGCGGTCGTTGTGGTTGGGTTGTGATAAGTTGAGTTCGAATGATACGATTGCTTCAGTTATCAATCAAGGAACATTGGGTATCGGGTTTATCGGATTGGCCGAATGTTTGGTCGCTTTGACGGGAAAACATCATGGCGAGGATGCGGCTTCACAGGAATTGGGCTTGAAGATTGTCACTTATATGCGTGACTGTGCCAACCGATTCTCTGAAATACCAGCATAATTATAGTATATTGGCTACTCCAGCTGAAGGTTTGTCTGGTAAGTTTACTCGTCGTGACCGCAAACAGTATGGTTCTATTCCGGGTGTTACGGACAGAGATTATTATACCAATTCCAATCATGTTCCAGTATATTATAAATGTAGTGCGCGCCACAAAGCGGAAGTGGAAGCTCCTTATCATGAGTTGACACGAGGCGGACATATATTTTATGTGGAGATGGACGGGGATGCGACTCATAACCCGGAAGCAATCATGCGCATTGTCGATATGATGGATAAATACAACATTGGTTATGGTTCGGTAAATCATAATCGCAACCGCTGTATGGATTGCGGATATGAGAACGCAGCCACCCATTTGGAAGTTTGCCCGAAGTGCGGAAGTAAACATTTGGACAAGTTGCAGCGTATTACTGGATATTTGGTAGGAACGACCGATCGTTGGAATAGGGCAAAGTTGGCGGAACTGAAAGACCGCGTTACGCACGTTGATAAGTAGTATGTAAGAGACAATGAAAATATCATTATTAAATATTGTAGAAGATACGACAGTTGACGGTCCGGGTTTCCGGACCGCTGTCTATTGTGCCGGTTGTGTCAATCACTGTCCGGGATGCCATAATCCCCAGTCTTGGGATATTCGTAATGGGAGAGAAGTGGAAGCTTCTGCTATCTTTCAGCAAATCATGTCGGACGAGTTTGCCAATGTCACATTTACTGGTGGAGATCCCATGTATCAAGCTAAAGGGTTCACGGAATTGGCACGTTTGATAAAAGAGAATAGTACCAAAACGATTTGGTGCTATACGGGCTATTTGTTTGAGGATTTGTTGCAGATGCCTGATACTGCTGCATTGCTCCATTATATAGATGTCCTTGTTGATGGACTTTTCATGGAAGCATTGAAGGATGAGGATTTATTGTTTCGTGGAAGTTCCAACCAACGTCTTGTCGATGTGCAAGCCTCATTGAGAAGTGGGAAAACGGAGCTTTTGGATTATCGGCCTTTTCTATCAGAAGATTTGTAATCTGTCGGCAACCTTGAAGAAGAAAGTTGCCGGCAGACTATGACTGCATCAGCGGAATCTGTTTCCTAATTCGTCGTCTGTCAGCAGTGTGAATATTGTTTTCCCATCCGGAGTAAGGTTCATATCAGGACAAAGGAATAAGGAAGCCAACAAATGGTCCATCTCTTCAGAGGAAAGGACTTTCCCTGCCGGTATTGCTTGGGCGGAAGCCAATGAGAAAGCAATCGTTTTTGCAATATCTTCATGGGCCTTGATTCCGGTTTCCATACTTTTAACGACAATCTCTTTCAATAGATTTACACAATCCACACCTTCCATGCCCGAAGGAACGCCGTTGATGGCATAACTTCCTCCTCCCAAATTACTCAACTCGAATCCCGAATAATTCAAATCTTGCAACAAGTCCGCCAATACTTGTTCTTCCGCTTGGGTAAAATCTACCATTGCCGGGAAAAGCATTTGTTGGGATACGCTTTTTTGTTGCAGGATGGACTTTTGGTATTGTTCAAACAAGATGCGTACATGTGCCCGGTGCTGGTCGATAATCGCCATGCCCGATTTAAGGGAAGTAATCAAATAGCGGTTTTTGTATTGGAAGCAAGGCGTGATGTGGCTTTGTTCCGTTGGATTAGCGGAAAATAGAGCTTTCTCTTTTTCAGGCTCCTGTTCTGTTGGAAGAATAGGACGCTCTTCGCTGTCGATTGTAGGAATACGCTTTTCAACTACATTGTCTTCTTCTTCGGGAAGAGCTGAGCTGCGGTCTGCTTCAAAATTGTTGTACAACTCTGTCCAGTCGAAAGCCGGAGCTTTGTCCGGATGGACGATTTCCCGTTGGAAAGGATTATAGTTGGAACGGACTTCCACTTTTGGGGAACTGTTCCCGCTCACTCTCTTTCCCGGATTGTATATAGGAATGTCGATAGCTCCTTCTGTATTGAAGTCGATAGTTGGAATCGCACTCGATTTAGCCAAAGTCTCTCGTACTGTGGCTAAAAGAATCTGCCAAATCGGTTGTTCGTTCTCAAACTTTATCTCTGTCTTGGTCGGATGGATATTTACGTCAATGGTGGACGGGTCCAAATTGAAGTAAATAAAATAGCTTGGCATTTCCCCCGCAGGAATCAGCTGTTCATAGGCTTGCATCACGGCTTTGTGGAAATAGGAGTGTTTCATGAAACGACCGTTGACGAAGAAGAACTGCAAAGCTCCGCGTTTTTTGGCTGCTTCCGGCTTGCCGACATAACCTGTTATGGAAACCAATGAACTGTCTGCCTCCAACGACAGCATCTTTTGGTTGAGAGTTTTCCCATATACATTAATAATACGTTGGCGCAATCCGGATTCCGGCAGGTTGAATATCTCCGTCTCGTTATGGAAGAGAGAAAGGGCAACAGACGGATTGACTAAAGCAATCCGTTCAAATTCGTTGATGATGTTGCGGAATTCTGTGTCGTTTGACTTTAGAAATTTCCGGCGAGCCGGGACATTGAAGAAAAGGTTCTTGACGGAAAAGATACTTCCTTCAGCACAAGCGTCCTCTTCAATATGCTGGAGTTGTGAACCGTTGATTTCCAATTTCGTTCCTAATTCGGCATCTTTTCGCCGGGTTCGTAATTCCACTTGGGCGACAGCGGCGATAGAAGCCAATGCCTCTCCTCTGAATCCCATGGTGCGAAGAGAGAACAAGTCGTCGGCTTTGGCAATTTTAGAAGTAGCATGGCGCTCAAATGCCATGCGGGCATCCGTTTCCGACATACCTTTCCCGTTGTCAATCACCTGGACTAAAGTTTTCCCGGCGTCCTTGATATTTACCTGGACTTGGGTCGCTCCGGCATCAATGGCGTTTTCCACCAATTCCTTTACCACAGACGCAGGACGTTGGATGACTTCGCCGGCAGCAATTTGGTTGGCAATATTATCCGGTAGTAGGTGTATGATATCACTCATTTCCAAAACAAATACCAAAACAACAATGCAAGTACAGCAAGGGCAATCAACAGCTTGACGTTTTTGTATTCTCTGCTTCGGCTGTTTTCTCCTTTGTCTCTACTTCGCTTCAAATGGGAAGTCCCTTCGATGAAAGTCCCTTTGATTTGGGGCTTGTACTCTTCTTCCGTCTCTTCCAAGCCCATTTCACGCTTCACTTTGCGCACACGTTCTTCCATTGCCTCTTTGCGAGGGTCCCAATAGATTGGTTTGTGCTCAAATTGGCGTGGTTTACGCACATTGTAAAAAGAGAATAATGCCATACGTTTTCTTTTTGAATTATGCCCAAAAGTACGAATATCTTTTGAAAACTCAAATAAACGGATGGCTTTTCGTTTCTTTGTTATATCTTTGTGTGGAATATAAAGATATTATAACTAAATAGACAACTAAACAAGGCGCATGGAGGAAGAGCAGGGGATGATTCTTCGTACAGAAGATTTGGTCAAGAAGTATCGGGCAAGAACCGTGGTGAATCATGTCTCGATTAATGTGAAACAAGGGGAAATTGTCGGTTTGCTGGGTCCGAATGGAGCCGGTAAAACTACGACATTTTACATGACTGTTGGTTTGGTTACTCCCAACGAAGGAAAAATATTCTTGAACGACCAGGAGATTACGAAGTATCCTGTCTACAAGCGTGCCCGTTGTGGTATCGGATATTTGGCGCAGGAGGCATCCATCTTCCGCAAAATGACAGTAGAGGACAATATCCGTTCAGTGTTGGAGATGACAGAAACGACACCGGAATACCAAAGGAGAAATTGGAGAGCCTGATTACTGAGTTCGGTTTGCAAAAGGTGCGGAAGAACTTGGGCGACCAGCTTTCAGGTGGTGAGCGTCGCCGTGCTGAAATTGCCCGTTGTTTGGCTATCAACCCGAAGTTTATCATGTTGGACGAGCCGTTTGCCGGCGTTGACCCGATTGCAGTGCAGGATATCCAGACGATTGTTGCCAAGTTGCGTCATAAGAACATCGGTATCTTGATAACCGATCATAACGTATATGAGACGTTGAGTATTTGTGACCGAGCCTATCTCCTGTTTGAAGGAAAGGTGTTGTTCCAGGGAACAGCGGAGCAGTTGGCGGAGAATGAAATCGTACGAGAGAAGTATTTAGGTAAAGACTTTGTCTTGCGTAAAAAGGATTTGTAAACTTGGTTTATCACCTAAGTGAAAAGCACTTATCACCTTAATGAAAAGCATTTATCACCTAAGTGAAAAGCACTTATCACTTAGGTGAAAAGCTAAATTTGTCGTTGCTTTTTTGTAAGTTAACGTTTTTAGTTGACTACTAAAGATTAAATCCTTTTGTCCGTTGGATGCTATTTCGACACCTTTTTCAGCGTACGATTGGTGAGAAGAAATAGGAATCCGGTTATGATTGCAAAGATTGCATAGGGTAATAGATGTTCATTTTCAAGATTGCCCGTCACGAAATCCGATTCACGAAATGTGCCGCTTGACATAAAAGTGACAGTGAGGGCGTTATTGAAGAAATGGGCGCAGATAGGTAACCAAATGTTTTTGCTCCATAATAATAGGTAACCGAAATAGGCTCCCAAAGCATACGGGGAACAAATCCATAGAATTGGAGATGGAAGGCGCTGAACAAAATGGCAGTTATCCAAATCACGGTATGCGGATTTTCTGTCCATCTGCCAATGATACGCTGCAAAGCTCCACGGAAAAGCAACTCTTCAGAAACAGCAGCAGTCAGGGCGATTACGATTATGTTTGATAAATAGGGGCAGATTCCGTCACCATTGATTAATTTGTAGGTGAAGTCTTGAGCCAAATCTTCGTGTTCCCTCATCCACGTTTCCAAAGGAGCTGCCCATTCTGGGAAAGAGAGTTGCTCGTTTATCCAAGATAGAAGTGTGATAGAAGGAGTTATCAACAGAATATTGATAAAGATGAGAGCGACGCTCTGTATGTTAACTCGTTTGTCAAGGCTGAGGAATTCCTTAGGCGAATCACTGTAAAACCAAGCAATCAGTAAAGCAGGGAGGATGAATGTCCCAGAAGCTGTCAAGAACTGCAAGAGGCGAAGCATATCCGGAAAATCACCTATTTGCGCATTTGTCCCGTAAAAAAGAAAGAAAAGCCCCATGCCTAAAAGAGATGAAAGGATGCTTCCTCCCAAAATGAATAACAAAAGAGCCAAAAGTTGCAAACCGGCAGGCTGTCCGGCAAAAAAAACAGCTGTTTTCATGTCTTTTTTCAGACAAAGATAAAGATAAAATGCTCCGGTTCACAACAATTTATAAAAAAACAATTTGCGTTATTGAAAGAATAAATCTAATTTTTGCACCCTAAAATTTGGATTCTATATTAATTAAAATTAAAAACATCAGAATGAACGTTTCTCTTATTAACAATGATTCCGTAAGAGGTCTCATCAAGTTAGAAATAGTAAAGTCTGACTATGAAGCAGCAGTTGAAAAATCTTTGCGCAGCTTCCGTCAGAAAGCCAATGTGCCTGGATTCCGTAAGGGTATGGTCCCAATGGGCATGGTAAAGAAAATGTATGGTAAACAAGCTTTATTGGAAGAAGTTAACCGTTTGGTTTCTGACAACTTGTTTAAATACATCCGTGAAAACAACCTGAACATTTTGGGTGAACCTTTGGCAAGCGAAGCAGAACCATCTGCATTGGATTTCGACAAAGACGAAGACTTCGTGTTCAACTTTGACGTAGCTTTGGCTCCGGAAATCAACATCAACATGAGCAAGGAAGATACATTGCCATACTACGAAGTTAAGATTGACGACGATATGTTGAATAAGCAAGTTGAAGCTTATACAGCAAACTTCGGGACATACGAAGCTGGTGAAGAAGTAGAAGAAAAGGATTTGGTTAAAGGTACAGTTGCTGAGTTGGAAAACGGTGCTCCGAAAGAAGGTGGCGTAGTAGTTGAAAACGCAGTATTGATGCCTATGTATATCAAAGACGAAGCAGAAAGGCTAAGTTTATCGGTTCAAAGGTAAATACAGTTGTTGTATTCAACCCGAACAAGGCATATGAAGGTGCTGAGGCTGAAATCGCAAGCTTCTTGCATGTGGAAAAAGAGAAAGTAGCTGAATTGACAGGTGATTTCAGCTTTGAAATCAAAGAAATCTCTCGTCATAAGAATGCAGAGTTGAACCAGGAGTTGTTCGACAAAGTATTTGGTGAAAGCGTGGTTACCAGCGAAGAAGAATTCAGAAACAAAATCAGAGAAGCTTTGGCAGAACAGTTCACTCCGCAGTGCGACTTCAAGTTCTTGAGCGATGCTCGTGAAGTATTGGTTAAGAAAGCTGGCGAATTGAAATTTGCTGATGATATCTTGAAACGTTGGTTGCTTGTTGCAAATGAAAAGAATACAGCAGAAAACATCGAAAACGACTATCCTCATATCATTGAAGATTTGACTTACCATTTGATTAAAGAAAGCTTGGTCAAAGCTAACGGCTTGAAAGTTCAAGATGCAGATATCGAAGAATTTGCTAAACGTGTAGCTAAAGCTCAATTTGCTCAATATGGTATGTTGTCTGTTCCTGAGGATGCATTAGAAAACTATGCTAAGGAAATGTTGAAGAACAAGCAGACTTTGCAGAATATCTTAGACCGTGCAGTTGAAGAAAAATTGGCTGCTTGGTTGAAAGAGCAGGTAACTATTGACAAAAAAGAAGTTACTGCTGACGAGTTCGCTAAAATGTTTGAATAATTCCAAGCAGGATATCAGTATCAGATAAATAATAAAGGGCTTCGATGAGGTGGAAATCTTGTCGAAGCCTCTTTTTTGGATGCCAAAACCAATCCCTTCTTGTGAAAACCGTGCTAATTATCTCATGCGATGAAAAAATAATCATGCATTTGAAGAAAAAAGTTCTGATGATAGAAAAAAATATTGTTCCAATTAGAAATTTATTTATAACTTTGTTTATCCGTTGTAAGAAAGAAAACCCTTAGTTGAATATGCTTGCTCGGAAAAATGATTAACTAATGTTTTATATGGAAGATTTCAGAAAATTCGCGACTAAACATTTAGGTATGAGTGGTACAGCTCTGGACAGTTACATGAATCATGTAAATATAACCAGCAGCTATATTTCACCTACAATTATTGAAGAAAGACAATTGAATGTAGCCCAGATGGATGTTTTTTCCCGCTTGATGATGGATCGTATTATCTTTTTGGGTACACAAATTGACGATTATACTGCTAATGTGATTCAGGCTCAGTTGTTGTATCTTGATTCCAGCGATCCGGGGAAAGATATTTCAATTTATATCAATTCACCGGGTGGTTCTGTCTATGCTGGATACGGTATTTACGATACGATGCAGTTTATCGGATCTGATGTTTCAACTATCTGCACAGGCATAGCAGCCTCTATGGCATCAGTTTTGCTCGTGGCAGGAACAAAAGGAAAACGTTTCGCTTTGAAACATTCCCGTGTGATGATTCATCAGCCGTTGGGCGGAGCGCAAGGACAGGCTTCAGACATAGAAATCGCAGCTCGTGAGATTTTGAAAGTCAAGAAAGAACTTTATACTATTATCTCGGAGCATTCGGACAAGTCGTTTGAAGAGGTGATGCGTGATGGAGACCGTGACTTTTGGATGACTTCCCTGGAGGCTAAAGAGTATGGTATGATTGATGAGATATTAACTCGTAACAAGTAACAGGGAATAAAAGGTTATTTGAAAAACAGAAACTAAAAAAAGAATATATGGCCAAAACAGGCGATACTTGTACGTTCTGCGGTCGTTCGAGCAGGAATGTCAGACTGTTGATTAATGGAATCAACGGTGCCATTTGCGATGAATGTGCTGCCAGAGCTTACGATATAGTAAAAGAACAATTAAAAGCAGAAAAATCGACACTCGATTTAGAGCAGAAGGATTTGCCGAAGCCGGAAGATATTAAGACTTTTTAGACCAATATGTCATCGGGCAAGACGATGCCAAACGCTATTTGGCGGTATCGGTCTACAACCATTACAAGCGATTGTTGCAAGACAAGACGGATGACGAGGTAGAGATAGAAAAGTCTAATATCATAATGGTGGGCTCGACAGGAACAGGTAAAACTTTGTTGGCTCGAACTATTGCCAAATTGTTGCATGTCCCTTTTACTATTGTAGATGCGACAGTGCTGACCCAAGCCGGATATGTAGGCGAGGACATTGAAAGTATTTTGACTCGTCTGCTACAAGCTGCCGACTATGATGTGGATGCAGCTGAGCGTGGAATAGTCTTTATTGATGAAATTGATAAAATAGCCCGTAAAGGAGATAACCCATCCATTACCCGCGATGTCAGCGGTGAAGGTGTGCAACAAGGGTTATTGAAACTGTTGGAAGGAGCGGTCGTGAACGTGCCTCCTCAGGGCGGACGTAAACATCCGGAACAGAAGATGATTCCGGTGAATACAAAGGATATTTTGTTTATTTGCGGAGGGGCTTTCGATGGCATCGAAAAGAAAATTGCTCAACGATTGAATACACGTGTAGTGGGATATGCGGCAAATAGGGAGACAGCCCAAGTGGATCGTAATAACCTGTTGAAGTATATTACCCCGACGGATTTGAAGTCTTTTGGTCTTATTCCTGAAATCATAGGTCGATTACCTATTTTGACTTATTTGAATCCGTTGGACCGCACGGCACTGCGCAATATTTTGACAGAGCCGAAGAACTCAATCGTCAAGCAGTATATAAAGCTGTTTGCCATGGATGATATTACTCTCGTCTTTGACGAGGATGTCTATGAGTTCATTGTCGATAAAGCCATGGAGTTTAAATTGGGAGCGCGTGGTCTTCGTTCGATTGTAGAAGCAATCATGATGGATGCAATGTTCACTATGCCTTCAAGTAAAGAAAAAGAACTCCATGTCACTTTGGAATATGCAAAAGATAAATTCTCGAAACAGATATTAATCGATTGCAAATGGCTGGATAAAAGAGTGCAAACCTATTTCTAATAATATGAGTATGGCTAAGAAAGATATATTAACAGAGGCATTGAAGAGACATTTTGGTTTCGATACGTTCAAGGGTAATCAGAAAGCGATTATTGAAAACGTGCTGGCTGGTAAGGATACATTTGTCCTCATGCCGACAGGAGGAGGCAAGTCATTGTGTTATCAACTTCCTTCATTGATGATGGAGGGTACGGCAATCGTGGTTTCCCCATTGATTGCGCTGATGAAAAATCAGGTAGATGCGATGCGAAATTTCAGTGAGGAGGACGGTGTCGCACATTTTATCAACTCTTCTCTGAGCAAATCAGCCATAGACCAAGTAAAGGAAGATATTATGTTGGGCAAGACCAAGTTGTTGTATGTCGCACCGGAATCATTAACCAAAGAGGAGAATGTCGGATTCCTTCGTCAGGTGAAGATTTCATTTTATGCTGTCGATGAAGCGCATTGTATCTCTGAATGGGGACATGATTTCCGTCCGGAATATAGGCGGATTCGTCCTATCATAAATGAAATAGGCAAACGCCCGCTTATCGCATTGACTGCAACCGCAACGCCCAAGGTTCAACATGATATCCAGAAAAACTTGGGAATGACGGATGCTTCTGTGTTCAAATCTTCTTTTAACCGTGTCAACTTGTATTATGAAGTTCGGCCAAAGACTGCGAATATCGACCGCGATATCATTAAATATATTAAGGCAAACGAAGGAAAATCCGGAATCATCTATTGCCTAAGCCGCAAGAAAGTGGAGGAGTTTGCTGATATATTGAAGGCGAATGGAATAAAAGCCTTGGCTTATCATGCAGGTATGGATTCGCAGGTGAGATCTGCAAACCAAGATGCCTTCTTGATGGAAAAGGTGGATGTCATTGTTGCTACAATCGCATTTGGAATGGGTATTGATAAACCTGATGTAAGATATGTCATCCATTATGATATACCTAAAAGCTTGGAGGGATATTACCAGGAAACCGGTCGTGCCGGTCGTGATGGAGGAGAAGGTCGTTGCATCGCTTTCTATTCCAACAAGGACTTGCAGAAGTTGGAAAAATTCATGCAAGGAAAGCCTGTGGCAGAACAAGAGATAGGAAAACAACTTTTATTGGAAACAGCTGCTTATGCGGAGACTTCCGTATGTAGAAGAAAAGTCCTGCTCCATTATTTTGGAGAGGATTACCATGAGGAAAATTGTGGTAATTGTGATAATTGTTTGAATCCTAAAAAGCAAGTGGAAGCTAAAGAATTATTAAGTGCAGTACTGGATGTCATCAGTACATTGAAAGAGAAATTTAAGGCAGAATATATTGTGAACATGTTGGTTGGAAATGAAACATCCGAAATCCAATCATACAAGCACAATGAGTTGGATGTTTTCGCTTCGGGGCAAGACCAAGATGAGAAAACATGGAATGCTGTCATCCGACAGGCTTTGATAGCTGGTTATTTGGCAAAGGATATTGAGAACTATGGTTTGTTGAAAATAACGCCAAAAGGTAAGGAGTTTGTAAAGAAACCTGTTTCATTCAAGATAACAGAGGACAATGAATTTACGGAAGAGGAGGAAGAAGTGCCTATCAAAGGAGGAGCTTCCTGCGCTGTCGATCCGGCTCTGTATTCAATGATGAAGGATTTGCGCAAGAAGATGTCCAAACGTATGTCTGTTCCTCCATTCGTTATATTCCAAGATCCTTCTTTGGAAGCGATGGCTACTACTTATCCGATTACCTTGGAAGAACTTCAGAATATTCCGGGTGTCGGAGCTGGCAAAGCTAAACGGTATGGTGCGGAATTTGTCGCATTGATTAAAAAGCACGTTGAAGAGAATGAAATAGAGCGTCCGGAAGATTTAAGGGTTCGTACGGTGGCGAACAAATCAAATTGAAAGTGTGGATTGTTCAAAGCATCGACAGAAAGGTAGCTTTGGATGATATTGCAGTATCAAAAGGTTTGGAATTCTCAGAATTGTTGGACGAAATCGAAGCAATAGTCTATTCAGGAACACGTATCAATATCGACTACTTCTTGAATGATGTCATGGATGAAGATCATGTGGAAGATATTTACGAATACTTTAAAGATTCCGAAACGGACGACTTGGAAGAGGCTATAGATGAATTGGGAGGTGATTATACCGAAGATGAGATACGGTTGGTTCGTATCAAATTCCTTTCTGAAATGGCCAATTGATGATAACCATTTGATAAAAAACACTAATTTAACGGGTAGATATACGATTTGCGTGCTCTGTCCGTTAATTTAGTGTATTTTTGTGGATGCAAATAGTTGCATCGAAATTTAGTTTATTGATGAAAAAGTTTTTTGTATCAGCTTTACTTTTAACATCCATTACCGGGTCAGCGGAACCGTTGGCAGATTCGGTAGCGATGACTGTGGGAAGTAAGCCTATCTCTATGGCTGAATTTCTATATATGGCTCAGAAGAATGGAGCAAATAACAACCTGTCTGAAGAGAAGAATCTGAAAGATTTTGTGGAGTTGTTTCAGAATTTCAAACTGAAGGTGATAGAAGCCGAAGCGGAAGGCCTTGATAAAGCACCATCTTATAAGAGTGAATTGGAGCGTTATCGTTCAGAGCTTATATCTGGATATTTATCTGACAAAAAAGCTGAAGACCTTGTCGTGGAGAAAGAACACGAGCGTTTGAAAGAGTTTTTGGGATTTGACCATTTGATATTCTTCCTTCCAGCAAAGTGTGTCTCAAAAGATACTGTGGCAGTTTACCAGCAAGCCATGGAGGCTTATGAACGCATCAGCAACGGGGAATCATTTGAAGCTGTAGGAAAAGATTTGATGCAAAAATATCCTGACAAGGCTGGATACGAAAGCGTTCATTGCCTTTCCCCGATGAAACGGTCAAAGGATTTGAAGACCGGGTTTATGGGATGAAGGAAGGCGAGTTAGCCAAGCCTTTCCGGAGCCAATTAGGATTCCATGTGGTTCGCATGAAGAAGAGAATCCCGAATCCGGGACGGGTACAAGTGGCACATATTCTGATTCCTTTTCAAAAAGATTCGGTAACGCAAACGGAAGAAGAGGTAAAGAAAGAGGCGGAAAGAATATACAACCTTGTTAAGAACGGTGCTGATTTTTCAGAAACAGCCAAGCAATATTCATCCGATAAGGCTTCTGCTTTAAGAGGAGGGGTTTTGCCTCTGTTTGGATTGGGAGAAATGGTTGAACCATTCGAGAAGCAAGCTTTTGCCTTGACAAATCCAGGTGATATTTCTGAACCATTCAAGACTCAGTTTGGGTATCATATTGTTAAGTTGCTTGGCAAGCAGGGCATGCCTACAGTGGAAGAGGTGGCGAATAGCTGGCGTAGAAAGATGTCTCAAGGGGAATGGAACTTTACGCTTCATAAAGGCTTTGATGATTACTTGAAAGAAGCATATCATTATACTCCATATCCGGAGGCTTATGCTGAATTGCAAAGCTTGTGTGATGATTACTTCCCATCGGACAACTCTTTCTTTGAAAAGGCTCAATCCATGGACAAGCCGTTGGTTCGTATTGACACTGTTCAATTTGCACAAAACGAATTTGCAGCATATATGATACAAGCTCCTTTTTCAACAAAGAATTATTCAGGAGATTTCATGAAAGAAGTTTATGATTTGTTTGTCCGTGAAATCATGACTTCGATGGAAAAGAAAAACCTTTTGGCTAAACATCCGGATATCCCATTGCTGCTCAATGAATATCGGGACGGTATTTTGCTCTTCTCTATTAGTAATGAGAAAATATGGAACAAGCCGGCAGGAGAGCAAAAGGCAGCGGAAGAGGCTTGGATTGAGGAGCTGAAGGTGAAATATCCGGTTGTGGTTAATTGGAAAGCAATTAAAAAAGCGGTAAAACGGTGATGGTTATGAGATGTGTACTTTTTCAATGTATTGCTGCAATTGGACTTGCTTTGAGCAGTTGCCAAAGCAAGCAACCTGTCGAAAATGGTTTTGTGGCAAAATTGAGTAATCGTACCATTACGCAAGCTGAATTGACAGAAGCAATGCCAAAACATTTGTCCGAGGCTGATAGTATGATATGGACAGAAAGTTATATCAAGCAGCAGTTAAAGGATGAATTGATTTATGAAGTTGCCCAACGAAATTTGGATGACCGTAACCGAAATGAGATAGACCGTTTGGTGGACGCTTATCGTCGTTCTTTGATTCGCTATAAATATCAAGAGCAGTTGACGAAAGAACGATTATCGTCATCTATAACTGACGAAGAGAAGCAGCGTTATTATGAAGAAAACAAACAGGAGATGTTATTGGACCATTGTCTAATTAAAGGCCTGTTTTTGAAAATACCGGTGGATGCACCGAACATAAATGAGGTAAAGAAATGGTATCGTTCCACTTCTGAGGCCTCAATTGAAAAAATAGAAAAATATAGCGTGCAAAATGCTTCCATTTATGAGTATTTTTACGATAAATGGATTAGATTTGACGACGTTATGGATAATATACCTATGAGGATGCCGAAGGAAACGGATTTCCTGCGTTCTCATCCATTTGTGGAAATAGCTGATAGTAGTTTTTGCTATTTGCTAAACATAAAAGAATACATCTTGAAAGGAGATGTTGCTCCGTTTGATTATGCCAATGGCCAGATTACAGAAATATTGGAAAATCAGCGGAAATCCAAATTCTTGAAAGATTTTGAAGATGATTTATATAACGATGCTGTCCGAAGTGGAGAGATTGCTTTTCGCAAAGAGAATGCTTCAGGCACAAAATAAATGTATGCAACAATGAAAAAAAGTTTACTCTTATTTTTCCTGATTAGTTGTTCGTGGTTCCTTAAGGCCCAGGATAATGTGATTGATGAAATTGTGTGGGTGGTTGGCGATGATGCAATCCTGCGTTCTGATGTTGAATCTCAGCGTTTATATTTGTTGAATGCTGGGGAACGTTTGGAAGGAGATCCATATTGCTTTATCCCTGAACAGATGGCTATTCAAAAACTTTATTTGAATCAAGCCAAGATTGACAGTGTGGATGTGCCCGAGTCACAAGTAATCCAAAATGTAGAGCAATGGATTAATTCTGTGATTGGACAAATCGGCTCTAAAGAAAAAGTGGAAGAGTATTTTAATAAGAAGCTTTCACAAATCAAGGATGAGAAAATCGAGATGGTCCGTGAGCAGCAGATAGTCCAGGGAAATGCAGCGGAAATTAGTGGGACAAATCAAATTGACTCCTGCTGAAGTACGTAAATATTATAACCAATTGCCACAAGACAGTTTGCCTAATATACCGACCACGGTGGAAGTCCAGATTGTGACGATTGAGCCTAAGATTCCATTTGAAGAAACAGATGCTATCAAAGCCAGACTGCGTCAGTTTACTGAAGATGTGAACAATGGTAAATATGAATTTTCTACATTGGCACGCATGTATTCCCAAGATCCGGGTTCGGCAGCACGAGGTGGAGAATTGGGATTTATGACAAAAGCTATGTTGCAGCCGGAATTTGCGAATGTAGCATTCAACTTGAAAGATTCAAAACATATATCCCAGATTGTACAGACTGAATATGGTTATCATATTATCCAATTGATAGAGAAACGTGGCGACCGTCTTAACTGCCGTCATATATTATTGAAGCCGGAAGTGTCAGAAACAGAATTGGTGGCAGCGACAGCTCGTATGGATTCTATTTACGACAATTTGAAAGAAGATAAATTTACGTTTGAAGAAGCTGCTACTTTCTTGTCGTATGACAAAGACACTCGAAATAATAAGGGATTAATGGTAAATGACAATTATGAGAGTTCAAATGTGTCTACTCCTCGTTTTGAAATGCATGAATTACCTCAGGAAGTAGGTAAGATGGTTTACAGTATGAAGGTTGGAGAAATATCAAAACCTTTCCGCATGGTAAACAAAGCACAAAAAGAGGTTATTGCCATTGTCAAGTTGCGTGCCCGTACGGAAGCTCATAAAGCCAATTTGGCGGATGACTACCAAGCTTTAAAGTCTATTGTAGAAGAAAAGAAGAAAGAAGAATTATTGAATAACTGGATTCGTAAACAACAAAAATCTACTTATGTCCGCATTAGCGAAGGGTGGAGGAATTGTGATTTCCATTTTCCAGGTTGGGTAAAAGAATGAGATTGTTACAAAAAGCATATACGTTGATTATAGGATTGGCATTGTGTGTTTTGAGCTTACAGGCGCAGGAACACAATGCCGATTCTGTTCCAGGAAAAAAGACTATGGTCTATCTGGAACATGCCAATACTTTGTCATTTGATAAAAACGTCAAGCAAGATGCCCAAGTATTGGTGGGAGATGTCTGTTTCCGTCACGATAGTTCTTATATGTATTGTGACAGTGCATTGTTTTATAAAACAGATAATTCCTTAGAGGCGTATAGCAATGTCCGGATGGAACAAGGAGATACTCTTTTTGTGTATGGACAGTATTTGAGATATGATGGAAACACGAAAATAGCGAGGTTGCGCGAGAATGTCCGGATGGAGAATGGACAGGTGACTTTGTTTACCGATAGTCTGAATTATGAGCGGATACCAAATATAGGTTACTACTTTGAAGGAGGTATGATTGTAGATTCACTTAACCAATTATCTTCTTATTACGGGCAATATAGTCCGTCTACCAAATTAGCCGTATTCAATGATAGCGTGAGATTGGAAAACCCTAATTTCACCTTGATTTCCGATACATTACATTATAATACAGATTCGAAAATATCGACAATATTAGGACCTTCTGTTATTGTCTCGGATAGTGGAACAATCCATACTTCTCGTGGCTGGTATGATACAGTGCACAATACTTCGATGTTATTAGACCGTTCGGAAGTTATATCAGGTAATCGTTTCCTTACTGGGGATTCTATTTCGTATGACCGCGGAAATGGTTTTGGGGAAGTCTTTGGGAACATGAGTATACGAGATACTTTGCAACATATTATCTTGCAAGGCGAATATGGCTATTATAACGAGAAGAACGGTTATGCGTTTGCGACTGATAGTGCACGCTGTTTGGAATACTCACAAGGCGATACTCTCTATTTGCATGCTGACACTTTGCAAATGGTTACGATCGATTCAACATATCGTGAAGTAAAAGCTTATTATGGTGTCCGTTTCTTCCGCAAAGACTTACAAGGTGTATGTGATTCGATGCAGTTTAATTCAAGGGATTCTATTTTATATATGTATAGCGAGCCTGTTATTTGGAATGACAAATATCAGCTTTATGGTGATACGATTGCAGTCTTTATGAATGATAGTACGATTGATTTTGCCCATGTGAAGCAATTTGCGTTTGCTGCTCAAGAATTGGACACCTCTTATTATAATCAGTTGAAAGGTAATGACCTAAAAGCTTATTTCTCAGGAAAGGCAGTGCGCCAAATTGATGTCTCTGGAAATGCAGAATCTATCTTTTATCCATTAGAAAAGGATGGAAGTATGGTGGGGATGAATACGACTCAGAGTGCCTATTTAACTATTTGGTTGAAAGATAGTAAATTGGAAAAGATAAAGACGTGGACGAAGACAATTGCCCAGATGATTCCGATTCCTGATTTGAATCCCAAACAGAAGGTTTTAAAGGACTTTTTTTGGTTTGACTATTTGCGTCCTAAAGACAAAGATGATATATTCGAGGTGAAAAAGAAGAAAGTGAATGAAGCTCCTAAACGGAGTAATAAATTTGTTCACGAAGAGTGATGATGGGATAGAATCTTTCCTTTGTCTTTATGTTGACGATTAACAAGTAAATGTTTATAAATAAACAGAATGATATGAATCCTTTGGAAATTATCCAGAAATATTACCCCGTTGAATCGGAGGCTTATCATATATTAGTTACTCATAGTCGGAGTGTGGCGGAGAAAGCTTTGCTGATTGCCCGCAATCATCCGGAATTGAATTTGGATTTGAAATTCATCGAGGAGGCTGCCATGTTGCATGATATCGGAATATTTAAATGTGATGCACCGGATATTGATTGTCACGGAGATGCGCCCTATATATGTCATGGCTATTTGGGAGCTGAGTTGATGAGAAGTGAAGGCTTCCCTGAACATGCTTTAGTTTGTGAAAGGCATACAGGAACAGGGCTCTCCTTGGATATGATAGAAAATCAGAACTTACCGGTTCCTCATCGAGACATGCGCCCAGTTTCATGGGAAGAGCAACTTATTTGTTTTGCGGATAAGTTTTATAGCAAGACGCATTTGGATAAGGAAAAATCAACGGAGAAAATATATAAAAGCTTAGCCAAGTATGGAGAGGAGACAGTAAATCAATTTGACGCTTGGTGTAAATTCTTTTTAGGTGAATAATTTAGTCTGGCAAAGTTTTTTATTTATACCTTTGCCAGACTATAACAATTGATAGAGAATATTGTTTTTAATGAAATATAGAGTTCTTATAACCCTATTTGTCTATATATTGGGATGCTGTGTGTTGAATGCGCAACAAACCTTGAACCGTCAATCTGTAACTACAGCATCGGTGGAGGCTGATAGTTCAAAGGTGTCAGGTTTGGCTCCGGCAGATTCGATTGCTCCGGCAGATTCAACCCGCAGAAAGGGAATGTTAGAGGCTCCAGTGGCTTATCAGGCAAACGATTCGATTGTCATGACGGTTACCAATATGGCTTATCTTTATGGTGAGGCAGATGTGAAATACCAGCAAATCCAGCTTCAAGCGGAGCAGATTCAAATGAATATAGACAGTAGTTTGGTTTATGCTAAGTTTGGAGTGGATTCAGTGGGTGAAAGCTTCGGTTATCCTCTTTTTGTGGATGGCGGTGACCAATACGAGTCGAAGAGCATGCGATATAACTTCAAGACGAAGAAAGGTTATATTACAGATGTAATCACTCAACAAGGTGAAGGTTATGTGACTGCAGGAAGGACAAAAAAGACAGAGACAGATGCTTTGAACATGGTTGAGGGGCGTTATACAACCTGTGACGACCATGAACATCCGCACTTTTACATTCAGATGACCAAAGCTAAAGTCCGTCCGAAAAAGAATATCGTGACGGGACCGGTTTATATGGTTTTTGAGGACGTCCCTATCTATTTCTTGGGACTTCCATTTTGCTTTTTCCCCTTTTCCGATACCTATTCTTCCGGTATTTTGATGCCTACATTTGGAGATGAGTCAGTAAGAGGTTTCTATCTTCGTGACGGTGGTTACTATTTTGCTTTGAGTGACTATATGGACTTGGCTTTGACGGGTGAAATCTATACGAAAGGTTCATGGGGATTGAACGCTCGTTCCAATTATAAGAAACGTTATAAGTATTCAGGTAATTTCATGGCTTCTTATTTGGTGACTAAATTGGGAGATAAAGGATTGCCGGATTATAGTGTGTCAAAGGACTTCAAGTTGAATTGGACTCATTCGCAAGATCCTAAGGCCAATCCATATCTTTCTTTTTCTGCCAGTGTGAATTTGCCACGAGTAGTTATGACCGAAACTCATACAATGCTTTGTATAATCCGGCATCGACTGCCAACACCAAAGGTTCTACGGTCAATATTACAAAGCGCTTTCCCAATAGCCCGTTGACGATTGGAGGAACGATGTCTATAAACCAGTCTACCCGTGACTCTTCAATTGCAGTTACTTTGCCTGATTTATCGGTTACTTTGAGCCGTGTTTATCCTTTCAAACGTAAACACGGGGTGGGGAAGGAACGTTGGTATGAAAAGATTTCAATGTCTTATACTGGTTATTTCAGGAACAGTATCAATACAAAAGAAAACCTGTTGTTGAAATCCAACCTGGTTCGTGATTGGAAGAATGCGATGCAGCATAAGATTCCTGTCAGTGCTACGTTTACGGCATTCAAATATTTGAATATATCCCCTTCATTTAACTATAATGAGAATTGGTATACACATAAAGTCATGCAAGGTTATGACAGGAATTTGCAACGAATGGCTCCTACTGATACGACTTATGGCTTTTATCGCACCTATGAGTTCGATGCTGCAATCTCTGCCTCTACTACTTTATATGGATTTTTTAAACCTCTGCCATTTTTTGGAGGAAAGAAGATTGAAATGATTCGGCATCGTTTTGAACCGTCGGTTAGTTTGAGTGCCCGTCCGGACTTTGGCGCGTCTCGTTTTGGCTTCTATGAAAACTACGTCTATACGGATGCGAACGGAGAGCAACAAGAGGTGCAGTATTCTCCTTTTTCTGGACAAGTCTTTCTCCACCTTCGTCGGGTAAATCAGGTGCTATCAATTTCAGTTTGAATAATAACGTTGAAATGAAAGTCCGTTCAGATAAAGACTCTTCCGGATTCAAGAAAATAAGTTTGATTGATAAACTCTCATTGAATATGAGTTATAACATGGCTGCTGATTCATTCCAATGGAGTGATTTGTCTGTCGGTTTGCGATTGAAATTATCAAAGAGCTACACGTTGAACTTGAACGGAGTGTTTGATACGTATACTTATGGTTACGATGAACGAACCAACCGGGCTTATAGGGTAAATGTTCCGCGTTGGAAAGCCGGAAAGGGATTTGGACGTTTGAGGTCTACGGGTACTACTTTTTCTTACACCTTTAATAATGATACTTTCAAAAAGTGGTTTGGAGGAAAAGAGGGCTCTGAAAAAGATAAAGACAAGAAAGGAAATACCGGCATTGGTGAACAACAGAATATGGAAGGAACTACAGATGGCGAGAATAAAAAGAACAGCCGTCTGTTAGGGCAGAAAAAGGAGACGGCTGACTATGATGAAGATGGTTATTATAAGGCAACCATTCCATGGAGTCTCTCATTCAATTATGGAATGACTTTGGGATATGGTGACTTTAATCCGGATAAAATGGAATATAAATACCGTATTAATCATAATTTAAGTTTTAATGGAAACATCCAGCCGACAAAAACTGGCGTTTTAATTTCAATGCCAATTATGATTTTGATGCGAAGAAGATATCCTATATGTCATGTAACTTGACACGTGATATGCACTGTTTCCAAATGAGCGCAAGCATTATCCCGGTTGGTAGGATGAAATCCTATACCTTCTCAATTGCTGTCAGCTCTTCTTTGCTGAAGGATTTGAAATATAATCAAAGCAGTAGCTTCCGTGAAGGACAGCAGTGGTATTGATGATTACCAATCTATAGGTTCTTGACCTGTCGCTATCAAGTAATCATTGGCTTTGCTGAATGGTTTGCTTCCAAAAAAGCCTCTGTATGCGGCAAGGGGAGACGGATGTGCTGATTTGATGACTAAATTGTGGGAGGCATCGATGAATGCTCCTTTCTTTTGTGCATAAGAGCCCCAAAGGATATAGACTAAATGGGAACGATTGTCTGCCAATTTGTGAATGACAGCATCGGTGAATGTTTCCCATCCACGGTTCTGGTGCGAACCTGCCAAATGGGCACGGACAGTAAGGGTCGCATTCAATAGTAAAACTCCTTGGTCCGCCCAACGTAGCAAATTGCCGCTCGAAGGCATAGGTTTCCCTAAATCACTTTCCAATTCTTTGAAATATTGACGAGTGATGGCGGATAAGGAATTCCGTCTTGTACAGAGAAACTAAGCCCGTGGGCTTGTCCTGGTTCATGATAAGGGTCTTGTCCCAAAATCACCACTTTTACTTTGTCGAATGGACAATGCTCGAATGCGTTGAAGATATACGATCCAGGAGGGTAGACAGTAGTGGATTGATATTCTTGACGGACAAAATCCGTCAAGGATTTGAAGTATTCTTTATCAAACTCTAAAGCTAATTGCTCTTTCCAGCTTTGTTCTATTTTGACATTCATATAGAAAATGTTTGTTAGTTGCTGAGCCGGATGTGTTGACTGGGCATTCTGTTCAGAAACTAACAAACATCATCCTGCTCAAATTAAGTTAATACCTGCTTCGCGGGCTTCTTGGCGCATTTCGTCCGGCCAAATGCTTGATTGGATTTCTCCGATATGGGCTTTGCGCAGATAGAACATGCAGAGCCGGCTTTGTCCAATACCGCCACCGATAGATTGGGGCAATTCTCCGTTCAAAAGCCGTTTGTGGAAATATAATTCTTTGCGGTCAGTTGTCCCTGTCAATTCTAATTGACGTAACAACGCCTCTCTATTCACACGAATGCCCATTGAAGAGAGTTCTACTGCGCGTTCAAGTAGAGCATCCCAAACTAACAAATCACCGTTCAATCCTTTGTTTCCGTCAGGGGTTTCGGTAGACCAGTCGTCATAGTCCGGGGCACGTCCGTCATGTCGTTTCCCATCGCTCAATTTGCTACCAATACCAATGATAAAGACTGCACCATATTCTTTTGTAATTGCGTCTTCCCGCTCTTTCGGTGTAAAGGTAGGATATTTTTTTAATAATTCTTCCGAATGGATGAAATGAATTTGTTGTGGAAGGATTGGCTTGATGGCAGGGAACATTTCGTATACCATATACTCTGTACGTACCATCGCGGCATAAATGCGTTTAACGATTTCTTTCAAGAAATCGATATTTCTGTCTTCTTCTCTCATGACCCGTTCCCAATCCCATTGGTCCACGTAAAGGGAGTGCAGGTTGTCCAATTCCTCATCTGAACGGATGGCGTTCATGTCGGTATAGATTCCATAACCTTCCTCGATGTGATAATCCGCCAAGGTTAATCGCTTCCATTTGGCCAAGAATGGACAATTTCAGCTTTGGCATCTCCTAAGTCTTTGATGGGGAAAGTAACAGCTCTTTCCACTCCATTCAAGTCGTCATTGATTCCTTTTCCTTTTAAGACAAACAACGGTGCTGTCACACGGCGGAGCCTCAGTTCCGAAGACAAGTTTTGTTGGAAAAATTCTTTAATGACTTTTATCCCCAATTCCGTTTGGGACAGGCTCAATATAGCTTTGTACCCTTCCGGCTTAATTAAATAACTCATATATAAAATCTTTAATCTCTAATTGATTTATTTTGTCCGGCAAAGGTAATGTTTTATGTTATATTATCAATAGTTATTTGATATTTTATCGCAAAATGAAAGCAAGACTTTTATGATTCGTTCAAAATAACAATATGGAAAGATGGGATGAAAGAGATTATGTAATGACATTTTAGCTTCTCATCTAAGTGAAAAGCACTTCTCACCTTAATGAGAAGCACTTCTCACCTTGGTGAAAAACATTTCTCACTTATGTGAGAAACATAAAATGTTGGATGCAAGTCCGAAAGCATGGACAATACGTTATCTTGTTAATCTCCTGATACTGGTTGGTACGGTAACGAAGAGTATATCTGCTTCTGGCACAATTATTGGTTGTACATATCTTTGTAATAGAAATCCAAGATATCCATCAGCATGTCATGGGCTTTTTGTGCCGGGCTGTTGGGATTCAAATGGATTGCTTCCAAGTAGTTGTTCAAAGCAAGCCTGTTGTTCCCCTTTTTCCGCCAAGCATTTCCCAGCAAGTAATATCCTTCATCACTTTGTGGATTCTCTTTCAGGTAATCGTCTAACAGCGAGATGGCTCTGTCTGTTTCGCCATCATATATCATTTGGCGGATTGCTTCTATATTGTTATTCTCCATTTGCTACATTATTTAAATTCAATATTGTTTAATTTGATAAGTTCTTCTAAAATCGCCCGGTCGTTCGAAAGCCTTGGGATTTTGTGTTGTCCTCCCAATTTCCCCTTGTTTTTTAGCCAGTCATAGAAACAACCTTTCCTTGCAACAATAACTTCCAAGGGTTGCAAGGAAATCTCTTTGTATCGTTTGGCTTCGTAGTCGGAATTGACCTGTTTAAGAGATTCATCCAAAAGACGGGCAAAGCCTGCGATTGAATCGGGTTCTTTATCAAATTCGATCATCCATTGATGCCTGCCTTTTGCTTTATCCAAAAGGAATAGAGGTGCGGCTGTGTATTCTTTTATTTTGGCACCAGTAGCTTTACAAGCCATGTGGAGAGCCATATCTGCATTGTTGACCATCAGCTCTTCTCCAAAGGCATTGATAAAGTGCTTGGTTCTACCTGAAATGATAAATTTATACGGGCGAAGAGAGGTGAACAGGAGTGTGTCACCAATTAGGTAACGCCATAATCCTCCTGCCGTCGTGATAACCATTGCATAGTTCTTCCCCTTTTCGACTTCCCATATTGGCAATACCGTCGGGTTGTCTGAATCCAGCTCATTGAGAGGGATGAATTCATAAAAGATGTCATAATCCAACATGAGCAGGAGGGAATGATCTTGCGGGTCGTTCTGGATGCCGAAGAAACCTTCTGAAGCATTATAAGTTTCCATGTAATGCATTTTCTCTGAAGGGATCAATGCTTTATACTCGTCCCGGTAAGGAGTGAAACTGATTCCGCCATGGAAGAAAACTTCCAAGTTGGGCCACACATCTGTCAAGTATTCCTTCCCGGTATAAGCTAAAATCGCTTTTATTAAAACCAACATCCAAGAGGGTACGCCTGAGAGACTGTTGACGTTCTCGTGGCAAGTGCTTTGGACAATGGCTTTGATTTTGTTTTCCCATTCATCCATTAGGATAATTTGTTTATCCGGCACGCGGATGAGGTTGACGAGAGGATTTAAGTTTTGCAATAAAACGGCAGACAGGTCTCCGCAATGGGCATGGGCATTTAAAGCAGATGGAGAATGGCTTCCTCCCAATATCAGCCCTTTGCCTGAAAAGAAACGGCTCTGCGGATGATTCTCCAAGTAAAGTGCGACGGTGTCTTTCCCTCCTTGGTAATGGCAATGATGTAAAATATCCTGTGTGACGGGAAGAAACTTGCTTTTGTCGGAAGTCGTACCACTGCTTTTTGCAAACCATCGGCAGGTGCCACGCCATAAAACATCTTTTTCTCCCTTTATCATTCGCATGACATCGTCTTTTATTTCATCATAATTCCTGACAGGGAAAAGGTTCTTGTATTCTTCGTAATGTCGGATGTATTTATAGCCGTGTTTGTTGCCCCACTCTGTATAGGACGCTTTGCGCAATAACTCCAAAAGCTGCCGTTGTTGAATCTCATCGGCATGTAGAGTATAACGTTCAATAGTTTTTAACCTGTCCTTAAGGATGTTATATGCAATAGTAGTCCGTAAATCCATTTTGATTAATTAAATTCTTACGGAGCAAAGTTAATTATTCTCTTTATATTTCTACTTTTATTTCTACCTTTGTAAGAAACAAAATGACAAAATTATGAAGATAGGTATCCTTTCATCGGGCGGAGACTGCCCTGGAATTAACGCAACCATCCGTGGCGTCGGCAAAACGGCTATCACTCAGTACGGAATGGAGGTTGTCGGCATTCATGGAGGCTTTTCGGGACTTTTAAATCGAGATGTCGAACCATTGGAAGAAAACAGCTTGTCTGGTATCCTTAATTTGGGAGGGACCATATTGGGGACTGCCCGGGAAAAGGGATTCCGGGAGATGTTGACTTCCGTAGACCATGAAAAGTCAAATTTGATAACGGAAGCGTATCAGGAAATAGGATTGGATTGTTTGGTATGTATCGGAGGAAACGGCACGCAAAAGACAACTAACCTTTTAGCAGAGCATGGCATGAATGTCATTGGTTTGCCTAAAACTATTGATAATGACATTTGGGGGACGGATGAGACATTTGGATTTGACACGGCAGTGAACATCGCAACAGATGCTATTGACCGTTTGCATTCAACAGCCTGTTCGCATAAAAGAGTTATGTTGGTAGAGGTGATGGGACATCGGGCAGGATGGATAGCTTTGCATGCCGGAATGGCAGGGGGAGCGGATGTTATTCTATTGCCTGAGTTAGGATTTGATGAGCAGAAAGTATATGATGCAATATTGGGACGAGCCCATAAAGGCAAACCTCATTCTATTGTTGTGATTGCAGAAGGCTTGAAATTCCCGGACAAGACGCGGGTAATTGATTATTTGACTGAAAAGATAGAGGAAAAGACCGGTATCGAAACACGTAAAACGGTATTGGGTTATATACAACGAGGAGGCACTCCTTCACCTTACGACCGCAATTTGGCCACCCGTTTTGGAGGTTATGCGACAGAATTGATAGCCAACAAACAATTCGGCCGTATGGTTTGCATGCAAAAAGGAAGGATAAGCTCTATCCCTTTAAAAGAAGTATCAGGAAAATTGAAGCTGGTAACGCCAGATAACGATTTACTTGTACAAGGGAAAGAATGGGTGTTTCGTTTGGAATTTAATTGGTAAAGAGGGGAAGATGTTTGAAGGCTATGTAGGAATTCGTCTGTGGGAAGGTCAACTTTTTGGTGATACAGTATTCAGCATTGTGCTGGTTTTGTTGCTTCTTTTTGCCATAAGCGCACGGACACAAGTGAAGTCATTTATCAATATGTTCCGGGTTTGTGCGTCAAGCCGTCCAAAGATGAATCCGGAAATTTCAATCTATTATAGCAAGATACTGAATTCCGTCCTGACATTTCAAACAATCTCGTTATTCTCATTGGCTCTTGTCCTGTATGAATATGAGAATGGAAATATGCATACGATACGAGAAGGTAAGTTGGAAATCACCATTCTGCTTACCTTCTTCTTTGTCCTTTTTTATTATTTCATACGACGTTTTTGTTATAGGATTTTGATATTTATATTTGCGACACCCGAATATTACAGACAATGGAGATTGAATTATAACTCTATTATTGGAGTGTGGGGAATACTAATGTACGTCCCGGTTATTGCCCAAGCGGTCACTAAAGGGCAAAGTCATACATTTGTTATTTTGTTTATTATACTCTATATATTAAGCCGTTTTGCGATAATTTATAAGTCAATACGTTTATTTAGCATAAAAAAATTCGATTTTTTCTATTTAAGTTTGTACCTTTGCACCCATGAAATTTTACCTTTGTGGATTATGTACAAAGGATTAATTTATTTGTATAACTTTATCGAGAAAAGTGCTTTATGGCATTGAATATCAAAAAACTATTAGTATCCCAACCTAAACCGGCTTCGGAAAAATCACCTTATTTTGACATAGCGGAAAAATATGGTGTTGAAATAGATTTCCGACCGTTTATAAAGGTTGAACCCCTGTCCTCTAAAGAGTTCAGACAACAACGAATCTCTATATTAGATTATACGGCAATTGTTTTTACAGCACGTGCTGGGATTGACTTCTTTTTCCGCTTATGTGAAGAATTAAGAGTAACGATTCCGGAAACCATGAAATATTTCTGTATGACGGAATCGATTGCAGTTTATCTTCAGAAGTATATTGTTTATAGGAAGAGAAAGATATTTTTTGGGGCTAATGGTAAGTTGGATGATTTGGTTACGGTAATAGCTAAACACCCGAAAGAAAAATATTTGATTCCTGTTTCTGACGTACATAAAGATGATTTAAAAATACAATTAGAAGGAAAGAAAATCAACTTCATGGAAGCAGTTATGTATCGTACAGTGAGCAACGATTTCACTGCGGACGAGAAGTTCGATTATGACATGTTGGTTTTCTTCAGTCCGTCAGGAATTTCTTCTTTGTTGAAAAACTTCCCGAATTTCGAGCAGAACGATATTCGTATTGGCTGTTTCGGACCTGCAACGGCAAAAGCAGTGAAAGAGGCTGGTTTGCGCTTGGATGTTGAGGCTCCTACTCCGGAAGCTCCGTCCATGACAGCTGCTTTGGAACAATATTTGAAAAAAGAAATAGGAGAACAAGAATAAAATGATGGATAACAGGTACACTTTTTCTAAAGAAGAACGCCTGTCGAGGAAACGAGATATTGATACCTTGTTTGCGGATGGAAAGTCTTTCATAGCTTATCCTCTCCGTGTTATTTTCCTTTTGGCAGAGCAAAGTGAGGGAAGTGTACCTGTTTCTATTTTAACGAGCGTTTCTAAAAAGCGTTTTAAAAGAGCTGTCAAACGCAACTTGATTAAAAGGCAAGTTCGGGAAGCCTATCGTATCCAAAAGCAGGATTTGTGCAATTGCGTTCAGGAGAAAGGTAAATCTTTGAAGGTCGCTTTTATTTATATCGATAAAGAAATTTATCTTCAGAAAGACATTGAAAAGGCAATGGCGAAAGCGTTGCGTGTTTTGAAAGAAAAAATGGAATGAAAAAACTGCTGACGTGGTTGTTGTTGATACCTGTTTACTTCTATAAATATTGTATCTCTCCGTTGACTCCCGCTTCGTGTCGTTATGTCCCCACTTGTTCGGAATATGCGGTTCAAGCATTAAAGAAATATGGTCCGTTCAAAGGTCTTTATTTGGCGGTTAAGCGTATCTTGCGTTGCCATCCTTGGGGCGGAAGCGGATATGACCCGCTTCCTTGATAAATGATTTCTCCCCTAAAAGGATGGATTTCCTACTTATTCTGTTTTGATTTCACTCCAAGCCGGAGGATTAATGCCCAACAAGTTGCGGACAAAGAAATCAAAGCGTTTGTGTTCTCCATAATCTTCGCCCATTGTATGGTGTTCTCCAGGGAGGACAACTAATTCAAAATCCTTATTTGCTTTGATTAAAGCATCGACTACTTGCATGGTTGATGCCGGATCAACGTTGTCGTCCAATTCTCCTACCAATAGCATTAATGGGCGTTGCAGCAGATGAGCGTTTTCAACGTTGGAACAAGCTTTGTAAGAATCGTCCACCGGATATCCCATCCACAATTCGTTCCACCATATTTTATCCATACGGTTGTCGTGGCAACCACAAGCAGAGAAAGCAGCCTTGTAAAATTCAGGATAAGCTAAAACTGCGGCTGTTGATTCTTGACCGCCTGCAGAAACCCCGAATATACCCACTCTGTCAATGTCCATGTAAGGATATTTTTTAGCCGCTGCTTTAATCCATGCAATATGATCTGGAAGGCCTGCATCTTTCAAGTTCTTATAGCACACTTCTTCGAACTTCTTGGAACGGTAAGATGTTGTCATTCCGTCTACTTGGACAACGATGAATCCCAGTTCTGCCAAAGAATTCATCCAAGCATTGTACGGAGTGAATGATTTAGGCACGTACTGATCGCCTGGTCCTGAATAGATATATTCAATGACAGGATAAACCTTTGAGGCATCGAAATTAGTAGGACGATAGATAAGTCCCCACATATTAGTTTCGCCATCTCTTCCCTTAGCGGAAAATACTTCTGGAGCTTTCCATCCATTTTCAGTCAGTTTGGAAATGTCAGCCTTTTCCAATTGCATACATATTTTCCCGTCTTTTGCGCTTCGTAACACTGCGATTGGCGCTTGGTCCACTTTGGAATATACATCTACCAAATATTGGTGGTCCGGAGAATACCAAGCTCTGTGCATTCCTTCTTCCGGTGTAAGTTCTGTTAAATTCTTCCCGTCAAAACCGATGCGGTAGTAATGGATAAGATACGGGTCTTCATTCTTGTTCATTCCGTTTGCCGAGAAATAGATTAACTGGTTAGCTTCGTCTACATATTGAACACCACGAACATACCATTCTCCCTTTGTGATTTGACGGACAGGTTTAGCTGTTGCGCGGTCATAAAGGTAAAGGTGGTTGTAGTTGTCACGTTCGCTTGTCCAAAGGATATGTTTGCTATCCTCCAGATATTTTCTATAAATGCGAGGATAGTTTACATATTTCTCCTCTTTCTCTTCAATCAACGTACGGACTTGAGCTGTTTCAGCCGACACTTCAAGCACTCGGTAGACTTTATGTCCCCGTTCGTTGTATTCGAAAGTGATGGCTTTGCTGTCGCTGTTCCATTGAGGATAGGATATTTCATATTGATTGGCAAATAATTCAGTGGAAGGAATTGATTGCTTGCCACTTTCTACATCGAAGATGCAAGGGACCTTGAACATCAGTTCGTCACCGGGCTTTGCATATTCTTGCTTGTGCAAGATTGGCTGCAACTGGGTGGACGGAGAGGATTCCACATAATAAATGAACCGTTTCTCTACAGGGCGGATGCGGCAAGATGTAACTTTCTTTCCGTCTGGCGACCAACTGATAAAAGAGGAATAGTAGTTGCTTAACGTGCCATCATTGCTCAGCTGTTTCTCTTTTCCTGTGGCAACTTCTTTGACATAGACATTGTCATTTTTGATGAATGCAGTGTATTTGCCGTCAGGAGAAGGTATTGGGTCTGCACCTTTTTCATCGTCAACCTCCATCCAGTGGCGTATTTTGCCTGGAGCTGCGATTTTTCCTTTTGCGACAAGATGGTTGCGGGTAATATCATAACACCAATTTGTCCCGTTGAAAGCAAAGAACAGTGTGTCCATGCCGTTTGTCACTTTGCACTTTTGGATGGGGAGTTGTTTTTCATTCACCTCTTTCCCGGTTTGTCCGGCAAGAGCCGTTGCCAACTTCTTTTGATCAAACAGCGCGCTTCGTTGTTGCTTTTTTGCATCTACTTTGACATAGACAGGACCATCCGGAGTATTTCTCACGTACCAAAGAACTTTCCATTTTCATTCCATGTCGGATAAACTTGGCTGTAATAAACCTGTTTAGCATTAAATGCTTTCCGTAATGAGTAGGCTCGGTTATAGTCCTCTGTTGTTCCTTGTGCGGCAGCATAACCGCTGATGAGCAATGCTATTCCGCCTAATAATAGTTTATTCATGTAATTTATGGTATTAAATATTCGATTTGGCAAAGATATGTGTTGTTCCTGCAAATTCCTATTCATCGGCTAATTATTATTTGATATTCCGGTGATTTCATCCAAACTCATTCCAATCAGAGGCTACCTTTTCTCAGAAAGCATACTAATGCCATTTAAACACTGTTTTAACAGCGTTAAAACGCTATTTAAATGCTGTTATAATACCTCCCAATGACACGTTGAAACAGGCATATTGTGGCGAATAGAAAAAGAAATCCCCCGCTTGGGCGATTCGAGATTTTCCAAGCGGGGGATTATTAATGAATTTATAGGATTTTATTTGACCTCTTCGATTTTCCCTTTTCCGATGGTGCGTTGTTGCACGGTCGCAGACCTTTGTATCGTATGTTTCCTTTTCCTACCAAGCTGGCGTTGAGGTTTGCAGTCGGATGAATTTCCATCAATCCGCTACCTGCCATCTTACATTTCACGTCAGGGATAGCGATGCCAAAAGCATGGATGTCGCCACTGCTTAATGTCGTGAAGTTGCCTTGTTTGGCAGAACCATTTTTCAGTCGGATAGAACCGGAACCGCCCATGTTGCAATTCAGTTTGTCGGCTTTCAGCTCTTCTATTACCATATTAGCGCTTCCTGACACATCTAAATCAATTACTCCGACTTCGACACTCTTTTTGAATTGCACCAAACAGTTATCATTTGCTTTTATTTCCAGTTCATCGCCGGTCAATTTGCTATTTACCATAAAGTTTGCATTTCCTGCAATTTTGGTTTTCTTCAACCATTTGGAGTTTGTCTTAACGATGAATTTTGTCACTTTCCCGACCTTTACTTTTTTATCGAAACCCAAAGTCAGGACTCTGTCATGGATGTCGATATTGATGTATTGGTGCAGGTTTTCATCTAAAGTGATTTCCAAACTGCCTGCTTCATCTGACTGTTCGTAGTTGAAGTCCATCAATCCATTGATGCGGACTTCATTGAAATCATCAATCTTAATGGTCTTTGTGCTCAGTGTCCCGTTACCGTTCACATTGTCTGCCGCATTAATATTCAGCAAGAAACAGAACATTAGTGTAAATAAGAAATAAACTTTTGTCTTCATATCTTTTGGTTTAATAAACATGAGCCACAAATATAGCAATTTTATTTCACCGCATGAATATCTCCGCCGCCTGTCGAGTGTGTTTTCTTTGCTTTCGGGTTTCCTTTGTAATACAAATCGCCTCCGCCTGTGACATTTGCGTTCAGATTTTCAGAAACAAACACTTCGGCTGTTCCTCCACCGCTTATATGAGCGTCAAGTTTTTTAATTTCGAAACCATAAGCATGCAAATCTCCACCGCCAGTGATAGAGATTTCGCCTTCATCCGCTTTCCCTTGCAAATAAGCATCTCCGCCGCCTGTGACATTGATATTGATTTCTTCACATGACAATGACTTTGCTTTCAAATCACCGCCACCCGTAATTTTCAAGTTGCCTTCCTTTAATACGACGGGATTCCCCATGAACAAACTTCCTCCACCTGTGATATATGCATCCAATTCATTCCCTTTTAGTGAAGAATCCAGATAGAAATTACCACCGCCCGTTATTTGTATTTTTTCCAAATTGACAGAGCTCCCTCTCATGGTAAAACTTGTCGGGCAAATGTTATATCCATCTTCTGTACGGATTGTTAACACATTATCTATAACGCGAATCTTCAAATATCCCATGATATTCTTATCTGTTGTGATAGACAACGAGTGTGTCCTTCCTTGTGTGTAATAGAAAACAGGAGTCGAGCTTTCGTTCCTTTTACTATTAAAAATCTGGGAAAAAGAGAATCCGTTCGTTCCGTATGATAAAGCTCCTATTTCGATGCCGTCATATTGTTCGACGGAAAAGTCTTTGGTAATAATTGTCCCGTTTCCTACGATTCTTTCTGTTGCGTTGGCAGAGAAGAAGAAACTTGTGATGAGAAGCACACAAGTCATTAATAAATGCGTTTTCATATTCTTGTTTTTTTTGTTGTTTGTATTTATATAGACGTAAAATAATGTAAAAGGTTGCAGCTTCTGAGAAGAAAAAAATATCATTTCAATAATCCGGTAAGTTTTCATCTAAACTCATCCGATAAAAGCATACGACCTTTTTTCAAAAAGCATACGACCTTTTACGAAAAATCTATCCCAAAGGTCCAGAAAATGGCAGAACAGTGCAAATGAATTGTGAGTCAGTCGGTTCTGATTTTCAAGCTATTTGGCAGAAAATCTTGAAAAGACAGGTTTATGCCAACTTCGGACAGAGCAGCGTTACCAAAACATTACCTTCTCCTTTGAAAGCGAGAATTGGGAAAAGTGGCAACGAATAGAGCAAAATCCGATCTGACCCTATAGGATTATCTTCGACAAAGATACTTTGATGGCAGGAAAGAAGCAAATAAATTGCACACGGTTTCTTTACCATTGAACGACAATGTTTTGCGTAACAACAAATAACCTGACAATAAATAGTTTTGTAACCCATAAAAGGTCAGAGTTATGCGTAGTACATTTAAGGTTCTGTTCTACCTCAAAAAGAACGCCCCCAAGAAGAACGGTTCCGTTCCCGTGATGTGCCGTATCACCATAGACGGTACGATAGCCCAGTTCAGTTGCAAATGCGACATCCATCCCGATTTGTGGGACATCAAGAGCAACCGGGCTTCGGGAAAGAGTGCCGTAGCATTAGAAACCAACCGTTTCTTGGACAAGATACGTGTCGGCATCAATGCCAAATACAAGGAGATAGCCGAGCGGGATAACTATGTCACTGCCGAGAAAGTGAAGAACGCTTTCTTGGGCTTGGAAATGCGGCATGAAACCTTGCTGAAAGTCTTTGCCCAGCACAATGAGGACTTTTTCAAACAGGTCGATGCAGGCTTGCGATGCCCATCCACCTACCACAAGTATTGCACGGTCTATAAGCATCTGGAGGAGTTCATCAAGAACCGCTACCGTGTCAGCGACATTGCTTTGAAAGAACTCACTCCGGCTTTCATTACCGACTTTGACATCTTCCTGCGCACCGAAAAGCAATGCTGTAACAACACGGTATGGATTTACATGATGCCCCTGCGCCGTATGATTACCATTGCCCAGAATCACGGATGGATAGTTCGTGACCCGTTCGTGGATTACAGCATATCCGCCGAGAGTACCGACAGGGACTATCTGACCAAGGATGAAATCCGCAGGCTGTTGGATTTGAAATTCAGGCGTAAATCAATGGAGCTGGTTCGGGATTTGTACGTCTTCTGCTGTTTTACGGGCTTGTCCTTTACCGATATGAAGAACCTGACCAAGGACAACCTTCAGACTTCCTTTGACGGTAAACTCTGGATTATGACCAAGCGACAAAAGACAGGCGTGGAGTCCAATATCATGCTTTTGGATATTCCGAAGCAGATTATCGAGAAGTACGATGGCATGGCGAAGGAGGATTACCTCCTGCCCGTTCCGCAGTATATTACCGCCTGCAAGAACATCAAGAAAATCATCGGACTCTGCGGTATCGAAAAAGAGATTACGTGGCACATGAGCCGCCACACTATGGCGACGGAAATCTGCCTGACCAACGGCGTTCCCATTGAAACCCTTTCCAAGATGCTCGGACATACGAACATCCGCACCACGCAGATTTATGCCAAAATCACACACGAAAAGGAAAGTCGGGATATGGCAGCACTCTCCGATAAGTTGAGCAAGATAGAGCAATTCAATGGTATCACTATATAATAAGGAGGACGAACGATGAAAAGAGAAATCATAACCATTGGAGAGAATGGAACGGTACATATCCCGACAGCTCCCGTTTGGATGTCGGCTTGCGAAATAGCCTCCTTGTTCGGAGTATTCTCCGGTAAGGTAAACAGTCACATCAAATCTGTCTTCAAAGAGGGTTTGCTCAGAGAAGATGAGGTGATGCAAACCCTATTGTTCAAGGGCGGTGCGGTGGATTTATACAACATTGAAATGATAATGATGCTGTCTTTTCGTTTTGTTTCCCCCCCCCCATGCCCAACTCTTCCGCAAATGGGCTATCAGGAAACTTACCCAAAAGAAATCTACCACTCCGTTGCTTGTATGTTACAATAAAGATGGATGGTATAGTTGAATGTGAGAACAGGCAGTAAGAAAAGAGCTTCTTACTGCCTGTTTCTTGTCAAGACTTCTCAAACCGGGGGCGGTAATTCTCCTGCAATAGCTTTTCCACGTCTTCTTCTCTGTAGAGAACTTTCCCTCCCAGTTTAATAAAAGGGATTCTCCCTACATTTCGATAGTCTTGTAACGTGCGTCGGTTGATATGCAACAGGCGGGAGAGTTCTCCATCCGTCAGGTAACGATGGCCACCCAATAAGGGTCTGTTCTTTTTCCTTAGGGCATCTATCCCTTTCATCATACGGTCGCCGGCACTGAAAAAGAGCCTGATTTCTTCATCGTTCTTTGTTTACGTCATTACTCATCTGCTTACATTGGATTTAGTGGTGATAAATTCTTTGATTATGGAGAGGCGGATTGTTCAATCAACCGTTCTATATCTTCCGGTTTATAGTACATCTTATAGCCTATTTGCGTATAGGGTAAGGTGTGGTTGTCCCGATAGGTTTGCAGGGTACGCAAACTGATGTTCAGTATTTGGCAAACATCCTGGTTGTCCAGCCACCTACCCATACGCTTCTCGTCGCATTCCCGACACAGGGCATCGACTTTGGCGGTCAAAATGCGGAAACGTTCCATCATGGCTTCATACGTTTTCTTCTCGATTGTTACAACTTCCATATTCTTGTCTGTTTTTTGATGTTACACTTTTTGCAAATGTACTTACAGAGTAAGTGTTCAAAACCAGCATTTCCTTTACTGCGTACTTGTGGCTTCGATATGGATGCTTCTGTCGTATGGCTTTTGGAATCAGACAGAAAAATCTCTATTCAGTACATATTTAGCATACAATCCAGACGGTTTAAACTCCCGAACTTTGCACCATAATCAAATTTTAAGAGCAATGGATGTCATAACAATCGAAAGCAAAGCCTACCACGAACTGATGGGCAAGATAGAGAAAATCCTACGGTTTGTGGAGAAAGAGGAAAGGCAAAGAGGGAGTATGAAAACCGCCTTGTTACCAACGATGAATTAGCCGGGATACTCGGTATCAGCAAGCGTACCCTCCAGCGTATGCGCAGTGCGGACAGAATCAGCTACAAGATGATCTACGGGCGTTGCTACTACGACCTGCACGACATTGAGGAGGCGATACGTAACAGAAGCCTGTACTGCAACCCTCAGAACCTGAAAGAGCTACGGCACAATTTCAAACTCAAAAGCGGGAGGATTAAGGATGGAACTATTGGATAGAGAGACCTTTCTTGAATGGATGGAACGCATCATGAAGCGTTTCGATGACTTGAAACGGACGACTCCCGACATCCCCCAACGTCCGATGATAAATGGTGAACCGCTGCTGGATAACCAAGAGGTCTGCCTGATGCTCCAAATCAGCAAGCGTACCCTGCAACGTTATCGGGCATCGGGTACGCTTCCTTTCCACATCGTTTACCACAAGACGTGGTATTTGGAATCGGAAATCCTTGCCTTTATGAAAGCCCATTTTACGGAGAACCTCAAACGAAAAAGGGAAAGACCTCCCAAAGACACGTAAATTCGGATTATACGCAACAGCAATGCCCCCGTTTTGCCGTAATGACAAGTCGGGGGCTGCCGCTTGAATGAGATTAGGATTAGAATTTCGGTCTGACGATAAACGCCTTTCCTGCCAAAGAGGACGGTATTCCGTCCATTGCGGGCTGTGTAACGGAGTTACTCTGCCCGTTGCTTTCCAACGGTCTGTCGGTTTGAGCCACGGAAGTGCTGACGGGGGGAGCGGTGACAGTCGGCTCAATCGGACATGACTGTTCCATTTCTTTCCTCGTTCCTTCACCATTTTGCATCATTTCTACGTCCTCTTGCGGACTCTCCGACTGCTCAATGGGCTTTAGGGAGAGCTGTATTTTTCGGTCAAGGGCAGCAAGTTCCGTTTTAAGCTCTTTGAGTTGCTCTTCCTTTTTCCAAGAGCCGTTCACTACCTCCTGCAAAACGGGAATATCCTTGGCTATCTTTTCCGTTTCCGCCTCATACTTCTCAATCAATCCGGGTATCTTCTCCAAAGCGTTCAGGAAGTTCATACTGGCAAGTTGCGGGTCTGTCGCAATTTTTCCGTTATTGTAACTGTACTTCATTCCGCTTTCTCCCATCACAAAGAACTTGTTCTGCGAAAGGTCGAAAAGGTCTTTGGAGGAGGATTCCGTCTTGACCACAAGATTAAACCCGTAGAGCGTTCCGATATTGAAATACTCTCCCCGTGTGCAGGCTTTCTCATTGATTTCCGAAAGTTTGGCAGCAATGCGTTTCGGGTCACTTCCTTCCACTCCTTTGAGTGTTATCGGGTTGAGTTTGTTGCCCTCCTTATCCTTCTGTACACGGCTTTGGTACAAATTCCAGTCGCTTTGGAAACGGATTATCAGTTCCTTGTTTCCGCCCACCGTCCGCACGACTTCGTCCAATCGGCTTCGGGAGGATGACTTACTGCGAATGAACGCCTGCCGTTCGCTGTCCAAGCCGGCAATCTTCTTCTCCAACTTTGCCTTTTCCAGCAAGTCGGTATTTCCGGAAAGGATGGCGACGTATTCGGAAAAGTTCATCCCCGACTTCTCGTCCATACTCCCCTCATCGATGGTACGGCTGCCCATACGGTTGTTTGAGCTGTTCGATGAAGAGTTGCTTATTGTGCAACAGGTTAAATTTATAGCTGTCGAGCGACTTCTCCACCGCATAGATGATGACATCCACCTTGTTGTCCGCATGGAACTTGGCGACTTCATTTCCTTTACGCACGGCTCTTCCGTCCCTCTGCTCCAAGTCGGAAGGACGCCACGGCGTGTCCAGATGATGGATGGCGACGGCACGTTTCTGGGCGTTCACACCCGTGCCGAGCATTGAAGTGGAACCGAAAAGCACCCGAATTGTCCCCTCGTTCATTCCAGCGATGAGCGTCTTTCGTGCCTTGTCGGTCTTGGCTTCCTGAATGAAGCGTATCTCCTGAGCGGGTATGCCGTGGTCTTCCACCAACTTGCGCTTGATTTCGCTGTAGGGATTCCATTCACCGGGCTTGTAAGTGCCGAGATCACTGAACACAAACTGCGTTCCTTTCTGCTCATTGAACTTCTGGTAGTACTCCGCTATCTTGGCGGCACAGTGGGAAGCCTTGTTATCCACATGATCTCCATACCTATTCGGGTCAATGAGCCTCAAATCCAAGCTCATCTTCCTCGCCATATCGGTGGCAATGAGCATCTTGGCTTTCTCCTCCCGTTCGGATAGTTTCTCTCGTCCCAATAATTCGGCATTACCTGTCTTAGCAAACTCCACCAACTTGGCGATGAACGCTTCCTGTTCAGGTGTGGGCGGTATGTTGTGCATAATCTCATTCTTCTCCGGTCGGTCGATGCCGATGTCCTGCGCTGTCCTGTAATCGGTGATTTGAGCGTAGAACGCCGCCAACTCCGGAACTTTGATAAAATAGCGGAAACGCTCCTTCTGCACGATTTCATTGGTGACGGAGAACTCATAGTCCACCGACTTCTTGGCAAAAATGGCAGCCCACGCATCAAAGGTCTTGATGTTCTGTGCTTCAAGGGCTTGGGGACGCAAATACTTAAACAGCAGATACAGCTCCGTGAGTGAGTTCGATATGGTCGTCCCCGAAAGGAAGGTTGCCCCCAAATCTTTCCCCATCCTTTCCTGAATGGTTCGGATGGCAAAGAGCATATTCAAGGCACGCTGGCTTCCCTCGCTGTTACCCAATCCTGCCACACGGTCATGGCGAGTATTGAACATCAGGTTCTTGAACGTATGCGACTCGTCCACGAAAAGGTGGTCGATAGCCATTGTCTTGAAATCCACGGCATCGTCCTTGCGATTCTCTATCTTGAACTTGATTTCGTCCAGCTTCGCCTGTAGGTTCATCTGTCGCTTAACAAGTCCTTTCTCCATCGCACGGGAGATGCTGTGTCCCTGCTGACGTAGAACCTCCAAGTTCTCTTCCACGCTGTTCAACTCGTCCTGAAGGATTTTCTGCTGTATCTCGTCCGATTGCGGTATCATCCCGAATTGGTCGTGCGTGAGGATAATGCAGTCCCAGTTATTGTTCTTGATGTCGTGGAAAATCCGTTGTCGCTTGTCGGGCGTGAAATCGTTCTTGCCCGGATAGAGCAGCTTGGCATTCGGGTAAGCCGTCTGGAAGGTCTGTGCTATCTCCTGCACGTTGGCTTTGAGAGCGAGTATCATCGGCTTGTTCGCCAAGCCGAGCCGCTTCATCTCATAAGCTGCGGCACACATGATAAGCGTCTTTCCTGCTCCCACCTGATGATCACAGATACCTCCCCCGTTGAGTTTGAGCATCCAAACGGCATCTTTTTGGCTGCCGTACAAACTCTCGATGCCCAAGCCTTTCAGGTTGAGGTCGGGGAATGTCTGATGGGAACCATCATACTGGGGACGCACAAAACAATTGAAAGTGTCATTGTAGAGTTTCTCCAACCGCTGCTTGAACTCATCGCTCTGCTCGTTCAGCCAATCGGTAAAGCCGTTTCGGATCTCGTCGATTTTGGCGTTTGCCATCTGTATGGCTTCGGTGTCCCGTACTTTGACTTCCTTGTCTCCGACCATGATTTTCTTGGTAATGTCGGGCGTCGTATTCAGCAGGGCGTGCTTCATCAGGGCAATGCCGTCGTAGCGACGATGTTGCCCCCGCACACAGAACCTGTCCCAGATATTGGCATTGTGCATCCGTGCCTCCACAGAGTATTCGTCCGCACTTGAATTGTAGCGTATCATCACCTCCGTGTCGAAGAGGTACGAGGCATAGTCTGAGTAGAGATTTACGGGAATCCATCGCTCCCCGAAATTGAAATCCAAATCCACGAAAGGAATCGGTTCGGGGATGGCATCTTTCAGTGCCTGCAAGGAGGCTTGCGCCCTTGTGTCTTCCGGATGCTCCAAGAGATATTGTCCGATACGCTCCGAAGCGGCAACCACATTGCCCGATATGAATTTCTCGGCAATTTCATATTCTCCCTCCAAGGGATTGTAGTAAATCCTACCGTGCAATTCGGAAAGCATCTCTTCTTTGGAAGTGTCGGGGAGCAAAGAGAGCATATACCCGGTGTCCACCGCTCCGAATTTGTTGAGTGAAGCCGAGAGCGCCTCTTGGGCATTGCTCACCTCTGTCACTTCGTGCAGGCTGAAGGCAACGCGTTGATGGAAAATATCGGCTTTGAGCGTTTCTTTATCCACCTTCCGTTCCAAAAAAAGGATTTCCCTGCCACCGGTATCCATCAGGATCTGCTCGTGGTTCTTGCGGTCGTTGAGATGTCCGTACTGACGTACGAAACGGTCGTACAGTTCATTGAGGTTCTGTCGCAGGGATTCATTCGCCACCTTGTGTTCCGCTTCATAATCATAAAGAGCGTGGTAGGCATCCCGCAAGTCTATGTAGAGCAGCATTTTCTGTCGTTCTTGGGACGGGAGGTCTATGGGCTGGAACATTCGGTTGTCCTCCATATCACGGACAAGCATTCCGACTTGAAAGTCCGAAGCCAGCAAAGACCCCTCTCTGAGGTGTTCGTGCCATTCCCCCTCATAGAGGCGCTGCTGCATTCCTTTCTCCTTGTCCTGTTGCCACCATAGCTCTCCCGCCTCTTTCAGCCCCAGTGCCGTATCATTGCTTTGTGAAGTCTCGGAAAAGATGGAGGGTGATACGACAGATTTCAGTTTTGCGGCAGCTTTACGTTTGGGCTTTTCCTTCGGGATAACATTGCCGAAAAGGTCGAGCAGTTGTACCTGCGGTGTGACACTACTTCGGTTTTGCTCCGTCGGCTGTTCCTCTTTCGGTTGCACCACCTCTCGGTGTGATTGCTCCCCTGTCGAAGCGGCAGGCGTAAGCGTTGCTTTTTGCAGCTTTACTTCGGGAGAAACGGAAACTTTGGGCTGCTCCTGAATGGTGATATGCTTTTGGTACAATGCCATATCCAAGCGTTTGGCTAAATCTGCCCGCAGGATTTTGCCCATATCGGTGGCGATGCCTTCCGCTCCACCGTTATGATGGAATTGGATGGCAGGCTTGCCGTAAGGGTCGGTATCCTGCTTCCACTCGGTATGCACGATTTGCGACATACTTCGCAGATAGGTGTTGAACAGCACTCCGCTGGGGCGTTTCTCGCTCTTGATGAAACGCTGTTCCTCTTCGGTCAAACTTGTCTTGCCACTCTGCTTTTGCAGGACAATAAGGTCACTACCCACCTCCGTCCCTGCATTCTCCGAGAAGAGATTGTTGGGCAGACGGACTGCCGAGACAAGGCGGGTATGGCTCATCAGCCACTCCCGTACAGGCTCGTTCGTTGGAGCGTTCATAACTCCTTGCGAGGTGATGAACGCCAGCACGCCACCCTCACGGAGCATATCCACCCCCTTGACGAAAAAGTAATTGTGCAGGGACATGCGGGCGACCTTTCGGGCAGGTTCTGCCGTCTTGCTGAAAACGGGGTCGAAGACGGCCACATCTCCGAAAGGGATGTTGCTGCTGACCACATCGAAAAAACCATTGAGTTTGGTTTCGATTTCCTCGAAGCCCCGGATGCGTATCTTGTCTTTGGGATGCAGGGCAGAGAGCATCTGTCCCGTAAGAATGTCTTTTTCAAAACCGAAGGTCGTATGCCCTTCAGCTGCAATGGTATCAAAAGAGCGGATGAACTCGCCCATTCCCGCCGAAGGGTCAAGGATACGTTTGGGGACGATGCCTGCCTCCCGTAAGGAAGCGGCAATCTCCCGTACTACGGGCGCAGGAGTATAGAAAGCGGTCATCACGGAGTTTCAGGCTCTGCATATAGCTCTTGTATTGCGATTCGGAGGTGGTGTTGTCCCGAATGGTGCGATGTAGTTCCATCACCAAGGGGAATAGCTCCAACTCCGACTTGTTCCATCGGGCGATGTCCTCCATCGTGTTGGCAGGAGAGAGGATACACTTCAATGCGCCGAAGCCCGTATAGGCTTCCAATACCGTGCGCTCTTCGGGTGTCGCCGTGCGCTGTTCCCGATGCAGGGCAAAGACCGTCTTGATGGCTTCTATGTTCGCCCTTAGATGCTCCTTCTTGTTATAGCTTGCCATCTTCTTCGAGTTTTAGTTGGACAAAACCCGTAATCTCCGTATAGAGGGAGTTGTATTCGGGCATATAGGCGAACTCGTCCGAAATCGGATACTTGGCGAAGATGCTTTCTAAGAGTGGGCGCAGGCGGATAGCGATCTCTCTGACCGCTTCAAGCGATACTTCGGCAGAGAACTCATTCCAAAGAACGGAAGAAATGGTATCGTGGCGGGAAAAGTGCAGACCCGCATAGAGTGTCTTATTGGCAATGCCGATACATTCGGTTATGGGAAGACCCGCATCGAATGCTTCCGTATAGGCTTCGGAAGCGGCTGCCGCACGTTCCTTGATAAAAGGGATGTCATCAGCTTTCTCGGGATGGCTTTCCCGAAGAAAAGAGAGCAGGGATAGCTCGTAATAGGAAAAATGAATGGCTGTCATTTTGAATGATTTTAGTGAGGTATATAATGCAAAGGCACTCGACGTCCCCGCCGAGTGCCACCACTAAAATCCGCAGTAAACAAGATGATTGTTTATGACTGCATCATTCAGTGGCAAAATTAGCAAATTACGGGGACTTACCTTCGGGATTTACCCAGTTTCTTGCGTTCGGGGAAGACAAAGACCGTTTTGAAGTCCCCGTCCAACGAAAGAGAAGCCTCGAAGCTCTTGCCCGTTTTGGAGGTAAAGCCCTTGATGATGCCAGTCTCCCCGTTCACTGCCAACTGCGTCAGTTGCTCGTCCGTGAGGTTTTTGCCTGCCACACTGCGGAAAGCATCAGACCGCAATCGGGATCGGAACATTTGGCACATCGGGGATAGAAGAGCAATGAGCCTTTGCCGCATTTGGGGCAATGGATGTCGCTCTGTTTCTTAGGGAAGAGGATTTTGGAGGAGAGCAGTTCGTCGGTAATCTGTGTGGCATAGCTTTCGATGCCCTTGCGGAAGTCCCGCTCTTTCAATTCTCCCCGTTCGATTTTCGCCAAGTCTGCTTCCCATTGTCCGGTCATTTCGGCATTGCCTATTTTCATCTCCCGGACGATGGAATAGACGGCAAGTCCTTTCTCCGTAGGGACGAGCGACTTCTTTTGGCGCACCATGTATTCACGGGCAAAGAGGGTTTCGATGATGGCGGCACGGGTTGCGGGTGTGCCGATACCGCAATCTTTGAGCTGCGCACGCAATTCCTCGTCCTCCAATTCCTTACCTGCCGTCTCCATAGCCGCCAACAGCGAACTTTCCGTGTGCAGGGGCTTGGGCTTGGTCGTTCCTTGTGCCAGCGAACAGGCACAGAGCGGAAGCTGTCCGCCTTCCTCCCATTGGGGGATGATGATGCCTTCTCCATTCTCCCGACTTTCCCGTTCTTCGGCTTCCAGCTGTTCCTTGTCTTTCTTCTTGCTGTTTTTGATGATGGCACACCATCCCTCTTCCTGATGAATTCTCCTTTGAGAATGAACTTCACCTCCTCACAGACGGCAGTAACCGTGCTGACATCCTTCACGCAACGGGCGGAGAAGGCTTCAAGCATACGTCCGGCTATCATGTCGTAGACGACTACCTCCTCTCCGAACATGTCTATCGGCTTCTTGCCTGTGATGAGCAGGGCGTGGTGGTCGGTCACTTTCTTGCTGTCCACCGAATGCGCATTGAGTTCGGTCAGTTGGCGGGCATGAATCCCCCAGACAGGATGGTCGTACAAAAAGGCAATCAAGGTGGGAATTTCGGCAAAGACATCTTCGGGAATATGTCGGCTGCCCGTGCGTGGGTAGGTAATGTATGCCTTTTCGTAGAGTTTCTGAGCCAAGGAAATGGTCTGTTCTGCCGTGTATCCGTATCGGCTGTTCGCTTCTTTCTGCAAGGTGGTCAAGTCATACAGAAGCGGTGGCTCTTGTCTGGTTTCCTTGCGCACAATCGTTTCTACAATGGCATAAGGAGCCTGTTTGAGTTTATCATACAGGGCAGTGGCTTCTGCCTTGTCGAACCAACGGTCGGTAGAGGAGAAACGGAAACTCTCATCACCCTCCTTTACGGCAAGGCTGAGTTGCCAGAAAGACTGTGGCTCGAACTTCTTGTTCTCCAAGAAACGGGAGCAGACCATACAGAGGGTCGGGGTCTGTACCCTGCCCAAAGAGTAAGTGCCTCGTCCTGCTGCAATGGATATGGCTTGGGTGGCATTGATGCCCACCAGCCAGTCGGCTTCGCTGCGGGCACGGGCGGCATAATAGAGATTGTCATACGCCGCTCCGCTTTGCAGATGGGCAAGTCCCTCTTTGATGGCTTTGTCCGTGAGTGAGCTGATCCATAAGCGGTCGAAGGGTTTGGCGATGCCGAGATACTCATAGATGAACCTGAAGATCAACTCACCTTCCCGTCCTGCATCGGTGGCGACGATAATGCCCTCGCATTCCCGGAAGAGTTTTTCAATGATTTTCAATTGGGCGACTGCCGCAGCATCGGCTTTATAGCCCTTACCCTCCTTAATCTGACGGGGAATAAGGGTAAAGACGGGAGGAAGGATCGGCAGGTTCTCTTTGCGGAAACTCTTGAAGCCGTAGGCTTCGGGCATGGCTGCCGTTATCAGGTGTCCCAATGCCCACGTGACGGCATAGCCGCCTCCTTCGATATAACCGTTCTTCTTGTTGGTTGCCCGAACGACACGGGCGATTTCACGGGCTACGCTCGGTTTTTCTGCTATGATGACTTTCATTTGTTCTTACTTTTTGGATGTTAGTGGTGGCGGATTACATTTTCATTCCCTTGAAACGTTTCTTCTCTTCTTGCTTTTGTTCCTGCCCGGCGGTAGGCTCTGTCTGTCCCTGCTTGAGCGACTCCTTTACATGCTTGGTAGCCTCGTTGGTCTTGCCTTCGGAATTGACGGCGACCTGCGTGCGGGAAGCATTGTCAGGAATGACTTCTTTGGCTTGGGACTTGTCGGGATTCCATTTGAGGAAGTCGAACTTGTTCTTCTCGAAGTTCGGGCGCACGTAGGCATTGAAAGGCTCTCCCTTCTTATCGATAAGCCCGGTCATATAGACCGTCTGACCTGCTTTGAGCTTCGCCTGCTCTTCGGGAGAGATGTCGCGTCCCAGCATCTTCTTGGGGACACGCAATTCTTTCTGCTCTGTCTGTTTCTGCCCTTCGGGGGCTTGTCTTTGTCGTTGTCCCTGCTTGGGAGAGCCGAAACGAAATTCAATCGACCGCTTGTCGGCATTGAATTGAAGGTTGGCATTGAAATGCTTTCCCGTTTGGGAGGTCATACCTTCCACATAGATGCTTCTGCCTTCCGAGAGTTCTTTTTTCTGCCCGTCGTTCAGCTTCACGCCCTTGATTTCATCGGGGATGCGTACCCTATCGGCACTCAGAGCGATAATGTCGTTGGTCAGGCGGTCGATGCTCACGAAGCTGCGGGTCGGCTCATCTTTGCCGGGGAAGGTCAGTTCCACGGTACGACCGAGGTTGCCCGTTTCCTTGAGGGCTTTCTTGTCCTCATCGGTGAATGTATGCCCGAAGAACTCACGCTCCAATTGAGGCTCCTTGCGGATGGCATGGACAACGGGAATGAATGTTCCGTCTCCGGAGGCTTTCAGGGAAAGACGGGCATCGGTATAGAGGGAAATTTCTCCGATTTTGATAGAGATGGGAATAAGCGGAGTCTTGCGGTATTGAAGCAAGTCATCAAGATGCTTGCCCTTTTCGAGGCTCTCACGGCTTACGCCCATCTGTTCGAACTGCTCCCACTTTACCCTGTCGGGGTCAATGCCTTGGAAGGACTGTTTCTGCCCTCCTGCATAATCCGAAGGATTGACACGGGCGGAGTCCAGCATCTCCTTATTGGAGGGGACATCCGGTGCTTTGAGCATCTCGGAGAGAACCCGTGCACTGGCAACAACACCCTCGAAGGGGACTTTAAAGAAGTGGAATTGTGTGGGGTTCTTGAACTGCCGCATGAAGTTGGAGAGGAAATTCTCCAATGCATTGCTGTGCTTGTCGAACTTCAGAAAACTCTGTTCATGCTCGGCGGTGGGCGGAACGGTTTTCAGTCCGTCTTTTTCATCTGCTCCGGCTACGGCTCGGAGGCTCTCGGTCTTCTGTTCCTTGACCAAAAGGACTTCCTGGTCTTTGATTTTTTCGTCCATATTACAATGTATTTAATGGCACCAACAGCGGTGCACGGACAAAGGTAAACCAAAGAAACAGTGTATGTTAGAGGTTTGAGATAACTGCGTACTTGTGGCTTCGATATGGATAGAAACGGCTTATTGATAGAATGACAATAGAAAAACAGATATTAGAAATAATGATTTGCCTGTATAAAAATCACCATTTTTAGGGATTGATTATGTAAAGAGATATTGCGAACTTTGCAAACGAAATATAAAACAGTGCTTAGATATATGCAAACGACAAAGGAGTATATACGTAAACAATTGCAGGAAACAGCTTGCGATGCCTTTCTTCGAAAAGGGTTCAAGGCTGTGTCAATGCGTGAAATTTCCAGTCTGTCGGGTATCGGTTTGAGTAACATATACAATTATTACCCAAGCAAGAATGACTTATTGGCAGTTGTTTTGTCTCCTCTTTTAAAGAAGATGAACAGCTTGTTAGATAATCATAACCGCAACGAAAATCTTTCTCTTGAGGTTTTTGTATCCGAAGAGTATCATCGTAAGTATGTTTGGAGGTAATGGATATTATAACTTGTTACCGTAAAGAGTTGAAACTCTTGTTTCTCAATACACAAGGGTCTCGATTTGAAGATTATAGTGAACGCTGGATTGATAAAAGTACTGCAATTGGAGAGAAGTACATGGAGAGAATGAAAATACTCTATCCTGATTTGCATACCAACATTTCTCTTTTTTTCATCCATTTCACATCCTCTTGGTGGATTAACATGATGAGGGAAGTGGCGTTACACGAAGAACTTTCGCATGAGGAAATAGAGCGTTTTATCAGAGAATTTGTCCACTATAGTACAGGAGGATGGAAAAAGCTTATGAAAGTGGATGATGAGGGAAGAACAACAGAAGGAGGTATTATATCCTTTGATTCCGAAAAAAATTTGGATAAAGAGCAAGTTATAACAAATATGAAAGCAACGATAGAAAACATTCACAAGCAGTGGAGGTATAGGATTTTCCTTAATTGGCGGATGTATGAAACATCCAGTTTCAACAATATACACCATAGAGCGGGCTGCCCTTTCAAGGCAGCCCGCTCTATTTTTGAACAAAACGGACTTTTGTTCTTTTTTTTGAGCTTGCAATCACGAGGTGATTGTCAGGGGCAGATTCCCTTTTGTCTCCTCAACAAATTAAACAACTGATAAATAACAGATAATATGAAAATAGAAAGAATGAACGAAGGGTTTACTCTCCAATGCAGATGGAGGATGCAAAAACAATGGTTGGCTCCAAGTTTACTTATCCTCTTCCCCTGTGTGGGCTTTTCCTGGTTAAGATACTTCAATGTTTATATTTTGTGGAAAGACGACTTCATCGAAGAAGACCTGATGCTTGTTAAGAACGAAGAGTTCAAGGGGATATTCGATAACGACAATTACTCTGCGGTGTTGACCCTGTGCGGCTATTCGTTCACGAGAGAGAATTAGGAACTTATCCGTGAACTTACCAACGAGATGATAGAGAGACTTTCGTATGCTGACTTCTTTGGAAAGAATTCCGCAATGCGAAGACTAAATCGCTTAATCTCGTCATCAATAACTCCTTTGGCTCTATGTGGAGAAAAATGTTGGACAGCACATAGCAATAATCCAACCCCACCTGTTTCGATCTCAACCATACGGGATGATTCAGTCGCTTTACCTCCTCTTATGCACGGAACGAATGTATTCAACCCAACCCTCCGTAGACTATGATTGGTTTAAGGACAATGGGGATTTTTCGGTAGATACGATAACAATTCTGAAACATGAACAAAGGCAAAATATATTTTTAGTAACAAAAGTAATAAGACAATGAAGCAGAAAGTACTCTATCTTTTCTTATCACTGATGCTCATGAGCATCAGTGTCTCTGCCCAAACAGGGGGCGGACGGATTACGGGCGTGGTTATCGACGACTCAGGCGAAGAGCCACTGCCCGGAACAACTATCTTTATCGAGGAGCTGAAAAAGGGCATCGCGACAAATGAGCATGGGGATTTCTCTTTTTCTGATATTCCCACAGGCACCTATACGCTTACCGTGAGTTTTATGGGGTATCGCACCCAAACCCGTAAAGTCACAGTGGGTAACGAGAGAGGCAGTAAAATCATCATCCGTCTGAAAGCCGATTCCAAATCGTTGGACGAGGTGGTGGTGATGGGCAAAAGCGAAGCCCGTAAAATACGTGAGCAGGCAATGCCTATATCTGTAATCAGCATGAGTCAGATACAAGGGACTGTCAATAATGTGCAGGATGTTTTAGCAAAAACGGCCGGTATCACCGTGCGGACAATGGGAGGAGTGGGCAGTACTTCTCGTGTTTCCGTACGAGGGTTGGAAGGAAAACGCATTGGGCTTTTCATTGACGGACAGCCGATGAATGACAATTCCGATTTTATCGACATCAATGATATTCCGGTGGAAATGATCGATCGCATTGAGATATACAAAGGAATTGTTCCTGCCAAATTCGGGGGTTCCGCCGTGGGTGGAGCGGTAAATATTGTCATCAAGGAGTATCCGCCCAAGTATTTGGACGTGAACTATTCTTACGGTAGTTTCAACACTCACAAAGCATCCGTGGTGAGCAAAATGAACATTGCACCAAAAGGTATAGAGTTCGGGGTGGGAGGTTTTTATAACTATTCCGATAATAACTACAAGATGAAATCCCCCTTTCAAGAGGGACTTACGATAACCCGAGATCACGACAAGTTCAAGAAGGCAGTTGTCGGCGGCAGTTTTAAGGCACGGAAATGGTGGTTTGACTTGGTGGAATTTGAACCAGTCTTCATACATACCTACAAGGATGTACAGGGAATAGAGTCTAACATTCAGTATGCCCACAGCCATTCCGATGCTTTATTATCGCCAACAAGATGGAGAAGGAGAACTTTCTCTTGGAAGGACTGGACTTCGATTGGCAACTGGGGTATGTTTATACCAGCTATCATTTTACTGATACCGCTTCTCATCGCACACATTGGGACGGTACGCATTATCCTGCGGTTTCGAAATTCGGTGGAGAAATCGGGAAATGGGCATCATTGTTGGTGAATAACAAGCATCTATTGCAGCATAAATTGAATCTCAACTATCTTGTCAATGATAATCATTCGGTCAACTTCAATTCTTTGTCGAAATATGCCCATGCCAACCCCAAAGATGCAATGAAAGACAAGGTAATAGGCTACCGTACGGAATTCCCAAGCAATATGCTCAGTTGGGTGGCTGGGGTGAACTACGACTATCGCTCTTCTGACGATAAATTCCTCAATTCTGTCAATATCAAGTATTACTACTATTCAATGAAAACGCGGATGGCTAGTATTCTGACAAATTCAGCGGAAGATATAAATACCCACAAGAATGATTTCGGTATTAGCAATGCGCTTCGTTACCGTATTACTCCCAACCTGATGGCAAAAGCCTCTCTCGCGTATGATGTAAGGCTTCCGTCGGAAGAAGAACTGCTGGGAGATGGTTATATCATTGCCCCTGCAGGCAATTTGATTCCGGAGCGTAACACAAGCGTAAACGTGGGAATGCTGTTCGACCTGACAGGAAAGTCTCCCTGCAACTTGCAGATAGAAGTAAACGGGTTCTACATGTATCTACAGAATATGATTCGTTTTACAGGAGGCTTCCTGCAATCGCAGTATCAAAATTTTGGAGAAATGAGGACTTTTGGTGTGGAAGCAGAGGTGAAAGCAGATGTTACACGCTGGCTCTATGGTTACGTAAATGCAACCTACCAAGACCTGCGAGACACGCGTAAGTATGAGCAAAACACCACTGTTGCCAATCCGACAAAGGGCAGTCGCATGCCCAATATACCTTATCTGATGGCAAATGCCGGAGTGGAATTCCACAAAGAGAATCTATTCGGGGGCAAAGGTATGAACACGCGCATATTTAGCGATGCTTCATTCGTGGAGGAATATCTTTATGATTTCGAGCAAAGCCAATTCCAACAGCATCGCATACCGCGAACCATCTCATGCAGTATGGGCTTTGAGCAGAGTTTTGGTAATGGGCGCTATTTCATTATGGGAAATATAAGCAATCTGACAGATACGCAAATAATCAGTGAGTTCAACCGTCCTTTACCCGGGCGTAGTTTTACCGTCAGATTCAGATATGTATTCAAGTAATAATTCATCTAATAATCAATTAAACAAAAAGCAATGAAAAAGAAAATGATTTTCGCTGCTGCCATGTTTGCAGCACTGTGTTTAACTCATGTGACAAGAACGATCCAGAGATCCCCATTGCAGGAGGTTCGGGAAATGTACTACTACTAACAGCCTTACCCAATGCTACGGGTATGGATGGAACAGTCTATATGCAACTTATTGACGAGCCCAAGTTAGGCGCGACGATGGCTGTAGACAATAAGAATGGCATAAATGTTCCCTTTGGAAGTTCTTACCCTGTGGTGATAGGTAATGAGGTCTATGTATTCCCGAGCTATCACATGACAATGGACAAGAATGAACTGGTCAGGTATCGCCGCGTAAACGGTGGTTTGCAGAAAATGGGCAGTATGCCATTGCCTGCCAATAACAGTGCCAATAGTCTCGTCAAGCTGTCTCCTACAAAGGCGTATCTGTCGCTTGCAGGATTGGGAAAGATTTACATTTTTAATCCTGAAACCATGCAGAAGACGGGAGAGATAGACCTGACATCTTTAGGCATACAAGACAATAATCCCGACATAGGAATCATGATAGAACGTGACGGCTACGTGTTTGCAGGTCTAAGTCAGATGGTGGGTGGTTGGACAAGCCCGGAAAATTACAAACAAGCAGATGTTGCCGTTATTGACACAAGGAGGGACAAGCTGGTCAAGATGATTTCGGAGAAAGCCAGCGGTTTCTCTCAAGCTACACGTCCTATCGATCCGAAGTCTTTATTCATGGATGAAAAAGGGGATATATACATTTCCTGCATCGGTAATTTCGGAATGGTAGCAGGCCATAAGGCAGGCATACTGCGAATAAAAAAGGGTGATACGGATTTTGATCCCACGTACCATTGGACGATAACCGGTGCAACTATCGAAGGAGAAGAGAAAACAGCAGGTTGGGCTGCTTCCATTTGTTATGTGGCCAATGGTAAAGCCTACGGATATGTTGATATTCCAGGTTATTACAGACCCGGAGAAACAGGACATTCCTCTATATCGAGCAGAGCCGTAGTCTTTGACCTATACAATCGGAAGATGACGAAAATAAAAGGGCTGGAATTGTCCAACGGCTATGGTGTATTGGTCTCTAAGTATAAAGACGGTTTGGCTATCTGCAATGCTTCAGCGACCACCAAGGGCATATATTATCTCAACCCTCAGACTTCAGTAGTCAATCCAACCCCTATGATAACTACTGTAGGAAACCCAATGGCAATAGAATGGTTCGGCAAATAAGCCATAGCTTGTAACCAAGAGGGCAAAGATGATTGTAGGATTCTCTTCTCTCTCTCTCTTTGCCCTCCTATGTTGAGCTTTTGTGCACTTGAAGATCATAGTCCAAATATTTTTTGTTCTTTATAAAGTTATTTTTATATGGCTATAAGCGATTTGGTCCAACTCCAACTTGGCTGGCTCAATGCATGGATTCCCTCGTTCGCGTTGGTGTTGATACAGTTTTTGTATATGCTTCTTTACAAAGAAGGAGGAAACGTGCCGTAGATACCTCGTGGCATACCGCTAAGGACAAGCGATACGCGACTTTGAGCTATATTATTCAATTAGTAGTATTGTTAATCTCGCTTTTTGTTCCACTTCAGATTGGCACACCGCTGTTTATGGCAGGAAGTCTCTTGTTCGCCTTTGCGCTTGTCGGATTCATGGCTGCCTTTCACGCTTATGCCTCTACGCCTAAAGGAGAAATAGTCATACGAGGCGTTTACCGCCTGTCGCGCAACCCGATGTACTTCTTCTATGAAGTGGGAGCATTGGTGATATGTATTGCCGCGGCTTCGTTGTTGTTGCTACTTGCCACTATCCTTTTGATACTCGTCACGCATGGCGTTATCTTGGGTGAAGAGCAATACTGCATGACCACCTATGGGGAAGACTATGCGTGGTACAAAGCGAGAACTCCCAGATACTTCTTACTCAAATAGCAATCTTATGAACAATCTTTCTAAAATACTCAATTCCGCCACAATGGGGCAGCCTCGTCGCCTGCGTCCGTTGATATGGTGGACCGTAGCGGAATATTTCTTCCGTGGCGCACCTTACGGGGCAATGCTGCTTGTCGTATGGGAGATATTCAAGCCTCTCCAGCATCCCGGAACATCAATAAATCTTATGAACATCGCTTGGGCATGGGCAGTGCTTCTAATCTCCCTCATCTGTCTTTGGTTCATCGGAAAAAAAGCCTACCTTGTTGCCTATCGTGACGGCTACGAGATATGTTGCGACGGTCGTTTGGTTGTGATTGACCATTTGCGACGACTGCCAATGGGTTTCTTTAATAGTCGTGATCCAGGAGACATCGGGGCATACATCGTTAGTGATTACAACAACGTGGAGATGCTCACCACACATCTCATAGGACAGTTCTTCGGAGGATTGGCAATGCCTATTGTGGCTTTGGTGTCGCTCTCGTTCTGCAATTGGCAATTGGCTATGGCGGCAGCTTCCGTCATTCCATTGGCATATCCCATGATGCTACTCACCAATCGCTTTGTGGCAATATTGGGAAAGAAACATCAGAAGATAAAAAGGAATGCCTCCTCGCGCATGATAGAATATATACAGGGTATCCGCTTGATTAGGGCGTTCAATTTGAATGGCAATAAGTTTGAACGTTTGGAACACGCTTTCCGTGAACTTAAACGCGAGAGTATCTACTTGGAAGCCGCTCCTGCTCCTACCATCACTTTAGCTTCCACTCTGCTGAACGGAGGGTTGGTACTTATTATGCTGCTTGGCTTCTCGATGCTGTTGGATGCCCAGGTTTCTATACCTGTATACATCATGTTTTTGTTGGCAGGCTCGGCTATCTATGCCCCGCTCATCAACGCCATGACCTTTATCGCTCTTATCAATTACATGAAGTTGAGTGCGGAACGCATAGATGCCCTTTGTAATACGCCTGTGCTTCCGGAGGGAACGATAGAAGAGGTCACGGGTTCAGAAATAGAGTTCCGGAACGTGGATTTCAGCTATGACGAGGATATTCCCGTGCTTCGAGATGTATCGCTTGTCATTCCGGAAAAAGATTGACTGCTCTCGTTGGACCATCGGGGTCGGGAAAGACAACGCTGACTCGTCTCATAGCCCGCTTCTGGGATGTAAACAAAGGGGAAATCCTGCTTGGTGGGCGAAACGTCAGGGACTATACCTTACATACGCTGATGCAGCAAATTTCCATTGTCTTTCAGGACGTGTATCTTTTCAATGACACTATCTATAATAACATTCGCGTAGGTCGTGAGACGGCAACTCAAGAAGAAATAGAAGCAGCAGCACGCAAGGCGCAATGTCACGAATTCATCACTGCCATGCCCGATGGCTATGACACCTTGGTGGGCGAAGGAGGAAGCACACTTTCCGGCGGTGAGAAACAGCGAATATCTATTGCCCGTGCCATTTTGAAAGATGCACCTATAGTGTTGCTTGACGAGGCGACAGCCTCGCTCGACCCAGAGAATGAAGTACACATACAAGATGCCATCAATGACCTTGTGAAAGAAAAGACGGTAGTTATCATTGCACATCGTCTGGGCACGCTGGTCAATGCCGATAATATCGTGGTGATAAATCAGGGACGAGTAGTACAGCAAGGCAAACATCAGACTCTTCTCGAAGAAGGAGGTTTGTATCGCAATCTTTGGCAAGAACAACAACGAGTAAAAAGATGGAAATTCTAACAACCGAGTAAACTACAAGACAATGGATATAAATAGACGTAAAACCGGATTGGGAAGGTTAATCGAAATAGCCGGGACCAAACGTTGGCTACTCATCGGAGCGATGTCATTGGCTGTCATCACCGCTATTGTACAATTCGTGCCAATCATAGCCGTGTATAATATTCTTATCGAGCTGGCAAAACATGCCCTTGATCCCTCATTGATTGACAAGGCCTACATCTGGCAATGGGGTTATATAGCCCTGGGGGCTTTCTTTGCATTCGGGGTACTGACCTTTGTATCTCTTATGCTTTCGCACATTGCCGCTTTCAACATTCTGTACGAAATACGGATGCAGTTGGCACAAAAGATGGTACACTTGCCTTTGGGGTTCTTTAATCGTCGGGCTTCCGGAGAACTGAAGAAAATAATGAGCGATGATGTCGAGCGTATTGAATTGTTTATCGCCCACCATATTCCCGACATTGTAACAGCCATACTGTTCCCGCTAATTCTTGTGGGGTACATGTTTACAGTGGACTGGAGGTTGGCTCTGGTCGTATTGGCGATTTTTGCGATGGCATTCCTTGTGATGGGACGGATGTATGTCGGTAAAACCATCCGCGAGGTTTCCGAAAGGTATGTGGAGAAAATGGGCAGAATGAATGCCGGCATCGTGGAATACATACGTGGCATTCAAATCGTGAAAACCTTTACCGAATCGACTGATGCCTACCGTAAACTGAATGAAGATATCAAGGAATACCGCAAATTTGCCTGCGGAGTGAATTTTCAGTATCGACCTACCTATATGGGTTTTCTAACCATACTCTCATCTGCTCTTCTCTTTATTATTCCCGTTGCGGTATGGCTACTCGAAAAGAGTGATTCGTATGCTGCATTCATTCCCGTAGTATTGATGTTCCTGCTGTTTGGAACAGCTATTTTCTTCCCCGTGCTGAAACTCTTGTGGATAGGCAGCTTCCTGAATCAAAACAATATGGGCATACAGAAATAGACGATATTCTCTATATGGACGAAATAGACGAGCCAGCCTTGTCCCGATACCCTGAAGATGCTCATGTTGAGTTTCGGAATGTCTCATTTGCCTACAATACTACCACGATACTCAAAGAGGTCTCTTTTACCGCCAATCCCGGTACTATAACGGCTTTGGTTGGTCCTTCCGGAGCAGGGAAAAGTACCATTGCCATGCTTGCCGCTCGATTTTGGGATATCCAAGACGGAGAGATTTTGATAGGGAATGTGCCTATAAAGGAGATTCCGACTTCGGTCTTAATGGATAACATAGCTTTGGTTTTTCAGGACAACATGCTCTTTTTTGACACTATTGAAGAAAATATCCGTATGGGAAACAAGACTGCCACCTTCGAGGATGTAAAAAGAGCCGCATGCGCAGCCCAATGCCATGAATTTATCGAGGCTCTGCCTGATGGCTACCAAACTTTGGTGGGAGAAGGCGGCACATATCTTTCCGGCGGTGAGATGCAGCGCCTCGCACTGGCTCGTGCTATACTGAAAGATGCGCCCGTCATCCTACTGGATGAGGCAACTGCATTTGCCGACCCTGAAAACGAGGGAAAGATATTGGAGGCATTTTCACACCTCATCAAGGGAAAGACTGTCCTGGTCATTGCCCACCGCTTAGGTACGATAACAAATGCTGACCATATCCTGTATTTGGATAAAGGCATGATAACAGAAAAGGGAACGCATGAGGAACTACTTGCTCTTCATGGAGCGTATGCCCATATGTGGAAAACCTATAATCGTGCAAAAGAATGGATAATAGATAGGTGAATTATGTTAAATTTTAAAAAGAACGAATATGAGAAGACTTATTCAAACCATTAGCTTTAAGAATTTTGCTTCAATGCAATATGAGGCAGAAAAAGGTTCCTTATTGATAGATGTGTTCATTGATGAAATTATCAAATTCTCTAATTCAGAAGAAAATCCTGAAACGGTTTACAGAGTTCTTAACTATACCCGCTTTCATCTATGTTCACTATCTGAAGAAAGTCACAAGACAAAAGAATTTGAAAAAAAACATAGCAGAATTATTATGCGTAATAGATACCGAATTGTTTCTGCAGAGAAGAAATATGTGCATGATTGGAAGCAGTCCAGAAAACCTAAGCGAACAATCCCATTCCATTGGACTGGCAAGATGGTGGACTTGGTGGAGTTGCTCTATGCTCTTGATACTTGCGACTGCATCAACAATGGAGAAATCGGCGTGGAAGAATTAGCAGATGCTCTTTCCGAAATTTTCGGAGTAGAAATCAAGAACTGCTACAATGTCTATATGAATATGAAACGTCGCAAGGACGACAGCCGTACTTATTTTCTTGATGAACTTAGAGAAAAGCTTAACAAGCGAATGAGGGAGAGCGACCTTAAGAGCGGAAAATTCAAGAAGCGGTAAATAAAATGAGAAATACTCTGGGTATGAGGTCTCTTCTATTTGCCTCATTCCCTGATAATAACCTCTATCTTTACCCCGTCGTAGTTCCTCTTGGTTGCCGGCTCATAAGATTTATGTTTTCATTAATGAAGTCTGTCAGAAAGGAGGTTAAACAGTAAGCGGAAAAGTTCAAACCCGCACTTCCCATCCGTTCCGAGAACGCCAAGGAACTCTCTTTGTTCGTACCATGGGAGATTCTTAAAGTTAAGTTGCATATGAGTAACTAAATACGATATATGGAAAAGCTCATAAAGAACCAATCAAAAACATCTAAGATTTAGGAGAAAAATCTTAGATGTTTTAAAATAAATTCATTTATTTTGCATTATATCAAAAACATTTGCTGAAAGTCAGCACCTCTTGCTTGAGTAAAGATGGAGATAATATTATTACAAAAATACAAAAATTCAATATAATGATAAAAATATATTTTTTTATGTTCGTCTCTCGCAGATGCAGCTCAATTGTTGTCCAAATTTGTTGTTCAATTGCAAAGGAAGATTGTGGCATTTATTCCAACCGCAAGTATTAATGAGGAACATACATATTATGTAGTGGATGGAAAAACAGCACTTAAATATCTTGGGCTTGTGGTCAAAGAATTGGGGGCTTTATGCGATGAGAAGTCGATTCCACAAATAATTAAAGATAGCGACCGCATCTATATATCGGAGAGGGGCAATTCTTTCTTCTTCACCTATGGACTAAGACGAACAGAACTGATAGTTGACAGCAGAGGATGTTGGAAAAGGAAATCTTTTTATTGGTAAGTCAGCTGGTGCAATGATTGCTGCACTTAGTATCGAATATGCCAAGAAAAAGGAAGACATCCGCTTGCTAACACCTGATTTTTATAATTTTGCTGGTTTTGATATAGTAGATTTCTATCCTGTTCCGCATTTTAATGCATATATATTCGAATATGTCACATTGCAGATTATGCAAAAAATATAACTATCTTCCAATGAAATCTCAATAACCAGCAAGCAATGGTAGTTTCAGAAAATAATATAACAACACTAAGTAGAAAATAATTATGGCACGTGCAACGACAAAAGCGGATTTGACATCATCCGCCAACGAACAATTCAACAAGATGTGGAAGCTTATAGACTGTATGACTAAAAGTCAGCAGGAAGCAGCCTTTGCTGAAGAAATGGCAACGGTCGGTAAAGAAACACACTGGAGCAGAGACAAAAACCTGCGAGATGTGCTTGTACATCTGTACGAATGGCATCAACTGCTACTGAGTTGGATAAAAGCCAATCTTAACGGTGAGTACCAAACGTTTCTACCTACACCATACAATTGGAAAACCTATCCAGCAATGAACTTGGAATTTTGGAAGAAGCATCAAAGCACACCACTGACAGAAGCAAAGACAATCTTAAAAGAGAGTCATAAAGAGGTAATGACACTGATAGAGCAATTTTCCAATGAAGAACTCTTTGCCAAGAATTCGTTCGGTTGGACAGGCTCTTCTACGCTTGGCACTTACTGTGTTTCAACAACGGCAAGCCATTACGACTGGGCTATAAAGAAGATTAAGAAGCATATCAAAACAAACAACAAGTAGATAAAATGGAGGCATAAAGAAAGAGTGGTAGTGTAAACTGAACTGTGTCACGGCTCTGTTTACACTATCAAGGAGGAGTTTCTGACCTATCATCAATGTAAATTCATATTCGGTTGTTTGTCAAACAACTGATATATCTCTTTGCGGGTATAACCTGCAAGAATAACAGGAACATCCCTCCAGAGACACTACGATTTGCTATCTAACGGAATTTCAATGGAAGCCTTTGGCCTTTGGGAGTTATTGCGAGTCCATAGCACGCCAGAAAGCAGCACAAAGCAAATACAAATCTTGTACATTTCATTTCCAAGCACAATGAAACAGAACAATCAAAGGAACTTTCCTACTTTCGATTAAGAAACTTAGACTTTTGAAAATATATTCGCAACATCTGTTTCCGGTATTGAGAAACATTTTTTGAAGTTTTTTAAGTTTTACACTAGACTAAATATTTACCAGTTTGTTCTTACACGAAAAATGGAATAACTTTTATTGTCTCAATTGAGTATATTAATTATCCTTTCTCTTTTGTTTAAAAAAAGAAAGAATTAAAAAAATATCCCCAGCGGTTATTCCTATTGAAATGTTTCGGATTTGATATTCTTCATTAGGGAAAAAAGTTACATTCATTTTATTTTTCTCAATACTGATAGATATATTGTTATCTTCATATTTTTTGCAATCTATAGATAGTTGGGTATCTCCAATTTGTTTCCCATTTTCTTGGATTGCATATACCCAAAAATTCTTATAATTTTTGCATGTGAATACATAAGTGTTGCCTGCTTGTGGGACTTCTATATTTTTGTTCTTATTTATATTGCTTACATCATTACTCTCCCAAACCATAGAATCCCAATCTCCATCCCTGCTTTCACAGGAACAAAGGAAGCCTAATCCTACAATCAGAAATGCTAAAATATTTTTCATCGCGATATAATAGAATATTCAAGATTATATTTGTAGTAACCTGACTGCCCACTACGAGTGACCTCATTATCGTATATTTCCGGACCGCTATTTGTATCAAAGACTTTACTCAAATAATATCCATTATAGAATTTAGATGAGCCCCATCCCCAATTGCAATGAATAAGGTTTTGTTGCTTTCCGTTTTTAGTAGCAGAAATATATCCATCATAAACCCAAGCGTGTCCACCTTTATATTTTACTGTAATACCCAAAAACTTTTTTCTTCCAGAATTACCTCTTCCGTATACAGGATTTCCGTTCTTAATTGATGTAATTATCTGACTTTCGTTATACTCTTTCAATTTAGAGGCTTTTAAACCACCCCATTTATTAAACCAATCTATTGGCTTATCTTCCCCTACGCTGGTTGAACCATCGCTATTATATTTCGCTCCAAATGCTATACCAAGATACCTACACAAATGCGCCACTTCATTTAATGATTGCGGTGTATATGTCGAACTCAAAACGCCATTATTATTTTCACAATCAGAAATAATTTGACTCCAATGCAAATCTGAACTTGCACCAACACCGTTGTATGACCAATTGACATGTGAAATCGTTTGAAAATGAGACAGAATCTGTGCTGTAGCTATAACTGTGCATCCCGTGGTCTTATTGGGGCAATATTTTCCATAGGAATTCGGATTATTTTCCCCACCTTGTGACCATTTTGTTTTTAATATCGGAGCATATTTTGTGTTGATTGTCCATCCGTTGGATGTAGCTCTCGTTTGAGATATGTTGCCGCTGAAATTCTCAATATCATCTAATTCAGTGGAGATTGCATAATCCAAAAAGGTCAAAAACATATCATTATCCTCTTCGCTCAATAATTCAAAATTAAAATTACCTTCATCGATAATAGCAAAAATAGGCTCTGTCCGTTTATCTGCTGCGACCAATACGAAACCATTGTCATTAGAAAAATTGACAACATACATCAATGTGTCTAAATCAATAGGAAAATCATTGCTATCCGCTCCAGAACGTGTTTGAATTAGATTCTTTCGAAGTGCATATACGCTTGATATTTCTTTATGAGACATCTCATTAGCACTTCTTGTTGATGAAATAAAAGACATTTCGTCAACGAATCCTTGAACTATGCTCTGCGCTTCTTCTTGGGTAACTTTGTACGTTACAATTTCATTATTATCTTGCATTAAAGATTCTAAATTGTCTTCCACAGAACAGGAAAACAATAATAACAAAGCCAATGTGGCGTAAATAAATTTTAGTTTCATCATTTTTTGCTATAAAGATACTTTTGTTTTAAAATTTCTGCAATACCTAAAAAAGGGTATTTTTATTTTGACAAGATGTTTGGTTTTCTATATTGATGTATCTGACCAAGCTACCCTAAGTTTAATCAGATGCAATTTTGATAGTAATCTTTAGAAAATTTGCATCCTCACTGATAGAGACATCGGGGGCATTGGAATGAATCTCAATAAGTTTTATTCCATTACCTCCAAACATCTCTATATCAGGATGTGAGCAAGTGTAATGAAAGAAGCCTTTGAATATATACTTAAAATCATTAGCTTTTATAGTAAGATTCGATTCTCCATATCCATTTTTCCTGTCATCAGAATAGCTCATCGAAGATTCCATAGGAAGAGGGAAAACAGTCCTTATTATTTTCTCATCTCCTATTTCAACGGCATGAAAAGGTATTTTATAGCCGTCCCTTCCAATAAAAGACAATCCATTCATGATAGCATCATTATCTATAAGGCTATTGCCTTCTGAATCCAATATATCAATCAATATACTATTAGATATAGATGATGCAACAGCCGGATAATCTGGTTCTTCAGAATTACTGCACGAAGACAATAATGCCATCGAAAAGAGGAGGCAACTAAATTTGATTAAATTTCTCATAATAACTATTTTTTAATATGTTCTACTATTAAGAGTAGTACAAGCCTCAATCATTGCATGAAATCACAAAAAAAAATTAGAATCATCTGCCATTTTAACAATTACCACGTAAAACGCAAGCCGACAGGAAGCGAGAACTCAAAAGGCTTGTCCTGCCTGATTGTAGGATAGCTGCTTCTTGACTTAAAATAATAGTTTATAGACGGCTCTGCATAGATACCAATGTTCGGCGTGAAATGATATTCAATCCCCACTCCTCCATATACAGACCATTGCGTGGGCAATGCGTAATTATGTTCTTGCATTTCACCGTCATCTATTCCTTCATTCACCTTGCCTCTTAGTGGGAACTCCACCATTCCTCCAATGCCGGAAGAAAGTGAGAATTTGTCAAAAGACAAAATCTTAAAACGAAGTTTCAGAGGAACTCCTAAATAATGTGCCTTATATTTTGGCGGTTTACAGATACCGAGAGTTCATCGCTTATAGTGGTCTGGGTTCGTTTCGTCCGCAGTAAAGTGTATTGTAGCCCACTTTCGATACTCCAATGGTTAGAGAGCGTTTTAGAAATATTCAAAGCAAATGTAATTGGCAGATCGTGTTCAGATTCCTCTATAACCTTGTCATTCGACCCTGCCCAAATAGGATTATCACTTGGTTTCAAATATGAATTTTCGGTATTAAGTGCGCCTATTACAGATCCTCCAACAGACAAGCAGAAGTTACGACAACTTCTTTTCGTTATAGATAAGTCATTGGAATGATATGCGTGGGCAAAAGATTCCATCTTGTTTGGATTAGGACGAATATCATGCTTAGCTGTATCTGCGTTCGCTCCATTATCTGTTTTTGTTTCTGCAATCAGATTTTCTGTTTTAATAGAGAGGTTAAGAGAATCTTCCTTTTCTACACAGATTTCCGAAATAGTGCGGAACTTATACTGCTTTGCGGGGCAATCTGCCTTATTGATTCCTCATTTTGTTCTACCTTGTTCTCTATATCTTTATTTTTTCCTGTTCTTAGTTGCGTTGACTCATTGACTGTTGTAGTCTGCTGAGTTTTATGAATATTCTGATTACGCAGAAAAATCCCAATAGCTATAATAATGGCTAATACGGCCATACTCTTTTCAATTTTATACTTCACAATCATTTGCGAAGCATAACCCGTGCATGAAATAATTGAGAGCCGGATGTCTGTTCTGAAATTCCAAGCAGGTTTGCTATTTCTTTATGGGACTTGTTCTCCAGCACAGCAAGTTTGAACACCTTTCGATACCCCATAGGAAGACGGTTTATCATTATCTCCAATTCCTCTATGGTGATAGATTCTTCAAACTCTGGTATGTCAAGCGCATCATAATCGCCTGTAAGCAGTTGGATAAAATCCTGTTCTTTAAGATATTGCAATGCTAGATTTTTCATTATCGTCCCCATCCAATACTCCAGCTTTTCTGCATCCCGGAGTTGGTTGATACGACTGAAAATGATAAGGAAGCCGTCATGCAGTATATCTCGTGCAGCGTTCAAATCAGGAATATAGTGGCAGATGACGCACATCATCCGCTTTGAATAGGTTGTATAAAGTAGTCCTAATGCTTCTTTGTCTCCTTTCTTACACCGTTCTAATAGCTCCATGAGATTTATAGTTATCATATATTAATGATAAAGATTATAGTATTCCTTTGCATGGATTATTGTGTTTTTAAGTTTTTTTATACTGGCAACTACCAAATATACGAAAAGTTTATAATCCTTCCAAGAAACCGCAGTGCGTTGTGCGACATATTAAAATACTTTATATATATATATTTAACAGTTTGACACATGTTGCATATACAAAGCCGCTATTAGTTGCACAAGTTCTTCAAGCCTCTTCAAAAAAGAGTTAGCAACTTCTCTAACTAAGGGTTGGAGAATCTTCTATTGGCGAAGTGCTCTTATGAACTTATATACCGTCCAAAGGACAACGAAAGGAGCGACAAAGAAACCGCCTACGAGATAAAGCAGGAATTTGAATACATAGTAGAAATTCCATTGCCCTGTCGTCCCTGCTGTCATCTTCCACGGCAGCACCTTGTTGATGAACACATACCCTGCCCAGAAAGCCATCAGAACATATCCGGACATCCACTGCATGTCAGGCATCCGTTTGGTGGTCATAAAGTCGAGTTTATAACCTATGACAAAGAATGCGGTGTATAGGATAAGGTAGTAGAGATTATCCCAGATGGCTCTGTCCTTTCTTTTCTTATAACAAGGAGAGCAAAGTATCGGCTGATACCTTGCTGCACATTCAGGACACAGCCCTTTCCCGCAATCGGAACACTGGGCTACCGCCGGTTCTTGGGTATGATTAAAACAATTCATCGTATCATCAATTATCGTGTTCAAAAATACGATTTCCCACTCTCTTAATCAAATAAAAGGTCTACCCATTTCTTATGATTTTTTGCTACTGAGTAGCTTGGAAAGTTCCGGGTCATCAGCAATCCGTTGCAACTCCCGTTCCACGATGTCCCGCACCTCCGTCTTTACACGGTCATAATTCGCCTTGATTTCCTGTTCCATCATATCCTCTCCGTTTTCATTCGTGAAGTCCGTCAGAACGGGTATCGGTCGGTAAGCGGCTGTTTCCTTTGCCACTTTCGCATTGTCCACCACAATCTCACAGTGGAATATCTTCTGCTCGATACGTTCGGAGAAGTTGTCGGCAACCGCTCCCACAAACATTCCCTGCGTGAGCGTGGAAATCTTGCTCTGCGGAATCAGGCTGTCCATTTGCGTGGAGATGGAGGTCGTCTTGTCGCTTCGGGTAATACTCATACTTTGCCGTTTTTGAAGCACTTTCCCGAAACGTTCCGATAAGGTTTTTGCCGTCTCGCCGACCACCTGACCGGAGAAAATGTTTCCGACGGTATTCATCACCACAGCCGCTTCCTGTCTCCATAATCGCGCTTCAATTGCGAGAAATCCTGAAAGCCCAAGCATACCGCCACTTTATTGCTACGTGCGGTGGCAATCAGATTGTCCAATCCCTTGAAATATATGGTAGGCAGCTCATCTATCAGCACGGAACTTTTCAGCATCCCTTTCTTGTTTATCAGCTTCACGATGCGCGAATTGTACAATCCCAATGCTGCTCCGTAGATATTCTGCCGATCCGGGTTATTACCCACACAAAGGATTTTCGGCTCTTTAGGATTATTGATGTCCAGTGTAAAATCATCGCCCGTCATAATCCAATAGAGCTGCGGATTTATCATTCTCGACAGCGGTATCTTGGCGGAGGCTATCTGCCCATAGGCTAAGCACCCAGCGCCTTGCCACCTTTGACAGTAGCAGGTTTCCAAGCACTCGCCTCCGAACCGTGCATACAGGTCTCCCCGTACACGGCTCTCCACCTTCTCATTCAGTCTAACTTTCCTGCGTGTATCTTGTGATGACATATTGAACATACTGCTAATGTTTTACGTTTACGTGAAATCATTTTAACTTCCCAATCACTTTTACCTTTAAGGTCTTTCAATTTGCGTACATGGTGCATCTCAAGGCTATCCGTAGCACCGCAGTTCTCACATACATGTGCTTGAAGTCTCTTGATTAGACCATTTCTGCCACCAGTTATGGCAACCGTGTTTGGAAGTTTGTCATCTAAGTATCGATTAGGTAGTTCCTTGCGTTTAAAGCCTTTGTCGTAGAACTCACGTTTAAACTCATATCCTCTTTTATTGGTGTACGGTATTGCAAACACTCCGTTTTTCTTGTACTTCGCAATGATTTTCTTTTTCGAGGTACTGTATTTTGCGGCATATGTCTTATACATACTGTATTCCATTATATTATAGAATGAATCTATCACAGGACTGTTGTTTGCAATCGAGTAAAGTTATAGAACCCCATGATTTCAGAGTTATATTGGCTTATAATTTCCAAATCATCAAGACAACGCATGTATGAACGACCTTTCGGTTTCCAAACCTCCTTGCCTTTTTGTATGGTAATTTTGACCGCATCATATTTAAGGAGTTTCTTTCTCATGACTTCGGTAGTCACATACAAAACTATCTTGTGGTCCAAACTTCTTGTCAGATGTCCGTTCTTATCCCTATGGGTGTCATTGGATTTGCGTACAAATACATCATATCCAAGGAATTTGGCATGTTTCCTTGCATTGGTTATCAGCGTTTTTTCGTTAGACAGTTCCAACTTTAATTTTTCAGCCATAACTTGTTTTATGTCCTCTTTGACGTGGATACAGTCTTCTTTGCTGCCGATTATACCAATCAGAAAATCATCTGCGTATCTCACATATTTCAGACGTTTCATATTCGCATCCATTTCGTCACTTGCGGGATATTTCAGACGTTCTTTGACAATTTCATTAATTTGCTTCAACAGTAGCTGCCGTTCTGCTTCGTCCGTTGACCTTTTCAGCCTTGCTACTAAATAGGCTTTTCGTTGTCCGAAACGTTTGACAATCGGATTTTCTTTGCGCCTTTTGCCCTTATCGAATTTTTGGATGTACTCCTTAACGTATTTATCGAACTTGTCAAGGTAGATATTTGCCAATATAGGGCTTATTATTCCGCCTTGAGGTGTTCCACTGTACGATTTATGAAATATCCAATCTTCCACATACCCGGCATTCAAGAATTTTCGGATTAGACGTAGGAAACGCATATCCGAAATGCGTTCTGAAAGAATGGTTGTCAATACTTCATGGTCGATGTTATCGAAGAAGCCTTTAATATCTCCCTCGATAAACCATTTAGTATTGTTGAATGTCTTTTGTATGCTCCAAAGTGCAGTCTGTGGACTTCTCTGTGGTCTGAAACCATGAGAGGAGTTTTCAAAACTGCCCTCGTATATTGCTTCCAAAATCATTCGAATAACTTCCTGCAAAAGCTTGTCAATGAATGACGGAATACCCAACGGACGCATCTTCCCATTTTTCTTGGGAATATACACTCGTTGAGAGGGCTTCGGCTGATACGTTTCATCTTTGAGCGCATCAATTAACCGTTCAACGTGGGATATACTAAAGCCATCAATGGTCTTACCATCGACACCTTTTGTCATATTACCCTGTTTCGCATAGATGCGTTCATGGGCAATGTAGTACATCTCTTCATTAAACAGTATCCGATACAAACGTTCAAACTTGTAAGCCAAGTCGGAACTGTGTTCAGTTAGACTGTTTAATATCTTTTCTGGATTTCTTTTCATGTCTCTCACATTTTCCAAAATTTGACATTAAACGATATTGGCTGCCCCCCTTCGCCATGTACAAGGCTTTCCCTTGCTCAGACTACTACGGAAGCTCTGTTGCCATATGGGTTGCCCCCACTTAGGCAATCCCCGTTTAGATATATGATAACTATTAGCATGATAGATTGTCGGATACGACTTTCGTCCTTTACTATGTATGTAGTTGCTCCGTGATAAGTTCCTTTGCCCAAACAACCTACAAGGAGAAGTTGGGTATCACGACTTGACGTCTATAACTGTCTTCCGTCAAGGCTTAACCATCGAGCCGCTCAGACTATCGTTCAACCAGTATAGGCTTTATCCTCATATCTATCGTTTCACCTCGCCACCCGGTCAGGACTTGACAATTAGTCCACTTGTGGCTTTACCGACATGCTACACTCCCCATCGTCTTTCGTTGAATGGATAAGCCGGTTGGTGATAGGTAATTATTTCAAAGAACACGTACCTAATAGCTTGCCAAAGCTATATTTATCATATACCCTTACGGGCGCACTTGCAACTGGTCAGCCGCCCCTCCGAGCCAAGCATCCATGAAAGGAGAAAGGTAATTCTCCAATTCGGGATAAGAAGTCAGTATTGGGAAAATGTCTTCATACTTACGGCAGAGAAACTCAATAGCGTGCGGAAAGGTACAATACTTGCCACCCTCAAAGATGCGGAGATACCAGATGATGGCGGCGAAGAGTACGATGGGTGACTCCACGAAGAAATCTCCCTGTTTCTGCACCCACGTCTTGTTGAGGTTGAGCATAATCGTATAAGCCGACTCGTAGGCATCCGATATGTCGCTCATAAAGTCGGGGTGTATCGGATTACAGCGATGTGACCGCCTCGGGTCATCGAAGTTGATCACATAAAACTTCGGCTTGACCTTATACCCTTCCGAGTGATGCAGCAGGTGATTATAAACAATTGTAGAGAGGTCGGGATACTTGAAGTCGTAGCAGTAGATGGCAAACCCTTTCTCAATCTGCTGCTTGATGAAATTATTGATGATGGCATAGGATTTACCGCTGCCCGGCGTTCCCAATACGGAGACCGCACGGAAAGGATTCACCACGTTTATCCATCCTCTGTTCCATTTCTTGCGATAATAGAATCGGGTTGGCAGATTGACCGAGTATTCGTTTTCCAAGAGCCTTGTTTCTTGCATAAAGGATTCGTTCTCCTGATTGAAGACATCCTCCATCAGGTTGTTCTTCAACAGACGGCTCATATAGAGTCCCGCCATCAGCAGACACACATACCCGACGGTCATCGTAAAGGCGTAGAGAGCCGCATTGGCTTCAATGGGCAGAGGCAAGGCAAGTATCCACCAATTAAGGAAGAAAAAGACAAAGCCGACGCCCATGAATACCACTATTTTCGACCATGTGATATGCTCCTCTTTCACACCCTTTGTACCCAGACAGGAAAGCCCCATCAGCACCAGCGCAAAGAGTTTGGTGTAGAGCATATTGCCAAACAGCCCCGCCGTGCGGTGGAAGTTCATCAGAATCCTGTCCACCACACCGATATTCACACCCCATAGCCGTATCGCTTCATAGCAATACCAATAGAGATGGGCAAACACCAATATGATACTTACGGCACGCAGAAAATCCATGATTTTCGCCAGTGCCCTCAAATCGTCTTCTTGTTGTGACATAATCTTTCTGTTTTTTAGAGTTTACGTTGTTTTCTTTTCTTGCGCTGCATTCGTCTGCGGAACTGCTCTTCCTCCCAATCCGTTCCGTGGGTTTCCAAGGGCAAATCGAGGAGACCGCCCAAGACGGAATCTCCGTCCGAAGTCAGAGTTTGGGGAATACCGCCTTTCTCACTCTGCTGTATAGAAGCAGACAGTTCAGGATGCGGGCGGTCGAACCACTCGGCTACGGCATTTGCCGAAAGTTCCTTGCCCAGTCGTGAACCATTGACCACACAGCCGTTGTTGTGGTCAATGAAGGTGATGCCATAGAGCCGTCTCTGTTCGTTCTCCCGGAAGAGAACATCAACACCCTTGCGATGGAGATTTTCCCTGAAATCCTCTTTCGTAGCAGAACGTTTCAATGCTCCGGCTAAGACCGCTTTGGTCTTGGGGGCAAGATGCTTTTCTTTCAGTTTCTCCTTTGAAGCCTTGAAGCTGTTTTGCAAGGCTTCATATCCGACAGCCTTCCCGAAAAGGGAAGCCTTGAAAGGATTACCCACCTTCTTACCTTTATCATCGATAGCAAAATAGACCAATCCGTTATAGGGCTTTCCATACATTTCCCCTTTGACCTCTTCCACACATATATTATAGGTGGAGAGCAAAGCGCGGTATTCCTTAAAACTCGGACAGTGGTAGAATTTCGCTGCCGGTTTGATGACTGAAGCCAGTTGCTTTTTAAGGTTTCCTTCTTCTATACGGACTTTCTGCAAACGAAATGCTTCCTTGAATTGCTTCTTGTCGGCAGGATGCAATCCATATCTTTGCTCCATCTCCCGTGTGATATGCTTACTCTTGTAGAAGTTGTTGCCATCGTTTATCTTCTTCCCTTGTTCATCGACGGCTAAGGTGACAATATGCAAATGATGTCTGTCTATGTCCTCGTGCTTATAAACGATAAAGGGTTGATTAGCGTAGCCCATCTTTTCGATATACTCCTGTGCGATGGCAGAGAACTGCTCATCGGTGATTTTATCATCGGGATGCGGGTTCAGGGAAATATGAATAACGGGCTTCTTCGTGCGAACTTGGCTTGGCATATATGCCAGAAAGTCCTGCATACAAGCAGCAATATCGTGCCCACCATCGGCAGGACAGAACACCTTATTTGTTTCCAATATCCTTGCGACGCCTTCGTTTACCTTCTCTCCGTTGTATGCCAACGCCCCATACAAGGAACTTCCATAGCTTATTTTTGCGACCATTTCTCTTGAAATTCACGGGTGAGTTGTACGATTTCGCCTCCGATAGCCGCCAATTCGAGTGTCAGTTTCTCCAGTTGGGCAAGCATAGCGTAGGCTTTTTTCTCGGTGAAATTGCTTTTTAAGGCAACCACGACTTGGTTGTAATTGATCCCTACACTACGAAACTGTCCGTACAAAGTCGTCAGTTTTTGATAGTAATCGAGCAACGAACGATCGACTTTTATCACTCGGAATGTCTCATTAAAGATTCTTGCCTTGATGAAAGCCGACTGACTTTGTACGCCCGCCGTCTCTTTCATGGAGAGAAACTCGGCAAATTCCATCGCCGTAAAATTGACCGAGACCCGTTTCTCGGTCTTCACTTTGGAGCTTGTGCCCCGCATTTTCTTTTGTTTCATTTTCTACTTTGGATTTTAGTGTTTCACGGCATCACCGGCATTCGAGACAAGGCATTCTCCCTTCCAAGAAAAAACGACTTCGGAGTTTTTTCAGCCCTCTGCAAGAGCAAGGGTTTTATGCTGCAAAAACGGAGTCGTGCTGCATAAAACATACCTTGCTATTTGCTCCGGCGCAAATAAATCCGTCCGTGAAGGACGGAAGTCGAGTCTCTCAAAAAAGAACGCTTTATGCCTCGAAAACTTCGGTTTACCGCTTGGGTGCAAAGTTACTAAGCCTTGTACCTAAGTCTCTTATCTTTTACGAAGCCACAAATACGCAAATCGAAGCCACAAGTACGCAGTTAGCAAAAAGGGTAGAAAAAGAGCTTCGAAGGCATCTATATTTGCCCCGTCGAAGAGCAAATCGAAGATGTCCGCCATCGCAAAAGTCCCTGATTGGGATGTGTTCCTTTTCGAGGGTATGTATAGCGAATACGTATGGAACTTCGACAATGCAATCGAAGGGATGTATCTGCGAACGACGGTACAATTGTCCTGACGCAGGTAAAGGGAAATCCGCGATGGGATTCCTGAATGAAGGGATGGACAACTCCACTTTTTATGCAGGCGAGGACAACCGTCATCATCGGCACACATCCCTCTCTGACAAATGGAGTTCCCCGGACGTCGGGATATTCGAACAGATGAGGAAGCCGGTATTGGTATGAATCAACTGACACGGGCAGATTCCCGTGATAAAGTATATGTAGTATTAAACTCAAAAAGACAATGAAAATGAAACCTGTTTTTATCGCCTTCTCCACCCAGAAGGGAGGCGTCGGCAAAACGACCTTTACGGTCTTGGCGGCAAGCTATCTGCACTATGTCTGCGGATACAATGTCCTTGTCGTGGATTGCGACTACCCGCAGTTCAGCATTAACGAGATGAGAAAACGGGATGCCAAAGGCTTGGAGACGAACAGCTCGCTACAGGAATTGGCTATCGCCCAATTCTCCCGGCTTCAAAAGCCTACCTATAGCATTCTTTGTACGACCTCGGACGAAGCCATAGGCGTCGTACAGGATTATCTGGAACAAAATGAATCGGAAACAGACTTCGTGTTTTTCGATTTGCCGGGCACCATCAATACGAGGGGTGTCATCGACACGCTTGCCTGTATGGACTACATCTTCACGCCTATCTCTTCCGACCGTATTTCCTTGGAAAGCACGCTGAGTTTCTCCGCCGTTATCAAGCAGGCGGTCACTGATAATGCGGACACGGACAACAAGGGGATTTACCTTTTCTGGAACATGGTGGACGGCAGAGAGAAAACACCTCTCTATGCAATGTATGAGAAAGTCATTGCCGAGTTGGGACTTCCCATCCTAAAGACGTCAGTCCCCAACACGACCCGCTACAAAAAAGAGGTCATGGATGAGGGTACGACCCTCTTCCGTTCGACCATCTTTCCCGCCTCCCGCACGCTGCTCAGAGGCAGCCGTCTGAAAGAACTTGTGGAAGAAATCCTGTCCATTGTAAAACCTGAAGCGTATGGCAGAGAAGCATAAAGAAAAGATAAATCCCGATGCCATCAGAGAGCTGATCTCGCAGGGCATTCCCATGAGACGGAAGGAGGATTCCCCCTCTGCTTCTTGCGGGGAAAAGGAGTCTGTCGAAGAAACTCCGGAGGAAGAGAGAGAACTCTCTGAGGAGGTGAAACGGCCTCTTTCCCGCACCCGTCGCAGAATACCGAAGGGAGACTATGAATCCTTGTTCATCTACCGCAACGACCTGAAAGACCGTAAGACCATCTATGTCGCCAGAGAATTGCAGGAAAAGCTGGCGGAGATAGTCATGTCGATGAAAAACAGGGAGATGACCATCGGTATCTATGTCGAGAACATCATCCTCCACCACTTTGAAGTCTATAAGGACGAAATAAACAGATTAAATGAACTCAAATTCAAAAAGCTATTGTAATATGAAAAAGCAAAACGTAAGACAGAATGCAGGGCAGACAGCCCTCATGGAAAACAAGAGTGTATCCTCTAAGGTGACTATCCGTAATTCCACCACGTTGATAGAGCGTTCGGAGACAGGAAAGGAAAAGCAGAAACCGGAACCGAGCGATTATGAAGAGACCTTTCTCAGACGGCACATCATGGAAAAAGGGGTGTCCGTCTATGTATCCCAACAGATCAAGGATGAGATAGCCTGCATCGTGGGTACAATCACAGGCAACAGCCTGCCCCTCTCCGCCTATATTGACAACATCATCCGTCACCATCTTGATACCCACCGCGATGAGATAGACGCCTTGTTCGAGCAACAATTCCGTAAACGTTTCGAGCGATGAAGCAGGTCATCTTTATTCTGCTTTTGGTAGGCTTAGCCTATCTCGGCAGCGTGCAGGTCGCCCGCTTTCTGTACGGACGCTATCGGAGTACCGTAAGACTCTACCGTGACTTGCAGCTCTTTTTCAGGGAACGGGGCAAGGGAAAAGTCGTCGTTACCATCCGCATCCCTAAAAGGGAACTGTCCCAAGAGGAGAATATCCTTTTAGCCGAGTTGCCCATTGAAGAAGAGCAACAACAAGAACAGAGTTTTGAAACAGAAATGTTGGAAGAGACCGTTCCAAGTATTCTCGAAGAGGAAGAGGTATCTGTACTGGTGGAAGTCCAAGGTGAAAGCCACTCTCTTTCAGAAAGCATCACCGTGGAAGAGCTGCAACAAATGGGCAATGTCCTCTCCTGTAAGAATGCCCCGATAGAGGAAGCTGCCAAAGCCGCCGAAACCATCTGTAAGATACAGGACTCCCCGATGTTCCAAGCGATTAAGAAAGCAGCCGGGGAACGTGTCCGCAAGCTGCTGGATCGCGTTGCCGAAGAAGCCCCGAAAGAGATTCTGTCAGGCAATTTCGATTACAAACGATTTATCAAGACATAGTATTCACCCATTCAAAGAAAAGAGAAAATATGAGTAAACCCATTTATCTCGCCATCGCTTCCCCCAAGGGTGGTGTCGGCAAAACTTCGCTTACGGTACTTGCCGCAAGCATTCTGCATTACCACAGAGGGTACGATGTCGCCGTCGTGGATTGCAACCATCCCGTTTATACCATCGCCCGTCTGCGGCAACAAGAGTCGGAAGAACTGAATCCTCAAAAGCTGATGCACCAGAAACATCGGACACCCTGCACCCCTTATCCGATTATCTGCGCTCCGGTGCGGGAAGCCCTGAACCGTGTGGAGCGACACTGTGCGGACAATCCTCCTCGCTGCATTCTCTTCGACCTTCCTGCATTGATGCGTACCGAAGGAACGGTGGAACTGCTTTCGGCAATGGATGCCGTCGTCTTTCCCGTTACGGGCAGTCCGATGGATATGGAAGCCGTCCGCCATTTCATAGACATCTTGGGAGAGCAGATACTGACTATGGGCAAGGGCAATATCAGAGAACTTTACCTGCTCCGCAATATGATAGAGGCTTGGGAACGTGAGGATGCCGATGAACGCTGTCGCACCCTTGCCGATGAAACGGGAGTCCTCTTGATGCAGAGCTCATTGAGCCACTCCCGTTTGTATCGTCCGCTGCTTTCCGAACGCAGAAAGGGGGTATGCACCCTCTTCCCACCCCACGGAGGGAAGTTGAGCAGGCTCTGTATCAAGTTAGGTAATGAGCTTTACGAAATCCTGCAACGCCTATGTTCCGAATAGTCCTTGTCCTTCTCTTGCTCTATCTTGTGTGGCTGCTGCTTTTTCTTTTGTATGAGCGGAAAGAAGAAAGAAGGGAGCACCCCAAAAAGAGCCTTGTCAAACGGTCCGTGAAGCCGAAATCATCGGAAAGAGTCGCTTTAAGATAAGCCACTCGACGCCACAAGTACGCAGTTATCCAAAAGGCGAGGCGGAAGCAAAAAAGGCTTCTACATTTGCCCTCGAAAACGGACAAGAACCATCGGAAGAGCCGGATGAACAGCCCGACATAGATGAGATTCCTTTAACGTATGGGTCTTCGGATGCTCCATCGTTTGAAGAGGAGGACGAAGAACTTCCCATACGAGGAGAAAGCGAATATGCCACGGGGATTGATTTTGAACGGGTGCTGGAAGCCTTGGCGGTCATTCACCGCCACGCCCATACCGACGCAGAGCGACAGAGAACCGGCGATACGCTGAGAGCGTTGGAAGGAACCCGCCTGATGGAGACGCTCCGAAGCGACGCGAAACGCTCGGCCACGATCGATGAAATCGTCCGTGCCCGTTTCGAGGATCTTTACAGCGGCGAAAAGGCGTAACATCCCTTCCGAATGGTTTTGTCCCAATAGTATGAACCCTTTATGTAGTAAAAGCAATGAAAGAAAAAGAGTACGGCTGACCCTAAGAGAGTCACCACTGACATCCGAAAGTAACAACAGTATTCATCCGTCGGGAGGACCTATCCAATCCTCCCGGCACAAAACAAAGATTTATGACCAAAAGACATTTTCTTATCGCAGCCGTCCTGCTGCTATCCATTTCCTCTGCCTTTGCCCAAGGCAACGGCTTGTCGGGCATCAACCAAGCCACCAACATGGTGACGAGCTATTTCGACCCAGCCACGAAACTCATCTACGCCATCGGTGCGGTCGTGGGACTCATCGGTGGGGTAAAAGTGTACTCAAAATTTTCGTCAGGCGACCCGGACACCTCGAAGACAGCCGCAAGCTGGTTTGGGGCGTGTATTTCTTGATAGTCGCAGCCACCATTTTAAGAAGTTTCTTCCTCTAAGCCTATGGAGACCTATCCTATTAACAAGGGAATCGGTCGCTCGGTAGAGTTTCAGGGACTCAAAAGCCAGTATCTGTTCATCTTCGCCGGAGGGCTGCTTGCCCTTTTCGTGCTGTTTGTCATCCTCTATATGGCGGGTGTCAATCAATGGATCTGTATCGGCTTCGGAGGGACTGCCGCATCCATTCTGGTGTGGCAGACCTTCTCCCTGAACAGGAAGTACGGGGAACACGGGCTGATGAAGCGTTCCGCCTTGCATAGCCATCCCCGATACCTTATCAACCGACGACGCATTCCCCGTCTGTTGCGCCACAAAGGAGTGCCGAGACGAAAGAGGAAACATCGTGAGAACACTAACAAAAAAGAAAAGGAGGAAAGACAATGAGAAACGTACTGAAAGCCACCACGCTGGAAACCGCTTCCCGCTACTTGCCGTCGAAGAGGGGTGCATCCTCTCGAAGGACGCCGACATCACGGTCGCCTTTCGGGTGGACTTGCCCGAACTCTATACGGTGACAAGCGCGGAGTATGCTGCCATCCATTCGGCTTGGGTAAAGGCAATCAAGGTGTTGCCGACCTACAGTGTCGTGCACAAGCAGGACTGGTTTGTCAAGGAAGGCTATCGTCCGGACTTGCAAAAGGAGGATATGGGTTTCCTCTCCCGCAGTTTCGAGCGGCACTTCAATGAGCGACCGTTCCTGAACCACGCCTGCTACCTGTTCCTGACCAAGACGACCAAGAACCGCAACCGGCAGCAAAGCAATTTTTCTACGCTCTGCCGAGGGCATATCATCCCCAAGGAGGTACGGGACAAGGATACTGCCCGCAAGTTCCTCGAAGCGACCGAGCAATTCGAGCGGATTATGAACGAAAGCGGTTTTATTCGCCTCTCTCGCCTGACGGACGAGGAGATTATCGGGACGGCGGAGACGCCGGGACTGATAGAAAAGTATTTCTCGCTTTCCCTCTCCGACACGACGGTCTTGGAGGACATCGACCTGAGAGCCGACCGTATGCGTATCGGCGACAAGCGGCTCTGCCTGCATACGCTCTCCGATACGGAAGACCTGCCCGGACTGGTAAACACTGATATGCGCTATGAGCGTCTCTCCACCGACCGCAGCGACTGCAGCCTTTCCTTTGCCGCTCCCGTTGGGCTGTTGCTCTCGTGCAACCATATCTATAATCAGTATGTCTTGATTGATGACTGTGCGGAGAACCTGCAACGCTTCGAGAAGAACGCGCGGAACATGCATTCGCTCTCCCGTTACAGCCGAAGCAACCAAATCAACAAGCAGTGGATTGACGAATATCTGAACGAGGCGCACAGTTTCGGGCTTACCTCCGTCCGCTGCCATTGCAACGTCTTGGCGTGGAGCGAGGATAAAGAGGAACTCCGCCGCATCCGCAACGACGTGGGCAGCCAGCTCGCACTGATGGAGTGCAAGCCACGTCACAACACGGTGGATGTGCCGACGCTGTTTTGGGCAGGCATTCCCGGCAATGAAGCCGACTTCCCCGCAGAAGAGAGTTTACACCTTCATCGAGCAGGCGGTCTGTTTCTTCAATGAGGAGACCAACTATCGTGATTCACTCTCTCCGTTCGGCATCAAGATGGCTGACCGCAGCGGCAAGCCGATTCATCTCGACATCTCCGATTTGCCGATGAAGAAAGGCATCACCACGAACCGCAACAAGTTCATCTTGGGTCCTTCGGGTTCGGGCAAGTCGTTCTTCACCAACCATCTGCTAAGGCAGTATTGGGAGCAGAATACCCATATCGTTTTGGTGGACACGGGAAACAGCTATCAGGGCTTGTGCGAGATGATACGCCACAAGACACAGGGCGAGGACGGGATCTATTTCATCTATTCGGATGAGAGTCCCATCAGCTTCAATCCCTTCTATACCACCGACAAGGTGTATGATGTGGAGAAACGGGAGAGCATCAAAACCCTGCTGCTGACCCTCTGGAAGAAGGACAACGAGCCTGCCACCCGTTCGGAGGAAGTTGCCCTCTCCAATGCCGTGTCGCTCTTTATCGAGCGTATCAAGACGGACGACGGTATCGTTCCTTCGTTCAACAGCTTTTACGAGTATCTCACCACCGACTACTCGGCATTGCTCCGTGAGAAAAGGTCAGGGAAAAGGATTTTGACTTGGCCAATTTTCTCAACGTCTTGGAGCCGTACTATAAAGGTGGCGAATACGACTACCTGCTGAACTCGGACAAGCAGCTCGACCTGCTGAACGCACGCTTTATCGTCTTCGAGATTGATGCGATAAAGGATCATCCCATCCTTTTCCCCATCACGACCATCATCATCATGGAGCTGTTCATCAACAAGATGCGAAGGCTGAAGGGAATACGGAAGGTTATCCTCATCGAGGAAGCTTGGAAAGCGATTGCCTCTGCAAACATGGCGGGCTACATACGCTACCTCTATAAGACCGTGCGTAAGTTCTTCGGAGAGGCGGTTGTGGTGACACAGGAGGTGGACGACATTATCTCCTCACCCGTGGTCAAGGAGTCCATCATCAATAATAGTGATTGCAAGATTCTGCTTGACCAGCGCAAGTACATGAACAAGTTCGACCAGATTCAGGCACTCTTGGGACTGACGGACAAGGAACGGGGGCAGATACTCTCCATCAATCAGAGCAACGATGCCACACGGTCATACAAGGAGGTGTGGGTCGGTCTGGGCGGTGTTCAGTCCGCCGTCTATGCCACCGAAGTCTCGAAAGCCGAATACCTCACCTACACGACGGAGGAGACTGAGAAGATGCGCGTACTCGCCCGTGCCAAGCAACTCGGCGGCAATATGGAGCTTGCCGTCAGGCTGCTCGCCGAAGAAGCATAGTAAGGAATAATCACACTAAAATCCAACGTAAAATGAGAAAGAAAATTTTAATGCTTATGGCGTGCGGTTGCCTCTTGGCAGGCAGCGCACACGCCCAATGGGTGGTCACAGACCCCACCAACCTTGCACAGAGTATCATCAACACGACCAAGGAAATCGTGCAGACCTCCAAGACGGTCAAGAACACGCTTGACAACTTCAAGGAGGTCGAGAAGCTCTACAATGAGAGCAAGAAGTACTACGATGCCCTGAAAAAGGTGAACGACCTCGTGCGGGATGCCCAACGGGTGAAGGAGACCATCCTGATGGTCGGGGAAATCTCCGACATCTATGTGAACAACTACAAGAAGATGCTCTCCGACCCGAACTTCCGACCGGAGGAGCTGGTCGCCATTGCCAACGGCTATACCAAACTGCTCGGAGAGAGCAACAACCTGCTCAAGGAGCTGAAGCAAGTGGTGAACATCACCACGCTGAAGATGACCGACAAGGAACGTATGGACGTGGTGGATCGCTGCTACAAGGAGGTGCGGGACTACCGCAACCTCGTGCGTTACTACACGAACAAGAACATCTCCGTGAGCTACCTCAGAGCCAAGAAGCAGCAGGACACTGACCGGGTGCTTTCGCTCTATGGAACGGACAACGAAAGGTATTGGTAGGTATGGGAGCGGAATTTGACAACCTGCACCAAGTCCTCCGTACCCTTTACACGGAGATGATGCCGATGTGCGGCGACATGATAGGTGTCGCCAAAGGCATTGCGGGCTTGGGCGCGCTCTTTTATGTGGCACTTCGGGTGTGGCAGACCTTGGCTCGTGCCGAACCCATTGACGTCTATCCGTTGCTCCGTCCCTTTGCGCTCGGTCTTTGCATTCTCTTCTTTCCGATGGTGCTGGAGACTATCAACGGGGTACTCAGTCCCGTTGTGCAAGGGACGCACAAGATGCTCGAAAAGCAGACCTTCAGTATGGACGAATACCGCAAGTTGCGGGACAAGCTGGAGTACGAGGCGATGGTGAAGAATCCCGAAACAGCCTATCTGGTCAGCAATGAGGAGTTCGACAAGAAACTGGATGAACTCGGTATTGCTCCCTCGGATATGGCGACGATGGCGGGAATGTATGTGGAACGCAGTATGTACAACCTCAAGAAATCGCTTCGCAATATGGTGCGGGAACTCTTGGAACTGCTTTTTGCTGCTGCCGCCTTGCTCATCGACACGCTTCGGACATTCTTTCTGATTGTACTCTCCATCTTGGGACCGATAGCCTTTGCCATCTCCGTATGGGACGGTTTTCAGAGCACCCTCACGCAATGGTTCACAAGGTATATCTCGGCCCAGTTGCAAATATCCGTGGCTTAAATTTGTAGTATAGGTATATTTTTTCTTGTTTAATGTTTAAATGTTCATGCGATGTCTTAACTTTGTAGCCATGAGTAAACAATCAACATTTGACTATAAGATTCTGGCAAGTTACCTTCTTCCCAAAGGCATACTTGAGTTCTTCGACGTTACAGCCGTTAACGAAGATCACACAGGCATTATTGAAGAGACGGGTGATGAGCGTATCCTTCTTCACATCTATCTTGACGAAAAAAAGATTCACGAGAAGAAGAGTGGCACGACCTTAAGCCCAATGGTTTTTACGGAAAGCCGTCAGGTTAACGACTTTCCTATCCGTGATCACAAGGTCGTTCTTCATGTCAGACGTCGCAGATGGTTAACGGCAGAAGGCAGAAACGTAATCCTTGACAGGTATTCGTTGCTTGCTGATAACACCAGCTACTCTAAAGAGTTTGCTGATGTCTTAAAAAAATATTTGGATACCTACCCGATAACGGCCGCTCGCTGGGGCTATACTTTAAGGTAGATGGCAATAACCTGGAGCGTGCTTACAAGGATCATCTGAGTGGTTTCCGTAATTGGGAACAAGCCAGTCATGCAGAGGACTGGGTGCTGCATCCTGAGAACATAGGCAAACGGCTGGGCATTGACGAGACCATGCTTCACAAGGATCTGATGACATTCTTGACCAACAAAGAAGGGCATGGTAAACGTCACACCTTAATAGCAGCTGTAAAAGGCACTAAGACCTCAGATATTATCAATGTTCTTATGCAGATACCGCAGGAACAGCGAGAGCAGGTCGAAGAAGTTACCATGGACTTCTCTGACAGTATGTTTGCTGTCGTCACGGAAGCCTTTCCTAATGCAGCCATAGTCATCGACTGCTTCCATATCATCAAGCGTTGTATCGAAGCTGTGGAGGAACTCCGTCTCAAAAGCTAAACGAGAAGCACAGAAAGCACAAAAACAAAGAGAAAGTCAGGTTTAAAAAAAGAAACTTGAACAGCTGGTAAAGAACCGTAAATACTACCGTAAGAAACATCCAAAAGAAATACAAAGGTAAGAAGCGGGGACGTAAGCCACAGAGGTTGAACAAACGCTTCAGGCCAACCATGCTTGCCAATGGCGAAACTGTCATAGAACTGCTGACAAGAAGCAAGTATCTGCTGAGTGTGAGTGGTGAGAAATGGACTGACAGGCAGAAAAGCACGTGCAAAAAAATACTCTTCAAGATGTTCCCAAAAGATAAAGGAAGCATATACTTTGATTTGCAGCCTAAGAAGCGTGTTTAGCAACAAGTCTATCGACCGGGTTACAGCTAAGGTTAAACTGCATGAGTGGTATCAGAAGGTATCAGCTTGTACGTTGCGTGAAGTAAAGGCTGCAAGGGATGCCATCAAGTACAAGGAAGACGAAGTACTAAACTACTTCATAAACAGGTCAACCAATGCTCATGCTGAATCTCTTAACTCTAAGCTGAAAGGATTTAGAGCACAACTCCGCGGTGTGCAGGATTTACCATTCTTTATGTTCAGAGCGTCTATGATCTTTGGATAACATGATTATATTGCCACGGACTTATGCAACTGTGCCTATATCTCCATCTACCTGTGGTTGCCCGTGGCGGACTTGTTCAGTTCGATGCTGGCAAAGATTCAGGAGCTGATGCTCAAACATGACATCACGCAGTTGCAGAACGACCCTACCTATACGATAGATGCCTCGAACGGCGTGTATCTCGTCTGTGCGCCCGTAGAGGCTGTGTAGTAAATATGCTGATTGCAAGGCATTAGGTAAGTTTTCCAAAACCTATCATCACCCGACTTATCTGCTCAACGAAAGACGGCAGGGAGTGTAGCATGTTGGGAAAGTCATAAGTCAGAGAGCTATCAACTTTGCGACTGAATGATGAGATGAAAGATAGATACGAGGATAAAATCCTGATTGATTAAATGGCAACCTAAGTGGTCGATGTAGAGACTTTGACGTAAGATAGCTAAACTCGTCATATTACGGTACTTCTGATATAGAAGATGAATAGCAGAAGCTGGAAATTATCGTAACGCAACCATTGGCAATGGTAAAAGGTGGAAACCATATCCGACAATCTATCACGCTGCTGTTACTACACAGCTAAACGGGGATTACCTAACTCGGAATGCCGCAAGGCTATGAGGTTTAGCCTCTGAATATCCGACATGGTAACGGAGCTTCCGTAGTAGTTTGAGCAAGGGAAAGCCTTGTACGTGGCGAAGGGAAGCAGTTAAAGGTTTAATACAATTTAAGAAAAATGTGCGAGACATTATGAGAAATTCAGAAAGAGTATTAAACGGTCTATCAAAGCATAGTCCGCAAGTAAATTACAAATTCGAGCGACTGTATCGAATCTTGTTCAACGAGGAGATGTATTATGCTGCCTACCAACGCCTTTATGCAAAGGAGGGCAATATGACAAAAGGCTCTGACGGGAAAACAATAGACGGTATGAGTTTAACTCGGATTGCTGATTTGATTGACTTGCTCCGAAAGGAGACATATCAACCAAAACCTGCAAGGCGGGTGTATATCCCAAAGAAAAGCGGGAAAATGCGACCGCTGGGAATTCCGTCTTTTGATGACAAGTTAGTACAAGAGGTAACACGAATGATTCTCGAAGCCATTTATGAGGGGCAATTTCAAGACTGCTCACACGGCTTCAGACCCAAACGGAGTTGCCATACCGCACTCAATAAGATTCAAAAGACTTTCACGGGAACAAAATGGTTCATTGAGGGAGATATTAAAGGTTTCTTCGACAACATCAATCACGAAATATTGATTGGCATACTCGCAGAACGTATCTCAGATGAGCGTTTTCTCAGACTGATAAGGAAATTTCTAAAAGCAGGTTATCTCGAAGATTGGACCTTCCACAACACTTTCAGCGGCACTCCGCAAGGCGGAATCGTTAGCCCCATTTTGGCTAATATCTATTTAGACCGACTCGATAAGTTCGTGATGGAATACATCAAGAGATTTGATGTGGGAGCCACAACGACTCGCAAACCTTTCGAGGGACGAAGAAGTCTTGATTTTCAGAAGAAAGTGGCTATGCAGAAACTTAAAACAGTAAAAGATGAGAGCGAACGCAAAAAAGTAGTAGAACAACTCAAAGGTATTGACAGAACAAGATTGCAGATACCCAGTTTTGACGAAATGGACAACGGCTATAAAAGGCTCAAATATGTGAGATATGCCGATGATTTTCTGATTGGTGTAATTGGTAGTAAGGAAGATAGCCAAAGAATCAAAGAGGATATTAAGAATTTTCTTGAATCCGAATTGAAACTCGAACTATCCGACGATAAAACTCTGATTACCCACAGTCAAAAAGCCGCAAAATTCCTCGGATATGAGGTCTTGGTAAACCGTTCCAATCTTGCCAAACGAGATAATATGGGCAGGTTGTCAAGGGTATATAACAAGAAAGTTCTATTGAGAATTTCTATGGAAACCATTAAGAAGAAATTACTCGATTTCGGAGTGTTGGAGATAAAGACCCACAACGGAAAAGAGCAATGGAAACCGAGGGAGCATAGAAAAAGTATCTGTAACGATGATTTGGAAATCCTCCAAAAGTACAACTACACGATTAGAGGATTTCATAACTACTATGCGATTGCAAACAACAGTTCTCTACTCAACTCCTACAAGTACATTATGGAGTACAGTATGTATAAAACGTTCGCAGGCAAATACAAAAGTAAGGTTACTAAGATTGCCAGCAAGTACAAAAAAGACGGATTATTCACTGTGCAATATAAGGATAGCAAGGGAAGAGAGAAGCAACAAACCTTTTACAACGAAAGTTTCGCAAGGAGAAAACCCGAAACGGGTGATAATCTCGACAATGCTACCGTAGTTTATCACGCCAACAGTACAAGCCTCATTGATAGGCTCAAAGCTGAAAAGTGTGAAATATGCGGAGCGACAGAGAAATTGGATATGCACCACGTTCGCAAATTAAAAGCGTTGGACGGCAAAGGATATGCCGACAAGCTAATGATTGCAAGGCGTAGGAAAACCATAGCTCTGTGTCGAAGTTGCCACCTTAAGGTTCATTCGGGCAGTATAGATTGACTCTTTAATGGAGAGCCGGATACGCGGAGACGTGTAAGTCCGGTTCGGGGGCGAGTATTTGAAAACCTACCATAGAAATATGGCAAGGCGTTGGGTGCTTAGCCTACTCATGGTTATCGGTATCATCGGCTACTTCACCATTCCCACGGTTGCAGGCTGGGTGATACAGGCAGGTGGAGCGGGTAACTTCGGCAAGAACGTGAACTATGCGGCAGGAAAGGGTGCCGGTATCGCAGGTGCCGTAGGTGGAGCCGTTGGCGGTTTTGCCGGAGGACACGCACGAAACGCAATGAGCTATGCGGGGAGCAAAGCCAAAGACGTTGCCGGAAGATTGTTCCATCGGGGAGGAAATAAATCACCGGAATCATCCGAACAAAATTAAAAAGCTATGGAATTTAAGTCATTAAAGAATATCGAAACAAGTTTCAGGCAGATACGCCTCTTTACCTTGGTCGTCGTCTGCCTGTGCGTTCTCCTTGCTGGCTATTCGGTATGGAGTGCCTACTCCTTTGCCGAAGCCCAAAGGCAGAAAATCTATGTGCTGGATGGGGGAAAGTCGCTGATGCTCGCCCTGTCGCAGGATCTGTCGCAGAACAGACCCGCGGAAGCCAAGGAGCATGTGCGCCGCTTCCACGAGTTGTTCTTCACCCTTTCGCCCGATAAGAGTGCCATCGAGGGGAATATCTCCCGTGCGCTGCTCTTGGCGGACAAGAGTGCCTACAACTACTATCGGGATTTCTCAGAGAAAGGGTACTACAACCGTATCGTGGCGGGAAATATCAATCAGGTCGTACAGGTGGACAGCGTACTCTGTGACTTCGACCGCTATCCCTATGCGGTACGGACGCATGCCCGGCAGATGATTATCCGTGCCACCAATGTGACCGAGCGCAGTCTCGTGACCGTATGTCGCCTGCTCAATACGAGCCGCAGCGATGACAATCCGAATGGCTTCAATATCGAAGGGTTCGAGATTGTCGAGAACAAGGACATCAGTACCCGTAAGCGATGAAAAAGAAAAGTCTGTTCCAAATGATGCAGGAGGGAATGGAGGCAAGACTCCGCCGCCTGTGCGGACGCATCCCCGCTCATCTGAGGCTGTATGTCGTCCTGACGATGCTTCTTTTCTTCGCCCTCCTTGCCAACTACGTTTTCTTCAACGGTTTGTACCGCATCTTCTCCGATGGAGACTCCGAAGAGCAAACGTTGCCGGCAATCGAGCATATTGAAGCCCCCGAAGTAAGGCGGCTTTATCCCAACGACAGTATCAACCTATTAAAGTATTACGATTATGTTCCCATTCAAAAGAAAGACAGCCTTCGATACGAGCACCTCGCCTGAGCTGACGGAGGAAGAGAGACAAAGGCGAAAGAAATTTATCATTTATCCCCTGATGTTCCTGCTTTTTGCAGGCTCCATGTGGCTCATTTTCGCTCCGTCGGAGAAAGAAGAGGAGAAACAGGCAAAGGGCTTCAACACGGAAGTGCCCGACCCGATGGCAGCCGAACTGATTGGTGACAAGAAGAAAGCCTACGAGAAGGAGATGATGGAACAGAAGGAGCAGGAACGGAGTCGTGCCATGCAAAGCCTTAGTTCCATGTTCGGGGAAATGACAGGAGGAGAGACTTCACAGGGAGCGGGCGAAGCGTCCGCTTGGGAGTCTGACCCCTCGAATGAGAGTGAGGGATACACGTCCCGACATTCTGCTCCGCAAGATGGCTTTCACGCTTCGGCATCCGCCTATCAGGACATCAACCGCACGCTCGGCAGTTTCTATGAAGCACCGAGAGAAGACCCTGAAAAGGAGGAACTGCGTGCCCGTTTGGCAGAGTTGGAAAACCGTATGAGCAGCGAACAGCAGTCGCCTGCCATAACCGTAAACGACCAGATGGCATTGCTTGAAAAGTCCTATCAACTGGCAGCAAAGTATATGCCGTCGGGCGGTGGACAGCAGTTGCCAAGTAAGGCATTGGTTTCGGATGGGGAGACGGCTTCCGAAAGGAAAGCGGTCGCAACCACCCGAAACGGGAAGGCGGTAGCCTTTCCCGTTGCCCCCGTGAGCGAGCAAGTGGTGTCGGCTCTGGCGCAGCCGATGAGCGACTCGACTTTCCGCTCCGAATATGTCAAGGAGAGAAATTTCCTATTTCAAACTGCTATCGGGACAGCCTCACAGACGGAGAGAAACACCATATCAGCCTGTGTGCATAACAACCAGACGGTTACGGACGGGCAAATCGTACGTTTCCGTCTCTTGGAGCCGATGTTGGTATCGGGCTGGGAGATTCCACGCAACGCCTTTGTCGTGGGAACGACAAAGCTACAGGGCGAACGGCTCGCCGTTGTCATTTCTTCGCTGGAATATCACGGGAACATCATCCCCGTGGAGTTGGCGGTGTACGATACGGACGGACAAGCTGGGATATTCATCCCCGGCTCGATGGAGCGCAGTGCCGCCAAGGAGATTGTCGCAGGAATGGGTACTTCCGCAGGCAGCAGTATGAACTTCTCCACTGATGCGGGCGCACAGCTTGCCGCTGATTTGGGGAAGGGACTGATACAAGGCACCTCGCAGTATTTCTCTAAGAAAATGCGTACCGTCAAGGTGCATCTGAAGGCTGGTTACAAGGTATTGCTCTACCAACCGGACAACAAGTAATTCATAGTTATTATTCACCACTTTAATCCAAAGTAAAAATGAAAGAACAGTTTTAGCCATCGCCCTGATGCTGGGCGCAGTCTGTGCCAACGCACAGGAAACAACTTCAAGCGGAGACCTCTATCAGGGACTGACCCGCAAAATTGCCTTTGAGCGGATGATACCGCCTCACGGGTTGGAAATCACCTACGACAAGACGGTACACATCATCTTCCCCTCTGCCGTGCGCTATGTCGATTTGGGTTCGCCCAATCTCATTGCGGGGAAGGCGGACGGTGCGGAAAACGTTATCCGTGTGAAAGCGACGGTCAAAGACTTCCGTAAAGAGACGAACATGAGTGTCATCACCGAAGACGGGGCATTCTACACCTTCAATGTCAAGTATGCAAGCGAGCCACTACTACTCAATGTGGAAATGGCGGACTTTATCCACGACGGAGCGAGCGTAAACCGTCCGAACAACGCTATGGAGGTCTATCTCAAGGAACTCGGAAGCGAAAGCCCGATGCTGGTAAGGCTCATCATGAAATCCATTCACAAGGAGGACAGGCGGACGGTGAAGCACATCGGCAGCAAGGCTTTCGGTATTCAGTACCTGCTCAAAGGGTTGTATTCGCATAACGGACTGCTGTACTTCCATACGGAACTGCGCAACAAGTCCAACGTGCCGTTCGACATCGACTTCATCACGTTTAAGATCGTGGACAAAAAGGTCGCCAAGCAGACCGCCATGCAGGAGCAGGTACTGCTTCCGCTGCGTGCCTACAACTACATCACCTGCGTGGCGGGGCAGAAGAGCGGTCGCACGGTATTCACCCTGCAAAAGTTCACCATCCCCGATGACAAGCAGCTCATTGTGGAGATGCACGAGAAGAACGGAGGAAGACACCAATCCTTTATCGTGGAGAATGAAGACCTTGTGCGTGCAAGGGAAATCAACGAACTCAAAGTGAAGTGATATGAGAAAGCTCGCATTTTTCCTGTTTGTCGTGATGCTTGCCCTCTTTGCAGGACAGGCGCACGCCCAACGCTGTCTGCCCAAGATGAAAGGCATACGCCTGACCTCCGGTATGGCGGATGGTTTTTATTCTCCCTCTTCAAAGAATGAGACGGGCTATACGTTCGGAGCTTCGCTTGCCACCTACACCAAAGGCGGGCATCAATGGATGCTTGGGGCGGAGTATCTCCGAAGGTACCATCCCTATCGGGAAAGGCGTATACCTGTGGAGCAGTTCACGGGCGAGGGAGGTTTCTTCTTTGGTGTGCTTTCCGACGGGAGCAAGACCTTCTTCCTCTCCGCAGGTGTTTCCGCCTTGGCTGGATACGAGACGGTTAATGGCGGAAAGAAGCTGCTCTTTGACGGCTCAACGCTACGCAACAAGGACGGCTTTCTTTATGGCGGTGCCGTCACCTTGCAGGCGGAGACCTATCTGACGGACAGATTGGTGTTGCTGTTCTATGGCAGGGAACGTTGTCTGTGGGGAGGTTCTACGGAGCGTTTTCACACCCAGTACGGTGTCGGATTGAAAATCATGCTGGACTGATGGACGTTCGACAGATGAGAGAGATTCCCATTGCGGACTTCCTGAACGCAATGGGGATTCAGCCGACCAAACAGAGAGGAAACGCCCTGTGGTATTCCGCTCCGTACCGCACGGAGCGGACACCCTCTTTCAAGGTCGATACCGCCAAGAATATCTGGTTCGATTTTGGAACGGGCAAAGGTGGCGACATCTTCGACTTGGCAGGAGCGTTCATCGGAAGCGAGGATTTCCTCCTGAGGGCGGCTTTCATCGCACGGAGCGGAGCTTGTCCGCTTCCCGTTATGGAGCAATCGCCAAGGGAAAAAGAAAGAGAACCCTCCTTTGAGGATATTTGGACACGTCCCTTATTGAATGGCAGACTGCTGGGCTATTTGGAAGAACGGGGCATCGATGCCCACGTTGCCATCCCCAACTGCGAGGAGGTGAGATACCGTATACGTGGCAAGCGATACTATGCCATCGGCTTTCGTAACGAGGCAGGAGGATTAGAATTGCGCAATCGCTTTTTCAAGGGTTGCATACCACCGAAGGATATTTCCCTGAAACGTAATAGTTCGGACGTATGTTCCGTCTTTGAGGGCTTTATGGATTACCTCTCGGCTATGCAGTTAGGCATCATCGCTTCGGATTGGCTTGTGCTTAATTCCGTTTCCAACGTGGAGAAGGCAGTAAGAGCCTTGCACGGCTATGAGAGGATTGACTGCTTCCTCGACAATGACGAGGCGGGGAGAAGGACTTTTCAGAGACTACACGACTGTTTCGGAGAGAGGGTCATCGACCGTTCCTCCCTGTATGCCGACCACAAGGATTTGAATGAGTTTCTGCTTTCCAAGAATGCAGGAAACAATGTAAAACAACAAAACGATAATAAACAATGAAGAAGAAATTATAAACACAATTTGGGTAATGGGAGTGCTTGCCCTCGCCGGGTTTTGTCTATCTGCTTGTAATCACGAGCTGGATATTCAGCAGGCGTACCCCTTCACGGTAGAGACGATGCCGGTGCAGAAGCACATCGTCAAGGGACAGACGGCGGAGATACGCTGTACGCTCAAACGGCAGGGATGGTTTGAAGACGCACGCTATACCATTAGATACTTTCAGCCTGATGGAAAGGGACGGCTGAAGATGGACGATGGCACGGTGTTCAAACCCAATGACCGTTACCCTCTTACAAAAGAGGTGTTCAGGCTATACTACACCTCTGCTTCCTCTGACCAGCAGACGATAGATGTGTATGTGGAGGATAATTTCGGACAGATGGTGAAACTCTCGTTTGAGTTCAACAGTCAAAAGGACGAGGAAAAGGAGAAAACGAATGGGGACAAGAAGTAAACTTCTCGTTTTATCGTTCTGCCTTGTTTGCCTATCCTGCTTCCGCCTTTCCGCTCAGGAGGGTGGAAAGGCTCTCTTTTCACTACCGCCGTTCGAGCGTGCCGTTGTCTGCATCAAGTACTTCGAGGGCTTACATTCTTGGAAGGATTATCCCTATGTAGGTTACGGACATCGGCTTCTGCCCGGAGAGCGGTTCACGGCAGCGATGACGGAACGGCAGGCGGACTCTCTGCTTCGGGCTGACCTGATGAAGCGTTTGATGATGTTCAAGGACTACGGGAGGGATGCCCTGATGCTTGCCGTTTTGTCCTACAACATAGGAGCAGGCAGGTTGCTGGGATACGGCAAACATCCCAAGAGCCAATTACTGCGGAAGATAGAGTCGGGCGACAGAAATTTCTACCATGAATTTGTCTCTTTCTGCCGATACAAAGGCAAAGTCCTCAGAGGACTTGTCAAACGACGAAAGGTGGAGTTTGCCCTGTTTTATGTGCCCTGATTATCCAATACGCCTCTTGCGACATTTTTATGTTTCGCAAGGGGCGTTTTCTTGCCGTTTGGCAGCCATACAGGAGAACTTGCCGAATGGTCGTTCAAAAGATACCGAGCAATCTTATAATCGCTCGGTATCTTTTTTCGGATAGCTCTGTATCTTTTTCGCAATAAATCAAGTATATTTGCGTTATCAAGACAAAGTAATGTCTTCCGCAAGCGAAATCCTCCGACTTCGGGAGAGAGAACAAAGGAGGAAATAGTATTGAATTATGGCAAATAAACCGTTGCAGTTCGTTCTTATGGAACGCAAGATGAATGTCGGTCCTCAGGCAGGAAAGACCGTGTAGGTTGCTCACCCTACGGGCAGGCATCGTGTGGATTTCCGCAGTTTTTGCGAACGTGTGGCGAAGTCCACCACATTTAACCGTCAGGAAGTGGAAGCCGTCCTGAACTATGCCACCGAGATTGCCCGCGACATCGTGGAGTTTGGCGATTTGGGTACGTTAAGCCCGTCGTTCAAGAGCAAGGTCGTGCCTGTGGGCGAGGTTTTCAACGTGCAGAAGCACATCGAGAAGCCCGTCGTGAGGCTCTCACCCTCGCGCAAGTACTTCACGCTGACCGACGTTACCTACGAGCAGACGACCGCCAAGCCCAAGAAAGGCAAGACCGAACCAACACCAAAACTCAATGGAGGCGGTAGTTCAAGCGGTGACGACGGACTTTAAATCAAGTTTTCGGAGTGATTGCCTCTTTCGGTATTCGCTCCGTGCCAATATTACATTAAAATTATAAACCCTAATAAAAAGAGGAATTATGAAACAGACAATTAACCCCATTGGGCAGGAAATCAATACTTTAGGTAAGGTGATTAACAACAAGGAACTTATGCTTGTACACCTGCATCTGAAAAGCGGAGAACAAATACCCTCACACGACCATAAAGGACAGGAAGTATTCTTCACCATTGTGGCAGGAACTGTGGAGGTTGCTCTTGACGATACCGAGATACATCGTATCAGCACAGGCACCGTTCTACATTTCCCCGGCGAAGCTCATGTAGGCGTAAATGCCATAGAAGAGAGTGATTTTTTCGTTTACCTCATCAACAGACAATAACGTTATGGATATGAAAAAACACCTGCCGAGTGCAGACCTTGAGAAACTCGGTAAAATACTCGAGATTAAAGAGGCATACCAACGAGGAGATATTTCATTGGAAGAGGGTAGAACCCGAATAAGAGAGCAAATTGGGAAAATCCGCCCTTATGAAATTGCATTGGCAGAACAGGAACTCAAAACCATAGAAGAGAACGAGTGCCGCAAGGAGGATATTCAAAAAATGATTGAGCTGTTTGATGAAGTGATGGACACCAATCGCCCAAATCTTCCTCTCAACCACCCTATCATGTGCTACTACAGAGAGAACGATGAAATGCGTCGCCACATGCTCGCCATAGAAGACCTTGTACAATATCCGATTATCAAGAATCAGTGGCTCGAATTGTACGACCAAATAGCGGCTTTTCGTACTCACCTTTCGCGTAAGCAGAACCAGCTCTACTCCATACTCGAACAGAAAGGATTTGACCGCCCCACGACTACGATGTGGCTGCTCGACGACTTTGTGCGAGACGAAATACGCGATGCTAAAAAACTTATTGAGGAAGACAAAGAAGAGGAATTTTTGGCGATGCAGTCTACCATTGTGGCAGATGTGCTGGATCTTTACAGAAAGAAGAATCTGTACTCTACCCAACTGCTTTGGCAATGATTACTCCAGAAGAATTCGAACAGATGCGTTCGGGAGATTACGAAATTGGCTTTGCATGGATTGATGTAGAAGGATTCCAAAATACAGACAAAACAGAAACCCAGCCCACAACAGTCCCTGACGGTTTCGCCTCAGAACTATCTGCGCTTCTTAGTAAATATGGGCTGGGAGGAGGCGATACAGACCGAGTTTTCGACGTTACAACAGGCAAACTCTCCCTCGAACAAATCAACCTCATTTACAAGCATCTTCCTGTAGATATATCTTATGTAGATGAAAACGAACTCGTTCGCTTCTATTCAGATACCAACCACCGCATCTTCCCACGCAGCAAGAATGTTATCGGACGTGATGTGAAAAACTGCCACCCACGCACCAGTGTTCACCTCGTTGAGGAAATTATTGCCAAATTCCGCTCGGGTGAGCAAGATAGCGTAGATTTGGATTAACAAACCCGGTGTGTTCATCTATATTTATTATGTAGCCGTGCGTGATGCAGAAGGACGATTCAGAGGCGTACTCGAAATGATGCAAGATTGTAGTCGCATTCGTGAGCTTCAAGGTTCACGCACGCTGCTGACATGGTCAAATGACACACAAGGGGTAAAATCAATGGAGGATCAAAATTCTACTTCAGATGATATACCTGCTACAAAAGAAAACTCGACAATAGAACTCTCTGCCAACACTCGCTTACAGGATTTGTTCAAAATTTACCCACAGTTACGGAAAGATTTGCCAAGCATGAACTCTGCTTTCAAAATGCTCAATTCGCCTCTTGCACGCATCATCATTCCTAAAGCAACCATTGCCATGATGAGCGAACGCAGTGGCATTTCCCTTGATGACATACTTTTAATATTAAAAAAACTTATTGCTAAATATCAGAGAGAAAAATAAAATTCTTGTTTCCGAATAACAGAAAACAAGAGAGTGCAGATTGCAAACTGCCCCCTCGTTTTTCATTTCAGAGCCGTCTCAACTCACTGTCAAAAGTAACGAGGTGTTTTTCATTGGGGTTTCTTTGCTCCTTTCTTTGTCCGCCTGATGCTCACGAAAGAAAGGAGCGGTCGGCAGATTTGCCGACCGCTTTACTCTGTCTGTTCTTCTTGAACCGTTATCCGTCCCGTCCTTATTTCGGGGTGAGTGGAGAAAGCCCAATTCACCTTCTCATCGGGCAGGGTGCTGTGAATGTTTCCACCCATTACCAATCCGCAATTCTGAATGACCTTTTGCCGTGCGTCCTCCCTGCTTTCGGCAACTACCTCAAACACTCCCTCGAAAATGTACTGCGTCCGTATTCTGTAAACTCTCTTCTTCATATTCTCAAAACTCAGCCTTTAATAATCTGTGTTCCTTCGGCTCTCCATTGGATAACCTGCGGTGGGTAAGCCAAAAATGATGTGTGCCGTAACCATAGGCAAAGAACTTGTCAAGTTCCATTTCTTCGGCTATCTGCTTGACGGCTGCCCTCAGTTCCTCTTCATTGGCGGATAAGGTAATGGCATTGATTACCCTTACAAGGATATGGGGTATCTCGTCCGCCCAATTACATACGATGCTTTCTATTTCTGCTTTCATATCTGTGATATTTTGGTGATTGTTGCTTATGCTGTCGCTCTCATTCTCATTCTCTGTCTTATCAATTTGCGGTTGGCATTAACAAGGCTCACGATTTGGTCGTGATATTCCGTATTCTTATTGCACACGCCACGACTTTGCACCACTTTAAGCGTGTCCAGATTGACTTCAATCGTTTCTATCCGTCTGCCCTCAATGGTTGCCGAAAGTATCAGCGAGTTTTCTTTGAGGTAGTACTCGTTGGAGAATACGCAATGGTGCATTGCCGTTCCCTCCTCCAAATGCTCCTGCACACTCTCCAATACGTGGACTTGGATTGTACCGTCCGTGAAACGGATACCGAAGAACTTGGATTTAAGTTCTTGGAAACGTTCCTCGTCCTCCATTGCTTTTTTGCGTTTCTTCTCAATTTCCTCCTTTTCTCTCTGTTTACGAAGTTCGCTTTGTCTGCGGTCGTGTTCCCGATATAGGTCGGAGGGGCAAACATACTTCGGGCTGTGTATGTCCTTGCCCAATCTGCGGAGCATATCCACATAGTCGCACCATATAGAAATGTCCTCTATGTCATAGCCGTTGCGAGTGGTTACCTTATAGGACTGCCAACAAGTGTCAAATGTCCTTGAATTGTTGAGGAAGTATTTCAAATGCTCGGTTCTGCCTGCTTTCAGCAAGGTTTCCGCCCTGCTGTCGGACAATATAGAGGGAATAAGGATTGTCGGGGCTATGCCGTGAAAATCATCCTTAAATCCATTCCTGCGGAGTGTATCCGTAACCTTGAACTTTGGATATATCGGAGAATAGGCTGCATATCGGTAGGCTTCGTTATCATTGCGTATTGCCATTGGCGAACAGAAAGAAAAGGTGTCAATGTACCTGCCTAATGTTCGTTGAACGGCTATCACTGATTGCCGTCCTTGTGCGTTCCACCAATATTGACCGATTTCTATAACATAGGGCATTGCCTTGCAACCTTTCTCCATTTCCACAGAAAGAAGAAACATTCTCAATACTTGGTACTCTCCGCAAGCAGTAAGTATCGTAAAGTATTGCTTCTGCCTAATCTTGCGTTCAAAGGTTTCCTTGACCTGCAACCTTGCCCCGCAATGGGGGCAGGTGCAAGTGTCCGTAGGCTTCTCCATTGCCCAACTATGCCCACAATCCATACACGTTGTGCGACCTTTTGGCAGTCGGTAGGCGAAGTGGTCTATACACTCACGGAATGCCCATTTGCTCTGTGTCTTGGTTATCGGGCGAAGATGCTTGCTCTCGGCAAGGACTGCCTTCTCAAACTTATTTCTTGGTTTCATAATCTGTCCTCCTTATTTTATTCGTTGCGAAATACGTAGCCGTCCTTATACCAAAAGTCCGTACAGAAAAGGTCATCGGCATATTTCCCAAAATCAAAGTATATCAACGCAAAATCGGGCAAGTCATTCTCCATTTTTGCAAGTTCTTCCGCAAAATCCTCCCTGCTTGCATAACTTCCGATATAGTCCGATTGGAAAGACTTCACAAGGCTGTAAGCGTCTTGGGTGAGTTGGGCGTTGTTGCCGTCCGCCCATACCCAAAAGGCTTCTTTTTCCGTGTTGTTCAATCTGTCCAATTCGTCCCGAAGTTCAAAGAAGTTTTCTTCCAAATGTCCTTCGTCTATCAGACAATCGGGGATTTCCTCCCACGCTTGGAACATATATTCGGGTTCTTCTTCGTCCTCGTGTATCTCGGAACAACGCTCCATAAAGCCGTCCAAATCGTAGAAGTCCGAAAGTTCCACCCATTCGCCCTGCAATGAGCCGTTGTTGTACTTGGCATAAGTGCCTACATAGATGCGTGCTTCGCTTAAATCCATTGTTTCCATTTTCCTTTCGTTGTTTAAGGAGTTAAAACTTGAATAGTGAAGGTTGGGCTATCTGCTGTTCCTCCTGCTTTTCCGCTTTGGGTTTCTTGGCGGTAAGTTTGCGGTATTCCTCCGCTTGGTATCGCTCGATAGCCTTTCCGTGCTTCCGCCTTTTCCTCCTCTGTGAGTTCGATAGTATGGTTTACCACGACTTGGCAGTTGATGGACTTGCCCACTTCGATGTTATCTTCATCGTAATAGTGGACAGCGAGGGAATATACCTCATCATCGGACAGACCTGCACACTCCATTCTTTGGACTTCCGTCAAGATGTAGGTAATGCACTCGTCTATGTTCTTACTCTCCTTGCGGAAATTCTCCGCAAAGAGTTCATCGTATGATGCTCTCGTTTCCAAATAGTTTTGGATAACGTCCTTGAAATGTTCTGTACCTTTCATTGTCTTATGTATTTAGATTGTTGCTAAAATGATTTCTTGGATATGTATGGGGTTGACCTCTGAAAGAGATAGATGATAAACTCCTTTCTGTCTTGCCGATTGAGTTCCTTGTACAGTTCCCCAAAGGCTGATATGTTTCCGTTTAGGTAAACCGATACCATATACTCGAAGATGTTGTCCACTTCGTAGTATCTGCATTGCTGTGCGATTGTCTTGCTTCTTCTTTTCATATATCTGTCTGTTTAAGAAATGAGTAACCAAAGTGTTGCCCCGATGATGAGGGCATAAGTCAGAATGTATACTGCGATAGCCAAAACGATGGTGAGGAGCAACCGAAAGAGGAATTTTCCTGCACATATCCCTGCCAGCCAAAGCCAAACGCTTCCGCCCCAAAGGAGAGAGCCTGCGAGTGCAAGTGCCACCCAAATTGATATTCTGTATCTCAGTTTCATCTTGTCTGATTTTTTTGATTTTATGCGGATTCCAGAGGTGAGGGAGTTGAGTTTCCATTTTCTTTTTCCCTGCTTCTCGCATATCCGACATTTTTTTTATGCGTCTTTCCGTCGGGTCGGTCGTTTTCGTTTCAGTGGCGTAAAAAGGTAGGGCTTAGGACAAACAAGGTTTTATGGCGAGAATACTACCTGCAATGAAATGGAAGTGTGGAGATTGTCGTCTAAACGGCTTGCCGCACCGACCTTTTTTGTCCGTGGAAGCCCGGAACTACCTTTGCCGCTGACAACGAACAAGCGATCCCGACATGATACACAGGCATAAGTGGAGGATGTGCAGGGAGAGAAGTAGGGCGAAAACAAAAAAACGCAGTCTTCGGAGACAGCATTTAGCATAGGAACAGAATACATTGAAAACAAAAAAAGCCACCCAAACGGGCGGCTCTACGAAAATAATTTGGAGAAAATTCTTTTTTTTCACGATATACTCTTATCTTTGCAACAGGTTATTCGAGTTATGCAAAGCGTTGTATATCATTGCAGAAGATAGGTCGCTAAATCATTACCTACTGCATTTCATAACTCATTAGGCTATTGAATGCCAATCAATTGAACCTAAATGATAGTTTTTTTCTAAAAAGCTTACTACCTTTTTGAAAAGAGGTCGGAATGTGGCGAAGTTGAGTGGTTAGGGGGTGAGTATGGAGTAACGAGTGACATAGAGACTTAATTTGCAGTGAGTATTTTTCACCAAGTTGCTAAATTAACGTAAATATAACTACGTTTATGTGGAATTGAAGTGTATTATAGGCACAGTTGCATAAGTCCGTGGCAATATAATCATGTTATCCAAAGATCATAGACGCTCTGAACATAAAGAATGGTAAATCCTGCACACCGCGGAGTTGTGCTCTAAATCCTTTCAGCTTAGACTTAAGAGATTCAGCATGAGCATTGGTTGATTTGTTTATGAAGTAGTTTAGTACTTCGTCTTCCTTGTACTTGATGGCATCCCTTGCAGCCTTTACTTCACGCAACGTACAAGCTGATACCTTCTGATACCACTCATGCAGTTTAACCTTAGCTGTAACCCGGTCGATAGGCTTGTTGCTAAACACGCTTCTTAGGCTGCAAATCAAAGTATATGCTTCCTTTATCTTTGGGAACATCTTGAAGAGTATTTTTGCACGTGTTTTCTGCCTGCCAGTCCATTTCTCACCACTCACACTCAGCAGATACTTGCTTCTTGTCAGCAGTTCTATGACAGTTTCATTGGCAAGCATGGTTGGCCTGAAGCGTTTGTTCAACCTCTGTGGCTTACGTCCCCGCTTCTTACCTTTGTATTTCTTTGGATGTTTCTTACGGTAGTATTTACGGCTCTTTACCAGCTGTTCAAGTTTCTTTTTAAACCTGGCTTTCTCTTTGTTTTGTGCTTTCTGTGCTTCTCGTTTAGCTTTGAGACGGAGTTCCTCCACAGCTTCGATACAACGCTTGGTGATATGGAAGCAGTCGATGACTATGGCTGCATTAGGAAAGGCTTCCGTGACGACAGCAAACATACTGTCAGAGAAGTCCATGGTAACTTCTTCGACCTGCTCTCGCTGTTCCTGCGGTATCTGCATAAGAACATTGATAATATCTGAGGCCTTAGTGCCTTTTACAGCTGCTATTAAGGTGTGACGTTTACCATGCCCTTCTTTGTTGGTCAAGAATGTCATCAGGTCCTTGTGAAGCATGGTCTCGTCAATGCCCAGCCGTTTGCCTATGTTCTCAGGATGCAGCACCCAGTCCTCTGCATGACGAGCTTGTTCCCAATTACGGAAACCGCTCAGATGATCCTTGTAAGCACGCTCCAGGTTATTGCCATCTACCTTAAAGTATAGCCCCAGCGAGCGGGCCGTTATCGGGTAAGTATCCAAATATTTTTTTAAGACATCAGCAAACTCTTTAGAGTAGCTGGTGTTATCAGCAAGCAACGAATACCTGTCAAGGATTACGTTTCTGCCTTCTGCCGTTGGCCATCTGCGACGTCTGACATGAAGAACGACCTTGTGGTCACGGATTGGAAAGTCGTTAACCTAACGGCTTTCCGTAAAACCATTGGGCTTAAGGTCGTGCCACTCTTCTTCTCGTGCATCTTTTTCGTCAAGATAGATGTGAAGAAGGATACGCTCATCACCCGTCTCTTCAATAATGCCTGTGCGATCTTCGTTAACGGCTGTAACGTCGAAGAACTCAAGTATGCCTTTGGGAAGAAGGTAACTTGCCAGAATCTTATAGTCAAATGTTGATTGTTTATTCATGGCTGCAAAGTTAAGACATCGCATGAACATTTAAACATTAAACAAGAAAATATATACCTATACTACAAATTTAAGCCACGGATATTTGCAACTGTGCCGATAAATTTCGTACTTTTGCCATGAGTTATTTTTGCTCATTTCCTCCGAAGTTTACTTTTCTACGGTATTCGGAGGAATTTTTATTTCCTTTAGCTAAATTACAACAAATATACCACATTAGCAATCAATAAGTTGTGAACGTTCAAAGTGTTTTGCGACTATCCCTAATTAACGTGAGTTCGATGAATTTAAGTGTTGAATAATGGAATTTGATTCGTTAACATATAAACTCTTAGATGGTTCGTGTACTATACACATGGCGATAATAAGTATAGCCATTTCTATTATTACGCTTCTTTATTCTTTAGCAATAGGAAAAAGAGAAGAATTCCTTGTTCTCCTTTCAGTGGTCTTCAAGAAGTTATAACCACCCAAAGGCGGTGTGTCATAATTGCAAACTGCTGCGTTACTTTCGGAATTCGACCTCAGTCATTTACATCAGTAAACTCCTGTCGGTTTCATCTTTAGTGTCTTGCATTTTGCTAATCCTGACGCACCTTAAAGGGGCTGCATCAAAACAATCGTTTTGACACAGCCCCTTTCTGATTTATACTAAAGGAATGATTTATAAGTTTCTAATCCAAATGTTACGATAAGCAACAGGAACGCCATGGTCTTGCAATAACAAAGGCAAGCGTCCGTGAGGTTTGTAAGTCGGGAATCCGATGTACGGAGTATTGCCCTTCAAGATGTAATTGTTCTGAACAAGGATGCCGTTCAATACGACAGTAATCATTGCCGGAGATTCCATTACACCATCAGTTCCGAATTTCGGAGCTTTCCAATAGATGTCATAAACCTGCCATTTTTCAGTTCCAGTGAAAGCATTGGCCAACGGAGCGGATTGTTTGTAAATACTTCCAACCATTCCGTTTACATAAGTAGGATTGTCTTCACCGTCCAATACCTGAACTTCATAAATGCTCTGCAAGAAGATACCGCTGTTGCCTTTCATTTGCAATTTGTTGACAGAACTTGCAGGTTTAGGAGTCTTGAATTCGATGTGCAATTGGCAGTCACCAAAATATTCTTTGGTTTGGATTGTGCCCGTGCGTGGAACCACAACCATTGCCCCGTCTTTGACTTCCCATTTAGCAGGAACTTTCTTTCCATCTTCAATAGAAACCCATTGATCCAAGTTCTTTCCGTCAAATAAGATGATGGCGTCAGATGGAGGGTTGCCAGGTTTGTCTCCCGGTTGGACTTTCGGAGGCTGGGGTGAATACCATTCTGTACATTCGGGTGCGACATGCCCGCCTTCTTGTGCGCTCACTGTAGTGAATCCGCATACCAAGCAGATTAATAAAAGTACTTTTTTCATGATGTGATAAATTTTAATTAGCAATAATCTTTGATATACTTCAAAGAATGTTCTTTCTTTTTGGTATTGCAAACATAGTTTATATTTAGGAAAAATTACCAATTTTAAAAAGTTAATTTTTTTATCACAGTCACATATTTTGAGAGGTTAATACTGATTATTATAGTTTTGAACCATATAAAAGTAGTCAACATGCTTATCAACCGATTTTATAGAGTTATCAACTGATTTTTGTTCATAAGTGGGTATTTTAGTGAGGAATTATGAACTATTCTTTTGGTTTTCGGGTAAAATGGATTCTTTTTCCAGATGTGAATTGTTCAAAACTGGGAATTGAACCTATTTATAAACAGAGTTATCAACAGGTTTATCAACATAAGTTATCAACAGGATGGCGTGTGTTTTTGATAATTGCAAACCTATTTCAAGAGATGTGATGTTTGCTGATTAACCGGACTGGCTAATGTTTTATTGCTTTATGCAACAAAGTAAAATAAATAGGCGGTGTGTCATAATTGCAAACTGCTGCGTTACTTTCGGGAATTCGACCTCAGTGCCTTGCATTTTGCTAATTCTGGCACACCTTAAAGGGGCTGCATCAAAACTTTCGTTTTGACACAGCCCCTTTAATGAAATAAAGTATTAATTCTTACGTCTTGATTTTGAACTCTTGGCTGGTCGGCGGTCGAATTTGGAACGTTCAAAGCGTCTTTGCGCAGTTCCTTTTTACGGCCTTTTCCTTTATCTTCCCCTTTCAGCTGTGCCGGTTCAACGGAAATCCGTCTTCCTTCTAATTCATATCCGTTCATGCTCTTTTCAACGCGGCGAGCCTCTTTCTCTTCTACTTCAAAGAAAGAGAATTTTTCCATTAAATCAATCCTGCCGATACGAACTTTACCCGGAACACATCGGTTTATCAGTTCTATCAGCTGATTGACATTCATGCGATCCGTTTTTCCGAAGTTGATGAAGAAACGAACAAAACCTTCTTCTGCTTGATGGCGCTTTCCGTTTTCTCTGCGCTCTGCACGCTCTTTCCGGGAAGACTTTTCGTCTACTGTCTCGATTTCGTCAGCATCTTTGTAGTAATCAATCATTCGATTGAATTCCAAAGAAACGATACGCTTGATAATATCCTCTTTGTCCAACCATTCCAATTTGCGGTAGATTTGTGGCATCAGTTCAGCGATTTCCTCTTCATTCACTTTGACTTTTTCGATTTGGTCTACCAAATTGAAGAGTTGCTTTGCACAAATCTCATTTCCGGTCGGCATTTCACCCTTTTCGAACTTCTTATTGATGACACGTTCTATGTCCCTAATCTTACCTTTTTCACGGACATGGCAAATAGAAATGGAGATTCCTGTTTTTCCTGCGCGTCCAGTACGTCCTCGGCGATGCGTATATGATTCAATATCATCTGGTAAACCGTAATTGATTACATGGGTTAAATCATCCACATCCAAGCCGCGGGCAGCCACATCAGTAGCAACCAACAATTGCAGATTCTTTAAGCGGAACTTCTGCATAACATAGTCGCGTTGTGCTTGGCTTAGTTCTCCGTGCAAAGAATCAGCATTGTATCCGTCTTGGATAAGCTTATCTGCTATTTCTTGAGTCTCTTTTCTTGTCCTGCAGAAGATAATACCATAGATGTTCGGGTAAAAATCCGCAATACGTTTCAACGCCAAATACTTGTCTTGGGCACGTACCATAAAATAAATGTCACGGATATTCTTGTTCCCTTCGTTCTTTTTGCCGATAACAATCTCTTTCGGATCGTTCATGTACTTTTTAGTGATGGCAGCAATGCCTTGTGGCATTGTGGCAGAGAAGAGCAACATGTTCCTCGACGGTGGAACTTCTGCAAGGATGGCATTGATGCTATCAGAGAATCCCATATTCAACATCTCATCTGCCTCGTCCATGATAACGTTGTGTACGGCATTCAAATCTACAGTTTTTCGGTTCATCAAGTCAAGAAGTCGCCCCGGCGTTGCCACGACAACATGTACACCGCGTTTTAAACTACGGATTTGACTTTCAATGCTCGAACCTCCGTATACTGGCAATACATGCAAACGGCTGATATATTTAGAGTATTCGTTTAAATCATCTGCTATTTGTAGGCAAAGTTCACGAGTAGGACATAATACAAGTGCTTGCGGTTGAACTAAATCGACATTGATTTTTTGTAATATTGGCAAACCGTATGCTGCTGTCTTACCGGTTCCTGTCTGTGCCAATACAATAACGTCATTATCTTCGCCCAATAAAAAAGGAATCACTTCCTCTTGAACAGGCATTGGGGATTCATATCCCATTTCTTGGATTGCCTTTAAAATCGGTGCGGCAACTCCTAATTCTTCAAATGTTTTCAAATTCTATATGTTAGATGTAATATATTCTATGATAATATCTCCGTTGCAAAGATAGTGATTTGTTGTCAATAATTTTCTATTCTAATAGTATATCCTTCAATTTTTCTTTATTCTTGGTCGAAAAAAGCAATCCTTCTCCCCGGAATGCTTTAAATGAGCCATATTTACGGTCTATCTCATTGTATGCTACTTCCAAGAAGGATTCATTGGTAGACAGCATGACCGTCAAGGCTTCTTGGGCATCCCAACTTAAAGATTTGACCTCGTTTGACATGAATAAAGGATTGATGTAACGGTTCGACTCCATGTAGTCTTTTACTACGGTTTCATAAGGAATATCCAACAACATCATCACTAATGATAGCAAATAACCGGCACGGTCTTTCCCCAAATCGTCTTGAACCAATATGGGATAATTGTTTTCATCTACAAACAATTGAAGGATTTGGGCGAAATCATCTGTGCTTTGTGTGACAAACTTGATATAGATGTCTTCCATAAACAAGAACCCATCACGGCTACGGACTTTATTGTCTTTGAGTCGTTGTAGGATATCTGCCCTGTTTCCTGCTTGAATAGGAATATGGACAATTCGAATGTGAGGGAAGAAGAGGGGATTTTCTATTACTTCTTCTTCTGTCCGCAGGTCGATAATTGTCTTGATGCCGGCATCACTGATGCGAATCGAGTCCCTGTCAGTATATTTCCCGATGAATCCGGAACGGTAAATTTTCCCCCATTTTATTTTTTTCCCTTTGCTGTTTTTGTATCCGCCTTCGTCTCTGAAGTTTGGATGCTGTCCATCAAAGTATGGCGAGCCGCAATGTCTTGTTGATGATGTCCGTTGAATGTCAGACGGAAGAATTTGCGTTTCAGATTGTCTTGTGTGATATAAGTTGTCACTTCATCTTTGATGTCAGCATAACCTGCCGGCTGGGACATGTTAAATGAGTTAGGAGTGTCTGAAACATAAAAGCGCATAGTTCCTTCCATGGGCGGATTAGTTTCCCATTTAAGAATATAGTTACCTATGTTGTCGCGTATGCAAATCGACCTGATTTCACATGTTTGTTCTGTGCAGCCGACAAGGGATAGTAAACAAAACAATATGAGCTTTAAATTGTTATTCATACGGCTTATTCCATTAAAACAATCTTCTAACACAAAGATAGCAAATCTTCGCTTTTTCAGTTAGACTGTTAGTTTATTTAGAGACTGTTTGGATTCTTTGATATGGGAGCTTTATTTGCTTATAAATGATACTGGCTTGCAAACTCTTGGGACAGGTAATTGTCATAGCATTGGCATACCTGCGAGGAGAAGTCCATGCCGCATTGGATGATCCTTTTCCATTGTTGTTCATCTAATGTAGGGATATCGGATTTCCGGATATCGAGTTGCAAGAGAGCATAGATGATGCCTGCATTGAAGTTATCGCCCGCTCCAATCGTACTGACGGGCTGGATAGGATTTGGGTCACAGTGCAGGGAAATTTTCCGAGTCCGTAAGTCCACACCTTTTTCTCCTTGTGTCGCAAGAAATGTATCGCAATAGAATTGTATACGGTCTTTGTAAATTCTGTCTGAGTCCGATTCATGGAACAGGTTAGCAAAATCTTCATTGGAACCTCTCACGATGTCTGCATATTCCAAGTTTTCTAAAACGGAAGGCATTACATGGATGGCTTCATGTGCATGCGCCGTGCGGAAATTCGGGTCGTAGTATAAAATTGCTTTTCTCTCCTTTGGCATATTCGATGAATTCCTTCACTGTTTTGCGGATAGCCGGGTTTAGCACATAATATGAACCAAAAATAAAGATGTCATCTTCATTTATAGGAGGGAAAGGAATTTCCAGCCTCTGCTTCGGATAATCTTTATAAATAGGTAATTGGCATTTTGTTGCTCATCCAAGAATGCAAGTGACAACGGGCTTTTTCCATCGGGGAAACAGTCTATATATTGGGTGGAGATATGGTTGTCATGCATGAAACGTTTTATGATATTGCCTACATAGTCGTTCCCTAATTCGCTAATAAATAAAACCTCTGTGCCCAATCGCCCTAAAGAAACCAAACCATTAAATACGGAACCTCCAGGAACCGCCGCATGTGGGCGGTCGTTCCGGAAGATAATATCTAAAATAGTTTCACCAATACCTATTACTTTCCTCATGATTGTCCTTTTTAATCTTTTTGCTTTGTTCTCTGCTTTTTGAGCCCAAATAACCTCCGTGATGGCGTTTGGCATAATCAGTATTTGTGAACTGAATTCTTTTCATGGTGCCCACGACTAAGATGTCACCTATTACAGTCATGACCGTTGTGGAAGTAGTCGGAGTCAATCCTAATGGACAAACTTCAGCGGGAGCACCTGTTGGCAGGCATATAGTTGCCTCTTTTGCCAATTCACTCTCCAAGTTGCTTGTGATTACAATGAACTTCATATTAGGCACAAGTCCTCTTGTCAAAGAGACTAATTCAACCAATTCCCTTGTTTTGCCAGAATTGGAAATCAAAAGCATGATGTCGTTCTTCTGTATAATTCCCAAGTCCCCGTGCTGCGCTTCACTTGGATGGAGGAAGAACGCTGGAGTTCCTGTCGAGCTGAATGTCGTGGCTATGTTCATTGCTATTTGTCCGGCTTTTCCCATGCCACTTGTGACAAGTTTCCCGCCCTGCTTGTGAACATGTTCAACAATCAGTTCTATTGCGGCATTATATTTGTCGGATACAGGTATGCTGCGCACGGCTTTAGCTTCCTGTTCCAAAATAGATTCTATTTCATTTACCATCATGGTTATTATTTGAATTATTGATTATACTGATTACAAAAGTACATTTTTTATCTGAACATTCATTCTTTCAAAGGGAATATCTGTGGCAAATCAAAAGCGCCCTGCTTTTAGAAATCTTCCTGCCGACTGGTTTTTATATTTCTTGTTGGTTGATTTTTTTCGTAAAAAAAGTATAAAAATATGGAGAGATTTAGGGATGAAAAAAGTTTTTTTGTGCGATGAATAAAAAAAACAGGAGAAAAAATAAAAAAAACAGGGGAAAAGTTTGCAGATATAAAATAAGTGCGTATATTTGCATTGTAAAAATCTTTGAGGATTGAACAAACAAGAAGATTTTTTCATAGTTAAGGTTTTGGTTTGGAAGGGCGCGTCCGTGAGGATATGCCCTTCTTTTTTTGTATAAGCCTCTCTCTTATCCTATCTTTCCTTTTCTGGATTTTAATTCCCATTTGTATAAAATAAAAATGCGCCAAAACAATGAATGTTTTGACGCATTTCTTATATGTATAGATTAAAACTATGCGGGGATGAAATTACAATTTCGGACCAGCAGCAACCAAAGCCTTACCAGCTTCGTTACCTGTAAACTTAGCGAAGTTCTTGATGAAGCGACCAGCCAAGTCTTTAGCTTTTTCTTCCCACTGACAAGCACATTCGTAAGTGTCGCGTGGATCAAGGATTTTCGGATCAACTCCCGGCAATTCTGTTGGAACAACGAAATCGAAGAACGGAATAGTCTTAGTAGGAGCCTTGTCGATAGAGCCGTCCAAGATAGCATCGATAATACCACGAGTATCGCGGATAGAGATACGTTTGCCAGTACCGTTCCAGCCTGTGTTAACCAAATAAGCCTTAGCACCAACTCTTTCCATCTTCTTAACCAATTCTTCTGCATATTTTGTAGGATGCAAGCTCAAGAAAGCAGCACCGAAGCAAGCAGAGAATGTAGGAGTCGGTTCAGTAATACCACGTTCTGTACCAGCCAACTTAGCAGTAAAGCCAGACAAGAAGTAATATTTAGCCTGTTCTGCGCTCAAGATAGATACTGGAGGCAATACACCGAATGCATCAGCAGACAAGAAGATTACCTGATGAGCGTGAGGACCTTTAGAAATCGGCTTAACGATGTTTTCAATATGATAGATTGGGTAAGAAACACGAGTGTTTTCAGTTACGCTCTTATCAGCGAAATCAATCTTACCGTTAGCGTCAACTGTAACGTTTTCCAACAAAGCGTCACGTTTGATAGCTGCATAAATATCTGGTTCGCTTTCTTTATCCAAGTTGATAACCTTAGCATAGCAACCGCCTTCGTAGTTGAATACACCTTCGTCATCCCATCCGTGTTCGTCGTCACCGATCAATTTACGTTTCGGGTCTGTTGACAAAGTTGTCTTACCTGTACCTGACAAACCGAAGAAGATAGCAGAATCAGTACCTTCCATGTTAGTGTTAGCAGAGCAGTGCATTGAAGCAATACCTCTCAACGGGTTCAAGTAGTTCATGATAGAGAAGATACCTTTCTTCATTTCACCACCGTACCAAGTGTTCAAGATAACCTGTTCGTTAGTCTTCAAGTTAAACACTGTAGCTGTTTCAGAGTTCAAGCCCAGTTCTTTGAAGTTGTCAACTTTTGCCTTAGCAGCGTTGAATGATACGAAATCAGGTTCACCATAGTTAGCCAATTCTTCTTCTGTCGGGCGGATGAACATGTTCTTAACGAAATGAGCCTGCCAAGCAACTTCCATGATAAAACGAACTTTCAAACGAGTAGCAGCATTAGCACCACAGAAAGTATCCATAACAAACAAACGTTTGCCAGACAACTGCTTAACAGCTTTAGCCTTCAAGTCAGCCCAAGCCTCTTCAGAGCAAGGTTTGTTGTCATTCTTGTATTCGTCAGAAGTCCACCATACAGTGTCCTTGCTGGCTTCGTTATAAACGAAGAATTTATCTTTAGGTGAACGGCCTGTGTAGATACCTGTCATTACGTTAACAGCACCTAATTCAGTAGTTTGACCTACTTCGAATCCTTCCAAACCAGCTTTTGTTTCTTCTGCATACAGAACTTCATAAGACGGGTTGTGCAGAATTTCTTTTACATCTACAATTCCGTACTTGCTTAAATCTAAATTAGCCATCTTGTAATTAATTTAAATGATTGACTTTATATAATAATTTTGTTCTCTCTCTAATAAAAACGACAGACAATCCTGTTTTGTTTTATTACGGTACAAAAGTAATATATTTTTCTGTACCAAAGCGATGTATTAAGGAAATTTTTCAGTAATACAAATCCTTTAGGGAATATTTGATTTATATCACTCCTCAAGCTTGCCCATAAAGATGTTTATACTCGCTGAATCTTTCCTTTCCGAACTATGCTTTCTTTTTTGTCGTGCGTTTCTTTGCTGCTGGTTTTTCTGCTGATTCTTGTACAAGTTTCAAACAGTCTTCCAACGTCATTTCCGCCGGCACATAACCTGCTTTTGGAATTTTATAGTTGTTCCCTTTGTAAGCAATGTAAGGTCCGAATCTGCCGTTTAGGATTTGTAATTCCGCTTCCTCGTCAAACTTTTTGATGAAACGTTGTTCATCTTTTTGTCGTTTGTCTTGGATCAGTAGAATAGCCTCATCCAATGTAATACTGTAGGGATTGGATGTTTTGGGGATGGAAACGAATTTCCCATCGTGGCGGATAAACGGGCCGAATCTTCCGATGGCTGCAACGACCACTTTGCCTTCATATTCCCCGAGAGTTCTGGGCAAATCAAACAATTTCAGAGCCTCTTCCAATGTGATGGTTTCAATGGATTGGCCTTTTTGTAATGTGGCAAATTGAGGTTTCTCCCCGCTTTTGTTGTCCGAGTTGGAATCTCCTATTTGCGCCATAGGACCGAACCTTCCGATTTTCACGAATACTGGTTTTCCGCTCTTAGGGTCAGTTCCTAAGAAGCGTTCTCCAACTTTATATTCTGTATGAATCGAATTGGCTTCATCTACAACAGGATGGAACACTTTGTAGAATTGGTCGATGACAGATGTCCAAACTTCGTTACCTTCCGCTATGGAGTCGAACTCCTTTTCAACTTTAGCGGTGAAGTTGTAGTCCATTACCAATTGGAAATACTTCATCAGGAAGTCATTTACGACGATTCCTATGTCTGTTGGCATCAACTTATTCCTGTCAGCTCCAGCAATTTCTGTTTTGACTTGCTCCTCAATCCCTTTCTTGCTCAAGGTGATGACATGGTAATCACGTGCGACTCCCTCTTTGTCCCCTTTGGCGACATATTGTCTGTTTTGGATTGTTTGGATAGTAGGCGCATAGGTAGATGGGCGTCCTATGCCTAATTCTTCCAAACGTCTGACAAGGCTCGCTTCTGTATAACGGGCGGGTCTTTGAGTGAAACGTTCGGTTGAGACAATCCCTTTCATTTGCAACTTGTCGTTCAAGTGCACGGTTGGAAGTAAGCCGTTTTCTTCTTCTTTGTCATTTTCTTCATCAGAGCCTTCTCTGTAGACCTGTAAGAAACCATCGAAGGATATGACTTCTCCTGTCGCTATGAATTTTTCATTCGTTCCACTAATGGCAATGGATATGGTTGTACGTTCCAATTCCGCATCAGCCATTTGGCATGCGATGGTGCGTTTGCGAATCAAGTCATATAGTTTCTTCTCTTGTGCCGTACCGCTGATTTCGGAATGTGCAATGTAAGTAGGGCGGATGGCTTCGTGCGCTTCCTGGGCTCCTTTACTTTTTGTATGATATTGGCGGAACTTATAATATTTATCACCATAAGTGCCAATGATTGTCTCTTTTGCCGTGTTCAAGGCTAAGTCGCTAAGGTTGAAAGAGTCTGTACGCATGTAGGTGATGAATCCGGACTCGTAAAGACGCTGAGCGATTGCCATGGTTTGAGATACGGAATAGCCCAACTTCCTTGCTGCTTCTTGTTGTAAAGTAGAAGTAGTAAAAGGAGGAGCCGGTGATTTCTTTAAAGGCTTTTGAGAGATATCCTCAATGGTAAAGGTCGCATTTTTGCATGATTCCAAGAAAGAAATAGCCTCTTCTTTTGTCTTAGGTCTGTGATTCAACTCTGCTTTGAGCACAGTTTTTCCATCCGGTAAAACAAACTCTGCAATGATACGGTAATTTGCCTCGGTTACAAACTGGTTGATTTCCCGTTCCCTTTCCACGATAAGCCGGACTGCAACGGATTGGACACGGCCGGCTGACAATGCCGGTTTGATTTTCCTCCATAAAATAGGAGAGAGTTCAAAACCCACGATGCGGTCAAGTACACGGCGCGCTTGTTGTGCGTTGACCAAATTCATGTCAATGTTCCGGGGCGTCTCAATGGCATGTAGAATAGCGTTTTTGGTAATTTCATGAAAGACAATACGGCGTGTTCTCTCAGGCTTCAATCCCAAAACCTCATACAAATGCCACGATATAGCTTCTCCTTCGCGGTCCTCATCGGATGCGAGCCATATCATTTCTGATTCTTTTGCTTCGGCCTTTAGTTCAGAAACCAATTTTTTCTTATCTGCCGGAATTTCGTATTGTGGAGCATAATTGTGCTCGATGTCAATACTGAATACTTTTGTTTTCAAGTCGCGGATATGTCCGTAGCTTGACATGACCTTAAAGTCTTTCCCTAAAAACTTTTCTATAGTCTTTGCCTTGGCGGGAGACTCCACGATTACCAGATTCTTTTGCATATTAATTCCATCTCTAATTAGAAATCGGGTGCAAATGTACAAGATAATCTTTATAAATTCCTATAACATTCTTTTCTTTTTTAACGGGGACTTGTTATCTTTGTCTTTCGCAATCCAAATTAAAGCAGATTAACTATGAGAAATTGGCAAGATTTTTTTTATTTTTCTTCGAGTGAAAGACGTGCTCTGATTTTCCTTTCTTTCATAATAATAGCAATAGGCATTGTCTTGTGGTTCACAAGTCCAGTTGAGGTCGAGGATGAAAAACGGCAAGAGCTTATATCTTTACAAGACAGTTCTGTTTTATCTGTTCCCAAAGATCCAGGATTATTGAAGGCGGAAGTCCTTCCTAAAAAAGTGGAGAAAGTTAAGACACGTTCGTTTCATGCTCCTTATTCTTCTTCTCACAGAAATTATACAACCAAATATAAGGAAAAGGTAGTCGTTGAGTTGAACAGTGCCGATACGACCATTTTGCAAAAGATTCCAGGAATAGGAAGTTCTTTCTCAAAGAGAATTGTCAAGTACCGGGCTTTGTTGGGTGGTTTTTATACGGTAGAGCAACTGGCTGAAGTGTATGGAATAGATGAAGAACGGTATGAAAAGCTAAATCCTTGGTTTAGGGTGGATAGTAGTTTGGTTTTACCTTTACATGTCAACCAAGCCGATTTTCGGACTTTGATCCGCCATCCTTATCTTAATAAGCAACAAACGGTAGTCATATTGAATTGCATAAAGCGAAAAGGAAAGCTTTCGGGTTGGAATGAATTGAAGTTGCTGGAAGAATTTACCGAGCAGGATATAAAACGCTTGAAGCCCTATCTGTCGTTTGAATAGGGTTGGATAATGACAGATAGGGAAAATGTTCACGTTCTTTTAGAAAGACGTAAATGCCTTTACCAAGCTTCCAACTTGTCGGCAATCTCCGGCATTTGCTGTTTGCTGAATTGGGGATTCTTTCCCTCCTTTTTCTGCTGTCGGTAGTCATTTAGCAGAAATATAGCTTGGCGTGACAATAGGACAATGGCAATTAAATTGAAAACAGTCAGCATCGCCATGGTAAGATCGGCAAGGCACCATGCAAAATCAAGAGTGATGACAGCTCCTATCATGACCATGGCTGCAACAGCTAAGCGGTAAATAAAAACAGCGTGCTTAACCGGAGTAATGTAACGGACATTTGTCTCGCCGTAATAATAGTTGCCTATGATGCTGCTAAAAGCAAACATCCATATCAGGATAGCAATAAAAACATCTCCTATTTCTCCGATTTCTGTACTTAAGGCAACTTGTGTCAATTGAATGCCATTAGACGTTGTGACGTCAACTCCACTTAGGAGAATAATGAATGCAGTACAAGAACAGATGACCAATGTATCAGTAAATACGCCCAATGCTTGTATCAAGCCTTGCTTGACCGGATGGCTTACAGTTGCGGTTGCTGCGGCATTAGGTGCGCTACCTTCTCCCGCTTCGTTGCTGAACAGACCTCGTTTGATGCCTTGTATAACTGTCACTCCCAACATTCCTCCGGCAGCTTGGTGGAAACCGAAAGCATTTTCGATTATCGTAAGTAATATTTTGGGAAGAAGTGTTATGTTCCATAGAACAATGCCTATGGCTACTGCTAAATAGAAAACAGCCATTACTGGAACCACAGCTGATGAGAACTTGGCAACGCGATGTATGCCTCCAAAGATAATCACCAATGTCAATCCCGTTAATATAATTCCCATGAGAGTCGTATCAATACCAAATGCTTTTTCCCAAGCAGCACAAATGGTGTTGCTTTGTACGGAATTATAAGCAAACCCGAAAGTGATGATCATCAAGATGGCAAACACAATGCCCATCCAACTTTTACCAAGTCCGTATTTCATATAATATGCCGGACCTCCATAAAACGATGTTTCTCCTTTTCGTTTGTATAGTTGGGCAAGTGTGGATTCTATGAAAGCAGATGAAGATCCTAATAAAGCCAATACCCACATCCAAAAGACGGCACCAGGACCGCCCACGCTGATGGCTGTCGCCACTCCTGCTAAATTGCCTGTACCGATGCGGCTCGCCAAAGCAACGACAAAGGCTTGGAAAGACGATATGTGCTTTATTTTCCCATCTACTGGAAGGCTTTCAGAGAGTTCGTCACGACCAATCTCGTTGGGCTCTATTTTGTCTGGATGGAGCAATAGAGATATCATTTCCTTTATCAGCCTGAATTGGACGAATCGGGTGCGCCAAGTGAAAAACAAGGCACAGCCTATTAATACGGTGATGATAATATAGGTCCATAAAGTCGTTTATCTGAGTCAATGAATCTTGTAGCATTGTCATATTTGTCTTGTAAGTTTATATGTGTTGTTTGATTCTTTATTATGAATAGGGCAAATGTAAGTATAAATTATGGAATCCATGTATGAAAAGGGTAGAGTAAATGGTAGAAAGTTGAGCTTTGCTTGTTAGCATGTCGTGATGTTAATGTTTATTAAAGGAAATGGCGCGTTTTAAACAAACCGTCCACTATTCAGTCATTTATTATGTTGAATGAAATAACATATCGAGGCATGAAGAAGTATTTTGTAATCCTGTTATTGGTGATGTTGGGGCAAAGTGTTGCGTTTGCCCAGCAAAAAGGAGTTGATGTGACAGGTAAAGTGTTAGAAAAGCAAACGCAACAAGGTATTGAGCAGGCGGCAGTGCGTTTGTTGAATGCCAAAGACAGTTCAATGGTTGGTGGCGTGGCAACCGATAAAAATGGAGCATTTATCCTGCGTAATATCACGAAAGGTACTTATATATTAAATATAACTTACATGGGATTTGAGCCGTACTATCAGAACTTGCTTATTACGGGGAAAAGCAATCCGGTTAAATTGGGTAACATTGATTTGGATGATTCCGGTGTGGTATTGGCTGCTGCTGTTGTTACGGGCAAAGCGGCTGAAGTCGTGGTTCGTAATGATACCACTGAATATAACGCTGATTCTTTTAAGGTGGCTGAAGGATCCATGTTGGAAGACTTGCTGAAAAAGATGCCGGGTGTCGAAGTCGATAGTGAAGGAAAAGTAACAGTAAACGGTAAAGAAATCAAGAAAATCATGGTTGACGGGAAAGAGTTCTTTTCCGACGACCCCAAAGTGGCTTCGAAAAACTTACCAGCCAAAATGGTGGATAAAGTGCAAGTGACAGACAGGAAAAGCGACATGGCGCAAATGACTGGTTTTGATGATGGGGAAGAGGAAACCATATTGAACTTGACCGTCAAGCCGGGCATGAAACAGGGCTGGTTCGGTAATGCTTTCGCCGGCTATGGCAGCAAAGACCGTTATGAAGGCAATGCAATGGTCAACCGCTTTATAAATAATGACCAAATGACCTTTATGGGAGGTGTGAACAATACCAACAATATGGGCTTTTCGGATATGGCTACTTCTATGTTTTCGGGAATGAGAGGCGGTTTGCGTGGGGCAAATGCCGGTTCGGGTATCACAACATCAGGCAATGGTGGTTTGAACTTCAGCAAAGAGTTTAATAAAAAGATTACCTTGGGAGGAAACACTCGTTATTCCCATTCGGACAATGATGCGGAGAAAAATAGTAAAGAGCAGACTTTTTTGCCGGGTGACAGTGTCTCTTATTCCAACAATTCTGTATTGTCAAACAATAAGAGCGATAATGTGGGGGTGAATTTCCGTTTGGATTGGAAGCCGGACACCATGACCCAAATCTATTTCATTCCTAATTTCAGTTATAGCCATAATAGTTCTGCGCAGAGACAGATGAAAGATACACGTATCAATACTGACACGTTGAACCGAAGCAACTCGGAATCTTTGTCAAATGGCTCGGGATACAATATGAATGCTCGTTTGGAATATAGCCGCAAATTGAATAACAAAGGCCGTGTCTTAAGCTTTTCTTTGTCCGGAGGATATAATGATTCGTACAACAATGAGGTCAATTATTCAAATACCGAATACTTGCAGGAACAGCGGAGCAATCTGATAGACCAACATATCCGTTATGACAACAAGAGTTTCAACTATCGTGCTTACTTGTCATGGGTAGAACCGTTGGGGCATAACAATTTCTTGCAAGCTACTTATAGCTTTTCACAACGGAATCAGGAATCGTTGAAGAATGCGTATAATCAAGATGGAACAAGTGGGGAATATAATGTATTGGATACTGCATATAGTAAAAACTATCGTAATTATTATATAAACCAACGTGCCAGCCTGAGCTTTAAAGCACAACGTGCAAAATATAATTTCACTTTGGGTTTCAACTTAGACCCTTCTTATTCCAAGAGTGAAAACTTCATTGGTGATACCATACTTTCTTCTCTGAAAAGGAATGTCATAAATGTATCGCCCATGCTACGCTTTAATTATCGTTTCAGCAAGCAAGCCAGTTTGAGAGTGTATTATGATGGGCAGACCAGCCAGCCGAGCATGACGCAGATGCAACCGGTAATTGATAACTCAGACCCTTTGAATATAGTTATGGGTAATCCGGATTTGAAACCCAGATACACCAATCGTTTGCGTGCCGATTTCGGGAAATTCGTCCCGGAAAAGCAGCAGGCAATAATGGCTTCAATCAATGGTAGTTATGTGGTGAATGACATTGTAAGCAAAACGATATTCGATGGTACGACTGGAGGACGAAGGACAACTTACGAGAATGTCAATGGAAACTACAATTTTAATGGACGTATGATGATGAACATGCCGTTGAAGAATAAAAAATTCTCTGTTAGTAATCACATGACGGCTTCTTATGGAAATATGAATAGTTTCATCAATGGGGAAAAGAATCTGAGCAAAACCGTGTCAGCTGTGGAACGTGCCAGAGTGGATTTCCGGTCTACTTATATTGATTTGGGCTTAAGTGGCAACTTCCGGTACAGTTCTACCCGCAACTCCTTGCAAGGACAACAGGATATGAATATCTTTAATTATGGAGTCGGAGGAAGTACCACACTTTATTTGCCATATAATTTTAAGGTGGAAAGCGATATTAATTGGTCTGCCAATTCTGGATATACAGAAGGATTTGAGCAGAAAGAGGTGTTGTGGAATGCTTCGTTGTCCAAATCGTTCTTGAAGAACAACCAAGGAACGCTGCGTTTTAAGATATACGACATTTTGCAGCAACGAAGTAATATTTCCCGTACTGTGACAGCGAGCAGCATTACTGATTCGGAATACAATACGTTGAGTAGCTATTTTATGTTCCATTTCATCTATCGTTTCAGCATATTCAAAGGTGGCGGATCTGAAAAGGATATGCGTGGCGGTCGTCCTCCTTTTGGCGGCGGTGGAAGAGTGGGTTCTCCGCATCCGGTAAGATTTTAGTTAGAAAATAGTTTAATCCCCTGAAATAATATGTACTTTACTCTCAGTAAAATTGCATAATTATTCAGGGGATTTTTATTGTTGAAATATTGTTTGGAATGCTCTTTCCCGGCTTTGTGACGATAAAAAATCACTTATCATTGAGGGCTGTGCCATAGTTGCAAACAGCGGAGTTGTTTCGGGATACAACTATGTTTGTCTACAAGAGCGAATATGTATTTATCTCATTATTAGATGTTTGTATTTTGATGACGATGGCTCGTTTTAAACAACCGTTGTTTTTAAAAAAACGTCCAATGTTTTTTCAAAAACATTGGACGTTTTCAAAAATTCCTCGTGATGTTTTTTTCAAAACAACGGTATGTTTTTTTGGAGCAATATCAAAAAGAGGAGGTGGAATACAGCGGCGGGATGCACCGATGAGTATAAAATCTGTTATTTGTTCTGTTCAGCCGTAGAGAGTCGTCCTCTCTGCGGCTGAATTGGTTTAGTCCCACCGATAAGTCCTACTTACACAAAAAAGAGAGATTTTTCACCTTAATTAGCCGCAAAATATCGGCACTATTTTGAATTAGTGCCGAAAATTTGTTACCTTTGCAGTCGAAGAAAGGAATAATAATCACATGAGCAACGAGACGACGACATTCATACTTGACTATGCTGAAGTTCATCGTGACTTTAGTTTAGGAGATTTGTTTGCTTATCTACAAGAGAAGACAGGCATCAAAAAGTCTTCTTTGTCCTGGTATCTGTTCAAGCTCGTGAATGAAAATGTACTGGTCAGAACCGGGCGGGGAACGTATGCCAAAGTGATGAAACAGGTCTTTTCACCCCAACCGATAGAGAAAGTGAAGGAGGTTTACGGTTTGTTGCAATCGGATTTTCCGTTTGCGAAATATGATATCTTTGCAAATCTAACTCAGGTGGCCGAGTATCACCGGAATCGGTGGCCGACTATCCGCCGGAATATCTAGCTTGGAGGAAAGAAGATGTGCTTGGATGAATTAAGAAGCAATATAGCAATTAAGCAGAAAAAAGGATTACCGTTTATATGTGCTTCTATAATTATATGGTTATTGATACTAATTGTAATATTGTTGGACTTGCCACAAAATACAGAGAATTTGCTTGTATTTTGTTGCTCATGCCCGTTATTACCGATTTCTTGGGCGATTGGTAAAATATTAAAGGTCGATATCTTTGATAAAAGCGATCCGCTCGGTAATGTAGGATTTCTATTTACCTGTAATCAGTTTTTGTATTTATTGATTGTAATGTGGGTATTTAACGCTGTACCCGATAAAATGGTAATGGTCTATGCAATGGTATTTGGTGCACATTTATTGCCATATTCGTGGTTATATAAGTCGATAAGCTATCGGATATTCGCAATTATCATCCCTGTTTTATCACTTGTTATAGGGTGTATTTTTTCTGAACTTTTTATTGCACTCACGCTTATCTTGGTTGAATGTATATTTGTTGCTGCTTTGTTTGCAGAGTTGGGCAGATTCACTAACAAGTAATCGTCAACTTCAAGTTTACCGAACTGATAAAATCCCTTTAGGAACTAAAGGGCGCACTTCTATACTCTCCTGTCGGGAGTATCGTGCGTCCTGCGGAGCTTCATTCTCCGTCAGCAGAAAGAAACTGCTAGACGGAGAATGTTTCGTCACTTCGTTCCGTCAAGGTGGCTACACCCCCTTGCGCCGCTAAAGCGGCTATCCCCTGTGGACTTGCCGTCCGCAAACAGCATAAAATGCTGTTCGCCGCCAGCAAGTTTGGAACTGGAAAATATTGATTTTGGAGGGCATGAGATGAAGAAAATTATATATGCATTACTTGTTGGGGTGCTTATTTTTACATTACGTGCGTGTTCACAAAATAAGCACTCGACAATGTATATAAAGCCAAGTGAATTATCAGATGAAACGATGGAAGTCCTCGATTTGTTCGATGATGAAATTCAATTCTTTGATATTTCTTTTGATGAGACTGTAAAATCGTATGCAATATCGGTTTGGGTTTATCGTGATGGAGAATGGGCTGAAGATGGAATGACTGTCGGAAATATTGACCATCTGACTGGGAGAATAGCCGTTAGACTAACCGAAACCAGCTGTGATTTATATACCATTGATGAGAGCGGTCATGTTAAGTACAGTTTCCCAACTTTGGAAACTCAATTTGATGAATCCATGGGGATTGGCGGAACAAAAATTGATCGGGAGACACCGATTGAGCTAAATAAGGAGATACCGATTTGGTTCAAAATTGGGACAATCACCAATAGCATGAAAGCTATGGATATAACTGATGACTTTAGAAATGCAGAGTGCGATGCAGGAATAGCCATTACACTCACAGCATCTGATAAAATAGTTGAGTAATTAAAATAAATTCAAAAACCAAATACAGAAAATGTCCGATAAAGTCATAGTTGTAAACATTAGATAAATTCAACTTCAAGAGCTTGCAGCAACTCGTATATCTGTTCTTCGGCTTCTTCCATATCCGACACAATATCCTTGATATGATAAGGTGCGCCATTTCTGCCGTGTCCGTCATCGCCAATCCACAAATAGGCTTCATAATCCGGGTCAAAGTTTTTTTCGATACATTTTATCCTATTTCGAGAGGGTAATATTCGCCTGATCAACCCTTGTGTGATTTCGGACACGCATGGACGAAGTCCGGATATTTTAGTCGGGAAATATTGTGGTTCACTGAAATAATATGTAACTTTAGCCTCGATAAAGTTATATTTATGCAGGGGACATCTATTGTTGAAATATTGTTTGGAATGCTCTTTGTTCTGCTTTATACGATTACAATCCTCGGTCTGATATTAGTAATCATAGCAGAAAACCGAAATCCGCTGAAAACGATTCCGTGGGTAATAGTCCTTATGCTTGTTCCCGGTTTAGGACTCATTTTTTATATTTGGTTTGGCCAAGACAACCGAAGGCAACGTATCATATCCCGAAAGACTTATCGACGCATTATGAAACATCCGCGTACAGGAAAGATGCAGGCGGATAGCTGTGTGGTGCGTGAACCTTATAAGGAGCTTGCCACATTGCTGAATAAAACAAAAGATGCGCCCTTGCTTTATGGAAGTGACTTGAAGATCTATACGAATGGGAAGGATAAGTTCCATGATTTATTTGAAGATATTCGCCGGGCAAAGCATCATATACATATACAATATTATATTTTCTGTGATGATGAAACCGGCTGTCGTTTACAAGAATTGTTGATTCGCAAAGCTCAAGAAGGTGTTGAGGTGCGTGTCATGTACGACGATGTGGGTTGTTGGAATGTGAAGAATCGGTTTTTTGAAGCGATGAAAAGGGAAGGAGTAATGGTTTATCCATTTTTGAAAGTGGTTTTCCCTATATTTTCCAGCAAGGTCAATTATCGTAACCACCGAAAAGTGGTGGTTATAGATGGAAACATTGGCTATATGGGAGGAATGAACGTTGCGGATAGATATGTGGAAGGTTTGAAATGGGGCGTTTGGAGAGATTCTCATTTCCGGATAACCGGGAAAGGAGTTCAAGGTTTGCAAACTGCTTTTTTGTTGGATTGGTATGTTGTAAGCAAGGAGATTATAAATGGTAAGGTTTATTATCCTTCCGTTCACGTCGGAAGCGATAATATCATGCAGATTGTGACAAGTGGACCAGTGGGTCCGTGGAGAATCCTCTCCCAAGCGGAAATTTATACCATCACGAATGCGAAGAAGTATGTTTATATTCAAACACCTTATTTCTTGCCAACGGAAGCATTGAACCAAGCTTTGCAGATAGCGGCAAGAGGCGGCATTGATGTCCGGATTATGTTGCCGGAACGTTCTGATACGCGAATGGCAAATTTGGCGTCCCGGTCTTTCTTGGCAGATATGATCCGGGCAGGAGTGAAGGTTTATTTTTACCAACCCGGATTTTTGCATGCCAAGTTATTGCTGAGCGATGATTACTTATGCTGCATAGGATCTGCCAACATGGATTTCCGTAGTTTGGAACATAATTTTGAAATCAATGCATTTGTTTACCAATCCGATTTTGCCGTCCAGATGAAAGATTTTCATGCATGATATGGAACAGTGCAAACGAATTACTCTGCTTTTGTGGTTGAAGCGTCCGTTGCGTAAACGCTTCTCCGAGTCATTCATGCGCCTTTTCTCCCCCTTGCTCTAAGTCAGGTTCTTCTCTATTGATGAAAATAGAGAAATTTACAGCACCATAAACGCGATGTTGGTCGAAGAAAGGAAGTTGTGAAAAGTCATAGGATGCGGGATGTTCCATGACAAAAATACCACCTTGGCGCAGTAGTTTCCTTTCGAAAATGATATTAGGCACTTCCGGAAGCTCTTTTAGTGCGTATGGAGGATCGGCAAAAATGAAATCAAAGCTCTCCGCTGCTGCATTTTTCAAGAAGCGGAAAACATCACCTTTTATAATATGTATATTATCATCTTTCAACTCCTTTACTACTTTGGATATGAATGTAGCATGAGCGTTGTTCTTTTCTATTGAAGTGACCGATTTGCATCCGCGTGATAACAGTTCAAATGAAATGCTACCTGTTCCGGCAAAAAGGTCAAGAGCATCCAAGTCTTCAAAATCAATTAAATTAGAAAGCACATTGAACAGGTTCTCTTTTGCCAAGTCCGTTGTCGGCCGTGCACTGAATGACGATGGGACGTCAAAGCGTCTACGTCCATATTTCCCACTAATTATTCTCATTGATAGATAATGCTATGATGTCAATTGGGGCATTGAGTAAATCATCGCCCATTAAATAAATGTCTGAAGGAATTCCTAATATATTTACTTGTCTGATATAGGTGCGTAAAGCTGCAGCGAAATCATTTACAAGGTTCGCATTTCCGCAAATATGCACTTGGTCGCATTCCGCATTCCAATTGAATTGCTTCCATATATATAATGTATAGTAAAGCATGTCTTCCAAGTTCTTCACATGGTAATAATTGGAAAATAGAAGTGAACCTTGAGCAAAGCACGCAATATTCAATCTGCCGTTGTCGATACTGAGGTGGATTTGTTTGAATATCTTATTCAAACTCTCATTTCTCCACCACTTGAATAGAGGAACCTGGGAACAAATAAAAGTAGGAGCATTTAAAGAACGAAGGCAGAAATCATACAATTCTTTGTTCATGGAATAGAGAATGACCTGCTTCGCATCTTTCCATTCTGAGGAAATGACCTTATCTTCATGATGTCCACATACGAAAGGAAAGAGCCTGTCTTTATTTTGTTCTATGTAGAATGCCAAAGGGACAATTGTGAAATCGGCTTGTGCCTCTATGACATATAGTTTCTGGAAAGTGAGAGTTAACCACTCATGTGTAAAGAAGAACTCCTTTATCCATTCTATGTAAGATCCACGACGGTCCCATTTCTCTTCTGCATAGAAAAAGCTACCTTTCACATAGGGCTGGTATCCTGAAAAAGAAAGTCCACCCGGTTCTAACCGGATGGACCCTATAAAGTTTCAGAATTGCTGGTTAATAACTCAGGAATATGAATTGCCATAAGTTAATGCTTCATATTATTCCCAGTTACCTGCATTATTGTTGATTTCATCCAATGAACCAACACGCAATCCAGGGTACTTGCCTTGCTTTTCAGCCTTGTCAATCAAGTTGAATGACAACTGAGGATCCAAGTCACGCAAATAAGATTTGAAAGGTACGTCACAAACGAATACCTTGATTTCGTAACCAGAACCAGATTTCAAAGTTGCAGTATCCATGTGGAACTCAATCTTATCACCCGGAACACCTGGCACATAACGCATATTTGCGACATCGTAGTTTGCACCTAACAAAGTATCCTTAGCCAAAACCCAGGATGTGTCACGTCTGAATCCTGTCAAGCCTTCTTTCTCAACATCCTTCCAGTTTCCAGTCTTCTTTGCTTTTTCAATCAAAGCAACGGCTTTCTTTTCAGTCATGCCTTTTTCCAACTGTTCATCACTCAATACACCTTCTTTAATAACGATAGGCAATTTTTTCTCATTTAAGAATTTAGCCAAGTCATCAAAGCTTCCGGCATGAGTCTTGTACACGTTCTTGTACTCGATTTGAACTTTACGAATGTCGATCAAGCGTGCAATGATAGCATTGTCACGTGCTCCCTTTTCGCTGTTAAACTCAATCGGACCTGTGATACTTTTATAACACAAGTAAACCAACGCCACAATAGCGGCTGCCAATAAAATCTTCAAAGTAACTTTCATGGTTTATATAATTTTTTTGAATTTATTTCGTTCGGCAAATTTAAAAAAGAATATTTAATACACTATCTTTATCGCAAAAAAATATTGCGGAAAATGATAAATAGTTTCTTAGCAACCCAAATTTGCTTAAATTTCCCCCATAATCCGACTGTTGAGCAGGAAAATGCCATCTCTGTGATGGCTGAATTCCTTTCTTCTCCCAAGGACGACTCCTTGTTGTTGTTGAAAGGTTATGCGGGAACCGGCAAAACTTCACTCGTAGGCGCATTAGTAAAAACGCTTTCTGCACTTAAACTGAAAACAGTCCTGCTCGCACCTACAGGTAGAGCTGCAAAAGTATTCTCCATTTATGCCGGACAGAAAGCCTATACGATTCATAAACGTATTTACAGGCAAAAAGCCTTTTCAAATGAACCGGTCGGTTTCCTATCTGCTCCAAATCTGCACAAAGATACAATTTTTATTGTAGATGAAGCATCAATGATAACAAATGATTGCACAGATTCTTATTTTTTTGGTACAGGAAGGCTTTTGGATGATTTAATTCAGTATGTTTATAGTGGTGCCGGATGTCATTTGATGGTTATAGGAGATGAGGCGCAGTTGCCACCTGTCATGCAGCCGGAAAGCCCTGCTTTGAACGTAGATGTATTGAAAGGATATGGTTTGGATGTTTCAACTGTTTTGCTTACTCAAGTGATTCGTCAAGAAAAGGATTCGGGAATATTATATAATGCAACGCTATTGAGAGAGTGCTTGCGAGAAGGGAATACTTTCGACTTTCCTATCTTGACAACGGGTTTCCCGGATTTTCAAGAAATCAGCGGGGAAGATTTGATAGAAGAGATTTCATCTGCTTACAGCCGTGACGGAATGGATGATACCATTATTGTCACACGTTCGAACAATCGTGCTAATATATATAATAATGGTATAAGGAACCGCGTCCTTTACAGGGAAGAGGAATTGTCAAGCGGAGATAGGTTGATGATTGCACGGAATAATTATTATTGGGCGAATGAACAGAAAGAAATTGGGTTTATAGCTAATGGGGAAATCGTTCAAGTTGTGAAAGTCCGTCGTGTTTATGAAATGTACGGTTTCCGTTTTGCGGATATCATTGCCCGCTTCCCTGATTATGATTTGGAACTGGATGTTAAGGTCTTATTGGACACTTTGCAATCGAACACTCCTGCTTTGTCCAAGGAATTAAATGACAAATTATTTTATTCTGTGTTGGAAGATTATGGGGACATAACTACGAAAGCCGGTAAAATCAATAAAATGAAAACAGACCCTCATTATAATGTTTTGCAGGTAAAGTACGCTTATGCCGTAACTTGCCATAAAGCACAAGGTGGACAGTGGGCAAATGTCTTTGTAGACTTTGGATATATAACGGAAGAGATGATTGATGAGGGCTTTTATCGTTGGCTTTATACCGCCATAACTCGTGCCACGAGTAGAGTCTATTTGGTTAATCTGCCTAAACAATTTAAAGAATAAGCAAAATAGAAGAATTATTAGCAGAATTTGCTACTTTATTTGGCAGAAATAAATACATTTGCGATTATAATGGGATTTTGAATAAAATGGACAGTAAGGAAAAGTTTGATTATCTGCTTGCGGATATTCGTAATTTGGAAACATTGGTGAACGGGTTAAAACAAGAAGAGGTTCTTCCTGCCTTGTCGTTAAGCCGTACTTGCAACTTGGCATATTCTGTTTTGGAAAAGCTAAAAGCAATAGAGAATGAGCAACTGCAACGGTTGAATATTCGTTTGGCTGAGCAACAAGAGGAGCTGAATCATTTATCTGTTTTGTTAGAGCAATACAAAGCGATGGCTGAAACGTGCAAAAAGAACATTCAGTCTGTCAAACATAATATAGAAGAGGCTGAACGGCCTATTTTGACGAATCAGCCGGCGGTAGAATCGGTTTCTAAAACAGATGATATTCCTCAACCGGTTTCGGAAGTGACTAAAATATCACAAGAACCAGAGCAAGAAAAGATATTGATTCAAGAAAGAGAAGATAGATTGTCGGTCAACCAGCCAGCACACACTGTCCAGTCAAAGTCAAATATCTCATTGCATGATATCTTGGAGAAGAAAAACTTGTCGGATTTCCGTAAGGCATTTAGCTTGAATGACCGTTTCCGTTTTAAAAGGGAACTTTTTAAAGGTGATGAAAACTTGATGAATCAAGTGATATCCACATTAAATGAAATCCATACGTTGCAAGATTCGTTAGAATATGTCAAAACGCAGCTCCGTTGGGATATGAATGATGAAACGGTACAAGATTTCATTAAGTTATTAGATAAAAGGTTCATTTGAAAAAGGGGAAGCATTATGGCAAAACTTACGGTTGTTCCTACGCCGGTGGGTAATTTGGAAGATATGACTTTCCGAGCGATCCGGGTGTTAAAAGAGGCAGATTTGGTGTTGGCCGAAGATACACGCACGACAAGCGTGTTGTTCAAGCATTTTGACATTCAAAACAAAATGCAGTCACATCACAAGTTCAACGAACATAAGACGGTTGAACAATTGGCCATGCGGATTAAAGCTGGTGAAAACATAGCATTGGTCTCTGACGCTGGAACACCTGCCATCTCAGATCCCGGCTTCATGCTCGTCAGGGAATGCGTGCGTCAAGGTGTGGAGGTCGAGTGTTTGCCTGGTGCAACAGCTTTTGTCCCGGCATTGGTTGCTTCCGGTCTTCCGAATGAGAAATTCTGTTTTGAAGGTTTTCTCCCGCAAAAGAAAGGGCGTCAAACCCGGTTGCAGGAATTGGCAGTGGAAAATAGGACGATGATTATTTATGAATCACCATTCCGTTTGGTGAAGACATTAACGCAGTTCATCGAATTTTTCGGTGCAGATAGGGAAGTTTCCGTGTCGAGAGAAATATCAAAGATTCACGAAGAGACTGTCAGGGGAACGTTGGAAGAAGTGGTTAAGCACTTCACCGAATGTGAACCTAAAGGAGAAATTGTTATTGTATTGGCAGGAGCCAAACCCGTAAAAAAAGGGAAAAAAGAAAGAGATGACAAGGATGAAAATGTTTAACGAACAAAAAGGGAAAGAAATGAAAAAGGTTTTAATTGCATGTATTTGTACGGTTATGTTGGCGTCTTGTGGTCAACAATCCGCTGAAAGGAAGAAGCTTCAAGCTGAAAATGATTCTCTTAAGATTGAGAATGCGAAAGCAACAAGTGAGTTGAATGACATGTTAGCGACTTTAGATGACATAGAAGCTGGATTCCAATCCATCAAGGAGGCTGAGAATTACCTTGCTGTCCAACAGAAAGCCGGTAATGAAATGACTCCGGGGAGAAGGGAACAAATCAGGGAGAATATGAAGATTGTTTCGGAGACTTTGAAGAAGAACCGTGAACAAATTGCGGATTTGCAAAAGAAACTGAATCAAAGTGGAACGAAGAATCAATCATTGCAGAAAATGATTGACAGGTTGTCAAATGAGTTGAATGAAAAGACAGCTCAGATTGTTGCTCTGCAAGAAGATTTGGCGAAGAAGAATGTCCGTATTCAAGAGTTGGACGATATCGTTTCTGATTTGAATGAAAACGTAGAAGACTTGTCCACTGCGAATGCTGCCCAGTCCGAGAAAATCAATGCGCAGGATAAGGCATTGCATACGGCATATTACTGTTTTGGTACTTCCAAGGAGTTGAAAGCCCAAAATATCCTGACAAAGAAAGGCTTGTTTACCAAGACTAAAGTTTTGCAGGATGGTTTTAATAGGGATTATTTTATTACAATTGACATCCGTGAAGTGACAGAGATTCCTTTGTTTGCTGCTAAGGCGAAACTGCAATCTAATCATCCTAATGGTTCTTATGAGTTTGTGAAAGACGAGGATGGCAATGTGACATTGAAAATCAATAACCCGGACTCTTTTTGGAGTTTGAGCAAATACCTTGTAATCGAAGTAGGATAATGAGTTACAAGTGTTTGTTTATAGATTTAGATGACACTTTATGGGATACTTATCATAACAATAAAGAATGCCTCAGAGAGTTGTATGCCGAACAAGATTTAGGTCGGTATTATGCCTCCTTTGAGGCATTCTTTTCTATTTATATGCCCAATAATGTGGATCTTTGGGCAAAATATAGAAGTGGTGCTATTGATAAGCAGACTCTGATAATCGAACGTTTCCGGGGAGTCCTTGAACCGTTAGGGATTGTTGACCCTGAAGAGATTCTGAAAATCAATGACGGTTTCTTGCAAAAGACGACTCTTCAGAAGCGGCTGATACCAGGCACGATGGATTTGTTGGATTATTTGAAATCCAAATATCGGTTATTTATCCTTTCAAATGGTTTCCGGGAAGTCCAATACCTTAAATTGGAGAATTCCGGATTGGCTCCATTCTTTGAACAGATGATACTATCTGAAGATGCAGAGGTACAGAAACCACATAAAGGTATATTTGACTTTGCTTTGAATAACACTAATTCTAAAAGAGAAGAGTCATTGATGATTGGAGACAGTTGGGATGCCGACATTCTTGGTGCGAAGAATGCCGACATGGATGCCATTTGGTATAATCCTAAAGGGGAATCCGAACACGGCTTTTCTCCATTGTATACAGTGCGTAATTTAGAAGAAATCAAAAACATATTATGATGAACAGGCTATTTGTTACCATTGCCCTTGTATGTTGCTGTGCTTTCTGTCAGGCTGCGATGAAAAGCAGAAAGAATGGCGACTCGTTTGGGAAGAGAACTTTGATCAGGCAGACTCCTTCAATAAGAAAGTATGGAGTAAGATACCGCGGGGAAACGTGGATTGGAACAGGCATATGTCTGATTACGATTCCTGTTATGCCATGCGTGATGGATATTTGGTGTTGAGAGGATTGAATAATTACACCTTGGCACAAGACACATCTCCAGTATTGACAGGAGGAGTGTACACAAAAGGGAAAAAGCTATTTGAGAACGGACGCTTGGAGATTAAAGCTCGTCTGTATGGGGCAAAAGGAGCTTGGCCTGCTTTTTGGCTGCTTCCTGAAACACACCTTGGCCGGAGGGCGGAGAAATTGATATTATGGAGCGACTCAATAATGATTCCATCGCTTACCAGACGGTTCATTCCCATTATACTCAGGTGTTAGGCATCAAAGATAACCCGAACCATGGAAGTGTGGGAGAAATCAATCGGGACGATTTCAATGTCTATGCGGTTGAATTGAGTGCGGATAGCTTATCTTTCTATATCAACGATGTGCATACGTTTACTTATCCGAAAATAGAAACAGATAAAGAGGGGCAATTCCCTTTTAATCGCTCTTATTACTTGTTGTTGGACATGCAACTCGGAGGAGCGTGGGTCGGAGCTATCCATCCGGAGGATTTACCGGTAGAAATGGAAATCGACTGGGTGAGATTTTATCAGAAATAACATTTTAATCAACGACTATAATCATGAGAACATTAATCTTATCTTTAACCATTGCCTGTATGGCAAGCTTGGCAGATTTGGCTGCACAAACCCAGCTGGTTACACATCGTGGATATTGGGATTGTGAAGGCTCTGCAGAAAATTCAATAGCCTCTTTGAAGAAGTCCAAGGATGTAAATGCTTATGGTTCGGAATTGGATGTAATCATCACAGCCGACGGAGTGCCGGTTGTCCATCACGATAGCACGATTGATGGCATCCTAATCGAAGAGGCCAATTACGACCAGATAAAAGACCGCAAGCTTTCCAACGGGGAGGTACTTCCGACGTTGGAAAGTTATTTACAGGCATTCAAAGAGATTCCTGATATGAAATTGGTGTTGGAGGTGAAGCCCCACAAACGAGTGGTCAATGAAGACAGGGCTGTCAATGCTGTGCTTTACATGGTGGAAAGATGCCAAGTGGAAAATCGGGTAGATTATATCTCTTTCAGCATGAATATCTGTAAAGAGTTGCGTCGCCGTGCTCCGTATGCTCCGGTCGCATATTTGAAAGGAGATGTTTCGCCTGTCGATTTGAAACGATTGGGAATGGATATGGATTATCACTATGAAGTGTTTGACAAGAACCCTACTTGGATTAAAGAATCGAAGGATTTAGGTGTAAAGGTGAATGTTTGGACTGTCAATGATCCGGCAATCATGCAATCGCTTGTCGAGCAAGATGTGGATTTTATTACAACGAATGCACCGTTGGAATTGAATAAAATTCTGAAGCATTAAGCCTCTTTTCCGATTAAACATTGTACCTTTGACGGTTGTTATGTAAAAGAGCGTAAAGGAAACGTTAATATGTTAGATATTGAAAATATAAGGAAAGATTTTCCGATTCTTTCACATCGGATATATGATAAGCCGTTAGTCTATTTGGATAATGGAGCGACAACACAGAAGCCACGTTGTGTGGTTGAGAAGATTGCGTATGAGTATTATAATGTGAATGCGAACATTCACAGAGGTGTCCACTTCTTAAGTCAAGAGGCGACAGAGGCACATGAGGAAGCTCGCAAGACTGTGCAGCGTTTTATTCATGCTCGTTCCTCGAACGAAATCATATTTACAAGAGGAACAACCGAGTCTATCAACTTGATTGCTTCAAGTTTTACCGATGAGTGCATGTCGGAAGGCGATGAAGTGATTGTTTCTGTCATGGAACATCACTCCAACATTGTGCCGTGGCAGATACAAGCAGCCAAAAAAGGAATTACGCTGCGGGTCATTCCGATGAATGAAAAAGGCGAACTCTTGTTGGATGAGTATGAGAAATTATTCACGGAGAAACACGTTTGGTCTCTGTTACTTATGTCTCAAATGTATTGGGTACGATAAACCCGGTCAAGGAGATGATTCGCATAGCTCATGAGCATGGAGTTCCAGTCTTGATAGACGGAGCACAATCGACTCCGCACATGAAGGTCGATGTTCAAGATTTGGATGCCGAGTTTTATGTCTTTTCAGGACATAAAGTGTATGGTCCGGCGGGCATTGGTGTGTTATATGGAAAAGAGGAATGGCTTGACCGCTTGCCGCCTTACCAAGGAGGTGGCGAAATGATTGCCACTGTTTCATTTGAAAAGACGGTGTTCAATGAACTTCCATATAAGTTTGAGGCGGGCACGCCTGATTATGTAGGCAGCACGGCTTTAGCGGAAGCTCTCCGTTATGTCGATCGTTTAGGAATGGAAAACATAGCAGCTTATGAGCAAGAATTGCTTTCCTATGCGACTCAGAAGCTCCAAGCAATTGAAGGAATGCGGATATTTGGCACGGCAGCAGAAAAGGGGGCTGTCATTTCCTTTTTGGTGGGCAACATCCACCACTATGACATGGGAATGTTGCTTGACCGCTTAGGCATTGCGGTCCGGACTGGCCATCATTGTGCGCAGCCGCTCATGCAAGCTTTAGGCATAGAAGGAACTGTCCGGGCTTCACTCTCTTTTTACAATACGAAAGAAGAAATCGATATTTTGGTCGCAGGCATTGAACGGGTGCGCAAGATGTTTTAACGTCCGGTAGTAGGAATGGAGAAACTCTCTTCATAATCCTCTAAGACACTTCCTGTGTTCAATCGAATGGTATATTGGGCTTCTCCTGATTTTAATTTAGGTGAAGCCCATAATTTTACTTGGTATTGGATGGTTTCACCGGGCTTGATTCCACGTATGGGAAGAGGCTGAGACTGTTTGATGTATTTGGCATTTTTCTTCGGTGTTAGTTCTGGTGTAAGCAGTTGGACATTGGTGAGCCCCTCGTTTTTGATGATGAAAGTCAGAGAACAAAACTCGTTCCTGTCAATCCTCTTGTTGCCGTTTTCATCTTCCAATATGATATCTTTTATGCTGAGACCACTATGAAAGCGGGCATAGCTTTGCCCTTCGAAATCAGCACTACTGCTCGAATGTTTGGAACGTTCGATGTTGGGATTGGTAGCTGCTGCTCCAATGACGCTGCCGGCTACGCCCCCTAAGGCTGATCCTATCACCGAACCGCCCCATCCGCCAATCTGGTCACCAATAAGAGATCCAGTCGCACTACCAATCATTCCTCCTGTTTCCATTGCAAACAATTGTTTGTTTTCAGGAGTCATGGTGCCGCAACTGCTGAGCAATAAAGATCCAATTCCTAAACCTGCTATGATAATCTGCTTTTTCATTGTCAAATCATGTTTGTATCGTTGTTATAACAGCTTACGATATCATTATGTTGACATTACTCTTGATATATCCCACAAATGTAGTAATAATGACGATTATGTTCTCTTGACTTCGTCATCGTATCACCCTAAAATCCTCATTAAAAAGTTTGGTTGTTTTTTGATGCCTTGCCATCAATCTTCTCACTTATATGAGAAGATTAAAACATTTTAGCCGATATTAAAACAGCGTTAAAATGTTGTTTAAACACTGTTCTAACGCTGTTTTAACCGCACGTCGTCTTTAAACGGATGACGTTTTCGACATTAAAACAGCCTATAATGCCCTTTGAAAGCTCTTAGAGCTCATGTTATCATTTTTTACATCAACGGATAACGCTGCTGTCAATAAAAATGCGTACATTTGTTAGCTAATTAGAAGAAAGATTATAACTGATTTAAACTAAATAGACTCATGAGTGAAGAAATGAAGAATACGTCGTCAGAATATTCTGCAGACAGTATTCAGGTGCTTGAAGGGTTAGAGGCTGTACGTAAAAGACCTGCGATGTATATCGGTGATATTAGTGAGAAGGGTCTCCATCATTTAGTGTATGAGGTAGTGGATAATTCAATCGACGAGGCTCTTGCCGGTTATTGTACCCATATTGAAGTGGTAATAAATGAAGATAACTCGATTGTTGTAACAGATAATGGTCGTGGTATTCCGGTTGATATTCATGAGAAAGAAGGTAAATCAGCTCTTGAAGTCGTATTGACTGTCTTGCATGCCGGTGGTAAGTTTGACAAAGGGACATACAAAGTGTCAGGAGGTTTGCATGGTGTGGGTGTCTCTTGTGTGAATGCCCTTTCCTCTTATATGAAAGCAGAAGTACGGAGAAACGGGCATCTTTATATGCAGGAGTTCTCTTGCGGTAAACCTTTGCACGATGTCCAGATGGTTGGTGACGCTGACACCACAGGTACTACTATTACGTTCAAACCGGATGCATCCATTTTTACAACAACTGAATATAAATATGACATCTTAGCCACCCGTTTGCGTGAATTGGCATTCTTGAATGCGGGTATCACTTTGCAATTAAAGGATAAACGTGTTATAAAAGAAGATGGTTCATACAAAACCGAAATATTCTATTCGAAAGAGGGATTGAAGGAGTTCGTCCATTATATCGATCGTTCGAAAGAGGCATTGATTCCGGATGTGATACATATCGTAACGGAAAAGCAAGGAGTTCCGGTTGAAGTGGCAATGACATACAACACTTCTTACAACGAAAGTGTTTTCTCTTATGTAAATGACATCAACACCATCGAAGGCGGTACACATGTGGCTGGTTTCCGTAGAGCGTTAACCCGTACATTGAAAAAATATGCGGAAGACTCTAAATTGTTGGAAAGCTAAAGTGGAGATTCAAGGAGATGACTTCCGTGAAGGCTTGACTGCTGTCATTTCTATCAAGGTGGCAGAACCTCAATTTGAAGGGCAGACGAAAACCAAACTGGGAAACAATGAAGTGACGGGTGCGGTAGATACGGCGGTCGGTGAAGCTTTGGGTAATTATTTGGAAGAACATCCGAAAGAGGCAAAGATAATCGTCGAAAAAGTAATCTTGGCGGCTTCTGCACGACAAGCTGCGCGCAAAGCGAGGGAACAAGTGTTGCGCAAATCCCCAATGAGCGGTGGCGGGCTGCCGGGCAAATTGGCGGACTGTAAATCGAAAGATGCTTCTATTTGTGAACTGTTCTTGGTCGAGGGTGACTCTGCTGGTGGAACAGCTAAGCAAGGACGTAATAGTTTATTCCAAGCGATTCTTCCTTTGAGAGGTAAAATCTTGAATGTGGAGAAAGCAATGGATCATAAAGTGTTTGAAAGTGAAGAAATCCAAAATATATTCAGGGCATTGGGCGTGACAATTGGTACGGAAGAAGACCCTAAAGCTTTGAATTTGGATAAACTTCGTTATCATAAAGTGATAATCATGACTGATGCCGATGTGGATGGTAGCCATATCGCCACATTGATTTTGACATTCTTCTTCCGCCGTATGCGGGCTTTGATAGAGAATGGATATGTTTATTTGGCAACTCCTCCGTTGTATTTATGCTCCAAAGGAAAGGAAAAAGAGTATTGTTGGACAGACCAGCAACGTCAGAACTTTATCTTTAGATATGGAGGTGGTGACGAACGCCAAATCAATACGCAGCGTTATAAAGGTTTGGGAGAGATGAACGAAGTGCAGTTGTGGGAAACAACTATGGATCCGGAGAATCGTATCTTAAAGCAGATAACCATTGATAATGCAGCTCAGGCAGATCAGATATTCTCTATGTTGATGGGCGAAGATGTGGGTCCTCGTCGTGAGTTTATTGAAGAAAATGCGACATACGCAAATTGATGCTTAATAGATAATGACCTCTCCTTTCGACATAGATGAATTGTTTCGGGAAATAGACTCTTTCTCTTTGAAGGAAGAGTCTCCTCGTATTGGAATCTCTGCTAATTTCAGGGAAGGACAGTCGTGTGTGGCAGATACATACATCCGGTCTGTTGTACAAGCCGGAGGTGCTCCTGTAATTGTCCCGATAACACAAGACTTACAAGCTCTTTCTTCTATCGTTGCTGGTTTGGATGGTTTGTTGATGACTGGTGGAGGAGACATTAATCCTCTATTCTTGAAAGAGGAGCCGGTTCCCGCTTTACAGGATGTGGACACGCCAAGGGATTTCTATGATTTGAAACTGATTCGTTTGGCGATGAACAGGCAGCTCCCCATTATGGGCATTTGTAGAGGGCATCAAATATTGAATGCAGCTTTTGGCGGCACGTTGATGCAAGACATTTATGTTCAAATCAGCAGAGCGATAAAGCATAGTCAAAAGATGGACAAGAAAGAACTGTCCCATTCGGTTCGTTTGAACGATGGAAGGAAAATATATGTCAACTCTTTCCATCATCAGGCAATAGGTTCCATTGCTCCTGAATTTGAAGAGTTGGCAGTTGCTCCTGACGGAATAAACGAAGGTATTCATCATGTGGAAAGGAACATATTCGGAGTGCAATGGCATCCAGAAGCCTTAGCCGTCAATGAGGATGTTGAAGCCCAGAAATTGTTCAGTCGCTTTGTCCGTTTTGCAAAAGTATTCCGTCAAGCCAAGCAGATTCATAAACATATTATCACGCTTGATTCCCATACAGATACTCCAATGATTTTCCCTGGCAAGTTTGACATTGGGAAAAAGGAAGGCGGTAAAGTCAACCTTTGTTTTATGGAAGAAGGACTTATCGACGCCGTTTGTATGGTCGCATATATACCTCAAGGCAATCGGGATGCTGATTCGTTGCAAGCAGCCACCGGTTATGCCTTGGAAAGATTGGAGGAGGTTAAGAGGCAAGAATTGTTGCATCCGGACCGGATGGGAATAGCTCGTACGCCGGATGAGGTTTATAAACTCAAACAGGACGGGAAGAAAGCCATTCTTTTAGGTGTGGAAAACGGTTATGCCATCGGCAAAGATTTGTCGAATATCGCCCGGTTCAAAAAGGAAGGTGTGGTTTATATGACGCTTTGCCATAATGGAGATAATGATATTTGTGATTCAGCTAAAGGAAAGGCGAATGGGGAGGATTAAGTCCGTTTGGTAAAGAAGTAATCCGGGAAATGAATCGAACCGGAATGATGGTTGATATATCTCATGCCGCAGATAAAACAGTTTTCCAAGCATTGGAGTGCAGCGAATATCCGATTATAGCGTCCCATTCTTCTGTCCGGGCTTTATGCAATCATCCACGTAATTTAAAGGATGAGCAATTGAAAGCGATTGCAGAGAAAGACGGTGTGGTACAACTCTGTTTATATAAAGGATTTATCAAGGCTGATGAAGAGAAAGCATCGCTGAGTGATGCCGTGAGACATATCAATTATATGGTGGATTTGATAGGTATCGAGCATGTTGGCATTGGTTCAGACTTTGACGGGGATGGAGAGTTGATAGGCTGCCGTGCCACTAATGAGTTAATAAATATAACGGTAAAACTATTGGAACAAGGATATACAGAAGCAGACCTGCGTAAGTTGTGGGGAGGAAACTTCTTGCGTGTCATGCAACAGGTTCAATCTGCTTCTGTAAATTCATTCTGATAAAAGCTAATAATGATTTGTATGTTTCGATTTGTTTATTTATTTGCAGCAACAGCTCTTTTATCGTGTAGCAATAGGTCTGCGCAAGAGAGCGAAACGACAAATACGATGGTAGAAACTTCGACGGTTTCATCGGTTCCTGCTCAAGTTCCGACATTTGATGCAGACAGTGCCTATTCTTTTGTTGAGGAGCAAGTGAGCTTTGGACCACGAGTTCCTAATACCCAGGCTCATAAAGCATGTGGAAATTATTTGAGTCGTCAGTTGGAGCGTTTAGGCGCTAAAGTTTATCAGCAGAATATGACTGTTTCTGCATACGACAAGACACCTTTGGAGGCATTGAATATCATTGGTTCGTTTAATCCAGATAATCAAAAAAGGATATTATTGTTCGCACATTGGGATTCTCGTCCTTATGCCGACCATGACCCGAATCCGACCAAGCATAAAACAGCGATTGATGGGGCGGACGATGGAGCAAGTGGTGTTGGAGTTTTGTTGGAAATTGCTCGCCAGTTGAATCTTAAGAGCCCTGAGATTGGTGTCGATATCATATTCTTTGATGCAGAAGATTACGGGACTCCGGAGTTTGTGACTGATTATGTTCCTAACTCCTGGTGCTTGGGTTCACAGTTTTGGGCAAAGAATCCCCATGTCCCAAACTATAAGGCAGACTTCGGCATCTTGTTGGATATGGTCGGTGCTAAGAATGCTACGTTCTATAAAGAATATACATCTATGCGTTATGCTGCCCGTTATGTCGATTTAGTATGGAATACAGCTCGTAACTTAGGTTATGGGAAATATTTCATCCAGGCAGACGGTAATGCCATAACAGATGATCATCAGTATGTAATAAGTGGAAGAGGAATACCTTGCTTGGATATTATTTATACTAATCCAGAGGCGCAGACGGGATTTGGCAGCCATTGGCATACGCTCAATGATACGATGGCTAATATAGACCGTGCAACCTTAAAGGCGGTAGGGCAAACAATATTGGAAATAATTTATAAGTATTGATAAGAGTCATGACGATTAATGAGATTCAGGACAGCGTAATCGATGAGTTTTCTGCATTTGATGACTGGATGGATAAGTATGCGCTGTTGATAGATTTGGGCAATAGCTTGCCTGTATTGGAAGAAAAATATAAAACAGAAAGTAACTTGATTGAAGGTTGTCAAAGCAGGGTTTGGCTTCAGGCGGACTATGTTGATGGCAAAATCTTCTTCAAAGGGGACAGTGATGCTGTGATAGTGAAAGGTATTGTTTCGTTATTGATTAATATCTTGTCGGAGCATACTCCGCAAGATATTTTGGATGCAGACCTTTACTTCATAGAAAAGATAGGATTAAAAGAACACCTTTCGCCTACTCGTTCGAATGGATTGGTTGCGATGGTGAAACAGATGCATTTGTATGCTGTCGCTTTCCGGGCAAAGGAAAAGGAGGCAAATTGATATAGATAACGGTGTGTCTATCCTATCCAATTTAAGAATAAGGTGATGAATCCCGTATTAATCAAGTCTACAAACATTGCCCCGATGATAGGAACGATTAAGAACGGTTTTATGGAATAGTGGTATTTGTAACAAACCGCACTCATATTAGCCATGGCATTGGGTGTCGCTCCTAAACCGAATCCACATATACCAGCGACCAAAACTGCTGCGTCGTAATCATGCCCTAATATGGGGAATGCTATATAATAGGTCAAGAGGGCAATGGCGACGATTTGTGCGAAGAGGATTGTAATCAAAGGTAAAGCCAAACTCTCCAACTCCCAAAGTTTCAAAGAAATCATAGCCATTCCCAAGAAAAGGGAGAGGCAGATATTACCTACGCTTACAATCTTCTTTATTTTCAATATCCTTCGGAAAGGAGTTAGTTCGATGATGTTTCTAATAACAGCTGCGGTTAATAATGCACCGAAATAAGTAGGAAAAGTGATGCCTGTTTGCCCAAGCAATAGGCTGGTCAACGTTCCTAATGCCATTACGATAAGGATGGAATAGGTGCCCCAAGCAAACTGTTGGAACTCTTCTTCGTTGCTGCTGATGCGTTTGGCTCTTCCGGCTGGCAAAGCTTCTTCACTTTCGATACCGACCATGGCTGGGTCTACTTTGAAATCTTTCGGTTCCAATCGTTCCGACGAGAGATGTTTCCGGATTAATCTTTCGGCTACTGGACCGCCAATGACCGATCCGGCTATCAATCCGAATGTGGCTGCTGCCATTGAAATAGTCGCTGCCCCTTGTAATCCCATGCTTTCCAATACTGCACTGAATCCTCCGGCTGTTCCGTGTCCGCCAGCCATAGAGATAGATCCTGCCGCCATTCCTATCAGAGGATTTGTATCTAATAGTTTGCAAATGCCTATCGGTATTAAGTTTTGTGTAGCAATGATGCCGACCAACAGGATAAGCATCATGACCAAAGTTTTGCCGCCTTGCTTGATGACATTAAGGTTGGACTGGAAGCCAACAGAGGTGAAGAATGCCAACATAAATACATCCTTCAAGGTTCCGTCAAATGTCACTTCCACATGTATAAACTTATAGAGTAATAACGTTATGATAGAGAATACCAATCCGCCTGAAACGGGAGAAGGTATGCAGAATCTTTGAAGCCATTTGATTTTACGGGTCATAAATATGCCTGTAAGTAGTGCCAATGCGCCTATGCCGGCACTTTGTAACATGTCCAAAGTTATGGTTTCACTCATGATAATCTTCTCCCTTTCTTTATGTGCGTGAGCGTAAAGGAGTAAGCATACAATGAGCAGGTAGCGTTTTCTGATAGGGTGGTATCAGAAGCGGCTGAATAAGAAAACGGATAGACGGAATCTGGATTGTTGCAGGTTGCGTTATCCTGTGCTGTTATAGTTGGCTGAATGGCAAACAGCAATGCTCCTATAAATAAAGGTATATTTTTCATGATATTAATTATACTCGTAACCGAATGAGCTTTTGTCTTTGTAGACAAAGGTAAATATAATTTTAGAAATTAACCAGATAGAAAAAGGAAATATAATAGCGGATATTAGAAATTTCTTGCCGAGAGAATGCCCCATGGGATATTGTGTGTTGGAAAAACAGCCTGAATAGATTATAAAGGTAGAATTATTCTTTTTTTGAAAAGAGCCTATAACTTTAAGACGTCTGCTCCAAATTAATTCACTATCTTTGCAAGAAGACTTGATTAGTAAAGGACTTATGGGCAAAAGTGGTAAGAATGCAGTATTTTATGTGACAATGCTTGTAATATTCGGTCTGTTGATGTACCTGATTATTATAAGAGGAGAGGCACAGCAGATTGACAGTGCTGTGGCGACTTCGGCTCATGTCCCAAGTAATTTGTTGGAAGGTTTTGGAGTGTTCAATGATTTGTTGATGCACCATATTCAATCGGATTTAGGAATATTATTACTGCAAATCATAGTCATCTTGGTGACTTGCCGTATCTTTGGTTGGTTGTTTTCCCGGATTGGGCAACCGACGGTAGTTGGTGAGATTGTCGCTGGTATTGTGTTGGGACCTTCCATCTTAGGTAACATCTTTCCATCAGTCTCTTCTTTCCTCTTTCCTGTGGAATCCTTACAGAATATCAATATTATCAGCCAATTTGGATTGATTCTCTTTATGTTCGCCATAGGCATGGAGCTGAATATTACTGAAATCAGGAAACGGTTGAATGAAACGATATTGATAAGCCATACCAGTACAGTCTTTCCTTTTCTCTTAGGAATGGTAACTGCCTATTTCCTGTATCACCGGTATGCTTATGAAAGCACTCCTTTCCTCTCTTTTGCTTTGTTTATAAGTATATCGCTGAGTATAACCGCATTCCCGGTATTGGCACGAATAATACAGGAAAAGGGATTGACTAAAACACATTTGGGAACGCTCTCTTTGGCAAGTGCCGCTAATGGAGACATTACGGCATGGTGTTTGTTAGCTGTAGTTGTGGCGATTGCCCAAGCGGGGAGTATGTTGAGTGCTGTTTTTAATATTGCGTTTTCTCTGCTTTACATACTCTTCATGGGATTTGTTATCCGCCCGTTCCTTCAGATGATTGGTCATGTCTATCATAATAAAGAGGTGGTCGATAAAGGGCTGGTCGCTTTTGTATTCTTACTTTTGATTATATCTTCTTATTTGACGGAAATATTAGGTTTGCATGCCTTGTTCGGAGCTTTCATTGCCGGAGTAGTCATGCCGGAAAATATTAAATTTAGGAAGATTATGACGGAAAAGGTGGAAGATGTTTCTCTTGCCTTGTTCCTTCCGTTATTTTTTGTCTCCACAGGTTTGCGTACAGAAATCGGTTTGTTGAATAGCCCAGAGTTATGGTCAATGTGCGGGATATTCATCATCGTAGCCATTTTGGGTAAGTTCGGAGGTTCGTTGGTGGCAGCCCGTTTTGTCGGTGAAAGTTGGAAAAACAGTTTGTATATTGGAGCATTGATGAACACACGAGGATTGATGGAATTGGTTGTCTTGACAATAGGTTATGACATGAATATCCTGACTCCGCCTGTATTTGTCATGTTGGTCTTGATGACTTTGGTTACGACCTTCATGACGACTCCTTTGATTTCATTGATACAATTATGTTACAAGGCTCATGGAAAGATAAAATCGCACAAAGCTGTGGTTGTCCCTCCTCAAAGCGGGGTATTCAAGGTCCTTTTGTCATTTGGTCGTGCCAGCAACGGTCAAGTCATGTTGGATGTTGCCTATCAAATGTTTTCCCATGCAAAGAATAAGCTGGAGATTACTGCCTTGCATTTGACCGTGGGACCGGATGTGAATCCGATGCATGCCGATAATTTTGAAGAGGTCAGTTTCGGTCCTATATTATACGGAGCACAGAAGTTGAATATCCCGTTGCGTACTCGCTATGAAATATCCAACAATGCAGGACAAGATATATGTGCCATAGCCAATCGGGAAGGTTATGATTTCTTGTTGGTGGGTTCTGGCATTTCTTTGAGTGATTTGCCGGCAGATGTTGAGGCGAACCGCTATCTCCGCTATTTCAGCAAACGAATATTGGGTATTTTCCGTTCGCCGGGCGAATTGTTTTATCCGGGCGAATTACTGAAGGATAAGACGAAAACATTTATCGAACAGAGCAATTGCCCTGTTGGTGTATTTGTGAATCGAAAGTTTGTAAGGGCGACAAATACCTTGATTGTAGAAGGAGAGGAAAAGGACTCATTCTTGCAACAATATGCGGATAACTTGAGACGGACGACAAATACCGAGTGTACGACATTAAAGTTGTCCGAAATCCCTTTGTCCGAATGTCGTCTTTCAGACTATAATTTCATGCTGATTAGCTATCCTACTTGGAACAAAATATCAGAGTCTGAAAAAGAAGCATTGCAACAAATGCCTTCTACCTTGATTTTAAGTCAGGGAATGACAAATGTCTAAAAGCAAGCAGCTCTGTTTTGTCTGATAGTTGATGTGACAATTTGCTTGGAGGAGAATAAATAATGTGTTAAATCTATATAGCCATGAAATATTGTAGATATTTATTTCTATTGCTTTTACTGCTTCTTTTACCTATTGGCGTAGGTGCGCAGCAGAAATCTAAAATCAAGGTCGCTTGTATTGGTAACAGTATTACCTATGGAGCTTTTATTGCTAACGTTCAAGAGAATAGTTATCCGGCGCAACTTCAAGCCTATTTGGGCAGTGAGTATGAGGTGCGAAATTTTGGTGTTTCTGCAACGACTGTACTTTCCAAAGGCAATTATCCTTATACGACAACCAAAGAATACGCTGCTTCGCATGAGTTCCTTCCCGATATAGTGTTGATAAAGTTTGGAACGAATGACACGAAACCGCAGAATTGGAAATATAAAGATGAGTTTATAGCCGACTACCAACAACTTATTGATAGTTATCGCACTCTATCTTCGCATCCACGTATCATTCTGCTTCCCCCCATACGTTGTTTCTTAGAGGATGAATCTTCTATCAATCCCCGTCTCATAGAGACTAATGTCCGCCCTATGGTGGAAGAGTTGGCTTGGAAAAACCAGATAGAGATTATTAATTTGTTCAATCTGTTTGGAGATAAATGGGAATCGCATTTGATGCCCGACCGTTTGCATCCATCCGCCATCGGCGCTGGGGAAATGGCCTATAAGATTGGGGCGTATTTGAAACAAAATTATCCAGTGAGTACAACTGAGCAATTGGCATGTTTGAAAGAGGCTAAACCTTTCAATTTCCATGGCCATCAAGGATATGATTTCCAATATGAAGGAGTGGATTGTAAAATAGTGAAGCCGACTTTGGAAGCAGAAGGCAAACCTTGGGTGATGCGTGCCCGCTTTTGGGGACATGAACCTCAGACTGATATCGCATTACTTGAACATGGATTCCATATAATGTATTGTGATGTGGCTGATTTGTATGGCTCGGAACGTGCCGTAGAGCGTTGGAATCGTTTTTATCAACTGATGCGCAAGAATGGATTTGAGGAGAAGGTGGTGTTGGAGGGAATGAGCCGTGGTGGATTAATTGTATATAATTGGGCTGCCCATAATCCATCCAAGGTGGCTTGCATCTATGCGGATGCGCCAGTGATGGATTTTAAGAGTTGGCCTATGGGCAAAGGGAAATCAGCCGGTTCTGAAAGTGACGTGAAGCTGTTGTTCGCTGAGTATGGATTCAAGGATGAGGCAGAAGCTCTTGCTTGGAATCACAACCCAATCGACCACGCAGCCATTATTGCTCGTGCCAAGATTCCTTGTTTGCATGTGGTGGGTGATGTGGACGATGTCGTGCCTGTGTCTGAGAATACATCTTTATTTGAGAAGAGGATGCAGGAACTATGTGCGCCTATCGCTGTAATCCATAAGCCGGATGTTAATCACCATCCGCACTCTCTTAATAACCCGAAACCTATTGTGGACTTTATCCTTTCAGCTACACATCGCCGGATTAACGAATGTGCCTATCCTGTCCCAGGCAATGAATATAGGCAGGCGGCAGGATGGACGGAAGATGCTGAATGGCATGCTGAGGCCCCGCGATATACAAGAAGTATTGCAAGGTCGTCAATTGCGTTTGTTGTTAGTGGGCAACTCCATTACCCAAGGATGGGGCGGTAATCGCAAGGTTGTAGCCTATAAGCCCGGTAAAGAACCTATGGACAGTGTTTTAGGTAAAGATACTTGGGAAACGGCTGGCATATCAGGCGACCGCACGCAGAATGTGTTGTGGCGTTTGCAGAATTATGATTACAACTGCTGCAAACCCACGAATGTGGTAATTGCTATCGGAGTAAACAATTTTGTGACAGCTCATGATGAAGCAGATGATGTGGCAGAAGGTATTATCGCCGTGACGCAAGAGGCGGAGCGTCGTTTCCCGGAATCCAATATTATCTTGTTAGGATTACTCCCTTCAGGTAAGGAAAAGCGACATCCGGTACGGCAAAAATGTGATTGTGTTTATACGATTTTACAGCAACAACACTTTGTCCGGGCACACTTTTATAATCCAACTTCTTGGTTTGTAACGAACGATGGCACCATTCGGGATGGATTGTATAGTGGTGATTATATTCATCTAACAGCGGAGGGATATCGGGTAATGGCGGCAGAACTGCTGAAATTAATGCGATAAGGATTTCTTCTATTTTAACGCTGTTAAAACACCATTTAAATACTATTAAAACAGCGTTTAAACGCTGTTTATAAGAAATACTCATCCTCAGTGTCCTTGCATTTTACTATTATGGGGCTGCGTCAAAACTATTGTTTTGACGCAGCCCCATAAGGTGTGTCAGAATTAGCAAAATGCAAGGAGCTGAAGATGAGACCGACAGGAGTTTACTGATGTAAATGACTGAGGTCGAATTCCGAAAGTAACGCAGCAGTTTGCAATTATGACACACCGCCAAACACTTTATTCAATATTCTTACGAATCTTTCCAAATATGCTTTGATTCCATCTGAGTCATGTCTCTTAATGACATCAAGTAGGATATTCAATTCTTCTTGAATGCGTTCGATTTGATGTGGGGTACGAGGATTGAAGAGAATTTCTGTTAATAGGTAATCGTCTTCAGAAAGCAGTCCGCGGGCTATTTTCATGTGCCGTTTGAATGTCGTACCTGGAGCGTCTTGATGCTTCATTGTAGCTGCGAAAACCATAGTGGAAGCAAAAGGAATACCCAATGAATAAGCTACCACCTTGTCATGCTCTTCAAACGTATATTCACGGATATTCAAGTGTAGACGGCTGTAAATATCTTTGAAGAATATCTTGCCCAAGTGGTCTCCTTCAGAGATGATAATTGTATTCTCTTTCTCCAAGTTGCCCAAATTGGCAAATGTCGGGCCGAACATCGGGTGGGTTGAGACATACCGGAATCCACTATTTTCGTAATACTCTTTCAAATGAGTTTTCACCGAAGCGATATCAGAGATGATACAGTTTTCGGAAAGGAATGGAATCACTTCATTGAACGCATCTAAAGTATGGTTCAATGTGACGCAATTGATGACTAATTCCGGATTGAAATCTTTGACCTCTTCCGGATTTTGCAATCGGATTGCATTATAGATGAAGCGCATACGTTTAGGGTCTCTTTCTAATACGGCGACTTCATGGTCGAAACTAAGTAAGTCTGTGAAGAATGAGCCCATTTTACCGGCTCCCAATATTAATATTTTCATCTCTTATTCGTTTTCATTCATGATAATCATCTGTTGGCGAACAGACTCTTCGTGGATCTCTTTTAACATCTCTTTGATGAATTCCGGATTCAAATCCATCTGCTTGCCCATGTCGGAACGTTTCTCCAAGATTTCACTGTAGCGTGGAGACTGAAGAATAGGCATGTTATGCTCTTTCTTGTAGATGCCGATTTCACGGGAAATACGCATTCTCTTTGCCAACAGTTCAAGCATTTGTTCGTCCACTCCATCGATCTGGCGGCGCAATTCACTCAAATTCTCTGTTGTTTGGTTGGAGTCGCGGATGACCAACAAATTCAACACATAATCTAAAATATCAGGAGTAATCTGTTGTGCTGCATCGCTCCATGCTGCGTCCGGATTACAATGTGATTCGATAATCAAACCATCAATGCTCAAATCCATGGCTTGTTGGCAAAGCGGAGCAATCAATTCACGTTTGCCTCCAATGTGCGAAGGGTCGCAAAAGATAGGCAAATTCGGCATACGGCGACGCAATTCGATAGGAATGTGCCACAAAGGTAAGTTGCGGTAAATCTTCTTGTCGTAAGAACTGAATCCACGGTGGATTGCACCTAATCGTTTCAAACCGGCTCCATACAGACGTTGGAATGCTCCAATCCATAGTTCCAAATCCGGATTGACAGGGTTCTTTACCAATATTGGAATGTCCACACCTCTCAAAGCATCGGCGATTTCCTGTACGGCAAATGGATTGACTGTTGTACGTGCACCAATCCACAAGATGTCTATGCCTGCCTTCAATGCTTCGAATACATGATCCTTGTTGGCAACTTCCGTAGCCACATACATGCCGGTTTCTTCCTTCACTTTCTTCATCCAAGGTAAACCGACAACACCAATCCCTTCGAATCCTCCCGGTTTTGTACGCGGTTTCCAAATACCGGCACGAAATATCTTGATCCCTTTTGAAGCCAACTGATGAGCAGTGGCTAAAACTTGTTCTTCTGATTCAGCACTGCATGGACCTGCAATGACAATCGGTCGTTTAGGGTCGATACCCGGCAACAAGATCGATTCTAAATTCATTTCTTCCATTTCTATATAGATTTTAATTTATTTCAAATTCGTTTTGATTCTCTCTAATGCCTTTTGTAACATCTCTTGGTTGCTGCAAAGAGATATGCGGATGTATCGCTCTCCTTGGCTACCGAAGATAAATCCGGGTGTCAGGAATACGTTGGCTTCATACAATACTTTGTCTGCCAAAGCTTCGCTTCCACTGACGCTATCAGGAATGCGTCCCCACAAGAACATGCCTACTTGGTTCTCATCGTACTGACATCCTAATGTATGCATGATTTCACCAGCCAAAGCACGACGGCTTCTGTAAGTCTCGTTCATTTTGTCATACCAAGACTTAGGAGCAGCCAAAGCTGCAACAGCTGCATATTGCATCGGTTTGAATTGTCCGGAATCAACGTTGCTCTTCACTTTTAGAATCCATTGTACAAACTGAGCATTAGAAGCCAGCATCGCCATTCTCCATCCCGGCATGTTGTGAGCTTTACTCATGGAGTTCATCTCGATACAGATATCTTTTGCTCCCGGAATGCTGAGAATACTCAGTGGATGGTCATTTAAGATAAAGCTGTATGGATTGTCATTACATATAATAATGTTATGACGGCGACCGAAATCGACTAACTTTTGATATAACTCTTCACTCGCATTAGCTCCGGTCGGCATATTAGGATAATTGGTCCACATCAGTTTGACACCTGAAAGATCCATTTTTTCCAATTCCTCGAAATCCGGTTGCCAGCCCAATTCCTCTTTCAATTCGTAGGAAATCAGTTTGGCATCTACCAAATGACTAACCGAACTATAAGTCGGATAACCTGGATTGGGAACCAATACGCCGTCTCCCGGATTCAAGAAAGCCAAAGAGATATGCAAGATGCCCTCCTTAGAACCAATCAACGGTTGGATTTCAGTTTTAGGGTTTAAGTCTACATCGTACCATGTCTTGTACCATTTGGCAAAAGCCTCGCGGAGTTCCGGTATGCCCACGTATGGTTGGTAGCCATGTTCGTTGGCATTGCGGGCATGTTGGCATAATGTATCAATTGTTTCGTCAGAAGGAGGCAAGTCCGGACTTCCGATGCCCAAGTTGATGACATTCTTTCCGGCAGCATTCATCTCTGCCACCTCTTTCAACTTTCTGGAAAAATAGTATTCCTGCACACTGTTTACTCGTTCGGCAGGAACGATATTACAAACTTTGTCTTCCTTCTTCATATTCACCTAAAATTTTAAAGTCTTTGTCAATGGCCGGATGGCATCCAATGCCTGGCGATAGCGTGTGTAATCGCTAAATGTCAAGTTGATATAGAATAGGTATTCCCATTCGCGACCGATGATAGGTAATGATTGTATTTTGGATAAATTCATGTCGTAAAAAGAGAGGATGGAAAGGATTTTGGAAAGGCTGCCAACAGAATGGGGCAAGGCGAAAACGAGAGATGCTTTGTTCTTTACAGTGTCTTTCAACATTTCATCGGCTGTCCAGCGGTCGGCAATTGCCAAGAAGCGGGTGAAGTTGCGTTTGTTGGTTTCAATTCCTTCTGCCAACACTTCCATCCCGTATATTTCGGCTGCCAATTTGCCGCAAATAGCTGCATGCCCTTTTAGTTGTTGTTCCGCAATCCATTTGGCACTTCCTGCTGTGTCTTCCTTTTCAACGACCTTGGTATTTGGCAGAGTCTTTAAAAAATCAGTACATTGCATGAGGGCAATCGGATGGGAATTAACCTCAGTTACGTCTTGTAGTTTGGTTCCAGGTAGAGCGACCAACGAATGTGAAATCCTTAATTTGTATTCACCTATGATGCAGAAGTTACTTTCCCGTATCAATTCATGATTTTGCAATAGACTACCAGCTATAGTATTCTCAATGGCCATGAGTCCTATGATGTTAGAGTCTTGCTTAATCGTATGAATCACGTCATTAAACGTTTCACACGGAATCGTTTCCACTTCGTCCTTGTCGAAGTATTTCCGGGCTGCTATATCATGATAGCAACCTGCTATACCTTGAATGGCTACTTTCCTTTTCATTTTATCATTCCTTTTTATATTATCCTCGTATGATATAACAAAAAAGTCCTACCGTTTTCGGCAGGACTTTATATTGCTATTGATACATACATTCAATCATCAATTCTTCACATACAAACTCCTGCCTTTACCTTGCAATAAAAGTAAAAGTAATAAAAGTAATATGTAAAAGCTAAATCGTGTCATCGTTATTCTTTTATTTTTTCTTGACGGGGCAAAAGTAGCGTTTTTTTTTATAATACAAGAGGAAAATGATATTTTTTTTAGGGAAACATCTAAAATAGCCCTATTTTTGTCCGACGTTTGAGGAAGACTTAAAAGGCCATGAACAAAAGAAACATCGTTTTTTGATAGTTATTATATAACATGTATACGGGAGAGATTATTTCGCTAATAGTTGCACTGTCGTGGACAGTGACGGCTATCTGTTTTGAATATGCAGGCAAAAGGATAGGCGCATTAACGCTAAATATCGTGCGTTTGATGATGTCCATAGCGATGCTTGCCATTACTTTGAAGTTGACAACAGGATCCATTGCGCCTTGGGATGCTGGATGGGACGCTTGGAAATGGCTTGTTTTATCTGGATTTGTGGGGTATGTATTTGGCGATTTTTGCCTGTTCAATTCTTATTTGCTCATAGGTTCCCGTTTTGGACAATTGTTTATGACGCTTGCGCCGCCTACCGCTGCGATTGCCGGATATCTATTTTTAGGAGAAAAGATGGGAATTTATGCGATAGCGGGAATGTCGGTGTGCATTATCGGCATAGGATTCTCAATTGTTGGTAAAAGTTCGGGCGGAGGGAAAAGATTATGTATCCAATTGCCGCTCAAAGGAGTTCTTTATGGTATTGGTGCAGGAGTGGGGCAAGGATTAGGTTTGGTGTTAAGCAAGATAGGTATGAACTGCTATTTGGACTTCAATCCACCTGTTACCGCCTTGGAAAAGTTCATGTTGCCATTCGAAGCAACGCAGATAAGAGCCTTTGCGGGGGGGGGACTGGCTTTTTAGTCATTTTATTATTGCGAGGCGAAATAAAGAAACTTGTCGCTTCATTCTCCGACCGCCGTGCAATGATGGCTTCAACAGCGGGTACTTTCTTCGGACCGTTTGCCGGTGTCTCGTTATCGTTAATGGCCGTGCAATATACTCATGCCGGAGTGGCCTCTACATTAATGGCTCTCACGCCAATTATCATTTTATTGCCGTCGAAAGTAGTTTTCCGGGAGAAAATAACATTTCGCCAAGTTCTTGGAGCTGTCATCAGCGTGTTGGGTGTCGCTTTGTTCTTTGTATAAGTTTTATAGCAATTATTCGTATACTTCAATCCTGACTGCTTGCCAACGGAATTTTTATTCAATTATTATTGGCATGTTCATAAATAATGCCTACTTTTGTTCCCGAATTTTGCAAAGTCGAGTTTACAACCATGAGCGAAAGCATCAATCATCCAGGCATCGTGGAACGAGTCGAAGGCCATTTTGTTTCAGTCAGGATTACCCAATATTCTGCCTGTGCTGAATGCCATGTGAAATCGGCATGTTCTGCAGCTGACCGAAAAGATAAAGTAATGGTAATAGAAGACCATTCAGGAGAGTACCATGAAGGAGATTCTGTATGGATAGTCGGTCAAACCTCTTTGGGCATGCAAGCGGTTCTTTTGGCTTTTGGCATTCCTGTCATCCTGTTGCTTGCCGCATTGCTTGTAGGCGCATCATCCGGAATATCTGAAACCGGAAACGGATTGTTGGCTTTGTGCATTCTTGCCGTGTATTATCTTATATTGTATAAATTTCGCGATAAACTAAAAAAACACTTCGTATTTAAACTGAAAAAAATATGATGATTCTAATTGCCATTATTTCGTTAGGGGCTATCGGTGTAGTTGGAGCCCTGTTGTTATTTTGGGCTTCCAAGAAGTTTGAGGTGCATGAAGACCCTCGTATCGGACAAGTTCAGTCTGTCCTTCCCGGAGCCAATTGTGGTGGATGTGGTTATGCTGGTTGTGCTGGCTTTGCTGGAGCTTGTGTAAAAGCAGATTCCTTAGACGGCATGCTTTGCCCGGTAGGCGGTTCTCCAGTCATGTCTAAAATCGCTACTATCTTAGGGAAAGAGGCTGCTGAGGCTGAACCGAAAGTAGCCGTAGTTCGTTGTAACGGAACTTGCCAGGCTCGCCCTCGCACCAATACTTATGATGGTGTTAAGAGTTGTAGCATCGCTTCTACTTTGTATGGTGGAGAAACCGGATGTACATTTGGTTGCTTGGGTTACGGTGATTGTGAAAAAGCTTGTAACTTCGGTGCTATCAAAGTTAACCCTGAGACAGGATTGCCAGAGGTTGATGAGGACAAATGTACTGCTTGTGGAGCTTGTGTGAAAGCTTGTCCGAAGAATATCATTGAATTAAGGAAGAAAGGACCGAAGTCCCGTCGTGTATTTGTCAGCTGTGTAAACAAAGACAAAGGTGCTGTTGCCCGTAAGGCTTGTATCAATGCATGTATCGGTTGCGGAAAATGTGCGAAAGAGTGTCCGTTTGAAGCAATCACCGTAGAGAATAATGTGGCTTATATCGATTATACGAAGTGCCGTATGTGCCGCAAGTGTGTAGCGGTTTGCCCGACAGGTGCTATTCATGAATTGAACTTCCCGCCGAGAAAACCGGCAGCTCCTGCGAATCCTGCCACGGTTAAACCTGAAGCAGCCGCAGCTCCAAAGGTAGCTCCTAAAGCTGAAGCACCAGCTGCAGCCCCAACTAAAACAGAAGTAAAAGAAGACATTAAAAAATAAATCATAAAACGTATGCTAAGGACATTTCGAATCGGAGGTATTCATCCACCCGAGAATAAACTGTCTGCCGGTAAGAAAATTACCGCATTGGCTGCACCCAAGCAAGTCATAATCCCTTTAAGTCAGCATATTGGAGCTCCTGCACAGGCTGTCGTTAAAAAAGGTGACTTGGTGAAAGTGGGCACCTTACTTGCAAAAGCCGGAGGTTTCGTTTCGGCAAATATTCACTCTTCTGTTTCCGGCAAAGTCAACAAGATTGACAATGCTTTGGATACAAGTGGTTACAGACGTCCTGCCATTTATATTGACGTCGAGGGCGATGAATGGGAAGAGTCCATTGATCGTTCTGACGCATTGGTGAAGGAATGTAATCTTTCATCTAAGGAAATTATTGACAAGATTGCTGCTGCCGGTATCGTTGGTATGGGTGGTGCTACCTTCCCAGCCCATGTTAAATTGATGCCACCTCCAGGTAATAAGGCGGAGATTGTCATTGTCAATGCGGTGGAATGCGAACCTTATCTGACTGCCGACCACTCTTTGATGATGGAGAAAGGCGAACAGATATTGGTGGGCTTGACTATTTTGATGAAAGCTGCCAATGTAAACAAGGCTGTCATTGGCATTGAAAATAACAAACCGGACGCTATCGCCCACATGACGAAATTGGCTGCTTCTTATCCGGGTATTGAGGTGATGCCGTTGAAGGTCAAATATCCTCAGGGCGGTGAAAAACAGTTGATTGATGCTGTTACTTCTCGTCAGGTGAAAAGTGGTGCGCTTCCTATCTCTGTTGGAGCAATCGTACAGAACGTAGGAACGGTTTATGCTGTTTATGAAGCCGTGCAGAAGAGCAAACCGTTGTTTGAACGCGTGGTGACTGTTACAGGTAAAGCTTTGGCTAATCCATCCAATTTCTTGGTTCGTATCGGAACTCCGATTGCCAACCTGATAGAAGCTGCCGGTGGCATACCTGAAGATACAGGAAAGATTATCGGTGGTGGACCGATGATGGGTAAAGCGTTGATTAGTCCTGAAGTGCCGGTGGGAAAAGGAAGTTCTGGCGTTTTGTTGATGAAACGTGAAGAGTCTGTCCGCAAACCGATGCACGATTGTATCCGCTGTGCCAAGTGTGTTGATGTTTGTCCGATGGGCTTGAATCCTGCGTTCCTGATGCGTTCTACTTTGTATAAGAGATGGGATTTGGCAGAAGAAGACCATATCCAAGATTGTATCGAATGTGGTTCATGTAGTTATACTTGTCCAGCCAACCGTCCGTTGTTGGATCAGATTCGTGTAGGTAAAGCGAAAGTGATGGGCATTATCCGTTCAAGAAAGTCATAAAAAGGAGGAGCAATTATGGAAAATAGTTTATATGTATCGCCTTCTCCCCACATTCACGGAGGAGACAGTATCAGTAAAAACATGTATGGAGTACTGATTGCCCTTATCCCGGCTTTCTTGGTTTCTCTTTACTATTTTGGATTGGGTGCGCTGATTGTCACTTTGGTTTCAGTCGTATCTTGTGTCTTGTTTGAATATCTGATTCAAAAGTTCTTGATGAAGAAAGAACCGACGATTTGTGACGGTTCTGCTATATTGACCGGTGTTTTGTTGGCATTCAACTTGCCGTCAAACCTTCCGGTTTGGATTATCGTGATTGGTGCTTTGGCAGCCATTGGCATTGGTAAGATGACTTTTGGTGGTTTGGGTAACAATATCTTCAACCCGGCGTTGGTGGGTCGTGTGTTCTTGTTGATTTCATTCCCGGCGCAGATGACTACTTGGCCTTTGGTTGATGCGACTTCTGCATTCCCAATGACATATACAGATGCTGCTACTGGAGCGACTGTTTTATCATTGATGAATGAAGGTGTAACTGAATTGCCTTCTTATACTTCTCTGTTGGCAGGTGTCCATGGAGGAAGTTTGGGTGAAATCAGTGCCATCGCTTTGTTGCTTGGTTTTGCTTATATGTTATGGAAGAAGATTATTTCTTGGCACATTCCAGTGACAATCATCCTTACCGTATTTGCTTTCACAGGCATTTTGCACTTGGTTAATCCTGCCTCTTATGCGAGCCCGTTCCTTCACATCCTTTCCGGAGGTTTGATGTTGGGGTCCATCTTCATGGCAACGGATTATGTTACTTCTCCTATGACGAAGAAAGGAATGGTTATCTATGCTATCGGCATAGGTCTGCTCACTTCTGTTATTCGTATCTTCGGTTCTTATCCGGAAGGTATGTCATTTGCCATTCTGATTATGAATGCCATGACTCCTTTGATCAACACGTATGTTAAACCTAAACATTTTGGAGAAAAGTAAGATGGAAATTGAAATCTACATTACCCAATATGCTTCTTTCGTTGACGGGTGTATGCGTGATTGCCGGTGCGATTCTGGCAGGCGTGAATGAAATGACGAAAGAACCGATAGCGCAGTCCAAAGCTGCTACATTGGAGACTGCCATCAAAGCTGTGACTCCTGAGTTTGACAATAAACCTTCTGAAGAATCTTATATGGTGGCGACAGCCGAAGGCGATTCTGTCCGCATTTATCCTGCCAAGAAAGGCGATGAATGGGTAGGAGCTGCCGTGGAGAGTTTCACCAAGAAAGGTTTCGGTGGGGAAATCAAACTGATTGTCGGTTTTGACAAAGAAGGAAAGATTGTGAACTATTCCGTTTTGCAGCATGCCGAAACTCCTGGTTTGGGAGCAAAGATGCAGGATTGGTTTAGCACAGATAAAGGAAATCAAAGTATAATCGGACGTGCGATCAGTGCAGACGGTTTGAAAGTGAAGAAAGACGGTGGTGACGTGGACGCAATTACTGCGGCTACTATTTCCAGCCGTGCATTCTTGGATGCTGTCAACCGTGCATACAGCGCATATAGCGGTGTTGACGCCACTGGAGCTGCAACGTCAAAATCGTCAGAGGAAGGAGGAGACAGCAATGAGTAATCTGAAAGTTTTGATTAACGGATTGGTAAAAGAAAATCCGACTTTTGTATTGTTGTTGGGTATGTGTCCTACGTTGGGTACGACTTCTTCGGCAATCAACGGTTTGAGTATGGGACTTGCCACCATGTTTGTATTGATTTGTTCCAACATCGTGATTTCTGCGGTGAAGAAATTGATTCCTGACATGGTTCGTATCCCGGCTTATATCGTCATCATCGCAACCTTTGTGACAGTGGTGCAGTTCTGTATGGAAGCATACGTTCCTGCATTGTACGCCAGCTTAGGTTTGTATATCCCATTGATTGTGGTAAACTGTATCGTGTTGGGACGTGCGGAATCTTTTGCAGCCAAGAACGGAATCATCGCTTCTGCATTCGATGGAATCGGTATCGGCCTTGGTTTTACTTGGGCTTTGGCTCTTTTGGGTGCTTGCCGTGAATTGTTCGGAACCGGCAAACTGTTCGGCTTCTCATTGATGCCGGAAGAATATGGTTCTTTGATTTTCGTCTTGGCTCCGGGTGCATTCATCGTTTTGGGATATTTGATAGCAATAGTAGACAAACTGCGTAAAGCATAAATTTTAGGAATATATGGAATACATCATGATATTTATTGTTGCGGTATTCGTCAACAATGTCGTACTGTCGCAGTTCTTGGGTATCTGTCCGTTCTTGGGCGTTTCTAAGAAAGTGGAAACTTCTATCGGAATGGGAGCGGCCGTTACCTTTGTCTTGGCTATATCAACTGCTGTGACTTACTTGTTGCAGAAGTTTGTCCTGGATCCATTTGGCTTGGGTTATATGCAGACCATCAGCTTCATCCTGGTGATTGCTGCATTGGTTCAGATGGTAGAAATCATATTGAAGAAAGTTTCTCCAGCTTTGTATCAAGCATTAGGTATCTTTTTGCCTTTGATTACTACCAACTGCTGTGTATTGGGTGTTGCTATTTTGGTAATCCAGAAAGAGTATAACCTGTTGCAATCTGTTGTTTATGCCATATCAACTGCCATCGGTTTTGCTTTGGCTTTGGTGATTTTTGCAGGTATTCGTGAGCAATTGGCAATGACCAATGTCCCGAAAGGTTTGCAAGGAGCGCCTATCGCTTTGATTACTGCTGGACTTTTGGCAATGGCATTTATGGGTTTCTCAGGTATTGGTGCATAAAATCTAAAAAATATACTTATGAAAAAGAAAATCTTGGTAGCAGGTGGAACAGGTTACATTGGTTCTCACACTACAGTAGAATTGCAGAATGCGGGTTATGACGTGGTCATCATCGACGACTTGTCAAACTCTAATATCGAAGTATTGGACGGCATTGAAAAGATAACAGGCATTCGCCCGACTTTCATCCAGTTGGATTTGAAAGACAAAGAGGGAACACGCAAGGCTTTGGAAGCTAATCCTGGCATTGAAGGCGTTATCTTGTTTGCAGCCAGCAAAGCAGTAGGTGAGTCTGTTCAACAACCGTTAAAATATTATCGCAACAACATCACCACGTTGGTGAATATATTGGAGTTGATGCCTGAGTTCAATATGAAGGGTATTGTATTCTCTTCTTCTTGTACAGTTTATGGCCAGCCAGATTCAGAAAACCTTCCTGTAACGGAAGAAGCTCCGATCAAACCGGCTATGTCTCCTTATGGAAACACGAAGCAGATTAACGAAGAGATTATCCGCGATACTATCCACGCAAACGCTCCGTTCAAGAGCATCATCTTGCGTTATTTCAACCCGATTGGAGCTCATCCATCTGCTGAAATCGGTGAATTGCCTAATGGCGTTCCACAGAACTTGATCCCATACTTGACACAGACTGCTATCGGAATCCGCAAAGAGTTGAGCGTATTCGGTGATGATTACAATACTCCTGACGGTTCTTGCATCCGCGACTATATCAATGTGGTTGACTTGGCAAAGGCTCATGTTATCGCCATGAATCGTATGTTGAACACAGACAATGAAAACGTTGAAGTTTTCAACTTGGGTACCGGTAACGGTGTTTCTGTATTGGAATTGATTCATACCTTTGAAGAAGCTACTGGCGTGAAAGTCCCTCATAAGATTGTAGGCCGTCGTGAAGGTGATATTGAAAAAGTTTGGGCAAATCCGGCAAAAGCTAACAATGTTTTAGGTTGGAAAGCTCAGGAAACTTTGGCTGACACGTTGAAATCTGCATGGAACTGGCAGGTTAAATTGCGTGAAAGAGGTATTCAATAATCTGCTTATTAGTTATACCAGATAGAAGGGGCTGTGTCAAAATGGATGTTTTGATTCAGCCCCTTTTAAGTCTTACTTCACTTAATACTTAAAATCGAAGAAAACCAAGCTTACGACCTTTTTGGAAAAAGCTTACTACCTTTTCTCAAAAAGCATACGACCTTTTTCCAAAAAGGTCGGCATCTTTAATAATCGAGCCTTTATTAATACTGTTTTAACGCTGTTAAAACACCATTTTAACGCTGTTTTAATCGTATATCGCAGCTATCTTATCTGTTTGACTTATCGGTGTTTTAATTTTTATGTGATAAATTTAAAGGAAATTTTTGTCTGTAAATAGAAATTATTATATTTGTGAATAATTAAACACAATAAGAAGAATTGATGCTTTTAAACTACATATATTATGGATTAACTGTTTTTACCACTAATAATTTGGCGGTACGGAATAATTGTGTAGCAAGCAAGCAAGCAAGCAAGCAAGCAAGCAAGCAAGCATATTGGTCTATAATAAAAATTTTCGAGCGAAAGCCCGGCTACCTTTGTTTGTCATGGGATTTATTCTGTGCAAACAAGGGTAACCGGGCTTTCGCTTTTTAATGCACTTGATATTTGCTTATTATGGATGATGTTTTGAGAGGTTTGTTAGCAGGTGCATTCGTGTTGCAGGGTTGAGCTCATAAACATTTTGGGGTGAGGCTCACCAGAACGGAATTTGTTTTATGGAATTAAAAATCAATTATTAATTTTTAAAAATAGAAAACTTATGAAAAGACGATTACTTCTTTTTGTTTGTTCTTTTCTCCACGGCTTTTTGGGCTATGGCGGAAAGGATTGATGTGGCAACGGCTCGCAGAATAGCCGAAAATGTAGCCGCATCCAACACGAGTGGTTTGCGTTCAGCAAGTGAACTTTCTCTTATTTATGCGGCTGCTCCAGGGCAGGAAAAAAATGCTTTGCGAAGCACGGGGACCGTAGATGGTGCAACTGATTATTTTGTGTTTAATATCGGAGCAAACAAGGGCTTCGTGATTGTTTCGGGGGATGACCGAGTACGTCCTGTTTTGGGATATTCTGATGAAGGTAATATCGATTTTGATAATTTGCCCGATAATCTTCGTGCTCATTTGGCTTATTTCCAATCACAAATATCATGGGTTGAAAATAAAGCTGTCAATCAATCACCTGAAATCGCTTTAGAATGGAGTCGCTATTTAAGTGGTACGACATTGAGAAGTGGAGGTGGTGTTCTGTTATCAACAGCCAATTGGTCGCAAAGGGATCCGTATAATCGAGAATGCCCCTATCTTACAGGTCTTGATGGTTCTGGTCATAATATTGAAGGTCGTGCTCTTACTGGTTGTGTGGCGACAGCGATGGGAATTATTATGAAATATCATGAATATCCTGCGAAGGCTGTGAATCCACCAGTTAGCAACAGTTATAAAGAGGATGGAAGCCCTGTAACGGCAACAATTGATTACAGTGCTGGTTACGACTGGAATAATATGCTGGATGATTATCGTAGTAATTTTACTGATGAACAAGGTAATGCCGTGGCAACCTTGCTTTATCATTGTGGGGCGAATGTTGAGATGGATTATGGGATTAGTGGAAGTGGAGCTAATACTCCACGAGTAGCGAAAGCCCTTTCTGATGTCTTTGGCTATAGTCCTGAAATCCGTTTCTTACCAAAGAAGCTTATCGGTGGAAGGAGTGGAAAGCGATGATTCGCGAGGAGTTGGACGCAAGATTTCCGTTAATTTACGATGGAGTATCCAAGAAAGATGGTCATGCTTTTGTTTGTGATGGTTATGATGCTAACGGATTATTTCATATTAATTGGGGATGGGGTGGATATAGTAATGGTTATTTCCAACTTTCGGTACTTGATTATGATGATGATGGTATCGGTTATTCCGAAGAGCAAGGAGCCATCCTACATATTAGACGAAACGAGAACGGAGAACGTTATTACATTGCACCTTATCTGACGAGTGCAAATTATACGATGTCTGAGCAGAATGTTAATACCAGTTTCGATATACGATACTGCGCGTTGTATGATAAAACTTTCTATATGGAGTTAGGTGTGGTTAATGCCGATGGAACAATAGCTCAACAACCGTCTGGAACACCGACCTCTGTTAAATTAGAAGCGTACGTAGGGGGATGGCGTAATTATTCTGGTTATAACCGTAGTTTGACTCTATCTTCATCTTTGTCTGATGGTCAATACATAGCTCTACTCTGTTCGGCCGATGAAGGTAAAACTTGGGAAGTAATGCATTCTTTGGAAACTGTACCTCTGGGAATTAACTCAACGGGAGTGATAAATCCTTCAGAAGATGATCCTACTGAGCCTGAACAAACTATGAATGTGAATATTCGATGGAATCAATTTGATGGAGCTTATTTGCCTGTTTCAGAGTTGGATAACAGCGGATACCATTATGACAATGTGAAAGGTATTTCATATCAATTTTCTTTTGTGAAAGAAAATGTAATATTACGTTATAAGATTTCCAACTACAGTGAGTGGAAGAACCATATTTCTGTTTATTATGGGACAGATTACTCAATTGGTAGACCTCAACAGGGAACACCTCTACAGATCAGCGATGATGGAACATTTGAGATAAAGGTGGCTAAAGAGAATATCCATGATATGATGTATGTCAATTATCTGAAGGTTTTTGCAAATCGTTCTGGGGTATTGACTTATGATATGGAAGTTTTGTCAGAATCTGTTCCGTCTCCGGCTTTCAAGAAGAGCGGAAATGAAATGACATTTGTAAATCCTATATCTGGATCGATTGCTCCTAATCCAATTACGGGGCAAGCCGGGGTTGAAATCCCATTCACTTTTACTATAGGAAAAGAAGTAGATAGTAAATTGTCTGGTAAAGAATTGTCATTGTTTGCATCCATTCAGTGTTATATAACAGAGGGTGTAAAATTATATTTAATGGATGGTGAAAAGAAAAAAGAAGTAAATTTGACTCCTACAGAAACAGGTACTATCCTTAATACGGCTGGTATTTCTGTTGGAAGCTTGATTGCAGGACAAAGTTATTCTTTTAAATTGTTAATACCTAGTGTGCCGGTTGTACCAGCTGGTAGTAGTTTACCGTACATATTCTTTTCTTCTGCAGAGGTAGCAGGGCAACCTGTTGCTATGGCTAATGGGGGAGATTTTGTAGGATTATCTATTACTTCCCAAGCAGAAAAGTATTATCAAATTAAGACGGACTTTACTCATGTTCAGTTGCAAAATGGCATTACACAGATTAAAGAAGGAGAGGATCTTTTCCTTACATTAGTACCAGAAGCCGGATATGCACTGCCGAGCACTATTACTGTCAAAGTAGGAGGAACAGAATTAGGTGGATATACATATAATTCTTCAAATGGTTATTTGCGTATTGCTTTTGATAAGATTACCGGAGACATTGAAATTATCGCTAATGGAGTTGAGATGAAAAACACCTATACGGTTACATCTCAATTTACAGGATTGAGTGTAACCGGATGGCAGGAGACAGTTACAGAAGGAGATAAATTAACCTTTACATTATCTGCCAATGAAGGTTATGTCCTTCCGGAAACAATTATCGTGAAGATGGGTGGTACTATTTTAACTGGCTATACCTATAATCAAGGGACAGGTGAAGTAATCATCAATAATGTGAACGGAGCGGTTGAGGTAATCGCTGAAGCTGTTAAAAAACATACGGTAACTACTACTTTCTCAGGTGTATCTGCTACGACAGAAGTACCTCAGACCGTCTTGAATGGTAAGGAACTTGCTTTCACCTTGCAAGCTTCAGAAGGTTATAAACTCCCGGAAACTATTACAGTAACGATGGGAGGAAATGCATTGGCACCCGAAACAGATTACACTTATGAACAAAGAACTGGTACTTTCAAGATCACGAAGGTTACGGGTAATGTGGTTGTAACAGTAGAGGCTGATCGCTATTATACCGTATCGAATACAATCACGAATTTGACAGTTACACCTGAAATACTACCTGAAATTAAAGCTGGTGGAACAATCACTTTCACGCTGCAAGCAAAGACAGGGTATAGATTACCAAAGGTAATTACTGTAACGATGGGTGACAGTCCGTTGACTGTAGGGAATGGTTATACTTACGATGTATCTACAGGTGAAGTTTCGATTACTCCAGTACAAGGAGATATACAAATCACTGCTACGGGCGAAGCCATTGCTTATTATAAAATTGATGTTACTACGAATATCAAGCACTTGAAAGTGAAAGGAGACGTCCCGACACAAGTAGAAGAAGGAGGAAGTGTTTCTTTCACATTGACACCGGATGAAAATTATAAGTTACCGACAGCTGTCACGGTTACTATGGGAGACAAATCTGCCGACTTTACTTATGATGCGGGTTCAGGCCAAGTATCAATCAAGAATATTCAAGGGGATATTGTTGTAACAGCTATAGGCATAGACAATAGTCAGCAAGAGGTAATTATATTACCTGAGGAAGGATTGATTGTTGAGCATATTAATCCTGTAAAGACCGGTGAAAAAGTAGAATTGACATTGAAGGTACAGAAGGGTTATACGTTACCTGAAACTATTGTAGTGACAATGGGTGGAAAGAACTTGGACGCTGGTACTGAATATACTTATGATGCAACAACGGGCAAGTTTACATTGCAAAGTATTACCGGAGAATTGAGGATTAAAGTCGTTCCAGTAAAAGTAAAATATGATGTAATTGCAATTTTAACCCATTTGACAGCTTCTATTGCTGAAAAAGTAGCTTACAATGATCCGCTTTCCTTTATGTTAGTTCCGGAAAGGTTATAAACTGCCGGCTACAATTACAGTTGAAATGGGTGCTTCTACCTTACAAGTTGGTGATGATTATTCCTATAATACGACAACAGGTGAGGTGAAAATCAAAGCTGTGACAGATGTGGTTAAAATTAAAGCTGTCGGAGTTGAGCTTTCGAAATATACAATAACGATGGCATTGACGAACCTGAAATCTGATAAAAAAGAACTGACGGTTTATGAAGGAGAATCATTCACCTTTAAGTTAATTCCGGATGCCGGTTATCGTTTACCAGAGACGATTGCAGTAACAGGTGCAAATGGAGCGATTACAGGTGTTGTTTATAATTCTACTAGCGGAGAAGTAAAAATACCGAAGGTGAAAGAAGCGTTGACTGTTACAGCTGCTGCCAAAGCGATTCCAACTTATGCGGTAGAATTCCAATTGACAGATGTCACTACCGATTGGGAAGAAGATGCGGTAGTTCAAGAGGAAGGAACTTTACGTTGTACGTTGAAAGCAAACAGGATTCCTTTTGCCAACTTCAATTACTGTTACCATGGGTGGTGTTGATTATAAAGATTATACGTATGATGCAAAGACAGGAAAAGTTGAAGTTCGCAATGTGAAAGGAAAGGTCGTTATTGTGGCTGTTGGTATTGACGATAGCATGCGTAAGGTTGCACTCTCTTTGTCACATGTATCGTCTAAACCTTCTCCAACAGAAGTACCTGTAAACAGTCAATTGGAGCTTGTATTTACTGCAGATAATGGTTATAAATTACCAGAAACTATTAAGGTCTCTATGGGAAATAAGACTTTGACTGCTGATTCTGATTATACCTATAATAAATCTACTGGTAAGTTCACATTGGCTAAAGTAACAGGTAATGTAGAGATTATTGTCATTGCAGAGCTAATACAAACACCAACACCCGATCCAGATCCTAAGCCAGTAACTTATACTGTTACGCTTCCTGTAATAGAGGGCGTTGTTTTGACTTCAGAAACAGGAACTGCAATTAAAGAAAATGAGGACTTTATATTTACCATTACATTAAAAGAAGGTTATAAGAATTCTAAGCCAGTCGTAAAAGCCAATGGTAAAGAAATCTTGCCGGATTCTAAAGGACGGTATGTTGTTAAAAATGTGAAGACGAATATAACGATTACAGTTTCTGGAATTGTAAAAGATGATCCGACTGCAAATTTGGAAATACAAGGCTCATTGAAAGTCTGGGGTGCAGATGGTCACTTACATATATTGTCTTCAAAAGTAGGTGAAGCACGTGTTATCACTTATAGCGGACAACTTTATAAGATTATAACATTGACAGGAGGTGAAACCATAACATCTCTTCCTTCGGGTATTTATATTGTTCGTATAGATGGTCAATCTTACAAAGTCTATTTGTATTGATTATAAAATGTTCTCAGTAACTTCAATGATGATAACTGAATAAGAAAGGATTATCGTTGAAGTTACTGAGTTAGTAAAGTTCAGGGCATCACCCTGTGAAAATATAATCCGCCGTCAAAGATCAAGTCTTGGAAGGTTGGATTAGTTTAAACCCAAATCAATTATTAGGATTTCTCAGTGTCGTACGGCAAAGAGAAATCCTTTTATTTTTCCCATATAGACAAGAAGGATTGTTGTGTTTTTAGAACGTGGGTGCGTGTGTCTCTTTAAACACCATTTTAACGCTGTTAAAACGTAAGCATTAACTGAAGTACATATTTTAAAGGTTATAGTTGTCATGTAATTTTGCCATTGCAATATTGCAACAACAATAACCTTTTTATTTATGACAAAAGAAGAGTTTTTAGAGATTCAATCAGAAGTATTGTCTGGAGGGAAACAGTTAAAGTCAATTTTGGCAGCGCATGGAGTTCCTTATTCGACTTATAACTACTGGCGTAATAAGATTACATCCAACGATGGGAATTTGCCTATAGCACCTATATCTATAAAGGACGCGGATGTTGCAGGAAGTTATTCAACATTTGAAAATGTTGATGCAACCGGTGTCGTATTGGCTTTCCCTAATGGACTCCGAGTTCATTTTGGTCATGGAAGCGAACATGTTTTAATGGAACTGTTAAATAAGAGTCTAAGCCATGTTCTGTCTGAATGATACAATGCGTTATCACCTGTGTCCCGGATGCACAGATATGCGTAAGGGAATAAACTCTCTGATAGGCGTGGCCAAGGAAAAAATGTGTGCCAATGTACGCAATGGAGATGTGTTTATTTTCATCAGCCACAGTCGCAGACTCATGAAATTACTTCATGCAGAGGATGGAGGCATGGTTATGTATGTAAAACGTCTGGAAGCCGGGAGATTCAGACTTCCGGAATATGATCCTCAAAGCAGGAGTTATCAGATGGAATGGCGTGATCTGGTAGTCATGGTTGAAGGCATCCGGGAAGACCCCTCTGCACGTCTTCGCCGACTGCGGGCAGAGCGTACAGAATACCACATATAAGCGAACCCTATTCGTTTTTTATCCTGTAGAAGTTGTATATTCCACTGGTTATTAGTATCTTTGCTTGAAATAACACGGATATGGCTTCTGAAGAAATCCTACATATGACCATCGAGTCATTGGTGAAAACCAATGAGCAACAGGCACGCCAGCTTGAGGAGATGTCCGTACGTATTAAGGAACTTACTGCCCAGCTTGCCTGGTTCCAGCGTCGCATGTTCGGTCACAGCAGCGAAAAAAGAATGGCGCTTGATGGGCAACCCAGCCTGTTTGACAGCACAGGGGAATCCGTGCCGGTCACCGGCATGGAGGAAGAAGGGCCTGAAGAAAAACCCGTGCGGACCGTCATATCACGCAAAGGCAAGCACGGATCCAGAGAAAAACTGGGAGAATCTTCCCGTACTGGAAACAATCATCCATGAACCGGAGGACATTGACTAGGGGACGTTACCGTAGAATCGGAGAAGAAATTACGTATGTGGTGGAACACAAGCCGGGCAAACTATACCGTGTAGCTATGTACGTCCCAAATATGGCCTTATAAATCCTGCGGAAATCGTAGAGAGAGGCAAGGGGATACTTATTGCCCCCCCATGCCACTGTTCCCTATATACAAGGGTGTTCCCGGAGCAAGCCTTCTGGCTGAAATCCTCCTGCAGAAATATGAATACCACATGCCGTTCTACCGCATAGGGTCAAACAGCTGGCACATTTGGGTATGAACGGGCTGAAGGAAGCAACCATTACCGGATGGTTCAAGCGTTCGATGGAACTGTTACGACCTCTGTATAATGTCCTGGTAAAGGAAATACTGAGAAGCGACTGCTGCCAGGCAGATGAGACAACCACGAATGTAATCAATCCTGAAAAAGCACGCCACAGACCGTGAATATGTATGGATGATACGTGCCGTGACGGAGAAACTTGCAGCCTTTTTCTATGAGGAGGGTTCCAGGTCCGGAAAAGTCATCAAGGAACTCACGGACAGGCACAATTACAAGGGATATCTACAGTGTGACGGTTTTGCGGGTTATACTTCTGCCTACAAGCCGGGGCTCGGTGTGACCCTTGTGAACTGCCTTGCCCATATACGCCGTTACTTCGAACAGGCCCTTGAAGAGAACCGAAAGCCTGCATCATGGTTTCTTCGCAAAATACAGGGACTTTATATGATAGAACATGAATGCGACAGGGACGGGATGACATATGAACAGCGCAGGCTTGAAAGAGAGTCCCGTTCCAAACCTTTAATGGAAGAGATGCGCACATGGATGGAGACCGAGGGACTCCGTTACAGCCAGCGCACATTGATAGGGAAGGCTGTCAGTTATGCTTATACCAGATGGGGAAACATGATGCACATACTTGATGATGGAAGGCTACTGCTTGACAACAATCTTGCGGAAAACGAGATACGCCCCATTACACTCGGGCGTAAGAATTATCTCTTCTGTGGAAACCATGAGGCAGCGGAAAAACATGTGCGTCATTACTTCATTGCTGGCTACCTGTCGTAATCATAATGTAAACCCAAGAACATATCTTAATGATATAATTGCCAGAATGCCATATATGGAAAAGGCATCGGAAGAAGAACTTATAGATATACTTCCACACCGGTGGATATTCTCAAATCCGGAAGCCGTAGTCAATAATATACGCAACATGGCCAAATAATAACCATTACTGTATTACTATAAATACGAGCTGCAACTGAAAAAATTGCAGCTCGTATAATTATATATGTACTTCAGTTAATGCTTACGTTAAAACACCATTTAAACGCTATTTTAATCGCATAACTTTATCGGCAGTATAGCATAACCCATTCATATTATTTTTTTCGGGAAAACTTGTTTACAATTCTGATGTTTTTATTATGTTTGTAAAAAACCAAGATACTATGTCTAACGATTCATTAGCAATCAGACTGCGGGAAGCAAGACGCATGCGAAAACTCAGCATGGATAAGCTCACCGAACTTGTCGGCTTTATTGTCACCAAGCAAAGTCTTTCAAGGTATGGGCGAGGTGTCATGCGTCCGGACGCTTGGCTGGGAAAAGAGAGTGGGTGCGAGGATAAGAAAGAACGTAAAATTAAAAAAATGGATATGGCAGAAATAATATCACATATATATCAAGACAAAACTGGACATTGGGTTATACAATCCAATGAGAACCACTCCGCTGGTGTCGCAAAACTTGCATCACAATTTGCAGGTGAATTTGGAATGAGCGAATGGGGTAAAGTATTGGGACTACTCCATGATAAAGGGAAAGAGACTGATACCTTTCAGCAATACATTAAAAAGGAAAGCGGATATGACCCCGGCATTAAGATTTGTGGCAAACATCATCACGCCTACGTTGGAGGTATATTAGCTCAAATATTATGGAAAGTCTTCCTGCAATTTTTTTGTTAACCAGATTGTATCTCATCATACTGGCCTGCATGATTCTGACGAAATTAAAGGAATCATTGATCAAGAGATTCCATCCGAGGTAAACATCTACCATATAAAGGAAAAGCTAAACAGATTGGAATTTAGTGTGCAAGCAAACGATTTTCATCATTTGGCTCGTATGTTATTCTCCTGTTTAGTTGATGCTGACTTTCTCGACACAGAAGCGTTTATGGATAAAGAATCTTCTGCATTAAGACAAAACAAAGATACCTTAAACGACTTACTTCCATTGCTTGAAAACAAGCTAAAGGACTTAAAGGCAAAGGCAGATTGTTCTGAGGTAAACATTATAAGAAACCAAATTCAGCAACAATGTATAGAAATGGCTGATACTCCCACTGGCTTCTATAGCTTGACTGTGCCCACAGGTGGAGGCAAAACATTGTCCTCACTGGTTTGGGCGATAAAGCATGCCATAAAGAATGGACAGAAGAGAGTCATCATCGCTATACCTTATACAAGTATTATTGTTCAGACGGCATCTGTCCTGAGAAGTATCTTTGGAGAAGAGAATGTCCTGGAACATCATAGCTGTGTGGATCCAGAGCAGATAAAAGACGAGAAACTGAAAGAGAAGATGAAGTTGGCAACAGAGAACTGGGGTTATCCAATCATCGTTACCACCAATGTACAACTGTTTGAGTCGATGTTTAGTAACAAGCCATCGGCTTGCAGAAAACTTCACAATATAGTAAATAGCGTGATAATCCTGGATGAGGTACAAACCCTTCCGATGGATTATCTGCAGCCCATTGTGGATTCATTGAAAACATATAACAAGCTTTTCAATGTATCCTTTCTGTTCACAACTGCAAGTCAGCCCGTGCTTAGTGGGCTCATTGAAGGATGTAATCCGAAAGCTGCCTTCAACGGTATAGACCATATAACAGAGATAATTCCTGACAAATTCAAGCTACATGACAAGTTACGGAGAGTAAGGCTGAGCATCAATAACGAAGGAAAAACCTATGACGAAGTGGCAGAGATGTTGAGCCAACACAAAGAGTGCTCTGCATTGTCAACACACGTAGGGACGCTAAGGAAATCTACGAACGACTTCCGCAAGAGGGCATCACATTGCATCTTTCCAAGATGATGTGCCCTGATCATATTAGCGAAACAATAGAAAGAGTAAAGACCACTCTAAAAGACAATAAGAACGAAATAATCCGTGTTGTCTCCACTCAACTAATAGAAGCAGGAGTAGACATTGACTTTCCCGTTGTCTTCCGTCAAGAGGCTGGCTTAGACTCTATTCTGCAAGCTGCGGGTAGATGTAACCGTGAAGGAAAGAACAGCTTAAGTACCACTTATGTCTTTTCACTGTCTAAGGAGCACAACCTTCCTAAAGGAGACATACAAGCGGCAAATAGCGCAAGACTAAATCTCGGAAATGGTCACGACTGGTTTGCGCCAGAAACAATGACTTCTTATTTCAAGCAACTCTATTGCAGAAAGGAGTCTTTTGATAAGAAAGATATAAGACATTATCTTAATCATCCAACAAACAATTTGAGTTTTCAGACTGCGGCTAAAGAATTCCAGTTGATAGAAGACGATGGCGTAAATGTTGTAGTCTGTTGGAAAAACAGTATGGAACTTGTGCAGCAATCATTGGCTAACGGACCATCATACATGCTGATGAAGAAGTTGTCAAAGTACATGGTTGATATCAATAAGACAGACTTCAAGACATTGATGGACATGGGAGTGGTCAACGAAAAGAAAGAGGGGCTCTTCGTGGTCGATTATAAACAACAATATGATGAACATATTGGACTTAGAATCGACAATAATTGGGCAAATGAAAATATTATCATTTAAAAATAGAAACAAAATGGTAAACAAGAACTCTATAAAACTATTTGGCGACGATAAGATCCGCGCCATTTGGGACGACGAACAAGAAAAGTGGTATTTTTCTGTTGTTGATGTTGTCGCTGTTTTGACGGAGAGTCCGAATCCGCAAACATATTGGAGAGTCCTTAAAAAGCGACTTAAAGATGAGGGAAATGAAACCGTTACAAATTGTAACGGTTTGAAAATGCGCGCTGCTGACGGAAATGCGTTTGACGGATGTGGCAGATACAGAACAACTTCTGCGTATTATTCAGTCTATACCATCGCCAAAGGCAGAGCCCTTTAAGGCATGGCTTGCCAAAGTTGGAGCAGAACGACTTGACCAAATGCAAGATCCAGAACTCAGTATACAGCAGGCTATGATGGACTACAAACGTTTGGGTTATTCTGATAATTGGATAAATCAACGACTTAAAAGTATAGAGATCCGTAAAGACTTGACTGACCAATGGAAACTTCATAATGTAGAAGAAGGTGTGCAATACGCATCCTTGACAGACATCATATATCAGACATGGGCTGGAAGAACCGCAAAAGAATATAAACAATTAAAAGGCTTGAAGAAGGAAAACCTTCGTGATAACATGACCAACGAGGAGCTTGTACTGAATATGCTTGCAGAACTATCTGCAACAAGCATAACCAAAGCCAAGAATCCTCAAACATTGGATGAGAACAAAACTTGTGCAAAAGAAGGAGGAGATGTAGCGCGTGTTGCAAGAGAAGAGTTGGAAGCAAAAACTGGACGACAAGTTGTATCTCCACTTTCGGCCAAACGATTCTTTGAAGCTCAACAGCCAAAAGAGAATTTAGAGGATAAAAAGAATAACGATAAATAGATAAGGAAGATAAATAACGATATGGAACATACAGACAGAGAATATTGTTTGGAGGTGTGGGGCGATATGGCTTGCTTCACCCGACCAGAGCTTAAAGTGGAACGTGTCAGCTATGATGTGATTACACCGTCGGCAGCACGTGCCATATTCGAAGCTATATTCTGGAAACCTGCCATACATTGGCAGATAACCAAGATAGAAGTACTTAATCCTATCAAGTGGACATCGGTGAGAAGAAATGAGGTTGGTGCTGTTGCCGGCAAGTCTGTCATTTATATTGAGGACAAACGTCAGCAAAAGAATACTTTATTGCTTAAGGATGTTCGTTATCGGATTTGGGCAAAAATGGAATATCGTTCTGTTGCCAAACGAAAAATTGAAAGAGACTTGTTTTTGCACGAACCTGGCAAAGACGAGAACCCGATGAAATACTATCAAATGTTTGAACGAAGAGCAGGCAAGGGACAATGTTTTAATCAGCCTTATCTTGGCACTCGTGAGTTCTCGGCTGCATTCCGCCTTGTCAATCCTAATGACGAGGCTTTGACTCCATCTATATCTGAAGAGCAGGGAGGCACAAAAAATCTTGGCATCATGTTCTATGACATGGACTTCAAAGACCCGAAGAACATCCAGCCGATGTTTTATCGTCCACAAATGAAAGATGGCATTATCATTGTTCCACCAATAAATAGTGAGGAGATTTTAAGATGATACTGAAAGCGTTATACGACTACTATAACAGAAGTGGCAATCTTCCTGCTTCAGGCATGGAGGAAAAAAAGAAATCGGTTTCGTGATTGTAATTTCGAAGGAAGGAAAAATTTGTTCGTTTTGAAGATTGTCGTATAGATAACAAACAGGCAAAGACCTATCTTGTTAAAAAAAGCATGTAGGCAGATCAAGCGCTGTTGTTGCCAATTATCTATACGATAACAGCTCCTATGTGTTGGGCTATGCCGAAAAAGAAAAAGCCAAGAAAGATGTGGAAGAACAAATAGAGACACGTTCTGACAAGGGAAACGCTTGTCTTGAAGCTTTTAAAGAGAAAGTTATTTCTATTTACAAGACTTATCCTGAAAGTAATGATTTGGCTGCTATCTGTAAATTCTATCAGCAAAGCAAAGAAGAGATACTTGCTTGTGTTTCGCAAGATAGTTTATGGGAAGATATAAAGAAAAATTTATCAAAGAAGTACTCGACATTTTCGTTCAGAATTGACGGAGACCTAAAAATTGTAGCAGAGAAAAAAGAACTATTACAATTAGAAGATTCTGAAGACGATAATAAAGAAAACGGCTTTTGCCTGATAACAGGAAATAAAGGAACTGCCGTTGATACAACAACGGCAACAATGATTCCTGGAAGTCAAGCGACAGCAAAGCTTGTGGCTTTCCAAGTTAATTCCGGCTATGATTCTTACGGCAAGAAGAAATGTAGAAATGCGCCAATTTCAAAGGATGCAGAATTTGCCTATACCACAGCTCTGAATGCTATGCTGCAAAGGGATCACATAATAAGTTTGGTGTAGGCAATCGAACCTTCGTATTTTGGGCTTCTTCCAATTCCTCGGCTGCAGAACAGACAGAAGAGAGTCTGTTCGACCTATTAGGTTTTACAGACGAAGAGCAGGACGACCCTAATGCCAAGATTGAGCAAGTGCGTAAAGTATTTACTTCCATTTATTCCGGGACAATGAAGACGTCATTGGACGACCGCTTCTATATACTTGGACTTGCTCCTAATTCTGCCAGAATTGCCGTTGTGTATTGGTCAGAATGTTCCCTTAAAGATTTTGCAGAAAAGATTCTTCGTCATTTTAACGACATGGAGATTATAGATACTCGCAAAGAAGGAAAACCGTATATGGGAATAAAGAGTATGCTTGCAGCTGTTACTCTTAACGGAAAGCAGTCTGAAGCTACTCCTAATCTCCCAGAGGCTGTTGTCAAGAGCATATTCCAAGGAACACCATATCCGTTCACGTTGTTTTCGGCATGCATTCGCAGAATAAGAGCAGAGTCGGGCAAAGACGCTATTCGTATAGCTCGTATGGCAATCATCAAAGCTTATCTTAACAGAATAAAAGACAACAATAAAAAGATAGACACTATGTTAGACAAAAGCAACACAAATCAGGGCTACCTCTGCGGTCGCCTCTTTGCAGTTCTTGACAAGATTCAAGAAGATGCAAATGGAATTAGAAGCATTTGTGAAAGATACATGAATGCTGCAAGTGCAACACCCGCTTCGGTGTTTGCTACTATCCTCAATCTTTCTTCCCATCACATGGAGAAATTGACTAACGAAAGCAGAAAAATATTCTATGAGAAGATGAAGCAAGAAATCATCGACAAGATTCCTGCAACAGGTTTCCCCGCACATCTTGACCTTCAAGACCAAGGCAGATTCTTTATAGGATATTACCACCAAAGACAAGATTTCTTTACTAAAAAAGAAGATGAAAACAAGAACTAAAATAATAACATTTAAACTATAAACAATATGGCTGAAATAAATAGCAGAATCGATTTCGTTTACCTGTTTGATGTACAGGACGGTAATCCCAACGGTGATCCTGATGCAGGAAACCTTCCTCGTGTTGATGCTGAGACAGGTATGGGCTTGGTGACAGATGTTTGCTTGAAGCGCAAAGTTCGCAATTACGTACAAGCTGCAAAAGGTTTGTCAGAAGGTTATGATATCTTCATTAAAGAGAAAGCAGTTCTTAACAGCGAGATAGACAAAGCTCATGATGACGAAGAGGTGAAGAAAGCAAAAGACAAGACTTCTGCAGCACGTATATTCATGTGTGAAAACTATTACGACATCCGTACCTTCGGAGCAGTAATGTCAACGGGTAAGAATGCCGGTCAGGTAAGAGGTCCTATCCAGTTTACCTTTGCTCGTTCTGTTGACCCAATAGCAACAGCAGAACATTCTATTACTCGTATGGCAGTGGCAACGGAAAAAGAAGCAGAAAAGCAAAATGGCGACAACAGAACTATGGGACGCAAGGCAACAATTCCTTACGGGCTCTATGTCTGCCACGGATTTATATCAGCCAACCTTGCCAAGCAAACGGGCTTTTCAAAGGAAGACTTACAGCTTTTCTTCGAGGCGTTGAAAAATATGTTCGACGTGGACCGTTCTGCCGCACGTGGACTGATGAGCGCACAGAAACTCATCGTGTTCCGTCACGATTCGGTTCTTGGTAATGCTCCAGCCAACAAACTGTTCGATTTGGTGAAAATCAAGAAGAACACGGAAGCTGCACCAAGATCGTTCAACGACTATGTTGTTACGATAGACAAAGACTCTGTTCCTAACGGCGTTACCGTTGAAGAATTGATTTAGTATCATCATGTATACTGAAGACGAAATGCTCATGTTGTCGGGGATACAGCACTTTATGTTCTGTCCCGGCAATGGGCTTTGATTCATATCGAGCAACAATGGGCAGAAAATAAACTGACGACAGAAGGGCAGATTCTACACAAGAATGTAGACAATCCCTTCTATCGTCAGAAAAACGGAGATGTCATCACACTTAGGTCTCTTCATGTTGCCTCAAAAGAATTGGGTCTGTATGGCATAACGGATGCTGTAGAACTGGTACCATCAGATACTCCAGAAGACGCCATTACTCACAATCGCTACAAGGGTTATTGGAAGCCTTACCCTGTAGAATACAAAAGGGGGCATCATAAACCAGACGAGAGAGATGAGGTACAATTGGCAGCACAGGCAATGTGCTTGGAAGAGATGTATGGCATTAACATCCCATACGGAGCACTGTATTATGATGAGGTGAAACGTAGAGAGACAATCTCTATTTCTGAATCTTTGAGAAATACCACTATTCAGTGTGCCAAACAAATGCACGATGTTTTTAAAACTGGTGTTTTACCTAAAGCCAACAAAAAGCGCCATTGCAAGAACTGTTCATTAGTAGATATTTGTATGCCTGAAATGAGTGACTGTGCTCAAGTGTCAACCTATTTAAGCAAAAATCTATATGAGGATATTACTTAACACGCTATACGTAACAACACCCGAAGCCTATCTTAGTAAAGATGGGCTTAATGTAGTAATATCCGTTAAACAAAACGAGATATTCCGTATTCCTATCCATAATATAGAGCAAATTATTACTTTTGGTTATATGGGGGCAAGTCCAGGATTGATGAAGTTGTGTGCAGATAACAACGTTTCCCTAACCTTCCTTTCCCCACAAGGAAGATACATCAGTCGTTCTCAAGGACCGACAAAAGGAAACGTTTTGTTGAGAAAAGCTCAATATAGAAATTCTGATGAACCCAACTATGCCTTGCATATCAGCAAGCTGTTCATTGGAGGGAAAATACAAAACTACTATAATATCTTACGACGTTTCATTCGTGATAATGGTGAAGACCATGATGTGGAAAGTGCAGCAGTATACTTGCAAAGATGCAAACGCCGTGTCTTTAATGCGGACAACATTGATACGGTAAGAGGCATTGAAGGAGAAGCGGCTGCAAAGTATTTTGGAGTGTTTTCACACTTGTTGCTGAACCAAAAGGAAGACTTCAAGTTTGAAGGACGTAACCGAAGACCTCCCAAAGACGCTGTCAACGCTATGCTTTCTTTTGTATATACGTTAATCTGCAACGATATAACAGCAGCCCTTGAAACAATAGGCCTTGACCCATACGTGGGATTTATGCACGCTTTAAGACCTGGCAGACCGTCTCTGGCATTGGATATGATGGAAGAACTTAGAGCTTACTTGGGTGACAGGTTGGTATTGTCATTGATAAACAGAAAACAAATATCCATAAAAGACTTTGTCAAGCAAGGAGATGATGGTATAGTTTTGACGGATTCCGCAAGAAAAACCATTCTGTCTGCTTGGCAAAACAGAAAAAAGGAACAAATAACACACCCGTATTTAAATGAGAAGGTTAGCATCGGTCTTCTTCCATACATTCAGTCTATGTTGTTGGCAAGGTTTATAAGAAAAGAGATTGACGATTATCCCGTATTTTTAATCAAATAGCTTATGTTCGTACTGATTACCTATGACGTAAATATAACATCCCAGAACGGAGCCAAGCGTTTGCGAAATGTTGCAAAAGTTTGCCAAAACTATGGGAAGAGAGTTCAAAATTCAGTGTTTGAATGCGTCTTGACTGAATCGCAATATATTATGATTAAAAGTCAATTAGAGGACATTATTGACTTATCGCAAGACAGCATCAGATTCTACATATTAGGCTCAAACTGGAAACGTAAAGTGGAGACTATAGGGAAAAACATGGGGATAGATGTCACGGGAGAATTGATAATCTGATATAAAGGGTGCGAACGTATAGTATTGCATAATATACAGAGACTTTCGCTCTCTTTGAAAATCAAACAAATAGATATCTATATCCATAAGATTCATGTAAGTATTCAAAAATTTGCATGTTGTTCGCAATTAATGTACTTTTGTAATATGATATTCAGATATTTGCTGAATATGAGTCGCACCCCACGTGGGTGCGTGGATTGAAACATTATTTGTACAAAGAAATTCTCCTTCGGCTACGTCGCACCCCACGTGGGTGCGTGGATTGAAACTTTTGATTGGTCTCATGCTAATAATTTAACTACAGTCGCACCCCACGTGGGTGCGTGGATTGAAACTTGAAAAATCCCGATTTAGAAAGTTTAACTTTAGTCGCACCCCACGTGGGTGCGTGGATTGAAACCAAGAAGCAGAAGAGGGAACTCCAGAACTAGTTAGTCGCACCCCACGTGGGTGCGTGGATTGAAACTTGAGGCCGATTATGTATTAGGGCTATATAATAAGTCGCACCCCACGTGGGTGCGTGGATTGAAACTCAAAGTGGCTTGGCATATGCCTCTTCCGATTCGTCGCACCCCACGTGGGTGCGTGGATTGAAACTTAAATCATGCAAAGACTTCGGAAAGCTATACTCGTCGCACCCCACGTGGGTGCGTGGATTGAAACAGTTAACCTAGCAATATCCGAAGGAGTCACAGCAGTCGCACCCCACGTGGGTGCGTGGATTGAAACGTAAATTAATGATATTATTTCATGTTCGTTAACAAGTCGCACCCCACGTGGGTGCGTGGATTGAAACCGATGTCCTTGCATGATTGAGGAAAGTTTGACTATGTCGCACCCCACGTGGGTGCGTGGATTGAAACATGTAATCTTTCCAAAGAGTACGAAGAGGGACTTGTCGCACCCCACGTGGGTGCGTGGATTGAAACTTTTGATAAAAGCACTACCAATTCCGCCTGTACGGTCGCACCCCACGTGGGTGCGTGGATTGAAACATTAAACTGAAGTAATATGGAATATTTAGATATGTCGCACCCTACGTGGGTGCGTGGATTGAAACAGGCGGATGGCATTGACCCCTTGGAGGGTCAAGAAGTCGCACCCCACGTGGGTGCGTGGATTGAAACGTGTTCACGTTGCCATTGTCCATGTTCACGTTCCACGTCGCACCCCACGTGGGTGCGTGGATTGAAACAAGAGCGAGCGCGTCATCAACCTTTTGACTTGATAGTCGCACCCCACGTGGGTGCGTGGATTGAAACTTAGGTCAGGTCAAAGAAGAGAATGCAACTTTCTGTCGCACCCCACGTGGGTGCGTGGATTGAAACTAATAATACCCGTGTTCATCCGTTAACAGAGTTTTGTCGCACCCCATGTGGGTGCGTGGATTGAAACTTTAGCGTGTACGGATCCACGACAATATCCAGGCGTCGCACCCCACGTGGGTGCGTGGATTGAAACCAGTTGCCCTCCTCATTGGTGGTCGAGCTGTCCTCGTCGCACCCCATGTGGGTGCGTGGATTGAAACAAAAGGGTTCGTGCAGGCGTGGAATCCTGACCTGCGTCGCACCCCATGTGGGTGCGTGGATTGAAACCGATTTGTGCTAAAAACCACGCATTATGCTGTGGTCGCACCCCATGTGGGTGCGTGGATTGAAACATAAGGCGAAAAGGTGACTTTGACGTCATTATAGTCGCACCCCATGTGGGTGCGTGGATTGAAACTCGATGCGGTCCATCTTGTCCGGCTTCTTCCGCGTCGCACCCCATGTGGGTGCGTGGATTGAAACTTTTCAAAAACCTCTCGATGCTTCCAAGCTCGTGTCGCACCCCATGTGGGTGCGTGGATTGAAACAGGTATAGCGAAATCGAAGAGCCATTCTCGTGACGTCGCACCCCACGTGGGTGCGTGGATTGAAACTTTTTTTGTAGAAACCTGTCGGACTTACAAACAAGTCGCACCCAATGTGGGTGCGTGTGTCTCTTTGAACACCATTTTAACGCTGTTAAAACACCATTTAAACGCTATTTTAATCGCATAACTTTTCGACAAATATTACTTTATTTGGACATGAAAGCATTGGGAAAAAACATACCGTTGTTTTAAAAAAAACGTCACGAGGAATTTTTGAAAACGTCCAATGTTTTTTCAAAAACGTCCAATGTTTTTTTCAAAACAACGGTATGTTGGAAAAACTGACCAGAAAGAAGAAGCTTATGCTTCTGGTGAAAAACAAGGACAGCAATTCATCTTTGAGGGCAAGATAACGTTTCAAAATGTGGAAACGACAAGCAAAAACTTATGGAAATGCTATTCAAATGACAAGAAAAGAACCTTTTTCAGCCAAGAAAACTTAATTTTAGGGGAGGGGGGGGGGGGGGAAATACATTATTATTTGAAAGAAAAATAGTATCCTTGCAGTCGGAAATATTTGTAATCATTCCGACCAAAATCAAATCAATATATATATGCAAGACGCTGTAGTTAATAAGATTAAGAGTAGGATTGCCCATGGTAAGTTTGGAGAGGTTTACTTCGTGTCTTCCTTTCCACAATATGATGTGGAGTATGTCACAAAACTATTGGCAATCTTTGAGCGTGAAGGTCTTATCAGCTGTATAGCAAAGGGGGTTTATGTCAAGGCACGTAAAACTCGCTTCGGCATCCTATACCCTTCCGCCTTTGAATTGGTAACAGAGATTGCCAAAAGAGATAAGGCTCTAATAATCCCTACAGGAGCCACTGCTGCAAATCGTCTTGGTTTCTCTACCCAGGTTCCGATGAACACAAGTTTCCTGACTACAGGTTCTGGCAGGAAACTGAGTCTTGGAAATAGGACAGTCACCTTGAAACATGGAGCACCAAGAAATTTTGCCTTTCGAGGGAAGCTGATGCAGGAACTGGTACAGGCATTGCGTAGTATCGGCGAAAACAACATCACACAAGAAGATGAATGGCAGATTGCAAAGTTGCTGGCCGAAACACCCGAAAAGGACACTATAGAACATGATTTGCTTTTGGCTCCAGTTTGGATGAGACAAATAATCAAAAGAAATATAAAAGGACAAGACAATGAGTAAATGGATAGACTTCTCAATAGATGAGCGTAGGGCAATGATACAAGCCGTCAGTCAGGCAAAGCAGATAGATGAAGCCTCTGCCGAAAAAGACTGGTGGGTTACTGCTGTTCTCTATGCCATGTTCCATACCAGCATCAGCGAATACCTGTTGTTCAAAGGCGGTATAAGCCTTAGTAAAGGGTGGAACATCATCAACCGATTCAGTGAGGACATAGACTTGGCTCTGAGCCGTGACTATTTCTTGAATGTGAAGAAACTTTCATGTGCCAGATGAAGAACTGATGCCAGCTTATGAGACAGACTACAATGAGATGAAGGAAAGTTTCATATATGGGCAACCACTGAATTTTGAAGAATTAATAGAAAAGATAAAGATTCTTCAGGAACGGTTTAGGAAAATAGATGTCTTATAAGATTTAATTCACATAAAGATTAGTTTATAACTTCTTTTTCCTGACTTCGTCACTTGAAAAACATGTATTTTATAACTATTTGATAAACAATATTTTGTATATTTGTGTCACCTAATATTGGGTGACGCAATGACGAAGTCGGGAAAAAGTAAAATCATGAGTCTAGTCGCACCCCATGTGGGTGCGTGTGTCTCTTTAAACACCATTTTAACGCTGTTAAAACACCATTTAAACGCTGTTTTAATTGCATAACTTTTCGACAAATACTACTTTATTTGGGCATGAAAGTATTGGGAAAAATACGATATGCTATGCTTTTGAGTAATCCGGATGAAAGATATATCTGCATAATTATTACAAAACAACAGGAATAAATGGTTATTTCTTGAGAAAGATGTGTATATTTGTGCACAATATAAGATTTTTAATATTATATACTTATGGTAAAGAAACTTTGTATGGCAGTCATGGCTATGTGCATGATGCTGTCATGTGCTCCGAAGCAACAGGAAGCAACAACCCTTTCAGGACTTAAACCTTCTGATTTTACTACTGAGGTGGAAGGTAAACCAATTGCATTGTATGTTTTGAAAAACGCAAATGGCGCTGAAGCTTGCGTGACGAACTGGGGTGGCCGTTTGGTATCTTTGATGGTTCCGGATAAAGCCGGCAAGATGACGGATGTCGTTTTGGGTTATGATAGCATCCAAGCATATATTTCAAGCACAGGAAACTTCGGTGCTTTGATTGGTCGTTACGGAAACCGTATCGCTAATGCCAAATTCTCTTTGGACGGTGAAGAATATTCTCTTCCTGCCAATGACAACTCTAACTGTTTGCATGGAGGTCCTAATGGCTTCGACCGTCAGGTTTGGACTGCGAACCAGATTGCGGACAATGCAGTGGAATTGACCTATATATCCAAGGATGGTGAGGCTGGTTTCCCTGGCAATTTGAATGTGAAAGTCACTTATACATTGACCGATGACAATGCGATGGATATCAAGTATGAAGCAACAACCGACAAGAAGACAATTGTCAACTTGACAAACCATAGCTATTTCAACCTTTCTGGTATTCCGGGTTCTACAATCTTGGATCACCAGTTGTCTATCAATGCAGATAACTACACTCCGGTTGACAGTTTGTTGATTCCGACAGGCATCGAAACAGTAGAAGGAACTCCGATGGATTTGCGCACTCCGATCGTGATTGGCGACAGCATCAATAATGACTTTATCCAATTGAAATTAGCAGGCGGATATGACCATAACTGGGTATTGAATACCAACTGCGATGTAAATCAGGTGGCTGCTTCCGTTTATGCTCCGACAAGTGGCATCTTGATGGAAGTTTATACGAACGAACCGGGTTTGCAGATTTATTGTGGTAACATGATGGAAGAGAAAGAAATAGGCAAACATGGCACTGTTTATCCTCGCCGTGGTGCGATTTGCTTGGAATCACAACACTATCCTGACTCTCCTAACCATCCTGCTTTCCCAAGTTGCGTATTGGAACCGGGTCAGACTTATCACAGCGAATGTATTTATAAGTTCTCTGTAAAGTAAATAGGATAATCTGAATATGTAAATAACTAAGGCGGTGTGTCATAATTGCAAACTGCTGCGTTACTTTCGGAATTCGACCTCAGTCATTTACATCAGTAAACTCCTGTCGGTCTCATCCTCAGAGCCTTGCATTTTGCTAATTCTGACATACCTTAAAGGGGCTGCATCAAAACTTTCGTTTTGACACAGCCCCTTGGTTATTTTTTTATTTTTTATTAACTTCACCGCAGATTCTATCGGAAGAAGGTACAAATTATGGATAATATCAGCTTTAGTGAATTATATACACAATACTATAAGCGGTCGTTTGTTTGCAAAGTCGTATGTGCGCGATGAGATGGCAGCCGAAGATATAGCTTCGGAGTCATTGATTCAATTGTGGGAGACTTTGAAAAGAGAAACGGTGAATATTCCATTGGCATTATTGACGACCATCTTGAAGAATAAGGCACTGAATTATTTGAAACACCAGTCTGTCGAATGGGAAGCGATGGAAAATATTTCAGATAAATTGGAGCGTGATATTTCTTACCGGATTGCCACTTTGCAGGCTTGCAATCCCGAAGAGATGTTTTCTTCTGAAATAACCCGGATTTTGAAGGATACATTGGCTTCATTGCCGGAACAAACACGCCGGATTTTTATCATGAGCCGGTACGAACAAATGTCTGTGAAAGAGATAGCAGAAAAACAACAATTAACGCCGAAGAGCGTGGAATACCATATTACTAAATCATTGAAAGTCCTTCGTGTAGCCTTGAAAGATTATTTACCAGTATTGTGGTGGTTTTTGTAAACCAAAGCGAATAGAAAAAGCCACTTTGAATTTATTTGAAAAAAAGTAGAGTTTTTGTTTAGGGATTTCCCGGATTGAATTGTCATATTAATGAAACGGATAAAAATCAGATGGATTACGAACTATTACAACGATATATTGAAGGAAACGTAACGGCAAAGGAGGCAGAACTGGTTGTCGATTGGCTGGACGCAGATGAAGAGAATGTGAAAGAATTCATGGCTCTGCATAAGGCATTCGATATCTCTGTGATGAACCAACCTGCTGCACAGTCACTCCAGAATAGGGCAAAGCATATAAAGCTGCGCACGATAGAAACAGAGTTGCTAAAGGTTGCGGCTGTGATTTTATTGGTGCTAAGTGTCCAATATGGATGGAAGTTCATACGTTCAGAGAAAGGGATTGAAGAGACTCCTCTTTATCAAACTTTGTATGTACCAGCCGGGCAACGGGCGGAATTGACTTTGCCGGATAGTACGAAGGTTTGGCTAAATGCCCATTCCAAATTGGTTTATCCACTTTCTTTCCAAAAAGGTACCCGTTCGGTGGAACTCACCGGGGAAGCCTATTTTGATGTTCACCGGAATGAAAAGATTCCTTTCGTTGTAAAGACGTCGAAAGTGGATGTCAAGGTGCTGGGAACAGAGTTCAATGTTTCTGCTTACGAGGAAGATGCTGGATTTGAAGTGGCATTATTAAAAGGGAGTGTCATGTTGGAATCATCGGTATTGAGGAATCCCCGTTCCATGAAACCAGGAGAGATGGTTTATTTTAAAGATGGGCAATGTTATTCCAAACCGATACAGAATTTGGATTATTTCAAATGGAAAGAGGGTTTGATTTGCTTCATGAATGAACCCATTTCTAAGATTATGGATAAATTGTCTTTATATTTCGATGTGAAGATACAATATAGCAATCAAGCCTTTTTGAAGGAACGTTATACGGGAAAGTTCCGTGGTAAAGATGGCGTGGAGCAAGTGTTGAAAGTTTTGCAGATGGAGCACCGCTTTCGTTATGTAAAAGACGATGAACAGAAAGTAATAAGAATAAAGTAATAAGAATAAAATAAATGCCTATGGACAAGTAAGGAAACATGCAAAACATGAAAAGAACCGGGTATGCTGCCACATAACCCGGCTGAAAGTCAGTATTCTGACATTAACGGGAATTATAAATCGAATACCAACAAAATCAATTGCTACAAATTTATGAATAAAAAGTTAATCAAGGTGTCGAACGCCTTGTCGTTAACCGAATTTAAACACATTTTTAGAGTGATGAAGCTTGCCTCATTATTTGGAACAATATGTGTTTCTTCGGTCTTTGCTGTGAATGTAAATTCACAAAGTCTGCGTGTAAGCATCCATGCCAACCAAGAGCAGGCGAAAGAAGTCATCAAGCAAATCGAAGAACAGACAGATTATCTGTTTGTCTATAATCATGACAAAGTAAATCTGAACAGTACCGTGACAATTCAGGCAAACAATGAAACAGTTGCCAAAGTGTTGAACCAAATGTTTGCTGGAACAGACATTATTTATGCAATCCAAGGGAATAATATCCTGTTGATGCATAAAGATGCGGTGATACAACAGCAACAACAATCGGGTAAAGTTGTTACCGGAACGATTGTTGATCCATCCGGAATGCCAGTAATCGGAGCCAATGTCATGGAGAAAGGAACAACCAACGGCACCATTACCGATATGGATGGTAAATTCTCATTGAATGTAGAGAAAGGTGCAACTCTGATTATTTCTTATATCGGATTTAGCAACCAGGAAATTAAAATAGGAAACCAAACTAATCTTTCTATTACCATGAAAGAAGATGCTGAAGCGTTGGATGAATTGGTGGTCGTAGGATATGGAGTACAGAAGAAAGAGAGTTTGACTGGTGCTTTGCAAGTTGTTTCTTCAGAGAAATTGATGGATATTACAACTTCAGATGTGACAACAATGTTGTCAGCTAAAGCTCCTGGTGTTTGGGTTGGTTCTGGTGGAGGTCAACCTGGTGCAGAAGGAAATGTTTTAATTAGAGGTAAGTCCACTATTAATGGTAGTACTGCTCCTCTTTGGGTTGTTGATGGAGTTATTATGGGAGAAGATGCTGGTCAGTTAAATCCAAATGATATAGAATCTATCTCAGTGTTGAAAGATGCAGCTTCAACTGCTATTTATGGGTCAAAAGGAGCTAACGGTGTTATCATGGTAACTACTCGTCAAGCAAAAGCAGGTAAAGCAGTTATCAATGCTAATGCTAAATGGGCAGCAACCAATTTAGTCAAAGGGAACATGAAAATGATGAATGGTTCCCAATTGTATGATTTCTTCCAGCAATATACAAATCAGGAAGCAATAACTTTTAATGGATACAATGAAAGTTTGCGTGATAAAAATTATGATTGGTGGAAGAATGGTAGCCAAACAGGTTTTGCGCAGGAATATAATATCTCTATTTCTGGAGGTTCGGAGAAGATGAAGAGCTATCTTTCTGCCAGCTTGTATGATGAAACAGGAGCGGTGAAAGGTTTCGATTTCCGTCGTTACACGTTACGTTATAATATGACTTATCAAGTAAATGATTGGTTGACTTTAAAGCCTAAATTTTCTGCAGCTCGTAGAGAAACAGATAATTGTCAACATAGTTTGTCTGCAATGTATACGAATTTACCATGGGATTCTCCTTATGATGAAGAAGGGAACTTGATCCAGCAGTTCATACCGACAGACTGGGTGGCTCAAGATAAATATAACTATTTGTATGATCTTCAATGGAACTATAGTAAGAGTACCCGTCATGAAGCGTCAATTGATATGGATTTTGACATTAGGTTGACAGATTGGTTGACTTTTGCATCAACCAACAATTATCGTTATATGGCTGATGTATTGAAAGATTATACTGATCCACGTTCTTCCGGAGGTGAATCTGTAAATGGCATTATTCGTGACCGTAATAATAATACAATATCTATATATACCAATCAGTTATTGCGCTTTAATAAAAATTTCGGGAACCATATGCTAAATGCTGTTTTGGCCTATGAGTGGAATACAAGACGTTATGAAACGGCAGATCAATCTACGCAAGGGTTTGCTCCGGGTTTCTCTGTGGCAGCTGTAGGTGCAACTCCTCGTACTGCAACTGGAACATTAACTGAATATGCAATTCAGTCACTGTTGTTTAATGCCAATTACTCATATAGTCATAAATATTTGGCTCAATTCTCTTTCCGTCGTGACGGGGCTTCTAACTTCGGTGTCAATGCTAAATACGGTAATTTCTTCTCTATTAGTGGAGGTTGGAATATTCATCAGGAGGATTTCTTTGATTTTGACTGGATACAACAATTGAAATTACGTGCAAGTTATGGCTCAGTAGGTAATCGTCCTATGGATAATTATCCGCAATATATGTTGTACAAAGCGAATTTGAAGTATAATGCCAATCCGGGTGCGATGTTGAGTCAATTGGAGAATAAAGATTTGACATGGGAAAAAACCTATACAGCTGGAATAGGATTAGATGTAATGTTATTTGACCGACTGAGTTTGAATCTGGATTTGTATTCGAAGAAGACAACAGACTTGTTGTATCAGGTTCCTATTCCAGGTGTAGTTGGAGTGGCTTCTTTATGGCAGAATGTTGGAAAAGTAACCAACAAGGGAGTGGAATTATCTGTGGCTTACGACATTCTGAATAATAAAAATTTGAAATGGAGTGCTTCTGCTAATATCGCTAAGAATCGTAATAAGATTGCAGAACTCTATGGTAATGGAGATCCTATTACCATATCTAATGGAGGAGCCAACATTGCAGGTGTTTTGGATAAAAGAATGGAAGTTGGTCATGACTTAGATTCTTGGTACGGTGCTGAGTGGGCAGGTGTTGATCCTCAAACAGGTGATCCGCAATGGTATTACACAACAGCAAACGGAACACGTGAAAAAACAAATAATTATAGTTTGGCACAAACAAGTAAAGTGATGTTGGGATCTATGACTCCAGATTTCTTTGGTGGTTTTGGCACAGAATTTTCTTATAAAAATCTGACCGTTAGTGCAAACTTTGGTTATTCAGTAGGAGGAAAGATATTCAGTTACAACCGTACGGTGTATGACTCCGATGGTGCTTATCCAACCTATAATCAACAAATCATGTTGGATGATTGGACCCGTTGGCAGAAACCAGGCGACATAGCTACACATCCGAAATTAGTATATGGCAATACCTCTAATTCAAGCAAACCTTCTTCTCGCCAATTGGAAGATGCTTCTTTCTTGAGAATGAGAGTGTTAACAGTTGGATATTTATTACCTTGGAATATTCCTCATGTAAATGGAATACGTATTAATGTAAGTGGTGAAAACTTGTTTACAATAACAGGTTTTTCTGGTCCCGATCCTGAAATGATCAATACTGCGGATGGACGTGTTGGTGCATTTGTCAATGCTTATCCTCAGACTCGTAAGTTCTTATTAAGTTTGAATGTGACATTATAAAGATTAAAATACATGAAAAAAATAATATTAGGAGCTTTTTCGGCTCTCATTCTTGTTACAGGTTGTGATTTGGAGCGGCTTCCGAATGATGCTTATACGGATACAACGATAAAAGAAGACCCAGAAACGACGCTTGATGTTTTGTTAAACGGAAACTATTCAACTATGCGTACGGTTTATGATACTTATATTCGCTTTGGTGAATATAGGGGGGATAATGTCCGTAAAGATAAGCCTACTACGGCAGGTTATTCTATTTTTTACACTTGGGATCGAAACCCGAGTGCTGGTACTCCGAACACTCAATGGAATAATTGTTATAAGGTAATTTCCCAAGCAAGTGAGATTATTAAATGTTTCCAGAGGGGGAATCTGAGGCATTGGATCAAAAGTTGGGCGAAGCGTATACCCAAAGAGGTTTGATGTATTTCAATCTCGTGAATATGTTTGGACGTCCATATTATCAGGATCCAGAAACGAATTTAGGAGTTCCAATTGTAAATGGTATGCCGGGGGAAGGACTGTCTAATTATGAATTTCCAGATAGGGCTACTGTAAAAGCTGTTTATAATCAGATTATTTCTGACTTTAAGAAAGCTGAACAATTGTGCAATACTTATTCAACAATACGAGCGTCTAAGGAAGCTGCACAAGCCGCATTGGCTAAAGCATACATTTATATGAGTGGCACGTTTGAGAATCCAAATAAAACATATGCTGATTCAGCTTATTATTATGCGGATAAGGTTATTCAGAGCGGCAAATTTCAACTCTTAAGTCGTGACAACTTCATGCATTATAATGAATTTACACCCGAAGATGCGACTCAAACTGAAACTATTTTTGCCTGCCGTACTCGATTTGAAGATGTTTCAAGTCGTCTTACGTCCCAATTAGGAGGACAATATTCTCGAATTCAGAATGTGGGATGGGGAGAAACCTGTGCAAGCTCAATCGCAATAGACTTGTTGAATGAGGTTGGAACAAATGAATGGCGAAAAGGTCATGATGATTTAAGTGGAATCGTAGACGCTCGTGCAGCATTTGTAGTTCCAGACTATGAGCTGACGGATAAAAAAGATCCAACTTCTACTCGTCGTGCATTTGTTTTTGTTACAAAGGTCTATGATAATTCTGGTAAAGCAACTGCTTATACCTATAAGCAATTTATTCCAGCTCAGATAGGAAATTCTAATGAATTGATATCTGTAAAAGATGAAGTTACCGGTAGTGAATACCCTGTAAAAGTGGTAGATTTAGTTAATCGGAAATATTCCATTCAATATAATAACGGGACATATTTGGGATATGATGATTTGTATGTAAACGAGAGCATGGGACATCCCCGCTATTATATTTACCGTTGTTCATTAGAAGAAGGTAATACACAGCAACATTCACCGATAGTATCTCGTTTGAGTGATGTTATATTGATTCGTGCGGAAGCAAGTATTAAATTAAATAACTTGTCGGCTGCATTAGAAGATATAAATAAAATTCGTGAACGTGCAATACCTGGACATGGCTATAAAACATTGGATAATTCTAATGCAAAAGATAGATTGATGAAAGAACGTCATTTGGAATTAATGTTTCATGGCGAACGTTCAATAGATGTTTTCCGTGTAGGAGATTCTTTGTCTCGTCCAATGCCAGGATGGTGTGGTGATCCGTTTCGTGTTATGAAACCGACAGATAACGATGTCGTTATGTATATTCCATCCCAGCAGATTGAGGCTTGGCCGACAAAGCTTACACAAAATCCTTAAATAAATACCAATAGCTATATATTCCCTTTGTCTTTGATTCATAATATTCAAAAGACAAAGGGAATTTTAAAAATATATACGATGAAAAAGATTTATCAATTCATATTAATAGGAGTCTGTTTGCTATTTCAGTTAGCAGTATGGGCACAACCTCGGCGTTTGAAGACTATTTCGGGAAAAGAAGGTAACTCATTACGTTTTATGACTTATAATATACGAAAAGGGTTGGATATAAATGGAGTTACCAGATATAAAGAAATAGTAGACCTAATCCTCAAGGTAAATCCGGATGCGATAGCAATTCAGGAAGTAGATAGTGCAACACAACGTAGTAATAAAATAGATGTTCTGAAAGAATTGGGTGAACAGTGCATGATGTACCGAACTTTTGTCCCTTTATTTGATGTTGAAGGGGGAAAGCAAGGTTTAGGAGTCTTGTCAAAAGAACGTCCCTTGAGCTATCATTCAATTGTCTTGCCAGGAAGAGAAGAGGCTCGAGGAGTATTATTGGTTGAGTTTGAAAATTATGTGTTTTGTTGTACTCAATTATCTAAAAATGAAGAAGACCGTGTGGCTTCTGTCCCTCTTATCTTTGATTTCATTAAAGATGTTAAAAAACCTCTTTTCTTAGCAGGAGATATGAATTGTGATTTTCTTTCTCGTTCACAAAACGCAATTCAAAGTAAATTTCGTATTCTGAATAATTATAAGGAGGTTACGATTCCGGTTATCAATGAACCCAATATCCCTTATGCCTGTATTGATTTTATTTATGGTTACAGTGTTAATTATAAATATGCAGTACTTGATAGACAAGTGATTCCTGTATCTTTTTCAAATCATTATCCTGTATATGTGGATGTCCGTATCAGCACTCCTACCGATGAAATATTTAGGACAAAGCCATATTTACAGAAAGCAGTTGATAAAGGAATTACTATTTGTTGGATGACAAATGTCCCAACTAAAAGTTGGGTTGAATATGGTAAGGATGGAAAATTAGATCAGAAAAAGTATTTGTATGTAGACGGACAAATGCTCTGTAATAATACTAACCATCATTTCCGTTTGACAGATTTGGAACCTGGAACTACCTATAGTTATCGAGTTTGTTCGGAAGAGATACTCTCATATGGTGCATATAGTAAGGATTTCGGATATACAGCTTGTTCCGATGTTTATACATTTAAATTGCCTGAAGAGAATAAGAAAGATTTTACCGTATTATTCTTTAATGATATGCATAATAATATTGATTTGATGGAACGTTTTTCCGATTTGATAAAAAAACAGAAACTGGAATATGATTTTGTTATTTATAACGGAGATTGTATTGATGCCCCTAAAAATGAAGCCTCTGCTGTTGATGTCTTGAAGCAACTTATTGATATTGCATCAGGAGAAACAAAACCATTCATTCTTATGCGTGGTAATCATGAAATTAGAGGTGCTTATTCTATTGGTATGCGTTCATTATTTGATTATATTAATGGTACTACTTATGGCTCTTTTAATATGGGAGATACACGATTTGTTATGTTGGATTGTGGAGAAGATAAATCTGATAGTACGTGGGTATATTATGGATTGAACGACTTTAATCAGTTTAGGGAAGATCAAGCTTCATTCTTGAGAAAAGAATTAGCCAGTCAAGATTTTAAACAGGCAAAACGTCGTATCTTAGTGCATCATGTTCCTATTTATGCGGGTCGCAAAGGTAGCTACAATCCCTGTTTTGAAAAATGGAGTGATATTTTAGCTAATGCACCTTTTGATATTTGTATTAATGCCCATTGGCATCGTTTTTCCTATTATCCTAAAAAAGAAGTTGGAAACAATTTTCCGATTATTATAGGAGGAGGAAGCCAATTATCAGATGCTTATATGTTAGTACTTCAGAAGCAGGGAAGCAAATTAACTTTTAGGGCAATAGACGTGGAAGGAAAAGAAAAGCTGAAATTGGATTTATAATCGACAGTCCTGATACAACTTGGGATATGAAAATTTCTATTTATCCATAAAAATGTTTTTAAACTTATGAGATACTTGATTAATTTTTTGCGAGTTATGACTGGTGTATTACCAGTCATGGCTTTGGCTCAGACAGAGGCGAAGCAGCCGAACATTGTGATTATCGTGGCTGATGATTTAGGCTATGGTGACTTGAGTTGTTATGGAGCTACTGCTATTAAGACACCAGGAATGGACAGAGTAGCGAATGAAGGAATCCGTTTTACGCAAGGTTATAGCACAGCTGCCACATCCACACCAAGCCGTTATTCTCTTTTAACCGGTATGTACCCATGGACGAATAAAGATGCGAAGATTCTTCCTGGAAATGCGGCTTTGATTATCGACCAGCAACAAGTCACTATACCAAAGGTGATGAAGAAGGCTGGTTATGTGACGGGGTCGGTAGGCAAATGGCATTTAGGTTTGGGAGACGGAGGCGTTGACTGGAACGATGTTGTCTATCCAGGGGCAAAAGAGGTCGGTTATGACTATTCTTTTATCCAGGCAGCGACCAATGACCGCGTCCCCTGTATATTCATAGAAAACGGGAAAGGTGTGGGGTTGGATCCGGCTGATCCTTTGTTTGTCAGTTACCGGAAAAACTTTGCAGGTGAACCAACAGGAAAGGATGATCCGGAAATGTTGCGGATGCATCCCAGCGTGGGACATGCTGGCTCTATAGTGAATGGTGTGCCTCGCATAGGTTTCCAAAAAGGAGGTAAGGCGGCGCAATGGAAAGATGAGGATATGGCTGAATTGTTTTTAGAAAAGGCGAAGGGCTTTATGCGTGAAAATAAGGACAAGCCTTTTTTCTTGTATTATGGTTTGCACCAGCCACATGTCCCCCGTATCCCGAACGAACGTTTTGTTGGCAAGTCAGGTATGGGGCCGCGTGGTGATGTGATATTGGAAGCTGACTGGTGTGTAAGTGAGTTCTTGAAAGAGATGGATCGTTTGGGATTAACTCAGAATACATTGGTTATATTGACCAGTGACAACGGACCGGTTTTGGATGACGGTTATCAGGACCAAGCCGTGGAGTTGGTCGGCCGCCACAAGATGGCAGGACCGCACCGGGGAGGAAAGACCAGTATGTACAATGGTGGAACTTGCATCCCTTTCATGCTCCGTTGGCCTGAAGAGGTGAAACCTGCTGTGTCAGACGCTTTTGTCTGCCAGATGGATTTGTTGGCTTCCTTGTCTGCCTTGGTAGGAGAAACATATACAGGCAAGACGGACAGCCAAAACACGTTGCCTGCCTTTTTAGGGCAAAGCAATCATGGACGTGAAGAATTGGTTATCGAAGGAATGTTTAATTATGCATTCCGTCAGGGGGATTGGGTGATGATCCCACCGTATCCGGTTTATTATGATGACCCGGATGGTCCATCTTTCACAGGCATGGGCAATTGCTACCAACTCTATAACGTGAAAGAGGATGTCGGACAGCAGAATAATCTGGCCACCCAAGAGCCACATCGTCTTCGCCGGATGATGATGCGATTTGAAGCCTTGAAGCGAGAGACAGGTAAAGTGACGAACTATTAATCTTTGGGAAAGGTGCGATTTAATAGCGTTAAAACAGTGTTTAAACACCATTTAAACACTGTTTTAATGGCATTTATTTCATGGGGCGTATATGTGATGGAAACATAAAAGATATTAATAATAAGAATATACAAGGTGAAATATGAAAAAATGGATTGTGTATTTGTTGTGTTTGTTATATCCTCTTTCGTTATATGGGAACGGAAAAAAGGAATTTACGGTTTTGCAGTGGAATATATGGCAGGAAGGAACCGTAGTTGAAGGAGGCTATGAGGCTATTGTCAATGAAATAGCCCGGTTGAAACCTGATTTCGTTACATTTAGTGAGGTGAGAAACTATAACCAGACTCGTTTTTGTGATAGGATTGTCCAGTCTTTATCCCAAAAGGGTGAAACGTATTATTCTTTTTATAGCAATGATACGGGACTCCTTAGTAAGTATCCGATAACGGATTCCACTATTGTTTTTCCTTTAAAGGATGATCATGGCAGCATTCATAGATTGGTTTCTTCCATATACGGACGAGAGATAGCTGTTTATACAGCGCATTTGGATTATCTAAGTGATGCATATTATAATGTAAGAGGTTATGATGGCTCAACATGGAAAGAAATCCCTATCCCGCAAACTGTTCAAGAGGTTTTGGCGGTCAATGATGCCTCTTTGCGTGATGATGCGATTCGGAACTTTGTAGTTGCCGCAAAGCAAGACATTGAAGCTGGGCGGATTGTTATTTTAGGTGGCGATTTCAATGAGCCTTCTCATTTGGACTGGACACGTGAGACGAAGGATTTGTATGACCATCATGGTTTTATTATCCCTTGGACTGTTACGTTGATTTTGGATAATAATGGTTTTATAGATACATATCGTGAAAGATATCCGGATGTTTTGACTTATCCTGGTTTTACCTTCCCTTCGGATAATCCATTGATTCCAATTAATAAATTGACTTGGGCTCCTAAAGCAGATGAAAGAGATCGTATTGATTATGTATTCTATTATCCAACGGAAGGCTTGACTTTAAAAGATGCGATTCTTTTTGGCCCCGATAAAAGTATATGCAGAAGTCAGCGTATCAAGGAAACCTCGAAAGATCGATTTATTGCTCCTTTAGCTGTTTGGCCGACCGATCATAAAGGGTTATTGATTACCTTTGAGCTTTCTACTAATTCAGGAAGATAAGCAGGATAGTGATATGTTTGCGTAGATACTTTAACGCACTGGAGACCTGATGTTCGACAGTCTTTTCTGACAGGTGCATCAGGTCAGCTATTTCTTTGTAACTTTTGTGCTCCTTTCTACTGAGATTGAATATTTTCTGTCGTTGCGGGGGCAATTCAGTAATCAGAAGGTCAATATAATCACTTAACTCTTTTGCCTCCAATTCTTTTTCGATATCATAGCCGTTTTCTTCCGGCATATTCTCTAATGCCTCCAAAAGCGAAAGCGTATAAAAATCATGGTTGAAACTTTTTCGTGTTTGGTTGAAAACCAAATTACGAGTAATAATGAAAAGCAAACCTTTAAAATTGTCATTTTCCCGTAAGAAATCACGTGATTGCCATATACGGACAAAAACGTCCTGTACAACTTCTTTGGCTTCTTCTGTATTAGTCAGATATAGCCGGCAGAAATTGTAAACTTGCTTCCAGTACTGTTTATATAAGGTATTGAAAGCTTTTTCGTCCCCTTGTCTTAGGGCAATTATGAGTTCTTTTTCTTGATCCACCAATATACTGTTGTGTGCAAGTTGTATTTTTTGTCTTTTATTGTTTCGCTTTCTGCAAAAGTAGGCAAAATGACGATTCTTGCAAATACTATTGAAAAAAAAGAATTTTTTTAAACTGGGAATAGGGGAAGATATGAGATAGCGTGTATTTATTAGTAAAGACAAAAATATGAATATACAAGAGAAAAAACATATAGTTCAAAAATTGTTGTCAGGAATATTATCTGATGAAGAGAAAGCATTGTTGACTCAAAGTCTAGAAATGGAACAGATATGGCTTCAACAATGGAATCATACATCAAATGATAAGAGTCAAGAAGTGGATTCAAATCAACTTTGGGAAGGCGTTCAGCAACGGATAGGTCAAAAGAATAGACCTTGGAAGTCTTCTTTTTATAAGTGGTACAGTGCTGCGGCTTCTATTTTGCTTGTTATCGCTTTGAGTTGTATTACTTATTTGTGGAATCAGCAGACTGCCGCACCTGTTTATGTAGTTGCTTCTGGTATTCAGAATTTGGAGAAGATACAACTACCAGATGGAACACATGTTTGTTTAGGACCTGGTAGCCGGTTGGAATATCCATCAGAATTTAGACCTGGCAGTCGGAATGTCCGTTTGGAAGGTCAAGCCTTTTTCGATGTGGCGAAAGATCCATCCAAACCTTTCCGTGTTCAAATGAATGATATGCAGGTTGAAGCTTTAGGAACAGCCTTTGAATTGTTTAATTACGAAGATTCGGAGGATATGGAAGCAGTTTTGGTGAACGGGAAAATAAAAGTTAGTTTTGAACAAGATAATAAAGTAGTAAGGGAGCAGATTATAAATCCAGATGAACGAATGATTTGGCATAAAAAAAGCAATCAGGTAGAAGTTGGAAAGATTGATGCAGATAAATATACTTTGTGGAGAACAGGGGTTTTATCGTTTGAAAATGAGAATCTGGCCATGATTATCCCACGTTTGGAACGTTGGTATGGACGGAAGATTCAATGTGAAGAGAGTCTATTGAACAACTATAGTTTTACCTTCAAAGTGCGTGATGAATCATTGGATGTCATTCTATTTATCATGCGTCAATCAGCTCCTTTGCAATACAAAAAGAATACAGATGAAAGCTATATATTAACCAAGAAAAATCAAGTGCGTATGGGGAAAAAGTAAAATGATTAATATCAAAGAAACGGAAGATACCGGCAAGTACCTTCCGTTCAATCTGAAAGTTTAAGAAACACAAGCTTGCCAAACGGAGTCCAAGCCAGAGGCAAGCATAATTCATGTATCAAAAACATTACAAAAGTATGAAAAAAAATGACAGGGATCGTCATGTCCCGCTGTTAACAAAAGCAATTCGTATCATGAAAGTTACGTCTTTGTGCAATTTATTGGCTGTTTGTTCCATTTCTGCATCAACTTATGCACAGAGTTTGAAGTTTTCAATTCACAAGCAGAACAGCAGCATCAGTGAAGTTTTCAAGGAAATTGAAAAGAAAAGTGACTTTACATTTTTCTTCAATGACAACCAGATTAATGTAAAGCAAAAAGTGAATGTCAGTGCAAACAACGCCAACATAGAGGATGTCTTGGCACAAGTTTTGCAAATACAGGATATGATTACCAAATCATCGACAAACAAATCTTGATTAAGGTATCTGATAAAGATGTAATGGCTATTCCTTTTGCTACCCAAAGCAGTAAAAGAATTACCGGTATTGTATTAGATGCTACTGGTATGCCAGTAATCGGAGCCAATGTCATGGAGAAAGGAACAACCAACGGCACCATTACAGATATGGATGGTAAGTTTTCATTGAATGTAGAGAAAGGTGCAACTCTGGTTGTTTCTTATATCGGATTTGCTAAACAGGAAATTAAAATAGGAAACCAAACTAATTTGTCCATCACCATGAAAGAAGATTCGGAAGCATTGGATGAATTGGTGGTCGTAGGATATGGAGTACAGAAGAAAGCTAATTTGAGTGGAGCTGTAGAGACAGTATCTTCTACGATGTTGCAAAACCGTGCGACTAATAATGTAGGTATTGCTTTACAAGGTTTGGTGCCGAATTTGCAGATTTCTCCGAATGGTGGATCTGCTGATGCAGTACCTTCTTTTAATGTACGTGGTGAAACTTCTATTAATGGAGGAGCTCCGTTGATTTTAGTGGATGGAATTCCTACTTCTGCTGGTGATTTTGCTCGTATCAACTCAATGGATATTGAGAATATCTCTGTCTTGAAGGATGCGTCCTCCGCGGCCATCTATGGTGCAAGAGCCTCGTTTGGAGTGATTTTAGTGACCACAAAGAAAGGGAAAAGCGAGAAATTGCAGGTGCAATTCAATAATACCTATAATGTGCGTAAATTGACTAATATGCCAAAAGTGGTTAAAGATCCCTACATCCAAGCCAGTTATAAGAAAGAGATGGGTAAACCTTGGTATGATCTTTATTCCGATGAAGAAGTAGAATATGCACAAAAACTGTTGCAAGATCCGTCATTGGAGTCAACTATTATCAACCAAAAGAACCCGAACAGTTACACCTATCTCGCTTCGACAGATTGGTTTGACGAGATTTTTGATAAGCTCGGAACCTCCCATCAGCATAATCTCAGTGTGTCAGGAGCCTCAGAAAAAGCCTCTTATTACTTAGGTACGGAATACTATGCCGAGAGTGGTTTGTTGCATTATAATAAGGATCAATATAGCCGCTTTAATGTTAGAAGTAATGTAGAGTATCGTCCTTTCGATCGTTTGACGGTTGCTAATAACACTGCTTTTACTTACTATAAGTATGATAAACCGAACAACTTTGGATCATGGTTATATAGTATAGCCAATGAAACTAACACTTTGGTGCCTGTGAAAAATCCAGATGGCTCATACACCAAGGAGGGGGCATCAATGATTGGAACGCTCATTGATGGAGGAGAGCGAATGAATAAATATAGTTCTGTATATACTCAGTTTACCGCTTCTTTTGATTTGATACCACAGATGTGGAAGATGAAAGCGGATTTTACTGCGAAAATTAACAACGACCGGGTTGATGTATGGGACAGCGACAAAGAGATTCCTTACACTACAGGTCCTTCTGCTCCTCTACTTTATTTGGGTTGGGATAATTATGCACAAAAGGAATCTGCTCAAGACATCTATACTTTAGTGAATTTATATACCGATTTTAACAAGAGTTTTGGTAAGCATAATCTTTCTGCTATTGTGGGTTATAGCCAAGAATATGAACATTACAACAGCTTTTTGAGCAAGCGAAAAGATTTGATTACAGACTCCAATCCATCGGTGCAGTTAGCTACAGGTGATATGACTGTAACTGAAGATGATTATGCTTGGTCTATACGAAGTGCCTTCTACCGCCTGAATTATACATTTGACCAAAAATACATAGTTGAGGTGAATGGTCGTTATGACGGAACATCTCGTTTCCCTTCTGTTAATCGTTTTGGTTTTTTTCCATCTGTCTCTGCAGCTTGGGTTTTCTCAAAGGAAAATTTCATGAGTCCTTTAGGGTCTTGGCTGGATCATGGTAAGTTCCGCTTATCGTATGGTTCGTTAGGGAATCAGAATGTAAGCTATTATTCTTATATTGCATCTATGAGTGCAAGTAAAATGAATTATTTGTTGAATGGAGAGAAGCCAATGGGGGTTTATCAGCCTGGTTGATATCTAATGACTTGACTTGGGAGAAAGTTTATACTATCAATGCCGGTATAGACTTGAACTTGTTGTCCAATAGATTAGTTCTTGCGGGTGATGTTTATCGTCGTGATACTAAGGATATGTTGACCAAGGGTAAGACTCTACCAAGTGTGTTGGGTACTGCAGAACCAAGAATTAATGCTGCCGATTTGAAAACTCGTGGTTGGGAGGTTTCTGTCTCATGGCGTGATAGATTTGAGTTAGGTTCCAAGCCGTTCAATTACAGTGCTCGCTTTATCCTTTCTGACAGCCGTTCTTGGATTACTCGTTTTGATAACCCGACACGAATCTTGTCTGATTATTATAAAGGTCAGGAATTAGGAGAAATTTGGGGCTTAGTAACAGAAGGATTCTTCAAGGATCAGGCTGATATCGACAATCATGCTGATCAATGGAATGTGATTGCTTATCCTGGTGACCGCAAACTGGAGCCGGGTGATTTGAAATATAAAGATTTAAATGGTGATGGTAAGATTGATAAGGGAGCAAATACGGTAGATAATCCGGGAGACTTCAAGATTATAGGTAACAGTCGTAGCCGCTATTTATATGGTTTAGATTTGAATGCGGATTGGAATGGCTTCGATTTGCGTATGCTCTTCCAAGGTGTTGGCAAACGAGATTGGTATCCTACTGGTTATAAATTCTATGGCATTTATTTGGCTCCTTGGGGCAATGTCTATGAGAATAACCTCGACCATTGGACTCCAGAGAATCCGGATGGCTATTTCCCACGTTTGAAATCTTACTTGGCAAATGGTGCGGGTGATATGTCTTACAACCAAACCCGTTATTTGCAAAATGCAGCCTACTTACGTTGTAAGAACATCACATTTGGTTACACATTGCCGAAACGGTTGCTTCAAAAGATAATGTTAGACAATGTGCGCATCTACCTGAGTGGTGAGAACCTGTTTGAATTCACTTCTTTGTGTAAGAACTTCGACCCTGAAGTGCTGGATCAGACTTCACACCCGATGCAGCGCACCTATTCGATTGGTTTGAATATTTCACTTTAAAATGATAGACAATAAAATGAATAAAATAATATATATCATAGCAGCTTCTTTGGGAGTATTGACCTTGACAGGTTGCAACAACGACTTCATGGATCGTTATCCGGCTACTTCTATTTCTCCGGAGACATTTTTTAAAACGGATAAGGATCTGGAGTTGTATACGAATACTTATTACGAATATGTGAATCCTTATTTTACGGATTACGTGAGTGATAACTTTGCATCTTATTCAGAAGTCCATGAGAATAACAATCTAATTCGTGGTAGTATCAATGCTGAGACTGTTGGGGGTTGGAATGATTGGGGAACTTGCGCCGTTTAAACTTTCTGTTGGATAATGTAAGTGGAATAACAGGAAATCAAGTCGCTATTGCTCATCACATTGGTCTAACGCGTTTACAAAGAGCAATCTGGTATTATAAGCAGGTGAAATCCTACAATGATGTGCCTTGGTATTCCTGTGCATTGAAAGATACTGATGAGGAATTGCTTTATAAGGGGCGTGATTCTCGTGTGATGGTAGTTGATTCCATTATGGCTGATTTGGACTATGCTGTAGCCAATATGTCAGAGGATATGGGTAATCGTACGGTGTTTAGCAAATGGTATGCTTTGGCGATGCAAGCTCGTATCTGTTTGCATGAGGGTACTTATAGGAAGTATCATGACGAGTTGGAATTGCAAGGAACGGCTCAGCCATTTTTGGAAAAGGCAGTACAAGCTGCTCAACAGATAATGGCTTCTGGAAAATTTGCGATTGATAAACGTGGAGGTAAGAATCAAGCTTACCGTAATCTTTTTTCCAGCTACAATCTGTCTGCCTCTCCAGAGATGATACTTTTTAAGGATTATGATTTGGGTGAGAACATTAAACATGATGCCGGGTCCCTGTCTTTCTCATGGGTGAGCAATTTAAGCCGCAGTTTGATGGAATCGTACGAGTATCTTATGCCTGATGGCAAAGCTGTTCCTTTTACATCTGTTCCTAATTATGATAAAAAATCGTTTGTAGAGGTGTTTGAAAACCGTGATCCTCGCTTGTCGCAGACTTTTATGGCTCCTGGTTATGCAAGGGCGGGAGACGTTTCCGCTTTCCGTCCGAATTTGAATTTGGGGGGTTATCCTTGTGTCAAGTATGAATCAGATGATCCTGTTTCTAAAAAAGGCACAACTACTTATACTGATTTGCCAGTGGTGCGTTATGCTGAAATCTTGTTGATTTATGCTGAAGCAAAAGCTGAATTAGGTCAGTTGACGCAGTCTGATATGGACAAATCAATTAACGAGATTCGTTCACGTGTGGAGATGCCACGTATCGTGCTTTCCGATATTATAGATGACCCGAATTTGAAGATGCAATATCCAGACATCAATGACAAGGCGTTGTTGCAGATTCGTAGAGAACGACGTATTGAGCTGATGGGCGAAACTTCCGTTGGGACGATTTGATGCGTTGGAAAGAGGCACATCTGATTCGCGATGTACAACAAGGTATTTATGTGGACAAATTTGGTGTGTTTGACATATCAGGTGATGGTGTCCCAGAGATGGGTATATTCCCAAATAAAGAAAGCAATACTGTTCCGGAAGCGGAACGAGAGAACTACACGTTCTACTATTTGGATGAGGGCATCATTTCTTTGTCAAATGGTGATTCTGGCTATATCCTTGTCAAGAACGAGATTGGCAACCGTAAGTTTGAAGAGCCAAAGTTCTACTATCGTCCATTGCCGCAACAGCAACGCATCTTGAATCCTAATTTGGTAGAGACGATATTTTGGGTAAACGATAAAAGGGAAGTTGTTGTTAAAAAAAGAATATTATGGAAATGAAGCAAAATTTGGGTGTAAAGGTTTTGTTGGGTTTGGGTGTCGCATGTCTGTCGAGTTGTTCCTTTTCGGAAAAGGAAACATTTCCTGCTTGGCAAGAGGGTGAGATGGAGATACACCATATTTACACGGGACGAGGAGAATCAAACTTTATGATTTTCCCGGATGGAACGTCTTTATTGGTGGATGCCGGAGATTTTGATCCGAGTGACTATCCGCTGATGTGCGAGCCGTTGCCGGACAAATCCCGAAGAGCGGGTGAGTGGATAGCTCGCTATGTGGAGCGTGTTAATCCTCATCGGGACCGGGTGGATTATCTTTTGGTCTCTCATTTCCATAACGATCATACCGGCGATTCTTCTTTGCCAGTGCCGCACACGGAGAATCGTAATCCGGACTATGCGCGGGTTGGCATTGCGGAAGCTGGAGAAGTTCTTCGTTTCGGGAAGGTTTTCGACCGAGGATATCCGGACTATCAATATCCTTTGCCAATCAACGATCGGGACGTGGATAACTACCGGGCTTTCTTGCATTGGCAGGCTTCCCAGTTTGGCTTGCAGCAGGAGCCATTTGTGGTTGGAAAGGGGAATCAGATAACTTTGAAGTATCATCCTGATCGGTACGCATCGCAGTTTTCCATTCGCAATTTAGCTGCTAATGGTGAAGTGTGGAAAGGTACGGGCGGTGAGACGATTCGTTATTACGACGAGAACATTGCCAATTTGGATCCCCAGCATCAGAATGAGAACACCAAGAGTTTGGCATTGCGTATTGCTTATGGTCCTTTCCGTTACTATTGTGGCGGTGACGCAGTTGGTTCGTTGCTTGATTCGAATGGCGAGAAAGTGAACATAGAAGAGAAGGTGGGAGAGGCTTGTGGCACTGTGGATGTTAGCAAGGCAAACCATCATGCTTATAAAGATGCGATGACGGAGGGCTTCCTACGGCATATCCAAGCCAAGCAGTATGTAATCCCTGTTTGGGATCACGAACATATTCAGCCGGATGTGATTCAGCGCATGGTCACTATGACTGCCGACAAGTCTGATCCTGTCGTTTATGTGACACACATGCCGCAAGCAAGACAGGAAAAGTATGCTTCTGAGTCATGGATGCAATCGGTTAGTCCTGTTTCCGGCCATGTGGTAATCAAGGTGTTTGACGAAGGTCGTAAATACAGCATCTATGTTTTATCGGCAGAGGATGAACGTTGCCCGGTAAAGGCGGTCTATGGACCATACGAGAGCGGGAACAAATAACCGGAGTCATATACCATTTTGAATAGAAAGGCTGCTTGAAAATCAAGATTGCCAATGGCAGAGTTGCTTTCGGATTCCGACCTTGTCCATCCGCATGGGTAAACTTGTATTTATTTCATTATTAGCGATTTATATTTTGCTAATGATGGCTCTTTAAAACATACCGTTGTTTTGAAAAAAACATTGGACATTTTTGAAAAAACATTGGACGTTTTCAAAAATTCCTCGTGACGTATTTTTAAAAACAACGGTATGTTTTTTTTGACCAATTTCAATACTTTTCTGGCTTGTTTTTGACCGTTTAAATTTAAGTTTTTAGCGGGATTGGGTTTGTTGCATTTTGCGTTTTTTATCATCTGTTTTCCCCGGCAAGAAATAAATTCTTTGCAAAAATTATCCGTCATATAACTAATTTCAGTAACTTTAGACTCTGTTAGCAAAGCGATATTTATTTAAAAATTATTGATGCCTTCTATAACAAGAATGCTTATGTCGCTATCTATCTAAATACCAAGGATTCTTTCTTAGATTATATAGATTTGACGTTAAAACGAAACAAAATGAATATACGAACACTATTGGCTATTTTAATAGTCTCCCAATCATTTAATTCTTGTGACAATTGTGAAAACAATAATTGGACTTTAAGTCCGTCACCAAGTGATTTGCAGTTTGGACAGTTGGCAAAAAGCTGGGATGAAGGAATCCCATTAGGAAATGCAACCCTCGGAGCTTTGGTTTGGCAACGCGATTCCGCACTGCGTTTCTCTTTGGATCGTACCGACCTTTGGGACCTTCGTCCGATGGATAGTATATCCGGATCGAACAACCGTTTCTCTTGGGTATATAACCAGGTGCAAAAAGGGGATTACTTGCCGGTGCAGAAAAAATACGACTGGCCTTATGACCAGCTTCCTGCCCCTTCCAAGATTCCGGGAGCCGCACTTGAGTTCCCTTTGGGCAAGTTGGGCGAACCATGCGATGTGCATCTGTATCTGAACAATGCCTTATGCGAGGCTCGTTGGGATAACGGCATCACATTGAAGACTTTCGTTCATGCCACAGACCCGGTCGGTTGGTTTGTCTTCGAAAATTTGCCGGAAACCATACAGCCCAGTTTGATTACTCCCCAATATAATAATCCTGAAGGTTCTAAAGATGGAAATTCCTTAACTGGACAAGATCTTCGTCGTTTAGGTTATGAACAAGGAAATATCCAAACATCGGCAGACGAAATCACCTATCACCAACCGGGTTGGGGCGGATTCTATTACGATGTAAATGTACGTTGGAAACAAAAAGGCAAGAACTTGTATGGCGTTTGGAGCGTCTCTTCCTCTTTGTCGCAGGATAAGGCATCGGAAGAAACCCTGCAAGCGTTGGAACGTGGCGTTGCTTTCGATTACCAAGAACACATGAATTATTGGAATACCTATTGGAAAGCCTCTTCCATCTCTATTCCTGATTCACTCTTGCAGTGTCAATACGACAATGAAATGTATAAGTTCGGTTCAGCGTCCCGAGAGAATTCATCTCCGATTTCACTCCAAGCCGTATGGACTGCCGATAACGGGAAACTTCCACCTTGGAAGGGAGATTATCATCATGACTTGAATACGCAGTTAAGTTATTGGCCGGCATATATAGGAAACCATTTACAAGAAGAATTGGGTTACCTGAATACACTTTGGAACCAGCGTGAGGTTTATAAGAAATATACGAAGCAGTATTTTGAATGTGAGGGGATGAATATTCCGGGCGTTTGTACATTGACCGGAGAACCGATGGGCGGCTGGATTCAATATTCCATGTCTCCGTCAGTCAGTGCTTGGTTGTCACAGCATTTCTACCAGCATTGGAAGTACTCTGCTGATTCGACCTTCTTGAAAGAACGGGCTTATCCGTTTACGAAAGATGTAGTTACTTTCCTCGAACAGCTATCTTCGGTGGACAAACAGGGCGTTCGCCGCTTGCCAATCAGTTCAAGTCCGGAAATGTTTGACAATAGTATCCAGGCATGGTTCAAGGATATGACGAATTATGACCTTTCGTTGATGAAGTTTGCTTTCAAGGTCGCTTCTGAAATGGCAGCAGATTTGCAATTGAACGATGAGGCTGCCCATTGGAAAGAGGTTGGGGACGAGTTGCCGGCATTGGATGTAGACAAAGAAGGTGCACTGACGATTGCCAAAGGTTTCCCGTATAAGGATTCCCATCGTCATTTCTCACACGCCTTGGCGATTCACCCGTTAGGACTGATTGATTATAGCCAAGGAGAAGAATCCCAAAAGATTATCAATGCAACCATCCAACGTTTGCAGGAAGTGGGTCCGGACTGGTGGTGCGGTTATTCTTACAGTTGGTTCGGGAATATGAAAGCCCGTGCTTTTGATGGGGAAGGAGCGGCACAGGAACTGAAAACATTTGCCGAATGCTTCTGCTTGCCAAACACTTTCCATGCCAATGGCGACCAGACGAAAAGTGGTAAGTCTAAGTACACGTATCGTCCATTCACGCTTGAAGGGAACTTCGCCTTTGCTGCTGGAATACAAGAGATGCTGATGCAAAGCCATACAGGTGTTATTCGGATTTTCCCGGCAGTCCCGGCTTCTTGGCAAGATGTCTCTTTCCAGGACTTGCGTGCCATGGGGGCGTTCTTGGTATCAGCAGAGCAAAGGAGGAAACGTTGAGCAGATTACTATTTATCCGGAGCAGGGAGGAGTTTGCCGGATTGCTTTGCCTGCCTCTATGCAAAGTGGAGAACCTTCAGTTTCTGGCAACCAAGGCGAAGTAATTCGTGAAGGAGACACACTAATAATCCCGACCCGGAAAGGGCAGAATGTGATAGTTCAAAGAAAATAAATTTTTAAGGCTTGATATTTATGAAGAAGATATTCATTCTTTTATTTACACTTGGCTTCTTTTCCTCTTCTCCTCTCCATGCAGAGACTTCTTGGAAAGAGATCCGGACGGTTATTTTTACACCGGAAAAAGGGAAGGACGCCTATTTGCTTCAACCCGACCAGGGAATTACGAAAAGTGTCCGCTTAGGACAACAAGCAGTTCCTACCCGTAAATCCTTACGTGTAGTCGGAGGTCTCCAAATGCCTGTTCCTTTCGAGGAAAGAGGAGAAGAGATGTTCCGCAGGGCTGAGTATTTTATAGATGATAATTTGGATTCAATCATCCGGAAACAAGACCGTTATTCACTCTACTTCAAAGGAGAGAATGACCCATTTGAACGATATGCCTATTATCGGGTGAGTGGTTCGTTGCTACAACCCGGAGAATTGACGGTGAAGATTCCGGTTGTCAAGAAACAGGGTTTCTCTGTCTCTCCGGAAGGGGATTTCGGTTTGGAAATAGGGTTGTATTATCCGAAAGCAGGACGGGCAGCCGATGATATTTATGACCGGCCCGACTCGGTCCTCTATTTGCCAATCCCGGAAGGAACAGGCAAGCAACAATCTGTTTCCGCCACATTCCATTTGGATTGTCCTGTCGCTTGCGCCTTGATCCGTATCGGAGGAACCCATTTCAGTGGGGCTTGTTGGGTGGAAGCTCCTCGGTTGACACAAGGAAAGAAATCAGTTTGTTCCATTCCATTTACCAAGTTCGCACAGAAAACCGACCCGTTTAATTACTGGGTTGGAGTGAACCTTGCCACCCGCAGTTGGCCGATGTGGAAACTGGAATTTAATGGGAAGTGCATCTTCCAAGGCAACCGGTTCGATAGAGCTTCGAATGTGGCAGACTTTTATATTCCTCTGCCCGATTCTTTGCAAGGCGTTGGAGAGTTGAAGCTCTCTTTGCTTAAAGAGCCTCATCGTGCAGCTTTCCCATACGAACTGCAACGGTTGGAAGTGATTGAAGAGTATGCTCGGGATTATGAAGTTATCGCTGTTCCTAAATATGTGGCGAAAGACTCGGATTTTGGTGTGTTGGTAGAAACCAATCGCCCGCACGTCAAATTGCAAGTGAAAGTTGCAGGTGCCGCCCTTGAAGAGCAAACCTGCCTGTTTGAAAAGACAGGACTTCATGTGGTTGAGCTTCGTTCCGGAAAAGCCGGACAACCTATATTGTTGAGCTTTGACGACGGGAACCGTCAGGAAGAGGCGCAAGTTTTGCAAGTAATTGACAAAGCGGCGGAATCCATCTACCTCTCTTCCGGAGATGAAATCCATATCGACAAACAATATGTGCCGTACGATTACTTCTTCAAATGGTATTTCAACCAGCGCATTGGGAACTGGTATCAATTCCGTCCCTCTTACCAATGGAGCGGATTCCGTATTGCAGACCCGGAAATCATCCGTCATTATACCCAGTTGCTAAGCCAAATGAAAGTTCCGTATGCTTGGCAGGTAGAAGGACGGACATTGGCTTCCAGCCGGATAAATCCATCTTTGGAAACTTTGGCATCTCCTCTGTTCAGAGGGAAACAAGCCCATGAAAATGATGGTGGCTATTACTATTGGCAGCACTTCAAATACCAAGGATTGTTCTCGGACATGGCAGCTCGGACTCGCCCATTTGGAGGTATCTTTGCCAAGCACCGACCGATTTACACAGACCATGGGACTTTTATCCATTATGACACGCAAGGTATAAACGATATGGCAGAAGGAGCTCGCCAGTTCGTTGCCAATCTCCGTTATTCCAAAGGGGAAAGCACACGGCATACGGGACCGTCTACTATGTTCCGTTATTTATATCAAGCCGGATATGAATGGTTGGGGGCAGAACAGATGTATGGACCGGAAGAAATCATCATTTCCGCTTTACGAGGAGCTTCCCGTGCTTATAGCCGTCCTTTGTTTGGTTCTTTGCATGCCATGCAATGGGGCTCTTTCCCATTTACCGACCCGAAACATGCGTTGCGCCATTATATGTCGTTGGCTGTGGCTTATATGCATGGTTCTTCCCATATTAACACGGAAGAGGCTTTATGGACGGATGAATATGCACACGACCGCTACTCTGAATCCGGGAAAGCCCATCTGTTTTCCCAGCATCAGATCTTGGATTATATCGAGACACACACGCGCCGGGGTGATTTACAAAGCCGGATTGCTGTTATCCAAGGACGCAATGACGCTTGGAAATCCTTTGTGAGAGGTTCAGTTTGGTCTCAAGAAGGAGAGAAATGGAAATTCAACCAAGCTTGTGAAAGCTTTGACTTGCTACGGGTCTTTTATCCGGAGAATGAAGTGGACGCTTGTGGTCCAGAAGGCCGGTTTACTTCCACTCCATACGGACCGGTGGATTTGTTACCGGTGGAAGCTCCGCAGGATGTCATGGACCGTTACAAACTCATGTTGTTTTTGGGCTGGAACACGTATGACGAGAACGATTTCCAAAGAATCAAGCAGTATGTTTTCGATGGCGGAACGTTGTTGTTGTCCGCTGCCCATTTAAATGCAGAGTTGCAACCCGACCAACCTGTCCAGTTCCCGGATAACGACCGTGTCATCCGTGAAATGTTGGGCGAACAATATCGGTCTATGAGTGGAAAGAATGAAATCCCTTATGGAAATGGACGGATTATCTACTTTGCCACTCCGGATTATCCGATAGCCTCTTCGTTGGTTGCGGAATATGAAAAGACAATGCATGCCTTAGCCGCTTCATCCATCGAAGAAGAATCTGGAAAAGGATGGATTGCCTCTTCTCCTCATGTCGGTTTTACCGTTTGGGATCAGGGCGACCACCGTACAATCCTTCTTTTGAATACGGATTGGCAAAGCAACAAAGAGGAAGTCCAAGCGGAGTTCTGCTATGCCGGTAAGAAGTTCTCTGTTCCGGTCCGCCGTTATCGAATGGAGAATATCCATTGTTCAGCTGGTTTGGCAGTGCATCCATTTGCCAACACAACAGATGTTTTATCCATCCAACCGACTTCCAATGGATGGAATGTCCAGGTGCAGACTACAGGAGAGGATCAAATCCGATGCATGCATGCTGTTTCCGGTAAAGAACAGACCATTGACTTGAAAGAAGCCGGCATCCATTCGGTGTTTGTCACTAATTGAATAGTTTACACTTTAGAAGCGATGTGTCTCCGATATAAATCCAAATGGGTTTTGTCGAGCACATCGCTTATATGATTCAGGCGTTGGCGGTGCGTGATGCCACCCTCTTTGATGTCATTGTCCTCTTTCATGTAGATTGTCCCTTTCCCGGTAACCGGAAGATATTCTTCCCAATAAACAGGTACGCGGTGCATACGCCCATCTCCGCCCCATTTGCTGATATAAGTTACCCTTTCCTTGGAACGATAACCGTGTGCTTGGACGGCAATTGTTGAAACTCCCTCTCCATCCGTCTTTTCGGTAGTTTTCAGAATACAATCCGTCACACAGCTTGGATGCTTGAAATGATCCTGCCCCCAAAAGTTTGCTAACGCTTCATGTTCCCAAAAGGCACTGTGACGTTCCATATCATGACCATAGATTTCTTGTTGAGGACGAATCTGTTGATACATAGGTACACAGAGAAGCGGAGCCAAACTGAAATAGATGGCACGGAAGTATCGGGCGTTGATTGCATAGAAATCTTCTTTCGCCTTTTCATAGTCGAAGTTGCGATACTGCTCCGGATTCATATCCAAGTTCAAGGCCTGCATGTGGTCGGGAATAATCGTGTTAATCATCAGGTTCTTGTCAAAGTCGAAATCATCCCCATAACCTACTTCTTTATCTCTTAAGAGCTTGAGCATATTTTCTTGTGCCAATGGAGTGAAAAGAAGTGCGAATTGCTGGTTGTTGTTGCGATTGCTTGTGTTGAATGCCACTTCAAACTCCTCGTTTGTCATCATGGCAAAGTCTCCATTCGTCAAGTTACGAGCCTTCTTGCGTAAAGAACGCTTCTTCCATTTGAACGATAAAGAGTTTTCCTTCCCTGCCAATCCACTTTGCTTGCGATAGAAAATCAAGTCGGGAGCTGCCGTGTTGCCATAAATGAGGCGCGTCTTCTCGAAATATTCAGGGAAAGGAGCGGTATAACTGGCTGTAAGAGTTTCGGAACATTGGACCGTATGATATTTCCCGTCAGAACCTTGTTGCCGTTCAGTCCAATAGATTGTCTTTGAACCATAATAGGTTTTTGCGCCCATGTTCATTTTCCGGGTTCGGCAGATGACGAATGGATTGCCATTGATAAGGCCGGAATGGGAATAAATCACAGATCGCTCCTTGTTGAAAGATTCGTCCCAATGATAGACCGCTTTCAGGTCCGCCAATCGTTGTGTCGTGAAATAGGCGTCGAACTCCAAACGGGGAACGGTTTGGGACATCATTCGGGTTAATATATCCCAGTCATATAAACGGTTGAGCGAGGACATCTGTTGCCATGCTTCCGCTTTGAAATGCTCTGCAGTTGCTGTTAAGTCGCCCTGTTCCGACTTAAGCTTATTCAATCGGGGACGCACTCTGACGCACAGATAAATGATAGCGGCCAAAATAGCCACGGCAATGAGGACAAGCAACCGTGGCGTCAGATACCGCAGTTCTTCATAGCAAACATAAATATAGATTACTCCGGCTACGACACCCAGCCACAAGAGCAAACGCCACGCCTTCCATCGGCTGATATATGATTCCACGGAAGACAATATCTTCTCGGTTTCATATAACTGGCGGCATGTTTCGTGGTTGGCTTCGATATCAACTTGCGCTTCTCCTGCCAGTTCGGAAAAGGTGGTTTCAGTGATTTCCTTAAAACGGTCACGAAACACATTGACATACTCGGTGAGTGGGTCGTAGATGTCTTTCATCCTGAACTATATCTTAAAAGAACTTGTTTCTTGCCATGGCACGTGTCTCGGCAGATGCTGTGAAAGGAATACGTGTCGTGTAGCCTTGTCGTGCAGCCACAATCATCTTTGTCGGCCAAGCAAAAATATCGGTGTTCCATTGGGTGACACGACTGTTGTAAACGGTGCGTGCGGCAGTAATCTCCCTTTGCAGGTAATTGTTTTGTTGCATGGCGTCTGCTATCGCATTGTGCGCTTTCAATTCCGGGTAAGCTTCCACTTGTGGGAATAAACGGCCGAATGCATGGTCTACTTGTTGGTTCACTTCGTTCCGGTTTTCCGCATTCACGGCACCCCCTCGAAGGGCAGCCACAGCTTTCATGACATCTTTATCGAGGTCAATCGCACGTTCCACCAGTCCCACGACATTTTGCAATATCTGTACGCGCTGTTCCAAATAGTTGTCGATATTGGAAGCTTCTGCTTGGATGCGTTGCTCAAGCTGTAAGAAGTAGTTGCGGGCTGATATCTTCATAAAGATGAAAATCACACCGGGCAAGATTCCTGCCAAACATCCAACTATGCCTACCAACAAAGCATTTTCAAGTGTTGCTCCCATGATTAGTACGTACAATAACACAAGCACCGGGATGGTTATCCACAATGCAATTTCAAATAACGTGGAGCCAAAGCCGATTTTAACTGGCAGTTGGCGGTCTATCACATGTACATCACGACCTTGGTCATTCACAGGTCCTGTTACTTCGTCTAATAAGTTTCCCATATTCTTATTTATTTAATGTGCCCGTTCGCTATATTAAAATGATATGCCTAAGAATCCGGGCATGGTTTTATGTCGCAATATTCGTAAAAATCCTTGACATCTCCAAGTAATTTTAAAGTTATCTCAATAGCTTCCCCTTCCAATTCTCCGGTGGATTTCATCAAACATTACAATCAAACATTAGAACCGTTAAAATTAGTCCATTAGTTTACATGGAATCTTAAAACAGCGTTTTAATGGTGTTTTAACGGCGTTAAAATGGCATTAAAAATTGATTCTTGGCAGTAAGAAGTTAGCCAGCAGTATTTCTAATAAATGAGCCTACTATTCATAATAAAGCAAATAAATGAGGCTCCATTATAATAGAAATTCAAATAGACAATTATGATTTACGGTTACATCAGAGTCAGCAGCGACAAACAGACAGTAGAGAACCAACGCTTTGAGATTAACAAATTCTGCGATTGCAACAAACTCGTGATTGATGGATGGATAGAGGAAACTATCAGTGGAATGAAAGCGTATAACAAGCGAGAGCTGGGAAAGCTTCTAAAGCGAGTACAAAAAGATGACCTCATCATTTGTGCGGAGCTTTCCCGCCTAGGTCGCAACTTGTTCATGATTATGGAAATATTGAATATCTGCATGACAAGAGAAAGTCGTGTGTGGACTATCAAAGACAATTATCGAGAAATACAAGTTACACGGAAAAGAAACACTTATACGAGAACTACTTAGGGATATTCAGTAAATATCCATATGTTAGAACCTAAGCAGCCATTTCCATAAAGAAACGAGTTCTATATGGTATCCATCTTTTTCAACGATGCTCTCTTCTTCCATGGTAACAACTATCATTTTGTTGATTGGTTGAACAGAATGTAGTTTTAATAGACCATCTGTTTCACGCTTGAAAGTGTCAGCATCAGCCATTGAATATGACACTTGTACTGCCAAGCCCTCTTCTGGAACAACAAAATCCACTTCAGCATTCTTACTATTCCAAAAATAACTTCCATCACCATATTTGCGTCTGAGCGTTACCGCTACAATATTTTCAAGCAAGGAAGTATTGGCATCAACAAGGAAAGATGCAGCAAACCGTTATCCGTGAAATAATATTTGCGGTTCGATTCCTTATCCTGCAACTTTCCATATAGATTCTCGTAGGGCAGTATGAGCCAAGTTTCAGTCATATATTCTACATAGTCTATCGCTGCGTCTGTACTTAATTTTTTGCCTGTACTACTGACGATGCTTGCAATTCTGTTATATGAAAGAGGTTGCTTTACACTCTCAGCCATCTTGCGTATCATCACACGCAATGCGTAATCGTTGCGTATCCTGTATCTTGCAACTAAGTCGCCAAAGAATATTTTACTAAACAGATTGCTCATCCATGAACGAGGTTCTTTCATACCTACCGTTTCAGGCAAACCACCATGTTGAAAATAAGTGTTTGCCAACTTTACAATCTGTTTTCCGAACGCAAATATTGCGTTCTTTTCATGTATATCAATACCATTGGCATTCAAATACTCTTGGAAGGAATAAGGATACACTTCATGTATCATATATCTGCCGCCAAGCGTAGTGGCAATCTCACTACTCAGCATTTTGGCATTGCTGCCAGTGATATATACTTGATATTTTTGGTCTGCTAACCTACGAGCAAACTTTTCCCATCTATCAACCAATTGTATCTCATCCAAGAAGAATATTGGACGAGAATCATACATCTCTTCATAGCACGTTTTTATCAAGTCAAGGTCTTTGACATCTAAAGAATCTATTCGGTCATCCTCAAAATTGAAATATAATATTTCCTCTTTCTTATGCCCTTGCTCTATCAATTGTGCTATGCGTTGGAACATCAAGTAAGATTTTCCAGCATGCCTCAATCCAACAAACACATAATTAAGTCCGTCCACAAGTTCCACATTACGAGGAATGAGTTCTACTTGTGATACGTATGCTTGATATTCAGAGATAAGCAATTTTATTAAATCTTTTGTCATATTCTATTCATGCCAATACTAAAAACTGTTGCAAAGATACATATTTTATCGTTTATGAAAGATGTAATCGATACAAAATTATCGTCCATGGAAGACAAAATATATGAAAAGGCTTTTATTTGGAGGATTTTTCTAAGCCAAAAATTCTTTGGAAAAGAGTAGGTTCTATTCTTCGTTTCTGTTATAATGACAATGAAACTTTAGGGCTTGATAGCACTTGCTTTGCTACAGGTGAGAATATTGAATTTATATGTTGTGTATTAAACCCAAATCGGTCATTAGAAAATTTCGCTTTCTTTTTGTCTTAAAAAGGCTGAAAACAATGTGTTATATTAGCATATAGATGCTATAATGACGGCTATAAGTTGCTATTCACTTTCTTTTTGCATGAAAAAAATCGCTAATGACCGATTTGGGTTAAAGATGCTCCAAAGGCAGGCACTGGCGATTTGCTTTTAAGTGTACAGGCTATAGAACCAATTCAAATACCTCAAGTTGGATTAGAAACGAATTCAGAATTCAAGAAGCTCTTAGAATGGCTTATAAAAACGGACTCGCCAAGCAATGAAAAGGAAATAAGTCGTAAAGTTTGGCGGTTGATGCCGCAGTCTCTCCGTTGTATATCTTTTGATTCCTACATCAAACCACAACCCTGTGTCGTGGTCTATGTCGTCACGCACAGTTGTATATCTTTTGATTCCTACATCAAACCACAACGCGTCAAGTGTCGTACCTTAAGCAGATGAGTTGTATATCTTTTGATTCCTACATCAAACCACAACCGTCTTGGCGACCTTGCCGGAGCGTTGGGCGTTGTATATCTTTTGATTCCTACATCAAACCACAACCTTGATACGGGTTAAATACTGCTCATGGAGTTGTATATCTTTTGATTCCTACATCAAACCACAACTACAAACGCTATATATTACGTTTGCCACAGTTGTATATCTTTTGATTCCTACATCAAACCACAACAAAATAACCACCTGATAAAATCATGTTAAGTTGTATATCTTTTGATTCCTACATCAAACCACAACTTTATCAAGAATTATGAAAGCTGAAAAGGTGTTGTATATCTTTTGATTCCTACATCAAACCACAACGTCGATGATGCGCTGCGTGTTGGCATTTGGTTGTATATCTTTTGATTCCTACATCAAACCACAACCGCCTCGATAAGCTTGAGCGACGACGATACGTTGTATATCTTTTGATTCCTACATCAAACCACAACTCTCTGTATAACGCTATCTCTTTTTCGAGCGTTGTATATCTTTTGATTCCTACATCAAACCACAACTCGGAGGTGCACAGCTTGGACAACCGTGTCGTTGTATATCTTTTGATTCCTACATCAAACCACAACGCATTCCTCAAAAGGCAGTTCTATCTCCGGTTGTATATCTTTTGATTCCTACATCAAACCACAACGCAGCAGGGGGGAAAGATTGACGGCATCTCGTTGTATATCTTTTGATTCCTACATCAAACCACAACTCAGCGTGCCAATCTCCAAGCAGCTTGCTGTTGTATATCTTTTGATTCCTACATCAAACCACAACTTGTTTATCGTTCTTTTAATAAAGATGTTGTTGTATATCTTTTGATTCCTACATCAAACCACAACTATTTCAGTTCCTGCACATCTTCCCTTTTGTTGTATATCTTTTGATTCCTACATCAAACCACAACCCTAAATTAGAATGATATGAAAAGTATTAGTTGTATATCTTTTGATTCCTACATCAAACCACAACCATCTGAAGGTCCGTCCAAGTTTTGCGCGAGTTGTATATCTTTTGATTCCTACATCAAACCACAACAACTACGGTGAGACTATTCCTCTGTATATGGTTGTATATCTTTTGATTCCTACATCAAACCACAACTGCCCCTTTGTCGCCCTTCGAATCTTCGAGGTTGTATATCTTTTGATTCCTACATCAAACCACAACAGCAACAAAGAGCAGACCGCCAAAGTCCAGTTGTATATCTTTTGATTCCTACATCAAACCACAACCCGTTAAATGTTTGATTTATAAGATTCTTGTTGTATATCTTTTGATTCCTACATCAAACCACAACAAAGTCTTCAGGTTTCGCTTCGTTTATGAGTTGTATATCTTTTGATTCCTACATCAAACCACAACTTTTACTAAGTATTACCCAAAAAAACACGGTTGTATATCTTTTGATTCCTACATCAAACCACAACCAGTACACTACCTATAGTCTTGCCATTTGGTTGTATATCTTTTGATTCCTACATCAAACCACAACCTATTCAATTGTCTATCGTGTTTATGATTGTTGTATATCTTTTGATTCCTACATCAAACCACAACCCTGTGGTAGGTTGGGTTAATGCTATTGCGTTGTATATCTTTTGATTCCTACATCAAACCACAACGGTATTTCGATTAACGATTTTCGTAACGTCGTTGTATATCTTTTGATTCCTACATCAAACCACAACCTTTACGTGGATGATGCTACTTATACCGGGTTGTATATCTTTTGATTCCTACATCAAACCACAACCTTGGTGATAAGACACAATTAGGTACATAGTTGTATATCTTTTGATTCCTACATCAAACCACAACTGCCCCTTTGTTGTCCGTCAAAACATCTTGTTGTATATCTTTTGATTCCTACATCAAACCACAACACCTTTTCGCCTTATGAAAAAACGGACATTGTTGTATATCTTTTGATTCCTACATCAAACCACAACTAGGCGGATAGCCGCATACACCGCCGAAAAGTTGTATATCTTTTGATTCCTACATCAAACCACAACACCCCCCCCCGGCAGTTCTATTTCCGAACAGTTGTATATCTTTTGATTCCTACATCAAACCACAACACGTCTTGATTATTACGGTATAGAACATAGTTGTATATCTTTTGATTCCTACATCAAACCACAACGCAGCAAGGGGAAAAGATTGACGGCATCTGTTGTATATCTTTTGATTCCTACATCAAACCACAACGAACTGCTTGAAAGCCTTGTCGGAAGAGGGTTGTATATCTTTTGATTCCTACATCAAACCACAACTTTGTGGAAAGATTACATGAATTGGATTTGTTGTATATCTTTTGATTCCTACATCAAACCACAACAATGCTTATATCCGTAATATTAAAAACAAGTTGTATATCTTTTGATTCCTACATCAAACCACAACCATCCATCCGCTCAACACTGCCTTTTGATAGTTGTATATCTTTTGATTCCTACATCAAACCACAACTCTTCTTCTCTTCAACCAGAAGAAAAACGAGTTGTATATCTTTTGATTCCTACATCAAACCACAACGGTATGAAATAACAATGAGGTTACGAAGGGTTGTATATCTTTTGATTCCTACATCAAACCACAACAAGTTGGTTAAAGATAAGTTTTCTTGCGATGTTGTATATCTTTTGATTCCTACATCAAACCACAACATCAAATTGTCTGCGTATCCTTTTCGTGCGTTGTATATCTTTTGATTCCTACATCAAACCACAACTTACTCGCAATATCACTTGTAACACCGTCGTTGTATATCTTTTGATTCCTACATCAAACCACAACTTTGTTGATAACTTGGATTATCAACTCAAGTTGTATATCTTTTGATTCCTACATCAAACCACAACAAAACGAGAACTTGAAAATTGAAGGTAATGTTGTATATCTTTTGATTCCTACATCAAACCACAACGACTTGCCCGGTTTTGATTCTGTTCCTAAGTTGTATATCTTTTGATTCCTACATCAAACCACAACATGTATATAGGTGGTAAAGCAATGAAAGGTGTTGTATATCTTTTGATTCCTACATCAAACCACAACTTCGCACGCCTTTTATTTTGCAGACGAGGAGTTGTATATCTTTTGATTCCTACATCAAACCACAACTTATTCTATAGTTTATAGAGTTCTTAACAGTTGTATATCTTTTGATTCCTACATCAAACCACAACTTATACGTGGATGATGCTACATATAATGAGTTGTATATCTTTTGATTCCTACATCAAACCACAACTTTGTAAGGTGCTTTTTAGGTTATCAAAGGTTGTATATCTTTTGATTCCTACATCAAACCACAACTTATTCTATCGTCTATCGTGTTCTTAACAGTTGTATATCTTTTGATTCCTACATCAAACCACAACTCTGGTCTCGCTGTAACTCCTTCGGATATGTTGTATATCTTTTGATTCCTACATCAAACCACAACCTTCTGATTCTGCTTTTGACAGCGTTGCGGTTGTATATCTTTTGATTCCTACATCAAACCACAACGTTAACGCTTTTCTCGAAACTCAAAGATTGTTGTATATCTTTTGATTCCTACATCAAACCACAACGTCCTTGGTATCAATATTGTCAGAAAAATGGTTGTATATCTTTTGATTCCTACATCAAACCACAACACCTATAGCGATAACTTTTTACCTGCTGACGTTGTATATCTTTTGATTCCTACATCAAACCACAACGTTGTGTCTGTATTATCTGACTTAATTGACGTTGTATATCTTTTGATTCCTACATCAAACCACAACCGGGCAAGAAGCAGGGCGTTTCAGCGTCCGGTTGTATATCTTTTGATTCCTACATCAAACCACAACTCGTTACAAGGATTCTCCTCAAAGAGATGTGTTGTATATCTTTTGATTCCTACATCAAACCACAACTTATTCAATCGTTTATAGACTTCTGAATACGTTGTATATCTTTTGATTCCTACATCAAACCACAACCTATAACTTTTAAATATCAGAGAACCAATATATTATAGTTCTTATTTTGTTATAAGAAATCGCCGTGTAAGAAGTATTACGCTACAAAAGTATTAAAAAAATTCCAATTGAATGGGTGCGCCAATTACTTTCTGAGTGATTTTACTCTTTTTAATGCTCTTTGGCTTGCCCCAGAAATTATAGATATCACCATATTGCTTGTCTGTAACACTTAGGATGCTAACCTTTCCTGTTTCTGGCAATAATGCCTTCACTCTTCTCACATGCACATCCAAACTTTCTCTTGATGCACAATGCCGTATATAAACAGAAAACTGCATCATAGAAAAGCCGTCTTTTTCCAAATTCTTACGGAAAAGTGCAGCTGCCTTCATTTCTTTTTTGGTAGAAACCGGCAAATCAAAAAACACAAATAACCACATAATATGATATGCATTAAGTCTGTATTCTGTCATAAGATAAAGGGAAGTGATATTTTCTTAATTTCACCAGCATAATACTTAACAAGAGAAGCTGTCGTAAAAGTCAATGCAATCTGTAGCGGACGCATTACCTTGCCTATATTTACGTCACAACCTAAAAGCCGCATTATCTCCATTTTGGAATCCTTGTTTAATTCCGTAATACCATCTGCATAAAGATTAAAGACTATTGAATCCACATAAGGACGATAAGGCTCCATCACATCATCAGCAAGCGGAAAAGCATTGTATCTGCTTTTATGGAATATACCAAGATTAGGCAACAGCCCAGAACCAAGTAACGCTCGTGCTGTTGCTGCGCGCAAAATGGAATATCCATAATTAAGTAGTACATTTGGCGAATCTCCACACCTATCACGTTTGAAGTCTTTACCGAACAGTTGTGTCCAATATATTTTTGCTGCAATACCTTCCCTATTGTCAGTATCACCACTTTTCACGTTAGCGTAAAAAGGTTTAAGAATGCTACCGTTTTTACAAAACGTATCCAAAACTGCAGATTGGTTCTTTATCTTAGCTTCAATTATTTGTTTCCATGCTTGTTTTTCATCGGTTCGCTAACAGCAATCTGAGACTTGAAATTCTCAGATTGCGTGGTGTTGGCATCCAAACTTTGAAGCATTGCGGTAGGCATCATTTTATTGTCACATAAAACGACAGCAACATTATTCTTCACCAACTCGTTGAGCAACGGTAAAGTAATGTTTATCATTTGACTTTCCAGGACAACACACCCTATATCTTCTATAGGGCGCGTTACCTTTTCATCAGTATCTTTCCAAGAAATCACAAGTTGCGAATTCTTTAGCGAGAGACAAACCGGAGTTGAGAAGAATAATGTCTGCTTTATCATATTATCTAAGTCTTTTTATTTCACCAAGTTCATTTATCTCAAAGTCGTAACCTTGAACAAGGGCATTCAGCTGCGTATGAAGCATGATTATTGCCGGGCGGAGTTCTTCACCTTGTTTGTATTCTCCATTTTTTGCCTTTATATCTTTACTTTGACGAGCTTCTTCATTGTGTAATAATTTTATAGTCGCATAGTCTACATTTCGTCCTTTCATTCTCATTGCAGACATACCTGTAACCTTATAAAGACGTCTATTTCTTTCCTTGGTTGTAGCCTCCCAAACTTCATTAGGCGATTTTTCATAAAGAAGAACCATTGTTCCTATCTTTAAGGTATAAGCAAATGGATAATCATGCTCACTCTTAATAGGCACAATATGTCTGTCAACCACCTCTTTATCATTACTTGTTCTGTAGTATTGAGCGGCTTGGAGCATGTTAACAATTTCGAACTCACGTTTTTCCTTGCCCTTGTTATCTGTACCAATATACATTGCAAGCAAATAATTACTATCATTGGCTACATGATATTGCTGCTTGTATTCTTTTGTAGAGACATCACGTTGTTTGCGAATATTCAATGGCTTGGTGACAGAGGGTGTGTAGCATCTCACCTTTAATCGGTATCTGCTTTTCCTCATTCATCCATATTGTACTTGCCATTGCATCCTTAAAGCCTTTCTCCTTTATGGCAGCTTCAATAATTCCCCTAACCGTATCATCCACAATATTCTTTACATCGCTTTCTTTCATCGATGCTAAGTCTATGCGTTTTACATACTTAACAGCACTATCATTTTCAATAGCGCCATAATAAGTGTCATTATGCAAAGAACCTCTTGCAGCATCACCTTTACAAAGAATCTTCTTACCATCAATTTTAATTCTTCTTCGTCCTTGCTTCGGCATGTTGTCGGGAGTGTAATGATATACCAAGATTTCGTCCTGTATCTTCTTTATATCCTCTACAAATGTGCCCCATGGCTTTTTGAACGTTGCCTTCGACATGCCATACCATTTATTGTTTTCTTCGTCATGATAGTATGCGCCCAACTTATTATATTCATCCAAGCCAATACATGCAATGACAATGGCATCTATGCAATGATGTACATGATTGACACGTTCTTTCTTGCTATAGATGTCTTGTATTCCCCAGATTTTTCTGAAGTCAGAAGTTGCAATGCCTTTACGGTATAGACACGATTGAATAGTGACTTCAAGTAAAGACGGGCATACTTTGAAATCACACTAATGTCGGTACCTTGACGACGACTAAAGCCTTCAGGTACACTTTCCATTGTGAAACGCTCATACTTACCACGCCAATAATCACGACGAAGTTCCAATAGATGACATTTGCTTATTATATCATCTTTTTGTTTTTTTTTGTAGTAGCTCCTTTAGACTGTTTCTTATTTGCGTATTTGACTGTCAAGCAACTCGTACTTCTTTTTCCACTCCTTGATACGCTCCATAATCTCGTCATGGTTTGGCAATTCTACGGGCAACTTGGTTTTCTTTACTTCTCTATTGAAACGGCTATCACAAAGCGTCAAATTCATCTTTGTACTATCCCCACCTACACTACGAGGAATAGTGTGCTCAATATCAAACTTCGGATTAGTTCCAATGAAATCTGATATACGTATCTGCTTTCCCGTATAAAGACATATGTGATTCTGCTCTTCCCAAAGAACATATTTCAATATATCTTTGTCTGTAGGTTCAATATCCTTTCCAGTCTCATTCTTGAACAGTACTATGATATTCTTTTGAGCCTCATCATTGGCGCTTTGGTTCTCTTTTACGAATAAAGCAATAGCATTTCGTTTGTTGGCATCATTCAGCTCACGTGCAAACTCAATATGAACCTCGGTGTTTTGATCTATCTTTCCTTCTGCAAGCAAACGGTTCACTAATTTACGCAATCTGAACATAGAGCGCATAGCCATAGGATTGCGAACACTATCTATTCTTGGAGAACCAAGTTGATAAACACCATGCTCATTAGTGTATTGCACCCTTGGATATGTCTCAATCATAGAAGGGTGATACAACTTCTTCAGACTATCATCTGAAACATTGTATTGCTCCTTCAAATACTCTTTAATGCATACCTCGAAAGTGCGTTTGTCTTTGGTGTCACATCTATTCATCTCTATGATGATATTGTCGATAATAGCCTCGCGCATTTCCTTTATGCTCCACTCATATTTGGGCATGACTTCGCATAAGTTACTCAAAAATACAGCATGAGAGTATATCAATCCTCTTCTTAGATAAGGAAGAATCTTGCAGATAGCCTTAAGGCTTAATGAGGCATAATCAGACGGCAAAGAAATCTCACTAAATTTTTTTGCTTCTTCCTCTGTTAATTGCAGGCGGTTTATAGCAAACTCGGCAAGTTTGTCTTTGTCTGAATAGAAATACAAAGCATGCCAGATATCGTTTACTATATCAAATCGACTTTTACCCTCGCCTAATGTGTATGTTTCACAAATAGCATCTATCCAATCAACTCCAAATATATCTTTAAGCGCCGCACTAACGGGGCTGCCAGACACAGATGTATCCATAGGATAATTGAACAAGAACGGCATTTCTACATCTTCATCCTTTTTGTAGAAACCATACATTTTCTTTGGTGCCAATTTCTTGGCTATATCCTCAAAATCAAATTGCTTCTTCGACTTGCGAAAGAATAAAGGCATAATGTTTTCACGCTCCCCAGTATTAAGAGGGCGTAATACATCATCATTAGGAGTCTTGATCTTAATGTTATTGATGAATGTGAGCATTCTAAACTCTTCGTACATGGGATGTGAAGAAGGACATTTTGTCTTGTTCTTCTCAAACACACACTTACCAACCTGTCCTTTCTGTGACTTTAAAGGCCTTTGGTCGAAAATAGCCTTTTCTAGGCTTTGTGTAAGTTCTTCATCCAAATTCTGTTTAGCACAGATTGCTTTAAACTCTGCAAGATAGTGCTCATTACGTGCAGTATAATGCTTGCGGATTTTCTCTCCCTTATTATAAAGAGCATAGAAATAATCACCAAGATATTCATAACCGGCTTCGTTCATTTCTTGAGTAAGGGTACTGATACCTTCCTTTACTTTACCAGAATCATCTCCACTTTGGTCTTTTCTATTACTCAAGAAACCACGGCGCTGAATAATATGATAAAAAGCTCTGCCTAAAATATATCTATCTGTAATATTAGACAAATCCAATTTCTCATGAAGACATTTGTGTCTATAAGCATACGGTGTCTTCTCATTATCATCATCTGTACGTTGCCATTGCATGAACAATTCATTCTTTGGATACACTTTCTTTAGTCGCCAGGCAGAAAGGTCTTCTTGTGAAATAGGTGGACATAAATGATTATCACTCAATATGCGAAGCAAACGTATCTTGCGCAATTTTATGCGGTAGTATCTTACACGAGTAGCTCTATGTCCTGTACGTTCTGCTGCCTTTGAAGATTCTATGCCTTTCTCTGTTTTGACTCCTTCTTGAAATATATTCACACCTTTGTCAAGCAAATTATAATTATCTGCTTGCTTTTCGACAATAGCCCATCCAAGACTATTTGTCCCGGTGTCAATTCCTAAAATTTTCGTCATACAAGTATAATATTTGTTTGGTTAATCATTAATAATTCATAAAAGTACTGCAAATTATTTGGACAAACAAATTATCTGTTATATGTTTGCAACAGAATATAAAATTTCCTACATCTTATCACAATAAGGCAGTAATGCCGAAGGTGTTAAACCTATACTCCCGCTTCGGTGGGAGTTTTTTTAATCATTCCTTATTTTACTCTCAATTATCCAAGCATCAAGTTTGTCAGAAGAAGAAATAAAGAACATAACAAAAAAGGCGTACAACCGATATCCATAAGATTTCAGTTGTACGCCTTATTATTTATTCTTATTCAGAATGTCTATTCTTAAAAATCAAACTTACTTCACCTCCTCGAAATGCAAACTGCCTATAAACAAGCTATTTGCGTGAGCGTGCTGCGAATGTGCTGCAAATATGGAAATAAGCAACGATAAGCAAACACTTACTCAACTGCTGCAAAGGTAGTATTTTTACTTGTAAATGCCTTAAAGAAATGAACATTTTCTTTAGAACCAAAATAAGTCAATCACAAATACCGAATGACTCACCACAAAAACACCGAATATATTACCACAAAAACACCGAATGAATTACCACAAAAATACCGAATGGTTTTGTGGTTTAAACAAAAGTCATTATTTTTGCATCATAAAAAATGTAACAATATGGAGTATCTACCAAGAATAGCAGACATAGTACTGAAGGAAAGGCTTGAAGCCTTTGGTGCTGTACTCATTGAAGGACCAAAGTGGACTGGCAAAACCACAACGGCTCAGCAACAAGCACAGAGCGTTCTTAAATTGCAAGACCCAGATAGGAGAGAAGAGAAACTTACTACAGCCGAAACCATGCCGTCTTTGTTGCTAAAAGGAAAACAACCTCGCTTAATAGACGAATGGCAGGATGCTCCAAAACTTTGGGATGCTGTACGCATTGCAGTTGATAATTCAGGTGGAAAGCCTGGACAATACATCTTAACTGGGAGTAATACGGTTAACCAAGACAAAATCTGTCATACTGGAATAGGACGCATATCTCGAATGAATATGTATCCAATGAGTTTGTGGGAATCCAAAGATTCATCTGGTGAGATTTCCTTAAAAGAACTTTTTGACAACCCGAATTATGACATTGACGGAATAATGAGTAAACTGGAAATTCCAGAGCTTATTAGAGTCGCTTGCCGTGGAGGTTGGCCGGTAACACTTCAAATGTCAGAAAAAGCAAGTATGCTTGTAGCAAACGACTATGTCAATTCTGTATGCGGAATAGATATCTCGTCAATAGATAAAAGACAGAGAAATCCTAAAATAGCACGGCAAATATTACGTTCCTACGCTCGTAATATTAGCACTATAGCCAAAAAGACAAACATTCTTGCAGATGTTGCAGCCTCAGGAGATATAAGCATATCCTCTGATACCCTTGATGATTATATTAGTGCTTTGGAGAAATTGTTTGTAATCAATGATATTGACGCTTGGTGTCCTGCCATACGAAGTAAGACAGCAATCCGCAGTATGCCAAAGAGAGGTTTTTCAGATCCGTCAATCGCTGTGGCAGCATTAGGCGTGAATGCAGAAGCTTTGGAAACACAACTTAAGACCTTTGGTTTCATCTTTGAGCAGATGTGTGCAAGGGACCTTCGGGCTTACACTTCAGGCTTTGGCAATCATCTGTCATACTATCGTGACCGCTACGGACTGGAAGCCGACTTGGTGCTTCATCTTGACGATGGACGCTACGCTCTTATAGAATGTAAGCTTGGCAGTCGTGAAGTAGAAGAAGGAGCCAAACATCTTCTGGAAATAAAACGACTCATTCAAGTGCATAACAAAACAGAAAAGCAGATGCCGCTACGCGAACCCGACCTGATGATTGTCATGACAGGTGGATATATGGCTTACACACGCCCAGACGGTGTCAAAGTAATACCACTTGCTTGCTTGAAAGATTAAAAAACAGACCATGAATGATATAAGTAAGGACAAGGACTATCAGGAATTCTTTGCAGGAATAAAGAATTGGCAAAGGGACTTATGCAAATTCGTGAGAGAGCAGCCATAGAGTATGCTCCCATTGTGGAGGAGTTCTGTGCGAGGAAACACGCAACGGCAAATGAAAGTAGGCCGGATGCTTGACTATCTGTTTGAGTTTGCCGATGACGAACGCATATTGCATATGTACAAGAAAGTTTGCCGAAGATTCGTCTATGATTATCCCGAAACCATAAGTTATTAACGCAAAACAATCAGAATCACGAATGTTTTACAATGTTTTTCTTCTTGGAGTTAAAAATGCTATAATAAGGCGTGGTAAATATACCTCAACTATCTATTTTGGGCATTCTTCCGTCCCTGACATCTTCTTATACACGAATCCTTAGCCACCAGAGAAGCAAGACTCGAACCGCAGAGAAACTGGGCAACACATTTACGCTTCTTGTTTATCATGAAGAAAGCGGGACAGGCATAAGCTATCATGTCGGCATGGCTGCACTTGGCATTGACAGCGTAGCAACAACATACATGAACCTGACTTTCGCTTTGTTATTTTAGTTTTTACGACATTTCATTTGTAGTTTGTTTGGAGTTTGTACCACAGCTAATAGTTTACATGGAATCTAAAACAGCGTTTTAATGGTGTTTTAACGGCGTTAAAATGGCATTAAAATTGATTCATGGCAGTAAGAAGTTAGCCGGGCACAGTATTGCTGTATTTGCCGACCTCTTTTCTAAAAGCTCGTATGCTTTTGGGGAAAAGGTAGTAAGCTTTTTGGAAAAAGCTCGTATGCTTTTTGAAAAAAGGTAGTAAGCTATTGGAAAAAGGGTCGTAACCTTCGGTTGGGGAGGGTTTATATGAAAAATTGCCGAGTGTTGATAAAAATAGAAATGCGGGAGAGTGTTTGTTGGTTTCAATTTTGTAACTTTGCAGCCTCTATCAAATAAAATAAACAGATCAATAATATGGGTGGTTTTTTTGGTACTATCTCAAAGTCGCCATGTGCAACAGATTTATTCTATGGCACGGACTATAATTCTCATTTAGGAACTCGTCGTGGTGGTATGGTCACTTTCGACAAGGAAGCGGGCTTCACTCGTTCAATACATAACTTGGAAAGCTCTTATTTCCGGACAAAGTTTGAAGCTGCTTTGCCAAGGTTTGTCGGTAATTCAGGTGTTGGAATCATTAGTGACACGGATGCCCAGCCGATTGTGTTGAATTCTCATTTGGGAAGGTTTGCCATTGTAACAGTTGCTAAAATCAATAACATCAAAGAGCTGGAAGATGAACTTTTGGCGAAGAACATGCACTTCTCTGAATTGAGTTCAGGCAAGACAAACCAGACTGAGTTGGTGGCTCTGCTGATTACAGAGGGGAAGGATTTTGTAGAAGGTATCGAAAACGTATATGACAAGATAAAAGGATCTTGTTCGATGTTGCTTCTAACCGAGGACGGCATTATTGCCGCACGCGACAAATGGGGAAGAACACCTATTGTCATTGGAAAGAAGGAGGGGGCATTTGCTGCAACGAGTGAATCCAGCAGTTTGCCTAACTTGGATTACGAAATAGAAAAATATGTAGGTCCGGGGGAAATTATCCGTATGCGGGCCGATGGGCTTGAACAGTTGCGCAAACCGAATGAAGGAATGCAAATCTGTTCTTTTTTGTGGGTATATTATGGTTTCCCGGTTTCTTGTTACGAAGGACGTAATGTTGAAGAGGTGCGCTTCTTGAGCGGTTTCAAGATGGGACAGAGAGATGAATCGGAAGTGGATTGCGTATGCGGTATTCCGGATTCAGGCGTTGGCATGGCGTTGGGATATGCTGAGGGAAAGGGAGTTCCATATCATCGTGCCATCACCAAATACACTCCGACATGGCCCCGCAGTTTACTCCAGCCAACCAAGAAATGCGTTCTTTGGTGGCTAAAATGAAATTGATTCCCAATAGAGCCATGATGGAAGGTCATCGTGTATTGTTCTGTGACGATTCCATTGTGAGAGGCACCCAATTGAAGGATAATGTGAAGGTATTGTATGATTATGGAGCGAAAGAAATCCACATGCGTATTGCTTGTCCACCGCTTATTTATGGTTGTCCGTTCATTGGTTTTACCTCTTCCAAGAGTGACATGGAATTGATTACACGCCGAATCATCAAAGATTTGGAGGGAGATGAAAACAAGAATTTGGATAAATATGCCCAGACGGATTCTCCGGAATACAAGAAGATGGTTTCGGTCATTGCAGAACGTTTCGGTTTGACATCTTTGAAGTTTAACACATTGGAAATATTGATAGAGGCGATAGGCCTTCCGAAATGCAAAGTCTGCACCCATTGTTTTGATGGAAGCAGCCATTTCTAAAAAGAATTTGGGCGGTGTGTCATAATTGCAAACTGCTGCGTTACTTTCGGAATTCGACCTCAGTCATTTACATCAGTAAACTCCTGTCGGTCTCATCCTCAGTGCCTTGCATTTGCTAATTCTGACATACCTTAAAGGGGATGTGTCAAAACGAAAGTTTTGATGCAGCCCTTTTAATGTAATGGATAAAGGAAAAACATCCCTCCTTATTTGATAAAGCGTAACAATATTTTTGTCTTTTAAAGGAAATGTGTATATCTTTGTCATAAGAACAATGGAATCATGAAAAATCTATTTTATCCTTTATCTTTGCTGATTGGCGTTTTATTGGTTTTGTTTCTCCAATACTCTTTTCAGCCCTATTTCTTTTATATCGAGCAGAGCCAACTTTTTTTATGGGACTCCGCTTACTTCCTTGGACATTTGTCTTTGCCCGGAGGATTCAGCGGTTGGTTGTCAGAATCAGTAATACAATATTATTCCTATCCGTTTGTAGGTGCATTGTGTACCGGATTATGGGTGACAGCCACGGCGTTGTTGGCTGGAAACTTGTTGAAAAGGATTTCCGGGACATCTTTGATGGCTATGATGGGCTGGATTCCAGCACTCTCGTTACTGCTTGTTGCTATTGATTTCAACTATCTTCAAGCTGGTAACGTGGCATTCTTGTTATGCCTGTTGGCAGCATCCCTTTATGTCCGGATACCCACATTCTCTTATCGGCTGTTGGCAGGAATTTTATTGCTGCCATTGTTGGCATGGTGGGGTAGTTCCGTGTATATGCTGTTCGCTGTCATGGCATTCCTTTATGAAATACTCCTTCCACAAAGCTCCAAACAGAGACTGTCCAGTGTCTCCCTGTTTGTCGTTGCTGCTCTTTTAGCAACCTACTTTTATCAATCTTGTATGGTGGACACGTGGGGAAAGCCATCTCTCCCTCTTCATATTATATATCCAAATTGATTCCGGGAAAGATAATTTATGCATCGTGGGTTAGCTTGTTATTGCTTGTTGGTTTAGCCGGCTTGGTTAGCCGGAAGGAGGGCATGATGACCGGAAAGAGAAGAACCATAGCGTGGGTAGTTGAATTGGCTTTTGTATTAGCTTTTGCTTATATAGGGCTGATGAAATTTGCGGATAAGAAATCCATGCGCTTTATGGAGTTAGATTACTATTCCCGTACAGGACAATGGGGAAAGATAGAGCAAGCCTGTCAAGGGAAACTGACCAATTACTTATATATGTCCATTCTTAGCCGTGCCTTGGCAGAGGAAGGCAAACTGATAGATGAATTGTTCCAGTATGATATTCGTTCCGAAAGGGCATTGGCCATTTCATGGAACAGCACGGAGAATGTGTCCGTATTGCTGAGCGACCTCTATTTCACATGTGGGAATACGGCTCTTGCCCAACGGATGGCATTTGAGGGAGATGTCAGTGCGCATGGGGCACACAATGTACGCATGATACAACGGTTGGTCCAGACGAACCTTGTGTTTGGCGCATATCCGATAGCGGAAAAATACATTACCCTGTTGGAGAAATCCCCGGTTTATAAAAAATGGGCAACACCTTATCGCCGCTTTTTGAATAACGACAAGCTGGTGGAGGAAGACCCGCTGTTAGGAGAGAAAAGGGCTTTGCTTTTCACGCCAGGAGATAGCAATGAAGTATTTATCTCAGGAGGCGATTTCGTGCAGGCTGTAGCAGAACCATTATTGGCGAATCCGGATAAAGCACGAACTGCGTTTGAATATTTGGCTGGTTTTTATTTGCTGAGCCGCGATATGTCCAGCTTCATCTCATTTGTCAATCAGTTCAAGGAGACATCTTTACTTTCGCCCATGCCGCGTGCGGTACAGGAAGGTATATTGATAGCTTATGAAGGAAATCCGGAAAAGTGGAAAGAGTATCAGTTGGATGATAACATAAAGTCCCAATTCGAGGAGTTCCGCAAACAGGTGCTTTCCAACCGTAACAATCAAGGATTGCCGGGACTGTTGCACCGTTCGTTTGGAAATACTTATTGGTATTATCTGATGTTTAAGTAAAAAGCAAAAGAAGGAAATGAAAGATAATTGCATTTGCCATTGCCGGTTGGTGCTTGTTAAGTGCCTGTTCAAAGGTGGCTCCGAAAGCGGATAAAGAGGTCGATAGTTACCCCGACATATTTCCGGATTATACGGAAGTGACAGTTCCAACCCATATCGCTCCGCTTAATTTTGGCTTGGTGGATAAAACGATTACTGATGCATGGGCTTTGCTCTCGGCAGAGGGAGAATCGTATGGTGTGAAAATGAAGAAAGGGACATTCCATATACCGTCCTCGGACTGGAGGAATTTATTGGAAAAGGCTGTAGGGAAGTATCCAAGTGGCGGTGACGGTTCAAAAAGGAAAGGATGTTGTCGGATACAAGCCGTTTGAAATCTATGTCAGCGCAGACCCGATGGATGGTTATATTGCTTACCGCCGTATTGCGCCCGGTTATGAATTATGGAAGAACTTGGGTATTTACCAAAGAGACCTTTCTTCTTATAAAGAAACGGCAGTGCTGGAAAATAGGCAGACAGGGGATAATTGCATGAATTGCCACTCTTTTTGCAATCGACAACCTGACCATTTCTTGTTCCACATGCGCCAGAAGTTTGGAGGAACCTATTTGGTGAATGGAAAACAGGTGGAGAAACTGGACACCAAGACAGACCAAACCATCTCGAACTTCGTACATCCTTCTTGGCATCCTGGAGGACGATATGTGGCTTTTTCTGTCAATAACACAAAGCAGTTCTTTCATCCTGTTGACAAAAACAGGGTGGAGGTGTACGATGATGCCTCAGATGTCATTGTTTATGATACAGAAAGCATGAGGCTCTGACGACAAATGCCATATTCTCCAAGCAGCGTTTTGAAACATTCCCGACCTTCTCGGCAGATGGGAAGACGCTTTATTATTGTTCAGCTGAAGCTAAGACGATGCCGGAAAGCTTTAAAGAGGTCAAGTATAGCCTGTGCGCCATCTCTTTTGACCCGGAAAGCCGGACATTCGGAAATGTAGTCGATACACTATTCTCCGCAACTAAAGAGAACAAGAGTGTTTCTTTCCCGCGTGTTTCTCCTGACGGGAAATTCTTGATGTTTACGGTTTCAAGTTATGGCAACTTCTCTATTTGGCATAAAGATGCGGATTTGTATGTTTATGATATGCAGAAGGGAATTTATCATCGTTTGGACAATGCCAACAGCGATGACGTGGAAAGCTACCATTCATGGAGCAGCAACGGGCGTTGGTTCGTATTCAGCAGTCGGCGCATAGACGGATTGTACACAAGTCCTTACTTTGCTCACATTGCAGAAGATGGCACAGTCAGTAAACCGTTCTTGTTGCCGCAAGCAGAAAGCTCTTTCTACGAAGATTTCATGCAATCTTATAATATTCCTGAATTTGTATCGGGTAAGATTGAGATTTCACCCCGTTCTTTGGTAAATGCAGCAGAAGGCCCAAGCGTTGGAGTAAAGATGGCTCGTTGAATAGAAGGACATTGATATTTTCCAGCCCGCTGGTCTCATTTATTTGGGGAACGGAACAAAGAAAATGAAGCATTCTTGACAATAAAACAAGTAAGATGCCGTTATTGAGATAGCTTTAGTTGAATGGAACAAGGTCTGATTTCAACGAAAAGTTGTATCTTTGCACCTCATTGAAAAGTATGAAAATTATGAGAATAAACGTAGTCGCTGTTTTGACTTTATTTATCTTGTTTTTGGGCTCATGCAGTGTGCCTAAAAATGTGACTTATTTCCAAGGAGTGGATGATTTGACTCCGGAACAGAAGGAGTTGATGAACCAGAATTACTCTTCACGTATTTGTCCTGATGACCGTTTGAGTATAACGGTAACCGCATGGGATCCGACAGTCGTTACCCCATTCAACCCGCCTGTTTTTGCTTTTGCCAAGGAGGGCGAAGAGAAAGTGGAGGCTTCACAGCAACTCCAAACCTATTTGGTGGACAAAGAGGGTAATATCATTTTCCCGGTTTAGGGAAAGTGCATTTGGCAGGATTGTCCAAACAGGAAGCTATTGAGAAGTTGCGTCAGGAAATATCACATTATATTGAAGATGTTAATGTAAACGTACAGATTGTGAATTATAAGGTGACGATGATGGGCGAAGTGGCTCGTCCTGGAATGGTTTCTGTATCCAACGACCGGCTGACTATATTGGATGCTATCGGCAGGGTAGGAGATTTGACTATTAATGCGAGCAGGACTAATGTCTTGGTCATCCGGGACAATGACGGGCAGAAAGAATTCGCTCGTTTGGACTTGACGAAACCGGAGTTGTTCGCTTCTCCTTATTTCTATCTCCGTCAGAATGATGTCGTTTATGTTGAACCAAACGATGCCAAGAAACGAAACGCTCGTTATAGTCAGGCGCAACAATATAGTATAACGGTGTTCTCTTCAATATTGAGTGCCGTATCCGTGATTACTACTGTAATATTGGCAATAACAAAATAATAAGATATGGAAGTGAAAGATAACGAAACGGTTGATTTGCGCTCATTATTTATCAGCTATTTGTCCCATTGGAAATTAATAGGAGGAGCAGCCCTCTGCTCTTTGGTCATAGCGATAGCATATCTTGTTATTTATCCGACCACCTTTGAAACTACTGCTCAAATCTTGGTGCAAGATGATAAAGATACTTTTTCTTCCGGAAGTTTCGGATTGGGTGAAGCTGCGGGATTGATGAAATCGTTTGGCTTGGGCGGTAGCTCTAACTCCGCCATCAATCTGGACGATGAGTTTGTGACCATCACTTCTAACCAATTGTTCCGTGATATGGTCGAGAGGTTAGGACTTTATGTGGATTATATGGAACCTTATACATTTGGTTATCGTATGTATAAAGATGTCCCATTGAAGATTTCTGCCGATTCCGCAACATTGGCTTCAATGGAACATACCATGGAGTTGGATATTCATCATCACAGTACCGGGAAAGTCCATGTTGATGCCAAGTTAAAGATTTCCAAATTCAAGAAAAAGAAAAGCGCATACGATTTGGAATCCCTTCCTGCTACGATAAAGGTGGGACCTTACGATTTGAAGATTGAATATGCCATGCCGGAAGCAGCAAACAGCGAGTTTGAACTGGAAACGAAAATACAATCACCGACGAGTGTAGCAGAGGGACTTGTGGAAGAGTTCCATATTGAGGATTATTCCAAATCTTCCAATGTGTTGCAGATTTCTTGCCAGGATTATGAAAAACAGCGCGCAAAAGATATGCTTTCCACACTGATTCTTTGTTATAACGAACAGGCAGAGAATTATAAAAAAAGATTGGCAGACAAAACTCTCTCGTTCATTAATTCCCGTTTGGAAGCAGTGTTGGGCGAGTTGGCAAAATCAGAAGAGGCGATAGAATCTTATAAGAACAAGAATAAGATTACGATGGTGGAGTATGACGTACAGATGTATGCGGCTGCCATGCAAGAGATACAAACCAAGCTGATAGAGTTGGAATCGCAATCCCACTTGATTCAGTTGATGAATGACTTTGTACATGACCCTCAGAATAAGTACAAATTAGTTCCTTCTCTCTATTCTCCGGCAGGAGGGGAATCGGGCGATTTGACATCATACAATCAGATATTGATTGAGCGAGAGCGTGTCATCCGTAACTCAAGCGAGAAGAACCCGATGGTGACGACATTGTCTGTACAAGCCGACAGGATGCGTGAAAGCGTGTATAAAATGATTGACAATGCACAGGAAAGCCTGGCAATGACTAAAAGGGATTTGAAAGACAAAGAAAGGCAATTGATGAACAAAATCAGTGGCATTCCCCAGCAGGAACGTATCTATGTTGATTTAAAGAGACAACAAGAAATTTACCAAGGCGTTTATTTGGTTCTTTTGCAAAAGAAGGAAGATATCGAATTGACAATAGGACAAGGTAAAGAGCGAGCACGTATTTTGGATGTGCCTTATACCAAGACGGCTCCAGTTGCGCCACGTAAATTGTTTGCAGCTATTGGAATCATAGCCTTTACTCTGTTTGTTTCTGCCGGATGGTTGTCCGTCAAATACATCGTTTCTTCTATTTGGGAAGATTTGAAGAAGGAGTTGAAGAAATAATAAGAATGTTGTAGAATTGGTACTAACAAAAAAGCCTATCCGTTATGGATAGGCTTTTGATCATCTGTGTCTTAGTTTTTAGCATTAATATAGGGAGTGTGTGATTTTTATATTTATGCATATCCTTTCAACATCCCATAGAAATAGAGAGGTTTCAGAATATATACTTTCAGTATCCAAGCAGCCCATTGTTCCTTTGACATGTCCAACATGGAGAAAGGAAACGAGATTTTCGGCTCTTTGTCATAATCAAATTCACATAATAACACATGGCCGTAATCTGTTATAATCGGGCAAGCTGCGTAACCGTCATACTTGTTTGATGGTTCTTTACCTTCCATCAAGGCAATCAGGTTCTTTGTCGCTATAGGAACTTGCATCCTTATCGCTGCTGAAGTTTTGCTGGTCGGTAATCCTGCAGCATCTCCAAAAGAGATAATATTGCTATATGTTTTGTGAACGAATGTCTCTTTGTCAACTTCTACCCAACCACCGGCAGCTAATTTGCCTTCTTTGAATCCAAGTCCAGCCTCTTTTACGAAGTTTGGAGCGGACATAGGTGGTGTAAAGTGAAGGAAGTCGTAATCTTCCACAAATGGTGTTACAATCTTTTCTTCACCATTCTTTTCGATACGTTCGAAGTAAACTTGCTTTTTCTCTGTATCGATGCCCTTTACTCGTGTATTCAGCTCAATAGGAACATTTCGTTCTTTGTATATTTCTTTCAATCGGGGCGTAAAATACTTTACATCATACAAATCCTTTTCTGCTGTATAATATGTAAGGCTTAACTGCTCCCTATGATCATGTTTTCGGGCATAATCTGCTGTTAGCAAGCAAATCTTTTTAGGCGCACCTCCACATTTATGTTTGGTATAAGTATCTGTGTAAACACCTTTCCCTCCTTTTTCGGTAAACTCCTTCATGGCTTTCCATGTCATTTGAGCCCCCTTGAAATCATAAATGCAATGAGCGTTTCCTTTGCCCAACTGATTATAATCGAATCCCTCTATTTCGTTCCAGTTAATCTGGATACCTGGAACCAAGACTAAGAAGTCATAAGATATTTTCCCATTACTTGTTGTCACGACATTATTCCATATAGGATCTACTGCCGTTACGGAATCCTTTATCCATTTAACTCCTGAAGGAATGCAGTCTTCTTGTCTTTTCCAAACCTCTTCCGGCTTATAAATACCGGATGCTATAAGGGTGAAGCCTGGCTGATAATACTGACGGTCGCTTGGATCTATTATGGTAATGTTAGGCTCTTCTAACTCATGTTTAAGACGAGATGCGATGCTGATGCCAGCTGCTCCTCCTCCGATAATAACAATTTTACCTTTTGCTTTGCATGATGAAGCTTTTACTTTTTGATTGTTCAGCCCAGCAAAAACACCAGCTGCTGCCATTATTTTGAAGAATCGACGTCTGTCTATTCCTTTCTTCTCAAAAGCTTCAAGCTGCTTCCATAACGATTTGTCCATATCAGTCGTGCTCTTCATTGTTATCAGTTTTTCTTTACAATGCAAAGAAATTTATATTTTTGATTTAAGACAATTATTCGCATACAACATGGCTTTCACTATTTGTAAATTTTAATTTGATGTATGCTTCATTAGTTTCTCATCTATATATTATTGGTGCTTTATTGCTTATTTATCAGCGTATTATTAGTTTATGTTTTATAGAAATATAAACTAATATATAATAGTAGTGTGTATGATTGAGAGGAAGAAAAAGCCTAAGCATATTGCTATGCACTTTAGAAATTCAATAGAAATTCCACTAAATTTATATCGTTGTTCAAGTCGAGACGTTTACGCAGCCGGTATCTGCGGAGCTCGACAGCTCTTACTGAAATGTTGAGTAGAGAAGCAATCTCTTTCGTGGATAAGTTCATGCGGAGCAGGCAGCAAATACGTAAGTCTCCAGTAGTCAAATCTGGATATTTCTGTTGTAGTTTCTCCATGAAGTGTTGGTGGGCATTCTTGAAATAGTTTTCGAATAGCAACCATTCTTCTTTGTCATCAAGGGCATTCTCGATTTGCTGATGCAACTTCTTGTATAACTTATTGGGATATCTGTCTCCTAATTCTTCCTTTTGCTTCTCATACTCTTCCAAGATTGCTTGTATGGATTGGTTACGTCTGACTAAGGCAGAAGTTTGTAACATCAGTTCATTGTTTTTTAGTTCAAGTTCGTTTTCCAATGCTATATTGCGCTCCAATTCCAATTGGCGCTTTTTCGCTTGTTCATTCTCTTCTTTCAGTTTTCTTTCTTCTTTTTTAAGATGCTTCAAATTGTGTTTTAAAGTTATTTGAACGAAAACAATGATTAACGTTATGTATAGAATGTATGCCCAAATAGAGTTATACCATGCAGGATGCACCTCTATGGTTAATGTCATTTCAGGGAATGTTCCTTGGCAAACATATTTACGTATCCTAAGCGTATATTTCCCTTCCGGCAGATAGGAAAATGAAATTTTGCCAGACTCTTCCCAATCGCTCCATTCATCCCTTGTACCTTCCAGTTTATATGAAATTTTGTGGATAGGCGTGAAAACAGTAGTGCCGATGAAAAAATTAATCTGTTGTGCGTTGTGGGGAAGTGTAATTTTAGTCGTATTGGGTTGTATAAGATGAGTTCCATCTTTATCGCTATATTCGATTTCTGAATTTGGGCATGGTCAGATGTCTCGATCCTCCAAGTAATTGCTGTATGTTTACTAATAAAACGCCCTGCATAGTTGAAACGGCATACAGTGAATCATTAAGAGTAAAGAAGTGAGGACCATGTGTAGTCAAGTCAAAGTTATAATTATCGAATAGCAACCTGCATTTTAAAACAGTTTGACGATTCTCTTCTTGAACAAGCCCCGCTTCATTCTTGTAAAGCAACCAGTACATGCCGTCATGAGCAGGATAAATGAACCGGGCATTTTTAAAGTGGCTTATCACCTCCATGTCTGAAAATACTTTCTCTGGCATAAACGAAAGGGAAGCTACTTTCTCATTCATATATTGGGATGCTTCATTTTCTTCTATGCTTGTGAAAGGTTGGTCAGAGCAAAGAGTTCTTTTGAAATAACCCATATTGGTTTGAATATAGATAACATTCCCTTTCATACCCGCATTTTCAATTTTGCCAATTTCGCTTCTTTTCCCTATAATGTAGATAGGAGGGTTGATGTCAATTTGAGAAATACCGTTGTCAAATGCTACCCATATTCGGGTCTCATCTTGTACGCACATTGCATGTACGCAATTGTCAATTATTTGATTATGCGTAGTCAGATGTTGAAGGATGTTGCCTGATTTATCTAAAAAAAACAATCCGCCTTTTTGTGTGCCTACCACATCATATTTAATAAGTCGTACATACACGCTGGGCTTATATTTGTTGATTTCTTCTGGAATTGGAAAGGGTATCTTATGTTCGGAATTCGATATGTCAGGTATCGGGTATGAATCAGAGAGCGTTTGGTATGAAAACACATTGTTTGAATCGTAAAGCCAAAATCCTTTGGTTTGCTCGCAAACGGTAAAAATAGTATCGTTTCTTTGTCCTACTTCATATATGGATTCTTCTTGGGGCGTTTTATGCAAATGCCATGTGTTTCCGTCAAATTCTAAAAGTCCTGAGTTGTTAGCAACATATAGATTGCCGTCTGGAGAAACATGTAAATCCCAATTCTGACAGCTGCTGTTATATTCTTTGACAGAAAAATTTTGGACAAAAAGAGAAAGATTATCTTTCCCGTTCTGTCCTTTTATTTTGGAGGGCAAACTTGCCACAAGAATAAGAATGAATAGTACCAGAAATCTATTTAATGTATTCATGTAGCAAAGATAGTAAGATTTGATAATTAGGGGAATAATTTCCCCTAATTATCAAAAACCTTAATGTTTATTTATACTCTTGCCAACTCTTTATCTGAATATCGCTTTCTTTCATAGAGCAGAAAGCATTGATAAATGCGCTTGCAAGGCGAGCATTTGTGATTAAAGGTATGTTGTGGTCAATAGCCGCACGACGTATCTTGTAACCATTTGTCAGTTCTCGTTTGCTGTGATCCTTTGGAATATTTACAACCAATTCAAAGATATGTTCGCTGAACATCTTCATGATATCCAAATCCCCTTCTTCGTCTGGCCAAGATACGGCAGTGGCCTTGATGCCGTTTTCATTTAAGAACTTAGCTGTACCTGCAGTACCATAAATCTGATATCCTTTCGCATCTAACATTCTACACGGATCAAGCAACTCAACTTTGCTCTTAGCTTCTCCAGATGATACCAATATGTTTTTGCGCGGTATTCTATTTCCGACAGCTACCATGGCAGAGAGCAAAGCTTCATTGAAATCATCACCTAAGCAACCAACTTCACCGGTAGAGCTCATGTCAACGCCTAATACGGGGTCTGCATTGTGTAAACGTGCGAATGAGAATTGGGAAGCCTTGACACCAATCCAGTCGATATCAAATGCGCTTTTGTCTGGTTTCGTGTAATCTGCGTCTAACATGATGCGGGAAGCTGTTTCGATCAAATTGCGTTTCAATACTTTTGACACGAATGGGAAGCTTCGGGATGCACGCAAGTTACATTCAATTACCTTTACATAATTATTCTTTGCCAAGAATTGGATATTGAACGGACCGCTAATATTCAATTCCTTTGCTATCGTTTTTGCTACTTTCTTGATTCGGCGGGCAGTTTCAAAATAAATCTTTTGAGCCGGGAATACCAATGTTGCGTCTCCTGAGTGAACACCTGCAAATTCGATGTGTTCAGAAATCGCATATTCAACCACGTCCCCGTTTTTAGCAACTGCGTCAAACTCGATTTCCTTTGCACCTTGTAGGAACTCAGAAACGACAACAGGATATTCTTTGGAAACCTTGGCAGCTAATCCTAAGAATTCAATCATTTGTTCTTTGGTATGGCAGACATTCATGGCTGCTCCTGAAAGGACATAAGATGGACGAATCAAGATTGGGAATCCTACGTTAGCGATAAACTCATCAATTTCTTCCATACTTGTAAGCTCAGCCCAACGGGGTTGGTCTATGCCTAAGGTGTCAAGCATCGCTGAGAATTTGTGACGGTTTTCTGCACGGTCGATTGAAAGAGGAGATGTTCCTAAAATAGGTACATGCTGGCGGTGTAGTTTCATCGCCAAATTGTTTGGTATTTGACCACCTACAGAAACGACTACTCCCTTCGGCATTTCCAAATCGATGATGTCCAAGACGCGCTCAAATGAGAGCTCATCGAAATAGAGCCGGTCGCACATGTCATAATCGGTAGATACGGTTTCCGGGTTGTAGTTAATCATGATGGCTCTGTATCCTAATTTACGAGCTGTTTGAGCTGTATTGACAGAACACCAGTCAAATTCCACAGAAGAACCGATACGATAAGCTCCAGAACCCAATATGATGACATTCTTATCTGTTGGGTAATATGGAATATCATGGTCTGAACCATCGTATGTAAGATATAAATAATTAGTCAAATCTGGATTCTCGGAAGCAACGGTGTTAATACGTTTGACACTTGGTAAAACGCCTAACTTTTTACGTAAATTGCGGACGCGTACATTTTCTTTTTCCATGTTCCCTTGAGGATTCTCCACGTAGCGGGCGATTTGGAAGTCAGAGAAACCTAAGCGTTTTGCTTCACGCAATACATCTTCAGGAAGATCTTCTATCTTATTGTATTGTGAGAGAACCTTAGTGTAATCAACAATGTTTTTCAATCTGCTCAGGAACCAAGGATTGATTTTGCTTAGTTCGTATATGCGGTCAATCGTATATCCTTTTTCCAGAGCTTGTGCCACGGCGAAAATACGTAAGTCTGTAGGGTTTGCAAGCTCCTCATCCAAGTTTTTAAACTCTACGCCATTGTTGCCGACAAAGCCGTGCATCCCTTGACCAATCATACGCAATCCTTTTTGTATGATTTCCTCAAACTCTTACCGATAGACATGATTTCTCCGACAGACTTCATGCTGGAACCGATTTGTCTGCTTACGCCAACAAACTTTGTCAAATCCCAACGCGGAATCTTTACAATCATATAATCTACCTCTGGAGCTTTGTATGCAGAGTTCGGAGTGCCCATTTCACCGATTTCATCCAAGCCATATCCCAATGCCAGTTTAGCTGCGACAAATGCCAATGGATATCCTGATGCTTTGGATGCCAAAGCGGAAGAACGGCTCAAACGTGCGTTCACTTCAATGACACGATAGTCGAATGTTTCGGAGTTGAACGCATACTGAATGTTACATTCTCCAACAATTCCTAAGTGGCGAATGGTTTTGATAGAAATCTCTTGGAGCCATGCCAATTCTTTTTCTGTCAAAGAACAAGTCGGGGCAACTACAATACTTTCACCTGTATGGACTCCTAATGGGTCAACGTTCTCCATGCTTACAACTGTGAAGCAGTGGTCGTTTTTATCACGGATGACTTCAAACTCGATTTCTTTCCATCCTTTCAACGATTCTTCAACCAAGATTTGGGGAGCATAAGCGAATGCGCTTTCCGCCAATTCTTTTAACTCAGCTTCATTTGCAGATGCCGCTTCCCATTCCGCCCAATGCGTAAGCAGAACGAATCATGACAGGGAATCCAATACGATTCGCAGCAGTTAAAGCATCGTCCATGTTTTCGACTGCTTGGCTTACTGGAGTTTTAACATCTATTTCTGTCAGTTTGCGGACAAATAAGTCACGGTCTTCCGTGTACATGATTGCCTCTACAGAAGTTCCTAAAACCTTGACACCGTAGCGAGCCAATGTTCCATTGGTATATAGTTCCGTTCCGCAGTTCAAGGCAGTTTGTCCACCGAATGCTAATAAGATTCCATCTGGTTTTTCTTTTTTGATAACTTCTTCTACAAAGAAAGGAGTTATTGGCAAAAAGTACACCTCATCAGCCACGCCATCCGAAGTTTGGATAGTTGCGATGTTTGGATTTATCAACACTGTGCGAATGCCTTCTTCTCGTAATGCCTTTAATGCTTGGGAACCCGAATAGTCAAACTCGCCAGCCTGTCCGATCTTTAATGCGCCGGAACCAAGGACTAACACTTTCTTGACGTTGATTTTTGACATAATATTATAATTTATCTATTTATATATTTTTGAGACATTTAAAAAAAAACGCTGGCAATAAAACAAATTGCCAACGTTTTCTATATTGTGAATAGAAACTAACAAGCTGTTTCGACAGATAAGCCGAAAATGATAGTATTAGTAATGCGCTTGCCAAACTCCCTACCATTAATATTTCCTTTTTAGTTTATCTCACTGCAAAGGTAGGGTTTTACTACCAAAAACAAAACGTTTTTACTAAGTTTTTATGAGCATTCTCATAAAATTGGATAGAACATATATTTTCTCCTGCTTAGACTGTGTGAAAACGTTTTGCCTTATCTGGATTGTTAATGATTAATCATCAAGATCCAATGCCTCTTTTGCTTTTTTAGCAGCATCTTTCAATCCTTCTCCAAAACTCTTCATGCCGGACTTCGCTTTGGATGCGGCATAAATGGTTTGGAATTTCGCTATTTGTAGTTTCTCTTCGTTGGACAATTCAGCTGCATATTTTTCGTAGCTGCTTCCTGTGAACTTAGAAAACTGGTCATCTGCTTTCTTCCAGTCACTTTCTGTAAATGAATCTGATTTCTCTTGGACTTTTTCAATGAAGCTTTCGAAATCATTCATGTACGAATCTTTACTTTCGCATGCAGTCAGAAGGAATGCAGACAATGCTACCACTAAAAATTTTTTCATGACTTTAGTATTTTAAATTGATACAATTATTGTTTATTCTCACTTACCTGCTTACATGTTGTTTAATAGGCTATGTATTTCTCGAACCATGTCTGAAGGGTCTTGCTGTGTCTCTGACAATCCTTCCGGAGTGAAGCGTGAAATCAGCTTGTTCAATTTATCCAATTTGGCTTTATTCCCTTTCGATTGTAGCTCTTCACGGAGGACATGTATCTTTTCGCAGTCTTGAAGACCTTCTATAAACCTTTCAAAACGGATACTGCTTCTTGGACCAGGGTAGATGCTGTAGGTATCTCCGGCAGCCCAAGTGCGGAAGCGTGAATCACGCAAAGGATTCAAAGTCCAGCTGTTTACCGCCCAACGAAGGTATCCATCGTATCCTCCTGCCACTGCATGTAGCGTAGTCCATGCTGCTTCTGCCGGTTCGGAGAAGGTGAAAGTATTAGGGAATGCTTCGGCACAGCAAGTGTAAACAGTACTGATTTGTCCTTTTTTCTCTCGTTCTTTCTTGACATCTTCCGGGAACAGGTTTCCGTATGGTATACTTAAATAGTATAAATCCTGCTGGATTTCCGGATGATAGTTGCCTGCTAATGTTATCTTGAATTCCGGGTCTGCCTGTTTGATAACTTTGATAGCTTCGCGCATGGCTTCCATCGGACGTTCATCCATGGAAATCGCAGTTTTTTCAAACCAGCCCTTTTTCCTCAAGTGTTTGGAGAAGTCCTTAAGGAAAGTTCCCCAATATTCGGCATACTCTTTATCTCCCGGTTTCGTCTTGATGAACAAACACGGTTAGTCGCTTCGTCATAATAATCAAATGACAAATCCCATGGAATCATGGTATAGCAACTGATAAGGCGATTGATGCCTATCTCATTCATCATGAATTCTACCCATTTGTCAAATACGGCATAATCGTATTCCCAAGTTCCATCAATTTTCTTGATGCGTGTCACCATGCTATCATAGTGGTCTTCTGTCTGACCATTCCAAGGTTTGTGCATGATGCTGGTCGTGATGGCATACTGTCCGGCATTGGCAAGCATTTTCATGATAGGGCGCATAGCATCGAAATGAGCCTTGCTCCAAAGCGGAACTTGATAGTATCGAGCTACGGAATAAGGATTCTGCCATAAGTCCAAGTTAAACTTCCATTGCTGTGGCTCCGGCAATACCCTGTTGGATACTTGGATGTCATATTGAAGGGTCATATCTTTCATGCCTTCGCCTGATATCTTAAGTGTCCCTTTGTACTTCCCGGATTTAGCGTCCGCAGGAACCCACACGTTCAACCAAATCGGCTGGGTGGTATTTGCTTTGATATCTTGTATTTTTACAATATCCAATGCATCAGCAACAATGGATGAATCCCATTCAGCTTTGTTCTCACGGTTACCACATCCACCTTTACGGTCTTTGTTCAATTCATCAGTCATGACATACCGTACAAAGTTGGTTTGGATAGCTGAGGCTGGGATTACAGCCGAACCATTTTTCAGTTCTCCAACTTCAACCTTAACTCCCTTCAAGTCTGTTTGTCCACAAGACAGCTTGGGCATTCACCCGCTCGCCTTTCCATGCCTTCATTTGGAAAGATGAAACGCTTTTTTTAATGTTTGGAACATCCAGCTTTTTATATCGAATATCTGTTGTTCCCCAACTTAATAGGGTAGGGGCTTGTATCTTATTCCAAACTTCCGCTCCGTCATGCGGTTTCGTATCTTTCAACTCTTCGTATTGCCCCAAAGGGAATTTCTCTGTTGTTTGTTGTGCTATTCCGCTTGAAGCTGTTGCGATTAGTAGCGAGAGTATTACGATTTTCTTCATTTGTTAGATTGATTATATTTATAATGTTCTAATTAGATTTTTACTTTTTCATCGGCTGGTGCATCATGAGGTGCTCTATTTCCGCAGTCAGTTGCTCCACTGGCATCTTAAAGGTTAAATAGGCATGGGGACCGTTAGGGTCATTCTCCCAACTATTGCTGCCATCGTCTGCAACAATCATGCGCCCTTGTACGGAATCAAAATAGTTGGCTTCCCCACGCACTGCGGCTAGTACAGCTGTCTCGTCCCAGCTTTCTCTCCCTTCAGGATTGTCTTGAGCCAAGCACATTCGGAAAGTTTCTATGATTGGGTTGTTTTGTATGTCGCTTTCAACTAATCGTTTTCCCGTTAAGACAGCTTCTCCTATTTCAAAACCGCTTAAAAGGATGGGTGTAGGCCATTCATTCACGATAAATTGAGATGCTTTCGGGTCGATATATACATTGAATTCCTTGCCTGAAGGGAATTGCCCTGCCATTGAGACCAATTGTTTTACCTTTTTGTGTACCAACTCTTTCCCGGATAGCGGAGAGTATTCATCTCCTTGTGAAAGCAGCAAGTTCTGTAAGTTGGTAAAGAACCCGATGCTTACGATTGTAACGCTGTTATCTGGTTGTTCACTTAATATTTTCCGGTAAATCTTCAACGCATCTTCACTATCGGATGTCTTTTTGATTGAGTGCGGGAATTGCTTGGGCAATTCATCCGTCCACCTCATTCCGCTATGCCAAGTAGACTGGTCAGGGGCGTCGTCTCCACGTACAGCTCCAATAGGAATATCCGGTCTGCCAAAGTAGGTGTTGATAACATCTATGCAAGGAACGGCAGTTTCGCATTTGTTGGACGAAACAGTTGCAAGGATAGAAACTTCCCCGGAATCTGCTAATGCGTGTAATATAGCCAAAGCTCCTACGTCATCGTAATCCGGAGCCATGTCTGTATCAAATATCAGTTTGATTTTCGGTTCGTTTTGTGATGGAGTACAAGCACAAAACATACACAATATTATAAATAGAAATATGTTTTTCATACTATTTGGATTAAATTATCCCCAAAGATACGACAATATATAGATATGCTGCAAGAAAAAGCCTCTTTAATTTGTAGTCAGGAGGTTCTAAACTTTGTATTCAAATAGTATCACTATTCCCTTACTTCGTTACTCAAAGAACAAGAATTTCAAATCTAATTGGCAAGCAATATCATGAATCTTTGCATTGCCTGATTTTGGATGAAGTGAAAGATATTTTAACCGTGTTTGTCCACAAAAAAGGGACTGCGTCCTAAAACATTTTGACACAGCCCCTTTTTGTATGATTTATTGTTTGTTATTCGTATTTGATGATACAGCCATTTGGGCTAAATCAGACTTCCATGTTAATTTGTTTGTGTTTGCATCGATGGAAGTGACGTAATTGAATTTCAAATAATAAGACTGATTACCGGCTGCTTTTTCTGTAGCATCGATTCTGTCCAATGCAGTCTTAACATACCAACCATTGATAACAGATTGACCAGAGGCTCCGGTGTTGTCTCCTGATGCAGTAGCTCTGATGTAGAAATTATAGCAACGTTTTCCGTTAAGTTCTTCGACTTTGAGTTCTTGCGGATACTTCATTGTCCATTCTACATTCTGTTTGCTTCCAATTTTTGCTCCGGAAGCAAAAATCATCCAACCACGTACATAATTGGAAAAGGCACTTTGCTGGAAGGCGAATGTCAATGGGATTTCATTTTCTATCATTCCTGTTGTATCAGCAGCGGATGTTATAGGAGTGGCGCGCCATTGAGAGAAAACTTGGGGATCACTGTTCAAAGTAGCGGTCAAATAACCAGAAGTTCCCCAATTGGCATTTTCTGCTGAATTGTAATCGATATGGATGTTTGCGCCTAAACAGGTGTTTTCAGGATAATTTCCTACCTGCAATAAGTTCGGGACATAGACGTATGCAGATCCTGCATCTATCATTGTTTTTAAACCTGCTGCCGGGTTTGAAAATACGATACCGCTGATTGTAATATCAGTTACATTGGTGCTTTCACCCAAACAAGACGTCAAAAGTGTTACAGCTGAGAAGGCTGCTGTTAAATAATAACTAAGTTTCTTCATCGTTTTAATATAATTATTTGTTTTTGTTGCTTATAATCCAAACGTAATCCTAATTGCAAACCGAAGTTAAGCGGTTTGTCCGAGTGGTACGTTTCAATTTTGCTCCCGTTGTCGAAATAATAATCGGCTCCTACTTCGGCATAAGCACTTAAGAATCGTAGGAGCGGATAGCTTGCGCCTATGCGTCCATTGACAGAAAAGTACGGCTCTTTCATTCGTTCTTTTTCTGCAAATGTTTTTAGTTTCTCGTTTGTTGCGGAGTAAATATCCGTCCGGAGTTGTCCGCCAACACCTACTTCAATTTTCCCGCCTGCGGACAAATAAAAATGTATCTGTTTCCATTCCGCCAATTGATAGGCAACCGAGACAGGTATTCCGATGAAGTGCAATTTTTGTTTGTTCTCCGTTCTTACCATTTCATTTGTTTCCCATTCGGAAACCATGTAGGAGTAGAGAAGTCCGGATTGCAATGACCATCTATCGGCTAACTTGTAGCTTGCGCCTATTCCGAAAGTCAAAGGTGTTTTATGTTTGATGTTCTTTTTAACCGGTTCCTTAATTGCTTCCGTCTTTAAAAAGGAGGCGTTGCCACTTAAAAGGGTTGGTGTGGCTGGCATAGCGTCAGAAAAGGAAGAACCGAATAATCCACCGTTGTTACTTGCGGCAGACAAATTCCCGACTCCCATTCCCAAGCCCCATTTCCGGTTGTTATGTTGTTCCGTTTTTACGGGCGCAGTCTCTTTCCTTTCTTGGATTTTGTTGTCTTGAAGATTCGCCTCTTTGGAAGATGAATATAAGTCAGCCTCATGTCTCTGGCTTTCGTTTACAGAGTCGTCAACAATTGCGAAGTTTTCAATGTCGGACTTCTCTTCAGACAAGGTCATTTTAGGTTCTTCCCTTTTTGCGGAAAAGACAGCTTTCTTTGGAACTGGTCGCTCGAATGTCACTTCTGCTAATAGCTCTTTTTCTTTGGTAATCGTTCCGTTGTCTTGTGGAACGGCAGGTTGGTTGTCCTGTTTTTCCTGGACAAACAGCTCTTTTTGGTCAAAAGCCTCTTGAGGATCTTGCGTTCCATACCATAATAATCCGGACGATACAATAGCAATGGCAGCGACTGCCGCTGCAGCCCAGTAATACCAATTCCTATGGACGGGCTGAATAGAGGGATGGGGCAAACGCTTTTCGATAGCTTCCCAATCTCCAGGCACAGTCTCCACTTCAAAGTCATACAGCTTTGAGTGCAACATATCATCTATCGTGTCTCTATCCTTTTTCATCCTTAATTATATAAGTTCGCTATTTGCTTTGTAACAATTGTCGTGCCCTTGTATATTGAGAACGAGAGGTGCTTTCTGTAATTCCCAACATATCTCCAATCTCTTTGTGTGAATATCCTTCGATAGCAAACAGGTTGAACACCGTTCGGAAACCTGCTGGCAGCTGCTTGATTATATTCATCAACTCAGCAGCGGACATGTTGGAAATGACTGAACTGTCCGGTTGGGAGAGTTCTGGCAAATTATCCAAACCAGATGATTCCCGCAACACATCGGATTTGCGTAAATACTCCAATGCACAATTGACGAAAATCTTACGCATCCAACCTTCGAAAGATCCTATGCCGGAATAGCTGTCAAGAGAAGTGAAGACTTTCACGAAGCCATCTTGCAACAGGTCTTTTGCCGTTTCCATGTCATTGACATAGCGTAGACAAACTGCTAACATACGGCGAGAATAATGTTCATATAATTCTCGCTGTGCTAACCTATTCCTATTAATGCAACCTTCTATAAGTTGTTGTTCGTCCATCTTTTAGTCCAATGTCCTATTTCTCTACAAGAAACGTTGACTATTCATATGATGTATATTCAAGGCAATTCGCTGCATTTACATCTATAAAAAAGTCTTTTTTCTTTTCAGCCGACAAATATAAGTTCATTTTTTTGTATTTGTCGTATTCTGAAAATGCTTTCTTTGTAGCAGTTATGAAAATGTAATTGCTTAGGAGTCTATTTTTATAGTTTCTTTTTCTATCCGTATTCTTTTTTTACTAACGGGATGAGTAAACTCAATTTCTTCAGCATGAAGATATAACCTCTCCGCCGGTTTCCCATATAGTTCATCACCAACAATAGGAGCATTTAGTCCGGATATGTGTGCCGCATGTAATCTTAACTGATGCGTCCTTCCGGTTTGTGGATAAAAAACAATCCATGTCCTGCCATTTTCCCGACTTAGCACTTTATAGTCGGTTGTTGCCTGTTTCCCGTTGATTTCGTCCACTTTTTGGCAAGGGCGATTGAGGTAATCAGGCGATAGCGGTAATGATATGGTTCCGGACAAGCTTTCCACCGTTCCGTCCAGCCAGGCGATGTACTTTTTCTTTACGGTTCGAAGTCTGAACTGCTCCTGTAGCTCTTGGTGGATTTCTTTGCTTTGGCAATTAACAATAATCCCGAAGTCGCCATGTCTAATCGGTGGACGATAAGAGGACCCGTCGCATTGGGATATCGTTTACGGATAATCTCATACACGGATAATCTTTTCTCTTTTCCTGGTACGGAAAGCATTCCCGCAGGCTTGTTGACAACCAGCAAGTATTCATCCTCGTAGCAGATTGCTAAATCCTTTTCTGCAAACTCTTCTTGAGCCATAGGATTCTCTTCCACGTCCAGTCCTTTTAACATGAACCGCAAAATAGGACCACATTTCCCTTGGCAAGCTGGGTAAAAACATCCATGATGGCGGACTTCGTTTTTAGGAGAGTCGCCCCACCAAAATTCAGCCATGCAGATGGGCTGGAGTGTTTCAGGAAAGCATATTGTAATAGTTTGGGAGCTGCGCATTCTCCTGCTCCAGCAGGAGGAATTCCCTGCGGAGTGTCTAAGAATAGTTCGCATAAGTCTTTCACATCTCCCAAGCCGTTCAGCATCCTGAACTGTTGGAACAGTTTCAATTGAAGAGCAGCCGAACGCATTTTCCTCTCGTGTTTCCAGTTCTCTATTTTAAGTTGGGCTTCTTTCCATTGGGCTTCCAAAACAGCCAAACGTTCCTTCCAAGATTTCTCCAACCGTTTGTATTCCGCTTTTTGGAATTGGCTTTCTTTGATCAATGCCTCTTTCTCCTCTTCTGTCAGCTCCGTGCGGCGTTTTTCTTCGCGACGCTCTTTGGCTATTTGCATTTGAGCTTTGAATGAATTGCGCTCCTTTGCAAAAGCAGTTTCGTTTTGATCCAATTCATTTTTCAGAGCGGTAAAAGCTTCGGATTCGCTGTATTCTTTAATCTTTTGATTGATGGCAGTTATTTGAACCTCTTCTTTTTTAAAAAAGCCATCAGGTTGAAGCAGGTCGTATACAGGAGGGACAAAATACTCGTGTTGATTGGAATGGGAAAGGTTGCCGGAAAAGGCTGCCAAGAATCCAATGTTCCCCTGCCCGTCTTTAACAACGAGTACGCCAAACATTTTCCCCGATTGTAGTTCCTCTTTCCACTCTGTCCGGTTGGATAGATAAAGTTGTAGCTCTTTTGTTGCCAATAAGCACAGCGGATGTGGTTTGTAACAAAAGGGATATGTGAATTTCTCCGGCAATGGAATGCCGGAAATAACCGATTGGAAATGATGTACTTTGGAGTCTCTCATGTAATTAGCCCAAATAGCCGTAGTTATATAAAAAAGAAAAGGTGGAAACCCTTGCGAGTTTTCACCTCTTTCAAAGTCGGGATGAGAAGACTCGAACTTCCGACCTCCACGTCCCGAACGTGGCGCGCTAGCCAACTGTGCTACATCCCGATTCTATCTTTGTAACTGGTAACGTTATTGCCGTTCTCAATTACGGTTGCAAAGGTACTACTTATTTTTAAACCTGCAAGTGTTTCCTCCAATTAATTTATGTTTTTTCGCCAAAATCTTCTTCTTTGGCAATCATGCCCAAAGACTCAAACATTTTGCGGTAGATAACGGCTTTCTCTGTCAAAGGCTTGGGATAAGCCCTGGAAGAGGAGGGCATACGAAACAATAGCATCTCTTTCCCAAATAGTTGGAATGATACGGAATCTCCGACAGATGGTTCTGTCACGGTTGTGAATTGTGATAGAACGCTTAGCAAGGTGTCCATGGCTTTTTGCCCGGTAACGACAATTGCTTTGCATAAAGGGATTTGTTCCAATACCTTCTTCAAATCGATAGGAGTGACGATTTCTAAAAACTTATCAGAAGCATTTCCTTTCTGGCGTATCACCTCCATGCCCGTGTCTCCAATCCCTAATCCTATCTCTCTGCAAAAGCCTTGCATTTCTCTTCGCTGAATTTCCGTGGAGCTTCAAGGAAATACTCTTTGTCGGAGTAAAAAAGGTATCCAAGGATGCGCCACATGTCATTTTGTATGTTCGGGTAATAGAAATTCATAGACCACCGTTGTTGCGGGGGAGGAAAACTCCCCAGCATCAACAACTGTGTGTTTGGAGGCAGAAAGAATCCTAAAGGGTGCGCTTCCACCTGGTTCTTATTCATCTTTCTTTTTCTTTGCTTGCGCCTTTTGGTCTTCACGAGCCAAAGTACAACATTGTAGACGAAATCGGTAATCCACTGCTCGGAATAGCCTAAAGTTTCTGCATACTTGCGGACGCTCCATGTTGCTTTCTGTAAGCTGACATCGCTCCATTCAGAACGTGTCATGATTTCGTGGACTGTTTTAGCAGTCTGTCCGTATAGTAACTTCTTTAACAATAAAGCTATACGGAATTTCCATTGCATCAAGTTCCCCAACAAACTGAACAAGTCATTGCAAAATCCTTGGAATTTGAAGAAATAGGATTTGATATCATTCTGGTTTTTGCAACATCTTTTTACGGAAGCGTCGATTTCTTTGAAGAATGCTTCTCCTAAATTGTAATCTTGCATTAAGACTTTGCGGACGCGGGACTTTTCAGCTACGCCTAATTTGTTGTTTTGTGTAGGTATTTTGAGCATACGTTTGAATAGTGCCATATCCGGCAAAATATTCAAATTGGTAATACCTAAATTGACTGCCATTGAAGCCTGGTAGTAAACACGAACCAGTGAAACAAATTCTTCAACCGAACCTTTCACTTCTTCTTTGTTTGTTTCGGCACTGTCTTTTTTGAATAATTTGGATAAAAACTCATTGTGTATTTTATTACTAAATGTTATTTTAATACTGTTTAAATACTATTTAAATACTATTTTAATGCTGTTTAAATGCTGCTCAATAGTAAGCTTTGCAGGATGAATACTATGGCTCCGGACAAATATCCGGCTGCTGCCAATCGGCTGATATGTTTCAGATACCAGAGGAAATTGATCTTTTGAAGTCCCATGACTACTACACCGGCTGCGGAACCGATAATAAGCATGCTGCCTCCCACACCGGCACAATAGGCAAGGAATTGCCAAAACGTTCCATCTTGCATGAAGTTCATCATATAGGCTGCGTCTGCACTGTGTAAAATGACCTCTTCCGTTGCAACCGGATACATGCCAATTGCCCCAGCAACAAGGGGTACATTATCTACGATGGACGATAGTCCACCAATCAGCAGATTGACGGCATATACGTTCCCGACATTAACGTCTAACCATTCAGAGAATGTGTTTAGCATTCCGGTGTATCGTAAGACATCGACTGCCAACAATATGCCTAAGAAGAACAAGAGTGTGCCTCCATCCACTTGGTGGATGACTCTTTCCATCCGGTATTTGTCTTTTTCTTCCATCTCCTTTTTCCGGGAGTACAGTGCTTCTGTATAAATCCAAAGCAAACTGATTCCGAAAAGGATTCCCATGAAAGGAGGTAATTGGGTCTGCATCTTGAAAGCGGAACTGATATGAGTGCAATCAGTCCGAGAATCAAAATGGAAAATTGCTCGTATAGCCCCAAATGTTTCCTTTTGTTCGTTTCGTCTGTTCTTGCCTGTGGCGGACATACAATATCTCCGTCCAGTTTTTTTAGAATCAAATACATTGGAACGAATGTTGATACCAAACTGGGCAATATCAGGTTGGGAATGATGGAGCCAGCTGTAACATTTCCTTTTACCCAAAGCATAATGGTTGTCACATCTCCAATGGGTGACCAAACTCCGCCACTGTTGGCAGCAATGATTACAACGCTGCTGAACAACAATTGGTAGTATTGTTCTTTTATCAATTTCCGAATCAACATGGTCATGACGATTGCGGTTGTCAGGTTATCCAAGATAGCGGACATGAAAAAAGTGAGCACTGTTGTTATTATCAGCAAAGTGCGCTTCTTCCGTGTCTTGATGCGGTTGGTTATAAGTACGAAACCTCCGTGGGCATCTATCAACTCTACGATAGTCATTGCTCCGATAAGGAAAACCAACGTGCTGCATATTTCTCCTAAACTCTCAACGATTTGATGCGACAAAATGAATCTCTTCATTTGTTCGTCCAAAGGCAAAGAGTGTATTTCCGGAGATTGGATGAAGCTCTGAAAAGCTGTTCCCTCTACAGCAAAAGGCAAATCGGGGGCGATGCCCATGTAAACAATCCACAACAAAGTACCTGTCAGCAAAGCCGATGCCGCTTTGTTGATTTTGAGTGGATGTTCCAACGCTATCAATAAATAACCGACTAAGAAAATGACCAGTATGATAGTTAGCATAGTATGATCAAATTATGAAAGATACTTTCGGTATCTGTCAATTGATAGTTTTAAAAGCTTTTCCTAATGCATTAATAATATCCCCGGCAATCATGGATTGTTCGCTCCATTGATTGGCAGCGAAGTCTCCGGCAGTCGCATGTAAATAGACTCCGGCTACGGCTGCAGTTTCCGGTTCCATTCCTTGTGCCAATAATCCTAAAATGATACCGGTAAGTACGTCTCCGCTTCCGGCAGTCGCCATGCCCGGATTGCCGGACTCGGTAAAGTAAACATTGCCTTCTGAAGTGCAAACAGCTGTATATGCACCCTTTAAGACGATGCAAAGTTCATGTTCTTTGGCAAACTCCCTCGCCTTTTGTAAGCGTTCGTATGCAGAATTGCTCTTCCCGGACAAACGGTCAAATTCAATCGGATGAGGAGTCAGGATGCTTCTGCTTGGAATTTTAGGCAATAAGTCCGGATTGTTTGCTATGATATTGATGGCATCTGCATCAATGACCATTGGTTTCTTGACGATAGATGAAAGTAATTCATCCAAAGCAACCGCACTTTCAAGTTGTTGCCCTAATCCCGGTCCGACACCTACTACGGAATAACGTTGCATATCCGGAATCGTTGTGAAGTAGTCGTTGTGGGCATCTATGCTGACCATCGCCTCAGGAAAGGCTGTTTGCATGATTTGCTCTCCACATTTAGGCAAATGAACGGTCAACATTCCGGCACCGCTGCGCAAGCATCCTTTGGCTGAAAGCTGTGCAGCTCCCATCTTTCCTCGGCTTCCGGCAATCAACAAAGCATGTCCGAATGTGCCTTTATGGGAAAAACGGGGACGAGGAGAGATTGCATTGGCAATGTCTTCTTCCCGTACAATATAATAGTTGGAAGGTGTTTCCTCCAAAGCTCTTATATCCATGTCCAATGGCAAAACTTTCCATTCTCCCACGAACTGTTCATTTTCAGGGAACAGGAACGACAACTTGGGATAATTGAATGTATATGTTTTGCTGGCTCTGATGATAGAGTTTTTATCGTTTTCCCGATTATCTTCACCAAACAAACCCGACGGAATGTCTATGGATACGATTTCAGATGGTGATTCGTTTAGATATTTGACCAATCCTGAATATCCACCTTCCAACGGACGGTTCAAACCAGAGCCGAACAGGCCATCCAAAATGATATCGTTTGGAGTCAAAACGGGAGGAGTAAAGTCATCCCTTACTTCTACGAATTCCACCTGTTCGATATTCAACAATCTTCTTTTGTTTTCAGCACATTCCGGGCTTAAATAACCTGTCGTGTTAAATAGATATACCAAAACACGATAGGATTCATCCAATAATTGGCGGGCGATGCCTAAAGCATCTGCGCCATTATTCCCTTGCCCCGCAAAGACGATTACTCTTCTTGTCTTCGGATAGTTGTTGCGGAACTCATTGGTGAATACTGTCACTGCTTCTTCCACCAAGTCGATAGAAGACATGGATTTCCGTTGGATTGTATATCGGTCAATCTCTTTTATCTTTTCTGTCGCAAATATCTTTATCATAACCTTTCACTTCATTATTGTATACAATTTCGGGCAAATTTACTGAATATAACAGCGACATCAAAAACGTTTGCGGAAAAAATCTATCCTATAATGGATTTATGGCTTGAAAATCAGTAAAAAATAGCAGCTGCTTTCATAAACATCAGTAAAATCCAGTTGGATAAACGTTTTTTCGAAAACTCCTCATGAAATTTATATTGACTAAAATTTAAACAGTTTCTAATTGCATGACTCAAACATTTTGACAATCATATTTTTTAGCTTATCACCTAAGTGATAAATGCTTATCACCTAAGTGAAAAGCACTTATCACCTAAATGAAAAACACTTATCACCTAGGTGAAAAGCACTTATCATATAGGTGAAAAACAAAGAATGTTGAACATTTTGATGAGGATTTTAGCGTGACGCAATGACGAAGTCAGGAAAAAGGAGCCATGATATTTATCTAATGCTTATTTTTGCAATGTAATACCGTACAGAATGGATATTTGGGATAAAGAGAAACGTTCAGCCGTTATGGCGAAAATACGTAGTAAGGATACGAAGCCGGAGCTTATCGTGCGCCGTTATCTTTACCATCGTGGATATCGTTATCGTAAGAATGTGAAAGGACTTCCGGGAACTCCTGATATCGTGCTACGCAAATACGGTGTTGTGATATTTATCCACGGATGTTTTTGGCATGGTCATGAAGTGGACGGGCATCTTCCTCATTCCAACACTGCTTTGGCGTGCGAAGATAGAGCGCAACAAGCAGAGGGACAAACGGGACAAAGAGGCTTTGATACAGATGGGTTGGAAAGTCATGACGATTTGGGAATGCCAACTGAAGCCTTCGGTATGCGAACAGACCTTATTGGAGGTCGAGTATTGGATTAACCATAGTTATCTTGAACACTTCAAACGGAAACCGGCAATGATATACGATAAAACGGACGACTCTTCTTGCATGGCTGCTGAGGAAAGTGCGGAATATGGGAAGAAAGTGTGAACAGGCTTTGTTAATCAAGTTAGAGGAAACGTAAGTGTACAGGATTTTGCTTGTCATTTATTTTCTTTACCTTTTCCTTTCATGGCATAAGTAAAGGTGTTACCTTTGTAAATTACAACAGATAGGAAAAACATAATGGAGAAAGGATTATTACATAAGCAAATTCGGGACTTCTTTGTCCGCAACTTTGATGTCCGTCAGGAAAAGGAAGATGAAAAAGAGACCATTGAATCAATCAAGAAAGGAGTCGAGTTTAAAGGTACTAATTTGTGGGTATTGATTTGCTACGTTTGTAGCCTCTTTAGGATTGAACACCAATTCAACTGCGGTTATTATCGGTGCCATGTTGATTTCGCCATTGATGGGACCGATTATGGGATTTGGTTTAGGCCTTGGCATTTCAGACTTTGGACTGATTAAACAGTCGTTCCGTAATTTCTTGACGGCAACAATATTCAGTGTAATCACCTCAACGCTCTTTTTCCTGATATCACCCATCAGCGAAGCCCAGAGTGAATTGCTTGCCCGTACACAGCCTACCGTCTATGACGTATTGATTGCCTTCTTTGGTGGTTTGGCTGGTATTGTTGCCAGCTCTACTAAGAGTAAAGGAAATGTGATTCCGGGAGTAGCGATTGCCACGGCTTTGATGCCTCCGTTGTGTACGGCAGGTTTTGGTTTGGCAAGTGGTAATCTCTATTATTTCTTCGGAGCCTTCTATCTCTTCTTTATTAACTCGGTCTTTATCAGTTTGGCCACATACTTGGTGGTTCGTCTGTTGAAATATCCTAAGAAAGTCTTTTTGGACAAACAACGAGAGAAGAAGGTGACCCGCTATGTGGGTGCTATTGTGTTGTTTACGATTGTTCCCAGTGTCTATCTGAGTTATAATCTTATTCGCAGCAGCTACTTCTATAATCGTGTCCATGAGTTCGTTGTCAGTGAGTTGGCGTTCCCTAATACGCAGATATTGAATAAAACGGTAACTTACGAGAAACGACCGTGAAGTGAAAGTGGTGTTGATTGGCGAAACGGTGCCTGATGCGATGATTGATGCCGCTCGGGCAAAGATGTCTAAATATGGATTGAAGGATGTCCGTTTGGCCGTTGAGCAGGGATTCGGGAAAGAGGCTACAGACATCAATGAGTTGAAAAGTCTGTTGATGAAAGACCTTTATAAGAACAGTCAAAAGGTGTTGCGTGCGCAATCTCGTCAGATTGACTCATTGAAACAAGAGATTAATCACTATCGTTCTTATTCACGTCTGACTCAGGAGTTGATGCCGGAGATGAAAGTCTTGTTCCCTTATGTGGAAGAAGCCTCTTGCTCACATACTTACTTGATGCATGCAGATACTTTGCGGAGCGATACAGTCGTTTTGGTTTATCTGAAGAGCAAAGTGCGCATGAGCGAAGCTGACAAGAAGAAGTTTAAAGAATGGCTTGCCGCACGTGCAGAAGTGAAGAACGTTAAATTGCTAATTGAATAATTGCTATTAATATTGTATTCAAATTATCCATCAACAAGTAACAAATGAAACATATTTACAGTATTATATTGTGCTATTTTTGCAGCATAGGGATTTCGTATGCACAAAAGGAGAATAACTATCGCATTTGGTCGGACACTCCGGCTTATACGGTCTTGTTTGAGAATCAAAAAGGAGGAGTTCCTCTTTCTAAGCCGGTCAAGAGCTGGGAAGAGGGCGAAGGAACCAATTATTTAAATGAATATTGCGATAGCGTCACGCATGGGAAATATCCAAACCCGGTACGGTTGTGGGAAGCGGAACCCTATCCGATTGGCAACGGACGGTTGGCTGCATCCGTTTTCCATGGCGACAAAAGGGATCGTTATGCCTTAAACGAGGTCTCTTTTTGGGCAGGAGGAAGAAATGCCGGAACGATTAACAATAAAGGAGATAAGGGATTTGATGTGAGCGGTCCCGATGTGGACAAGGACGGATTTGGTACTTATCAACCGGTAGTCGATTTGATCATTGATTTCAATTCCCCGGTTCAACCGGAACACTTTGTCAGACAGATTACATTGGATAAAGGAGTCGTTGAATCTTCGTCGCTGAGGAATGGAAACAGGGTCAGTAGTTTGGCTTTCTGTAGCTATCCAGACCAAGTGATGGTGCTTCATTATGAATCCCAGGAACCAAAGAAACTTAATTTGCTTCTCTCTTTTGCTACACAGAGGGAGCAAGATGAAGTGACTGTAAATGGCAACCAAGAATTAATACTTAATTGCCAACTAAAGAACGGCATGGAGTGCCGGACACTTATCAAAGTGCAGCAGGAAGGAGGACGATTGGTTGCGGATAAAGAGAGCGTCCGACTGGAAGATGCTGACAATTGTACTCTTTTCATCTATATAGCTACCAATTATGAGATGGATGCGGAAAAGGATTTTAGAGGAGTTGCTGCAAAAGAAAAGTTGGATCAGCAGATAAGACAAACGGCGTCTTATTCTTATCAGGATTTATTAAACCGCCATTTGTCGGATTATGCGCATTTATACCAGCGTCAAGAGTTGAATATTGCCAAAGCTTCGGATGCCCGTAATGCTCTTCCTACTCCTAAACGTTTGGAGGCTTACCGCAAATCGCCTACGGACACAGGACTTGAAGAGTTGATTTTCCGGTTTGGACGCTATCTGATGATTCAAACCTCTCGTCCGGGAAGCCTGCCTGCTGGATTGCAAGGCATTTGGAATGGAATGATTGCTGCACCTTGGGGAAATGATTATCATAGTAACATCAATTTCCAAATGGTATATTGGTTGCCCGAAGTCGGAAATCTGTCCGAATGCCATCTATCCATGATTGATTATCTGAAGGCGATGAGGAGTCCATTCAAAGAAGGGACACGAGAATATCTTCAAGCTATCGGTGAACCTGTCGATTCTACCAATGACGGATGGATTGTGTACACATCGCATAATCCGTTTGGAGCAGGAGGATGGCAAGTCAATCTGCCTGGAGCGGCTTGGTACGGACTCCACATGTGGGAACATTATTCATTTACACAAGATACGGCTTACCTTCGCGAAGAGGCTTATCCGATGATGAAAGAGTTGTGCCATTATTGGGAAAAACATCTGAAGAGCTTAGGGGAAGGCGGAAAAGGCTTCTGCTCTAATTACCAAGAGGTGGACATCACTAAATATCCCGAATTGAAAGGAGTGAAAGAGGGCACGTTGGTTGTTCCTGCTGGTTGGTCTCCGGAACATGGACCAAGAGGAGAAGATGGCGTCGCTCACGACCAAGAAATCGTATCTGAACTTTTCCAAAACACCATTAAGGCTGCGCAAGTCCTTCGGGTGGATGCCGATTGGGTAGAGCAATTACAGGAAAAAGTTTCCCGCTTGTATGTTTCGCAAATAGGAAAGAGGGGAAATTTGATGGAATGGATGATTGACCGCGACCCGGAAACAGACCATCGCCACACATCCCATTTGTTTGCGGTTTTCCCAGGAAGTACGATTAGCATTGCTAAAACGCCACAATTAGCCCAAGCTGCCCGTAAATCTTTGGAGTTTAGGAAAACGACCGGAGACAGCAGACGCTCATGGGCTTGGACATGGCGCAGTTTGCTTTGGTCTCGCCTGCACGATGGAGAGCAAGCACACAATATGATTGAAGGGCTTATTTCATACAATATGTTGGACAATCTTTTCACCAGCCATAAGATTCCATTGCAGATAGATGGGAATTATGGTATTGCGGCTGCCATGATTGAAATGTTAATCCAATCGCATAGCGATGCCATAGAGTTATTGCCAGCCGTTTGTCCGCAATGGACGGAAGGAGATGCCCGTGGATTAAAAGCCAGAGGAAATATCGAGGTTGATTTAGCTTGGAAAGATGGGCAAGTCACATCATGGAAACTCTATTCTCCCCAGCCTCGCCCGGTGAAAGTGCGGGTGAATGGGAAGGAGCATACAGTAACTCCAGAATTAAGAACAGGACGGTAAAAATAGAATTGCAAGGGGAGAATCTATTGGCGGAATTAAATATGAGCTGATTTAATTCCGCCAACGGGTTGCCATAATGATTATTCTTCACCTAAAATGGCATCTATAATATTCTGGCATGCAGACTTTCCCCCCTTTGGGTGTTAGGTTTCGCAAAGAATTCTTCACGCTGTTCCTTCATAGGGTCGATACCATTGATTACATCAACGATAAACTGCTCAATGGCTTGCTCGTTATCGCCTCGGTAATGTAGCGATTTTGCTTCCTTTGTCACATCGTTAATATGGACTTTATCCTTTCGTCCTTTATTTTCATAAAGGAACATCATTGGTTTATGAGCATAGAAATACTCAAGACTAAATGAGCCACAGTCATGTATCATTGCGTCTGAATGCTTGAACACTTCGATATAACGTCCGTCAACCATCTGTGCGTTTTCTAATTGCTTCCATCTATTAAAATACGACTCAGCTCGCTCCTTGCCCCATTCCTGTGACAAAGAATCCATCAATGCCGGATGCGGTTTGAAAACCCACTGTGTTTTGTCTTTGTATTTCTCTGCTAATGATAAGATGTATTCGCCCCAAGTAAGACATGTGCCCCATGCCAGAAAATCACAGTCTCTGATGGAATGGTGCGGAGCATAAATAGGGATAGTCGCAAAATACTTTGAAAGTTTACAACTTATTGATTGCTAATGTGGTATATTTGTTGTAATTTAGCTAAAGGAAATGAGCAAAAATAACCCGTGGCAAAAGTACGAAATTTATCTGACATTCAGCAAGAGATTGCATTCACAGAGTTTGATTTTTATCAGCAATATGTAGAAACCCTCAAAACGAGTGAACTTGGACGCATCCAGTCACTTCTTCCTCTTCGAGAAATGGCGATATCGTTTGGGTTGATTGAGGAGAAGCCAAAGAACATAAGGGCTAAAAGAGGCAGAAAGTCCTTCTTCACCCCTGAAAGCAAGGTGGCATTGGCATTCTTGAAGATGTATACAGGATTGTCGGCTCCGAAATTGATGGAGGCATTGAATGGAAACATCTATTATCAGATCTTCTGCGGCATCAGGATCAGTCCTAAGAACCAGTTGACAAACTATAAGTTGATTGACAATATATTGTTGGAACTGTCCAAGAAGCTGAAGGTCCAAGAGCAGCAGATGACTATCACTAGAAAGGCTTGACAGATTTGAGTACGATTAACTAATTCGTTTTACACTCTTAATATAGGTTCACTAATCAACTTTACACTTAATGTTGAGTGAACTAAATCGGTTTACATTTAGCCTTCATTGAACTGAATGGCTTTACAGTAATTTTAGACTTAGGACCAAGAACGCCTATCTCCGATATGAACGCAAATTTAATAGCTTAGCCTTGAAACTACAAATAGTTCAAGAAAAATATATCTTTGCAGTCATAAGCCGAAGAGGAAACGGGCTCTGCTGAGGAGCAACCCGCCAGCAATAGGCTTAGCACTACACTGAAAGTAGATTTAGACGAGGTTACTTTATAGGTAATCTCGTCATTTTATTTTCAGGAAGTGCATATGGCTAAGAAAACCTATTCCATAGGACTGGGCAGCTTTGCCTCCCAGGGATTTCTCCAACATCTTTTTTGAGGACCTTCCTGCAAATGTGCAACCTCTGGTGTTTGCATGCCTATACTCCTATGGGGTCGTTCCGTATTGTAAAATAGGATAATACGTTCCAACTCTCTGATACATTCTTCTCTTGTCGTTATTTTCATTTTATACAACCATTCTGTTTTAATGATACCATTAGCACGTTCTGCAATAGGATTTTCTAGTGGATCGCCACTCTGAGTCATACTAATGGAGATTCTACGTCTCTTAAGTTCATGGACATATGCTGAGCTACAATACTGACAACCTCTGTCTGAGTGGTGAATAAGTTTAGAGGCAGTCTCTTCATCTATACCATCCAAAGCCATTCTCAGGGCTTGTAGCGGATAGATTGTTTCAAGTGTAGGACCTACAGTCCAACCAACAATTTTTCTTGAATAAGCATCTGTGATTAATGACAAATAACACACGCCTTCTTCTGTCTCTACATATGTTATGTCACTAACCCATATTTCATTAGGTCGGGAAGGTACAATCTCCTTTATTAGATTATCATACTTATGATAATGGTGGCTGGAATCCGTTGTCTTATAGTGTCTTTGTTTCAAAATATCGGCGGTTGTAGCAGAAAATCACATCATCGCGGTACTTGCGAACTTCTTCAATAACGTCGGTAGCTTGGAAACCTATTACAAGACGAAGGTCTTCTACCTCCTTGAACAGCTTCAACTGCCATGAGATGAGGGAACTACCGTTGATTTGGACAAGTGCCTTTGTTAAACCAAGCCCAAGACGAGAACCAATACCGGCGCAGCTGATGACAACGGATTTACCGCTGTTATATTCTCCACAGAATTGACGTAATTGACGCACTAATGCATTCTCGTTGAATATCACATAGTCGCAGATAGCCAAAAGGCTCTGGGCAGGATTATGAGTCAAACCTACAGCAATGCTAATGTTGGCATGACGCATTGCCTCAAGGTCGTTGTTCCCATCGCCAATGAACACAACAATTTCACCAAGAGCCTTATATTGATCAACAATTTGTTCCTTCCTTAAAATAGTTTTGAGCTTGACAACTTCATCGTCTACGACCTCTGCAGTTGAACCATAACACTGACATCCGATTTTCTTGAACAAGCTTTCGCACCAGCAGGTGAGGTTGCCTGTTACGATAACACAGTCCTTCGGATGGTCTAAAATAAACTTAGCAACACCAGGATACAATGGAACTTGGGCAAGAAGGTCTGATGTTTCCTTTACAGAATACTTGCCGAGAATATTTACTCTACGAATAAAACTCTCAATAAAAGGTATGTTACCAGCAACAGTACGCATAGTGAGCTCTGCAATCTGTTCAGTGCACCCGAAGTGTTCTGAAATAATTGGAAGAGTTTCCTTTGAGGTTACTGTTCCGTCTAAATCAAATAGAAATTTCATACATTCTTTATTTTTATTGCTGTCCGGTAAAACTTTTTAGAGCGACACAAATTAGGACTGGCTTTTAAAATCAGAAGTCAGCCCTTTGGGCTATCGTTGAGTTCCCACACAAAAAAGTTTAGCATGAGCAAAAATACGTATTTTACCGGACAACCGGTCTATGGTCAGGGCATTAATTTGCTCGATAGGGCGGACAATCATCAAAAAAAACGAATCCGCCTTCAAATGGACGGGGTTTTTATCAAAAAAGCATACTACCTTTTTCTAAAAAGCATACGAGCTTTTCTCGGAAAGCATACTACCTTTTGGAAAAGAGGTCGGAAATCTACGTTATGAGTTGATGTCAGAATGCTATTTTAATGCCATTTAAACACCGTTCTAACGCCGTTAAAATACCGTTACAACACTTCCCAAAATAGGACGGAAACCGTTGGAAAAAACATACCGTTGTTTTGAAAAAAACGTCACGAGGAATTTTTGAAAACGTCCAATGTTTTTTCAAAAACGTCCAATGTTTTTTTAAAAACAACGGTATGTTTTGAAGAGTTACTGCTGATAAAATGCAAGGCATTAAGAATTAGTTTGTTAGAAAATTACGGCTGGTCTCATGTTTTGCTAATTCTGACACACCTTAAAGGGGCTGCATCAATACAATCGTTTTGACACAACCCCTTTATTATGTTTGCAATGTCGAATCGTGGAGACACTTGTCAGTCTCGTCTGCCACCCATGAACAACATGATGTAGTAAAGCAAGGTCGCCAAAGAGCCTAATGCAGCAACTACGTATGTATAAGCAGCTGATTTTAATGCGTCTGCTGCCTTATCGTGTGTGTATGAGTTGGTAATTCCTGAACGATTCAACCAAACCAATGCCCTTTGGCTGGCATTGATTTCCACCGGAAGAGTGATGAAGCTGAATAATGTTGTCGAGGCGAATAAGATGATGCCAAAAAACATCAGTTGAGGAAAACTATGCAACAACAACATTCCACCCAATAACACCCAAGTCATGATGTTTGAAGCAAAGCTAACGACTGGGACTAAAGCCGAACGCAATTTTAAGGGTGCGTATGCTTTGGCATGTTGAACAGCGTGTCCACATTCATGGGCTGCCACGGCTGCTGCTGCGATGCTATTGCTATAATAAACACTTTCACTCAAGTTGACAGTCTTATTGGCAGGATTGTAATGGTCTGTCAGATGTCCGGATGTGGAAGTTACCTTGACATCATAAATTCCGTTGTCGTGCAACATCTTTTCTGCAACATCCTTTCCCGTCATTCCATTCGGAATAGGAATTTGTGAATAGGCTTCAAACTTTCGTTGTAAGCGGGAAGAAACCAACCAACTTAATAAGGAAATCCCTATAAAAATAATCCAATACGTCATAATTTGATTCAATTAATAAGTGTACATAAATATAATAATGTATAGCAAAAACCTTACCAAACAAAAAATGGCAGAAAACAGACGGTGGTTGTCTCTTTTTTCTGCCATTTTTGGTAGGAAGGATAATTTAATTATTCTTCCGTATAGCGGATAATTGTTTGTTCACGATCCGGACCTACTGAAACAATCTTGATAGGAACTTGCAATTCTTCTTCCAAGAAAGAAAGATAAGCGTTGAATTCTTCCGGGAATTCGTCTTCGCTCTTCATCTTGGTCATATCTGTTTGCCATCCTGGCAGCTCAACATAGATTGGTTCTATTTCGCCATCGATAGAATAAGGGAACTCGGTTACCTCTTCGCCATTGATTTTATAGGCAACACAAGCTTTGATGTTTTCAAATGTATCCAACACATCGCTCTTCATCATGATAAGTTGTGTAACACCGTTCAGCATGACTGCATACTTCAAAGCTACGAGGTCAATCCATCCACAGCGGCGTTTGCGTCCGGTCACAGCACCAAACTCATGTCCTAACTCGCCAATCTTGTCTCCTGTTTCGTCAAACAATTCAGTTGGGAAAGGACCGCTGCCGACACGTGTGCAGTAAGCTTTGAAAATACCAAACACTTCTCCGATTCTATGAGGAGCAACACCTAATCCTGTGCAGCAACCTGCGCAAGTTGTGTTAGATGAAGTAACGAATGGATAAGAGCCGAAATCGATATCCAACATTGTACCCTGTGCGCCTTCTGCCAAGACATTCTGTCCCTCTTTCAGCAAACCGTTTACGAAATGTTCACTGTCGATGAGTCTGAATTGCTTCAAATATTCCAAAGCCTCAAACCACTTAGCTTCCAATTCCGTGATGTCATATTCAAAGTTCAATGACTTAAGGATGGCTTCGTGACGGGCTTTTGCTGCTGCATAAATAGAATCGAAGTCACGCAACAAATCACCGACACGTACGCCGTTACGGCTGATCTTGTCCGTATAAGTCGGACCGATGCCTTTGCCAGTCGTACCGATTTTACCGGAACCTTTGGCAGCTTCGTAAGCTCTGTCCAAAACCCGGTGAGTCGGAAGGATTAAGTGAGCTTTCTTGGATATATACAATTGTTTCGTAATGTCATGTCCGCTTGCTGCCAAGGCTTCAGCTTCTTCTTTGAATAACAATGGATCCAAAACAACGCCATTGCCAATTACGTTTATTTTCCCGCCTTGGAATATGCCAGAAGGTATGGAACGTAAAACATATTTCTGACCTTCAAATTCCAATGTGTGTCCTGCATTCGGACCGCCCTGGAAACGGGCTACCACGCTGTAGTTAGGAGTCAACACATCGACAACTTTACCTTTGCCTTCGTCTCCCCATTGTAATCCTAATAATACATCTACTTTCATTCTGTTCTAAGTATATAGGCTGTTAATATTTTTCAATCTTATGCGGGCTTAATCACCCAATTGGCAAAGTTAGCGCATTTATCGGAATAACCGAAAGATGTGCATGTTTTTATTATTGAAAACGCATCATTTTGCTGATGTATTTCCCTACAATGTCAAATTCGAGGTTGACAACGGTCCCTTTTTCTATTTGGCAGAAATTGGTATGGTCGTGTGTGTAAGGAATGATGGCAACTTGGAAACTGTCGTCTTTTGAGTTACAAACCGTAAGGCTGACGCCGTTTACACAGACCGAACCTTTCTCGACAGTCAAATAACCCTGTTGAGCCATTTCTTTGTTGAAGTTATAATGGAATGTATAATACCAGCTTCCGTCAGCTTCCGTCACATCGGTGCAAACAGCGGTTTGGTCTACATGCCCCTGTACGATATGTCCGTCTAAACGCCCGTTCATAAGCATGCTTCGTTCCAAATTGACCAAGCTGCCCTGCTTTAGACAACCGAGGTTCGAGCGTTCCAATGTCTCTTTGATGGCGGTGACGGTGTAAGTTTTATCTGTCTTGCTTACTACGGTTAGGCAAACACCATTGTGGGCCACACTTTGGTCAATCTTTAATTCGTTGACAAAAGAGCATTCCATAGTAATATGTATATTTCCTTTGTCCTGTTCAACCGAGATGACTTTTGCTGCTTCTTCTACAATTCCTGAAAACATATTGACTTTGATTTTTGATTTATGAGCAAAGGTAAGATTTTTATTGAATCTGTCCGAATGGAGGAAATAAAAAAAGCAGCCGTTCGAAGGAACAACTGCTTTTAGTAGCGCAACCGGGATTCGAACCCGGGTTTCAGCCGTGAGAGGGCCGCGTCCTAGGCCTCTAGACGAATGCGCCATGTTCGTTTTTCTTATCTTTTGACACTGCAAAGTTAAAGTATTATTTTAATATGACAAATATTTTTGCCGAAAAAATTTTTATCGTACCTTTGTGAGTCGTTTAATAAATGAATAAAAAACTTGGTGGAAACATTACTATACCAGTTTAAATAACAACTAATATTATGGCAGAACAGAAAGAAAAACTTTTCTCTGAATTCGAACCCATCTCAACAGAAGCGTGGGTTGCGAAGATTACGGCAGACTTGAAAGGTGCTCCGTTTGAGAAAAAGCTTGTTTGGAAAACAGGAGAGGGATTTAATGCAAATCCGTTCTATCGTTTGGAAGATTTGGAGGGTTTAAAAACTACCACATCACTTCCGGGTGAATTCCCGTATGTTCGTGGCGCAAAGAAAGACAATGAATGGCTCGTGCGTCAGGATATCGAAGTGGCATGTTGCAAAGCAGCGAATGAAAAAGCACTGGACATTTTGAACAAAGGGGTCAACTCTTTGGGCTTTGTCATCAAAGGTGATGATGTAAACGCTGAGAACATTGCTACATTATTAAATGGAATTTGTCCTGAGTGTGTAGAATTGAACTTCAGCACTTGCCTTTGCAAAGCGGCTAAGTTAATCGCTATTTTGGGTGAATACTTCGCTTCTAAGGGTGTTGATCTTGCTAAGTGCAAAGGTTCAGTAAACTACGATCCGTTCAAGAAACCATTGGTAAAAGGTCATAAGAACGAAGATTGGGTAGAAAACGCTAAAGTGGTATTGGAAGCTGCCAAGGCTCTTCCAGCATATAAAGTTTTAGCCGTTAATGCTTACCAGTTGAACAATGCAGGTGCTTATATTTCTCAGGAATTAGGTTTTGCATTGGCTTGGGGTAATGAATTGATTGCTAAATTGACAGAAGCTGGTTGCACAGTTGATGAAGTGGCTAAACGCATCAAATTCAACTTCGGTATCAGCTCTAATTACTTCATGGAAATTGCAAAGTTCCGTGCTGCTCGTTGGTTGTGGGCTGAAATCGTAGCTGCATACAAACCGGCTTGCCAGTGTGCTTGCAAGATGTCTGCTCATGCTCAAACTTCTCGTTGGAACATGACAGTTTATGATGCTCATGTAAACTTGTTGCGTTCTCAGACAGAAACTATGTCTGCTGCTATTGCAGGTGTTGATTCTATTGCTGTTCTTCCGTTTGACGAAACATTCGAAACTCCGGATGAATTCTCTGAAAGAATCGCTCGTAACCAACAGTTGTTGTTGAAAGAGGAATCTCATTTTGATAAAGTAGTAGACCCTGCTGCTGGTTCTTACACAGTAGAAATGTTTACTAATTCTATCGCTGACGTTGCTTGGAAGCTCTTCTTGGAAACAGAAGAAAAAGGCGGTTTCGGTGCTATGGCTAATGCTGGTGAAGTACAGGCTGCTGTCAACGCTTCAAACGTAGCTCGTCATAAAGCTGTGGCTACTCGCCGTGAGTCTTTGTTAGGAACCAACCAGTTCCCTAACTTCACAGAAGTGGCTGCTGGCAAGATTAAGAAAGAAGAAGGCGCTTGCTGCTGCAGCGGTGCTGCCGAGAACCATTGCGAAAATGAAGGTGTTACAAAATTAGACTTCGCTCGCGGAGCTTCTGAATTTGAGGCACTTCGTTTGGCTACAGAAAAAGCAGAAAAGGCTCCGAAGGCATTTATGTTGACTATCGGAAACTTGGCAATGCGTTTGGCTCGTTCTCAGTTCTCTTGCAACTTCTTTGCTTGTGCAGGTTACAAGACTATCGATAACTTGGGATTTGATACAGTAGAAGCTGGTGTCGAAGCAGCTGTAGAAGCTGGTGCGGAAATCGTTGTATTGTGTTCAAGCGATGATGAATACGCAGAATTTGCTCCGGCTGCATTCAAGGCTTTGAATGGCCGTGCATTATTCGTAGTTGCTGGTGCTCCTGCTTGTATGGAGGACTTGAAAGCTCAGGGCATCGACCAGTTTATTAATGTTAAGAGCAATGTATTGGAAACATTGCAGGCTTTCAGCACTAAGTTAGGCATCAAGTAAAAATTTTTATCATGAGACCAAATTTCAAAGATATAGATATAAAAAACGCCGGTTTTGCCGCTAACAACGCTGCAGAATGGGCAAAAGCCAATGGCATAGAAGCCAATTGGAAAACACCGGAGCACATCGAAGTGAAGCCGGTATATACAAAAGATGACTTGGAAGGCATGGAACACTTGAATTTCGTTTCTGGTATTCCTCCTTTCTTGCGTGGTCCGTACAGTGCCATGTATCCATTGCGCCCTTGGACAATCCGTCAGTATGCCGGTTTCTCTACAGCAGAAGAATCAAATGCTTTACCGTAGAAACTTGGCGTCTGGCCAGAAAGGTTTGTCTGTTGCATTCGACTTGGCTACTCACCGTGGTTATGATGCTGACAACGAACGTGTAGTTGGTGACGTTGGTAAAGCCGGTGTGTCTATCTGTTCTATCGAGAACATGAAGGTGTTGTTTGATGGTATTCCATTGAACAAGATGTCTGTTTCCATGACAATGAACGGTGCTGTGTTGCCAGTTATGGCATTCTACATCAATGCTGGTTTGGAACAGGGTGCTAAGTTGGAAGAAATGGCAGGTACAATCCAGAATGACATCTTGAAGGAATTCATGGTGCGTAATACATATATATATCCGCCTGAGTTCTCAATGCGTATCATCGCTGATATCTTCGAGTACACATCTCAGAAGATGCCTAAGTTCAACTCTATCTCTATCTCTGGTTACCACATGCAGGAAGCTGGTGCAACGGCAGATATCGAAATGGCTTACACATTGTGTGACGGTTTGGAATATCTTCGTGCCGGTGTTAACGCAGGTATCGATATTGATGCGTTCGCTCCTCGTTTGTCATTCTTCTGGGCAATTGGTATGAACCACTTCATGGAAATTGCTAAGATGCGTGCTGCTCGTATGTTGTGGGCTAAGATTGTGAAGAGCTTCGGTGCTAAGAACCCGAAATCTTTGGCATTGCGTACTCACAGCCAGACTTCTGGTTGGTCATTGACAGAGCAGGATCCGTTCAACAACGTCGGCCGTACTTGTATCGAGGCTATGGCTGCTGCTTTGGGTCACACTCAGTCTTTGCATACAAACGCATTGGATGAAGCTATCGCATTGCCGACAGACTTCTCTGCTCGTATCGCTCGTAATACTCAGATTTATATCCAGGAAGAGACTAAGGTTTGTAAGCAAATCGACCCATGGGGCGGTTCTTACTACGTAGAATCTTTGACAAACGAATTGGTACACAAAGGTTGGGCTTTGATTCAGGAAATCGAAAGCATGGGTGGTATGGCTAAGGCTATCGAAACAGGTCTTCCTAAGATGCGTATCGAAGAAGCTGCTGCTCGTACTCAGGCTCGTATCGACTCTGGTATCCAGACTATCGTAGGTGTGAACAAATATCGTTTGGCTAAGGAAGATCCTATCGACATCTTGGAAATCGATAATACAGCTGTTCGTAACGAACAAATCGAGCTTTTGAAGAAACTTCGTGCTAATCGTGATGAGGCTGCCGTACAGAAAGCTTTGGCTGACATCACTGAATGTGTTCGTACAAAGAAAGGCAACTTGCTGGAATTGGCAGTCAAGGCTGCTGCTTTGCGTGCTTCATTGGGTGAAATCTCAGATGCTTGCGAGAAAATTGTTGGTCGTTATAAAGCAATTATTAGAACTATTTCAGGCGTGTACTCATCAGAAACTAAGAAAGATGCAGACTTCGAACGTGCATGTGAATTGACTGCCGAGTTTGCTAAGAAAGAAGGTCGTCAGCCTCGTATCATGATCGCTAAGATGGGTCAGGACGGTCACGACCGTGGTGCAAAGGTTGTTGCTACAGGTTATGCAGACTGTGGTTTTGACGTTGATATGGGACCGTTGTTCCAGACTCCGGCAGAAGCGGCTCGTCAGGCTGTAGAAAACGACGTTCACGTAATGGGTGTTTCTTCTTTGGCTGCTGGCCACAAGACTTTGGTTCCGCAGGTTATCGAAGAATTGAAGAAGTTGGGTCGCCCGGATATCATCGTTATCGCTGGTGGTGTTATCCCGGCTCAGGATTACGACTTCCTGTATAAAGCAGGTGTTGCCGCAATCTTCGGTCCTGGTACTTCTGTAACTAAGGCTGCTTGCCAGATTATGGATATCCTTTTGGGTGAATAATCTGAAGAGCATTCTTCATAAATGAATAGAGCTTGCTCGGCTGCCTTCGGTGGTCGGGCAAGCCTTTTTTATTTCAGACAACAAATACAGGAAATATCTTTACACTCTCAATTATTATTTCTATTTTTGCAAATCTTTAAGATATTGGGTGTTTGTGTGGATACTCATGCGATTACCTGTTCTGAATGTAGAGTTAAAGAAAACATATATAGCGATGAATATATCTTACAACTGGCTGAAGGATTATCTCGATTTTGATTTACAGCCTACTGAAGTAGCGGATGCATTGACATCTATAGGTTTGGAAACAGGCGGAGTAGAAGAGGTGCAGACGATTAAAGGTGGTTTGGAAGGATTGGTTATTGGTGAAGTATTGACTTGTGAAGCTCATCCGAATTCCGACCATTTGCATGTGACGACCGTAAACGTAGGTAGCGGCGAACCTTTGCAGATTGTTTGCGGTGCTCCGAATGTGGCGGCAGGACAGAAAGTGGTGGTAGCGGTTAATGGAACCAAATTGTATGACGGGGACAAAGAGTTTGTCATCAAACGTTCTAAATTACGTGGCGTTGAATCAAATGGTATGATTTGTGCGGAAGATGAAATAGGTATTGGTACTGACCATGCCGGAATCATCGTGCTGCCAGCTGATGTGGTTGTAGGAACTCTTGCAAAGGATTATTATAATATCAAGAGCGACTATGTATTGGAAGTCGATATAACTCCGAACCGTGTGGATGCCACTTCTCATTTTGGTGTAGCCCGTGATTTGGCTGCTTACTTGAAACAGAATGGCAAACCTTTCGCTTTGAAACGTCCGAGCGTGGATGCTTTCAAAATTGATGATGCTACTCCGGCTATTGAAGTAGTCGTGGAAAATACAGAAGCCTGCCTTCGTTATTCTGGCGTATGCATCAAAGGCGTTACAGTTAAGGAAAGCCCGGAATGGTTGCAGAATAAATTGCGTACCATCGGCCTGCGTCCAATTAATAATGTAGTGGACGTGACTAATTTCGTATTGCATGGCATGGGACAACCTTTGCACTCTTTTGATGCTGATAAGGTTAAAGGAAATAAAATTGTTGTCAAGACTGCAAACGAAGGGGACAAATTCGTCACATTGGATGGTGTGGAACGTACATTGACCGCACGTGACTTGATGATTTGCAATGCTGAAGAACCGATGTGTATTGCGGGTGTCTTCGGTGGGCTTGATTCAGGAGTGACAGAGGAGACGAAGGATGTATTCTTGGAATGTGCAACGTTCCATCCGACATGGGTTAGAAAGACAGCTCGCCGTTTTGGTTTGAATACCGACTCTTCTTTCCGTTACGAACGTGGATTGGATCCGAATGTTACCATTTATATATTGAAGTATGCCGCTTCTTTGATTAAGGAATTGGCGGGTGGAGCCATTACAGGAGAAATCCAAGATGTTTATCCTCAAGTGGTTGAACCGTATAAAGTACATATTACCTATGAAAAGATTAACTCATTGATTGGTAAGGATATACCAGTTGATACAGTTAAGAGCATCTTGGAAAGCTTGGAAATGAAAATCGTTGCAGAAACAGCAGATGATTTGGATATTGAAGTTCCAGTTTATCGTATTGATGTACAGCGTGACGTGGATGTAATCGAAGATATTTTACGTATCTATGGATATAACAATGTAGAGTTTGGCGATCATGTGAAATCCAGCTTAAGCTATGAGACTCCGACAGACAAGAGCTATAAAATGCAGAACTTGATTTCCGAACAGTTGTGTGGTTGTGGTTTCAATGAAATATTGAACAACTCATTGACTCGCTCGGCATATTACGATACATTGACAACTTATCCGGCTGAACATTGCGTAAGAGTGATGAATCCGTTAAGTGCGGATTTGAACGTGATGCGTCAGACATTGCTGTTTGGTGGATTGGAAAGTGTAGAACATAATATCAAGCGTAAGAAAGGAAATATTCGTTTTTATGAATTTGGTAATTGCTACCAATTTGATGCGGGTCGGAGAAAAGAAGGGGAGCCGTTGGCAGAATTTAGCGAAGACTATCGTTTAAGCTTGTGGCTTTGTGGAAACCATGTGGAAAACAACTGGGCTCATCCGGATGAAAAGAGTTCTGTATATGAATTGAAAGCTTACGTTGAAAATATCCTCGTGCGTTTGGGATTGAACTTGAAGAGGGTTATATTTGGACAATTGTCTGATGACATCTACGATGCAGGATTGAGCATCACGACTCATTCAGGTAAACAATTGGGAACGTTGGGTATTGTGAACCATAAGATCCGTAAAGCAATGGACATTGATACGGAAGTCTATTATGCTGAATTATCTTGGAATGCTTTGATGAAAGAGACAAAGAAACAAAGTCACTTATACAGACTTGTCTAAGTTCCCGGCTGTTAAGCGAGACTTGGCTTTGTTGATTGACAAGAGCGTCAAGTTTGCGGAAATCCAAAAGATTGCATCGGAAAGCGAACGCAAGTTGTTGAAAGATGTTGTCCTCTTTGATGTGTATGAAGGCAAGAATCTTCCTGCTGGCAAGAAATCGTATGCGGTAAGTTTCTTCTTGGAGGATGAAACAAAGACTTTGAATGATAAGCAAATTGATGCAATCATGAAGAAAATCCAGACGAACCTGGAACAGAAACTGGGAGCACAACTCCGTTAAGAACATAGACATAATATAAAACATATAATAACAAGATAAAGTATGGGAAGAGCGTTTGAGTTTCGTAAAGCAAGAAAGTTTAAGCGTTGGGGCAACATGGCCCGTGTTTTTACCAAATTAGGTAAGGAAATCACTATCTGCGCAAAGCAGGCTGGCCCGGATCCTGAAAACAACCCTCGCTTGCGTGTCTTGATGCAGACTGCAAAGAAGGAGAACATGCCGAAGGAAAATGTAGAAAGAGCTATCAAACGTGCTGTTTCTAAGGATTTCACGGATTATAAAGAAATGAACTATGAAGGTTATGGCCCTCATGGTATTGCTATCTTCGTTGAAACTGCGACTGATAACACAACTCGTACAGTAGCAAATGTGCGTAGCTATTTCAACAAGTGTGGTGGTTCTTTGGGAACAACTGGAAGTTTGGAATTTTTGTTCTCCCACAAGTGCGTGTTCCATATCGTGAAACCGGAAAATGTTTCTTTGGATGATTTGGAACTGGAATTGATCGACTTGGTGTTGATGAATTGGACGTAGATGATGAGAGCAACGAAGTTATAATCTATGGTGACTTCGCCCAGAATTCATCTGTCCAGAAGTATTTGGAAGAGAACGGATACGAAATCACAAGTAGTGAGTTTGTCCGCATTCCGAACGACTTGAAGGACGTAACGCCTGAACAACGCGAAACAATCGAGAAATTGATTGAAAAGTTGGAAGAGGACGATGACGTTCAGAATGTTTTCCACAACATGAGGGAAGAAGACGAGGAGTAAAAGGAGCAATATCTGCTTGGCTAACGGACTGGTTTTATCCGAAACTTGCACTTCATAGCCCTGTCGGAATCGTATGAAATAAAAAGGCGGTGTGTCTTAACAATCATTTGACACACCGCCTTTTTTATGTTCCTATCTGTCTATTGCGAAAAGAATTATGGTTATTCGCTCAATACTTTATGGATAGCTTCTTGGACCAATTTTTCCATTACTTTGTATCCTTCCAATGTCGGATGGACTCCATCTTTGGAATACTTTTCCGGTAGTCCGCCACGTTCGTCTTGCATTGCTGCATGATAATCGACGTATGTGATATTATGTTCATGCGCATACGCTTTTAATTTGGAATTAAGAGCTTTGATTTCTTCAGCCGGTCTTAATTCCTTACGCCAACCAAACTGGTATGCCGGCATGGTGGAGCAGAGGATTACCTTGATTCGGTTAGCTTCTGCCAACTGAATCATCGACACAATGTTGCCAAATGTCTTTTCCGGAGAAACGGCATAGTCATTATGCGCCAAGTCATTTGTCCCTGCCAAAATAACAACAGCCAGAGGTTCCAAGTCAATCACATCCGGACGGAAACGCATCAGCATTTGAGCAGAAACTTGTCCGCCAATGCCTCTTCCCGCATAATTGTTCTTTGTGAAAAAGTCCGGGTCTGTTGCACGCCAACCTTCCGTGATGGAATTACCCATGAAAACGACTTTGACCGGTTGCTTAATTGCTGCATTCTCTTGTTCGTATTTCCCGAAATTAGCCCAGTCTTTGAGTGGCTCTTGAGCAGATAACTGCAGAGCTCCGAATAGACAAAGGGTTGCAATCCATATTCTCTTCATGATATTGGGTTATTATAATGTTTAGTAAATCTCTTTGGCAATACGTTTGACGCTTTCGGAAGCCAATAATGTGTAGAAATGCAAACTTGGTACGCCGTGGGCAATTAACTCTTTGCATTGTCCGATACACCATTCGATTCCGACCTCCATTGCATCTTCGTCGCTCTTGCATTTGCGCAATTCAGCTGCGAATGGCTCCGGAATGTCCGAACGGAAAATCTTAGGCAAGACTGTTAGTTGATTCTTGAAAACAATCGGTTTGATTCCTGGAATGATTGGAACTTCAATGCCCTCTTTCCTGCAACGCTCTACAAAAGCGAAATATTTACTGTTGTCAAAGAACATTTGAGTCACCAAATAGCTGGCTCCATTCTTCACCTTCTCCTTAGCATAATAGATATCTGACTCCATGTTCGGCGCTTCTTCATGCTTTTCCGGATAGCAAGCCATGCCGTATGAGAAAGGAGTTTCAATTCCATCAATATGTGAACCGTCCAGCGCAACGCCTTTATTGAATAGATTGACCTGTTGCTGGAGATCCGTAGCATGTTCATGGTAATTTTCCGGATCTTGCACAGGCTCTAATGTCTTTACATCTCCGCGAAGCAGCAAAACGTTGTTCACACCCAAGAAATTCAAGTCGATAAGAGCATATTCCGTTTCATCCTTGGTAAAACCTTTACAAATGATATGAGGTACAGCCGGAATGCCATATTTGTTTGGATGGCAGAAGCAATTGCAACGGATCCCGGACGTTTGCGGACATTTACTTTGCGGAGGCTTCCGTCCGGTTGTGCCTTATAAATGTTTTCACTGTGATGAGACGTGATATTAATGTATTTCGGATCAAATTCACGAAGTTTGTCAATGACATTATAAACCTTTTGGATGCTGTTTCCTTTCAGTGGAGGCAGAATCTCAAAAGAAAAAGCTGTACTTTTGCTATTGTTAATTAAGTCAATTACGTTCATTTGTTATTATTTTTGATGCAAAAATAAAAATTTATCATCGGATAGTCAAATACTCTTCCTATTATATTATGCTAAAAGGAAAAAGAGGAAGGATGATTTTATATACATTTAGTGAAGAAAGTGAAAGCTTTTGTTTAAATCTGTAATTAATAAGAATGGTCTGTACAATAAATAAGTTTCGTGTTTCATAACAACTATATTGCGGAGGCGATGAATGTTTTCAGTTTAAAAGGAGAAATAGTTCATCTATTTATAGCTTGTTTATAATAAGTTTTGTACATTTGGGAATCAGTCTTAGAAAATGTAAGAAATAGAGTTATTATATATTGCATTTTGTTTTATATTTGCATTAAAAAAATAATTGGAGGAAACAATATGGGAAATTTAAATTGGTCTGAGCTTGGTTTTGGATACCTCAAAACTGACTATAATGTCCGTTGTTATTACCGCAATGGAAAGTGGGGAGAATTGGAAGTTTGTTCTTCTGAGATATTGAACATTCACATGGCTGCCACTTGCCTTCATTATGGACAAGAATCATTTGAGGGATTGAAGGCCTTCAGAGGGAAAGACGGCAAAATCCGTGTTTTTCGTATGGATGAAAATGGAAAACGTATGCAAGCATCCAGTAGAGGTATTAAGATGGCAGAGTTGCCATTGGAGAAATTCGAAGAAGCCATCCGTAAAGTTGTTAAGTTGAATGAACGTTTTGTTCCTCCTTACGAAAGTGGAGCAGCTTTGTATATCCGTCCATTGATGTTGGGTTTGGGAGAGCAAGTCGGTGTGAAACCTGCACCTGAATACATGTTTGTTGTATTTGTAACTCCGGTAGGTCCTTACTTCAAGGGAGGTTTCCAACCATCAAAAGTTTGTATCATGCGTAATTACGACCGTGCGGCTCCATTTGGAACAGGTACGATAAAAGTGGGAGGTAATTATGCGGCAAGTTTGGTTGCTGGAGAGTTAGCACATGAGAAAGGTTACGCTGCAGTCCTTTATTTGGATCCAAAAGAAAAGAAATACTTGGATGAATGCGGACCGGCAAACTTCTTTGCGGTGAGAGGAAACAGCTACATCACTCCGAAGTCTCATTCTATCCTGCCATCAATTACCAATAAGAGCCTGCAACAGTTGGCTGCCGATATGGGTTTGACAGTAGAATGCCGTCCTGTTCCGTACGAAGAGATTGCTACATTTGATGAAGCTGCCGAATGCGGTACAGCAGCGGTGATTGCCCCGATTTCAGAGATTGACGACTTGGATGAAAATAAGAAATATGTGATTCTGAAAGATGGGAAGCCGGGGCCAGTTTGTGAAAAGTTATATAACAAATTGCGCGCTATCCAGTATGGCGATGAACCGGATAACTATGGTTGGGTAACTATCATCGAATAAGAATAACTTTTGCCATAAAATAAAAACGGGCGCGCCCTTTTTCAATATTGGGTGCGTCCGTTTTTGTATTTCATAGTAACCAATGAGGAGTCAACCGTAATGGATCATTCTAAAGGTTTGTCCCCGGATTCCAAATCGAAGTCATCAATCGAAATAGATAACCGGTCGTCGATATCATTGGGCTTCTCCACAACCTTGTTTGCTTGTTGTGCCCGATTCGGCTGGTATTCGTTGGCATAGTCCATAACCTGTTTCAATACATTTACAAACCGGTCGAAATCCTCCCTGTAAAGGAATATTTTATGCTTCTCGAAAGAAATATCTGAGTTGCTTTTCCCCTGAACACGTTTGCTTTCTGTAATAGCGATAAACAAATCATCTTTTGAACTTTTTTTTACATCTATGTAATAAATTCGTTTACCTGCTTTGATGGTTTTTGAATAAAGTATTTCCTTATCACCACCAATATCAAAATTATTATTTTTCTTTGACTCTTCCATGAGCTACTGTTTTTGAACCATCCCTAAAAATAACTTATCTGAATACACCTTATCCGGGTGACGTTCGTTTTGTTTTAGAGAAACATGAATAATCAAAAAACGCCACAAGATGTATAAACGGTGTAAACTTATAATTATTTTTTCTCATATTCATACTTTTTTACCCTATAATTATTTATAAAATTAAAAAAATAAATGGTAAGAAATTCAAAAATGGGAAATAAATGCAGGATAAAAAACTTCCGTTAAAGAAAAAACGACTAATTTTGCAGTCTAAATAAAAATAACAAAAGAAGTTCTTTCAAACGATGATCAACAGAATTTTAATCCGTATTAAAGTACTACAGATAGTTTACTCTTACTATCAGAACGGAAATGGCGACTTAAAGACAGCCGAGAATGAATTATTGTTCAGCCTCCAAAAATCGTATGACCTTTATTACTATTTATTACTGCTCATTGTAGATGTTACCAACTTACACAAAAGAAACTTGGATGTTCGCAGGCACAAATTTATGCCGACAGAAGAGGATTTGAATCCAAACACCCGTTTGGTAGACAATCGTTTTGCTGCACAATTGGAGCATAACGAAGCTTTCCAAAAATACTTGTCCGAACAATCCATCACATGGGCTAATGATGAAGATTTCGTCAAGGATTTGTTGGACGCAATTTTGAATTCAGAGCTCTATGCGGAATACTTGAACAATCCGAACGATTCTTATGAGACTGACAAAGAGTTTTGGCGCATGGTGTTCAAGAGAATCGTATGTGGAAGCGAAGATGTGGAAGAGTATTTGCAGGATAAAAGTATCTATTGGAACGATGATATAGCAATTGTGGAGACATTTGCTTTGAAGACGATTCGCCAGTTCGAGGAAAAGGCAGGTAGCAAGCAGCCTCTGCTCCCGATGTTCAAGGATAGAGAAGACAAGATGTTTGCGACGAAATTGTTCCACCAGGCAATTTGAAAGGCAAAGAATATCGTGAAACCATCAATAAGCATTTGACGAATTGGGAAACCGAGCGTATTGCCAATATGGATATGTTGATTATGCAGATTGCAGTGGCTGAGATTATGAGCTTCCCGACAATACCGGTAAGTGTCACATTGAACGAATACATAGACATGGCTAAGTATTATAGCACACCGAAGAGCGGCCATTTCATTAATGGAATATTAGATTCAATTGTCAATGAATTAAAAAGTCAAAAGCTTTTGCTGAAAGATTAAATATTATCCTTACATTTGTAGGCGTAGGGCGACAGATGGAATCGGAACATTGTTGCCCGCTTAATAACGTGTAACTAATAAAAATATAAAGATGAACTTAAGTATTATGTTAGATGCAGCTGGACAATCTCAATGGTCAGGAATCCTTATGATGGTTGTCATTGTTGCTATTTTCTATTTTTTCATGATCCGTCCCCAGCAAAAGAGACAGAAAGAGATTCAGAAAGCAAGAGAAGCTTTGAAAGTTGGAGACAAAGTAATCACTGCAGGTGGTATTTATGGTAAGATAAAAGAGATTGGCGATGTTTACATGATGATTGAAATTGCCAATGGCGTCAATATCCAAATCGATAAGACCTCTGTATTTGCTTCATCTGAAGATGCAAAACAAAAGTAATTAAGATAAACACATAGAAGGTATGTCACGACTGGATCAACTGTCGGAGGCATTCAAGTCTGCAACAATAGATATTAAAGCTTTTTTGCATCGCCAACGATGGAAAGAAGCTTTAATTTTTTCCTGTTTTGTCCTGCTTTCTTTAGGCTTTTGGACTTTGCAAAGCCTGCAGAGTGAGTATGAAACGGATTTGTCTATTCCTATCAGATACGTTAATGTCCCGGCATATTTAACTTTTGAATCAGATCTCCCGAAAGCTCTTAATGTACATGTAAGGGACAAGGGTAGTGCGCTGTTGAACTATAGCGTGGATAAACGGTTGCGTTCGGTCAATATCGATTTGAGCAAGCTATCGACCGACAAAAGTGAGTATGTCATTGGGCAGCAGTATTTGCAAACGGAAGTCCAAAAACTGCTATTGGCATCGACAAAATTGTACAGCATTCACCCGCAGCGTTTGACTGTGAAATATGCCATGCGCAAAAGCAAAGAAGTCCCAGTCGTGTTTGACGGGAATATCCAAACTCCAAGCGGATTCTTGGTCTCAGGAGAAATCACGATGACACCAGCCATGGTGACAATCTACGGAAGCCAACAAATGTTGGATACGATTGATTGTGTGAAAACGGTTTATGTCGAAGTGGATAAGGTGAAAAAGACAATAACGAAGGATGTTTTATTGAGAGCCATTCCTGGCGTGACTACACATACCGAAAGCGTATCCGTCATCATTCCTGTAGAAGAATATACAGAGAAGACCCTTGAAATTCCTGTGCATATAACGGATGTGCCGGATATTTACACTATCCGTACTTTCCCGCAGAGTGTCAAGGTGTCTTGCAATATCCCGATATCCAAGTTTAAAGAGTTGACGGAAGAACGGCTTTCAGTTGATCTTTCTTTTAAAATGTTGGAGGAGAATGTGTCCGGCACATTGAATGTGGATTTGTCCGCTAAGCCAGAATGGGTGAAAAGCTATAACATCACTCCGGGGAAATAGAGTTCTTATTAGAAGTGAAGGGAAACGGCAAATGAAAAGGATTGGTATAACAGGTGGAATCGGAAGTGGAAAGTCGGTTGTCACCCAATTGTTGTCATTATATGGAATTCCGGTTTATATAGCGGATGACGAGAGTAAGAAATTGACCCGTGAGAGTCCTGTCATAAGGGAGGCTTTGATAGCCCTGTTTGGAGATTCTATCTATACAGATCAAGGATTGAACAAACCGATGCTTGCTTCTCTCATATTTAAAGACGATTTACTTTTGAAAAAGGTGAATAGTATTATCCATCCGGTCGTGGCTGATGATTTAAACAATGGTGTGATAGCAGGCAAAACAACACCTTTTGCGCCATTGAGTCTGCTATTTTATATGAATCCGGATTCGATAAGTTGACCGATGTCTCTTTGATGGTGTATGCTCCTTTGGAAATCAGGATTGAAAGGGTTTTGAGCCGAGACCGTGCATCAAAGGATGCGGTGGAAAACCGAATCAAGAGTCAAATGCCGGATGAAGAGAAAAGCAAGTTGGCGGATTTCACCATATTTAATGATGGAGTGCAGCCTTTGATACCACAGGTGGAAAAGTTTTTGGCGCAAATAGCTCAAAATATCGGGTAGTTTGTTATCTTTGCAGATATAAACAAACAAAATAGATTAATTCAATAAAGAAAATAGTATACGATTATGTTGAAGACAATTCTGTCGATTTCAGGACGTAGAGGGCTTTTTAAATTGGTTTCTCACGGTAAAAACATGCTGATTGTTGAATCATTGGAGGACGGGAAGAAGGTTCCTGCTTATGCAAAAGACAAAGTAATATCTTTAGGTGATATCGCCATTTATACAGTTGGGGCAGAGGTTCCTCTTCATGAAGTTTTGACAAGTATCAAGAATAAAGAGAAAGGCGAGAAGGCTTCTATTTCTACATCTGCGAAACCGGATGAATTGCGTGCTTATTTAGCAGAGGTATTGCCTGAATATGACCGTGAACGAGTTTATCCGAGTGATATCAAGAAATTGATTGGATGGTACAATATCTTGGTGGAAGCTGGCATTACAGACTTTACTCCGGTGGAAGTGAAAGAGGCTCCGGCAGAAGGTGAAACTGAAGAAGAAAAAGGAGAATAATCCAAATATTCGCTTAGTAAATAATTAGACTAAAGAGGCGGTGATATCGTCATTCCGAACGTTGATTGATGTTGGGAATGGCGATATTTCATTAATGAACAATCGGGCAGAAACGATTGTTATTATATATGTGTATTATATAATATAAGGTATATAGGAATATGACTATTCAACAATTGGAATATATATTGGCGGTAGACCAATGTCGTCATTTTGCCAAGGCGGCGGAGTTTTGCCGGGTCACGCAACCAACTTTAAGCATGATGATACAAAAGTTGGAGGATGAATTGGGCATCAAATTATTTGACCGCTCCGTCCAACCGGTAAAACCGACTGCTGCCGGCGTGAAGGTGATTGCCCAAGCTCGTTCCGTGTTGCATCAAGCCGCTTTGATAAAAGATATAGTGAAGGAAGAGGAACAATCGCTTAAAGGTGCTTTCCGATTGGCAGTGTTGCCGACCATTGCTCCCTATTTGTTGCCTCGCTTTTTACAACATTTGGCTGAGCAACATAAAGAGTTGGATATACGTATTCAAGAGATGCAGACAGCTCCAACTTTGGCTGCATTGCAGAATGGTGAGATTGATGCTGCCATTATCGCCAATGAACCATTGGAATCCAACTTGGAAGGGACTCTGCTCTTTTATGAAGAATTCTTCTGTTATGTCTCTAAAAAGGAGGCTGTTTATCGGAAAAACTTGATTCGCACGGCGGATATTAGTGACGAGCGTCTTTGGTTGCTCGACGAGGGGCACTGTTTCCGTGACCAATTGATGCGTTTGTCAACGTGAGCAGGTGAAACTTCACCAAGCCGCTTACCACTTAGGTAGTTTGGAAACCTTTATGCACATGGTTGAGAGCGGTTACGGGATGACTTTCATCCCGGAGTTGGCAACATTGCAATTATGCCCCGAGCAAAAAGACCTGGTGCGGACATTTGCCATTCCTCGCCCTACGCGGGAAATATATTTTGTGACAAGAAAAGACTTTGTGCGTTTCGCATTATCCAAATTACTGATAGAACATGTCCGGGAATCTGTACCGAAAGAAATGCTGCATCTGAAAGCAGGACAGAAATTGGTTTAGTTTGATTACCATTAAATACATTTATCCTTTCCGCAAGGTAAAACCATAAGGAAAAGCGTGCTGTTTAAACAGCGTTTAAACGGTGTTTAAGTACCGAATTAATAGCAGCTGAAATTATTCGAGCCTACCTTTTTAGAAAAAGGTAGTATGCTTTTTGAAAAGAGGTCGTAACCTTTGGTTGGAATGGGTTTAAATGAATAATTGGCGGTGCATTGATTGTTTTAATGTTAAATGAATGTGTAAAAACTATTAATTGAGGAAAAAAACCACGGAATAGTATGAACTTATTAAAAATATTATTACATTTACAGCATAATGTTAGAACCTTCTAATAAAAAAGTAATACCGTATGGATAACGCGATATTTAGATTCGCAAAACCGGAAAACGAACCGGTTAAGGCTTATGCGCCAGGATCGAGCGAAAAAGCAGCCCTTAAGAGTGCTTTGGCTCAGTTGGAAACAGAAAAATGGGAAATCCCATTGATTATCGGTGGTAAAGAAATTTATACCGGTGATACAGGAAATGTAGTTATGCCGCATGACCATCATCATGTGTTGGCAACTTATCACAAAGCAGGTGAGAAAGAGGTACAAATGGCCATTGATGCAGCAATGAAAGCTCATAAAGAATGGTCTGAGTTGCCTTGGGTAGAACGTGCATCTTTAATGATGCGTGTTGCAGAACTGTTTGCTACAAAGTACCGTTATATGTTGAATGCTTCTGTCATGTTAGGACAGAGTAAGAATCCATTCCAGGCAGAAATTGATGCTCCTTGTGAATTGATTGACTTTTTACGTTTCAGTACTTTCTATGCAGGTCAGGTTTATGCTGATCAACCTTATTCAGAGAAAGGTATTTTGAACCGAATGGAATACCGTGCTTTGGAAGGATTTGTATTCTCACTGACTCCGTTTAACTTCACTTCAATTGCTTCAAATTTGAACATGGCTCCTGCCATGATGGGTAATGTCGCAGTTTGGAAACCTTCAACGACAGCTATCTATTCAAACTACTTCTTGATGAAAGTGTTTAAGGAAGCTGGTTTGCCAGACGGTGTTGTTAACTTTATCCCAGGTAAAGGTAGCGTAATTGGCAAAGTGATTACAGCAAGCCCTGATTTTGCAGGCTTCCACTTCACTGGATCAACTGAAACATTCAATACATTATGGCGTCAAATAGGTGAAAACCTTGGACGTTATAAATCCTATCCAAAGATGGTGGGTGAAACAGGAGGAAAGAACTTCATCTTTGCTCACTCTTCAGCTGATGCTTTGGATATCGCAACTGCCATCGTACGTGGTGCATTCGAATACCAAGGACAGAAATGTTCTGCAGGTTCTCGTGCATATATCCCTTCTTCTTTGTGGCCAAAGGTAAAAGAATATGTAGGCGACATGTTGAAAGAAATCAAGATGGGTGACGTTCGTGACTTTACAAACTTTATCAACGCTGTTATCGATGAGGCTTCATTTGATAATATCATGAGCTATATCGAATATGCAAAACAATCTCCGGATGCTGAAGTCATCTTTGGAGGTCATGGCGATAAGTCAGTGGGTTATTTCGTAGAGCCGACTGTCATCCAAACCACTAATCCGAAGTTCAAGAGCATGGTGGAAGAAATCTTTGGCCCTGTCATTACAATATATGTTTATGAGGATAAAGATTTTGAAGAGACATTGGAATTGTGTGATAGCACATCTCCTTATGGTTTGACAGGTTCTATTTGCTTATGATAGATATGCAGTGGATAAAGCATTCAACAAATTGCGTTATGCTGCTGGAAACTTCTATATCAATGATAAGCCGACAGGAGCAGTTATTGCTCAGCAGCCGTTTGGCGGTTCTCGTGCTTCTGGTACAAATGATAAGGCAGGTGGCCCATTGAATTTGATTCGTTGGACAAATCCTCGTTGTATCAAAGAGGCATTGGTTCCTCCGACTTCTTATGGCTATCCTTTCTTAGGAGAAAAATAATAATTATATGATAGAAGGGTTGTGTCAAAATGAAAGTTTTGATGCAACCCTTTAGGTGTATCTGAATTAGCAAAATCTTAAACGCAGAGGATGAGATGGATAGACGTTTGCTGATGTAAATGACTAAGGTCGAATTCCGAAAGCAGCAAGGCTGTTTGCAATTATGACACACCGCCATTATTGATTGTTCGTTGGCCTTATAAACCTTTTTAATTATGCTTGATTTTAATAATACCGAAATAGCATTCTCTGCAAAGTCGGACGGAGAATTGAAGAATGCATATTTGTTGTTTAACACAATTAAATATCCGACGTTGGTGAAAATGGCCAAATGGGGTTCTAATGTTGCTATTAAGATACACTTTCCTTTGGCTTGGGCAGTAAAACCGACATTGTACAAACAGTTTGTCGGGGGTGAAACGTTGCGTGACTGCGAAAAAGCGATTAATCACTTGAAAGATTTCAATGTGATGTCCACGCTTGATTATTCAGCGGAAGGAGAGCAGACGGAACAAGGTATAAAAGCTACCTTTGATGAGACGATTCGTTCTATCGACTACGCCAAAGAAAACAAGAATTTGGCTTATGCCGTATTCAAACCCTCTACAATAACGACTGATGAGTTGTTGGCAAAGGCTTCTGAACACCAAAGTGAGTTGACAATCGAAGAAGTGAAAGCTTTCCGCGAGTTTAAAGAACGTTTCATGGCTTTGTGCGAAAGAGCCTATAAGAATGACGTTCGTATATTGGTGGATGCGGAAGACTATTGTTTCCAAGACGCCATTGACGATTTGACCGATGAAGCGATGAGGAAATTCAACAAGAAACGCGCCATTGTATTTGCAACTTTGCAAATGTATCGCCATGACAGAATGCCTTATTTGCAGAAAATATATGAAGATGCTTTGGCTAATAACTATGTTCCGGGCATTAAGTTCGTAAGAGGTGCCTATATGGAAGAGGAAAGAGCAAGAGCAGCCCAATTGGGATATCCTGATCCTATTTGCAAAGACAAAGCAGCAACAGATGCTAACTACGATGCTGGTGTGAAATTTGTAGTTGACCATATAGATAACTTCGAAATGTTCATGGGTACACACAACGAAGAGAGTAACATGAAGTTGGCGAAATTGATGGATGAAAAAGGTTTGGCACGTAATGACAAACGTATTTCTTTGCTCAGCTGTTGGGCATGAGTGATAACATTTCGTTCAATTTGGCACATGAAGGCTATAACGTTACAAAGTATGTGCCTTATGCTCCTGTTAGGGAGGTGCTGCCTTATTTGATTCGTCGTGCTGAAGAAAACACTTCAGTGGCAGGTCAGACCGGTCGTGAGCTGCGAATGCTCCAGGCGGAAATGAACCGAAGAAAAACGGCTCGCAAGTAAAATAGATTATTCTGAAAGCGGTGTGTCATAATTGCAAACTGCTGCGTTACTTTCGGAATTCGACCTCAGTCATTTACATCAGTAAACCCCTGTCGGTCTCATCCTCAGTTCCTTGCATTTTGCTAATTCTGACACACCTTGGGGGGGCTACATCAAAACTTTCGTTTTGACACAGCTCCTTCTTTCTTTTTATTCAGTATTTGCTTTATCTTTGCACCCGAAAACGATAAAACAAAAATCAATGGAATTACCAAAAGATCCGATGATGCTTTTCAGCTTCATCAATACGAAATTAAGAGATGAATATTCTTCCTTGGATGAACTATGTGACGATTTGAATACCAACAAGGAGGATTTGGAGAGAAAATTGAAAGCGGCAGGCTTTGAATATAATCCTAAACAAAACAAATTTTGGTAAAAGCCATACATAAAGACATCCCTATTGCTGAATTATGTTTTTAAACATATACTTTTTTATCAAAATGTAAGACGAAAAGTTTGGCTGTGCAGAAATGAATCCATACCTTTGTGTCATAATGTTAGACTTAAACAATTGTATAGCATGAAAACAGAAGTTATATTAGCGGCATTAGAAGCTAAACATCCTGGTGAAAAAGAATACTTACAAGCAGTTAAGGAAGTTCTTTTGTCAATAGAAGACGTGTATAACCAGCATCCTGAATTTGAAAAGGCAAATCATAGAACGTTTGGTTGAGCCTGACCGTATCTTTACATTTAGAGTTTCTTGGGTGGACGATAAAGGTGATGTACAGGTTAATTTAGGATATCGTGTACAATTTAATAATGCGATAGGTCCGTATAAAGGTGGTGTTCGTTTCCATCCATCTGTAAACTTGTCTATTTTGAAATTCTTAGGCTTTGAACAAACATTCAAGAATGCATTGACTACATTGCCAATGGGCGGTGGTAAGGGTGGTTCTGACTTCGCACCAAGAGGTAAATCTGATGCTGAAATCATGCGCTTCTGCCAGGCTTTCATCATGGAACTTTGGAGAAATATAGGTCCTGATACTGACGTTCCTGCTGGTGATATAGGCGTTGGTGGCCGTGAAATCGGTTATATGTATGGAATGTACAAAAAATTAGCTCGCGAAAATACTGGTACATTTACAGGTAAAGGTATGGAATTTGGTGGTTCTATCCTTCGTCCTGAAGCTACAGGTTTCGGTGCTCTGTACTTCGTTCATCAAATGTTAGATGAGCACGGTATTGATATCAAGGGCAAGACTGTTGCTATTTCTGGTTTCGGTAACGTTGCTTGGGGTGCAGCTACAAAAGCTACAGAATTAGGTGCTAAGGTTGTTACCATCTCTGGTCCTGATGGATATATTTATGACCCGGACGGAATTTCAGGAGAAAAGATTAATTATATGCTTGAGCTTCGCTCTTCTGGTAATGATGTTGTTGCTCCTTATGCAGAAAAATTCCCTGGAGCTACATTCTTCGCTGGAAAGAAACCTTGGGAACAGAAGGTAGATATCGCTTTGCCTTGCGCTACTCAGAACGAATTGAATGCAAATGATGCTCAGATGTTGATTGATAACAAGACTGTTTGTGTGGCTGAAGTATCTAACATGGGTTGTACAGCTGAAGCAGTTGACTTGTTCGTTCATAACCGTCAGTTGTTTGCTCCGGGTAAGGCTGTTAACGCAGGTGGTGTTGCTACATCTGGTTTGGAAATGACTCAGAATGCAATGCATATTTCTTGGACAGCAGAAGAAGTTGACCAGCGTTTGCATCAGATTATGAGCGATATCCACGGACAGTGCGTAGCTCATGGTAAGGAAGAAGGTTATATTAACTACGTTAAGGGTGCTAATATCGCCGGATTCATGAAAGTAGCTCGTGCAATGATTGCACAAGGTATTGTATAAAACGTAGCAAAGATAGACGTTAATACATAAGGGAAAAACCGGATTGTTTTTTTCAATAGATTCAAGCTGTTGGGAAATATAATCCGGTTTTTTTATTAATATAGGGATAGTCGCAAAATACTTTGAAAGTTTACAACTTATTGATTGCTAATGTGGTATATTTGTTGTAATTTAGCTAAAGGAAATAAAAATTCCTCCGAATACCGTAGAAAAAGTAAACTTCGGAGGAAATGAGCAAAAATAACTCATGGCAAAAGTAGGAAATTTATCTGACATTCAGCAAGAGATTGCATTCACAGAGTTTGATTTTTATCAGCAATATGTAGAAACCTTCAAAACGAGTGAACTTGGACGCATCCAGTCACTTCTTCCTCTTCGAGAAATGGCGATATCGTTTGGGTTGATTGGGGAAAAAGCCAAAGAACATAAGGGCTAAAAAGAGGCAGAAAGTCCTTCTTCACCCCTGAAAGCAAGGTGGCATTGGCATTCTTGAAGATGTATACAGGATTGTCGGCTCCGAAATTGATGGAGGCATTGAATGGAAACATCTATTATCAGATCTTCTGCGGCATCAGGATCAGTCCTAAGAACCAGTTGACAAACTATAAGTTGATTGACAATATATTGTTGGAACTGTCCAAGAAGCTGAAGATCCAAGAGCAGCAGAAGGTGCTTGCAGATGCGTGGAAGCCATACATGAAGAACCTTGATACAGTGTATACTGATGCCAGTTGCTATGAAAGTCTGATGCGTTTCCCGACCGATGTGAAGTTGCTTTGGGAATGTGTTGAAAGAGCATACAAGATGATGTGCAGTATCAGTTCCAAGCTAGGAGAACATAGATTGAGGACAAAGTACAACGATATAGAGAAGGCGAATCTGGCTTACAGGAAGCAGCGTAAGCACACTCACAAGCAGACACGAAAGATGATAATGAGACTGCTTGCATTGCTGTGCAAGATGCTCGGTGAGATCCACAGACAGATGCGTGTCCATAGTTGCGAGGGACTGCTGAGCGACAAGCAGTTGAATATGCTTGGGATCATCACAAGGGTATATCGTCAGCAGAAGAACCACTTCAAGAGTGGCGACTCTCGCGAGAGCATACCGAACCGCATCGTAAGTCTCGACAAACCTCATATCAGACCGATTGTCAGAGGCAAGGAAACCAAGACTGTAGAGTTTGGAGCGAAGAGCAACAACATATTGATTGATGGGGTCTCATTCATTGAGAAACTCTCATTCAACGCCTTCAATGAGGGTACAAGGCTGAAGCATTGCGTGTCATTGTCTAATAAGCTTACCGGAGTACCGGTGAAGAAGATAGGTGGCGACCAAGGTTACTCCGGAAACGACAACAGAACATTCTGCAAAGAGAATGGTATTGAGACCTCCTTCACTCAGAAAGGCAGGACTGGCAAGAACGAGGTGAAGAATGCTACCAAAAGAGAACTTGCCAGAGTGAGAGCTACAGAGATGGAAGGCTCATTCGGTACCCAGAAGCAACATTACGGACTGCGAAAGATAGCAGCGAGAATAAAGTCGACAGAGATCTTGCTGATTTTCTTCGGTATCCACACAGCAAATGTGGTCAACCTCGCAAGACGAGAGTCGGTCCAAATCACCCTTGCTGCCTGATGTTCTACGCATGGAGCGCAACTTTATGGGAGTGGTGGCTCCAGACGTGACTGAAAACGAGAAAATCGGCTCTGAAACCAGAGCCGATGATATAAACACGATGAGTTTAATCGGGAAAATACGGGAACGTCTGCCGGTTAACTCAGATTGAAGGAATTAAATGATTATCCCTAATATAGGTGGTTTTCTTGTTTCGTTTTTAAGTGGTTAAACAAGTGGTTAAGTTGGTAGTAACTGTTTGGGAAAATAGTTACTGCCTTTATGAGAAGACCGGTTTCTATTCTTCCTTTGGATGCTGCCATTTGTTGACTTAGGGGGAATAAAGGTGATAAATGATGGAATAGTATTGCTTAACTATAATATTTTATTTACTTTTACACTCCATATATTGAATAAAAATGAGTGAGAAAGAACGCTTATTAGGAAAGACATTAGAAGAGCTGAAAGAGGTAGCTGCAGAAGTGGGGCTGCCAGGTTATGCAGCAAAGCAGATGGCTGATTGGTTGTACAAGAAAAAGGTGACGGATATCCAGGATATGACCAACATCGCAGCTGCTAAGAGAGGTTTATTGGCAGAAAAATATGAAATCGGCCAATATGCTCCTATGGATTTCCAAAAATCGGTGGATGGAACCATCAAATATCTTTATGCGGCAGGTCCGGGCAATTTTGTAGAATCGGTATATATTCCGACGGAAGACCGGGCAACATTGTGTGTGTCATCACAAGTGGGCTGCAAAATGAACTGTCTTTTCTGTATGACGGGCAAGCAAGGGTTTTCCAAAAACCTTTCTGCAAATGAGATATTGAATCAGATTCAAGCTTTGCCGGAAAACGGAGAGCTGACGAATTTGGTCTTTATGGGAATGGGTGAACCTTTGGACAATGTAGATGAATTGTTCAAGGTGTTAGAAATCTTGACTGCACCTTATGGATATGCTTGGAGCCCGAAACGAATAACCGTATCAACAATCGGAGCCAAAGGATTGAAACGCTTTTTGGATGAAAGCGACTGCCATTTGGCTGTCAGCCTGCATTCGCCTTATCCGGCAGAACGCTTGAGCTTGATGCCTGTGGAGAAAGCATTCCCTATAAAAGAGGTGCTTGATTTGATTCGCCAATATGACTTTACCCACCAGCGGAGAGTGTCGTTTGAATATATCGTGTTCAAGGATTTGAATGATAGTTTGCAACATGCCAAGGCATTGGCTGGATTGTTGAAAGATATCCCTTGCCGGGTGAATTTGATACGTTTCCATGCAATTCCTAACGTTCCTCTCCAAACTTCGGATTTGAGCCGCATGGAAGCCTTCAGGGATATATTGAATGATCGTGGGGTTACATGTACGATCCGGGCTTCTCGAGGGGAAGATATCTTTGCCGCTTGCGGAATGTTATCAACCAGCAAGAAGGATAAGTCAATAGAAAAGAATAAATGTGCATTATAACAGTTTAAAAACAGAAGGTATGAAAAAGGTAATGTTTGGTTTGTTCCTTGTGATTGCATTTTGCTTAGCAGGATGTAATTCAAACCCAGTTATAACGAAAGCTACAGGCATGACATACGATGTGATGCTCGTCATGGAGAGAAATTATTGGGAAGGCTCAGTCGGTGAAGCTATTCAGGCAGATTTGAGGGCTCCGATACAATATCTTCCGCAAGAAGAAGCAAGTCTGGATATTTCTTATACTGCCCCGGACGGTTTCAATTCCTTTATGAAATATGTCCGTAATATCGTGATGGTGGAAATCAATCCTTCCGCATATACCAAAGTCTCTTTAAAATATGAGAAGGACAGATGGGCATCTGGTCAGATAGTTGCTATTTTGAAAGCGCCCGATACGACGGCGGTTGTCAACTATTTAGCAGAAAAGCCTCGTTTGCTCAGCGATTTCTTTACCAATGTGGAAATAAACAGAGCTATTACTTTAGTTGAGAAAAACTATAGTTCCACAGTTTACAATGTGCTGAAAGAGAAACATGATATAGCGTTGAAAGTGCCGGAGAAATTTGATTTCTATAAGGATACGACTGATTTCTTCTGGGCAACGAACAATGCAACAACCGGAAGAATGGATGTCGTGGTATATACTTTCCCGTATGAAGATGAAAATACGTTTACTGCGGAGTATTTGTTGGCAAAAAGAGATTCCGTTATGAAAGAGAATCTGCCAGGCGCATTCCCAGGGTCTTATATGGCAACAGAAACCCGTTTTGGCGTTGGCTATTCAGCCATCACATTGCATGATAAATATTGTGGCGTGATGAGAGGCTTATGGAAAATGCAAGGAGACATGATGGGTGGCCCGTTTGTTAGCCACATCCGCTTGGATGAAGCAAATAACCGTGTTGTCGTGGCGGAAGCTTTTGTTTATGCTCCAGAAACAAGTAAACGGAATTATATCCGAAGAATGGAAGCATCTCTTTTCACTTTGCGTCTGCCGGGCGAGTTTGACGAACCGGCCGAAGCTTCATTAATGCCTGTTTTAGAATAAAAAGATATATGGAAGAAAGAATGATAAAAGTGGGTATAACCCATGGTGATATAAATGGTATCGGTTATGAGGTAATCTTGAAGACCTTTCAAGATTTGCGGATGACGGAATTGTGTGTGCCGATTATTTATGGCTCATCCAAAGTGGCGGCTTACCACCGGAAAACGATGGATTTGCCTCCTGTCAATATCAATGTGATTTCGCAAGCAGCTGATGCTGGTTTGAATCGCGTGAACTTGATTAATTGTGTAGAGGATGATATCAAAGTGGAATTGACCCAATCTACGGCTGTTGCTGGTCAAGCAGCTTATAAGGCTTTGGAAGCGGCAATGGCTGATTTGCAGAGAGGCGAGATTGATGTCTTGGTTACGGCACCGATTAATAAGCACAATATACAGAACGAGATGTTCCATTTCCCCGGACATACGGAATATTTGGAGCAGTGTTGCGGGAAAGGAAAGAAGGCGTTGATGATCTTGATGAAAGATGAATTGCGTGTCGCTTTGGTGACTGGACATATTCCTGTATCTGAAATTGCTTCCCATATAACGGAGGATGCCATTGTTTCCAAATTGCAAATATTCAACCAGTCGTTGAAACAGGACTTTGCGATTGAAAGACCGCGCATTGCTGTCCTCTCTTTGAATCCTCATGCGGGAGATGCAGGATTGATAGGCAAAGAGGAAGAGGATTGCATCAAGCCGGCTATGGTGGAAGCGGAAAAAAGAGGGGTGATGTGCTTTGGTCCGTTCCCTGCGGATGGCTTCTTCGGGGCGAGCATGTATGAACACTTCGATGGCGTGTTGGCTATGTATCACGACCAAGGCTTGGCTCCGTTTAAAGCATTGGCAATGGATGAAGGAGTGAACTACACGGCTGGTTTGCCTATTATACGCACGTCTCCTGCACACGGGACTGCTTATGATATAGCTGGTCAGAATTTGGCTTCTGAAAGTTCGTTCCGCCAGGCGATTTACTCTGCTTTGGATATTTATCGAAACCGGATTCGTTATATGGAGGCAACTGCACATCCTTTGCGCAAACAATATTTCGATAAAAGTGGAGATAATGAGAAGTTGGATTTGACAAAGGAGGAAGAGGAAACGATATAAGTAGTAAACGAATCTTTTATGAATGTAAAAGAGCGTTTATAAGATATGCTCAAAAATATGATTTTGTTAATTCTTGTTAATGAAAAGCACATTTCCAAATAAAAATGTTGTGTTATGTAACATAAAACGTATATATTTGCACTGTGTTTTTCATGGTATTAGATTTAAGGTTAACAATGGAGATTGGTTGTCGTGATGACAACCTTTTTCTTTTTTAACACGTACCTTTGTAAATGCCAATTTGAAAGGCTGTCAACAGTTGTTGCGTTCTTCTTTAAAATTGGCAGAAGTTCCATTTATAAGATATATTGGCAATGAATTTTGAATTATCTTCTCCATTCAAACCGACAGGTGACCAGCCCGAAGCTATTGCTGCTTTGACTTCCGGATTGCAGGCAGGTGTTCCTTTTCAAACGCTTTTAGGTGTGACAGGTTCGGGAAAGACATTTACGATAGCGAATGTTGTAAAAGAGATAAATCGCCCTACCTTGATATTGAGCCATAATAAGACGTTGGCGGCTCAGCTTTATTCCGAGTTCAAAGCATTTTTCCCCAATAATGCGGTAGAGTATTTTGTCTCTTATTACGATTATTACCAGCCCGAAGCTTATCTTCCTTCAACGGATACATATATAGAGAAAGATTTGGCGATTAATGAAGAGATTGACAAGTTGCGATTGCGAGCGACTGCCTCTTTGCTTTCTGGCAGGCGTGACGTGATTGTGGTCTCTTCTGTCTCTTGTTTGTATGGCATGGCGGATCCGCGTGCCTTTGCGGAAAAGGTCACTCATATTGAGAAGGGAATGCAGATAGACAGGGATGAACTGTTGCGGCAGTTTGTTTCAGCTTTGTATGTCAATAATAATCTGGACTTCAAGAGTGGTTGTTTCAGGGCGAATGGAGACACGGTAGATATTTTCCCGGCTATTGAAACTTTTGAAGGTGTGGCTTACCGGATAGAGTTTTGGGGAGATGAAATAGAGCGCATATCCTCTTTTGACCCGATGTCGGGGGCTGAAATAGATGAACAAGATGAATTGAACATTTATCCGACCAATTTGTTTGTGACCACGCAGGAACGCATCAATCAAGCGGTCGGACAGATAGATGTGGACTTGGGAACACAAGTGGAGTATTTGAAAGAGATAGGAAAACCGTATGAAGCAAAGCGGTTGTATGAGCGTGTGACATACGATTTGGAAATGATAAGGGAGTTGGGGCACTGTTCAGGTATAGAGAACTATTCCCGGTATTTGGATGGCAGAGAGCCGGGTGAACGCCCATTCTGCCTTTTGGATTATTTCCCGAAGGATTTCTTGTTGGTGGTCGATGAGAGCCATGTGACGATTCCTCAGATTCGTGCCATGTACGGAGGAGATTATGCCCGTAAGAAGAACTTGGTGGATTATGGTTTCCGTTTGCCATCAGCCATGGACAATCGTCCGCTTACGTTTGATGAGTTTGAGACATTGACTCCCACGGCAATTTATGTCAGTGCCACTCCGGCTGATTATGAATTGCAGAAGAGCGAAGGAGTCGTGGTTGACCAAGTAATCCGTCCGACAGGTTTGTTGGATCCGGTTATAGAAGTCCGTCCTACCTTGAATCAGATAGATGACCTCTTGGAGGAGATTACACAGCGCGCGGCAAAAGACGAGCGTATTTTGGTGACGACTTTGACGAAGCGGATGGCGGAGGAATTGACTTCTTACATGTTGCGCATGGGAGTGCGCTGTAATTATATTCATAGTGATGTAGATACTTTGGAGCGTGTCCAAATCATGGACGATTTGCGGAAGGGACTGTTTGATGTGTTGGTCGGAGTGAACCTTTTGCGTGAAGGACTGGACTTGCCGGAAGTCTCCTTGGTCGCTATCCTCGATGCAGACAAAGAGGGCTTTTTGAGGTCGCACCGTTCGTTGACGCAAACAGCCGGTAGGGCGGCCCGTAATGTGAATGGCAAAGTTATCTTCTATGCCGATAAGATAACAGACAGCATGCGCTTGACAATGGATGAGACGAACCGCAGGCGTGAAAAGCAGATGGCTTATAATGAAAAGCATGGCATTACACCGAAGCAGGTGGTTAAGAACAGTGTCTCTTTGGTTGCTGAGAAACAGCAGAACGCTGCGGTGGATTCGTATGCTTATATAGAACCTGAACATGTGAATGTGGCAGATCCGGTTGAACAGTACATGACGCGTCCTCAATTGGAAAAGGCAATGGAACGGGCGAAAAAGCAGATGACGGAAGCTGCCAAGAAACTTGATTTCATCGAAGCAGCACAATATAGGGATGAATTGGTGCGGTTGCAGGATTTATTAGCTAAAAAACAGAAGAATGATGTTTAGGAGGATTTTATTCGAGTTGCTTTTTTGTTGTGCGGGGACTTTCATATCGTGTGCGCAAGGCACGCAATCCGACAAAGGGATATTTGAATTGTATTTGAACAGTGTCCCAACAGTAGATAAACTGTGTTCGGACATATTGATGGACGAAACGGCGAAGTTCTTTTTAGGTGTTCCTTATGTGGGCAAAACCTTGGAATATGAGCCGGAGAGGTTGATTGTCAACTTGCGGGAAATGGACTGCATGACCTTTGTGGAGAATGTTCTTGCCTTGGCTGAGGCCTCTGCTTCCGGAACACCTTCTTGGCAAGCCTACTTGGAGAAGTTGCAGCAGATACGTTATCGGGATGGAAAGATAGAGGATTATACTTCCCGCCTTCATTACACTTCGGATTGGATATATGAGAATGAAAAGAAGGGCTTGATTGCTGATATCACTAAGGAGATTGGTGGTGTGCCATTGGCTATGGATGTCTCATTTGTCTCGACGCATCCTGAGAGTTACATGCAGTTGCAGAGCCACCCGGAGTACATCGCCGTTATGGCAAAGAAGGAAAAGGAAATCAATAGCCGCCAATATTATTATATTCCCAAGGAGGAGATTGACAAACGGGAAGCACAAATCCGCACAGGAGATATTGTTTGCTTTGTCACCTCGATAAAAGGCTTGGATATTTCGCATGTGGGCATCGTTCATAAAGAGGGTGATAAAATGACTTTCATCCATGCTTCAAGTGGCAAGAAGAGGGTAATCATCAATGAAGAATCGCTTCAAGATTATGTGCTGGGGATAAAGAAAAGTAAGGGGATTATAGTATTAAGACCTCAATTCGTAACTGAACGGTAAGAAATAAAAATATATTTTTTTCGTGATTTAACGCAGTTTGTTTTATTATATGAAATTATTATTCTATTTTTTTGTTGTCATGTAACAATGTTTTACAACAACAGATAACGAAGGGATAAAACTGTGGATACTCATTACAAAGAAGACATAGATTTTTCAACAAACCTGCCGGAGGTTTGGCGGTTTTTGACGGACAGTGAAAGAGAGATTGTCCGTAAAAACTCTACGATTCAAACCTATAAAAGGAATCAGTTGATTTACTGTATGGGGGATGAACCAACAGATATGATGTGTTTGTTGTCTGGTAAAGTGAAGATTTTCAAAGATGGTGTAGGAGGACGTTGCCAGATTATTCGAATGGTGAAGCCTATCCAATACTTTGCTTATCGTGCCTATTTCGCTCATCAAAAGTATTTGACAAGTGCATCAGCTGTGGAAACATCTACCATTTGCTCCATTCCAATGGAGGTGGTGACGGATTTGATATACAAAAACCCGGATTTGGCGATGTTTTTCATTCGGCAGTTGTCTATCGATTTAGGCGTAGCCGATGAGAGAACAGTGAATCTGACGCAAACATGTCAGAGGACGTTTGGCAGAATCCTTGTTGTTCTTGAAAGACAATTACGGGTTGGAAGAGGATGGCGCTACTTTGAGCATATATTTAGCTCGGGAGGATTTGGCAAGTTTGTCCAATATGACCACTTCCAATGCGATTAGGACATTGGCGATGTTCGTCAATGAGCATATCATTGCTATTGATGGAAGGAAAATCATGTTGTTGGATGTGAATCGTCTGAAGAAGATTAGCCGGTTAGGTTAATCCTGCTATCAATAAACCCAAAAGGGGCTGCGTCGAAATGGAAGTTTTGATGCAGCCCTTTTTTGGTGCGCCAGAATTAGTAAAATCTTAGAAGCTGAGGATGAGACCTGCCGTGTTCTCCATATGACCCGCCGCCTTTTGGGATAAACAGACATATTATCATTCTTACTATTTGCATAACTAATATGATATTTGGTGTTATTATATAAAAATGCTTATTCGAGTAATCTAATAGCTTCTGTTATTTACTTTAGTGACATCTAATTTTTTATACTTATTTGCCAAATCGTGATTGATCTACTTCTTTACGTGCTTTTGGTTTGAAATCGCCAAATCTGTACGTAAAAGACAAAGAAATCCTTCTTGAATCCACAACTTCTTCCATCCGTAGATTCTGTGTTAGATATTGAAGGTTAAGTTCTTTCGGAGCCCATGAATTGAATATATCATTGACTTTCAGAGATAATTCCGCTTTGTTACGATTAAATGTCCATTTTATACCCGTATCAATGCGATACATGGTATTGATAGTCATCGGTCCCTGAATATTACGTGAAATATAGAAACAGGATAATTCCGCCTTGATATTGGGTTTCGACGATATGGTAAATGTATTATCAAGATTGGTATAAATCGCTAGATTGTCTTTCGTGAAGCTTAGGTCATGATAATGGTCGCTTTTCATTTTGTCGTAATATCCGTTTAAGATAAATCTGGATTCAAATATCCTGCCTATCCCAAACGGAATCATCATGTTAAACCCTAACTTCGCTGAAGAATCAAAGTTCAAAGTTTTATAAATCAGCATCAATCTGGGCACAGTTGCATAAGTCCGTGGCAATATAATCATGTTATCCAAAGATCATAGACGCTCTGAACATAAAGAATGGTAAATCCTGCACACCGCGGAGTTGTGCTCTAAATCCTTTCAGCTTAGAGTTAAGAGATTCAGCATGAGCATTGGTTGACCTGTTTATGAAGTAGTTTAGTACTTCGTCTTCCTTGTACTTGATGGCATCCCTTGCAGCCTTTACTTCACGCAACGTACAAGCTGATACCTTCTGATACCACTCATGCAGTTTAACCTTAGCTGTAACCCGGTCGATAGACTTGTTGCTAAACACGCTTCTTAGGCTGCAAATCAAAGTATATGCTTCCTTTATCTTTGGGAACATCTTGAAGAGTATTTTTGCACGTGTTTTCTGCCTGTCAGTCCATTTCTCACCACTCACACTCAGCAGATACTTGCTTCTTGTCAGCAGTTCTATGACAGTTTCGCCATTGGCAAGCATGGTTGGCCTGAAGCGTTTGTTCAACCTCTGTGGCTTACGTCCCCGCTTCTTACCTTTGTATTTCTTTGGATGTTTCTTACGGTAGTATTTACGGTTCTTTACCAGCTGTTCAAGTTTCTTTAAACCTGACTTTCTCTTTGTTTTGTGCTTTCTGTGCTTCTCGTTTAGCTTTGAGACGGAGTTCCTCCACAGCTTCGATACAACGCTTGATGATATGGAAGCAGTCGATGACTATGGCTGCATTAGGAAAGGCTTCCGTGACGACAGCAAACATACTGTCAGAGAAGTCCATGGTAACTTCTTCGACCTGCTCTCGCTGTTCCTGCGGTATCTGCATAAGAACATTGATAATATCTGAGGTCTTAGTGCCTTTTACAGCTGCTATTAAGGTGTGACGTTTACCATGCCCTTCTTTGTTGGTCAAGAATGTCATCAGATCCTTGTGAAGCATGGTCTCGTCAATGCCCAGCCGTTTGCCTATGTTCTCAGGATGCAGCACCCAGTCCTCTGCATGACTGGCTTGTTCCCAATTACGGAAACCACTCAGATGATCCTTGTAAGCACGCTTCCAGGTTATTGCCATCTACCTTAAAGTATAGCCCCAGCGAGCGGGCCGTTATCGGGTAGGTATCCAAATATTTTTTTTAAGACATCAGCAAACTCTTTAGAGTAGCTGGTGTTATCAGCAAGCAACGAATACCTGTCAAGGATTACGTTTCTGCCTTCTGCCGTTAACCATCTGCGACGTCTGACATGAAGAACGACCTTGTGATCACGGATAGGAAAGTCGTTAACCTGACGGCTTTCCGTAAAACCATTGGGCTTAAGGTCGTGCCACTCTTCTTCTCGTGAATCTTTTTTTCGTCAAGATAGATGTGAAGAAGGATACGCTCATCACCCGTCTCTTCAATAATGCCTGTGTGATCTTCGTTAACGGCTGTAACGTCGAAGAACTCAAGTATGCCTTTGGGAAGAAGGTAACTTGCCAGAATCTTATAGTCAAATGTTGATTGTTTACTCATGGCTACAAAGTTAAGACATCGCATGAACATTTAAACATTAAACAAGAAAAAATATACCTATACTACAAATTTAAGCCACGGATATTTGCAACTGGGCCTCAATCTGTCGGAGGACTGATAAGGTATCTGGCAGAAAAAATCATCCGTATAATTCATGAATAATGTAAAAATATATTTACTCTTCCAAATGTAGTTTAACTGAAATGAGTAGTTTTTTGCAGGTCTTAAATCCGTATTTCCCTGTATTTCTGTATATCCATTGAGGTAAGATGTTGTATTTTGCATTTCCCAATAACTGGGATAAGCCTTATCAGAAGAAACTGACAGTTGAAAAACAGAGACAGGATTGGCTGTATAAGTAATTTCCATCATAGGGAATAGGCTTCGGTAGTCAATTCCCTTATGCTTATAATACTCTCCGGTCAAGGAAGCATTTAGGGAGAGATTGTTGGCAAAACGCTTGGAGAATCCTGCGTATAAATCATAAGTATACTCATTCAATTGGCTGTCACTGTCATAGTCTGACCAATTATGGCTGACAGAGGAATGATAGATTTGAGAACTCTTGTCTGAAGCGAAACTAAATTTAGTACCATAATTCAATGTCCAGCCTTTTCCCAGTGAATGGCTTTGATCTGCGTAGAATGTAAGACGGCGAATATCTTGCTTCGAGCGGGCATCAAAGGAATCTTCCTTGCCTTCCATTCTTTCCCGGTAATGCTGTGTCGTATGGTTTTTATAGGAAGTGAAGTCAATGCCCGTGCTAAACCCAAATCCTGAGGTGTAGTTCAATGCAATATTGTGCATTTGCACAGGCTTATCCGTATTCTTTTTATTTTCCGAGTCTGAGTAGGTTCCATTAGAAGAATTGTAAGACCGCATCCACGGCTGAATTTCTGCAGTGTATGCTAGGGTGATTTTGCCCTTGTCGTTGATTAGCCAATCATTCCCCAAACGAATGGTATGGATAGGTTTGACGGAGTAGCCTCGGTCGGATTGAATTATATCAGACACCTGATCATTGAACATATGTTGAGATATAATTTCCTGTCCTGTGCGAACCTGGTTGTAACCGAACGAATAGAGGAAATCTGTCAAGGTTTTAGGAGTGGTGTTATATAGGATTGTGACACCTCCTTGAAAATTCTCATAATACCCTTGGTCATACAACGTATTTATTTGTCCTTGCAATTGCTGGGTGCCGTAAATCTCATTGTCAAGTACAAGGTTAATTACGGCTCCTCGTACATGATACTGGGGAGGAGCACTATACATTACTTCTGCTTCCCGAATACGCTCTTTCGGCATATTTTTTAGCAGATTATTCAATTGGTTTTCATCCATATTGGTTTTCTTTCCATTGATTAGGATAGTCACGTTATTTGCCCCTATCAGTTGAAAAGTACCCTTTTGTATCTGAATTCCAGGAAGTTTCAAAATTGCATCATAGATGCTAGTTGCCATTTTGTCTGTTAAAAGCTGCGACATATTATAAGTCATTTTTCCGTCAATGACTCTCACCAGCGGATATTCACCTATTATAGACACTTCAGACAACGTTTGGCTTTTCTCATCCATCTGGATAGAGCTAATAGCCTTTGTGTCACATTTTTTTTGATACGTTTCGTACATCAGATGTTGAACAGTTATAATTACTGGAAGTATATCTGTTTTTATACTGAATCTCCCTACGGAATCGGAATAGGTAGAATTCAAAAATACAGAATCAGTTGTCTGTAAAACAATTGTTGCAAATTCAATCGGGTTATTATCCCTGTCTGTAATTATTCCGTTTATTTCCTGTGCATATACATTGTTAATACACAAGAAAAGTATGGCACTTATTATAAATTTCATATCAATTCATTTTTTAATAGAGTCATAGAAAAATATTTCAACCTTCCTTGTCAATAGAGCGGAATGTTATTCATCCAAAATCGGTCATTAGGATTTCTCTGTGTCGTACGGCAAAGAGAAATCCTTTAATTTTTCCCATATAGACAAGAATGTTTGTCGTGTTTTCAGTGATCTGACCAAATATAGGATGTGCTTGTCTTTTGTTCTCCCCAAATAGGCTGGCGTTGATATCAACTCATACCTAATAGTCTTCAGAAACTTCTTTTTGTTGGAATTAATCAGTGCATGTCTGAACAGCGACATGAAGTTATATGCCATTACAATGAAATTTCCACATGCCTCTGTCGCCCAGAAGTTATTTGTGACAAAGTCATCAATGGAGAAATCACTCTTCAATTCCTTTATCCTGTTCTCAGAATCCGCCCTTCCGCGATATGAATCATATACTATCTTAGCCGGCAGTTCAAGATCTGTGGCGAAGCAGTTGTATCGGTATTTTCCGAAATCTTCCCCATCCTCAAAAAGCTCCAGTTGTCTGATTTGCTTTCCTGCAGCTTTGGGGCGTTTTTCTATTTCTTGCCTGACCATCACAATGCGCCTGGGCTTCTCCCAATCGTTTGCCTGATAGGTGGTTTCAGATATTTCCAATCCGTCTGCCAACTCTATCCATTTGCGTTCATGGGTAAGACTGTACTTTATACGATTATTGAAACGGCAAGCTATGATGTAGTGTAACTCTTTCTTTTCCAGATGGTCAAGTATTCCCTTTGCAAAGAAGCCACTATCCATGCGGATTAGTCCGATACGTTTGCCTTCAAGTCTTGAGAGAGTATCCTCAAGAAATGACAGGTAATTGGTACTTGCGGAAGTGTTGCCAGGGTGTAACCAATAATTTGCTATCACCCTCACATCGGAGACGAATGCAAGGAGAGGATGATGCGAGAGTCGTCTAGGACGTTTGGGGTTATATCCTTTGGCTGCTCCCTCCTGACTTCCCTCACGAACCATCACTGTCGAATCGAAGTTCAAGGTGTAGTTGTCGAACTTCAACTCAGAGAAGAACCAATGGAACAACTCTCCGAAAACACGCAGGTTGACAGCTTGGGAGAATTTGTTGAGATAGCACTGGTATGCACGATGGTCTGCTCCGCATTTCCACCCAAGTAGGTCACATAGTGCAGCGTCATAACGCACCACGTCAAGATGTCCAAAGCAACTTGCGCTACACCACACACCTGCAAATAATCCCAATATTAACTGGCTGGGTTTGTAGCCACGGTTGGATTCTTGAAGTGGAATACCACTTTGCATAACATGCTCTTCAAAATAGCATTTCTCAAGCATTTTGAAGAACAGGGAAAGACCACCAAAAGGTGTTATTTCCTTATTTACGAACTTTAGGTCACAGTTTCGCATCGGAGTATATACTTTTTTCGTGGTAAAGTTAGTAAATATTTATGAATCAGATATATGCAAGGCTGTTTTCCTAATGGCGGTCATTAGAAATGACAAAAAGTTTTTTCTAATGACCGATTTGTGTTTTATTGGATTGCCTCTCTTATTCGTATAAGCTTAGCCAACAACGCCTCCAATGAATCCAAAGGCAACATGTTGGCTCCATCCGATTTGGCTTGGGATGGATTTGGATGTGTTTCAATAAACAGTCCGTCAGCACCGACTGCAATAGCCGCTTTCGCTATTGTCTCAATCAGTTTGGGAAGTCCGCCGGTGACTCCGGAGGTCTGGTTAGGCTGTTGAAGGGAGTGTGTGACATCCATGACGACCGGGAAATCGAATTGTTGCATGGTAGGAATGCCACGGTAATCCACCACTAAATCAGTATATCCAAAAGTCGTGCCTCTCTCAGTCAGTATGACATTGCGGTTGCCTGCGTCTACCACCTTCTGGGCTGCGAATTGCATAGCCCCAGGAGAAAGGAACTGTCCCTTCTTTATATTGACAATCTTTCCCGTTTGTGCCGCAGCCACTAAAAGGTCTGTTTGCCTGCACAGGAATGCAGGGATTTGTAGAATGTCCACATATTCGGCAGCCATCTCCGCTTCGTGCGTTTCATGGATATCCGTGACAGTCGATACGCCAAAAGTCTCATGCACTTTGCGCAGGATTTTTAACGCCTTTTCATCGCCTATTCCTGTAAAGAGTCCAAGCGGGAGCGGTTGGCTTTCCTGTATGAACCTTTGAACACATACGGGATTTGGAGCCGGCTTGTGATTTCTGTAATTCTCTCCGCTATATGAAGAGCCATCTCTTCTCCTTCAATGGCGCACGGACCTGCCATCAAGAAGAAATTAGGCTTTCCCCTTAAGTCATCAATTGTAATCATAAATTATTTCGTGTTAGCTGTTAGCAGTTGAATAGTCTGTTTGACCTTTTCCTCTGTCGGCAAGGTCGCATCTAGCCAATGGATGGTAAAACCTCTTCTTTCCATGCCTCTGAACCATGTCATTTGCCTCTTGGCAAACTGGTGGATGGCTATTTCCAATTGGGAAACCATCTCGTCGTATGTCTGTTGCCCGGTGATATAGAGTGTCAGGTACTTATATTCCAAACCGTAGTAAATCAAATCCTCCGGTTTGACTCCAGTTTGTAGGATATTCCGCACCTCATCCACCATTCCTTCGTCCAGCCTGTCCCTCAATCTTTTGGAAATCTTTGCCCTTCTCAATTCTCGGTCAATTTCTACTCCGATAATCAGGGAATGGATAGGATCATATTCGTTCTTGTCCGGAGCCTCCTTTTTGTAGAACTCCTCGATTTCGATTGCCCGGATAGCTCTTTGGGCGGAATCCACATCCGTCTTGTTATGGAGCGTTTTGTAAGACGCCAATATCTTTTCCAGCTCAGCCAAACTTTTCCCCTTGAACGCTTCCCTCAACTCTTTGTTCTGGGGGACATCCAAAAGTTTATAACCTTTCAAGACCGCCTCAATGTACATGCCGGTTCCCCCGCAAAGGATAGGAGTCTTTTGCTTTGCTTTGATTGATTCAAACGCCTTATGGAAATCGTGTTGGTATTCGAATACGTTGTATTTATATCCGGGGTCGCAGATATCAATCAAGTGGTAAGGAATCTTTTTCCCGTCAACGGTATAATCTGCCAGATCTTTCCCTGTCCCGATATCCATGGTACGGTAGATTTGTCTGGAGTCGCCACTAATGATTTCCGTATCCAAATGAGCTGCCAAGGCGGCAGCAAAGGATGTTTTACCGGAAGCGGTGGGACCAATGATTGTTATCAGTTCGTATTTCTCTTTTGTTTCCATAAAGCAAAGATATGTATTTATTTCCAAATACGAAGTAACACATCAAAAAAGGGGCTGTGTCAAAATGAAAGTTTTGACACAGCCCCTCAAAAAACTATTTAATCTTGGGCGATTATGCGTTTACAGATGCCATGTGAGCGATCAAATCCAATACTTTGTTAGAGTAACCGATTTCATTGTCATACCAAGAAACAACCTTAACGAAAGTATCTGTCAAATAAACACCAGCGTTAGCATCGAAGATAGAAGTCAAAGTGCAACCCAAGAAATCAGAAGAAACAACTGCATCTTCAGTATAACCCAGAACACCTTTCAATTCGCCTTCAGAAGCTTCCTTCATTGCAGCGCAGATGTCAGCTTTTGTAGCCGGTTTAGCCAAGTTAACTGTCAAGTCAACAACAGAAACGTCCAAAGTCGGTACACGCATAGAGATACCAGTCAATTTGCCGTTCAATGTAGGGATAACTTTACCTACAGCCTTAGCAGCACCAGTTGAAGAAGGGATGATGTTGCCAGCAGCAGCACGGCCACCACGCCAGTCTTTCAAAGAAGGACCGTCAACAGTCTTCTGAGTAGCTGTTGTTGAGTGAACTGTTGTCATCAAACCGTTTACGATACCGAACTTGTCGTTCAATACTTTAGCGATTGGAGCCAAGCAGTTAGTAGTACAAGAAGCGTTAGAAACGAACTGAGTACCCTTAACATAAGTTTTTTCGTTTACACCGCAAACGAACATTGGAGTGTCGTCCTTAGAAGGAGCAGACATAACAACATATTTAGCACCAGCCTGGATGTGAGCTTGAGCTTTTTCTTTAGTCAAGAACAAACCAGTTGATTCAACTACGTATTCAGCACCTACTGCATCCCATTTCAAGTCAGCTGGGTTTCTTTCTGCAGTTACGCGGATTTCTTTACCGTTAACGATTAATTTGCTGTTTTCAACGTCAGCTTCGATAGTACCATCGAATTGACCGTGCATTGTATCGTATTTCAACATATAAGCCAAGTAATCTACTGGGCACAAGTCGTTAATACCTACAATTTGGATGTCACTTCTTTTTTGAGCTGCACGGAATACGAAGCGGCCGATACGACCGAAACCGTTAATACCTACTTTAATCATTGTAATAAAACTTTATATGTGTTTATTAATAATATTATCCTTTCATAATGGAGCTTTCCGCTCCGTTCGCTTTTTCCGACTGCAAAGTTAATTATGTTTTTTATTTATGAATTCAATTTCTGATGAAAAAGTATCACTTCTAACATAAATTAAAACTTTATTCTGTCTTTTTTTGTTCTTCTCTTTTGAGTTAGGCTTGAAGAAGTTGGAAATTCTTTTGCGGAGAAGCTTGATTCCTAATGAAACCAGCAAAGGTTGTGCGACTTCCCAAGCGACGGGTAACAGGGCTTTTCCCAATGAGAAAAAGTCGGAGAGCTGTAGCTTGCTTGTCGGGGGAGGAGTGTCTTGTGCAACTTTTTCTGTCTGGTTTTTCCCTTTGGGTTTGGCAGGAAAGAGCAGGGAGGAGAATCCCGATAGTAATAAACTTCCAGCATTGGCCTGTATGAAGGCGAATGTCTGGTTCAACTTCTCTTCTTGTTTCCGGCAAGCCTCTTGGACTTGCTGTTTCTCAGCAAGCAGTTTCTCTATCGGGGTCGGTTGGGGATGATTCATCATTTTCTTTGTTTTGTTTCTCGTCATTCTCTATCAAGGCTGCGATGACAGCATTCAGGATGCACAGTTTGATCCGCTCTTTGTTCCGTAGGAGGATGCCTAAGATAAGCAAATAGAGCAGGGACACGCATCCGAACCCTGCGGCGTTGCTGTCGAGCAGGTTCCCTAAAAAGAATCCCAAAGCTATAAAGACGAACAGGATGGCAAAAAATGCCAGGAAGAGCACAATTAATCCGTATGAGAGGATGCTGATTACTTTGCTTGTCCTCTCATACGTGTTTAATTTCAAGAGCGACAGTTTCAGCTCCAAATAGGCTGAAAGGTCTTTCTTCAAGTTTTCGAATGTCTGCCCTGAATCATTCATTATTCAGCACTTGCTTCTTCTACTTGTTTTGCTTCACATTTTCCTTCTTTGTATTTTGCCAAAGCTGAATTGAATCCCTCTTTAGCTTTGCCTACGATGTTATTCAACTCGTTCAAGATATCTTCTTTTTTATCTGTTGCTGCCAAATAACCTACAGCTGCACCAACTGCCGCACCTACTACAAGTCCTAACAGTAATTTTGAATCAACATTTTTCATGACTTAATCTTTTAAATTGGGTTTTATAGTATAACGGAAAAGTGCTTCCGTTAGTTTAGGAATATGATGCAAATAATGTTAAATAATGGTGTTTCCCGCCCTTTGTCTACTTCCCTCTAAGCTTACATATAATATATGGTACTAATAGCCGCATTACAAATCGTATGCGTTGGGGATAAGGGATGGTTTCGCACACCACTCGGATATTATCGTAAAGTCCTTTGGAACGTTGGCTATTCGATACGCCGCTTGTGTCGAATATGGATATGGGTATGCCAATATGCATGAACCGCACATGCCGCTGGTATTGTTCTATAAAGAACTTTAAGTCGGCAGACAACTTGTGTCTTGTGTCAAATGGTATGTCAAGCAGGCAGCTGCGGCGCACAAAGACACTTTGGTGGCAGAATATCATGCGGTGGTAGAGATAATAGTTGGCTGGGGCTTGCTTCACTTCTCCGTTTTTCACCACGTCGCCATAAATGATATCCGCCTCCCATTGTTGTTTTTTGCCGAAAACCAACTGGAGCACATTGTCGGACGCAAAGAGGTCTCCTGCATTCATGAATATCACCCATTCGCCGGAACACATCCTGACTCCTTTGTTCATGGCGTCATATATGCCATTGTCGCGCTCGCTGACAGAGGAAGTCACGATTCCCATTCCGGCATAGCGTTTGACTATCATCATTGTATTGTCAGTGGAGTGCCCGTCTACAACAATTATTTCCTTATTGTCATATTTCAGTTTCTCAATGTTGGCAAGAGTTTTCTCCAACAATTGCCCCGCATTATATGTAACTGTCACGATAGATACTTTTGGTGGCATAATCTTTTATTCTGCGATTTATAAGTAGGGCGGTGGTATCATAAATATGGACACAGCCCCGGAATTTGTTATGTCAGGAATCTCACTTGTCTTAGCGTTGCGAATCCAAGGGGAGAAAATCATGATAACAGGGCAAAGATACAAAATATTTCAGGAATTCATCTGGTATTGGACTTTAGGGAATAAGCATACGCCGTTTGCCCTCTAACTCCATAAGTGGTTTTGTGTGGAAAGGATGCAGGGCATCGCAAAGATGGAAACTGCACCGGGTTGTAAGCTCATAAATATCGCTCGCTGAGCCCTCGAAAAAACATACCGTTGTTTTGAAAAAAACATCACGAGGAATTTTTGAAAACGTCCAATGTTTTTTCAAAAACGTCCAATGTTTTTTTAAAAACAACGGTATGTTTTTAAGTGCCACTGCCGGTGGGGTGGAAAATATTAATAATGAGGCAGTTGTTGATTTTTGGATAAAGTAAAAACAACTGCCGGGTCGCTTTCGGGAATAGACCTTATTTACACACCTTCACGGCACACCAGTTCTCCCTTTCGGTATAAGATTCCAAGCGCAACCCGTTTTCTTCGCAAACCTTTTGGATGGCAGCAATGTCTTCTGTGTAGAAACCACTCATGAAGAGCAAAGCCCCGGGCTTCATGCAGGCTGTGTAGAGAGGAATGTCACGGAGCAAAATATTGCGGTTGATATTGGCGAACACGATATCGAACATCCCGAACCGGGCAATCTGTTCCGCCCCGCCCAAGGCGATTTCAATTTCTTCTGTATGGTTGAGCCGGATGTTCTCCAAGGCGTTGTTGTATGCCCATTCGTCTATGTCGATTCCCACCACTCTTTTGGCTCCCCTCATTTGGGCGAGAATGGCGAGCACGGCAGTCCCGCATCCCATGTCCAATAACTCTTTCCCGTCCAGGTCAAGTTTTAACATCTGCTCTATCATCAAATAGGTAGTCGCATGGTTGCCCGTCCCGAAAGCCATTTTCGGGTCGATGGTGATTGGATATGTAAATCCCGGCTCTTCCGGATGGAAAGATGCCTTGATGATGCACTCATTCCCGATGCGAATAGGTTTGAAATAGTTCTTTTCCCACTCTTCGTTCCAATCTTTGCTCTCCACATATTTGACTTGGTAGTCGAACCGGATTCCTTCCAAAGGGAAAGAGTCTATTTTGGATTGCAGGTCCGCTTCGGAGAAAGCCCCTTCCGGAACGAATGCTTGCAGCCCGTTTTCATTTTCGGTGAAACTTTCAAATCCTATTTCGCCCAATTCGGAGGCCAATATGTCGCTGATGATGCTTGGTTCTAAACTTGATTCATAAGAAAAGTCTACTTCGTAATAATTCATATATATATACATTTTAGTGTTCTGTCAGGCAAATATATCGCTTTTTGGCGAATCTCCCGCGGTTTCATCATTATAATCATATTGCATCATGCTTTCCGGCATAATCATTTTGTACTAAAATAAAAGAAAAACGCCTCCATATAGAACCTGTTTAAATATTTAGCCTTACCTTTGTCAAGCAAACAAAAAATAATAAGATACGGTATGTCTATATCCCGTTTTAATGCAGTAGAAAAAGCTTCCAACCGGAAAGCGGTGGAGGCGCACACTCCGAAACAGAAGGTGTCGGAGTATTATGGGGAAAACGTTTTCAACCGGAAAGCAATGCAAAAGTTCCTCTCCAAAGAAACCTTTAAAGCATTGACCCAATCCATTGACAACGGAACGCCGATAGATAGAGAAGTAGCCAATCATGTCGCAGCCGGCATGAAGATGTGGGCATTGGAAAAGGGCGTGACCCATTACACGCACTGGTTCCAACCTTTAACCGATGGAACTGCTGAGAAACATGACGCTTTCGTCGAACATGACGGGAACGGCGGGGTAATCGAAGAGTTCAGTGGGAAGCTTTTGGTGCAACAAGAGCCGGATGCTTCCAGTTTCCCGAGCGGAGGCTTGCGTAATACTTTCGAGGCAAGAGGCTATTCTGCCTGGGATCCATCTTCCCCTGCCTTTATTGTTGATGACACGCTTTGTATCCCTACTGTGTTTATCGCTTACACCGGAGAGGCATTGGACTATAAAACTCCGCTTATCCGCTCCATCGAGGCATTGAACCAGGCGGCAATGGATGTATGCCATTACTTTAGTGATGATGTGAAGAAGATTACTGCCTATTTGGGCTGGGAACAGGAATATTTCTTGATAGACGAGGACCTTTATTCCGCCCGCCCCGACCTTTCGCTTACGGAACGCACCTTGTTGGGGCATGAAAGTGCGAAGAACCAGCAGCTCGATGACCACTATTTTGGTGCGATTCCATCCCGTGTGCAGGAGTTTATGAAGGATTTGGAGGTCGAATGTTACAAACTGGGCATTCCGGTCAAGACAAGGCATAACGAGGTCGCTCCCAACCAATTTGAATTTGCCCCTATTTACGAGGAGTGCAATTTGGCTAATGACCACAACCAGTTGCTGATGTCCATCATGAAACGTGTTTCACGCCGCCACAACTTCCGGGTGTTGTTGCACGAAAAGCCATTCAAAGGGATAAACGGTTCCGGTAAACATTGCAATTGGTCCATGGGAACCAATACGGGAATCAATCTCTTTTCCCCGGGCAAGGACAGGGAGGACAACTTGCGCTTCATCACTTTCATTGTCAATACCATCATGGCGGTTTACAAATACAACGCACTGTTGAAGGCAACGATAGCATCTGCCACGAATGCCCATCGCTTGGGTGCAAACGAAGCTCCGCCTGCAATCATATCCACTTTCTTGGGTTCACAGATTTCGGACATATTGAATAAGTTCGAGAATAGTTCCATTGAGGATGCCATCGAAGTGGACGATAAGAAACGCCTGCATTTGGGATTCGGGCAAATACCGGAACTGTTGTTGGATAATACCGATAGAAACAGGACATCGCCTTTTGCCTTTACCGGGAATCGTTTTGAGTTCCGTGCATTGGGGTCGTCTGCCAATTGCGGCTCCGCCATGTTGGCTTTGAACTCGGCTGTCGCCTACCAGCTCCGCCAGTTCAAAGAGGATGTGGAAAAGCTGAGGGCAAACGGGAAGAGCAAGGAGGTCGCCATATTCGAGGTGTTGAAGAGTTACATCAAGGAATCCAAAGCGATACGTTTTGACGGAAATGGATATAGCGATGCTTGGAAAGAGGAAGCTGAGAGACGCGGCTTGGATTGTGAAAACAGCGTCCCGTTGCAATATGACGCCTATTTGAAACCCGAAGTCGTGGAGATGTTTGAAAAGACGGGTGTCTTGAACAAGAAGGAGCTGGAAGCGCGCAACGAGGTGAAATGGGAAATCTATATTAAGAAGGTGCAAATCGAAGCCCGTGTCTTGGGCGATTTGTCATTGAACCATATCATCCCGGTTGTCATCCGTTACCAGACTGTCTTGTTGGAGAACTTGACCCGTTTGAAAGAGACCTTCAGCGATGAGGAATATGCGGAATTGTCGGAGGAGCCGCGCCGCTTGATCCGTAAGATATCGAGCCACATCACGGTTGTGACGAAGCAAGTGGATAATATGATTGATGCGCGCAAGAAAGCGAACCAGATTGCCGACATGCGCGAGCGTGCGATTGCTTATCACGACACGGTCGCTCCGTTCTTGGATGAAATCCGTGGACATATAGATGATTTGGAACTGATGGTGGACAATCAGATTTGGCCTTTGCCGAAATATAGGGAGTTGTTGTTCATCCGGTAATAAATAAAAAGAGGTTGCCTCCATTTGGGAAGCAACCTCATTATCTATCTAACCAAATACTTAGTGCTTTTTTGATTAAGAGAATAATTTGTTAGAAGAGATTGAGTGATTAGAACATGTTATCATCGAAGTCTGAAGCCTTGACTCTGAAAACATGCCCGTTGCGGGAAAAGATGAGCTCACCGTTTTCTTTCTTTTTTTGACTAACTAAACGTCTGAAAGCCACATTAGCTCCCTTAACAATACTTTCCTCAAATTCTCTTAGTTCTTTTTCAGTCATGATCTTCAAGTTTTTTGTAAACAGCCTGATTGAATATCTCTTTTTTGTCATTCTTGAAGCCTTTGGCAATTACCTCCATTGGCGACATCGAATTGTCTGTAATCATCCAGTAATCACAAATAGGAAGATATAGTTCAAAAAGATTGTGTATTCCGGCTTCGTATCTCCTCCGGATTGTTTTCTCCGGAATGTTGTGACCGCCGGCAGCTACCCGTTGCTTTACTCTTGCTATGGCTAGTTCTGGCGTATTTAACCAAAAGTACAATAACGTCACATAATAACCTTCCTTTTGGGCCTCTTTGATTAAATTGGCTACCGACCTTGTCGCCAAGGTGGTTTCCATCGCAAAAGTCTCACCCAATGCGATTAATTCTTTAATCCTTTTATACATGATGCGACTTGCCTCAACTGCTACGGCTATGCTGTCGGCATTAAAAGGAGATAGACCTTTTGCTATCTCGTCGGAATTAACGAACTCCTTACATTTTAGCATTTCCGGTAGAATCGTAAATGAAGCAGTTGTCTTCCCTGCTCCGTTGCAACCCGCTATGATATATAAATAAGGCACTTTATTCTGCATTTTTACGATGCAAATAAAATAATAGTTATGCACATAAACAAATTATTTGACACATTTATTTCGTTAATGTGCAAAAAAAGTACTTAAAAGCGCATGATTCGTGAGGGAAAACCACGGTTTTGTCCAAATTGGCATGGAAAAAGGGGTTAAAAAAAGGCTTTAGGACGGCATCGGGAAGATTAGTTTTATTTCACAGCGGAATAAATTTAATTAGCATAGAAGTTTCCGTGGCGGAGGAATTCATTCCATATATTTGCAAGCAAGAATTATAAAGATGTGATGATGAGCAAGTGCTGTGTGATATGTTTGATTCTCTTTTGGGAAGTTTGCCAAAAGGCGGATGCCCAGATATGGAGCAAGAATGATTCCATCCGTTTGGCAAATATCCTTTCCGGGAAAGATACGTTTCGGATAAACCCCGAATTTCAACGTGCCATTAAAAATGGGACATTCATCAATACGGAGCCTGTGGGGAAAATGCGCATGTCGCATTCCTCATTGCCGATAACCAAAGATTTTTCCGAATACATTAAATTGGACAGGAAAGCTCTTTCGAATGCGGAGCACTCCACCATCAAGAATGCTCCGGATTTCAAGGCATTGACTCCCCAAGCGGCGATGCATGTCCAATCAGAGCGGGGAACTTCGGAAGAGTTGCGAATCAACCCGAAGGCATACGCCATCCCTTTGTCCATCATCCGAGAGGCAAAATCCCGTTCGTCGTTAGCCACTTTCGATGCCAACCATCTGTTGTCTTATATGTTGAGTTCCTCCTATCGCCAGAAGTTGAAGAACTCCAAACGCATGACGCACCTGCTGTACCAACGGCTTCCCACTCCGGAAATCCTGCGGAAGCAGAAGGCGTTCCGCAAAGCGCATCCCGAGTTGGTCATGGAGAAGGATTCTGTCAAATGAATCTCTAAAACTCAGGCTTTTCCCCTTTTTCTCCAGCCAACCACCACTCAATCATCCTCCGGGCGATGCTCAACTTGCTGGGCAATTCCGGCAGATTGTCTTTGCTGAAGAATGATCCTGTGCTTAGCTCTTCATCTTGGAGTCTGATTTTCCCGCTGACATAATCGGCGAAGAAGCCCACCATGATGCCGCTTGGATAAGGCCACGGTTGGCTGCCGAAATAGCTGATGTGGTTGATGGTCAGTCCGGTCTCTTCCATCACTTCGCGTTGGATGCACTGTTCCAATGTCTCACCGACTTCCAAGAATCCGGCTACCAATCCGTGGAAGCTGCCTTTGAAATTGCGGGCATGGACCAACAATACCTCTTCTCCTTTGTGTATCAAGACAATGATGGCAGGAGAGATGACCGGATAGGTTTCCTTTTTGCATTTCGGGCAGTATTTGCTGATGTGTGTGTGCCAAGTCATAGGAGAACCGCAAGCCGGGCAATATTGGCTGTTGCGGTCCCAATAGACCAATTGGTATGCTTTTCCGGCACGTTTATACCAATCTTTGGGCAGATAATCCCAGCTTGCCCGCAATCCTATTTGTAGATATTGTTCATCTTCCGGATATGCTTCATCGACAGAGGCAGCATGCGCCGGAATGTCGTGGTCGAGGACAACCTCGAATGAGTTGGTTGCCGGAATGGGAGGATTCTCTCCAAACGGAATGGAATATTTTCCTCCTTCTTCTTTCTTTACCAGTATTTTATCTTGATAAAATTAAAAAAACCAATAACTATTATTATGATTCTTTTCCATCCTAAGTAATGTCTGTTTTTCGTGCAAAATAACACAAACTATTTGGTTTGTGGAGTTGTTTTATGTAAAAAATCAAGCTTTACATTATCTTTGCATAGAACTTTACTGTTTGCGTATGAAAACATGGATTAAGTGGATAGGAATTTTTTTATCAATACCCACAATATTGGCGATGATCGTGTCGCTTCTTTTGTACATTCCTTCCTTCCAGAACTTCGCGGTAAGGCAAGCCATGCAGTATGCGAGCGAGGCGACGGGCATGCACATCCAGATGGAACGGATCCGTCTTTCTTTTCCAATCCGATTGAAGGTGCAAGGACTGTTGGTCATGCCAGATACAATCCCGGCGGATACATTGCTCTCTTTAAAAGAGCTCCAATTGCAAATCCGTCCGTGGCCTTTGCTGAGCAAAGAGCTGTTGGTCGAATCTGTCGGCTTGAAGCAACTGAAATTGAATACCGGTAATCTGATAGAGGGAATGGTCTTGAAAGGAGGCGTGCGGTCTGCGTTGGCAAAGGCGGACAGGATCAGCTTCTCTTCCGAAAAGGCGACCTTGAACAAGTTGGATTTGACGGATGCCGCCTTGACGCTTGTTGTTACAGATACCACATCCCGCCCGGACACTGTGCCAAGCGAACCCTTGAACTGGCTTTTTAGTTTGGATAAAATAGATTTGAACAGGGTGGCGCTTGCGTTGCAGATTCCACAAGATTCCATGCGTGTGGCAGGATTTATCCAAGAGGCGAAACTGAGGGACGGGAAAGTTGATTTGGGCAACTCCCGTTATGGAGCCAAGTCATTCAGGTTGTCACAATCTATTATCCGTTACGATATTGGGGAGCAGGCGGCTTTGCCTGGAATAGACCCTTCCCACCTTGCCCTTTCAGATGTCAACATCTCTTTAGGCTCTTTGTTATACAGCGGAAAGGAGTTAGGCGTGGTCATAGACCGCTTTGCCTTTAAGGAGCGTTCCGGATTTGAAGTGACGAAATTCCAAGGCAAGGTGAAAGGGGACAGTACTTCTCTGAAAGTGCCGGAATTGACATTGTTGACACCGCATACGGCTATTGATTTGGAAATCTCCATACCTTATACGGCTTTCAACAAACAGCCGAAAGGGGAGTTGAACATCCATTTGGACGGGAAAGTCGGGAAGGATGACGTGATGGCTTTGTTGGGTGATTTGCCGGAGTCATTCGTCCAAGCCTACCCGGACAAAGAGTTGGAATTGTGTCTCAAGGCCAACGGAAATATGAAGAAACTGGAACTGGAGAAAGCGGAGATCCGTTTGCCGGGTGCGTTTGATTTGGAAGCCAAAGGACACGGGGTGTGGTTGCATAAGCCGGACAAAAGAGAAGCGGATTTGGCATTGGAGGGCCGCACGGACAATTTGGGCTTCTTGTTGGATTATTTGCCTGAGGAGTCGAGGGGGAATTGGAACATTCCCCGCCACATGACATTGACGGGAGATGCGAAGATGCGAAGGGAGCAGTTCAAAACGGATTTGCTTTTCAAGGAGGGCGACGGGAAAATCCTGTTGTCCGGAGCTTTTGACCAACACGATGAACGTTATAAAGTCCAGTTCGCCATAGACAGCTTGGAGCCTGTGCATTTCATGCCCAACGATTCCCTCTATTGGATGAATGCAAAGATAGAAGTTGCCGGCCAAGGATTGAATCCTTATGACTCGTTGGCGTGGATGAAATTGGAGGGCGCGGTATCAGATATGCGTTATGGCAAAGCCTCTATTTCGGACATCACGATGAAAGGGTCATTGAAGGAGAACAACCTGCTGTTTGATTTGAACAGCAATTATCCTTTGGCAAAGATGGATGCCTCGTTGAATGCCTTTTTGAGGGAGGAGCGCATCAAAGCTATGTTGATAGCCGATATGCAACATATCGACTTGGAATCCCTTCACATAAGCGATGTGCCTCTGACCATGTCTTTCCAGATATTTGCCGAAGCCGAGACGGACATGAAGGAAAAGTATGATGCCGATTTGACTTTGGGAAACTGGGAACTGACCACGGTGAAAGGTGTTTCCCGCCCGAAAACGTTGGTGCTGAAGACCCGGACCAACTATGATTCGACTTTTGTCTCGTTTCATGCCGGGGACTTGGAGTTGAAAATGGAGGGCAACATGGGACCGATGAGGTTGGGCAAGCAGTGGGCAACTGTCTCGGGTGAATTATCCCGGCAGTTGTTACAAGATTCTGCCATCTATTTGAACAAGCTGCATCCGTTGTTGCCGGAAACGCATATACAATTGACGGCAAAGAGGGACAACCCGATATATAACTTCTTGCAAATCCATTATATGGGTTTCAAAGAGATGCAAGTGGACGCATTTGTTTCCCCCGAAAAGGGCATCGGCTTGAATGCGCATGTGCATAACTTCTTGCGTGACACTTTCCTTTTGGATACCATGAAGTTGGCGATTGCCGAGGATTCTATTGGCAGGTTGTTATACCAGGCGGATGTTATCAAACGCAAGTTCAAGAGGCAGGATCCATTCTCTTTGAACCTGTTAGGGCAGTTAAGGACTCGCTCTTTCGATGCGTTGCTGCGAATGGAGGACGGGAAAGGGAATGTTGGCATCTTGATGGGCACGAATGTGGAGAAAGAGAAGTCGGGTGGCGTTTCCATCCATTTCTTCCCCGACAATCCTATTTTGGCATTTAGTAATTGCACGCTGAACCCCGACAATTATATCCGGATTCAGGATATGAACAACATGGAAGCGAATTTTGACTTACGAAGCGATAATGGCGCATATTTGGAAATCGCAAGCGAAGAGGTGGATAGCAGTTTGAACCGTGTCAATGCGGCATTCGGGCAAATCAGATTGAAGGAGATCTCCCGTGTGTTCTCCTCTTATTTGCCGAATGTCTCCGGAATGTTCAATGCCGATGTCCAATATATGCCGTCGGACAGCTCCTTCACCATGACGGTGGGATTTAATGTCGATTCGTTGTTCTACGAGGGGAAACGGGTGGGCGACCTGTTGCTTAGTACGGTTTATTTGCCTTTATCGGAGAACGAGCACCAGTTCGACATGCACTTTTTCCGCGATGCGGAAGAGTTCGTGCAATCATCTTTATACTACCGTGACGGGAAACAGGATAGCATCATGGGAAACCTATCCGTCACCGAGATGCCCTTGGAAATGTTGAACCCTTTTATCCCAGGCGGCATGGCAGAGCTGAAAGGGAAGTTGTTGGGGGAAATATCCGTGGATGGAACGACGGGGAATCCCGACATACAAGGCTATCTGCAAATGGACTCCGCCAATATGTTTGTGGAGATGGCAAACACGACGGTCCGCTTCGATTCCAAAGAGATAGGAATATACGACAAGAAGATATGGTTCAACAAGTATAAATTGTTCGCTTCCGGGGAAAACCCGTTTGTCATCAATGGGGCGGTTGATTTCAGTGATATGTCCAATATGACTGCCGACTTGAAATTGAATGCCCGGAATATGCAGCTCCTCAATGCGAAACGGACGAAACAGAGTTGGGTTTATGGAAAGATGTTTGTGAATTGGAACTCGACGGTGAAGGGACCTTTGGAGTCTTTGAAGATGCGGGGGGACTTGCAATTGTTGGGAGGAACGAACTTTACATACGTGTTGCACGATTCCCCGCTCACCGTGCAAGACCGCTTGTCGGGTCTGGTCTCTTTCACTTCATTTGACGAAGACACTTTGCTGATGAGGAAACGCAACTATTCCGTGCTGCCGTTGAGCGGTTTGGATATGTTGATGACCATCCATATAGACCAGGCGGTGCAGATCAATGCGGATTTGACTCCCGACCAGTCCAATCATGTGAAGCTGGAAGGAGGAGGGGATTTGTCATTCCAATACACCCCGATGGGAGATATGATTTTGAATGGCCGCTATACGTTGACCGATGGAACGATTAAATATACACTTCCTGTCATCCCATTGAAGGAGTTTAACGTGCAGGAAGGCAGTTATGTGCAATGGACGGGCGATGTGATGAATCCAAGCATGGATATTACAGCGACGGAAAGGGTCCGCACCTCTGCCACATTGGACGATAACAGTTCGAGGATGGTCAACTTTGATGTTGGAATCCAGTTGACACAGACCCTGGAGAATTTGGGGTTGAAGTTCATATTGAAAGCACCGGAAGATGCTTCAGTACAAGAACAACTGGCCCGCATGGGAGAAGAGGAGTTGGCGAAGCAGGCTGTCAGCATGCTGGTGACGGGAATGTATTTGGGCGGTGGATCAGCGGCTGGAAAGTCCAACTTGGACATGGGAGCTGCTTTGAATAGCTTCTTGCAGAGTGAGATAAACAGTATTGCAGGCAGTGCTTTGAAGACTGTCGATATCAACTTCGGCATGGAGAGCTACGACGATGCCGAAAGCGGGGGAAAGAGGACCGATTACTCGTTCCGCTTCGCTAAGCGTTTTTATAACGACCGCATCCGCATCGTGTTAGGTGGACGAATCTCAACGGGCGCGGACATAAACCAAGGGCAAGCCCAGCCGTTTATAGACAATGTGTCGGTTGAGTATCGTTTGGACCGGGGCGGCACACGCTATGTCAAGCTGTTCCACAACAAGGATTATGAGAGCCTGTTGGAAGGCGAACTGACGGAGACGGGTGCCGGCATCGTATTGCATAAGAAGATGGACCGTCTTCGTGAATTGTTTATTTTCAAAAGAGCTAAAAAGGTAAAACCGGAAAGGATGACGAGGAGGAGAAAGATGAGAAGAATTGATTGGTTGATAGGATTGGCAATGCTTGTCGGGATGTTTTCATGCTCTGTCACTAAGAACTTGCCGGATGATGAAATCCTTTATACCGGCATTGAGAAGGTTGTCGTGCAGGAGATGGATTCGACGCAGGCGGGGGAAGCGGCGCTGGAAGAAATCCGGGCAGCCCTTGATTATCCTCCCAATAATGCCCTGCTGGGTAGTTCCACTGTGCGTTTGCCTTTGCCTTTCGGCTTGTGGATATATAATGCTTTGGTGCATAAAGAGGGGAAAGTGGGCAAGTGGCTTTTTGAAACATTTGCCGCCAAACCTGTTTTAATGACAAATGCAAATCCGGAAGTGCGTGTCCGTGTGGCGCAGAACTTGCTAAAGGAGAATGGCTACTTCCGTGGCGATGCCTCTTATGAGCTTGTGCCGAATGCGAAAGACCCGAAACAGGCGAAAGTCCGCTATAACATAACGATGCGCGATCCTTATACGATTGATTCGATACAATATCCCCGCCGTCGCCAACGGAGAGATTCGGTTATCCGGACGGAAGTGTGGAAAACGTTGATTCACAAAGGGGATAATTTCAATGTGGTCCAGTTGGAAGCCGAAAGGCAACGCATCTATGCCAATATGAGAAACAACGGCTTCTATTACTACCGCCCGGAATACATGACTTACAAGGCGGATACTTTCAAAGTCCCCGGCAAGGTGTGGTTGAGGGCCGTCCCGTCGGAAACGCTCCCTTTGGCTGCTTTGCGTTCTTGGAAAATAGGGAATATAACGGTTGCGCTGAATGAATATGACCAGACTCCGCTTACTGACACTTTATATTACAATGGCATTGAAATCCTCTACCATAACAAGCTGAAGGTGCGTCCTGCCGTCTTGCACCGGAAAATCCCTTTCCGGCGGGGAGACCGTTATTCCAGCACAAAAGAGGAGTTGGCACAGACGAATCTGGCTCGTCTGGGAATATTCAAATACAGCGAGATGCAGTTTACGCCGCGCGACACAAGCAGAAGGTGCGACACGTTGGACTTGCGGGTCAATTCGGCTTTTGATTTGCCTTTGGATGGCGAACTGGAGTTTAATGTGACGACAAAGAGCAATGACCAGACAGGTCCCGGAGCAATCTTCAGTGTGAAGAGGAAAAATGTATTCGGGGGCGGGGAGACGTTTGGCGTGCAGTTAAAAGGCTCTTATGAGTGGCAGTCCGGCAAAAGGCGTGTCGCTGGCAAGTCGGCATTGATGAACAGCTGGGAGTTCGGAATCAGCAGCACATTGACTCTTCCCCAATTGCTCTTCCCTGGATATTTGAAGCGGAATTTGCACTATCCGTCCAGCACGACGTTCCGCATCGACGCAGACCAGATGAACCGGGCGAAGTTCTTCAAGCTGCTTTCTTTCGGGGGAAGTGCGACCTTGGATTTCCAAAGTTCGGAGACCAGCCACCATTCGGTCACCCCGTTCAGGTTGACATATAACAAGTTGCAGCACACGACTGCCACGTTTGATTCGATTGCGGATGCCAACAAGGCACTCTATTTGAGTTTGAAAGACCAGTTCATACCTGCCATCAGCTATTCTTATACTTATGACGACACGCCGGTGAAAAGCAAGAACCATCATGTTTGGTGGCAGACTTCCGTCACCCAGTCGGGTAATATCATCAGCCTCTTCTATGCGATGGCGGGAAAGAAATTGGGGGATGAGAATAAAAAGTTTTTAGGAAATGTCTTCTCCCAATTCACAAAGGTTAGTTCGGAAATCCGTTACAACCGGATGTTGGCAAAGGGGCACCATTTGGTGGGACGCTTGAGCGCCGGGGTGATATATGGTTATGGGAATGCGGAAAACCATACGACTCCTTACAGCGAGCAGTTTTATATCGGTGGAGCGAACAGCCTGCGTGCATTCACTATCCGGAGCGTGGGACCGGGGCGTTTCCGTCCCGACCCGGACAACCGCTATGGCTATATTGACCAGACGGGGGATTTGAAGTTCGAGGCGAACCTGGAATACCGCTTCCCGATATTCGGCAGTTTGTATGGGGCGACCTTCCCTGGATGCCGGGAACATCTGGTTGATCAACAACGACCCCCAGCGGCATGGCGGGCAGATGAAATGGGGAAGGTTTCAGGGATTTGGCTTTGGGAACCGGGTTGGGCATACGGTATGACTTGGATTTCATTGTCCTTCGTGTCGATTGCGGCATAGGCTTGCATATTCCATACGAGACAGGCAAGAAAGGATATTACAATATCCCGCAGTTCAAGGATGCCTTGGGCATACATTTGGCTATCGGATATCCCTTCTGATCACACCCATAACAAATCGCTCATGATGCCGTCCGACACGAAAATGCCGGCTTCGGTCAAGATGAGCTTTCCCCCCTCTTGCTTGAGCCTTCCTTGCTCCAAGTGGCTTTTCGCCATCCGGGAGAGATAAGCCGACCGCTCCTCCCCGAACTGCTGCCGGATGGCTTCCAAGTCCACGCCCCACATGGTGCGCAAATGGGTCACGATATAATCGTTGTATCCCGTGTCGCTGTCCAACGACTCATATTCGATATCCGGTTTGCCCGACCGGATGCCCTTTATCCATTGGGGCAGGGAGGATGGATTCCATTCCCGTTCTTTCCCGTTGTATGAATGGGCGGAAGGTCCTAATCCCAAATAGCTGGTGCCTTTCCAATAGGAACTGTTGTGGCGGGAGTAGAAACCCGGTTTCGCAAAGTTGGAAATCTCGTAATGGTCATACCCTGCGTTCGTCAGTTTGTGCCGCAGGAGGGAGAAGAACTCCACGCTCGACTCTTCATCGACCGGAGTGACCTTTCCCTCTTCCAGCAAGCGGTAGAGGGGAGTGCCCTCTTCATAAATCAAGTGGTAAGCGGAGATATGGGGGACATCCAACCTCAGGGCTTCATCGATGTTGCGTGACCATTCACCGCTTGTTTGCCTCGGCAGCCCATAAATCAGGTCGATGCTGATGTTCCCGATACCAGCCTCCTTGAGCAGGCGGACTGCTTCGATGGCTTTTGCCCTGTCGTGGCGGCGGTTGAGGAATTTCAAATCCGCGTCGTCGAAACTCTGTATCCCCATGCTGACCCGGTTGATGGGAAGCCGGGCAAGCTCTTCCACATATTCAGGGGTCAAGTCGTCCGGGTTCGCCTCCAAAGTGACCTCCATCTCTTTCGTTGTCGGGAAATAACGGGATATGCCCTCAAAAATAGCCCTTAACTCGCCGCTGCCAAGCTGTGACGGCGTTCCTCCTCCCAGATAAATGGTTTCGAGGGGATCTTCCAGATAGCAATGGCGCAGCTCCATCTCCTGCAACAACGATTCCACATAGGATTTCTTATATCCCATGTCGGTATTGGAGTAAAAGTCGCAATAGAGGCATCTCTTCTTGCAAAACGGGACATGAATATAAAGACCGGACATAATTCTCAACTCTTTTAGGGAAACATCAATTAATTCAGGGAACAAAATTAATAAGAATATCCACATTATTCAGTATTTAACGGGATAATGCTGAAAAACATGTTTTTCAAACATAAGGGAAAAATTGGTTATAAAAATATCTATTGCTAATTTGCGGTCGCAAACCTCAAAAAGGGAGGGATGCGAATAAATATTGTGTTACCTTTAATACCTGATTTCAATATGAAAGTATATCAAACAAACGAAATCAAGAACATTTCTATATTGGGTAGTTCTGGCTCTGGGAAAACCACTCTCGCTGAAGCTATGCTTTACGAGGGTGGAGTTATAAAACGTCGTGGCAGTGTTGAAAACAAAAATACAGTGTGCGACTATTTCCCGGTTGAGAAAGAGTATGGTTACTCTGTGTTCTCGACCGTTTAGTGTCGAATGGCAAGACCGCAAATTGAATTTTATAGATTGTCCGGGTTCTGATGACTTTATCGGGGGCGCTGTTTCCGCATTGAATGTCACTGACACGGCTTTGATGGTATTGAATGCCCAATATGGAGTGGAAGTAGGAACAATTAACCAGTTCCGATATACAGAACAATTCCATAAACCGGTTATCTTCGTGGTAAACCAATTGGATAATGACAAGGCAGACTATGACGGCACTGTTTCACAGTTGCAGGACCGCTGGGGCAGCCGTGTCGTACAAATACAATATCCTGTCACTTGCGGCTCTTCTTTCAACGCCGTTGTCGATGTGTTGAAGATGAAGATGTACCGCTGGAAACCGGAAGGTGGCGTTCCTGATGTTTTGGAAATCCCTGATGAAGAGAAAGAGAAGGCAATGGAGTTGCACAAGACATTGGTGGAAGCCGCTGCCGAGCATGACGATGTGTTGATGGAGAAATTCTTTGAAGAAGGAACATTGAGCGAAGACGATATGCGTGCAGGAATCCGTGCAGGATTGGTGACCCGTGATATGTTCCCGGTCTTCTGTGTTTGTTCAGGCCGTGATATGTGTGTGCGCCGCACATTGGAATTCTTGGGGAATGTCGTTCCTTGTACAGATAAAATGCCACGTCCGGTTACGACCGACGGAGTAGAAGTGACACCGGAGGCAGACGGGCCGACCAGCTTGTTCTTCTTCAAAACAACAGTTGAGCCGCATATTGGCCAAGTCTCTTACTTTAAAGTGATTTCCGGCAAAGTGAAATCAGGTGACGATTTGCTGAATTCCGACAGGGGTTCGAAAGAACGCATTGCCCAGTTGTTTGTTACTGACGGGCAGACTCGCACAGAAGTGTCGGAAATGGTTGCGGGTGATATCGGGGCAACGGTCAAGTTGAAAGATGTGAGAAGAGGCAACACATTGAATGGCAAAGGCTGTGATTATCGTTTCGACTTCATCAAATATCCGGATCCTAAATACCGTCGTGCCATCAAGCCGGTCAACGAGGCTGATGCCGAGAAGATGATGGAGATTTTGACCCGTATGCGTGAAGAAGACCCGACTTGGCTTGTTGAACAGTCCAAAGAATTGAAACAGACAATCGTTTCCGGCCAAGGTGAGTTCCATTTGCGTACTTTGAAATGGAGAATCGAGAACAATGATAAATTGGCTATCGAGTTCTTGGAGCCGAAGATCCCGTATCGTGAGACAATTACAAAAGCGGCCCGTGCGGATTACCGCCATAAGAAACAATCCGGTGGCGCAGGCCAGTTCGGTGAGGTTCATCTTATCGTGGAACCGTATTATGAAGGCATGCCGGCTCCTGACACCTATCGTTTCGGAGGCCAAGAATATAAGATGAACGTTCGTGATACTCAAACAATCGACTTGGATTGGGGCGGTAAGTTGGTATTTGTCAACTGTATCGTCGGTGGTGCGATTGATGCCCGCTTCCTTCCTGCCATCTTGAAAGGAGTCATGGGCAGGATGGAACAGGGTCCGTTGACTGGCTCTTACGCTCGTGATGTCCGCATCTGCGTGTACGATGGTAAGATGCACCCGGTTGATAGTAATGAAATCTCATTCATGTTGGCTGGACGAAATGCGTTCAGTACGGCATTTAAAGAAGCGGGTCCAAAGATTTTGGAACCTGTATATGATGTGGAAGTGTCAGTGCCTGCAGATTTCTTAGGCGATGTGATGAGTGATTTGCAAGGCCGCAGGGCTTTGATTATGGGCATGAATAGTGAAAAAGGCTTTGAAAAGCTGATGGCAAAAGTTCCATTGAAGGAATTGTCCAACTATTCTACATCGTTAAGCTCCATCACGGGTGGCCGTGCTTCCTTCACAATGAAGTTTGCTTCTTACGAATTAGTTCCTTCAGATGTGCAAGACAAGCTGCTGAAGGCTTATGAAGCAACACAGACAGAAGAATAGTTTTCTTAAATCAAATTCATTTATCCTAACCGAAGGGGACTCCTTGTGATAAGGACTCCCCTTTATTTTTGGTGTTCCCATTCCTGTGTTCCGTGGTCGCGGATTCCTGTCCAAAACAGATCCAACAATCCAACCACGTCCTGCGACAAGTTCATCCAAGTATTTCTTACGTTCAAATATCATATTAAACGTGAGTTCGACGAATTTAAAATTACTATAAAACCGAGTGTTTTAGACAAAAGAAAGATTAGCACTCATGATAGCATAAGTGCGGCTATTGTGTCTAACGATAAAATAGCAACAGTTAAGAATTTAAAAGTTTCATACACATGTACATAAGTCACAATCTTTGGTGCTTAACTGTTGAGACCAATTTCATATTCGGACTATGGTAATTCCAGTAAGGATTGGCCTTTGGTCTATTTTGCTAATTTGGAACTGCGTCCAAGGGTGCTTTGGTCAGTGCAACCTGATATCTCAGTTTTTTAAGTTCCGAAGACAAATACACTTTTCGTTTCTGTTCTATCTTGGCCCGCATGTATTGTGCACCAAGCTCATGATAACGGGCTCCCGTACTCAATATGAGATAAACGGATATCAATTGAGAATGTCCCACTGCAATCAAGGCTCGCTTCTTTCCTCTACGGGCGGCTATACGATGGTATCGCTCACTGAAAAACGTATTCTTTGTACGGGTCGCAGCCCATGCGGCTTCTGTCATCACCGCCTTTACTTGTTTGTTCCCATGAGTGATTCTTGCGCTTCTTTTTTGGAAACGTCAAACGTTTTTTCAAAAACGTCCAATGTTTTTTAAAACAACGGTATCTATTTTTGGATGTATACACTGTTTCCAACACCGGTTTAATAACAGCTCAAATACCACCATCCGACCTCTTTTCAAAAAGGTAGTATGCTTTTTGAAAAAAGGGGCTGCATCCAAACTTTCATTTAGACGCAGCCCCATCGTGATTATAATAACTCTTTCCTTTTATTTGGACATGAATCCTGCCCAGATATTACCCGGATTGAGTTGTATAGCTTGGCGCAAATCGGATTGAGCCTCTGTTGGTTCATTCTTGAGCAAGTGGATTAAAGCCGAATAGAATGCGATGTTGCTTTCTTGTTCATTCTTGTTCGAGTCACCAAATTTGGCATACGAGTCAACGGCATTCTGGCGGATGCGAGACAAGTTCTCTTCCATTTTCTTCAATGCCGCTGATGCTTCTGTGTTCTTGCCGACCTTCTGCAAGGCTTTTACCTGGTAGTAGCTCAAATCTTTCAAGCCGCCCGGGCATTTGGCTTCCGCTGCCTTCTGATAGAACTCTTGGGCTTTGCCGGCTTGTTTCATGCCTTCGTAGGCTTCACCAGCCAAGTAGTACGCCTTAGCTTCGTAACCTCCGCGGTAGGATGGCGCAACCTCCAAGTTTGCCGGATATTGCGTTGCCAAATCAAACTCTTGGATGGCTTTCTGGTAGTTCTTCTTTGCCAACAGGGTCATGCCCTTCAACATGTGGGAGTCCGCATAGATTCCGTGGATTTGCCCGCCGCCTTCCCATAAGTGGAAGTGTCGGTTGTGCATGATTTGGATGGCCTTGTCGTATTTGCCCGTTACGTTATACAAAGAGAGCAAGCGCATCACGGCATCGTCATGCTTCATGACTGTCTTGATGTTTGATTCCAAGCGTTTCAAGCGAGCCGCCGCATCGACGTTTGCCGACTCATAAATCTTGTCTGATTCGGTGAACAGCAGCGCGTCGTCCGGATTAGCTTTGATGGCACGGTCGTAATAGCCCATGGCTTTTTGCCATTCGCCTTTTTGTCCGTATGCAAAGCCGACATTGCGCAGGGCGACAGCGAATGTGCCGTCCAGTTCGGTCGAGCGTGTCCACTCTGCCAGTCCATGGTCTTTCTGCCCGATGTAATACAACAGGTTGCCGTAATGGTAATGGAGGAAGGCATTGTCGGCAAAGGCGGCAGTCAATGTGTCGAACATTTTCACCTCTTCAATGCGCAACGGGTATTGGTTGATGTGGGAAAGGGAGTTGGCCTTTTCCAATTGAGCCCCGGCGTCGCCCCGGTTGCCCTCCAACAAGCAGACGTATGCCTTGTAATAATATACCAGCGGAGAAGCTGCGAACGGATTGCCCAAAGCGACGGCTTGGTCTATCAATGCCTGTGCCTCCTCCGTGCCGCCCACGGAGAGGTAGTTGTTGACCATTTCGAGGAACTCTTGCACAGCCACGAGACCTTCTGTCTGATCCTTGGTGCGTGACTGCAATACGGAAGCATCGCCCTTTTCGATAAAGCTCTTTTCCAACGTACTCCAATAGTCGAGCGGGTCAATGCTTTGGACATAATCGATAGTCGCTTTCGCCTCTTCGGTCCTGCCCAGCTTGCGCAAGATGTACGCCTTCAAGTTCTGTGCCTGGATGTCACGTTGGCCGACATACAACGACTGCGTGACCATGTCCAGTGCCTTGCCGTAATCGTTTTGCAGCATGGCCAAAACCGCCAAGCCATAGAATGCCGGGTGTTTATAGTCCGGTGTCCATGTCGCAGCCCAATAGTTGTTTTCAGCTTGGTGGCAATCGCCCGTCAAGTGGTATAAATAGCCCAGATAGTAGAGGGCTTCCGCATCTTTCACACGGGTATAATCATGGGAAAGGCGGGCTTGTGCGCGCAACAGGTGCTTCTCTGCCGCTTTCCATTCCCCTTGGCGGATGAAATGTTTACCAACTTCGATGTTGACGCGTGCATCCATCGAGTCACGCTCCAGGGCTTCACGGTAGAAGTCCATGTAGTCCAGACGGGCGTTGTTGAATTGGTCCACACGCAAGCCCGCAAGATAGAGCTCCTCGTTCGTCTTATACTCTTTGACCGGTTTTGTCCCGTCGATGACCTTGGCAACGGTTTGCCTTTGTCCAATTCCACCGGACGATAGTCCACCAGCAGGTTGCCTTCCGCATCGTACAATGCCGCATACAAGTCGGAAACCTTGACGTCGGCAGGCACTTTCACCTGGTCCAGGAAGAAGTGGTCGGGGTCGATGGTAATCTGTTTCTCCATCAACACGTTGTCTTGGTGCTTGACCACCACCTTCGCCTGCTTGTACTCAGTCGTCGAGCAGAAACCGATGCGGTACATTCCCCCGTCTGCCGGCTCGAAGTTGACAGCCGCGTCCATGGTGGCGTTCTTGCATCCCTTGATTCCCTTGATAGGATACCAGATCTGGCTGAACTCACGGCTTTCGCCCGGATTGATCCAGCTGTAGTCCGGTTGGTTGTCGGAATAAGCGCCCACCATCAGCTCCAGATAATGCCCGTCTTTGTCGGACAAGATTTTGTTCCACATGTGCCCGTTCGGGTTGTTGCCCCATAAGAAGAACTTCTTGCCGGGAACGACATGGCGGTTCGCCACGTGGACAGTTCCGGCGTCCTTGGCATAATCGTAACCAGCCAAGAACTCCATTTCGCTGCCCCATGCGAAGATGGAACGGGAGTCGCCCGTGTAGTTTGCCCAGCGGGACAAGTCCACCTGCTTGCCGCTGCCTATGACCGCCTCGCCAGTCGGCCAATTGGTGAAATATACTTTGTGGTGGTCTACCCCGAATTGCACATCAGGCGGGAAGATCACTTGGTAATGTTCATCGCAGTGCACCGATACGTTGGCCCAATAAAGCATGGATTGGATCATCTGTGTCGGGTTTGTAACCATGATTTTCGCCTCTACCCATGAGCGGTTGGGATAGACAGAGACGCCTACCGACCATTTCAAGCGATGGCGCAGTTCGGTTTCACCGACCCAAATGGTTTTGCTGCCGTCCTTGTTCTCTTTCATGGTCCAGTTCGTCGGAAGGTAAGTGGTCGCCCGGTGGTGGTCAGGAATGTTCCATTCCACGCCTCCAGACAGCCAAGCCCCCAGCATGCCGATCAATGCCGGTTTCACGCCCGTCTGCGTGTAAAAGAAATGGTAGTCATTGGTCTTGTCCGTTGCAGAGAAAATGCGTCCTCCTATCTCAGGAAGTACCGCAATGTTGACATACTCGTTGCCCAATTTCAAGACATTGTAGGACTGGTCAACGACTTTTTCGGTCAGCACGTCATACAAAGGATAAGGGTAAATATACCCTTCGGCACCTTGGTAGACACGACCGGTGAAAAAGATAGGATCCACTTCCGGATTGCCTATCTGGTAAGTCGGGATCTTTTCCGACACGGCTTCCATTTTTACTTGTCCCCAAGCTGGTATGGCCATAGCAGCCAGGAGTGAAGCCAACATTTTCGTTTTCATAGGCTATAAATTTAACGTGTTTATGATAAATAAAAAAAGAAAGGGAAAAGGTGCGGGGTTGCCGCATCACCTTCTCCCTCTCCATATCTTCAGATTATCGTGTCAAATTCGGATTGTACTGCTTGTCAGTAGACGGATAAGGCAAATAGATTGAACTTTCGCCTTGCCAAGTCTGGCTGGCAGGAATCTCGATAGTCTCCTTCTTCATTACGCCCGGTGCAACTTCGATAGGAGCGTTGGCCTTGCGGGTTTCGAAGACCTCTTGAAGTTTGTCTGTACGGAGCAAGTCGTCACGGCGAGTGACCAATGCCACCCAGTAACCGGCAACTTCATATCCGTGCTCTTTGACAACCGCTTCCGCGAATGCGCTACCGCTCATGCCGGCAGGAAGGTCGTTCAAGCCTGCACGTTGGCGAACACGGTTGACACAATCGTAAGCCATTGCGTTCGGAGTGCCTTCCGCACGTGCTTGTGCTTCAGCATACCACAACAACACTTCAGAGTAACGGATCAAACGGTGACGATGGCTGTTGGTCATCCAAGAGGTGTTGGCAGGCTTCGTGTAGTCGTAGTCGCCACCATCTTCGCCGATTGTGAAGGCGCAGAACATCGGGTGCTGTTCAGGGATGGAAGGATCCCACCAGTCCAACAATTCACCGCCTGCTTTGTTCCCTGCAAGGATCTTAGGATTGTAAGTGGCGTCTTTACGAGGACCTTCCGGGAATTCTTTCCAATATTTGATTTCACCCCAGCCGTCACCCCAGCCGCCTAATGATTCAAACAAGTGGGAGTCTGTCATCTGTGAGTCACCGTCCCAAGTGAATGAGCGGTTATAGCTGATGCCGACAACTGTCTCGTTCGTGTAGTTGTGGCTTGGGGCATAGACGTGCTTGTATTCCGGTTCGAGGATATACTCGTAATTGCCTGCGTTTACACCATCGATAACGGCTTTAGCTTGTTCTGCCGCGGAAGCGTAAAGTTGGCTTTGGTTCAAAGGCCAACCAGCCATTGCCATATAAACGGCTGCCAACGTGGCTTGTGCTGCTTGTTTAGTGATGTAAATGTTTGCGCCTTCGAAGCTGCGTGGAGAACCGGAGTAGCTTGTCGGAAGGATTGAGATGCAATCTTTCAGGTCGCTTTCAATCTGTTTGTAAACCTCTTCAACGCTTGCCAATGTACGGTCGTAGTTTACTTCCGTATCCAATACCAAAGGCACTTTGCCCCAACGGCGGACCAACATGAAGTAGTTGACGGCGCGCCAATATTTAGCCTGTCCCATTGCGACATTGATCTCATCGGCGGATGTCGGAGTCTTTTCGCAGTTCAGGATGATATAGTTGGCAGCTTTGATAGCCGTGTATGAAGTAGCCCAAGCCGCTTCGACACCCTTGTTCGCATCCGTGGCGCGGAAAGCATCCACTTCTGCATAAGCCTGTTTGTTACTACCCGGGTTGGTCGTCAAGTCATCACCTTGCCATGAAGGGATGGTCGGGTTCGTATTGTTTTGCAAGTAGCATATTTCTGATACAAGGCGTATGTGGCCATGTTCAATTCGTCCTGTGTGGAGAAGAATGTGCTCGGAGTCAACTGTCCTTTTGGATCTTCCTGCAGGAAATCGTTACAAGAGGTTGACATCAATGTCAAACCTAATGCACAGCATAAAATATATTTAGTTTTCATAATGGTTGTTCTTCTTTAAAATGTTAGAAATTCAAACGTACACCAACTGTGTAAGAACGGGTCAACGGATAAGCACCCAAGTCGATACCGTCATTTACATCGACACCGCTGTTCATGAAGGAGATACCAGCCGGATCCATACCTTTGTATTTGGTGATGGTGAATACATTCTGGCAGCTCAATGTGAAGCGCATGTCAGCAAACTTAGCAACTGATTTCGGAAGGTTGTAAGACAAGCTCAAGTTGTCCAAACGGAAATAGTTGGCTGACTCCAAGAACTTCGTGGAAGTAGAAGCTGACTGGTAGTCATTGCCTGTCACATTAACAGACGGATAACGGGCAGACTGACCTTTGACGTCGAAGTTGTCATTGATATATTCCTTCAATGTAACGAAAGCGAAGTCACCTGTCATGGCTGTTCCTGTGAAACGAACCAAGTTCAAGCGGTCGGCACCGAACGACCCAGTGAAGAACATGTTCAAATCCCAGTTCTTCCAAGACAATGTGTTGTTCCATCCCAAAGTGAAATCCGGGTTGGCTTTACCGATGAATGTACGGTCGTTACTGTCAATCTTGCCGTCTTTGTTCACATCTTCGAATGCATCGTGGCCGGTTGCGTCCAGTCCGATCCACTTATAGCCGTAGAATGCACCGATTGGCTGTCCTACTTCAACACGGGTGACACCGTCTGTCGGGATCATGCCGGCAGCAGGAGAAGAACCAGCGACAAATTCCAATCCGCCCAAGTTCTTGACTTCGTTCTTCAAATAGGTTCCAGTGAATGTGCTGCTCCAAGTGAAGTCTTTGTTGTCAACAAGGATGGCGTTGATAGAGAAGTCCAAACCGCGGTTGCTGATTTCGGCAGCATTCACCCAATAAGAACCGCCACCATCGTAGTTAGGAATGTTCTGTTTCAACAAACCGTCTTTGGTGCGCTTGTCGAAATAGTCCAATGAGATGTTGACCCGGTGGTTCAAGATAGAGAAGTCCAAACCTAAGTCTAACTGGTGGGTTGTTTCCCAAGTCAAATCAGGAGTAGCAACGGTTTGTCCTACCCAATAACCTGTATATTGTGAGTTTTCACCGAAAGCATACATCGCTTTTGACATCAAACCTAATGTTTCGTAAGGCTCGATCGCCTGGCTACCGATCAAACCGTAGCTGGCACGGATTTTCATGTCCTGTACTACGTTCTGGTCCTTCATGAACTCTTCGTTGGTGATAGTCCAAGCCGCAGCCACTGATGGGAAATAACCCCATTTGTCGTTGAAGAACTTGGAAGAACCATCGGCACGGAATGTACCCGTCAGCATGTAGCGGTCGTCGTAGTTATACATTACGCGGGCAACGCCTGATACCAATCCCCATTTAGAGTAGCTGTTGTCTGTCGTACGGCTGGAAGCCATGTTTACGTTCCACCATCCCACACTTTCAGTCAACAAATCTCTACCGTTCAATCCCATGTAGCGGTATTCAGATTGTGTTGCTTCATATACGGCAGTTGCGGTCAAAGCGTGCTTGTCCCATTTACCTGTATAAGTCAAGTTGTTGGTTGTCTGCAAAGTCATGCGGTAAGCGTCCGAGTTGCCCATGCTGCTCTGGCTGCCTACTTTCTTTGTCCCGAATGAATAGCCCTTGGCATCGCTGTAGTCGATACCGTTGCTGGTTGTGAATGTCAATCCCGGCAAGATGTTGAAACGCAAGTCAACGTGTGCGTTTACGATGTCCTGCATGGTTTCGCCCATTTCTTCTTTCAAGCGGCCAACCGGGTTGAAGTTGGTCAAAGAGCTGTATTTGTCACGGGCGTATGTCATGCCGTCTTCGTTGAAGATGCTTGTGACAGGGGAGTAGTTCATGGCCTGTGTCACGATGTTGCTCTTCGCAGCCGAGAAGTCGCCGCTATGGCGGACATTGTGTGAAGCGTTCACGTCGGCAGTCATGTGCAACCAGTCGGTAATCTGTGAAGTGACGTTGGCACGGGCTTGGTAACGCTTGTTGTCATTTTCGATAACCACACCTTCCTGTCCCACGTAGTTGCCGGACACGATGTATTGTGTCTTGTCGCTACCGCCGGAGAATGTTACTTTGTAATCTTGTGTTATGCCTGTTTGGAAGATTTCGTCCTGCCAGTTTGTTCCGCCTCCTCTTTGGAAAGCCGACAATTGGTCAGAAGAGAATGTGTTGGCACGATATGTGTTATATAATGTGGCAAATTCGTATGCGTTCAAAGTATCATAACGTTTTGCTACTGTTCCTGCCGTGATTTGTGCATCGAATGTGATTTGGCGGGTATTGGCTTTACCAGTCTTGGTGGTAATCAATACGACACCGTTCGCACCACGGGAACCGTAGATGGCTGTCGAGGATGCATCCTTCAAAATCTGCATGGATTGGATATCATCCGGGTTCAAACCGGTCAGGCCGCTTTCCCTTACGATTCCGTCAATTACATAAAGAGGGTCGTTGCTGCGGTTGATGGAACCGGAACCACGCACACGGATTTTTACCGTACCGCCCGGCACACCGCTGCTCTGTACTTGCACACCGGATACACGGCCTTGCAAAGCGTCAGATACTTGTTTGATAGGTTGGTCTTTGAATGCCTTGTTGTCCAAAACGGATACAGAACCAGCCAAGTCGGCTTTTCTCACGGTGCCATAACCAACCACCACTACTTCGTCCAGGTTCTGTGAATCTTCTTTCATTGTCACATTGACTGTGCGTTGTCCGTTTACGGCAATGTCGCTTGACACGTAACCGATGTAAGAGAACTGGAGTACTGCGTTAGGCCCGACGTTCAGAGTGTACTTACCGTCCAAGTCCGTGATCGTACCGTTTGTTGTCCCTTTTTCAACGACGTTAACACCCATCAATGGTTCACCGTCGCTGCCCATAACGACACCGGATACCGTTATTGTCTGCTGCTGGATAGAAGCGATGCTTTCTGATCCCAATTCAGCTGCCTGGGCAACAAATGTGTTTGTCAACAATGCACCTGCCATTAAAGGTACGGTGCATAATAGCTTTTTCAGTGAAGGATATCGTTGACCATATCCTACAGGAATCACATTTTTTTTCATAATTGAAATAATTAAAAATTTCCTTACTCGTAATAAGATAGTCAATCGTTATATAATGAATAGACTTGTGCTTTTCGAAGTTTTTCGTTTAAAAAATGTTTGTGTTTAGTAGACAAAATACGTTTAACCTCAAGTCTTCATTATTATATAAAATTGGTTTTCCTTGTTTTAAGTGCCCAAAAATATCTATAATTTTCATAACGGTGTTTTCCGTTTTAGTTAAAATCGGGGGGGGTGATATTGTTTTTAACATGATTTTAGTTAAAATACAGGGGAAGGGCAATCGAAACTGACGATTGATTACCTTTCCCCTTTATATGATTCCTTCGTGTCGCTTTTTGTTTTATGGCAGGACGGATAAGGAAATGGATGGAGCGGACGGTTTATCCGGCATCTTTCGTCAACCGGATGCCATCCTTTTCCAAGGTGATGAGCTTCTGTTTATAGAGGGAGCCGATAGCCTGTTTGAATGCCTTCTTGCTGCATCTGAACAGGGAGTAGATGACATCGGGGTCGCTTTTGTCGTGCACCGGCAGGAATCCATCCTTGGCTTTCAAGGCATCCAAGACAACCTGCGCGACTCCGTCCACTTTCTGGTAGCCCAACGGAGCCAAACTGATATCCAACTTGTCATCTTCCCTTACCTCTTTCACATAGCCCTTCATTTTGTCCCCTTTCTCCAAACGCTGGAACACTTGGTCGTAGTAGAGCATTCCCCAATGGAGGTTGTTGACGATGACCCTGTAGCCGATTTCCCCGATTTCCGCAACCATCAAGTCAACTTCCTCGTTCGGCTCATATCGGGCAGGGACATTCCCTAAGAATTTCTCGATCCGGGCAGAAGCCATGACACGGTTGGTGGCTGGGTCGATGCGGACATAGACCAAATACCATCTTCCTTCCGCCATGCGCATTTTCTGTTCCTTGTAAGGGACCAACAGGTCTTTCATCAAGCCCCAGTCCAGGAACGCCCCGGTTGTGTTGACGGACTTGACACGCATGAATGCAAATTCCCCCACGACCGCTTTCGGATGCAGCGTGGTGGCAATCAATCGTCCTTCATTGTCGTGGTAAATGAATACTTCCACCATGTCATCGACCTGTGCATTTTCCGGCACATAGCGGGTCGGTAAAAGGATTTCTTTGCCATCGCATTCCAAGTAAGCCCCGAAGCTTAATATCTTGACGATTTTAAGTGTATTGTAATTTCCTATCTTCAGCATAGCCTTTTGTTTATTAATACTTACCCAAGGTTTTCTCCGCCACAAAGATACTCCTTTCCAAGGAATCTACCATTATCGGGCTGTTATTCTTACATATTTTTAATTCCCCCTGCCGTTGCCTGGTGATAAGCATTATATTTGTAAAATAAATCTACTTTTTTTGTAGCAAACACCACTGTTGCTCCGTCTAACGATTAGAAAGATTTAAACAACAAGCAAATGAACCCTAAAGAACAACAATTCTCGCAGCTTGTCAAGGAGAACCGCAGCACGATATATGCGGTGTGCTACATGTTCTCCAACGATGCCGGCGAGGTGGCAGACCTCTTCCAGGAGGTGCTGGTTAAGCTGTGGAAAGGTTTTGAATCATTCCATGGTAAGAGCGACATTAAAACATGGATATACCGTGTGACCCTCAACACCTGTATCACCATCGACCGCAAGAAACGTAGCCGCAAAAGGGCCATGCTCTCCATGGATGTCGATTATTTCAACAGCCGGGAACAGTCCACTGCCCAAGTGAGGATGTTGCACGAGCGCATTGCCCGTTTGCAGCCTTTGGACAGGGCCATCATCCTGTTGTGGCTTGAGCAAATAAGTTATGACGAAATAGGAGAGATTGTTGGCATCAGTGCAAAGAATGTGTCGGTGCGCCTGGCGCGAATAAGGGTACAATTAAAGAATATGTCGAACAAATAAAATCAATAGCAATATGGAAAATAATCAGCAATGTACCGAACTTGAATTTATGCGCTCGCAAATGGAAGACTTCAAGACTCAGCTCGACAAGCAGAAGATAGTGAACGAGAAGTTCATCATAAGTTCAATGAAGAAGAGCATGTCGTGGATAAAGAAATATGTCTATTTCGAGTTCTGCCTTCTGCCCGTCATCGCTATCATGTGGCTGGCTATCAAAGAGTATGCCCATTTGTCGTGGCTCAACTACTGCTTCCTTATGGCGGTAGTGGTGATAGATGTTATTGCCGGTTATCGCATTAATGTCTCTGCCCTCAGCGATGCCGACTATAGCAGCAGCAACCTTGTCTCCACCATCACCAAGCTCACTCGCATGAAGCGGCAGCGTTCCATCCAGATGATGCTTTCGGTGCCAGCCATAGTGGTGTGGCTGTTGTGGTGCGGCGTGGAGGCGTGGATGCATCTGCCAGCCGATGCTTCAGACTATGTGCGGGGAGCGATATATGGCGGTATGGCAGGCGGTGTCATCGGAGGCATTTCCGGTCTTGTCTTCGCATTCCGCATATTCTTCAAGATGCAGCGAACCAACGATGAAGTCATAAGCCAAATCAACGATTTCAACGCATAAGTGGAAAGGATGAAGCGACTTGCTTATAATAACTTTGTACGCATCCTATATATCGGAACTTTCCCTGATTAGTCCGGTCGGGTCGCATGGATTGGCAGGACAAAAAAACATACCGTTGTTTTGAAAAAAACATTGGACGTTTTTGAAAAAACATTGGACGTTTTCAAAAATTCCTCGTGACGTTTTTTTTGAAACAACGGTATGTTTTCCCGTGTATGTTTAAACAAGGCTACATTGCCTATTTCATGTACTCGTAGATGAAAATAGGAAAAGGAAGTTTAGTTTTATGAGAGCAAAGAGCACGTATATATACATGGGTAAACTAAACCTTAAACTTGGTTGTTTAGTTTACCCATGCTTCAGTTGTTCAACTTTTCTTTTTACCGAGAAGTCATTACATAAAGATTTGCCTGTCGTTATACTTCGATGTTTTTACAAGGGTTGAAAGATCCATGTTCTCCATGAAAGACATAACCCAACTGATTTGATATGCACATGGTATTGCCTATCCTCACATCCACATTATAGTGAGAATGACCATATATCCAGAAGTCAATACCGCTATTCTTGATATAATCTTCCAATTCTACGGTAAAGGCTCCGTTAGCCTGACTGTCGGCAAACTTGGGACATTGCATTTGAAAAGACGGTACATGATGAGTGACAACTATCTTTTTCCTGACGTTGCTGGATGAAACGGCTTCTTTCAAAAACGCAAGGCACCTTGCGTGTTCACGGTTGAAGTCTGCAAACGTGAGAAGCTCTTCATTGAAGAAGATGCGTCGGAAGTCGCTTATGACTTGTTCCGTATAGTATGCCTCCTTCAAGGGAATCTTAGACCACAAAGTTGTTACGATGAAGTCGATGTCTTCTACGTGTACAACAGCATTATAATAACTGTGAACGTTGGGACGTATTTCAAGACAAAAGCCATCGTTAAGCTTGGCAATGTCATAGTATTTGTAGAACTCGTGGTTGCCCATGCAAACTATCACCTGCTGATAGTTCTCTGAAGCCCAGTCCCAGAATGGATGCTTAGAATAGTTCTCGTCTCCCAAGTAGCCGATGCCTCCTGCAAGAACGAGAATATCCCCTGTTACTTGCAAGGGATTCTCCTTCAGGTATCTCCAGTTGTCGGCAAACTCCAGATGGAGGTCTGACGCATATTGTATTTTCATAACTGTTCTGTTATAAATAATTCGTCTAATTGTTCCAATAAAGCCTCGATGAATGATGAATTCTGATCAAGAGCCTTTGCAAGAGGTTCTGAAAGCGTGTTCCAATCATTTCTTATTGAGGTGACAAAATCTCTTATGCAAGCAACAATCGATTCGGGAGCGATAATCTCGTTGTCTTCCATGATGACCACATTCTTCAACACATCAGACCGATGCTTCTTGATATCTTTACTATTGACATGCTTTCCGTTAGCTTTGTCTTGCAAAGATTGAGGTAAGCACGTGCCTTTAGAGCTATGAGCGCAGCAGAGTCTGCATGACGAAGCCCATTGGTCAGCTTGCTATGCTGGATGGTGAAGTGATAGAAATCATCATCCATGATGATTGCACTTAGACTTGATGTTTCCTCGTCAACGGGGAGAGGCTCAACAATCAGTCCTTTCGGCTCGCCAAGAATGTCAGGATGCCGTGAGATCAGTTCTATCATTTCGGGATATTCTGGTTTTCCGTTGACAAAACGATACAGTTCGTACTTTGGAGTTTCACCTTCTTCCGGCTTGCGTTTCTCTGGACGATAACCACCTTCTCGTATAAATTGCCAGAAATGCTCTGCAAAGTCGGCTGTCATCTTCTCTACAACAACTATCATGTCAATGTCGTGGGTGGCATGCGGACGTACTGTTGTTCCAGTCATGGTGATGTCACAAGCAGTTCCCCCAATGATTACATAGTTATCTGAATAGGCTTCAAAAGCCTCACGAAATTTCTCTAATCCTTCCATTGTCTTTCAGACGAAGGAACTATCGCTCGGCAAAATTGATGTAAACATCATTCTGCTCTCGCTTAACCGTTCCATTCTATTTCATTAATTAAACGTTCAACTTCGCCTTCCACTCGTGGGTCTTCGTCCTCACGCAGAGAAACGGCCAAAGATAATCTATCAACCCATTCGGCTTTTGTACCAATAGCGGTGACAGGTGGGTATTTCCATGCTTCAATGATGATGTTGCCATCAAATTCGTTTGGACGCACTAAGACTCCCGATGATTTGAATTCCCGTAGTTGTTTGACAGGTACCATGATCATTCTTTCCGGATCGGGATTCAGCCACGTGTAATGTGCAAGGGCATTGATGCCACATACGGGGAAATTATCGTCTGAAAGCAAATCGTCACAATAAATGCGCTCTTCAACAGGATTAACGAGGAACGACTGGGCTTGCTTCCACAATTCCATTCCTTTCTTGTCAAAGTGGATGACCTTCCGTTTAGAGCCTCCAGATACTTTTTGGCAAAGCTCCAAGTCTTCAAGGCAAGTTATACCAAGTGTAATGCTTGCATAAGAATACGGAATTTTGTCCTCAATATCACGTGCTGCCAATCCTTCGATACTCTCTATCTGAAGATGATAGAGCAGCAGGTATTGTGCGACAGGCGTTAAAACCTTAGCTTGTTTGGTTTTACGAATGCGCTCATTAGCCAGAAGCATTGGCAAATGGACGTATTTGTCAGATACAACGAAATACACGTCTTTGTCGATCAGTCTCTGCCGTTCATAGGCAGGACAAGTTGGCAACAAAAAAACGGTTGGAAGCTGGAATAACGAAGTAAGGTTGTTTGCTGTAACAGACAAATTACGAGGGGTAGCTACTTTATCTTTAGGTTCTGCAAATAGCAATGGCATACCATGAAACTCTCCATCGTAGAACTTGTACGACAACATTTCTCCGATGGTTACACCTTTCATCTGCGCCTTGCTTCGTTCTTGCAGCTGTATAGGTCTTCCTAATATGGCAATCTCTTTCATTTTAACCATTCTGCTTTATTTTAATACACCATTAAAACGATGCAAAAGTATTAAAATAATCTGATATAAACAAAAATCTTGAACGAACTTTTCAGATAAGAACGGCGTCATCCACTATCTATAACTCCCGCTCACATGCGCTCCCATTCCACCAAATGGATTCAGCGAAAAGAAATATCAGAATTTCCAACACCCTAACGCTGAATGACCAAAGATTGACCTACTTGAAATTCAGACAGGTCATTCCCTACAACTTCTTTCCTGTCATCAACTTGAAATAGGCTTTGACGGTGTCGTTGTGTTTTAAGTCTGGATTCGCATGAATGGCGCTTTCCAGCTTCTCCAACATGGACTGGTAGCCCCATTGTGTCTGCTCCGAATAGAGAGCGACACGTTCTTCCTCGTCAATGCTGTCGGCTGTGAGGTAGCTCATATAACTATCATCATACGCTTCATACTTGGCCTTTGAAGCGACCTTCAAGCGTACCAACTTGGAAATATTGTCTTCGAGGAAGATGAGAATCTCCTCATGGTCTGGTTTAAAATGGTTTGTCATTTGCTTTAAGGGATTATTAAAAAACTTTCATATCAGAAGGCTTCTCTATGATGTCGTCTGAATCAAGATAGGCGGCAAGCCTCATTGTTGTTTGAGACTTGCCGCCTGAATCTTTAGTTATGGAGACTTCATTTTACTTCTCCTCGATAGCCGCCTGCGCCGCTGCTAATGAAGGGTGAATATCAGGGATTTACGAGCTTTGTGTAAAATAAAGCACCTTCTTTTCAGACACATTCTGCATATTATTGCACGGCGGCTATATGTAACCGATGTGCTCTTGCAGATTTTTCTGTATCTTACTTCATATAATTTTCAGTTTTAAATTGAACATTGATTGCACCGATATGGCACATATTGAGTAATTGCTTTCTATTATGACATTCTACACATGGCCCTATTGGGATTTTGTAGAAATGAGCATTTCTTGTTTGTTTACCATGCACATTCTGCATGTTCTGTATGCAAAATTAACGAATTTTTCTGAGAAGACGCACGGCTTTCAAGTATTATTCTTCATTCAATAGCAAAAAAATATCGTATTAGATTTTTCAGTGTCCATACAAAACGTTTTCACCTCACAAAAGACATTTCAGTAAAAAGAAAAAGAAATGGTCTATTCATTGGTTTAGGTTTAAGTTTAATTTGTCTTATATATATAAGGTAGTAAACTTGAACTACTCCGAAACGAGTTTGATTTTATAAGATTAAAGAGGCATGTATATATACATGGGTAAACTAAACCTTAAACTTGGTTGTTTAGTTTACCCATGCTTCAGTTGTTCAACTTTTCTTTTTACTGAATGATAGTCTGTCCAAATCGAGTCGAATAAAGCTTTATCAGAGTATTAGCAAAGTGCACCATAATTGAGATATATAAAACAAGCAGTGACAAGTTATAAAAATTCGGGTTGGCACTGCTTGTTTTTATTTTAATCTATGCACTTTGTTATTTCATATACTCGTAGATGAAAATAGGAAAAGAATTTAATACTGCAACATTTCTACTAGGTTTGACATGGAGCAAAAGTTGTCTTTCGAATATTGATAGTTGATTGATAACAGACTTCTCCTTTGGCATCGTTTTTACTCCTGTTATAAGCAAGTTAGCTTTACAGACATTCATCTGCTTAAGAAATTGCCAGTTGTCTTTCACCTTCATATACTTTTCCTTGGTCGGCGTTTCGCCATCCTTGAACAATATGTGGTCGAGACTATTATAAGCCGAAAAATCACGAGCCAGACGTTTGAAGTCCTTGCACTCTTCTCTGCTTACTACATAGTTGGCATAATCGTTGTCGGGAAGTTCCTTGGTATAGCGGATGGACTCTATCATCGGGTAGTTGATGTAGAGCTTTCCGTTCTCGGTTTCGTCTGCAAACAATGCCAGCATCTCTTCTACTCTTTGATTGATCTCTTCAAGCGAAAGGTGAGAGTTTTGGAAGTCATAGTCGAAGAATAGGAATATTTCCGAAATGTCTGAACTTCTAATGCCGTTCAAGGTAGAGTCTCCTCTTGCAGCAAGGCGTTCTCGCATTACAGACACAATATCTCCTCCATCATCATATTCCTTCAGCTCATTGTAAAGGTCATATATGTTGTTCCCGAAAGAACAAATGATATTGTCATTTACCTTCGGGAAATAGAGTTTCTCCAATGTTCTATATAGGCGAGGCTCACGCTCGTCGCCTTCAAATACAAACAGAATCATAAGCCAAAAGTTCCGCCTCTATATAGTTTCTCCAAGTTATGAGCAAAACGAAGTTCCTTGTCCGTCAAATCGCAAATAGCCTTTATTTCGTTGTTTCTAAGAATAAAAAAGCAGTCTGGACGAAGCAAGTCATTGGAAAGAAGGAATGTGTCATGGGTGGTTACGAACACCTGGTTGTTGCCTTCAAACAATCGCTTGCAAATCTTATAGGAGAGTTCGTGGTGGTAGAAAGCATCAAATTCGTCGATGAAGACGAATGAAGCGTTGTCCATCTCTTTCAGCCAATAATACTGCAACTCCAGATTCCTTGTACCTGTGGATGCAACCCATTGGAACGGAATTCTCACACCGTTCATTATGCAGAAGAGAATGTTGTCGCCCTGCGTGTTAGGCGCAAACTCATACTCCTGGCCACTTACTTCTTTCAAATAAGCAGCAAAGTCGTCAGCAAGGTTGTTCTTTATGATATACTCTTCCACGTTGCTGCCACCTTCCTTCAACCCAATGAATTCACGGTAGTCGAGACTTCTGAAGAACAGCATATTCTCTACGAAATCGCGAAGTTGCAGCAAGGCATGGTCTTTGGGAAGTGGCACAGAACCCAACAGATAGTTTACTATAGAAATATTGTTGGCGCTGTCTTTAAGATTCTGAATGGCAACGGCGGTCAAGCCAAATTCTTCGGAAATAGCAAGTTCTTCTTTGTCTTTAACAAGAACTTCTTTGTTGTCAATAGTCAGCTTTTCGCTAATAATATCGCCTTTAAGTTCCGAAGCTATTTTACTGTAACTGTATGCTACCACATGACCATCGAAAGCAAATGTGTAATCGAATTCGACAGGTTCGTTGTGGCATGATGCACAAGCATAGTTCAGATAGTAATCAGGTTTCTTCCACTTGTGAGAAAGATGGTTGGCGATGTCGAATATTGCCAATCCGAAGTTCGACTTACCAGCTCCATTCGGTCCGTAGATAATGCCGTTCTTTACGATACCATTATGTACTGCATCGTTATTGAACGTATAATTGCTCGGATGAGACAAGTCCCATTCGATACGATTCTTAAATCCTCTATAGTTCTTAACTGCAAATTTCGTTAACATGACAATATTTATTAGTGAATATTTTGACTGCAAAGGTACAAAAAAAGAATGTATCCGTAAATAAATTACGGCACATATTGCCATATGCTGCAATTATTTAACAATTCACATCGGTTTATAACTGCTCAACGTCTAAAAAATACGCCAAAGTCAACTTTAAAATTTTCAAAAAATACATCAATAATTGAATTTTCACTTGCGAAACTTCAATCAATTAGTCTCTGCGGTTCATAGGCAGGACAAGTTGGCAACAAGAATACGGTTGGAAGCTGGAATAACGAAGTAAGTTTTTTTGCAGTAACAGACAAATTACGTGGGGTAGCTACTTTATCTTTAGGTTCTGCGAATAGCAATGGCATACCATGAAACTCCCCATCGTAGAACTTGTACGACAACATTTCTCCGATGGTAACACCTTTCATCTGCGCCTTGCTTCGTTCTTGCAGCTGTATAGGTCTTCCTAATATTGCAATCTCTTTCATTTTAGCCATTATGCTTTATTTTAATACACCATTAAAACGATGCAGATGTGTTTGCAATAATTTGAGGAAACTAATGTTTTGTGGACAAAGAAAATTTTGCTGACAATCAAGTTTACACATTCCCATACGTTTCTACTCCACCAAATAGACTTGCAGTCTATTTATCTTTTTTTGACTGAAAAATTAAGGAGTAAGCTCAATCAACTCCATTATATCTAACATTTTAAATAGAACACCATTGATGGTAGAATGCCAGCTTTGATGAAAATGCCCATAAAACCAATGAGTAATCGTATTGCAATCTGTTTTTATGGCTTCGTATATTGCATCCTTTGTTTCGCGTTCATTCTGCACATCAGCCAATAAACAATCATCCCTTAATGCCCATAGCTGCAGTTCTTTTTATCTTGCAGTTCGCAAAACGTTGGTGCTGTATGAGTGACGACCGTGTCAATTTTGTACAGAGAGGTAATTTTAGATAAAACCTTCTCATTAAAGACAGGAGCTTCATCCTGCCAATAGTTATTGGTTGTAAAAGAGTTGTCCGCTATAGTTCTGTCATCATACCTATGCATCTTACTTTTACCATACTCCCAGGACTCTTTCCTTGATTGACGGTCGATAGATATTGCTCCACCAACACAGAGTATGGTGTGTCCATTGGCCTTGACTACAGAATAGTCAGGAATAGCGATAAATCGTTTGTGGCAGAAAGCCTTGCCATCAAAATACGCAGGGTTGTCATGATTGCCTCTAATGAATACAATCCAATTATTGGCATCATTCATACGTTTGGAGTTCCTTTTCACCATGTTGTCATAATAGCCTCTCTTGTCAAAACCAAATCCACAATCTCCAGCTACAATGATCAGAGTGTCTTTCATCTGATATTGTATGCACACTTTGTTCACGAGGAGATTAAAGTCCCCGTGAATATCTCCACATATGGCAACATTGCGGCACTTTAGGAAATCATAAATATTGGGATATGCATCAGTATTCATCTCAGAAAAGCCGTATTGATAAGTTCAAGGAGTCGTTCTGCATCCAAGCCTCTAAGCCCTGCGTTTTTGAGGAAATCGGAATTTGGAAGTTCTCCTACTCTTTGATAAAAGTCATTCATATCGTTTTTCAATTTTTCAGGGAGTGTAAAGTGAGAATCCTGCGGCAGCATAGCAATGAGTCTGAAACATCTTTCTTATGCTTCTCAATGTCTCGACTATCTACCTGTTCGCCTTCTGCTTTTCTATCCAGCATCTCTGTATATGCTTTAGCTTTCAAACAAATTAGAGCTTCAGGACTAGCTACATGGATGTCGTCAATATTTCTGCTATGCTCAATCGTGAATGCATAGTAGTCGTCATCCATTAGAATTGCAGACAGACTGGAGAGGTCTTCTCCAACACTTATCGGTTCTATATGTGCATCTGCTGGAAGGTTTAGAATGCCTGTATTTCTTGCAAAAAGCTCTATTTGCTTCGGGTAGGTCTTGTCTTGAGGGTTGGTAAAACGATAATATTCGTGTTTGAATTCATTTCACCTTTGCTTCGGTGACCATAATTGGCTGTTTTGATAAAATCCCACAAACGTAATCCGAAATCAGGTGTAAGAGCTTCAACAACAAGTACGAAGTCAAGGTCCTTTGTTGCACGAGGATTCATATCAAGTTCTTCTTCAAGCAGATTGCACGCAGCCCCACCTATTAGCACATATTTGTCTTTATATTCATTGAAGTATTCCTTCCAACGTTCAATTCCTGTTACCATTTTATTTCTTCAATTAAAGTGTCACATTCTAATTGTATTCTTTCATCATCGCTATCTTTCATGCACAGATAAAGCGAAAGTTTATCTACTATTCCGTTTTCTGACAACAACGTTGGAGAATATTTCCATACTTCTACCTTTATATCCCCGTATTGTTTGCTCATTATTGCGGCATTCTCTTTGGCTATCACTTTGTCGATTGCAACAACTGGTGTTGTTGGCTCAGCAAGCATGGTATAATGTCCCATTGCTGTTTCACCAGACATCAAACTTTCTGTAGATTTTATGTCAGTGAAAAGAATACGCTCTATAGGAGACGACATCAGTGGAAGGGATTTATTCCATAATTCCATCTTGTTCAATATTATTTGGACAGATTTCTGTTTGCCTCCAACAAGTGTAATTATATTATTGGTATCAAGCCACCTTAGAGCAACATTGATAGTTGGGTACGCTAAACCTACAAGCTTTGCTATTTCTGAAGTATTCAAACCATCAATCGTACTCTTTTCTAGATGATAGAGTACAAGCATCTGAGCAACAGGGGGCATTTTATTGGGCATCACCTTAGACTTGTTCCTCATTTTGCGCAGCACAATGAGAAGACTTGGAACGAAAACAAGTTTATTTGGCACAATAAAATTAACTTTGGCATGAGTTAGCCTAGATAGATTGTATGATGCAACTGACTCAAGAGCAAACACAACAGGATGGTGGAATACCTCTATCATCTTTGTCTGATGTTTGGATAGCTGCATCGGAGAAATGTTATCAAACTCGGTGGGCACCGCTAAGGTAACTATCGTCTCCATAAACTCAATATCATAAAGAGTATAGCAGCAAGCAATTGCCAAAGGAAGTTTACTATCATTCTTTTTTTCATGAGTTAACATCCTTATTTCACAACCTGTCAGTTCGGCAAGAAAATCTATTACCTTGTCAATATTATATTTCATATTGCATATTATATGAGTAGAGATATTTTATGCAAAAGTATATATAATATATTGATTTACCAAACCTTTTCAATGAAAAGCACTCGGCAGTTGTGTGATTTTATGGATTTCTATGTACTTTGCAAACTAAATTCAACAACTTTTTCATGAAAGAACAAATGAATGTTACCATTCTCCTTTGAGGATAACATTATTGCATTATGACTTTTCACACCTTCATGTTTCTCCGTAGAATAACCCAAAAGAAGACAGAGTAAACATGCTTCATAATGTCAGGTTGACATCAACCTTATTACCACCATTCCGGAACTTTATAGTATGATTATCGAAATATTATCATACTTCTTTTATAATCTGTGTTAAGACTGAACTGGTTTTTCGTGTGTTTTTTCGTCAATCATATAAAAGTCTGTTCCTTTGCAATGCTTTTGGGAGTTCTCCTACCTTTTGAGAGTATTTCCGAGTATGATAACAAACAAAGGATAACAATTAAATATCAGATTGAAAAATGTCAGGATTCGTAATTTTTGCGCTCGTCCTCACCTTTGTCTATGTGGTCTACTTTTCCGTAATGATCACACTAGACCTCCATGGCAAGAAGGATGAAAAGAAATCAGAAGAAGAGACCTATGATGTAGGGGATATGACCAACGAGGAACAGCCAGTTGCAATCGAAGAACGCAACGACAATCCTGACGAAGGTGATATGACCTTCACCGAACAAATCACAGATGACGGGCTTAGAGTTGTTAACCCAACTGGAAATGTAACTCCCCACTCTTCTTTTATCGAAGAACCACCAATAACGGAACAGCCATCATCAACAACAAGTGAAAAACTCAACGAGAAAAACGATGAATTTCTGGAGCACATTGAACCAGAACATCAATGTAGTTACCTTTCAGAAGAGTTTATGCGGAATCTCAACAATAAGCACAACACCAGAAAAATAGAAAAGAAGAATGCCAGAGATAAATTGTAAAAAGAATCATTTGTTTGCCACATTGTCGATATGTGTTATGCTCTTCCAGCCAATGTTGGCATCAGCCAAATGCGGAGGTGTCGATTACAGCTGGGGAGCAGACGCACTGAGCAATGCTCATGATTTTACGGTAACAATGATGCTCTATGTTGTCTATCTGGTGTATGCCATAGCAGCCATCGTAGCCATCATAGGAGCTTTACAAATCTATATAAAGATGAATACAGGCGAGGGCGATGTAACCAAATCCATCATGATGCTTATTGGTGCTTGCCTTTTCATGATTGGTGCGACAATCTTATTCCCTGCATTCTTCGGTTACAATATAGTATAAGGTAAAAAGATTAGGATAACAAACATCTAAACCTGCAGGAGAGATAACGTATGTAAAATTTCAAGTAAACATCAAAAAAGCAAATGAAGAAAATCAAGTTTTTAGCAAAGAACTATTTCAAAGCCAAGCGCATGAAGACGCTCGCAATGCTCCTATTCTGTGGAACCTTGGCGACCTATGCCCAAAACGCAGCAGGTGACTATACCGCCGGTACAGATGCCCTTGCAACCGTGACGGAGGAAATCGCCAAGTACATTCCATTCGTCGTTAAGCTCTGTTACGCCATTGCTGGTGTTGTTGCCGTAGTGGGTGCCATCAGCGTTTACATCGCTATGAATAATGAGGAGCAGGATGTCAAGAATATCTTAGTCCTACGAAATGCGTTTGAAAAGACAAGAAAGCAAATGAAAGTAAATATGCTAAGTATCAATGCTTTAGGCGATAATTTGAATTTTCCGATGTTTGCTAAACTCACTCTTAAAAAGACATAAAGACTGTTCCTTGTGGCACAGTTGCATAAGTCCGTGGCAATATAATCATGTTATCCAAAGATCATAGACGCTCTGAACATAAAGAATGGTAAATCCTGCACACCGCGGAGTTGTGCTCTAAATCCTTTCAGCTTAGAGTTAAGAGATTCAGCATGAGCATTGGTTGACCTGTTTATGAAGTAGTTTAGTACTTCGTCTTCCTTGTACTTGATGGCATCCCTTGCAGCCTTTACTTCACGCAACGTACAAGCTGATACCTTCTGATACCACTCATGCAGTTTAACCTTAGCTGTAACCCGGTCGATAGACTTGTTGCTAAACACGCTTCTTAGGCTGCAAATCAAAGTATATGCTTCCTTTATCTTTGGGAACATCTTGAAGAGTATTTTTGCACGTGTTTTCTGCCTGTCAGTCCATTTCTCACCACTCACACTCAGCAGATACTTGCTTCTTGTCAGCAGTTCTATGACAGTTTCGCCATTGGCAAGCATGGTTGGCCTGAAGCGTTTGTTCAACCTCTGTGGCTTACGTCCCCGCTTCTTACCTTTGTATTTCTTTGGATGTTTCTTACGGTAGTATTTACGGTTCTTTACCAGCTGTTCAAGTTTCTTTTTTTAAACCTGACTTTCTCTTTGTTTTTGTGCTTTCTGTGCTTCTCGTTTAGCTTTGAGACGGAGTTCCTCCACAGCTTCGATACAACGCTTGATGATATGGAAGCAGTCGATGACTATGGCTGCATTAGGAAAGGCTTCCGTGACGACAGCAAACATACTGTCAGAGAAGTCCATGGTAACTTCTTCGACCTGCTCTCGCTGTTCCTGCGGTATCTGCATAAGAACATTGATAATATCTGAGGTCTTAGTGCCTTTTACAGCTGCTATTAAGGTGTGACGTTTACCATGCCCTTCTTTGTTGGTCAAGAATGTCATCAGATCCTTGTGAAGCATGGTCTCGTCAATGCCCAGCCGTTTGCCTATGTTCTCAGGATGCAGCACCCAGTCCTCTGCATGACTGGCTTGTTCCCAATTACGGAAACCACTCAGATGATCCTTGTAAGCACGCTCCAGGGTTATTGCCATCTACCTTAAAGTATAGCCCCAGCGAGCGGGCCGTTATCGGGTAGGTATCCAAAGATTTTTTTAAGGCATCAGCAAACTCTTTAGAGTAGCTGGTGTTATCAGCAAGCAACGAATACCTGTCAAGGATTACGTTTCTGCCTTCTGCCGTTAACCATCTGCGACGTCTGACATGAAGAACGACCTTGTGATCACGGATAGGAAAGTCGTTAACCTGACGGCTTTCCGTAAAAACCATTGGGCTTAAGGTCGTGCCACTCTTCTTCTCGTGAATCTTTTTTTCGTCAAGATAGATGTGAAGAAGGATACGCTCATCACCCGTCTCTTCAATAATGCCTGTGTGATCTTCGTTAACGGCTGTAACGTCGAAGAACTCAAGTATGCCTTTGGGAAGAAGGTAACTTGCCAGAATCTTATAGTCAAATGTTGATTGTTTACTCATGGCTACAAAGTTAAGACATCGCATGAACATTTAAACATTAAACAAGAAAAAATATACCTATACTACAAATTTAAGCCACGGATATTTGCAACTGGGCCTTCCTTGTTTCTGTTTTGTTTCTCGTTTCTCGGTTTCTTTTCTTATCTTTACATCAGTTTTCCGAAGTAAGGGAAGAGAAGGAAAAGCAAATGTCAGCATAGGAAACCATATCTGACATGAACTTTCAACAAGAGGGAGAAAAACCCTCCAATGTAGCAGAATACAAAAACAAAATAACACTTCATACATTATGGCAAGACCAAAGAAACAAGTAAAGCTGAAAGAACCGATTAAAATTCGGTTGAAGTCGCTCGCAGATGGCAACAAGAGCATCTATCTTGACATCTACTATAAGGGAGTAAGAAAGTATGAATACCTCAAACTCTACCTCGTCCCCGAAATCAACCCTGTCTGCAAGGAACAGAACAAGCAGACTATGGCGGTTGCAGAACGCATCAAGGCAGAGCGCATCAAAGCCCTGCATGGTCATGGCATACAGGACTGGGAGACAGTAAAACAAGGCTCGATGCTTCTCACTACCTGGATAAAGAAGTATTGTGAAGGTGGTGTCGGCATCAAGAAGTCAACGCTCCATTGCCGTGTGGAAATGCTGCACACCGTGGAGAAGTATCTTGACGAGACAAACAAAGGCTTCATTTCTCTTGATGAGGTCAATGCGGAGTTCTGCCGTGGTTATGTGAAGTTCTTGCGTAACTTCCCAAACTCCCATATCAAGTATGGCGAGCCAAGACCTATCAGCGAGAATACGGCAAGCAGATACCTCGGAATGTTCTCCACTGCTCTCAACAATGCTGTGCGACAAGGCATTATCCGCAACAACCCGATGAAAGAACTGGATGCACGTGAACGCATTCAGCCCAAGGACGGCAAGAAAGAGTATCTGACCATTGAGGAACTTCGTACCCTCATGGCTACGGACAGTTACCGCCCAGAGGTCAAGGAGGCTTTCATCTTCGCCTGTTTTACAGGATTGCGATTAAGCGACATGTACCGTCTTGCCCCGATGCACATCTTCAAGACCGCTGACGGAAAGGGTGAATACAGATACAAAAGGTATTGTCAGAATGAATAAAACAGCTGGGTGGGAATAGTCCTAAGCATCAACAGCCGGTATGACAATTAGAGAACTCTCCAAAATGACAAAGGAAGAACGTGCCGAGCAAAGTGTTTAGTTTTGCCTGACACCTTCTGACTAAGGCATGGAGGAATGTTCTTGTCGTGCCTTTGGCAGAGTGTTATTCTTTCGTAAGTCGATACAATCGACCTGCGTAAGAATAACTTTATGACAAACTGTTAATGCCTATGGGACTATGGTGTGGGGCTGAGCATTATAAGATGTCTCGTCATTATGTTGATAAAAAGCTACTCTCATTATCGTATGAGGCTTTAAAGTGTATTCATGTACACAAGTACACATTAACACACGGACATATGTATTCACGTCCACATGAATACATTAAAACAACGGAATTATTCAGAATGATGGCAAAATGAAAATAAATATATTATAAAGGTGAAAGGGAGGGAAATTGAAGGATGTTGCTGTGAGCCAGTGCCCTTCTCGACGAATGGACATGCAGTAGTGTCAAACCGAATAAGTGGGAACCGCTTGCGTCCCACCTACTCAGTTTGTAAGATACCGTATGTCGCTTCGTGGTGTACCTTCCTGCTGAAGGACTTTGCACTTACGTCACGCTCTGCTGACATAAATGCGAGGTCTTTCAGGTGGAACTCCAGTGGCATCCTTCATGGTGTGGGGCGAAGTATTACAACTATATTTCCCAAGAAGTATAAAACACAAAAGGCTGACATTCATTATCATATAAGGTTTCAAAGTGTATTCATGTACACAAGTACACACTAAAACATGTATATACATATTCACGTCCACATGAATACATTAAATTATCAAGAATAGCCAAGATGATTATAAGAGAAAGCCTATATATTATAAAAGGAGAAAGGGAGGATGTTGCTGTGAGCCAGTGCACCTTCCCGACGAATGGACATGCAGTAGTGTCAAACTGAATAAGTGGGAACCGCTTGCGTCCAACCTACTCAGTTTGTAAGATACCGTATGTCGTTTCGTGGTGTACCTTCCTGCTGAATGATTTTGCTCTTACGTCACGCTCTGCTGACATAAATGCAAAGTCTTTCAGGTGGAACTCCAGTAGCATCCTTCATGGTGTGGGGCAAAGCATTATAAAGACTTATATAATGAGCAAGGCCACTACATTTTATATAAATATTGCATGTTCATACCATTTTATAACGACTACGCAAAAAGATTTCGTTTCATTTTTGTACCTTTGCACACAAATTTGACAAAGAAATAAAAGAAACAAGAAAAATCCTATACGGAATGAGACTTTATATGCACATAACATCACAATCATTCGTTCAGAGTTATCGACGCTTTGAACGGAATAGTTATGTACATACATCAAGTACAACAGATACAACCGGTATAGGATTCCCACATCATTATTCGCATAGTTATTTCTATCGGGCATCATAGCAGCACGCCCCACAGAGAATACTGAAAATATAGAAGAGTTGGAGTTTCCTTGCCGGGAGAATCCAACTTTTTCTTTTTAGTCAACTGCTTGCATCTGCTCTGACATGACGAGAAAAAGTTGGATGAAATCCAACCATTTTTTACGTTTAAATGAAAGAACTATGCCAGCAAATAAGAATGCCTTAATAAGGTACAAACTATAGACAACTGTTTGAGAAACAGATATAGAAGATGGACTCTCGATGATCTTGTGGAGGCATGTAGCGATGCACTCTACGACATGGAGGGAATCACCAAAGGAGTATGCGCCAGAACTGTTCAGATGGACATACAGATTATGAGATCTGACAAACTGGGCTATAATGCTCCTATCGAAGTTTATGATAGAATATACTACAGATACGCTGATCCAGATTATTCTATCACTGAAATGCCTTTATCCATAGAGGACTGCAAGCTGATAAAGAAAGCTATTATTCTTCTTGAAAACAAGAAGGATAAGAATAACGAAGACACCATCCAGGTGCTAAACAAGGTACAGGACAGGCTCAAATCTATTCTGAACTTTGTGTAAGGATAAAGGAGGGATTATGAACGAACATCAACGAGACTTCGTCTTACAAGAAAGCTGAAAGGCTTCTTTTCAAGCAAAACTGCCTGAAGAGAAGCCTTTCTTATGTAGAGCTACAAGTAGGATTCGAACCTACGACCTGCTCATTACAAGTGAGCTGCACTACCACTGTGCTATTGAAGCATTTGGGAGTTTGATGGGGATCGAACCCACGACCACCAGAGCCACAACCTGGCACTCTACCAACTGAGCTACAAACTCCAGATAAACTCCAGATGGATTCGAACCACCACCTCCAGAACCGAAATCTGGCATGCTACCAATTACACCATGGGGTTGTTTATTTTACTTGTCGCCCCAGAAGGAATCGAACCTTCGCTAACAGGACCAAAACCTGTTGTGCTACCATTATACCATAGGGCAAGTTGAGTTCGGGAGGTAGGACTCGAACCTACGAAGTCATCAGACAGCGGATTTTTCGCAAGCTCAAGGAACTCCAGTCCACCCTCGTTGCCACTGGAGCACTCCCGATTTTTTAAGTGGAGCCTCGTGGAGTCGAACCACGTTTTCGGGATTTTCAGTCCCGCACATACACCAAGTCTGCCAAAGCTCCTTACTGATGTTGCCCCAGATGGAATCGAACCACCACTTGCAGATCCAGAATCTGCCGCACTACCGTTATGCGATAGGGCAAGTTTGCGGAGGCTAAAGGATTCGAACCTTTGAGACATTGCCGTCTGCCGGTTTTCAAAACCGGTGCAATAGACCAACTCTGCCAAACCTCCAATGTTGTGACTCGTGAGAGACTCGAACTCCCGACACCGACGTTCGTAGCGTCGTGCTCTGATCCAACTGAGCTAACGAGCCAATGTGCGGAAGCAGAAGGATTCGAACCTTCGGAACCTTTCGGTTCGGCACGTTAGCAGTGTGCTGGTTTAAGCCGCTCACCCATACTTCCTTTACACAAGATAAGCTGTAATCTCAGCAAAACACCCAAGCAAGTTTGGTGATATGTCTTCGACTTTCACTATCTTTGTTTTGACGATGCAAAGGTAGAAAGGGAGAATGCAACCTTTTTTCGTAGCAAGAAAAAAATCAAAAAAAATATAAGTTTTAGTAGAATCAAACAATAATTGCCATTTTTGTATGCGGATATCCAATATGAATATTTCGACACAAAAATGGCAATTGTTACTAAAAAAATCCGAAGTCTGTTACCTTACAAAGAAGGTTTCGACCAACGAACACAACTGTTTGTCAGTTAAATTATCAATACCTATCTTATCAATCAATGCATATTCTTCTTTCTTGTTGGTAATCACGAATTTGCGTTCTTTTCCTTCCACTTCACATAAAAGGTGATAGTTACCTTTGTACGCCTTTTCTACACGCACATTCTCAAAAATAGTATCACCAATTATGAACGAAACATTCTTCTTTGTTCCAACAATCCCCACTCTGCCAGATGATTGTTAAGGGTGGTTTCTACAGCACCTATCCAACGCTGACTAACTTCGCATTCTTCTGCAAAGTGCCTGAATTGGCCAATGGCAGAAGCAACCTCATTTATGATGGTTTCTGCCTTTCTGATACCGTTATCTTTGCCAAGAGCCAAAGCGTCTTCAAGAGTCTGACCTTGAAGTTTACCCTGCATCATCAGACAATGCATCTTCTCAGGAAGGAAACCACCGACATTGAAGATATAAGTCATATCGTATGCCGGAGAAAGTTGCCATTGACCGCTTTCATCCATCAGGAACGAGAAGTTCTTGTTGTGATCATCCGTATTGTTGGCAAGAATATTGAATACCATTCTGCGAAAGATTTCCTCCTGGGTGCTTTCCGGTAGGCGCATCTTGCGACAAACCATCAGCAACTTTCATAGCTGTCGGCATCAGGATATAGAGCTGCCAATGTCTGCATGTGCAATTTGCGTTCTTCATCACGATCAAAACGATGTGTAATGAAATGCTTCTGACCTTCCACCTCTATAATCTTGCAAGGCATCATGTTTATACCGGCAGCCATGGCCATTTTATAGTAAGCCATTTCCAATTCTGCAGACGAACGTTCTGCATCGCCAAACTTCAGTATGCAATAATCAAAGCCCTTGTGACCGGCAATCTGTCCGCTTCTGATTTCTCCCGTTTTCGGATTTATCGCTATGATTGCCTTAGGTTGGCGACCGCCAGCTGATGTTCCGACAGCTATCAACGACTGCATGGTCAGCGATTCGTCTGGCATAAGTTTTACATTCTCACGCTCAACGAATATTCTCTGGGCCAAATCTGTCAATGCTTTCATATTCAGCTTTTCCGACTTTCTGATGCCAGAGGATTCGGGGATAAACTCCAAAGCTCCCATACCTCGCTTACCTATAAACGACAGAATTTCAAGCGGAGTAATTTCCTGATTGCGAATGCCATTCTGTATGCGCCAGCACTCAAACACCTGGTTACCCCAAGCATCGGGCAAAGAGTCTGCAAGAAAAGGAGGCAGTTTGCGGTAAAGCTTAGTTTCCTTGTCACCCATGATAGGACGTCGGCTGGCAGGTGACTTGACAGAAGCCACAAGTGGGAACGGATCAAGTCCTCCACCAAGGAAAGCTGGATTATACTCGAAAAACGAAATGCCTCTCCTTGCATCCCAGGACAAGCGACCGATTTCCTTGTCCCAAAGCATTATTTTCAAAGAACTTGCTATCATGACTTCTTATGTCTAATTCGTTGAACTTTCTTTTCTTCCTTCACAAGGTATGCAGATGGCGGTAAATCCGGCATCAGTTCTTCAAGCGCATCTATCTGACCGATTGCCTTCAGCAGCAAAAGGAAGGTGCCGAGCGACACATTGCCCGATGTACCATTCTCAAACTTATGAATGGTAGTGATTGTAATACCCGATTGTTCAGATACCTCTTTCTGCGTCATATTGCTACGCAGACGGTAATCCTTGAATCTTGCACCAAGAAGTTTTACCAATTCTGGTATAGAATACTCGTAATAATCAATCATAATTCGTTATTTTAATTTATACTACAATATAAGTTAGACAAACAATAAGGATATATATTATATTCTACTTATATTTATAAATGCAAAAATACTCATTTCTTTTCAAAATCCATCAATTAGCTTAAAGAAAATCTGATTTTTGCTTTCTTTTTAACCTTTTTACAAGGAAAAAACTCAAAAGTAACAAAAAAGCGACCCGAAGGTCGCTCGTTATAAAGAAAAGGATTTACTTATCCTTCTTGGTCTTAGTTCTCTGAGATACTGGAGTTTCCTCCTTCTCTTCTGCTTCATAGAACTTGGTTGCCACGAGTATTACTCGGCTATGCTTGACACCTTCTGCATCCTGCCATTCCTCAGGCTTGAAGTAGCCCTCTACAGTAAGGAGTGCTCCCTTGACCAAGCGGTCGAATGACGAGGTGTTCTCGCTCTTGCGCCATGCCTCTACATTCATGAAGGCTGAGGTGCGTGTGTTTTCTTCACCGTTCTTCTCGATTCGGCTAATAGCCAGTGAGAAGCGAGCTACGCTTGCGGTTGAGAACTGATAGATGCTTGCATCCTTACCTACGAAACCTGTTACTGCGAAAGTATTTTCCATCTTTTTCATAATTTGAATTTTTAGAAGTGAAACATTTATTTTTTACGATGCCTCAAGAGTTGGCAAGGAAAACATGAGAAGCAAGGAATTATCAAATTATTTCACCTTCAGGCAAGAAAAGTTTTATGGATGAGTATCAGACGAAAAAGTTTTTGAAATAATTCTGAGAATAGGGCATCTGGTACTTGCAGCAATGTGGCTTGTACTAACTTCGCAGCGGAAAAACTAAGTGTGGGAACTTCGTTCAGAAAATACAAATCGAAAAGGTGACAAGAAAATACAGCAGAGGTTCGAGCAAAGGATGGCTATACATTAAAAGTTCAAGCAAGAGGTAATGCTCCAAGAATAGCAAGCCCAAAGAAAGACACGAAAACCACACCTCATTTAAGAATGTGGCAACACGGAACGATGGAATATACCAATGAGTGCCAGAGGAAGCAACTGTATGCAGAGGTATGCAGTAGGAGGAACATGATGCAAAGGACAAGCATTACCAATCCATGACTATAAGAGAAGCAGAATAGATGGAACCAAAATCTGCAGGAACAAGAAGTAAATGTCAATCTGTAAACGAGCAACTTAGCGGTCGTGTATTTTTAAAAGAACATATATAAGGATGATACGCTCACGTTTTATGTGCTCTTCACAAAAATAGAGGAAAGATATTTAACTTATAACTGGTAACTTCCAAGGAGAAACCTTGCTGTACTCTCAGAGAAAAGCCACCATCAGGTAATTCCTAATGGTGGCATCCAAGTTTTATGATACATTTATCGAGAGATAAAGTCATAATTTACATAGACAAAATCCTTGTTCACCGGCATAATACTTATTGCCGTTGATTTATCCGTTGTCGAAAACAAATAAACTCCGGATTGTTCTGAAACAAGCTCATAGCTCTGCTGCAATGAACGAAGGATTATGCCCATTTGAAATAGATTCTGTGTCAATGACGGAGTAAAGTGCCCTGTCAAGAGAGAAACTATAGACAATACCTGCTCCCGTTCTTTTATCTGAGTAAACGAGTTGCACACATCCTGCCGACACTTGTTCGGTCATGGTGAAATGGCTCATGCGGGAAGCCATGTAACTTTTCACCTCTTCAACGGATGCGCCTTTGATGTGATATGGCTCAATCCATATTTCGGCGGTTGGTTCCTGGTTCTCGATGCCCTCTACAAGGTCATCACCACCGCATGAGGTGAATACTAAAGGAGTTGCCATCAGCATGAGAAGGATGGCGATTGAAAGATACTTTTTCATTTTCATGTCGTTCTATTTTTGATAATATTTATATGTTGTTCTTATATACATGTATTCACGTCCACGTGTGTACATGTATCAATGTGTATATGTATCAACGTATTCATGTATACATAGCTACACGTACACATTTTTACATGACTTCCTTGATGTCTTTTGTTCTGATTTCTTGACTTTACCATACTTCGACTCATAAGCGTCAACACCTTGTTTCATAACGTATTCCATAAAGGAACGAATAGTGAAACCTTCCTTGTGGGCAATGGCTTGAACCTTACCCACAAGTTCAGTTGAACAGATGAAGGAGAAGTGCTGCCATTGGTCTTCTTTAGATACCTTATTGTTTTTAGAACTTTGGGGAGAATTTTGTTTCTCCTTGGAAGTCACATCTGTCTTGTCATTTCTCCTGTGGCTGGATGGTAGCATCACCAAGGATATTACCAACCAAGATGTCCATATTCTTCCGTGCCATAGTTATCATTGATTACGTGAAATTATCTCTTCTGTCAATGCCTGATAGTCCTTTGCTCCATTTGAGTGAGGGTCGTACTCAAAGATGCTTTGACCACTACCTGCCGACTCTGCCAGAGCAATGTTCTCACGAATGCGAGTCTTCATAGTGATAGCCTCGTAACGAGACTTCACGGCTTGCTCTACCACCTTGTTCAATTTACGATGGTTGAATCTTGCAATAAACACGCCACCAAGCCGTAGGTTGGGCTTTACTCTCTGCAGTGTGGAAACGAAGGCATCAAGCATCCTCATACCTTTCAACGGAAGAAGTTCGGGAGTCATAGGTACAATGATTTCGTCAGCTGCGAGGAAAGCATTGGTAGTGACTATTCCTAATGATGGGGGACAATCTATTAGAATGTAGTCATAGTTCTGCTTTATTGGTTCAAGCAGTTTGCTTAGCAACTGTTCTCTTGCCAGAAGATTGGTCAAGGCTATTTCTGCACTTGCCATTTCAAGGGATGAAGGAATAATGTCAAGATTTTCTCTGACGTGCTTCACTGGCAAGGGTGCGCCATCGACCAAAGAGTCAAATATGCTTGCGTCAATTTCATTCTCATTGGGGATGAAATACAATGTAAGATTTGCTTGACCATCAAGGTCTATAAGCAGAACTTTTTTACCCATGCGTGCCATGCAAGCCCCGATAGAGGCTGTGGAAGTCGTCTTTGATACGCCTCCCTTATGATTGGCTAATGTAATAATTCTCAATGACATAATAATTTTCTTTGTATATATGTATTAACGTATTCATGTCAACATGTATTCGTGTGTACATGTATTCATGTCTACACGTGTACTTGTATCAACGTTTACACAATCTGCGTAGATTACGAGAGTCCCTAATGCTCCTCCTAACAACTTAATATGTCAGGAGAAGCGTCAGGATTTGAATGTCCATTTACTCAAAAGTGAAAGTACGGATGTAGAAATATGTCTCATCGTTTTCGTACTCATACTCATTGATAAAGTCCATCATCTGTTCATTGGTTCGTTCACCTTGCTCTATGCCGGTCTTTGAAGTCCATTCCTTTATTGCTTCCTCGATTGTGCCATAAACATCATCACAACATTCCTCAAATGGTTTACCCGATGCGCTGACACAACATTCTTCGGGAAAGTAATTGCCCTCATCATGTGTGTAATAGACCTCACATCCACATTCGCAGCAACGATAAGATATACTCAACTCACTGCCAAGAAGTCTGTCAATCTCAAAGAAGATGTCATTACAGGCATCCCATGCTGTTTCCGTCTCAAAAGAAAGCAGACATACGTCTTCGTCTTCCTCATACTCAGCCCAATAGATATGACCTCTGACGCAGATTTGTTTTGCTTCATAGTCAATACCATAATGCTTTGCAAGGTCACTCAACCAAATATTCTTGTTATTAACCTCCATGCTTTGAAGGGTGTTCCAAAGGTTGTTTACTGCCTCACGTGTTCCTGTGACCTTATAGGTCGTTGTTGCTTGATTTGCCATAATCTTATACTTTATTGATTACCATTCTGTATAATAACTCTGGTCGTTGTTCTCGCATTCCTCATTCCATTCTTCATCGGTGAAGTCGGTATGCAAGCAGTCTTTACTGCAATAGTAGGCTACACCCATATCCACGCAATACCCCTCACGCATCAGTTTACCACATTCAGAACATCTTCTGCAAGTTCTGTCAGTGTTCCACCAATAGTCCACCAAAGACTCTGCTACAACGTCTTCGCTTGTGTTCTCATCCCACTTGTCAAGATAGAATGTAGCGAACTTCTTCAACTCCTGCTCATTGAAGAGTTGCTTGTCTGTGCCACTCACTGCCTCAGTCAGTCGGCTCAAAATAGATTGAATTGTTGTCATGCGATATTATTTTTTCTCCCTTTCGTAGATTTCTTCTACTTCTGGGATGGTTAAACAAATTTGTTGCCTTCTAAAGGGGCTTTGGTCAAATGGAGCAAGGTTATGTGGTCAAATACTACCCGTAGGTGTGGAGATTTTACCATCATACACAAGTGCCTGACCTTGATCAGATGAAGACAAAGCTATTACCTTTGCAACATCATTTGTTACCACCACAGAAATAGAGAAATACATGCAATGCTATTTCTTTTCAAGGAGGAAATCATTTAAGTCATTATAACTTTGGTATCTATATGACTCATCTATGGAAATACCGGGGTAAGCCTTTGCTATTTCCTTTGTTGCCGTTCTGCCAGCTTCATCATTATCAAGAAAACAATGGATAGAGTCATATTCTTTAAGATAGGGCAAAAGCACTCTTACTTCACCAACACCGTTAAGGACAAAGAAGTCGCATTGTTCTATAACAGTAACACCATTGTCCGGTATTCGAGCATACAGAGTCATGTATGCCAACATATCAAAGAATCCCTCAAAAATACAGCATCGTTTCTGAGGAACTTCCTTCGGATAGATGGCTGAAATACTCTTTTTACCTATACAACGTTTGCTTAGTTTATTTCGAGCTTCCATGCCATTGGCAACATTCATGAAGGCAATAGCATAGTATCGTTTGCCTCGAAAGGAATAATGAACCTCTCTGCAATACTTTTGAGCTATGGTAAAATCTATACGTCTTTGGATTATATAGTCACGAAGTATGGGGTGAGTGAGGGGGCTTATCATATCAACAACCGTTTCATGGTTGTGGCTTTCCAGATATTCACTACGCTTACCTTCAAACCATTGACGTTTCTTTTCTTCCTCCAGTATTCTGGCATTATAATCCTCATTGAATTGAAGTCTTTTCTCTTTGATTTGCTTTTCGAGATAGCCTAAGACCTCATGCATCGTCCATGACGGATTAAGTCGCTCTACAAGGTTTATCAGATTGCCACCTCTGCCTGTACCGAAGTCATACCAAAGATTATCCTTGGTATTGACTACGAATGAAGGTGTTTTCTCTAAGCGCAATGGTGAACAATAGAACACATTCTTGCCCTTAATGGAACCTGTTCCATAATTGTTCTCCTTCATCCAATTATAGATACTAACAGACTTTATTTCTTCTATTGTCATGTTCATTATAGATTAAATGCGCCCACATGTGCGTGCGTATGTGCGTGTGCGCGTATGTGTATATATATACCCTTTAAACTTAAACCTTAAACTTGCCTTGCTTTGCTTGTTTCTGATTTTGTTTCTGATTTCCTAAAACACTCTGATTTATAGACATATCCATCTTTCTCTCTAATGATAATGCCTTTACCTGTTAGAAGTTTAAGGAGGTCCTTAATACCATTGATACCTCGCTTGTAACCAGCGGCTTCGTATGCTTGCGAAACAGAGTTGACCAAGTCGTTGTATCGTGTAGGTGAATTTTTCTCAAACACTTTGCTCAAAATCTCCTGATGTATCTCATTGTCAAGGCTGACAAGTGACTTCTCCTGACGCTTCACGACGGTAACAGAAATACCAGAGTCAAGAACAGGAAGTTTGTTGTCATCAATATGGAAAGCAAATGTGCTGAACTCCTTATCTCGCATGTGCATTGGTTTAACCTCACTGATGCTGTTGTTCTGCATATTCTTGCTGATAATAAGAACCGTCTCAGCTTTGTTTTCCAATTCAGTACCTATATGACCACGAGGATTATTATCGTTCTTGTTCAAATGAAGGACTGTATGGATGTGTAGATCATATACACTTGTCCAGGCCATTAAGACAGTCATCACATCAGTTGCTTCCTTACCGTTATTGATGTCATACATGAGGTCTCTCAGACCATCGATGATGACCAAACCTACTTCATCGTATTTACGTAAAGCATAATCAATAAGGGCTATTCGCAGTTTGGGCGTATATTCACGCAGTCCCCAGAACATAAGACGAGGATCATCTTTTTTGAACGATAGTCCAGACAATTTATAAATACGTTCCAAGACTGTGTGACAGTGATATTTACTCTGCTCAGTATCGAAATATAAAATCTTTCGTTTGCCTTCTGGAAGACACGCTCTGTAGTTCAATACCGTAGTGTTGGTAACAGCAGCGGCTACCATAGCAGAGATGTTGAAGGTTTTCTTGCTCTTTGCTTTGCCGGTAGATGCACTAAAGTTTCCAAAGGTTGCAATGGTACAATCACCGACGAAAAGAATTTTAGGCGGTATAGTAACTTTGTCTGTTGCTTTGATTTCACCTTTTGAAAGATAGGAATCGAGTTCTTCGTCGCTGAAATTGTCCTTGTCAAGCATAGACACTTCAAGCGATTGGTGTTCAAATGAGTTTTTTTGATTGTCAATGCCCATCTTATTAGTTCTTTTTTCCATTCTGCTTATTATTTTTTATATCTGTTCTAACATCTTTGACAGAAATCGCACATCTGTCAAGAAGTTCTACAAGGCGCGAGTCTGGCAGATTCACGCCGTCAATGCTATTCTTTTTCGTTTTCTTCATAATTAGTGGAATCATTAGATATTGTTTTAGAAGAACCTTTGGTTATTTCAGAGCTTAGCAAGTTGCTCTTTTTAATCCACTCAATCAGTTCCTTCTTTTCAAAGAATATCATCTTGCCACGTGGCTTGAAATGCGGAATCTCACCACTGCATGTGAGTTTGTACAGAAGACTCTGTGAGATGTCAAGGTACTGGCAAACCTCCTTCATATTTAGTATGTCCTTTGTCGTATAAAGAGTTTCCTCAATGGATTTGAGTCGCTCATTGATAACTTCAGGTTCCACAGTTGTCAATTCCTTAACCTGCATTTCCAAGAGCTCAATGCGTTTAGCCAAGAGCTCGTATTCTGTTTTCTTTTTTGCCATCTACATATGGATTTGAAATTAGACATTGAGGGAGCTACCCCCATTATTGAACCGATTCTTTTGCAAAGGTAGAGGAGGTTAGTCACTATAAGGAACAATGATACTATATAGGAATGATTGTTTCGCTATTATATAGTTATGTTCCTTTCATTTGGTAGTCTTTATTGACTGATTTAGCACTTTCTTGCAATTAGCGGTCTTATATCTGATTAGATAGAGTGTGGTGTTATACCAAAACATAGCGGTTTGTACTATTTAGGCGTTTAGACCGCACTTTTTTAGAATATTTTCACTAACTTTGCACCATGATTAAGAGAGCAATATTCTATGGCACAAGCCAGGACAAGTTCAATAAGCACTTCACCAGTGATGATGATTGCTTCAAATACTTGTCTGAAATCAAATGGAAAGATGACACTTTTGTATGTACACGATGTGGCAATACACATTATTGCAAAGGTCATCTGCCTTTTTCAAGACGTTGTACAAAATGCAAGCATGACGAAAGTCCGACTGCAGGTACTGTGTTTGATAAATTAAAGTTCTCTCTTAATACAGCTTTTCACATTGCCTTTAATCTATGTACATCAGAAAATGGTGTAACATCAACTGCCTTATCTATAAAATATGGATTAAGACAAAAAACTGTCTGGGATTTCAAACGGAAGATACAACATGCTATGGGCTATGTCGAAGATAAACCTCTTGAAGGTATGATTCTCGTTGGCACCTTTGAGATAGGAGATTCAAAATGTTCACCAAAAGGCGATTTGGTGATTATCGGCATGGAAATTCTTGGTGGGAAGATAGCAGGTCACGAATATGCCTATGTCGTTGACAGTGCATCACCGGACTCTATTAGAGATTTTTTCAAAAAACACATCAGTAGAAATAGCCAAATCATAGTCGGTAAAGAGAGTAGATGCGAGCAATATGCAGATGAATATTCAGATAGGACAGCTATAAGATTAGAATATTCAGCTCTCATGGACAACCATGTGTCAAATCTAAAGAAGTGGTTGTTCGGAGTACATCGTCACTGTTCTGCAGAATACATTCAAGACTATCTGAATGAATACTACTTCCGACTTAATGGACATAGGGATAACACTGTATTGTTTGATACACTCATGAATTTAATTGTAAAGAATAAGCCATTGCATTAAATGACACCATTCTTGATTAGCCCGTACATTTCTCGAAATTCAAAAAATCGCATAGACGTTCCTATGCGATTTAACTCATTATATTTTATCACATTATAAATTTAACAAAAAGAAAATGAAACGGTTAACAAAAACGCCCGTTTTCTCTCTTTTTGTGCCCATGTTGCGTAAACTGCGCCAAAAAAGCTAAGAATGAATTGCCAAAAGATGAACTTTGGCAACTTTATTGTGCTGCTTATGAAGCAGTACCAGTCTGAAATCATCAATGGTGAGAAGTCATATTCTCGCTATGTGAATGATTTCTATTACTACCATCTTCCTGCGATGAACATGAGCGAATCAGATGTAAGGGTTCATATTATGAATGTCTGCGGTCTGAAGGAACTCCTTGAAAATCGTCGTGATCTCGTTGATGCTTTTTTCTTAAAAGACAAGTTTGAGGAAAAAGATTATCAGCAGATGTTCCGTCTGTTTGATTCTGGACAAAGCCTTACTCCAGATGAAGACTGTCTCGCACGATTTTCAGACAAGCAGATTTGCCTCATTACACAGTTTGCAAATGATGTGAGTCTCTTTAAAAATGCCGTGACTGATTCTGACATCAAGGACCTGTTCAAGTGTCAACTCACAAAACCTCTCCAGGCTGGCATTAACAGACACGTAGCATTGTTCTTCGGTGCTCTTCGTTCCTATGGATTATTGCCTTTCCGATGGCAAATGATAATTGAGGAGAACAAAGTCATTGCTTCGTCAGCTAATAACGAACCACTACGTGCAAGCCAGTTGCGTTGTGGTCTGTCTCAGGCCAAAAATGTGAAGCTTGCAAAGATGAAGTCATCCAACTACAAGATTGAAGACTTGGGATTCGAAACCGTATGTGAGAAATTCGTCAAGAAACTGAAAGAAAGTATGTAAAATGCAAGAAATCCAACCAACAACAAGTAGGGAAAATATATAATGAATATATAACAATCCCTATATAGTTGGCTTTTCTACGCATCCAAGTTGTAGGAGTTACCTTTGCATTCGAATCGGTTCGAATATGGAGGTAGCTCCTCTTTTTCAAAACAACAATCATAATAAATTCAGACAATGGACAATAATGCAGAATGGCAATTCGTGGACCAAACGGTTACTTATGAGCAATTCGTGAATGAGTTGGCAACAAGAATTGCGTTAAAAATACATCAAGTTGAGAAAGGCCAACTTGAAATCAGTCAAGCAAAAGCTTTCAAGATGTATGGACGTGCAGACGTTGAGAGATGGGTAAAGAGTGGCAAGTTACAACCATCCCGGATTTCTCCTGGTAAGAAACGATATAGGCTGATAGATTTGCAGAAACTTGCGGATATTCAACAGAACTACCTCTTATAAACGTATCAAAAAAACGAAAAAGCTCAGATGTGATTTATACCATATCTGAGCTTTTTCGTTGGTATCAAGCGTATTGACTATTAAATAATACGCTGATACATCTGTGTTAGATCCTTGTCAATATTAGTAATCTTGAACTGAACACGGGTGTTGCTGATTTTTTTAGGAAGCATTGTCGTCAATTTATCCATGATTTGATCAACATTAGAGAAACCAGTATCTTCAATGGCACAAACCATTTTGCCCATAACGTATGCTTCTGCACGAACATTATTGTATTTGGATATTCTCTCAAAAGACTTATCCTCTTTTTCGATATGCTTGGACTCATTATCTGTAAAGAATACGAAATCTATAACCTTTTCATTAAGAATCCATACAGGAGTGTAGTCTATCTTGACATAGACTCTTGCCATTCTGTTTATGGAGTGGTTAAGACCGAAATCAACCTCATTCATAGTTGCGCCACATTCATTTTGCGCTATGGTAGCCCAACTATGACGGAACGCATACAATGATGCTCTGAATCCCGGTTCTACTTTCTCCCAAACCTGTTTGATTCCAGTGTTTACATTTGCGCAAAAGGAATCTGATGTTGACAGGCGATCATGAAAATTGAATAGCCATGGAGAATCAGCATTCTTAGAGAGGTACTTCTCAAAGGTTGGTTTCAAAAAGGGTGGTACACGCACTTCAAAGTAACCACGATCTGAACGTACAGACCTTGTTTTCTGACGCTCGTAGTGGAAGATGCCATTATTATACTGATCCTTCTTAGCATTGAATATGTCCACGGCGTTAAGACCACACATGCAGAATGAAATCAATGCAACATCCTGTCCAACCTCCATCAAAGGGTTGGTGAATCGGCTTCTATCCGGTACGACATTAAAGAACGCACGCAGCTTGCTTGCTGGGATAGCTCGTTTCTCAGGAACATCACTCTTGGGAATTCTAACGTTTTTCCAAGGGTTCTTCAATTTTACGATTCCACGCTCCTCGTCATTAAACTCTCGAATAGCGGCTTTATACACCTCTCTCATACAAACTGGATATTGTTCCTTGCTACGAGTGGTGGTTGATAAAGACTCTATCCACTGGTTAAGAAAAGAAGATGTAAGGCGAGAGAACATTATGTTATCTGTTCCTGCAAATCTCTCCATATGCTGCAATGCCCACTTATAGTTACGAGAAGTGCGTTCCTGACCACGGTCTATCAACTTCCAGATATGATTCTTAGCATATTCTGAAAAGGACATGTCAGTGTTAAACTCCGTAACATATTTGACGATCTCGCCAACAGACCAGTTGCTTGAATCTACTTGATTAAGCTGGGTGTAATAATTTTCAATCAAGAGAGAAGTCTGTTTAATAACAAACGGATCAATAATTTCTTTCCGTTCGTTGATACCCTTGTCATTAACCATCCAAGAAGTTTTCACATAAGAAACTTGTTTTACTTGGGTAAAGCGGATGTATACTGGGTAAAGTCCGCTTTTGTTTCTAAATCTAACTGTAGCTTTTAAAATTGCCATACTTTTGAAATTAGTGAATGTCTCTATTCTTTATTGTTCTCGATTTTACAGTACATTTTTTATTGTAAACCAGCCTCCAGAAAATTGTAAACTACTTGTAAACCGAAGGCATCATGGACTGCTTTTATTACGTGCAGAACGTGTTGAAAAGAATAAAGGCAAGCACCTGATTTTCAAGCGCTTGCCTCGTATTTCACTAATTTTCAGCATTCAAGGTTTATTCCTCTACAGCAGCCTGCGCCGCAGCCAATCTTGCGATTGGAACACGGAAAGGAGAGCAGCTCACATAGTTCAAACCAACTTGGTGGCAGAATTTAACAGAAGAAGGTTCACCGCCATGTTCCCCGCAAATACCGCATTTCAAATCTGGTCTTACGGAACGTCCTTTTCCTACTGCCATTTCCACTAACTGTCCTACACCTTTCTGGTCAAGCACCTGGAATGGATCGACTTTCAAAATCTTCTTTTCCAAATAAACCGGAAGGAATGATGCAATGTCATCACGAGAATAACCGAAAGTCATCTGCGTCAAGTCGTTTGTACCGAATGAGAAGTATTCAGCTCTTGAAGCGATGCGGTCAGCAGTCAATGCAGCACGCGGTATCTCAATCATGGTTCCAACCTTGAACGGGATTTCAATGCCCTGCTCCTTGAACAATTCTACAGCTGTATCACGTATGACCTTCTCTTGTGCTTCAAACTCATACAAAATACCAGTTAACGGAACCATGATTTCCGGCATCGGGTTGTATCCCTCTTTCTTCAATTCGATAGCAGCGCCCAAGATGGCACGTGTCTGCATCTCTGTGATTTCAGGATAAGTATTACCCAAGCGGCAACCTCTGTGTCCCAACATTGGATTATGTTCACACAAGCTTTCAACACGATGGCGGATATATTGGACTGTGACGCCCATGGCTTTAGCCATCTCTTCCTGGCCGTTTGAATCGTGAGGAACGAATTCATGCAAAGGAGGATCCAACAACCTGACATTCACCGGACATCCATCCATTGCCTTGAATATGCCTTTGAAGTCCGCTTGCTGATAAGGCAACAATTTAGCCAACGCCTTCTTTCTTCCGGCTTCGTCCGGAGACAAAATCATCTCGCGCATGGCAATAATCTTGTTGTTGTCAAAGAACATGTGTTCCGTGCGGCAAAGTCCGATTCCGACAGCACCGAATTCACGGGCAGCCTCGGCATCTTGCGGTGTATCAGCATTGGTCCTAACCTTCAATTTGTGTATTTGTTACATAAATCCATCAATTCGGCAAAATCACCTGATACTTTCGCCGCGCGAGTCTTGACTTCACCCAAATATACTTCACCGGTAGAACCGTTCAAAGAGATAAAATCACCCTCTTTCAAAATGACTCCATCAATTTCCAGCACTTTTGTCTTGTAGTTGACATTGATGCCACCCGCACCGGAAACACAACATTTACCCATTCCGCGTGCCACCACAGCAGCATGAGAAGTCATACCTCCTCTGGCAGTCAAAATACCTTCGGCAACTGTCATACCAGCCAAATCCTCCGGAGAAGTCTCGATACGAATCAATATGACCTTATGTCCATCGTTTTTCCACTTAGCAGCATCTTCTGCAAAGAAAACGATTTGTCCACATGCAGCACCAGGGGAAGCTGGAAGGCCGCGGGTCAAAACCTTTGCCTGTTTCAGCCCTTTCTGGTCAAAAATCGGGTGCAATAACTCATCCAGCTTGTTCGGCTCGCAGCGCAACAAAGCAGTCTTTCGTCAATCATGCCTTGGTGCAACAAATCCATTGCAATCTTCACCATCGCCGCACCGGTACGTTTACCGTTACGAGTCTGCAAGAACCACAGTTTTCCTTCCTGGACGGTAAATTCCATGTCCTGCATGTCGCGGTAATGGTTCTCCAATTTTGTCTGAAGTTCATCCAATTCCTTATAGATTTCCGGCATAGCCTCTTCCATGGATGGATATTTTTCTAATCTTTCTTCTTCAGAAACCCCTGCCAATTTAGCCCAGCGTTGTGAACCAATCTTGGTAATCTGCTGCGGTGTGCGGATACCTGCGACAACGTCTTCACCTTGTGCGTTTATCAAGTATTCACCGTTAAACAAATCTTCACCAGTGGCAGCGTCACGAGAGAAACAAACACCGGTAGCGGAATTATCGCCCATATTTCCGAACACCATTGCTTGTACATTGACAGCTGTACCCCATTCTGCTGGAATACCTTCCATCTTACGATACAAGATAGCACGCTCATTCATCCATGAGTCGAACACGGCACAAATGGCACCCCATAATTGTTCGTAAGCAGATGTCGGGAAATCACATCCGGTCTGTGCCTTTACGGCTGCTTTGAAACGAACCACCAATTCTTTCAAATCTTCTACTGCCAGTTCGTTATCCAGTTTCACTCCTTTGGATTCTTTCACCTCTTCGATGATGGCTTCAAAAGGATCGATGTCCTCTTTGTTGGTCGGCTTCATGCCCAAAACCACGTCACCGTACATCTGTACGAAGCGACGGTAAGAATCCCATGCAAAACGTTCGTTCCCTGTCTTTCTCGCCAAGCCTTCAACCACTTCGTCGTTTAATCCCAAATTAAGAATCGTATCCATCATTCCCGGCATGGAAGCGCGCGCACCTGAACGGACAGAAACCAACAACGGATTCTCCACATCACCAAATTTGGATTTCATCAACAGTTCTACACCTTCGATAGAACGGAGGACATCCTCTTTCAGCAATTCCACGACTTTGTCTTTGCCCAATTCAAAATATTCTGAACACACATCTGTCGTTATGGTAAATCCCGGGGGAACTGGTACTCCAATCAAATTCATCTCTGCCAGGTTAGCTCCTTTTCCCCCTAATAGGTTTCTCATATCAGCACGTCCTTCAGCTTTTCCATTCCCAAACGTGTAAACTCTTTTTTTCTCCATAAATTAAATCATTATCTGTTTATAATCGGTTTTTTTCTTTTTATTGGCACAAATGTAGTTATTTAATGTGATAAATGAGGTAATTGTTCACATTTATTCGTATGTTTTCAAACACTCATTATCATTGCATAAAAATAATTACTTATCTTTGGCTGCGGAAATTTGAGAACGTAGGGGGCTGTATCCATATCAGTAAAACATCAAATGGCGGAGGCTGCATTCCGAAAAGCAACGCAGCAACTCGCATTCCCGACAAACTGACAAACGATATTCATCATTTGGGATTCAATTCCTTTAGCAGTTCTCCAACTTGGCGGGCGCAATCATATCCTTCTTGATACAACTCTTTCAGTTTGCTTATATTCCGTTCCGTCCTTCCAACTTGAATCGGTTTGATGGGACGTATCACGAGAGCCTTTCCTTCCGCTTCCATTTGTTCGATGTCGTCCAGAATTTGGTTGTAGTGTTTATAACGCAACTTCAATTGTTCCCGGATGGCAGGATATTGGCGATAGATAAAAGGAGGAAGGTAAAAGTTTTTATCCGCTTTGCGGTAGCCTTTGTTGCGGGTTAATACAATCACGTTTTGCTTATATCCCTCGTCAATGGCTCTGTGGACAGGAATGGCATCGCTGACTCCGCCGTCCACCATAGGCTTTCCGTCCACATAACTGACCGGGCACATCACCGGCAATGTGCAAGAGGCTTTGCAAGCATCTAACAGACGTTTGAAATCCTGTTTTTCCTCGAAATAAACAGGCTTGCCTGTCCTGCAATCACTCGCCACCACGACGAAGCGGTCCGGGGAGGCTTGGTAGGTTTTAAAGTCGAAAGGGAAATAGCGGTCGGGGTATTCATAAAAGAGGAAATCCAAATCGATGTAGCCATGACCCTTTAGAAAATTCTTGATCCCTATGTAATTATGTATTTCCAACAGTTCTATGTTGCTGTAATAAGAACGCCCCCGCTGGCGGGATGCGTAGGATATGCCGTTGCTGGCTCCTCCTGAAACTCCAATCGTGTAAGGAAACCAAATCCCGTTATCCATAAGGTAGTCCAACACCCCGACAGTGAAAATACAGCGCATGCCTCCTCCCTCCAACACCAATCCGGTTGGCTTTTGGATATCTATATTATTGCCTGTCATTCTCATATCATCATTTAATTAGTATGTTAAATTCCTTTTTTGCTTCCTCAACCGGCAAATAGGGTATTTTCGGGTACATCAATTCCAAGAATCGTAAATCTTCAGGACCGGGTACGACTTCTATTCTCACCCTTGTGATGCCGGCACGGACAAAATCCAATTCCCTTGCCGCGATGGCGGAAACATCGATGATGCGGCTTTTCTTCCTCGGTCCTCTATCCATGATGGAAACAATCACGCTCTTCATATTCTTCAGGTTGGTCACACGCACAAATGTGCCAAAGGGAAGAGTCCGGTGCGCAGCCACGTAATCTTCATTGTCATGAATGTACCCGCTTGCCGAAATCCTGCCATGGAACCGGGTGTGATAATAAGACGCCAAGCCTTCCTCCATCTGCGCCCTTGCAGACACAAACGAAAAGATTGATAATAATATTATCATCGTCCAGCGGATAGATAGAGTGTTCATGATCATACTTTGATATTAGACAAAAGGATTCTTGTACCGCCCTTTCTTCTGCGTTATCTTTCCATATTCTATGGCTCGCACGGGGCACCGGTGTATGCACGCCAAACATTGGACGCAATGTTCTCCCCATCGGGGCTGTTCTCCTTTACGAATCGTTATGTTTTGGGTCGGGCAGACTTTGGTGCACAATCCGCATTCCGAGCATGCCGATGTCGCATGGAAAGAAGTTTTGCCTTTCACATATTGTTTAAACAAAGGATAAACCCAACAGCTTTTCAAACGGGCAAAGCGGCCGGCATGGTAAAGTCCCGGCTTCTCTTCCCCGCTTTTTATCGCATCCAAGATTCGTCCCAATCGTCCTTTTGCCTGTTCCAACTTCTCCTCCTGCACTTGGTCAGGATCCACATCGAACCCGGGCAAAAGCAGGTAAGTATTGGGCATAGTGACGGAAAAAGTCGCTTTCAGAGGATATTTCAAATGTTCGCTTACAATCCGGTCTGTTCTTCCACAGTCATCTCCGCAGGAACAAATGGCATAAATCGGTTGTCCTGTATAATTCATCAGATTCAGTTTGTCCACAAAGGACAAGAATGTCAATGCTGGTCCCCATGAATGGACAGGGAAAACGAATAATATGTATTGGCAGCCGGATACGTCATAATCCGTCCTCGTGGCCTCGGTGATGCGCACGCAAGACAATCCTAAACGAGAAGAGGCTGTTCTCGCTATCCATTCCGAATTACCAGTAGCCGAAAAGAAAAATACCATATTATGAACGTTTATGGTCACAAAAATACGAATAAAAAGGAAACTCGCCTATTTTTTTACACTCATGACTGCCAAGTCAACAAAGAAATCTATATGCGAATCCCTGTTTTATATGTAAACAAACCTTTAGTGAGCCGCTATTAAGAGGAAATAAAGCAAAACAATGTTAAACGAATGATTTTTCCTAATATATTTGTATGTTGTATAACATAATTCCTTTATATTTGCACTGTGTTTTTCATGGTATTAGATTTAAGGTTAACAATGGAGATTGGTTGTCGTGACGACAACCTTTTTCGTTTTATAGACTTCCCTGAAAATTCTTGATTGAAACCTTGACAATAATCTTGTTATTCAAACCTCATCATGTCCACCAACTGCACAAAATAATTATTTGACCAAATGTCCAGTTCTTTAGGATTCTTGACAAAAGGAAGCACATCGTTTTTTACCTGATTCATATTTGCTGTTGCCAACTTCTCCTTTAGTTGAACTTTGAACATATCTCGTTCTATCACTTCATTGTTGAACTGGAGAGTGCGTTCTGCAAGATGGGTAAATCCAAGAGGTATATTATGGCGAACATACCATTCAAAATCATACCAATCTCGACCTTTTACTCTGTTTTTCCATGATCGATAGATCAGGGCATGCATCTTTCCGGCAAACAAATCTGGAAGAGTAAAACATCGGGTCATAAAGGAATGAGGTTGTAAAAGAAGTTTCTGCTCTGTCCTGAAATTCAAAGGAGGCTGGGTATCTACCTCAATCTTTATTTTTATGGATTTATCTGTCTGAAAGGAAATATCATATACCTCTGTATTGTCTTTCAAAAAAGCAGATTCTACTTTTCCGAAACTTTTCTTTTCTTTCTTCTTTATTTCCACATCTCTTCCAACAATTGCAAATTCATCAATTATGGGTTGAAAATACTTTGTAAAATCGAACTTCTCATCCAATGTAAGAAGAGAAAAGTCCATATCTTCACTAAATCGTTGAAGTCCATGAAAGATTCTTAGACAAGTTCCACCATAAAAAGCTGCTACATCAAAAAAACCGCCATTATAAAGTCCTGCAAGAATCACTTGTTGGTTTACCTCAAAAATTGCATTCCGCTTTTGTTGATCTGTTGACATATCGTATGCAATAAGCATATTATCATAAATTTCATTCTTCATTTCTTCATCAATTTCAATAAAGTTTGTATCGAATCAGCTTTCTTCCCTACCTTAATATATTCTTCAAATATTATGGAGTTCATCTGCCTAAAATCTTCTAATTCCATTCGTATATCCTTTTCCAAATAAGTAACAGCATCCTTTAAGTAGCGAATGATTACTTGGGGAGAATTTGCAATCAAATCACACAATGCCTTTTCTGGAGTTGCTATCACGAAAGCATAATCTTCTTTTTTGATACTGGTTAAACCTACTGAAAATGCTTTTTTGGAGATGTGTGTATATTCAAATCTTCCTAAAGGTGTATCAAAATCACGAGAATGCTTCAATGTCATTGATTGTTTGCTGTAGACAGCTTCTGGTATCAGTCCGTAATAGCGTAGAGCTGATGACATTGAAACATACGAAGGAGCATAAAGATGATTGGCTACCAGTTCCGTTGATAGCGTCTTACCCGTTATTTCCGGATTACATACATAAAGTCCTCTCTTGAGGCGGATAATCTGCTTATCACGTTCAAGCAACCTAATTTTCTGATTTCCCCTACTAATATGAGGAAAAAGAGATTCTAAAGTAGAAACCGTTACTGGAATATTACCTATTTGTCGCAATGGATTATTCATAGCACAAATATAGCTATTTTGGGAATACTAAAACATATTACATAAGTTTTTCTGTTCAAAATATCACTACTTTATTAACCAATGCAGACTAACAACCGATGGAATCTTCACAGATGATTGTGTTCACGTTTACCAAACAGAATGCCGACTATGGCATTTGAAAGCGAAGTTGAAAGAAAACCCTCTATTTTCCCGAAACCTATACACTTTTTTGGCATACCTTGCCTCTTACTTTTGTGGCAGATTCGTAAACCAAATGAAAGGAAAGATATGGCAAAGACAATGATTCAGTACATTAAGGAGGCAGCAAGGAAGCTGGTGGGCTGTAAACTTCAGAGATTGGGTGCTGCAAAGACACAGGAGATTCTCAATGGAGTGATGCAAACAGTAGGACTTGAATCGATGGAGGAAGTCTATTTGTTTGTCGCCCAATTTGACCTGACCTGCAGGGACAAGGTGTCAAACATGGATAACTTGTCTGACTACTTCGAGTGTTCGTCGTTAGATATGGTGGAATATGTACCTGCGCTCAAATCTCTTGAACGCAAGGGAATCCTTTCTCGTTGTTACCGAAGAGAAGAGAATATCTTTAAGCAACAGTTTGTCGTAAGTGATACTGTCATGGCTGCAGTCATAGATAACCAGCCTGTTGTAATCAGCCAAGTCCATGTTGATGATGTACAGATTGACAAATATGAGTTCTGCAGGCGCATTGCTGAGAAAATCGAAAATAGGGATGTCGTCACAGATGACATTATCCCGTTTGTTGAAAAAATAGAGAACAATAATCCCCATTTGCTATTCGTGGAAGAATTGAAAGCGAATGTCAAGGATATACTTGACAGAACACTTTTCTATAATATGTGTTATGAGAATTTCAACGATGAAGGAAATGGATTTATCTCCTTAAGAAGGATAGTGAGTGATATATTCTCTAACATAAGCTGGCGCATACAGATTATAAAATCTATCGTTGAAGGGGAGCATATCCTGATAAAACTCGGTCTGATAGAGACCGATGGAGGCGATTTTATCCAACTTTCAGACGAAGGGAAAGAGTTTTATTATGGCGAAGATGCACAAGCGTTTTGTAAGTCTTACAAATGCCATGACATCTATGCTTTCTTAGAGAGAGTCCATCAATTCTTCCATTACAAGCAGGAGTATGACAGTGGGAAAGGTGAACTTTATTGCTCGAATGTTTTGGACAGAACCTTGCTGAAATTTGAAAACTCCAACAAGCATCTTCCTGAGGTGGGAATAATCAACAAGCTTATCCAGGATGAATTCGAGCGTGTGTTGTTTTATTCCATTGGCTATGATATGATGAATGATTACTCAACTTCATTGTCGTATGAAATCAAACATATTTATCCTTTCAAGATGAGGAAAAAGGTGATAGGGGAGTTCAAGGACAATGTCCATAACCTTCAGAAACAGGGATTGGTGGAGATTGAGAAAAGCAGTTCTTTGTTTGGGGAACAGACCGACCTTGCCATGACAGACAAGGGAAAAGAGAAACTTTTTGGAAAGGATGCAGCCCTCTATATAGACAAGGTATCGGATAAGCAATTGCTTTTATGCGACAAGATTGCGGAAAAGAAATTGTATTTCTCCAACAACCTTGAAGAGCAGTTGTCGCTCCTTCGCAACAGTTTGAGGGAAGAATACTACCAAGGGATAGCTGCAAGGCTTGAAGATAACAATTTGCCTAAAGGTATGTCGGTTTTGTTCTATGGCGGACCAGGCACAGGAAAGACCGAAAGCGTGTTGCAGATAGCCAAGGCGACAGGCCGAGCCATCATGCACGTTGACATAAGTGCCACAAAGAGTTGTTGGTTTGGTGAAAGCGAGAAGTTAATCAAAAAGGTATTTCGAGATTATCGCCGCATTTGCGAGAAAAGCAAAGTCACACCAATCTTGCTTTTCAACGAAGCTGATGCTGTTTCTCAAAGCGGAAAGATGTTGGCAACGGAAGTGTTGACCAGACTGAGAATGCTATCCAGAACATCATCTTGGAGGAGATGGAGAATTTGGGCGGCATACTCTTTGCGACAACCAATTTGGTTGACAACCTGGATGATGCGTTTGAACGCCGTTTCCTGTTCAAGATTCGCTTCGACAATCCTTCCACTGAGGCAAAGCGGAACATCTGGATGGACAAACTTCCTTCGCTTTCAAAGGAAGATGCTCAAACATTGGCCTCTAATTATGAGTTCAGTGGAGGACAAATAGACAACATCGTCCGGAAAACCTTGATGCAGGAGGTCATCAAAGGGGAAAAACCAACGCTGAAAAGTCTTATAATGATATGCAACGAAGAGAAAATTTCAAAGAATAATGGCAGGCGCGTCGGCTATCGCTAAATAGGGGCGGTGCGTCATTTTATTTCATGGAGATTGATTAACTTTGCAAATAAGAAAAAGCAAACAGTATGTCAGCGAACCAATTCGGGCGATATGTGTGGCTGATTGACACGCTCCGCCATTACAAGCATCTTTCCTATAAGGAAATCAACGACAAGTGGCAGCAAAGCGGCTTGAGCTATGGAGACGGGGACGAGCTTCCTCTCCGCACATTCCATAACCACCGCAAAGCCATACAAGACATATTCAATATCATTATTGAAATCGACCCCGGTGTCAAAGGATATAAATATCATATCCTGAATCCGGAGGAACTGGAAGGTGACAGTTTGCGCAGTTGGCTTATTGATTCATTCGCAACGCTTAATCAGATACAGGCGGACAGCAAACTCAAAGACCGGATTGAGTTTGAGGATATTCCTTCGGGGAATACATGGTTGACCATCTTCATGCAGGCCATGCGTGAGAACAAGGTCATGGAGGTTACACATCAAGGATTCGGCAAAGAGAATGCCTACACCTTCGAGATAGAACCTTATTGCCTCAAAGTGGTCAAACGACGTTGGTATATAATCGCCAACAACCCCCGTTATGTCGAACTAAACAGGATCCACAAGGGAGAAGAGGGTTATTCGCCATATAAAGAAATCCTTGTGTACGGACTTGACCGGATCAGAGAAGCGTCCATCCTCGACAAGACCTTTGAAATGAAAAAAGGATTCGACATGAAGAGGTTCTATGAAGGTTGCACAGGGGTCATTCCAAGCGACCAACCGACAGAGCATGTTCTCCTAAGGGCATATCAAGAGGCTCCGGACTATCTGCGCACATTACCCTTGCATGAGTCGCAGCAGGAGCTTGAAAGCAATGATGAGTCAACAATATTCTCCTATGATGTGAAGCTCACTTATGATTTCTTACAGTTAATCATGCAGCAAGGAGACCAAGTCGAAGTGTTAGCTCCGAAGAATCTCCGCGAACAGATGCGCGACCTTGCAAAGAGACTGGTATCTTATTACAACACCCCAACTCCATTTGACTCATAATCTGGAGAAAACGTATTTGATGTCAACAATCACTGCCGGTATTTCCTCGGGAGTCCCAAGCATCCCAAAGACGACCCGTGGCAAAGATTGTTCAAAAACGTCCAATGTTTTTTCAAAAACGTCCAATGTTTTTTTAAAAACAACGGTTGTTTTTTCCAAAATAAACGGTTGTTTTCTTGTGAACATTTTTAGCCTGTTTCGACAAGGGAAGCGTTGCTGTTGACCGCCTCATGAAAGATTTCGTTATTGGCTGCGTTGCATCCCATTTCTGCAACTTCATCAGATGTTATTCTTTATGGACGGAAATAACGGCAGGAGGAGTGACATATTTGTCAGCAGGCGACCCAAAATGTCTGTCAAGAAAGTGTTAAAAAGGTACTTTGCGACACAAAGTACTGTTAATCGCATTCCCGATATATAGACAGGTCGTTAAAAGTGATAAAAAATGAGGGGCAAATGGATTATGTGTACAAATTTTGCTATTTCTTTGTTGTATCGAAAGTGTTAAAAACAAGAAGTTGAACATATAAAGTTGAACATTATGAATACATTTGGAAAAGGCATTTTAGGAGTAGCTTTCGTAGCCGCAATCAGTTGTGGGGCAGCTATCGGGACAAGTACTTATTTGATGAATAGACAGCAGTATACGCTGAGTGGTAATGATACGTCTGTTTTCAAGCAACCGGTTCGGATGGTCAATTATGCATCTGTGGCAGCGGAGAATACGGATTTTACAGTTGCTGCAGAGAGTGCGGTGCATGGCGTAGTCCACATCATGGCGACTCAAAACGCGAAAGAATCCTCTTCGCAGAATCAATATATTGACCCGTTTGAATATTTCTTCGGGTTTGGAGGAGGTGGAGGCTTCCAGCGTCCGAAAGCCCAACCGCGAGTAGGCTCCGGTTCGGGTGTGATTATCTCTACCGATGGTTATATCATCACGAACAACCACGTGGTCAATGATGCGGACGAATTGCAGGTTACGTTGAACGACAACCGCAAGTTCCCAGCCAAGCTGATCGGGGCGGATGCGGCGACAGACATCGCATTGATCAAGATTGACGCAAAGGATTTGCCGACTATCCCGTTTGGTGATTCCGAGAAATTGAAAGTAGGTGAATGGGTGTTGGCTGTCGGTAATCCGTTCAATTTGACATCTACCGTGACTGCCGGTATCGTAAGTGCCAAAGGTCGTGGCATCTCTTTGGGAAGTGGGGACAAGAGCAAAATCGAATCCTTTATCCAGACCGATGCAGCTGTCAACCCTGGTAACAGCGGGGGCGCATTGGTGAATACGAAAGGCGAATTGATTGGTATCAATACTGCCATCTATTCCGAGACAGGTAACTATGCAGGTTATTCTTTTGCTGTGCCTATCAGCATTGCCGGTAAGATTGCAAGCGATTTGAAACAATATGGAGCTGTGCAGCGTGCCGTGTTGGGCGTGCAGATAATCGGAGTAGGCGACATCATGGACCAGTTGAGTATGCCGAATGTGCCGGACAAGTACAAAGAGGAATTGAAGGGAATGAAAGAAAACATCAAAGTTTCCGAAGGCGCATACGTGGCAGACTTTGCAGACCGCAGTGTGGCTAAAGAGGCTGGCATCGAGAAGGGGGACGTGATTGTCTCTGTCAATGGCGTAAAGGTCAAATCATCGAATGCCCTTCAAGAGCAAATCAGCAAATACCGTCCGGGCGACAAGGTGACAGTCAAGGTGAACCGCAAGGGTAGTGAAAAGAGCTTCAATGTCGAATTGAAGAACTCATCCGGCAGCACGAAGTTGGTAAAACCAGCGGAAGGCAGCAGCGCGGATGTTTTGGGAGCTGCTTTTGCAACATTGAGCAACGACAAGAAACGTGAATTGGGTGTAAGTTACGGTATCGAGGTGACTGGCTTGTTGAACGGCAAATTGAAACAGGCTGGCATCCAGAAAGGATTTATCATCATGGTAGTGAACGACCAGAAGATTATGAAACCGGAACAATTGGAATCTTTGGTGGACCGTTTGTTGAAGGGTTCTTCCGATGAACGCTTCTTGGTAATCAAAGGATTCTATCCGAAGTCCGACCGTACTAAGATATATGCGATTGACCTGAACGATTAAAGTCGGTGCGTTAGAAAATCAGATTGCTTACTAAATTCTAACGCACCTTAAGAAGAAAGGCTCCATGGAGAAGCAGAACCGCACTCCATGGAGCCTTTGTATTCTTAAATCAACTTAAAAATATGTAGCAGAGGGAAAATATACATATTAAGTCGGATAAAAGTATTATCTTTGTCATCCGTATTTTCAATTAATTCGTTGGATGAGACAGTTAAAGATTACAAAGTCCATTACTAATCGTGAAAGCGCTTCACTTGATAAGTATCTTCAGGAAATAGGTCGTGAGGATTTAATTACTGTTGAAGAGGAAGTTGAGTTGGCACAAAGGATTAAGAACGGCGACCGAAGGGCGTTAGAGAAATTGACAAAAGCGAATTTGCGTTTCGTGGTTTCTGTAGCAAAACAGTATCAGAATCAAGGGTTGAGTTTGCCGGATTTGATTAATGAAGGAAACTTGGGCTTGATAAAAGCAGCTGAGAAGTTTGATGAAACACGAGGATTTAAGTTCATTTCTTACGCAGTTTGGTGGATTCGTCAGTCCATATTGCAAGCGTTGGCAGAGCAGTCGCGAATAGTGCGTCTTCCGTTGAACCAGGTAGGCTCGTTGAATAAAATCAGCAAAGCCTTCTCGAAGTTTGAACAGGAAAACGAACGCCGCCCTTCTCCCGAAGAACTTGCAGACGAATTGGACATACCGGTGGATAAGATTTCGGACACATTGAAAGTGTCAGGAAGACATATCTCGGTGGATGCTCCGTTCGTGGAAGGCGAAGATAACAGCTTGTTGGATGTCCTGGTGAACGATGATGCTCCCGTCGCTGATCGTACATTAATGAACGAATCATTATCGAAGGAAATTGACAGAGCGCTTGCTACATTGACCGAAAGAGAATGTGAAATAGTCAAGATGTTTTTCGGTATAGGTGGTCAGGAAATGACATTAGAAGAGATTGGCGACAAATTCGGGCTCACTCGTGAGCGTGTCCGCCAGATCAAGGAAAGCAATAAGAAGATTAAGACAAGGAGCGCGTAGCAAGCTTCTGAAGTCGTATTTAGGTTGATTTATAAATGAGACGGGAGCAATCCCGCTTATGATAACAACATTACGAACCGGGCTGTATCAAAATGGTGTTTTGGTGCAGCCCTTTTTTTTTGTACCGGTGCGTCATAATTGCAAACTGCTTCGTTGCTTTCGGAATTCGTCCTCAGTCATTTACACCAGTAAACTCCTGTCGTCCTCATCCTTCTTGCTCGCATATTATTAATTCTGATGCGCCTTGTGGCAACTTATGCTTTCTTTTTTGTATATTTGTCTGCTGTAAAAACGATGTGAAAACAATGACAACAAGACGAAATTTTCTAAAAACAGGTTCCCTTTCTTTAGCGGGATTGGTTGTGGGCGAAAAGTTGATGGCTGCTCCGAAAGCGATGCCTTCTGTACAACAAGACGCCTCCTTCACCGAACATGCCAAAAAAGTATGGGGCGATTATTCCACAAAAAGGCCGGATGAGGCTGCGCGTAAGTTTATTTCCGAAGCGGTCGAGAAAAAATTGGTTGAAGTAAAGGCTCATATCAAAGACCCGAAGCTGGCATGGATGTTCGAGAACTGCTATCCCAATACTTTGGACACGACTTGCGAGTTCAAGATGAAATGGCAAACCCGACACCTTTGTCATCACCGGAGATATCCATGCCATGTGGCTGCGTGACTCCTCTGCACAAGTATATCCTTATGTCGTGCTGGCAAATGAAGATGAAAAGTTGAAAACCATGTTGCAAGGGGTGATTAACCGCCAGACCGATTGCATCTTGATTGACCCGTATGCGAACGGGTTCAACGAAGGTCCAACCGGTAGCGAGTGGGAGTCGGACTATACGGAAATGAAGAAAGAGCTCCACGAACGCAAATGGGAGATAGACTCGCTTTGTTATACAGTCCGCTTGGCATACCATTACTGGAAAGAGACAGGCGACTCTGCCGTGTTCGACGACAAGTGGGAAAAGGCGCAGGAGACGATTTATGACACCTTCATCGTGCAACAGCGTAAGAACGGCAATGGCTCTTACACTTTCGGGCGTACCACTTCCAAGCAGAGCGATACATTGCTGAACAAATATGGTAATCCGGTCCGTCCATGCGGATTGATTGTCTCTTCATTCCGTCCATCCGACGATGCCAGCATTTTTGGCTTCCTGATTCCGTCCAACCTCTTTGCCGTTACCTCTTTGCGCCAAATGGCGGAGATGTTGCGTGCAATCCGTAACAATGCGGTATTGGCGGATAAATGTGAAGCATTGGCAAAAGAGGTGGAAGATGCGATACAGAAACATGGCATCATAGAGCATCCCGAATTTGGTAAAATCTACGCCTACGAAGTGGATGGTTACGGCGGGCGCAACTTGATGGACGATTCCAATGTGCCGAGCTTGTTAGGTCTTCCTTTCTTGGGCTGCGTAGACATAGATGATCCGATTTACCAAAACACCCGCCGTTTTACTTGGAGTGATTGGAATCCTTATTTCTTCAAAGGCAAAGCTGCGGAAGGAATCGGCGGTCCTCACATCGGTCCCGACTACGTTTGGCCGATGAGTCTGGTCATGTTGGCACACACTTCCAAAGATGAAAAGGAAATCCGTTATTGCATCGAAACAATCCGTGACACGGATGCAGGAACAGGATTCATCCACGAGTCGTTCCATAAAGACGATGCCAAGGATTATACCCGTCCATGGATGGCGTGGGCAAACACTCTGTTCGGCGAACTAATCATCCGTATGCAAGAAGAAGGCAGATTGAAGGATTTGCTATAAGGATAATTGGGACATATTGAATAGGCGGTGCGTCATAATTGCTAACTGCCGCGATGCTTTGGAATCCGACCTCTGCATTCGGCATTTCGCGCTAATTCTGACGCACCGCCTTTCCTCTAAAAAAACAAATCCTTTCTCCGATTATGGGCTATCGTGTTTTCAAATTCATGCAACGTGCGTTAAAAATGGTAGTTTTTAAAAAATAATTCTATCTTTGCAGAAGAAAGAATCCTCAATATAATGGAAGAGCAAGAACTACGATTAATAGAAGGACTGCGTAATGGAGATGAACATGCGTATCATGAGCTGTTTGTCCATCATTATGAAGTGTTATGCCATGTAGCCCTGCAAATCGTTGGTGATGCTTTTTTGGCTGAAAGTTTGGTGAATGATACCATTGCCCATCTTTGGGAAATCCGTCAGTCGCTCGAAATCCGTTCTTTGTTACGAGCCTACTTGATGCGTGCCGTGCGAAACCGTTGTTACAATTACATAGCTTTGGAGAGCGAAAACCGAGAAATTGCCTTTTCTCAGAAAAAGGAATTGGAAGAAATTGGAAACAATTATGCAGCGGAAGAGAATCCGTTAGGGCGTTTGTTGGAGAAAGAACTGGAAAAAGAAATCATCTCTTCCATCAACCGTTTAGATGAATCGTGCCGCCGTGTTTTTTTGAAGAGCCGTTTTGAGCATAAGAAGAACGACGAGATAGCTGCCGAATTAGGCATCTCTGTCAATACTGTCAAATATCATATCAAACGGGCATTGGCAATTCTAAGGCAAGACTTGGGACGTTACTTGATTCTCCCCATGCCTCTTCTTTTGCAATTGATTGAAAAAAATCTTCATTTGACTACCCGCTTATTTATTTTATCTGTCATCTATATAAACATATCATGATATCAACATACTTCAGGAGATAAGATGAAACAGATAAATAAAAAACAAAACAACGTGGATCCAGAATGGGATGCTGAAGAACAAGAGCTTTGGTATTCTTCTATGGTGGCAGATAAAAGCCATCATTTTGATTCAGAAAGAGCTTATCGCCTTTTTCTGAACCGGACACGTCTTTCTGTGCCTACTGAACCACAGCACGTTCCTTTGCTGAAGCGTCTTTATTTACCGATAGCCAGTGCAGCTGCGGTCGTGGCTCTTTTGATTGCTTCTTATATCGCTTATTGTGTAGGTTCAGATATGATAATCCGGAGAATGGGGGACATTGTCGTGGAAGCTCCTTATGGTGCAAAGACAGAGCTTTGTTTGCCCGACAGTACTCGTGTTTGGTTGAATGCGGGTTCGCGGTTGGTCTATTCCCAAAGCTTTGGTATTAAAGAACGTAGTTTGAGTTTGGAAGGCGAAGCTTATTTTGAAGTCCATAAACGTGTAGATATGCCTTTTGACGTACGGACAAAAGAGTTGGGCGTGCAAGTATTGGGTACTAAATTTAATTTTCGTAATTATGAAGATGACATGGCCGCCAGCGTTAATTTAATGGAAGGCAAGGTCGCTTTGGATAATTTGATGGATGCCAAACAAACATTGACTTACCTGAAACCATTGGAGAAAGCCGTGTTGAACAAACAAACGGGGCGTTTGGAAGTTCCCCGTAGCCGTGTCCGCGATGCTATCGAATGGACGCATGACAATTTATTCTTTGATGAATTACCTTTGGAAGATATAGTAAGAGAATTGAACCGTAGTTATGATGTAAGGATTCGCATTGCCGATGAATCACTTAAGCATGTTCCCTTCTACGCTACCTTTAACCGAAAAGAACAATCTATCAGCAAAGTGTTGGGAATCCTTACAGCTACGCACCAAATCTATTATACAGAGGAGGGTGATGAAATATTGCTTTATAAGAATACAGGAAAGAAGAAATAGTTTAACCATTTAAAACACATATTGCTAATGAATAAAAGGAAAACAGTAAACAATCAAGCAGGAACTTTTAGAGAGATATTCTAAAGGGTGACCGGTAAGGATACAGTATCTAAATATCATATTAACACAAGTCAAATCGTTTAAAATCAGTTTATTTATGGATTTTAGAGGGAAAGCCATGAATGTGGCTCTGGCACTGCTATGCCTAAATCCAATGGCCAATGCGCAGAATATTACATTGTGGATGAGCAATGTGACGGTTAAGCAAGCCATGGATGAATTAAAGAGTAAAAGCGATTACTCTTTTGTGTTCTCGTCTCAGGATGTCGATACACATAAAAATATTACCGTTGAATCGGATAACCAGCCGCTGGGTCATGTTATCAGCCAAATTGTAGCCGGGCAAGGACTCGCTTATACTATTGAAGGTAAGACTATTATCCTACGCAAGGCAACTGTTGGTCTTGTACAACAGCAAAATAATAAACGAATCACAGGTGTCGTGAAAGACGCTAACGGGGAACCGGTGATTGGGGCGAATATTGTTGTCAAAGGCACTACTAATGGTACGATTACCGACATGGATGGCAACTTTGTTTTGGATGTTCCGGCAGGTGCGGTCTTGCATGTTTCTTATATCGGATATAGTGACAAGGAGATACCCGTAGGCAACCAAACTGTATTGACTGTTTCTTTGGCAGAAGATTCACGAGCCTTGGATGAAGTGGTGGTTATCGGTTACGGTACAGCCCGTAAGATTGATTTGACAGGTTCAACTTCATCTTTGGGCGGCGATAAGTTGCGTGTAAAAAGCTCCCCGCAGTTGTCCACACAGATGCAAGGACAGATGGCGGGTGTGCAAATTACCCGCACTTCAGGTGACCCGAGCGCAGGTTCTTCTATCCGAGTACGAGGTGTGACCACTCTTTCCACGAATGATCCGTTGGTAATTGTCGATGGTGTACCGGGAAGCCTTATGGATATCGCACCGGAAGATGTGAAAGATATCCAAGTGTTGAAGGATGCTGCCTCAGCAGCCATATACGGTAGCCGTGCGGCAGCCGGAGTCATCTTGGTGACGACTAACCGTGCCAAGGACAAGGAGTTCCATTTGTCTTATAATATGGAATATGGTATTGATAAAGCGACAACAGTGCCTAAGTTTGCCAATGCTGTCCAATGGATGCAGGGTTATAATGAATTGACATATAACGATGGTGCTTCCTCTCCATATTCTTCTTATTCTGAAGACTTTCTTAACAGCTATATGCAGAACCGTTTGACAGACCCGGACCGTTATCCGGATACGGATTTCATGAGTTTGGGATTGAAGAATCATACGAACCATCAGCGTCATTCTCTCTCTTTGACAGGAGGTACGGATAAATTGAAGACCAACTTCAGTTTGAACTACTACGATGCGGATGCCTTGTACAGGAATAAGTCATACGAACGAATCAATGTCCGTTCTAACAATGACTACCAAATCAATAGCTGGATCCATGCGAATGTGGATGTTAACTTGATGTATGCTAAGTCTCTCGCTCCTCACTCATTGGAAGGGTCGAGCATGGGCGACTTGATGTACCGCTCTCCTATCTATAATGTTTACTGGTCTGATGGCCGTTATGCCGATGGAAAGGATGGAGATAATCCTATTGCTCTGAATCAGCTGGGAGGCCAGAATAAGATTGAAAATTTCAAGGTGGGAGGTAAGTTCCAATTGGACATCACTCCTGTCAAACTTGGTTTTGACTGCGATTGCCGCTCCGACTTATACCTTTACAAAGGGGAAAGATCATAAGACTCGTTATGACGTGTATCGTATTTCGGGTGATGTGATTCCGGGTACGGGATATGCAAATACCAGCGTGGAAGAACAACGTAACGATACTCGTAGTTTGACTATGCAGTTTTATGCGAACTATAATTTCAAAATAGACAGGCATTCTGTGGGTGTGATGGCTGGTTATGAGGATTACTCATACGAATGGGAAAATGAAGGTGCTTCCCGTTTGAATTACAATTTGAATAATTTCCCCTATTTAAACTTAGGACCTGAGGATTTCCAATACAATAGTGGTACTGCAGGCCATAATGCTTACCGTTCCGTATTCGGTCGTGTCATGTACTCTTGGGCTGACCGTTATATGTTGCAAGCCAATATCCGTTCAGATGGTTCTTCTCGTTTTGCTTCAGGACACCGTTGGGGTACGTTCCCTTCCGTCAGTGCAGGTTGGGTTATTTCAGAGGAGTCTTGGTTCAATAAGAAGACTATCAATTATTTGAAACTTCGTGGATCTATTGGACAGTTGGGTAATGAACGTATTGGATCTGAATTTCCTTACCAAGCAAGACTTTCATTCGGTAGTGGCTTTATTCCTAATGCCGCTTCAGGGGGGGCAGATGTTGTCCAAACGGCCTACCAATCTGATTATGCTTTCCGCACATTGACTTGGGAAACAACTACTACGTATGGTGTAGGTGCTGACATCGCTTTGTTAAACAATCGGCTGAGAGGATCTTTGGATTGGTACTATAAGAAGACCAGTGATATGCTGATGCAGGTGGGCTTCCCCTCTTACTTCGGTTACAATGCTCCACAGAACAATGCGGCTGACATGAACACCAAAGGTTGAGATTTGGAAATTTCTTGGAGTGACCAGATTAATGATTTCCGTTATGGTGTAAGCTTCAACTTGTCTGACTACCGTTCCCGTATGGGATATATGGCTGACCGTCAGAATATATCGGCTCGTAACATTACCGAAGAGGGATCTTATTATAACGAATGGTATGGCTACAAAAATATGGGTATTATCTTGAACGATGATGCCATGATGGAACGGACAGAAGATACCGGTATTGACCAACAATGATAAGGCTGGTAACATCCGTTATCAGGATATAGATGGAGATGGTATGATTACAGCTTCAAACGACCGTGTACGCTTAGGTAATTCTTTGCCAGAAATGCAGTACGGTGGTTCTCTGTGGGCGGAATGGAAGAATTTTGACTTCAATTTGTCTTTCCAAGGTATCGGCCATCAATTGTCTTACTGGAACTGGCCTGTGAGTCCGTTCCTTTTCCAGGCATATTCTTGTCCTGCCAACCTGATTGAAAGTCATTGGAGTCCGTTGGCTTCAGATGCGGAGAACGCAAAAGCGAAATATCCGAAGTTGACAACCAACGATGCGAACATTTATGCCGCCAGTGACTTTTGGTTGTTCAACGGCGCTTATATGCGTGTCAAGAATATCACGCTGGGTTATACGATTCCAAGTGATATCACGAAGAAGTTCCACGTAGATAGATTGCGTTTCTATTTCAGTGCGAATGACCTGCCGGCTTTCTCTAAATATCCGAAGGGATACGATCCCGAATGGAATCGTTTTAGCGACTTGCTCATGTCGTCATATATTTTTGGTTTGAATGTGTCATTTTAAGTAGGAGATTATTGGTATGAATAAATAACGAAATGTTTATGCGTCGGCTTGATGGCGATGGGTTTTACGGCTTGCGCTGACTTGGACTTGAACCCGCTGTCTGAGGGATCAAGTGAAAACTGGTATCACGACGCGACAGAAATAGAGATGTCGCTTAACGACTTGTGGAGACCTGACTTTTTCCCGATAGATGGTTTGGAATGGGATGATGACTTGTTGAACCGGAACGGCTCCAATGAGTTTACTTTAGGAATAATGACGGCACAGTCTGGTACGGTTTCCGGACGTTGGACTGCCCTTTACAAAGCTATAGCACGTGCTACAAAAGTGCTGGAATCTTTGGAGAAAGGAACAGCAACCGGAGTGAGCGAAGAGAAGGTAAACCAGTATAAAGGTGAAGCTTGTTTCATGATTGGTTTTGCTTATGGTGAATTGGCAACTTATTGGGGAGACTGTGTGTTGAACAAAGGCATGACTTTGGAAGAGGCATACGTGGCAACCCGTTCACCGAAAAGCGAGGTGATGGCTTATGCCTATGAATGCTTGGACAAGGCGGCTTCTTTGTTGCCGCTTTCTTACACCGGGCAACAACGTCCTACGGCGGGTGCGGCTTTGGGCATGAAAGCCCGTTTTGCCCTTTGTAATAACGATTGGCAGGTTGCGGTAGACGCTGCCAAGAAGGTGATGGATTCCAATGTCTATAGCTTGCATCCTGATTATGGCGAATTGTTCAAGGCCGACGCCTCTCCCGAGTTGATGTTCTATTTCAAAGGGGATTTGGCTCTGAAGAGGGGATTCGGTTTGTTTGCAGGCATTAAGAACTATGTCATCCGTAAGTTAGGTGGTTATGCCAACCAAGGCCCGTCTTTGGAACTGTTTTGCTCATATACATGCACGGATGGTAAACCTATCGACCAGTCTCCACTTTACAATCCGAAGGATCCGTTTGCCAACAGAGACCCTCGTTTGGCTGCGACAATCCAGCCGTTCAAGACAAAATATTCAGCTGACTATGCCGAATATGAGCAGTCTAAGGTGGATGGTACTTTCCCTGAGAAATATCCGGATTATATCACGTTGGGATATGAATACAACCCAAGCCCGTATGCAAACAAGGTGTATGAGGTGGCATCCGGGCAGATGGTCTTGAACAACGATGCGAAGGCATCCAACCAGCATTCTGCTTATAATGGGTTGATGATTCGTAAATACGTCAAGGACAATTGGAAGGATTATAATAGCTATGGGGGAACTTCTGATAACTGTTATCCATACTTGCGTTATGCTGAAATCCTGTTGACGTATGCCGAGGCAAAGAATGAATTAGGACAGTGCACACAGGAAGACTTGGACAAGAGTATCAACTTAGTCCGTGCCCGTGCATACGAAGGAACAGATATTGTTTATCCGAAAGTAGAAGCTACTTCCCAAGCCGCTTTGCGTAAAATCATCCGCATGGAACGTCGTTCTGAGTTTGCATTCGAAGGTCTTCGTTACCGCGACTTGTTGCGCTGGCGCATTGCAGAGAAAGCATACGACAAGTCCATGTACTATTTGCCACGTGCTTGGTCCGGATCGGCTTCTTGGAACGGCTTGACCGGTGCGGAGTCCAATGTTGAATTGTCTCCAGACTTTATGACATTGTTGAAGAACTGGGATGAGGGTAATTATCCTATCGGTGGTATTCCAACCGTTGATGAGAATGGTTTGCCTGATCTTTCTCCGATGGAAACTGCCGGGTACATCACTACCTTTTATAAGATGTCGTTCGATGCGAAGAAGAACTATTTGTGGCCTATTCCAGCAAATGATATCTTAGTGAATCCAAATTTGAGCCAGAATGATGGTTACTAATTTATTCTTTTAGCACAAATGAAATTGGGTATTTTTATTATAGTATTAGCTTCCTCTCTGTTTGCTTGCCAGCAAAGAGGGGAGGCTCCCTCTCTTTCTCAAGTTAAGGAGGTGGATGTTTGTGTCTATGGAGGAACATCCTCAGGCGTTGTTGCTGCATATTCAGCTAAGCAAATGGGAAAAACTGTTCTGTTGATCGAACCGGGTAAGTATTTAGGTGGCATGACAACGGGGGGATTGGGTATGACTGACATTGGCAATAAATATGCTGTTACAGGTTTAGCTCGCCTGTTTTATCGTAGAGTAGGAGAACATTACGGTAAATTTGAGCAGTGGACATTTCCACCCAGTGTGGCCACGAAATCTATGAACCGTTTTGTGGAAGATGCTGATTTAGACGTGATGTACTATCGTCGTATTACGAAAGCGGAGGTACGAAACAAAGAAATAAAATCAATTATATTGGAGGATTCTCAGAGCCCTTTAGGAGAGCCTTTGGTTGCGATTAAAGCGAAAGAGTTTATAGATTGTTCCTATGAAGGAGATTTGATGGCTCGTGCGGGTGTTTCTTATGTAGTGGGGCGTGAAGATAATTCCGACTATGATGAAACTTTGGATGGCGTGCAACTATTGTATGCCCATCAATTCCCTGATGGAATCGATCCTTATGTCGTAGAAGGAGATTCTACCAGTGGCCTTTGTTGGGGAATCCAAAAACAAACACTGAAGAAGGATGGTACAGGGGATAGATTGGTTCAAGCGTATAACTTCAGGTTATGTTTGACTGACAATAAAGATAACCAGCTACCGTTTGTAAGACCGGAAAGTTATGATTCGACAAAATATGAGTTATTAGCTCGTGCAGTCCGCAAAATGGGATCGAACATGAACCATTATTTGATTTTTAATTGGGGGTTGATGCCGGAGAATAAATATGATGTAAACAACTGTGGACCTTGTCTACAGATATGATAGGTATGAATTATGAATATCCCGATGGAGATTACGATACAAGGGCTAAGATATGGAAAGAACATGTTGAATATACCAAAGGTTTACTCTATTTCCTTTCACATGACAATCGTTTGCCGGAAGCTTTAAGGAAGCGGGTAAGTGATTTTGGTTGGGCAAAAGATGAGTTTGTGGATAATGATAATTTCCCGACACAACTTTACGTGCGAGAAGCTCGCCGCATGGTGGGAGAATATGTGATGACGCAAAAGAATTGCCAAGGCGAGGAGACGGTGGGTGATGCAATCGGTATGGCTGCTTATGGAATGGATTCCCATAATTGCCAACGTATTGTTACCAATGGTATGGTGAAAAATGAAGGAGATGTGCAATATCATGGTTTCCCTCCTTATCCGATTTCTTATCGGAGCATCACTCCTAAACATGATGAGTGTACGAATTTGTTGGTGCCTGTTTGTGTATCATCTACCCATATAGCTTTTGGTTCTATACGTATGGAACCTGTCTTTATGGTATTAGGTCAATCTGCAGCAGTGGCTGCATGTATGGCGATAGAACAGCAGTGTCCTGTACAGCTGGTGGATATTAATCAACTGCGTAAAACTTTAAGGGATAATCCTTATTTAGATGGTTCTATTCCGGAAATATTAGTTGATGATAGCAATATAGACAAAGTTTACAGCAAAGGCCGTTGGACAAAAAAGGAAGGTGGTCATTATAAGAGTAGTTATAAATGGTCGGATAATGAACAGGGCTCTTCTTCGTTTACTTTCATGCCTGTTGTAAAGCAGAGCCATGATTATACTGTTTATTTCTATTGCACGGCGTTGGCTGATGAAAATTTACCGGAACAACTCTCTTTCGATATAAAAAGTATGGATGGTCTGAAGCAAGCTAAAATCCAACCGCGTATGCACAAAGGGGAATGGGTAAGCTTAGGAACTTATCATTTTGAAAAAGGATTTAGAAATTCAGAAGTGACTGTGCAAGGGAAAAGATCTAAAGGTGCTATCTTTGCTGATGCCATACTTTTGGTGCCGAAAGAATAATTCAAACAAATACTTTAATATACTATGTTGACACGGCGCGATTTTTTGAAAGTAACCGCCATTGGTGGGGCATTTGCTTCCATTGGTAGCATGCATGAAGCAAAGGCTGTGGTAAAACCAGCTTTGCCGGATGAAGCATTTGCTTATGAAAGCGGACGTAAGATTCCGCTTATTGAAGAAACGGACATTGTTGTAGTGGGAGGAAGTGCCCGTGCAGTGGCTGCGGCAGTAGCTGCGGCAAAAAGTGGAAGTCAAGTTTATTTGGTGTGTGATTTGCCCTATTTAGGTGAGGAGGTATGTGCTTCGCATCTCTACGAACGTGAAAAGGATGAGGAGTTGCAGACGACTTTGGCAAGACGTATTTTCCAGTCTGCTTCCATACCTACTCCGATGGCGGTCAAGAAGACTTTAGAAGATGCGTTGATTGATAACGGTGTGAAGTTTCTTTACAGTAGCTACGCTACCAATGTGTTGGTAGATGCTGCAGGGGAAGCGGCAGGTGTGGTCATAGCCAATCGTTCAGGTCGTGAAGCGATACGTTGCAAGGCGATTATAGATGCTACGCATGAAGCTGTTGTGGCTGGTTTCTTGAACGCCGAGAGGACTCCATTCCAATCTGGTGAACAGGACTTTGACTTTACGGTCGTTGGAAATTCTCCGAAACAGGCGAAAGAAATCATAGGAATTCATCCTTGGAAAAAGGAGTTGCAGGTTGGTTCTGCTCATTATCCCGTAACTCGTTATACGTTCCGCTATTCAATGCCAGACAATAGTTATGCGACCTTGGAAAGATAGAACAGCAAATCCGTACGTCGTTATGGGATGCGGATCAGGTGGATAGTTCTGACAGATTATGGTATATACCCAAACAAAACATTGTTTGTAAAACTCATTGCGAAACGTTAGGTGCTTCCTTGCGTGATTTGCCTTTGGATGCTTTTACGCCGAAATCGACCGCCCGGATTTGGATATTAGGACCGGAAGCGGACTTGTCCAGAAAGTTGACTGCTCGTGTTATGCGTCCTGTACCGGCTATGTGGCTGGGCGAATTGATAGGCGAACAGGTGGCAGAGCAAGTGAGCAAGCTGTCGCTTTCTCGCAATGCCGAGGTGAAGAAGGTTGTTGCACGGGCTTCTTCCTATGGAACGATAGGAGAACTATTGCAACCGCTTCGCCCGATTTTGAATCAAGGATGGGTGGAATCACCTGCCAGTGCATTGCCAGTCTTGGGACAATATGATGTCATTGTGGTGGGAGGAGGTGTAGCAGGTGCTTCTGCCGGTATCTCTGCAGCTCGCCAAGGAGCGAAGACTCTCGTCTTGGAATACCTTCATGGCTTAGGTGGTTTAGGTACTTTGGGAATGATAGGTGTATATTGGGATGGTTTCCGCGGAGGCTATTCTGCTATGTTGGACAAAGGTGTCTTGGAGATGGCTCCTGCTGATCATCCTCGCCGACCAGAGAAAAACGACCGTTTCCCTGCTGACTGGAAGATGGAATGGTTGCGTAAGGAGTTATTAAAGCCGGAGGAGAACTGTGGTTCGGTACGATGGGCTGCGGTGCGTTGAGTGAAGGTGGACAAGTGAAGGGCTTGGTTGTGGCAACTCCGCAAGGAAGAGCTGTGGTTCTTTCCAAGATAGTGATTGATAGTACGGGTAGTGCTGATATAGCGATTGCTGCTGGTGCGGGTTATGAATATACTGGGAAAAATACGGTTGCTGTCCAAGGTGCCGGTACTGGCAAATGGGCTCCGAGCGATTATTATAATAACAACGATTGGCTCTTTGTGGACGATACGGATGTGTTGGATATCTCTCGTGCATTTGTACAAGCGAAGAATAAATCATCTCAGCAATTTGACTTGGTCAAGATTCCTCAAACACGTGAACGCCGTAGGGTGGTGGGCGACTATACCGTCTCGGTCTATGATGTGTTGAGCCATCGCCGCTATGCCGACACCATCTCTTATCATAAGAGTTCGTTCGACACCCACGGCATGACAATCGATCCTTACTTCACGTTGAATCCTCCTGAGAAACGGCACAAGATTTACGATGCGGACGTACCTTTGCGGGCGTTGTTGCCCAAGGGGTTGGAGAATATCATGGCGACCGGGCTGGGTGTCAGTGCCCATCGTGATGCGATGCCGGTTATCCGTATGCAACCCTGTTTGCAGAACCAAGGATATGCGGTGGGCTATTTGGCGGCACTCTGTGTAAAAGAGGGCAAGACTCCTCACCAGATCGACATCAAGAAGGTACAACGCCACTTGGTGAAGATTGGCAATTTGCCGGAACGTGTCTTGACGGATAAGGCTTTTAAGGGTTATGGCCATAGCGAATTGAAACGGGCAGCGCAGGCGGTGGCGGACCAATATGAAGGTTTGGAAATCCTGCTTACGGACATGAAGCGCAGTTTGCCTTTGCTACGGGAACAATTGGCAAAGACAAGCAATCCCGCAGCCCGGGTCGTCTTGGCAAGCATCTTATGCCTATATGGGGAGAAAGGGGCGGCATCCATCGTCGCCAATGCCGTCCGCCAGGAAAAGGGCTGGGACGAAGGTTGGCATTATACGGGCATGGGACAGTTCGGCATGTGCATGAGCAAGCTTGATGCCTTGGTCATGGCGTTGGGCAATGCGAAAGACCCTGCGTCATTGGCTGTGATCTTGGAAAAGGCAAGGCTTCTCTGTCCGGAGGATTATTTCTCGCATTATCGTGCCATATCCGAGGCTGCGGAAGCAATAGGCAGCAAGGAGGCTGTTCCCACGCTGGCAATGTTGTTGACTGCTCCGGGAGTGCGTTGCCATTCGCTCAAGGACTATGTGGAGGCCCGGAGGGAGGCTGTGCCTGACATGAATGATACTTCTACCCGTAACATGGCGTTGAAGGAATTGCATTTGGCCCGTGCCCTTTATTTATGCGGCGATAAAGAAGGGATAGGGAAAGCGGTGTTGGAGCGTTATGCAAAAGGTCTTCAAGGCCACTATGCCCGTTATGCGTATGAAGTGCTGCAGGGAAAGTAGCTAGACTTGCGTTTTTCTGTGTTTTAGGAATACAGATATGCATATATGGGTTTCGATGCGTTAGCGCATAAAATGAAACAAGGGGCGCATTCGTATTTGTAGCCGTGCGCCCCGATTTCCGCAATGTTGGCATTGTTCATCAGACCTGAATCAATCACAACCACGAAGTTTCACATTGACAAATTATTTTAATATCATGAAACATTAGTGTCCCGTTAAAATGGGACGAATTAAACAATTAATCAAATAACCCCGGAATCAGGGGGGCTTTTAGATTTTTGACATCATTGAAATTAGTCTTGCTTCGCATACTTGTCACCACCATACTTCCTGACAATATGATTGAACTTATTCCTGTCGAGAAAGAAATCTACAAACTTTATTGACTAAAAAGTGTCAATGTTGCCGTTTTTAGTCGTATTAGTGGTAAAAGAAGTCTTTAAACATGACAATGTCAGGCAATATAAACGGTGTTTAAACGCCGTTAGAATGCCATTAAAAGGAATCCTTGGAAAGACAGAAACATCGCAGCTTCCAGCCTAAAAAACATACTGACAACTCAGGAGTGCTATAGGTTTGAAAAACATTTTTTGTCAATCAGATTGTTGGCAATAGCATAAATTGTGAGGCCAGCCACCGAGTGGATGTTCAGCTTTCTGGCAATGTTGCGACGGTGCGTAATCACCGTATTTACAGAAATAATCAGGTGGTTGGCAATCTCCTTGTTCGACATCCCTTGAGCCAGGCAGACAATTATCTCCTTTTCTCGTTCAGATATGGCTTCGCAACCTTCGACCGAGCGTATCATATCAGTGATTTTGGACGTGATGCCGTCGCTCTTTATCTTGTTTTCGAGGGAGCGTATCGCAGGGACAAATATTTCATCCTCCACCTTGCTGTGGTTCAAAAGCCATTCCTCGTTGTTATAAATGTCATAAAGTGTGGCGGTAAGCTTATTGTTCGAAAGGCAATCGTTTGGCAGATACTGGATGATAATCCGTTTCAACTCCTGCAACATGTCGGTTGTGTTGCCGTGGTGTTTTGAGAAGATTCCAACATTGTATTTCGTTATCTGTTCGCCCCGGAGCAGTGCTTCGACATAAGGGAAAAGCGTCTTCTCCTCATATTTCATGTGACGCTGGATATGCTGGGCATACTCGTCATAAAGATGTGTGATAAGGATGGCCAAACTATCCTTTTGATTGAAAATATCCTCTAATTTTTGCCTGATTGCGGGAAGCTGAAAGCCGACAAAATATCTATGGGAAGCACGCAGGTAACCTAATAATGTCTTTACGGAAATACGGTCATCAGTCTCCTTGGGGGCATATCCGTTGATGATAAAGTTGACAACGGCAAGAAAGGTATGAGCATCTACACTCTGCTCGGTGCACGCCTCTTTTACGGTCTTGTCGCCAAAACCAAGACGGATGCCAAAGGCGTTCAACGCTTGGAGCAGACTATAGTTGTCGCTGATCAAGTCAATCATTTTGTCTTCAGCTTCATAGAGTTTCAATCGTTTCATCACAAAAATATATAGTTCCGGGAACAAATATATGGATTTTTCTTTCATGTTCCGGGGCTTGGGCTTTTGTTGTGCCTTTTCTATATGAAAAATACTAATATGTTGGTATAGTGGTCGTTTGGAAAACCTGTTCGCTCACTATAAATAAGTATGGCACTAATCTGAAATGAGTATGATGCGAAAAACCGTTCATGATTGAACACTCATTTTTGCGTATTGTACACATCTGAAATAGCTACTAATATTGCACTCCAAAAACAAAAATACTGAAATGATTATGACTAAGATTAAAAATAGATTGACTCTCTTGATCATGCTGATGGCGATAATCTCAACTTCTGCCATGTCTCAAATTGTCCTTTCGGGCAAGGTGTTGGATACGGAAAAGATGCCTGTTGACTTTGCAACGGTTCGACTGAAGGGTACGCAACAAGGGTGCAGTACCGATGAGCGAGGCATTTACCATCTCAAAGTCCCCGCAGGCGAACATGTACTTGTAGTTTCATCTGTCGGATATGAAACCGTGGAGAAGCATGTTTCCCTTTCTTCCGAAAGAGGTTCACGCCAGAAGTTGCATATAACACTCAAGCCGACATCTTATGAACTAAATGAAGTGACGGTTTCAGCGTCCGGGGTGAGCCGGGTGAAATCTTCGGCATTCAACGCAGTGGCTGTCGATACAAAGGAGCTACAGAACTCCACCAAAAATCTCGGTCAGGCGCTGACGGCTTTGCCTGGTGTGAGAATGAGAGAAGCAGGAGGCGTGGGGTCGGATAACCAGATTATGCTGGATGGCTTCAGCGGCCGCCACATTAAAGTCTTTATCGACGGTGTGCCACAAGAAGGTACGGGTACGGGATTCAGCCTTAATAACCTGCCGGTTAATTATGCCGAGCGTATCGAGGTCTATAAGGGTGTGGTTCCTGTAGGTTTCGGTGCTGATGCTATTGGCGGAGTGGTGAATGTAGTGACCAAGAAGAATGTTAATCGCTTTTCTGTTGATGCCTCCTATAGTTTTGGTTCGTTTAACACGCATAAGTCCTACCTCAACATTTCGCACAAACTCAAAAGCGGCCTGTTTTATGAGGTCAATGCGTTCCAAAACTATTCGGACAATAACTACTACGTCAACAACTGGGTACGGACCTTTACTGTCAATCCCGACGGGTCTGTGACCAAACATCCGGTTGACAAGACGGATATAAAACGTGTTAAGCGTTTCAATGACACTTTTCATAACGAAGCAGTGATAGGCAAAGTGGGAGTCAAGGAGAAGCCGTGGGCAGACCGACTTTGGTTGGGCATGGGCTATTCAAAGTTCTATAAGGAAATCCAGACAGGTGTTTATCAGGAGATAGTGTTTGGGCAGAAGCACCGTCACGGATATTCCGTGCTGCCAGCGTTTGAATATAGCAAACACAACCTGTTCGTCAAAGGGCTTGACGTGCAGCTGCATGCCAACTACAACCATAATATCACCTACAATGTGGATACAACAGCCCGCTATTATAACTGGTATGGACAATATTACACGAAGGAAAGCCAGGGCGAACAATCGTATCAGAATAGCGAGCAGAAGAACCAGAATTGGAATGTCACCGCCAGCATCAACCATCGTTTCGGCAAGGTGCATTCGGTTTCGTTCAATCATGTGCACAGCGGTTTTCGTCGTACCAGCCGGAGTTACATTGGTACATCGTCAGCGTTGACCTCTTTCAATATTCCAAAGCTTACCCGCAAGGAGATCTCCGGTTTGGCCTACAAAATCGTACCTTCCGACCGCTGGAATGCTACCGCATTCATAAAGTATTATAATCAACACAGCGAAGGTGCCATTTCGGGGAATACCGATGGCGTGGGTAATTATGTGAAACAATCCAAACAGGTGAGTGCCCTTGGTTATGGGGCTGCTGGCTCCTATCATATTATTAAGAACCTGCAAGCTAAACTTTCTTATGAGAAAGCTTACAGACTGCCCACCAACGACGAGCTTTTCGGAGATGAGGACTTGGAGGCTGGCAAGACCGATTTGCGTCCTGAGAAGAGTGACAACTTCAATCTGAATTTGAACTACAACTGGCAAACCGGCAAGCATGGGTGGTATGTGGAGGCTGCACTCATCTACCGCGATACGAAAGATTTCATCAAGCGGGGTATCGGCAAACATGGAGCCTTGCAATATGGCATCTACGAAAATCATGGTCATGTAAAGACCAAAGGTTACAACTTGGCACTGCGCTACAAATATGGCTCGTGGCTCAGTGTGGGTGGGGCTTTCAACAATGCCGACACGAGGGACTATGAGCCTTACTATGCCGCAGGTTCTGGACAGAAGAATGTGCACTACAAAGACCGCTTGCCTAATATCCCGTTCCGCTATGCGAATGCTGATGCCAATTTCTATTGGCATAATCTCTTCAGGGAGGGAAACACTTTCACTTTGACCTATGACATGATGTGGCAGCACGAGTTCCCGCTCTATTGGGAAAGCATAGGCAACAAGGAGGATAAGAACAGTGTGCCTACGCAGTGCGCCCACAATGTGTCTCTGACTTACAGCATGAAACGTGGTCGATATAATCTTTCATTTGAATGCAACAACCTGACCGATGCAAAGCTTTACGACAACTTCAGCCTACAGCGTGCGGGGCGTGCATTCTATGGTAAGGTGCGAATCCATATTTGAAATAAATAGATGAATAACGAACAAAAAAGTAAAAGTATGAAAAAAAACAATTTGAAGTGGATCCTGCTTAATATGATGATGGCAGGCTTGGTGATGAGTTCTTGCAGCGAAAACGAAGATATTATTCCGGATAAAGGACAAGAAAACGAAGCTAAAACATCGTATGTCGTGGCTGCGACCGTGGATGGGACATCCTACCTGCTTGCTGCATCTTCACTTGACGAAGGTCGCATCAGCGCCCGCGGCAATGGCTCAGAGGTGCTAGGTGCATCCTATTGGGTGTTTAAGAACCAGAAGTACCTTTTCGGTCTGGTCTATAACAAAGGAGGCAATGGCACAGGTGCTTCCTACTACTTGACTGCTTCAGGCAGTATCAAGGAGAAATATACATACGAATACAACCGTATCACTACTTATGGCAATTGGGTGACTACGTGGTAACGGCTTCTACGGGTAATGCGGCAACCAGTGAGGCGGATAACAAAGGTAACTTGCCGCAAGTGCTGCTGTTCAATTACCTCCATGCCGAGGACGGCTCACAAACCTCTTCTTCGGTTATGAGTGAAAATTTCCTGGGCAATGGGGAGAAGGTGCATTTGGCGGGGCTTGTCGAGGCGAATGGCAAGCTTTACACTTCGGTCATACCCGGCGGCATGAGCAAGTATGGCATCAATCGCTGGCCGGAGTCTGTCACTGACCGAGATTTGATATCCCAAGCCGATGGCGGTGCGGCAAGCAGCAGTTACAAGGCCGGGGAAATACCTTCCACCCAGTATCCCGACAAGGCTTTTGTAGCTATTTATAGCGGTAAAAGTTTCAATGAGACACCAATAATAGCCGAAACAGACAAAATAGGTTATGCTTGCGGACGTTTTAGGTCTCAATATTATCAAACCATTTGGGCGGCCGACAATGGAGATATTTATGTTTTCTCGCCGGGCTATGGACGAACCGCAGAGTCTTCTGCCGACTTGAAGAAGGTCATAGGGACAAAGCCATCTGGTGTGATGCGCATCAAAGCGGGAAGCACACGGTTCGATGATAGCTATTATGTCAACCTTGAGGAAATCGGCACCCGTCACCCGCTTTATCGCTGTTGGCATATTTCGGGAGACTATTTCCTCCTGCAACTCTATGCCGGAGGGGTCGATGAAATGAAGAAAGGCAGGAAAGCGAATGTGAGTGAACTGGCTGTTTTCCAAGGAGGAACAGGAAAAATAACACCTGTGACAGGACTTCCTGCTGATTTGGCTGGCTTTGGAGGCGAACCTTATGGAGAGAATGGCAAGATGTATATGGCCGTGACGGTAACGGGTGGTGACTATCCTGCCTTTTATAGTATTGATGCAAAGACAGGTGTGGCAACCAAGGGGCTTGTTGTTGAGGCTGACGGACTCTCCAGAGCGGGAAAACTGAGAATACAGAAATAATTAAACAATCGGGGCTTCGTCAAAATGGTATTTTTGATGCAGCCCCATTAAGGTTTGTCAGAATTAGCAAAAAGCCAGGCGCAGAGGACGGGACAATCAGCCTCTAAACAAATGATATATGATCCGTAAAGTGATGCGGCAGTTTGCAATTATGGCAAACCTCCCTATTAAAAATAAATAACAATGAATGTTCTATTCAAAAAAATACATCTTTGGCTCTCTTTGCCTTTTGGTTTAATATTTTCCATCATTTGCTTTACAGGAGCCATATTGGTTTTTGAAAAAGAAATAACACAAATGGTTACCACTGGGACAGAAAAGAACCAACCTGTAGAATTGCCACAATCGTCTCAGGTAGAAAAACAGATTCGTCAGGAATCTCCCCATGCAGGAACGGGAGAGCATAAGATGAAAAAGCACGTGCTCCTCGCTTGCCCTTCTTCCAGACGGTTTTCAAGATGCACCGCTGGCTCTTGGATGCCCCTGCTAAAAAAGGCGAAAACTCTGCTGGTAAAATGGTGGTGGGCATTTCAACCCTAATGATGGTGCTTGTCTTGGCAAGTGGCATCGTAATCTGGTTCCCAAAATCTTTCCGGCAACTAAGGATCCGGTTGAAAGTTTCCGTCCGAAAAAGTTGGTACAGGTTCTTGTATGACAGTCATGTTTCATTGGGCATTTATGCATCCATATTCTTATTGGTTATGGCTTTGACAGGATTGACTTGGTCGTTCTCTTGGTATAAGGAAGGGTTTGTAGCAATATTTGATGGTTTCGTGGAATCTTCCGAAATGCGGCGTTTCATTTACACCCTTCATACAGGTTCGTGGGGCGGAGTCATAACAAAGACTCTCTATTTTTTAAGTTCTCTGCTTGGAGCCGTGTTCCCATGGACGGGTTACTATTTGTGGTATAAGAAGTTTAAATGATTATACACAAGGTTTCCCCGCACCATCTTTATAATAGCGTTTAAACGGTGTTTTAATGCCGTTTAAACGGTGTTTAAACAGGTTGACCTCTTCCCAAAAAGGTAGTAAGCTTTATCGAAATCTTAAATTCCAGTAAACTTTTTTGTCAGCCAAGATTTCAATATAGATATTGCTGGAGACGGTATATTACATGCAAATGGGGGAACGCAATTTAGTATAATTCTTTTCATAGTAACCTTTTCAACTTAATCATTTTTACGAAAAAAAACGCCAACGTAATCAATAAAGTAGATATTATAAATAAGATTGGTAACTGCCCATTATATCTACTGTCAATTGACACATAAAAAGACATATTAGCTAAATATGAAAAAAGACATACTACAATTAATTTAAGATGCCTAACTAATCTTACTCCTAATTTATATAAGCAAAATTTATTATTTTCTGTAACCTTTATTGGATAATTCAATATTTTATAATTTCTCTCCAAAAAAAGAACATTAAAACCAAAAAAAGAATATTGCAAGAAAAAGAATAACAAAGTATATATTCCTTATTGCCCCAAGCATCAATAGCTCCTCTAAAATCAAAATGAACGGGTACTATAGCTTTATCAGGAATCTCGTTATATCTTCCCAAAGGAATTAATGCAAAAAAAATGCCAATCCATGACAAAAACTCTAATACCCAGTCATAAGTCGTCCGTTTTGTTATCAAATCTGTCATACCTTCATTTTACTATTTAGTTTATATCTATTACTAACAAAGATAATGAAAAACATTAATACTTAAGTGGGTGTACTCAAATAATTACTAAACCCGTTGGCGGAATTAATTTAATGCATACTTAATTCTGCCAATGGGCTTGTTGTTGATGAAGTTTACGTATTGCAGAATGGTAAGTGCACTAATTTTGCCGATGATTCTGGCAAACAAACCATTCGTTATTTTCGCATAGTTTCTGATGGCCAAGAACTGGTCTGTAAGTTGCGAGAATATTGTCTCAATCCTCTTTCTTGCCTTTGCAAACGGAATGAATGTCGGCTTCCAGTCCTTCTGGTTGAGCCGATACGGACACTCCAGTCTTATGTGTGCGGTTTCGAACAAGTCAAGCTGTACATCAGCTCCAATATACCCTTTGTCGCCATAGATGCTACAGTTGTGATAAGTATGTTTTACATCTTTCATATAATGGAGGTCAGCCACACTTGCCTTTGACAGATCGTAGGAATGGACAACTCCGCTTAACCCACAGAGGGCATGTAACTTATAGCCAAAATAGTACGTATTCTGCGAAGCGCAGAAACCGAAGTCGGGAGCTTGAGAGAAATCGCCGGTACGTCCCATCTTGCATCGTTTCCCTCTTGCAACCCTACAGACCTCTATTGGCTTGGAGTCAACAAAGAATTGTTCCTCTCCACCATCCATTTCCATGGCAACCCTTTTGCGCAGTTCCTCACACAAGCCTGCAGTTTCTTCCTGCGGTCATTGAACTGTCTCCTTGATATGAGATTGGGAATGCAGTCCTTGTACTCTTGCAATTTATAGTCGAACAACCACTTCTCACTATCAATGCTCTCTGTCTCTGCTGTCAGGGACAGTGCCACTACTTCCAAGTCAGAAAACTTAGGAACAGGACCACGGCGTGGAACATTACCCGATTCATTGACGAGATTTTCAGAGAATTGCTTGCATATCTCAAGTATTTTGACGAATTTTGTATAAAGGTTGTACATACGATGGTTTGAACTTAATGTTTTGATCACCACTAAGTTACTAAAAAATCAACGATATGTGCAACTTTTTGCTCATCTTTATACACTTAAATTAATTCCGCCAACGGATTAATTTAAGTGTATAAACAGAAAGGACACCTAACTTAATAGATGTCCTTCTAATTAAATGTAATAATGTGGTTACTTCTTGGAATAGTGATATCTCATAGAGAATATATAAACCTCTATCATATCATCATGCACAGAATAGATAAGCCTGTGCTCTGAATTGATTCGTCTTGACCATTTACCTGCCAATTCATATTTGAGGGGTTCTGGCTTACCTATTCCCATGTAAGGATGTTCCAATATATCAGCAAGCAGTTTCTTAATGCGTTTGGTTATATTGGGGTCATTCTTTTTCCAATATTCCCAATGCTCTTGTGCAATAGGAGTAAATATCAGTTTCATAATTCGTCTAATTTTACTTCTATTCCTCTACCTGCCTTTAAATCTTCTTCTCCTTTACGGATATCATTCAAGGTCTGTTCAGAAGACATGATATATTCGGTCTCCTTCAAAGAATTATATTCTTCCAAAGAAATCATTACTACTCCCGTACCATTACCACGATTGATAAGTACCGTATCGCAATCGTCAATAACCGAGTCAATATAACCTTTTAGATTGGCTCTTAAATCTGTGTAATTGGTTGTTCTCATAAGTCCTCCTTTTTATAATGCAAATGTATGTACTTATTTGCGTACTTGCAAATATAATTAGTTAATTATTAAGTATAAAAAAAGGACAACTAACTTAATAGCTGCCTTTTCCTCTCTCAATCAACAATCCACTCAGCCCAAGAACCAAGCGTATTCACTATCTCCTAATTTGGCACGTTGAATGCCTTGTACAAACTCTGTACAGTTAAGATTCCTCTCCAAGAAGTTATCCATGTAACTTGACTTTACAGAACCATTGAGCAGGTTTAAGAGCTGCCAGCCTGTAATGCTGTCCCCTGTACTCTTAAAGTTCGCATCAGAAACGAATGCTCTGCAAGCTGCATTAATCTGACTGTCGCCTAACAATAGACGAGGTAAACGTTTCTGTTGGTCGGGTTAAGTGATTATACACAAGGTTTCCCCGCACCATCTTTATAATAGCGCTTAAACGGTGTTTAAACAGGTAGACCTCTTTCTAAAAAGGTAGTAAGCTTTTTCTAAAAAGGTAGTATGCTTTTTGAAAAAAGGTAGTATGCTTTGTGTATAATTACCCTATTCCCCAAAAGGGTCTGAAATTAGCTCGTAATGTCTTTTCTTTATTATTTCAGGAGTGTTGTCCACAGAAGGAAATTCTTCCGCTATTTCATTAGCAAGACAATACAGAAGTTTTTCTCCCAACTGCTCTGAATAATTTCCTCGAAGAGACTTTCATACCACTTGATTAAATCATTTTCAGTAACAATGCTTTGAATGTGACTTCTCCAACCAATTTGACTTAGAAGAGAAACTATCACATCTTTCTCTGCATCTTTGCAAACAATAACAATGCGGTCACTTGAAACACCATTTACAATGCTCTCTGCAAGAGAAATGTCTAAACTTAAATGTTTAATCTGAATTGCTGCTTCCCAATTAGAATACATATCAAGACCTCTATCGGCAGCATTAGTTACACCAACACGATAAACTCTTGCTTCTTAAATCCTTTGCTTCCATATTCAAGTCGCAATTGTGCCGACACTGCCTACACAATCTGCCGAGTATTCATAATAATCTTGCCGTTATCTTCCATATCCTTACTTCAATATTTCAGCCCGGAGGCCATCTGTTTCCGACTCAAGGATGTTGATATCCTTCATGATTTCATCAGAGAGCTAAGCTGTACTGGCTTGTAGAACTATTCTAAGTTACTTACCAACAAATACAACTTTGATGCAATTGCATTTTCTTTCATTGAAATTGGAAGTGCATCAGCTTTTGTGCAGGTTGCTTGTGCGAGGAGCAAGAGCAGATAGGATATGAGTGTACTTATGGTTTTTATGATAAATATGCACGATAGTCTTGGATTCCCGCACCATTATTCCCGGATTTTGTCTATTTTTGCTTGAGAAATAGCTTTGGATTATTATGTCAAGAAGAAAAGTGAATAACTGGCATCCTATCAAAGGGCAGCCTTTGACAGAATTGGACAAGCACATCATGTACTTACAGAATAAAAAATTAGTAAAAAGCAAATTTTTTTTGGTGTTTTATGCATGATAATCATTGTTTTTCGTAACTTTGCGATATTAACTCTCTTTCTTGTTAAGAGGATGAATAGTGAATAATTTAAAAACAAATCTAACCTATGGAATTAACAGACAAAAAACAATGGTATAGAGTAATCCTCTTTTACCGTTTAGTTTAAAACTGATATATTCAACTCTAATGCGAATATTTGATTATATTATATATACCCGTTGGCGGAATTAATTTAGTGCATACTTAATTCTGCCAATGGGCTTGTTGTTGATGAAGTTTACGTATTGCAGAATGGTAAGTGCACTAATTTTGCCGATGATTCTGGCAAACAAACCATTCGTTATTTTCGCATAGTTTCTGATGGTCAAGAACTGGTCTGTAAGTTGTGAGAATATTGTCTCAATCCTCTTTCTTGCCTTTGCAAACGGAATGAATGTCGGCTTCCAGTCCTTCTGGTTGAGCCGATACGGACACTCCAGTCTTATGTGTGCGGTTTCGAACAAGTCAAGCTGTACATCAGCTCCAATATACCCTTTGTCGCCATAGATGCTACAGTCGTGATAAGCATGTTTCACATCCTTCATATAATGGAAATCAGCCGCACTTGCCTTTGAGAGGTCATAGGAATGGATAACTCCACTTAACCCACAGATAGCGTGTAACTTATAACCAAAATAATACGTGTTCTGCGAAGCGCAGAAACCGAAGTCTGGAGCTTGCGAGAAATCACCGGTACGTCCCATCTTGCATCGTTTCCCTCTTGCAACCCTACAGACCTCTATCGGCTTGGAGTCAACAAAGAATTGTTCCTCTCCACCATCCATTTCCATGGCAACCCTTTTGCGCAGTTCCTCACACAAGCCTGCCGTTTTCTTTCTGCGGTCATTGAACTGTCTCCTTGATATGAGATTGGGAATGCAGTCCTTGTACTCTTGCAATTTATAGTCGAACAACCACTTCTCACTATCAATGCTCTCTGTCTCTGCTGTCAGGGACAGTGCCACTACTTCCAAGTCAGAAAACTTAGGAACAGGACCACGGCGTGGAACATTACCCGATTCATTGACGAGATTTTCAGAGAATTGCTTGCATATCTCAAGTATTTTGACGAATTTTGTATAAAGGTTGTACATACGATGGTTTGAACTTAATGTTTTGATTAATACTAAGTTGTTGAAAATCAACGATATGTGCAACTTTTTACTCATCTTTATCAACTTAAATTAATTCCGCCAACGGGTCTTTCCTATATTGGATGAGCCGGACACACCCGCAGTACAAGTGGCTATGCCGGATACTCGCATACAGGAACAGGAAACAAGTGTAGGGTCAGACACAGAGGCAAAGGGAACTGCCACAGATACGGACGACATTCCCATAGAACGGATTGTCACCAGACGTATCAGCAGCAAACAACGTAGGCTGTCATTAGACGAATACCGAACTACCTATCTGCAAGTCCCCAAGATTACCGACCGCAAGCCTGTGTTCGTCAGTGGGGGAGGTACGTGATAGACTGGACGAGATTGTTCGTCGCCTCGGTGGACGTGGCATGAGCGTATCAGGTCTTATTGAAAATATCGCCCGTCAGCATTTGTCCACCTACGAGAATGATATTGACCAATGGCGTAAATTGTAGGAATTAAGACAAGACCAACGGAGCATCTTTAGGGTGTCTTTCAGAGATGCTCTAAATCACTTTTAACGAAGTTTGGAGGGAGCAAGGTATGTTTTGAGCCGCTCGAAATATTCAGAGCGGCTCAAAATGCCTTGCCCTTGCAGGGGTGCGGGCTTTCCTCAGAAGTCTCGGGCAACCTTTCAGACCACGGTGTATATACCTTGAAGCCACGGCTTATGCCGTCAATCCGCTAAATCCAAAGTATCTGAAAGAGAAAAATGAAAGCAAAGCAGGGAGAAATCCCAAACTTGAATCGGCAATGTATTGTTTCAACGAAGAGGAACATCTTCGTTTCCTCTCCATATTCGGAAAATCTGATGCCTATGCAGGCATGTGCAGATTTCAATCACAAAGATTTGAGCACAAAGTTTGTCTTTTCTTGTCTTTACAATTTTGATAATTCATCAATTAACGCAGGACGGCGGGGAGTTCGGGACTTTTGTTCGATTATAATTTTGTCAGCCTCTGTTTTGCCACCATATTTGATTAAATTTCGCAAAAGGCCAACTCCTTCACGATACGAGTTTCGGTCTGACGCATGCTGGAAGAATTTTCTGACGGAGGTTGAATAGAGTCGGATTATCTCATTCCTATATAAATCTTTCACTTCTTTGGGAGAATCATCTATATTGTATGCAGAAGGATTCTTCCGAAGGTATTCCATAAATCGCTCCCACATCTTCTCTTGTGTGTAGATGAACAACAGACGGCCATTATCTCTTTTGCTGACCGATTCACTTATTAAAGTTTCGGCATAATCACTCCATTGGCTCAATGGAACCAATGTTTTGATCTTCAAATACATATTTTCAATCGAAAACTCCCGGTCTCCCCATCTGCCCCCATTGAAGAAAAAATGTCTGGCAAGCCGGAGTGTGTTATCCTTATCTCCGATATGACAATACACCTGATATTCCCACTTATGCCATTCTGAAACAAGACCCACCCATTCTGTATCGTGGGTAACCCCTTCTTTTGCCAGACGAAGCACTTCGTCATAGTTCGCCTCATCCCATGCCATCTGGAGTAGTTTCTTTCGAAAGTCCGGATTTCCTACATTGTCATACATGAACTTGCGTTGCTCTTTCGGAGAGCCTTGCTTCGACATTATTTCAAGTTTGTATTTCTGTGCAGTCTGTGCATCATGTCTTGCACTCCATTCATCTCCATCGGTTTTGATTGCATCAAGTGTTTCCACAATGCGGTTTTGTTTGTCAGATGTGTCAGCAAGTCGGATTGACATTTCTATCCAATCCCACCACCAATCCCAACCTTTGAGATTTTTTTCATTGAACCGGGTCAATGCCAACTCAAAAATCTCGTCTTTTATATTTTCCGGCAATGACTCACTGGCACAAAGTTCATGCCATTTTTCAAAACACTCGCTCACAATCGCTCCGAGTTCTCCGGCACTGTCATCTCCGCTGTTTAGAATGTCATCACCGGCAGCCGCCATGCCGGTGAGAACAGCCACAGCTACATCCCATTGGCGGTTTTTCATCGCTTCGTCCGCCTCGTCAAGAATTCTGGTAACGGCACGATTGAAATCAAACGTAGCACGATACTCGATATACCCGTGTCTTCCGGCATAATCTTCGATAAGCTCTTCTATGCGGGAGGTGTAGTTGTCGGGGTTCGGCTTGAACAATGTCCCGGCGCCAAGTGCGAGAAAACGGTCTTGGAACCGATCATCGTTAATGCATTCCTTCCGGATAAAGTCGCCCAACTGCCTTTTGTCAAGTTTTGACAAAAGGATTTCTACATTATCAATTTTCTTATTTGCCATTGTTTAACTTTTTATTTACAACAATCCACCGGCCGCTCTTTGTTGAACCTTCGCGAATAAGGCTTCCGTTGGCCCGCAGCTTATCCGTTATTTTTCTTATGCCGTCTCTTGTACTTCCGACTTCGGATGCAACATCCGATAAGGTCATGCTTGGATTATTAGAAAGTATCCTTAATATTTTCTGAGAAATACTTTCTTGTGTACTTTCGGCGTTTTCTTGTGTACTTCGAGCCCCTTCTTGTGTACCGGTTGTATTTTCTTGCGTACCTTCAACGGTTTTTTGTGTACTTTTACCACCTTGTTCGGAATTATGAGCAAAATTATCAGGTCGTTTGAACGTGATGGTCACAAAACCTCCGTCTGAACGCCAACTAGGTGCTTCTACGCCTTGTGCTTCACAAGCATCCATGATACGTTTCGCACCACTGCCCCAGTTCTCCAAGTAAGTCATTCGATAGAGTGCTTCCGCCACTTTCAAGTTGTGTGGATAAGACTCGTGAGGTTCTTTGATATTCTCTGGCGTTATCTGTGGAGGAAACGTGCCGGGACTTGCTATCTCGATGCGGTCATCATAGATGGCAAGACTAATGGTAAGATTATACCTTTCCCAATGCCGGTGGCAAAGAGCATTGATTAAAGCTTCACGTAATGCATGATAAGGAACTTCGAGATGTTCTTCACGCTCCAAACTATGATTGGTGATTCTTCCGCTGAGAGAAAGATGCTTGAAACAGAATGCAACTCCGGCATCTAAAAGTTGGAAGAAATTGCCTTCGGCACGTTGATTGTCACGAAACATGTTTTTATTCGTACCCACAAACCGTGCCATCCTCAGAGTAAACTGTGGATATTCGTCAATGTTGTTAGAAAAGAGCAAAACCGCACCATTGGTCGGAATTCCATTTTTAAGCAACTTCCATTTTGAAAGAATATCTCTGATTGGCTCATACAATGCGGTTTCGGGAATACGCCCACCATCAATACCTCGGCGAATGCAGTTACGAACCAATTTCATCAAGATCTGTCAATGTCACACCATCAGCCGCCAGTCTTTCCCACGCATATATCTGTGGCTGGTGGGCACGAATGCGTTCATCATACATATCTTGCGGCATGACCTTTGTGGTACTCTCAACCTTGTAATACGGACAGCCGTGGAATGTATGCGGCCGCTCACCCCATACCCAACCATCAAAGTGCATGGCAATAACTTTGTTGCCCGGATATTCCGGCACATCAGCATACACCACTCTCACATCTACAGCAGGTTCCAGTCCTGCCAAAGCCTGAGCAATCTCCTGTTGTGTCTTATCGGTCACTTCTTGCCCGATTATTTTCAGTGATTTCGGCGCAACACCGAAAATCAGCCAGCCACCTTCGGTGTTCAAGAAAGCACATGCAGAATGCATACCGTCTTTCAACTCGCCGGTAGTCTTCTTCAGCTCCAGAGTCCGCGACTCATCGGATGCTATCAGTTTCTTTATATCGTCAATTGTCATATTCATTATCCTTGTATTTGGGTATATCAGATGTGTTTCCGTTACCTTTGTCAGCCTTGTTTGGGTTATATATTTTAGCAAAATCATTTATTTGCATATTTGCATCCGAAATGCTTGCTTGGTTTAATCTATATAGTGTTGCAACAATCTTAAATAAGAAGAATAATAATATTATTGAACACCATACAATTGCGATAATTAGGCATTGTGATATAATATGATTAGTAATCAGCCACTTTATAAAAATAAGCGAAATTATTACTAATGACATAAGCGAAACGAAGAAAATATCTTGATTAAATGACTTAATGAAATTTGCGTATCTTATCAAAGAATTCTTGTCTGCATCATCAAAGTAACGCTTTTGTTTTAATATACGGTTTTCTAATATAGATATTCGTTCCGTTAATTTCTCGGGGCCTATAAATAAAATTCCATAAGCAAGTGCTGTAAATATACTAAGAGCAGATAATAGATTTGATAATATATCGTTAATCTTATCATCTGTCAAAGTTATCGTATTAACAACAATATATATAATCATTGTATACAGGGCAAAACCGATTAAATTAATCTTTTTTGAATGACTTCCATAGAATGAAGTCCATCCTTTAAGCAATATTAAACTAAGAGTTTTAATTGTTTTCATCAGGGTAATAGTTATTGTCTGTTTGAATCTTTGAAAGAAGATTTAAACATTCATTTTGAACTTCTTTGAAGTCTATCGTATCATTCTCCATATCAAAGCATTTATCTGGAAGGATAATAGATGGAATGATATCATTAGCTTCTTCCAATTTTGCACTTGCAGATTCTCCCCTAGAGTTCACATAGTGCAATTTAACCTCATCCCCTTCTCGATAATTATCGTCTATCGAATCAACAAATGAGATTATTCGATCTTTAAGATTTCGATCTTTGCAAAACTGGCCTAATGAAATAGCAAATTGACTTATAGTTGAAATGAGCTTGGCCTGCTTCAATTCCGGTAATTCATTATCTTCTTGCTCATCGCTTCTTTTTTGTTGATGCCTTATAGTTATTCTATTAAGGATACAATCTTTCAAGAATGTTTCAGTTACTTCTTTTGGTAGATACTTGGAGAAAAAAGGTCTATAACCATATTTTACAAAAAAATGATGAACAGCATCTTTTATAGACGAAGAACAATTCATGTTGGAAAATTTCTGCACCATTAAGACACCATATGACGAATCTCTAGGAATCCACAATAGGTAAAAAAGCGTTGAGGCCGTTACCTTCTTTTTGTCGATAGTATCAACTTTTTGTGATGCATCCGAGGTATCATATAAAGCCATTGTTCGCCCTGTAATGCCACCTTCAAAACCACCGCCAAAACAAAATGATCTAGACTTGATAAATTTATATGCCCCTTCTGGAATACTAATAGCCTTGGAGTTGTCTTTATTGGTTAGAAACTCTTTGTCAAAATTAGAAATAAACAACTTCATCAAATCACTTGTAGGAAAGTTGTCGACATCTGATATCGTATTATAAAAATCCTGAAGTGAAACAAAGCCATCTTCGGTAATTATTCTAGTAGAACGTTTGCTACGTCGTATTTCTTTTATTTTCTTTATCGAAAAAGAGAAAACATCAAGATACATTTTAGGAGAATAAACCATATGTTACAATTTTAATATTTAACTATTGACAAACGTAATTTTATGTGATAATGTAAGGTCGCTCATACTATGGTTCTGCAACCATAGATGAATAATAGTCGGAATTAACACTATATAAACGTGGAGCTGATTGATGTTCCTTATAGTTTTCCACTTGATCACGGATCTGATTAAAAACATCTTCGCTCCATTCTGGTGGATAACCATTTTCATCAAGCAAGAACCATAGTTCCTGATTAAGTGCAGCACGAACATTTGTATTTGACAACCAATCGGCAAAGCACGATTTAGTGTCAATCAATTCCTTTACTTTTTGGGCGAGCACCTTGCACTTGTCGTTGATTATCAACGAACCCACTTGGCGGTCTGTACCATATTCAAAATTATGGGCATCGCGCATGTGCATCAGGATGTCATAAAAGGCTTTCTCCTCAAATGTAAGCCCAAGTTTACGGAAACTTTCTTTGTCCTCGCCAAGTTTGCCAAGTATATCGAGCGCCTGTTGGGTGGCATTACGGATAATTTCGTCCACCGTGTCTTTCTGCGTCTGAGTAGCTTCGGCGGAAGAAAGTGTTGCGCGACGATTATGGTATTCCTCCAAAGTCTTTTTAAGCATCTCTTCAAACTTCTCTGCGGCGAACTTATTTGTATTCTTGTATTGAGCAATGCTTCGACGTAGCATTTTGATAAGGACTTCAAGGCGAGTGGCAGGCAACTTAACCCCGTTGAGTTGTTCTATAAAACCAGGGCTGAATATACTTTCCTCTACGTCGGTGTCAAGTATGCTTACCACACTGTTGCACTGCAATGCTTCGGCAACCATGCGTTGTACCACACGGTTCATGCTTTCTGTATCGTGCTTTTCGCCCGATGCTTTGCGGATATATGTGGCAACACACATAAAGCACTGTGACAATGACAACTGTTCGTGATTTAAGACGTTTGAAGGTTGGCAGATGTCGTAAGCGGTTTTCAGACGCTTAACATGAGCCAGAAAGAAAGTCTTAGCGTCCACCTCTTTAGGTCTCTTGCCCTCTTTTGCGACATTATACATTTTGCTCAAAGTCAAGATATGCTCTGACGCTTTGCCAAGACATTCGAGTCGGTCAAGCGGCTTTGAATCTTTATTTATGAATGGATTTAAGTCGAATTCTACAAAAAGTTGCTTTATAAGTTCGAGTTCAACCAACAGTGCGCCTAACGCTTGCTGCACATCATCCTCACTCGGTCCGAAAGTCTCACCGCCATACTTCTTCATAGCCTCCATCATATTATTGCGAATACCGATATAGTCAATGATATAACCGAAATCCTTACCTGGATATTTACGGTTGACACGACTGACGGTCTGCACCAGCGTATGCTTTTGCAGCGGCTTGTCATTATATAGATAGGTGAGGCACGGCACATCGAAGCCGGTAATCCACATATCCACAACAATGACGATGCGGAAGTTTGAGTATTCCTGTTTGAAGGCATTTTCGAGTGCCTTGGTGCGCTTCTTGTTGCCAAGGTAGTCGTCCATGTCCTTGACATCATGTTTCCCTCGGGTGGCAACCATGGCTATGGTCGGCATTGGCATAAGTTCCTTCATCTCCTTTTCCGGTACTACATAGTCCTCCGGGGCTTTGCGTTCCTCGAACCAGTCTGGACGGAGTTTGCGGAATTTCTGCAACAGTGCATATCCTATTTCTCGCTTGCTACATACCACCATCGCCTTTTGAACCACACCGGGCTTGTTTTCACAAGAAGCGGTATAGTGCACTATAATGTCAGCTGCAAGGCGTTCAAGCCGTTCTTCATCGCCCAATATCTGCTCCATCGCGCTCATCGCCTTTTTGCTTGCAGCGATATCTGTTTCGGTTGCGCCTTCCTCTGCACATTTGGTATAATAGTCCTCTATTTCCTTGACTTTTTGTGAGTCGAGTGTAACCTTGGCAATGCGTGGAATATACTTAATATCTTTGGTAATGTCATCATCCACGGCTTGCTGCATCGTGTAACGGTCTACAATATCACCGAACACCTGTATGGTTTCGGCAATAGGTGTACCCGTAAATCCTACAAATGTAGCATTGGGGAATGCTGCACGGAGTTGTTCGGCATAGGGTTTGGTGACGAAAGCACCGATTTTACTTTCGTCAATCATCCTTACGGCGAGCGCTCCTTCTGAAGTCTGTTCCATCTTGGCTTCGATGTCCTTTAGTTCAACAACTTTTATTTTGTTGCTGAGGCGGATTTGAGTGCGATGGGCTTCATCGGAGAAACAAATGATATTGCGGCGAGTGTTTAACTCTCCGATGGTCTCACAGAACTTTTGGATGGTGCAGATGAAGAAACCACCACTATCACGAAGCGAGAGTTCGGTTTTTAGCTCTTCACGATCGGCAATAACCTTAACTGTTCCAAGGTGCAGAAAATCCTGAGAGCGCAAGAATAGTTTCCGGCCTGTGTCTGCAAGTCGTCTCGGTCAACAATCATAATGACCGTGGGCGAGCCAAGCTCCTTGCAGCGAAGGGCAAGCTGCCGGGCAATGAACATCATTGTATAGGTCTTGCCGCAACCTGTGGCTCCAAAGTATGTACCGCCTTTCGAGGTCTGTTCTTCAAAGGCACGGCGAATACTGTCGAGCATCATGCGTGTAGCGAAGAACTGGGGATAGCGGCACACGATTTCTTCCTCCTTGCCGCTCTTCTCATCGGGAAAATAAACGTAGTCGCGCAGGATTTCCAAAAATCTCGATGGCTCATACACACCTTTGACAATGGTTCGTACTTGGTCTATGCCCTTTGCGCTGACGGGTCTTCGTTGTTTACCTTCTTCCACGCATAGTAGTGTTCGTATGGGGTATAGGTAGTGCCAAGCCGTGTGTTGTTGGCGGTGGCATCACTGATACACGACAGCGGGCAATAACGCAACAGATGGGGGATGTCGCGCATATAGCGGATGTGTATCTGTTCGTAAGCCTGTGCTATGTCGGCATCGAGTTTTGTAGGATTTTTCAACTCAAAGATGCAGAGTGGTATGCCATTGACAAAGAGCAATACATCGGGATGCGCACATCATCTTTCATGCCGTAGGCAACCTCGAACTGATTAACCGCTCGAAAGATATTGTGGTCTGTGTGGTCGGGGTCGAAGTCGATAAAACGAATATCAAAGTTCACTCCATCACCATGGCGGGTATAGCGATAGCCGTCACGGACAAGCTGAAATGTGTTGCGCAGACGTTCAAAGTGGGTCTGTCCGGGAACGTGGCGCAGATAGTTGACCACCTCATTGACATCGCTGCTGGTGAGGTCGGGATAACGATGCTGCAAGTACACGTGCAAATCATTGACATTTGGATCTTCGATAAGCAACGGTTCACGCAGTTGGCGGTGGATGTTTCCGCCATTGGTATATTGCCAGCCCTCGTCTTGCAGCAGGTCAATCAGGGCTTCTTCATATTCACTTTCGTAGAATTTTCCTCTCATGACATTGGCGTATTAGGAGTGAGCAGCCCGTTGCACTAAGGCTGGGCAAAGTGTTTTTAATTTTTCGCGTGCAGTTATGGCTATCTGTTTGGCACGTTCCATGCAATGGTAAACATCTACAATGGCTTGCTGCACATCTATGGGTGGCAGTGGGATTTGAACACGGCACATTTCATTCCAATCGAACGTTTCTCTTGCGCTACCCCAGGAATTGAAACGGGTATAGCGGTCAAATTCAGGTCGATTAAATAGCAGGAACAGATATTCGGGGAGTAATATGTTCTTGTCGATACTGAGAAATACCGTGTATATTGAAGACACAAGAATATCTTTGTTTGATGAATTAAGTGCAAGTGCCATCTTATCGCCTCGGCGAGAAGTATCAGCGACATATACAAATTCTGACGGTGCAACTATTTTATATGATAGAACTGATACACCGTCCATATTAGCCTTTGTGGGTATAAAGCATTTGTCTGTGCTAATACCTTGCACATCAGCTATGGTTAAAGCACCATCCGAATTTCTTTTGTCTAATTGTTCAATATACTCTCCGAGAGGCACAGATGGATATTTTGCCCGGCAATCCACGATATATGCTTGACAGACGGCAGAAAGTCGAGTTATCAGAGCCTCGTTCTGCTCGGCAAGGGACTTCAAACCATTGTAGGTATCAACCAATTCACGCTGCACATCAATCGAAGGAAGGGGAATTTCCATTGAACCAAATTCAGCCCAAGAAAAGACTTCAGTAGAAGACCCCCATGAGCGAAAACACGCGTTTCTATCCCATTCTTCACGTGAGATTAGAATATATAGATAATCCGGACAAAGTAAATTCGGGTCTTTTACTCGAAATGCTACGTTGTTCCAACTTATAATGAAGTTTGAGCCGGTAGTATTGAAACCAAGTCCGATTTTTTTACCATGTGTACGAGGATTATAAACGAATTCCTTAGATTCAACTATCAGGAACTTCGACAAATCCATAGATTTAGATCAGCTTTTGTGGGGATAATTTCTTTAGAGATAGTCATACCTCTGACATCATCGATTCCGAATTGTAAATCAGAATTAATGGCAGTACATTGTTCAATGTACTCACCCAAGCGTACCCATTTAGTTTCATTTGCACTCATATCCCAACTGTTTTAATGCGTTACGTAGCGTTGCATCATTCTCACGTTGCAACGACAGAAGTTCAGAAACGGCAGAGGCAGTTTCTGAAAGTACCTTGTCGTAGTCGATGTTTGTGTCGCGGTCAACGAACTCAATGTAGCGGCTGGGAACAAGAGAAAAGTTATTTCTTCAGTTCATCTATGCCGACAGAGCGGTAAAATTCGGGCTCTGCATAAGAAGAACCATCAGTACCGACCGCTTGCCAACGGAAGAATATGTCGGTGGCTCGCTTCACTTGGTCGGCTTTTAGTTCCACCTTCTTTTTCTGCTCGCCTTTGACTGGATTTTCCGTCCAAGAGCGCAAATCCATAAAAAGAATTTCGCCACGACGGTCACGCTGCTGCCGTCCGTGGTGCATACCTCCACGCTTGTTTAGGTTAAGAATCCAAAGCGTAACAGATATGTCGGTAGTATAAAACAATTCACGAGGCAGAACAATAATAGCTTCCACATTGTCGTTCTCAATGAGCTTCTGGCGAATGGCAACGGTATCGTCGTCGCCGAGCGCACCATTGGCAAGCAGGAAGCCGGCAATACCCTTGTTAGCCTTGAGTTTGGAGAGTATATGGAGAATCCATGCATAATTGGCATTGCTCTCGGGTGGAGTTCCATAATCCGCCCAGTTCACCCCCTGTTGAGTAACGTCTTTGGTAAACCAATGCTTGAGGTTGAAAGGAGGATTTGCCATAATATAGTCAAAGGCAAGTCCGACATGCCAGTCCTTGTCAAAAGTTGAAATAGGACCATCGCCCAAATGGTGGGATATGCCACGCATCGCCAAATTCATTTTGGCAAGGCGGAAAGTGGCGTCATCTTTCTCCTGACCGAAAACATTTACGGCCGTAATGTCACCTTGCTTTGCTTCTACATATTTTGCACATTGAATAAACATACCACCGGAACCACAGCATGGGTCATACAGTGTACCATCGAAAGGTTCGATAAATGCGGCAATAAGTTCCACAATATCATGTGGAGTGTAAAACTCGCCGTCCTCTTTAGTGGCATTTACGGCAAAGGACTTCAGAAAATACTCATAGACACGGCCGATCAAATCCTTTTCTTCACCAAATACCTTGTGGGAAATCTTGTTCACTTCGTCAACGACCTTTTTAAGTTCGTTGGGCTGAATCTTTACAGCGGTGAATAATCCGAGTTTTACACAGCCTTTAAGCGTGTCTCCACCGTCTTCGATTGCCTGTAAAGCGTCATCAAGCGCAGCAACAAGGTCAGAAGTCGGCACATTGATTAGCATAGACCAGCGTGCCGCTTCCGGCACATACACAATATTCTTATAACGGGATGGAGAATCGAGGAATCTCGCAATTTTTTCCTCGTCAGTAATTCCATGGTCGATACACTGCTGGCGCATTTCGGCCTGTGCATCATCAAATTTCTCACCGATAAACCGTAGGAATACAAGCGTAAGTATCACATCGCGTTTCTCATTGAGCGATGCGCTGCCACGGAGATAGTCACGGCAGTTGAATAATATGGATTCAAGATTGAGGACGTTCTCCTCTTTTTTCTTTGTTGCTTTCTTTGCCATAATCAATCGTTATTACCGCCATTGATAAGCTGGCGAGGGTCAACATTAAGTAAACTTGCGATCTTTACAAGCATATCAAGGGAGGGCTGCATCTTGTTGGAACACCATCGTGAAACGGTTGCCTCATTCTTTCCAACTTGTTCGGCCAACCATTTCCCGGTCTTGCCATTCTCAACTAACACAACTTTTAGCCTGTTTATCTTTTGCGATTCCATATGTCTTGATTTGCCTGTTAATTACAATACCTTGATTTGTAATGCAAATGTAGTGATAAAACCTGAAACAGCCGCAATAAAATTCTGGAAAAGTAAAACTGACAATAAGGACACTCCCTCAATTTTGCGATTTTGGCGGCACATTTGGAGCATTTGTCGAAAATAAAACATAATGCAACAGGATATTCAAAACGAGTAACTATTCAGCGGTAGACCTCTTTCTAAAAAGGTAGTAAGCTTTTTGAAAAAAGGTAGTATGCTTTTTGAAAAAAGGTAGTATGCTTTGTGTATAATTACCCTATTCCCAAAAAGGGTCTGAAATTAGCTCGTAATGTCTTTTCTTTATTATTTCAGGAGTGTTGTCCACAGAAGGAAATTCTTCCGCTATTTCATTAGCAAGACAATACAGAAGTTTTTCTCCCAACTGCTCTGAATAATTTCCTCGAAGAGACTTTTCATACCACTTGATTAAATCATTTTCAGTAACAATGCTTTGAATGTGACTTCTCCAACCAATTTGACTTAGAAGAGAAACTATCACATCTTTCTCTGCATCTTTGCAAACAATAACAATGCGGTCACTTGAAACACCATTTACAATGCTCTCTGCAAGAGAAATGTCTAAACTTAAATGTTTAATCTGAATTGCTGGTTCCCAATTAGAATACATATCAAGACCTCTATCGGCAGCATTAGTTACACCAACACGATAAACTCTTGCTTCTTAAATCCTTTGCTTCCATATTCAAGTTGCAATTGTGCCGACACTGCCGACACAATCTGCCGAGTATTCATAATAATCTTGCCGTTATCTTCCATATCCTTACTTCAATATTTCAGCTCGGAGGCCATCTGTTTCCGACTCAAGGATGTTGATATCCTTCATGATTTCATCAGAGAGCTAAGCTGTACTGGCTTGTAGAACTATTCTAAGTTACTTACCAACAAATACAACTTTGATGCAATTGCATTTTCTTTCATTGGAAATTGGAAGTGCATCAGCTTTTGTGCAGGTTGCTTATGCAAGGAGCAAGAGCAGATAGGATATGAGTGTTCTTATGGTTTTTATGATAAATATGCACGATAGTCTTGGATTCCCGCACCATTATTCCCGGATTTTGTCTATTTTTGCTTGAGAAATAGCTTTGGATTATTATGTCAAGAAGAAAGTGAATAACTGGCATCCTATCAAAGGGCAGCCTTTGACAGAATTGGACAAGCACATCATGTACTTGCAGAATAAAGGGCATTTGGTTCCTTCCCGCAAATTGATCAAGACTCCGGAACAAATCGAAGGCATCCGCAGAAGTGGCGTTGTGAATACGGGCGTGTTGGATTTGATTGCCCGGGAAATCAAAGAGGGAATGTCTACTGCAGCCATAGATAAATTAGTGTATGATTATACCGTTTCACACGGGGCGATTCCCGCTCCTCTCAATTATGAGGGCTTCCCGAAAAGTGTCTGTACTTCCATCAACGATGTGGTCTGCCACGGAATACCGGATGAAAAGGAGATTTTGAGGGACGGTGATATTGTAAATGTGGATGTCTCCACCATATTGGATGGTTATTATTCCGATGCCTCCCGCATGTTTATGATAGGCAACGTCTCCCCGGAGAAGAAACGATTAGTGGAGGTGACGAAAGAGTGTCTTCAGATAGGAATGGAAGCTGCTAAGCCATTTGGTTTTGTGGGTGATATCGGATATGCGATACAAAAGCATGCAGAAAAGAACGGCTATTCCGTTGTCCGTGATTTATGTGGACATGGCGTGGGGCTTGCGTTTCATGAAGAGCCGGAAGTGTTGCACTTCGGAAGGAAGGGAACCGGGATGTTGTTGGTGCCTGGCATGGTGTTTACCATCGAACCGATGATTAATATGGGTCGTTATGAGGTTTATATTGATGAGGATGATGGATGGACGGTACTTACCGACGATGGACTTCCTTCCGCACAATGGGAACATACGTTTGTCATGACGGATCACGGTCTGGAAATATTGACTTATTAATTGCATACGGCAGGGGCGGGGTCTATGGGAATCCTCTCCCTGTTTTTAAATTATAAATCCATGAAAAAAACAGTTTTATCAAAATTGCTTTGGCTTATCTGCATCTGCGTGGTAAGCGGATTGTGTAGCCTGCAATCTCATGCGAGACAAAAGGCGAAAGTGTTGATTGTGACAGGTCAGAACAACCATAATTGGAAGGTCAGCCACCTTGCCATCCAAAAGATATTGGATAATTCAGGCCTTTTCACTGCGGATATAGCCATTTCCCCGGCTAAAGGGGAAGACATGAGTGCTTTCTCTCCCGATTTCTCCTCTTATAAGTTGGTCGTGGTGGATTACAACGGGGATTTGTGGAGCGAAAAGATGCAGGAAAACTTTTTGGACTATATGCAAAACGGTGGAGGCGTGGTTATCTATCATGCTGCCAATAACTCATTCCCCCAATGGAAGGCGTACAATGAAATATGTGCTTTGGGCGGATGGGAAGGCCGTAATGAGAAAGATGGGCCTTATGCCTATTGGAAGGATGGAAGATTGATGAAAGATAGTTCAGATGGCTTGGGCGGTTCGCATGGGGAACAACGTGAATATGTATTGACTGCCAGGGATAATGGCCATCCAATCATGAAAGGGCTTCCGCATACTTGGAAACATGCCAAGGATGAGCTTTACGACCGGATGAGGGGACCGGCAAATATCGCGACATTGATGTTTACCGCTTTCGCACTTCCTGAAAAGGGAGGATCCGGAAGGGAAGAGCCGTTGGTTTTTACTGTCGATTATGGGAAGGCTCGTATTTTCCATATCATGTTAGGACATGCGGGTGATACATTGGATGATAATCCTGCCATGCAATGCACAGGATTCCAAGTGCTTCTCCTGAGAGGGGCTGAATGGGCTGCAACCGGAAAAGTAACACAGAAAGTCCCGGCTGATTTCCCGACAGAAAAGGAGGTCTCTTATCGCAAGGAGTATAAATGATATTTTCCAATGTGGTGTGTCGGAATTAGCAAAACTGTGATTCCTGATTCTGACACACCGCTGTTTTAATGCTGTTATAATACCGTTTAAACGCTAACTTTTGTTTTAAAGAGAAAGCAGGTCGGCAACTTCCGCCCTTGCTTCACGAATCAAGTCTGCCGGAGCGATGCGGACTTGTAATCCACGTTGTCCCGCACTGACATAAATATGGTCAAACTGCTCCGCGCTCTGATGGATATAAGTGGGGAAATGTTTTTTCATGCCGATGGGCGAGCAACCTCCACGGATGTATCCAGTCAATGGCAATAACTCCTTTACATGAATCATTTCGCAACTCTTGTTCCCGGAAACTTTCGCCGCTTTTTTCAGATTCACCTCCGTGTCTCCAGGGACTACGCAAACGAAATAGCCGCTTTTGTCGCCTCTTAACACCAATGTCTTGAATACCTGTTCGATGTTTTCACCTAATTGCTCTGCCACATGGGTCGCACTCAAATCGTTCTCGTCCACTTCATAGGGAACCAGCTCGTAAGCGACTTTGGCTTTGTCCAGCAAACGGGCGACATTTGTCTTATTGATTTTCTCTTTCATTTTTCAATCCCTTTCATTGATAGTTGTATCCTTTTATTCTTTATCTACTTGTAATATGCGCACTTGGATGTGTTGGTGGATAGAAACCACTTCAGCCGGATTATTAATGAAGTGGTCACTCATTTCAGATATATGCACCAATCCATTCTCCTTGATGCCGATATCCACAAAACACCCGAAGTTGGTGATGTTGGTAACTATGCCGGGGAGCACCATTCCCTCCTGTACATCTTCCAATGTATGGATGTCTTGGTTGAAACTGAATTCTTCAATTTTATTCCGTGGGTCCCGACCGGGTTTGTCCAACTCTTTCATGATATCCTGCAAGGTGGGCATTCCGACCGACTGGCTCATGTATTTCTTCAAATCAAGTTGCAGCTTCAACCCTTTGTTCCGTATCAAATCCTCGATGGAGCAATTCAAATCTTTGGCCATTTGCCTTACTATCGCATATCGTTCGGGATGGACGGCAGAATTGTCCAACGGGTTTTCACCTCCCTGGATGCGTAAGAAACCGGCACACTGTTCAAAAGCCTTTTCACCTAAACGGGGAACACGCTTCAAATCAGACCTGCTTTTGAACGGCCCGTTCTCTGCCCGGTAATGGACGATGTTGGTGGCTAAAGATGGCCCGACCCCCGACACATACGCCAATAACTCTTTGCTGGCAGTATTAACATTGACTCCCACATTGTTTACGCAACTCTCAACCGTTTGGTCAAGGCTCTTTTTCAGTAAAGTTTGGTCCACGGCATGTTGGTATTGGCCGACTCCGATACTCTTCGGGTCTATTTTTACCAGTTCCGCCAAAGGATCCATCAATCTGCGTCCAATGCTTACAGCTCCACGTACTGTCACATCATATTGTGGAAACTCTGCCCGTGCTAAAGCAGAAGCGGAATAGATAGAGGCTCCGTCCTCGCTCACCACAAACACCTTCACGGGGCGGGAATAACGGATATTGGTGATGAACAGTTCCGTTTCCCTGCTGGCAGTCCCGTTTCCTATGGAGATGGCATCGATGCTGTAAGCCTCAACCAAATGTTGTATTTTCAAAGCCGCCTGTCTCTTTTCGTTCTTGGGCGGATGCGGATATATCGTTTCATTATGCAATAGATTCCCTTGGTCGTCCAAGCAGACAACTTTACAACCTGTCCGGAATCCCGGGTCGATACCTAATACACGGCATTGCCCCAAAGGAGGAGCCAATAATAGTTGGCGTAAGTTGGCTGCAAAAACCTTGATGGCCTCCTCGTCCGCTTTTAGTTTGCTGTCGCGCAAAGACTCCGATTCTATCGAAGGCCTCAGTAAACGTTTATAGGCATCGTCAATGGCGGTTTGCACTTCCTGCCAACAATCATTGTCCTGTTTGTGATAAATCCTGTAAAGTGCGTCCAAGCAAGACTCTTCATTTGCCGGAAGAATGCTGATGCGCAAGATGCCCTCCTCTTTGCCTCGCAACATGGCCAATATGCGATGCGATTGGCAGCGGGACAACTTCTCCTGGAACTGGAAGTAATTGGCGTATTTATTGCCCTCTTCCTCCTTTCCGGAAACGACAGCAGAGGAGATAATTGCCTGTTTATAGGCCCTGCGTACCGTGTTGCGCACCCTTTCGTTCTCATTGGCCCATTCGGCAATGATATCCCGTGCCCCTTGCAATGCCGCTTTCTCCGTCTTCACTTCGTTTTTGACGAAAGAATCTGCGATGCCTTTGAGGGAAGAACGGTTTTGAGCCAATAAAATCTTCGCCAAAGGCTCCAATCCATTCTTTCGGGCCATCTCCGCGCGAGTCGCTCTTTTCGCCTTGTAAGGCAAATAGATATCTTCAATCTCATCACTGTCCCATGAATTATCCAATCTTTGTTTCAGCTCCTCTGTCAGTTTGCCAGCTTTGTCAATGGCATTGCAGACAAACTCTTTCCGGGATGCCAAGGATTGAAATTTCTCCAAGCAATTCTTGATGTCTGCGATTTGCACTTCGTCCAGTCCTTCCGTCGCCTCTTTTCTATATCGGCTGATAAAAGGGATGGTAGCGCCCGATTCCAATAAATCAATTGTCTGCCTGACCTGTTTCTCTGGGATATGCAAACTGTCAGAAACCAGTGTAGAATAAGCTATTGTCATATTTTTATTTTACTCGTTGTTTTCTTATGAACAAAAGTAGTAATTTTGCAGAAATTTATGATTATGCAAGCATCTCTATTTCTTATACCGGTTACTTTAGGCGATACGGAACATCGCAGGGTCTTGCCGGAGTATAACCGTGAAATTATATTGGGAATCAAACATTTCATTGTTGAAAATGTGCGGACTGCCCGTCGCTTCTTGAAAAAAGTGGAACCGGCGATTGTGATAGACGATTTGACCTTTTATGAATTGAACAAACATACTTCTCCGGAGATGGTTGCCGGTTATTTGGCTCCTTTGGCAAAAGGGGAGTCGGTTGGCGTTATCTCGGAAGCCGGCTGTCCTGCTGTTGCGGATCCGGGAGCCGATGTCGTGGCAATCGCACAAAGGAAGAGATATCCGGTAGTTCCGTTGGTGGGTCCCTCTTCCATCATCCTGTCCGTGATGGCTTCCGGTTTTAACGGGCAGAGTTTCGCCTTTCATGGCTATTTGCCTATTGATGCAGCGGAGCGAACCAACACCATCAAGAAATTGGAGGGGCGCATCTATTCGGAGAACCAGACGCAGCTCTTTATAGAGACTCCTTACCGCAATGCGAAGTTGGTGGAGGAGTTGATAAGACCTGCCGCCCATCCACCAAATTGTGCATTGCTTCGGACATCACTTGTGAGGATGAGTTCATCCAGACCCGTCCGGTGAAAGAGTGGGCAGGGAAGTTGCCCGATTTGTCAAAGAAACCGACTATCTTTTTAATATATAAATAAAATGAATGAGGTGGAAATACATGCGACAGCCGTGGTCGATGCAGGTTGTCAGATAGGAGCAGGCACTCGTATATGGCATTTCTCCCATATCATGTCTGGTTGTACCATCGGAAAGGAGTGCAATATCGGTCAGAATGTGGTTGTTTCGCCCGGCGTCTGCTTAGGTGACCGGGTAAAGATACAGAACAATGTTTCCGTCTATACCGGTGTCGTTTGTGAAGATGATGTCTTTTTGGGACCCAGTTGTGTCTTTACGAATGTAACCAATCCAAGGAGTTTTATCTCCCGGAAACATGAATTTAAACAGACCTTGGTGAAGCGCGGGGCTACGATAGGAGCGAATGCGACGGTTGTCTGCGGGCATACGATAGGGGAATTCGCTTTGATAGGAGCGGGAGCGGTTGTCACCAAAGATGTTTTGCCTTATGCTTTGGTTGTCGGCAATCCTTCCCGCCAAGTAGGATGGGTAAGCGAACGGGGTTGCAAATTGGACTTCGTCACCTCCAACCGGGCTGTCTGCCCGGAAAGCGGACAGACATATCAGTTGGAGAATGGAAGAGTGTACTGTTTGTCCACACAGGACGGAAGTTCATGTGGATAGTGAGTGACATAAATCAAAGTCTTTCCCGGACGGGAACAGAATTGTTCGATGATGGCGGCAGCTCTTGTCTTGTTGCTGATGTCCAATCCATGTAAAGGTTCGTCCAATATGATTAAGTCCGGATCCTTGACGAATGCCCTCGCGAGCAAAGCCAAACGCTGCTCGCCCGATGACAAGGTCAGGAATGAACGCTCTTTCAAATGGTCGATGCCGAAAAGCTTCATCCATTGCAAAGCTCCTTCCTCCTGTTTATCGTTGCATTTGCGGAAAAGCCCGATGGAATCGAAATAGCCGGAACCGACTATGCTTAATGTCGGGACATTTTCCATGTAGTAAAGGTGCATCTCCGGAGAGACATAGCCGATTCGCTTCTTGATGTCCCAAATACTTTCGCCCGAACCCCTCTTCTTGTCGAACAGGTAAAGAGTGTTGGCATACGACTGCGGGTTGTCTGCATAGACAAGGCTCAGCAGGGTGGATTTGCCAGAACCGTTAGGACCGAACAACGCCCATTTTTCCCCGTTCAGGACTTCCCAGTCCAAATCTTTTAGGATAGTCCTTTCCCCGTACCGGATACAAACGTGTTCCATTCGAAAGTCACATGGTGGGTGGACGGTTGTTTGTCCGGTGAGACAGGCAACTCTATGCCGTTTCGCTTTTGTTCAGGGAAAAGCTGTTGGATGAGTGCGGTGTCACGGAGGAATGTTTCCCGGCTCACCGGAGGGAGGCACTCTTTGCCTGCTACCGGGAGAATATGGGTAATCATCTCCGGGATGTCTGCAGGATTGGAGAGGAGCAGGACAATTTGGACTCCGTGTAAATGGGATAGTTGTTGGAGCATATCAACCAAAACCGTTCTGGAAGGGGCATCCAGCCCAATAAAAGGATTGTCCAGGATTAGGATTTTCGGACGATAAAGCAGGGTGCGGATGATGAGGAACTTCCTCAATTCGCCGCTGGAGAGGAAGATGATTTTCTTGTGCAGCAGATTTTCAATGCCAAAATAGTGGAAGATTTCATGGAAATCAGGCAATCCTTTGAGCGTCTCTTCTACGGTGGGCATTTCGTCCGCTTCCGTGGCGTGCCATCGTTGTTGGTAATAGCTGTTCCGGCAGTCCGCCAAGGAATAGATGTCTTTGAAGGCTATGCTTTGGATGATTTCACTTACTTTCCCCTCCATCCCGAAGGTGACTTCTCCCTCTTTGAAGGCGAATTTGCGTTGCAGGATATCCGCCAACAGAGTCTTTCCTCCTCCATTCGGTCCGATTACCGCCCATTGTTCACCTTCCTTGATAATCCATTCTACAGGTTGTTTGAAACGTAGTTCCGGCAAGCGGGTGACTACGTTCCGAATGTGTGCAATTTCTCTTTCCATGTTTATAAGTTCTCAAGCAATGTGTGTCCCGTTGCCTTTCTCTATTTCCGAAGCTTTGGTAATGATGACCTCTTTTACGCCGGCATCAATGGCTTGGAAAGCATTTTCGAGTTTTGGAATCATGCCGCCTTGGATGACTCCCTCTTCTACATAGTGTTGGAACTCTTCCCGGCTCAATTCGGGAATGACGCTGTTGTCATCATTCTCGTCCAGCAGGACTCCTTTTTTCTCGAAGCAGAACATCAAGGTCACATCAAAATGCTTTGCCAACGCTTTAGCCGCCTCTCCCGCGATGGTGTCGGCATTGGTGTTGAGCATGTTCCCTTTCTTATCATGAGTAAGAGGAGCCAAGACCGGGACAATTCCCTGCTTGATCAGTGTTGCGAGCAGGTCGGCATTCACCTCTTTTACGTCTCCTACGAATCCATAGTCCACCTCTGCCACCGGTCTTTTTTCCGAACGCATGATGTTCATGTCCGCTCCTGTCAGTCCGAGTGCATTGACATCCAACGCTTGCAATCCTGCGACAATGTTTTTATTGACCAAACCGCCATAGACCATTGTTACGACATGAAGCATATCGGCATCTGTAATCCGTCTTCCATTGACCATTTTGCTTTCAATTCCCAATTGTGATGCGATTTTGGTAGCTGATCGTCCGCCTCCGTGAACCAATACTTTGTAGCCTTCTATGGCAGCAAAATCATGTAATAGATGTTTCAGAGTATCAGCCTCTTCGACGATTTTACCGCCGACTTTGATAAGGGTTAATTTTTCCATGATGAATTAATTTATGAAATATTTTGCGCCAAAGTTAAGAAAAAAAGAAAGATATTGTTATATTTGCACTCGCAATGCGGCAGTAGCTCAGTTGGTAGAGCATTAGCTTCCCAAGCTAAGGGTCGCGGGTTCGAGTCCCGTTTGCCGCTCTCTATGAAAATCAGCAAGTTGTATTATGTAGCTTGCTGATTTCGTTTTTTAACACGAAACCCTTCCCTTTTTTTTATTTTAAGTCCCGATGTTGACGATTGAATCAGTATTTATGATAAATTTGTCGGAAAAAGGAAAACGATGATGGAAATATCAAACAAATGGTTAGATTGGGGAATTCATGCTGTCATGCAGCAGATAGTAACAGTGGTAGCAATCTTGATAATCGCATTTATACTCGATTATGTTTGCCGCCGGGGAATTATTCCGATAATCCGGAAAATTGTCCGCAAGACCAAGATTGAATGGGATGATTATTTGCTGAACGATAAGGTGCTTAACAATGCTTGTCATCTGATTCCGCCGATTGTCATATATCTGTTGCTTCCCCTTGCCTTTCCGCCGCTGTCGCCATTATTATCTTATCTGCTGATGTTCTTGCAGATTTATATTGTGGTGGTCACGGTGCGGTTGATTAATGCTGTCATTTCTTCGCTTTACGAATTGTCGAACCGGAGCGACAAACTGAAAGACCGTCCGCTGAAAGGGGTTTATCAGATGATGAAAATGGTTGTGATTGGAATCGGAGCTATCATTATCTTTAGTTTGTTGCTGGATAAAGATCCAAGCCGACTGCTCACCGGCTTAGGTGCTTCGGCGGCTATCTTGATGTTGGTGTTTAAAGACACGATCATGGGACTGGTGGCTGGCGTGCAACTAAGTGCCTATGATATGCTTCGTCCGGGCGACTGGATTTCAATGCCGAAGTATGGAGCAGACGGTGTCGTGCAGGAAGTCACCTTGAATACGGTCAAGGTACAAAACTGGGATAAAACGATAACAACGATTCCGCCATACGCCTTGGTCAGCGATTCCTTCCAGAACTGGCGTGGCATGCGCGAAAGCGGTGGTAGGCGCATCAAACGGTCGCTTCACATTGATATGAACTCTATCCGCTTTTGTACAGTCGATGAAGTGGACTATTTCGCCGCACAAGGCTGGATCAGCGAAGCGGAAAAGGCCGATGGCCAAATCGTCAATCTCCATGTATTCTGCCATTACATCGAGCACTACTTGCAGAGCCTGCAGGAAGTGAATACCGGAATGACACTGATGGTCCGCCAGTTGCAGCCCCTGCCCGAAGGACTACCGGTCGAACTCTACTTCTTCTCGACAGATAAGGACTGGATTCCCTATGAACGCCTGCAGGCCAAGGTCTTTGAACACCTGTTTGCCGTCATCGGCACCTTTGGACTACGGGTTTACCAAAAGCCTTCCAGCCTGGATTTAGAACGCATGAACCGGAGTATCCATAGCTAAACTATAATGGAGGGCACGTGACTCCCACTACCTCTTTCAGCAAATAATATGGCAACGCCGATGAAAGCGAAAAACAATTTATCAACTAAAAGCGGTCCACACAGTCAATACTCACGACATAAGAGATAACAGAGAGGGTCGTAAGTACCAACTGTATGAACCGCTAAGCCATTAGGCTCTCGCCATTAGTGGATAGCCCACCACAACGGAGTCACTGTGTTGTCATTTCCGCCCAACAAACCAAGAGCTTTTGCATAACCTTCAGGGTCGGCATTCTTCAAGCTTGACGGATAACGCAAGCGTTGCGGGAACACTTGGCTTGTCTGCCCCGTCATGTAAGTCGTGGATGTCCATGTATTTTCCATATCCGAACCGGTAAGTACGGTTTCGTTGTTCGGGATATCGAAGAAAGGCAAACCTAAGCGGCGATGGTCGTTCCACATTTCCAATGCCCCGTAAGGAGTCTGGGCAATGTATTTTTGAGTGATGACCTTCGTCAGCTGGTCGTTCAGTTTCTTTCCTTTGTAAAGAGCCTTGTTCGCGTCCGGATATTGGTAAGCCACGGTAGCAGGAGCGTTGGTGTAACCGTTTACATAGTCTGCCGTGAAGCTTGCCGGTTCTGTCGTATGTGTGAACTTGACAGAGCAGCCGATGCGGTTGTATTCGGTAGAGTTCAGGTAAGCCTCCAAGAACTGGCTTACGCCAAAGCTTTCAAAGCTGATGCCCACACCGTTTTCGTAGGCAGTTTCTGCCGTTGTGCCTACGTTCCAACCATAAAGCGCAGCTTCTGCTAACAGGAAGTAAGTTTCCCAAGGAGCAAACCAAATCCTCTTGCCCGAGCAGTCCACATACGGTTTTGACAATACCGGCAAGACATACGGATAAGCACCGGCAACCGGCGAGTTCTTTGCAAACTTGGGCGACCATGCCGAACGAGCTCCTGCAGGATAGTAGTTCCATGTGAATTGCCCGTCTATTTTAACCAGGTCATTGCCGCTGTCATCCTTCAATGTGAAGTTGGCGTGGTTTGCGGTTGAACCATAATCTTGGAAATTGTTTGCGTTCACGTCGTTCGGAAGGCAATAAATCCTCAATGCACGCGGGTCCAAGTTTTCAGGAACGCCATCCAACCAATATTGTTTGGTCGGGTTGTCCGTACATTCTGCATAATGCTGGTCGAACTTCAATCCCAAATAGTTCATCGGCTTCGCATATTGAGCCAAGTCCGGGCGTTGTTCAGCGATAGGAATACCACCCAATCCCGTCAAGATGTTCGACATCGTAGAGGTCAATGTGATGTAATTCCAGCCACGGCTGTACACGCCCGCCCAAGCATTCCATTGATTATATTCTTGCACGGCGAACATATCCTCCAATGAAGTGATGGTCGCACCTTTGCAAGCATCTTCGAAATGGGATTTGGCTGTGCTTGCGTCAACTTCGGAGAGGCGCATTGCCATGCGCATACGCATGCTGTTGGCATATTTCAGCCACTTTTCGGCATTGTAACCATAAGCAGGGTCGCACTTTGCCACGGCATCGCTTACTTTCACCGACAGATTGATGTTGGCAGCCGCCTCTTTCAATTCGTTCAGCATGAAATGATATACCTCTTGCTCGCTGCTGAATGTCGGGTTCGTGCCGTTGAAGGCATCCAACGGATAAGGACCGAAGTTGTCGGTAAACTCGGCAATCATGGTGACTCTCCAGATGCGGGCGAAAGCCTTGATGTTGCTGTTGAGGTTGATTTCTTCTTCCGATGTCAGCTCCGGGGCACGCTCGTCTGCCAACGTGATGGCCAAGCTCGCATTCTTAATCCATTGCGTCAAATAGGAATTGAAATAATCCTGGTTGAAGCTGTCGCTATAACGTCCTGTCGCTAAGAAGGTGCTGTTTTCACCGGAAATACGGGCTGCACCTGCCCAGTTATAGACGAAGATACGTTCTGCTTCGTGTGGCGACTGTTGGGCGCCTATGATTGAATTGTTCAACGCATAATAGGGTTGGACAACGTTTATGCCGGCAATAGACGGGTTTTCGTTGATTTCATCAAAGTCGTCGCAAGAGACAAAGCTACCAGTCAGGATTGCCCCCAGTGCCAGACTGAAAAATAATTTATATTTTTTCATTACTGTAAATGTATTAATAGTTAGAACCCAAGTGTGACATTAAACAAGAATGTGCGAGAAGTCGGAGACGATGCATTCTCGAAACCGGTAGCGTTGGTGCTTGTTGCAAAGACTGATTCCGGATCCACGCCGTTCATGTCGCTATAGATCATCCATACGTTATTGCATGACACACCCAATTTGACTCTCTGGAGCGGTGTACCCGTTAGTACCTTTTTCGGAAGTGTATAGTTCAAGGACAAATTCCTAAGGCGGATGTTTGTCGCGCTATACAAGTTGGCCTCGCCGATACCTAAGTTGCCGCTGGAAGAGGCGACAGCCGACCAATATTGTTGTGGGGTCACGGATATGGTACTCTGTGTATAACTTCCATCTTCATTGGCAATCACGCCATCGACAACAAACTCGTTACGTGCCCCGTCCACTACCGTGCAGCCTGCCACACCGTTGGCTTGCAACATGCGGTTCGTGCCGGAGAAGATGTCACCGCCGAATCGTCCGTCAATCAGGAAGCTCAAGCTAAATCCATTGTATGAGAATGTGTTGGTCCAACCTAAGAGGCAAGTAGCCTGCTGGTCTCCGATCTTCTCCGGAGTAGAGGTGCCTTGTGGCAGACCGGCAGAGTTCAACAGCAGTTTGCCTTTGTGCTCGCCCTCTTTTACGCGCTGGAATTTCGTTCCCCAGATTTCACCGTAGTTTCCTCCGGCAACCGCATAAATATACAAGTTGTCATAGCCTCCCAACGTGTAAGTCATCCCCTTGTTCTCTTCTCCAGGGAAGCAATTCGTTGATTTTATTATCGTTTTTAGAGAAGTTCAACTGCGTGTCCCAAACGAATTTCTTCGTCTGTACAGGAGTGGCGTTCAACATGATTTCGATACCTTTGTTTCGATGTCACCCGCATTCACCTTCTTAGCCGTGTAACCAGAGAGGGCATTCATAGGGATGTTCAACAATTGGCGGGTAGCGTTTGATTTGTACCATGTGAAATCCAATCCCAAACGGTTGTTGAAGAAGCGGATTTCGGCTCCGACTTCCCAGGACTTGATTAACTCGCTCCTTACATCTTCATTATATAAGGTAGAAGAGGAGGGGCTTGCGGTCACACCGCCCGTGTTTCCATCCGAACCGATGGAATAGGCATTGTAGAGTTGGTAAGGATCCATGTCGTTACCTACTTCTGCAAATGAAACACGTGTCTTGGCATAAGTAAACCATTCCGGCATTCCGTTAAAGCGATTGTTGACCATGTCGCTGATTACCCATGACGCGCTGATGGACGGGTAGAAGAACGAGCGGTTCTTTTTGCTTAACGAAGAGGACCAGTCGTTACGGAAGGTGGCATCCAAGAATATCCAACCGTCGTAGTTTACACCCAATGAACCATACAATGAGTTTATCTTCTTATGGTTGTATGTTTGTGAAACGGACAAATCGCCTTTGTCACCGTTGGTGAGCCAGAACCAGTCAGGGACAATCAGCGTGCCCAAGCTGTTTGAAACGCCGGTTGATTTGCGTTGCATCATGTTCCCACCGAATGTAGCTGTTCCGCCCCAATCTCCTAAGAAACGGTCTTTCTGGGCTGACACCAAGAAGCTGAAGTTGTTTTCATAGAATTTCTGTTCCCCGAAGCTGTAACGGCCATTGGTGGACAATGGGCTTCCGGAGTACAGGCGGTTCTCTGTTTCTGTATAATACATATCGCTACCGCCCTTGATTTCTGCGTTCAGCCAATCCGTGAAGTTATACTTCAACGACCCGTTCAGCAAGAAACGGTTACGGGAGTCTTTGTTCGTATTGTAGTCTTTTGCCCAGTAGGGGTTTAAGCCGGCACCTTCTTGCCACCAGAACATCTTTCCTGTCGTCGGATTTACCGCATCTTTGAACCGGGTGATGTCCACTGTGGCAGGCATACTGAACATGGTGTAGAAGTAGTTGTTGTCGTTCACGCCTGACAACGGACGGTTGGTGGCGTTGGAATTGATGTATTGCACCTTGGCATCGATGCTCCAACGGTCGTCCTTGCCGAATGTGGAGTTGGCACGGAGCATCAAGTTGGTACGAGAGAGTTCCGCTCCCGGAATCTTACTGAAGTCGTCCATACGGGTGAGGGATGTATAGACTCCGGTCTTTCCATATTGTTGTGCAAACGAGATGTTCTCGTTCACATTGGTACCCGTATTAAAGAAATTGGAAACGTTGTCATAATATGTCAATACCTCCTGCTCGTTGTTCCAATTCGTTACGGTTTGCCCTTCGATTTTCGGTCCCCAGCTGGCTGACGACTTGGCATCGTAGATACCGTTGCTTCCTTGCCCGAATATATTTTGGCGGTCAGGCTTCATGAATATGGATTCGGCTGAAACGGATGCAGAAATAGTGATACCCAATCCCGGATTTTCGCGTCCTTTCTTCGTTGTAATCAAGATGACACCATTACCAGCCCGTGAACCGTAAAGTGCTGCGGCTGATGCACCTTTCAATACGGACATGGATTCAATATCTTCCGCGTTGATATCCGAAAGTCCGTTACCCATATCCGCCGATGGATTCCAAAAGTCGTTGTTGCTTGCTCCGGTGAAGTTGTCCATTGGGACTCCATCGACAACAATCAATGGCTGGTTCAGACCGGTTACAGAGTTGCTACCACGGAGCTGGATCTTTGAAGAACCGCCGGGACCATTGCTGGAACGGATAATCTGTACACCGGAAACCTTTCCGGACAAGGCATTGGCAATATTGGTTTCTCGGGCAGACACCAAAGCATCTCCTTTCACCTCCTGCATGGCGTAACCCAACGCCTTTTTCTCACGTTTGATGCCCAAAGCGGTAACAACCACTTCGTCCAATCTTTGTGTGTCTTCGACAAGTGTTATCGTCAATGAGGATTCACCTGCATACTTAATCTCCTGAGTGACATATCCGATGAAAGAAATCTGGATAATCGCTCCTTTCTTCACACCATCCAAGGTGAATTTACCGTCTATGTCGGTAATCGTACCGTTGTTGGTCCCTTTTACCAACACTGAAGCACCGATAACAGGACCTGATTCGTCAATTACAGTACCGGATACTTTCCCGTTTTGTTGGGAAGTGTTCGTCTCTTGCTTAAACGGTGACGTTTCAGCAAAAGCATCTGCTGGGGGAGAAGCCAAGACTCCCGAAAGCAAAATCAAACTGATGAATTTAGTTTTTTTCAACATAGAGAATGTATTTAAAAGTTAATGCCCGTCTCAAGGAGGATGGATTGTTCTTTGAAGGTTGAAATAGAGTCCTGCCAATAGAATGGTAACTCTGTTTGCCGGTATGAAGTTATCGCAATACGAAGTACTTCCCTTGTCGGAATCAAATGCTTGCGATATGGTTCGAGCATGTCGAATGGAAACGAAGGCACAACTGTTTGATAGGACTGATTTCAACGAAGTCAAAGAGCTATCTTTTCCCCTTTATTAGGGTCTTGTTCGATTTATATTGAATCGTCCCGGTATTAACAGGACTTTGATGATTTAAAGGAATAACACGTTTTATTAAAAGTGGCGTTCACCTGTTGAGCCTTTTAGGTTTTAACTCGTTAGATTTAGCATACTTTTATTGTGTTTTTTGTATTTTGTCCAGAGTTATGGCTTTGAAGATTTAGCGTCCGAGCCAAAGATATGAATATTTTATTTTAATACATGATTTTTTATTGAAAAAAATTTCGAATATTGTGCGGATTTAACATTCTTTTTTATGAATATTCCCATCATGATGTTTTGTGAAAACAGAAGTAACTTTCTCTTGTGAAAATTTGTGAGGGTCTATAAAACGAAAAAGGTTGTCGTCACGACAACCAATCTCCATTGTTAACCTTAAATCTAATACCATGAAAAACACAGTGCAAATATAAAGGAATTATGTTATACAACATATAAATATATCAGAAAAAATCATCCACTTAACATTGTTTAGCATTTAAGGGCTTTGAGGAGCTTGGAAAGGGAAGAAAACGATAAGAAAACGAAGCTTTTCAGTTATGATGACTCCGTGTTTAAACGGCATTAAAACGCTATTAAAACACTGTTTAAACACTGTTTTAACGGCACTCCGTTCCATGGAAAATGTAAGTTGTGCATATCAAAAATAAGGATAAAAGGTGTCGAAAAAACATACCGTTGTTTTTTGGGAAAACATCACGAGGGATTTTTGAAAACATCAAATGTTTTTTCAAAAATGTCCAATGTTTTTTTGAAAACATCAAATATTTTTTTGAAAGCACTTTAAGTGCTTCTGTTTGCTATTTATGCACTTAACTCAGAGCTGCGTCAAAACGAAAGTTTTAATGCAGCCCCTTTAAGGTGTGTCAGAATTAGCAAAATGCAAGGTGCTGAGGATGAGACCGACAGAAGTTTACTGATGTAAATGACAGAGGTCGAATTCCGAAAGTAACGCAGCAGTTTGCAATTATGACACACCGCCGTGATTTAGGCTTTAATATTAATGCTTCGGATGAATATCCAACTTAACCGGCTTAATCATATTTTCCGGGCTTAAGATAGTATCCAAATCCTCTTTGCTTAAGATGTCATGTTCAAGTACCAAGTCATAAACGCTGCGGCCTGTTGCCATAGCTTCCTTGGCAATCTTGGTTGAGTTCTTATAACCGATTACCGGGTTCAAAGCTGTAACAACGCCGATGCTGTTATGGACGTTGGAGATACAATGTTCTTTGTTAGCGATGATACCGTCCACGCAGCGAGTGCGCAATGTATCCATACCGTTAACCATCAAGTCGATAGATTCGAAGCAGCATTGAGCCATGACTGGTTCCATGGCGTTCAACTCCATCTGTGCAGCTTCACCAGCCATTGTCACGCACAATTCGTTACCGATAACCTTGTAGCAAATCTGGTTCATCACTTCTGGGATAACTGGGTTAACCTTACCCGGCATGATGGAAGATCCTGGCTGCATTGCTGGCAAATTGAATTCTCCCAAACCACAGCGGGGACCGCTTGCCAACAAACGCAAGTCGTTACAAATCTTGTTCATCTTGACAGCTACGCGCTTCAAAGCAGCCGCATAACCGACCATGCAAGAGGTATCGGATGTGGCACCTACCAAGTCGCCTGATAATACGAACGGCAGGTTGGTAATCTTAACCAATGCGTTGACACATTTCTCTGCATAACCCGGTTCAGCGCAGATACCTGTACCGATAGCGGTAGCACCCATGTTGACAGTCAAGAAGTCAGCCGCTGCTTCGTTCAAATGTTTGATTTCGTCACGCAAGATGCTTGCGAAACCGTGGAATGTCTGTCCCAATGTCATCGGAACGGCATCTTCCAACTGGGTACGACCCATCTTGATGATGTCTGCAAATTCGTCGCCTTTCTTATCGAAAGAGTCAATCAACATCTGCAAGTGGGGAAGCAAGTTTTGATGTGAATAGTAAAGTCCAATATGGATAGCTGTTGGATATGCGTCATTGGTAGACTGGGCACAGTTTACATGGTCGTTGGGTGAGCAATATTGGTATTCACCACGGTTGTGTCCCATGATTTCCAAAGCGCGGTTTGCAATCACTTCGTTGGCGTTCATGTTGGTAGTCGTACCTGCACCTCCTTGGATCATGTCAACAGGGAAGTGTTCATGATGTTTCCCGTCTAAGATTTCTTGGCACGCAACGACGATACCGTTTGTTTGTTCGTCTGTCAACAAGCCCAATTCATGGTTGGCTTGGGCGGCAGCCATCTTAGTAATGGCAAGGCCGTTGATGAATAGAGGATATTCATTCAAGTGGAACTTGCTGATTGGGAAGTTCTCAAGGCCTCTAAGTGTTTGTACACCATATAGTGCTTTTGCTGGTATTTCGCGTGAGCCTAACAAGTCGCTTTCCACGCGTGTTTCTTCTGTGTTCATAAATATTCGTTTTAAGTTTTAATTTTCTGCCGTCAAAGATACGGACTATCATTTTGAAAACAAAATATATTGGTATGAATATTTTTCAAGTGTTGTAAAGCTTGGTTTTTGGGGTTATTTGGTGTTGTTTATGCCAAATTGATAGGAACGGGAATGTGGATGATGTGAAGTGTTAATGGTTAAAGTTGTTAAAACGGGAAGGCGGTCGGGATTATTTTCATTTCTTTGCATATTCTTAATGAACAATACTTCGGTAAATTTTTACCGAAAAATTAAAAGTTAAACAATAGAACCGGCAAAAGCTGGTTCGAAAACACTAAAGAGGTCATTGGAATGTTGTCAAAAACGAATGGTTAAGCATGAAGAAATGTACTGAAAAAAGAGTGCTAACCTGCTGATAATAAAGGTGGAAAGTATTGCATAATTCGTTGATTTTTAGTAAATTAGAAGCCTCTCAACTCTTCTGATTATGACTAAAGAAACACTCCTTATGCAATACCAATCCGAGTGCCTATCGGCTCTCAAATCAGTCGTGAATATACACAAACCTTTTGAAAAAACGTTCATGGATGCAATGAAATTATTCATGGCCATCCCTGATCGTATAAACTTCCTCCAATTGGGTAGGTATGGACGTTTTTCGGAACAGACCTACCGTAACCTTTTTGAGCATGAAACTTTCGACTGGTTTGCGTTCAACGGCTCTATCATCAGCAAGCATCTCACAGGTAAAAGAAAAGCCATCGCCATCGATCCTTCCTATATCCCCAAATCAGGCAAGAAGACACCTTGGATAGGTTACTTCTGGTCTGGTTGTGCAGGAGAGTACAAGCGTGGATTGGAAATCATGGGCATCGGTGTCATAGACATCGACAACCATGAATGCATGACTTTAGGTGCCATTCAGACACCGGATTGTAAAACCTTGGATAATATGGACAAGAACCTCGTTGACTGGTACAGCAGCTATCTTATCAGTAGAAAAGACAAGATACAGAGCATATCAAGAACGGTGGTTGCAGACGCATTCTTTTCCAAGGAAACATTCATAACGCCTATGTGTGAGAACGATTTCCATGTCATCAGCCGCTTTCGGAATGACGTAATCCTGTACTATCCGACATTGGAACAGAAAACAGGAAAACGTGGCCATCCAAAGTGGTTTGACGGAAGAATCGACTTTGCCAATCTGGATCTGACCCGGTGCAAGGAATACGAGGTGAACAAAGGAAAGCTATACGGATTGAGGGTATATGCAAAAGCTCTCAAAAGGTATGTTTCCTTAGCCATCTGGTATCCGATGGACGGGAGGACAGACAAGTGGCAGCTTTACTTCTCTACAGACGATTCGATGGATGGACGGGAGGTTCTGGATTATTACAGAACCAGGTTCCAATTGGAATTTTGCTTTAGAGATGGTAAGCAACATGCAGGAATCACCAACTGTCAGTCAACCGACTTCAGAAAGTTGGATTTTCACTTCAATGCATCGCTTGCTGCTGTCAACTTGGCCAAAGCGGCATGTAAGAGGCTCGGAATAACCTATTCCATATCCTCCTGCAAGTCTTTTATACACAATGCTTATATGCTTGAACGATTTATTTGCGTGTTCGGGATTAACCCAGACATGCAAGTTATTGACAAACTTTTCAAAGAACTCATTTTATTTACTGCCAGAGCCGCTTAGGCGTGGCTATTTTTTAACGAACTATTGTAATGAAGATATGTATCATGGATTACGATTGGGCTAAAGAATTGAATTGTGCTGTTACAGTGTGTGACACGGAAGGTGTCATTTTATATATGAATGAGAAGTCAAAGGCCACTTTCTCTGGCAGGGGCGAACTGATTGGTAAGAATTTGAAGGATTGCCATAAGCCGGAGTCTTGGGATCATATCCAGCGGATGATTGCGACGGGTGAATCTAATAGTTATACTATTTCAAAGAATGGGCAGAAGAAGTTGATCTACCAAACGCCTTGGTATAAGGAGGGTGTTGTGGCTGGTTTGGTGGAGTTGTCGATTGTTGTTCCAGAGGAGATGCCGCATTTTATTCGCTAATTCTTTTCTTCCTTTCTCTTCTCTTTTACTTGCTTTTGGCTTGATTTTCTTCATTCTTCTTTTTTTCTTTCTCTTTTTTGTCTACCTTTGTTGTAGGTACATGGAGCGTATTGGTTTAATAATCAGCCGGGTTGTTGGAAATTGCTGTTTAGAAGTGAAGAATTAATGTGAACCAGATCGCTTTCAGGTGCTTTATAATGTTGAAACATCCCTTTGGAATATGGATAATTGATAGTTCTTGATGGGAACTGAAAATAAAAGATAATATGACTCGAAAGGCTAAATTTATAATAAATAGAATACGGAATTGTGGAAAGAGGATACTGTCGAATCTGTATCGCTTTATAATGATTGGTTCCTGAATTTTGCACCAACAACTTATACAAATGAACGTAAGCGTGCTATGGAACAAGTTGGTTTGGCTATTCGTTTGACTGATAATCTTCAATTCACATCTATGCATCTTAAAGAGCATCCGGAGTTTATAACAATATTGAGAATGGCAACGACTCCTCCGATAGCACGTGACAGGCTTATCGGATTATCAGAGGTGAAGCCTTCTTTTGTGAGGGCTATGGAAGAGGGGCGGTTTCCGCAAAGGCTTTCCGAGCAGGAAAAGGAGGTGTGTTTAAATAGGATTGTCAAGGTGCTGGAAAAGCTACTTGATTTGGAATTGTTCCCTTGGATCCAAAATGCTGGAACTCCAACGGTGGAGGAGTTGAAGGTGGCTGAATGTATTATGGCTGATAGATTATGTGGCTCTTTGTCTGACCCTATAATCCGCAATGAACAAGAGAAGAGGCAATTAAAGGTTATCGGAGATTTTCTCGTTTCTGAAGGATATACGTATGTTGACCCGAAGGATGTTGGTTCTTTCCTTGATATGCAACAAGGCACGTTCACATATCATCTTAATGTTCCTGTGGAAATGAGTCGTTTGGGGGTGAAGATGCCTATTGATGTCGTGATAAAGCGTTTGGGATGTTCGCAAGAGTCTTTGCCTCTTCTTGTGGAATGCAAGTCGGCAGGGGATTTTACAAATACCAACAAGCGCCGGAAGGAAGAGGCTCAGAAAATGGGACAACTGAAATCGACTTATGGCAATGATGTTGACTTCGTCCTTTTCTTGTGTGGATATTTTGATGGTGGCTATCTTGGATATGAAGCCGCAGAAGGTATTGATTGGGTATGGGAACATCGAGTGGCTGACTTTAAAAAGGCTGGAGTATGAGTTTTGATATTGAATATTATAATACGGAGCGTGAGAGGCTGCAAGGGCTATTGGATGCGCAGAAGTCCCCCAAGGAGCGTAATAAGATGGGGCAATTTGCCACGCCTTATCCGTTGGCGTGCCATATAATGAAGAAGGTTAGGGGATTTTGTGCAAATGGAAAGGTTCGTTTTATTGAACCTTCTATGGGTTTAGGTTCTTTTTATGCTGCTTTTAGAGAGGTCTTTGCACAGGATGCAGGAGATGCTCTTGGCTTCGAGATAGATAATCTTTACTATGAACCGGCAAGCAAATTGTGGGCAAATGAAAACATTGAATTAAGGCGTGCCGATTTCTTAAAGGAGTCACCGGATGAAGGGCTGTTTGATTTGCTTGTTGCAAACCCGCCTTATGTCAGACATCATCATATTGATTCTGGAACAAAATGGGAACTACAAGAGGAGGTTATGCGAAGCACGGGGATTAAGATTTCAGGATTGGCAGGTTTGTATTGCTATTTTCTTATACTTTCGGAGAAGTGGTTATCTGATGGAGGTGTCTCTTGTTGGCTGATACCATCTGAATTCATGGATGTGAATTACGGGAAGGCGATAAAACAGTATCTATTGGAACAGGTTGACCTTTTGTGTATCCATAAGTTCATGGCGGATGATGTGCAGTTTGATGACGCACTGGTAAGCTCTGCTGTTGTTATCTTCCGGAAAGGCAAACTTTCTGGTGAAAGTGTTGTCTTTTCTAAAGGGGAAAATGTGGAGGTACCATCATTTACAAAGCGAATAAATAGGGCGGACTTGAATGCTTCTGATAAATGGTCTAACTTATTCATTGAAGAGGAAAGGCAAGTAGAGAATGCGGAATGCAAATTGGGCAATTTCTTTACTGTCAAACGGGGAATTGCTACGGGGGATAATAATTTCTTTGTTGTTGGTCAGGATGTCATTAATAAGTATGAGATTCCTAAGATTTTCCTAAAGCCTATTCTCCCCAGTCCAAGGTATCTGAAAGAGGATGTTGTCACTTCTGATAAGGAGGGTAATATTGTATTGCCCAAAACCTTGTATCTGTTTTCTTGTGGTATGAAGGAGGAGGCTTTGAAAGAGGAATATCCGGGTGTGTGGATGTATATACAAGAGGGTGTGAGACGAGGTGTTGACAAGGGTTATATATGTAGTCATCGCCCTTTATGGTATTATTGCGAGGAGAGGGAACCGGCGCCTTTCGTTATTCCTTATATGGGGCGTGGAGATTCTTCTAAAAAGATGTTTCGTTTTATTTTAAATAGGTCTGATGCCATTACGACGAATGTGTACTTGTTGTTATATCCTAAGAAGGATTATTCAAGGTGCTTGACTGATGCGGATCTTCTTAATAATGTATGGAATGCGCTGAGGGAGGTAAGTGCGGAGCAGTTTGTGATGAAAGGGCGTGAATATGGAGGCGGTTTGCATAAGTTGGAGCCTAAGGAGCTGCTGGACGTTGTGGTTCCTAATCTTGCGTCTTTGTTATAGTGTATGTCCCTTACTTTTGGCTTGGCGGTTTACATCTTAATATGTATTTTCCTTAGCTTATCCTCAGATATGAGCAATACTTGGCAAGCAGGTTCTCCAATGGAAGTTCACCTTTCTCATACCGCTCTGCATCAATTGGTAAAATTCTTTCGCACACTTGTTGCTTTCCTTTGTAGAGACCTTTGATGTATTGATTTCCGTTTTGTTGCTCGATGGTGACTTCAGAAAAAAAGGAAGTAATGTCCTCTGGGTCATATATAATGGAATAACTCGGTCGTTTGGCTCCGGGAATATCTTCTCGAAGAATTTCTTTATCCACAAGATCTTGGATATCTCGTATGGCTGTGTCTTTGGAACATTTGGCCAATGATGCCCATGTTTTGGAGGTTATCTTTGCTTCATAGCCATCTAAGAACAAGTTCAGCATATCGGTCTGTCTTTGGCTAAGTGGTATAGAAGAAGCCTTTTGCCAAAAGAAACTTTTGTTTAAAATGGTACTGACGATATTCTCCGCTTCGTCAAGTGCAAGCGACAATGTATTGGCATACCAGCATATCCATTCTGTAATGTCACCATCGCCATGTTGAGCCTTTTCCAAAATATCGTAATAGCGTTTTTTATCTTTATTTATTTGCGAGGAAATATTGTAAAATCTGAACTCACTCTTGTCTGCACGAGCCAACAGCATATCAGAAAGTATGCGTGCCAAGCGTCCGTTGCCGTCTTCAAATGGATGGATACTTACAAACCAGAAATGTGCAATGGCTGACCGTATAACAGAATTTATATTATCATGGTTGTTGAACCAATCAAGAAAATCTGCCATTTCTTCATCCACACGTCCAGGAGATGGGGCTACATAGTGGATTTTCTCACGACCGAACATCCCGGAAACGATATGTTCCTCGTTTGTACGATATTGTCCGACTTCAATCTGCGAACCCTCGCTGAAACCAGTCGGGAAGAATGCTGCTTGCCATGCACATATTTTTTCTTTCGTCAATAGCTGGTCATAATGGTTTACGGCATCAAGCATGACTGCCACAACAGAATCTATGTAATGCGATGGTGCTGTCTGTTTGATATTTTCTATACCCAATTTCCGGGCAATGGATGAGCGTACTTCGTCCACATTCAATCGTATTCCTTCTATTTCTGACGAATAAACTACATCATACGTCAGATTTTCCGCCATCGCTTTTAATTTGCTATCAAAGCCAAGCGAGGCAAGCCTGCCATATAACAAACCTTGCTTACGGTTCACTTCTTCAAGAAGAGCCGTCAGTCCAGTTGCATCCCAGCGGAATGCAGTCCAATTGTCTCTTTCGTGTATATACATACTCCAATCCTATTTGATGCGTCATTAAGCGATGGATAACGTCGCAATATTTGCGGCAAATATAGTCGATTATTGTCGTATCACCAAGTTGAGTCAGGTAATGTTGCAAAAAATGCGATGATTTTAGGTGAAACATCTGATTGCATTGACCTGTGTTTCCGGATTAAATTAGGAACTGCACATCAATCGCAGACTCTAAGGATTTTCTATCAAGACATAGTTTGTACTACGCCCACCTTCTTCCGTAATAATACACCCCTTGTGATGCGCAGTATCCGATTGACGGGGCTTTCTCAAAATCCTTCTTCCACACCGGCTTCCGCTTCGCTTAGCCTTCTTCTCTTCTTCTGTTATTTGGCAAAGTGTTTTAGTTTTCTTCTTATTGGTTCGTCGTAGAATCTGAGGCATAGCCATGCTATGCAGATGCTGCAAGCTACGGTGGCTAATGCTAATGGCCATGTCTCTGCGAATGTGTAGAGCTGGACCTTTATGAGCCACAAGTAGAAGGCGTACATTAGGGGATAATGTACGATATAGAGAGGGTAAGAGATATCACCTAAGAAGTTGCAGACGCGGGTGGAGGCTTTGTCTGTGGTTTTGCCTGAGGCAGCAAACCAGATGATGGCGGGGAACACGCAGATGATGCAGATAGCCTCGAAGATTCCGTTATGGCTTAGTGTGGATCCGCTATCTATAAAGGGAACGTGGAAGAGGAGGAGCAGGAGGATGGCGCAGGTCCAGAATGCTCCGCGTACATTCTTTATAGGTTTGTATATGCGGGACATGAATAGGCCTATCGTGAGGGGACAGAGCATTCGTAATGTGCCGCCAAGGAGGTTGGTAGTGTCGATTGTCCAACCTACTCCGATGGATCCGTAGCCTGATTGGTCGGTGACAGTGAACCAGGTGAGGGTGCCGCAAAGTAGAGCCGTGAGCCATGCCAAGGTGCATGTGCTGAGACGGCGTATGATAAGGGCGTAGAGTATATTGCCAATGTATTCAAAGAAGAGGGACCAGCAGGGACCGTTGAGGGGAAACATCTCTCCGTTGCCTCGTACTTCTCGGGGCATTCCTGGTAGTGCGGGAATCATGAGCCATAAACAGATGAGGGCTATGAGGGTGAGGAGTAGCGTGGAGTGGCTGCTGTCCCAGCGTTCCATGCCTGTAAGCAGGAAGGAGATGGCTCCGATGAGTGCGCCCATCATGACCATGGGATGAAGGCGGATGAGACGACGGCGGAAGAATTTGCTTGTCGTGAGGGATTTGCCCCAGCGGTCGTCGTAGGCGTAGCCGATGACAAACCCGGAGAGCATGAAGAAGAAGTCTACGGCTAAGTATCCGTGGTTGATGAAGTCGATGACGGGCTTGTTGCCAGCAAATTGGTAGCCTTCGAATACGTGGTACCATACGACGAGGAGGGCTGCAACGCCTCGTAGTCCGTCGAGTAGGGCGTAATGGGGTTTGGAATCGGTGAATGCCATTTCTTTCTTTTATATATTTAATGTTGCAAAGATAGGGGTTTGTGGGGATTCTTCCAACGGTCACTTAGCGAAGCGTAAAGTAAATTTGCCGTTTATGACCTATGTCTATCTCTTTCTCTTCCTTGCTTTCCAAGTGTTTCTTGATAAATTCAAGAGAAGATAGAAATTTGCAATAGTGTATCAAGTCTTTATCTGCAAGAAAAGTAGTATTTGTTCCGCCAAATGTTTATATGATAACACAAATGAAGTGTTAATATCGTGTTAAATATGGACGTTGAATCAGTTAAAAGGAAGCTAACAGGTTGTTATATAGCGTATATGGATTATCTTTGTAATTCAAAGGGGATTAATATGACACAGTTTGACAAGCAAAAACTTATAGAGATTATTCTTTACATCTTGAATAAGACAAAGGGATTGGATTATTACCACATGTTCAAGATTATATATTTTGCCAATAGTGCACATTTGGCAAAATACGGATTTCCTATGGTTTCTGACGAGTTCTGTGCATTGCCTGATGGTCCTGTTCCTTCAATCTTATATGATTGTGTAAAAGAGACGCTCATTGCGATAAAGAGTTGAAAGATATGCTTGAAAAGACTGTATCGAAAGGTGCAGATGACGCTTATTATATGTTGGAAGCAAAGCGCAATGCTGACTCTGATTATCTTTCAAAAGCAGATATTGAAGCGTTAGACCACTCTATAGCAGAAAACGGGAATCTCCCTTATGGGGTGTTACGTGCAAAATCGCATGGCGAAGAGTGGAGTCGTGCCTATAAGCAACCGGGACGTAAAGTCATGAGCATTGTCGGCATAGCTAAAGATGCGATGGCATCTGAAGACATGATAGAATATATAAAGGAAAACCTTGCTATAGAAGCGGCTTTGACATGACAAATATAGGTGATTTACTTGGAAATGCGGCAAATGAACTTGCACAATCAAGTATTAATGTTGGTGATGTCTATTTGCTGAATCTTGACCCTTCTAATGGCATAACGCCCAAGAACGATGATGCCTCACGCAATAAATTCTTCATCGTTCTTGGATTTGACAAAGAAGGAAATGTGATAGGAGGCTTGGTGATAAATTCTAAAATAAACTATAATTTACCATCTACCGTAACAGACTACCAGTTGCCTATAACTGTTAAACAATGTCCTTTCCTACAACATAATTCATTCGTAAATTGCTCTAAAATCATTGTTGCTAAAAGGACAAAGTTTAGCAAGGATACTTACAGAGGTGAAATCTCTGATACAGAGGTGATGAGACTTATCATAGATACAGTAAAAGAGAGTCCAACAATCAACAGAAAACAACTGAAAGATTTCGGAATTATTTAGAGGCTCCGGATTAAATTAGGGATCGCACATCAATCGCAGACTCTAAGGATTTTCTATCAAGACATAGTTTGTACTACGCCCACCTTCTTCGGCTTTCCTTAATAGCTACCATTCGGTGATTAGGCAAATTATTCACCGATATTTTTCGGTGAATACGGTGAATATTCACCGAATGGTGTTTATGTATCCGATAATTTACCTTTTCACCTAAGTGAGAAGCTAAAATATCATTATTGTGAGAAGCTAAAATGTCGTTATCCGATTAAAAGTATCGTTGGCTGCTGAAAATAGTGTTGCCCGGATGAAAAAAGAATAGGATTGATAATTATATGGTAATAAATGGGTTAATCTTTAAAAAGTGATAAAATAATCCTATTCTTTGAAATGAAAAATGTTTGTTTTTTTCCTGTTATTTGGTTGGATATTACTAACTGTTAAGTTGTATTAAAGTTAACTTTGCCCTAAATTAACGTATGAAAGGAGATAACCGTATGAGAAAATTAATGAAACTTATTGCATTCCTCGGACTTGCCTTTTTTGTGATGGCTTGTTCCGACGATGATTCCCCTGTGACTCCGCAGGTCGTGAAAGTGACGGGAGTTACATTGAATGTGAAAGAAGTATCGCTGATGGTGGGTGCGAAGGAGACTTTGAAGGTGGTCGTCGCACCGGAAAATGCTACGAATAAACGGGTGACTTGGAGTTCCAACAAGACGGATGTCGCTTCTGTTGACGGGCAAGGTGTCGTGACTGCGCATAAGGCGGGCGAGGCACTGGTGACGGTCAAGAGTGAGGATGGCGGTAAAACGGCTACTTGTAAGGTGACGGTCAAGGCGGAAAAGGTGGCTGTGACGGGAGTGAAGTTGGATAAGACGGATCATACATTGGCGGTTGGCGGCACGGTGACTTTGGTGGCAACAGTCACTCCGGAAGGTGCAACCAACAAGAAGGTGGCTTGGAAATCTGACAAGACGGATATCGCCACGGTCGATGAGAACGGCAAGGTGACTGCGGTCAAGGCTGGCGTGGCGAAGATTACGGTAACGACGGAAGATGGCAAGAAACAGCCACTTGTACCATTACTGTAAAAGAGGACAAGGTGGCAGTAACGGGCGTGACGCTGAACAAGACGGAGCTTTCGATGACAGTCGGTGGTTCGTTTAAGCTTGTGGCAACCATTTCCCCGAAAGATGCGACCAACCAGAAGGTGACATGGAAATCGAGCGACAGTAACGTGGCAGATGTGGACCAAGAGGGTTTGGTCGCTGCTGTCAAAGCAGGCAAAGCAACCATCACGGTAACGACGGAAGATGGCAAGAAACAGCCACTTGTGCCATTACTGTGAAAGAGGACAAGGTGGCAGTAATAGGTGTGAAGTTGAATTCGACTTCTCTGTCGTTGACCGAAGGGGATTCTTACCAGCTTAAAGCTACCGTTTCTCCTATTAACGCAACGAACCAGAATGTGACATGGAAATCAAGCAACAGCAACGTGGCAGATGTGGACCAAGAGGGTTTGGTTGTTGCTGTCAAGGCGGGCACGGCGACCATCACGGTAACGACCGAGGATGGCAACAAGACGGCTACTTGTACGGTAACGGTGAAGGCAGATAAGGTTGCCGTTGCAGGCGTTACGCTGAACAGGACTTCCTTGTCGATGAAAGTGAAAGAGGCTTTCCAGCTTAAAGCGACTATTTCCCCTGCGGATGCAACGAACCAGAACGTGAAGTGGGAATCGAGCGACAGTAGTGTGGCGGATGTGGACCAGAGCGGCTTGGTCGGTGCTTTAAAATCAGGCACGGCAATCATTACGGTAACAACCGAGGATGGCAACAAGACAGCTTCATGTGTGGTGACAGTTGAGAAACCCGAAGATAATATTTCTGCTGAGGGTTATGAAGATATAGGAAGATGGTAACAGAATAAAAACGAACGTGTTATGAAGAAGATATATTATATATACAGTATTTTGGCTTGTCTGTTTGCGGGCATGTTGTTTGGTTGTACGGCAGACGAGTTGGAAAAGGATCAGCCGAGAGACTTTTCAAAGGTGAAGATAGAGGTCAATGCGACACTATCGGGCTATGAAGGTGAAAAACCTGCCACCAAGCTGACTGATGGCGGTTCTTGGGAGTATGGTGACATTATTTATATGTGCGTCGGTTCGGAGGACAATTCATTTACGCTGACCTATAAAGGTGCGGGTGAATGGCGTTTTGACTCATGGCTGGGTGGCGATTTAAATAATTCGTTCTCTGCCTCATCGGGCACGCTGACAGCTATCTATTGCACCGAAGGCAAGAATTGGACGCGAAAAGGTGGCAAGATTAAAGGTGAAACGCATGGAGATGTTGTCTGTACAAAAAAAGGCAAGTATGAATGGGCTGGCGATAAACTTGTGTTTACTATAAATTTGAACGAGCGCGTGGTTTCTAAATTAGTTGTAGAGGATGTGGAACCAGGTTGGACTTTAGTTCAAAAAACGGATTATGGTGCATATGTGCAACCTTGGATTGCTTTAACACAATTCTTAGATCCGGGATGGGATCCCATGTTTGGAGGTTTTGATGATCCATCATATAAATATGATTCATCTACCAAAAAACTGACGGCTTGGGGTATTTTTGGCACAACCTATAATACATTTTGTATTGCTAACAAAAGTAAGACCACAATATACGCGCGGGATTATTTCTAAGGGCTTGAATCCTGGGCAGAAAGTTACGATAAAGGGGCCGTTTGGCTCAGAGGCAAGTATGTGGCGAAAGTATGTAGATGGAAATGAAATCAAGAGGGCAGTGGTCAAATATAAGACGAATGATGGTTCTTATAAAGTATTACCTCCAAAGTTTAACCTGGAACGACGCACAGACGCAATAGTTGTTAAAATTTTCGGTGAAGATGGAAAAGAAATTAAGTTTTCCGGTTCTGATGAAGCCAAATTTACGGTTGATGATAGCAACATACTCTTTCCTTACAGTACCATAGATAAAAATGGCATCATTTTGGGTGCTAGTAGTAAAGGTTCTACCTTCTTGAATATTAAACTTCCTTCTTATTATGAGTTAGAGAAAAGCAGATATGAATTTGAAGTGACGGATGCTAATTTTGAAAACAGGTTGCAGTTGTACATTGCAAAACATATTAACGGTGAGTATAAACCCATTGGCTATCATTACGATGATGTGAAAAAAGGAGACGTTCTGTATCTTAAGATTAAGTATGGAGGTGAATGGAAGGCTATAGGTAGTAAAACGACAGGTGGGAGGATTAAATATTTTATTCAAGTAAAGAAAGATGAAGACATATTTGATGCTATTGAAATCAAGAGTATGAAGTCCTCAGAATCGCAACTATTTTTAGATGTATATCAGATTACGGTTAAAAATAAGCATTCTAGTGCTGTTACGGCTGAAATTAGTTTTAAGCTAGTAAGTGATCCAACGAAAATTGGAGACTTTTTTATTTATGCATCTAAATGATGTTATACCATCCATTACCCTCTTGAATAGGGAATATACCGTAACTATATATAAATAAGCGAGATGGCATACGAAGGCGGTTGATAATCATTCCCTTGTATGCCATCTTCTTTTGTTTTCCCAAAGTCGTGACCGTTGGTCCGAATAGGATATGTAATTGTGTGGTAATAAAACTATTAACCTTGAAAAGCGATGCGATTGTCCTAATCCACGGAATAAAAAAGGTTATATTCTCCTATATTTTGGTCAAATATTACTAACTGTTAAGGGCTATCAAAGTTAATTTCGTGCAAACAATGTATGAAAGAAGATGGCAGTATAAGATAATCAGATTAACAGTCAAATAACCAACTGTTTCATAAATCACTTAAATAAAACGCTTATGGGAACAATTTTATCAAATTTCAGGGAAGTAGTATCAGGCAAGTATGCCCAGTTTACAGGCCGGGCAAGCCGGGGGGAATTTTGGAAATATGTATTGGTTGTGTTCATGATCAACCTCATCTTTACCCTCCTGCAGAACCTCCTCGGTGCGCTGTCGATAGCCTACTACATCATTATGGGTCTTAACGCCATCATCATGTTAGGACTGCTTCTGCCCTCATTGGCAGTGTCGGTACGCCGGATGCACGACATAGGCAAAGGCGGAGGATGGATATTCATCAATTTAGTACCACTGATTGGATCCATCTGGTTCCTGATATTGACAATAAAGGAAGGCGAAGGCGACAACCGTTTTGGACCGCCGCCAGCATGAACCATTAGTGGCAAAAACGAGCGTCAGGCTTGAATAAGTACAGTTTGCAAAAAAGAAGCCGGGAAGACGCCAAAGGGGCAAATCCCAAAATTCCCTATAACTTTTAGGATTATAATCCCAAAAATCATATAGAATTTTGGGATTACCGCCCCTTTTCTTTATCTTTGTGGGGAGAAATAGGAGAAATATCCATGATAATACGACAACTTCAGAAAACGATAGAAGCCCGAATGTTTGCCGGAAAAGCAATCATCGTCATAGGGGCACGGCAAGTAGGCAAAAGTACGCTCTTCAGAATGATCCTTGAGAAACAAGGGTGCAAGACCTTGCAGTTGAATTGCGACGAGCCGGAAGTGCGCGACATGCTCACAAACGTGAACACGCCGGAACTACGCCTCCTCATAGCCGATAATAAGATAGTGGTGATAGACGAAGCGCAGCGGGTAGAGAATATCGGAATGACCATGAAGCGCATCACCGACAATTTCCCCGGTGTGCAGTTGTTAGTCACCGGCTCATCCTCCTTTGAATTGCAAGACAGGCTCAATGAACCACTCACCGGGCGCAAGTTCGAGTACCACCTTTATCCCATCTCCACAGCGGAGATAATGGAAAGCCAAGGACTCTTGGGGGTAAAGCAGACACTCGAGCAACGGCTTATATATGGTTCGTATCCAGATATCGTGAACCATGCCGAAGATGCCAAAGAGCTGCTAATGAACCTTGCCGGCAGTTACCTCTATAAGGACCTCCTTTCGCTTGAGAGCGTCCGCCGCCCCGTGTTATTAGGCAAACTCCTCACCGCCCTTGCCCTGCAAGTATGCAGTGAAGTGTCTTATAACGAGCTTGCCCAGACCATAGGAACGGACAACAAGACCGTGGAGAAATACATCGACCTGTTAGAGAAATGCTATATCGTATTCCGCCTGAACGGATTCAACCGCAACCTGCGTACCGAGTTGAAGAAAGGAAAGAAAATATACTTTTATGATAACGGCATACGCAACGCCATCCTCCAGAACTTCGCCCCCTTGTCCCTGCGCCAAGACACAGGATCCTTGTGGGAGAACTTCATCATCAGCGAGCGCATCAAAGCCAACCACTATTCAATGCGCTATGCCAACAGCTATTTCTGGCGCACGACATTGCAGCAAGAGATAGATTACATAGAGGAGTGCGACGGCCAATTCACCCTCTTTGAGATGAAATGGAATCCCAAAAGGGCAAGCACCCAATTCCCCTCCTCATTCCTGACAGCCTATGACGTAAAAGAGACCGCAATCATTACTCCAGAGAACTGGATAGAGTGGGTGATGTAGAAAGGAAAAAGAAAGGCGAGGCGAAGCGGAAGAGAAACCCGGCATTCGCTGGTGGCCGTAAAACGGAGAGAATGGAGAGAGCGTCCGGAGCGCCGTCGAAGTGAGCGGAGCGAACGGCTTTAGGCGCGCACAGCGAACGCAATGAACGGAGTAGGCCAGCAGCGTAAGCCTTGACTTTTTGGTTACTTTTGGGTCAAGCCAAAAGTAAGGGAACCTCCGCTCCCAATCAAACAGAAATAAGCAATAAGAACCGAATTATCCATTAAAACAAGATAAATGAAAGCAACCATCCCTTCTAGACGACCCAATCTTGACAAATAGAAACAAAAACACCCGATTTGTCCATTTACCAAGGAAGAGCAGGAAGATTTTTTAGTTAAAACAGGATGCAAGAGCAACGAAATGGCAGTTTTTGCCTTCTTACCTCTGTTTTTATAACCTTAAAATTGCAAATAATAGTTATTTCCAATGTGAAAAGTTTGTATATTCCAAAAGGGTCGTTAGGTTAACCATTTGCTTACGAAATGAAACTATAAACAGCAAAAATTCAATTTTTTTATTGAAAAAAATAGGCATAAATATTTGTAGAATGAAAAATCATATTTATTTTTGCGGTGTACAAAGTTTATGATATTGAAAAGTAAATTACCATATCGGTACTTAAAAGAAAGAAAAATTAAGGATTAAAGATGGGAAATTAAGTGTCATAAATTTTAGAGTTCGCTAAAAACTCTACAGTTGTTTTAAACAAATGGTGAAAAGGAAAATTACTAACATTATACTCCGCAGGTTGAAGGATATTGGACGCGGCAATAGTACTGACCCTACTGAAGTATAACTAATGAAAATAATAATGTCTATGGATAAGTTTGGCTTATTAATGGTCTGCGTAGCGTCCAGCATAGGTTTAGCTACCGCACAGACTAAGAAAGTGACGGGGCAGGTTATCTCTGCCGAGGACAATCAGCCGGTAATTGGTGCGGCTATTGTAGTTAAGGGTACAACAATCGGTACCATCACCGACTTCGATGGAAAATTCTCATTGGATGTTCCAAACGATGCCAAGAGTGTAATGGTATCTTACGTGGGATTGAAAGGTAGAGAAATTCCTATTACAGCTGTAATGAACATCAAATTGGAATCAGACTCCCACGCATTGGATGAAGTTGTCGTAACGGCAATGGGTATCTCCCGTGAAAAGAAGTCATTGGGTTATGCCATCCAGGAAGTAGGTTCTGAGGAATTGACGAAAGCAGGCCAAATCAACGTGACGGGTGCATTGTCCGGTAAAGTAGCCGGTGTGCAGGTCAACCAGTTCGGTGGTAGCGTCGGTGCTTCTTCCCGTATATCTGTCCGCGGTAACTCATCTTTGGCAGCTGACCAACAGCCGTTGATCGTGTTGGATGGTGTGCCTATTGCCAATGATACACAGCGTTCTGGTGATAACACCTATAACGGTGTGGACTACGGTTCAGGTTTGAATGATATCAACCCGGAAGACATCGAATCCATGACGGTATTGAAAGGAGGTTCTGCCGCACTTTATGGTATGCGTGCTGGTAACGGTGTTATCTTGATTACAACCAAATCGGGCAAGAAGGGCAGCGGAGTAAAGGTTTCCTACGATGGCAACTTCACAATCGACCGCATCTCTACCGTTCCTAAATTGCAGAACTCATACGGACAAGGTAACAACGGTGACGAATGGCATTGGAAACAGAACGCTCCGGATTTGAGTTACCAGGAATATGCCGAGCAGTATGGTTTCAACTGGGTAGACGGTACAAACGGTATCAATGACTTCTATGATGAATCTTGGGGACCTCGCTTGGATGCAGGCTTGAACTTGGTTCAATATGACAGCAACGGACAGAAGGCACCTTGGGTTTCCCGTCCAAACAACATCAAGGATTTCTTCCAGACAGGTTACTCCATGAACCATACCATCTCATTGTCAGCGAACTCAGAGAAGTCCACTACTCGTGCTTCTATCTCTTATCGTGACCAGAAAGGTACGGTTCCTAATACAGACCAGAAGAGATATTCTGCCCAATTGAACTCCTTCTTCAAGTTGAACAACTATATCTCTTACGACATGAGCGCAAGCTACACAAGGACACAGAGCGATAACTTGGTAGCACAGGGTTACGGTGGAAACAACCCGATCAACTCTTTGTTCGCTTGGTCCGGTCGCCAAATCAACATGAAGACTTTGAAGGAGAATTGGGACCAGAAGGATGCGAATGGCAACTATACCTATTATAACTGGAATACGAATTACCACATGAACCCGTATTTCAACGTGAATGAAAATACGAACAGTTACCAACGTGACCGTATTTTCGGAAAGACATCGTTGTATTACCAGCCTTTTGAATTCTTGAAGTTCGAAGGCCGTGCCGGTGTCGATTACTATAATTCACAGTCTTTTGAACGTCACTATATTGATAGGTCCGATTGGACAAAAGGTGGCTTCACTCAAATCAATACAAAGAACACCGAGTTGAACTTGGACTTCATCGCCAGCTTCAACAAGACATTCGGTGACTTCAACATCACTGCCATGGCGGGTGCCAACTACCGTGACCTATCTTGGGAAGATGCAAGAATCGGTGCAACCGCATTGACTATCCCGGGTGTATATACCATCGCCAATAAAGATGGTGCGGCATACAACTACATGGATCACTCACACCGTCGTTCCAATTCCGTATATGGCAATGCTTCCATCGGTTGGAGAAACCAGTTATATGTGGACTTGAGTGCCCGTAATGACTGGGATTCAACCATCAAGGATGCCTTCTTCTATCCATCCGCAAGTGCCAGCTGGATTGTAACAGAATCTTTGCCAGCGTTGAAAGGTGACGGTAGCTACCTCTCATTCTGGAAACTGCGTGCAGGTTGGGCGGAAATCGGTAGTGCCACTTCTCCTTATCGTAACCGCGCATACTACTATGCTGCAACCGATGCTTTCAATGGCGTGGCACAGATTTATAAGAGTACGGTTTATCCTAACCCGGACTTGAAACCGGAAAGCATCAAGACTTGGGAATTGGGAACCGAGTTTGGTTTCTTGCATGATCGTTTGCACTTCGACTTGGCATATTACCACAAGACAACTACCGACCAGATCTTGAACGTTAGAATTCCTTATTCAAGTGGTTACAGCTCTTTGTTGATCAATGCCGGTAAGATTGAGAACAAAGGTATTGAATTGCAGGTAAGAGGTGACATCCTCGAAAGCAAAGATGGACTCAACTGGAGCTCTACATTGAACTTCTCTAAGGATAGAAGTAAAGTCGTTGAACTTTATCCAGGTTTGAAAGAATATGGCATGGGTTGGACATGGGGTATCGCTACCCAGGCTATCGAAGGTGAAAAGTGGGGCGAATTGGTAGGTCCTGGTTTCGACCGAGTAGACGAGGCTGATGTGAAAAACGGTTTGGCTACAGCCGACCAAATCGGAGCTGTCAAGGTCAATTCCAATGGTTTGTTGAGAAGCAAGAGCGCACAGAGAATCGGTAACGTCACTCCTGACTTCATGATGAACTGGCGTCATGACTTCAACATCAAGAACTGGGGCTTCGGTTTCTTGTTGGATTTGAGAATCGGTGGTGATATCTGGTCACAGACAATGGCCCACTCCTATACAGCCGGTGTTGCTAACGTGACAGCTGAAAACGGCATCCGTGAACGTGACATCGTAGGTGGTGTGGATGTGTTGAAGAATGAAAAAGTGGTTATGCAGGATGCGAGCGGCAAATGGGTAACCAACACCATCAAGACAGATGCTTATTCTTGGTTCAAGGCAGATGTAAGCGAGTATTATGTATTCGATGGTTCTTACTTGAAACTGCGTGAAGCCTATATCTCTTACAACTTCCCGAAAGAGTTGATTGCAAAGACACGTTACATCAGCAACGCTTCCGTATCCTTGATTGGTACGAACCTATGGTTGATGTGGGTACATAGTTCTAACACGATGCGTTTGGATCCGGAAACAGGTGGTGTATCCAGCGATAGCCGTGGTATCGGTTTTGAACAGGCTGCTGTTCCTTCATCTCGTAGCTTCGGTTTGAAACTTAACTTGACATTTTAATCATTAAAATAGGTAGAAATCATGATGAATAACATATTAAAAAAATCGGCATTCGCCTCTTTACTGTTCACTTTAGTGCTTGGAGGCTGTACAAGTGATTTTGAAAATATCAACACCGACCCGGATGCGCTTCCTAAAGGTGAACCGAGCAATATCTTGGGCTATTCCATCCGTGAAAAAGCATCGAGAGAGGGTGGTTATGACGCTACGGAAGCATGGGCTGGTTACCAGGTGAAAATCCAGTATATGGATAACTATAACTACATCCCGACCAACAATACGTATGGCAACAAGTTCTATAACTGTTACAATGGTATCGAGTTGATGAACGACATCTTGGCCAACACGGAATCGTCTGCGTCTGAGTTGAAGAACATCCGTTGGGCTGCCCGCATCTGGAGCCAATATTTGTGGTTGACCACTACGGATGAGTTTGGTGACATTCCTTTCACAGAAGCCAACAAAGTGGCTGAAGGCATCATCAAACCGAAATATGACCGCCAGGCGGATATCTACCCGGCTATCTTGAGCGAGCTGAAAGCTGTCGCAGATGAAATGTCAGCAGGTTTAGGTAGCGACGCTTTAGGAAATGGAGACTTCTTGTTCAATGGTAAAATAGCATTATGGCAGAAGTTCTGTAACTCTCTCCGTTTGCGCACAGCGATGCGTATCGTGAACGTAGCTCCGGATTTGGCAAAGAGCACCATCGAAGAAATCGGCCAGAACTTGAGCAAATATCCAATCTTGGACAGCAGTGCAGACAATGCCTATTTCTACTGGCAAGGATCCAAACCGTACAACGAACCATGGTATGACAACGCATTGTCTCGTGACGACTACGGTATGAGTAACATATTCGTGGCACACATGACAAAGATGGAAGACCCTCGTATCTCCTCAATCATGAAGCCTGCAGCTTCTGACGGCCAATACAGAGGATATGAGAACGGCGCATTATCCGCACCTGCCAACCTGACAACCATCTCCCGTGTGGGATCCATGTACCGTAACGAAGCAGCCGGTTTCACACCGTTCTTGAAGTCATGTGAAAACTACTTCATCTTGGCAGAAGCCGCACAAAGAGGTTGGAACGTAGGAATCTCAGCCAAGGATGCATACGAAAAGGCTGTCCGCATCTCAATGGATGACAATGGTATCGAATCAGCCGAAGCCGACAAATACTTGGCAGGCAAAGGAAAATTTGACAATACATTAGAACGCATCTATATGGAAGAATGGGTAGCCCTGTTCAAGGAAGACAAAGAAGCATGGTCTTTGTACCGTCGTACAGGATATCCGAAAGAAATCCAGACTTCTGGAGAATATCCAGGCAAATTCTGTTTATTCGGCAATGAGCATACAGATGTCCCCTTCCGCATGCCTTACCCAAATAACGAGTATGTTTACAACAAAGAAAACATAGGAGCAGTAACTTCTGGTATTGTAGATAATACTTGGGGTGATAAAATGTGGTGGGATACCAGAACCGGTGTGAAGTAAATTTTTCCATCAATTTTTAATGTGTTTTTTACTGACACTTAAGCAAGGGATGCATACAAACGTGAGTTTGCAGCGTCCCTTCTCTTTTTCTAATAGCTATAAAGAATACACAGAATTACAGTTGCCATATTTTTCATCTCAACTCATCCCAAAACAAAGCATACGACCCTTTTCCAAAAAGCATACGACCTTTTTCAAAAGCATACTACCTCTTTCCAAAAAGCATACTACCTTTTGGGAAAGAGGTCAAACCATCGAAAAAACGCCTCCTGTTTAAACACCATTTAAACGGCATTAAAACACCATTTAAACGGCATTAAAACACCATTTAAACGCTATTATAATAGCATGGAAATGCTCAGACACAGAAAACCCATTATAATAAGTATTATACAACGACAAATCTCAGTAGTTCGAGAAAGCGGAGGCAAAGAAGAAGGAAGGCTAAGCGAAGCGGAAGCCGGTGTGGAAGAAGCAAAGAAGGCAGAAAGGAAGAAAAGCCCGGCATTCGCTGGTGGCCGTAAAACGGAGAGAATGGAGAGAGCGTCCGGAGCGCCGTCGAAGTGAGCGGAGCGAACGGCTTTAGGCGCGCACAGCGAACGCAATGAACGGAGTAGGCCAGCAGCGTAAGCCTTGAGCTTTTGCTTACTTTTGGGTCAAGCCAAAAGTAAGGGACACTCTTGTAGGAAAAACACCAACGACTAAATCATTGGAAACCAATAAAAAAACAAAATACTGAAAAATATTTCAAAAAAATAATCGCAAAAACATTTGGTCAATAAATAAAAACCACCTACCTTTGCATCCGCAATCGAGAGAGATGCGGTCAACAAAAAAAGAATGAAAAAAACTTCCGGAAAAAATTTGGAAGATAAAAGAAAAAGTCCTTACCTTTGCACCCGCAACTCTCAATAAAATCGAGAGAAGTTCTTTGAAAGATTTACATATACAACGAGTAGTACAAGTATTAAAGAAGACATACCGTCAAAAAAATACTTAAGCTCTAATAAAAAGGGAATCTTGGGCTGAAGACATAAAACAAATCAACAACGAAGAGTTTGATCCTGGCTCAGGATGAACGCTAGCGACAGGCTTAACACATGCAAGTCGAGGGGCAGCGGGGTGTGGCAACACATTGCCGGCGACCGGCGCACGGGTGAGTAACGCGTATGCAACTTGCCTATCAGAGGGGGATAACCCGGCGAAAGTCGGACTAATACCGCATAAAACAGGGGTCCCGCATGGGGATATTTGTTAAAGATTCATCGCTGATAGATAGGCATGCGTTCCATTAGGCAGTTGGCGGGGTAACGGCCCACCAAACCGACGATGGATAGGGGTTCTGAGAGGAAGGTCCCCCACATTGGTACTGAGACACGGACCAAACTCCTACGGGAGGCAGCAGTGAGGAATATTGGTCAATGGCCGGGAGGCTGAACCAGCCAAGTCGCGTGGAGGATGAAGGTCCTATGGATTGTAAACTTCTTTTGTGCGGGAATAAAGTCGGGGATGCGTCCCCGTTTGCATGTACCGTACGAATAAGCATCGGCTAACTCCGTGCCAGCAGCCGCGGTAATACGGAGGATGCGAGCGTTATCCGGATTTATTGGGTTTAAAGGGTGCGTAGGTCGCCGATTAAGTCAGCGGTGAAATCCAGTGGCTCAACCATTGGACTGCCGTTGAAACTGGCCGGCTTGAGTATGATTGAGGCAGGCGGAATGCGTGGTGTAGCGGTGAAATGCATAGATATCACGCAGAACCCCGATTGCGAAGGCAGCTTGCCAAGCCATGACTGACACTGAAGCACGAAAGCGTGGGTATCAAACAGGATTAGATACCCTGGTAGTCCACGCAGTAAACGATGATTACTAGGAGTTTGCGATACAGTGTAAGCTCCACAGCGAAAGCGTTAAGTAATCCACCTGGGGAGTACGCCGGCAACGGTGAAACTCAAAGGAATTGACGGGGGCCGCCCGCACAAGCGGAGGAACATGTGGTTTAATTCGATGATACGCGAGGAACCTTACCCGGGTTTGAACGCAGGGGGACGGGGGTGGAAACGCCCTTTCCAGCAATGGCCTCCTGCGAGGTGCTGCATGGTTGTCGTCAGCTCGTGCCGTGAGGTGTCGGCTTAAGTGCCATAACGAGCGCAACCCCTGCCGCCAGTTACTAGCAGGTAATGCTGAGGACTCTGGCGGGACTGCCAGCGTAAGCTGCGAGGAAGGCGGGGATGACGTCAAATCAGCACGGCCCTTACATCCGGGGCGACACACGTGTTACAATGGCGTGGACAAAGGGCGGCGACTTGGCGACAAGGAGCAAATCCCCAAACCACGTCTCAGTTCGGATCGGAGTCTGCAACCCGACTCCGTGAAGCTGGATTCGCTAGTAATCGCGCATCAGCCATGGCGCGGTGAATACGTTCCCGGGCCTTGTACACACCGCCCGTCAAGCCATGGGAGCCGGGGGTGCCTGAAGTCCGTAACCGCGAGGATCGGCCTAGGGTAAAACTGGTGACTGGGGCTAAGTCGTAACAAGGTAGCCGTACCGGAAGGTGCGGCTGGAACACCTCCTTTCTGGAGCGCGAAGGTTCCCCTCGGGCTTGGGTAACGGCAGTATGGCTTCCCGCTTGTACCCGTTGGATATGGAAACATATAAAGGTAAAAAGAGAAAGATGAAGCTGGGTACCATCCCGGCAAAGTTGACAGTCCTATAGCTCAGTTGGTTAGAGCGCTACACTGATAATGTAGAGGTCGGCAGTTCAACTCTGCCTGGGACTACCAAACAAATCAAAATCAACAAGGTGCGTTAGTTCAGCTGGTTAGAATACATGCCTGTCACGCATGGGGTCACGGGTTCGAGTCCCGTACGCACCGCATCCTTGGGGGATTAGCTCAGCTGGCTAGAGCATCTGCTTTGCACGCAGAGGGTCAACGGTTCGAATCCGTTATTCTCCACAGTAGCCAAAGTACCAGTTACTTGGCGGAAAGATCTTTGACATGCTGTACATTCAATAAAGTAACGAGAAGAGCAAGCTTGAGAAATATCAATCCGGCGCGCAAGTGCCGTGACAGAGAAAGTAAGCAAGGGCAGACGGTGGATGCCTTGGCTCTCGGAGGCGATGAAGGACGTGATAAGCTGCGAAAAGCCCGGGGGAGATGCAAATAATCCTTGATCCCGGGATTTCCGAATGGGGCAACCCGGCAGGCAGGAGGCCTGCCACCATGCAAATGGGGCGAACGCGGGGAACTGAAACATCTAAGTACCCGCAGGAGAAGAAAACAAAAGTGATTCCGCAAGTAGTGGCGAGCGAACGCGGAACAGCCCAAACCGGTGCCGTTTCGGC
>CP091733.1:1725000-2147500 GCA_022009975.1 Phocaeicola vulgatus | reverse complement strand
ATGCCGGAGCAGATATTTTTACAACCAATACTTTAATGCCAATGCCATATCCATGGAAGATTATGGCATGGTGGAATATGTCAAGGAGATGAACTTGGCAGCAGCGCACCTTTCCCGTGAATTGGCGGATTCCTATATGAAGGAGCACCCGGAACGTATGATATGGGTGGCTGGATCTATCGGTCCTACGAATAAAACAGCCTCCATGAGCCCGGATGTGAGCAACCCTGCTTTCAGGGCCGTTACTTACCCGGATTTATATCAAGCGTATCATGAGCAGATATCCGCATTGGTGGACGGAGGTGTTGACATAATCCTATTCGAGACTACGTTTGATACGCTGAACGTAAAGGCGGGATTGGAAGCAGCTGAGACCGTCTTGGAGGAAAAGGGGAAAGACCTTCCTATCATGTTGTCTTTGACTTTGGCTGCTCAAGGAGGACGTACGCTATCCGGACAGACATTGATGGCATTTGGCATCCGTCCAACATACTCATATAGTCAGTGTAGGTTTGAACTGTTCCTTCGGGGCAGCCGACATGAAACCCTATTTGGAGGAGTTGGCTCACAATGCACCTTATTATATCAGTGCTTATCCCAATGCAGGATTGCCTAACAGCTTAGGAGCTTATGACGAAACCCCGGAAACGATGGCGGTCCATGTCAAACCATTCATTGACGAAGGACTGGTGAATGTCATAGGAGGATGTTGTGGTACGACACCTGCCCATATTGCCAAATTTCCGGGATTGGCAAAGGGAAAGAAACCACATGTGCCTGTAAAGAAGCCGGATTGCTTATGGCTCTCAGGATTGGAATTGCTGGAAGTCAAACCGGAAAATAATTTTGTCAACGTGGGAGAGCGTTGCAATGTGGCAGGATCCCGCAAGTTCTTGCGTTTGATCAAAGAGGGAAGCTACGAAGAGGCGCTGACAATAGCCCGCAAGCAGGTTGAAGATGGAGCACAGGTGATAGACATCAATATGGATGACGGCCTTTTGGATGCAGTCAAGGAGATGAAGCTATTCCTTAATTTGATTGCATCAGAGCCGGACATAGCAAAAGTCCCGGTGATGATCGATTCCTCCAATTGGAATGTCATTGAGAATGGATTGATGTGTATACAAGGAAAGAGCATCGTCAACTCCATCTCGTTGAAAGAGGGTGAAGAGATATTTTTGAGACATGCACGCCGCATCAAACAATTGGGTGCTGCCACGGTGGTAATGGCTTTTGATGAAAAAGGCCAAGCTGATACATTCGAACGTAAAATAGAGGTTTGTGAGCGAGCCTATCGTTTGTTGTGCGGAATAGGCTTTAATCCGCATGATATCATCTTTGACCCCAATGTCTTGGCAATAGCTACCGGAATGGAGGAGCATAACCGGTACGGATTGGACTTTATCAAAGCCGTTGACTGGATAAAGAATAATTTGCCAGGAGCCAAAGTGAGCGGAGGAGTAAGCAATCTCTCCTTCTCATTCAGGGGGAATAATTATGTACGAGAAGCAATGCATGCTGTGTTTATACCATGCTATAGCAAAGGGAATGGATATGGGAATTGTCAATCCTTCTTCTTCCGTACAATACGAAGATATAGAACCGGCATTCCGTTCATTGTTGGAAGATGTGATTTTATACCGCAGGCCAGAAGCGGCAGATGAGTTGATTGCTTATGCGCAACAAGCCCATGCGGAGAAGCAGGGACATGAACCTACGACTCAAAACAGTTGGAGGAATTTGCCTCTCAACGAACGATTGGAGTATGCGCTTGTGAAAGGATTTGGTGAATACTTAGAGGAAGACTTGCAAGAGGCATTACAAACCTATCCTCATGCAGTTGACATCATAGACGGTCCTTTGATGGGAGGCATGAACAAGGTCGGGGAGATGTTTGGAGCAGGGAAAATGTTTTTACCCCAAGTCGTAAAGACAGCCAGGACGATGAAGAAGGCGGTCGCTATTTTGCAACCGGCCATTGAAGCAGAGAAAAAGTCGGCTGGTGCAGCCAAAGCTGGAAAGGTGGTATTTGCCACAGTCAAAGGCGATGTGCATGATATTGGAAAGAATATAGTTTCCATCGTGTTGGCATGTAACAATTATGAAGTCGTGGACTTAGGCGTGATGGTGCCGGCAGAAACCATCATAAAGACTGTAAAAGAGGAACAACCGGATATCCTCTGTTTGTCGGGTTTGATTACTCCGTCATTGGAGGAGATGGTGCATGTGACGGATGAGATGAGAAAAGCAGGATTGCATACACCTATCATGATTGGTGGGGCAACAACATCCAAACTGCATACAGCCATTAAGATTGCACCCCGTTATGACGCTCCTGTTATCCATGTGACCGATGCAGCGCAAAATCCGTTGATAGCAGCCAAGTTGTTGAATCCGGCTACCCATGACGCATTCGTGGAAAAGTTGGACAAAGAGTACCAGACACTGCGTGACTCGATGGAGAAACCATGAAGAGTTGGTTCCGCTCTCTTATGCCCGCTCCCACGGCGTTCAGATAGATTGGAAACAATACACTCCTGTCCAGCCTCGTCAGATGGGTGTCCATACGCTTGCATACATTCCAATAGAAGAGATAATACCTTATATACATTGGTCATTCTTCTTCCTCGCTTGGCGTTTGAACGGAAAGTTTGAAGAGATAAGCAAAATACATGGTTGCGATGCTTGCCGTGCCTCTTGGATCTCCGGTTTCCCGGAAGAAGAGCGTGCCAAAGCTGTAGAGGCCATGCAACTGTATAAAGATGCTGTCAAGATGTTGGAATACCTGCAAAACATAAAGGCGGAATATTGCCGTGCCATCTATGGTTTCTTCCCGGCAGCAAGCATAGGGGATGATTTGAAAATAGGCCAAACCATTATTCCTACTTTGCGTCAGCAGGTGAAAAAGGAGGGAGAATATAAGGCATTGGCAGATTATGTCATGCCGGAATCGGAAGGACGTACGGATTATGTAGGGGCGTTTGTCGTTACAGGTGGAGCAAGCAGCCAATACCTCAAAGAAAAGCTGGAGCAGGATGGCGAATCCTATAAAGCCATGTTGTTGCAGACATTGACCGACCGTTTGGCAGAGGCAACCGCAGAGTATCTCCATGAGAAAGTTCGTAAAGAGTTTTGGGGATATGCTCCCGAAGAACATTATACGCCTGAAGAACTATTCAAAGTCCCCTTCCAAGGTATTCGTCCGGCTATTGGTTATCCATCTTTGCCCGACCAGTTGTTGAACCATTCGTTGAACCAGCTGTTGGATTTTTCACAGATAGGAGTCCAATTGACCGAAAATGGAGCCATGTTGCCCACTGCATCTGTCAGCGGATTGTTTTTAGCCCATCCTCAAAGTTCCTACTTTATGGTCGGACATATAGACCAAGAACAGCTGGATGATTATGCGCAAAGGCGGAATGTCCCTGTCGATGATATTCGGAAGGCATTATCCAAGAACATAGGTTAAAGAAGATTCGGAAAGGAAAATGAGGACGAGGAGAAGAATTCCCCTGTTGTTAATATCCATCCTGAACCTTTATGCAGAGGATGTTCATCTCTTATTAGGGTTTTCTTTGAATTTTGGTGCATATTAAAGTTGTGCAAAAGTTGTGATATTTGAAATGATTATATATTTTTGCATAATGAACAAATAACATTATTATACTTACTAATCATGAAAAGGACGTTTATATCAGCGTTGGCACTGATGTGTGCTATTTCTTCTGGCTATGCTAAAGACAAAAAGAAAGCAGTAGAAGAGGAAGGGTATGTATTTACTCCGGTAAAAGAGTTGAAAGTAACTCCAGTTAAAAATCAGAACAGGACAGGTACCTGCTGGTGCTTCTCTACACTCTCATTCTTGGAATCAGAGTTGATTCGCATGGGTAAAGGTGAACATGACCTTTCCGAAATGTATATTGTAAGCCAGAATTACAAAGAGAAAGGTGATCGCTATGTCCGTCTTCATGGTAAATTGAATTTTGGCCAAGGAGGTTCTTGCTATGATGTTTTGCAGGCTTGGAAAGATTATGGTATCGTTCCGGAAGCAGAGATGAAAGGCTTGGAATACGGTGAAGATATGCACGTTCATGGAGAACTTGCTTCTTTCACGGAAGCATATTTGAATGCTGTTGTCAAGAACCCGAACCGCAAACTTTCTCCGGTATGGAAAAAAGGTTATGACGGAATTGTGGATGCTTATTTAGGCGTGGCTCCTGAAAAGTTCACATACAACGGCAAAACATATACTCCGAAGAGCTTTGCAGCTGAATTGGGCCTTAATCCGGATGATTATGTATCTTTGACTTCTTACACTCACCACCCATTCTATAAGGAATTTGCTATTGAAGTGGAAGATAACTGGCGTTGGTCACTTTCTTATAACTTGCCGATAGATGATTTGATGCAAGTATTTGAAAACGCAATCAACACAGGCTATTCTATCGCTTGGGGCTCAGACGTTAGTGAAAAGGGCTTTACTCGTAATGGTATCGCTGTTATGCCGGACATCAAAGCTATGGAACGTGCTGGTTCAGACCAGGACCATTGGTTAGGCTTGAGCTCTTCTGAAAAAGATGCTGAAATCAGAAAGATGATTAACAAACCTTGCCAAGAGATTGAAGTAACTCAGGAAATGCGCCAAAAAGCGTATGACAACTACGAAACTACTGATGACCATGGTATGCATATCTACGGTATCGCAAAAGACCAGACAGGTAAGAAGTTCTATATGGTGAAGAACTCTTGGGGTACTGACAATAAATATCAAGGAACTTGGTATGCTTCTGAAGCTTTCGTGAAATATAAGACAATGAATATTGTTGTTCACAAGGACGCTATTCCTCAAGCGATCAAAGATAAATTGGGTATCAAATAAGAAAGGTGCTTATTCATAAAAAGGGGGCTGTGTCAAAATGGATTTTTGATGCAGCCCCTTTAAGGTATTCTATCAATCGTTATCCTTATACCAGACCGGACCAGGCTGGTTGCCCATTTCAAAGCTGACGGTATCGCCTTGCACGATTATTTGATGAGTGATATAACTCTTGTCATAAGGTTTCCCGTTCACATGGACCGATTGGATATATGGATTCTCCTCGCCTGCATTATGTGCAATAATCGTAAAGGTCTTTCCATTTCCCAAATGAAGTTTGGCTTCGGGGAAGAGAGGCGAACCTATTTCATATCTGCCACTGATCGGATCGACCGGATAAACCGAGAGCACTGAACACATACCAAGAAGACATTTGTCCACAGTCTTCGTTCCCGCATAAGCCCGAAGGTTCGTTGGTATAAAGAGAACGCATCACTTCAGCCGCATACTTCTGAGTCTTCCAAGGCTGATTAATCCGGTTGAACAGATAGATGATATGATGTCCCGGTTCGTTGCCATGTGCATATTGCCCAATCATGCCTGTACTGAATATCGGTAATTTCGTGCGGTCTGTCGGTTCATACGTGAACATGCTGTCCAAACGCTCTCCGAAACGTTCCACACCACCTGTCAAAGAAATCAATCCGTCTATGTCATGAGGAACATACCAATAATATTGCCATCCATTGCTTTCGCAGATATCTTCGATATACTCTTCCGGGTCGTAATTATCCATGAAGTTCCCCTTTGAATCGCGAGGTTGCATGAATGATGAGGCAGGATTGAATGTGTTCTTATAATTCTGGGAACGACGATAGAATGTTTCCGCTATCTCGCTTTTACCCATGGCTTCAGCCATCTTGGCGATACAATAATCGTCGTAAGCATATTCCATCGTCTTAGACAAAGACCAGTTCTCTTTGTCAGAAGGAACATATCCATGAGTTTTGTAAAACCCGATTCCATGATAATCATCCCTGTTGGCGGAAGCGATGCAAGCCTCTAATGCTTTCTCCGCATCGAAATTCCCGACTCCTTTCAGGTAGGCATCCACAATGACCGGCACAGCATGATAGCCAATCATCATGTTGGTTTCCCATCCGTACAAGTTCCAAAGAGGAAGTGCGCCACTCTGTTCATAAAAGTGAAGGAAGCACTCGATCATATCGTTGACACGCTCCGGCTCAATGTAAGTGAACAAAGGGTGTGAAGCACGGAATGTATCCCAAAGGGAGAATGTGGAATAGTTGTCCCAATCCTCTGCTTGGTGTATTTTACCATCCGGACCAAAGTATTTGCCGTCTACATCCGAGTATAAGGTAGGAGCTAACATGGCATGGTAAAGCGCAGTATAGAATACAGTTTTCAGGTCGCCATCTTCAGACGATACCTCTATTTTCCCCAACTGGTTGTCCCATTTCTTGACAGCCTGTTGGTAATAATAATCAAAGTCATCCTTGGGCGCTTCCTTTTCCATATTCAGGGCAGCCCCTTCCATACTTACACCAGAAAGAGCCGTAGTGACAAGAATCTCCTCGTCTTTGTGTGTGTTGAAATTGAAACGGGCGATAGTAGCAGTCCCGATTCTTCCTTTGTCCATTGTGATGATAGCAGACGTGTCCATTTCAAAAGAATCGAAAGGACGGGAAACGGGTTTGGAAGTAGACATGTTGTTCGGGAGACCAGCCCATGGAATGGCGGTAACCACGAATCGTACGGGAATCCACCACCTCGATGTGTGTATCCAAGGTGAAATCCCAGTTCATGGCTTTCTTCAAATTAAGAATAATGGAAGAGTTCGCTTCCGGGAAAGTATAGCGTTGAATGCCGCATCGCTCAGTAGCTGTCAATTCCACATTGATATTATAATCTTTCAGGAGCACCCTGTAATAACCGGCTGAAGCGGCTTCATCGTTATGGGAGAAAGTGGAATAAATCCCCAATGGAGAATCCGCCTCTTTGATAGGCCATGTGACCGGCATGAATGAAATGTCATATAAATCCCCCGCTCCTGTCCCAGACAAGTGGGTGTGGCTGAATCCAGCGATGGTAGAATCCGGATAGAAATATCCGGAGATACGGTCCCATCCCGGAAGCCCGTTGTCCGGACTTAGTTGTACCATACCAAAAGGAACTTGTGCTCCAGGATATGTATTCCCTGTAAAATCGGTTCCTATCATGGGATTGGTGTATTGCACCCATCCCGATTCTATGCCTTGATCGGGAGAAGAACAGGAAAAGAATCCGCCCAACGAGAAAAGGCAGGCATATAATACCTCTTTGTGTCGCATGTGCATTTCTGTTTGTAAGATTAATATTTCTCTTCGTTGGCCAAGTTCCACATGTTAAGGAACGAAGCCTTGGTTATATCCACCACCTTTTCCCAGTTGATTTTATCAGCATGGTCGCCGGGCTGGTGGTAATCAGGATGGCCATCGGTATGATACCAGATAATGGGAATATCCAAATGGGCAAAAGTGGCATTGTCACTTCCGCTTACAGGTTTGTCCCATGCCATATAATCCGGTTTTAAGTTCAAATGATATTTTTGGATATCCTCTTTAAGCCAATCGCCAAACGAAGGATGTGATTCCGTATAGAAATAGACCACTTGTTGCGGATTGTTCTCATCGTGATTCCTTCCTATCATGTCGAAATTCAAATAGCCCTTGACCTGTTGGATGGATTTGAAAGATTGGACAAACGCCCTTGAACCCAATAATCCCTTCTCTTCGCCATCCCAAAACGCAAAGATGACTGTTCGTTCCGGTTGAACACCTGAAGTGGCAAATGCCCGTGCAATCTGAAGGACGGCAGAAACCCCGGAAGCATTGTCGTCTGCTCCGTTATAGATTCCATCACCTGCCAACGTCGCGTCATAACCCAAATGGTCGTAGTGGGCACCCACAATGACATACTCGTCCGTCCGTTTGCCTTGGATGAACCCTAACACGTTATTCAAAGCCAATTCTTGATGCGTCCCTTGTGCTAAGCGGGCAATGGAATCGGGATGGACTTGCCACCTTGCGTTCCTTACTTGGCGTTCGGCATGAGCGGCAATGAACGGATGGAAATAAGAACCGCCCAAAGGGGCAATCCCCATAGATTGTAGATTCGCTGCAATATATTGACCTGCAATGCGTCCTTCGGCAGTCCCGGCTTCTCTCCCTTTTAGTTCATCGGAAGCCAAAAAGCCGATGTGGGCTTTCGCTGACTCCATATTGATGGATTTCAGCCCTTTCAACAACGGATTTTCAGCCCAGATATAGGTTGAAAAGGAGAGAGCCAAACATAAAATGGCTGTTTTCTTTATCATCTTCTTCTGTTTTTTTGTTTAGAGTGTAAATGTATAAATAATAACAGAAATACCCAAATATGGATTGTTTTACCCGTTGGCGGAATTAAAATCTGTCACGTCCGTCCGGTAAATAGCCCCGGGTCTTTGGCGTGTGACAACCGACCTTTTCCCTCAAGCATCCCTTTGTTTTTCCAAAACATTAGATGTTTTACATACACAAGTAAAGATAACCAAAGGTAGTGGACATATAGCCCATAGCCCGTCGCTGAAATCCAGAAATTGGGTTGCGGAAGTTTGCAATCATGGTAAATAATTCTTTTCTTTGCAGAGTTGAAAGAAAAGTGTGGAAGTGTCATGGAAAACATCAAATCAATCCTAATATTATTATTCCTTTGTTTGCTGGTGGGTTGTACGTCTCCCGATAATCAGAAAGAAGTTTCTCTGATAAATCAAGCCGAATCTATGCTTGAATCGAATCCGCAACAAGCCTATGCCCTTTTGGACAGTGTGGAATTTCCGGAAGAGTTGAGTTCTAAACAGGAGGCACGTTGGTGTATGTTGGTAGGTAAGTTGGCGGATTCCTTATCAACGCCCCTTCCTTATACGTATCAACTCGATTTGGCAGACCGATACTTTAAACGCCATGGCTCACATATCGAGCGGGCACAAGTGAAACTTTACTTGGGAAGGGCAAACATGGATGATTCCAAACCCGACCTTGCCATGCAACATTATTTGGAAGCCTTTCATCTTGCCCTGTCGGATTCAGCATTTAACTTGGCAGGGTATATCTGTACCTATATGGCGGATGTATATGAGTACCAAGATGCATACATGGAAGCCAAAGAAAAATCTCATGAAGCTTCTCTTTATTTTAAGAAAGCCAACAATAAGAAGAGTGAGGCATATGCCTATTTCGATATGGGCAAACAATATGCTTTTTCTGACTCGTTGGATATGGCATACCTGTATATTCTTTGCGCAGATTCTATTATGTCTCTTATAGGAGACAGTACAGGTCTATCGATAGTTTATAACGGCTTAGGAAATGTTTATTTATCACAGAAAAAATTCCATGAAGCAGAGTTATATTTATTGAAGTCAATAGCTTATTCAAAAGAATCTTCAGCACCAAGTTACTCTGCCCTTTTTCAAGTATATTTGGATTGTGGAAAATTAAAGGAAGCCCAAGCTTGTTTGGATTCTGCAAAAATTCCTACAACTAATGCTTACACGCATGTGGATAATTTATACCAATATTCAACTTTGGCTTATGCAGAAGGTGAATACAAAGAAGCATATGATTATTTAAGCCAATATGTTGATACTACTTATTCTGATTTACTAATAAAAAATGAATTAAAATTGATAGAGTCGGAGAAGAGGTATAACCATACGAAGGCCACCTTGGAAAATATACAATTAAAGAAAGAAAAATATAAAATAGTTGTTGTGCTATTATTGTTGATTCTTATATTAAGCGTAACTATATTAGTATATGTCATTTTATTAAAACAAAAATAGAAATTGATAAGGCTAAAGAAAAAGATATATAATTTTCAAAAAGACGTAGCTCTCCATGTCGCTCAATTGTCAGAGTTATCATATAAGATAAATATTTTAGAAACTGAGGGTAAAGAGCATGAAAGAGAAGATTTTATGCTTAAAAAGAAAGAATATGAAATTGTGAAATTAAAATCCTTGCTTTCAAAGTATAGAGAGCAGCTTTTAAATGCTGCTCCTGTATCAAAAAAACTACGCAAGTATGCATCTACAATATCTCTAAATCAAAAAAGGCCCCCCTTAACGCCTAAGGATTGGAAATCTATTATAGACCTAATAGATTCTATCTATCCTTATGTCCACTCTCAAATTGAGGTTTCTTTGAGTGAACAGGAGCGATATTTATGTTATTTGTTCCCTTTTAAATTCGATGCGAAAGAGGAAGCTCTTATATTGTCATTATCTGTTAATAGCGTTTACAAATATAGACAACGGATAAAGGAAAAACTGAATGTTTCAAACGATATTACTTCATTATATGAATATTTTTCTAATAGTTGTCTAAGTATATATGAGTCATAGGAATATATGCCTAAAAGTCTTAATTTTGTCTTAATGGAAAAGTGTATAGTATTGATAATCAGTATCGTCTTGTCTTAATTTTAAAAGCTTGTTATTTTTGAGGTTTCAACTATTTAGCATACTTTTGCAGTGAAAATAAAAATACACAGAATGAAAACTTTTAAAGAATTACTATTGTTTTTTGCTGTATCGTTGTTAGCTACAGCATTTGCTCATGGTAAAGAAATAAAATTAAAAGGGATATGGGGAACTGGTAGGTCTGTCTCTTTAAGTCCTATAAAGGGAAATATAGAAGAAGACCATGGTCATCTCCAATTAGATTTCGTAAGAGATTTGGGGAATGTAGTTGTATCCATTTCCGATGCAGGAGGCAATCTTGTCTACCAACAGGAAGTCTTGGCTGAAGAAGGTATTCCTATGGTTGTGTCGTTAAAGGAATTATCTGTCCAGGAAGGTGTTGTATCTATATCTGATGGGTGTAATACCATTTGGGGAGAATTCAAATATTAGTCATAAAACTTTCAACTAAAAATTTTATTGAAATGAAAAAAATTATTTTTTTAACAGCAGCATTGGCCTGTTCTTTCTTCTCTTGCTCGGAAGATGCAGATGTAGTAACAAACGAATTAAATGAATCAGTTGATTAGATTAAAATAAAAGAAAGTATGAAAAAGTTATTATGTTTATTAATGACTCTCCTGAGCATTCCGGCATTTGCTCAGCAGATGGAACATGGAGTATTGGTTGGAGCCGGTGTTGGATTCCCAATGCAAGACAATGAAAAGATTGCTTTCTCTTCATCGGAATTCATCCAACATAGTTATCAGAATAAGGTAAAAGCAGGTGGAATGTTAGGATACCGATTGCGTTTCCTTCCCGAACGAAAATCGTTCTTTGATGTGGACTTCACATTAGGTTTACAGGGTATGAACAGCGATTTGGATACATGGAAATACACAAGCACGGATGGTTACCATTATGATGCAAAACGGGAAAAGGGCAGCAGCCTTAGTCAGTTCTTTATGCCGATATCCGTGGCAGCGAGTTGGAACTATAGGCTATCCTCTAAATTCTCAGCTGGAGTAGGAGTTGCTCCGACGTTATATGTAAGTCCAGATGCCGCCTTTGATGTGAACGTCATGGCAAAAGTGGGTTATCGTGTCAGTAACCGTTGCGAATTAGGAATTTCTTACCAATACGGTTGCCTGAATGTCATGAAGCATTTCAATGAAAAGAACACGAAAGGACGGCAAGGTCATTTCTCTGACTTGATGTTTTCCGTTTATGTCCCTTTCAAAGTGAAATAAAAACCAATTTATTAATTAAGAATAATCTCCAATCGGTCATTAAGATAGGATGATTTCCCTAATGGCCGATTGGGAAAGTTTGAAATATTTAACCTACCGAACATCACTTAATTTTGGATAAGCCACTTTCCATTTGGAAAAAGACAAAAAATAAAATGATTTACTTGTTATCCGTAAGAAATGATTACCTTTGTACGTTATAGAAGAAATACAGGAAATATATGAGCGAAATCAACACTAACGAAGTGGAAAGCAAGAAAAGCTTGAACTTCATTGAAGCAGCCGTAGAAAAGGATTTGGCTGAAGGAAAAAACGGTGGACGTGTTCAGACACGTTTTCCTCCAGAGCCGAATGGCTATTTACATATAGGACATGCCAAAGCTATCTGTTTGGATTTTGGGATTGCAGAACGCCATGGTGGCGTTTGCAACTTGCGTTTCGATGACACCAATCCCGTGAAGGAAGATATGGAATATGTAGATGCTATTGAAGAGGACATCAAATGGTTAGGTTTCCATTGGGGCAATGTCTATTATGCTTCTGACTATTTCCAACAATTATATGATTTTGCCATTTGCCTTATCAAAGAAGGCAAGGCTTACGTGGACGAACAAAGCTCTGAAGTGATCGCACAGCAGAAGGGAACGCCTACGCAACCGGGCATCGAGAGCCCTTACCGCAATCGTCCTATCGAAGAGAGCTTGGACTTGTTCCAGCGGATGAATGCCGGGGAGTTTGAAGAGGGGAGCATGACATTGCGTGCCAAGATTGATATGGCAAGCAGCAATATGCACTTCCGTGACCCGATTATTTACCGAATCTTGAAGATTGCACATCATCGTACTGGTACGAAATGGAAAGTGTATCCGATGTATGACTTTGCGCATGGACAGAGTGACTTCTTTGAAGGTGTGACCCATTCATTGTGTACATTGGAATTTGTACCTCATCGTCCTTTATATGATTTGTTCATTGACTGGCTGAAAGAGGGCAAGGATTTGGATGACAATCGTCCTCGCCAGACAGAGTTCAACAAGTTGAATTTGAATTACACGTTGATGAGTAAACGTAATTTGCTGATTTTGGTGAAAGAAGGATTGGTGGATGGTTGGGATGACCCGCGAATGCCGACATTGTGCGGATTCCGTCGTAGAGGTTATTCACCTGAGTCCATCCGTAAATTCGTTGATAAAATCGGTTATACAACATACGATGCTCTGAACGAGTTCTCTCTGTTGGAAAGTGCAGTCCGTGAAGACTTGAACACACGTGCCATCCGTGTCTCTGCAGTCTTGGATCCGGTGAAATTGATAGTGACCAACTATCCAGAAGGTAAAGTAGAGATGATGGAGGCTGTCAATAATCCGGAGAATCAGGAAGATGGAACCCATCAAATCGCTTTCGGCCGTGAACTTTGGATGGAGCGAGACGACTTTATGGAAGATGCTCCGAAGAAATTCTTCCGTATGACACCGGGACAAGAGGTTCGTTTGAAGAATGCCTATATTGTGAAATGTACCGGATGCAAGAAAGATGCTGATGGCAATGTCGTTGAGGTATATTGCGAATATGACCCAAATACGAGAAGCGGAATGCCGGATAGCAACCGCAAAGTCAAGGGAACATTGCATTGGGTAAGCAGTGCCCGTTGTTTGCCAGCAGAAGTGCGTTTGTATGACCGTCTTTGGACAGCTGAAAACCCACGTGATGAGTTGGCTAAGCTGCAAGGTGAAGGTTTGACCGCATTGGAAGCAATGAAGAAGATGATCAATCCGGAATCATTGACTGTATTGAAGAACTGTTACGTGGAAGAATATTTAGCAGACCAGAAGCCGCTAACCTATTTCCAATTCCAACGTATCGGATATTTCACTATGGATGCGGATAGCAAAGAGGGTCAGTTGATATTCAACCGTACCGTATCATTGAAGGATACATGGAATAAGATTAAGAACAAATAATATGACATCCTATTAGTCAGGTGCGGATTGTTCCGTGCCTGGCTATCCTTTTTTCAGAAAAGCATATTGATAAATTATGGGTAGAAGATGGAAAGATTATGCTTTCATTACATTGAAAGGCATAGCCATGGGGGCAGCGGATGTTGTACCAGGAGTTTCCGGCGGAACGATTGCTTTCATCGTCGGGATTTATGAAGAACTGTTAGATTCGATAAAGAGCATCAACCTGTCCAACCTGAAACTGTTGTTGCAAGGGAAGATAGGGGCTTTTTGGAAGTCGGTAAATGGAAGTTTCTTGTTGTCATTGATTATTGGGATAGGTATTAGTATCCTTTCATTGGCCCGCATTATAACCTATTTGCTGGTCCACCAACCGGTGTTGATATGGTCGTTTCTTTGGCTTGGTGTTGGCATCGACATGGTTTGTTTCCAAAGATATCCGCCAATGGGATTGGAAGCGGGTCTTAGGATTCTTGTTGGGCGGCGCTGTCGCATATTATGTGACTGTGGCTACTCCGGCAGAGACCCCGGATCATCTCCTGTTCATTTTCCTTTGCGGAATGATAGCCATTTGCGCAATGATATTGCCGGGCATATCGGGGAGTTTCATCCTGTTACTGTTAGGTAAATACCAATATATCATGGAAGCAGTCAAGACCATGGATAAGCACTCTTTGCTGGTATTAGGCGTATTTGCGTGTGGTGCAGCCATAGGGATTACCTCTTTTTCCCGTGTGCTTTCATACGCCCTCAAGCATTATCATGATACGACAATCGCCGTCCTTGCCGGATTTATGTTAGGTTCGCTGAATAAAGTATGGCCATGGAAAGAGACGGTGGCAGGATTGGAGTCGAATATCGCACCCGACAGCCATTTGGTGGAAGCCGTTTTGCTGATGCTCGTTGGTTTCTTTTCCGTATATTTCTTGGAAAAGCTATCCATTAGTAAAGAGAAAAAAGAATAATCAAAAAACAGATATGATTGTAGAAAAGTTATTGCCCGATTTCCAATTGAAATGGAAAAGGATTCAAGAAGCGATGCGCCAATGTGGGGCAGATGGTTGCTTGTTGTCCGGAGGGATAAACCTGTTTTATGTGACAGGAGTTATGTATAATGGTTACTTTTATTTAGGAGTGGAAGGGAATCCTTGCTTCTTCGTGAAGCGTCCGAATGGATTGTCAGGGGAGCAGCTCTGCTATATTCATAAACCGGAGCAGATTCCAGACTATTTCGCACAGCATGATATTCAGATGCCTCGTAAGTTGATGTTGGAGGCAGACGAATTGACATACTCGGACTATATGCGCCTATTGAAAGTATTCCAGCCGGAAGAGACGGTGAATGCCACTGCGGTGTTGCGTACGATTAGAAGAGTGAAGACTCCGTGGGAGATTGAGCAAACCTTGCTTTGTGCAGAACGCCATAAGGAAGTATACAGTATTGTCCCCACTCTTTATAAGCCGGGAATGACGGACTTGGATTTCCAGTTCGAGATAGAACGTGTCATGCGCCAGCATGGTTCAATCGGATTGTTCCGTGCTTTCGGAGCCAATATGGATATCTTCATGGGTAGCCTTTTGGCAGGAGAGAACGCAGAAACTCCCTCTCCATTCGACTTTGCTTTGGGAGGAGCCGGCATGAATGCTGCTTGTCCTTTGGGTGCGAACGGGACATTGCTGAAGGAGGGAATGGCTGTGATGGTAGACATGGCTGGTAATTATGCGCCTTATATGACCGACATGACACGTGTGTTCTCCATTGGCAAATTGAGCGACGAGGCATACCGGGCACACGATGTATCCATACAAATCCATAATAAGATTGCCCAAATCGCACGTCCGGGCGTTCCTTGTTCGGAGTTATATAATGTAGCTTACCAAATGGCAGACGAAGCGGGTTTCAGTGCGAACTTCATGGGGACAAAGCAACAAGCTAAGTTTGTCGGACATGGCGTGGGTTTGCATATTAATGAACTGCCGGTACTTACTCCACGTTCCAAAGAGGTCTTGGAAGAGAATATGATCTTTGCCTTCGAGCCTAAGTTCGTTTTGCCAGGCATTGGAGCGGTAGGTGTTGAAAATACCTATTTGGTGACAGCCGACGGGGTGAGGAAGTTGACCCTTTCTCCCGAAGAAATCATAGATTTAGTTTTTTTAACCATTAAAAAATAATTACATGAAAAGAATTTTAGTTTTATTGATGCTGTTTGTTTTTGCCTTTGGTCCGGCAAAAGCAGCGGATGTCCAGAACGTGAAACCAACCAAGAATGTCATCCTGTTCATAACGGATGGAACTTCTTTTGGTACTATTTCAACTGCCCGTTGGATGCAGTGGTATTCAAACCCTGACAAACCCAATTTGTTCATTGACCCTTATCTCTGCGGTACTGTCCGCACGCACTCTTCCAATGCGCCTATTGGAGACTCTGCGCCGACGACTTCATGCTACATGTCAGGACAGCCTTCCATCACTGGCTTCGTTTCTACTTATCCGTATGATTGTGGTAAAGATGATATTTATCCGGTAGACCCGAATCGTGCCTACCAACCGACCATGACCGTGCTCGAAGCTGCTAAGATGTTCAAAGGTGCTTCTGTAGGATTGGTTTTCACTTGTGAGTTTCCTCATGCGACTCCAGCCGACTGCTCTGCCCATAGCTATAAACGTGGCAAGTATGAATGGATTGCTCCGCAGATGGTACACAATGATTTGTCAGTCGTAATCGGTGGTGGTGTTTCCATCTTGGATGCCGACATGGAAAAGTATTTGTTGGACAATGGATATAGCGTGTATAAGAACGATTTGAAAGGCATGCGTGCAGACAACAAAGATAAAATGTGGGCTTTGTATGGCGACCGTGATATGGCTTATGATATCGACCGTAATCCGGAAGAGCAGCCTTCTATCGAAGAGATGACTCGTACAGCTATCCAGAAGTTGTCCAAGAACGATAACGGATTTCTTGATGGTGGAAGGTAGCAAGGTGGACTGGGCAGCTCATGCGAATGACCCTGTTGCCATGACAACCGATTATTTGGCTTTCGACCGTGCGGTGGGTGCAGCTCTTGAATTTGCACGTCAGAATGGTGAAACTACCATCATCGTTACTGCCGACCACGGCAATAGCGGCATCAGCATTGGCCGTGAATCTTGCAAAGGTTATGATAAGCTGACAAAAGATCAGTTGTTCAAACAGTTGACCAGCTACAAGATGTCTGCGGAAGGCTTTGCAAAAAAGGTAAATTCCATACCTAACTCCGAAGTTCAGGCTTTGTTCCGTGAGAATGCAGGCTTCGAATTGAGCGAAGAGGAGATGGATGCATTGAACAACTGTAAAGATTACAAGTTCAGTCCGGTTCCGGAAGCAGAACGCCATGAAAAGAGCAAAGCTTCTATGTATAGCAACTCTCTGACAGGTTTGATGAGCCAGATTATAGCCAACCATACTTGCATCGGTTTCACAACACACGGACATACCGGAGAAGAGGTGTTCTTGGCAAGTTACCATCCAGCAGGAACTCGCCCTATGGGTATGTTGACAAACATCGAGTTAAACCATTATATGTGTAGTTTGTATGGCTTCGGTCCTACTTTCTTGAGCGATATGAGCAATAAATACTTTGCACGCCACACAGATGTATTCGCTGATTACAAGTGTGAAATCATCCCTGCGAAGGAAGGAGAAAAGAGCCCGACATTGGTGGTTACAAACAAGAAGAATAAAAAGAAGAAGTTGACAATTAAAGGCTTTACCAATATTGTTAAGGCTGGTAAAAAGTCAGAGGACGAAATTCGTTTGAATTCTGTTGTCGTTTATGTAGATAAAAACAACACGTTCTATTTGCCAGATTCATTGGTAGACTTCTTGAAGTAATGTAAGCGGTTACTATAAAAAGGTGGCCGAAAAAAACATACCGTTGTTTTTTTGAAAACGTCCAATGTTTTTTCAAAAACGTCCAATGTTTTTTTGAAAACATCAAACGTTTTTTTTAAAACAACGGTATGTTTGAAAATCCACTATCACCTATTTCCCCATTCTGGCATCAGCTCCCCACATCAACTTTTGCCGGAGCGTTTCATAAAAAGTATGGTTGAAACGTTTGATGACTTTGTCGTGTAGTCGGCTTTGCTGATGCGAAGTTCGATACCTGCCGGAAAAATCTCGGAACGCCCGTCCAATGAAATCAAGAACGTGCGGTTACGGCTTTCAACTCCAATCTTTATCACATAATCGTCCGGTATGACAAGCGGACGGACATTCAGGGAATGAGGCGCAACGGGACTAAGCACCAAACTGGTGTCTTGCGGGAGGATAATAGGACCGTTCACGCTCATCGAATAGGCAGTCGAACCGGTGGGAGTCGCGATAAGCAATCCATCTGCTTGATAGGAAGTGAGATATTCATCGTTCAGAGCCGTGTGTATAGTCATCATGGATGAGGTGTCACGCTTCAATATGGCTATTTCGTTCAGCGCGTAATTGTATCCTTTGTAAGCCTTCTCCTGCGTTTCCAACCGCAGCAAGGTGCGCTCTTCGATGCGGTAATTGTTTTGGGCGAGTTCGACCAGCGTATCCTCAATATCAGGACTTCCGATGTCGGCAAGGAATCCCAAACGCCCTGTGTTAATTCCCAATATAGGAATATCTTGCCGGTTTACGCGGGCAGCTGTCCGGAGGAAAGTCCCGTCTCCTCCCATGCTGATAGCCATGTCGATATCAAACGTATCACCTGTAATCAATCCTGCTATTTGCGGTTCGAATTGCAAAGAACTTTTCAAGAAAGAGGCGAAACTTGAATCCACATACACCTCCATTCCCAAAGAAGCCAATTGGGTAAAGACCCGCCTGATGGTACTTTGCTTTTCGTCTTGATATTTGCTTCCGAATATACCTATTCTCATATATTAATATAATGTATAAATTCATTGATTCGTTGTTGGAATATTTCACCTGTCAGATTCTCCTTGGCGGAAATATCTGTGACGGTGTAGTTGAACCGCTCAAAGCTGCGTATGACAGCAGAAGGGTCTTCCAGATTGATTTTTAGCACCACCTCCAAATATCCATCCGGTTCGAGGGTCGTGGACAAAAGGCTTAGCAATATGGCGTGGTTCGACTCCAAATCCGGGCAATCTCCGATACGGAGTAATCGATAGGAGCGATTCTGAGAGTAATGACGCACCCTGCCGATTCCATCTGTGAATAGAGAGCCAAGACTTGGAAAGCCTTTTCTTGGGTCAATACACCTAGATATTCCGCTTTTTCCCCGACGACAGGCAACAGGCTCAGGTTATGCCGTGACATGATGTCAACCGCATCGGGGAAAAGGGCATCCGGATGCACCGACCAACAGTCTGCCGGGTTAAGTTCCGCCAATGTCAAAGACAAATCAGCGGCAGCCAATAAAGACTTTTCAGACACCAAAGCCTGGTATGTTCCCAAGTCCTCTACCAACCAAGGCAAATGTCTGACTTTGTAATCATCCATCAGCTCCAGTGCATATTTGCCCTTATCCGAACTTTTTAACACAGGAATCTCCTTTGTTATGAAATCTTTTACCAACATATACCCGCTAATTACCTAATTTCTGTTATTTTTGCAAAACTCTTTTATGCAAAAGTAATCAAAGAAATAAGATTTAACGATATACGATGACAAATTTAAGTGTAAACATTAACAAAGTCGCAACAATCCGGAACGCAAGAGGTGGAAATACACCGGATGTGTTGAAATTTGCTTGTGATGCGGAGGCTTTCGGAGCACAAGGAATCACTGTCCATCCGCGCCCGGACGAGCGTCATATACGTTACAGTGATGTGTATGGCCTAAAACCTTTAATCACGACAGAATTTAATATAGAGGGTAATCCCTGTGATAAGTTTATCGATTTGGTACAGAAAGTAAAGCCGACACAAGTCACTTTGGTGCCGGACGCTCCGGATGCCATCACATCCAATGCAGGCTGGGATGTGAAGAACAATTATTCGTTCTTGGCGGAATTGGTGGAACACTTTACTTCCTATGGCATTCGTACTTCGATATTCGTGGGTACGGAGTTGGAGAACTTGGAGTGGGCAGCCAAAACCGGAACCGACCGTGTCGAACTGTATACCGAGCCGTATGCTTCCCACTATTTCGAGGACAGGGAAAAGGCGATTGCCCCGTTTGTCACCGCTGCCCAATATGCCAAAGTTTAGGCATGGGAGTGAATGCCGGACATGATTTGAATTTGGACAATCTTGCCTATTTCCATCAGAATATCCCGTTATTGGATGAAGTATCAATCGGCCATGCGCTGATTAGCGATGCCCTTTATTTGGGATTGAAGGAGACAATACGGCAATACAGGGCTTGTCTCGAAGGATAATATCGTAATATAAATAGGTTATAATTTAAACACGTAATTGAAATGAATCTTTTACTTTTATTACAGTCGGTTGCGGCACAAGCTTCCGAACAAATGCCTGATTTGACACAGGTGGCAGCTACAACAGTTCCTGCTGAAGCAGAAATCAATATCATTGATTTGGCTTGTAAGGGAGGGTGGATCATGATTGTCTTGTTATTGCTCTCTTTGATGGCTATCTATATATTCTTCCAGCGTTTATTGGTAATTAAGCGCGCTGGTAAGGAAGACCAGACATTCATGAACCGCATCAAGGATTATATCCATGAAGGGAAACTTGAATCAGCATTGAACTTATGCCGTACAACCAACACTCCGGCTGCACGGATGATTGAGAAAGGTATTTCCCGTTTGGGCCGTCCGATGAATGATGTGATGGTTGCTATCGAGAACGTGGGTAACTTGGAAGTTGCCAAGTTGGAAAAGGGTTTCCCTTTGATTGCGACGACAGCCGCAGGAGCACCGATGTTGGGATTCTTGGGTACAGTGACAGGTATGGTCCGTGCCTTCTTCGATATGGCAAACGCAGGTAGCAATGTGGATGTCTCTCTTTTGTCAAGTGGTATTTATGAAGCTTTGGTGACAACCGTAGGTGGATTGGTTGTGGGTATCATCGCACTGTTTGCATACAACTATTTGGTTTCACAAGTAGACAACGTGGTAAACAAGATGGAAGCCCGTACCATGGAATTTATGGACTTGTTGAATGAACCGGCTAATTAATCAATAACACTATGGCATTAAAAAGAAGAACCAAAGTATCAGAAAACTTCAGTATGGCATCCATGACGGATGTTATTTTCCTGCTGTTGATTTTCTTTATGGTTACCTCGACTGTGGTCATCCCGAATGCCATCAAAGTAACCTTGCCGCAAGCGCAGAAACAAACTTCTGTCAAACCGCTTACACGCGTTACCATTGATGCCGGATTGAACTACTATGTCGCTTTTGGAAAACAAAAGGAGGTTCAGGTATCCTATGATGAGATTACTCCATTCCTGCAAAATTGCTTTGCAAATGAGCCGGAAATGTATGTAGCCTTGTATGCTGACGAAACAGTCCCTTACAAGGAAATCGTTAAGATATTGAATATCGCTAACGAAAACAAATTTAGAATGGTTTTGGCGACAAGACCGAAAAAATAAAGAATCTTCATGCCTAAAAGAGCATTATGAAAATAGATAAAGATGACATATTCGGATTAGTTGGTTCGGCTCTTTCATGTCGTCATATTCTTGATTCTTTGGTTTTCTGTATTGAAGACGAAGATTCTGGATGAAGATGGTGGTGTGTTGGTCAATTTCGGGAATGTGGATATGGCTGCCGGGCAGTTTGAACCGAAATATACCGGACAGGAACTCCCACAAGAGACGACCACTCCGCCGCCTCCAGCTCCGACTCCAAAGATGGAAACTCCTAAAGAAGATCTGCTGACGCAAGATATCGAGGAAAGCGTGTCAATCGACGAGCAGAAAAAGAAAAAGGAGGAGAAGCGGAAAAAGGAGCAAGAGGAGAAGAAACGGAAAGAGGAACAAGAAAAAGAGCGTTTGCGCAAACAAAAGGAGGCAGAGGCCAAACGGATTGCTGAGGAAAGACGTAAAAAAGCGGAAGATATCAGCAACAAGGTGGCAGGAGCTTTCGGTATTGGTGCTGCGGATGGAAACAGCCAAGGTGACGCGGACTCCGGCAGTGGCAACCAAGGAAGCCCGTTTGGTAATTCGGACCATGGAGCCAATGAAGGTGTTGGCGGTTATGGCGAATTTAACTTGAATGGTCGTTCCATTGGAGCGGGTGGACTTCCTCGTCCTGCTTATACGATACAGGAGGAGGGAAAGATTGTAATCAATATAACCGTGAATCCGAAAGGTGCGGTCATTTTTGCTGAAATTGGAAGAGGCACGAACATCGATAATGCCTCTATGAGAAGGAGTGCTTTGGAAGCAGCCAAGAAAGCTACGTTCAACAGCATCTCCGGAACGAATAATCAAAGCGGAACGATTACATATAAGTATAAACTTAAATAATGGAAAGTATGGTAAAGGCATTTGTATTTTTAGCTACAGGTTTTGAAGAGATGGAAGCTCTTGGAACCGTTGATGTGTTGCGTCGGGCAGGTATTCAGACAACTACGGTATCTATCTCGGACGAAAAGAAAGTGGTAGGAGCACACCAAGTTCCAGTAGAAGCGGATGCATTGCTGAGCGAAGTCGCTTTAGAAGGTGCCGCTGCCTTGGTATTGCCGGGAGGAATGCCGGGAGCAACGAACTTGAATGCCTCCACTGTATTAAAAGAGGCTTTGCTACAACAATACAGGGAAGGACGAATCGTCGCAGCGATTTGTGCAGCTCCATTGGTTTTAGGTGGATTAGGATTGTTGAAGGGACGCAAGGCTACTTGTTATCCCGGATTCGAGGATCATTTGATTGGTGCTACCGCAACGGGTGAAGCTGCTGTGATTGATGGAAATGTCATTACAGGTAAAGGTCCAGGCCTTGTGTATGACTTTGCCTTGGCTATTGTTGCTGCTATACGAAGTGAAGCTGTGGCAGAAGAGGTGGCTGCAGGTTTATTGTTGTAATACGTTAAGATACGGAGATAAATAGGAACTTATTGCTGGCAAGTGAATGGAATGGGATAATCGTATTCATAAATTTCGTTTCCTTTTGCGTCCTTTGTCTTGCTTGTACGGGATGGGAGTGCGCTTTAGGAATATGTTGTTTGATGAGGGAATATGGAAAGAGGAATCTTTTGATGTTCCGGTTATCTGTGTCGGAAACTTGGCAGTAGGAGGAACCGGCAAGACTCCGCATATCGAATATTTAATTCGATTATTAAAAGATAAATATAGAGTAGCCGTGGTGAGCCGCGGCTACAAACGCCTCTCTAAAGGGTTTGTTTTAGCTGAAATGGGTCATTCTTATAATGATATCGGGGATGAACCATTTCAGATAAAGCATAAATTCCCGAAGGTGGCTGTTGCTGTCGATGCAAACCGTTGTGAAGCTATCCGCCTATTGATGAATCTTCCTAAGAACAAGCGTCCGGAGGTGATTCTGCTTGACGATGCATTCCAGCATAGATATGTCCAGCCTTCTTATTCCCTGTTATTGACAGATTATCATCGGATGTACTGTAAAGACAGTTTGCTTCCGGCAGGATGTTTGCGTGAACATCGCTCAGGTGCGCAGCGCGCAGACATGGTGCTTGTGACGAAAGCACCTTTATCCATGAAACCGATAGACTATCGGATTGCGGAAGACGATTTGTATTTGCAGGCGCATCAATCGCTTTTCTTTACCTATATAAAATACGGGGAGTTGCAGCCTCTATTCCCAGGCAAAGCCATTTCCTTTTCAAAAGGGAAAGCTTATACGGTATTGGCTGTTTCCGGAATAGCCTCTCCTGCTCCTTTTCATGAAGAATTGAAGAAAAGGGCAAAGGCTGTCCGAGTGTTGGATTTTCCCGACCATCATGATTTTAACGAGAAAGATATTTGCCGGATAAATGATGAATTCAATTCCATTCGTGCGAAAGACAAATTGATTGTCATGACAGAAAAAGACGCGGTCCGTCTGATGGCAAATAAAGGCTTGAAAAAGGAAATGGTGCCATATTGTTTTTACCTTCCTATCCAAATTGCTTTCCTTCAAGAGAGAGAGGAAGAATTTGACAAAATCATCTGTAAACATATTGACGATTTCTATCGCAATAAAAAAGACAAATAAGATATGACTACGAGAACAGAAATTTCGAAGTTGGGTGAGTTCGGTCTTATCGAACACCTGACTCAAAATATGCCGCTTAAAAATGCGGAAACCTTGAAAGGTGTCGGGGACGATGCCGCCGTGTTGGATTATAAAGACAAACAGGTATTGGTGACGACAGACCTTTTACTGGAAGGTGTGCATTTCGATTTGACTTATGTGCCGCTGAAGCACTTGGGGTATAAATCTGCTGTTGTCAATTTCTCTGATATCTATGCCATGAATGGCCAGCCTAAGCAGATAACTGTTTCAATCGGTCTTTCCAAACGTTTCTCTGTGGAAGATATGGAAGAACTATATAACGGCATCCGTTTGGCTTGCGATGTTTATGGCGTTGACTTGGTAGGAGGCGATACCTCTGCCTCTTTGACCGGATTGGCAATCAGTATTACTTGTATCGGTGAAGGCGAGAAAGGCAAGGTCGTTTATCGTAGCGGGGCGAAAGAGACCGATTTGGTGTGTGTGTCTGGAGATTTTGGTGCAGCTTACATGGGTTTGCAATTGTTGGAACGTGAAAAGAAAGTGTTCAATGGCGAAAAAGATTTCACTCCTGATTTTTCGGGAAAAGAGTATCTTTTGGAAAGACAATTGAAACCGGAAGCGCGTAAAGACATCGTTGCCGCTCTCCGTGAAGCAGGAATCTTGCCGACAGCCATGATGGATGTGTCGGATGGTTTGTCTTCAGAGCTGCTCCATATTTCCAAGGAGAGCCATGTCGGTTGCCGTATTTATGAGGAGAGAATCCCTATTGATTATCAAACAGCAGTCATGGCGGAACAGTTTAATATGAATCTGGTCACTGCGGCATTGAACGGAGGGGAAGATTATGAATTGTTGTTTACAGTTCCATTGGCGGACTATGATAAAGTCTCAAACTTAAAAGGAATCAAGATAATCGGGCATATCACAAAGCCGGAATTAGGCAATTATTTGGAAGGAAGAGATGGCGGAGAGGTCGAGCTGAAAGCTCAAGGCTGGAACTCCCTTTCATGAAAAGGCTCGGTGAACGAATAAAATTTTCTTTTTTATTACATGGGGCTGTGTCAAAACGAAAGTTTTGATACAGCCCTTTTAAGGGTGTATCAGAATTAGCAAAATGCAAGGCACAGAGGATGATGCAGATAGGGTTCCAAATTTCCGGCGAAGACATGGAGCAGTTAGGAGTGATTATTTATCACGGCATCAAATCCGCTTACAAGGTGGACGGCATTGTTGGGGGAGATGCAGAATACAAGGACAAATGGGAGCGCACCCGTTTTTTAGTCTTGACCGCCCTCCTTCCTTGCCAGAAAAAGGGGAAGCGGCTAAGACCTACGGATATAGCAAAATTCCCGTGGGATAGCACTCACGATAAACGACTTCGGATGATCTTGAAAGAATCAGTGCCCTGTTCGGGGAGGATTAATGATTTCAATCATCATCGCCGTCATCACAATCACTACGGAAAAGGTTATGACCTGTAAGAGTCCACCATATTGCATCGAGCACGAGAAGGGGGAACATAAGACATAGCCCACACACCACAATCCCAAGGATTCTTGTAAGGATAAAAATAAAAAAATCTTCCATTTCAAATTGTTTAATGTCATAAGCAAAAATAGATGAATAATCTCAGATATACAATAAAATTAGACACTAAATCAGGATTATTGCCTCTTTTAAAGGTCGTTAAAAAAGAAATGGACGGGATAAAGCCGTTTTAAAACACCAAAAGATCATATTCGATACATTATAACAACATTAAAATAGCATTAAAACACTGTTTAAACGGTGTTTTAATGCTATTTCTACTTTATCTTAATACACATTTCGTTTTTCAGGATTTATTTGGGATGACTTAATACGACCTTAGCTTATCACCTAAGTGAAAAGCATTTATCACCTAGGTGAAAAGCACTTATCATTAAGGTGAAAAACACTTATCACCTAGGTGAAAAGCACTTATCACCTAAATGATAAGCAAAATGTTGGATGCAAACCCAAAAACATCGGTGACTCATAAACTGAAAAGGGGCTGCATCAAAACTTTCATTTTGATACAACCCCTTTTGTATGTCGGGATGACTGGATTCGAACCAGCGACCACGCGCCCCCCAGACGCGTACTCTAACCGGGCTGAGCTACATCCCGAACTCAATTCCGGCTGCAAAAGTACGATTAATTATGTAAACAAACAATCGTTTTAGCAATAATTAGCAATATAGGAGCTGCTATAATCTCTTATTCTGCCAAAGAATTATGCTTTTTGTATTTCAAACGGATAGGATCATCATACATGATTTGCAAGCTATCCATTTCGTGCATCATTTGGTCAGTTACCTTCTGATAATCAGGATTGCCATAAATATTATTCAATTCATGAGGATCTTTCTCCAAGTCATAAAGTTCCCATTCGTCAATGTCATTGTAGAAATGGATTAACTTATACTGGTCTTTCTTTACTCCATAATGCCGTTTTACGCTGTGCTCTGCTGGGAATTCATAATAATGGTAGTACAGGGAAGTACGCCAATTCTCAGGATTTTCTCCCTTTAACAGAGGAAGCAAAGAGACACCTTGGATATCATCAGGAATAGGAGCACCGGCAAGTTCCAAGAAAGTCGGAGCATAGTCTATATTCTGTACCATTTGGTCGATTGTTCCCTTTTTGCCGCCAGGAAGTCTCATTACCAATGGTGTGCGGAAAGACTCTTCATACATGAAACGTTTGTCAAACCATCCATGTTCGCCCATGTAAAAACCTTGGTCGGAAGTGTAGACGACCAAAGTGTTTTCAGACAATCCAGCCTTGTCCAAATAGTCCAATACCCGTCCGACATTATCATCAAGCGACTTCAATGTCTTCAAGTAGTCACGCATGTAACGTTGGAATTTCCATTCTGCCAAAGCCTTTCCAGTGAGGTGCTGTTTCTTGAAATCTTTAATGATTGGGTCGTAGAACTTGTCCCAAGCAGCACGTTGTGCGGAATCCATTCTTCCCAACATTCCCAAATAGGCTTGTTTCAAATCCGCTTTTCCTTCAGCTCCTATCATCTTCAAGTCGTAAACCAAGTCCATATCCTTGATGATGCTCATCTCTTGGGCAGCTGCGGCTTTACGTCCTTTGTAATCATCATAGTAAGTTTCAGGAATAGGGAATGTCTTGTCCTCGTAAAGAGCCAAGTTGCAAGTATCAGCCATCCAGTTGCGGTGTTGAGCTTTGTGGTGGATTAATATACAGAAAGGTTTCTCTTTATCCCTTTGGTTTTCCATCCAGTCGATACTCATGTCCGTGATGATGTTGGTCAGATAACCATGCTTCCGTATGGTATCATTTTCCTGCGTGATGAAGCTTGGGTTATAGTAGCTACCTTGTCCAGGAACGATTTCCCAATAGTCAAAGCCTGTAGGCAATGATTCCAAATGCCATTTGCCCACCAAAGCCGTTTGGTATCCTGCCTTTTGCAACAACTTAGGGAAAGTTTGCTGTGTGTTGTCAAATACGCAGTTGGTATTGTCATAAAAACCATTCTTGTGGCTGTGTTTGCCTGTAACCATACAAGCGCGGCTTGGTCCGCTCAAAGAGTTAGCGACATAACTGTTTGAAAATAGGACACCGTCTTGAGCGATACGGTCCAAGTTCGGAGTATGGGCATAACGAGTATCATAGCAACTCATCATTTGGGCTGTATGGTCGTCAGTCATAATGTACACAATGTTAAACGGCTTTTTAGTGTTCTTTTTCTCGCTTTGGCAAGCCGACAATAAAGCCATTCCCGCGAGAGGAAGAGCAGCAGACAATAGTAGTTGAGTTCTCATATTACGAATATTATATGATGCAAAGGTAATAATTTTTGCTTACTTTTGCACACAATACAGAAGAGTAGGAAGAAAAATCATGACAGAACAAGAGGTTAGGCGTTTTTTGAGGCAAATGCGGGAGGAAGAATCCCAGATTGCCTTTAAGCATTTTTATGACCTTTGTTATGACCGCTTTTTCCGTATTGCTTATTACTACTTGCGAAGGGATGAATTGGCACAAGAGGTCGTGTTGGATGTCTTTTTGAAGATATGGCAACGGAAAGAGGCGATGTATCAAATAGCCAATTTGGAAGACTATTTTTTCATTCTTGTCAAGAACGCTTCCATCAACTATCTGGAAAAAGAGAAGAAAACGCTGGACAGTCCTGTGGAGATAGCAGAAGAGAAGCCGGACTCGGATTTGACCGAATCTCCTGAGGAACGAATGATAGGCGAAGAGTTGTTTGCCCGTTATGTCAAGGCTCTTGACCGTCTCCCCGCACGATGCCGGGAAGTGTTCATCCGTGTTCGCGAAGAGAACCAAACCTATGCACAAGTGGCTGAAGATTTGGATATAAGTATAAAAACAGTAGATGCACAGCTCCAAAAGGCCATCCATCGGTTGAAGGAGATGCTTTGTAATATATGGGTTTAAGAATATGGAGCTGGTGGCTTCATGATAACGAGATAGAATCGCATGAATCAGTTTAGACCGGAGGCTTGGTTGCCTACGACAAAGAAAGAAGTTGAAATGCGCGGATGGGACTACATTGATGTAATCCTGTTCAATGGTGATGCTTATGTGGATCATCCGTCGTTTGGCGGCGCAGTAATTGGACGAACCCTTGAGGCGGAAGGGTTGCGTGTGGCCATCGTGCCGCAGCCGGACTGGAGAGGCGATTTCCGTGATTTCAAGAAGTTAGGTGCCCCTCGGCTTTTCTTCGGTGTTTCAGCCGGAGCGATGGATTCAATGATAAATCATTATACGGCAAACAAACGCCTTCGAAGCGATGACGCTTATACGCCGGATCGCAGACCCGGGATGCGCCCGGATTATCCCAGTATTGTCTATACGAAAATCTTGAAAGAGCTTATCCGGATGTGCCGGTGGTGTTGGGAGGCATTGAAGCTTCTCTCCGCAGGTTGACACATTATGATTATTGGCAAGACCGGCTTAGACCCGGAATCATGATAGATAGCCCGGCGGACTTGTTGATATATGGAATGGGGGAGAAACCGATACGGGAATTGGTAAGGCGGTTAAAGAAGGGCGAACCTTTCGACCAAATCCGGGATATTCCCCAGACGGTATATTTGGACAAATCGGTCCAAGCCGGGGAAGAGGATATTGTTTTGTATTCACACGAAGAGTGCTTGAAAGACAAATTGAAACAAGCCAAGAACTTCAAGCATATCGAAGAGGAATCCAACAAACAGCACGCCCAGCGTATTTTACAACATTGCGGGAAAACAGTAATTGTGGTGAATCCACCTTATCCGCCTATGACGGAAGAGGAGATTGACGCAAGTTTTGATTTGCCTTATACAAGATTGCCGCATCCAAAGTATAAAGACAAAATCATTCCGGCATTCGAAATGATAAAATTCTCTGTCAACCTCCACCGGGGTTGCTTTGGAGGATGTGCTTTCTGTACGATTTCCGCCCATCAAGGCAAGTTTATCTCGTCACGTAGCAAGAGGTCTGTTCTAAAGGAGGTGGAATCCATTACGCACATGCCGGACTTCAAAGGCTATCTGAGTGATTTGGGTGGACCTTCTGCCAATATGTACCGCATGAAAGGGAAGAATCTGGAAATATGCGCCAAATGCAAAGCCATCTTGCATATCTCCGGTTGTGTGTAAGAATCTGAATGCAGACCATTCCCCTTTGATAGAGTTGTACAAGGAGGTCGGGAAGATTCATGGCATCAAGAAATCATTCATCGGCAGCGGAGTGCGTTACGACCTGCTGTTGAACCACTATGACGAGGAGGCGTTGAATGTGGCTGCTCGTGATTATACCGAGGAGCTGATAGCCCATCATGTCTCCGGAAGATTAAAAGTGGCTCCCGAACATACGCAAGACGAGGTCTTAAGGCAGATGAGGAAACCGTCGTTCAAGTTGTTTGGTACATTTAAGAACATCTTTGACAAGGTGAATAGGAAGTATGGATTGAACCAGCAATTGATCCCGTACTTCATTTCCAGCCATCCCGGATGCACGGAATTGGACATGGCTGAATTGGCTGTCATCACGAAAGACCTGCATTTCCAATTGGAGCAGGTGCAAGACTTCACCCCGACACCCATGACATTGGCGACGGAGATGTATTATACCGGTTATCATCCTTATACGTTGGAAAAGGTCTACACGGCAAGGAGCAAAGAACAGAAATTGGCACAGCGCCAGTTCTTTTTCTGGTATAAACCGGAGTTCAGGCAACAGATAATGCGTACCTTGCAGAAGCTGGGAAGAAGGGACTTGGCTGATAAATTGTTCCGTAAGGGCAATCCTGCCAGGAATGAGACTCACGCCAAAGGAAGAAGATAACGTTTTCAGACTATATTAACCATAAGCAGAAAAGAATCATGTATTTCAAGGATATCATCGGACAAGAGGAAATCAAAGAGCATTTGCGCAATTCTGTCAAAACAGGTGTCATACCGCATGCCCAGTTGTTTACCGAAAAAGGGGGAAGAGGGGCTTTTGCTTTGGCATTGGCATACGCACGATATATGAATTGTACGAACCGCTCGGAAACGGATGCTTGTGGGCATTGCCCTTCTTGCCTGAAATACGATGCGTTGGCTCATCCCGATTTGCATTTCGTTTTTCCCATCGTCAGCAATAAAGAGAAGAAAAAGGAAATATGTGATGATTATTTGCCAGAATGGAGGTCTTTCCTGCAAAAGGGGAGCTACTTCAGTTTGAATGACTGGTTGGATTATATTGATGCGGGAAATTCCCAGGCTTTGATTTACTCCCAAGAGAGCAACGAGATTGTCCATAAACTGAACTTAAAGATATACGAAGCCGAATACAGGGTATTGCTTGTTTGGTTACCGGAAAAACTCCATCCCGTTTGTGCCAACAAACTGCTTAAAATGACGGAAGAGCCGCCTGCCAAGACAGCCATCTTGATGGTCTCGGAGAATCCCGACTTGGTCTTAGGGACAATCTTGTCACGCGTCCAGCGGCTTTCCATCCCTCCGATACGGCAAGAGGATATGGAGCGGGCTTTGCAAGAGGAACAGCATCTTTCGCCGGATGATGCCAAATACATAGCCCATTTGGCTAATGGCAGTTATTTGAAAGCGTTGGAAGCATTGAGCGTCAACGATGAGAACCAGTTTTACTTGGAGCAGTTCAAGACGATTATGCGTAATTCTTGGGCTCGCAATGTCCGGGGGATGAAAGAGCAATCCGAACTTTTGGCATCGATAGGGCGTGAGAAACAGAAGAACTTTTTGGCATATTGCCAACACCTTATCCGGGAAACTTTGTGTATCGTTTCCATTCTCCAGAGTTGAACTATATGAATCCGGACGAGACCTCCTTCTCTGTCAAGTTCTCCCCGTTTGTCAATGAACGGAACGTGTTCGAGTTGATGGGCGAATTGGACAAAGCGGAACAGCATATCACGCAAAATGTAAATGCCAAGATGGTCTTTTTCGATTTGGCATTGAGGATTACGGTGTTGATTAGGAGATAGAAGATAAACAATCCGTCGATTTGAAATTATTTAACAACTTCTTGCGGTTGTCGGTAAAACTTACTAATATTGCAAGGCTGTAAAAACATATTGTAGAATTTAATTAATAAAGACACAAATTTGATTTGATGAAAAAGTTACTTCTCACTTGCTGCTTGGTGTCATGCTCTTTCTTTGGACATGCACAAGACAGGCCTCTTGTTACTTCTGCTGATTCCATAAAAAGCATGTTTGATTATTTGTTCCCCAAAGCAAAAACTGATTTGACTTCCAACATGAATGTGGAGTTTTACACTTCAGGGGCTGCAAATTTCACGGATGGGAAATTGGATGAGACGGCATTCAAATTGAACCGGGTCCGAATGGAAGTATTAGGAACGTTGAAGAAAAAGTTTTTCTATCACTTTAGACAGGCTTTCAATAACAATACTACTCCGGAATCTTTGGATAATATAGCATCGTCCATTGAATATGCCCTTATCGGTTGGGATACTTCTGATAAGTTCAAGCTGACTTTTGGTAAACAGTTCTTCGCATTGGGAGGATATGAATATTATGTGAGTGCCATAAGCGTGAGGGAATATAGCGAATTCAACAATAATTCACCGGCTTATTTGGCAGGAGTGAGCGGGACCATTGAACTCTCGCCGAGCCAAGAATTGATAGTCCAGTTGCTAAACAGCCGTAATGGTAGTTATGAACACACCTTTGCGCATGGACTGCCCGAAGGCGTGGGGAAATCGAAGGCTCCCCTTATGGCAACCTTGAACTGGAATGGTAGTTTTGTGGACAAAACAATACAGTTGCGATATGCGGCAGCATGGGGACAATTAGCGGAGAAAAAGAATGTCTACTATTTGACGGCTGGTAACATATATGAAAGGGACCAGCTTTGGCTTATGTCGATGTGATGTATTCCAATGAAGATTTGGACAGCAAAGGCATCATAAGCAGACTGCAAGGAACTCCGGTTGCCAATCCGGTCACAGCAGAGAACTTAGGATATTTCTCCGTGATAGCCAATTTGGATTACCGGATCCACAGCCATTGGAATTTATATGTGAAAGGCGCATACGAAACAGCCAGGGTCAACAAAAGCAATGGTCCTTTCGAGAAGGGATTGTATTGCACCAATTGGAATCTCCAAGCCTGTGCGGAATATTTGCCCATTAAGAATATGGATTTGAAAATATTCGCCCATTGGCTGTATAAAGGGCATCATTTGGAACAGCGTGCCAAAGCTCTTGGGGCTGAATGTCCGAATACGCAGCGCATATCATTGGGTGTGGTTTATGTCATGCCTGTTTTTTAAAGAAAGGAAACTATATTTTTATTCTGAAAAAATAAATGTAGCGGAATTAATATTATCTTTGCGCTAAAGCAAGAGGAGGCAATCTTATTGTGCCTTTTTGTAATCGGTATACGTGGACAAGAATAGTTTTTCTATCTTATTAAAAACAAATAAGATAAATATGCAATATGAAAAGTAAAAGTTTAGTATCTATCGATCGGTGTTCCAAAGAGGACATTCTTCGTATTCTGGACAACGCAAGGAAGTTTGAAGAGAATCCCAACCGCCGTCTGTTGGAAGGAAAAGTAGCGGCAACACTCTTCTTTGAACCTTCAACACGCACGCGCTTGAGTTTTGAAACTGCCGTGAACAGGTTGGGAGGACGAGTGATTGGTTTCCAAGATGCATCTACAACCAGTTCATCCAAAGGTGAAACATTGAAAGATACCATCTTGATGGTGAGCAACTATGTGGACTTGATAATCATGCGCCACTATTTGGAAGGTGCAGCCCGCTACGCTTCGGAAGTCACGAATGTCCCAATTATTAACGCAGGAGATGGCGCCAACCAGCATCCGTCGCAAACGATGTTGGATCTCTATTCTATCCGGAAGACGCAAGGCAAACTGGAGGATTTGACAATCACGATGGTCGGGGATTTGAAGTACGGCAGGACAGTGCACTCTTTGATTGTCGGAATGTCCCATTTCAATCCTAATTTCCATTTTGTCGCTCCGAATGAATTGAAAATGCCGGATGAGCAGAAAAACTTCTGTGACCAGCGTGGCATCAAATATGAGGAACATACAGACTTTACCGAAGATATTATAAACAAGACGGATATCTTGTATATGACGCGTGTGCAACGTGAACGCTTTACGGATTTGGAAGAGTATGAACGGGTGAAAAATGTTTATATCCTTAAGAACTCGATGTTGGCAAACAGCCGTGATAACTTGCGCATCTTGCATCCGCTTCCTCGTGTGAATGAGATAGCTTACGATGTGGACGACAATCCTAAGGCTTATTATATCCAACAAGCACGCAACGGTCTTTTTGCCCGTCAAGCTATCATTTGTGAGGTTTTAGGTATTTCTATTGATTAAATATATTTTGTTATGTCTACATTGAAAAATAACAAAGAATTACAGGTTGCCGCTATTGAAAACGGTACTGTTATCGATCATATTCCTCCCACTCAGCTTTTCAAAGTGGCTTCATTGCTTGGTTTGGATCAAATGGAGCATACGATTACCATCGCCAATAATCTTCCGAGCAGCAAATGTGGAAGAAAAGGAATGATTAAAATTTCAGGCAAGTTCTTCGATGACGATGAAATCAGCCGCATTGCTTTGGTCGCTCCTAATGTAATCTTGAACATTATCCGGGATTATGAAGTTGCGGAAAAGAAGCGCGTGGCATTGCCTAATGAATTGGTTGGATTGGTTAAATGCAACAACCCTAAATGTGTTACGAACAATGAACCGGTTCCGACCCGTTTTGAGGTGATTGACAAGGAAAGCGGTACCATCAAATGTCATTATTGCGAGCGAAAGATAAACAAGGATGACATTATCATAAAATAAAATGAAGCAATGGCGGTGCGTCAGGATTAATAAAATGCAATGCAACAGTTTGCATTTATGACACACCGTCATTGTAATTTAGATAAACGAAAACATCATGAAGCATTCGTGGAAACCGGGGACAATGATTTACCCATTGCCTGCAGTGATGGTCAGTTGTGGCAGTTGTCCGGAAGAGTATAATATCATTACGGTTGCGTGGGTTGGCACTATCTGTACAAATCCACCGATGTGCTATATCTCTGTCCGCCCGGAACGCCATTCCTATCCAATCCTGAAAAAGAACATGGAGTTTGTCATTAACCTGACAACGGAGGAGTTGGCTTATGCAACGGATTGGTGCGGGGTTAATTCAGGGAAAGACCACCGGAAGTTTGAAGAGATGCACCTTACTCCGGGGAAAGCGGAAATGGTGCAAGCTCCTATCATAGAGGAATCTCCGTTGTGCATCGAATGCCGTGTCAAAGAGGTCGTGGCTTTGGGCAGTCATGATATGTTTATTGCGGACGTGGTAAATGTATTGGCTGACGATAAATACATGAATCCGGAAACAGGGGCTTTTGATATGCAACAAGCCGGCTTGATGGCATATTCCCATGGGAAGTATTACGGTTTGGGCGACGCAATCGGAAAGTTCGGCTGGTCTGTCCAAAAGAAAAAATAAAGCAAATGATGAGACGATGGATTTTATCAATGGTTTTTGCAGTTTTATGCGGTTGCTTATCTGCCCAAACATTATGCAAAGATATGACAAGCCTTTCGATGTCAGTTTTCGGGTGGGCTTTAACTCCGCATTGCCTTTAATCCATCAATTCACGATTGACGACATTGAAATAACCGACCGGCAAATACATTATAAAGTAGGATATTTGGCTGCTGTCACCTTCTCCGTCAATTTTAACCGCTTTACCCTTCAGCCCAGCGTCAGTTGGTATCACAAAGAGGCGCAAATCCGGTTTGCATTGCCACTGAACAGCCAAATCAATTCATCCATCAATTCGCTTGAACGCTACAATTTGGATCTGGAGGGCAATTCGTTGGAAGTGCCTATCTTAGTTGGTTATCATGTGGTGAAAGAAGGTCCTTATGGCATGAGCATCAAGTTTGGACCGAAAGGAATATACCAATATAAGACCAAGCACCGTTGTGAGAACAGCTCCTTCCAAGCCTATTATGAAAAAGACAATATGCGTTATGCCTTTAATTTTGTTTCAGCAGTGGGCGTTACCATCGGTCGCCTGTTTTTGGACTTCTCTTATGAGTTCGCATTGCATAATGTACGCTCTGATTTCAAGTTTTATGATGCAGCCCAAGACAGGAACGGGACGCTTTCCTTTGAGAGGCGCACCAATGTGTTGAATTTCTCATTGGGCGCTGTGTTTTAAATCCCTATGGGCTCTCTCTCATTTCCCGCAAACAGAAGCGAAAGGACAGAATGTGCATCTCTTTTCCACTGTGGTTTGCACGAAAGGCATGAGCGGATTGAATATCTCCTCCAAGCATTTCCGCATTTCACTTTCAAACTCCTCTTGGAAAACCAGGAATGAATCCACCCGTTCGTTTTTCCCTTTTCCTATGCTATGGAGCACGGTTGGGTCGAACTGGGAATTGAAAAGTGTCCTTAGATAATAGATGGAAGGTTGGATGGGCAACCTCTTATCTCTGTTTAATTGATTATAGATCCAAGCATATAGGAATACCTGCATGACTGCTTTGGGTCGTTCTTTCAGGCTGCGGTCAAACAAGTCGGGTATGTAACTAAACTGCAGAGAGCCTGTTCCTGTCTTGTAGTCCACAATCCTTATTGCCTCCTTTACCTCGTCCACTCGATCTATGAACCCTTTGAGGTGCACCTTTCTCCCATCGCTTAATGGGAAATCAGCCATGACCTTCTGCTCTGAATGGATAAAATGGAACGGAGTCAGGGCAGCGTCCTTCTCCAATACTTTGATGACATATTTGCGGATTAGTTCCCCGATTAAATAGTTCTCGCCTTCCAAGGCACGGACTGCCTTGCTTTTGAAGAAAACTTCAGCAAAAGCCTTTTGGATGGTTCCCGTCAATACCTTCTCGTCTTTCTTGAGGATTTTAAGCAGGTCTGCCGTTACCATTTTGCCTTTGAAAGGCAAATAGAGCTCTTCCATCACTTTGTGGAAAATAGAACCGAACACGTCGCTCTCGACGGTCTCAGCCACTTCCTCCTCCTCTTGGATGTTTTCCACCACGGAATAGTAGAATTTAAGAGGGCAATCCAAATAGGTGTTGATGGAACTTGCCGACAAAGCCGATTGTCCTCCGTCAGTGTAATTACCCAGACGTTGCAATATCCGGGCATCTTTATGGATGAGGATAGGAGCGACTTTCGAGGAGGAGACATTATACACCATCAGCTGGTCCTCCAAAGGAAATTGATAGTGGTAGCGCAGCTGGTGGACATAGCGGCTTATCTCCCCGGTTTGTATCCCGGAACTTCGGGTGTCATAAAGCAAGGTCACCTCCTTCGCCCTGTGGATAAGCCGGTAAAAATGATAAGCCCAAATACTGTCTTGGTGTTCGTAAGTGGGTAATCCGAAACCTCGCCTTAGGTTATAAGGGATAAAAGAGTTCGCCGCCTTTTTAATGGGAAGATTCCTTCATTCATGGAAAGGATGATCAGCCTGTCAAAATCCAAAGCCCTTGTTTCCAACACACCCATTATTTGTAAACCGGACAACGGTTCTCCTTCAAATGGAATGGTTACCAAATCCGCCATTTTTTTAAGAAGCCTGAAATAGGTGTCCAGGCGCAGGGTGACATTGGCTTCCTGCATCACATCTTTCATCTTGTTCACCGTGGCGAAATAGTGGAAGATGAACTCCTGCTCGATATCGCTCAGCGAGGATTCCTTCTCTTTCCAACTCCCCATGTCCTCCTCTTCCGGTTTAGGATTTCCCCTTCTCAAAGAATCATTCAAGTTCTCCAATATGCAAATCAAATAATCAGAAAGCTCTTCTGTCGATGTGACGGGAGTGAACAGGACACGCAAGAAATCATCTTTATATAGGTTCTTCGCCTCTATGTAAATCCAATTGTTATTTACCATCTCATTCACCAAAGAGGTAGCATTTCCTTGGCAAGCAGCAACAACGTATTGATGGTTCAAGATTGCCAAAACATCCTTGTGGTAATAGGTGGCTTCCCCGTTTGTGTATCTGATGTTCTTCTGTAATTGCAAGATATGCTCCATCAACGAAGCAACCGGGGTTTCGGACAAAGGATATCCCATCGTCACATTGATAGGATGGATTGCCTCAGGGATGGAGTTGAGGACGGGAACCAATAGATGTTCGTCCGGCAGCACGATGGCAGTGCGCAAAGCGGACTCGGCAGTCATGGGAGACTCCTGCATATAGTTCTCCAACAACTGGTAAACGTGTTTGGCTTGTCCGATGGCGGAAGGCACTCCGGCTATTTTGATGGCACTCTTTTCCGCTTCCTCTTCGGGCAGATGGAAAGCGGACGGGAACAAACCAAGGTTGCGTTCGACAAAGTACGAGGCTTTGTTGTCTGGGTCTTTTACGTATCCAGACATATAATCCCAATAGAAATCGGCTTTCCCCGCCTTTTGCAGGGCCAATAGCAGCCTCTCCTCTGATACGGAAAGGGCATTTAATCCCACGAATATAATCTTTTGGAAAGGGAATCCGTCCGGCACTCCTTTTTGTTCGACCGCTTCGGCAACCTCACGGAAAATCATTCCTTCATAGCCGCATCCTTCCTCTGCCAGTTGCTCCTTCAACCCGGAATAAAGGGTGTGAAGGATTTCCCAAAGCTCTAAGAAATGCTGTTGGTTGGGAGAGTCGTGTTTCGGATAAAACGACGACCAAACATACGGATGGCTTGGATTTGTTCTTCCGACAGGAAACTATAATTGTCATCCAGCTCTTTCAGGTCGGTCACATTGCGGAACAACTTTCCGGCATCCACCATGTATTTGTCTATGTCGTCAAAATCATTTAAGAGCATGTCTCCCCAATAGAGGAACTCGTCAAAAGATTCAGCCGACCCCGATGCCTCTATGTAAATGTCATAAAGTTTGAACAGGGTGCGGATCCGGTCTGCCGTCTGCCTCTTCCCAAGAAGGGAAAAAAGGTCATTTATGGTTAAGATCTTAGGCGAAAAGATAGGCCGGTTGGCAATCTCCGAGAGGTGCTTTTGGAAAAAAAGCCCGGCTCTCCGGTTGGGGAACACGAATGCCAGTTGGCTTATCCCTGTGCCATATTCCCGTAGGAACAAATCTGCTATTTGGTATAAAAAAGGTTTCATCCTGTTGTCTCTTTATGATATGCAGGCAAAGGTAAAGATTATTTTTGTACTTACCCATTCAGCTGTTTTACCTTTCCGCTATCTTTTCCATCAACCATTTGGGGGTGGAAGTCGCTCCGCACACGCCCACCCGCATGACGCTGTCGGGCAAAGGCTCTGTTATCTCTTCGGCTGAAGAGATGAAGCAGCTGTTGGGGTTTGCTTTCCTGCACTCTTCAAACAGCATCTTGCCATTTGAACTTTTCCTGCCTGCCACGAAATAAACCCAGTCATGCTCTGCTGCGAACTTCTTGATGTTGGGCAACCGGTTGGCGACTTGCCTGCAAATGGTGTCATGGTATTGGAAGTTGACACCCGGTGCAATCCGGTTTTCAATGGCGGCAACTACGTTCCGGAATCCATCCAATGATTTGGTTGTTTGGGAGAAGAGGGTAATATCCCGTGTGAAGTCGAGTTTGTCCAAATCTTCCACCGACTCGACCACAATGGCTGTCCCTTCCGTTTGTCCCACCAGTCCATTCACCTCGGCATGACCTTTTTTCCCGTAAATGACCAATTGCGTGTGGTTCCCTTTTACCTCTTGGAAACAGCGGTGGATCCTTTTCTGTAATTGCAAGACGACGGGGCAGGTGGCATCTACTATCTGGATGTGATTCTCTTCCGCTGTCCTGTAAGTGCTGGGTGGTTCGCCATGCGCTCTCAATAGAACTTTGACATCTTTCAGGCGGGCGAATTCGTCGTGCTCGATTGTCCGTAGTCCACTCGCTTCCAAGCGTTCAACTTCCAGGCTGTTGTGCACGATATCCCCCAAGCAATACAGCACATCCGTGTTGGCAAGCTCTTTCTCTGCATGGTTGATGGCATTGACCACTCCGAAGCAGAAGCCGGAGCCCTTGTCTATTTCTACAATCATATCGCGGTTCATTCCTTTACGCAAGCTTCAAATTTCTCTCTTAACCATGCCTTTTGCTCCGCGCGGCTCATGTTGGAATTGTCCAGCACAATCGCGTCATCCGCTTTGCGGAGAGGACTCTCTTCACGGGTGGAGTCGATGAAGTCACGTTTCTTGACATTCTCCAGGACCTCTTCGTAAGAGACCTTTTCACCTTTGGCAAGCAGCTCGTCCACCCTGCGTTGCGCACGTACTTCCGGAGAGGCGGTGACAAACAGCTTTAACTCCGCATGGGGGAATACGACCGTGCCAATGTCCCTTCCGTCCATCACGATGCCTTTTTCTTTCCCCATTGCTTGTTGTTGTGCAACCATCGCTTTCCGTACGAACCCCAAGGATGCGACCAAACTGACCTTGTTGGCGACTTCCATGCCCCGGATTTCTTTTTCCACATCCTCCCCGTTGAGGAAGGTGTCGGATTTGCCTGTCCCGGGATTGGATTGGAAGGTGATGGAAAGTCGGGGCATATCCGCTTCCAAAGCCTTTTCGTTGATGTTGTTCCCTTGGATATAACCCTGTCTCAACGCATACAAAGTCACAGCCCGGTACATTGCGCCCGTATCAATATATACATATCCTATTTCTTGGGCAAGCTCTTTCGCCATGGTGCTTTTGCCGCTTGAGGAGTGACCGTCTATTGCTATTACAATCTTTCATAAATAATACAAATTACAATTTGAAACCGGAAAGAGAGGTGGATAAACTGATCATGAACGACAATGCCGACGGATGGTATTTGGCAACGGACGCACTGACATCAAACATTTTGACGTGCAGCCCGGCTCCGGCGGAAAAACCAGCCAAAGCGTTCGCCCCGTCCAACTTCATGTCCATCGCCCTTTTAGGATTGTAGCCTACGCCAATCCATAGGTTCTCCGAGGGAAGCCAATCCACGCCGATAACCAAATGTTTCAGGAATGTCTTTCCGAAACTATCCCCTTTATACTCTTTGTCGGATTCGTCTATATAGTTTAATTTCCATTTGTTGAGGTACATTGCCGTCAATGAGAAACGGATGGGAGCGTGTGCCATCTGTTTGGATACGCCCAATTGGATATCCCAAGGCATCTTCTGCCGCTCATCGTAGTACGATTTGAGCTGGGCACCGATATTCTTGAAGGCAAACCCGAATGACAATTTCTTGTCTGCGTCATAGTAACTTAATCCTGCGTCCACGCCCAATCCCATGGAATGGTATTCAGCCATGGAGGAATATAAGAATTTCAAGGAGAGGCCGCCACGCCATTTCTCACTCAAGTCATAAGAGAAGAATCCTTGCAAGGCTATGTCCTTGGCGGAGACATCACCGATATACTCGTTCTCTTTGGAATACTCTTTGATTTTGCCATAACTGAAGAAGGTGGCACCGGCTCCCCACGTCCCCCTCTCTTTGAATGCTTTGGTATAGATGGCACTGCCGGCATTGATGTCTGAAATATAGTTCAGGTAATTCAGGTTGACCATGTTGTCCATCTCTCCACCCAACAGGGCGGGGTTATGGAATCCCAATGCAGGGTCGGGTTCGATAATTGAGACATTATATCCCCCCAACGCATTGGCATGGGAAGAAGAGGGCAACCGCAAAAAGCCATACGCTTCATTTCCGATTTGCGCATGCGCAAGATGGACCAGCAGGCACAGACATATAATGGATAAAATCTTTCTCATATCATTCATTAAACGGGTTCAAAGTTACGCCGAATTTTCACATGACGGGCTATCCTCCGTGCTAAAAAATGGCGTGAGCTATATAAGAAAACGGAAAATAACGAGAAAAAGTATATGGCAGCTTTCTAAACAATATCTAATGGGTCGCCAAACATCGTGCGGTGCATTACTTTGCAAACGTCAGCCTTGTCCAAATCCATCTTGGAATCAGTTGCCATGCTCCTACAAGTAGGCGGTAACGCCAGTCGATTGTCACCACCTCCTTGCCGTGTTCCACCGCTTGCACAATATCTTTTGCCACATCTTTGGCTGATAGTTGCAATGGGTAATTGCTGCCGGCAATCAAGTCGGTGGCGACAAAACCGGGGCGGATATCGGTGATGCGTATGGGCAAATGGCGCATGCGGGTTTGCTGTGACAAACATTCGAGGTAATGCGATTGCATGCGTTTGGTCGAGGAATAGGCAGGGGCGGCACCTAATCCGCGTGTGCGGGCAATGGAGGTGATGCATGCGATTTGTCCCTTCTTCCCGTTTGAGGCAAACCAGTTGTATGCTGCTGTTACCATCCTGACGAACCCCAATGCGTTGGTCTCTATCGTCTTCATCTCTTTGTCCGTGTCAAGCAAGTTGTTCTGCCAGCCAATGCCCGAACTATGGAAGTAGATATCCATGCCGCCAAGTTTGGCTATGACTTCTTCCAGATGTTCCGGGGCTTCCTTGCGGGTTATGTCAATTTGTTGGATGGCTGCGATACCGGGAGTGGATTGGGCTATTTCCTCCAACCGCTCCATGCGTCGTCCGGCAATGCCGACCGTGTAACCTTTTTGGGCAAACAAACGAGCCACTTCAAGGCCAATGCCGGAAGTCGCTCCGACAACAATTACTTTTTTCCCCATATTGCGAAATTATCCATTACAAAATATGGGTAAAGATACGGATTGTATCCAAACGGAAAAGCAAATTGTTCGTTTTATTTGTATGTTCGACTAAACTTCGATTAAAACCCTCTCCTTCGGCATCCATCAGGCATGGTATTAAAACAGTGTTTTAATGCCGTTAAAACAGTATTTAAACAGTGTTTTAATGATGATTCATGACAGCCCACGTTCAATTTTACTGAACATGGGAGTATCAATTTCTAATGCTGCCGCCAATTGGCGTTGCAGGAGCTCCTGCTCGTCTCTGAGTTCTCTTATCTTGTTTCCGAATAACATATCTTTTGTATTTTATGATACTAACTCCGTTATAATATGATTTTTTCGATGTAAATCGATTAAAATTACGACCTATTTCAACCTCAAGTGGGCATATTGGGTCGTAAAAAGGTCGTAATTCACAAATTAGGTCTTATTACGACCTTATTATCCACTTTCGCCCTTTGGTTGTTATTAATTTATTTTCATCCATTTCAACAAGCAATTTGCCCACCATGCGCAGTTGTTGTTCGTCTGTTTTGTTGGAAGGAAGTACATCCCTCAAGTATTCATAAATACTGTCTCGCTTTTCCCCTTCGTCACCTGCGTTTTGTAAGAATTGCAGTATCATCTGGCGTAATTTCTCCTTATCCAATCCTTTTGTCTTGGTGTAAGAAGGAAGTTGATGCGTGTTTTCGCTACATGGTACATTAAAACAGGGTTTTAATAATGATTCATGGCAGCCGATTTTATTTGGGGTGACAATTCGTTTAATTTGCAAGTTCGTCTAAAACTGATTAAACCCCACCTCTTCGGCATGAATCAGGAAACTGTCGGTATGTATGCCCAACGAGAAATTATCCGCTTAAAGAAGGAGTACGTTAGAACAGCATTCAAGACAGCATTTAAGGGAGTTTTCAAAAAGGTAGTAAGCTTTTTAGAAAAAGGTAGTATGCTTTTTGAAAAAAGGTAGTATGCTATTGTTTATCCCTAAAATTGCTCGGATTATTATGGATAGTCAACGACAACATTTACATCCAACATTTTATGTTTCTCACTTAGGTGAGAAGATTAAATTGTCGTTGCCCAATTAAAAGTATCCTAAGTTATGCAATTGCCCAGTCGAGAAAATGTTTATCAACCAGTTGTGAAAAGCATGTTTTTGAGTGACTTATGATACACTATCGGGAATTCCGAAAGAATGGAAAGAGCAGCTTTTACAACTACTCTTACAACTTTCTGTAAAAGTCTGGAGAAAGTCAGAACTTCTGATGATTTATGGCTTTTCATAGAATCTACTATGAAATCTATGCCCAAATGAAGTAAAGACGAGTACGTTAAAACAGTATTTAAATGGTGTTTAAACAGTGTTTTAATGACGATTCAATAACAGCCGATTTATCCGGAGTGACTGTTTTTTTGTATTGACTGTTTATCAATTTTCTTTTTTTAATTCTACTAATAGTCTGCTGACATAGCGAGTTGGTAAAAACTGATTCTATGAAACACCACTAACCTATCGCAAAACACTTTGAGAAAAAATTAGAGATATATAATAATAAAAACCAGAAATAGCTTTTTGATAATATCGCTTTTTCAATGACTTCCTTGGTAATACTAAAATCCCCGATTATTTTTTTCTTAATTAATTTGAACAAACAAATAATGTTGTTATCTTTGCCATTGGACTATTGCTTGATTCTTATTAGTATCAGATAGATGTGTTCTTTCTTGTAGCCTTGTAGTGACATTCTAGTCAAGTTGAGCAAATTAAGTAGAAAGGCATATTTATACGATGCTGGCATAGATGGAAAAATAGTCCAAGACATATTAAAGGCGTTTACTAGACGTTTTGTTCTTGACGTTCTGAAATCTCGCAAATTTCTAAATCCAGTCATGAGCATAGCCAACGGTAGATGTCCCGGGCGTGATTACATCATCACGTAGAGACCTATTAGGCACGAACTGTATCCGTATGGATGCAGGATAAATGTTTATATAGGTCTCTTATGAGAGGTTATTCATATTGGCGTGGGCTCTAACGTTGTCTGTTCAACTGGATTAGGCAATGCGAGAGCCTCGGAGCGTGGAACGGACGACAGTACAGTTCCCACGCTTTTTTTATGCTTGTGAAATTTAAGTTTTATATCCTGTCTGAGGGAGCTTACAGGCATTATGACGTAATCTATATGATGAAAATTGGCTATGTAAAAAATAACAACTTATTTAAACTTGTAGTAAGTTTTGTGATTATAATTGAATTCTTTTCCTCATGTAAAAGTGGTCAAGAAACGCCGGTAGACACTAAATATCTTAAAGAGTTTCATCTTGAGAATTTTGAACCACAAGAAAAATATTTGCAAGAGGGTAATCTGAACCTTTATGTAGATTATTCTACCTGTAATCAACTTGGTCAAAACTCACCATTTTTTCAGGATGTTGCAGCATCTCTTGTTAATAAAACGACATCTTTCTATTCAATTAAAGGAAAAGAAATACGAAAAGAAGAAGGTGATGTTTATACACTCCTTCGCAATATTCAAGAAATAAATTATGCAGAACTTGCCAAAGCTTCGCAGATGATGGCAGAAGGTGAATGTGAATCTGTGATGATTACAGATGGGGAGTATTATACCCCATCAATAGCTAAAGGTCATGATAATGATCCATATTTTGCCAATGCTTTTAAAACTTGGATACTTAGGGGGTACGATATTCATATTATATCTGAGCCTTACATTGAATCATATAAAAGTCATAACTACAATAAAAAACGTTTTTATATCATATTTACAGACGATCGGATGCAAAATAATATATATAAGCGTATTTGTCGTACAGTTGATTTTTCTCAATACCCAGAAGTGGATGAATTTCATATGTCTGTGAGTCATCCTCTGTTGAAAGGAAATGGTAATAATAGCTCTATTCAAAATCAATATCTTATGAGTAAATCAAAAGGTTACGGGACTTTTGAGATTCAGGATTGGGAAGGATGTGATTGGAATACAATAGAGGAAAACTTAATAAATGCCTATGATGAAGAAACAGGTCTGTCATTAGATAAAGGTGCTACTATTATTGAGATGGGATTAGATAAGACTTCATTTGGCTGTTATCAAATTCAATTACTTTCGTTAAAAGAATATGACATTAATCAAGAATATTTTGCATATTATGAAGCAAAAAAACAATGGAGAACAATCCCCAAAAATAGATTATGAGTTGCCAAGTCTTGATAATTTTATGGAGATAGATAAAAAAGAATTTATTGAGCATGGCAAAATTAATATTGCTTTTAATAAATGGTTTAATCCTTCTGATTTATCGGGGAAACCATACAATTATTTTAAGGTTGACATCATGATTGATAAGGTGCAATCTGTTTTTGACCAACATGAAGAAAAATTTATCTTCGAATCTATTGCTCATCAAGGAGCTAAAAATGTATCCGTTGCGTCAAGTATTAAACAGTGCTTAGCAGATGATGAAGTCCTCGAGAAAATGCGAGGTCAAATAATATATTCAATTTATATAAAAAGCGAAAGATTTAACTAAAAAATAAAATTATGAGATCAATTGTGAATCCAAGTCAGCTTCATTCTTTACAGAATGATACATTTGTTTACGCAGCTATAGTTGCAGTAATGATTTTCTTTTTGGCCTTTTTGTTAGCTAATTGTATTCCTTATCGGGGAGGTGATGACAAATCATATATTACACGCCGAATTTTGCTGGGTATTTTAGTTTTTGGTGGCTCTGTATTATTCTGGCTATACAATGATTTATATGTCATGGATTATATTAAGAAACCAGCTTTACAGAACCAATTTGCAAGAACAAATTTTCAATGTTTAGGTATAACTATTTTTGGTTCTTTACTTCTTAGTATTATTTTCATGTTTGTTTTTCGTCATTCAAAGTTTGGTTCCATCCTTGGGAAAAAAAAGAACGCATAACAAAAATCTAATAATCTAAAAAATAGATAGATTATGGCAAAACAATATTTCGTAATGGGTATCGGTGGTACCGGCATGCGTTGCATAGAGTCATTGATTCACCTCTGTGCAATGGGAATGTTTGACGATACTGAGATACATCTTTTGGCACTTGATACAGATAAGAATAATGGTAATTTTTCACGTTTGAAGGAGGTAAAGGAGGCGTATGTAAATGCGAAAAACCTTGATAAGGCTAACCGTACTCCATTGATTGATACCTTCTTCTCTGCAGACATTAAATATTATGAGTTCAGCCCTAATTACGAGAAGAAGAGTACATTCAATGACGTATTTAACTATGGCAACACTAGATACAATAATCCAGAGGAGGCTGATTTGGCAGATCTTGTTCTCACTGACAACGTCGAGAACTTTAACTTGCGTCATGGATATCGTGCACAGACCCACCTTGGCTCAATGATGATGTACCATTCTATAATCGAGGATGCTCGTTCACGTATGGATAGTGATCTGAAGCGATTCCTTCAGGTTCTTATTCAGGCTTGCAATGGAGGTAGCGATTCCAAGGTCTTCATATTGGGTTCGGTATTTGGAGGAACTGGAGCGTCTTCTATACCTATCATACCTCAGGCTATTTCTGAAGCAGCAAGTATCATGAGCAATGGTGCAGCTAATATCTTAGGTCATGCGTATTTTGCATCAACTCTTTTGACTGCATATTTCAGTTTCAAGGCTCCTTCTGCAGAAGAACAGAGAGATCAGAAGGTAATTGCTACCAGTGATAAATTTGCTTTGAACTCGCAGGTTGCAATGATGTTTTATGATGACGATACCACTGTTAAGAATACTTATCAACGTTTCTATATGATGGGAACAGATGGACAAGGATGGGATCCTATGGCTCGTGAAGCAGATAAAATTACTAAGACAATAACAGGAGGTGGAACTCAAAAGAATGATTCTCATTATATTGAGCTCCTAGCAGCAAGTGCAGCTCTAGACTTCTTCCACACCGATGTTGCCCATTTGAAAGCAAACAAGAGTGTGGGAGAGACAGATTACGTATATCGTGCTATAGATGGCTCTGGTAAGTTTGAATTTAAAGATTTTGTTGGAAATAAGGACAATTATGACAAGGACTTTGCAAAGAAGTTTGGTATGTTGATTGTATTCTCATTCCTTTGTAATGATCCTCATATTGACTTTGTAGAGAGTGTGCGTTACGGTGGACACAAAGAGATTACTGGCTTTGATGGTATGGATGTAAATCAGATAGAATATCTGAAGAAGTATTTCCGTCTTTTTAATGTGCGTAGGGTCAATGACGAATTGGCAGAAGGATGGATTCGTCAGATTCATCGTTCTGCGGGTGGCGGCGATAATTTCCTTTTCAATCCTAAATTGTTTGCATTCCATACAATGAGGGAACTGTACAAATACGATTGGAATAAGAACCTGTACCGAAATGAAGGTGTCGGAAAGGACTGGACATTCTCTGTTGCTTGGTTCAGTTCTAAGTTTGATACTTTTAAGAAGAAGTTTATCGAACAACTTCATAATGGAGCTCCTACAACGATAACAAATACAGGAGAGAGTTTCTACAAACTTGTTTATGATACGCTTTGCAAATATATAACATCAATTAATATTATACGCTATGTCTAAAGCTTTATTGATAAAGAGTTACACTGCTCTTACAACTGGCACGCAGGGAAATTGGAACGACCTGAACATGGCGTCTTCCTATATCCAGGGAATCCAAACAGGAAAGATTCTTGAGGATGTTAGTGCAGATAAGATTGCAGCACTTATCTCGGGTGTGCCAACACCGTGGGCTCGTGCTAAACTTTTCAAGTTTGCATTTGGCACTTTGGCTAACCCTGACCCTGCAATTTCTAATTCTGGTCTAACTCAGTTCTATGAAATGCTTCATGGTGAGTGGAGAGGTCTTTTGGCATTGATGGCATTATACTCTGATCGTATTCGCATCTCTAAACCCGTGGCTATGAATGCAAAGGGAGGAGATTACGAAATTGCTTCGGCTTTCGGTCGTATGCTTTTCAACGATAAAGATATATGGAGCAATCAGGACACTCTTGCAAAAGACCCTGATGCACAGCCATACATCCATCTTTTGTATTATAAAGATCAACTTATAGGAGGAACATCTCCTTTGACAGGGGTCTTTACAGGTGTGAACTATTCTAGCTTAGATGGAATGACTGATATTAGCTGGTACAGAAACGGTAAATTAGAAGATCCAATGCCATATCTTTCGCCGGATCAGCTCCAGAAACTCTATTTATTCATCAAAAATATGAATGGCAACCTTGATGCTTTCGAGAACAAGATAAATCAGTTCCGTCAAGGTGAACAGAGAATAAACATAGATGGGTTCAAGAGTATGAGCCGTGATTGGGAGTCTGAGATTCTCCAGAAAGCACATGGCAATCTTCGCAATATAGGTCCAATTCCGACTTACGGAGCATTGAGTTGTCCTTTTAATGTTTTGTTCTGTAGCGATATTCCTGTTTACATGAAGCCTGACTTTACTTTTACATATATGAATGGAACAGACTATCAGAAGATTGGTGATATCCAGAATCTTCTAAGTTCTGATGGTTATGTACTTGGATGGACAGAGGATGCAGAACAACGCCGGAAACGTTCGAATGCACCAGTTTATTACCTACAGGTGAAGGATTTGTATTCGGGTTCTGCATGTTATTTTACGATTCCTCTTTCAGAGAGGGGAGTGGATATTTTCAAGAACCGTCTTGCCGAGCTGCTTGATTATAATGCAGGAGGTAATAGCCATATCACAGCAACAATCAGTGATAATGGCGATATACTTTCTGTCTCTATGATAGTTGAGATTGATGGAGAAAGTGTTACCCTTAATACTCGAGAATATCTAATTGAGTGGATGGATGATATTGGTCGTGTTATTATGTGGCCAAACTTTGTGTCTGACAATTGGAACAAATACTATCTGTATACAGAGTTCACGGCAGATGCAAAGAATAAATTCCAGCCAATCTTCAAGTTTGAGGGTAATATCTTGCGTGATGGAAAACTGAATTTCTTGACTCCACTTTATGAAGTTGCTCCGAATGAGGATCTTGGTGTTAATATTAAGCATCTTATTACATATCCAGCAGGAAGGGTAGAAGATTTACCTAAGTACAACATTATTGCTTCAGACAAGCCTTTTGAGGGACTTATCGCAACAGTTCAAAAGGGTGGTCATGAGGAGCGTGCAGGCTTTTTGATGCTTCGTCATAGTGTTATCAAGGATTTGTCTTCAATAGACATGAATAGTACTGCGGTTGTTGGTATAGACTTTGGCAGCAACAATACTTGTGTTTACTATAATGCAAATGACCGAGGAGCTATGCCTGTTCAGTTTGAGAACAATCGTGCTGTGCTCGTTGGTAATGAGAATGACGATAAGAAAGCCAATGCAGGTAATGATGAACTTTTGTTTTTTACTAATTACCCTGCTGAGAATGGTCAGTTGAAATCATGGTTGCATGAACATGATTCACGCTATAACTGCTTTAATCAGTCAGAGGAGGTTGCTGGAGGTGTACCGGTAAACCGTCCCAATGTTATGGTTCGTGAGATGGATGAGTACGAAATCAAGACTCAGGCAGGAACACTCCATTATAATATGAAGTGGTTGGACAACCAGAAGGGTCTTGAGAAGAAGAGAGCATATTTGAAGTCTATTTGGCTTCAGACATGTGCTTTTCTTTATAAGAATAAGATTCGTCCAGATGAGATTAGTTGGAGTCATCCTGGTTCTATGATGGAATCGGATGTAAATGACTACGACAAGATTTTCAATGACTTGAAGAAGATTCATCCAATTACGACTGGTCGTAAACCTGAGATTAACGAAAGTTGTCCAACAGAGGCAGAAGCAGTATGTAGTTTCGCACTTTCTCAGGACTTCGGTCTTGCTGGAAACAATATGTTTTTGGGCATTGATGTTGGTGGTAGTACTAGTGATATCCTTCTTCTTGGTAAGGATCCAAATAATGGAAATAAGGCTACATTGTTCCGAGAGAGTTCTGTTCGCCTCGCTGCTGGTGTGTTCTTTGATGCGGTTATTAAGTCTGAGACTTTCCGTCAGGCATTGGTTAATTTCCATGAGAGTAACCAGAAGTCTGTCTATGTGTCAAATATTCGTGATGTTCTGACTGAGGCTAATAAAGCTCCTTATTATTTGAACAATATATTTGATCAGTTGAAATCCAGATGATTACGATAACTTCTATGATACAATCAACCGTGATGCTAAGTTTGCGTTCACTATCCCAGCATATGTGACAGGTTTGCTCCTGTACTATTCAGGCATGTTGATTGGTAAGACAATTAAAGAATATGAGATGAATAACATCAATCGAATTGATGTCCTTTCGTTTGGCAAGGGTGGTCGTATCTTCCATTGGCTACGTAACTCGGCAGGAAATCGTGCTACTCGTGAATACTATGCAACATGCCTTAATGCTGGTGCTCGATGCATTACAGATGTAGAACTAACCGTCAAGTATCGTGACGAGATTGAAGTTGATAATAAGGCAGAAGTTGCAAAAGGACTATGCGATCCTAAGGATATTGTAAAGAAGCAGAAAGAAGAAGATCGTGACATCTGTGGTGAAATTGGCGTTAAATACCTTATTCCAGGAGGTAGTATGAAGAGCTTGTCAGTAGAAGAAGAATTGACCGGAGATTACTTCTCTGATGATATGGGTAACTTCGATTTTTCAGGTATCACAAACTTCGAGGCATTCATGGATATCTTTATTGAGTTTGTTAGCCAGAAGACTAAGCTTTATGCCAAGGCGGATAACGAGTTGCGCGATGACTTGTCTGATCTTCCAAGTAAGATTGCAAGCTTTATCTGTAATAACGATAGAGAATACAAGAAGGCTAAAGATAAGGCTAAGTCTGGTGATGGTTTCCATTATCATCAGCCAATTATTATTGCAGAGGGAATCTGTTTTCTCAGTACGTTGATTAGAAAAGCTTTTAATCAGTAGAAAGATATTTGGAAGATATGAAATCATTAGCTCTTTATATAGACAAGTGGTATATCGTTGGTGCAGTAAACATCGACGGTACCAATCGTCTTGTAAATCTACCTAATCGCGAAAATCGTATCTGGCTCTATTTCTATGAAGATGTAGTCAATGACGAAATCTCTTATGGCAAGGGATTCCAGAGTAAATATCGCAATAATGAGCCTCACTATTATGGAGATGTATTCTCTTTGATAACTAAGTCTTCGGCCAAATATACTATGTTCAAACATTCCCAACCAATGAAGGGAATTTTCAAATCTTCAAAAATATTTGATGATTTACGTAGGAATATTGACGAAGATGGAGATATTACTACGTATATTTCATTCTCAAAAGACATATCTTTAGCTTCTCGTCTTCTCTTTATTGAGGAGTTAAAAGAAGAAAGATTTATTGTCCAAGAGAGTGTGGCACGTATTTGCCACTTGGCATTGGAGTATGCAGCCAAAAAATCCAATTATACAGAAGATGGATACTATCTAATTCTAAATGCATGTAATGAAAATCTTCATTATGCTCTCTATCAAAAAACAGAAGATCTATTCAATAGAGAGAAAGAGGATGTACTCGAAGGCTTAGGCACGGATGTAAGAAGCCGTGCATTAATTGAACATGTAGTTGACAATATAAATGAAAGAGAGCATTTCCTTAAAACAAAGGACGAGCGTGAATCTGAATATCTTAGGATGAATCAATTTGTGGATGATTGGCTCGTTAAGCTATCTTCTGCAAGAAGTTTCATCCCTATTCAGCTTACTAATGTAACTTTCTCTCGTGATCCGTTCAAGGTGTATTCTGTTCAAGTAAAGAAAACCAAGATTGACGAAAGAACAGATATAATAGTCAAGGACATTATCAATGTCATTGTTCGCTTTGTCAAAGATGCAAATGTAAGCCACGAACAAATAAAAGGTATCTTGTTCTTAGGTAATACGTTTACAAATATCCAGTTCAAAAAAGAGTTGTGTAGCTACTATAATCTTGATAATAGCAAGATGATAAACTATAAGGACTCTGACTTATCTTCAATTGTAAGTGCGTACACCTTCATTGATTGTAGACAATTCTCTGCTACACATAATGCAATGAGAGGTAATGCTGAAGCAGAACTACGCCGAATCAAAAATGCAGAGGAAGCTGCAGCAGCAATGAAACGTGCTCAAGAAGAGGCAGATGCAAGAGCTGAAATTGAAAGAAAAGCGACAGAAGCGGAACGCAAATTCAAGGATGCCATGGATATGGGTTACGATGCTGAACGTGAGCATGACTTTGACAAAATGGAAGAATATTTTAGAATTGCTCTTACATTGCGTCCTGACGATAAAGAAGCAAATCAAAAACACGAAGATGCTATCCGTAAAAAGGCTGAATTATCTGTTCAGCAGAATCATTACAAAGAAAAGATACAGCAAGCAAAGGTTGCCTATGATGAGAATGACTACGAAACTGCAAAGTTCAAAGCAGAGGAAGCCTTGAGCTTTATGCCTGATTCTAAAGAGGCAGAACGCATAAAGGAAGATTCTACTCGTCGAATTAAGAGCCAAAAAGAATTTGAAAGGTATCTTGATCGTGCGGATTTATTTATTGCTCAAAAAGCATATATAGAGGCCAGACAAGAACTTCAGAAAGCAAGGTTTCTTGATGTTGACGATAGAGAGATTATAGAACGCGAAGTAAAAATCAATAAAGAGCAACAAGTAGCCAAAAAAAGAGTAGAGGAGCTTTCTATCCAATATAATTCTGCTTTGAGTGAAGGTCGCTTTGATGAAGCATTGACATATTGTAAAGAACTTATTGGTGTAGATTTCACTAACTCCGGAAAATGGAGTGTTCACATATCTGATATTAACATCATGAGAGAAAGAGCTGCTGAAAAACAGAATCGTTGGGAAAAACTTGTTAGTGGCATAGATTCTGCTCAGTGGTCTGAGGATTGGAACAAGGTTATTTTACTTTGTAAGGATGCGCTTGAAATCAAAGAGAGTGCAGAAATTCGTTCAAAGCTTGAAAAAGCGGAGGCAAAGTTGAAAGTTGAAAATGAGTTAAAAATGCTTGATCGGACTATTGCTGAAATCAAGGATTTAATTCTTGGTTCTTACTTTATAGAAGCTAAACAAAAACTTACAAAACTAAGACAAATAAGTCTTGATTCTGAACGTGTGGCAAAAGTTAGAGACTTGAATAGATTAATATTCCAAAAGGAGGAAGAAGCAGACAATGCTCGACGAGCCATACAACAACAGAAAATACAATTAGAGTTTGAAGGTTCCTCTAATTCTGGAAGAACTATTGTTGGTGGTTTTACAAAAAGGAATCAACAACAGAGGTCTTCTAAAAGCAATTCTCTTTCGAAGCCATCAGATGATTCGTTTAGTTTTGATTTTGGAACACCAAATTCAAAGCCAAAGCAGAAAAAGCCCCAAAAGCTAAAGTCAAATGATGATTTCTTTGATGCTATAGCTGATAACGGTAAAAAGAAAGAAAATACAGCAGTTTCAAAATCGACAGGAAAGGTTACAAATGACGATTTTAACTTTTAATACAAAAAATAATGGAAGGCGTACAGTTAAAGCGCAAGGTTGCTCTTCGTAGAAAAGGAGAAACCTTTATAGTTCACTTTTATGGGACTTTTAGAAGTAAAGCTTTTGAGGCATTCATCAACCAATCTTGATTTTGTGCCTTCTTTCAGAAGAATGATGAAATAAAAGGCGTGTTTTTTCTGCTTTCCAATAAAATAAGTTTGAAATTTTTTTATAAATTCTTAATGTATAACAAATAAAAAAATTAATAATTATGGCTGTATCATTAAAAAAGAAAATTACCCTCAAACGTAAGGGAGAAGCGGCAGATTTTACATTTAGTGGCAAGTTGAAAGTTAAACTTTTTTGGAGTACTCCAACCGATCTTGATTTATGCTTGTTCTTTAAGAAGAAAAATGGAGAAGTTGGTGGCATATTCTCTAACGAGTATCGTGGTCGTAAGAGTGACCTCGGTAATCTTAACGAATTTCCATTCATGCTACATATGGGTGATAATAAGGAACCTTCTGAAGGTTCAGAAGAAACAGAGCAGATTAATGTTGCAAATCTCAATGAGATTGACGAAGCCTACGTATGTATTGTAAACTATGATGCTGCTGTTGAGGAAGAGGATGTAACTTATGCAGAAGAAGGAGGTCGTGTAGAACTCCAGAGTGACTCAGGCGATTATCTTGAGGTTATTGCAGACTCTACAGAGCATGGTCCAATCTACTGTGTTTGCACAATTAAGAATAATGATGGTATAAACTCTCTCAAGAAGAGCGGTGGTGATGAGGATCATCCAGAAGTTATGGATCTCAGCACTGCATTTGAGAAGATTCCAGGTTTCGCACTTATCTGTAATTCATGATATTATGGTCTCACTTAAGCGTAAGGTAACATTAAAGACTAAGATAGCTCAGGAGGAAACTCCTGAAGCTGTTGAAAGTCTTAAGGTTTCTTTAAAGAAAAAGCAACCCGATGCTCTGGTCACTCCAGTGCCAAAGCTACAGCCAACTCTTTCGCCTAAGTCACAGGGCAAATCTGCGCCCACGGCAGTGCCTCAAACATCTCAGGTAGGGAAGAAGCCAAATATAGGAAGGATTATTGTAGGAGTTGTTGCTATAGTAGTAATCATTATAAGTGCTTTCTTGTTTATCAATAATGGTAAAGAAAATGGAAGTGGTAATGACAAAACTTCTACAGGAATGACTGCACAGAACGGAGGAAAACAAGATGCAAGCGATGACGCTTCTGCAGGAGCTAATAATGAAGGAATGTTTGAAGAAGGAGATGGTACATCTGCAAATGAAGTTGAGACTTCAGCTCATACAAGAGCAGAAGAAATACCAGCTGCTAAAGAATTGACATCTGCTCCATCGACAGAAACAGGCAGTAAGGATGCAGAACAGTCAATAAAGCAGAATCCTGCTTCTACCTCTGAAATCTCAAAGTCTACTGCAAGCCAGGCAACAGAGTCAACCACATCATCTAATGCATATGTTGGTGATGATGTTGAAGAGAATGCGCGTCGCGTTATTCGTGGAGACTTCGGTAATGGACAAATTCGTAAGGATAAATTAGGAGAAGCATACTCTGATATTCAGAGAAAAGTAAATGAAATGTATCGTAAAGGAGAACTCCTTTAGTTATACATAAAACCAATTTTTGGTCAGATAATTATTTTCAGGTAATTATCTGACCATTAAAATATAATCATATGATGTTGTATATCGTTCTTGCAGTTTTGCTATGGTTTGTTTCTCCTTTACTAATAGAGGGACATATAAGAAAGAAATCTGATCGTAAAGCATTGATAATGCTTTCTCGTGTACTTTCTATTCTGTTTGTAGTATTAGCAATATACAGAATATTTGCAATGTAAAGATTGTTATGTATTACAGCAATCCCTTTAAATAATACAATGTGGAATTTCAAATAGAAGTTGATAGGATTGTGTGAAAAATAATTAAGTTTAAAAACGATTATTATTAATGAATGTGTTTTGGAAAAAAATACGGACGTATAATTATAAATATATATGAAACAAAAACATCATTATTCCGGCTTGTCCGATGCTCAGGTGCTCGAAAGTCGTAAAAAACATGGTACAAATGTACTTACTCCTCCTGCAGAGGAGTCTATTTGGGAGAAAATAAAGAATTGCATGCACTTTTGGTTATTGAAAGTTGATTTAGCAATATTTGTGGTTGCAACGTTGGCTGCAATTATGTTGCCATTGATGGGTATCTATTCTCATGATGGTTTATGGATAGCTCCCGTACTTTCTCTTATTCTTTTTGCTCTTACTTATTTGGTCGCCTACTTAGGTGGTGAATGGAATGAAGATGAGAGAGAATTTGATATTGATTCATTATTTACAATTTTACTTTTCGCTCTTTTATTATCGGGCTCTATTGCTTTTTATAATGGTGTGTATGGAGGAGTTGAAGGTTGGGGACCATACCTTGAATTGATTGGCATTGCCGCTGCCGTGCTTTTGGCAACAACGGTTGCACACATCTTAGAGACTTCAAATGAAAAAACATTTAAAAGTTTGAATGAAGTTAACGATGATACGTTAGTTAAAGTAATTCGTAATAACAATGTGTGTCAAGTTCCTCGTAAAGATATTGTTGTTGAAGATATTATTCTTCTTGAGGCGGGAGAAGAAGTACCAGCCGATGCAGAATTGCTTGAATGCATGAATCTCACTATGAACGAATCTTCTCTTACAGGAGAGTTGCAGTGTGCAAAAACTACTATTCCTGAAGACTTTGACAAAGAAGCGACATATCCATCTAATCATATTATGAAGGGTTGTACGGTTATGGAGGGAGACTGTGTTGCTAAAGTGTTTGCTGTAGGTGATGCTACAGCTTGCGGTAAAGTATTTGAGGCTGCACAAGTTCAAGATGGAGAAGCAACTCCTTTAAGTGAAAAGCTTGATGAACTTGCTGGGCTTATAACAAAAACAAGTTATGGTATTGCCATCCTTATTGTTCTCGGTCGTCTTGTTCGTCATGCCCTCTTATTGCCAAATCCGAACTATGGTTCACTTATTGGTTCCCTTGTTGGTTCCCTTCTCCTTGCATGTATTGTATTCTTGGCTTTGAATAAAAAGAAGAATGAGGACAATGAAGAAAGCATAGAACTTTGGCAGGTACTCGCTTTCATGGTTTTACCAATAATCGGAGTCATATTATATTTATGTTAGGGACTACCACCACTACAAATTGGCCGCAGTTTATTCAATATGCTTTAGATACTGTCATGATTGCAGTTACATTGATTGTTGTAGCAGTTCCAGAAGGTCTTCCCATGGCTGTAACATTGAGCCTTGCTTTTAGTATGAAGCGTCTAATGAAGCAAAATACACTTCCTCGTACAATGCATGCTTGTGAGACGATGGGTGCTGTATCTGTTATTTGTTCCGATAAAACAGGTACTTTAACTCAAAACCAAATGAAGGTTGTTAGGACTTCATTCCCTCAATTAAAAAATCAGAAGATTGGAAACGATGATTTTTCCTCTCTGTTGAAAGAGTGCATAGCGGTTAACACAACAGCAAACCTCGATTTTTCGGATTCAAAGAAGATAAAATCTATTGGTAATCCAACGGAAGGAGCTCTTCTTTTATGGTTACATAATAATGGAACAAACTATCTTAATATTCGTGAATCTTTAACGGTTACAAATCGTCTTCAGTTTACCACTGAGCTTAAGTATATGGCTACGATTGTTAATTCGGAAGTAACAGGAAAACGCATTGTATATGTAAAAGGTGCACCTGATATTCTTATGGGACTATGCAAAATGACAAAAGAAGATATTCATAATTATGATATGAAGTTGTTAGAATTCCAAAGTCATGCTAATCGTACCCTCGCTTTGGCTTACAGGGAGTTGAATGATACTGATGAAGTTTTTGTTGATGGACATTTGAACATCAAAGATTTGAATATGATGGGCATTGTTGGTATTGAAGATCCTGTTCGTGCAGATGTTCCTGCTGCAATTGCCGACTGCCTTAATGCAGGTATTCAAGTTAAGATTGTAACAGGAGATGCTCTTGGTACTGCTAAGGAAATTGGTCGTCAACTTGGTTTATGGAAACCTGAAGATACAGATGAAAATATTCTGATTGGTACGAACTTTGCGACTATGTCAGATGATGAATTGAAGGAAAGATTGCCCAAGGTTAAGATTATCTCTCGTGCTCGTCCAAATGATAAAGAACGCGCAGTTCGTATATTGAAAGAGATTGGTTGTATTGTTGCTGTTACGGGTGATGGTACTAATGATGCTCCAGCTCTTAATGCAGCTAACGTTGGCCTTTCAATGGGTGATGGCACTGCGGTTGCCAAAGAAGCTAGTGATATGACTATCATTGATAATTCTTTCAGTACTATTGCCAATGCAGTCATGTGGGGACGTTCACTTTATAAGAATATTAAGCGTTTTATTTTATTCCAAATGACTGTGAATGTTGCTGCTTGTTTGATAGTAGCTATTGGTGCTTTTATTGGAGAAGAATCTCCTCTGACCGTGACACAAATGCTTTGGGTAAACCTGATTATGGATACTTTTGCAGCATTGGCATTGGCGTCTTTGCCTCCTGCCAAGACTGTTATGAAAGAGAAGCCTCGTTCTATCAACGAACATATTCTTAAAGGAATGGAGTGGGGTATTCTTGGCGTTGGTGGTGTTTTTACAGTGATACTTCTCGGAATATGTATATATTTTCAACATACGGATGTGACTTGCCTTACAGATATATTTAATGGTTATGCAATATGGAGCGAAAATAACGGGCTTTCAGCTTATGAACTTGGCTTGTTCTTTACAATTTTCGTTATGCTTCAGTTCTGGAATCTATTTAATGCAAAAGCGTTTATGACAAAAGACTCCGCATTCAAGGGAATCTCATGGAGAGATACAAAGTGGTTTATTATTATTGTCCTCATAATTTTGGTTGGTCAAATTTTGATGACAGAGCTTCCAGGCTTACAAGAAATGTTTAATGTGGCAGTAGGTGGAGTTAAAGCTATTGACTGGATTATTATAATTTGTACAACTTCGTTTGTTCTTTGGATTCGTGAAATTTGGCAATTGATTAATAAATAAATTATTGAAGGAAGGGGTTGTGTCAAAATGGATGTTTTGATGCCTCCCCTTTAGGTTTTGTCATAATTAGAGAAATGCATGGTGCTGCTGATGAGATTGACAGGAGTATACTGATGTAAATGACTGAGGTTGGAGGATTTCAAAAGCAATGCGGCAGTTTGCAATTATGACATACCGACTTCTGTAGTAAACGATATGAGTAACAATAATAATCATAATGTTGCAGGAGTGCCACTGTTGCATCTTGTTATATCGACTGGATTTGGAACGGGATTTGTTCCATACGCACCAGGGACAGTTGGAGCATTCTTAGCTCTTTTAATATGGATTAGTTTATATTTTATTCTTTCTCCAATAGCATTGTTCATAACTACATTCTTGTTGGTAATCGGTTCATTTTTTATTGGTGTTTGGACAGATAATGTTATGGAACGCTATTGGGGAGAGGATCCAAGAGCTGTAGTTATTGATGAACTTTTTGGAACATGGATTGCCGTCCTTTCTGCAACATTCTTCACTGGACCATCGTATGTAGTAATATCTTTAGCTTTTATTGGATTTTTGTGTTTTTTTAGAATTATAGATATAACTAAACCTCTTGGATGTCGTTGGATAGATAAAAATATACATGGAGGATTGGGGTGTATGCTTGATGATGCTTTGGCAGGATTCTATGCATTATTATTGACTTTAGTTATACGTCATTTACATATTGTTGAGTATGCTTATAATTGTATGTTTTCATAAAAGATAGGATGTCTGGAGAAATACTTCTGCTGATTATCATAAAATTGTGTATCAACAGAAGTAGTTCATCGAAAAGCGATGTCTATTTAAACAGCGTTTAAACGGTGTTAAAACAGTGTTTTAACAGCCGTTTTGACGCGTCTCCTTCATCCATCCATCTATTTGTTTCTTTCTTATTTGCCGATAGAAGAGTGGACCAGGCATGAGTGCAACACCTTTACTTTTTAAAGACCAAGTAGACGGCTGCTACTAAGAACAAGAAAGCGAGGGCGTGGTTCCATTTGAATGTCTCACTTTTGAAAGCGACGGTGCTGAAAGCTACAAAGACGATCAATGTGATGACTTCTTGGATGACTTTCAATTGGATTAAGCTAAAAGGCCCACCGTTTCCCTTGAATCCAATGCGGTTTGCCGGGACTTGGAAGCAATATTCAAAAAAAGCCAACATCCAGCTGAATGCAATGATTCCAATCAGCGGGAGGTGTTCAAACCAACTAAATTGTTGTTTCATCTTCAAATGCCCGTACCAGGCGAAAGTCATAAAAATGTTTGATACAATCAACATTATAATTGTATAAATTCCGTTCATTTTATCTGTTTATTATCAATTATCTTCGGTAAATAATCCGGTTGGATATGGGTCATGCTGCCCCATAAGCTGTAACGTGCATCCGGGTTGATTGCCTCGAGTTGCGCCAGTATCCCTTTCATCTCTTTCCTGCTTGAACCGGACTCATACGGGCAGTTCTTAATCTGTTTCTTGAAGTTCAGGATGCGGGCAACCTCGGCAAGCTCTTTTTCACTTACCAAACATAGCGGGCGGATGATCTCCATGGCGAACTTGCTCATGGTCAGCTTAGGCGGCATTGTCCCGAATGATCCTTGGTGCGTCATGTTCATCAGCAGCGTTTCCAAGATATCGTCTTGATGATGCCCCAAGGCAATCTTGTTGCATTGGTGTTCCTTGGCAATCTCAAACAGGGCTTTCCGCCGGGTCCACGAGCAGAGGAAACAGGGCGATTTGCGAGTGTCTGTGGATGCGTCGAACTGGGTTTCATGCAAGATGAAAGGAATGTCGTACCGGGCAGCGCAACTTCGCAAATAGTCTTGGTCGGAATGATAGGGGATATTCTTCATGACAACGTGTGCGACCATCAATTGGAACTTGGGCTTGAATATTTTCGACCTCCGTCCCAAGAACTCAACCAATGCCAAAGAGTCTTTCCCTCCAGACAATCCAATCAATATTTTGTCTCCATCCCCGATTAAGCCATAATCACGGATGGCCTTCCTGATTTTGTCTTCTACTTTGATAAACAGTAGCTCTTCAACCGAATGTTTTGCCATATATTTAAATAATGGCGCAAAGATACGATAAAAACACAATTTTATTTATACCTTTGGAGTTGGATTATTAATAAAAGTATACATGAGACGTTTGGTAAAGAAACTACTTTGTGGTGTGGGCTTTGCTTTGCTATGCAACCAAATGGGGGCACAGAGCTTGGATCAAGCGAAGAAACTGTACAACGAGGGAGAATATGCCGAGGCAAAACCTGCTTTTGAGAAGTTGGTGAAACAGTCCCCCGGCAACGCATCCTATAATTTATGGTATGGCGTTTGTTGTTATGAAACAGGCGATTTGAAAGCTGCGGAAAAATATTTGTCCTCTGCTGTCAAACGGCGTGTCATAGAGGCGTATCGTTACATGGGCGAGCTTTATTACCAGACGTACCGGTTTGCAGAGGCTGTGGAAATGTATGATGATTACATTGATTTGCAAACGAAAAAGAAGCGGGACACGGAAGCGGCAGAGGCACGGCAGGAGGTGATTGAAGGTGCGCAGCGCATGATGGAAAAGGTAGAAGCCGTACAAGTGATAGACAGCATGGTGGTTGATAAAGATGATTTCCTGTCCGTTTATACGTTGAGCGAAGAGATGGGGACATTGGAATCGTATGCCGAGTTCTTCCAAAACAGGGAGGTACACTCTTCTGTGTACAAGAACCAAAAGGGGAACAAGATATTTTATGCCAAACCGACTGCCGAGAATGGTTATTGCCTCTTCAGCCAGTCGAAATTGATGGATAAGTGGGCGGACGAAAAGCAACTTCCGATGAATATCAACTCAGCGGAGGATGACAATTACCCATTTGTCATGCCGGACGGCGTCACCATCTATTTCGCATCGAAAGGAGAGATGTCGTTGGGAGGATACGACTTGTATGTAACACGGTACAACATGAACTCCGACAGCTATTTGAACCCGGAACAGCTGGGGATGCCATTTAATTCGCCTTTCAACGATTATATGATTGTATATGATGAAGTGAAAGGATTGGGCTGGTTCGTTTCTGATCGGTTCCAACCCGAAGGGAAAGTGTGCGTCTATCTGTTCATCCCGAACGACGACCACAAGAGGGTCGAGGGGGACGATGTGGAAATGAAACGCAAATGTGCAGCCCTTTTCTCCATCCAAGACACATGGGTACCCGATGCCAATTACAGTGAGCTTGTCCGCTTGTCGCACCAAGAGATTCCTTTTGGGAAGAAAGAGGTGTCCAAGGATTTTGAATTTGTTGTGGCAGACGACATAATATATTATACATGGAATGAAATAAAATCCCCGGAAACGAAGGATTTGTATAAAAAAGTCGTATCTTTAAAGCGGGAGATTTCGGCATTGGAGGAAAAGCTGGACACGATGCGTTGGGACTATTCCCAAAATGCCAATAAGCGGAACCAGTTGAGACCACTTATCCAAGATGCGGAGGAGAAGCTGAACCAATTGGCTGACCGTCCGAAGGAGTTGGAAAAGCTCGCCCGTAATGCGGAAATCAAGTATTTAAAATCGAAAAAATAGAAGGATATGTTTTGGGATTGGGTCATTTTGATATTAGCCATGTTGGTCGCCATCTTCTTGGGGCTGGCGGAACTCTTTTTGTTGCCGGGGATAACCCTTGCCGGACTGGCAGGTCTTTTGTTCGCCGGAGTAGGGCTGTATTATGCCTATGCGATGAGCCTTGCGGTCGGGAACATAACCTTGGTGGTGTCAGTGGCTTTGTTCTTGATAGGAATAGTCGTCTTTATGCGTTCCCGTTCATTGAATAGGATGGCACTGCATACGGATGTCGATTCCCGTTTGGAATCCAGCAAGGACTTGGGCATCCAAGTAGGCGATGAAGGCATGACCCTCTCCCGGTTGGCTCCTATCGGAAAAGCAAGGGTGGGCAGTCAGACGGTGGAAGCACGATCCGATGCCGGTTTCATTGACGAGGACACTCCCGTTGTGGTTGTACAGGTGACAGGATACAATGTGGTGGTTCGTCCTAAAAAGACAGAAATAAAATAACAATTAATAACAGTATGCTATGGTGGACACGACGTTTCCTTTGATGGTTGTTGGAGCATTTATATTATTGCTCGCTATATTTTTCTATTACGTGCCGTTCTTGTTATGGATTTCAGCGAAAGTATCCGGTGTGAACATTTCGTTGATGCAGCTTTTCTTGATGCGAATCCGTAAGGTCCCTCCTTATGTGATTACCCAAGCCATGATTGAGGCACACAAAGCTGGTTTGAAGTCATTGACCCGAGATGAACTTGAAGCACATTATTTGGCTGGAGGGCACGTCGAGAAGGTGGTGCATGCGTTGGTGTCCGCTTCCAAAGCGAATATCGAATTGACATTCCAGATGGCAACGGCAATCGACTTGGCAGGCCGTGATGTGTTTGAAGCAGTCCAGATGTCGGTCAATCCTAAAGTAATCAATACTCCTCCTGTGACAGCTGTTGCCAAGGATGGAATCCAGCTTATCGCCAAAGCAAGGGTCACTGTCCGTGCCAATATCAAGCAGTTGGTAGGTGGAGCGGGAGAAGAGACCGTGTTGGCACGTGTCGGAGAGGGCATTGTCTCCTCTATCGGTTCTTCTGAATCACACAAGTCCGTGCTTGAGAATCCAGACTCCATATCCAAGTTGGTGTTGAGGAAAGGCTTGGATGCAGGAACAGCCTTTGAAATCCTTTCCATTGATATCGCGGATATCGACATAGGTAAGAATATCGGAGCCTATCTGTTGATGGACCAGGCGCAAGCGGATAAGAACATCGCCCAGGCAAAAGCTGAAGAGCGTAGGGCTATGGCTGTGGCATTGGAACAAGAGATGAAGGCCAAAGCGCAGGAAGCACGTGCCAAGGTGATTGAAGCGGAAGCGGAAGTCCCCAAAGCCATGGCGGATGCATTCCGTACAGGCAATTTGGGCGTGATGGATTATTATCGAATGAAAAATATAGAAGCGGATACATCTATGCGTGAAACGATAGCCAAACCGGTATCAACCAACGCTTCTTCTAAATCTGTGAAAGGGGAGTAGTTTATGAGAGTTATTCCAGAATCAGAACTGATAATCAATTCAGATGGCAGTATATTCCATCTGCATGTCAAGCCGGAACAATTGGCGGACAAAGTGATATTGGTGGGCGATCCTGCCCGAGTGACCATGATTGCTGCCTATTTGGACACCAAAGAGTGTGATATTTCCAGTCGTGAATTCCATACAGTGACGGGAACCTATAAGGGGAAACGCCTCACGATTGTCTCCCATGGAATAGGTACGGATAACATAGACATCGTATTGAACGAGTTGGACGCTTTGGCGAACATAGATTTCAAGACAAGAACCATCAAGCCGGAGAAACGCTGTTTGACATTGGTGCGTGTCGGCACAAGCGGAGGTTTGCAGCCCTATACGCCGATAGGCAGTTTTGTAGCAGCGGAGAAGTCGATAGGGTTCGACGGTGTGCTCTATTTCTATAAAGACAGCGAGCGTGTCCGTGATTTGCGTTTCGAGGAAGAACTGTCCCGGCAATTGGAATGGAAGATTCCGAATATCCGCCCTTATGTCGTTTCGGCTAACGCCTCCTTGATTGAGCAAATCTGCGGAGATGATATCCAAAAGGGTGTCACCATCGCCGCCAACGGTTTCTATGGTCCTCAAGGACGAGAGCTGCGTTTGGGTTTGGAAGACCCTCAATTGAACAAGAAGATTGAAGCTTTCGAGTGGGAGAAGTACCGTATCACCAACTTTGAAATGGAAAGCTCTTCCTTGTCCGGATTGGCAGCTTTGATGGGACACCGGGCCATGACCGTTTGTGGAATCATTGCCGGAAGGGTTGCTGAAAATATGAACACAGACTATCAAGAAATCATAAAATCATTGATTGAAAAAGTCTTGGATAGGATTTGATAAAGGAACAAATTGCCCCGACTGTTTGCATAATTGCACAAAATGGTATATATTTGCGCAATATTAAATGCTAAATAGATGATTAAGGAGAACTTTATAAAGTTGTATGAGGACAGTTTCAAGGAAAATTGGGCGTTGCCAGCATTGTCTGATTACGGAGAAAATAAAACTTTGTCTTTTGGCGAGTTGGCAAGAGAGGTAGCTCGCTTTCATGTCCTTTTTGATGAATGTCGGATTCAACCGGGTGATAAAATAGCCTTAATCGGCAAGGATTGCGTCAATTGGTGCGTTGTTTATATGGCAGTGGTGACTTATGGCGCAGTGATTGTCCCTATTTTGCAGGACTTCAATCCCAACGATGTGCAGCATATCGTGAACCATTCCGAGTCTGTGATGTTGTTCTCTTCGGACAAGGTGTTGAAATCTTTGAAGAGGGAGAAGATGCCGCAAATCAGATCCATTTTTTCTTTGAGCAATTTTGAATGCGTTTATCAGAAAGAGGGCGAAAGCAGAAGAGACCCTTCGTTCTTGGGATGATTTGTTTGCGAAGAGATATCCGGAAGGGTTTAGCAAGAAGGATATCCGTTATGCAGACCAAGACAATGACAAGGTGGTTCTGATTAATTATACTTCAGGCACAACCGGTTTCAGCAAAGGCGTGATGCTTACGGGTAACAATTTGGCAGGTAATGTCACTTATGCGAAGACATTGGACTTGTTGTTTAGTGGCGATCGCGAATTGTGCTTCTTGCCATTGGCTCATGCGTATAGCTGTGCCTTTAACCTACTGGTCCCGATGGCTTTTGGTGTCCATGTCTATCTGTTGGGTAAATTGCCATCTCCTAAAATCCTGCTCAAAGCCTTTGAGGAGGTGAGACCTAATTTGATATTGACCGTTCCTTTGATTTTGGAGAAAATCTATAAACATGATTGTCCCGCAGTTGAGCAAGCGAACTGTGAAATTGGCGATGAACATTCCTTTGGTTCGTAACCAAGTCTACACGATGATTCGGAGCAAGCTGGTTGAAGCCTTGGGCGGACAGTTCAGGGAAATCATTGTCGGAGGAGCAGCCATGAACCAAGAGGTGGCTGATTTCCTTTACAAAATTAATTTCCCGTTCACTATCGGTTATGGAATGACGGAATGTGGTCCGTTGATTAGCTATGACAACCATGAGGAGTATGTGTTGACTTCTTGTGGACAAATCTTGAAAGGAATCATGCGTGTCCGCATTGACTCGGATGACCCATATAATAAGGTAGGGGAAATCCAGGTAAGTGGCGAGAACGTCATGAAAGGTTATTACAAGAATGAAGAGGCAACCCGGAACGCATTCACAGAAGACGGTTGGTTGAAGACCGGTGATTTGGGAACGATAGACAAAGATAACCGCATTTATATACGTGGCCGAAACAAAACGATGATTTTGAGTTCCAATGGGCAAAACATCTATCCAGAGGAGATTGAATCCAAACTGAACAATTTCCCATTCGTGTTGGAAAGCATCGTGGTGGAGAGAAACGGCAAATTGGTGGGGCTGGTTTATCCCGATTATGAAGCGATTGGTTCCGTTGGTATCTCATCCGACAACATAGAAGATGTGATGGAGCAGAACCGCAAGGATTTGAACAAGCTTTTGGCTCCTTATGAGGCGGTTTCCTCTCTGGTTATCCATCCGAAGGAGTTTGAGAAGACTCCGAAGAGGAGCATTAAGAGGTATTTGTATAGTTAACAAACCAAAGACGGTGTGTCAGTTTTGCAAACAGCTGCATTGCTTTCAGGATACAACCTTAGCATCTGACTTTTTGCTAATCCTGACGCTCCTTAAACGGGCTGCATCAGAACAACAGTTTAGGCACAGCCCGTTTTTTATGCACATAAGAATTATTTTTCGTTTCTTTGCCTCTGTGGGGAATAATCGTTAGAAAAGTTGTACCTTTGCGAACTGTTATACCTAATTTAAGATATGTATGGCTAACATTCGCATAAAAGATAAGAGCTTTAAATTGTATATCCCAGAGGAGGATATAAAAAAGGCGATTGCGCGTATCGCCAAAGAAATCCGTGCCGACATTGAAGGCAAAGATGTGTTGTTCGTCTGTGTGTTGAACGGCGCATTCATGTTTGCTTCCGAATTGATGTCGGAATTGAACGATTCGTATGAGATAACATTTGCCCGTTATTCCTCCTATTCAGGAACAAGCAGCACCGGAGTACTCAAGGAGGTGATGCCTATCAAAGAGGAAATCAAAGGCAGGACCATCATATTGATTGAGGACATTATCGATACGGGCTTTACCATGCACAGCTTGTTGGCTCATTTGAAAGCAAGGGGAGCAGACGATGTGAAGTTGGTTACCATGTTGTTCAAGCCGGAATCTTTGAAGTGTGATTTGAAGCCGGATTATGTAGGTATAAATATCCCGCCTGCGTTCATCGTGGGACATGGTTTGGACTATGATGGCATGGGACGTGCTTATCGTGATATTTACGTGATTGATGAAGAGTAATTTCTAACTTTTAAATAGAATAAGATTATATTATGTTGAACGTAGTTATTTTCGGTGCTCCAGGTTCAGGTAAAGGAACGCAGAGCGAATTGATTATCAAAGAATACGGATTAGATCATATCTCAACAGGTGATGTTTTGCGCTCAGAAATGAAAAATGAGACAGAACTGGGTAAAATTGCCAAGGACTTTATCGAAAAAGGACAATTGGTTCCGGATGAATTGATTGTTAATATGTTGGCTAAAGTATTGGATAGCAAAGAAGGTTCTAAAGGTGTTATCTTTGATGGTTTCCCTCGTACAATCCCTCAAGCAGAAGCATTGAAGAAGATGTTGAACGAGCGCGGTACAGATGTTTCTGTTATGTTGAACTTGCAGGTTGACGAAGATGAGTTGATCAAACGTTTGTTGGAGCGCGGAAAAGTCTCCGGACGTTCTGATGACAACTTGGAAACAATCAAATCTCGTTTGGATGTTTATCACAAGCAGACAGCTCCTTTGGCTGATTTCTATGTGAATGAAGGCAAGCACGTAGCTATCAAAGGTATGGGCACAATCGAAGAAATCTTCGGCCGTATAAAAGAAGCTATCAACGCAGTTAAATAATAAAGACTATAATGGAATGAAAAGGAAAGATGGCTATGTCGTCGTTTTTCCTTTTCATTCTTTGTTTTTAGGAAAGGCGTAAGCGTCACGTGTTTACGCAGCTAAGTAGAACAAATAATTTGATATTAAGATGGCTGAATCTAACTTTGTAGATTATGTAAAGATCTATTGCCGCTCGGGTAAAGGCGGGCGCGGGTCTTCTCACTTTCGCCGTGCCAAATACATTCCGAAAGGTGGTCCCGACGGAGGTAACGGGGGAAGAGGAGGTCATGTTTACCTTCGTGGTAATCGGAATTACTGGACTTTGCTCCATTTGAAATATGAGCGTCATATCTTGGCGACAAGCGGAGAAGGCGGAGGTGCGAAACGTAGCTTCGGAAAAGACGGAGAGGACCGCACGATAGAAGTGCCGTGTGGTACGGTCGTGTACGATGCTGAAACCGGAGAATTCATCTGTGATGTGACAGAAGACGGACAGGTGGTCCGCTTGCTGAAAGGTGGTAAAGGAGGCTTGGGAAATTGGAATTTCCGTACAGCAACCAATCAAGCTCCTCGTTATGCGCAGCCAGGTGAACCGGCAGAAGAGCGTTTCGTTATCTTGCAGTTGAAACTTTTGGCGGACGTAGGCTTGGTCGGCTTCCCCAATGCTGGCAAATCCACTCTGCTTTCAGTCCTGTCGGCTGCCAAGCCTAAAATTGCCAATTATCCATTCACAACGTTGGAACCTAACTTGGGCATCGTAAGCTATCGTGACAATCGTTCTTTTGTCATGGCGGATATTCCTGGGATTATCGAAGGAGCCAGTGAAGGAAAAGGGTTGGGATTGCGTTTCTTGCGACACATAGAACGGAACTCGTTGCTACTTTTCATGATTCCTGCCGATAGCGATGACATTCGCAAGGAGTATGAGGTGTTATGCAACGAATTAGTGAAGTATAATCCGGATTTGGCTGAAAAGCCAAGAGTCTTAGCAATATCCAAGTCTGATATGTTGGATGAGGAGTTGAAGCGTGAGATGGAAGCTGAATTGCCGGCTGATGTTCCCCATCTCTTCATTTCCGGTGTGGCTCATCAAGGATTGCAAGAGTTGAAGGATTTGCTTTGGAAAGAGCTGAACAAGGAGTCGTTCCATGAAGCAGAAAGAATTGTCCACAAGAATATAGACGTTTCTAAGTTGACATTCGACGATGAAGACTTTGATGTCCCAGTAGAGGAAGATGATGAGGAAGACTTTGTTGAATACGAAGATTGGGACGAAGAGGAGATGGCTGAAGGAGAAGACGGCTATGACGATGAAGAGGGTCAACCTGAATGATAACCTTGAAGTGTTGCAATTCCCCGAATGGATGGTTGATTGCAACATTTCTCATTTTATAACCACCCGGAGAGGCGGGGTAAGCACAGGAAACTATGCTGGCATGAATCCGGGGCTTTACACAACCGATTTGCCTGAAAACATTGATAAGAACAGGCGCATCTTGTGTGAAGCATTGCAAATCGACCTAAGCCGGTTGATAACACCCCACCAGGCACATTCCGACCGGATTGCCGTCATTGATGAGGCATGGTTGGCACAAGGCCCGGTTGAGCAGGTTCGCTCGTTGGAGGGAATAGATGCTTTGGTGACTCATGTACCGGACTTCTATGTGACTGTTTCGACAGCCGATTGTGTCCCGGTCTTGCTTTACGCATCCGACAAGCGAGTCGTGGCAGCAGTCCATGCCGGTTGGCGAGGCACAGTTGCCGCTATTGTGCAAAAGACAATCAAAAGGATGGTGGAGATATATGGTTGTGACGTCTCTCGTTTGCAAGCAGCCATTGGTCCTTCTATCAGCTTGAAATCGTTTGAGGTCGGAACAGAATTAGTGGAAACTTTTAGGGCATCGGAGGTGTGGACAAAGGAGGATACGGAAACCTTGTTTTGGATTCATCCCGATACGCATAAATATCATATTGATTTATGGAGAGCCAATCGTTTGCAGCTTCTTTATGAAGGTGTAGAGGAGTCGCATATCTTGCAAGCTGACCTGTGTACTTATGAGCAGGTGGACGAACTCTTTTCTGCACGACGATTGGGAATCAACAGCGGACGGATTTTGTCCGGCATTAGGATACAAGGAGGAAAAGAATGATACGAATAGATTTGTCGGAAGCGATAACACATGCTGCTCCCGATTTGCATGTCTTGGCCATTGAATGTGCGGTGAGGAACAGTGAGCCGGATGCTGCTTTGTGGAAAGAGATTTTGGCGGAAGAAGAAGGAATCCGTCAAGGAGTGAAAATGGAAGAGATTAACAAATGGTCTCCCATTGCTGCCACACGGACGGCATACAAGTCTTTGGGGAAAGAGCCGAATCGCTATCGTCCGTCGGCAGAGTCGTTGCGCAGGAGAGTAGTGAAAGGGCTTTCTCTCTATAAGATTGACACGTTGGTGGATTTGATTAACTTGGTGTCACTCCATACGGGTTACTCCATTGGCGGTTTCGACAGGGACAAAATCGAAGGCGGAGAGTTGGTGTTGGGTGTCGGAAAAGAGGGAGAACTCTATCATGGCATAGGCAGGGGGGAACTCAACATTGCCGGGCTTCCCGTCTATCGCGATGCCGTTGGCGGGATTGGAACACCGACCAGCGACGAGGAACGCACGAAGATAGGATTGGAAACCTCACGGCTGCTCATGATTATCAACGGATATTCCGGATTGGAGGGATTGAAGGAAGCTGGAGAATATTCCCTCGCCTTGTTGCGTAAATATGTGCATGTCGAAGAGGCGGAAGTTGAGTTGATCACAAAAGAAAATCGGAAGATTATCCATATATAAAGTGAATTATTTTGCTGTTTGCTTGATAGTTCGCTATTAAATTCGTACTTTTGCGGCAGTAATCGAAAAATCGGAAAGATGATTGAATTAATTGGAACAAACGCAGGCAAAGTTTGGAATGCGTTGAACGAAGGAGGCAAGATGAGCCTCAAAGCATTGAAAAAAGCAACAAAAATCAAAGCAGAAAAAGATATGTATGCTGCGATGGGTTGGTTAGCTAAAGAAGGAAAGTTAGCATTTGAGGAGACCGATGGAGAAATATATGTTTCTTTGATTGGCTAATCATTTTATTAAAGTTAGTAGTGTAAGGTCGTTCTTTCAAACGGAAAAGGATGGCCTTTTTTGTGCCCAAAGGTGAAGAGAACCACGACTTGTAAGAAAAAAAGAGAGCATGTCCAAAATAATATAGGTGAAAAATTGCAATTTTAAAATCTAAATCTTACTTTTCTAACACAATTTTAGCGTGAAATGACAGAAGATAGTAAAAGACTCCTTGTGCTGTTTGAAGTTCGGCTTAGAGAATTGATGACATTGTGTGACCATCAGAAGTTGAAAATTAAAGAACTGGAAGGGGCTTTGGTGCAAAAAAACTCAGAGTTGGATGATGCTATCTCCCAGATTGACGAGTTGAACGCTAAATGTGATAATATGCTGACGGCACAAGTCCTTTCTGTGCGAGAAGGAGACTTGAAGAACGCCAAGATGCGATTGTCAAAATTGGTGCGGGAAGTAGATAAGTGCATCACGCTGTTAAATGAATAGAGCGATGGACGATGAATTTCTTATAAATATATTGGTGGCGGGGAAACGTTATTCCATAATGATACGCAGAGACGAAGAGGAGATGTTCCGAAAGGCGGCTAAATGGATAGACAAGAAGGTCATGGCGTATCAAGGTAAGTATGAGACACCGCTGGAGAAACAGGATATATTGGCATTGATAGCTCTTCAGGCTGTTGTAGAACAATTGGAAATGGAAGAGAAGAACGATATGAGTCCTTTTGAAGAGAAAATCCAAGAGTTGGACAATGAACTGGAAAAGTACCTGAAAGATACAGAATAATTTATAAGACATAAGAAGTATTGGATTTCCGCACTGCTTACATGGCTTGCCATGTCCGAGTAGTGCTTTTTTGTTTTGTGTAAATAGAATTTGAATTTTAAATATTAATTAAATGGGAATGTATATAATCATATCAATAGTAACCTTTTTATTGGGTGGGTTGATTGTATGGCTGGCAATGCGCTATCTTTTGAAGTCGAGAACAGAGGCGATGCTTCGTGAGGCGGAAAAAGAGGCGGAAGTGATAAAGAAAAATAAACTGCTGGAGGTGAAAGAGAAATTCATTCATCTGAAAGCAGACTTGGAAAAGCAGGTTGCTCAACGCAACGCTAAGATTCAATCTGTAGAAGCAAAGTTGAAACAGCGCGAAGTGAACATCAACCAGCGCCAGGAAGAGTTGCAGCGCAAGCACAATGAGGTTGAGGCAGTGAAAGAAAATTTGGCTGCCCAATTGGAATTGGTCGATAAGAAGAAGGTTGAATTGGAAAAATTGCACCAGCAAGAGGTGGAGCATTTGGAGAGCTTGTCCGGCTTGTCTGCCACTGAAGCGAAGGAACGTTTGATCGAATCTTTGAAAGATGAAGCGAAATCGGAAGCCACTTCTTATGTGAATGATATCTTGGAAGAGGCAAAGATGACTGCCAACAAGGAGGCTAAGAAGATTGTCATCCAGTCTATCCAAAGGGTTGCCACTGAAACTGCCATTGAGAATTCAATCACGGTATTCCATATCGAATCAGATGAAATAAAGGGTCGTATCATTGGACGTGAAGGTCGAAACATCCGTGCTTTGGAAGCGGCTACTGGAATTGAAATCGTTGTGGATGACACTCCGGAAGCAATCGTCTTGTCAGGCTTTGACCCGGTAAGAAGGGAAGTAGCCCGCTTGGCTTTGCATCAATTGGTACAGGACGGACGTATCCACCCGGCTCGTATCGAAGAGGTGGTGAACAAAGTACGGAAGCAAGTGGAAGATGAAGTCATCGAAACGGGTAAACGTACCGCTATCGATTTGGGTGTGCATGGATTGCATCCTGAGTTGATTCGTCTGATTGGTAAAATGAAGTATCGTTCTTCCTACGGACAGAATTTGTTGCAGCACGCACGTGAAACAGCCAACTTATGTGCGATTATGGCTTCAGAGTTGGGCTTGAACCCGAAGAAAGCGAAAAGGGCAGGTTTGTTGCATGATATAGGAAAAGTTCCTGATGACGAACCAGAATTGCCACACGCAATCTTAGGTATGAAGCTTTGCGAGAAATATAAGGAGAAACCGGATATTTGCAATGCTGTTGGGTCGCATCATGACGAAGTGGAAATGCAGACGCTGTTGGCTCCAATCGTACAGGTTTGTGATGCTATTTCCGGAGCACGTCCGGGCGCACGCCGTGAAATCGTTGAGGCATATATCAAACGCTTGAATGACTTGGAACAGTTGGCTCTCTCTTATCCGGGCGTTGTAAAGACTTATGCTATCCAGGCAGGTCGTGAATTGCGTGTCATCGTCGGTGCGGACAAGATTGACGATAAGGAAACAGAAAGCTTGTCTAACGAAATCGCTAAGAAAATCCAGGATGAAATGACTTACCCGGGGCAGGTTAAGATTACGGTAATTCGTGAAACTCGTGCTGTAAGCTACGCTAAGTAAAAGAGATTTTTCATTTTATTTTTAGAGATTGTCAATTTGTAGCATATACAGCTTGGCAATCTCTTTTTATATAATATAGTGATAAGTATGAAGAATAGATTAATAGAAACATTGTTGCTCTCCCTCCCTTTGTCCGTGGCGGCTCAAGAACGCCCCAATATCATACTTTTCTTGGTGGACGATATGGGAGTAATGGACACATCTTTGCCTTTCCTGACAGATGCAGAGGGGAATGTTGTGCGTCATCCGTTGAATGATTGGTATCATACGCCGAATATGGAGAAACTGGCACAACAGGGAGTCCGCTTCTCTACTTTTTATGCCCAGAGTGTGAGTTCGCCTTCCCGTGCATCCATCATGACAGGGCAGGATGCAGCCCGCCATCATACGACCAATTGGATCAATTCCGAAAGTAACAACAGGAATCAATACGGACCTTATGAATGGAATTGGCAAGGGTTGAAAAAGAACGATTTTACTTTGCCAAGGATGCTCAAAAAGGTAGGTTATAAGACAATCCATGTGGGGAAAGCGCATTTTGGTTGCATTGGCAGCGAAGGAGAATATCCTCAGAATATCGGCTTTGATGTGAATATAGCAGGTTCTTCCATTGGCCAACCGGGCAGTTATTTGGGTGAGAATGGTTATGGAAATATCCGTGGCAATAAATCAAGGGCTGTGCCCGGATTGGAGAAATACCATGGAACGGACACTTTCTTGTCGGATGCTTTGACCTTGGAGGCAAATGCGCAAATCGACCAAGCCATTGCTGAAAAGCAACCCTTCTTTTTGTATATGTCCCATTATGCAGTCCATGCTCCGTTCGAGGCGGACAAACGTTTCGCATCACGCTACAAGGATTCAGACAAATCCGATTTGGCAAAGAACTTTGCAACGTTGATTGAGGGAATGGATAAATCCTTGGGGGATATAATGGAACATTTGGAGAAGAAAGGTGTCGCTCAAAATACCTTGATTTTGTTTTTAGGAGATAATGGATCGGATGCTCCGTTGGGAGATGCTAGAGGATATGCCTCTTCTGCTCCTTTGAGAGGAAAGAAAGGAACGGAATTTGAAGGAGGAATGCGTGTCCCTTGTATTATCGGCTGGGCGCATGTCAATGGCAAGAGCAAGCTGCAAAAAGAGTTGCCGATAGCAGGAGGTTCAGTTCAAACGCAGTTCGGAAGGGCCACGGATATTTATCCTACTTTGGCTGCTTTGGCGAAAGTGGAAATTCCACAATCTCATCCTGTGGATGGAGTGGACTTAAAGCCTCTCCTAACTGGGAAAACAGATGATTCTCGTCAGAATACATTTTTGATGCACTTTCCTCACAACCATTATGGCAGTTATTTTACTGTCTATCGTGAGGATAATTGGAAATTGATTTACTACTACAATCCTGAGCGTCCTGAGCGTCCGGACTTTGCCTTGTATGATTTGTCCGCAGATGAAAAAGAGCAGAATGATTTGTCTCGCATGAACAAAGGAAAGTGTGTGGAGATGATTAAGAAGATGGTTGCTGCTTTGGAATCGGAAGGAGCACAATATCCAGTTGATTTTGTCGGTCAAGAGATTCATCCTGTTGTGCCTAATATGGAATAAGTCAGGAGTTATAGGGCGAAAAAAACATACCGTTGTTTTGAAAAAAACATCACGAGGAATTTTCAAAAACGTCCAATGTTTTTTCAAAAACGTCCAATGTTTTTTTTAAAACAACGGTTGCTATTTAGACGGTGTTTAAACAGCATTAAAACAGCATTATAACGGTGTTTTAAGAGACTCGTTGCGGAGGAGAAATAGATTTGTTTTTTCGTGGGTGTACGGTATTTGGCATAGATTCTTCATTCAATCTGTAAAAATGTAATTGGTGCTTGCAAAAAAAGAAAATTTACAATATTTTTGCTTTTACTTTATGATGAAATGCGAAAATATGAAACCCTATAGAGGAAAAGTGCTACTATCTGTTTTTATATATGCCTTGCTGCTGGTAAGTTGCACCGGAGAGAATTATGCTCCGGAATTGACGGAAGTGGAGGCGTTTATACAGGCAAAGCCGGACAGTGCGCTCCGGGTGCTCCGCAAAATCAATGCAGAGGATTACTCCAAGCAAGATAAGGCTCTTTATTACATGTTGCTTACGCAAGCGGAAGACAAATGTTATGTCAAGCATCAATCGGATTCGTTGATTGCAATATCAGTGGATTATTTCCGACATAGCGGAGACGACTTGCGTTTGGCACGATCCTTGTACACAAATGGCAGGGTGGAATATGATTTAGGAAATCATGCAGAAGCTGCGGAGTTATATGTGGAGGCGATGGATGTGGCTAAAGGCAGTGAAGATTATAATATACAGTATCTGATATGTTCGCATTTGGGTACTATATATTATAAAACGAAAATGTCTGAAAAAGCGTTAGCTTTTTATATAAAAGCTCATGATTTCGCAAAAAAATCAGGAGATAGTGCAAGCGTATCGTATACATTTTCAGACATGGGTCGTGTTTATGGTTTACAGCAAGAATGGGAAAAATCCATAGAGATGTATCAACAGTCCATATCCATTGCAAATAGGAATCACTATATAAAACCTTTGTACCTTGCTCTGTCCGAATTAGCTGATATTTATAGTCATTCTCGTGATTTTCAGAAATCATTAGAGTGTTTGAGTTATTTACTTGAAAATCAAGAATATGAAATCATTGATAAACAATTGATATATTTTAAAAGCGGAGACTTGTATCGTTTAATGGAAAAGCCTGATTCTGCGGCTTTGTATTTAAAAAAAGCAATGAAATCAGATAATCTCTATATCCGAAGCGGTGCATATGAAAGTCTTTCTTATCTATATGAGAGATTAGGTAATTTTGAGGAGGCTATGAAATATAATAATTTGAACATTGCCAGTGAAGACTCTATTCGTAAAATGGATGACCAAAGAAATATAGCACAAATAGAAATGCGGCATGAAAATAAAAAGATGGCAGCTAAGCAATTTCGTATGAATACTTTTATCAAAGTTTCATTTCCTGTTTTTATTTTATTAATCATAGTTTTTCTAGTTATGTATAGAAAGTTGTTGAAGAAAAGGGACGCAGAAATAGGAAGTCATAAAAATACAATTCAACAGATTGGTCTTGAAAAGGAAAAATTAGAATTGAAAATTGAACAGCAAAATGAAATCAAGAAAAATCTGGTGAAAGAGAGAAATACACTTATAAAGCAATTAGAGATAACACAAAAGGAGTTAGATGAACTATATGAAAGAAAAAAGACGATTACGGTTGATGAGGCACGAATCATGTTGAGTCGAATTAAAAAAACAAAAAAACTAACCGAACAAGATTGGAAAAATATATTAGTTATAACGCAGGCTATACATGATAATTTCATTGATAATTTTACAGGGGAAAATCCCCAATTAAAGAAAGATGATATAAAAGTGTGTTGTTTGTTAAAAGTAGGATTTACGAAGAAAGACATAATAGAACTCTTGGATTTGAGTGAAGATGCCATGAATAAGCGTATGCAACGTCTGAAAGCTCGTATGAGCATAAAGAAAAAATGGAAAAAGAATGAATTAGAACAGTATATTTCTGACTTTTTGATGAGAATTGTCCATGAAAAAAACAGCTATAAATATTATATATGTAATTGTGTAATAGCCTTTTATGTAAAAGATGCTAAGTGTCCACATAATGTAAAAACAAAGCCTATATCTTTGGACTATAAAAACTCTTTTATTGGTTGTTCAAAGAAAGAAATTAAATGAAATATTATTAGTAGTATGAGAGGCATAAAACAAATACTATTGTTTGGATTCTGTCTGTTCTCTTTTGCGGGTTTTGCGCAGACTGAATCCAGTATAAGCGGATTTGTTTACGATTCGGATAGGCATCCGATACCATATTGTACCGTGTCTATCCTGGCTTCCAAAGATTCTTCTGTAATTACAGGAGCAGTCTCCGATGAAAGTGGATTTTTCAAAATAGGGAAAATAGAGGATGGAAGCTATATAGTAAAGTATGCACACTTGCAGTATAATACGGAGTATGTTGATATCTCAGCAGCAGGAAAGCTCATGGATGTTACTTTGCAATTCTCTTCCATCGATTTAAAAGAGGTCATTGTTACGGGAAATCTAATCAAGGAGCGTCCGGGAGGTTATATTGTTGATATATCTCACAATCCATTTACACGAAACAAGAGCAGTAAGGAAACTTTCGCTTTATTACCTGGTGTGACTGCCAATAATGAAGGATTGAAAATAAATGGCAATCCAGTAGCAAAAATCTATATAGATGGAAAAGAAGCATCGGAAAAAGATTTGTCAAACCTCCGTTCCAATATGATAGATAAGATAGAGATAACGAACCATGCCGCCAACCGCTATCAAGCGAACGTGTCAGGAGGTGTTATTCATGTTAAATTGAAGAAATTGGCAAGTGGAACGTTTCAATTGTCAGGAGGGGGGAATGCAGGTGTCACTTTCCAAGAAGGATTTTATACTTATTATGCTTATGCTATTACCCGTTCCCGTTATAAGAAGTTGAGTTTTATCAATAATCTCCAATATTATGATTTAATGAATACGACAAAGACTAAATATGAAAAGGATTTTTTGCTGAGGAATCAACAAACATTGACAGACTCTAAAGAAAATGCGGGCTATAGTTACGTTTATGAAAAGGTAAGTTTGGTATATGACATTAATGCGAAACACAATGTTGGTGTCTCTTTCAAAGCGTTGTTGGAAAAGGATGCCCCGACTCGTTTGTCTCATTCGATTACCCAAACGCCGGAAAGCGTATGGGAATCCACTTATCATGAAAAAGGAAAAGCCCATGTGGATACGTATCAGACATCACTCAACTACAATTGGGAAATAGACAGCGACGGGTCTAATTTCTCACTTGTGGCTGATTTTCTTAAAAACAAGGCTGATAACAATCGGTATGGAGAGACTGTTTTTGCAGGTTTCATTGATTCTACAAGTTATCAACATTACGATATACATACCCCGTTGGATCTGTTTAAAGCAGAAGCTCATTTGCAGATAGGGCTTTCTTCTAAATCCCAGTTGGCGGTAGGTGGCGAATATTATTATAAGAAGATAGATCAAACCGCTTTGTATGAGAACAAAGTAGGCAATGAATGGTTGACAGATGACAATATTTCGGATCGTTTCACTTACAAGGAATATGGTTTTGGTTTGTATGCTGGATATACTTTATCATTGAAAAAATGGACAATTGTTCCGAGTTTTCGCTTGCAGATGGACCAGATAGAAACTCATTCATATAAAGAAAGTGCCAACAAGAGGGATTATTGGAATCTTTTTCCCAGCTTGCTCGTTTCTTATCAAGCGACGGATTGGATGAAAGTGGATGCTAATTATAAAAGAGGCATGAATGATATCCGATATGGATTGATGAACCCGAAAGTGCTTTATACTTCCGATAATACCTATACAAAAGGTAACCCGGATTTGAATCCAGCTATGTGGAATATGTTTGATTTAAATACTCGCTGGTTTGCTAAGTGGACATTAGGCTATAATATGATTAGAATAGAGGACGGGGATAGGACTGTCACCTTAGTAGATGAACATAATCCCGATGTTACTTATTTTATGCCAGTAAACATGACAAAGACGGTGTTTAATTCTATAGGTGCAGGATACTCTACACCAATATGTAAATGGTGGTACATAAACCTATATGCCTCATATCGAAGAAAGAACATGGAGTATGATGGCTATAAGCGTATATCGTCTCGGTTTTCTTATTCATTCTATAATTCTTTTGAGTTTGGAAGAGGATTTAGTGGTAATTTGTCCTTTAATGGAGAGACAAAAGAGTATTTGGATGAAGAATATTATCTGCCTGTCTTTTACACCGGATTAGGATTAAACAAGTCTTTCTTGCAGGAGAAATTGAACATTGGATTTAATATGAACAATTTCATTGTAAAGAAAAGAAGAATTGGAATGATAAAAGAGGATGGAAGCTTGCGCACCATGGAATGGAACAAATATTATGCACCTCACATGATGTTTTCTGTGTCGTATAATTTCTCGACAGGAAAGAAACAGACGGTTCGAAAGGTACAGTCAATCCAAGAGGTGCAAGATTCGAAGATTGGTCGATGATTGTTGGAGTCGAAGAGAATAGGCTATATGGGTTCATTCCTAATTAATATAAAAGACAAAATGAAACATATTCCTTTTATCCAACAGCCCGACACCATGGAATGTGGGGCAACGTGTTTGCGGATGATAGCCCAGTATTATGGGAAGCAATATTCTGCAGAAACGATGCAGCATATATGCCGCGTTACCCGTGAAGGTGTTTCCATGCTCTCCCTTAGTGATGCAGCAGAAGAGTTGGGTTTCCGTTCCGTTTGTGGTCATATCCCCTTGGAACGAGTAGTAGAGCAACGTCCATTCCCATGCATACTTCATTGGAATCAGGAGCATTTTGTTGTGCTTTACGACGTGAAAAGGAAGCGCAACGGCGTATTGCGCTTTTGTGTCGCTGACCCAAGTAAGAGCCTTTTAGAGTTGGATGAGGATACAGTGCGGAATGCATGGATAAGTACTTGTGCTAACGGTCAAGAGAAGGGCATCTTGATGGCTCTTGAGCCAACCCCAGCCTTTTATGGTAAAGAAGACGAAAGAAAACGGATGGAACAACCTGTTTGTTTCCTATGGGGATATATGCGTCCTTACCGTTCCTTGTTCGTGCAGCTACTTTTGGGTTTGTTGCTGGGAAGCGTATTGCAAATACTTTTTCCCTTTTTGACACAGGCGATAGTGGACAAAGGAATAGCTGGCGAGGATTTGAACTTGATTTATTTGATTCTTGCGGGGCAATTGATGCTGGTGTTGAGCAGGGCATCAGTCGATTTTATCCGGCGTTGGATACTTTTGCATGTCTCCGCAAGGGTGAACATATCGCTTTTGTCCGATTTCCTAATCAAGCTGATGAAGCTTCCGATGTCGTTTTTTGACGCAAAAAAGACGGGGGGATTTGTTGCGACGCATTCATGACCATGAACGCGTAGAGCGATTCTTGACCGCCCAAACATTGTCTATTCTGTTCTCTGCTTTCAGTTTTGTCGTTTTTGGTATCGTATTGCTTTATTATGATCGGTTGATATTTGTCTTGTTCTTATTGGTCAGTCTCCTCTATGCCATGTGGATTTTCCTTTTCCTGGAAAGAAGGCGGAAGATAGACTACACCTATTTTGAACAGCAGTCCCGCAATCAAAGCAAGACCATGCAGTTACTGAACGGTATGCAGGAAATCAAGTTGCAGCACTGTGAGCGTAGGCGGTGTTGGGAATGGGAAGATATCCAAGCAGATTTGTTTCGGACGAGTATCGAGTCGATGAAACTGCAGCAAACCCAGGAGGCAGGAGGCATTTTAATTAATGAGGTGAAGAATATCATCATCACGATTGTGGCTGCCACTTCCGTTATTAGCGGGAATTTGTCCTTGGGTATGATGTTGGCCATCCAATACATCATAGGCCAGTTGAATGCACCTGTAGAACAATTTGTTCAGTTTATTTATGGATGGCAGGATGTGCAGATATCGCTTGAACGCATGAGTGAAATCCGCTGTCGAGAAGAAGAGGATACTCCAGAACGAACTGTGAATAGTTTCCCAAATGGACAGTATGAGATTCGGTTGCAAAACGTCTCCTTCCAATATGAAGGATCTCATTCCTCGAAAGTGTTGGACAATTTGAACTTGGTCATACCGCAAGGAAAGGTGACAGCGATAGTCGGTAACAGCAGAAGCGGGAAGACAACGCTTATCAAACTGTTGTTGGGCTATTATCCTGTGGTAAGCGGTACCATCCAAATAGCCGGAGAGAATTTGGCACATTACAACCTCCGTTGGTGGCGAGAACATTGTGGGGCTGTGATGCAAGGGGGCTATCTCTTTTCCGAATCGATAGCCCGTAATATAGCGGTAGGTGATGACGAAATAGACAAAAGTCGTCTGCTGTTGGCGGCTCGGATAGCAAATATAGAGGAATTCGTTGAAAGGTTGCCGTTGAAATACAACACAGTAGTCGGGCAAGATGGGCAAGAAGTCAGCCAAGGACAACGGCAGCGTATCTTGATAGCCCGTGCAGTTTATCGTAATCCCGATTTTATATTCTTTGACGAGGCAACGAACTCCTTGGATGCGAACAACGAGCGTGCCATAGTGGAAAACTTGACGGAGTTTTACCAAGGAAAGACTGTAGTTGTGGTGGCTCATCGTTTGAGTACGGTACGTAACGCCGACCAGATAGTCGTATTGGAGAAAGGTAAATAGTAGAAACGGGTACACATGAATCGTTGATAGTTGCAGAAGGGGCATATTATCATTTGGTCAAGAACCAGTTAGAGTTAGGTCACTAAAACAAAAAAGTTATGGGTAAAGAAACATACGAAACAATGAAACAACGGGCAGAAGCTGAACAAGGGAAGATTGAATTGAGAAGTGAGAAGGTTCGGAATATGATAGGTGAAATTCCTCCATTCTTGGTTCGCTGGGGGAATACCATTCTTGTTATCATTTTTTTGTTGTTGATAGCTATAGGATGGTGGATAGTAGGGGCGTCAGGAAATAAACCTGCAGCGAAACATTATAAGAGACAGTACTGGTTGCTGCAAGAAAATAAAGTGTCGAATGTGTTAGTATGCTTCAATCAAACGAGAAAAATAAATGAGAATGATTGGGTGGAATTGATAGCCGAATTAAACACACAATGTTTTGAAAAAAACATCACGAGGAATTTTTGAAAACGTCCAATGTTTTTTCAAAAACGTCCAATGTTTTTTTAAAAACAACGGTTGCTATTTAAACGCCGTTTAAACAGTATTAAAACAGTATTAAAACGGTGTTTTAAGAGACTCGTTGCGGAGGAGAAATAGATTTGTTTTTTCATGGGTGTACGGTATTTGGCATAGATTCTTCATTCAATCTGTAAAAAATGTAATTGGTGCTTGCAAAAAAAGAAAATTTACAATATTTTTGCTTTTACTTTATGATGAAATGCGAAAATATGAAACCCTATAGAGGAAAAGTGCTACTATCTGTTTTTATATATGCCTTGCTGCTGGTAAGCTGCACCGGAGAGAATTATGCTCCGGAATTGACGGAAGTGGAGGCGTTTATACAAGCAAAGCCGGACAGTGCGCTCCGGTGCTCCGCAAAATCAATGCAGAGGATTATTTCCGGCACAGCGGAGACGACTTGCGTTTGGCATGATCCTTGTACACAAATGGCAGGGTGGAATATGATTTAGGAAATCATGCAGAAGCTGCGGAGTTATATGTGGAGGCGATGGATGTGGCTAAAGGCAGTGAAGATTATAATATACAGTATCTGATATGTTCGCATTTGGGTACTATATATTATAAAACGAAAATGTCTGAAAAAGCGTTAGCTTTTTATATAAAACTCTTTTATTGGTTGTTCTATGTGTAAATATATAATTCGTGTTGCTATGAAACATCTAATCGTATTTCTGTTATGCTGTTGTTCTTTACTTGTGTATGCACAGGAAAAGAGGGAAGAGGTGGCAGTTTCGGATTCGATATTGCTGCAAGAAGTAATGGTGAAGGCGGACAAGAAATTGATAACCCTGAAATCTGACCGGTATGTGGTGGATGCTACCCAGATCCGCAATGGAAAGAATACTTTGAAAGAAGTGCTGCGGGATGTGCCCGGGGTTATCGTGAACAAGGAAAATGTCAGCATCATTGGGAAAGGTGGTCTGAAAGTGATGATAAATGGTCGGTTGAAGCAGATTCCAGACAACCAGATTTCTAATTTGTTGAGTTCTTACAGTGCTTCGGAGATAAAGAAAATAGAGGTAATTTATCATACCGGAGCGGAATATGATGCATCCGGAAATTTTGGTATTCTCAATATCATTTTGGACAAACCAAAGGAGAACTTTGTCGGAGGTGATGTGTCAAACAGTTTTACCGTTTCGGATAATGTCTCCAATGAGACAGGTTTAAATTTGAAATATAACCGGAAAAGATTCACTTCTGTATTGAGTGTAGGTTATAATCATGTAAATGAATATGGTTGGCAAACCAATGAATATTATTACACAAATATACGGAGAGATAGCCGCTCCGAGACTTGGGACAAGCAAAGGGAGTGGCGTGCCCATTTGGGATGGATTATACGCTTGATAGCCGTTCCGTCATAAGTGTAGATGCTTCCTTTTCAGACAATCATGGGCGGAATCATGGGACAGACCATATCTTCTCGCACCTGTTGGATGCTTCTGGTGAGAAGCAATTGTCCACCTTCCGTCAAAAACAGCCCCAACGCAATTGGAATGCCAGTGTCTATATTGACCGCAAATGGAGCGATAAAGCTAATTCCCAGTTAATCGTTGACTATTACAACCAGAGAAAAGAGGTGGATTACCGTTTTACCTCTGATTTATATGATGCATTGGACAATATTTTGGTAGAGGACAACTATCATTTCTTAAATCAGGAATGGCGTCACATGAGAGGGGTCAGTTTTGCATTTGACCAAACTTTCCATTTGCCATCACAATATATGCTGAAGATGGGAACAAAAGGCTCATTCAGCTCTATTGTTAATGAGAGCATGTATGACTATACGAATATGGATACGCAAGACAACCATTTTGATTACGATGAGGATTGCTTGGCGGCTTACGTTGTATTGACGCATACGTTCTTTGGATGCTTGGATATGCGTTTGGGTGGACGTTATGAATATACTTTTACCCAAGGCGTTTCCGATTATGTACAAAAAGAAGATGATAATTACGGACGTTTGTTTCCTGACATGAGGCTTTCCTATCGCTTCAGAGAAACAAATCAGCTGGAGTTGGCTTATATCGGTTCGATAATCCGTCCTTGGATGTCTTACCTGAATCCGTTCCGTTTGTATAGTAGTCCGTATGTGGCACGGGAGGGAACTCCGACACTTCGGCCAAGCTATTTCAACAAGGTGGAGCTTTCCTGTCAAAAGAGCTTTTCCAAAGGATTTGCCCGTTTGAATGCAGCATATTCTGCATCCAATGACCAGATAGCCGAGGTATTGAAGATGACTGCGGATGGAACTTCCTTGTACAAATGGGAGAACGCATACGAACAGAAGTCGTTACAGTTGGGGTATATGTTGAATTGGAGTCTTTTTCGTTGGATGAAAGCAACCCTGATAGGTTCGTTTACTCATAATGATCCTAAAATGATAAAAGGGTTTGAAGGCAGAGTCAACAAGAACACACAATATAGCCAAATGATGCAGCTTTCGTTTATCTTTGACAAACAACAACGTTTTACGGGCTCTCTTTTCGGCAGTGTGGTGACACCGAGAAAAACTCCGTTTGAGAAGCTTGATGCTTATGGTTTTTTGCGGGGAGGCTTGAACTATTCGTTGTTGGATGGCAAATTGGGTGTTGGTCTTTATATGTATAATATCATTCCCATATCTCCTACCGGAACTTATTATTCCAATGATGGAATGACGACCCGGTATAAGGATCACACGTTCCGGACTTCCGTTAGTTTGAGCCTGTCATACTCTTTTGGTAAGCAGATACGGGAGAAAGCCAAGGTGCATAGTAGTACAGGTGTGACCGGAAGGTTCAGTGGAAAATAAGGAGTTGCAAAGCAGAATGGAATTTGTTGTTGCTATTTAAACGCCGTTTAAACAGTATTAAAACAGTATTAAAACGGTGTTTTAAGAGACTCGTTGCAGAGGAGAAATAAAAAGGGGCTGCATCAACATCATTTGATACAGCCCTTTTATATATTCGTTTTAGAATGACATTTTCATTCTGAAGCGGATTCCTCGCTCTTGGATGCCCGGATTGTCCCGGTAGTTAAGACGCCAAACATAATCTAAGCGCAAGAACTTGAATATGTTTTCAATACCCACACTGGCTTCCATATAAGGCTCTTTACCCAACGTGAATGAGTTTTCAGGGAATTGGTAAAGTCCTTCCGGGTCAATAGCCGGATTGTTTTTGTCGGTCAAATGTCCCCATAGACCACGGAACGCAAACACCTCACGCCATTTTAATTTTAATCAAAGGCAGGCGGTTCAATAAGTTTCCGTTCATATAATAGGTGAAGTCCCAAGAAGCATATTCATCGCTCAAGAACTCCATCGCATTCATATTGGTGTAAGACTCCGGCTGAACCGTATAAGACAAGTTGGCATTCGGCAGGAATAACAATGGATAAGGCACCTTCGACCAAACCTTTCCAGCTTTGGTAATCAAATCCACATAGCCGAAAGCAGAAAACCAAAAACGTTTTTGGATTCCTATTTCCGTGCGCTGGTAATTATAGGAAGAACCTAAAAGCCCTTTCTTTGCCATTATATGGTTCACACTGAATATGAGCGCATCAAAGTAATCGGATAACGAATATCACGAGTTTGATAGAACTTCTCATTATAGGCATAACGGAAATTCAACTCTATTTCCGACATGTCATAGTGCTTAAGCGGTTGGATGGAACCATCTGCACCGATTTTGTTAAACTCGGTAAACGGTGTCGAATATTCCCGCTTGTTCCTTAAGACAGCATAATAGGAAATACCATTGTAATGCTCGTTTGTATAAGTCAATTCCGCTTTGCGTAAATAAGTTGCCCTTGTATCTTTCTGACGTTTCCAAGAGAGGAAGACATTATCTTTGTTGGTATATAAATAATGCTGTCCTAATTGGTTGATGTCATATTGGTATTCCGCACGGATGGAATGGACTGGGAACTCTTTGCGGTATTGCTTCTTATCAATGAAAGAGTATTCCACGATCCCGTCATATTTCCATTCACGGTCTTTGGTTCCGTATGCAGCATAACCTTCCAATGTCCATCGTTTATTGAATGTAGTGGTCGTTGTTCCACCTGTACGGATACGTGCGCCTTCAATGCTGTTTCCACTGATAAGTGTATTCATCGGGCCAATCTCAAACTTGTTCTTTTCCGGAATGGTATTGGTAGGAATGTATCCGTTGACCAAAACCGAAACAATCTGCTCTGTCAGATGGAACACAGGGATAGCCCGGAACTTCGCCATCATCGCAGCCACAGTGTTCGGGTTTTTCTTCACACCTTCCGAAGGCCTGTTTTCCCTCCAATATTCTTTGTCTCGGTTATATGCGAATTTCTCCACAATAACCGGCGCATCATTCGAGAAATAGTTCATCACCTGTTCATCCGGTGCATCAAAACTATGATTGCTATAGACGGTCATTCGTCGAGCCATCATGCCTTTGGACTTCTCTGTTATCTTGAAATTAACAGCGATATCATCTTTCATTTTCAATCGTGTGCCATCTTCCGTGCGCTTGAAGCGTTGTTCGATACGCATACCGTGGACAAAGTTCAAGTTAATGTCCTTCGGGACATTCATAATGACTTTCTCGACGAAATAGGTGGAGTCAAGAGCCACGAACAGGTGTCCGGTAAAACCGAATGTCTCGGAGTTAAACGGGACAAATCCCAAATCTTGGCATTTCACGCCAGCCACTTCCACAGTGTCCAACAAATAATATTTGTAGTAGTCCGGTCCGATGCGGGAGAGAGGACTGACAAAGCGTTGCAAGAAGAGAGGAATGTTATTTTGGAAAATATCAATTTCACGGAATACTTCGTTTAAGAACTTCTGCACTTCGTCCCTTGACAATATTTCATCGATACCAGCCGACTGGTTGGCACGCAACAACTGTTTCTCGCTTTTTGGATCTTTGCGATAATAGACAGTCATCATTCGTTCCTTTTCAGAAAGAGGAAGGACGGTTGTACCTGTTTCAAGCGTATCAACAAAATCGGTAAGGAAATCAAATTTGCTCTTTTTCCCATTTGCTTTCTGTTTAGGTTGATAGTCGTCCATGCCGAATGTAATCTTCTCATATTCGTCATAACTATAAAAATCATGATTGCGAGGAGAATTGCTATCACGCGATTCAATCATCTTTTTCACAAAAGCGACAGCCGGATTATCTTTCTTCTTGTAGTGCTCCTTTTTAGGTTTGATTACCACTTCATTCAAAGCAATGTCTGTTGAGGCAAGAAGTATGTTTAACGTATTGGTCTTGCCTTTTACCACTTTTACCTTTTTGGTATGGTAACCCATATAAGAAAATTCAACCTCGTTGGAGGAGGTTTTCACTGAGTAGGAGAACTGTCCGCTTTCATTGGTAGTTGTTCCCGATGTTGTTCCTACAAAGAGGATGGAAACATAAGGAAGCGGTTCGCCAGAGACCGAATCTTTTACAAAACCTTTGATTGTTGTGTTTTGCCCGAACATACATAAAGAGACAAAGGACAAAACGAATAAGACATATAATTTTTTTCCCATTTATTCGAATTCACTAAAAAACGGTGCAAAGATAGCTTTTAAATGTGGCTATTGATTGTGCCAAAATACAATATTTATGGCTTATTTCCTTTGCTCTCCCGAAAAAAAAGATTTATTAACCGAATAACTGGCGAAAAGCCTCTTCTACTTTGCGGACTTGTACAATTTCTATGCAGCTTTTCGGGGATGCGTTGAATTCTTTCAGGTTGTTGAACGGAATGATAATCCGTGAGAATCCCAATTTTTCGGCTTCCATTATTCGTTGTTCTATTCGATTGACGGGACGGATTTCCCCGGAAAGCCCGATTTCCCCAGCCATACATACTCCGGTTTCAATGGAGATATCCAAACTGGAAGAAAGTATCGCACTCAAGACTGCCAAATCTATGGCAGGATCGTTGACACGCAATCCACCGGCAATGTTGAGGAAAACATCTTTCTGCGCCAATTTGAATCCGGCTCGTTTTTCCAAAACAGCCAAAAGCATATTCATCCTACGGATGTCAAACCCGGTGGCACTTCGTTGGGGTGTCCCATAAACGGCTGTGCTGACCAATGCTTGTGTTTCAATCAAGAAAGGGCGTATTCCTTCAATGGCTGCGGCAATTGCCACTCCGCTTAGACCTTCATGGTTTTGTGTCAACAGTAACTCGGAAGGGTTGCTCACTTGTCTTAATCCGTCTTGGCGCATTTCATAAATGCCCAATTCGGCAGTGCTTCCAAAACGATTCTTGATGCTTCGTAAAATCCTGTACATATAGTGCTGGTCGCCTTCAAACTGCAAGACCGTATCCACTATATGTTCCAACACTTTGGGACCTGCAATGCTTCCCTCTTTGTTTATATGCCCAATGAGCAACACCGGAACGCCGCTCTCTTTTGCATATTTGAGAATGGCTGCGCTACATTCCCTCACTTGCGTAATGCTTCCTGGGGAAGATTCCACATTCTCCGTGAAAACCGTTTGGATGGAGTCTACCACAAGTAAATCCGGTTTGACGTTTTCGACATGGGCGAAGATTTGTTCCAAGTTGGTCTCGCACAGGATCAAACAATTTTGGTTGTCAGGGTCGATGCGGTCGGCACGCATCTTCAGCTGTTTGCTGCTCTCTTCACCAGACACATAAAGGACACGCAGCTCCGGCAGTTTCAATACCGTTTGTAAAATCAGGGTGGATTTGCCAATGCCCGGTTCTCCACCAATCAGGACTAAGGAACCGCGGACTAATCCGCCTCCTAACACACGGTTCAGCTCTTCATCCTTCATGTCCAACCGTTCTTCTTTTTCAGCTGAGATATCACGGAGCAGAACAGGACGGGGCTTGGTTGAGGAGGAAAAGGCAGCGGCTCCCCTTCGAGCCGCTGGTGACTCTTTCACGACTGTCTCTTCCACATAGGTGTTCCACTCCCCGCAATTGGGGCATTTACCAATCCATTTGGGGGAATCGGCTCCGCAGTTGGAGCAAATATATACTGTTTTTGTCTTAGCCATGTGTCAGAGATACTCTTATTGTCGATTTACTTCTTATTCTTTAAACGTACTTCGTACAGGTCGTGCCTACGGTCTCTCAAGTTGCGGACACTTCCATACGTATGCAATTCGTTCAATAGGTTCAAGTCCACATCCGAAACCAAAATCATTTCGGTGTTTGGTGTTGCCTCGGCGCGTTTGCCATCAGTTGGGAAACCAAAGTCACAAGGCGTAAACACTCCGGACTGGGCATATTGTATGTCCATATTATGTACGCGTGGCAAGTTGCCGACACTACCGGCAATCACAACGAAACATTCGTTCTCGATGGCACGGGCGTGGGCGCAAACTTTGACACGGGAGTAAGCGTTTTGTGTATCGGTCAGGAAAGGTACGAACAAAATCTGCATGCCTTGGTCACCCATGATGCGGGACAGCTCAGGAAATTCCACATCATAACAAATCAAGATACCAATCTTTGCACAGTCCGTCTCGAATGTCTGTACCATTTTGCCTCCCGAAAGTCCCCAACTTTTGGCTTCATCCGGGGTGATATGAATCTTTTCATAGGTCTCATAAGATCCATCCCTCCTGCAAAGGAAACCAACGTTGTATAAACCGTCTTCTCGGATTTGCGGCATACTGCCTGTGATGATATTGATATTGTAACTGATTGCCAATTCGATGAAGCGTTTGCGCATTTCGTCGGTGTATTGCGCCAATTCACGAATAGCTTCGGATTCACTTTTGTCGTTGAACTTAGCCATCAATGGAGCATTGAAATATTCCGGGAACAAAACGAAGTCGCTCTTGTAATCAGAAACGGCATCCACGAAGAATTCCACCTGTTCGAACACATCGTTCAGGCTCTTGTACGGGCGCATTTGCCATTGTACCAAACCGACACGGACGGTTGTCTTGGTGGAGATGATTTCCGGTTTGGGCTGGTAATAGATATTGTCCCATTGCAGCAATGTCGCATAATGCTTGGACTCTTCATCGTTCGGCAAGTAATTGGTCATTACTTTGCGGACGTGGAAGTCATTGGACAACTGGAATGTCAATACGGGGTCGAAAATCTCCTTTTTACGCACCTTGTCGATATATTCTTTCGGGCGCATGGAGTCTGCGTATAAGTGATAGTTTGGGATTCTGCCTCCAAACATAATCGCTTTCAAGTTCAAGCTCTCGCACAACTCTTTGCGGTATTCATACATTCGTCGAGCCAAGCGGAGGCCTCTATAGTCCGGATGAATGAACACTTCGATTCCATACAAGATGTTTCCTTTGGGGTTGTGTGTGTTGAATGTCTCTTTGCCAGTGACATCCGCATAAGTATGGTCATTTTTAACGCGGTCATAATCTACGATGATAGAGAGTGCGCAACCAACGATTTTATTGTCCACCACGGTGACAACCTGTCCTTCCGGGAAAATGGTCAAAAGTTTTTCTATCTGCTCTTTCGTCCAAAAGACGTCTGACCCATCTGAATAAACTCTTTTGAATGACTGGGCCAACTGTTTGTAATCCGCCATTTGCAGCGGGCGTACGGTAACTTTGTTAATGTTTTGAGAATGTTGTTCCATCACTATCTTTTTAAAACCCTACAAAAGTAGTAACTATGAATGTAAAAAGTGCTATTATGTATGATTTTTATCGGAAAAAAAGGATAATCGTAGTTTTATTAGAATAAAGTTATATATTTGTAGGATTGTATAAATTTAAATCGAACAGAATGATGAAAAACACCCCGATTGACTACCAAGTAGCAGAAGAGGTAATAGCAAGTTACCATTTGCCCGATTTCGGCAAAGCGACGATTCGAGAAGTAGTGGCCATTTCAACTGAGCTGGAACAACGCACCCACAAGGAATTTATACACATGGAAATGGGTGTTCCTGGATTAAAACCTTCCCAAGTGGGGGTGGATGCGGAGATTAATGCGTTGAAGCAGGGGATTGCTGCGATTTATCCCAACATCAATGGTCTGTCTGATTTAAAGAAGGAAGCCTCCCGGTTTATCAAGGCTTTTATTGATATTGATGTGTCTCCGTCAGGATGCGTGCCTGTCTCTGGTTCCATGCAAGGAACTTTCGCTTCGTTTTTAGTGTGCGGCCAATGCGTGCCGGGAAGAGATACGATCCTGTTCATCGACCCCGGTTTCCCTGTGCAGAAACAGCAGATTAAGGTGATGGGATACAACTATGCTTCATTTGATGTGTATGATTTCAGGGGAGATAAGTTGCGGACTAAACTGGAGGAGTATTTGAGCCAAGGCAATATTGCGGCTCTTGTCTATTCCAACCCGAACAATCCGGCTTGGTTCTGTTTGACGGAAGAGGAGTTGCAAATCATAGGCGAGATGGCAAACAAGTATGATGTGATTGTCATCGAGGACTTGGCCTATTTTGCCATGGATTTCCGAAAAGAGTTGGGCAAACCGTTCCAACCTCCTTTCCAAGCCTCTGTTGCCCGTTATACCGACAATTATATTTTGCATATTTCTGGTTCGAAGGCGTTCAGTTATGCCGGACAACGCATAGGTTTTGCGGCGATATCGGATAAATTGTATCAAAAGTCTTATCCGGGATTGACAGCCCGTTATGGCGGAGGAACGTTCGGTACGGTCTATATCCATCGGGTGTTGTATGCCCTTTCTGCCGGGACTTGCCATTCGGCACAATATGCGTTGGCAGCTTTGCTCAAAGCGGCTTCCGATGGGCAACTTGACTTCGTTTCCGATATCAAGGAGTATGGAAGGCGGGCGGCTAAGCTGAAGAAGATATTTACGGAACACGGATTCAAGATTGTGTACGACCACGATTTGGATGAGCCGATTGCGGATGGCTTCTATTTTACCATCGCTTATCCAGGAATGTCGGGGAGTGAACTGATGAAAGAGCTGATTTATTATGGCATCAGTGCGATTTCATTGGGAACGACCGGCAGTGTGCAAGAAGGATTGAGAATCTGCACCTCTTTCATCAAGGATCATCAATATGAATTGTTAGAGGAAAGAGTACGATTGTTCCAAGAGAATCATGAAACAAAACGTTAATTCATTTAATTCGTATGGTTGAAAACAACAACAATATATTTAAGATATCCCATAACGACCTGCAACCCAAACCGGGGCGTTTGTTGATTTCTGAACCTTTTCTTCAGGACAGCTATTTTAAACGCTCCGTTGTTTTGCTGGTCGAGCATTCTACGGAGACTGGGAGTTTAGGATTTATCTTGAATAAGAAAACGTCATTGACGGTAAACAGTGTAATCCCGGAATTGCGGGAGTTGCCGGATATTCCTATCTATTTGGGTGGTCCGGTTGCTTCCGACCGGCTCTTCTTTATCCATTCGTTGGGAGATTTGGTTGTTCCTAACTCGGTGCAGATAACCGACAATCTTTTCTTTGATGGGGATTTTGAAATGCTGAAGAGATTCATCCTTGCGGGAAACGAGATAGCCGATAAGGTGAAGTTCTTTATCGGATACTCTGGCTGGGAAACGCAGCAATTGAAGAAGGAAATCAAAGCGGATTCGTGGGCTGTCGGAATGCCTGATGACAATCATGTCTTGAATGATTCGGATGAATCGTTATGGAAGCACTCCGTATTCCAATTAGGAGAGAAATACCATCAATGGATACATTTCCCTAAAGACCCTTATTTGAATTAATCTTTTGAAGGAGACGGACATCTTGATAACCGTCGATGGTGCGGAGCCACTCTTTGAATATCCCATGTTCGCCATAACCCGACTTTAAGAACAATTGGAGGCTGGCTTGGTTTTTTTCAGGGATATGTGCATATAATTGGTGTATTTTCAGGAATGAAAAAGCATATTCTTCCAAAAGTGCTAAGGCTTGTTTGGCATAACCTTTCTTTTGAAAAGGTGTGTCAATCAAGATTCCTATGGCTGCACGGCTGTTATGCGGGTCGAAATCGAAGAGGTCTGCCAAACCAATCGGAGTTTGTGTATCGGATAATTCGATGATAAAGCGGACCTGGCGGAGTTCGTAAATGTCTTTGTGCGATTCGGTGATGTATTGTTTCAATATGTATTTGGAGAAAGGAGCCAATGTCACTCCGACCTCCCAAAAGGCGGTGTTGTTTTCCCAACGATAAAGGATATCCAAGTCTTCCGGTTCAATCGCCCGGAACCGGATGGGTGATGAAGAAAGTAGTGCCATGCCGCTCTGTTTTTATTTGCTTGGTGAAACCATTCGTTTACTCTTCTTATGGAAAATATGATAAGCCAAATTCTTATTCGGCATCAAATCCATCAATAGGAACATTTGCTCGAACCGCGTGTCCGGATAGACGAAAACGATGTCCGTAAAACGTTTCATCTGGTTCATGCGGCACTCAGCGGAAGTAATCCGCTCTTCATCCAAGTTCCAAAGGTTGGTGAACTCTGTTTTCTTGAAATGGGATAAAATCTCTTTCTTATATTGTACGAATGTCTCTTTCCTGGCAACGATTAAAAGGCGATGCTTATGGACTTTCTTATGGTCTGAATGGAACAGGTTGATGACGGAAGCCCCTGCCGCTTGCATTACAATGGCAATCTTTATTAAGCCGTTGAGCCATGAAGGAGTGTCCGGATAATACTTTTTATAGAATATCAGCATCGCTCCATAGAAACGTTTCAAAAAGCGATAAGAGACTTTTTGCGTACTTTCTCCTTTGTAATGGAGCATCCGCTCCGGCATATAATAGTTCTTATAGCCTGCTTGGATAAAACGATACGACAAATCAATATCCTCTCCATACATGAAAAACATTTCATCCAGCAAGCCTGTTTTCTCCAAGGCTTCATGCCGCATCAACATAAAGCTCCACTTAGCACATCGACCTCATGTTGCTCGTCCGGCGACAAATAGGGAAGTGCATAGCTGGCATATTTGGGAGAATCGGGGAATAGTTTGGAGAGTCCGAATAGCTTGCAGAAAGAGACCCAAGGAGTGGGGAAGGATCGTTTGCTCTCAGCTAAGAAGATGCCGTTTCCATTCAGCATCTTCAATCCGATGGCACCGGCTTCCGGATGTTCGTCCATGAAATAGCAGAGGGAGCGGAGCGACTCTTCACCAATGGCAGTGTCCGGGTTCAGCATCAAGACATATTCACCTTTGCAGATGCGGAAAGCTTGGTTATTGGCTTTTGCAAAACCAACATTCTCTTGGTTCTCCATGAAGATGACATCGGGGAACAGAGGACGTAAATATTCAACAGAACCATCTGACGAATGGTTGTCAACCACATAAATGTCCACATCCCAACCTTGTGTGGCGGCTTGGACGGAGCAGAGGCATTGCTCGAGGAAATACTTTACATTGTAATTGACAATGACAACAGAGAGTTGCGTTTCGTACATATTCTAATCCTGTTTTATAGTTTTATTGAATCATTGAAGCTTGTCCTGTTCAGGATTGATCGACCTAATGTCACCTCATCCGCATATTCTATTTCATCTCCGATGGAAACGCCGCGGGCAATCACGCTTATCTTTATATTAAAAGGCGATAACTTGCGATAGATGAAAAAGTTGGTCGTGTCTCCTTCCATCGTGGTGCTTAATGCCAAGATGACCTCTTTCACCTCTCCCGAAGCGACACGTTCAGTCAAACTGTTTATCTGCAAATCGCCCGGTCCGATGCCGTCCATGGGTGAAATGATTCCTCCAAGCACATGATAGACCCCTTTGAATTGTCCTGTGTTTTCGATAGCCATCACCTCTTTGATGTTCTCCACTACGCACACTAATGAATGGTCCCGTTCGGGGTTGGCACAGATGGAGCATAAATCATCGTCGCAAATATTATGGCATAACTTGCAATATTTGACATGGAGCCGCAAATCAACCAAAGCCTTGGAAAAGTTTTCCGTGTAGTTGGGTTCCCGGCGTAACATGTATAAAGCCAGACGAAGAGCTGTTTTCCTTCCTATTCCGGGAAGAGATGCCAATTCATTTACTGCGTTTTCTAACAAAGCAGATGGATACCTCATATTGGATAAGAGAATAGTGTTTAAAGTGATTGACAAATAAACCGAGTCGGCAAGTCCTATTGGCAAGCCGACTCGATATTATCATGGTAGAGTTCTGATTATTGACGACCTTCAGTTGTAGCTGTCTTGTCGATTTTCTTGATTAATCCCTGCAAAACAGAACCCGGACCCAATTCGATGAAATGAGTAGCTCCGTCGGCAATCATGTTCTGTACAGATTGAGTCCAACGGACAGGAGCGGTAAGCTGGGCAATCAGGTTGGCTTTGATGACATCCTGGTCGGTTTCCCCCTTGGTGCTTACGTTCTGGTAAACAGGACAGATTGGATTGTTGAACTTTGTTTCTTCAATGGCAGCAGCCAATTCAGCTCTCGCAGGCTCCATCAACGGAGAATGGAATGCGCCACCCACTTTCAGTTTCAAAGCGCGTTTCGCTCCAGCTTCCAACATTTTCGCACAAGCGGCATCGACACCTGGGACAGAACCGGAAATGACAACTTGGCCCGGGCAATTGAAATTAGCACAAACGACCACTTCGTCTTTCACTTCTGCACACAACTCTTCTACTTTGCATCTGGCAAAGCTAATACGGCAGCCATGGTAGAAGGCGTTAATTCACATGCTTTCTGCATCGCCATTGCACGTTTAGAAACCAAAACTAAACCGTCTTCGAAAGACAACGCTCCGGCAGCCACTAATGCGGAAAACTCACCTAAAGAGTGTCCTGCAACCATGTCAGGCTTGAATTCTTCACCCATTGTTTTTGCCAAAATTACTGAGTGCAAGAAAATGGCAGGCTGAGTAACTTTTGTTTGTTTCAAATCTTCATCTGTCCCGGCAAACATCAAGTCCGTGATACGGAATCCCAAAATCTCATTTGCCTTTTCAAACATCTCTTTAGCAAGAGGATTGTTGTCGTATAGGTCCTTACCCATACCTACGAATTGTGCCCCTTGACCAGGGAATACATAAGCATTCATCATTCTTTCGTTTTTTTTATTTCAGATTTTTAAGACGTGGCAAAGTTAATAAATTCCGAATAATGTGGATAAAATTCATTACAAATTGTATCTTTGTCCCGGAGAAATTGATTTTTTTAAAAACAAATAAATATTATAAATTATGGATAATTTGCTATTTATCGGAAACTTAGGAACAGGTGAAATTATTATTATTGCCATTATTGTGTTGTTATTGTTTGGCGGAAAGAAGATTCCTGAGTTGATGAAAGGTATTGGTAAAGGCGTTAAGAATTTTAAAGACGGAGTAAAAGGAATCGAGGACGACATCAATATCGATGACAACTCGGAAAAAAAATAAGATGAGCGATGGAAGAACAACAAGATGAAATGTCCTTTTGGGATCATTTGGAAGAACTTCGTTGGACTCTGTTTCGTATCATTTTAGCTCTTTTTATTTTTGCAATCGGAGCATTCTCCGTAATGCCATGGTTGTTTGATAATGTGGTAATGGCTCCTTGTTATAGCGATTTCATCGTCTACAGGGAGTTGTGCAAAGTAAGCTCTGTTTTCTCCATATTGCCGGACTTCTGTAATCAGACGTTCAAGGTGGATGTGGTGAATATCAAGTTGGCTTCCCAGTTCTTTACCCACATGTCAACCTCTTTTTGGTTAGCGTTGCTATTGACTTTTCCTTATACGATGTATGAAATATGGAAATTTGTCAGCCCCGCGCTTTACGAGAATGAAAAGAAAAATGTCCGTTGGGTATTCTTGTCTGGAACTATCATGTTTTTCTTGGGATGTGCCGTCGGATATTTCTTGGTCTTCCCGATGACTTTGCGTTTCTTGGCTACTTATGAGTTGAGCGCAGCCATCACAGAGCAGGTTTCTTTGGAATCGTACATGGACAACTTCATTATGCTTATTTTCGTGATGGGTATTGTCTTCGAGATGCCTTTGGTCTCTTGGTTGTTGTCGCAAGTCGGCATTTTGAACCGCTCCTTCTTCCATAAATATAGGAGGCACGCCATTGTGGGATTGTTGGTAGCTGCGGCATTCATCACGCCGAGTGGCGACCCGTTCACATTGGGTATTGTCTTTTTCCCTCTTTATGGATTGTATGAACTGAGCGCATTTCGTCAAGCCAGCCCCGCCGGAAGAGGATGAGGATGACGACGAAGAGGAAGAAAGTGAAGTTGGCAAAACTAAGGAATTGAAAGCGTAAGAGCTGGTTCTTATTAATGGTTTTAGAAATAAGGTTGAGTTGTAAGGAATCTTTTGCAACTCGGCCTTTTTTGTATCCTCCTTAGGCTAACTTTCCGACCATTTATTTGCAGATATTGGGAAATTTTGCGAATATTGCACATTAAATTGAATGAGAATACGATTGCTATATATTGCCGTTGTGATTGCTGCCTTGTCGCTTTTGACGGGATGTAGTTCGACTAAGTACGTTCCGGACAATCAATATTTGCTGGACAAGGTGGTCATTACGTCCGATGACAAAGACTTCAAAGAGGCGGACTTGCGCGATTACCTGCACCAACGGCCGAACTTCAAGGCTTTCGGGTTGATAAAATGGCAATTATACCTTTATAATTGGTCGGGCAAGAACGACAAGTCGTGGGTGAACAAACAACTTCGTCGAATGGGTGAAGCCCCGGTTGTCCTGGACACGATGTTGGTCGAGCAATCGGCAGATGAACTGGAACGCTTTGGTAAATAAAGGATACATCCATGCCGATGTCACGACCCGCATAGACACGTTGCGCCATAAGAAAGCGGTGGTGACTTACATGTTGCATCCCAATACTCCTTACCGCATCCGTAATTACCAAACGGCTATAAGTGACCCAGTTATTGATAGCATTGCGCATATTCCGCCGAAGAAACGTAATTGGCTCTCCAATATGTTCAAACCTTCCAATGAAGATTATGTGTCGTTGGTCAAAGAGGGCAATCCTTTTGACAGGGATTTGCTCGATTTGGAACGCAGCCGGGTGACAAAGTTGGTGCGCAGGGAAGGCTATTATGCGTTCAACAAAGACCATTTGGCTTATATGGCAGATAGCGCCTTCAACCAGAATGCGGTTGACTTGGAAATGTATTTGAAACCTTATCGACGTTTGAAAGAGGATGGATTCGTGAAGGAGGAGGCGCATCGTCCTTACTATATTAATAAAGTAACCGTCGTTGCCGATTACGACCCGTTAAAGTCGGAATTGGAAATTCGATGAGCCTGCGCGATACGATGAAGGCTGGAGATATTTATGTCGTGTATGCAAATCGCCGTTTCATCCGCCCTTCCGCTCTTGCCCGAAGTGTTTATTTGGCACCTGGCAAGCAATATGATGAATCGAACGTCGAACAGACTTACTCCTCTTTTGCCCGCCTCCGTGCATTGAAGAACATCAATATCCGTTTTAGGGAGTTTGAAGAGAACGATTCGTTGAAATTGGATTGTTCGATTTTGGCTGCCCCGACGAAACTGCAAGGGTTTGGCGTTGAATTGGAAGGAACCCATTCTGCCGGTGACTTGGGCTTTGCATCGAGTGTGAATTACCAGCACCGCAACCTTTTCCGCCGTTCGGAAACTTTCTCCTTCAAGGTGCGAGGAGCCTATGAAGCCTTGGGCTCTTCCAAGAGCAGCATCGATGGGAATTACTGGGAGTTCGGAGCGGAAACAGGTCTCATGTTCCCCCGGTTTGTCTTCCCGTTCGTGAGTGAATCTTTCAAACGCCGCATGAAGGCAACTACAGAATTCAAAATCGGTTACAGTTTCCAGACAAGGCCTGAATATCAGCGCACCATCTTGTCAGGAGGTTGGAGTTATATTTGGCAAGACCGGCTAAACACGCAATCCCGCCATGTGTTTAAGTTGGTAGACATTGATTATGTCCACCTGCCCAAGATAGACAAAGCCTTTGCGGACAGTTTGCCTGAGTCCACCCGCCAATATAATTTTACCGACCAGTTTGTGTTGGGAATTGGCTACACCTATACATTTAATAATTATGTGCCGCAAAACAAGAACCGTAACACCCACTCGCTGCGAGTCTCTGTGGAGATGGCAGGAAACCTGCTGTATGGTTTCTCCAAAGTGTTAGGAGCGCATAAAAATGATAAAGGATCCTATTCGCTTTTTGGCATTCCTTATGCCCAATTTACCAAGGTGGATGTGGACTTCAGCAAGAACATTGCCCTGGATGCAAAGAACAGGGTCGCTTATCGAATCGGGGTCGGAGTGGGGTATCCTTATGGGAACATGACCAAACTTCCTTTTGAGCGAAGCTATTTCTCAGGTGGCGCCAATAGCGTAAGAGGCTGGTCAGTCCGTTCATTGGGACCGGGCAGCATGGGACTTGAATATGCCCGCTCTTTTGCCGACCAAGTAGGAGATATCCGGTTGGACATGAACCTGGAATACCGGACGAAGCTGTTTTGGAAGTTTGAGATGGCAGCCTATGTCGATGCCGGCAATATTTGGACCTTCCATGAAGATGCGTCGCATCCGAAAGCCAATTTCGACTTCTCCCGCTTTTATAAAGAGATTGCCTTCTCTTATGGATTGGGATTACGTGCCGATTTCAACTTCTTTGTCTTGCGTTTCGATACTGGTATGAAGGCTTACGACCCGCAGCAAAGAGGAGGTAAAAAATGGGCGATAAAGAATCCTAACTTCAATTCCCGTACAGGAAATTTCGCATGGCACTTTGCCGTCGGTTATCCTTTCTAAAAGAATGTTGGTCCTGATGCTTGCAAATCATTGAAAATAAAACGGATAAACGTTTTTTTGTCCGACTGGTTTTGTTGCATCACTTAGATATTTCGTTTTTTCTAACGACAATTTAAGCTTCTCACCTAAGTGAGAAGCACGTATCACCTAAGTGAGAAACACTTCTCATATAGGTGAGAAACACTTCTCACTTAAGTGAGAAACAAAAAATGCTTGATGCGATGTTTTTTCAAAACAACACATCTGTTTTTGAGCGCATGCTGCCATCTGTTGGAATCTCTGTAAATGAATTGAGAACAGGATATGAGCCATTCAGATGGATAAAGGGTGATTTGCTATTCAAATATCTAATTATCAATTATATGCACCTTGTTTTAACCCAATTCGCTTTGATTGGCGGATCCAACTATTAAGTTTATAAAAATAAAATCTTGTTTTTTTGATAATCTTTTCCAAAAAGAAGTGTATCTTTGCCTTGCAACTCTGTATGTGTTGCGTAAAAGAGTATAAACATAATAATATAACTTAAAATTTCTACAAATGGAACTTACACACATTGAACATTTAGGAATTGCTGTGAAAAGCATCGAGGCATGTTTGCCTTATTATGAACAAGTATTGGGTTTGAAGTGCTATAGCATTGAAGAAGTAGCTGATCAGAAAGTGAAGACTGCTTTCTTCAAGATTGGCCAGACAAAATTGGAATTGTTGGAGCCGACAAGCGAAGACAGCACTATCGCTAAATTTATTGAGAAGAAGGGTGAAGGCATCCACCATATTGCTTTCGCTACTTCTGACGTACAGGCTTGTTTGGACGAAGCTGAAGCAAAAGGTGTTCGTTTGATCGACAAGGCTCCTCGTCGTGGTGCAGAAGGCTTGGATATCGCTTTCTTACATCCGAAATCAACATGCAGCGTATTGACAGAACTTTGCATGCCGGGTAAAAAATAATTAACACATTCGAAAAGAGTACATTACTAATAACAAATCTAATAAAAGCAATGAGTAATCAGCTTGAAAAAGTAAAAGAACTTATCGCCTTGCGTGAACAAGCTCGTTTGGGTGGTGGCGAAAAAAGAATTGAATCACAGCACAAAAAAGGTAAATTTACAGCTCGTGAACGTATCAGCATGCTGTTAGACGAAGGAAGCTTCGAGGAAATTGATATGTTCGTAAAGCACCGTTGTTCTAATTTTGGTATCGAAAAGACAAAATTCTTAGGCGACGGTATTGTTACCGGCTATGGTACAATTGATGGACGTTTGGTCTATGTCTATGCCCAGGACTTACCGTATTCGGCGGTGCATTGTCTGAAATGTTAGCATTGAAGATTTGTAAAATCATGGACTTGGCCATGAAGATGGGTGCTCCGGTTATCGGTTTGAACGACTCTGGTGGAGCTCGTATCCAGGAAGGTGTCAACGCTTTGGCTGGTTATGCTGAAATCTTCCAGCGTAACATCTTGGCTTCTGGTGTTGTTCCTCAGATTTCCGGTATCTTCGGTCCTTGTGCAGGTGGTGCCGTTTATTCTCCGGCTTTGACTGACTTCAACATCATGACTCGCGGTACAAGTTATATGTTCTTGACTGGTCCGAAAGTTGTGAAGACTGTGACTGGTGAAGATGTGACTCAGGAACAATTGGGTGGTGCAAGCGTTCACTCAACTAAATCCGGTGTTGCTCACTTCGCAGTAGATACAGAAGAAGATGGTTTGAATTTGATCCGCCAGTTGTTGAGCTACTTGCCTCAGAACAACATGGAAGAGACTCCGATGATAGAATGTTCAGATCCTATCGACCGTTTGGATGATTATTTGAATGAAATCATTCCGGATAATCCTAACCAGGCATACGATATGTATGAAGTTATCGCTACTATCGTCGATAACCACGAATTCTTGGAAGTACACGCAGACTATGCTAAGAACATCATCGTTGGTTTCGCTCGTTTCAACGGACAATCTGTTGGTATCGTTGCTAACCAGCCGAAGGTAATGGCAGGTTGTTTGGACAGCAACGCTTCTCGTAAGGCAGGCCGTTTCGTTCGTTTCTGCGACGCGTTCAACATTCCTTTGGTGACATTGGTTGACGTACCGGGATTCTTGCCAGGTACAGGACAGGAGTACAATGGTGTCATCCTTCACGGTGCTAAATTGTTGTATGCTTACGGTGAAGCTACTGTTCCTAAGGTAACTGTTACTTTGCGTAAGTCTTATGGTGGTGCTTATTGTGTGATGAGTTCTAAACATCTTCGTGGTGATATGAACTATGCATGGCCTACAGCTGAAATCGCAGTGATGGGTCCGAGCGGTGCTGTTGAAATCATCTTCGCTAAAGAAGTGGCTGCTGCTGCTGATCCTAAAGCATGCGCTGCTGAAAAAGAAGCAGAATACAAGAAGGCATTTGCTAATCCATATAATGCTGCTCAATATGGTTATATCGACGATGTTATCGAACCGAGAAATACTCGTTTCCGTATCATCCGTGCTTTGCAGCAATTGCAGACTAAGAAGTTGAGCAACCCTGCCAAGAAACATGATAACCTGCCTCTGTAACTAATTATAATCGGTAATGAGTATGTTAAATAAAAAGTTCGGAGTGCTGCTGTTGTTGATGGTTCTTTCTATCTTCGGAGCCAAGGCACAGTTGACTACTTCTGTAAGATTTAATGAAGTTTTGGTTGTCAATGAAGATAACTTCGTTGACGACTACGGCAAGCGCCATCCATGGTTTGAATTGTATAACAATTCGGCAGGTACAGTCGATTTGAGAGGCTGTTTCTTGACAGATGACAAGAGCAATCCTCGTAAATATATGATTCCGAAGGGTGACGTATTGACTAAAGTTCCGCCCTATCAGCATATCTTGTTCTGGGCAGATAATAAGCCAACACGTGGTACTTTCCATGTGAATTTCACTCTTGATCCTACTAAGGATAATTATATCGCATTGTACGATGCGGATGGTACGACTCTGATTGACGAAGTTAAGGTTCCGGCTGGCCAGGTGGCTGATATCAGCTACGCTCGCGAGATGGACGGTACAGGCAAGTGGATCTCTATGACAAAGGTTACTCCGAGTACCAACAACGTCACTTTGGATACAAATGAAAAGGTAGAGAACTTCCAAAGAAACGACTCTTGGGGTATTGGTATGACCATTACAGCCATGGCAGTTGTGTTCTTGGGCCTTATCGTTTTGTATTTGGTGTTCAAGCAGACAGGTAATGCTGCAATCCGCGCCAGCCAGCGTAATGCTAAGAAGGCTGCTGCAGAATCTGGCAAGGCTGTTTCTGCTGACGCAGGCCAGGAAAACGGAGAAGTATTGGCTGCTATCGCTACAGCGTTGTATGAAATGAGCGACGACAACCACGACATTGAAAACACTGTATTGACAATTCGTAAGATTCAACGTAGCTATTCACCTTGGAGTTCTAAGATTTATAATCTTCGCCAGGCTCCTGTAAGAAAGTAATTATCCTTTTAAAATAGAATTAAAGAATGAAAAGTTTTAAATATACCATTAATGGTAACGTATATAAAGTGCATATCAATTCTGTAGTTGATGATATTGCTGAAGTTGAAGTTAACGGCATTCCATACAGCGTGAAGATGGAGAAACCGGCTAAGAAGCAGGTTGTGCCTTTGAAGCGTCCGGCTCAGGCTCCGACTACTCCTGCCGGAGAACCGGTTGTTTCTCGTCCAGCTGCTTCAAGTGTTGCGGGTGCTGTGAAGTCTCCACTGCCAGGTGTTATCTTGAGCGTGGATTGTAAAGTAGGTGATACTGTCAAGAGAGGCCAGAAGATTTTGGTATTGGAAGCAATGAAGATGGAAACAATATCAACGCTGACCGCGATGGCAAGATTGTAGAAATTAAGGTTAATAAGGGCGATTCTGTACTGGAAGGTGCTGATCTCGTCGTAATCGGATAAGTGTATGCTAACATCTATATTATTACAAGCAGCGGCAGCACAGGAAAGTTTCATGCAATTCCTTGCAGAAAACATTCAGGTGTTCCTCTCTTATACCGGATTTGCGAACGCAACGCCTGGCCACATTATCATGTTGTTGGTCGGTTTGCTGTTCATCTTTGGCTATCAAGTTTGAATTTGAACCGATGCTTCTTATTCCGATTGGCTTCGGTATCTTGATTGGTAACATTCCTTTCAAAGATGCAGGATTACAGTTGGGTATCTATGAAGAGGGTTCAGTATTGAATATCTTGTATCAAGGTGTGAAGCAGGGTTGGTACCCGCCGTTGATCTTCTTGGGAATTGGTGCGATGACCGACTTCTCGGCATTGATTTCCAATCCGAAATTGATGTTGGTGGGTGCTGCGGCTCAGTTTGGTATCTTCGGTGCGTATATCATCGCTTTGCAGATGGGCTTCGATCCAAGTCAGGCTGGTGCTATCGGTATCATCGGTGGTGCTGACGGTCCTACTGCTATCTTCTTGTCTTCTAAGTTGGCTCCTAACTTGATGGGTGCGATTGCCGTATCCGCCTATTCTTATATGGCGTTGGTTCCTATCATCCAACCTCCTTTCATGCGTCTGTTGACAACTGACAAGGAGCGTTTGATTCGAATGAGACCTCCGAGAGTCGTTTCTCAGACAGAAAAGATCATTTTCCCGATTGTCGGTTTGCTGTTGACCGCCTTCTTGGTACCTTCAGGTCTTCCTTTGTTAGGTATGTTGTTCTTCGGAAACTTGTGTAAGGAAAGTGGTGTGACTCGTCGTTTGGCTGAAACAGCTCGTGGTCCGCTGATTGACGTTATCACTATGTTGTTAGGTATCACTGTAGGTGCTTCTACTCAGGCAACTCAGTTCTTGACTATCAACTCTATCAAGATTTTCGGTTTGGGTGCTTTGTCATTCGTAATCGCAACTTGCGCAGGTGTCTTGTTCGTTAAGTTCTTCAACTTGTTCTTGAAGGAAGGTAACAAGATTAACCCGTTGATTGGTAACTCTGGTGTATCTGCCGTTCCTGATGCTGCTCGTATCTCTCAGAACGTAGGTTTGGAATATGATCCAAGCAACTATTTGTTGATGCACGCAATGGGTCCGAACGTAGCAGGTGTTATCGGTTCTGCTGTGGCAGCCGGTATCTTGTTAGGTTTCTTAGGATAAGATATATTTTTAAATAGAAAGGGATATGTCAAAACGGATGTTTTTGGCATATCCCTTTTGTTTGTTCATTCTATTTCATACCTTTGCCGCCGATTAATTAAATCGTGATTGGGTGAACAGGTACTTTATATATTTAGGTTATAACGGGAAAGAGTATTGTGGCTGGCAGATTCAGCCGAATGGCATGACTGTGCAACAACGCTTGGAGGAGTCTTTATCAACTATTCTTAGGAGTAAAATTGCGGTTGTCGGAGCAGGACGTACCGATGCAGGTGTCCATGCACGCCGGATGGTGGCTCATTTTGAGATGGAGCAGCCTTTGACGGATCTCTCTTTCCTGACTGATAAATTGAACCGTATATTGCCGCCCGACATTGCGGTTTATAAGATTGTTCCGGTTGTTCCGGACGCCCATGCCCGGTTCGATGCGGTTTCCCGCACCTATCGATACTATTTGACCTTGCATAAAAATCCCTTTAACTTCAATCAAGTCTACCGCTACCACAGCCCGTTGGATTTGAACGGATGAACGAAGCGTGCAAGGTCTTCTTTGAATATACCGACTTTACCAGTTTCAGCAAACTGCATACGGATGTCAAGACGAACAATTGCCGGATTATGTATGCCCGTTGGCATCAAGAGGGAAATGTTTGGGTCTTTACCATCCAAGCCGACCGATTCCTGCGGAATATGGTCCGTGCGGTGGTGGGAACGCTGTTGGAAGTGGGACGAGGCAAATTGAGCATTGACGGTTTGAGGAAGGTGATTGAAAAGAAAGACCGCTGCTCGGCAGGAATCTCCATGCCCGGGCATGCCCTTTTCTTGGAAGATGTAGCCTATCCCGAACGACTGTTTTTAGTGGAAGAGTAATATGTGGGTAGTATTGGCGTTTTTGTCTGCATTCCTCTTGGGATGTTACGAGGTGAATAAAAAGATGTCGTTGAATGGCAATGCGGTCATCCCCGTCCTCTTTTTCAACACCTTGATAAGCAGCTTGATCTTCTTGCCGTTTATCCTCCTTTCGTACACGACCGAACTATTGGATGGTTCGCTCTTTTATGTGCCTTTCGTCTCTTGGCAAGTGCATTTTGCCGTATTCATCAAGGCGGTCATTGTCCTCTCTTCTTGGATATTTGGTTACTTTGCCTTGAAGAACTTGCCGTTGACCATTTCCGGACCTATCAAAGCGACGCAACCTGTCCTGACTTTGGTCGGGGCGATGCTGATATTTGGTGAGCGGCTGAACCTTTACCAATGGATGGGTGTGGCATTTGCCGTTGCTTCTTTTTATATGCTCTCCTCGTCCGGTAAAAAGGAGGGAATCCGGTTTACGCACAACAAGTGGATCTATTATACCGTCATCTCGGTTCTCTTGGGGGCTTTGAGCGGATTGTACGACAAGCATTTGATGAGGGGATTGGATGTGATGACCGTCCAAGTGTGGTTCAATGTCTACCAATGTTTCATCATGTCCTTCATCCTTCTGTTCTTATGGTATCCGCATAGGAAAGAGACGACTCCGTTTGAGTGGCGTTGGAGCATTCCGTTTATATCGCTTTTCCTCTGCATCGCCGACTGGGTCTACTTTTATGCCTTGACCGACCCGGACTCCATGATTTCTATTGTCTCGATGATTCGTAGAAGCAATGTTTTGGTTACTTTTGCAGCAGGAGCACTTTTCTTCCACGAGAAGAACCTCAAGAGCAAGGTGGTGGATTTGGTGCTTGTCTTTATAGGTATGGTATTTTTATATTTAGGAACTAAATAGGTAATGATATGAGAAATGGGTGTTTATGTTATTCCTCTTCTGTTCATTCTCAGCGATGGCACAGGATATGGCAGCTGTATTTGTGGCAATGCCCGATGAATATGCGCCGCAGTTGGAAGATGCTTGGAGAAAAGATTTGGTCGATTTGTACCGTTCCAAGGAAGAGGCGAGACTGAAGAATAATATGAACGGGTATGCGAAGTTGGTCAAATTGACGGACGACTACCTGTTGTTGGAATCGACGGAAAGGACGACCATTGAGATGAAGCTGCTTCCGTTGGTGAATAATACCTTTGTTATATGTAAGGTGGTGACGGTAAAAGGTCCTGTGCCCGACAGCCGCATCTCTTTTTTCTCCCCGGAATGGAAACAGTTGGATAGTGCGGACTTGTTTACACCGGTAGCTGCCGGTTGGTTCCTGCGCAAGGATGTGGATACGACTTCCGTCCGCTACCAGGAAGCCATTTCCTCTTTGGATATGGATATGTTCCAATACCGGCTCAGTCCGGATAGCCTGACATTGACCCAGTCTTACACGACTCCGCTCTATGTGGACAGGGAGAACCGGAAGTTGCTGAAGGCTTACATCAAGGAGGAACAGAGGGTCTTTACGTGGGCCAAAGCCTATTTCAAATAAGGACTTTTCCCTGCGAACGGAATGTTTGGCAACCTTTTTGCTGTTATAAGTATGTAAAGGAGCTTTGAACGGTATATACCTACAGAGGAATCCTTTGGAAATGCGGGTGTCAACCTGCTTATATTCAATAGGTAATAAAACAAATAAAGAGATGAGCAATAAACATTTTAAAGATCAACATGCGGCTACGACCGAAAGTGAAGAGGAAGTAGTAAACGAAAATAAGACAAACTTGCAGGGTGAAGAGGAAAATAAGTCAGAGGAAACGGTAGAAAGTGCCAATATGTCGGATGACTTGTCGGAACTGCAAAAGAAATATGATGAATTGAATGACGCTCACTTGCGCCTGCGTGCCGAGTTTGACAACTACCGTAAACGTACTTTGCGTGAAAAGAGTGAGCTGATTAAAAACGGGGGCGAAGGTGCCTTGACGCATCTGTTGCCTATCGTGGATGATTTCCAGCGTGCATTGGACAATATCCACCAAGCTTCGGACATGAAAGCAGTTGCAGAAGGGGTCGATTTGATTTATAACAAGTTCGTATCTTACTTGGGTAGCCAAGGCGTCAAAGCTATCGAAGTGATTGGCAAACCGTTCGATTTGGAGAATAGCGAAGCTATCGCGACCATCCCGGCTCCGCAACCTGATTTGAAGGGCAAAGTGCTGGATTGTGTACAGACAGGCTATATGATGAACGAGAAGGTTATACGTCACGCTAAAGTTGTTGTAGGAGAATAAAAAAAGTTACCAAGATGGCGAAAAGAGATTATTATGAAGTGCTGGGCGTTGAAAAGACGGCTACAGTTGAAGAGATAAAGAAGGCATATCGTAAAAAAGCTATCCAATACCATCCGGACAAGAACCCGGGTGACAAAGAGGCTGAAGAGAAATTCAAGGAGGCTGCGGAGGCTTACGATGTGTTGAGCGATGAGCAGAAGCGTCAACGTTATGACCAGTTCGGACATGCAGGACTCGGTGGTGCGTCCGGCAGTGGCGGATTCGGTGGTGCCGGTATGTCTATGGAGGACATTTTCGCCCAGTTCGGTAATATCTTTGGCGGTCATTTTGGTGGATTCGGCGGTTTTGGTGGATTCGGCGGCGGAGGACAGCGTTCCCGCTATGTGAATCGTGGTTCTGACCTCCGTGTGAAGGTGAAACTCTCTTTGAAGGATATTGCGACAGGTGTCGAGAAGAAAATCAAGGTGAAGAAATATGTGGCTTGTTCGCATTGCCACGGCACAGGTGCGGATGGGGATAACGGCACGAAGACTTGCGATACTTGTAAAGGTTCAGGTGTAGTTACCCGTGTCGCCAACACCATCTTGGGACAGATGCAGACGCAGGCCACTTGTCCTACTTGTGGTGGTGAAGGTAAAGTGGTGGTGAAGAAGTGCCCGCATTGTAACGGTGAAGGCATCGTCCGTGACGAGGAGATCATCACTATCAATATCCCGGCTGGTGTAGCAGAGGGAATGCAGCTCTCCATGAATGGCAAGGGTAACGCAGCCCGCCACGGAGGTATCAACGGAGATTTGTTGATATTGCTGGAAGAGGAGTCGCATCCAGAATTGTTGCGTGATGAAAACGATTTGATTTATAACTTGCTCTTGAGTTTCCCTCAAGCTGCTTTGGGCGGTTCCGTGGAGGTGCCTACGGTTGACGGAAAGGTGAAAGTGAAGATTGATCCGGGAACACAGCCGGGCAAAGTGCTCCGCTTGAGGAACAAGGGACTTCCTTCCATCAATGGTTATGGAACAGGTGACCTGCTTGTAAATGTCAGTGTCTATGTGCCGGAGTCGTTGAGCGAATCGGAAAAGGATAAGTTGAGGGAGTTGGATAAGTCGGAGAGCTTCCAGCCGAACAAGACGATGAAGGAGAAATTCTTCGATAAGTTCCGCCGGTTGTTTAATTGATGAAATATACGGATAAAACAATAAGGGCTGTGTCAAAATGATTCATTTGATGCAGCCCTTTATTGTCTTACATTCTAACACCGTTTAAACACCGTTATAATGCCATTAAAACACTATTTAAACCCTGTTAATCTCTCAAATCTTAGTTTGTAATACTTCAGATTTGTAAGGAAGATAGACGGAAATCGAATAGACATAGGTATGGGTGTTATGGAACACATAAATATATGTTCTGACCCAATTGGAGAGGAGAAGAGGTTTTCTAAAATAGCTTACTACCTTTTTTCAAAAAGCATACGACCTTTTTGGGAAAAGCTTACTACCTCTTTGGAGAAAGGTCGTAACCTTGTTTATTTCTAAAATCGCTTGTCTTAAATAACGGATATGAATTGCAAACTACAGAATTGTTTTGGGAGTTCGATTTTGAAACTTTTTACTATTAAAAAAATATGTCAGGAGCAAAGTTGTTATTTGCGAGTATATATGTAAATTAACTGACATCAAGAGGAAATTTAACGATTTATATTTTATTAACATGTAAAATTACCCCCCCCCTTTTTTTACTTAATTTGCACTCATGAAAGATTAAATAAATAAAAAGAATTTTTCATGCCACGGGTTTTGGGGAGATGAATGAAGCGTTGATTAATAACCATGAGGCGTCAAAACAGCAATGTTGAAAAAACAATTATTCATATATGAGAAAGGTAGTGTTTACATGGGCTATATTAGCCAGTATATGTATGCTGAGCAGTGCTCAGACATCATTGAAAAATGAACGGGGAGCCACTGTCGCTTTAAAGACAAATGCGCTCTACTGGGCAACGACCACACCGAATCTTGGTCTCGAGGTACGGTTAGCTCCTAAATGGACATTGGAAGCAGAAGTGGGGTTGAATCCTTTTGCCCCGAAGAAAGAGGATGGAAGCTTTGACAAGTCCATCAAACATTTCCGTCTACATCCTGAAGTACGGTACTGGTTTTGCGAAAGCTTTTATAAGCATTTCATCGGTTTGCATGTCCCTTATGTGATATATAACATTTCCGACATCAAGTTGTTGGGAACGGAAAACGAACGCCATCAAGGATGGGGAACAGGTGTCGGTTTGAGCTATGGCTACAGTTGGGTGTTGGGCAAGCATTGGAATATCGAGGCTACCATCGGTGCCGGATATCTCTATCTTGAATCCGACATCTATCCTTGTACCCATTGCGGGACGAAACGAGAGAAGGTAAAGAAGCATTATGTCGGCCCGACGCAGGCGGCTCTTAGTGCAGTTTATGTATTTTAAAGACCATTGATTAGTATGAAAGCATTATTGACTTTACTCATGATAGGCGGATGCAGCATTATGGTTCCTGCTCAAACACCGGTCGATGACGCTGCTTTGGTTGTGAAAGAGAAATCGGTTGACAACAGGCAGGGGCAGCTCTCCATGGCGTTGAAGGTGGATATCAGCCGCTTGAAGATTTCCGGCGACAAGTCGATTGTCTGCACTCCGATAGTCGAATCGGGTGACAGCGTCCGTGCCATGGATTCCTTCATCATCAACGGCAAGACACGGCATATCTTGTACAACCGCCTCTCCCGCCCGGTAGGGGAACAGGAGTTCCGCCGCATGAACGGTGAGAACCAAGTGATAGAATACCAATCGGTTACTACATATAGCGACTGGATGGAAGAGGCGGAGGTCTCTTTGGTGGTGGACGATTGCGGATGTGGCTGGAAGGCTTTGCAGAGCCATAAGTCCCCGCTCTTCACGCTCGACTTCTCGGCTCCGGTCGTTCTGGATCCCGCAGTAGCCTATTTGATGCCTCAACCGGAGGAGATAAAGGCGCGCAAGTTGGAGGGAAATGCCTATTTGGATTTCCCGGTCAACCAGACGACCATTAATCCTCAGTACCGGCGGAACCCGCAAGAGTTGGGTAAGATTCGAGAGACGGTGGAGGCAGTGAAGAACGACCCGTACACCACGATTACCCGTGTCAAAATCAAAGGGTTTGCCTCACCTGAGGGCGCGTATGCATCGAATGCTTATTTGGCTGAGAACCGTGCGAAGGCATTGGCAAACTATGTGAAGGGCTTGTATTCGTTTGGTTCGGTTCCATTTACTGTGGACTTTGTCCCGGAAGATTGGGCAGGACTGGAGAAGGCGGTGGAAGAGGGTTCATTGCCTGACAAGGAGGAGTTGTTGGCGATTATCCGTGCCGACCAACCGGCGGATTATGACCAGCGTGAGTGGAAGTTAAAGACTTTGAATGGTGGTAATTCCTATCGTATCCTGTTGGCAGATGTCTATCCTGCATTGCGCCATTCCGATTATGAAGTGGATTATACCATCCGTAACTTCTCGGTGGAGGAGGCGAAGTCCTTGGCATTTTCAGATCCTTCCAAGTTGAGCTTGAATGAGTTTTTCCATGTAGCGGAAACTTATCCGGCTGGTTCGGAGGAGTTTAATGAAATCTTTGAGACGGCAGTCCGCATGTATCCGGACGACCCTGTTTCCAACTTGAATGCAGCCATCACTGCCATCCAAGCGAAACAGTTCTCGAAAGCGGAAAGGTATTTGAAGAAGGCGCAGGAGTGCCCGCAGAAGCAGTTGGCAAAGGCAGCATTGGCTATGCACAAAGGTCAAGTAGCAAAGGCGGAGCAGTTGTTGCAATCGTTGAATGATTCGGAAGTAGCGGATGAGGTGCAAGCGAACTTGGATCAGATACATAAATATAATAAGAAGTATAAGAAATAAAGCGAGATAAAATTTTTTTAGTTAATAACTTAATTTAGAGCGATATGAAAAAGAACCTTTTTTTAACAGGGATTTTAACCACAGCATTTCTTTTTGGTTGTTCGGATGATGTTCCGGATAAAGGTGGTGTGAATGGTGTAACGGGTGATGTAGGTTATGTGAAAGTAGCCATTAATTTACCTACGGTGTCGGGTAATTCTGTGAAAGCTAACGGAAATGACATTTTCGATGATGGCATAGAGGCAGAGTACAAGGTGAATGATATCATTTTGGCTTTCTTTGTAGGAGATAAGGAGGACGATGCTATTTGTACAGAAGCGCATAGTTTAAATGATTTAATCAAAAATCAAAGTCAAGGTAATGTTACGGTGAAATATCCTTCCGATGTACGTGAGATTACTAAGCCTGAAAATGGAAAAAATGTGTATGCATTGGCTATTGTCAATAATAGTGGACTTTTCTCAGTAGAGGGCGGTAAATTAAAGTTCGGTGAAACAGTTTTTACAGATAAATTGTCAAAATTGAATGGAGTCGATCAAAGTGTTGATTTGAGTAAAATTGCCAATCTGGAAGAAAAAAACTTCTTGATGATGAATGCGCCGATAACTAATAAGGCTGCAGAAAATCCCGCAAGTGGCGACAGAACGGTAACTACATTGGTTAAGTTGAAAGTTTATGATACGAAGCAAGAAGCAGAAGTCAACAATAAGCCAGACCAGATTTATGTAGAGCGTGCGGTTGCAAAGGTGACGACATCTGTTAAAAGCACAGACAATACCTTGACAATTTCTGCTCCGGGCATGGCTTACGACAGGGCTACGGTGAAATTCGAAGGTTGGAGATTGAATTTGACTAACACCCGGTTTTATCCGGTTCGTAATGTGTCTGAATGGAACACTTGGAATGGTTATTATGTAGACACTGAACTTAATCGTTTCTTTGGTACGGTTGCAAATCCATATCGTGTCTATTGGACAATTGACCCGAACTATGAAACAAATGCAGCTTTGAATCTATTTACACCTGATAACGCTCCTGCAAATTGGACAGACATGGCGAAAAATGAGTATTGTGCAGAGAATACAACGAATGCAGCAGCAATGAAACGTTCCAATTTGACTGGTGTTTTGTTGAAAGCAAGGTTTAAATTGGCTGGTATACCGGATAATGCGAACTTGTTTATGTTGGGTAATTCTGCAGTAATTTATAATGAAGAAGATTTCTTGAAAAAAGCTAAGGCTGCATTGACTCCTGCTGTAGATTTGAAAATTAAAAATGGTGTTGAAGACGGAATAACGATAACAGACGCAGCAGGTGTTAAAGAGCTTATTTGCAAGAAAGATAATACTGAATTGTCTGATACTGAAGCAGCCGATATCTTAGCAACTTGTTCAACTAAGATTAAATTTTACAAAGACGGTGTAATGTTCTACTATACATCTGTTATTAAACACTTCGGTGATAATCCTACAGAATTTACAGGTGATGTTAATAATCCGGAATACGATGAGGCTAAGCACTTAGGTCGTTATGGTGTAGTCCGTAATAACTGGTATGAAATAAATATAAAGAGTGTATCTGGACCAGGTGAGCCAGATATTCCAATTATTCCTGGTGATCCAGTAGATAAGGAAAAAAGCTTTATCAATGCGGAAATTAACATTTTGTCTTGGGCAAAACGTACTCAGGATGTAGATTTATAAAAAGTAAATTCATTTACGTTCTCAATATGAAAAATCACGCCACTGCTTGTCGTGGTAAAGTAGAGACAAGAAACCGGTGTATACCAAGAGGGATTTGTCCCTCTTGCGTACGCACCCCTTTAATTAGACAATTCAAAGTCCGGTTAAACCGGGTAATATTATATAACCCTCTTTCCTTTGCGGGAAAGACGAAACGAAAAGAAATATGAAGCTGAACATGAATTTCTACAAATCCTTGCTGATATGGCAAGCATTGTTATGGATAGGGGGAAGTACATCATGCGATTACATACATGACGATGTTGAACCTTGTCCGACTGGGATTGATTTGGTTTTCCGGTATGATTACAACTTGCAGAGGGCGGATATGTTTTCGGATCATGTAGGTAGTGTGGCGGTTTATCTGTTTGACGAGAACGGGAAGTTCATGTGTAAGCAAGTGGAAAGCAATGCGACATCGGATCTATCCCTCCGCGACAAGAACTACAAGATGCACTTGGAACTGAAACCGGGCAAGTACCAGTATATCGTGGAAGCGTTGCAGGTGCCGTATGAACAGGCTATCCAGAATGGAGGAGCGAACTTTGTCCGTACGGAGCCGAATGATGGGGATTATTTACAAGTAATGTCCCATCGGTTGGATCGCCTTCAGGACGGATATGTGCCGAATGGCGGTTTGCCATTGGATACTTTGTGGCATGGCATGAAGGTTACGCCGATTGAGGTGCGGCAAGACAAGGTCACTCCGGACACGGTTTCATTGGTGCGCAATACGAAACAGATTAGTGTTTCCTTGCGTGAGATAGATGAACCGAACAGCATGGATGTGGCAAATTATGAATTCCGTATCTATGACAAGAACAGCCGTTTGTTGTGGGACAACTCGGTGGATGAATCCGAAGCGGTCATCTATACGCCGTACATGACCCGCAATACAGAAGACAGGGCAATAGAGGGTGGAACCATCGGACGCATGGCACATGCCGACTTCATGACTTCCCGCTTGCTTTATCATAGCCAAGCGGAAAAGGATGCCATCCTCAGCATCACCAACAAGAAGAGCGGTGTCGAGGTCATCCGTGTCAACCTGCCGGATTTGCTGAGCCGTCTGCGTTCGGCAGCTGAGATTTATCGTTATTCGCCTCAGGAGTTTCTGGACCGTGGATATGATTACCAATTGACCTTCTTCCTGAAAGGGGACAAGTGGAAATATGTCAATGTGGAAATCAGTGTGCTCTCTTGGGCGAAGCGTATTCAATATGAGACAATAGGAGATTAAAATAGGGGAGGACTACCATGAGTTGGATAGGAAATAGGATTAGCTGTTATAGGGGCGACTTGTCTGTTCTCCTGCGACTTGATTCATGATGATGACATGAAGTGTCAGCATTATACAGCGGATGGTGTGCCCTTTGCTTATGTGGGGTTGAACATCTCCGCCGGCAATGCCAATCAGGTGACCAAGGCGAATCCGACCGGAGGCGAAGAGGGCGATGGACGTGAAGAGGGTGTAAGGGATGAGAACGTGGTAAGTACTATTATCGCTTTCTTCTTCGAGTCAGATAAGGGGATTAATAGTGATGCTTCGACACGTATCGTTGCCCGTCAATCTTGGCCGAGTAGTGCCTTTACTTATAAGGGCAATACCCAATATACGACAGATCCGATTGAAGTGGAGCACTTGCAGGTGGGACACACCTACGATGTGTTGGTCGTTACCAATGTTAATCCTACTTTCGGTATGGATGTAAATACCTTGGGAGAATTGCGGAATATGACGACTTCTGATATATGGAAATATGATAGAGATTGGACCAGTAACGATGAGCGTTATATCCATACTAAATTTGTCATGGCATCAGCCGATGCAGGAAACAAGCTCTTTATCCATAATGCGAACAGCAGCACGAATCCGGCTACGGCCAGCCTGATAAATGTGGAACGTCTCTCTGCCCGTGTCGATTACCAAGCGAGAGGTTCGGAGGGTGAAGCGGCTGGAGTCTATACGGTGAAGGACAAAACGACAAATGCAGAGATAGGCAAGGCAAAGATATTAGGGGCAATGTTGATCAATACGTTGAATGCTACTGCGCCGAGTTATCTGTTTAAGCATGTAACGAAGGAGAATGAAGATTTTACAACCGGGGCAATCGATTACTTGGGATTGGAAACAGTCAAAGGAGGGAATGTGGCAACTAATTATGTGCTGGATCCTAAATCGAGGGCAGGAAAGTATAAATCCGATTTCGAGCCGGTTACTTATTATCCCAATATCGGTTATGCAGACTTGGATTGGAGCCAAAAGATCCTGACTGAAAGTTGCGTGGCTGGATTGACGGATGATTATATATGTATAGGCTATCCGAAAGAGAACGTCAATCGGATAGGTAAACGGACACATACAACCGGTGTTGTCTTCCAAGCGCAGTACATCCCTACGGATTTTGTCGAAGGAGATACCTATTTTGAATGGAATGGGAAAATATATGCGACCTTGGAAGCCATGGAACAGGCTTATGATGGAACGGGATTGTCTTGGAAATATATCAACGATGATGCTAAATGGGATGTGGTTACTACATGGGCAAGCTTGCGCACGGATATCATCGCACGAATCAAAGTGGACGACCCTGCCGGATACCGGGCTTGGTTGGTTGCGAAGTCGAAAAACAAAGAGGGCACTTTGGACGATGCGACGAAGAAAAACTTACGTTGGGATTGGTATGTTACGAATTTCTTGAGGTATAGTGTAACCGGAGGAAAGCTACCGTGGATGTTGGTGCAAGCGATGGTTTCACCCGCAATTTGCTCCATCAAGCCAGCGGTGTGGCAACCTATAAAGGGGGTATCTGTTACTATACCTATTGGATTAAGCATGCCAACGACCTGGATCCTTCAAATGATTTGGTAAAAGGAAAAAGCGAAGGCGGTGGTGTGATGGAATATGCCATTGTCCGCAATAATATCTATAAACTGCGAGTAATGAGCATCTCAACACCTGGAGGAGATATTCCGGGAGACCGGACTGTCAATGTGAATGTGTTGGTTGAAAACTGGGATCCTTTGAATCGTGAAGATATTGTCATTAAATAATCGGGAAAGGAAGAATAATATGCAACGGATACGACCTGTCATAAATATCAAACTGTTTGCCTGCTTGTCAGCTTGGGTTTTACTCATGGCTTGTACGAAAGTGATAACAGACGAGGAGATGCCAGCACCGGTTATCCCTCCTAAAGGGAGTTTGGAGAAGGTGTCGGTGGTAATTGGTGCGGCAAACATATCGGAAACGAAAGCTTACCACGGAGATGAGTATGCCCAAGCGGGTGAATTTATCCATTCGCTCCATCTCTTGATTGTCAATGAGAATAAGGAGATAGAACGGCATATCTATTTTGATGGAACGGGTAATGAGGAGGCTGCAAAAGGCAACTTGGCACAGTACTCTACGACCATAGAGTCTCTTCCTCCTGGTAAAAAGACCTTCTATGCCTTTGCCAATATGGAAAAGGCGTACGTTAAAGATAAGTCATCTACTTTGGATGCCTTGTTGAAAGGCGATGATTTCAAAGAGGGCAAGACTTTGCCGGACGAATTATCTACCTATGTCATAGAAAACCCGAAGAACGGTTTATATGACGGCATAAAGAATAAAACGGATTTTATCCCGATGAGTGTGAAGCAAGAGGTGAATGTCTCCGTTGACGGACAGCGCATCACAATCTCTTTGGTCCGTCTGGTGGCAAAGGTGAAGATGCAGTTGGCCAACAACCGTGGAAAGGATGCCGTGATTACCAAGTTAGAGATGAAGAGCTTTGCCAACGAAGTCGCTTTGTTTAAAGGGGCTGCCGTTACTACTGCTCCGGTTGCATCTTCCATTTCGGTAGATATTAATCCCGCTGTGACGGTGGCGAACAACACGGTATCAGAAATCGTGGAGTTTTATGTAAATGAGACAACAGGAACAAATCCTTTTGAGGTGACGTTGACAATAAACGGAGAGAAGTTTACAGGAGTATTAAAAACCACCTCTTTGGTCAGGAATCAGGTGTTGCCGGTTTCCCTCCACTTGTTGAACTCCACATTGCAGTTGACAGTCAAAGCTTCTGTTGCGCCGATAGGTGGGTATCCTACGTTGGTAAATTTGGGTAATAATACATTGACCAATAATTATCTGTTCAAGTTGCCGGAAGGATGTTATTTCTCTGTCGAAGGAGAGTTCCTTACTCACGATGATCTTGGAACAATAACAAAGAGGGAGGCGGTGACAAAATGGAATTGGAGTGTCTCGGATTTGGATGCCTCAAAATCCTTTATTACCATCGAAAGTGTACAGGGCGCAGCAACGTTTGAAGCGCATCTGACTTCCATGCCTGAAAAGAAAATAGAGTTACTCTTTGATGTGTTGGAACCGCAGCAAATCAATAATGCCTCTTTGACCATAATGACTGTCCCGTTGCAGGATTGGGATACAACTTATCCGTCTGCAGCCTTGAATTGGGGCAAGAAGCCTGTATGGTATGAAGCGGTTAGTTTAACGAGAAAAAAGTAAGAAAGGAGAATAAGATATGAGGAATCTCTTTGTTATTATATGGGTGTTGTTGCTTTTCCCCTTGCAAAAGAGTTGGGGGCAAAGTGGAGGGTATTTTAATTATGAAGATATAGAAATCCGAACCAAAGCTGCCAAATGGCACGATTTGCAAAAAGAGTTTCAAATAAGCGCAGCGGACAGGTTCGACGGCGTTGAGTTCTGGGAGATTGCCGGTGGCAAGGTGCAGGGAACGCATACCAGTGTCGATACTTTATATGTTCATGCCGGGACGACATTGCTCTTGAGTTTGCCAGACAAACTGAATGCTGATTATAGTATCCAGACATATCAGCGTTGGTACGATATCCGAAGGTTATCAACGTTTAAAACGCATAGCAAAGTGTACAATTGGAATTATGACGACCTGTTGATGCCGGAAAGAGTAAAAGGTTACCGTTTTAAAAATGGTTATGTCGGTTCACCCCTAACGGGAACAACGGTATTGGATAATATGTACTTTCATTATCCAACCAAGGCGGATTTTGATAGAATGTTCCCTGGAAATACCAATCCTAATTTGGATAATAAATATTATTTGGTAGCGTGTGATGTCTCCGGCTATAATGACTATACGGAAAAGTATGATAAGCAAACTTCTCATCATTCTCGTTTCCAGAATGGTTATTGGGAACCGACGCTCTCTCATCGTGTAATTTATTATATCTGTAACGTAGATGACAATGAGAATGCAAGTTATGTCAAGAGATGGAATCAAAATATTAGTAAGTTGACAAGTAACGATGAAACGACCAATGCCTATTTCGAAGAGATGGAAATAACCTTTCCGACACGCCGTAGGGCAAATAAGACCTTGGATTTGGTTGCATTGACGAAGGAACCGAGAGGATATGCCATTCCCGGAGTGAATAAGGCGAATGATCCCATCACTAAAAGTCTGAATGTGGAGCTTAAGAATAATACGGCAGGCATTACTTTGGCGAATACAACCATTTCTGGAACAAATTCAATAATAAAGTTTAACTATCCGACAGGAAACAGGGTGGCAAATAATGCAAAAGCATCTATTGTTGTCTATAAGACAATAAATGGGAAAAGGTATAATATTGCCCGTTTTAAGTTGACGTTCAAAGAGGAGGGGAATTTGCTTACCCAAACCGAGGTGAAAGCCCATCAACAAGTCGGACAGCCTAATTACTACCGTACACCGGAATACTTGAAAGCTAATTTTGAATTGCTGACGGAGCAGAACTTCGACTATGATAAGAATGTCGCCAACTTAGTGTTTAGCAATCCGAAATACTATCCTTTCCCTCGAAACTGGGAGGCTTGTTCGTACGGCTTTTATGATGGAAGCTATGGAAAGAACTCTGACTTCCCGCACGGTAATGGTGATTTCCCGGAATGGGGATATTATGCACTGACCAATTCGTATATGGAATGTCCCGGAGGATGGGCATCGCGTCCTCTTCCAGATGACAACGATCCAATCCGTTACAACAGCCGTGGAAACAAGAGCTCTTTCCACATGTATATCGATGCCTCTGACCGGCCGGGTGTGGTTGCCAGGGTTCCTTTTATGGAGAATTTATGTAAAGGTTCCGAGCTGTTCATAACTGCCTGGGTGAAATGTGCCCGTGGAGGTTCGGATTCGAATAATGCTGCCATGCTGTTTACCATTATGGGTGTGCGTGAGATGGATGGCGTAAAGACATATACACCTATTTACCGCCAGCAGACCGGGCAGATTCCATGTTCTTATCTGGATTTGGGCGAATCGAGAAAGAACGACTGGATGCAACTCTATTTCTCTTTTGTCAACCATTCCGAAATCGACTATGATTCGTATGTCGTTCAAATCGACAACCAGTCGGCTTCTACCAATGGTGGTGATATGTATGTGGATGATATCCGTGTCTATATGAAGAAGCCGCAAGCGGAGGTGACTCAGTTAACCATGAACTGTACTGAAGATGCGGTGCGTGTTAATTTCTCGATGGACTGGACGCGTATTCTTTCCCGTTTAGGAATTGATGAGAATACGCCAGGAAACCATGGTGTCGATTTCTGTTTTGTGGATACAGTGCTGTTTCATAAAAGCATGGTGGAGTTGGAAGCTACTATTTCTGATTATTCAAAACGGGTTGAAGAGGCTCTCAATAGATCTGCGATAGAACCTGAAACAGGATTCTCTAAGTTCCAACAGCTGAACTTCAAGACTCCGTTTGGCGAGAATAAAGAGTATCAGGCAGGAGATGATGAAACCTCATTGGCTCTAAATAATCAGGAAGGAGGTCGGTATTTCTTCTTTAGAGGAGAGGATGTGGTAGGCAATAGGACATTGACCGTTGACTTCTTTTCCAAGTTGATACCGAATCGTCCTTATTGGTTGTTGATAACAAAACCTGACACGAATGATGGTGTTGCTCATGCTTCTGACTTTTTGGACGATTGGGGTTCTCCTTGTGCGATTCGGACCGATTTTATGGTGAAATCACTTAATGTGGTACGTGTCAATGGCGAGGTTGTCGAACCTTCTACTACCTATTGTGCCGGAAAGGTGTTGGACTTCACCGTGGATTTAAAGATTTCGGATGGCGAAGGCGGTTATAAGGAGTTGGATGGCTCAAACGTTTATTTCGACTGGTTCTTCGGTACATCGGCCAACATCGATACGGAAGCCGAATTCAGAGACGTGAATGCGACATACGGAGTCTCTGTGCGTGAGGCGCTAAAGTCTTTCCGCGATATTTATCCGGATGCGGATCAGATCTCAGATGATACGCCAGCGGCAGGTGATTTCACTGAGGCAAAGAGAAATTTATTGAAATATTATGTAGATATTAAACCAACAAGTGGTCAGTATGCAGGATTGATTCTTCATAAAAAGAAACTGACTTTGACATTGGTGAATCCGGGATTGCACATGGTCATTATGCCTATTAAAATCACCATTCCAGGAATAACAGAGCACATGATATGTTGGAACTATATTCCGGTGATGATGAATGTTACAGGCAACTCTCCGAACTTGCACATCGGATTTAACAGCTTGATTTATCCGGCAGACCATAACCCCAATATCCGTATCGGATATAAGCAGTTGAAAGATATCAGTGACACGAAGCGCTTGACGATCGATCTGCGAGGTGCGACTTTTGTCAGTGAAGAAAACGGTGTAATGCAGCCGGTGGATTCTATCTATGCAGAAGATGCCAAGTTTAAATATATCTATTTGGTGGGAACGAATGATCCGGAATATAAACCTCTGATTAACGATGAAGCTAATCATGAGTTTGACTTCCCTATCGGTTATTTGGATGCGTTGCATGCCGAAACGTATGTGGAGGGTTCTTCGTTCGAAGATAAGATGATGGTTCATTTCGATTATGAAGGAAATATACTTGCGAGAGAAACGAGCCAATTGCAGAAATTCGAGCCGAAAGAGGGATATGAATATACATTTACCGCCTTTTATGAAGAGGCTAAAAAGAATGCAACGTCGGGTTCTACCCGTCTCGCTTGTGAAGGACAGATTACCGTGACGATGATTGTGGTTCCGGAATATTTGGTTTGGAATGACACACAGAAGGGAACGGGACCATATACTATTGGCACTTGGAATAATGATGACAACTGGCAGCGGGCAACACGGGCGCGGCTCAATATGACGGCGAATGGAAAGACTTATCCGAATAGTGAAAAAGCAGAATATGAAATGGCCGGACGGGCATATACTCCGATGTTCTTCTCGAAGGTGGTTGTCCCTAAGGGCAAGCAGGTGGAATTGTATAATGCTGGCCACACCGAGCGTCTCTGGTGGGACAATTACAAACCGGATTATATCGCTCCGCGTACGACCGGCATAGAATATGAATTGATGACATTTGAAAATCCTGAAAAAACGGGATATATAACGGAACGTTTCCGTGCCAATCTGTGTGAGCAAATCCATATCGAGCCGGAAGCTGAGGTTGTACATGCCGAGTACTTGGCTTATAAGAAGGCTTGGGTGGATTACGAAATAGAGGCAGGAAAATGGCATCTGTTGTCCACTCCATTGAATGATGTCTTTTCCGGGGATTTCTATACGAAGAAGGAAACCGGAAGGGAAAATGCTGAGTATTTCCAACCGATTCACTTCGATGAGAAGATAAACAACAGGTATCAGCCATCAGTCTATCAGCGTGCCTGGAGCCAGACCGCAGTTATGATGGTTAGTCCGGGTACACAACTCGTGCCTAAAACGATGGCAGTGCAGGGAAATTGGAGCAGTGTCTTTAACAAGACGATTGACAAATACAAACCGACCCAAGGCTTCTCGTTGAAGGTGCAGGATGTGAAAGATGCTTTCCAAAAGGCATTGATACGATTGCCGAAAGAGGATGTCAAGTACGCCTATCTTACAAAGCCGGGTAGTCATATGGGAAGTGACAGCTTGGAGAGAAGTGACAAAGCCGGGCTCTTGATTTCCGACCAGTTATATAAGCTGCATTCCGAATTCGATCCTGCAAAACCGGATGAACCGATTAAATTCACGTTGGAGAACAACAATGGAACAGATTATTATTTGGTAGGAAATCCATTTATCGCCCATTTGGACATGAAAGAGTTCTTTAAAGTGAATCACCAATTGGATAGGAAATATTGGTATATCGTAGGTGACAAACAGGGTGTTGCCTTGGATAATGATGGCGAAGAAGGAGGAATTACGGGAGACGGTTCCACTAACTTTACAATCCCTCCGTTGCACTCTTTCTTTGTTCGGATAAATGATCCGGCGAACAAAGAGATTACGTTCACTTCGGCTATGCAGGTGTTAGGAAAGGAGAATGATGGCAGGACGACGACACGCACTTTGCGAATCACCGCTTCAGCCGATGGAAAAGTGAGCCATGCGGTGGTGCGCTATTCTGCCGGAGCCGTTGCTGATTATCAGACGAGCGAAGATGCCGAGCTGTTCTTGGATCCCAACCTGGCAGGTGTCCCGATGGTTTACACCGTAGCCGGATCGATGGCAGTCAGCGTGAACCAGACCGACAAGATGTATGGCATTCCACTTGGAACGTATGGAGGATTGACCGACGAGGTGGCTTTGACATTTAACGGAACGGAATCATTCTCCAACCTCTCCTTGTATGATGCGGTGAACCATACGGAAATCCCGTTGAGCGAAGGAGTGAGTGTCCGGATAAAGGGTAATGTGGGCGGACGGTATTATCTGCGCGCAGGAGCACCGACCCAAAACGAGGAGATAGAGACCTCTCGCACGCTTATCTACACATTGGGCCAGAACCGTATAGTGGTCAGTTCATCCTCTGTCCCGGTTGAAAAAATACGGATTTGCCGGATAAACGGATCCTTGGTGAATGAGATAAAGGCAAATGATTTCTATCGTGAAATCCACGTGTCGTCCCCGGGCATTTATGTGGTGACTGTCCAGACGGCAGACGGGAAGAGCGAAGTAGGCAAAGTTCGTTTATATTAACGAGGCTGTGTCAAAACAACTATTTTGATGCCCTCTTTTTAGGCTGAAAATGTATCAAAAAAACATACCGTTGTTTTGAAAAAAACGTCACGAGGAATTTTTTAAAACGTCCAATGTTTTTTCAAAAACGTCCAATGTTTTTTTTAAAACAACGGTATGTATGTTTTAAAATGCCGCTATGAATAAAATCATTTAAAACAGTGTTATAACACCATTTTAATGCTGTTATAACAGTGTTAAAACAGCATTTTTTGAAAGATGCTTGAGATTAAAATTGGCAGTTTTCCTGAAAACATTAACTTTTCGGAAAAAGAATGACTAAAAAAGCAAAAAATAGCAGATTTGGGCTTTTGTTTTGAGTTTCAAGTGGTTGTGGCAGTTGTTGGCTTTAAGTGACGTTCGTGAGGAAATGCGAAAATAGCAGATTTGAGAAGTGGAAACGCTTTCAATTCATTACCTCAGAAAAACGCCCTAATGAGCTTTTTTAACGGTGTCGGTTCTTGTTTCTCCATTCTGCACAGGTTGTGAATTTGCCATGCAGCTCTCATAGTTTAATTTTGCACTGAACAAAAAGCAAACAATTATGAGAAGTACATTCAAGACTGTCTTCTATGTAAATGGAAGCAAGGAGAGAAACGGAGTTGTCCCTATCATGGGACGAGTGACAATCAACGGAACTATCGCACAGTTCAGTTGCAAGCTGAGCGTGACCAAGGCGATATGGGATGCCAAGGGCAACAGAGCCAAAGGCAGAAGCAAGGAAGCCAATGAGGTGAACTTTGCGCTTGATAACATCAAGGCTCAAATCGCTAAGCATTACCAACGGCTTTCCGACCGTGAGGCGTTCGTTACCGCTGAAATGGTGAGAAACGCATATCAAGGCATAGGTACGGAGTATGAGACATTACTCAGAGCTTTTTGACAAGGAGAACGCAGCCTTTGCCCAACGCGTGGGAAAAAGACCGAGCTGTCCGAACCTACCGCAAGTATCTGACGGTAAGAAAGTACGTTGCCGAGTTCATCAACTTTCCGCACAAGCGCAGCGATATGTCCATGAATTAGCTTACCGAGGAGTTCATCCGTGATTTTTTTGTCTGTATTTGAATAATGTCATTTTACTCACGCAATCTACCATTTGGATATACTCCATACCATTGAAGCATATCGTCACGGCAGCACACTACAACGGCAAGATACAGAGAAATCCGTTTGCCATGTACCACGTTGACCCAGACCACAAGGAGCGTGAGTTCTTGACAGAGGAAGAATTGGACATATTGGCAGGAATAGAGTTGGAAAAATCCAAACTTTGCTTTTTGCGAGAGACTTGTTTATGTTTGGTTGTTGGACAGGTATCTCTTTCGTTGACATCAAGAATCTTACAGAGGACAATGTTGCCATTATATCTGGGTCTCCATGGATAGTTTCTCAGCGTCAAAAGACAGGCGTACCATTCAAAATTAAACTGATAGATGCAGCCATACAGATAATTGAACGTTACAAGCCATTGAGAAAAGATATGCACTTGTTTAATATTGGCTCACTTGACATGGTAAACAAGCGTATAAAGAAAGTGGCAAAAAAATGTGTGGCATCAAGAAGCGAATTTCATTTCATGTAAGCCGGCATTCGTTCGCAGTTTTTGGCTTTAAACTACGGTATGCCGATAGAGAGTGTAAGCAAGATACTGGGACATACGGACATCGCCACAACACAAATTTACGCAAAGGTGACAAGTACTAAATTGGAGCATGACATATCAGCTTTTGAAAGTCGAATCAAGGGGCATATGCCGACAATGGGGGGAATGGCATGAAAAGGACTGTAATCACCGTGGACGGAAATGGAATGTTATCCATTCCGTCCAACTTGCAAGACTTGTGGATGAGTGAGGGTGAATTGGTTGATATGCTTCATGTCACCGCCATGAAACTCCATGCTGTGATAAGGTCAATATACAAGGATGGTTTATTGACGGTGTCGGAAGTCCAACAGAAACAGGAAACTTCCAATGGCATTTGGCAAACGTTGTATGGCTTTCCGATGATTGTTGCCCTTTGCTTCCGTATAAACTCATACGGGGCAGCTCGGTTTCGTGCCACCATCTTCAAGAGATTGTACGGGGCAAAAGAGAAAAGTAGTGTCATTATCCTACAACTCAATAGAAGAACAACCGCCTTTAGTTGAATGTCCTCTTGCTTGTTTGTTGGCTTGGCGCTGTCGTACTGTCGTGAATAAGTACTGAAGCATAAGCATGACATTCTTACTTGTAGGGGGATGAGTTCTGTTCATAAAAATGACGGACAAAACACCCCTTATTTGTTGAATTGTTGAATATGATGAAAGAAGTATTGAACATCAGGCATTTACGGCTCAACATATTCTCAACAAATCTCTCAACAAAAGAAAGATAATGTTGAAAAGAGAAAACCATGAACACCATTCCTTTCTTTCTTTTTTGCCCAGTAATTTGTTGTGTAGAGCTATTTGTTGAGAGTTTGTTGAGGGTATAAGTGGTTGGTTCTCATAAAGATAACACCTATTTTCAACAATTCAACGTTTTACATGCCCTCACTTGGTACGCTGTAAAATGTACTTGTGGATTATTGGCTACCGCTCTATTCTCCGAAATGATTGCCGCAACGTTCCTTGGAGGCTTTGCGCCTCCTGCCACTTGGGCGAACCTCCGCAGTGTTTTAGCATGGCATTAGATTTATGCAGACTATACCAAGGACACACTGTGTACATAACACACTCGGTATAGCTTACAAAGTAAAACGACAATATACAACTACTATACTTGGCAAGTTGCGCACAGAATATTATTACCTTGTCTTTTGCAAACTTCAAGAACAAAACAGGTCGTGTCTGTTCCCTTGTTCTTTCTCAATGCAGCAGCCTTGATGTTTCATGCAAATTGTTAGGATTAAGGTCTGCCACCATAGGCATGAAGAGCCGAAAGGCAAATGTCTCGTCCTTTGTTCTTGGAGGAGGGAGCGAGGTTATGTTTTGGGAACCCCAAAACTCCTCGCTCCACCATGATGGCGGAGAAATTTTGCTCCCGATGGTCGCAAAAAGTGAGTGTACTAAGTGCAAACAGTATATCGAATGACAAAAATACAGGAACAAGGCTATCCTTTGCGGAAATGCAACTTTAAGAAAAAGAACGCTTCCTTCTTATTTTCATCAGCACCTGCCTTTCGCAGAAGCTAATCCTGGGGATAGCACCTCTTGTTCCAACATGTCCAATGCCATCTTTAACTCGCTGAGAAGTTCAGGATAATACTTCATTTGCTCATAAGCAAGCTTCATGCAATAAGCTCGTATAGCATATGGCTGAGCGCAAGCGGTAATCTTACTTACACAGAAGTCAATGAAATCTGAGCGGAGGGATTCTTCTTCAAATGGTTGGCGTAAAAGAATACTGAGCATTAGACGGCGTTTCCCAACATGTTCTTCTTTCATCACTCGGTCAATCAGCTCATCATGTTTGCTGTAAAGCCACTCATTATTTGCTAAATCAAAATTTGATAGAACGTGCAGTGCATTGAATGCTACACGATTATCCTCATCGAAAGTAAGTCGATAGAACTCTTCCTTTCGGTGGTCATTCTTATCACCTTGAGTGAGAAAGCACAGCTCAAGGATATTATCCTTGCTTATTCTACCAAATAGTTTTTGTTTCATATCATGTGGCTTAATGTCCCATTCTTGATGTATCAACTTCCTTTACTTTCTTTTCTTTGTAGCCTCCGAACTTATAGATGACAGCAAAGTGGCAGTAGCCCAATTATAGTTTACTTTCATACGGTAATCTTGATTGCCTTGTACGGAGCGGGTGTCTGCCTTGTTGTTGAAAATATTGCTGCCATTGATGCGCAATCCCCATTTTCCATCATGTGAAGTCCATTGTAATTTGGCGTTCATTCTAAAGATTGGACTTATATCATAAACACCTTGTATTGCTTTTGACTGAAAGAAAGGGTTTAGTATGAGGCGCAAGTCTTGTGTGCGGCAAAGTTTTATAGATGCAGTACCTCCAAGAGCTGCCGTCAGTTTCTTGCGGTTGAATGGCAAATCGAAGAAATGGTCACTTTTGGCATGCTTGTAGATTCCAACGGCAAACACATTGCCATTGAGCCATTTGCCTGCGCTGAATATTGCAGAGGCTTGCAATCCAAAGCTATTTTCGTAGTTGAAGTTAGTTTCTTTCATTATTACCGCCATGCGGTCTGTTGGCTGGTATGGCATCTGCACAGAATAATCTGGCTTCAAATTTGCAAAAGCCATCAAAGTATAGCGTCTCTTTATCTGCCACATAAGGTTGACATTATAATTTGAGTATGGTTTCAAATCGGGATTGCCATGTATCTCAGTATATGTTGATGAGTAAAACACGCTGCTCATTGTTGACCAATAACTCGGGAACTCAGAGTTAGAGCTGAACGACAAGTTGAGTAAATGATTCTCGTTGATATTCCACAGGGCGTTGAGTGAAGGATATATGCGCCATTTGTCCCATATCGGGGAGTGGTATTGCTCGGCAGCTACGGATGCTTCAAGACTAATCGCCTTGTTTATCTGTTTGCTGAAACCTGCATATATATTCCATATCCGTTCGTTGATGTCCACACTGCTTGTTGCATTAGGCAGAATATTTCCCTCCTTATCGAGGGTGTTCTGATAACTCTTGTTGCTTGTGAACTGTCCCTTTACGCCATACGACAATCCCCAGCCATGTGCCAAAGAATGGGTTTGGTCTGCCGTGAACATCCATTTGCTGATTGTCTGTTCACTGCCACTTGTAAGGTTGCGTTCCGTTTCTGTCGTATTTTCATTTGTATAAATCGTACCGTCAAGTTTTTGTTGTTGGGGGGTACGATAATTCGTGTATGAACCACTAATATTAAGTCCAAAGGAAGTGAGTAGTTTACATCAACATTGTGCAGATACTCATGGCTGTCATTATGCATTCCGCTTTCACTTGAGCCTGCGGTGTTGCTGTTGGAACAAGACTTGTCCCAGTTACCTGTATAGGCAACTTCAAGACGATGATTCTTGCTAAAGGCGTAATTCATGCCAAGTCGGTAGTTATGAGCAATACCAAATGACTTCTGACTGGTTTCATCATTATAATTTACCCGTTTGTTACCCAGTGGATGGTTGGCAATGCGTGAAGACTCACCATATGAATTGCCGTCTATATATTGATATTGTGCATCTAATCCAAACTTTCCCCTTTGCATAGAAAGGTAAAAATCACCAAACCCTTTGCATATTTGCTTTGCTGCAATCCTCCAATTATCTGTCCAGACAACTGATTTGTACCCGCATAATCTTTTGTGACGATATTTATAGCCATGCCACGAACATGATAACGTGCAGGAGCAGCAAGCATCACCTCTGCTTTAGCCAACTGTGCAGCAGGCATCGCTTTCAATCTGTCTGCAAGCTGTTCTTGCGTTAAAGTGGTCGCCTGTCCGTTGATGATAAGCGTCACCTCGTTGCCGGAAAAACTTGATGCCACCATCAGCATCACTAACACTAGGGAATACGTGTGAGAGCCTCATAGGCATTGTCGGCAGGTAGTTGCTTCATGAGTAACGGCATGTTATAGGATAACATACCTCGCTCAGCCTTGACGATAGGGCGCGAACCTTTGACCATTATTTCGGGAAGGTTGTGCATCATGTTCTCCATTGTGAGCGAATCATTCTGCGTCTGAGTTTGAGCTTTCACGTTAGCAACTGAAAGCAGAAATAATCCTAAAAGGAATACTTTATTGTCCATATTTAACCTTTCTAATCTACATTCTCTTTCTATAACTTTCAAAAGTACGAAAAAAAATCCATAAACGAGAACGTTTTGCTTTGTATTGTAGGAATGAGGACGACATTTAACATTTCTCTTACTTTTAATGCCGTATATGAAATTTATCTATGCTGCATAGACAATGTGTTGCTACATTTGGAATAAGCACACTTCCAACCCAAAATTAATAATCTATAAAAACAAAGCAAAAAGTGTCGTTTTTCAGATTTTAGGTTTAACTTTGCATCCGAAAAGAGTTGTTTGGCAAGCAAGGCAAACTTATGTAGAATGTAGAAGTTAAAACTATTGCCAAGTCATTACCTCTATTGAGGAAAGACACTCATAAATCGCTCATTTTAAGCTATTCAGAAGATTTTAGCAGAATTTTTCGGAAAAATAACAATCTATGCAACAGTATTTGGATTTATTGAACAAGGTCTTGTCGGAAGGTGTCAGGAAAGACGACCGGACAGGGACAGGAACGATTAGTATATTTGGACATCAGATGCGATTTAACATGGAAGAGGGATTCCCTTTGCTTACGACAAAGAAGCTCCATCTTAAATCCATTATATATGAATTGTTATGGTTCTTGAAGGGAGACACGAATGTGAAGTACCTGCAAGACCACGGTGTCAGCATTTGGAATGAATGGGCGGATGCTGATGGCGGTTTGGGACATATTTATGGCTACCAATGGCGTTCATGGCCCGACTACAAAGGCGGTTCCATCGACCAAATCCGTGAAGCAGTGGACACCATCCGCAACAACCCCGATTCCCGGCGCATTATCGTGAGCGCATGGAACGTGGGAGACTTGGACAATATGAATTTGCCGCCGTGCCACGCTTTTTTCCAGTTCTATGTGGCAAATGGCAGGTTGAGCCTCCAGATGTACCAGCGGAGTGCGGATATATTTTTAGGCGTGCCTTTCAACATCGCCTCTTATGCCCTGTTGCTCCAGATGATGGCACAGGTGACCGGCTTGAAGGCAGGTGATTTTGTCCACACTTTGGGCGATGCACATATCTACCTGAACCATTTGGACCAGGTGAAGTTGCAATTGACCCGTGACCCACGCCCTTTGCCAAAGATGGAGATAAACCCGGAGGTGAAGGACATATTGGATTTCAAATACGAAGATTTCAAACTGGTGGGCTATGATCCGCATCCGCATATAGCGGGAGCCGTAGCTGTCTAAAAAGAAGAAAGGGAAAGATGAGCAAAGTATCCATTATCGTAGCCGTGTCAGACAATGGTGCCATCGGAATCGAACAGCGGTTGCCGTGGCGTCTTTCAGCCGACTTGAAACATTTCAAAGCATTGACCGTGGGACATACTGTCATCATGGGAAGGAACACGTTCGAGTCATTGCCGAACGGTCCGTTGCCCAACCGTAAGAATATCGTGCTCTCCTCCCGTAAAGGGTTGGAAGTGCCCGGTTGCACCCTGTGTTCTTCTTTGCCGGAAGCGTTGGCGGAGTGTGCAGAAGAAGCGGAAGTATTTATCATCGGCGGGGCGACCGTCTATCGCCAAGCCTTGTCAAAGGCGGACAAACTCTATTTGACCCGCGTGCACCACACCTTCGAATCCGCCGATACCTTCTTCCCCGAAGTGGATTGGTCGGAATGGGAGGAAGAGGGGAAAGAAGACTTTTTGCCAGACGAAAAGAACGAATACCCTTATACCTTCTATACATATAGAAGAAAGGAATAAGGGGTTAGCTTATTTTAACGGGTACTTTGCAGCTTTTGCCTCTTCAGTTCAGTCTATACCTATATATTATATATTCAAGGAAAATAATCCCGATAGAGCAAAAGTAGGATTTGCCCGGGTATGGTTACATTCTTTAATAAATAGGTAGGATATGAAATATAGAGTTTTATTTATAGCTATGTGCTTGATTCCTGTTTTAGCTATGTTTTCATATTGTGGCTTACAGGCGGACAATTCCGTGAAATCTAATATAAAGTGGAATAGTATGGTGAACGAAAAGAGTGCCCCGCAAGTCATCTACAAGTTGGTGGATGAGATGCAGAAAGAGTTAGAGAAGAACAGCGACCGCTTCCCCGAACTGATGAAGGAGATGGAAACTACACTACCCAAGTGAAAGACCCGGCAGTCAAAGCATTCTTCCATTCGTTGATAGCTGAAATGTATTCCACTTACTACCAAAATAACGAATGGACCATCCGGCAAAGGACGCAGTTGGCAGACTTTATCCCCGAAGATATCCGGGAGTGGAGCGCAAACCTGTTTGTGGACAAAATCGGGCAGGAGGTGAAATCCTCTTTGGAGCCAGCCGAAGCGTTGCAGCAGACGAGCGTGGAGAGCTATAAGAAGATAATGGATTTGCGGACCGATTCAAGGGAGTTGCGTCCTACTTTATATGATTTCCTGTTGGATCGTGCCATCCGCTTGGATGACCGCAATGCGGAAACTTACTACCAACAGTGGATAGCTTTCCGTAAGACACAGCCCAACAAGAAGGCGGCGTTGATGGTGATATTGGCTTACCTCGAAGAGTCCTTGCAGATGGGCACACCTTCCAAGAACCTTGCTTATCAGCAGGCGTTGGATTCTTTGTCGTTGGAATATACAGACAAGGAGTGCCGTTTGGAATTGGCATTGGTAAAACTGAGACTATTGCAATCGGGCAGCAACGTTGGTTATTACCGAAACCTGCCGGATGGAAAAGAGAAAGAGAGATTAAGTACCATCCATGCGTTTGTAAGCCAGTGCGTGGCTGACTTTGGCAAAACAGGCAGAGCCAGCCAGTTCTACCGGGTGCAAACGGATATGGAGAATCCGTATGTCTCTGTCCGGACGGACAATAATGTCTATCCCGGCAAGAAATTGGCTTTGAAGTTGACTTACCGGAACCTTCCCCATGTCAAGGTCTCTATCTATAAGAACAGGGAGTATCCGGAATCCGTCATGCACCAGAGCAAACCCAAATTGGGGGAATTGGTCAGCACCACGAATGTGCAATTGCCCGTGGCAGAGCCCTTCTTGGCGAAAGATACCATCGTCGAGATTCCGGTGGAAAAGAACGGACTCTATTATTATAAAGTGGAAGGAGATGACAAGATTTCCGTTTCCGGCACATTCAGCGTAAGCCGCTTGGCAGCCATTGTCCGTCCGACAAACGACAAACGGAGCGAAGTGTTGGTGACCGATTATCATTCCGGCAAGCCGATAGCGGAAGCGATTGTCATCTGCTATGGAGGCTACAACCGCAGTTATGTCCCGGAATTGGTGGGGAAAGTGGTGACCGACAAACAGGGAATCGCCAAGATTGATTTTGGCGACCCTTATAAAGTCAGGTCCGTCCGTCCGCTTATGGAGGGAGACACGGCTTCCTTGCCGACATACGTCCGAACCTCTTACCGCAGCGAAAGAGAGAAACAGATAGCTGCCGTTTCAATCTTTACGGACCGTGCCATCTACCGTCCCGGACAGACCGTCTACTTCAAAGGCATATTGTATGCCGATGATGAGAAGCAGACCTTCGTGAAGGCAGGAGAGGAGTATTCCGTGTCGCTTCGTGATGCCAACAATAAGGAGGTTGTCCGGAAGACGTTCAAGACAAATGAATTCGGGTCGTTCCAAGGCGAGTTTACTTTGCCGACCTCATCCTTGACCGGAACATATAGCCTCTCATCCGCCTTTGGCAACCGTTTGTTCCGGGTGGAAGAGTATAAACGCCCGACGTATGAGGTGTCGGTGGATCGCGTCAAAGAGATTGTCTCCTTTGGTGAAAAGATGGCATTGACGGGAAAAGCCGTTGCCTATTCCGGTGTGCCTTTATCTTCCGGCAAAGCCAAATGGTCTATCCGGACAGCACCTGTGTGGTGGGCACGTTATTATATGCCATTGGATTGGGACAACCGCTTGGAAGCATCCGGAGTGGCTGAAGTGCGTGAAGATGGGACTTTCCAAATCGACTTCGTCCCGGTACGCCCGGAAAGCGATAAGCCGTGTGTCGTGCTGAATTATCAATTGGAAGTTATCCTGACCGACAGCAAAGGGGAGACACAGGAAACCAGCATTACTTTTGCCGTAGGCGACACCCGCATGCTGCTTTCGGTGGATGTGGCAAGCCAAATGGAGAAAGAGAAATCCAAAGTGGTTGTCACAGCGATGACACTGAACGGGGAGAAGATAAAAGCGAAAGGAGAATACAAACTATACACCTTGAAACCGAAGGGAGGGAAAACCCGTGTGGAAAGGGAACAATATGAGACGGGAGAAATGGTGCTTTCCGGTTCCTTTGTGTCGGAACAACCGATAAACAAGGAACGGTTCGCCTCATTGCCTTCCAACCGCTACCGTTTAGTCGTGTCCGGCAAAGACGATAGGGGAAATCTGACGGAAGCGGAACGGGACTTTGTCTTATATAGCATGAAGGACCAGCGTCCGCCGATAGAAACCGATTACTGGATGCCGCAATCCCATTTGGAATTGGCTCCGGGAGAGACCGGCAACCTCCTTTTTGGTACGAGCCACGAAGCGATCTACCTCCTGTATGAACTCTTCTCACAGGATGGAAAGGTGTTGCGCCGCGAGGTGGTGCGGATGGGGAAGCAAACCGTTCCTTCCCAGTCCGCTTTGAAGAGGCGTATGGTGATGGCGTCACGTTTTCCTTTACCTACATCTTGGATGGCAGGTTGATTGCCGAAGAGGCTACTGTCACCCGCAAGCAGCCGGATCGTAAGCTGACAATCATCCCGACAACCTTCAGGGACCATTTGTTGCCCGGCAGCATGGAGACATGGAAGTTCCGTTTGGTGCAACCCGATTCGACCGCAGCCAAAGCAGAAGTGTTGGCAGGAATGTATGACCTCTCCTTGGATGCTATCGCTTCCCATTATTGGCGTTTCTATCCGGCACACCATTATTCGCTCTGGACGGAGAGGTTCCATGCCGGACAAACATTTGATTCTTCCAATGGAAGCTCTTCAAAAAGAAGAGAATCGATTCCATCTTATTCCTATCATTACGACAACCTATACGGGGCTTGGTTTGATATGTTGAGTTGGTCTTCCCCGTGGAAGAAGGAATATGTAATGCAAGAGAGCCGACCCATGATGAGAAGTGCTTCTGTAAATATGAAGGCACTTTCGGATGATGGTTTCGTCGAAGAGTCAGCAGAGGGAGCATCGCTTTTGCTTGCCGATGAGGAGGCATCTGTAACTGAAGACAAGGCGGAAGCATCTTCTGCCCTGGAAGGGAAACCGGCAGAGTCTGCCTCTTTGCGTAAAGATTTTGCGGAGACAGCCTTCTTTTATCCTCTGCTGAAAACGGACGATAAAGGTGAAGTCTCTTTCGACTTTACCTTGCCGGAGAGTAATACGACATGGAAGTTGCAATTGTTGGCACACACAGAAGGGTTGAAATATGGTTATTGGTCGAAAGAGGTGGTGTCAAGCAAACCGATCATGGTACAACCCAACTTGCCCCGTTTCTTGAGGGAAGGAGACCAAATGACCCTCTCCGCCCAGTTGTCGAACCAGTCGGGAAAGGAGATAAAGGGAAAGGTCGCATTGGAATTGTTCGTCCCGGAAGATGAAAGCATCCTTTATCGGGCAGAAAAGCCATTTACCTCTGCGTCCAACAACACCGAAACAGTCCATTGGGTTGTCCCGGTAGCGGAATGGTCGCACTATGGCGTTTTAGGTTGCCGTATCGTAGCAACCACTTCGGAAGGGAATGACGGGGAACAGCACCTCTTGCCGATATTGTCCAAGCAGATTATGGTGACGGAGAGCATACCATTTTACTTGATGGATGAAAAGGAGAAGAGTATCCAATTGCCTTCACAAGCAGTAGAGAACCCATATCGGGTAACTCTTGAACTGACAGCCAATCCAGTTTGGTATGCCGTGCAAGCATTGGCTACATTGGATATTATCGAAAATGAAGATTTAGTTAGCCTGTTGGCAGTCTATTATAGCAATAGCTTGTCCCAACATATCGCCCAGAGCCATCCGAGGATAAAGAAAATCGTGGATAAATGGAAAGCGGAGGGATCCAATAGCGAAACCCTGTTGTCCAACTTGGAGAAGAACAGCGAATTGAAGAGCGTCTTGTTGGAAGAGACGCCGTGGGTGATGGAGGCAAAGAATGAGACAGAACAGAAACAGCGTTTGCAGCTGCTGTTCGATATAAACCGTGCCGGCAACCTGAAGCGTGAGGTATTGGAGAAGCTTCAGAAACGCCAGTTGGATGATGGCGGTTGGGGCTGGATGCCGGGAATGAGGAGCAGCCTTTACATGACCATACAGGTGTTGGATGCAATGGCTCGCCTGGTGGATTTGCAAGCTGTGGAATATGGCGAAACCGAGAAACTGATGCAGATGAAAGCCTTGGCATACGTGGATCGCACCATACAGAAGGAATACGAACTGGATGTGGCACTTCGTGGTTCGGATTACACCCCTTCCGAGTATGAACTATATGCCCTTTTGGTGCGGAGCTGCTATCGTGATGTCCCGGAAGCCGGCAACTCCCATGAAGCATACAAATATTATGCAGACAGAGCGGCAGCCCGTTGGAAAGAGTATGGATTGTCCGGTAGGGCGATGGTTGCCAAACTAATGTGGAAGAATGGAAACCGGAAATTGGCAAAGACCATCTTGGATTGGTTTAAGCAAACTGCCACGGTGGACAGTGAGAAGGGAATGTATTGGGCGAACAACCGTCCTCACTTTGCCGGTTCAATGATGCCTTTGGAAACCCATTGCTTGATTATGTCCCTCTTTGCCGATATGCAAACCGATATCCAGCAGATGAACCAGATGAAGCAGTGGCTGATAGGACAGAAGCGGACTCAGAATTGGGAATCGGCAGGAGCCTCCATCGATGTCATTTATGCGTTGCTGTTGGCAGGTGATTCTTGGATTGAGAAGGATAACAGTTGCCATGTTACATGGAATGGGAATAGTTGGCGTTCGGATGAGGGAGAAACGGCTACCGGCTATTTGAAGGTGTCGCTCTCCAACGACCAGTTGAAGCAGAGCCAGCAACGCCAAGTGCGAATCCGGAAAGAGGGAGACGCTCCGGCTTGGGGTGCGGTTTATACGCAATACTTTGCCCCGTTGAGTTCCATTGAAAAGGACAAAGACGTGATGAACGTGGAGAAGAAACTCTTTATAGAGAAGAAAGAAGGATCAGAACGGCAGATGGTACAGGTGACAGAGAACCAGTCTTTGCATGTAGGCGACAGGGCTGTGGTGCGTTTGACGATTCGTTCGGACAGGGCTATGGATTATGTATTCCTGAAAGACCTCCGGTCGGCTTGCATGGAACCGGTAAATCAGTTGTCCCGTACCGAGTGCAGGGAAGGTATTTGGTATTATCAGGCGGCACGTGATTTGTCGGAGAATATCTATATCGAACATCTCCCCGAAGGAACATTCGTATTGGAGTATCCAGTCTACATTTCCCGGACAGGAAAATACACCGGAGGCATCAGCACTATCCAATGCCTTTATGCGCCGGAATTCATTAGCCGGACGGAAGGGATGGTGATTGAGGTGTGTCAGAATTAGCAAAATGCAAGGCACTTAGGATGAGACCGACAGGAGTTTACTGATGTAAATGACTGAGGTCGAATTCCGAAAGTGGCGCAGCCGTTTGCAATTATGACACACCGCCTGTTATATAAGGTAGTAGCGATTATTTGCTTCTCTTCTGTTCAGCCTGCGATTGGATTAACTCCACATCGTCGAAATAGTTGATTCGCATAGCCTTGCGGACATCTTCCAAAGTAGCGGCAGCTGTTTCCCTTGCTATTTCGCTACCACGTTTCAACATCTGGTAAACGCCAGGGATATCTTGTTCAAACTGCTTTCTTCTTTCACGGATAGGTTCCAACTCTTCTTGCAGGATAGCGTTCAAGAACTTCTTCACCTTGACATCTCCTAAGCCACCCCGTCTGTAGTGAGCTTTCACTTCTTCCAAGTTGTTATATTCAGGAAGGTACTTGGCAAAGTCCTCGTCTTTGCAGAAAGCATCCAAATAGGTAAATACCGTGTTTCCTTCCACTTTGCCCGGATCTTCGATGCGAAGGTGGTCAGGGTCGGTAAACATGCTCATGACACGTTTCTTGATATCCTGTGCGGAGTCGGACAGATAGATGCAATTGCCTAATGATTTGCTCATCTTAGCCTTTCCATCTGTACCCGGCAAACGCAAACAAGCTGAATTGTTAGGTAACAGGATAGAAGGTTCAACCAACACTTCCCCGTAAGTGGAGTTGAAGCGGCGGACGATTTCCCTTGCCTGTTCCAACATCGGTTCTTGGTCTTCACCGGCAGGAACCGTAGTGGCCTTGAATGCTGTGATGTCTGAAGCCTGGCTGATTGGATAGGTAAAGAAGCCCACAGGAATGCTGGTTTCAAAGTTTCTCATCTGAATCTCTGTCTTGACAGTCGGGTTACGTTGCAAACGGGAAACGGTAACCAAGTTCATGTAATAGAAAGAGAGCTCGCATAATTCCGGAACTTGTGATTGGATGAAAATCGTGCTCTTCTCCGGGTCAAGACCACAAGAAAGATAATCCAAAGCTACCTCGATGATGTTCTGACGAACCTTTTCAGGGTTGTCTGCATTATCTGTCAAAGCTTGGGCATCAGCAATCATGATATATATCTTGTCAAATTCACCAGAGTTCTGCAATTCAACGCGCCTCTTGAGTGAACCAACGTAATGCCCTAAATGTAAACGTCCAGTAGGACGGTCTCCAGTAAGAATAATTTTACTCATATCTTTATTTGTTATGAAACAGAAGTGACTCTGTTTGTCTAATTAAGTGTTTATTCCAGCAGTGTTTTGATAAATTGGTCTTTCTCCAATAACCCCAACTTGCCTTGTTTTGTTGAAATTGCGTCAAAGGTACAAACTTTATCTGGTTTTTACTCAGGTTTGCAAATAAGAAATAGTACAGGAGCACAAGAATGCAAGCCTGTTGAGTGATATTTTACTAATACAGGCATAGCTAAAAGGGGCTGCACCCAAACATTCGTTTGTATACAGCCCCTTGAGGTATGTCAGAATTAGTAAAATGCAAGGCGTGTTTTGCCTTTCTTTTTTCAGATGTTGGCGATAGAGATGATGTCGGCAAAAACACCTGCTGCCGTAACATCTGCCCCTGCACCATATCCTTTGATAATCATCGGATACTCATGATACCTTTCCGTGGAAATCATGATGATGTTGTTGCTACCTTCGAGTTCGAAAAATGGGTGATGACTGTCTACGGCTTTCAGACCCACTTCACATTCCCCGTTTTCCATTTTGGCAACAAACCTCAACCGCATATCTTTTGCCTCGATTTCCTTACGTTCCTTCTCGAAATCGGCATCCAATTCAGGAATGCGTTTCCAAAACTCCTCCAATGAACCAGAGAAGTATTCGTCAGGAATGAAAAGCTTTTTCTTGACATCCGATTGCTCCACACGGTAGCCCGCTTCCCTTGCCAATATCACCAGTTTGCGGATGACGTCTTTCCCGCTCAGGTCGATGCGGGGATCCGGTTCGGAATAACCCGCCTCCCTTGCCATGCGAATCGCCTTGCTTAAAGGGATATCGGCACTGATGGTATTGAAGATGAAGTTCAATGTGCCGGAAAGTACAGCTTCCAATTTCAATATATGGTCACCACTGTTGATTAAATCATTCATGGTGTTTATAATCGGCAGTCCTGCCCCGACATTCGTCTCAAACAAGAACTTGATGCAACGGTGGCGGGCTGTCTCCTTTAGCAACAGGTAATTGTCATAGGCGGAAGAGGCAGCCACTTTGTTGGCAGCCACGACCGAAACATTGCTGTCCATTAATTTACGGTACATTGCCGCTACCTCCTCACTGGCGGTGCAATCGACAAACACGGCATTGTATATGTTCATGTCCAAGATATGATCACATAGTTTGGCAGGGTCACTGTCTATACCTTCTTCCTGTAACTCTTGCTTGTAATTGTCCAATTGGATGCCCCCACGGTTGAATACCGCCTTTTTAGAGTTGGCAATGCCCACGATATTGAGCTTCAATCCGTTTTGAGTCATCAATTTGGGCTGTTGTGAGCGGATTTGCTGCAAGAGGTTGCTCCCGACGGTTCCTATGCCTGCCACAAACAAGTTAAGTACTTTATACTCGGATAGAAAAAAGGAGTCGTGGATGGAGTTCAACGCTTTCCGCAAATTCTCCTTCTGGATAACGAAAGAGATGTTTGTCTCGGATGCACCCTGCGAACAAGCTTTCACGCTGATACCGGCACTGCCCAATGTCCCGAACAACTTTCCTGCGATGCCCGGCGTATGCTTCATGTTTTCGCCTACGATGGCAACAGTAGCCAACCCCTTCTCCGCCACGGTGTCGTTCATGTCTCCTTGCCCACGTTCCATGGCAAACTCTTCGTCCAACACTTTCACTGCCAAATCCGCATCTGCATTCTTGACTGCAAAAGTGGTGTTGTTCTCGGAACTTGCCTGAGCCACCATGAATACGCTGATGCCATTCTTTGCCAATGTCTTGAAGATTCGGTAGTTGACACCAATGACACCGACCATACCCAAACCTTGAACGGTAATCAAACAGGTATCGTTGATGGAAGAGATACCCTTGATCAACGCCTTTCCTGTCGTTTTCTCTTTTTCTCGGGAAATGTAGGTGCCCGGAGCTTCAGGATTGAACGTATTCAGGATACGGATAGGTATGTTCTTATGATAGACCGGATAGATGGTAGGCGGATAAATCACTTTGGCACCGAAGTTGCATAGCTCCATTGCTTCGGTGAAACTAAGACGGTCGATGACGTATGCAGAGCTGATGACACGCGGGTCGGCTGTCATGAAGCCGTCAACGTCCGTCCAGATTTCCAAGATGGAAGCATCCAAAGCAGTCGCCAAAATAGAAGCCGTATAGTCTGAACCGCCTCTGCCCAAATTGGTAACTTCCCCATTGTCTTTGCTGCTGGAGATAAATCCAGGTACCAACGCAACTTTAGGAAGCACGCTGAATGTCTCTTTTATCAATTGATTAGTCAGTTCAAAGTCCACGATATGGCGGTTGAACTGTTTGACAGTCTTTATGAATTTGCGGGAATCATATAATTGGGCATCACGGATGACATGGGATATGATAAGGGAGGATAACCTTTCCCCATAGCTGACGATGGCATCCGAAGTCTTGGGAGACAAATCATTGATAAGGAAAACGCCCCTAAAGATGTTCCCTAATTCATCCAATAATCCCATTGCACGGATTTGCACACTTCGGCGAACCTCTTTGTCGGGAATGACCCCTTCTATAACGTCCAAATGACGTGCAATAATACCAGACAATTCCTTTTCGTATGCGATATCTCCGTTAGCCGCCAAAGCAGAAGTTTGCAACAGTTTATCAGTTAATCCACCTAAGGCAGAAACAACTACGATGACTGGTTCGTCTATTCCTTCAACAATTTTTTTTTTACATTTAATATGCTTTCAACGGTACCAACAGATGTACCCCCAAATTTTAATACTTTCATCTTATATCAGGTGTAATTTATGGAACATGATGATAATAAAAATCCAACACGGATTCGATATAAATAATGTAGAAAAAGTGCCGGTCGCCTTGACTTGTGTAAATCAAGACCACCTTTGTTTTAGTTTTGAATATTAACCCCCCGGGGGGCCATCAATGCCCATGTGTAATATGCGTTGAATGCCGTCATTGTTCTGAATTATTACTTTGCGCTTGCAATATTACAGATTCCTGCAATATTATCAAAGATTTTCTTTGACTTTTTTTATTTTGTTACTTATCTTTGCGCAAATTTGAACACAATGAAATAACAGGATGTTTCAATGCGGTTCATTCAGCATTTGATTATGTAGATTTTATAACGATATTGGTTATTTTTTGTTAAAGCATGATAGATGATGCGCAATTATTAAATATTAATATTAATTTTATCGCAAGTTTTGTGTTTTGCTGGTCAACCAATAGGGAGCAGCTGACGACTTAACAAAAATACCATTTAACACGAACGGAAAAATGAGTCATAATTCGAATTCGGAAAAGAAACGGAGTTTTTTTAAAAGCAAGCCCTTTGTATTATTAGTAGGCTTGGGACTTGGTGCCGGCTTGATGGCAGGCGTGTACCAAACAGCAGTCTATTTCTCTTCAGACGATTCATGTATGATGTGTCACGTGCATCCTCATGTTTACGATAGTTGGAAATTGTCCAAGCATGTCAACAATGGAAGCGGTGTCAAGACGCATTGTGTCGCTTGCCACCTCCCTCCGCAGTCTCAAACATGGGATCATTATACGGCAAAAATGAAGTTGGGATTGAAAGATGCATGGTCTTATATGACGAAAGACAGTGCCGATTTTGATTGGGATTTAAAGTCGGAATTGGAGCATGCAGTCAAGTATATTCCGAATGAATCTTGTAAGGAGTGCCATCAGAACCTATTCCCGGAAGGCATCACCAGTGACGGTGTGACAGCTCACCTTTATTATGATGAGAACGAGAAAAAGTTGGATTTGCAATGTATCAGTTGCCACTTGGATGCAGGACATTATAATCCCAACTACGCTCATGCCAAGATGACAGGTATTCCGGGAGCTTCTTCTTCGAGTGCTCCGGTAGATACCAGCTTGTTCTTTAAACTGCCACTCCGGTAACTTCGTTTGAGAATTACACCGAGCAGATACCGGGTACGATGGTTTCCTTTAACATGGTTGCCATCCCTGGAGGTAAGTTTGAAATGGGTAGTCCGGAGAATGAGCCATTCCGCAATGCGGACGAGACCTTGCACGAAGTAACGGTCAGCCCGTTCTTTATGTCGGAAGTGGAAGTGACTTGGGACCAGTATTGGGCTTTCTTTGCTAACACCATGAGTGAAGGCCGTACTTCTCCTGAACAAGTATATGCCAACAATAGTAATCCTGATGTGGATGCTATTTCAGGACCGACGCCTCCATTTGGTTTCCCAGACCAAGGCTGGGGAAGCGGAGACCGTCCAGCTATCACCATGACACACTATGCAGCTGAGACCTTCTGTCAATGGCTTTCTATGAAGACAGGTAAGAAATACCGCCTTCCGACTGAAGCAGAATGGGAATATGCAGCCCGTGGTGGAAAAGAGACTCCGTATTTCTTTGAAGGTAATCCAAAAGATTTCTCGGATCAAGGATTCATGCGTAAGTTCTTTGCTGCCAAACAGACAGCATCAGCTCTTATGTTATTTATGCGAAGAACAGCCAGAACAGGACACAAGAACCTGTTTCTGTCAAAGCGAATCCATTTGGCTTGAAGAATATGTTGGGTAACGTTCTCGAATATTGTGCAGACAAATACGATCCGGAAGCCTACAAGAAGACAGCAAACGCTACAGATCCTCTTGTGACAGAAGGAGAAGAGTGGGTTGTCAGAGGTGGTAACTATACTTCCGATGCGGCAGATCTTCGTTGTGCGGCGCGTGCTCATACGGAACATGCGGCTTGGTTGAAGACAGACCCGCAGCAGCCGAAGAGTATATGGTGGTATTCTGATATCAAAGGTATTGGATTCCGCGTGGTGTGTGACTATAATAAATAATTAAAAAAACATATATTGCTGACAAATTAAAACAAGTATTATGAAAAAGGGTAATGGTATAAGCAGAAGGTCATTTTTGAAGAGTTCAGCTATGGCCGGCGCATTGAGCGCAATCGGTGGTGGTTCAGCCGCAACAGTATTAACATCTTGCGCAGGTGGTGAAGCACAGGCAGGTGCCAACAAGCCATTGAAGGAACCGGGTACTTATTATATTCCTGAATTGCCAGATAAGGCAACTGACGGTAAAGAGTTGAAAGCCGGTGTCATTGGTTGTGGTGGACGTGGTTCTGGTGCTGCATTTAACTTTTTGGATGCTGCAAACGGTGTAACTATCACAGCTTTGGCTGATACTTTCCAGGAAAGAGTAGACGCTTTGGCTGACAAATTGAAGAGTGAAAAGAATATAGATATTCCAGCTGACAAACGTTTCGTAGGTTTGGAAGCATACAAACAATTGATTGACAGTGGTGTGGATGTTGTTATTGTTGCCACTCCTCCATTGTTCCGTCCAATCCATTTCCAATATGCAGTTGAAAAGAACAAACACTGCTTCTTGGAAACCTATTTGCGTTGACCCGGTAGGTTATCGTACAATCATGGCTACAGCTAAACAGGCTCAAGCTAAGAACTTGTGCGTGGTAACAGGTACTCAGCGTCACCACCAACGTTCTTACGTTGAATCATACAAGAAAGTAATGGAAGGTATGATTGGTGAAATCACTGGCGGTATCGTTTATTGGAACCAGTCAATGTTGTGGTATCGTGAACGTCAAGCAGGTTGGACTGATTGCGAATGGATGATTAAGGACTGGGTTAACTGGAAATGGTTGTCCGGTGACCATATCGTAGAACAGCACGTTCATAACATTGATGTCTTTACTTGGTTCTCTGGTTTGAAACCAGTTAAGGCTGTAGGTTTTGGTTCTCGCCAGCGTCGTTTGACAGGTGATCAGTACGATAACTTCAGTGTTGACTTCACAATGGAAAATGGTATCCACTTGCACAGTATGTGTCGTCAGATTGATGGTTGTGCTACGAACGTTAGCGAGTTCATCCAGGGTACTAAGGGTTCTTGGAATAGTTCAACAATGGAAATCAAAGACTTGGCAGGCAATGTGCTTTGGAAATATGATGGAGAAAAAGAAAAAACAGAACACCAGCAAACCAACCCATACGTATTGGAACATGTTAACTGGATTAATACAATCCGTGCTGGCAAGTTGATTGAACAAGCTTCTGAAACAGCAGTTGCGAACATGGCTGCTATCATGGGGCGTCAATCTGCATACACTGGAGCTGAAACAACTTGGGATGGCATGACTGCTGATCCATTGGATTATACTCCGAAAGATTTGAACTTGGGCAAGATGGATATGAGCGGATTCGTAGTTCCTGTTCCAGGCAAGCCTGTTGATAAAAAATAATTCGTATGACTCTAAATAGAAGAAATTTCTTAAAAGTGGGTTTGTCGGGAGCGGCAATGGCTGTCGGAAGTTCAGCCATTGCTTCTTGTGCTGGCAATCCAACTGCTGAAGGAACGGCAGAAACTGCTGCTAAACTTACGGGCATTCCTTATTCTCCAGCAGCCCAGTTGAACCTCTGTTTGCAAGAGGGCGTGGCACCGGGTGAAACGTTGGCTGAAAAGCTTGATTTCATGGAGCAGAACGGAGTTGTTGGTTTGGAACCAGGCGGTAGAGGTTTGGGCGACCGTGTGAAAGAGTTCAAAGAGGCATTGTCTGGTAGGAATATCAAGATTTCTGCTATTTGTGCAGGCTTCAAGGGCTTTATCCTTTCTACAGATCCGGCAGTGCGTAAGCAGTGTATGGATACGATGAAAGAAATCATTGTTGCTGCAGGTGAATTGGAATCCACAGGTGTGATTATCGTGCCTGCGTTCAACCACCAAAAACCGGTTATGCCTCATACTCAGGAAACACGTGATTTCTTGTGCGAGCAGTATAATGAAATGGGTAACTTTGCCCACGAACATGGAACGACCGTGATATTTGAACCATTGAACAGAAGAGAAGCATTCTATTTGCGTCAAGTAGGTGATGCTGCTGCTTTGTGCCGCGATATCAATAATCCGGGTGTCCGTTGTATGGGTGACTTCTGGCACATGTCGGAAGAAAATTCATGTATGGGAGCATTCATCTCTGCAGGTCAATACTTGCAGCATGTGCATATTGCCAGCTTGAAGCGTCGTAGTATGCCGGGCGAAGATGGTGATGCTGATAACTATGTGGACGGATTCAAAGGCTTGAAAGTTATTGGATACAATAAGTATATCAGCTTTGAATGTGGTTGCCAAAGCGAAGACCGCAAAGCTGCTGTCGTGAATGCTTTGAACCTGATTCGTAAACAATGGGAAGAGGCTTAATATGTCTTTGATACAATCCAATATGTCAATGAGTGAAGTGGTGGAAGCACACACTTCACTCATTCCTGTTATCAATAGATTGGGTATACGCTTGGGTTTGAAAGACAAATCTGTGCGTGAGGTCTGTCATGAATATGGATTGGATGCAGACTTCGTTTTGATTATCATCAATACTTTTTTGAATGAAGAGTATTTCCCTGAAAAGCGATTGAAAGCTTTCCATCTTTCCCTGATTGTTGACTATCTGAACAAGACTAACCAATACTATTTGCGTTACCAGATCCCTAATGTTTCCCGTCACTTAGACCTGTTTATCCAACACAGTACCTCCGACAATCATACGTTGAAGTTGATAGGCAAGTTCTTCCATAATTTCAAAGAGCGATTGACCTCCCAAATCCAATATGATGAACAAGTGTGGTTTCCTTATTGCCTTTCTACGATTACGGAAGAGGGGAATCGTCCGTGCTTGGAAATAGCTGAGGGAAAGAACCGTAAGGAGGATGACAATACGGAAGCGTTGTTGGCTGATTTGAAAAGTATTATGATTAAGCATTTATCTGGGGACTATAACGAGAACCTCTGTTATGCTGTTTTATTTGCCATCACGACTTTGGAGAAAGATATCAAGCAGCATAATCGGATTCGAGAACGTATCTTAAGGCAGATGGTTCAAAAGATGGAAAAAACCAACCAGATAACAGAATAAGTCTAATGCGCTCGAATAAAAAGATTGCAGTTGTATTGCCTGACACCTTGTTGTTCTTAGGGTTACAATCCCTTTTCGACAATTATTTCCCGGAAGTTGAGGTTTGCCATTTGACCTCATTCAAGGAGGTTCCCCAAACAGCAAAATGATTCGTTTTCCCATTATCTTACGGATACGGATACATTTATCTTGCATCTCGATTATTTCTTGCCCAGACGCAGCCGGACGATGATTCTTCAGGCTAATGCGGAGAGCCTGTCTCTGCCTACCAATATGATTTCAACAAAACAACCATTGGAACAGATGATAGACCAATTGGAGCATTGGTTTTCTACGGATGATGCGGTAGCTACGCAAACGGAGAAAGGGAAAGGCTTGTCCGAAAGGGAAATCAATGTGTTGCAGCAGATTGTAAAGGGTTATACCAATAAAGAGATAGCCGACCATCTGAGTATTAGTCTGAATACGGTCCTTACCCATCGGAAAAACATCACTGCCAAATTAGGAATAAAGACCGTTTCCGGTTTGACTTTTTATGCCATGATGAATGGCATTGTCTCTGTCGAAGAGATAAATATTTAATTTTTCCCTCTGCTATAACTCCCTTGCTTTTATAATCTGCTTTCCTTTTGACTTTCTTTATAAGGATGGACAGATAGTATGATATATAGAACTGCATGAATGACTTCGCCCTCTATTTGAAAACTATTAAAATGATAAAATGAACGGATATTTCTGATATATATCAAAAAAATGTCAATTGAATGAATTTTGTTGGTTCATTCTATTGATATATTCGAAGTTATGGTTACTTTTGCGTCGTGAAACATTTCACCCGGCATAAGCCGAGAAAATAAAATGTTTGGCGCATGTTTCAAGTGATTGAAGCATACAATTAAATCGAGACAAAAGGTTTAGGTTTATATGTAGATAAAAAGGTTAAGAAGATTCAAATAAGTTTTTAGTAGGTAAGTATTGTTAGTAGGTTTGTAGTTCATAGTGTTTTTAGGTTTTAAGTTTTTATTTAGGGAGTTTGAATCTTCTTTAGAAGTGAGTGGTTTAATGGCTGTTTCTAATGGTTATTAACTAAGATTCAGATAATCGAATTTTTTCGATTACTCTGAATCACCGTTGGAACAGCGAATTTAATCCGCTCTTTTTTTATTTTACCCCGCATCTCTGTTATTTGGAGGATAGCTCACAGCTGATTGCTGAGTTATTTCAAAGGAATAAATCCACTATTTCACGTCATATAAAGAATGAGTTTGAGACCGGAGGACTGCAGACGGACAAGGTTGTTACAGCTTTTGCAACAACCATTCAACATGGAGTCATTCAGAGCAAGCCCCAAACACATCAGACAACATTCGCTTTTAGGCTACTAAGTCTTGTGGGAATATTTGTTAATGAAAGATATATCCTGCTGTGTTTAAACAGTGTTTTAATGGTGTTTTAACGCCATTAAAGTGGCGTTAAATCGGGAAAGTTATTTCGCTAAAGCCTCCACCCTGAACCGGTTGGTTGCTCATAATCTTATAGGGCAACACCAGTTCAGGGTGAATGTTATGTTCTTGAATTTTATATCTAAGTCACTTAAAACTTCACGCGGATAGGACCTGCTACGGAGTTGAACAACAAATCGCCGTTGGCAAGATACTGTATGATGGCGTAAGCTCCGTTGGCTCGGTTGTTTTTGCCTAAGATACAGCGGTGACGTGTGGAACCTGTTGTCCAGTCAAGTCCGGTAACTTCCCATCCTGTTGCATCACTCCATCCACAAACGAAGACCATCTCGGACTTGGTGCTGACTGCGGGAATCATGCTTATGGAACTTACGTCGCTACGTGTCCACTTGGTCTCCCACTTGTTTTCGGCAGTATTCCAATGTACGCACTCGGCTCCTTGAGGACCTTCGAGCAAAGGACCGATGGCAAGGACGCCAATAATCTTGTCGTTTATAGCCTGGCTGGTAATGTTGATGTTGTTCACTACGAAGGCGTCATAACCTCCGGCTACGACTGACTGCTCAGACTGCACCCATTCGGTTGATGAGGGAAGACCGCATGTGACCTCATGTATGCCGGCAATACGCTTACTGTAGTCACCTACTTGTTTGGCATCTGCTGGAATATTGTCGCGCCAAAAGGCTACTAATTTCATGCGTTTGGCACCGTCTGTGATGACTACTAACTTATCTTCTTCGTCGTCAAAGCCCATGAGTGTAGGGGTGGAACCTGTACCATGTCCAAGCTTGATGCAGGGTGCTTCGGGTCCGCCATCATACTGGGCTTGCCATGCGCCATCTGCCTCGTTGGTTGAGAATTTGCCATTCTTGCATATCAACTTCTGCATGAGTCCCTTGCCGTTCTCTGTACGGCTGTTGCTTGCCACATATACGCCACCGTTCTCGTCAATGCTGATAGAGTTGGTGAGTACTTGGTCTGCCGGGAGTTGGTACGAGTCTTCGACAGTGGTAAGTCCTCTGTCAAGCACTACAAGACCATTCTGGGCGGCTACGACGAGGTGTCCGTCATAGGTCATAGTTGCTCCAACGAGGGTATATGAATTGAAGATGTGTTGGGTCAGCTTGATTTGACTGTCAAGTACGATTCCCTCCTTGGGGTTGTCGGGGTTGGCAAGGCGGTAGCGTGCCATCACTTGGCCAGCGTTGCTGTATGCGTAGTTGTCTTTGTCGCAAAGCACATAGTTACCGTTAGCCATTGACATTTGTGGTCTCTGTCCGAGTATGTCGGTTACGCTATTGGCTAATTCTGCATACGAGTCATAGTCGGCTGTGAGGCGTGTGAGTTGCTCCTGTGTCTTCATGTTTATTTCAGGCAGACCAGCTTCGGCAACTCGCTCGAGCTTGCCGTCACTTACGTCAAGGTAAGAGACACGGTCGCTGCTCATTCCCCACATATAGTTGGGTGAGGTTGAAGCAAGTGTCATCAAGTTGACAGGTCCGCTCCATGTCATCTGGCACTGGGACAGGTCGATATTGAAGGTGCCATCCTTGACTCCGTATGAGAAAGCGTCGGTCTGTGCCGAGTTGAAGTGTGTGATGCTGTATTCTTCTTGCGCAAGCCAAGGATTAGGCTTCGGTTTTGACATCTCTGCCAAAGGAATAGTGGGAGTGTCGCCCCCGCCTGATGGTCCGTCGTTGTCATCGGAACATGAACCAAATGCTATTGCGCCAAAGGCGCACGCCATTAAATAAAGATATGTCTTTTGCATATAAAATGTTTTTGATTGTTTATGTTTTCCATCAAACAAAGATATGGAAACATAAACCACCAAAAGTCCAAAAACAATCACAATGGTGTCACTCTTGTAGGAAAGATACGTTATTTTGGAAGGGTGACATTTGTCCGATTATGTAACCTTTGTGAAAAGTTACACTAAGTACACCGTCCAAAACCTTCTAATAATCCGCAAGTTAGTTTTTTCGTCGCCACTCCGCCGGGGTTACTCCCATCTTTTCCTTGAACAAGCGTTGAAAATACACTCGTGACGAGAAGCCACACTCCAAGGAGACTACTTCATTGCTGTATTCGGGGTGGGCGATTATAAGAGCCTTAGCCTCTTCGATGCGTACACCCGAGAGCCATGCGCGGAAATTCTTTCCATGCTTGAACAAGAGATACGATGTAATGTCCGTGCGATTTATCATTATACGACGGGCAAACGAAGATAGTGTCAGGTCGCTGTCACGAAATCCGCATTCGCTACGCCATCTACTGACTGCCATCTCTATTTCTGCGGCTCGCTCGGGCGGGATTTCTTGAAGCATCTTAGCTGCCGCTATATCCTCTTCGCTCTCGGTCACAATCTCGGTTACGCTCTCGTGCATGCTAAAACCAAGGGATGTGAAGCTCACGATAAACAACGAGAGGAACAACAGCCCTAAAGGGCCAAAGACAAAAAGCAATGGACGCGACAATATATAAAGAGGAGAAATCACGGCAAAGGCACACACTGTAAAAAGCCCGATGCGCACAGTGCGCGGGTAGGCATCGGCAGGGTTTCCCAATTCGCTGTCGAGTCGATGCTGAACCGTGCCAAGTTTTCAGGGGAGTCCAAATATAATAAAGTAGCATGGCGAAATGCAGTGCGTCGGCTACATAAAGCATTTTACCTATATGAAGGCTGCCGTTAACAACAATGCCTGTCACTATGCTCAACACTATGAGGATATAACCTATAATGCCTATCCGCATGAATCTCCACTTACTCTGTCCTACAAACAAGATGTTGAGTTGCGACCAAGACAAGAGTATTGCTGACGGGGCATAGAACAGCAGATTGAACAATACGCCTACGTCATCACCACGCTGGCGCCACCCGAAATGTATCTGACACATAAAGTGAACAACGAATAGTAGCAATGCTGTCACTATCATTAGTCGTGACTGTTCGAACTGACGGTTGCGAAATGTTACATAGAAGCGTGAGACGTAGGTGAAAAATGCAAGCATGAACATCACTATCATGCATGTATATTGGAGGACTATCAAATTTTTCATTTACTCAAGAACCTTAATTCTGCATATCTGAAGGTAAAAGTACAAATAAAATCTAAGAATTCCACACCTTTTGGAAGGCTTTTTCAATCATTTTTTGAGTGATATCAAGACTCTTTTGTTTCTCACCTATATGAGAAGAGCTTCTCACCTATATGAGAAATGCTTCTCACCTGTGTGAGAAATGCTTCTCACTAATGTGAGAAGATTAAATTGTAAAATGAACTTTGCCCAAAGTTTTTTATTACATTTGCTCCCACTCAAGTAGCAGATAACATGAAGATATTAATTATAGAAGATGATCCGTCGTTGCAGGAGATAATCAAGAAGTCTCTGGAAAAGGAACGGTATGTTGTCGAAACTGCCGATAATTATCAGGCAGCTTTATTGAAGCTGGACGATTATGATTACGACTGCATCCTGTTGGATATCATGCTTCCCGGAGGAAGTGGCTTGCAAATACTGGAATCACTGAAAAGAGAAAAACGGAAAGAGAATGTCATCATAATCTCTGCCAAAGATTCTCTGGAAGATAAAGTGGCAGGATTGGATTTGGGAGCAGACGATTATCTGGCCAAACCTTTTCATTTGGCAGAACTGAATGCACGTATCAAGAGTGTGATCCGCAGGAATAATCATGGAGGAGAAAAGCTGATTACATTGGATAATATAGAAATCAATCCGGCTACGTTTGAAGTAAAGGTGGATCAACAACCGATTGATCTGAACCGTAAAGAGTATGATATCCTGCTCTATTTTATTAACCGTCCGAATCGGTTGATTAATAAACAAACATTAGCCGAATCAGTCTGGGGTGACCATATTGACCAGGTTGATAACTTCGACTTTATTTATGCACAGATAAAGAACCTCCGGAAGAAACTGAAAGAAGCCGGAGCTAATCCGGAGATTAAAGCCGTTTATGGTATCGGGTATAAATTAAATACGAACATCTGAATATGAAACTTTTCTATCGAGTCATTGGACGTTTGTCCGTCACTTTGATTATAATCCTGGCTATTTGGGCAGGATTGTTTTACTTTGCCCTGATGGATGAAGTCAATGACGAGGTGGATGATTCGCTTGAAGATTATTCGGAAGTAATTATTACCCGGCATTTGACAGGAGAGGAATTACCTTCTCATGATAACGGTTCCAACAACCAGTATTTCCTTCAGGAGGTGGATGCAGCTTATGCAGCTTCACGCCCCCACATCCTCTATACTGATTCGATGGTCTATATAACAGAAAAGGAGGAAACAGAACCAGCCCGGATTCTGACAACAATCTTTCAAGACCGTGACGGTCGTTTTTATCAGCTGATGGTATCGATGCCTTCCATTGAAAAGTCCGACTTGATTTCGGCTATCTGGTTCTGGATTATGTTCCTTTACGGTGTTTTATTGCTGACCATCCTGCTGGTTAATATTCTGGTTTATCGGCAGAATATGAAACCTTTATACAAACTTCTGGATTGGCTGGATACTTATACATTGGGGAAACAACCGTCCGCTGGATAATCCGACCGATGTGACCGAATTCCGTAAGCTGAATGAGGCTTTGATTCGCAGCACATCCCATAATGAAGCTATTTATGCACAGCAGAAACAGTTTATCGGAAATGCTTCGCATGAAATACAAACACCACTGGCAATCTGTCAGAATCGGATTGAAATGCTGATGGACGATGAATCCATGGCGGAACGCCAGCTGGAAGAATTGAGCAAAGTCCATCAAACACTCGAGCATATTTCGAAACTGAATAAGTCGCTGTTGCTGATTTCGAAGATTGAAAACGGGCAATTTCCAGAGAGTTCGAATATACAAATCAATTCGTTAGTGCATAAATATCTGGAGGATTTCAAGGAGGTATTCGATTATAAACATATCCATGTATCGATAGAAGAAACAGCTTCTTGCGAGGTTTGCATGAATGAATCGCTGGCATCTATCCTTGTTGCCAATTTGTTGAAGAATGCATTTGTCCATAATTCGACAGGCGGACAGATTGATATCCGAATGTCTGCCCATGATTTTGTGATTTGCAACACGGCTGATGGTTGTGCTTTGGACAAGGAACAAATCTTTACCCGTTTCTATCAAGGAAAGAAGAAAGAACAATCTACCGGATTAGGCTTAGCCATTGTCGATACGATTTGCCGCTTATACACTTTCACGATACAATATTATTACCAGGATGGAAAACATTTTTTCCACTTTTCTATTTGAAAACTGAAGAAAAAACTGAAAATTTCAAATTCTTTTCAGAATTGCCCTCCATCTTTGCCTTAGAATTTAAATGAAAGTAGAAGGAGAATTTGAAATGAAAAGAATATGTATGACTTTGATAATGGCAAGTACGTTGTTGTTACCCGTTCATGCCGACGATGATAAACCCATCCAGTTCTCTGGATTGCCACGGACGGCTCAACAGTTCGTCATGCAAAACTTTGCCGACAAGAAAGTGGCGCTTGCCAAAATGGAATCCGATTTTTTCGGAAAAAATTATGATGTCATCTTCGTAAATGGGGATAAAGTAGAGTTCGACCGTTCGGGCAATTGGAAAAAAATCAAATGTAAATATAGTCAGGTGCCGGCTTCTTTGGTTCCAAACCCAATTATGGTTTATGTGCGGGATAATTATCCGGAGTGCAAGATTATTGAATTGGAGAAAGAGGAAAACACGTATGAAGCCAAACTTTCTAATGGCTGGGAACTGAAGTTTAATAAGAATTTTGAATTAATTGATTTAGATAAATAAAATGAAGAGAGTTATGAATATCAAGTTGTTTACGGTGATTGCCGCAGTAGTATGCGGAATGGGTTTTGTAAGTTGTGATGATGATGACAACATCAATATGTCTGATTTGCCAACTGCTATCCAGAAAGAATTTTCAGCGATGTATCCGAATGCCCAGGTGGAGGAATGGGAACAGAAGAACGGTTATTCGGTTGTTGAATTCCGTTTGGATGGTTTTGAATCCGAAGCTTGGTTTGGAACAAACGGTTGGGTAATGACGGAAACAGATATCCCTTATCAGTCGTTGCCGGAAGCTGTAAGAACTTCGTTTGAAGCCAGCCAATATGCCAACTGGAAGATAGAGGATGTTGACAAAGTGGATCGTGTTAATACAGAAACGGTTTATGTGATTGAAATAGAAAGAGGAAAAACAGAATATGACCTTCATTATTTGTCGAACGGAATCTTGATCAAAGCCCAGCTTGAGGATGGCAATGACAATCCGTATCTGCCGGAACAGATTCCGGCTGGCATTGAATCGAAGGTGAAAGCCATGTATCCGAATGCGGTTATCATCGAAATGGATCGGGATAATGGGAATATCGAAGTGGATATTATCGACCAGAATATCGGGAAGGAAATTGTATTCAATTCAGCCAACGAATGGATTTATACATCTTGGGAGATTCGTCCGAATACATTACCCTATGTAGTTAAAGCAGTAATAACGACCAATTATCCGGACTATGAGATTGATGATGTTGATTTCTATGAAACACCGGCAGGCAACTATTATGATATAGAAGTTGAAAAGGGTGACAAGGACTTGCATGTCAAGGTTTCTGAAAGAGGAGAGATTCTGAAATAATATCATTCTTCTCTGTAAGCATTTGAACAAATGCCCATTTTACACCTTGGGGTGATTGTTGTTGCAAGCGCAAGACAACAAACACCCCTTGTCTTTTATGAACACTGTACTGTTTAAACAGTGTTTTAATGGCGTTTTAATGGCGTTTTAATGTTATGTTTTTACACTTGTAGATAGTGTGTCTAAACCCATCAGAACTCTTGTTATTTGTATAGATGGCGAAATTGATAGGGAAATTCTACGATTAATATTAGGGATTAAGCACCGGACATATTTTGAATACATACTTACTGGATTTAATCTTTGTTGCTGTCAGCTTAATCCTTATAAGAACCTTCTATTTTCAACAATATCCTCTTTGCCTCCAGACCGCCTGCGAAACCCGTTAGGGAATGATTCGATCCGATGACACGATGGCAGGGGATGAAGAGGCTTATTCCGTTTGCACCTATGGCTTGGGCTACGGCTCTTACCCCTTTGGGATTGTTTACCCTTTCAGCAATTTCCATATAAGAGCGGGTCTCTCCGTATGGTATTTCAAGTAGGGCTTTCCATACTCTTTTTTTGGAAGTCTGTGCCAATGGGCAATAAAGGAGTGCTGAAAATCTTACGGATGCCCATGAAATACTCGTCAAGTTCTTTCTGGGCTTGATTCAAAACGGTAGAACTTTCCTCTTTGAAATCAGCCTTTAATATTCGTTGGAGGCGTTGTTTGTTGCGTTCAGCACAAGGCATATCTTGCCAGTCGCAAAGGCAGAGTTTACCATTGGACGAGGCTAAGATTATTTCCCCACAAGGGGAGTGGTAATGTTGGATGTTCACTATTTGTTGAGGATTTCCCTCTTTGCTTGTTCCCATATCTTGTTGAATAGACGGTTTCATCATCCTTTTTGAGTATTGGGCAGGAATCCCGCTATGATACCCAATAGAGGTAAGAAGGCACTCACTTGGAATATAAACTCTATACTTGTTTGTCAGCGAGCCATCCAAAGAATGCCGATCCAAGTCCACCCAATCCGAACATTAACCCGAAGAAGATGCCTGCAATCAATCCTACTTTGTCGGGCATAAGGTCTGTGGCGTAAACGACAATGGAAGAGAAAGCCGAGGCGATGATTAAACCGGACAGGAACGTACAGACAATCGTCCATGTGAAGTTGGCAAATGGCATGATGAGGGCAAATGGAGCCGAACCCAAAATGGAGACCCAAATAACATATTCCCTTCCGAACTTGTCACCAAACATACCTCCAGCAACTATGCCGACTGCAAATGCTCCCAAAAAGACAAACAGGCAAAGTTGTGATGCCTGAACCGATATGCCAAACTTGTCCATCATGAAGAATGTGAAATAGCTTGTGATACAGGATGTGTAGAAATATTTGGAGAACATAAGCAAGATGAGAATCGCCAAAGCTCTATATTTTTCACGTTTGGATATATGGTCATTCAAACCGATATCCTTTTGGGGATGCTTCACGACAAAAAGCAACCGCTCTTTGTACCAAGCTCCCAATCTTATCATGACAAGGGCTGCCAGTAATGCGGCAATGGCGAACCAGGAGATGGCATGTTGCCCGAATGGCAAAACAATCATGGCGGCAAGCAGAGGACCGAAAGCATTGCCCCCGTTTCCCCCGACTTGGAAGATGGATTGAGCCAAGCTTTTTTTCCCTCCGGATGCCAACTGTGCCACACGTGAGGCAGTTGGGTGGAAGATGGATGACCCCAGACCTACTACTCCCACAGCTATTAATATCAAGAGGTATTGTTCCGCAAAGGCAAGCAGTATCAGTCCAGTTAAGGTGAAGCACATGCCTATTGACAAAGCATAAGGACGAGGATGTTTGTCCGCATAAAGCCCTGTGAAGGGTTGCAAGATGGACGATGTCATTTGGAAAACCAAGGTAATGACTCCGATTTGCGCAAAGGAGAAATTGTACTTTTCTTTGATGATAGGGTAAATGGAAGGGATGATAGACTGAATCATGTCATTAAGGAAGTGGGAGATGCAACACAATATTAGCATCGAATAGACCGTCCCTTCCGTCATAGTCGGGTTTCCCTTGATTTTGTTGCTGATTGATTTGAAATTCATTTTCTTCTATCTCTCCATATTGTAGTGCGTTTGGATATTATAGGATTGTCTGTAAAAAAGGGCCAAGGAGGACAAGGGTAGGAAGGAGGATAGGACGGATTTTTTCCGGCAGAAAGAAGCGTATATCCTTCCGTTGTTGGATGGATTCCCGGATAAACGTAGAAGAGATTTCAATCTCTGGAGCATTTACATAGTGCATACGGGATGAATCGACACAGCTATCTTCAACCTTGTAGCCTTTTCGTGGATATACAATGACTTCATATTCATTCAATATATCCTCATGATTCTGCCAATGGTGGAATTTCACCCAATTGTCAGCCCCCATGATTAATAGGAAATCATAATCCGGGTAGTTTTTAGACAGAGCCCTCAAAGTATGGATGGTATAGGATGGTTTTGGCAGAGAAAACTCGAAATCACTCACTTTGAATTTCGGATAATCTTCCACCGCCCTTCTGACAAGCTCTAACCGCATGTTGTCCTCCATCAAGTCCATGTTCTTTTTGAACGGATTTTGAGGCGTTACTAAAAACCATATTTCGTCCATATCCGTATATTCACATAGCCAATTGGCTAATGCTAAATGGCCTATGTGAATCGGATTGAATGAACCTGAATAGATTCCTATCTTTTTTTTCTGTGTGCTTGCAACCATTTGACGACATTGATGATTTGTATCCCGGCAACCATTCCGGTCGCTACCATGATTGTAGTATCTTTTCTAATGGATGCCCAAATGAACACAATGATGGCAGCTATGGCAATAGCAACGAATAAATAAAACCAGTTTTTGGGAAGTTCGCTCTCCTTCATGCTTTCTTCTTTAAAAATGTTTGAATCAGATGAAGAGCCTTTTCTTCAGCCTTTTCCAAATTGTCATTAACGATTACTTCATCGAATTTAGTAGCAAACCCCAATTCGTATGAAGCCTTTGCCAACCTGTTTTCAATGACTTCGGCAGAATCGGTACCTCTGTTAGTCAATCGTTTCCTCAATTCTTTAATGCTTGGTGGTTGGATGAACAGGGACAAGGCACGTTCGCCGTAGAACTTCTTGATATTGCATCCGCCTACAACGTCCACATCGAAGATGACGTTATTACCTTCGTTGAGGATACGTTCGACTTCACTTTTCAGCGTCCCATAAAACTTATCCGCATAGACTTCTTCATATTCCAAGAAGTCACCAGCTGCAATGTGCTCCCTGAACTCATCCGGAGTCATGAAATAGTATTCCACACCGTTCTTCTCACTTCCCCTTGGCGCACGGCTGGTTGCCGATATGGAGAAGCGTAGATTCAAGTTTTGCTGTAATAAGTAATTAATAATGGTTGATTTCCCTGCACCCGAAGGAGCAGAAAATATGATGAGTTTGCCCGCCATATTACAATACATTTAATACCTGTTCCTTGATTTGCTCCAATTCATCCTTCATGCGAACGACAATTTTCTGCATTTCCGCATGGTTGCTTTTAGAACCTAAAGTGTTGATTTCTCTACCCATTTCCTGAGCTATGAATCCTAACTTTTTACCTTGGCCATGACCGTTCTCCATTGTTTCGATGAAATATTTCAGGTGATTGTCCAAACGGTTCTTCTCTTCATTGATGTCTAACTTCTCAATGTAGAAAATCATTTCTTGCTCGAAGCGGTTCTTGTCATAATCTTGCAGCATCAGCTTTTCTAAACCATCTTTGATTCGACCTTTTATTTTGTCTAATCTTTCCTTCTCGTACGGTTCTACATCTTTTAGGAGCTGTGCAATGTTTGCTATCTTTTGAGAAAACAGATTCTGAAGCATGGCTCCTTCCTGGATGCGGAATTCACATAAGTGCTGTGCTGCTTCATCAATGGCTTTACTTACCACATCCCACTCTTCTTCATCAGCTTCGCAAGGCTCTGTCTTGATGGCATCCGGTAAACGGAGCACGCCTTGCAATTCTTCCCAATTGGCAGGAGCTTCAATGCCTAATTTCTCGGATATAGCTTGCATTTGGTAATAGTAGCTGGCTACAGCATCCTGATTGATTTGAGTGGCACTTTCTTTTCCGATATATTCAATATAGATAGAAAAATCAACTTTTCCCCGTTCCAATGTCTGAAGCAAACGACTTCTGATTTGCATCTCTTTGTCTTTGTAAGGCGAAGGGATACGTGTGGACAAGTCCAGCTGTTTGCTGTTCAAAGCCTTTATTTCAACGGTTACTTTTTTGGTAGGTAATTCGGCTGTAACCTTGCCGAACCCAGTCATTGATTGTATCATGATTCTAAAAATTTATGCAAAGATAATGTAATACTTATTCTTAATGAACGAAGATTCCCTTTTTTTATAGGTGACTTATGTTTATTGTACTATCCAATTCTTGTCATGAACGTAATTGTTCGGACTGCTGTAATACATGGATTCTTCTTTGGGAATCTCTATTTTGAATGTTTTTCCTCCCGTTATCAGTTTCCTGTCCCTGAGCCATGGGTTGATCCTCCTCAAGTCGGCGTAGGTTATATTGTACTTTTTAGCAAAATTGGCCAAGTTCTCAATGTCTTTATTTACTTCGACGGTTGTACATTCAATCGGTTTGTACAAATCTCTGGCACGCAACACAAATCCATATTTATAGGGATTCTCGAAAATTTGTTTGATGGCCAATATCCTATAAACATAGCGGGTTGTCTCTTCGACCAACCATAAATCGAAAGAGTTGTCCACGTCCTGTTTGTTCATTTCTCCTGATATGCGCCCCATTCCGGCATTGTAGGAGGATGCGACTGCCGTCCAATCTCCATATTTATTATAGGCAGCCTTTAAATATTTACATGCTGCCACGGTCGCTTTTTCCACGTTGCAGCGTTCATCGACTGATGAGGAGACAATTAGACCATGTTCTTTGGCTGTCGCTTCCATGAATTGCCACATCCCGACGGCTCTTGCCGGTGAAGTAATGCGTGAATCCAAATTACTTTCAATGACTGCCAAGTATTTGAAATCATCCGGTATCCCGTACTCCTTGAGTATCGGCTCGATGATGGGGAAATAGCGGTTCGCACGTTTGATGGTGAGCATGGTTGTCGCATGCAAATAAGAAAAAGAGGTCAGCTCACGGTCAATACCCTCGTGCATGTTATAACGTGTCAGGTCAATTAACTTCCCACAAAAACTGACACGATCCGGTATTTCCGGAGTCATAATCATGGAAGGCACAACGGGCTTCTCTCGTTGTACTTGTGTTGAATCCTCAGAACAAATCGACACCCCGGCGATTGTCAAGAGGGCACATGGCATTAGAATTGCTAAAATATTATTCATAAAGATGAGTTTTCTAAGTCGGAAGAACTATTGTCTTCGTTTTTAGGCCTTAATATGTTGATGTCTCCTTTTTTCTTGTATTTCTTCCCATCTGAACCTTCCGCTTCTATGACATAGAAATATACACCGGGAGCTACATATTTACCTCCTTTTTTCCCGTCCCAACCCAAAGCGGGGTTTGTCCAATGGTATAGCTCTTGTCCCCAGCGATTGAATATCCAGCATGAGAAACGTATCAATGATTTATATACGACTTTGAATTCATCGTTTACTCCAGGTGTCGTTCCTGGCGAAAATGCGTTTGGTACATCTAAATAGGATTCTGATATGTCTAATGAGATGGGGTCGGAGGTGATGTGACAGTTGTTATCTCCGCTGACTTCCACCTCTGCCGTGAATTTACCATATTCGTTGAATGTATACTCTATTTCGGGTTCGGTAAACCGGACAAAAGGATTATCCGCACCCTCCTCATCCTTGTATATTTTCCACACATAGAGGGAAGCGGTAGGCTCGTTGGCGTATGCCGTAAAGCGTACAGTGACAGGAGCGGACAACCCTTCGCTTTTGGGAGAGAGGTTGTCAGACTCATCAATGAGCGCTGTCGTATCCGTCTTTAAAATGAGTTGGGATGTGACATAGTTGCTTATGGTAGCGGATTGGGTTTTCCCGAAATAGGAGGCGAATTGGTCTCCTGACAACGTTATGTCCGTATCTACGTAAATGGAGTCGATCAGTTGCTGGAAAGGATTGCCTTCAATCTTCTTTACTTTTAATATGTTTTGAAAAGAATGGGTGTTCTCATTCCATTCCAAAGTGTTATAGCTGGCTTCAAATTCCCGCTTTAATGCCTTAATCAAACCGTCAGGTGTTCGATAACTCAGGTTGTCTATGCTTTTATCCCCTTTTAAGAGAATGCCTGTGCAAGGGTCACTGTTTTCAGATACGGTCAGATTATTAATGACAAACGGATGTTTGTTGTAATCGATAATCCAAATGTATGAAGTGGAAAAGGTTCCTTCATCTACGAAATACCCGTATCCGTCTTTTAAGCCCGTGATAGTAGATGTCGTCCCTTGCTGTTGGCAAGAGATATTTTCAGCCTCTAAGTATTTTGTATTGTATCGTTTCCACTGATGGTCGGAAGAAGATGAGGTGTAGCTGATACTGGCGTTTTCAGTCCCGTTCAGTACATATACTTTCAACTTGTAGTTGGTTTCGTTTATAGCAAGCATAGGTTCACTGCCTCCTCCTTTCACTACATATTGTTGTGCGATAATGGGAAGGTGGCAAACCAGCAAAAGCAATGTCAAAAAGAATCTGTTGTTTGATTTCATTGTGAATATTGATAATCCCGTTCAAAGATAGTGCAATTTGGATTCAATACAAAACGAAAGGCGGAAAGAGTTGTGTATAGCGACTAAATTGAGCCATTTAAAGCCAGCTTGTCATTTGCTTGTTGGAGTTGGGAAAATAATCCGACTTTTTGTCAGTAAAAATGTCAGCAAGGGGAAAGAAATATAGGTGTTTCTTCTTTTGGCACAAGGTTTGTTGAAAGGTAGGTGTACTGTTTGAAAAATCAGTGCAGAATAGATTTGAATAATAACAATAAAAAATATAAGCATTATGGGAAAGATTATAGGAATTGACTTAGGTACAACAAATTCATGTGTTGCCGTATTGGAAGGTAATGAACCTGTTGTAATAACAAATAGCGAAGGTAAAAGAACAACTCCTTCAATTGTGGCATTTGTAGATGGTGGCGAGCGTAAGGTAGGTGACCCTGCTAAACGTCAGGCAATCACAAACCCGCAGAAGACAGTGTTCTCTATCAAACGTTTCATGGGTGAAACTTATGACCAAGTACAGAAAGAAATTTCTCGTGTACCTTATAAAGTAGCTCGTGGCGATAACAATACTCCGCGTGTGGACATTGACGGTCGTCTTTATACACCGCAGGAAATTTCAGCTATGATTCTGCAGAAAATGAAGAAGACAGCTGAAGATTATTTGGGACAGGAAGTAAATGAAGCTGTTATTACTGTTCCGGCATACTTTAGTGATGCACAGCGTCAAGCAACGAAGGAAGCTGGTGAAATCGCTGGTTTGAATGTTCGTCGTATTGTTAACGAACCGACAGCTGCAGCGTTGGCTTATGGTTTGGATAAGGCTAACAAGGATATGAAAATTGCCGTATTTGACTTAGGTGGTGGTACATTTGATATCTCAATCTTGGAATTGGGTGACGGTGTGTTTGAAGTTAAGTCAACAAATGGTGATACTCACTTGGGAGGTGATGATTTTGACCATGTAATCATTGACTGGTTGGCAGAAGAATTCTTGAAAGACGAAGGCGTGGATTTGCGTAAAGACCCGATGGCTTTGCAACGTTTGAAAGAAGCTGCAGAAAAGGCAAAGATTGAGTTGTCAAGCTCTACTTCTACAGAGATTAACTTGCCGTATATCATGCCGGTTAACGGTGTTCCAAAGCACTTGGTTAAGACGTTGACTCGTGCTAAATTCGAACAATTGGCTGATAGCTTGATTCAGGCTTGTATTCCTCCTTGCCAGAAGGCTTTGCAGGATGCCAGTTTGACTACATCTGATATCAATGAAGTAATCTTGGTCGGTGGTTCAACTCGTATCCCTGCTGTTCAGGAGTTGGTTGAGAAGTTCTTCGGTAAAGCTCCGTCAAAAGGTGTAAACCCTGATGAAGTTGTAGCTGTAGGTGCTGCTATCCAAGGTGGTGTCTTGACAGGTGAAGTTAAAGATGTCTTGTTGCTGGATGTTACTCCATTGTCATTGGGTATCGAAACAATGGGTGGTGTAATGACTAAATTGATTGAAGCCAACACGACTATCCCAACCAAGAAGTCTGAAACATTTACAACAGCCGTAGATAACCAGCCATCTGTGGAAATCCATGTTTTGCAAGGTGAACGTCCATTGGCAAAAGATAACAAATCTATCGGTCGTTTCCACTTGGATGGAATTCCTGCTGCACAGCGTGGCGTACCTCAGATTGAAGTGACATTCGATATCGATGCGAATGGTATCTTGAATGTATCTGCTAAGGACAAAGGTACAGGTAAAGTTCAGAGTATCCGTATCGAAGCTTCAAGTGGCTTGAGCGAAGATGAGGTTAAACGTATGAAAGACGAAGCTCAGGCTAACGCAGAAGCAGATAAGAAAGAGAAAGAGCGTATTGATAAGTTGAATCAGGCTGACAGCATGATTTTCCAGACCGAAAAGCAGTTGAAGGATTTGGGCGATAAGATTCCTGCTGACAAGAAGGCTCAAATCGAAACCGCTTTGAACAAGTTGAAAGAAGCTCATAAATCGCAAGACGTAGCTGCTTGTGATACTGCCATGAACGAGTTGAATACTATTTTCCAGGCTGTAAGCCAAGAAATGTATAACGCTCAAGGTGGAGCTCAGGCAGGTCCTCAGGGCGGTGCTCAAGCTAATCCGGGCAATAGCGCACAAGGTGGCAACAACGGCGGTAAAGACAATGTTACAGATGTTGACTTTGAGGAGGTGAAGTAAGTTGCGATAAACAACGATAACTAAAAATAGGAATGCAGGGTGTAACTCAATGAGTTATGCCCTATTTCTTTTTATATCACTTTTCCTTGACTTTGCTTGTTATTCGGATTTTTATTATATATTTGTACCATAATTGTACCGACACTTAAAAGTAGATAATGTGACACCTATAAAAACAGCGGTATTGAGAATGAAGAATATAAGTAAAATGTAGGTTATGCCAGCAGCAAAATTTGAAATAACACGTCAATGCAAGGTTTGTGGAGAAACCTTTGTAGCTAAAACCATTGAATCGTGGTATTGCACTCCCAAATGTTCCAAGATTGCGTGGAAAAGGCGTAAGGATGAAGAACAGAGATTGCAAAGGTTGGACGAAGTGGTTAAGAAGATACCCAAGTCCAAAGAGTATATCACAGTTCCTGAAGCATACGCTTTGTTTGGCATAAGCAAGGAAACTCTTTATCGTTTAATTCGTAAGGGTACAATCCCAAGTGTGAATGCCGGAGAAAGGCAGACTTTACTATCAAAAGAAGAATTGATGAAACTCTATCCTCTCCGAAAGAAAACTCTCACAAAGCCAAAGCCTATTGCCAAGCTGTATAGTCTGGAGCCAAAGGACTGTTATACTATTGGCGAAATCACAGAAAAGTTTCTTGTGAATGAAAGCACTGTTTACCTTCATATACGCAAGTATTCCATTCCTACCAGACAGATAGGTAACTTTGTTTATGTACCAAAGAAAGAAATTGATAATCTATATAAAGGTGTGAAGCGATGAAGAAAGCATTAGTACATGAGTATCGATTAAATATCTCAACTAAGTAATTGCACAACGATAGAAATTCGCATAAATGCATACAACGTAGTACTTTAATTGAGATTTTTATCAAATAAATGTTTTTAATGAATATGGAAAAGAAAGACATATTTCAAGATATTCAAAACATACGAAGTTCCAATCCTGTAATTGTATTGGGAAGTGGAGCATCTGTTTCCTATGGCATACCAGGAATGGGTGTTTTAGCAAATGAGTTAAAAAACTTCTTTAAATCAAATCCATATTATGATACAGCTACTAATGATGTCGTTAGTGATTTCATAAAGCTTTTAGATTCAGGTGTAGGTTTGGAAGCTGCATTGCTGGATGTTAAGGTTCCTGAAATTGTTGAAGCAGATATAGTAAATATTGTCTGGAAGGTTATTATTGAATCCGATGCAAAAGTCTATGAAAGGTTTATAAGTGGAGAAGATATTAATCTAAGACAACTATTTGATTATATTATATATGGAGATCCGAATAAAACGCTAAATGTAATCTCAACCAATTATGATAGGATTGCCGAGTATGCAGCTTGTCAAACTGACGCTTACATTAATATAGGTTTTACTCACGGACTGATGGGAAAGTTAAAAGATAATATTATGCTAAATCCTAAAAAGCCGGAGGCTGATTATACTGGATTTATTAATATCTTGAAAGTTCACGGTTCCCTAGACTGGTATAGGAGAGATGGAATCATTTGCAATATCCCCAATTCTGTCAATATTCCATTAGGGTTTACACCATGTATCGTAACTCCAGGAACTAATAAATACGAACGTACTCAAGAGGAACCACATAGACAACTTTTATCAGCTGTGGACAAAATCTTTGAAAGTGCCCAAAACTATGTTTGTATTGGTTATGGTTTTAATGACAAACATGTTCAAGAAATGTTGCTTAAATATGCCAAAAAGAGAAAGGCAAAAATACTGATTGTTACCAAAGAAATTACAAATTCAATAAAAGAAAATGTAATAGATAAAGGATATGATTATATCGCTATTTGTAGTGATGGTGCTAAGGGTACTGTTTTTCATACAAATAGTGATTCTATAATTGTTGATGACAAAATATATTGGACTATAGAAGGATTAATGGAAATATAAAAAATGGAAAGTATAGTATTAAGATATGATAAAGGTGAGTCAATAGGCTCAATAAATAGTGTAGACACAGGTATGGCAACAGCCATTATAGATTCTGACGATGTTCTGTCCCAGTTACAAATTAATCAACTTATAGCTATTCAAAGTCCGAAATCTGGTCGTTACATTATAGCAATGATAGTAAAAATCTATCGCAAGGCTACTGATATGACTTTGAATGATGACGAGGATGAAGAAGATACTTCTTCGGCATTTAACCAAGTTAGGTTAGTTTTTGTGGGTGAATTTATGGACAAAGCTGGAGAGCAAAGTAACGTGTTCAGAAGAAACGTTAGTGCAGTTCCATCTATAAGTGCCTTATGTTATAAGATTGAAGGAACACGTCTCACAGACCTCATGCAAACAATATCCAACAAATTAGCGACTTCCATCAGTCCTCTTGCAATAGGGAAATATACAATGGATGAAAGTTCTATAGCATATATGGATGGAGATAAACTATTTCAACGACATGCTGCTATTGTGGGTTCTACAGGGAGTGGTAAATCTTTTTGTGTTGCATGTATTGTTGAACAAATGGCTAAATTAAAACATTCTAATGCAATTTTGTTTGATATCCACGGAGAATACTCCTCTACTGATTTCAAAATAGATGGCATCAAACAATATAAAATTGCAACACCAGGAGATTTGGCTACCTCTGAAAAACTCAACAACAATATACTTATGGTACCCTATTGGCTCTTAAATTATGAGGAAATGCAGGCATTGTTATTAGATCGTAGTGACCAAAATGCACCAAATCAAGCAATGATATTCTCTCGTGAAGTTCTTGCCGAAAAAGAAAAAGGTGTAGAAGGAACAATATATGAACATCTGATTACTGTTGATAGTCCCGTAGCTTACGACTTGCAAACAGTGTTAACTCGGCTAAAGTCCAAAGACGAAGAAATGGTACCTGGTGCAAGAGCCGGTTCTGAAAAGCTAGGCCCATACAATGGGAAGTTAACACGGTTCAATCAAAGACTGGAGAATAAACTTTCAGATAAGAGAATGGGATTTATGTTCAGTTTACAAACAGAAGAAAAATCGCAAAATTGGCTCAAGATTTCGCCAGAGTTCTGATGAAGGCTGATGGTGGGGTCAAGGTTATAGATATGTCAGAAGTACCATCAGATGTACTTCCTTTAGTAATTGGTCTATTGGCAAGAATTGTATTTACTGTTCAACAATGGAGTTCAATGGAACATCGTCATCCAATAGCACTATTATGTGATGAAGCACACTTATATGTTCAGCAATCTATTTCACAAGATGCTGTTGCAGAAATAGGTTTGAAAAGTTTTGAACGAATAGCGAAGGAAGGACGAAAATATGGAGTTGGTCTTGTGATAATCAGTCAAAGACCTTCAGAAGTAAATCGTACAGTACTAAGCCAATGTAATAATTTTATTAGTCTTCGACTTACAAATGTGGATGATCAAAATGTGATTAAACGACTACTACCAGATAATCTTGGTAATATTGCCGACAATCTTTCTTTGCTTGACATCGCAGAAGCAATTATTGTTGGTGATGCTACATTATTACCGTCTAGAGTAAAAATAAATGAACCTTCAATCAAACCATCAAGTCAAACAGTTCCTTTCTGGAGTATTTGGGGGAAAGATAATTCTGATCAAGATTTGTCAGAAGCTATATGCAATATGATTAAACAATCTAAGTGAAAGTAATTACTATGTCAAGGATATGAAGCGATGAAGAAAGCATTAGTTAATACACGTGTGTCGGTAAAGCTCCGCAAGTCTGAATATCGTGATGAATGGTATCTTTATGTGGAATCTTATCCTGTATTCCAATCTGGAAACATACGCCACAAAGAGTGCGTGAATATCTCAATCGTACCATTACAACACCTATTTGGGATAAATCACGCAATGCAAGGACTAATGCCGAAGGCAAAACTACTTATAAGCCGAAGCGAGATTTAAACGGTGTTATTCAATGCAAGTCGCAATTAGACCAAGAATCATGTATCTATGCCGATAAAGTCAGAAGCCTAAGACAAAAGGAATACGACAATGCAGCTTTATATGCCGATACCGATGCAGAACAGGCGGAGCAGTTGGAACGCTCCCGAAGTAATTTTATTGAGTACTTCGACCATGTGCAACGAACAAGACATGCCCATAGTTCCGATTCTATTATTGTCAATTGGAGGCGAGTACATGAGTTACTGAAGATATTTGCAAAAAGTGATACCATTCTCTTTTCGCAGATAGACTTAAAGCAGGTTGAATCGTTCCGTCAATTCATAATGAACGCACCGCAAGGTGGTACTAAACGAGGTACAATTTCTCAAAATACAGCATCAACATACTTCTCAATTTTCAAGGCAGGATTGAAACAAGCCTTTATAGATGGCTATCTGACTATTGATATTGCAGCGAAAGTCAAAGGCATTCAGGAAAGGGAGAGTCGCAGAGAATACCTGACAATAGAAGAGTTGAACCGACTGGCACAAACTCCGTGTGACCCATTATTGAAACGAGCCGCACTCTTTTCAGCATTAACAGGAATCCGACATTGCGACATTCAGAAATTGAAATGGTCGGAGGTGGAACAATTCAATGGTGGTTATCGGCTGAACTTTACGCAACAAAAGACAAAAGGTGTTGAGTATATGCCAATTTCAGAGCAAGCATATAATCTTTGCGGAGAGCAAAAAGAAGGAGAATTATTAGTGTTTGCCGGATTACCTGACCCATCATGGATAAATCGCCCTGTTAAAAAATGGGTTGAAGCTGCCGGAATTACCAAGCACATTACCTTCCATTGCTTTAGGCACAGCTACGCTACCCTTCAACTGGCTGGAGGAACGGACATTTATACCGTTAGCAAAATGTTGGGGCATACCAATGTACGAACCACTCAAGTGTATGCCAAGGTTGTAGATGAGAAAAAGGAGAAAGCAACAGAAACTATCAAATTAGCTTTATCACAAACGGAATAAAAGTGTTGTCCCACTTGATAGGCATAGCCATCTGCGTAGATTCTGCGTGGGTGGCTTTTTGTTTTTACCTATGAGCTGTTATTATGACCACCTAATGATTTCCTTATGATTGGGTACATTACCATAAAAAACTACTACTGACGTTTTTCATCATTTGCATTGATAATCAATACATATTCCTTATGGTATTTCTGTTTCGCTGCTGTTTCTTTATGTGACACAGTCCATCATAAAATCAGTATGCTAAATCACGATTACTTTGCCGAAAAATCAAACATAAATCAGATAGCAGTATGAGTGAAAAGAACATTACTTTTGAAGATTTACCCAAGGCAATGTCGTGGATGATGGATAAATTGAATGAACTGGATTCTAAGATTGACGGTCTCAACACTCAAAGTCCGAGTATTCCAACCGAGCAATGGATGAACTTAAAGGAGTTGTGCGATTATATTCCCAGTCATCCGGCAGAGCAAACAGTATATGGATGGACAAGCTGCCACCAAATCCCATTTCATAAAAGAGGTAAACGTATCATGTTTCTAAAATCGGAGATTGATGCGTGGCTTCGAGATGGCAAGGTAAAGTCCGAAAAAGACTTGGAGGACGAAGCTGCCCGATTCATAAAGTCTAAAAGAAACAACCGATTCTAATGGATTCACTCGATTTATGCAATGCAATCAGAATGGAATTTGGAGGGATACTTGAAGACAAGATTCCTTTGAATGCTTTTCCTGCTAAAATTCAGGATATGGTATTGGCATTGGCACGACAAGAGAATTATTCCATTGAATATATGATGGCTTCTCTTTTGGCGGCAATTTCAACAGCCATCGGTAATGCTGTCAATATCCGTATTCGTGGTGGCTGGATAAGTAATCCTGCCCTCTATATGATATTGGTTGGCCGCCCCGGAATGGGCAAAACTCCCCCGTTAGACTTTGCTTTTCGCCCAATTCGCAAGCATGATGCCAAAGCTGTCAAACAATTCAAGTCTGATATGGAGCAATATAATAATATGGTAGAGGACAACAAAGGGAAGAAGGAAAATTGCACTCCATTGCCAGAAAAACCGATTTGCGAAGAACCATAATATCCGACTTTACCCCAGAAGCTTTAATGCGTGCGCTTGATGACAACCAGCGTGGTATTGTGGTATATGTGGATGAAATTATGGGAATGTTCAATGCTGTGAATCAATACAGCAAAGGGCAACTTATTGAACAGTTATTGACTGCATTCAGCGGAAAACCTTTAGACATTTCCAGATGCAGTATGCCCATACCTATTCACATAGAGCATCCTTTTATAAATATGGTAGGTACGATGCAGACCACCCGAATGCACGAACTTACAGATAAAGGCTATAAGGACAATGGGTTGATTGATAGAATAATTTTTGTTTATCCGTCTTCACAGGAAATATCAGATTGGCAAGATGAAGAAAACGCTTTTACCACTTTTGACAAATACTCGTCTATGTGGGAAAATATCATCAACAAAGTGATGAGTTTGCCTTTTATAGTAAATGAGGATGGCGAAATAGTTCCTGACATTTTGGACTTTTCTTCGGAAGCAAAAGCCTATTTTACCAATTGGCGCAATGATGCTATTCATGCAGTCAATCAAATCCAAGATGACGGCTTGGTGGATAGCAGAATAATGAAAGCTCCGATGATTACAGCACGATTGGCTTTGGTTATGCAAATCTTCCGCTGGGCTTGTGGTGAGGTTCATAAAGATTTTGTGGACATCGATTCAATCAAATCAGCTATTGCATTAAGCGATTACTTTGAAAGTTGTTATGCCGACATTCAGAAATATATGTTGGTAGAGGGCATTGAACCACAAAAGAAAGAATTGCTTGATTGTCTTTCTGCAACATTCACAACTGCCGATGCCATTCAAGCAGGAAAAGAAGTGGGGCTTTCCGAACGCTCTGTAATGTATTCTTTGGTCAGCCTTACCACGAATAAGATAATCAAGAAAATTAAGAGAGGGGAATATGAGAAACTGCAATAACCTATCCCCATTGCATCTTGCAGTTGTTGCAGTTTGCACTTTCGTATCATCCGTTTTCCTGCAAAACTGCAAGAACTGCAAACTGCACGGACTGCAATTATAAAAAATATCAAGCATGAATGAATACCGATTTACCCTTCAAAAATATAAGCGAGGCTCTAAACTTTCATGTCCTCAGTGTGGAAAGAAACAATGTTTTATACGTTACGTTGATACTCAAGGGGAAGTTTCGTTTCCTGACTATGTAGGCAGATGCGACCATGAGCAGTCGTGCAAATACCATTATACGCCCTCTGATTATTTCAAGGATAATCCAACGCTGATAGAAAAAGGTTCCAATTATGGCATTGAACATGCTAAGCCACAGCCACATTCATTGCCACCTACTTCCTTATTGATAAAGAACTAATGGAGCGAACACTTACCAATTACACAATGAATCCTTTGTACATTTATCTGGTAGGTATATTGGGCAAGGATGAAACAAAGCGAATATTCCATTTATATCGTGTTGGCACATCAAAAAAATGGGGCGGCTCTACTGTCTACTGGCAGATTGATAGGCAAGGCTACGTGCGAACCGGAAAGATAATGTTGTATGATTCAACAACAGGACATCGGACAAAAGAGCCGAGAAGTTATGTAAGTTGGGTACATACCGAGTTGAACCTTGTCGACTACAATCTAAAGCAATGTTTGTTTGGTGAGCATCTGTTGTCTGATAATCCTGCCAAACCGATTGCTATAGTAGAGAGTGAGAAGTCTGCTTTGATAGCCACTCATTATATGCCGGAATTTATATGGCTGGCTACTGGTGGAATGCACGGCTGCTTCAAAGCAGATGCGGTTGGTGTATTAAAAGGTCGGACGGTAATGTTGTGTCCGGACTTAGGAGCAAAAGAGATTTGGCAATCCAAGATGGCTATGCTCTTCTCCGTTTGCTCAAAGGTTATAATGAGTGACACATTAGAACAATGCGCTACTGATGAACAACGAAAGAAAGGATTGGACATTGCCGATTTCCTCTTGATGACCGATACACCACAAATGATTCTTTCAAAGATGATACAGCGCAATCCGGCTTTGCAGACGCTCATTGATGAATTGGGGTTAGAACTTATTGAATAACGAAGGAACTTGTTCCGGTCACTTATAGAAAGTCCATAACACAATAAGGACTTTTTGCCTGACAGCAATAAAATCCGGCTACTGCCAGAATTGGCACAGGAGCAAGCTCCAATTATTAGAAATACGTATAAAAACGAGATTATGAATACTGATATAAAACAAGCAATGCACGTTGAAGCTGCCAAATCATTTGGCACATCAGAAGCCAACGAGAACGAAAGGCGTTGGAACGAAGATAAGGTCGATTGTAAAAATCAAGACCCTACCAACAATTATGACAAGACCAGAATGAGGCTGAATTTTGAGATTGGTCCCGATGGCAAATACATCCGTTGGGGTATCAAGAGAAGTCTCTTGAACTCCGTTTGCAGGAACGATTGTTGGAATTAGGTTGGAAGCCATTCAAACCGGACAGTAAGATTCAACCGAACTGTTGCGCCAAATTTGTCTTTGGCGGCAATCATGAACGTACACTTGAGATGGCTTTTGGCAATCAGACCGTCAATTTAGAGAAAGGATCAGACAACAGCCATCTGCACCGCTGCGAGGAAATAGAACTTTGGGCGAAGGATGTTTATGATTGGTGTTCCCGAAGATATGGTCAGGAAAACATTGTCGGCTTTCAGGTTCACCTTGACGAGAGCAGCCCGCATATTCATGCTTTAGTTGTGCCAGTCGGTATCCGGCCTAAAAGCGGTCGTGAGTGTGTCATGTGGTCTGCAAAGTTCGGAAAGAACAGGTTTGAATATGGGCAGATATTGAAAGAAATGCACACATCGCTGTATGAGGAGGTCGGAAGTAAATACGGACTTGAACGAGGAGACAGCATATATGGGCGCAATGTGCAGCATTTGAACAAACGCGATTATATTCGTAAGCTATCAAAAGAGGCAAAACAGGCGGAGAAAGCGGTTAAGGGATTACAGACTATGATACACAGACTGGAATCGCAAATATTCAAGTCTAAATCTCAACTTGAACAGATTGACAAGGAACTGGCTTCCGGTAAAATAGCTCTTGAAGAATACAAATTTCAAAAGGCGGATATACAGAAACAGATTTCAGAATACCAATCCAAACTTGAAGACAAGGCTGACAAACTCCATACAAAAGAGCAGGAATTGAACAAACTGACCCAAGACCTTGAAAGCTGGCTCTGTAATACAGCCTTTCAGAAACTACAAAATTGATTTTGATCCACCTTGTATTTCGGGGAAATATCCTCTGTTTATTACGGACAAATGGATTGAGAAACAGAATCAGGAAATAGCCAAGCGTTTCAATTCGATCGTCCGCCAAATAGAGGCTCTCTATAGAAATGAAGCGGAGAGACAAGTGAAGACTGCACAGCAAAATGTATTGGCAGAGTATGGGGAATTTTATCGGTTAAAAAGGGATGTCGAACAACTTTCAAAGAACAACGATGAGTTAAATCAATATTGGACACCATACTTGACCAACTGTCGAATCCATCACTCCGGTCAAAGATATTCGCCATAGCGGATGCTTTAGCAGGTGGAACTCCTATCAGTGTATCTTCTGGAGGAGGTGACTCTTCATCTGATATCCGATGGGATGGTCGTCAACCCGATGAAGAGGAAGAAGCCTATCGAAGAAGGTGTCTGATGTTTGCGATAGGAATGGTTAAGATTCAGAATAAAAAGAAAAGTTATAGGAGAAGATAAACGTCCTATTTGATGTGCTGTAATTAAAAACTAAAGTTGCAACACATTAAATGTTTTTAACTCATTATGTACAATACATACGCCCCATTATGAGCAGGTGCCATTTGAGGTGCCAGGTTCGTGGGTGTGGTGTAAGCTGGAAGATATTGTATGCGAATTAAAAATATGGAACTTCTGAGAAATCATCAAGTGTGGGTAAAATAGCAGTTTTACAGAATAGGGGAATATTACTAATGTTGGTACAATAGACTATTCGAATTTAGTGTATTCTTCGAATGATGAAGATATTGAACAATACTCTCTTGAAAAATACGATTTACTGTTTAATCGCACAAATAGTAGTGAATGGGTTGGAAAAACAGCAATCTACAAGGATGAACAACCAGCCATTTATGCAGGTTATCTTATTCGTATTAGACCTTTATTGATTTCTCCTGACTATCTAAACACTGTGATGAATAGCGGCTATAATCGTGAATGGTGTTATAATGTGAAAAAACGGATGCTGTTAATCAGTCTAATATCAATGCCAAAAAAAGACTGTCGCAATTAATGATACCTATTCCTCCATTAAGGGAACAAGGAAAGAATCTGTAGCAGAGATAGATAAGTGGATTCTCGTTAATTGACATCAGTCAAGAACGGTAAAGGAGATTTGCAGACTGTAATAAAACAAGCCAAGAGCAAAAATCCTTGACCTTGCCATTCATGGGCAAACTTGTACCGCAAGACCCAAATGATGAGCCAGCCATTGAACTCTTGAAGCGCATCAATCCCGACTTCACACCTTGTGATAACGGGCATAAGTGGAAGTTGCCTCAAAGTTGGTGCTGGGCAAAAGGAAGACAAATCTTTTTGCCGATGAAATCTACCAAACCTCATAATGATGAATTTTTGTATATTGATATTGATTCAATTGATAACAAACGGCAGATAATTAATAAAATTAAAAGTATAAAAACAGCTAACGCACCGAGTCGAGCAAGCCGTTATACACAAAAGGGAGATGTTGTATTTTCAATGGTACGTCCTTATTTGCGTAATATTGCTAAAGTTAGTGTGGATGGCTGCATTGCGTCAACTGGTTTTTATGTATGTAGTCCCATTGATGACCTTAATTCCGAGTATTGTTATTACCTTATGATCTCTGATTATGTTGTAACAGGACTAAATCAATTTATGAAAGGCGATAATTCTCCATCCATAAACAAAAGTCATATAGATGAATGGTTATTTCCTTTGCCTCCATTCCCCGAGCAGCAACGTATCGTCCAAAAGATAGAGAAACTATTCTCCCTTCTTGACCATATTAAAAAGTCCTTAGAAGTGTAGTCAAATGCACTTCTAAGGATTATAACGTATTTACCAGTTTACAATCTTATCCACGATTTTTTGCTGTTCGCTGCCTGTTCGGCGGAGATAAATACGAGTGGTTTCTATACTCTCATGCCCCATGAGGTCAGCTAACAGAGCTATGTCATTGAAACGGTCAAGAAAATTCTTGGCAAAACGATGACGAAAAGAATGAGGGTAAACAACCTCTCGGTTCATTCCGTATTTCGGCAAAATGTTTGAGTTGGGATGCAATGCCACGAGTAGTAATCCGCTCGCCAAATCTGTTTAGGAAGATATAACCGGAACTTACACCTTTCTCTTTGAGCCATTTGGAGGCTTCCGTGCGTAATGTCTTGGGGATATACAGGCGGCGTATCTTACCGCCTTTGCTATAAAGGTCAAGATACCCTACTTGCACATGTTCCGCTTTGATTTGGAGAAGTTCGCTTACACGTGCCCCAGTAGCAGCCATAAACCAAACCACAAAATACCATTCATCATAGCCATCCGCTTTTAGCTGTGCTTTCAAAAATTTGTAATCGGCATCGCTGATTACGTTTTCCAGAAAGTTCTTCTGCTGAACCTTGACAAACTTTACTTTCAGTTTGTCCTGCTTTGTAAACTCCCAAATACTTGTTGATGCCTTGCAGTCGCAAGTTTACCGTTTGTGGTCTGAAGTTCTCCACCAAGTAGCCTTTATAAGCCAACAGATTCTTCTTGTTCACTTCCTTATAGTGAGTAAGGAAATAGTTTACCGTCCACACATACGATGTCACGGTGTTCTTTGCCAAATTAGTTTTGGCAAGATGATTTTTGAATTTTGTTACCATATTACATTGATTAATAATGAGTATGGTAATAATATAAGGTATAGCTGTTATGATATGGGGTGGTTTGAAGCCAACCCATCATAATAAAATGGTTGGTTTATATCGGGCATTATCCGAACTTGCCAAATGGATGGGTAGTTACTCCTATGCAAACTTTATGCAGCTTGACTGATGGAGAAAGGCAAAGTGAGATTGAAAGAGTAAATCTTGATGTCAAGTACCTACGTGGTGAACGAGAAACAAAAACTTTAACAGCAGGAAGATACACTCCTGCTAATACTCTATTGATTTTAGTAGATGGCGAAAACTCTGGTGAAGTGTTCCGTACTCCTATAGAAGGTTATCAAGGCAGTACATTCAAACAATTGTCTATCAACGACAATATGAATACAGATTATGTTTTACAAGTTATCAACTTACATCGTAAGACTTTACGAGAAAACAAGGTAGGTTCTGCTATTCCTCACTTGAATAAAAAACTATTCAAGGCAATCGAAGTACCTATACCTCCTTATAAGGAACAACAAAGAATAGTGAATGCGATAAACCGTGCGTTTCAGCAACTGGATATAATCACGGGAAGTTTATAGACTCTCCGTGATTATATCTAATTGGTCAAAGAGTTGATGAATAGTCTTGATTATTCGTATTTGCTCTGCATTTGGTGGCAAAGGAATGTATGTACTAACAATTTTTTCTTTTGATATGTTAGGCTGTGCTCCACCTCCTCCTAATTTTATAAATTCTTCCTTGTGAGAAAGTAAAAAATAGAAAAGATATTCTTTCTCGATTCCTTCGAATACATCACAGGCACAACAAGCCTGATTTGTTGTGGCAGCAAATGTCAATATACCAATTTTCCCTATTGTTGCACCATACATAGCTATTAGTACACTGCCTATAGGATTCAATTTTACAGATGTTTCATTCAGAGCTTTTTCGGTAATATATTCTGGTATATGTGTGATGTATCCATCATTTAAATCACCTGTTTTAAGCCATGGTATATTGCCACCATAATAAGCTTTATTCAATCTATTTGGTGTGCTTCCAGATTGCCATCTACCAATCTTTCCGAGTTCTACCCATATCCAATTCCGAGGAATATCAAAAGGTATGTTCGGATAATGCCCGTTATCACAAGGTGTGAAGTCGGGATTGATGCGCTTCAAGAGTTCAATGGCTGGCTCATCATTTGGGTCTTGCGGTACAAGTTTCCCATGAATGGCAAGGTCAAGGATTTTGCTCTTGGCTTGTTTTATTACAGTCTGCAAATCTCCTTTACCGTTCTTGACTATGTCAATTAACGAAATCCACTTATCTATCTCTGCTACAATTCTTCCTTGTTCCCTTAATGGAGGAATAGGTATCATTAATTGCGACAGTTTTTTGGCATTGATATTAGACTGATTAACAGCATCCGTTTTCACATTATAACACCATTCACGATAATAGCCGCTATTCATCACAGTGTTTAGATAGTCAGGAGAAATCAATAAAGGTCTAATACGAATAAGATAACCTGCATAAATGGCTGGTTGTTCATCCTTGTAGATTGCTGTTTTTCCAACCCATTCACTACTATTTGTGCGATTAAACAGTAAATCGTATTTTTCAAGAGAGTATTGTTCAATATCTTCATCATTCGAAGAATACACTAAATTCGAATAGTCTATTGTACCAACATTAGTAATATTCCCCATTCGTAAAACTGCTATTTTACCCACACTTGATGATTTCTCAGAAGTTCCATATTTTAATTCGCATACAATATCTTCCAGCTTACACCACACCCACGATTTTGGCACCTCAAACGGCACCTGCTCATAATGGGGCGTATCAGAAGCCTTTGTAGACTTTTTGCTCTTTTTAATTTTACCCTCTTTTATCAGTCGCTCCTTTTCTGCCTTGATACGTTCAAGGAGAACAGATGCAGGCTCATCATTCGGGTCTTGAGGGACGAGTTTACCATGAATGGCAAGGTCGAGTATCTTTTGACGTAATTTCTTAGTATCCATACCAGTTAATCTATTTGTCCAATTTTTGGTTGGACAGTTTGTGCAGTTCTTGGCTGCACAATTAGTTTTTGTTTATTTGTTTCTCTTCTTCACTCTCTTCAAACTCTTCAATCCACTCCTTTACCTTGGCCTGCAATAGAGCTTTGTTAGGGAGATAGAGCTGATATGCCGAGGCGTATATATTGGCATCTTTGGGTAAGGTAAGTTCCACAAGTGCATCGTTTTTCTCCTTACACAGCAGGATGCCAATTGTCGGCTTTTCAAATCTTGTTTGACGTGGCGATCGTAATAATTGACATACATCTGCATCTGTCCTAAGTCTTGATGGGTAAGTCTCTCTATCTTCAAGTCTATAAGCACATAACATTGTAGCAAGCGATTGTAGAACACTAAGTCAACATAGAAATGTTGTTCATCAAATGTAAATCTCTTTTGACGAGCCTCAAAAAGAAATCCCTTGCCAAGTTCCAATAGGAATTGCTGCATCTTGCTGATAATGGCATTCTCTAGTTTAGTTTCCGAGTATACAGCATCAGGCTTTAGACCAAGAAACTCTAATGTAATGGGGTTCTTGATAATGTCAGATGGCTTTTCAAGGGTTTGTCCCTCCTGTGCCAACCGCATCACCTCGTCTTTGTTACGTGAGAGCGCAAGACGTTCGTAAAGCGAAGATGCCACTTGCCGGCTGAGTTGTCGCACACTCCAATCTTGTTGTCGGCACTCAATTTCATAGAATCTTCGAGCCATTGGGTCTGTTATACGCATCAATATTAGATAGTGTGACCACGAAAGAGTAAATGATTCTTCTGAAAAGGCTAAACAGTGTTTGTCCTTTTTATCCTGCACTAAATCTTGATCGTATTTCCTTTCCTCATTTTGCAACCTAAGTTTGCTGTTTTCAATTGGCTCGACAGTGTTTAGCCTTTTCGCATAAACTAAATAGAACTGTTTGATGTTTTTTAAAGTTGAATATCCCCAACCGTCTCCTAATCTGTCAGTCAGACGTTTAGAGAGTTCTTTCAGTACAGTCTTTCCGTATTCAGCTCTAATCTCTCCCTTTTGTTCATATTCTACTATATATTGGCCAATATGGAATTTTGTATAGACTTCAGCGATATTGACTGTTGTCGCCACACGTTTCCTTGCCTGAGTGATAAGGTCAACAACTTTTTGAAACAAGTTGTTTATTTCTTGATTGTTTGTGATGATGTCTTTGCCCATAAAATTTAGTCCTCCTCTATATTTGCCAATAACTTTTGCAGCTCTGCCACGGCATTGCTGATAGTATCGCTTTTCTCCTTTATCTCATCCATTAGTTCCGATAATGAGCGGTCGTCCACTTCGCCACCTTGACGAATCCAAGTGATGTCGAGACTGGTTTTGTCGCGAGCCAATAGTTCGTCCACAGCATATTTGCGCCAACGCCCTTGTGGATTATTCTCGGCATCGTATGTTTCTTTTCGTTCGGCTAAGTTACCGGAATTGTAGCAGGAAACGAAATCATCCAAGTGATGTCGTTCCAATTTATTGGTTGCCAAAGTGTGCTTCACATCGGTACGATAGTCATAGAACCAAACCTCTTTAGTGGGTTGCCCCTTTGTAAAGAACAATACGTTGGCTTTCACTCCCTGAGCATAGAAAATACCGGTGGGTAGGCGCAGGATGGTGTGAAGATTGAAATCCTGTAACAAGCGTTTGCGGATAGTTTCACCTGCTCCGGCTTCAAAAAGAACATTATCGGGTAATACCACCGCAGCACGTCCTCCTGTTTTGAGCATCAGCATCATGTGCTGGAGGAAATTCAACTGGTTATTCTTTGTCTCGACATAGAAATCGGGACGGTTAATATCTACCGAACCTGCCGGACGAGTGCCGAAAGGAGGGTTGGCAAGAATCACATCAACAAGCGTGGAAGGCTCTTTCTCCAAAGAATCCTCGCATACAATCGGGCTTCGGTCTGTACCGACACCATGCAGATAGAGGTTCATGGAAGCAAGCGTTACAACTAATGGTGTATTGTCTACTCCATGCAAAGCTTTGTTACGCAGAAAGTCACGCTTTTCCTTGTTGGCGGATTGATCTTTCATATAGTCGTATGCCGTCAGCAGGAAACCTCCAGTACCACAAGCCGGATCACAAACCGTTTCGCCCATTTGTGGAGCGATGCAATCTACCATTGCCTTAATCAATGGACGAGGCGTAAAGTATTGCCCGGCTCCGCTCTTCTTATCCTGACCATTCTTCTCCAAAATGCTTTCATAGATAGCACCCTTTACATCTCCATCCATGATGAGCCACTGCTCTTCATCAATCATCGAGATAACCTTTTTGAGATAAACGGGCTTGTCAATCTTGTTTGGGCTTTGGTATAAATTGTGCCAATTAGGTTTTCTTGTTCGCTGAGCTGCTTTAGCGTATCTTCATACTGCTTGACCAGATCCAATCCGTCAAGAGAGATTAAGTCCATCCACTGATAACCGGTGGGTATAGCTGATTCCTCTCCAAACATTTCTACATTCTCGGCATCCATCTTCAAAAACAGAAGATAGGTCAGTTGGGTGATATAGTCGGTGAAGCCGATGCCTTGTCCGGCAAGGGTTGTTGCCAAATTCCAAACCTTTTTGTGAGCGACTGCTCTGTTGCGTTATTTGTTGCCATTATATTATGCTGATTTTCTTAAAACTACAAATGTGTAAAGTGAGTGCAAAGCCTCGTCTGCCTTCTGCATATTACCAAAGGCTCGTATCATTTGAGCCGCTTGGGTTGCATCGTCCTCTCGGATGTCTCTAATAGTGCAAGCTCCATTGGATGCAATATAATCTACAATGCGGCTGATTACTTCTCGCTGTTTGTCTGTTATGTTACGTTGCGTTTGTCCCAGCCACAAGTTGAAGTATTGCTTGGAGGTGGTAACCACGCTATCCAATTTTTCAATCTGATGGTAAGCGAAACGAACCAACTGTATGATATTGGTCAGGGCATCACTTTCTTCTTTGTTGTGGAACGTCTTACAACCGCTGGATTGACTATGGCATAGGAGTTCCAAAGTTGTTTGGACGTAAAATGGTTATTCGCCATTTTGAGTTTATTCTCCAAGTCCTTCAACATTGAATAAGTGATTGGCTCTCCTTCATTATTATATATAATGCGTAAAGCTTCTATCTCGTCACTATGTTCTTTGCAGAACTCCTCGAATGCCTCCGTCGTACTTTTTGCTTCTTCTACGGAGAAACCTTTTGAGATAAGCGTGTCCTCGCCCGGCATCAATGTATTGACAAATCCGGCAGCAAGGATAAGCAAATATCTTCTGGCATCCGCATGATTTGCAAGTGGAGAAACCAATCCTTTGCGTTCGCTATTGGGTTCATTTGCATTTATAAAAGGAGGAAGTGTGTCGTTTTCAAGCGCAGTGTAGATTCTTGCCGACAATTCCTTCATATCACCGTGAGCCAAGTTCTCAAACTCTTTTCGTTGAGAATTATCAGCTCTGTTATAGATTCGGGCAAGTGTTGCTGCAAGCCGTTTCAGATATTCATCGGGGATATAACCATGACTAATCCGTTCCAATAATTCTTTGAGGGTAATGGTCTTTGTCGTAGGCTCATCAGTTGCTGTAGGGACAGTCTTTTCGTGTTCTGTAACACCCACAGCATCCACCAAGTAAAAGCAATCCTTGCTAAAGGCATTTGGAGTAACATTGCGTAGCTGCTCATCTCCGATGGTACGCACGCCACGACCTTTCATCTGAACATAAAGAGATTGGGACTCTACATCACGCATAAACATCACCACCTCCAGCGGTTTTACGTCCGTACCTGTTGCAACCAATGTGCAAGTCACGGCAATACGGAAATCCTTATCGTTTCGGAATTGTCGTATCAGTTCATTGCTATCTCCTGCCGAATAAGTGATTTTCTGAACGAAACGGTCATCAGTACGTCCAAACACTTCTTTCGTTATCTGCACTATGTTGGTGGCATGGGCTTCGTTGAGAGCAAATATCAAAGTCTTGGGCAGATAGTCCATATTTGGTTCACGCTGTGGGTCGTTGAACATCTCGGTATAGACCGCATCACGATAAGTGGAGAGTATTAGTTTGATTTGTGCCGGGTTGATAATGCTTCGGTTCAGTTCTTTATTGGTGTAGGTCTTTGTCTCTTTGTTGCTGATTGTTTTTATCTCTCCTGTATAGCGAGTCTCCTCTTTACTTTTTCTCCTTCCAATATAGCTCCACCGTTTTCGGTAGCTTCTGTCTTGATGCGATATACACGGCAATCCACATTTACACCGTCCACAATACTCTTTTCCAAAGTATAGTTGACGATACGATTGTTATTGAAGAATGCTATTGTTTCTGGAATAGGGGTTGCCGTCAGTCCCACTAGTTTTGCCGTGTCAAAGTATTCGAGTACCTTGCGCCAGTTTCCATAGATAGAGCGGTGGCACTCATCTATGATAATCATGTCAAAGTAATCGTGGGGCAAATTCGGATTATCAGGCAAGGCGACTTCTTCCGTTAGTTCGTTGTCGTCATCATCATCCGTATCTTCTATGGCTTCTCCTTTCAAGAAAGAGAAAAGGCGTTGTATGGTTGATATAACTACATTGCTATCAGCAGGAATGGAAGCAGAACGAAGACGGTTGACAGTGAATATTGTGTTGAAAGCATCACCGTTTTCAGTCAATCGGAATGTGCCAAACTCTCCTTCAGCTTGTTTTCCAAGATTGTTCCTATCCACAAGGAACAAGATTCTGCGCATAGGAGTGTATGACAACATACGATATGCAGCAAGGCAAGCCGTATATGTTTTACCTGCACCTGTGGCAAGAACCATCAATGCACGATTTTGACCTGTGCGAAAACTTTTCTCCAGTTCTGTAACGGCTTCATATTGGCAATTACGCAACCCTTTTTGCGCAGAGTAGGTAGTCCGGCAAAATAATCATTTATTCCCAACTTCTTAACCAGTTCGTGCGGTGTGGGTATAGTCATTATTTGGATGAAACAAGCATCCTTTTCGCGAAAATCACAGAAATATAATTCCTTGCCGTTGGAGGTAAAGATAAAGGGTAATGGCTTCTGATACGTTTGGTAGATATTGGGTACACTTTTAGCATATAGTGCAGCTTGCTCACACACTTTTGCCGAGAAAGCGTCCGTTTCTTCACGCTTGGCTTCAAGCACACCAACAGCCTTTCCGTTTATAAAAAGAAAATAATCTGCTTCGAGATTACCTTTTAGCAATCCTTCCCTTATAGCGACAGCTGTACTAGTCGGTTCATATTCTTCTCGGTTTATAACTTTCCAACCGGCTTCGGTCAGCCATTGGTCAATTTTAATTCGAGCTTTTTCTTCCGGTGTCATATATTCCTATATTTTTATATTATCAGAAGTTGTAGTGTAAAAATAATTGATAACGACAAACGCTATTGACGTTCGTTTTTGTCCGTTATCAATTCTTTTAAATCCACTTGAAGTATTTCCGCAATCTGCTGTAACGTATCCAAATTGGGCTGGATTCTATTACAAGCATAGGCATTAACCATGCTAAAACTTTTGTCAAGTTGTTTGGCTAGCCATGTCTGCGAGATACCTTTGTCTGTCAAGACTGCCTTTATTCTATTTAGCTTCATTCTTAGATGTAATTTTATTCTGCAAATATAGTGAATTATATTCAATAGTCTGGGTCCTTTTTCGTATTTTTGTAAGTGTCAAAAGAATCTCTAAGCGTATGATGGATAACTTTAAGGAGAAATACGACACACTTGTCAGAAAATACGACAGCCTTCTTGCGGAAAACGAAGAATTGAAATCAATCCTTCGGCAATACGGCATTGCCTATTCTACTACAAACAGAATGGATGAGGAATCAGTATTCTCTTCTATCTCATTTCCTCCTGTATATTTCTCTCTTGATGAGAAAATAGAATTATTCCATAGCTTTTTCAAAGGAAGGGATGATGTATTTGCACGACGATGGTTCAGCAAAACCACAGAAAAAGGTGGCTATCAACCAGTCTGTATCAACGAATGGCGTAGAGGAATATGCGACAAGAAAAAACATAAATGTACGGAATGTCCCAACCGTAATTTTGCGTCATTGACAAACCAAGACATATATCGTCATTTGGAAGGTAAAGACGAAAACGGATGTGATGTTATCGGCCTGTATGTCATCACTCCGGATAATAAATGCTCTTTTCTGTGCGCTGATTTTGATGACAAACTGCACTCACGGATATAAGGATGATGTGTTGGCATTCGTTTCTGTTTGTCGAGATTGGAATGTCCCATGTAGCATTGAGCGTTCAAGGTCTGGAAATGGAGCACATGTATGGGTCTTCTTCACTGATGCGATTCCAGCTATTAAAGTGAGACGGTTTGGTAATATCATTCTTACGGAAGCTATGAAGCGGAATGGAAGAATTTCTTTTGATTCATACGACCGTTTCTTTCCAAACCAAGATAGAATACCGGAAGGAGGATTTGGAAATCTAATAGCACTACCATTACAAGGTGGAGCAAGAAAAGTGGGAAACAGCGTTTTTGTTGATGATAAATTTCTTCCATTCAAAGACCAATGGGCATATTTGTACAATGTCAAGAGAATTGACGAATGTGTCGTGGATAGATTGTTGGTTGAACATCAACAAGAGGATTTTGGAGCATTAGCCACATCTTCGGAAGCAAAGCCTTGGGAAATACCTATTGTACAAGAAGTCGCATGGACAGACTTTGATAGTAAACTTAAAATCAACAAATCCGACAATATTTATATCCCATTAAGTTCAATTTCCAGCAAGGTGATTAATCAGTTGAAGCGATTTGCCGCCTTCAAGAATCCTGATTTTTACAGTAAGCAGGCAATGCGTATTTCAACATATAACATTCCACGCATTATCTGTCGCGCTGATTTCAATGATGAGTTTCTTGTTATGCCTCGGGGGTGCGAAGAGGCTATAATAGCCATGTTGTCTTCTCTAAGTATTGATTATGAAATAATTGATAAAACCAACCATGGCAAATCTATTGCGATAGCCTTTAAGGGTAAAGAACGTGATGAGCAGTTAGAAGCCATTAATTCACTTATGCCCCATACAAATGGAGTATTGTCGGCAACAACCGCTTTTGGAAAGACTGTTACAGCGGCAGCATTGATTGCCCAAAGAAAGATAAATACACTTATCTTGGTACATTCTAAAGCATTGCTTATGCAATGGCACGAACGCCTTTCTGAATTTCTTGATATTGATTTCATAGAGGATAACGTACCTAAGAAACGTGGTAGAAAGAAAGTCTTTTCTCCAGTCGGAAGTCTTGATTCAACTTCAAATACATTGCATGGAGTTGTTGATGTGGCTCTTATGCAATCTTGCTTTGAAGATGGTGAAGTCAAGTCTTTTGTACAAGATTACGGAATGGTTATTGTTGATGAATGTCATCATGTATCTTCAATAACTTTTGAAAATGTTCTAAAACACGTTACGGCTCATTATGTTTATGGGCTTACTGCCACTCCAATTCGCAAAGACGGACTACAGCCAATTATTTTTATGCAATGTGGCCCGATTCGATTTTCAGTTGATGCTAAGGCACAGATACAAAAACAATCGTTTCAACGTTATCTTGTGCCGAGGTTTACTTCGTATCGACCCGTTACAGACGACAAACATACATTTACGGCACTCTCACAATCACTTGCGGAATCTGAGATGCGAAATAATCTCATCATAGAAGATGTTCTTAACGCAGTAGCCTCAGGTCGTACACCAATTATACTGACAAGTAGAACTTCTCATGTCGAGTTGATTACGAAAATGCTTGAACCACAAGTAGCTAATGTTATAAAACTTACAGGAGAGGGTACGAGCAAACATAAACGTGAAATTATACAAAAACTACAGGATATTCCACGGGACGCTCCTCTTGTAATAGTCGCTACAGGAAATATGTAGGAGAGGGCTTTGATTATCCAAGGCTTGATACACTATTTCTTGCTCTTCCTATTTCGTGGAAAGGATTGGTTGCCCAATATGCAGGTCGATTGCATAGAGAGAATGAAGGTAAAACAGATGTTCGCATTTATGATTATATTGACATACACGAACCTGTGTGCGAAAGTATGTATCGTAAACGGCTAAAGGGATATTCAGCCATTGGTTATCGTGTTCTTACGAAAGAAGTATCGACTTTATTTGATGCGACTGAGGACTTGCATTTATCATCGTGTGAAGGGCAAATCTTCAATGGGAATACGTTCCGTTATCCCATTGTTCAAGAATTGAAAAGCTCAAATCAATCTGTTGTAATATCATCTCCAAGACTTTACCGTGTAGAGCGGAACGCGCTTATAAAAAACTTGCTTGAACTTCAGGCAAATGGTATTGATGTTGCTATTTTTACAACAACCGAGAACGAACAAACCGAGTATCTAAAGAATCAAGGGTTATTCATAAGGATTGTTCCAAAACTATCGTTATGCGCCTGTATCATTGATAAAACGGCCATCTGGTATGGTAGTGTTAATGTTCTTGGATATTCAACAGAAGAAGACAGTATCATTAAAATTTCAGATACCAAACTAGCAAACGAACTATTGAATGTCATATATGATAAGGGGTTGGCCTAATCTTATTATGCGAAACATGCATAAATTTAATTTTGCTAATGGGTCTGCACATTGTACTTTGCCAAAATATTTTCGTCTATTTCAATCTTATGCCGTCCTGTGGTTGTACGCAGATTCTTTCTAACAGTATCAAATGTGGAATTGGCAAACCACTCTGCAAATGTCGCCATTACAAATGATGTAGTCATATCTCTACCTATATTATATTGAAAAGCGATATTCCAAGCAAAGTTCTTCAACGAGATTTGAGTGAGGGACGTGCGCTTCTTGATATGAATTTCGGTTGCAGAAAGCACTTGACGGTTAATTGCAAAATAGCGGACAGATTCGCATATTTGGTAAATCTCTATTTCCTCCAAATCAAACCGTTTAAATGTATCTCGTGTGTATCTCAGGATAGCATTCAATTTTTCATCTTCTTCTCTTTCTTTTTGCCATTGGTATTGTTGTTGCTCACGTTGGTATTCATAATGAAATAGCTCCAGTCGCTTTTTCTGGACTTCTTCATTGTTTGAGGTAGGTGAATACGCTAAAGGCTGTGTCTTTTTACTCACACACTTTTTGACAGATATTAGCAATGATGGAGGAATTGCATCAACAAGATACCTTGCTAAGATAATGCAAAGATGGTGTAGTAGTTTTTGTATGACATATCCGATGACCATAACTAATGGAATCAAACTCATTCGTATTCCAAGCATATTGCATACTTGAAACGCTATCATTGAAGCTAATAGCACCATAGTAACCTCGATTATCAGAGAGTGAAGTATATCTTGTTTTTGCTTCATACCTATTATTGTTTATTTTCCCTATGCAAAGGTACAATAGATTTTCATAAAAAACGATAGACAAATCGTAGGTGTATTTTTGCAATCACATAGTAATCAGTGATTTTTGAAAGCAAAACCATAACAAGAGAAAATATCCAAGACTATTTGAAAACAAGAGAAAACAGAAATCACACAAAATAGCATAGTTAAACTAAGTTAAAGTTTTCCTGTGGCGGTTTTTCTGCTTTTTCTAAGGCTTAAATATGTAGTAACTGGAGCAAAGTAATCATATCTGTACCAAGCAATATATAATGTATTGATATTCAGTAATGATTATCTTTGAGGAGGTCAAGTAAGTATCGGTAAACAACGATAACTATTAATAGGAATATAGGGTGTAGCTCAATGGGTTACACCCTATTTCTTTTTATACCTCTTTCCTTTGACTTTGCTTGTTGTTCGAATTTTTATTGTATAATAACGTAAATTCGATGAATTAAAACAGCGTTGATTCTCTATCCATAGTCCTTTGAACAGCAATTGTCGTTTTTTTAGGAAAGAAACAAATACTTGTTGTTTGTCGAATGCATACTTGGTATTTCCTTTCCGTTTTGTAATTTTGTAGCCGATTTAATGAGTTTTAGGTTAGGATTTATGGAAGAAAACAGAGAGATGACAACACAGGAAGTGTTGCTACTAAGGCGAAAATTGGATTTACTTTTGCGTACAGGGAAATTATTAATGGAAAGTGCTGCCGATACGAACCGAATAGACCGGAATATGAAACGTGTCGCCGCTTTCTTGGGAATACCGGAAGAGAAGTTGCATATAGACATCCGCTGGAGCATGATGATGGTGAATGTCAGTGATGAGGCTCACTCTTTTTCCAAATTCCAGAAATGCGAGAAGCATGGTATTAACATGACCACCTTGTCCGCTATCAGCAAATTGTCGTGGCGTGCCATCGAGCAGGATTATTCGTTGGATAAATACGAATCTGAGTTAGAAAGGATAGCCAATAAACCTCGCAACTTTAGTTCTCTTGTCGTATCTATAGGAGCAGGTTTCGCTTGTGGCGGCTTCTGCAAATTGTTCGGCTGCGACTGGGTAGCCTTTCTGTTAGCATCCATTTGTGCTTTTTTAGGCTTCCGAGCCCGGTTACGATGCATCGAATTTGGCATCAATGTGTATATGAGTATGGCAATAGCCGCCTTTTTATCCACTTGTTTAGCCTATTTGTCCTCTTTTTCCGGCTGGTCATCTACACCTTATCATCCCTTGTTGGCTTGTGCCCTTTTTATTGTCCCAGGTGTTCCATTGATCAATTTGTGGATGATATGCTGGACAATCATCTGTTGGTCGGCATGACACGCGCTGCCAATACTGCGATGATGATGGGAGCTTTGGCTTTTGGAATAGCCTTTGCGTTGCGTGTGCTGGTCATGAATGATGTCTTGATAGACCAGCGTTTCTCCGAATTGAGTATGACACCACACGATTCATATTGGGTTTATGCAGTGGCGGCAGCTATTGCAGCGATGGGTTTTTCTATGATATTTAATATCCAAAAACGTTTGTTGTTGGTTGTGGCTATTGGCGGTGTCATTGCCGTTTGTACACGGAATTTGTCAATTTTGAATTAGGCTACGGTCCGATTGTCGGTTCTTTTATGGGAAGCTTTGTCGTTAGTTTGATTGCAGTGAAAGCAGTCCATTGGTTTCATGTACCGAATCATGTGCTGACCATTCCTTCTGTTATTCCGATGATTCCGGGAGTGCTGATGTATAGGGCTTTGCTTTCGTTCATTAACTTGCACGGAGTCGTGGGAGAGTTGACCGCTGCTTTTTATAATGGAATCACTTCTGCCCTTATTATATTGTGTATCTCCTTGGGAGTTGCCGTTCCTAACATTTTTGCCCGTCGTTATATAGCAAAGACCGTCGCCGCTATCTTCAAGAGGAATTGCAGAAACGCCGCGAGCGTGGTAAATTCATCGAGTGGTAAGGCTGTTGTTATGCCGGGAATGTCAGTATGAATGTAGTATAAGCCGATGACGAAGGATTCTTGAGGTTGAGGCTTCCTCCTGAAACCCGCATGATTTGGCGAGACAAGGAGAGCCCGATTCCTGAACCATTTTCTTTGGTGGTGAAGAACGGGATGAAAATATGCTCCGCTTCTTCCGGAGTGATAAGCGGACCATTGTTGCTGATTTCCATGATTACATTTTCATCGGGGTCGCAATAAGCCTTTATAAGAATCCAGCTGTCGGATTGTTGTGTGCCGATGGCTTGCATGGCGTTTCAATAGGTTCAAGACAACTTGATTCACTAAATTCTCGTCGGCAAACAAGATAAGGTCATCCGGTTTTATATCTGTCTTGAATTCTATATTGGAGGATGGATGATGGTATTGTGCCAATTGGATGACGCGTTCCACGAATTGGTTAACGTAAAAGAGCGAAGGTTTGGGAGTCGGCACATGAGTGAACTTGCGATAAGATTCAACAAAGGAAATCAATCCTTTTCCTGTGGAGCTGATAACTTGCAAACCCTCTTTTATGTCGGTTGGAATCTCTTCATTCATTGCCAACATGGTGTCGCTCAATGAGGTAATAGGGGTGATGGAGTTCATGATTTCATGCGTCAGGACTCTTGTCAGCCTTATCCATGAATCCAATTCTTTCTCTTCCATTTCGTTTTTGATGTCATTCAGCGCAATGATGCGCACATGTTTATCCCTAGCTCTATCTCTGAAGCATGAAGGGACAACGTGACAAGCCCTCTTTCGTTTGAAATAGAGATTTGCTTCTTTTCTCCCGCTTGGATGTTGTTCAGGATATTTACCAACTGGACATCTATTTGTGCTAATTGCTTGATGTGCGTAAGTATTGATATGCCTAATAATCGGAAAGCTTCGTCGTTGGATTGGCAAATAGTTCCGTTGTCATCTATGACAATGATTCCCGTCTTTACAAAGTTCAATATCACCTCGTAATACTTTTCCCGCTGTATCGCATCTGCTTTTGCTTGGAACAATATTTGGGTAATCCGGTTAAGGGACATGCTGACCAATTTATCATCGGTTCCATGTCCTTCTGTTGCATACTTGAAAGAGTAATCGTTGTTGTTGATGGCATCAAACATGAAGGAAACTTTCATGGCATTTTGCTTATATAGTTTCCGGATGTTGATCAAGGAGAAGATGGTAAAAAGTATGGTGACAGGCAAAAGAGTCCAATATTCCCAAAGGAAAAAGCATGTACTCAATGCTGTAAGCCCGATAATCAGCATAATTAGGATTGTCAGGCTGAATAAAGGTCTCTTAAAGCCCATATCGTTTTAATTTATTGTATAACGTTTGTCTGGAAATGCCTAATTGACTTGCCACCAATGAAAGATTCCCTTCATTCTTTTCCATTGCGCTTTTTATCATTTGGCATTCCATCTCTTCCAGAGTCCGCACCTCTTCGTTGTGGATGTTCTCTTCCTCTTTCACTTGCGTTTTGGAAATCGAAGCAGAAGCTGTTTAGGACGGGCTCGTCGCAAATAATCACAGCTTTCTCAATCGTATGCTCCAATTCGCGTATGTTTCCAGTCCAAGTTTGTTCCTGCAACTTCTCTTTGACCTGATCATCCAAAGCCAATATCTTCTTGTTGTAAATGGTACAATACTTCTCTATGAATATTTCTGCCAAAGGCACAATGTCCTCTTTCCGTTCCCTGAGGGAAGGAATTTCCACGTGTATCGTGTTGATTCGGTATAATAAATCTTCACGGAACTCATCCTTGTTCACCATGCTTTCCAAGTTCCGGTTTGTCGCACTTATCAGGCGGATATTTACAGGAATAGGAATATTGCTCCCCACACGAACAATTGACCTGCGCTGAAGAGCTGTTAGCAGTTTGGCTTGTAGATGATAGGACAAGTTCCCGATTTCATCCAAGAAAAGGGTTCCGTTATTCGCTGCTTCGAACTTTCCCGCATGGTCGGCACGTGCGTCCGTAAAAGCACCTTTCACATAGCCGAATAGTTCGCTTTCGAACAGTGTTTCCGTAATGGCTCCCATGTCTACCGGAATCATCGGTCCCTCTTTCCTTCTGGAGAGAAGGTGTATTTCCCGTGCCAACATCTCTTTACCTGTCCCGTTTTCACCCGTGATAAGGATATTGGCATCAGTCAATGCCACTTTATGGATAAGGCTTTTCAGCTGTTGCATGGCAGCACTGTTTCCCCAGAACATTCCGCTTTCCCCCTTTTCTGAGTTGTCGTTCCCAGTTTTCCCTTGCAGTTTTATCTTTTGTTGGTAAGCAGAAACCAATGTTTCTATGAGCTTTTGGTTATCATAAGGTTTGACGATGAAATTATTGGCACCTTTTTTCATTCCTTTTACAGCCAACTCTATATCTGCATAAGCTGTGAACAAGACAACTTGGGTGAATGGACAGTTTTTCTTTATCTCTTCCAGCCAGAATAATCCTTCATTTCCATTATTGATGCCTGCTTTGAAATTCATATCCAGTAAAACAACATCTATCGAATGAGTATGCAATGTCTGTAATAAAGAATTAGGATTATTAAGAACTAAAATAGTCTCAAAATAATTCCGCAAAATCAATTGTACGGCTGTTAGAATGGCTCTGTTGTCATCAACAATTAATATAGTGCCTTGTTTCTCCATGTCTGTGTAATAATAATATAATGCTAAATTCGGAATAATATCGGACTTGTGCAAGTTTTTGAATGGAAATTCGGAAGGCTCTTACAGATCCTTCAGCAAGATGTGTTCTCCCTTTTCTTTGATGCTTTCCCTTAATAGCAATAACGTTTTCCATTCTTTGTTGAATAACTGCGAAGTGTCTATTTTGAAATTCTCTGATCCATGACAATCCATGCGGTCATACAAATAGCTTACACTTAGTTGGTTTATGTCTATTGCGGGTTGGTAATGGATAATCCTGACATCATTTCCGATAACGACCTCTTGGATGATGCCCAATTCCGTCAGTTTATATAATATTTCAGTAGTTATACGGATAGGAATGCGGTTGCTATTGGAGAGTTCATCTGCTGTGTAAGGCGTTTCTCCTTTGGCAAAACGTTTTACAATCAATGATGTAATCAGAAGAGTCAGGAAATCATAATAGCGTCTGCTTATGTTTTTGCTGTCCCTCTCGAAACTGAATTTCTTGACGTTCTGCGAAGCGTATGACAACTCTGCACCGAACAAGCATATCAACCAGGATAATTGCAACCACAAAAGCAATAAAGGCAGTGCGGCGAAACTTCCGTAAATGGCATTGTATTTGCTCACCCAAATCTGCCCGCTTATATAACCAACTGGAAGAACTGGAAGGCGCATCCGGAAATGATACCGGCAATCAGTCCATTCAAGAACTTCACCTTTGTGTTGGGCAGAGCGATATATAATCCTGTAAATGCCAATGAAGTAAAGACATAAGGCGTGATGTTCAATATCAGTTCGACTAATGGTGTCAGGAACAGGTATTGATCTAAAAAGGTGTTGCGAAGCGTGGAGATGAAGATGGACATTCCACTGGAAGAAATCATCAGGATTGGCATGATGATGAACAAAGCCAAGTAATCGGAAATCTTACGGAACCAAGTACGGGACTTATTGATTTGCCAAATATCATTGAAGGCATCTTCTATGGAGGAAATCAGGTTGATGACCGTATAGAAAAGCATAATCAATCCGATTCCGATAATAACTCCACCTTGCGCTTGCGCCAAATAACTCTCGACGAAGCCGAAAGCTTTGTCTAACTCCGCTTGTTGTCCGGGAAAATAGTTCATCAGCTCATTACGCACAGCATTTTGGAACCCGAAACCTTTGGCTATCCCTAACAAGACTGCCAATAACGGGACAATGGATAAAAGGGTATTATAAGTCAGTGCGGAAGCGCGAGTTTGCAGGTTCTCGTTGCGGAATCCACGAATGGCTAAGATGATAGTCTTGATGATGTCAATATAAATCACCTTCAGACCAGACATCTCATTTTCAGTGATACGCCAAATGTCGTATGTGACGAAATGGATGGTCCAATTCAGGAAGGCTTGAATTTGCCTTAATCCAAATTTCTTCTTTTCTTCAGTAGCCATGGTGGAAAAAATAAGAAACAGTCTGTCTATAAGCCGGGTTCTGTGCTCGTTGCCAAAAGCAACGAGTGCCTGCCATTTATCTTGTCTTGTTGTCACCAACAAGCTCTATCGATCTACCCCTCGACATCGGACGAGCCGCCCTACATGCGCCGATATACATGATCTTTCAACCCATAAGGCATACGGCATCCTTTGTTGCCAAAGAACCGGTGAGCTCTTACCTCGCCTTTTCACCCTTACCTGTGCCATAAGACACCGGCGGTTGTTTTCTGTTATGCTACTCAAACCTTGCGGCCTGCTTCCCGTTAAGAAGTATGGTGCCCTGTGTTGCCCGGACTTTCCTCTCATCTGTACAGATGAGCGGCAGACCGACAGACTGCATGGCTACAAAGGTAGCCATTTTTTTTTTTATTATGGAAATATTTTTTGCCAAGTCACCGGAGAATTAAGTAATGCGTCAGCCCTGTCACCTAAATGAAAAGCATTTATCACCTAGGTGAAAAGCACTTATCATTAGGCTGAAAAAATAAAAATACTTGAATCTGAAAAGCATGACCTATGTCTATTCAAATTTCATTTCATCATCTTATTTAGTTTGCCTGCCATTAGGAACATGACGAGGGCAGTCGTGCCGCTGATGAACACAAAGAGCATGAAAAAATCGTGCAAGTTATTGATGGAATATCCTAAGAAACTTTGCTTACTCCGTTTTCTGGATAGAAACCGCTCAACATTCCGGCAAACTTGTTGGCTGCTGCCGAACTGAGGTACCAAACACCCATCAGCAAGGAAGAGAATCTTGCGGGTGACAATTTGTTGACAATAGACAGACCAATAGGAGAGAGGCATAACTCTCCGATGGTGTGGAGCAAATATAGGCTGGTTAACCAAAACATGCTTACTCTGACATTGGGGTCAACATCTTTTACGCCAAAGGCAATAATCAAATAGCCTATCGCTAAAAACAGAAGGCCGAAGGCTTGTTTGATGAGGGGACTCGGTTCAATGCCGTGTCGTCCCATGAATGGCCATAACCAAGCGAACAGAGGCGACATCGCCACTACCATGATGGCAGGGAAAGATTGGAAATAGGATGAGGGCATTTCCCAATTGCCAATCATTCTATCCGTCTGCTCATCGGCAAAGAAGGTCAGTGAGACTCCTGCTTGTTCGTATGCCGCCCAGAAAAAGATGACGAAAAAGGAGATGACATAGATAACGCCAATATGCTTTCTCCAAGGAAGTCAGCGACTTGTCCGTAATGATGAATACCGGCACAACTATTGTCGTTGCATAAATAAGGGAACCAATCCAGTCGGCTTCCCCGAAAGGTGTCGCATAAGTTCCTTTCCAATCGAAAGCAAATATTAGAGTTAACAACAGGATGCAACCGACTAAAGAGATGGTTCGCATACTAAGATATTGTTTCGGTTGTGATGATGCTTTTTCCAACTTAACTTCATCTTTTGGTTCGGGTTTGGTTCCGATAGGCTTTCCATCCGGAGAAACGAGGTAACGCTTGTTGAGTGTTTGGAAAAAGACACCGCCTATCATAATGCCTATGCAAGCGGCTAAAAATCCCCATCTAAAATCTTCAGGCCGGTTGGTGTTCCCTAAAAATCCACAAACCAATGGTGCTAATATGGCCCCGACATTCACGCCCATGTAGAATATGGTATAGGCTGAATCTTTTCGTTTGTCATCGTCTTTATATAAACGTCCGACCATGGTGGCAATGTTGGGTTTGAAAAAGCCGTTTCCCAATATCAGTAGAACCAGACCGCAAATCATTAACATTTGGCTAACGGGACATTCTGAAAGTTGGAAGCGCTGATGAATAGAGTGAATTGTCCTATCGCCATCAATATTGCGCCTGTCAATATGGAACGCCTGTTGCCCCAATAGCGGTCGGCAATGTATCCGCCCAAGAGAGGAGTCAGATAGACCATTCCTGTATAACTACCATAAATCTGGGAAGCCAATTCTTTGTCTAAAAGTAAAGCTTGGACCATATATAATGTCAGGATCGCTCTCATTCCAAAGTAGCTGAAGCGTTCCCACATTTCTGTGACAAAGAGCAAATAAATGCCTTTTGGATGTCCGTTTGTGTTATTCATTTGGTTGATATTAATAAGTAGGATTTTTGGATTGCTTTTCAGTTGTTACGTATAGAGTTAGTGAAAAGTGGGGCGTGTCAGGATTAGCAACGCAACAGTTTGCAATTATGGCACGCCGCCTCTTTATGATGGATTCGGATTATTCAATCCAGTTTTGCCATTTTTGTTCATCGTTATAGCCTGCTGTAACCATTGTTTCAATGAACTGCATGCCTCTTACTCCGTCATGGACTGTCGGGAAGTCCAACATTTCAGCTGTCGGTTCTTCACCGTTTTTCTTAGCTCTGACAGTCAGTGCGAAGTTCTTATAGATGTTAGAGAAAGCCTCGATGAAACCTTCCGGATGTCCGGCAGGAGTTCTTGTATTCCAGAGAGCCAAATCGCTTAGATAACCATTGTTGCCGATTTGCAATACTTCAGCAGGGCGATTGCCCCATTTCAAAGTAAGAGTGTTGGGTTGCATCTGTTGCCATTCCAATCCTCCTTTTTCTCCATATATGCGGATGCGGATATTATTCGCTTCGCCTGTTCCAATTTGTGTAGCGGTCAAGACACCAGCCACTCCGTTTTCATATCTGAGGAAAGCTGCACCGTCATCGTCCACTGGTCTTCCAGGAGCAAATGAATGGAGGTCGGCACAAACTTGTTCCACCTTAAGCCCGGTGATGTATTCGCTTAAATGCCAAGCGTGAGTACCGATATCCCCGATACATCCCGCTTTTCCGGTCAATTTAGGATTCGTGCGCCATCCCGCATTGTTCCCACCTTGCAACTCGATTCTTTCAGAAAGCCATCCTTGTGTGTATTCAACATAGACTCTGCGTAACTTTCCTAATTCACCATTGGCAATACGCATTTTGGCTTCCTTTACAGCTGGATAAGCAGAATATACGTGAGTCAAAGCCAACGTCAATCCGGTTTCTTCTACTTTCTTTTCCAGTAATTTTGCCTCTTCCAAAGAGAATGTCATAGGTTTGTCCACAACCACGTTGAATCCTCTTTCCAAAGCCATCATGGCTGGTTCGAAATGCCATTTGTTAGGAGTGACGATTGTCACGAAATCCATTCTTTCACCTTCTGGCAACGCTGCTTCACGTTCAAACATTTCGGCATAAGAGTCATAGATTCTGTCATCAGGCAAAAAGTATGAGCGTCCGGAACTTCTGGATATTTCAGGGTTTACACTGAAACAACCACATACCAATTCAATTTGATTCTCCATGAAAGCGGCGCGGCGATGAATAGCTCCAATGAAAGCATCGCTACCACCACCAACCATACCCATTCTTAATTTTCTATTTTCCATAATAACTCCTTATATTAAATTACTACTCAGTTGAAATTCGTTTTTATTGATTATGTCTAACATCATCTTTCGATAAGATAGACCCTGTCAAGTTTCTTTGTTTTCGTCAATCCTCCTTTCTTTGGCATATTGTGAAGGGCTGCATCCAAACCTTTTGGTGAATGCGACCCAGAAATAGGATTGATTCTTGAAACCACACGCTTCTGATATTTCATAAATGCGCATATCTCCTTTTATCAATAACTCGGCAGCCTTCTTTAGCCTGCTTTTGTTGATTAACTCATTGGGCGTCTGGTCGCAAATGTTTTTAGTTTCTGTACAAACTTTGTCTTGTTATGCCCAACAGCTCTGCTACTTTGGAAACATCCAAGGTCTGATCTCCCAAGTGGTCAATGATGACTTGGTTCAGCTTTTCCAAGAATTCATTATCTTTAGGCGAACTGGCAAACTCGGTCTCCACAGCTGGATGCGAAGAATAGAACTTGCTGATGTTGGTCCTGTTGGATAGCAAGTTGGATATCTGGGCAATCAACAAACTTGTGGAAAAAGGTTTCTATGTAAGCGTCGGCTCCTAACTTCAATCCTTCCATGTGGGACTGGACGGTTGTCTTGGCAGTCAGCAAAATGATAGGGATATGGCTGTATTTGTCCATACTCCTAATCTGCTTCAGTAATTCCAACCCGTCCATTTCGGGCATCATGATATCGCTAATGATAAGGTGCACATTCGTGTTGTCCAATATGCAGAGTGCCTCTTTGCCATTCTTTGCCGTAAAGATGTTGTAGTAGAGGTTGATTTCTTCGGCGATGAACTCCCGCAAGTCGGCATTGTCTTCCACAATCAAGATGGAAGCTCTCTCTTTATTATATGTATAACTCGCCTTCTCTGTATTCTCTGCTCTCTCTTCTTCCGTAGAGACCCGTTCGGGCAAATGCTTCGGCAAGATCAAGCAGAAGGTTGTGTATTGCTTGTCCTCTTTCAACAATTGAAGCGAACCTTGGTGCATCTCAGCCAAAGACCTTGCCAAAGGCAATCCCAATCCCGTTCCTAATTTAGGATTCTCTAAATCTGAAACCCGGTAGAATGGTTCGAATATTTTCTCTTTCATATCGTCCGGCACAGGTTTCCCGTCATTGGAAAAGATGAATTTCAGATTGTTCCCCTCTTCAACCACCTCGATATGGATTTCTTTATTCGCATATTTGATGGCGTTGGATAGCAAGTTAGTGAATATCTTAGTGATGGCTTCTCGGTCGATAAAGATAGGAATGCTTTCGTTTTCACTTGTGAAATGGATGTTTTTCCCTTTTTCCTCTGCCAATTCCTGAAAACAGCGAAGCTGGTCTTTGAGCAAACTGATGATGTCTGTGCGGACAAAGTTAAGTTTATATCCTTCCACTTCCGTTTTGCGGAAATCAAGGAGCTGGTTCACCAATGCCAATAAACGGGAGACATTTTTATCCATGAGCGACAAACTCTTTTTTTCGGAATCGTTCATGTCCGTGGATAAAAGTAGTTTCTCCAAAGGACTTTTAATCAGTGTCAAAGGAGTTCTGATTTCATGTGCGATATTGATGAAGAAATCAATCTTAGCTTGGTATAATTCTTTCTCTTTTTGGTCTTCAAACAGCCTCATGTTATATGACAAGGTTCTCTTGGTCTTTTCCCTCCATTTATAAAGGTAGAAGAACAGGATCAGGATGATTCCCAATGTGTACGTCAGGCGGGCATAGATGGATTCCCACCAAGGTGGCAAATCTCTATTTCTAATTGTGTGATATCATTGCTCCATTGATGGGAGAGGTTTGCAGCTTTTATCTCAAATAGATATTTCCCCGGTTGCATATCCGTGAAATAGACAGTGTTCCGTTCGTAAGTCGGAGTCCATTCCATATCCGCATTGCCAATCCGATATGCATATTGGATGGAGTTCGGAGCTGAGAAATTGAGGGCTGAAAAGTTTATGCTGAACGTCGATTCACGATGGTTCAGGGTCACTTTCTTGTGCGGGGAAGTAGACGACATATTCAAAATAATCCCTTTGTTTTGGTCATAGTCTATGTACAGTTCATTTAAATGGACATCCAACTTCTCTTCTTTGGGCAAAATCCGGGTTGGATTGAAGTAGATGAATCCTTTCACGGAACCAAAATAGAAGAGGCTGTCCGGGGCACTCAAAGCGGAGTTCTCGTTGAACTGCCTTGAAAGGAGCCCTTGTCCCTCTGTAAATGTAGTGATTTCTGCTTTCCTGTTCATGCAAACCAGCCCATTGGCTGTGCTAATCCACAGTTTCCCCTGTTTGTCTGGTAAAATCCTATAAGCCACGTTACTGGGCATTCCGTTTTTTACCGTATAATGGATGGATTCGCCTGTCTGGAAATCGTATCTGATAACGCCTTCGTGTGTAGCAAACCACATATTCCCTGAAATATCTTGGCAAATGTCATTCACGAAATTATGCCGTTGCGTATTGAGCTTGTCATAAGGCAAATACATTCCCGTGTTGGTGTAGGGGTTGAAATAATAACTGCGGTTGAACATGCCTGTCCAAATGCGCCCCTGTTCATCTTCATAAATGCACCTGACGGAATAGGAGGGGAATTGCTGCAAATGGACAAACTTGTCTTTTGCCAAGTTATACCGGTAGATGCCATCGCTGCTTCCCACATATATTTGTCCGTTTCTCATAACTTTGATACAATACACTGTGCTGTTTTTAGTCGTCGTGGAATCTTTCAGCAATGGATAGTGCTTGATTATCTTCCTCGTTTTGATGTCCATGCGGTCAATCCCGTGGATGACATGTCCAATCCATAGTTGTTCATCCTGGATTGCCAAACCTCTGATATTGGTGTGGGACAAACCTTTCCCTCCTGGAATAGGACGATAGTTGGTGAAGGAACCGGTCTCCCTGTTGAAGCAATTAATGCCCGCATCTTCCGTGCCAATCCAGATGTTGCCATTGGTGTCACAGCAAATGTCCCGCACAGATTCTCCCACCATCGTGTTGTTACTGTCTCCCGGATAATGGACTTTGAACGGCTGGAAAGGGGAGTGGAAGTTGATGCCGTGTTGCTGTGTGCCAACCCAAATGCCATTTCTTTCATCTTTATATAGTGCTGAAATGTAATGACCGGACAAAGATTGGGAGTCTTGCAGGTTGGGTTGGATTCTTTTGCAGCTTTTTTTGTCAATTCTGTAAATCAACAAGCCAGAATCCGTTCCTATCCATAGTTCGTCCGGGCTTTTTTCCAAAAGGCAACTGATGAGGAAGGTGAGTTGGCTGACTTTTTGAATGTCCAAATCTTCATAAACTCCCGTTTGGGTGTCCAATACTTTAATATCATCGTGTTCGTATGCGACATAAAGTTTATGGGAATAGGCAGATGGATAGACATTGCGTATTTTTTGAGGGGAAATGCCAGGTGTTTGTCAAATAGATTGAATACTTTCACGCTTTCCTGTTCCGTGTCAAATAGAGAAATGTCTCCCTGCATGTCCCCAATCCATATTTGGTTGTTGTCTGTGATGCAGAAAGAGGTGTATGCTTGTCCTCCGTGATGGGTGAATGTCTTAAACTCGCTGGTTGCCTTGTTGTATTTTATCAAGTTCCCATCTAACAGAAGCCAAAGGTTGTTCTGTTTGTCAAATTTGAAATCGGTGATGCTCTTATTGGTCGTGAAAGGGATATGCTTGAATGATTCATTTTCGGGAATATATTCATATAACCCGGATAAGGTCCCGACCCAAAGGTTACCGGTGGAATCACACGCCAAGCAGGAAATCCAGTTGCTTCCCAAACTGTGGCTGTCCGAATCTTGCCTGAACCCTTTGAAGTTATAGCCGTCAAAACGGTTCAATCCGTCTCTTGTGCCAATCCATATATATCCATCTTTGTCTTGTACGCAAGCGGTGACCATATTATTGCTTAACCCATTTTCGACTTGATAATGGTGGAAAAGCAAATTGGCATCCTCGGCTTGCAAAAAGCAAAAAGGAATGGAAATTAGCAATAATATGTAAAGGCATATCCGGTTTGCGTTCATGGTATATTTTTAATATTGTGTTATGCAAATATATAAAGAATTGCTGTACGAACAACATATTAAAGGGTGAATCTTGCATTTCTTTTATTATTATATTGTTTTAATATTTTATTTTGTCGCCTCGTCATTCAAAATTGTATCATACGAGTAATTAGTTTTGATTTTATTACATAGTTGAAAATTATTGTTATTGAATCGAAATATAAATCGTATGGTAGTTGTTACTTTTGTGCGTCGTCAAAAAAATGAAAGGCGATATCAATTTAATTTAACTTAAAAATCTTTTTGTTATGAACAACATGGTTGAACGTGCAAGTTTAAAAACAAAGGCGCAGTTGTGCTTGATGATGTTTTTGCAGTACATGCTTAGTGCTGTTTGGTGGGTTCCATTAGGAGCATATCTTCAGAATGGATTGAAATTCGAACCTTCCCAAATGTCTTTTATATTGAGTTCAATGGCAATTGGAGCGATGGCTTCTGCTTTTATCGGATCCATTGCGGACCGTTATTTCTCCGGGGAGAAGATTCTTTCTGTATTGAATCTTTTAACTGCAGTTTTCCTTGTATTTGCTGCACAGCAGACTGCGTTTGCTCCATTGATGGGTTGTGTGGTCGGAGCGATGCTTTGCCACATGCCAACTCAGAGTTTGACAAGTACGATTGCTATGCACCATACTCCAGCTGAACAATTCCCGCGCATCCGTTTATTCGGTTCGATTGGTTGGGTCGCTTCCGGTGTGTTTAGTTTGGTTGCATTCCGTGTGCTTAACTTGTCGGCGTTCGATGACACCAATTTGCCGATGTATTGTGGTGCTGCCGTTTGTGTGGTTGCTGCCATTGTGGATTTGACATTGCCGAGTACACCGCCATCTTCTTCCAAAAAGAGCCCCTCTTTTATGGATATCACCGGTTTCAGCGTCTTTCCTTTGATTATGAAGGATCGCAATTACCGCACTTTTATGATATTGACATTCTTGTCTATCATTCCGTTTACGCTTTACCATGTTTACGGTTCCGTTATCTTGGCAGAGGTGAACGTACAATATATTACGGTGACATTGAACTTGGGTCAGTTTGCTGAAATGTTCTTCTTGGTCATTACTACTTCCATCCTGCTTCGTTCAGGAATCAAGAAGACATTGATATTTGGTTTGATTGCCTTGACAATCCGTTATGCCGCCTTTTACTTGGGTGCAGAGACAAACATGCAAGCATTCTATTATGTAGGAATTATCGTCCATGGTTTGATTTTCGGCCTTTTCTATGTCGGAGGTCAAGTTTATACGGACAACGTAGCTCCTGAAGGAATGAAAGCGACAGCCCAAGGGCTCCTGTTCTTCTTGGTTTGGGGAATAGGTTTCTTGATTGGTACATTGTTCAACGGCTGGCTGATTCATACGTTCCGTGCGGGCAGCCTTTGTGACTGGCCTATCGTCTTCGCTATATCAGCAATCGCATCCTTCGTGCTGTTGATTCTGTTTGCGATATTCTTTAAGTCTGTTAATTTGAAGAAAGCATAAATGTAGGGATACTAACAAAAGTTGTTACTTAGATTTTTAGGAGCCTTCTGAGTCGTGATGATTGGGAAGGCTCCTTTTGTTTGGCATTCTGTTTATAGTGTTTCCATCTCCTCTAAGATATTGCAAGCCTTTCAACCGTCCGCACCTCTTTAATGCCGATGCTCCGTTTCCCTTTGTTCTCTTTCAGATAGCAGATGCGGGGATGCTTTTGGATGAATGTTAATAGTTGCCCGAATGCCCGGCTTTGATAATAGGCACTCTCATCGGATGAAACCAAATAAAGGTTCATTTGTCCCTGTTTCAGGATAATCTTTTCAATGCCTAATAATCGTGCCATCCTTCTCAGGCGCACAATCCGGATTAACTCCATGCCTTCTGGCGGAATTTCCCCGAATCGGTCTTTCAGCCGGGTCATGAAGTCTTGGATGTCCTTTTCCCTTTCCATGTTGTCCAATTCCCTATAAATGGAGACACGTTCCGAATCGTTCGGGATATAAGTAGGCGGGAACATCGCTTCCAAATCGCTTTCGATGAAGGTTTCCCGTACATAATTCTTGCTCTCTTGTGGCGAGTCGTTGAGGCTTGCATACAAATCCGCAAACTCGTCGCTCTTTAGTTCGTCTACAGCCTCTTCCAAAATCTTTTGGTAAGCCTCATACCCCAAGTCGGCAATAAAGCCGCTTTGCTCAGCTCCTAACATGTTCCCTGCGCCACGGATGTCCAAATCCTGCATGGCAATATGGATGCCGCTTCCCAACTCAGAAAAGCTTTCGATAGCTTGGAGTCTTCTGCGGGCTTCTTGGGTCAGAGAACTTAGGGGCGGAGAGAGCAGGTAGCAAAAGGCTTTACGATTGCTTCTTCCCACACGGCCTCGCAACTGGTGCAAATCCGACAATCCGAACTGCTGGGCATTGTTGATGATGATGGTGTTTGCGTTTGGCACATCGATTCCACTTTCGATGATGCTTGTCGCAATCAGCACATCGTATTCATAATTGACGAAATCCAAAATCTTCTTTTCTAACTCCCCAGGCTCCATTTGTCCGTGAGCGACACAGATGCGCGCATCCGGTACTTCCCGTTTGACCAAAGCCTCTATTTCGTAGATGTTCTGGATTCTGTTATTGATAAAGAACACCTGCCCGTTGCGGCTCATTTCGAAGTTGATGGCTTCCCGGATAATCTCAGGATTGAAACGCTCCACGTCTGTCTGGACCGGATAACGGTTGGGTGGTGGAGTCGTGATGCTGCTCAAATCCCTTGCGCCCATGAGTGAGAATTGGAGCGTTCGGGGAATTGGTGTCGCAGTCATGGTCAATGTGTCCACGTTGCTCTTGAGTTGGCGCAGCTTCTCTTTGACAGAGACACCGAATTTCTGTTCCTCGTCGATGATCAACAACCCAAGGTCTTTGAATGCCACGTCTTTGCTGACGATTCGGTGGGTTCCGATCAATATGTTGACTTCTCCTTCCTTCACCTCCTTCAATATCTGTTTGATTTGGGTGGAAGTGCGGGCACGGCTGATGTAGTCTATCTTGCACGGAAATTCCTTCAGCCTCTCTTTGAAAGTCTGGTAGTGTTGGAACGCCAATACTGTCGTGGGCACCAACACAGCCACCTGTTTGTCGTCTGTCACCGCTTTGAAGGCTGCACGGATAGCCACTTCCGTTTTACCGAATCCCACGTCTCCGCAGATGAGTCGATCCATCGGCCGGGCACTTTCCATGTCCGACTTCACTTCGGCTGTCGCCTTCATCTGGTCGGGTGTATCTTCATAAATGAAGCTGGCTTCCAGCTCCTGTTGCAAGAAGCTGTCCGGACTGTATGCGAATCCCTTTTCTTGTTTCCGTTTGGCATAGAGGAGAATCAAATCCCTGGCGATATCCTTGACCTTCTTTTTGGTGCGGTCTTTCATCTTCTCCCACGCACCTGTCCCCAATTTGCTCAGCTTGGGCGGTTCCCCGTCTTTTCCTTTGTATTTGGAAAGTTTGTGCAAGGAATGGATGCTGACGAATATCGCATCATGGTTTTGATAGATTAGCTTGACCACCTCTTGCATCTTGCCATTCACCTCCATACGCACCAATCCTCCGAATTGTCCGATCCCATGGTCTATATGGACAATGTAATCACCGGGCGTGAATTGGTTCAGTTCCTTCAAGGACAAGGTGATTTTTCCACTCCTTGCTTTATCGCTCTTCAGGCTATATTTATGGAAGCGGTCAAAGAGCTGGTGGTCGGTGAAGTAGCATATTTTCAGTTGGCTGTCGGCAAATCCCGCATGTATCGTCCGGTTGACGGCAATGAAAGGAATATCGTCCTTCCTATCTTCGAAGATGGCGCGGATGCGGGCAGCTTGCTTCTCCACGTCGCTTAATATATAGATGGTGTATCCTTCGTCCAAGTATTTATGGAACGAGAGGCTCACCATGTCGAAGTTCTTATGGAAAATTGGTTGCGCTTCCGTTTGGAAATTGAGGGTAGCGTTGGCTTCTCCTGCCGTGTGCAACCCGAATTGTATCCTGCGGAGGTTGAGTGCGTCGTGCATGAACTCGTCCCAAGGCACCAATTTCGCATGCATAAGATCCGCATTGGCAAATGATTCTTCATCGGCAACCACCGGTTCCTCTTCCCAAATGGCTCCTATGCGCTCCCGGCACCAGTTCAAGTCATGGACAGCCAATAATGTGTCGTTAGGCAGCGAACCCAACAAACAGCCGCCGGATGCGTTTTTCTTACTCACTTCGGAGACGATATGGATGGAATCCAGTTTATCTTTGGACAATTGCGTCTCCACGTCGAATGTGCGGATTGTCTCTATTTCATCTCCGAAGAAGTCGATGCGGTACGGATATTCGTATGAAAAGGAAAAGACGTCCAAGATACTTCCACGAAGCGCGTATTGTCCCGGTTCGTACACATAATCCACCGCTTCAAACCCGTTTTTGTCCAATGCGTTAGAGATGTTTATGATGTCTGCCGTGTCGCCGACCTTCAGCGGCAAGGTGTTTCTTTCAAGATTTCCTGTCTTGCGACCTTTTCCGCTATCGCCTCCGGATAAGAAACAATGATGAACTTGGGATGCTCGTTTTGCAGTATGCTTAACACTTCCGTTCGGAGGATCTCATTGGCTGGGTCGATGTGGCCATATTTGATGTCCCTGCGGTAGGCGGAAGGGAAGAAATAGACCGAGTCGCTATTCGTCAATTGCTTCAGGTCGTTATAAAAGTAACCAGCCTCTTCCATGTCATTCAGCAGGCAGATGAAATTGCCGCCTCCTTTTGCATAAAGAGCTGCGATAGTCATGGCTGAAGCGGAGCCGCTCAGTCCTTTTAAGGAAATATTCCTGTCTTTGCCTTCGCTTACGATTTGTAGCAGTGCGGAAATCGTCGGGTGCGAAGAATAAAGTGATGATAATTCTTTAATGTCCACAATGAAATAACTCTAATTGAATCATTATATGTTACGGCAAAGGTAGTAAGTTTTTGTGAAAACAAGTTGGTAATCGGGCTGTTTCAGCCTTTGAGAATCAGTTTTATAATTAAAAAATGGTAAAAACGAAATGATTTCGTATGTTTTATAACATATAATCGGAGATTATTCCTATCTTTGCATTGTGGTTAGGTAATGAGATAAGAGTATATATAATTTTAGTTTAAGTATTAACCGCCTCAATCGTGAGGTATAAAACCAATGTAATATGGAAAATAATAGAAAAATGATGGAAGCTTTGGCAGCTTTGCGTTATCAGTTGGAACGTTATCATTCTATGAAAAACGGTTTTATGTGCCAAATGTTGAATATGAAGATTCGCCGTTTGGAGAATGCGTTGGAGTTGGACGCGAAATAAATAAAACTGTATTTTAAAGAGAATTTAAGTAGTTTAGTTATTCGGAGGTGTGTCATCATTGCCAACAGCTGTTTTGGTACAGCCCCATAGATTGGATGGAACATTTGGCACATTGCCAGATTGTTCCTTTTTTTATGTCTTTTCTCAAATAGCAGAAACTTTTACCAACCTCATTAGCCATAAAGAATAATTCCTTAATTTTGCTTCCATTGAATAAAATGTTTACTGAACAGATGAAAAAGTATCTATTTTCTTTGGGCGTATTGCTTTTGGCTGCGTCCTCTACAATGACTGCCCAAGATCGGGAAATCAAACCTTGCGTTTGTGCGAATGGACAGAAGGCGGATTATTACATTTATCCGAAAGCAATTCCTCCTTACGAGCCATCGGAACTGATTGAGGAGGTTTTGTTTGACCGTTATCGTTACCATTCGGGTGAAGGAGATATGTGGCCGCTCACTTGGGGCAAAGATGATAACATCTATTTGGGTGCGGGTGATAATAAAGGCTGTACGGTGAATGTGTGGAGATTGCGTACTTTCCGCCGCTTCAACTTGGGAGATTTGACACAGGTGGGGCAGTGGTCTATGGATATGATTTGCCCTTCTCCTACGCCGGACGATTCGTTGCTTGTCGCCGACAAGCGTTTGGAAGGAGTGAAGCCTTCCGGGTTGTTGGATGTGGATGGCACGTTGTACATGAGTTTTGAAGCGCAGAACTACGGGGACAATCCGCTTTTCCGCCGCCAGCACAACCTTTTTGGATGGATTGCGGTGTCGAAAGATGGAGGTTTGACTTTTGACAACCATGCCACTCCGTTCCATTTCTTTGAAGGTCGTTTGTCTTCCTGCCATTTCTTGCAGTTTGGCAAAGGATATGAAGGGGCGCGTGATGGTTATGTCTATGCTTATTTTCCTTGTGATGAGGATGATAACCAGAGCTATTGGGAAAACAACGACGGTATGTTGTTGGGTCGTGTGCCAAAGGATAAAATCTTGCAGCGTGACGCTTGGGAGTTCTTCGCTTCAAGCAATCCAGCCGAACCTCGTTGGAGCCATGACGAAAAGGATGCCCAATTGGTGTTCCGGTATTATAAAATGACTGGATCCAACCATGTGGCGTATAACCCTGGTATCAAGCGTTATATCATGGGAAATTACAGCTTTGTGGATGAGGAGTTGCATCCGCGTCCAATCCACCAGATGAGATATCCGGAAGCATCCCGTTCGCAATTGACGCTTTATGAGGCTCCCGAACCTTGGGGACCTTGGCGGGTTTTCCATCGTGACGATAATTGGGGCACTTACGGGGATTACCAACCCAACTTCCCGGTCAAATGGATGTCGGAAAATGGTCATGTCATGATGATGATTTCAGCCGGTTCTTGGGATGACTATAATTTGGTTTCCCAAAAGGTGGCTCTCCGTTTGAAAGGGGAGTCGTCATTCCCGTCTATGGCCAAGGAGTTCCGCTTAGAGGTGAAGTGATAGTTTCGCTCATTGAGAATAAAGCACTTCAGACACAAGGAGATAGTCCAAGATGTGAGGGTGCTCCGTTTCTTCTCTATCAATAGCTCCCGTATCGTAAAGTGCAGCGACGGATCTGTTAAGAAAGGGTTAGAGAAATGCAGCGGGACGAATGATATTTCCGGTTTTTATCTACAAAATAGCATCGTAGTGGATAAAAATCGGTTTTTTATCCACTACAGCGTATTTATTGGGTAAAAAGCCCCTCCGACCTATTGAAAAAACATGTCGGAAACATCGAAAAAAACATACCGTTGTTTTTTCAAAAACATCACGAGGAATTTTTGAAAACGTCCAATGTTTTTTCAAAAACGTCCAATGTTTTTTTCAAAACAACGGTATGTTTTAAAATGCCACCATTAGTAAAATTGAAAAACATTTATAATGAGATAGTTATCGGTTTGTGATGATAAATAGCCTGGACCTAATCCTGCAAGCAAAGCTGCCGTTTGCAATAATGACACGCTGCCATGCTTTTTTGGAAAAGGTAGTAAGCTTTCTGGAAAAAGGTAGTATGCTTTTTGGAAAAAGCTCATAACCTTTTATTGGATGGGTTTAGATGAAAACTTGCTGAAGTATTGAAAAAATGTAACCCGGAGTTGTAAAAAAAAAAAAAGATGTACCTTTGCTTCCGTTATTTATGATAATAAGATACATCATAAAACAAGATGGAAGAATAATGTTACTATCTGATTGGAAGAACAATCGGACAATGAATACAAAGATCATGAAGACAGGATTGATGACAATCGTTTTATGTATGTTGATGATTCCCATGGTGTCAGCTCAACATACCTTTTCCGGGAAGGTGACAGACGAGAATAACGTTCAGCTGCCGGGTGCACAAGTGGTGTTAAGTATAGGAGATTCCATATATGCCGCTGCCCTGACGGATGCGAATGGTGCATTTTCCATCCGGCAAATCAAAACGGGAACGTATGACCTCTCCATTTCGTTTTTTGGCTACACATCCTTGGAAGAGAAACGGACGATTAACAAGAACCAGCGTTTTGTCTTCTCGCTGGTCCCGGAGATGAGTGTGGAGCTGGAAAAGGTTGAAATCACGGGCAACCGTGGAGATTTGGTGAAACGGACGGCAACGGGGCAAATATTTTATTTGACTGAAAAGGCAAAGAACAGCGGGAATCCTTTCTTGGCTTTGCGTGAAATCCCCCGGTTGATATCGAACGACGCTTTGCAGAGTGTAAAGATGGAAGACGGGACGCAACCGCTTGTCCTGATAAACGGCATAGCAGTCAATTCAGGCATTGCGCCGATTGACCCGAAAGATATAGAATCTGTAGAGGTGGTGGATGTGGTGGATGCCCGCTATCTCAGGACAGGAGCGAAACATATCCTGAATATCAAGTTGAAGAAGAAGATAGAACCCTATCGCTATTTTGAGGTGATGAACCGTTATGACCTGCCGGACAAACAGGAAATGTCCGCTTTGTATTTTGAAGTGGGAAATGAAAAATATTCGCTTTACGGTCGTGGTGCATTTGACAAGACATGGCACAAAGACAGTGATATGGATCTTTTTCAACAAGGTGATACTTATCAAAAACGGAGCTTAAGTTCCACTTTAGGAAATTCCCGGTCGTTTATCGGAGAACTGCTGTTTAAATGGAAATCCACTCCGAAAGATTACTTTGCGTTTCATGTGTATGGCAGGAACCGGATGTCAGGATTGGATTCGGAAGGAAGTGGATTTTTAGAAACAGATTTGAGCCAATCTTTCTCGTTTGCCTCAGCCAATAAGGACAAATCCAATATTTATACCGGAAGTTTGTACCATAAACATAGCTTTACCGACAAGAAAACTTTGGAAACGACGTTGGCTGTCAATGAAACCAAAACAAGAACAAGGGTTTGCGTATGGAGTCATATCCGGACTGGGAATATCATAACCGTTATCTTTATGATAACAACCGGCTGTCGGCTACTTTGAACCTTGATTATTCATGGAAGATAGATTCCAAGAATAGTTTGAATATAGGAAGCGAGACCCTTTTCTTGAATGACCACATCGATCAAACATTGGATGTGGCTCCCAAATTCCATCATCGGGAATGGAACGAATACCTGTATGCGTCTTATGTGGGCAGGTGGAAAAAGTTTAATTATATGCTATCTTTGGGTGTGGAAGGCATTTGGCTGAAAGCGGGAAACGAGTCTGCCAATTATGTCCGTCCCCGCCTCTCCGGAGGTTTGACGTATGTATTGAATCATCTTCAATCGTTGCGATTGAATTATACGTTGACCAACGAAGCCCCGGATGTCAACCAGTTGAATCCATACAATGTCTCCACAGACTCCTTGGTGCGGAATATCGGAAATCCCGGCTTGACTCCCATGCAGATTCAATCGTTCGGGTTGACTTATACATTGAATTACAAATGGCTATACTTTTCTCCTAATATAAAAGGAAGTCTCAAGACGGATGCGATAGAACCGTATGGATATAGCCAGAATGACATATATGTCAATACATATCGTAACAGCGGGAAGTTTGGAGATTTGTATTTGGGAGGATCTGTCAATGCCCGCTTAGGGAATTGGGGGAATATGTATGCGAATGCATATCATGGAGTAAACTACTTTGAAGGTGTAGATGCACGAAAGTTCTTTGGCATCAATGCGGGCTTTACGGCTTCGTATAAGAAATGGATGCTTGTCGGGGATGTCAATTACCAGAATTACAGTTATACTTCCATCAGCCGTACCCGATATCATGCTCCTGATTATTCGAGTGTACAAATCAATTATACCATTTTGCCGGGATTTTATGTGGCAGTAGCATTGCAGTATTTGAATTCCCCTTTGCATACGACCACGTTGACAGTGGGCGACAGCTACCATTCCATTTCATCGGTAAAGCAAAAGGATTACTCCTTCCGCCCTTGGATATTGGTGAGATATACTTTGCGTAAGAACGCTAAGAGGAAGATTCAATTGGACAATGTGGTGAAGAGCCGGGAGAAGGGAATAGAGTTACAAAAAGTAGATTAGAAGAGGTTGCTTTGCTGATGCACAAGAAGAATTATCGGGCAACAACTTTGGACAGTATCCTTCTTAAAACGGTATTAAAACACTGTTTAAATGCTGTTTTAATACCGTTTTAAGACGGTGGTAATTCCGAAGTAAATACCTAAAGGCAAGTGCGGTGAGGCGAAACTTTGACTACTCGCACGGCTGTGAACCTGTGAATAAATCGTTTTAAACCGCCTCTTTATGGTTTATATTAAGATTATATGCGTTTTATTACTTTTGCTGGACAACCTCCAACCACTGTATTATCCTCCACATCTTTGGTAACAATCGCTCCAGCTGCAACAACGGAATTTTCTCCTATTGTCACACCGGGCAGTATGGTTGCACCCGCTCCAATCCAACTGTTCCGCTTCAAAAGGATAGGTTTACAAATTAAAATTTGGTGGTCGTATAAATCGTGATTGTTAGAGATAAGCTGTGCATTGGCAGCGATCATCACATCGTCTTCGATGGTAATTCCTCCTGCTGCCATGAAGAGGGCATTGTTCATTACCACCACGTTCTTACCGATTTTAACTTTGTTGCCACGCACTACAGTCATTGGCGGCATCATGCGACTGTTTTCACCGATATTATCCATGAACAGTTCTTTGACCAAAGCATCGTATTCTTCGGTATACGGCATTGTGTGATTGATTTTGAAACACAGTTGAGCGCAGCGGATGCCTTCTGTCGGGTCCGCTTCTTCGGGCTTTCGCATATCTATTCTGAACTCTTCCATTTTTATGATTTGTAAGTTTATACTTTATTACGTCTCTTATCCAATTCGTTTCTGTATTCCGAGGGAGATACCCCAAGCATTTTTTTTACGAAACGGCAGAAATGGGATTGGTTGTAAAAATTCATACGATCTGATATTTCGGACAATGTCATATCGGGGCTTTTAAGCATCGTTACTATCTCTTGTGTGGCATATCCGTTAATCCAGTACGAAGCGGATTTTCCGCTTCCCTTCCGAATTACTTCCGAAAGATATTTAGGGGTAACACACAATAAGTTTGCATAAAACCCTACCTCCCTGTTTTCCGTGACGCGTTGCCTGACCATATCCAAAAAGCGTGAAAAAAGATTGGCTGATATGTTAGAAAGTTGTTCTTGCCGATTGATCTCATTGGCATAGATATTCCACAGATCGAACAAAAAAATTTGCATTTGCCGACCTAATATCTCTCTGCGGAAAATATGGGTATTACCGCATAATTGTTCCCTGAATCGGGAAAAATCGGCTTGCAACAATTTAAGGTCTGTTTGTTCAAGACTGAATACCGGATTGGATTTAATGTAGATATATCCTTTGGTTGCCCATGCTGTCTGAGGATTGTTCTCTATCAGAAAATTGCGTGAGACCAACAAAAAGTCTGCATTAAAATCCGGGGAATATAAGACATCGCTTATTTCAGAGTCTATAGTCCAAGGAACGAAATCATTTTCCTTTATCAGAAAATCGCGCTCCGACATGGTGAATTGAGCCTTACCGGAATAACACAAAATGTGGATGTGATAACGTCCAACATACTCAGATGGGAAACATTTATCCGCACGGGTATTGAACAACAAGATATCCCCTTCGTGAAAAATTGCCGTTTCATCTTTGGGAAACATGGATATATCATATAATCTGTTTTCTGTCATATTCCATTGAGCTGCAAAATATTTAATACAAAGATAATGGTTTGAACCGAAAGTGAATTGTGACAGACTGCTTTTTTTCTTTCACATATTGCCTGTTACTGCCCTACGACGGCAAAATATGAAAATACAACGGTGAGTTGTGTAAATTGAAACTGGATATAATTTGAGAATTTTGCAGCAAAACGATTTTAATATGAAAACAATGAAAAACTTATTAGTAATGATTGCAGCTCTTTTTGGTTGTAGCCTGATAGCATCGGCCTATACGGATGGTGTTTCATCTTTGGCATCGGCAAAGGATTCCGTAAATGTCGTTCCCGGCATGACTCTAAACAACGGATTGACAATGCCACAATTCGGTATCGGGACATTCTGTCTGGCGGAAGGTGAGGTCTCGAAAAACGCAGTACTTACTGCCTTGAAAAAAGGCTACCGCCACATTGATACGGCTCACGCCTACGGTAACGAACGCAGTATAGGAGCCGCAGTGCGTGAAAGCGGCATTCCTCGCGAGGAAATCTGGATTACCAGTAAATTGTGGCCGAATGAATACGGAGAGGGTAAGACGCTCCCGGCCATTGATAAGATGTTGAACCGTTTGGGACTGGAGTATATCGACCTTGTTTATCTTCACCAGCCTGTCGGAGATTATGTCGGCGCATGGCGCGAGCTTGAAAAAGCTGTGGCAGCAGGTAAGGTACGAGCCATCGGTATCAGCAATTTCGATTTTAGTGACGAATTGTTCAACTCTTTGGTTGATCATGTACAAATCAAACCTGCCGCCATGCAGATAGAATGCCATCCTTATGCACAACGCCGTCATTGGCAGAAACGGTTGAAAGAAAACAATATCGTGTTGGAGAGCTGGTTTCCGCTCGGTGGCCGCGACAGCCACGGAGAGATACTACGAGATCCAGTAATTAACCGCATTGCCGAAGCGCACGGCAAGACAGCAGCGCAAGTCATCATCCGTTGGCATATTCAGGAAGGCTTTGCAGTTATCCCCGGCACGGACAATCCCGATTATATAGCCGAAAACATCGCAGTATTCGATTTCGAATTGAGTGATGAAGAGATGGAAGCAGTACGCGCACTCGATGCAGAGAGGCGTTATTTTACGATGACTTACGAACAAATTTGTGATAGTTTCGGCAATTATGAACTGAACGATTAGGGTCGTAAAAACTTACAGAGGATAAAATTATGATATTCGATAGGAACAGCAATAAAAATGTGATTGCGCTTTTGGGTGCCGGCAGCATGGGTACAGCAATCATAAGACGTATGGCTGCCGGAAAGAAGATTCTTCTCGGAGATATCAACGAGAAAATATTGGAGAAAGTTGCCCTTGACCTTCAGCGCAGTGGATACGATGTTGAAACGATGGAAGTCAATGCTTTGGAGAAGGAGGCGATAGAGACTTTTGCTCAAAAAGCCGCCTCTCTCGGAGATGTGATGTTTCATCGACACAGCGGGTGCATCCCCGAATCAGGCGACTCCGGAACATATACTGAACCTTGATATGGTAGGTACGGGGCAAGCCGTCAATGCTTTCGGGAAGATTATGGCCAAGGGCGGTGCGGGACTCGTCATCTCAAGTCAAGCAGGATATATGTATCCGATTCCCCATGAGATTGAACATGAAATCATAAATACTCCGACAGAAGAACTGACAGTGCTTTCTTTTATCAAAGAGGTTGCGATGCAAAACTCCGGGCTTGCGTATATGATTGCAAAGCGCGTAAATCATCTACAGGTGCAAAAAGCTGCCGCAACGTCTTGGAAAGAACGAAAGGCGCGTATCAATACGATTAGCCCCGGCATAATTGTAACGCCTTTGGCCTATGACGAGTTTGAAGTGATGGACGAAGCCTACCAGCAGATGATTGACGCTTCTGCGGCAGAACGCACCGGCACTTCTGACGAGATAGCAGAGGCGGCGGCTTTCTTGTTGGGCGAACATGCAACGTTTATCACCGGCACCGATTTGCTTATAGACGGCGGCACGATTGCGGCAATTCGCACGGGAATGTACAAACTTCAAGGATGAGATCAAGAACAAGACGGATATATTCTCTCGGTTACGCATGGGTGAACCTGTCGATATGCTTGATACCTCGTATATGCCGGCTGTCGAACACATGGATGTTACCCGCAAATTGTGTCAGCGCATCAATCAGGCGGAACTCGATTTTGAATCGTTACGTCCGCTTATCGAACAAATGCTTAATGCTCCGTTGCCGGAAAGGACATACGTTACGCCGCCTTTGCAGATAGACTTCGGGTGTCAGATGCAAATCGGGCGCAATGTATTCATAAATCATGGCCTCTGTTGTATGTCTGCCGGTGGAATCACGATTGACGATGATGTGCAAATCGGACCGGAAGTCGCAATGGTTACAACTAATCACGATTTTTCAAGCCGCCGCACGCTTCGCTGCAAAGGCATCCATATTTGCCGCAACGCATGGATCGGTGCTCGCGCTGTCATCCTTCCGGGAGTAACGGTCGGAGAAAATGCCATAGTCGCTGCAGGAGCAGTTGTCACTAAACGTTGAACCGGATACTATTGTCGGAGGAAACCCGGCGCGGATTATCCGACGAATCAAATAATTAAAATTATGCGAATGATATTTACAATCTTAATTACAGGATTATTACTGATGTGCAGTTGCCTTCATTCTGAATCGGATGTTCAAAACAAACTGCTTCAGAACGAAGACAACAACAAGGAACAAACTGTAGAATTACTCTATATGGGACAGGGTAGTTTACGTGTTGTGACGGAAACGGACAAGGTCATCTATATTGACCCCTATGCCGGTGAATACCAACTTGCCGCAGATTTGATACTCGTTACGCATGAGCATTTCGACCATAATGCCATAGAACGCGTACAGAACCGACAACCCGATTGTCGGATTATTCGTAGTCGGGATGCTATTATCGATGGCAAGTATCAGACGTTTGAACTTGGATATGTACGAGTGGAAGCGGTTGAGGCCGGCTTCAACCATTATCACGATGTCCGTCAGTGTGTCGGTTATGTGCTGACATTTGCCAACGGACGGAAAGTTTACATTTCGGGAGATACTTCGATTACCAACCAAATGCACGAGATGTCGGATATGCACATCGATTACGCTTTTCTTTGTACAGACGGAGTATATAACATGGGGAATGAGGAGGCAGCTCGTGCCGCAGAGATGATAGGTGCACGCCATAACATACCCTACCACAACAGCACGACCGGCAACGGTGAAATGTTCAGTCTTGATGCCGCCGAACGTTTCGCAGCACCGAATAAGCTAATCATTCGACCGGGAGAAACCATTATAATAGAATAAGTAAAGCCACATGCCGTGGACTGTGGTTACGAGATATAAATTATTAATTAAAAAGGTAAGAACAATGAAAAAATTAAATGCAATTCTATTCGTGAGTCTTATGTTACTGTGTGGTTGCGGCCATGAAAATGCAGTGGCTCAGGAGCCTGAAAACCCTGGAGTAGAAAATTCTGGAGAAAACAAACCTGGAGGAAGCAACGACAAAGATGATGAAACGGAAATACGAATAACGTCAATCCGTTCAATTTCGAAACTCGTACTGTGCTACAGAACAGTGGTTACGAAATGCCGATTTTCGGCATAGGAACCTACATGCTTTCTACTGCACAAGCAGAAGAATCTGTGTACAATGCCTTGAAAATCGGTGTCCGCCTTTTCGATACGGCTGACATTTATGGAAACGAACGTGGCGTTGGACGCGGACTTCAACGTGGCATGCGGGATTTTGGAATCAAGCGTGAAGAAATATTCGTAACGACGAAACTCTGGACGTCGGACTTTTATCGTGCAGACGAAGAGGTTGACGAACGTCTTGAACGACTCGGACTCGATTATATCGACTTGTTGCTGTTGCACCATACTGCGCGTGATGACGAGCATGCTTATCAGGCTATGGAACGAGGCGTTGAGGCTGGAAAAATCCGTTCTATAGGCATCTCGAATTTCTATGAAGCCGATATTGACCGCTTGATGAAAATTGCCAAAATAAAACCAGCCGTCATTCAAACGAACTCCATCCGTATTTTCAGGAGCGTTCGGTTAAGGAGCACATCGCACCGCTGGGTACGGTCATGGAGTCGTGGTTCCCTCTTGGCGGACGCGGCACGGGTATTCGTACACTTTCCAAACACGAGGTCATTACCGAAATAGCTTCGGCACATGGCAAATCTCCTTATCAGGTTCTTATTCGCTGGCACTTGCAGAGCGGGAACATTGCCATTCCCGGTTCATCTAATGCCGCACACATTGCTGAAGATTACGATGTCTTTGACTTCGAACTGACATCCGATGAGATGAAGCGGATAAATGACCTCGATTGCAATCACCGATTTGCGAATTATTAAAGACACTGTGTCCTGAGATGTGATCGCTTATCCATCGTAAAAACGGTGGTAAAACACTGTTTAAATGCTGTTTTAACACCGTTTTAAGGACGTGGTAATTCCGAAGTAATCGGAGAGATTTCGGAGATTTACTCGTACCAGAGTGCCAAAATCAAGAATTCATCCTTGAATAATGGCATCCGTTTATATGAAATAGCCATTAATAAGTTCTTGGGTAATTCGATTATCAAACGATTGGAGGAGATTGATTTTAAAAGCAATGAGGAGATTCGTCAACGTTTAAAGCCCGATACGGAAATCGGAGTGGGAGAATGGGTGGATGTTTCCGGACTGATTGCCCCGAAGAGTGAGATAGATTGTCTGTTGGATGGAATAGAGGACGGCACTGTTAACCGTTTGAAATCCATAAACGCTTGCTTTGCAGAGATGCACGAGAATTATTATACCTACGAATGGACGTGGGCTTATCATAAGATTCAGGAATTTTATGGCGTAAATCCGGAAACCATTACTGCGCAAGACGTGATTCGCATCGTGAAATCTTGGCAGGAAGCTGTAGTGGGATTGGACAAGATGGTGTATGAAGATGCCAAGAAAGAATTCTCCCTCTCTTCTAAGACTGGATTTGGTGTGGATGGATCGCAAGATGAAATGCGACAAGATTTTGAACAGGTGCGTGGTGATTTCGAGAGTAATACTTTCGTGAAGGCTGTGTTGAAACATATTGAGGATAAGACGGCTTTGGGGGAGGAGTTGATTCGTCGTATCAAGAATATATAAGATACGTCATAATTGCAAACTGCTTCGTTGCTTTCGGTCTTCCCCCCAGAGCCTCGCATTTTACTAATTCTGACGTACCTGTTAATTGAAACAATTACTCATTTGGCTGCGCTATTGCCGTTTCCTCATGCGCTTCAAGTAATAAGCCAAATGGGTGAAGGCGAATAGGAACGAGATAATCAGCAAAGTATGACTCTCATTCCATCCTACAGTCTGTTGGTGCCAAAGTCCGGTGATTACGCAAAGTACAGAAAGGAGGATGGCAATCAGGTTAAGTACGGATTCCCCTTTCCGATGTGCTTGCATGTGCTCCAATTTGCTGTGCTTGATGCCATAATTGACATAAATGTCCAATCCGATTAGCATCCATATAACCAGGCGAATCCATGTGTCGGCAGGAAGGAAAACCATCATGATGAGGCAGGTGACGATTCCTGCTATGGGCACAAACGGAACCCAAGGCGTTTTGAATGAACGTGGCGCATCAGGCATGGTCTTGCGGACAATCAATACGCCAGCACACACCAATGTGAAGGCGAAAAGCGTACCGATGCTGCACATTTCTCCTGCTACACTTGCCGGGACAAAAGCAGCCAGCAATCCCACCAATACCATGAATAGCAGGTTGCTCCTTGCCGGTGTCCGGTACTTTTGGTGGATGTGTGAGAAGAGTGGAGGTAACAATCCGTCTTTGCTCATGCTCAAGAAAACGCGGCTTTGCCCTAACAGGGTAACCATGATGACTGAACAATAACCGAACAGGATCGCCAAGACAATGGCTCGGTTCATCCAAGGATAGTCGGGTTGGATGATTCCGTTAGCATCTGCATTTCCCATGTGGTTGATGGCAATAGCCACTGGAGCTATCCCGTTATGCCCTTCAAAGGCGGAATAGTGTACAACACCAGTCATGACATGTGCGAAGAGGATATAAAGGACAGTACAAACGACAAGCGACATCAAGATTCCAATCGGCATATCCCGTTTGGGGTTCTTTGTCTCTTGTGCGGCAGTGCTGACTGCATCGAAACCGAGAAAGGCAAAGAATACAATGGCGGCACCTCTCAATATTCCGGAAAAGCCAAACTCTCCTAATGTGCCGGTATTGGCAGGAAGGTAAGGAGTGTAATTCTCCGCACGGATATATTTCCATCCTAAAATGACGAAAGTCAGGACAACTGCCACTTTCAGGAATACAATGATTCCATTGAATATGGAACTGCCTTCCGTTCCCCGTATCAGGAAAGACTCATGATGACGACAATCAGGAAAGCTGGAATGTTCACAATCCCGCCATCCCACGGACAGGCAGTCAAGGCTTGCGGCAACTCAAACCCGAAGCCGTCCAAAAAGACTATCAAATAACGGCTCCAGCTGATGCTGACGGTCGTAGCTGCCACGCAATACTCCAATACCAAATCCCAACCGATAATCCAAGCAATCAATTCGCCCATGGTTGCATAAGAATAGGTATAAGCACTTCCGGCTACCGGAATCATTGAGGCAAATTCCGCATAACATAATGCCGCAAAGCAGCAGCCCAAAGCTGCGATGATAAAAGAGAGGGTGATAGCCGCACCTGTGTAGTTGGCTGCGACAGCCCCGGTGATGGAGAAAAGTCCAGCCCCGATGATAACGCCTACGCCTAATGCGACCAAGCTTAAAGGACCGAGGACTCTTTTGAGTGATTTGTTGCCTGTTTCGTTGGCTTCGCTTATCAATTCAGCCAATGGCTTTTTTATGAATAATCCCATTTCGGTAAGTTAGTGTTAGCATAAAAAGTCGGTGTTTCATAATTGCAAACCGCTTCGTCGCTTTCGGAATTCAATCTCCGTCATTTACATCAGTAAACTCCTGCCGGTTTCTTGCATTTTACTAATTCTGATACACCTTAAAGGGGCTGCACCAAAACAATTGTTTTGACACAGCCCCTTTTATTATTTTATAAACCCTTAATTATTTGATATTCGGATTCAATTTGTTCCATTCAGAAACTGCAGGAAGAACGCCCATAGCGATAACTTCGTCACGCAATTCACACAAGTGAGCGTAGCTCTTATCCAAAGCAGCTTGTTCTTCTGGTGTTCCGTTCAAAGAAGCGCAATGGCAACCATCAGCAGTGATAGCAGTTTCCCAAGCCATCATGATGTGGTCATACTTGTCGTTAGATACGTATGTACCAGCTGGCCAACGGAATGCTTTACCACCCATAGCAGCACCGATCATTTCGATAGAAACGTAAGACGGGCTCTGGAAAGAAGAACGGCCACGCAAAGCGATGATGTTAGCACCACCCTTAGTAACCTTCTGCTGGATTTCAGCCCACTGTTCTTTTGTCAATTCGTCTGTGCCGATGATGTCAGTCAATGGTTTGCCATTAACTTTGGCAGTAGAAGCAAATACAGCCATTTGTTCGCCGTGGCCACCGTATGTGCGGCAGTTTTCAACAGCATCCAAAGCAACTTTGAAATGTTTTGCCAATTCGCTGCGAAGACGAGTAGAGTCCAAAGCAGCCAAAGTTGTAACCTGTGAAGGTTTCAAGCCTGAGTAAAGCAATGTAATCAAACCAGTGATATCAGCCGGGTTGAAGATAACAACGATGTGTTTAACATCCGGGCAATAAGCCTTAACGTTCTTACCGAATTCTTCAGCAATTGCAGCGTTGCCTTTCAACAAGTCTTCACGAGTCATACCAGCCTTACGAGCAGCTCCACCGGAGTTAACGATATATTTAGCACCTGTCAATGCCTCTTTGATGTCAGAAGTGAAAGTGACGTTTACACCTTCAAAACCGCAGTGGAATAATTCTTCTGCAACACCTTCCAAACCCGGAGCATACGGGTCGTACAGACAGATGTTAGGAGTCAAGCCCATCATAATAGCAGTCTGAGCCATGTTAGAACCGATCATACCGGCAGCACCAACAATAGTAAGCTTTTCGTTTGTTACAAATTTCATAACACTTAAGTATTTAGTTATTCTTTAAAAATAAAACAGTAAAAGAAGGAGTTTTTACATCCTTCCCCTCCTGCTCCCTTGATTTTTGGGCAAATATACAAAATTAATTAGAATAGTTATCGAATGTAACCATAATAAGTATTAAAGAATTTGCTGAACCATTTTGTCCTCAGTAATATTTTTTCAAATACGAAGATGCCGACAAGGGCACAGGCGATGCCTAAGAGGACATCAATCAAATAGTGGTGCGCCGTATAGACTGCAGTGAACCAAATGCCGACCAATATGACTGCGAACAGCCCGATGAGCAAAGGATGGCTTTTGCCCTTGATGGCGTAATATAAAGGGATGACCATATAAGCGGAATGCAACGAGGGCACTGCGGCAAATACATTGGCGTTGCGGCTGTATATCGATCCGAAAATCTCCAAGCCGGTCACAGCGTCGAAACGTGCAAGCCCTGCAGTTTCCCCCGGAGTGTTGAGCACAGGCTCGAATCCGTGGAGCATGACATACCAGGGCGGAGCTGCCGGATGGATATAATATCCTGCGAATCCGATGAGGTTGACAAACAGGAATACCAATGCCAAACGCAAATAGAGCTCTCGTTCGCCCTTGAAATAGAGCCAAACGCCGAACAATATAGGAACCGGCACCCAACAGAGGTAGAAGATGCCGGAAAGGAAATCCATCACCTTCCAGTTGTGGATGGCGAAATATTCGTTCGGGGTGACTATTTGCCCTTCACTTTGGATGCCGAACAGCGCCTTTTCGGCTTCGTACAATCCTTTCACGTCAATAGGATTGACTTCGTAGTTGGGGATAAGGCGCATCCAGTCGTATGATATGCCGAATATCATGAATGGGATCAAGGCGATTGCCAATTTCCGGGTAAAGGAGCTGGCAAAGAAAAGAAACAGAAACAATCCCATCAAGTAGATGTGTTCCGGACGAATCCCGAGGAATATACCTGTCAGCAGGAAGAAAAGGAGAGTGCCGATAAGGACGCTTCTTGTCTCTTTACGGGTTGGTAAAGTCATATCTTTCGCCCTTTATTTGTTATCCATCGTTTTCATCACCTTGTAGCAGTGTTTCAAACGGCCGAAAGCGGTGATGTTGGAGAATACAGCCACGAATAGCAATGGAACTGTTAATACCCAAATAGGATTGAATGCCGGATTCCCGCCTGCGAAATGGGCATAAAGCCCGCAACAAACAGCACCCAAGCTGGTCAGCACAACACGCTCCGGGCGTTGCATCAAACCCACTTTGCATTCGATTCCCAATCCTTCGGCACGTGCCCGGACATAGCTGACCATCAACGATCCTATCAAAGCAACGAATGCCACAATCGCTTCAAAGGTGTAATTGTGGAGGGTCAAATAGGAGCAGATGCCGAAAAAGGTGAACAACTCGCTGTAGCGGTCGAGGACAGAGTCGAACAAAGCCCCGAAAGAGGATTTCATATTGCCGATTCGTGCCACTTGGCCGTCCATCATGTCGAATAGCCCGGCAAATAAGATGATGGCTCCTCCCCAGCCGACATAAGAGTAGTCGTCTGCCTGGGCATGAAGGCCGCCATAAATGAAAACACAAGCGGCAACAATGTTCAACACTAATCCGGTTGCCGTAATGACATTAGGCGTGATGCCGATTTTAATCATTCCATGCACGATGGGTGCGATGATTTTGTAGATGGTCTGTTGCAACCAATCCCTTGTCGTTTTAAAACTCATATCAGTTCTATTTTGTTTTTCTGTTATTCTATTCTGTTTAATTGCTTTTGTTTGTCATTGGCTCTTTTGCTTTCTCCGCAAAGGCCTTCTTATTTTGCAGTCTTTATAGACGAAAATGCGATGCATATTGTAATTCCAGACCCAACCGACCAGCAAAGATACAAATAGCTTGCTGATTAAAAATATATCGTCGAAGAAATGGGACAAAGTCTCTTGGACCCAAGGCAAACTTTGGATGGATTCAGTCATGAGGTAGACACCCCAAGTGTTGAGGAAGAAACTGCCAATCCAAACAAGGACATATTTGATGACGACATATTTCTTCTTGCAATCTTTCGCTTTGAATGTCCAATAGTAATTGATGAAGCAGTTGACGATTCCCCCGACGATGGATCCGATTCCCGTTGCATATACATAATATATATGGAATAGCTTCGCGCACAGGATGGTGACAAGGAAGTCGGTCACGCTGGATATCTGTGAGGAGAACTGGGCGCGAAGGAACATGAAAATCCCATCTTTGTGGAAGCCTCTTTTTAGCATGTGGGTCAACCGGCAATGCATCGGACAATGAATAAGATGATTAAACTGTAAATGCCGGATAAGATATCATCCATCATGATGCCTACACCGCCTTTGAAATCTTCCATCCGGCGGATGCCCAAAGGTTTGAATATGTCAAACAGGCGAAACAGGATGAAAGCTGCCAAAGCATAGCCATATTTATAATCGTTGTCGGGAACGGCAAGCAAGGGAATCCAAACACCCACCATTTCGTCTATCACCACTCTTGACGGGTCTTCTCCCCATATTTTTCAACAGCGGAAGATGCGATGATTCCCCACCACGTGAACACAATCACGCATAACAACGTCGCTCCGGTAAGATACGCGTGAGAAATGAAAAGGGAGGCAACATACCAAAGTATGACTGCTAAAGCTGCTCCTGCTGTACCTGGGGCGATTGGTGAATAGCCCGATCCGAATCCGGTTGCGACTATCTTATGAATTGTTGAGACGTTTTTCATTCTAATTTACTTATCAATGTGTTGGCAAGGTCTCTCGACCTCTGGATTTATAGTATGAAAGCTGTAAATGCTTTTGGAAACTATGAATAAATCGCAAAGGTAAAGTATATTAATTAAATATTAGAACATTCTTCCTTAAAAAATATAACGTGGAATTTGTTTTCAGGATTGAGTGGTTTGATATGCGCTTATTTTGGTGAAAAAAGAATTTCCTTGTGCTTTTTTATGGTCATGTCGGGAAATAATAGTAATTTCACCCCGCAAAATAATTAAGCATACTTGTGAGTCCGCAGAGTCCTCGTTTTGTACTCTGCAAATTTAACAGACTAATAATTTCAATGTCTAAAGTTTTAATTATTGGTGCCGGAGGCGTAGGTACCGTTGTCGCACATAAAGTAGCGAAGAACCCGGTTTTTACCGACATTATGTTGGCAAGCCGTACGAAATCAAAATGTGACCAAATAGCGGCTGCTATCGGAGGTGACCGGATACAAACGGCTCAAGTGGATGCGGACAAAGTAGAGGATTTGGTAGCTTTGATGCGCTCTTTCAAGCCGGAAATAGTAATTAATGTAGCGTTGCCTTATCAAGATTTGACCATCATGGACGCTTGTTTGGAATGCGGTGTCAATTACTTGGATACTGCAAACTACGAACCGAAAGATGAGGCTCATTTTGAATACAGCTGGCAATGGGCTTATCAGGATCGCTTCAAGGAGAAGGGCTTGACTGCTATTTTGGGATGCGGCTTCGACCCGGGTGTGTCTGCAATTTTCACGGCTTATGCGGCTAAGCATTATTTTGATGAAATCCATTATTTGGATATCGTGGACTGCAACGCTGGCAACCACGGCAAAGCGTTTGCAACCAACTTTAATCCGGAAATCAATATCCGTGAGATTACTCAGAACGGACGTTTTTATGAGAATGGTGAATGGGTGAAAACCGGACCGTTGGAGATTCACAAGGATTTGACTTATCCTAACATTGGAAAAAGGGATTCTTATTTGCTCTACCACGAAGAATTGGAATCTTTGGTGAAGAATTACCCGACTTTGAAGCGTGCCCGTTTCTGGATGACATTCGGACAAGAGTACTTGACCCATTTGAGAGTAATCCAGGATATAGGAATGGCTCGTATTGACGAAGTGGATTACAACGGCGTAAAGATTGTTCCGCTTCAGTTCTTGAAAGCAGTGTTGCCTGATCCTAAATCGTTAGGTTCCAATTATCACGGTGAAACTTCTATTGGTTGCCGTATCCGTGGTATCAAGGATGGAAAAGAACGTACATATTACATATATAATAACTGCGACCACGAGAAGGCTTACAAAGAGACAGGAACCCAAGCTGTAAGTTATACAACAGGTGTTCCGGCAGCTTTGGGAGCAGCTATGTTTGTCCGTGGATTATGGAAAGGCGCAGGAGTTTATAATGTCGAGCAATTCGACCCGGATCCATTTTTGGCTGAATTAGGCGAACAAGGATTGCCTTGGGTTGAGAAGTTTGATATAGACTTGGAAGTATGATAGATAAAGAACAATTGTTGAAGGAATGGGATTTCTCTTCCATTCCTTCACCTTGTTATGTGCTGCATGAATCCATGCTGGATTCCAATATGGAGGTGATAGATAAGGTGCGGAAGTCTACCAAGGTGCATGTCATCGTTGCATTAAAGGCGAATGCCATGTGGAGCATTTTCCCTGTATTGAAGCAGCATTCCGATGGAGCCACTGCCAGTTCTTTGGCGGAGGCTCGTCTTGTTTATGAAGAGTATGGAGAAAAGACCCACACTTATGCTCCGGTTTATACTTCTGAGGAGATAGACGAGATATTAAGTTTGAGCAGCCATATCACATTCAATTCCTTGGGACAGTACTCCCGTTATGCCGACAAAGCCCATGCGGCAAAGGTCTCTTGCGGGCTGCGTGTCAATCCCGAATATTCAACGGTCGAAACAGATTTATACAATCCTTGTAACCGGGGATCCCGCTTGGGCGTCTTGGCGGAAGATTTGCAAGAGCTACCTGAAGGAATAGAGGGATTGCATTTCCATGCCTTGTGCGAATCGCGTCCCGATGATTTGCGTCAGACTTTGGCAGCAGTAGAGAAACGGTTCGGCAAATTCTTTTCCCAAATCAAGTGGCTGAACATGGGTGGTGGGCACTTGATGACACATAAGGATTATGACGAGGATGAATTAATTGGTATCTTGAACGAGTTCCAAAGCAAATATCCCCATTTGCAATTGATATTGGAACCCGGAAGTGCTTTTACGTGGGACACCGGATGTTTGGTGGCGACAGTCGAGGATAAAGTAAGCAATGGCGGAATCAATACGATGCTTTTGAATGTGTCGTTTGCTTGCCACATGCCTGACTGCTTGGAGATGCCTTACAAGCCGGTTATCTTAGATGCGCATGAACCGGAAGAAGGGGAGAAGCGTTGGAGAATGGGCGGCAATAGTTGTTTGGCTGGAGACTTCTATGGCGATTGGGCTTTTGACGAAGGAAAAGAGCCGGCGATAGGAGATAAGATTGTTTTCCGGGATATGATTCATTATACAATGGTGAAAACAACGATGTTTAATGGAGTGACGCACCCGTCAATAGGCATTTGGAATCCCCGGGAAGGTTTCCATTTGGTTCGTAAGTTCGGCTATGAGGACTACAAAAACAGGATGTCATAATCGGGATAAATAAGAAATGGCAGGATATAAGATGAAAAGCTGGATGAAACTGTGGGTAATCGCACTGCTGTGCCTCTTGCTTCCTTTTCCCTTGATGGCAGAGGAGGAAGGTTTGCAGATTAGCCTCTTGACCAGTTCCCCTTATGAAGGAGAGGTGTTTACGGTGTATGGCCATGCTGCTTTGCGTGTCAAAGACGATGCACATAAGTTGGATTATGTCTTTAATTATGGCATATTCAGCTTTTCACAGCCCCATTTCATCTACCGGTTTGCAAAAGGTGAGACGGATTATATGTTGGGAGCTTGCCGCTATTCCGATTATATGATTGAATACCAGATGCGGGGAAGTAGCGTGACCGAGCAGAAGTTGAATCTGTCACCGGAGGAGTCGCAACGTCTTTGGTTGGCTTTGAGTGTGAACTATGAACCCCAAAACCGGACTTACCGATATAATTTCTTTTTGACAATTGCGCCACTCGTCCGGTACGTTTGATAGAGGAGAATGTCACGGGCAAAATCGTTTATCGTTGGCAGCCGGAAGAAAAGACATTCCGGGATATGATAAATTATTGCACACGCAACCATCCTTGGCTGACGTTTGGTTGTGATTTGGCATTGGGAAGCCCGACAGACAGAGTCGCAACGGCGCATGAAATGATGTTTTTGCCGGAATATATGAAGGAGGCAATCGCCTCTGCTGTCATTGTGGATGCGGAAGGGAATGAGCGTCCTTTGGTCCAGCAATCCATCGTGGTGCCAGCCGATGAAGAGGAAGATTTGCCAATGGAGTGGCTTACTCCTTTGTTTTGTGCTATTATTATATGTATAGCATCCATGGCCTTGACCTTTTATGAATATCGAAAAAGATACGCAGGCAGATGGCATGACATTTTGCTTTTTACCTTGGCAGGAATAGGCGGGTTGGTCCTCTTCTTCCTTAGCTTCATATCGGAGCATCCTTGCACCTGTCCCAACTGGAATATGCTATGGTTGCACCCTTTGCAACTCTCTATTTTACCGCTTAGTTTGGTAAAAAACGGAAGAAAGGCGGTTTTTTATTATCATTTTATTAACTTTGCAGCGATAATGATAATGTTGTTGGGCTGGAGATTCATCCCTCAGCATTTTAACCATGCCATTATTCCGTTGATTATCACGTTGGGAGTCCGGTCAGCATCCTATATCCTGCGTTTTCATCAACAGGAGAAACGACTTAAGTAAGTAAATAATAAATGGATAAGAAAGTACGGAAAATATTATCTTCGTTGATTGCCATATTGGCGGTAACCAATATAGAGGCTCAGCAGCAAGTTCCCAAGCTGGTGGTTTGCATTACAGTAGACCAGTTGCGGGGAGATTATATCGAGTACTTTTATAATACGTTAGGTGAACGGGGCTTTAAACGTTTGTTGAATGACGGTAAAGTCTATTCGAATATCCATTTCGAGTTTTCCAATGTGGACGAGGCGACAGCTTTTGCTACGCTCTTCACAGGCTCCAACCCTTGCTTTAACGGCATATCGTCTGGTAAACGGTATGATTTTGACAATGAGAAGGAGACCTCTATCCTTTACGACCCATCTTATTTGGGCAATTATACCAAAGACAATTATTCTCCTAAAGCCTTGTATAGTTCAACCATCGGTGATGAGTTGAAGATTGCTTCTAAGGGAAGAAGTGATGTCTATTCGATTGCCCCTAATCCGGAAGCTGCGATTTTGGCAGCCGGACACGCTGCAAATGGTGCGTTTTGGATAGATAATACCAATGGAAAATGGGCGACCACTACCTATTATAAGAGTGTTCCTTGGTATGTTGACCGTTATAACAGCGGGACGGAATCCCTGTCTGCACGTTTGAACAAGATGGTGTGGACTCCCACACTGGGATTGGAAAAGATGAAAGCCTTCCCGTATGTCTTGGACGAACTTCCTTTCAAATATACATTCAGTGAAAAAGAGCTGAATTGCTATCCCAATTTAAAGACGACTCCGTTTGTCAACAAGGAGGTGAACCGTTTGGCTTTGCAGTTCTTGGAATATGCCGGATTCGGCACACGTGCCTGCCCGGATATGTTGTCGGTGACATATTATGCGGGCAATTACCGGGGCAATATGAACAAAGAGTATTCTTATGAAGTGCAGGATACTTATTGCCAGTTGGATAAAGATATCGAGCAGCTTTTAGATGCCATCGACAAAAAAGTAGGCTTGTCCAAGACTTTAGTTGTTTTCACCGGTTCAGGGTATTATAAGAGTGAAGAAGAGTATTCTCAGGATTTGGATTCTTATATTGCCGGAGGTGAGTTTCATCCCAAGCGTTGTGTCGCATTGCTGAACATGTACTTGATGGCATTGTACGGACAACAGACCAATTGGGTGAAGGGGTATTATAACAACCAAATCTATTTAAACAAGAAAGCGATAGAAGATGCCAAATTGGATTTGGCGGATTTCCAAAACAAGTCAGCTGCGTTCTTGAAAGAGTTCAGTGGCGTGCAACATGTGACGACCGACAATAGCTTGATATTTGGGGATTGGAACGAAGGAACAGCCAAATTCCGTGAAGGAACCCATCATTTGGGACGAGGAGATTTGATTATCGAGTTGCAGCCGGGCTGGAAAATCAATTATGACAATCCGAAAGAGAAAGTAAAGATCATACGAAATAATGCCGTTATAACACCTTTGGTATTCTTCGGGAATGGGATTAAGCCGGAGCGGATTTATCGGGATGTGAAAGCGTCCGAAATTGCGCCGACGGTGACCTATATCTTGAGAATCAGGCCTCCGAACGCTTCTCAGACTTTACCTCTTTTAGAGATGGTGCAGAATCGTTAAGATAAACGATGCATCCTCGGAATATTTTAAAAAAAAGTAGTAACCATCCGGTGTCATTGCTATAAAAACAGGGAGAAGCGATACACCGCCAATTTGATAAATTATGGGTTTTAATGAGTTTTTGACGAAGTTGTTCGGTAATAAGTCCCAGCGTGACTTAAAAGAGATTACTCCGTATGTAGAGAAAATCAAAGCCGTTTATCCGTCTATTCAGCAGTTGTCTAACGATGAATTGCGTAAAAAAGTAGATGACATCAAGCAGCACATCCAGGATTATGTGGCTGAAGAACGTGCCAAAGTAGACAAATTGCGTGAAGGCATTGATAACAAAGAGCTGGAAGAACGCGAAGCTATCTGGGCTGAAGTAGACAAGATTGAAAAAGAGATAACAGACAAGATGGAGGTTGTCTTGGAAGAGGTTCTTCCGGAAGTTTTCGCCATCATGAAAGATACTGCCCGCCGTTTTACTGAAAATCCTGAAGTTGTTGTTACTGCCAATGATTTTGACCGTGATTTGGCTGCACGTTTCGACTTCGTTAGAATTGAAGACGACAAAGCTATTTATGCCAACCATTGGATGGCTGGAGGTAGTGAGATAACTTGGAACATGGTGCATTATGATGTACAGTTGTTCGGTGGTGTCGTTTTGCACAAAGGTAAAATCGCAGAAATGGCAACAGGTGAAGGTAAGACTTTGGTGGCTACCTTGCCGGTATTCTTGAATGCTTTGACTCGTAACGGTGTGCATGTCGTTACTGTCAACGATTATTTGTCTAAACGTGACTCGGAATGGATGGGTCCGTTGTATATGTTCCACGGTTTGTCTGTGGATTGTATTGACAAGCATCAGCCTAACTCGGATGCTCGCCGCCGTGCTTATATGGCAGACATCACATTCGGTACGAACAACGAGTTCGGTTTCGACTACTTGCGTGACAACATGGCTACCAGCCCGAAGGATTTGGTACAGCGTAAACATAACTATGCAATTGTCGATGAGGTGGACTCTGTATTGATTGACGATGCTCGTACCCCGTTGATTATTTCCGGTCCGATTCCAAGAGGAGAAGAACAATTGTTTGAATTGTTCCGCCCGAATGTGGAAATCGTTGTCAATGCGCAGAAGGACCTTTGCCAGAAGCTCTTGATTGAAGCGAAAAAGAAGATGGCAAGCAGCGATCCGAAAGAGGTGGAAGAAGGTAACATCCAATTATATCGTACTTATAAAGGTTTCCCGAAAAGTAAGGCTTTGATTAAGTTCTTGAGCGAACCGGGTGTGAAGGCACAGATGTTGAAGACTGAAGAATACTTCATGTCCGAGAATATGCGCCACATGCACGAGGCAACCGATGAGCTTTATTTGGTTATCGACGAAAAGAACAATAGCGTTGAATTGACTGATAAAGGTATCGATTTGTTGACAGGTAGCTCAGACGACCCTCAATTCTTCGTGCTGCCGGATATTGCAACCGAACTTTCCCAATTGGATCATTTCCAAGGAACAGATGAAGACAAGCAGGCTAAGAAAGACCAAATCTTGGCAAACTACTCTGTCAAGAGCGAACGTGTCCACACTATCAACCAGTTGTTGAAGGCTTATACTTTGTTTGAAAAGGACGATGAATACGTTGTCATGGACAACAAGGTTATGATTGTCGATGAGCAGACAGGCCGTATCATGGATGGCCGCCGTTATTCAGACGGTTTGCACCAAGCTATCGAAGCAAAAGAGCGTGTGAAGGTAGAAGCTGCGACACAAACATTCGCAACCATCACTTTGCAGAACTATTTCCGTATGTACCATAAGTTGTCTGGTATGACCGGTACAGCTGAAACTGAAGCAGGTGAATTCTGGGATATCTACAAATTGGATGTGGTTGTCATCCCGACAAACCGTCCGATTGCCCGTATTGATATGAACGACCGTATCTATAAACGAAACGAGAGAAATATTCTGCCGTAATCGAGGAAATCGTCCAGTTGACACAAGCAGGCCGTCCGGTATTGGTCGGTACTACTTCGGTTGAAATTTCAGAATTGTTGAGCCGTATGCTTACACTTCGAAAGATTAAACACAACGTCTTGAATGCGAAGTTGCACCAGAAGGAGGCAGAAATCGTTGCATTGGCAGGTCAGAGCAGTACGGTTACCATTGCTACCAACATGGCAGGTCGTGGTACCGACATCAAGTTGAGTCCGGAGGTAAAAGCAGCCGGTGGTTTGGCCATCATCGGTACGGAACGTCATGAAAGCCGCCGTGTAGACCGTCAGTTGCGTGGTCGTGCCGGTCGTCAAGGAGACCCGGGTTCTTCCGTATTCTTTGTCTCTTTGGAAGATAACTTGATGCGTTTGTTTGCTTCTGAAAAGATTGCAGGCTTGATGGACAAGTTGGGCTTCAAAGAGGGTGAAGTATTGGAACACTCCATGTTGAGCAAGTCTGTGGAGCGTGCCCAGAAGAAGGTGGAAGAAAACAACTTCGGCATCCGTAAACGTTTGTTGGAATATGATGACGTGATGAACTCACAACGTAACGTGGTTTACACTCGCCGTCGCCATGCCTTGATGGGTGAACGCATCGGTTTGGACGTGTTGAATACGATTTATGATACATCTCTTGCCATTGCAGAGCAATTCGCCGACACCTTGGATTATGAAGGTTTCAAATTGGAATTGTTCAAGACATTCGCTTTGGAGGCTCCATTCACGGAAGATGAATTCAAGTCAATGAAGCAGGCAGAGTTGGGAGATAAGTTGTTCGATGTTGCATTGAAGGCTTACAAACAACGTATGGATCGTATGTCGCAGGTTGCTTCTCCTGTCATCAAGCAGGTGTTTGAAAACCAAGGAGCGATGTATGAAAACATCATGATTCCTATTACTGACGGCAAACGAATGTACAATATCTCTTGTAATTTGAAAGAGGCATACGACACCGATTGCAAGATTATCGTGAAGTCTTTCCAGAAATCAATCGTCCTGCATACAATTGACGAAGCTTGGAAAGAGCATTTGCGTGAAATGGACGAATTGCGCCATTCCGTACAGAATGCCAGCTACGAACATAAAGATCCACTCTTGATTTACAAGTTGGAATCTTATAATTTGTTCAAGAACATGGTCGATACGATGAACCGCAAGACGGTTGCTATCTTGATGCGTGGACAGATACCAGTTCGTGAGGTGTCAGAAGAAGAACGCAAAGAGATAGAAGCTCGCCGTGCAGCTATGCAAGCTCAAGCTTTGGCTCAGCAAGCAGCCGCTATCCAAGCAGCTGCCGAGGAACGCCAGCGTATCCAGATTGAACAGGCGAAAGAAGAAGAACGTGAGGACATGAGCCGCTACCGTGCAGAGAAACCGGGCATGGATGGTGGGGAATCCCATGTGACTCGTGAGCCGATTCGCTCGGAGAAGCGCGTAGGAAGAAATGATCCTTGTCCTTGTGGAAGCGGTAAAAAATATAAGAATTGCCACGGTCAAGGTCTTTGATCGGAAGTGATAGATAAAGTATCTTATAGATAATAAAGGGGTTGTGTCAAAACGGATGTTTTGGCGCAGCCCCTTTAAAGGTATGCTCGGCATGAGCTTATTCTAATGGGTGCAAGTCCCAAACAAGCCCTAATAGCGGAAATTGTATAGCCAATAGCAAGGACGTTTATAGCCGAAAAGTTTTTGAATCCATGTGTTTGAACAGTGTTTTAATGGCGTTTTAATGGCGTTTAAATGGTGTTTTAACGGTGTTAAAGCGGTCTCAAATACCTAATTGATTTTCACGATTGAAAAACTCGCAACCTCAATTTTTTTATTAACAAGAAAGCAATGTGGAAAAGTTTTGTTGGATAGTTATGTACTTGCATCGGCGAAGGATTTTCAGCTTTGCTTGTTTTGAAAAGAAGAGGAAAACGAAAATTTGTCTAATGGGAAACGAGTGACAAATTAGCTCTGCAATTGAACAGATACCTTTTATATGTGATTGTATGTCGAAAAAAATAAGTTCTCAATAACAATTAAAGGAATATAGAATTGTTTTTTTCGATGTATTTTTTATAATTTTGCGTTATCTACCTATACGGAAAGTCTTGGTTGGACAGAAGTATGGCGGATGACATATACGATAAAAGGCGTTTTTGTACGCTTTGATTTTGACAATCTAAGAATCTCGCAAATTCATCGACAAGTCAAAAACAAAGCAACGCAGAACGCCTCATGAGGTGTATTATATACTATTCTCATACCATTCGAATATTTACGTGTTCGTTGGGAGAGTAGGTTATATATTCACACTTGCGTGGGGCTTTCAGTGTTGCTCGTTTCGACTTGTCGGGCAATGCGAGAGCCTTTAGATTGTGTAACGAGTGACAAACTGGCTCCACGCTTTTTCAAATCCATGTATTTAGAATGATTTTTGTCAACTATGGAGCCAATTGACCTTATATTTTTACAGAAAGGAGGATTATTATGAAGATTAACAAAGTCGAATAATTGGGAACGATTATTCGCAATAAGTCAAACAATTGAACATTTTCGTCCCAAAATACCTAAAGAAATATTGACAATAAAAGCTGTTCGTGACAATTTGCTATTGTCCAGTGCTCTACTTATATCAAAGGAGAACCTTGAAAAAAAGTAGATAAGATGATACAAGAACTTTTAAAATAAAACAATTATGCAAGACAAATCTTTAAAAAATTTCATTGACATTGATTCTCTGGAAAAACTCAATTCTCATATCATATTTTCCGAAGAAGTAGAACCAATTATTGAAAATGAGGAAGATACAATTCCTGAAGTTCAATCTATTGAAGTTGAAGATTGGGAAACAATGTTTGACGAAGAAGTGAGTCAAGAAGCTCTACCACATAAAGTTGTAGAACCTAAAAACAACATTTGAAGATAATGTAGAATAAGTAAATCAACAACTGTCGCTAAAGGCTATCGTAAAATATCTTTAGTGGCAGTTATTGTGTTCCCAAAACGGATGCAACAGTTTCCCGAATCGGTTGCAATCGTTACACCTGCACATAACAGCGATTTAGGTTGGCTACTTTTATCGCTACCTACTAAACATTCAGAATATTATATTTCATCAATTTGATAATAAACATTATGGGTTGTATTAATAGTATCATAAATTTCCTTGCAGGGTTTGATGTACAGGAAAAGATTTCAGAACTTGAGACAAAAATACTTGATGCGAATGCTCTTGCTAAAAAGTCTATACGAAATGAAGAAGAGGCACGAGTGGCAAATATGAATCTTGCTACTCTACTTCATGATATGAATGAGCAAAAAGTAGTGTATATGCATCAAGTTGAAAAAATGAAAAATCGCTTTATTGAAATAAAGCAGTTATCTGATAATTTGAAAAAGGACAGAGATGCTATAGAAATACAATTTCATGAATCAGACAAGAATTGTAAGGGGCTGTTGAGAGAAAATGCGGATTTGATCGATAAAACGAATGATTTATCAAAAAAGAATTTGCAATATCAAGATAAGTTGCTTACTATAAACAATCAAAAAAAGTCTCTCCAATCACAACTTGAAGATGAAAAAATTAAAAAAATAAGCAATTACTAGAAGAAATAGAAGAAGTAAACGTTAATATTACTAAGCAAAAAAACATTAGTAGCTGGATTACAAATAATTAAAGTTAACTTAGAACAAGAATTGCAGGCAGCAAAAAAATTGATAGGGAGCAGTTGCAAAATAAATTAAATGATTCGAATATAGAAATTCAATATTTAAAAAAAGAGCTTGATGAAGCTAAAGTAGAAATTCAAGGAAGAACATCTCTTCCGATTTTTTCATCTGAAGAGATGCATTTATTGGAGGTGCAAATCCAATCATTAGAAGAAACAATTCAACAGAAAGATAGTGAAATAAATCGTTTGGAAAAATGTTCAGAATGATTTAAAAAAATACATTACAGCAATTAGAATCTGCCTATGAAAATCAACAACAAGAAAAAGGAATATCTATCAGAAAAAAACTATCATATTCAAAAAGAGAGAATATTTCTTTAAAAGAAAAGTGTAATGAGCTTGAAAAGAAAATACAACAATTGTATGTTATTGAAGATAAAGTTGACAAAGTTGAGAGCGTTTTTGAAGAGAATATAGAAAATGATAGAGATACCATTGTTAAAGGTAATGAAAGAGTAAATAATTTAGAGCGATTAAGCTCTGGTCGTAAAGCAGAAGAGGCAATTAAACTTTCAGATGGTACTATTGTAGACGATAAAGATTTTCCTGAAATTATAAATGATTCAAATAATGAAATATTTCGTTCCATTCGGCAAGTCTATGATGAAAAAGATGAAGCAATAGATGCCAATAAATATTTTGAAAATAGTACTGCTGCTGAAATTGCGCTAAGAAGTCGTATTTTGTCAGAAGCATACATGGAAGGTCATACGGCATGGAAATGTGGTTGCTGTAAGGAACCTGTAAAAATAGCTCATAGACTTCAAACTTTATTCTTTATTCATGCGAAAAGACAATCAGATGTTCCTTGTTTATGGCGCAATCTGTCAGGCGGAGATAGAAAGGTTATTGTTGATTCACCTGTAAACGATGGCAAACCTAAGAGCCAAGAATTAAAAGAATTAATATTTTCAGTTCTTGATAGTGAAGAAAGTAGGAGCAAAGGTGTATCTAATGTGTACATGGATAAAATAATGCATGGAAATACTGGTTATATGAAATGGCGTAGACCTGATATTTCATTCATATATCAAGGTCGTATGTGTGTATTAGAACTTCAAAAGAAAGATCATTATACGGATTTTATTGTAGATAGAGACCGTTTTTATAGACTAAATGGTGTGCAAGTGCTTTGGATTTTTGGAAGTGATAGTGATATTTCATATGAATATATGAGAGGGTTGAATTATAAAGAAACTTTATTTGATAATCATCGTAATGTGTTCGTCTTTGATAAAGAAGCGCAAAGAGAGTCAGAAAAAAAGCAGGAATTGATTCTCAAATGTAATTGGTTGAATCAAAATGACGAATGGGAATATAGAATGGAAGTATCAGGCTGTAATGGCATTCTGGTGTCACTTGATCAACTGACTTATGATGATGAATATTGTAAACCTTTCTATTTTGATGCTAATAAACAATATTTTGAAAACCATACAGAGGACTTTAAAGAGTATATTGAGTCAATTATTGATAAGAATAAGATAGCAGAACTATATGAGAAAGAATGGATAAACAGACAAAGTTATCAAGAAGCACTTAATCAAATGAGAGAAAGTGGGTCAAGAGCTGAGGCTTTTAAAGAAGATGGATTATGGGGGTTTGGTTATAATACAACGCAACTTATTGCGCCCATATTTACTGTAGAGCCTAAATACTTGGTAAGTGGATATTACCAAGTCTGTGTAGATTCTTTTATAGGTTTAGTAGATCAATATGCTCAAAAAGTTGTTGATTGGAACGGTGTCATTAAATGTGATGCGATGGATTATGATGTAATTAATCAATGTGTACTTTTCAAGCGTCATGGGAAATGGGGCGTAACTGATTTGAACGGAGAAGTATTGATCGGGGCTAAATATTCAAGTATTGTTCCATGGAAATCTAATATTTATAAAGTAAAAGAAAAAAAATGGGGACTTTGTGATATAAATGGCAATAGTATTACTTCATGCATTTATGATAGTATTGGAGAATTCATTGATGGAAAAGCAGAGGCAGTACTTGTTCATCCTGACAAGATATGGAAGACGCTTCATGGTTATCTTGATGGTAATGGGAAGCCTATTACTCTTAAACAAACGACACAGATAGATAATTGTGTTATAATAGAAGAATTTGAACTTTATGGATTGCTTTCTTCTAATCAAACTGTAATTTTACCAGTAGAATATGATAATATTATGTTTTGGGCTACTGGATTGTACAAAGTACAAAGACATGAAAAGTGGGGGATATTTAGCACCGTGAATATGGATTTTGTGCTGGATATTGAATATAACAGCATAGATGATTTGCGGAACGGTAAAGCTAAAATTGTCAAAGGTGGTGAATATAGTTTGATTGACAAATATGGAAGAGAGATTGTGGAGTATTCTATAAATTTGCAGGATGGATGGAAGAAAACCATGATTGCTGGCAAATGGGGGATTGAGAATAAAGATGGTATAGAAGTAGTAAAACATCAATATGACGAAATAGGTTCTTTTCGTAGCAGATTGATAGGTGTAATAAATAATCATATAATAAAATTAGATGCGGATTATAATTATCCGATAGCACTTAAAGGACGGTTTGTGAAAGAGGAGGAAAAGAAATATATTTTGAATATAGCAGGGGTTTTGTGTGGTTTAAGTAAAAAGAGTTGTCTTGATATGAATAAGAGAGATTTGTTTGATGACAATAAAGAGTGTTGCAATCTTGCTTTTGCAGACCTTATCTTTGGTAAAAGTCTTTATAATCTCCGTGTCATAACGGAAAGAAATCTGAAAAAACCAATGTCAAAGGGAGATAAGGATTCTGACTTTTCATTAGAAGAAACATTAACGGGCGTAGTAGAGTCTTGTAGGTTTAACAATAAGAAAGTTAGTAGACTACTTGTTCATTTCATTGATGGAAGAAGAACAAATGTTGCTCGACGAATGTTTAGAGATAGTAAGAAAGATATTGCCTCTTATAGAATTGAGACAGAAATAACGTTAAGGAAAATAGGTTTTGATGATGAGAATGATCAAACAATATGGGAAATATTATGAAAATCTTTTCTTTATTGTACTTGTTACTCTCATTCATGGGGAGAGGTTGCACTTACTTTGTGGAAGAATTCTACATTTTCCACATCCCTTTCCCCATTTCTGTTTTCCCATGACTCCGCACAATGTGCGACAGAAGGGACTGTAAAAGATATATGTAACTGCTTTTAACAAAAGAAATGGGCTTTTGGTACGGTTCTTTCATTCATATAAGTCATTATAGATTGTGAAATTATAATATAAAAAGTATGGAGAGGATGACTCGAATGAATTTTTCATTCAAAAGATTGTGGAGCTTATTTATGCTGTTTTGTTGTGGAATGGTTTTGGTAAGTTGCAAAAAGAAAGAAGAAAAGCAGTTACCGATAGTCATTGTGGACAAACCCGTCAAGAAGGACATGCAGATTTACGGAGAATATGTGGGCAGCATTAAAGCAGAAAGTTTCGTGGAGATTCATGCCAGAGTAGAAGGTTATTTGGAAAGTTTGTTGTTTGAAGAGGGAAAAATGGTTCATCAAGGGGATCCTTTGTTTATTATCAGCCCTGCATTATATAAAGCGAAAGCGGCGAAGGCAAAAGCTCAGTTGAAAAAGAATCAAGTGCAAGCAGCAAAAGCGGCAAGGGACGTGGAGCGTTTGACTCCGTTGTACGAACAGCATGCCGCCAGCCAATTGGATTTGGATAATGCCATTGCCGCCAAGGAGAATGCGGAGGCGGATATAGCGATGAGCGAGGCTGATTTGGAACAAGCCAATTTGGAATTAAGTTATACTCGTGTCACTTCTCCTATTACAGGATACATCAGTGAACGTCTTGCTGACGTAGGAACGTTGGTTGGTCCGGCACGGAAATCCAAATTGGCAGTGGTGGTGAAGAGCGATACCGTCAAAGTGGAGTTTAAGATGACGGCGTTGGATTATTTAAGGGCGGAACGTAGGAATGTAAAGTTTGGAGAACGGGATACGACACGTTCATGGCAACCGACAGTGACAGTGACTTTGGCAGACAATACGGAGTATCCGATAAAAGGAATTGTGGATTTTGCAGACCCGTCGGTTAATCCAAGTACCGGGACATTTACGGTGCGTGCCATCCTTCCCAACCCCAACCGGAAACTGTTGCCCGGTCAGTCAACAAGGGTGAAACTTTTGTTGGATGTGCGGGAAAGGGCAATAGTTGTTCCGCGCAAGGCTTTGTCTGTAGAAAAGGGAGGAGCTTTCATTTATGTGATACGCAGGGATGATGTGGCTGAAAAACGATTTGTGCAAATAGGTCCGGAGGTCGAGAACTCCGTTGTGATAGAGAGGGGATTGGGAGAAAACGAAAGGGTCGTTGTTGAAGGATATCACAAATTGGTGCCAAATATGAAAGTACACCCGGTTTCTTCCTATGATGATAAAGCGATTCAGTTATTAAGAGAAAAAGAGGAGGAATAATATATGAAACCAGGATTTTTTATTGATCGTCCGGTCTTTTCCACAGTTCTTTCGTTAGTGATAATCATAATAGGAATAGTCGGATTGGTCATGTTGCCTGTGGAGCAATATCCGCAGATAACTCCGCCTGTAGTGAAGATAAATGCCAATTATCCGGGAGCCAACGCATTGACAGTGTCACAAGCTGTGGCAACTCCGATTGAACAGGAGTTGAACGGTACTCCGGGAATGATTTATATGCAAAGCAACTGTTCCAATTCAGGTAACTTGAACATAACGGTGACATTCGACGTGTCTGCCGATCCGGATTTGTCGGCAGTTGAGGTGCAGAACAGAATTAAATTGGCAGAGAGCCGTTTGCCGGCAGAGGTGGTTCAGAATGGTATTTCGATAGAGAAACAATCACCCAGCCAATTGATGACATTGACACTTATGTCGGATGATCCCAAGTTTGATGAAATATACTTGAGTAATTTTGCGACTATCAATGTCTTGGATGTGATTAGGAGAATACCGGGAGTGGGTCGTGTGTCCAATGTCGGAAGCCGTTATTATGGAATGCAGATATGGGTTTATCCGGATCGTTTGGCGGACATGGGATTGACCGTCAAAGATTTGCAGGATGCGTTGAAAGACCAGAACAGGGAGTCTGCCGCCGGTGAATTTGGCAAGCAGCCCATATTGGATGTGGATGTGACCATGCCCGTTACAGCGTCCGGCCGTCTTTCTACCGTTGAGGAGTTTGAGAATATTGTGATACGTGCCAATTCGGACGGTTCGATTGTGCGTATGCGTGATGTGGCAAGAGTCTCCTTGGAAGCGTCGTCCTATTCAACAGAAAGCGGCATCAATGGAAAGAATGCAGCCATCTTGTCTATTTATATGTTGCCGGGAGCGAATGCCTTGGAGGTGGCGGAGAATGTGCGTGCAGCCGTGGCAGAAATAAGCAAGAATTTCCCGGATGGAGTAGAATATAACTTCCCGTTTGATATGACGGAATATATTTCCCAATCCGTGCATGAAGTTTATAAAACTTTGTTTGAAGCTTTATTCCTTGTCATCTTGGTCGTGTTCCTCTCTTTGCAGAACTGGCGCGCGGCTTTGATTCCGACCATCGCTGTTCCCATCTCTTTGATTGGTACATTTGGTTTCATGCTGATCATGGGCTTTTCTTTGAACATGCTTACTTTGTTAGGCTTGATTTTGGCCATTGGCATAGTGGTTGACGATGCCATTGTCGTAGTAGAGAATGTCGAGAGAATCATCAACGAAGAGAAAATATCTGTACGTGAAGCCACTCATCGTGCAATGGGAGAATTGAGCGGGGCTTTGATAGCGACTTCATTGGTGTTGGCAGCCGTGTTTGTCCCGGTCAGCTTTTTGGGCGGAATCACGGGCCAGCTTTACCGTCAGTTCTCGGTGACGATTGTCGTTTCCGTATTGATATCCACAGTTGTTGCGCTGACATTGAGTCCAGCCATGTGTGCCATCCTTCTGCGACCGACCAAACATTCAAAGAACATCGTGTTCCGGAAAATAAATGAGTGGTTGGAAAAGGGGAACAGCCGTTATACCCAAATTCTCAGTAGAGTCATGCTGCATCCGAGAAGGATTATTGCCGGCTTCGGCATGGCTTTGATTGCCATCTTTGTCCTGAACCGGACATTGCCGACCTCCTTCATACCTGAAGAAGACCAAGGATTTTTTACCGTAGAAGTGGAATTGCCGGAAGGTGCGACACTTGAACGCACGCGGACTGTTTCCGATCGCCTGATTGCCTTTTTAGACAATCTCCCTGGTGTTGCCTACGTGCAAAATGTCACGGGAAGCAGTAACCGGTTGGGAGCGACCCAAAACAGGGCGACTTTACCGTTATCCTGAAACCTTGGGAAGAACGCAAATCGGGAAAGATGGGAGTGGAGGACGTCATGGAGTCCGTTCGCAAAGAGTTGTATTATTATCCTGAAATAAAGGGATATGTGCTGCGTCCTCCTGTGATTCCCGGATTAGGGGAAAGCGGTGGTTTGGAAATGCAATTGGAAGCAAGGGGAGAAGCTACGTGGAGTGATTTGCGTCAAGCGACAGATACATTCCTGTATTATGCAAACAAAGCTCCGGAATTGCAAGGCGTTTCATCTGCTTTGCAGGCAGAAATCCCGCAGGTTTACTTTGATGTGGACAGGGACAGGGCAAAATTCTTAGGAATCCCGATTGCCGATATCTTTTCTACGATGAAGGCTTATCTTGGCTCTGTCTATGTGAATGACTTCAATATGTTTAACCGTATTTATCGAGTTTACATCCAAGCCGAAGCTCCTTACAGGGCAAGTAAGGATAATCTTGGATTGTATTTTGTAAGGACGCAAAAAGGGACAATGGTTCCGTTGACGGCTCTTGGAACGACCAAATACACAACGGGACCGGGTACGATCAAACGGTTCAATATGTTTACAACGGCATCCATAAACGCAGTAGCAGCCCATGGTTATAGTACGGGTGAAGCAATGGCGGCAATGGAAAAATTGGCAAAGGAGCATTTGCCAGAGAACATATCGGTAGAATGGAGCGGTCTTTCCTACCAGGAAAAGAAGGCTGGAGGTGAAACTGGATTTATCATGGCTCTTGTGTTCTTGTTTGTGTTCCTCTTCTTGGCTGCCCAGTATGAGAGTTGGATTGTTCCTATTGCAGTTCTCCTTTCATTGCCGATTGCCGCTTTGGGAGCATATCTTGGAATTTGGATAACCGGATTGGAGAATGATATTTACTTCCAGATTGGATTGGTGACCTTGATCGGTCTGGCAGCAAAGAATGCCATATTGATTGTTGAGTTTGCCAAGGTGCAAGTGGATTCAGGAGTTGATGCAATGGAAGCTGCCATTCATGCTGCCAAGATGCGTTTCCGCCCAATCCTTATGACCTCTTTGGCTTTTGTATTGGGAATGTTGCCGATGGTGTTGGCGACCGGTCCGGGTTCAGCTTCCCGCCATAGCATAGGAACAGGTATTTTCTTTGGCATGTTGTTTGCCATCACATTGGGGATTGTTTTGATTCCTTTCTTTTTTGTATTGGTAAACAAACTCAGGAGGGGATTCCATATAGGTTATTTGTTGCGTTTCCGTCGAATACTTCCAGCTTCCGTGATTGTGGCTGCCATGTTTGCTTTTTCCTCTTGTAAAGTGGGTAAAGAATATGTAAGTCCCGATTTGAATTTGCCGGAGCAAATAACGGGGCAAACCTCGTCCGCAGACTCATCTGTCTCCGACATTCCTTGGCAGTCACTCTACCAAGATACGCTTTTGCAGAAATTGGTTGGACGGGCATTGGAGAACAACAAAGACATGAAAGTGGCAGCAGCGAAAATCAAAGAGATGGTCGCAGCCAAGCGGATCAACTTTTCTAAGATGTTCCCTTCAGTCGGCGCTATGTTGTATGGCGGGAAAGAGGTCCTCAATTATGGAGGAGACAACCGCAAGCCTAAACCGGAATTTGATGCAAAGATGACATTGAACTGGGAATTGGATTTGTGGGGAAATCTTCGTTGGGCGAACCAGGCAGGCATTGCGGCTTATATGCAGCAAGTCGAAGCACAAAGGGCTTTGAAATTGACAATCATAGCAGCTGTGGCAGCCGGATATTATGAGCTGTGCGCATTGGATGAAGAGCTGTCAATTGTCCGCCAAACGTTGGAGGCAAGAAAGGAAGGGGCTCGTTTGGCCAAATTGCGCTATGAAGGAGGATTGACATCTGAAACTTCATACAACCAGGCGTTGGTCGAGCTGGCGAGAACGGAAACGCTGATACCCGACTTGGAATATAAGATCCAGGTAAAGGAGAGCGATTTGTCACTGTTGTTAGGCGATTACACGCATGGCATAGAACGAAGGAAAGCCGGGAACGAGTTTTGCTTGCCGGATGCCCTGCCTGTTGGTTTGCCTTCTTCTCTTATGGAAAGGAGGCCGGATATCCGTCAATCGGAGATGGCGTTGAAAGAGGCGAATGCCAAAGTCGGGATTGCCTATACCAATATGTTCCCGCGGATCGCATTGACAGGCAATTTAGGGTTTGAAAGTGATGAGTTGGGCAATTTGTTGAAAAGTCCGGCTTGGCAGTTAGCGGGCAATTTGCTGCAACCTCTATTTGCCATGGGGCAAAACCGGGCAAAATGGAATGTGGCAAAGGCTCAATATGAACAGTGTGCATATAAATACGAGAAAGATGTCATATCTGCATTCAAAGAGGTGAACGATGGCCTGATAAGTGTCCGTAAGGCGAAAGAGGTAAGGTTGTCGCAGGAAAAGTTGGAGCTGGCTGCCAGAAAGTATCTGGACCTTGCGAAACTTCAATATATGAATGGCGTGATAAGTTATATGAATGTGTTGGATGCCCAGCGTGAATTGCTGAATGCGCAAATCGGTTTGAACAAGGCGCAATGCAATGAACGGCTTTCTATCATTTATTTGTATAAGGCATTGGGCGGAGGCTGGTAATGCAGGCGGTGTGCCATTCCGGCACACCCACCGACCATAAAAAAAGAGAATATGCCAACATGATGCCAGACATATTCTCTTATGAAAGGAGGGGTGAAAGATGGGGCTCGAACCCACGACCCTTGGAACCACAATCCAATGCTCTAACCAACTGAGCTACATTCACCATTTGATATCTTGGATGGATGAATCTTTCTTGACAATAAAAGGGGTGAAAGATGGGGCTCGAACCCACGACCCTTGGAACCACAATCCAATGCTCTAACCAACTGAGCTACATTCACCATTTAATATCTATAAAGATTCTTATCCTTTAAGACGGTGCAAAGGTAATCATTATTTTGTAATCTGCAAATATTTGCCGGATAATATTTGTATGTTTATTTGTAGATTTCTTTTTTACCTGCCAATAATGTATTTCTCATCAAAGAAATGATGGTCATTGGACCAACTCCGCCCGGAACCGGACTGATGTAAGAACATTTGGGAGCAACTTCGTCAAACTTCACGTCCCCGCAAAGACGGAAACCGCTTTTACGGCTTGCGTCAGGAACCCGGGTCGTCCCTACATCCACGATGACTGCGCCCTCTTTGACCATGTCGCCTTTCAAAAACTCAGGGACACCTAAAGCCACGATGATGATGTCGGCTTGTTGGCACATCTCCTTCAAGTTCTGGGAACGGCTATGGCAAACAGTCACGGTACAATCGCCAGGATATGCTTTTTGCACCATCAACGACGCCATGGGTTTGCCGACAATATTGCTTCTGCCCAATACGACACAATGCTTTCCTTTTGTCTCGATATGGTATCGTTTCAATAGTTCCAGGATGCCGGCAGGAGTAGCTGAAAGGAAACAAGGCAAGCCAATGGACATACGCCCTACATTGATAGGATGAAATCCATCCACGTCTTTCCTGTAGTCGATAGCCTCGATGACTTTCTGTTCGGAAATGTGTTTGGGCAGAGGTAACTGCACGATGAAACCATCAATATCCGGGTTGTTGTTCAATTCGTCTACTTTCCGCAGGAGTTCTTCTTCCGTCACATCTTCTTCATATCTGATCAAAGAAGATTGGAATCCGATTTCCTGGCACGTTTTGACTTTGGATGCCACGTAAGTCTCGCTACCTCCGTCATGCCCTACCAATATGGCAGCCAAGTGGGGGACTTTTCCTCCGGCAGCTTTGATACGGGCTACTTCTTCGGCCATCTCCTGCTTCATCTGGGCAGCAGTCGCCTTTCCGTCTAATAATTGGTATTGTCGGTTTTCCATATTTCTGATGATTTGTCTTATTTAAACAATGGGAATTTAGGACGTCCGCCAGCCTTGGCTGTTGTCAGCATACGCATCATTTTGCGGGTTTCATCAAATTGTTTCAGCAATTTGTTTACTTCCTGGATGGATGTTCCGCTACCTTTGGCAATGCGTTGGCGTCTCGAGCTGTTGATGATTGCCGGATTCTTACGCTCTTTCGGAGTCATAGAGTAGATGATCGCTTCAATGCTCTTGAAAGCGTTATCGTCTATGTCTATATTCTTCAAGGCTTTGCCCACACCCGGAATCATGGAAGCCAACTCTTTCAAGTTACCCATTTTCTTGATTTGTTGGATTTGGTTGATGAAGTCGTCAAAGTCAAACTGGTTCTTGGCAATCTTCTTTTGCAAGCGTTTTGCTTCCTCTTCATCATATTGTTCCTGGGCACGTTCTACCAATGAGACGATGTCACCCATTCCCAAGATACGGTCCGCCATACGTTCCGGATGGAAGATGTCCAAAGCATCCATCTTTTCACCTGTGCCGACGAACTTGATCGGTTTGTCCACGACTGTCCGGATAGATAAAGCCGCACCACCGCGGGTATCACCATCCAATTTGGTTAATACGACACCGTTGAAGTCCAATCGTTCATTGAACTCTTTGGCAGTGTTGACTGCGTCTTGGCCCGTCATGGCATCAACGACAAACAGGGTTTCATTCGGTTGGATGGCAGCTTTGATGGATGCGATTTCCTTCATCATCTGTTCATCGATCGCCAGACGTCCTGCCGTATCGACAATGACCACGTCGTTTCCTTTTGCTTTCGCTTCCGCTATGGCATTTTGGGCGATTTCGACAGGATTCTTGTTCCCCTCTTCCAAATATACGGGAACTGAGATTTGTTCTCCCAATACACGCAACTGTTCGATAGCGGCAGGACGGTAAACGTCACAAGCTACCAACAAAGGTTTTTTGTTGCGTTTGGTTTTAAGCATGTTTGCTAACTTACCGGAGAATGTCGTCTTACCGGAACCTTGCAAACCTGACATCAAGATGATGGCTGGTCGCCCTTCGATGTTTAGTTCTGCGGCGGTTCCACCCATCAAGGTCGCCAATTCATCGTGTACGATTTTCACCATGAGCTGGCTTGGCTTGACAGACGTAAGCACGTTTTGCCCGATAGCCTTTTCTTTTACCCTGTCGGTGAAAGATTTGGCCACTTTGTAATTGACATCGGCATCCAACAATGCACGACGGACATCTTTCAATGTTTCAGCAACATTGATTTCGGTGATTTTGCCTTCACCCTTCAGCAACTTAAACGAACGCTCTAAACGTTCACTCAGATTGTCAAACATATTATAAAAATCTATTTTGTCTTATGAAAAATCAAGCAAAGGTAATAAAAAATGCTGATACCTGATTTATATTCCTTTGCATTCCTTGAATGAAGATTCTCCAACCATCATTCTAAATAGGTGTAACCATACAGTCCGGAGCGGTAGTTGGACAAGAATTCCCGTCCTTCTTCGGCTGAAATTATACCTTTTTTGACGGAAGCTGCCACCCATACTTCTATGGACCTTGCCATGCGTTTGGGGTTGAACTGCACATATTCCAATACATCGGCTACCGTTTCACCTTCGATTACTTTGTCAATAACATATTCGTCGCCCTTCACTTTGATATGGACGGCGTTGGTGTCTCCGAACAGGTTGTGCAAGTCCCCGAGTATTTCCTGGTAAGCTCCAACCAAAAAGACTCCCAAATAGTAGTGCTCTTTCTCTTTTAATTTGTGTACCGGCAAATGGTAAGAGAAATTGCGCGTGGAGATGAAGTTGTCTATTTTCCCGTCGGAGTCGCAAGTGATATCTTGGAGCGTGGCGGATTTGGTGGGCTGCTCATTCAATCTGCTCAGCGGCATTACCGGGAAGATTTGGTCGATGGCCCATGAGTCCGGCAGCGACTGGAACAGGGAGAAGTTGCAGAAATACTTGTCCGGGAGCATCTTGGATATTTTCTTGAGTTCATCCGGGGAATGCTTCACCGCTTCAGCCATTTCGTACACATCTCTTGCGATGGACCAGAACAACCGTTCCACATGTGCGCGGGTCTTGAGGTCAATCAATCCTAAGTTGAACAGTTCCAATGCCTCTTCCCTGCATTGCAACGTGTCGTGCCAAGTCTCGATAAGCCGTGGCTGGTTCAAATTGTCCCACAAATTATATAGCTCACGGACCAATTCGTGTGCATCAGGCTGTAATTCTTCATTCTCGTCACAGGCAGGCAGGCTTGTGCTAGCCAGGGCTTCTATGACCAAGACGGAATGGTGGGCGGTCAACGAACGTCCGGACTCCGTAATGATATTGGGTTGTTCCAAATTGAACTTCTTGCATACGTCAGCCAATGCGGAAACGGCATCATTGACATATTCCTGGATTGAATAGTTCATGCTGTTGCCGCTGAGGGCGGACCGTGTCCCGTCGTAGTCAACCCCAAGTCCTCCGCCGATGTCAACGAACTTGATGTCAAATCCCATTTGCTTTAACTGCACATAGAATTGGGTTGCCTCACGTAAGGCGGTTTTGATGCGGCGGATGTTTGTCACCTGGCTTCCGATATGGAAATGGATCAACTTCAAGGCATCTTTCAATCCACTCTGTTCCAATAACTCCAAAGCCTCCAGCAACTCGCTTGAGTTGAGCCCGAACTTGCTGACATCGCCACCGGACTCTTCCCACTTCCCGCTTCCGGAGCTTGCCAGTTTGATGCGGATGCCGATATTAGGCATGACATTCATCCTCTTGGCAAGGTTGGCGATGGTCTTTAACTCCATCATCTTTTCGACAACCAAGAAAATGCTCCTGCCCATCTTTTGGGCGAGAAGGGCCAGCTCGATATAGCTTTCATCTTTGTAGCCGTTGCAGACAATCATGGCATCATTGTCGCTGGCAATGGACAAGACAGCATGAAGCTCCGGTTTGGATCCTGCTTCCAGTCCGATGTTGTATTTGTTGCCATGGCTAACAATCTCTTCGACAACTGGACGCATTTGGTTTACCTTGATAGGGTAAATGACATAATTCTTTGCCGTATATCCATATTCTTTGGCTGCATTGTCAAAACAGCTTGAAATCTTTTCAATACGGTTGTTCAAGATATCCGGAAAGCGTAGCAAGAGCGGAGCTGCTACATCCTGGCTTTGTAACTCTTCCATCAACTCTTCCAAATCAATAGAAGGACCGTCAGCTTTTGGCTGCACGGCAACATGACCTTTGTCATTAATCGAAAAATAATTCAGTCCCCAACCTTTGATGTTGTACAATTCGGCTGAATCTTCAATTTTCCATTTTCTCATTTACTTCTTACTAAGAAAATTAAAAGGTTAAAAAATTAGTGACAACGTATGTCTCGAAAGGACATCCAGTTTGAGCCTTCAAAGTTGCAAAAAAAATAATTAATCTAAGGACTTTTGTCTTATAAATATTAGCGGCAAGGCATTCTTTTCCCCTTTTCCTCTTTTGGGATGGTATATTTCTCTCGGATGACGGAAAAGAAGCACGAAAAGGGTCGCTTTTGGGAAAACATTAACTTTGCTGTGACTGCTTCGGATTCCATAGTGTTCATGATAATATATTCTTGTACAACGACGGATGGCCGTTATGCGTATGAAGTGCTGCAGGGAAAATAACGGGACTTGCGATTTTCTGTGTTATTTGATTCATCCCTTTTGAGTCAAGGCGGTTTTAATAAAAACTCATAGGAGAATCAAGCTAAACAACATCTGTTGGATAAAATTCAAAAAACTGCTCTAAAAATTTGGATTATATCTATAAAAGCATTACATTACGGCGATGGAGTATTTGTTGGCTGGAAATGAGCCATCTAATACGGATTAAGGTGTAAACGGCAACTGAGTATAAACAATAAAAAAGGAGGTAATTATGAAAACTATGAAACATAATAAGTGGTGGATTTTGCTTTTGTCGATAGTGTTTGTAGTTATAGGCATGGCATGTAGTTCGGACGAGCCGGATGAAAATTATGTGTATCGTGGCAATCACAAATACTACCCAAGTTTGGGCTTGATGTTGTTACAGCTGGATAAAAAAGACAGTCGTTTTAAGGATTTGAAAAAGAAAGGCAACTTAAAAGATGTGAATTATAGTAGAGATAAAACGAGACCAAACGGAAGCATAGCTATGAATGATACCCTTGGCATAATTCTGCGAAATGATTCCATCTTTTTATTGCATAATGGTACTTTTTATTATCCAACAAGGTTGCCGGATGATTTCCGGAAACATTATGAACATTGTTCAGATTATACGTTGTCCGGTATCGTTAAAGAAAAGCCAGGAGAGAATGTGGATTTCTATCCATTGATATTAACCGAGTTCCGGTTGGAGTATAATATTGAAATGAGATAGGTTAATAAAAAATCGTCCGTACCTGAGATAGTACAAACAATTAAAAGGAGATAGTTTCACCTTGAAATCAAAATATTAAAGTGCCTGCATCCAAACGGCTGTTGGATGCAGGCACACCGCCTTTCCTCATTTCTTGTAATGTTTACTGGCATCATACCTGTACCGGTAATCAATCCCCAGCAATGCCCCGGTGAAGGTGCTCATCTCCCCGAATGCGACGAGGACGAAGCTGTCGATGATGCCGACCGGGGGAACCCAGAAGCCCAGCAACAGGAGGAGCACGCCAATGCCAGGCAGGGCATCACAAGGAGCAGCATCTTACGCCCCCGGGCTTTCATTGCCGCCTCCACCCGCTTTCTGCTCCTCTTTCTTGGCCACGAACTTCTCGAAGCGGGCTTCCTTCCTTGCGCTCCGCAGCCGTTTGCCCGGATAGAACAACAAGTTCGCCTTCCTGATAAGCGTGGCGTTCATTTGCTCTTCCGTCTCCACGCCCTTGGAGCTGATGCTCATGCGGAAGTTCCCCAATTCGCCCACCTGCACGCTTCTGCCCTCTTTGGCATGCTTGGCAATCGACCACGCAAGGCGGTCGAGCGCACATTTCAAGTCCGCCGAGGTCAGCGTGCACGTTTCAGCGATTTCATCGCACAATTCGTCAATGCCCACCGTTCCCATTTGTCTTGCCTGTGCGTAGAACAATTTGGAATCTTCCGGTGCGCCTTTGCTAAGGTTTTTCCTTGCTACTACTGTAAATTTCAATGACATTTGTTTATAGTTTAAAGATTACGGGGGCAAAGGTAAGGCGGCAGGAAAGCGTGGAGTTGACGGACACGTCATAGCACGTCCCAAGTTGCATATTTTTGCACATTTCTGCACATTCCTGCATTTTCCCGCACCATCTTGCAGTTTCTTCCGCCTTTACGTTCGTTTTACTTCCGTTTACAAATATTCACAGAAAAGGAGGGTTTATTTGGGAAAAAACAACCGTTGTTTTTGAAAAAACATCGGACGTTTCCGGAAAAACATTGGACGTTTTTGGAAAAACTTCGGACGTTTTTGATGGGTGTTTTGGATGAAAAAAAATGTGCCACGAAAAAATATAAAAATTGGAACAATAAATCTAAAGAAAAGGATAATTAAATCATTTTAATAACACATAAAGCGTTGACATTTAGTGTTATGTGGTCGGTTGTGGGTTTAAAACGTGCAATTTTACTCAAAAAAAGGATGCAAAAACTCCAAAAAAACGTGCAAACGAGGCGAAAAAACCGCTCAAAATGCAAAAAAAACGTACTTTTTTCAACAAAGAATAGAATAGAATAGAATAGAATAGGAAAGAATAGAATAGAATAGAATAGAATAGAATAAAATTCTCTCTCTCTCTAAAGTGCGTGCGAGAGAAAAAAATTTAATGAAAAAACGCAAAGTGAATAAATGTTAATGATTAATTTATCTTTGGTTTTACTTGCTTCCGCAGAAATTAATGCGTATATTTGCAATGCAATCAGATGGGGAACGGATCCTTTCGTGATTGACATTTTCAAAATAAATTTTTCAAAAACGACTATGGGAATTTCAAAAAAAGCTGAAATCTTACAGACAACCGAAAACTCGGAACCGACGGAAATTTTAAAGGCAAACGACTGTGCCAGAGCTTTAGCGAAGAACCTGACGGCAAGCAACAAACTTGCCGTGAAAGGCGAAGCCTTATTGAAAGCTATTGACAAAACCGACATCCCTGACAAAATGCTGGAGGAAATCAAAAAAGTATCACAACGATGCGCCTATACATGACGACCTTGCCAACGCATTTGAATTATAGTTCTAATCGTATCTTTATGGAATTGAAATTTGTCGTCTGTGATGTATTTCTTGATAAGAAACTTCCGTGTTTTTTTCTAAACTTTTAAACTATACAATCCATTGGGTGCTTTTCCTCTTTTCCTCTTTTGGGATGGTATATTTCTCTCGGATGACGGAAAAGAAGGCCAAAGAGGGTCGTTTTTTGGAAAATACATTAACTTTGCTGTGGAACGGAAGGAGTGCTTTGGATTCCATGGTGCTCTCTTGTAAAAACACGATTTAGGAATGATACAGACAAAAAGATGCTTTATAAAGGGCATGCTTGCCTTTTTTGTCTTGTTGTTGGCGTCATGTGTCAGCCGCAAGGTGGAAAAGGTCTCCCTGCCGGCGGACTTCAAAGGTCCTAAAGCCTTGGGGCGTTTATATGGGGTGAAGATTACGGAACATGATAATATATTCTTGTACAACGAAGGTGCACGTTGGTTGGGCGTGCCTCATCGTCTGGGCGGCATGAGCAAGCAAGGGGTGGATTGCTCCGGATTTGCCACTCAAATATACAAAACCATCTATAGGAAAAAACTATCCCGGTCTGCGGCCGAGATGTTGAAGAGGGATTGCAAGAGGATTGGCAGGGGGCAACTGCAAGAGGGGGATTTGGTATTCTTCCATTCCGGGAAAAACAAGAAAACCCCCAGCCATGTGGGCGTTTATTTGAAGAATGGGCGATTCATCCATGCAAGCACTTCCAAGGGAGTCGTGGTCAGCAGCTTGAGCGAGCCGTATTATATGAGGACATGGATTTGCGGAGGTAGAGTAAGCAAATAAAGAAAAAATAGGACAGTTCGTTTCATTCTGCCTCCGTTTTGATTATCTTTGCAGTCAGAAAAGAATAATAAACATAGAAAGAGATGTTGACGCTTAAAATGATTATGGAACAAACTGACAAAGTGATTGCCGGTTTGGAAAAGAAGCACTTTAAAAATGCAAAGGAAACAATTGCGGAAGTGCTGGAGTTGAACAGTAAAAGACGTAGTACTCAAAATATTTTGGATAAAAATTTGTCCGAAGTCAACCAGCTGTCCAGATCGATCGGGGCGTTGATGAAAGAGGGCAAGAAAGAGGAAGCTGAGGCTGCCAAGAAACATGTAGCTGAAATCAAGGAGAGCAACAAGTCTTTGCAAGCCGAAATGGATAAAGCGGCTGAGGATATGCAGACTTTGTTGTTCACCATTCCGAATGTGCCGTATGACGAGGTGCCGGAAGGGAATGGCGCAGAAGACAATTTGGTTGTCAAAATGGGGGGAATGGAAACAGAACTTCCAAAGAATGCGTTACCTCACTGGGAGTTGGCGAAGAAGTACAATTTGATCGACTTCGACCTTAGGGTGTAAAGATTACGGGTGCAGGTTTCCCGGTTTATATTGGCCAGGGTGCCCGTTTGCAAAGGGCATTGATCAATTTCTTCTTGGACGAGGCACGCAATGCCGGTTATTTGGAAATCATGCCGCCGACAGTCGTTAACCAGGCTTCCGGGTACGGCACAGGCCAGCTGCCGGATAAAGAGGGACAGATGTACCATTGCAATTTGGATGATTTATACTTGATCCCGACAGCAGAAGTCCCTGTTACCAATATTTATAGGGATGTGATTTTGGATGAAAAGCAATTGCCGGTTAAGAATTGTGCTTACACGCAATGTTTCCGCAGGGAGGCAGGTTCTTATGGTAAGGATGTGCGCGGTTTGAACCGTCTCCATGAATTTTCAAAGGTGGAGCTGGTCCGCATCGACACTCCGGAACATTCAAAGGTTTCCCACCAAGAAATGTTGGACCATGTGGAAGGTCTGTTGCAGAAGTTGGAGTTGCCGTATCGCATCCTTCGCCTTTGTGGTGGAGATATTAGCTTTACTGCCGCTATCTGTTATGACTTTGAAGTTTATTCAGAAGCGCAAAAACGTTGGTTGGAGGTCAGCTCTGTGTCCAACTTTGACACGTACCAAGCCAACCGCCTGAAATGCCGTTATCGTGATGCGGACAAGAAATCCAGTTGTGCCATACATTGAACGGCAGTGCATTGGCATTGCCCCGTATCGTGGCTGCCCTCTTGGAAAACAACCAGACCCCGGAAGGAATCCGTATTCCAAAAGCCTTGGTCCCTTATACCGGTTTTGATATGATAAAATAATAAAAGGACAAACTGAAATATAAAGGCGGTGTGTCGGATAGTCGTTACGTCACACCGCCTTTTTATTGGCTTCGTCATCGTGTCACCCCCAAATTCCCGGCGGGAACCGGGCTGTTTGGTAGATTATGCCGGCACACCGTGCCTTTCAATCTTTAAACCCTTCAAGGATTGGGATCAACTGCTCATCCGTAAGTCCCGCTCCATATTTTGCATAATCCAACCGGAAAGCGCAACCGTTCTTATACTCCGAACAACCGTATGCCGTTTTCCCCCTGAGGATGGATCCTTTGCCGCACAAAGGACAGACAGCCTTGGCGGATTTGGAGCGTGTTCCCTTTTTGCTTTTCTTCCCACTGTTTTCCTTGGCAGCAGCCTCTGTTTTTTTCTTGGATGCCGTTTGGCTTTGGTTTTCAATGGTAATGCTTTTCCCCGTTTGGTCGGAGAGGACGTGGATGACAATCTCATTGACCATTTGCTTCAGCTCTTCCAAAAAAGTACGGGCTTCGTAAGTCCCTTTTTCTATTTGCCTCAACTTCTTCTCCCATAATCCGGTCAGCTCCGCACTTTTCAGCAACTCTTCTTGGATGACGCTGATAAGCTCTTTGCCCGTAGCTGTCGGATAAAGGCTTTTCCTCTCCTTCCGGATGTAGTTGCGTTTGAATAGCGTTTCGATGATAGCGGCGCGGGTTGAAGGTCGTCCGATGCCGTTTTCTTTCAAAGCATCCCTCAGCTCGTCGTTGTCCACTAATTTGCCGGCAGTTTCCATCGCCCGTAACAACGTAGCTTCCGTGTAAGGCTTGGGCGGGGTTGTCCAAGTCTCTTTTAATATAGGTTGGTGGGGACCGCTTTCCCCTTTGTGGAAATCAGGAAGGACAGCCTCTTCTTCTTGCGCGTTATTGTCCGGGTCGCTCTCTTTGGGCTCGGTGGCAAAGACACTTCTCCATCCGGGCTTAAGGATTTGTTTCCCGCTTACTTTAAAGTCGATATCCCCCACTTTCCCCAAAACCGTTGTCGTGGAAATTTCGCAGTCGGGGTAAAAAGCCGCTATGAAACGGCGGGCGACCAAATCATACACTTTCCGCTCGTTGTCCGTCAAGTTGCGCGCAGGGACGCCTGTCGGTATGATGGCATGGTGGTCCGTTATTTTCGTATTGTCAAACACACGCTTGCTTTTGGGCAACTTGATTCCCTTCAAAGGAGCGGTCAGTTCCGAATAGTCAACCAATCCGTTCAGCGTGGCAGGGACTTTCGGATAGATATCGTCGCTCAGGAAAGTCGTGTCCACACGGGGATACGTTGTCACTTTCTTTTCATATAACGATTGGATAAGCTTCAAGGTGTCATCGGCAGTGAAAGCGAACTTTTTATTGCATTCCACTTGGAGGGAAGTCAAGTCAAACAGGCGGGGAGCATATTCTTTCCCTTTCTTCTCCGACACATCCGTCACGGTGAAGTCGTCCTCCTTTACCTTTTCCAAAAAAGCCTCTCCCTCTTCTTTCTTCGTAAACTTCCCTTTCGTGGCAGAGAAAGTGACATTGCGGTAAATGGTTTTCAACTCCCAATAAGGCTCCGGCTTGAAATTCTCTATTTCAGCTTGGCGGTTTACAATCAAAGCCAATGTGGGAGTCTGGACGCGCCCGATGGAAAGGACTTGCCTGTTTTGCCCGTACCGGAGCGTGTACAAGCGGGTCGCATTCATTCCCAAAAGCCAATCGCCGATGGCTCTTGAGAGTCCGGCTTCGTATAGTTTGTTGAATTCCGTTTGCTCTCTCAGTTGTTGGAACCCGTCCCGGATTGCCTCTTCCGTCAAGGAGGAAATCCATAGGCGGTACACCGGGCATTTGGCGCCGGCTTTTTGCATGACCCAGCGTTGTATCAATTCCCCTTCTTGCCCGGCATCACCACAATTGATGATCATGTCGGCATTCTGCATGAGGGATTCAATCACTTTGAATTGCTGTTCGTAGGTCGGATTGCTGATGAGCTTGATGCCGAACCGGGGAGGAACCATCGGCAAAGAAGATAACGCCCAGCGTTTCCATTCCTGTGCATAATCATGAGGCTCTTTCAGAGTGCATAGATGCCCGAATGTCCATGTCACTTGATAGCCATTCCCCCTCTATATAACCGTTTTTCCGCTCGGTCGCACCTAAGACGTCCGCTATTTCACGAGCCACACTCGGCTTTTCAGCAATACATACTTTCATCTTTGTCCTTTCCTCTAATGGTTGGCAAAGGTAGTGATTCTTGCTTATTTATGCAAAAACACCTTTTTCTTGTGGAAATGTTGGTGAAAAGGGCGTATCTTTGTCAAATAGCAAAAACTAAAGCGGATAACGATTAATGGAGACTCAAGGGGATAATCATTCATGCCATTTCTATTTCAAGATATTCTTGCCTTGTCGGGAGGGGAAATGCCTATAAAGGAACGATACAAAGAATTATACCGAATCTTTAATGAGGCCATAAAAGAGCAGACCCGCCTTGGCCAATTGGATTTCTCCGGTCCTTTTGCCCGTATGGATTATTTATGCAAACAGGCGGGCTATGCAGAGGAGGATTACCGGCGGATCAATGCGTTCCGTGCCCGTTGCCGGAATCTCCATGGGCAGCCGGAATCCGGATTGCTCCCTTTTTGGCAGGACGATTTGAAATCATTGTCCTTGTTTATCAGTGCGATATACCGGATTCCTATCCCCAAGGATTTGTCTTCCCGTTTATTGCCTGTTTATACATCTTCCGGCAGGGAAGCCTCTTTGGCAGCCGATTACTTGCGTATCGTGGTAGATAGCTGGGACGATGGATTTATCTACGGGAAGACGGCGGACGAATCCTCGGAGTTCGTGCGTGTTGCTTACGCCTACCAAAACTATTTCGGGGATTGGCGTTACATCGGGGATTTGCTGACAGACCATACGCAATTGAACCTTGTCCGTCCCCGTTTGAAGGAGGGCGTTTATTATGCCGAATTGATTATTTGGGAACCCGATTACCTTTTGGACATATCGGCAGTCGCGGCCTGTTTCGAGTATTACGGGGCGACCTCGTTGAATTATTTGGTGAACAAGGTCAAGCCTTCTGCCAATAGCCAAGCCATCCTTTTGGGAAACTTTGCCGGACAGCTGCTGGACGAGGTTATTTACCATGGCAAGAATCCAATCCCTTATCGGGAAAGTGTGCAACAGTTCTTCCGGAACAATGCTTTGAACTTGGCCATCTGTCCGGATATGCAGCCGACGTTCCATGAACAGGCCAAAAAACAAAAGTATAATTTGGAAAGGATTATCCATGACCAGTTCCCGAAAGTCTGCTATTTGGATATGGATAAAATAGTGTTGGAGCCATCTTTTTTGTCCGAGATGTTGGGGCTGCAAGGACGAATGGATTTGCTGCAAGAAGATTTGCGGGTATTGATGGAGCAGAAGTCGGGCAAACGCGAATATCTGACCAACAAGCATGTAGAGAAGCATTATGTGCAGATGTTGCTCTACCTGGCTTTGATTCATTATAATTTCCATCGAAGGAACGAAGAGGTCTCTTGCTTCTTGCTCTATTCCAAATATGCGGACGGACTGATGAAAGAGGGTCCTGCCCCCGAATTGCTGTTCCGTGCGATTCGGTTGAGGAACGAGATTGTTGCGGATGAGTTTGAATATGGGGAAGGAGCAGCGGGCAAGCGGTTGGCGGAACTGACACCGTCCGGGCTGAATGTCAACCAAGCGGGAGGCACGTTGTGGGATAAATTCACCGCTCCCGAATTGGCCCGGTTGTTGCATCCGATACACATGGCTTCGCCTTTGGAAAGGGCTTACTTTAACCGCTTCTTCACCTTTTTGGAGAAGGAACAGATTTTGGCAAAGTTGGGGAATGCGACCAAAGAGGGAAGCGGTTTCTCCTCTGTCTGGAATTCGACTTTAGATGAGAAGAAGCAGACCGGCGACATTTATGACCGTTTGACGATATCGGACCTGGAAGTGGAGAGGGAGGAAGATTCAGGAGTTTCACAAATCCGGTTGGCTGTCCCGCCGGCATCGGCAGACTTCCAGCCCAATTTCCGTATCGGAGATATCGCTTTGTTGTATGCCTATCCGGAAGGAGAGGAGCCGGATGTCCGCAAGACGATGGTCTTCCGTTGCAACATTATAGAGATTTTCCCGGAACGGATTACGGTGAAGCTGCGCGCGCCGCAGAAGAACCGTTCCTTGTTTGAAAAGTCCGAAGCCTATTTATGGGCAATAGAACATGATTTCGTGGAATCTTCATTCGGATTCCTTTATCGGGCTTTGTATGCTTTCCTTTCGGCAACACCGGAACGGAAAAAGCTCCTTTTGAACCAGCGGGAACCGGAAGTGGACACGGCTGTGGAATTGATAGGAGATTACAACGCTTCGGATGGGGACAGTGGATTCAATGAATTGGTGTTGAAGGCAAAGCAGGCCAAAGATTATTTCTTGTTGGTCGGGCCTCCCGGCACAGGAAAGACTTCGTTTGGCTTGGTCAATATATTAAAGGAAACATTGTCGGAACCGGACACTTCGGTGTTGCTGGTGTCATATACCAATCGAGCGGTAGATGAGATTTGCAGCAAGTTGGTGAAACATCGTATTGATTTTGTCCGGGTGGGAAGTTCGGTCTCTTGCGATGAGGTGTATAGGCCTTATTTGCTCGGCCAGAAAGCGAGCAGCTGCAAACAGGTGGGTGATGTCCGCCAATTGATAGCCGGGACACGGGTCTTCGTAGGAACGACGACCGCCTTGAGTTCAAATGCCGCCATCTTCCGCCTGAAGCAGTTCTCATTGGCAATCGTGGACGAGGCTTCCCAGATATTGGAACCCCATTTGTTGGCTCTCCTCTCAGCCAAGCACGGCACGCAGGACGCTATCCGTAAATTTGTCTTTATTGGAGACCATAAGCAACTTCCGGCAGTGGTGATGCAAAACGAACAAGAGTCGAAAGTGGAAGATGCCCAACTGAACGAAATCGGATTGTTAAATTGCAGGTATTCGCTGTTTGAACGGCTTCTCTCCTTGCAAAAGGATAATTCCCGGTTGGTTTATTGCATGGAACGTCAAGGACGCATGCATCCGGATGTCGCCTCTTTCCCGAACCGGGCTTTTTATCATGAACGGTTGCGCCCGGTCCCATTGGACCACCAACAGTCGGAGTTGAGCTATTCACCAGACTTGTGTAATCCTTTGGAGGAGTGGTTGGCTTCCCACCGGCAGTTGTTTTGGAATTCACCTTTGCCGTCCGGTGTGCACTCCTTGAAGACCAATTTGCCTGAAGCCCGGATTATTGGCTCGTTGGTTTATACGGTGTGGAATCTCTACCGGAAGAGTGGTAAACGGTTCGATCCTTCGGAGAGCGTGGGCGTCATTGTCCCTTACCGGAACCAGATTGCGATGATACGAAAGGAGTTGGCTGCCTACGAAGTGGACGAATTGTTGGATATAACGATTGACACGGTGGAACGTTACCAAGGGAGTGAGCGGGATGTGATGATTTATGGATTCACGGTCCAACGTCATAACCAATTGTCCTTCCTGACGGAAAATGTGTTTGAAGAGGAGGGTTGCTTGATTGACCGCAAACTGAATGTGGCTTTGACCCGGGCGAGGGAGCAGATGATATTGGTAGGAAACGAGAAGCTTCTGTCTCAAAACCAGACGTTCCTGCGGTTGATAGATCATATTCGCCGGAATGGAGGATACACCGATTGCCAGGTTGAAGCATTTATGAATTGACATTATAATAATATTTCCATCGCACGAGAAAGGGAAATGGCATGGCTGGAAAAAATCGGCGTAAAGGGAATAAAAGTGGATTTCTTCGGAGGCGACAAGCAGCTATGGATTAGTGTCAAATAAATGGCATTAAAACGGTGTTTAAACGCTGTTTTAATGCTGTTTTAATGCCAGTGTAAGATAGCTCAAGAGAATGTTCCCATGCTTGAACCAGTATATACTTTGTAAGTATCTGTAAATCAAAAGAAACTTTACGGTATCAAGCGCAAATGATACCATAAAGTTCCCATTGTCTGCGATAAATCAATCTTGCTGAACATTGGAGTGTCTATTTCTAAGTATGCAGCTACTTGGCGCTGCAATATTCCTTGTTCGTCTCTTAGAGACCTTATCTTGTTTCCTAATAACATATTTCCTTTTCTTTGGGTTTGTATTGAATATCTGTGTCAGACATACCGTTCTATTGGGCTGTTTTCGGTTGGAATACCTTCAAACGGTCGGATTTTCGGTCGGATTGTGGATTTTTCGGTCGGATTATGATTAAACCGACCGATTGTAACTACTTTCAGGCGAATCTGTAGCGCAGAGATGGAAATGTTATTTCCCGTTTTGCTCAGGGGAAGGTCACAGTGGTTACTAGATACGAAAAGGTGAATATTTAACGTATTTAACTTTCGCTCACATCAGAAATCACGAAATAAGGGTTGAGATGGGGCGTTTTTAACCGACCCCATAAGTGGTGAATGGAAGTTATAGGACGAAATTCATAAAGGGGTACGTTTGAAACGACTCCCTTGAAGGGTGTGATTACATGTCATACCCTTTTGTTCTAAAAAGCATTTTTGTGTAGTTTACGATGCTACGTTTTATTGTTTTTTTACTTGATAAACGCAGTTTTTCCATTGATTGTGCTGGCTTTAGGGATAAAACTGTTATCTTTGCGGTGTAAAATATGATACTAGTATCAAAAATAGTACTCTAATATGATATTTGAACGTAAGAAATACTTGGATGAACTTATTGCAGGACGTGGAAACGGTCTTGTGAAGATTATAACAGGTGTCAGACGATGTGGAAAGTCTTTCCTGCTGTTTGATATCTGGCATAACTGGCTGTTGGAACATGGGGTGACTGATAGTCACATCATTGAAATACAACTTGATGATTTCCGAAACAGACGGTTGAGAAAGCCTGATGCCTTGCTCGACTATATAGATTCAAAGGTTGTGGATGATGGCAAACCTTATTATATAGTCTTGGACGAGGTACAACTTGTAGAAGAATTTGTGGAGGTTATTCTTAGCTTGACACACATGAGGAATGTAGATGTGTATGTGTCGGGCTCAAACTCTCGTTTCCTGTCAAGTGATGTTGTGACTGAGTTTCGAGGCAGAGGTGACGAGATACGCATCTGGCCTCTCACCTTTGACGAATACTTTAATGGTATTGGTGGCGATATACGCAAAGCTTGGTTGGAGTATTATACTTTTGGAGGATTGCCACAGGTGGCTTTGCTCGAAACGGAAGAAAAGAAAACAGACTATTTGCGTAGTCTATATGAAACGACCTATCTGCGTGATGTAATTGAGCGCAACCATCTGCGTAATCCAGAAGGAATGAAGGAATTGGTGCGTGTAATAGCCTCGGGCATTGGTTCGTCAACCAACCCAACAAGAATAGCCAATACCTTTCAATCTGCACAAGGGGTAGCCATAAAAAGAGACACTATAAAACAATACATTGACTATCTGAAAGACTCTTTCTTGATAGAAGAAGCCTTACGCTATGATGTGAAAGGCAGAAAATATATTGGTACCGAGACGAAATACTACTTCACAGATATCGGCATACGTGCAGCCATTCTCAACTATCGACAGCAGGAGGAAACGCACATTATGGAAAACATTATCTATAATGAGCTTCGCAGTCGAGGATATAATGTGGATGTAGGATTGGTTGAACTTGGTGGCAAGGATGAGAACGGTAAGTTTGTCAGAAGGCAGTTGGAGGTTGACTTTGTCGTGAACCGTCCTCCATACAGAGTGTATATCCAGTCGGCTTTCCACATGCCTACGCCAGAGAAGGAACAGCAAGAACGTCGCCCATTATTGTCAATCAATGACCACTTCCGCAAGATTGTCATTGTTGGTGATGATATTCATCGCAAAGAAGATGAACTCGGCGTGTTGACTATTGGGTTGTTGGATTTCTTGACGGACAAAGATTTACTTGAACTGGGATAAACGTAATAATGATATTTTTAGCGAATACACAACTGTAACATACACAATATGAAAACATTATTATCACTACTTACGATATTGAGTCTGATGTTTATAAGCTGCTCAGCTTCGTCAGTCGAGTCAGATGAAGACAACAAGATTGCAGACCGCCCTATCACGCCCAAAGAAATGCAGAGGATGATGGGACGTGGCTTTGATGTGCAATGGGCTGAATTTAGCAAGAAAATTGAACTCTACGGAGAAGACGAAGTCAAAGAGATCAAGCAGAAAGGATTCAATACGGCAAGAATACGCACGAAACTACCTGCCGACGAAACGCTTTTCAAAGTTCTCGACCGATGTATAAATGACTGCCTCAATAATGGTATTATACCAGTATTGGCATACAATGCTCTAGACTATGAATTGAACCCCAATGAAATGACATTGGCAGAATGTGCCGAATGGTGGAAAAAAATGAGAGCTTCTTTTCCCTTATTTTTAACAATCATCGCTGCACTCTATGTTTTATACGTGTAACAGTTCCCAATCCTTCCTTTGTGTTCCGTCCCAATTTGTAAGTTGGTCAGCGCACCCATGAGAACCGCCAAGTGAAACGTATGTGTCTGCACTGCATGACATATAGTCAACAAAAGCGAGAAAGTTGTCAATGGCGTTGTCTGTGAATTGAACTTCATTCGTGGCGAAGAGTTTTGTCCAGCTGGTGACACATTCCTGCTTGAAGTCTGTAAAACCATGCCAAGACATATCAGATAAGAACCTCTTTGCTGCCGAATCTATACAGGTTTTAGAGACCAATCCAATATTATGCTTTACAGCAGATGCCATAATGCCATAGTATATGGAAGCCGATTCTTTCTCGTTGAAGTTGACTCTGTCTGTTTTTGCAAAGGATGATAAAGCTTCATGTCCCTCATGGATGAACTTGTCAAGCACTCCTATGTATCTATTTTGACGAGCCATGCTTTCACATTTGGCTTCGGCTTCTTGCCGAGCCTTTTCTTTTGCATCTTCCTCCTTACGTGCTTCCACTCGTCTCCATGCGTCAGTCATTTCAGGCTCTTGCCAAATGGCATTCCAACGAGCCTTCAAATCATTGTACATTTCCATAAGTGTAGTATTATAACTTTTGGCACTGGCGAGTTCTTCCTTCGCACAGACAAGTTGAGTAGTCACTCGCTCCACAGCCTTCTCGTCAAGTTGAGAGATGCGTTGTTTGACTTTGTTGTTTTCAGTCTTTAGTGTATCATTCTCATTCCGCAATGCCTTATTCTCAATAATCAGTTTGTTGAGTTGCTGCATATAGTAAGTGTAAGTTTTGTAGACAGATGCCCGTATACCATTATTCTGCTTGTCACGTTCAGCGTTGATGGCAACGACAAGAGCCTTGATAGCATCATTGATGTTTGTTGTCCGTTCCTCTCGCCAAGTCTTTTGTCCGATAAGTGCAGGAATAGGAATGGCAAGTTCTTTCTTAACGGCATCCATTGCCTCTTGAACAGGTGTCTTGATGTTGAGAAGAGGGAAGGTGAGCTCTTGCTTGTCAATAGTGGCAAGAACAGCGTATTTCTCCACCTTGTCAAGAGCAGCTTTCGCTTGTCGCTCGGCTTCAAGAACGACTTTGTTCTTATGCTTTCGTCCTCGTTTCTCCTCACACCTTGGCATAAGACACACGCTCAACAAAGTCCTTTGAGGCAGTCTGCTTGGTGTAGTTGTCTCGCTCCTCTTTGGGTAATGCTCTCCATTCCTTAGTTGAAAGCGCTATGTCGGGATTGTTTGCGATTCTTGCACGCAGGCACAAAGACAAATGGTACGTAGTCGGGTTGAATGGTGAAAACCAGACCAAGACATTGACGATACAATTGCCTATGTTTGCCGGGAGAGAGGTGGCTTATTATACGGATGCAGCTTCTGCCAAAGGAAGTCCTGCCACGCTTGAACCGATAAAGAAAACGGTGAAAGTGGATAAGAATGGAAATGCAAAGGTCTCTTTGCAGGCATTGGGCGGATTGATAATTACAGATGCTATGGATTAGTGTCAAATAAATGGCATTAAAACGGTGTTTAAACGCCGTTTTAATGCTGTTTTAATGCCAGTGTAAGATAGCTCAAGAGAATGTTCCCATGCTTTTCCCAAAAAGGTAGTAAGCTTTTTGTGAAAAGGTAGTATGCTTTTTTTAAAAAGGTAGTATGCTTTTTGTGAAAAGGTAGTATGCTTTTACAAAACAAAAAATTAAAATGTTTTGTGGGTTATTTTTGTTTTTAGCAAATATTCGTACCTTTGCTCTGTATTCTACTATTTATCTAAGAGAAGGTAAGTTGGGGTACATATTTTAAATAAGCGTTTATCATACGTTTTGTTTTTGGCAACCAAAATTCTCGCAAAATTTGGACACAGTCAGGAATATGAGAACGGATAGATGCTAATGGGATGTTTATAATATCCTCGTAATCCTTGGCATGCACTTGCAATAAGTGTGTGCTTTTGGGCTATAGGGTGAATTATATAGGGATAGTCGCAAAATACTTTGAAAGTTTACAACTTATTGATTGCTAATGTGGTATATTTGTTGTAATTTAGCTAAAGGAAATAAAAATTCCTCCGAATACCGTAGAAAAGTAAACTTCGGAGGAAATGAGCAAAAATAACTCATGGCAAAAGTAGGAAATTTATCTGACATTCAGCAAGAGATTGCATTCACAGAGTTTGATTTTTATCAGCAATATGTAGAAACCTTCAAAACGAGTGAACTTGGACGCATCCAGTCACTTCTTCCTCTTCGAGAAATGGCGATATCGTTTGGGTTGATTGGGGAAAAGCCAAAGAACATAAGGGCTAAAAGAGGCAGAAAGTCCTTCTTCACCCCTGAAAGCAAGGTGGCATTGGCATTCTTGAAGATGTATACAGGATTGTCGGCTCCGAAATTGATGGAGGCATTGAATGGAAACATCTATTATCAGATCTTCTGCGGCATCAGGATCAGTCCTAAGAACCAGTTGACAAACTATAAGTTGATTGACAATATATTGTTGGAACTGTCCAAGAAGCTGAAGATCCAAGAGCAGCAGAAGGTGCTTGCAGATGCGTGGAAGCCATACATGAAGAACCTTGATACAGTGTATACTGATGCCAGTTGCTATGAAAGTCTGATGCGTTTCCCGACCGATGTGAAGTTGCTTTGGGAATGTGTTGAAAGAGCATACAAGATGATGTGCAGTATCAGTTCCAAGCTAGGAGAACATAGATTGAGGACAAAGTACAACGATATAGAGAAGGCGAATCTGGCTTACAGGAAGCAGCGTAAGCACACTCACAAGCAGACACGAAAGATGATAATGAGACTGCTTGCATTGCTGTGCAAGATGCTCGGTGAGATCCACAGACAGATGCGTGTCCATAGTTGCGAGGGACTGCTGAGCGACAAGCAGTTGAATATGCTTGGAATCATCACAAGGGTATATCGTCAGCAGAAGAATCACTTCAAGAGTGGCGACTCTCGCGAGAGCATACCGAACCGCATCGTAAGTCTCAACAAACCTCATATCAGACCGATTGTCAGAGGCAAGGAAACCAAGACTGTAGAGTTTGGAGCGAAGAGCAACAACATATTGATTGATGGGGTCTCATTCATTGAGAAACTCTCATTCAACGCCTTCAATGAGGGTACAAGGCTGAAGCATTGCGTGTCATTGTCTAATAAAGCTTACCGGAGTACCGGTGAAGAAGATAGGTGGCGACCAAGGTTACTCAGGAAACGACAACAGAACATTCTGCAAAGAGAATGGTATTGAGACCTCCTTCACTCAGAAAGGCAGGACTGGCAAGAACGAGGTGAAGAGTGCTACCAAAAAGAGAACTTGCCAGAGTGAGAGCTACAGAGATGGAAGGCTCATTCGGTACCCAGAAGCAACATTACGGACTGCGAAAGATAGCAGCGAGAATAAAGTCGACAGAGATCTTGCTGATTTTCTTCGGTATCCACACAGCAAATGTGGTCAACCTCGCAAGACGAGAGTCGGTCCAAATCACCCTTGCTGCCTGATGTTCTACGCATGGAGCGCAACTTTATGGGAGTGGTGGCTCCAGACGTGACTGAAAACGAGAAAATCGGCTCTGAAACCAGAGCCGATGATATAAACACGATGAGTTTAATCGGGAAAATACGGGAACGTCTGCCGGTTAACTCAGATTGAAGGAATTAAATGATTATCCCTATATAAACACATTAGCGTGAGTTTCGTGTTATGGTTCTACTGTGTGGGCGATGCGAGAAGCCTTGGTTGTGGAACGGGAGAATGATACGATCTCACGCTTTTATTTTAAGAAAACCATATTGTTTGAGATAGGAGATCGTCTCAAATGAGTCATGAATATAAATTTAAAAATTGTAAGAATATGAAGAGACGACTAACAGTCCTGTTCGCACTTTTAGTATGTTTGGTAGGAAGTGTACAGGCACAATTATCAAAAACTGTAGAATTGACAGAAGCTGGTACTTTGGAAGCACAGTTGGGTGAAGATGTGGGAAAAATTACGGAACTAATCGTAAAAGGTCCGCTAAACGAAGCCGACTTTGTGACTATGAAGGAAAAAATGAAATCTATCCAAGTGTTGGATATGGGCGGAGTTACGGAGTTGCCTTTTGAAAATAGATGGGTTGATGGAACAAGAGTTCCTTTTAGTGTTATACCAAGTTCTGCTTTTGAGAGAAAGCAGACTTTACGAAAAGTAGTCTTTCCACCTGTGGTAGAATATATCTATCCTAAAACTTTTTTGGAATGTTCTAATCTTGTAGAAGTAGATTTTTCTTTAGCAGAGAATTTGAAGAAGATATTAGATGATAGCTTTTCAGGATGTAATAACCTTAAAAATATTGATTTGTCGAAGTGTGCTAATTTGAAACATTTCTCTGGTTTTTCTGGGTGTGCAAATTTATCAAAGGTGGATTTATCCGGTTGTAATAATTTGGAAGAAATAGGCATCTATAGTTTTTCTGGGTGTGAAAACCTAAATGAAGTTGTATTAAATGGTTGTGTTTCTTTAAAACGAATAGGTTATCAAGCTTTCTATTACAATAGAAAGTTGTCATATATGGACTTTTCTTCTTGTCCTCTTTTAGAAGAAATAGGGGAACAAGCTTTTTATGAAGCAAATATATCGGGAGAAGTTGTTTTGGGTGAAAATATCACTAAAATTGGGGAAAGAGCTTTTGCTTTGAATAGAAATATTACCTCAGTGGATTTCTCCAATTGTTCTAAATTAGTAGTAATAGGTAATGAAATCTTTGATGGCTGTAATGTCAAATCTGTTGATTTTACAAGCTGTCTGTTATTGAATACAATCACTCCAAATGCTTTTGGAAAATCTTTAGAGGAGTATGTGATAGATAATGGCTTTTATAAATCTATCGATGGCGTTCTGTTTAATGCAGAAACTAATACATTATTGAACTATCCAAGTAGCAAGAAAAATGAAAGTTATGAGATACCATCATCTGTAGTTTCAATTAATGATAATGCATTTGATGGTAATTCAAATTTGAAGAAACTTGTTATTCCAAGTTCTGTTAAATCAATAGGATGTCAAGATTTGGGATTCCTTAAGCTTTATATGCAATCACCCACTCCGATAGCTTTGTCTGGCGAAATTAGTAATGAAGGTGAACGTATGCCCGTTTATGTCCCGAAAGGGTCGGGTGAGGCTTATCGGAATGCACCTATATGGAAGGATTATGTGATTATAGAGGAAGGTGCGGATCCAATAACAATTACTCTGTCTGCAGCGGGAACATTGCAGTCGGAATTGGAAAAGATGAATGTCAAGTTAAATGAAATATCGGAACTGGTTGTGGCAGGTTCGATGAATGATGATGATTTGCGTATCATTGCTCAAATGCATTATTTGTCTAAATTGGATTTAAGACAAACAGATTTAGACGAGTTTTATTTAATTGATTGGACTTCTACATCAAAGCATTTCCCATATTATGAATTAAAGGAAATTTTGCTTCCAAATATAATACGTTTTATGTATGAAAGCTATTCTTTTTCAACTGATTTTATTGCTCCTTTATTAAGACATGTAAACTTCTCAGAATTGATAAATTTGAAAAGGATAGGTGAAAATGCATTTAGTCACACTTCGCTTAACAAAATAGATTTGTCCAATACTAAATTGGACTATATAAGGAGTCGCGCTTTTTATGGTTGCAAAATAATATCTCCATTATCATTTCCTTCAACCTTGCAACAAATTGAAAGAGAAGCCTTCTATAATGCTACACCGGAATATATTAAATTGAAATCCCCCAATATGGTACGTTGTGGTAAGAATGCTTTTGCTTCTGCCGACTTTGAAAACTGTAAGCTCTATGTGCTTAAAGGCTTGAAGTCTATATATCAAGCAGACCCAGAGTGGGGTAAGTTCAAGAATATTATCGAGTTCGGGCAACAAGTTAAAGTGACGAGCAATGAGCAGGTGGGTTGTTGCTATATGATAAACGGTTCCGGATGTTATGAGGAAGGAGAAACTGTTTTGTTGGAGATTGCTAATGACGATGAATCCCTTGGAACATTCTTGTTTGAAGGCTGGTATGAAAACGGAGAAAAGCTTTCATCTGAAATGAGATATTCTTTTGAGATTGGAAATAAAGATAGGAATATTGAGGCCCGGTTTATAGCTGTCGGTTGTTTTTGTAATATTGGAAATGTAAATATAATTTCCAATGATGGAAAGAAGATGAAACTCCAATACACAAAACCACAAGGAGATGATTGGGTATTCTTAGGCTGGTACGAAGGCTCAACCTGTTTGTCCAAAGATTTCGAGTTGACAATTGAAGCGGGGAAAGAGAATCGCACTATTGAAGCTCGTTGCTCTACGAAGCAAATGAATATTCATGGTAATGAAGTGGTTATTACAGACAATGAAAAAATAGAGGGAGCTGAAGTGCAGTTCTATGGTAAATACATGACAATAGAAGGAGAGAAGGCATGGAATATGAAAAGATTTGTGTACAGGCATCCTCGTTCCATTGTGGTTGATTCCGATGTGAAAGCGGAGGAAATCGAATTCCTTGTGGAAAGCTTGGGTAACGAATGGTCTTTTATCAGTCTGCCATACAATTGCAAGGTTTCAGAATTGGCACAGAATAATCCTGATGTCCAGTTTGTCGTAAGGGAATATGATGGGAAATCACGTGCAACCAATGGAATAGGAACTTCTTGGAAACAGTTGACGCAGGCAGATGAGATGCAAGCCAACAAAGGTTATATCTTGCGTGCAGACAGGTATCAGACATTCGACCTCTCTTCTTCTGATGTCTCTGGCATGAACACGCTGTTCAATCGTAAAGAGGTGACGATTCCGTTGAATACCTACTCTTCTGCTTCTGTCCTGGATGCCAATTGGAACTTGGTAGGTAATCCATATCCAGCCTACTACCGTTTGGAACAATTGTATGCCGATGGTTTGGATGCGACCGTAACGGTTTGGTCTCCGGAAATAAACAACTATGAGTATTATACGGCAGATGACAAAGATGTCTTTTTGAAACCATATACCGCTTTCTTTGTCCAGAAGAATACAAGCAATTTGAAGTTTGTTCCAGAAGGACGTGTAGCCGTGCCTGATACGACGAATAACTTGAGAAGTGCAGGTGACAGACAAATAATAAACTTGGTGTTGGCTAATGAATCAAGAAGCGACCGTACTCGTATTGTCTTTAATGAGGCTGCTTCATTGGAGTATGAATTGGGTAAAGATGCCGCTAAGTTTGCCAGCATGAAAACCGGAAGTCCATCATTATATAGTTTTGACGGACAGAATCACTCTTTAGCAATTAACGAACGCCCCAAGGCAGATGGTATTGTCCGTTTGGGTGTAGCCATTACAGAAAAGGGAACTTATACGTTATCGTTGAAGGAGGCAATTGCAACTGATTTGAAATTGGTGGACAAAGTAACTGGTTCGGTATGTGATTTGGCAACAAGTAACTATGAGTTCGAAGCAGAAGTCGGAACTTATAACGACCGTTTCGAGTTACGTTCCGGAGTTGCCACTGCCAATGAGATGATAGACTCTTCTGTCCGCTGCGTGATACGAGATGGACAATTGATTATCAACGGATTGTCTGAAAGTGCCATGCTATCTGTGTATGATGCTGCCGGAAAGAACTATTATCAAGGCAAAGTGACAAATGGCGAAATCCGGTTGGGCAACCATGCAAGAGGTATCTACTATTTGCGAGTTGTAACGCTCGATGGTAAACAGATTATTCGTTCTATTAAATGGTAAACAGTTATGAAACAGATAATCGTTTTATTATCCTTATGCAGATGCCTGCTAATCGGAGCATTCTTCGGATGTTTCGGATGGCAGGCAATTGCCCAAACCGATTTCAATCCTGTTTCTCCACCAGAACCAGGGCAATTGACATTGCGGTTGAGTGGCGATCCCTATTGGTGTGCCCAACTGGAGCAGACGAATGAAAGTGGGACTTATAATAAAGATGTAACGGTAACAGTGAAAGCTACGGCTGAAAACAATTATGATTTCCTGTCGTGGACAGAATATGGCTCATCGGAAGTTTTGTCTAATCAACCGGAGTATAGTTTCAAGATAACGAAGAACACCCATTTGGTGGCTCATTTCCAATTTAATCCGAAAGACAACCCGAAAGATCCGGGAGTTGGTTATTATAATGTTATTACGTATGTTCAACCACACCGCGGTGGTTCTCTTCGGCAAAGTGGACAAGGTATTTATCAGCAAGGCGATTCTGTGACCTTTTCGATAGAACCTTATCCCGATTATGACTTCCTTTGTTGGGAAATAGATGGTGTAGCCGTGTCGAAAGAGAAAGAATACACTTTGGTCATGCCTTCTAAACATATCACGGTGAAAGCTGTGATGAGCTGGAATCCAGCTAACCCAAGTGAGCCGGGAATGGCAGGTTACTTATTGTATTTAGCCAACCCCACTCCAACTTACGGTTCTGTTTCCCAAAGTGGAAAGGGAGTTTATAAATTAGGAGATAAAGTGACGTTGACGGCCTCTCCTTTTGTCGGATATAAATTCGATGGTTGGTATGAAGGTGAAACATTATTGTCCACATCGTTGGTTTACGAAATGACGATTACGAAACAGAAGATGACTGTTGAGGCAAAATTCTCTGCGGATGATAAGAAACCATCATTGGTCATAGGAACAGGCGATGAGACTGAAGGCGGTTTAGTGGTTGTAAAAGGTTTGGCAGTGCCGGGTCAACAGATAACTGTCCAAGCAATACCAGAAGAAGGTTTTGCTTTCGAAGGATGGTATTTGAATGGCCAATTGATAGAGACGGCAGGAATGACCTACTCTCTGTTTGTGGATAAGGAGATGAAGACGTTGGTTGCCAAATTCCGGGAACTTCCTTTCCTCTTGGATGTGAATGGTGGCGAAAAAGGCTGGGCGGAAGTAATCTTATATCGTGGCTCGACTATTTTCTTGAAAGCTAAACAGGTTAGCGGGTATATTTTTAAAGGCTGGTATTATGGCGATAACCTGCTTTCGGATAAATATGAGTTTAAACTGGATGTCAGTCTGCTTCGTTCAGCCGTCAAAACATTGCGTGCGGTTTATGTGACAGGAGCAGTCGGGAATGAGACAATCCAAGCGATGCCAGTAAGGATTTCCCGTCAAGGAAACATGTTGATACTCCATTCAGACGAACCTGTAAGCCAAGTGCAAATCTACTCATTTAGGGGAACATTGTTATTACAGCGTGACAGCTTTGTACAGGATTTACGAATGGAAGTGCCAGAAGGCTCGTTGATTGTCCGGATAAAGACAGAAAAGGATGAGTTCATAGTCCGGAAGATCAAGTGAAGAATGTGATATAGAGTAGTTGAGACAGGCGGATTTAAAAATAATAATGCCGATTTGCTTATGGAAGAAGTGAAACTTTCATTTGCAAATCGGCATTGCTGTTATTCATCGAACTTGTTTATGTTCATGTCTTTCGGTAGTTTAACTGTTTTATTAAGTCGTTGAGCGTTGACAACTTGTTTATCAGTTCCTCAAAAGAAGGCACCTGCCCGAAAATCATGTGTTCACACATGAACATGTAGTCATCTTGCCATAGTTTTGCGATATCCTCGTTTGGAACGATACATAGTGTTGTAGGATAAAGCTCATCATAGTTGAATCCTTTAAGTCCGATGAACTTTCTTCGATGTTCAAGTACCGCCTTGTACAACGTTTCGTTGTGGATTGCACGGTCAACAATATGGTTTTCAGAATCCATCATTGGTTTCCTATCTTTATCCTACGTGGTGCGCCGTTGGTCAAGAACACAACATTCATGGGCATCTGTGTGGACAATCCGAGACGATTCAGGGCATATGCTCCCATCGGTACAATCTTCGCCTTGTCTCGTTTGGCTATATACCATGTTTTTGAAACCTTTTTATTATATTTTTGGTTCTTATTCGCTTGCAAAGGTATAGTGTTTTCTTCTGAATACCAACGTTTTTATTGAATATCCGCTTTTGAAGCACAGTTTTGACAAACTTGCAATTGGTCAGTCAATCAATTTTACCAGTTCGCATCACAGCGAAGGGGAAGGTTGCTATGGATGATGTCAAATAAATGCTATTAAAACGATGTTTATCGAAGTTTTATGAAAAATGTAATATATAACGGATATTGTTCACTTTCTCCATAACTTTTTACATTCACATATTCTCTTCCCTATTTTTGAATTTTCAAATTTAGGGGAATAAAATAGCGAATAAGTTACATATCTGATACTAACCAGTAGCGAGAGTGTTAAAAGTAAGGTTTGAATAGGTGAAAAGTAGATCCATGTATCGTTGTTTGGAAACAAAATATTATCTATGCAACATAATCCAAAACGAAATGGGCATCAACAAACTAAAAGTGGTGTTGACAGAAGAAGCACAAGCCTTTTTGGATGCGCAGCCATTCAAAGCTCAACAGAAAATATACTACAACATTTTCAAGGTTGAGGAAGGAGTGATGAAAGTTGACATTTTCAAGAAACTTGAAAATACCGAGATATGGGAGTTTCGTACTCTCTACAATGGTATATGCTACAGGCTTTTCTCCTTTTGGGATACTGAGGAAGAGACTTTGGTTATTGCCACACATGGCATAGTCAAGAAAACTCAGAAGACACCACTAAAGGAAATTGCCAAAGCAGAAGAGATAAGAAAAGAGTACTTTAATAATAAAAAGAAATAGCATTATGGCACAGATGAAATTGATACCAGCAGACAATATGAAAGACAAACTTTGGGGTAAAATAGGAACTCCAGAGCGTGATGCAATGGAAGCTAAACTCAAAGAAGATGTGAACGCCTATATTGTAGGTGAAGCCATACGCAAGGCTCGACTGGCACAAAACCTCACGCAAGAACAACTTGGTGAGCGTATCGGTGTGCAACGTGCTCAAATTTCAAAGTTGGAAAAAGGTACAAGTGTTATCACATTACCAACAATGAGCCGTGTGTTTCAAGCATTGGGTATCAAAACGGCTACCCTTGATTTGGGTGTTGCGGGCAAGATTGCGTTGTGGTAAGATAATTACTCATGCTATAGGTTCTTCCGTTTTTCTTTTCATCTTGCAGTGAAGAAGAAGGATATGCAGAACCTATGAAGTGAAAAACCGAGGTAAAGAAATCAAGAGACGGATATTTTCATGTGTCGCCATCCCCTTTAAGTCCGATGAACTTTCTTCGATGTTCAAGTACCGCCTTGTACAACGTTTCGTTGTGGATTGCACGGTCAGCAATATGGTTTTCAGAATCCATCATTGGTTTCCTATCTTTATCCTACGTGGTGCGCCGTTGGTCAGGAACACGACATTCATGGGCATTAGAGTGGACAATCCGAGACGATTCAGGGCATATGCTCCCATCGGTACAATCTTCGCCTTGTCTCGTTTGGCTATAGCCTGGGCAATGTCTTCAACAGACGGATAGATGATGCCAAGCCCATATTCCTTGTCCTCTTTGGGGTAATAATAGATACCATGAGCCAGCCGCACCAACATTCCGTCAGTATACATCCGATGGAATGTTGACTTCACGGCAGATGGTGTTCCGCGGTCCGCATAGTCTTGTTGGAATACTATCGAACCACGTCCTTTTCCTCTAAGCCTCATTTCTATATCTTATTTACAGTGCTTTGGCTTGATGTCTTTACCATGTTTTTGAAACCTTTTTATTATATTTTTGGTTCTTATTCGCTTGCAAAGGTATAGTGTTTTCTTCTAAATACCAACGTTTTTATTGAATATCCGCTTTTGAAGTACAGTTTTGACAAACTTGCAATTGGTCAGTCAATCAATTTTACCAGTTCGCATCACAGCGAAGGGGAAGTTTGCTATGGATGATGTCAAATAAATGCTATTAAAACGGTGTTTAAACGGTGTTTTAATACCGTTTTAATGCCGATTAATGAACAATGATAAGTAGCAAAGACAGGCGGATTTAAAATAATAATGCCGATTTGCTTATGGAAGAAGTGAAAACTTTCATTTGCAAATCGGCATTGCTGTTATTCATCGAACCGGCTGCTGATGACATTCCAATCGATGATTTTCCATAGTTCGTTCAAATGCTCTGCTCTGCGGTTTTGGTAATCGACATAATAGGCATGTTCCCAAACATCGAAACAGAGTAGGGGAGTCAATGCCTCTTTTACCGGATTGCCGGCATTGGCATATTGCTTAATTGCCAATTTGCCAGTCGTATCTTTGGTCAGCCACACCCAACCAGAACCGAACAAAGTTGTTCCGGCTTTGACAAACTCCGTTTTGAAATTCTCAAATGAATTCCATTCCTTCTCAAAGGCAAGAGCTAAATTGCCTTCCGGTTTGCCAGTCGAACGGGCAGTGAACTGTTGGAAATAGAGATTATGGTTCAAGACTTGCCCTGCATTGTTGAACAAAGCCCCGTCAGAATCCTTCACTATATGCAAAAGTGATACCTTTTCCCATTCAGTCCCGACAATCAGTTTATTTAGATTATCGACATACGTTTGCAAGTGTTTGCCATGATGTAAGCTGATGGTAGTCTTGCTGATGACAGGTTCTAAAGCGTCTGCCTCGTAAGGCAGCTTGATGAGTTGGTAACGGCTCTCATCTGAAGCCGTTGATGTCGTTGCATCGTTTGTAATTGTTGTTACCCCATGATATATCCTCCTTATGATTATATTTTACTGCCAAAGAATCGCTTGGCTGATTATTGATAGGTTCTTGATAGGATTACGTTTATATATAGAACAAACCAGACAGGGGGATTGTTTTCTTAAAAGAGGAGATAAATGCTTGCTCATTAAATTACGTGCTATGAAAGGGGTTTTATTTTGTGGATTTTGTCTTTTTGTGCAGTCAATTTGTTGACAGCACAAGAGAGTCGTACGTTTGAAGTCTCGCAAGAACAGTTTGAAAAGGAGAATAGCCAGGATGGTATTCTTTAATTTTTTAGTGAACACTAATGACATTATTTGTAAATTTAGTTTTAAATATTTATCAAAATACGATAAACTCTCATCATCGTTTGTTATCTTTGTCGATGAATATCATATGCAATATGAATGAACATTCTATAAATCGAATAAGAGTTGCTTTAGCCGAGCAGAATAAAACAAATCGTTGGTTAGCTGAGCGAATGGGAAAATCGGAAATAACAATAAGTAGGTGGGTGCAAAATAAGACACAGCCTTCTTTGGAACAGTTATTGCAAATAGCAAAGTTGTTGTCCGTTAGTCCCAAAGATTTAATCAATGATATTAATACCAAAGAAATCGAATATGTTTAAATTTGTTGACAATAAAGATAAAACATTCCTATTGGGTGCATATAGGGGGGATAAATCTCAGTTGGAATGGATTTAGGAGAAGCGACTCAAAGATATGAGAAACTCTATAATATCCGTTTCAATCAAGATTTGTTTTCTCAAAGAAATGGTGGAATGATTTCAAGTGTTTTGCCTGATTATGTTCTTTTGTACAATACGCAAGATCCACAGACAGGGTATCATTTGTATCCATGTGTAAATTCTTCCATTAAGAATCAAGGAGAAATGGAACAATTAAAATATCCAAATCCGACAGGGTCATATATAGTATATACTTTAGGAGAAGAACTTATTTCTGAACCACTTGATATCGGAAAATTGATAGAGCGTACTTCCCCTAAAGGAAATAAAGATGTTCTTTATGCTCCGAAATGGCTAAAAGGACATAATATAGTAAATGCTGTGGATTTGTCTTTGCCGCAACCTAATATTGTTGTGAATAATCATCACAATGTATTGCGTTTTATTGACCTGTTTGCTGGTATAGGAGGAATTCGTTATGGTCTTGAATTAGCTGCAAAAGCAAAAGGTCTAAACCCGGTTTGTGTGTTTACATCTGAGATAAAGCCGTATGCAGTTAGTGTTCTACAAGAGAATCATCCAACAGAGACTATTACAGGAGATATAGGCACAGTTGCATAAGTCCGTGGCAATATAATCATGTTATCCAAAGATCATAGACGCTCTGAACATAAAGAATGGTAAATCCTGCACACCGCGGAGTTGTGCTCTAAATCCTTTCAGCTTAGAGTTAAGAGATTCAGCATGAGCATTGGTTGACCTGTTTATGAAGTAGTTTAGTACTTCGTCTTCCTTGTACTTGATGGCATCCCTTGCAGCCTTTACTTCACGCAACGTACAAGCTGATACCTTCTGATACCACTCATGCAGTTTAACCTTAGCTGTAACCCGGTCGATAGACTTGTTGCTAAACACGCTTCTTAGGCTGCAAATCAAAGTATATGCTTCCTTTATCTTTGGGAACATCTTGAAGAGTATTTTTGCACGTGTTTTCTGCCTGTCAGTCCATTTCTCACCACTCACACTCAGCAGATACTTGCTTCTTGTCAGCAGTTCTATGACAGTTTCGCCATTGGCAAGCATGGTTGGCCTGAAGCGTTTGTTCAACCTCTGTGGCTTACGTCCCCGCTTCTTACCTTTGTATTTCTTTTGGATGTTTCTTACGGTAGTATTTACGGTTCTTTACCAGCTGTTCAAGTTTCTTTTTAAACCTGACTTTCTCTTTGTTTTGTGCTTTCTGTGCTTCTCGTTTAGCTTTGAGACGGAGTTCCTCCACAGCTTCGATACAACGCTTGATGATATGGAAGCAGTCGATGACTATGGCTGCATTAGGAAAGGCTTCCGTGACGACAGCAAACATACTGTCAGAGAAGTCCATGGTAACTTCTTCGACCTGCTCTCGCTGTTCCTGCGGTATCTGCATAAGAACATTGATAATATCTGAGGTCTTAGTGCCTTTTACAGCTGCTATTAAGGTGTGACGTTTACCATGCCCTTCTTTGTTGGTCAAGAATGTCATCAGATCCTTGTGAAGCATGGTCTCGTCAATGCCCAGCCGTTTGCCTATGTTCTCAGGATGCAGCACCCAGTCCTCTGCATGACTGGCTTGTTCCCAATTACGGAAACCACTCAGATGATCCTTGTAAGCACGCTCCAGGTTATTGCCATCTACCTTAAAAGTATAGCCCCAGCGAGCGGTAGTTATCAGGGTAGGTATCCAAATATTTTTTTAAGACATCAGCAAACTCTTTAGAGTAGCTGGTGTTATCAGCAAGCAACGAATACCTGTCAAGGATTACGTTTCTGCCTTCTGCCGTTAGCCATCTGCGACGTCTGACATGAAGAACGACCTTGTGATCACGGATAGGAAAGTCGTTAACCTGACGGCTTTCCGTAAAAACCATTGGGCTTAAGGTCGTGCCACTCTTCTTCTCGTGAATCTTTTTCGTCAAGATAGATGTGAAGAAGGATACGCTCATCACCCGTCTCTTCAATAATGCCTGTGTGATCTTCGTTAACGGCTGTAACGTCGAAGAACTCAAGTATGCCTTTGGGAAGAAGGTAACTTGCCAGAATCTTATAGTCAAATGTTGATTGTTTACTCATGGCTACAAAGTTAAGACATCGCATGAACATTTAAACATTAAACAAGAAAAAATATACCTATACTACAAATTTAAGCCACGGATATTTGCAACTGGGCCGAGATATCACAAAAGTTGATACAAAAAACATACCTGACTTTGATATACTTTGTGCGGGTTTCCCATGTCAAGCATTCAGCTCTGCAGGAAAAAGACAAGGTTTTGCCGACACGCGTGGAACTATGTTTTTTGAGGTGGAGCGAATATTAAGAGATGAACGTCCCAAGGGGTTCATTCTTGAAAACGTAGAGGGACTTGTAAATCATGATGGGGGAAAGACCCTACAAGTAATTGTGGATAGGCTTGAGGCGTTGAACTATAAATTTGATTTCCGTGTACTTAATTCAAAATATTTTGGAGTTCCTCAGGAACGAAAGAGAATATATATCGTCGGTAGTATTTCTGATAAGCCTAATCTTGACAATTTTCCCATAAAAGAAAGTAAACTGGTTGACATACTTGAGTCAGGGCTGCCAACATCTGATACACCTTTTATTAGAACTTTACTTAAACATTTTACCATAGAACAACTATGTGGTAAATCCATAAAAGATAAAAGGGGAGGTTCTACTAATATCCACAGCTGGGATTTGGAGATAAAAGGTTCTGTGACAAAGGAACAAAAGAAACTTCTTGATACAATATTGACAGAACGGCGCAAAAAGAAATGGGCAGAAATAATTGGTATTGATTGGATGGATGGTATGCCACTGACTTTAGAGCAAATCAGTACGTTCTATAATTCATCTGATTTGAAGAGTATGTTGGAGGATTTGACACGAAAAGGCTATTTGAAATTTGAGTATCCCAAAAAACTTATCCGTGAAGTAAATGAGGCAGGAGTTGTAACAACGCATAGAGAATATGATGTGACAAAGCCTAAAGGATATAATATAGTAGCAGGGAAATTAAGTTTTGAGATTAATAAAGTGATGTCTCCAAATGAAATAGCCCCAACACTTGTTGCAATGGATATGCAAAAACTATATGTAGGTGATAATGGGGGACTTAGAAGATTATCACTACGAGAAGGATTGAGATTGTGTGGCTATCCTGACAATATGAAATTTAATGTCAATGAGAAAGACGGTTTTGATTTATTAGGCAATACTGTTGTAGTACCGGTGATTAAAGCTGTTGCAGAACGATTACTTGATACATTCAAAAAATAAACAAAAATGGAAGCATCAGAAAAATTATATAATGCCCTTGTAGAAGATTTCGGAATGGAGGGTGCTAAAGGATCTGTGAGATTTAATCTTCGTGATTTTGGGATAAGTCTTCTATTTAGGATAAGGGCGTAGTTATTTGCTATTACAAATCAACAGTGTCTGCTAGTACTCTCGTGGAAATACTGGAGTTTACCGTAGCATAATTCTTATTATAACTGGATATTCCATTTGATTACTGTTTTTTCGACCTTGGCTTCTAACTTTTTACTAATATTGACGCACTTTAAAGGGATGCCGTTATTAAGGATGTTTAAGTCTATATCATAAATAACGATTTTTTTGAAAATGCCTTGGTGTAATAAAAAACTATTTCTACTTTTGCTGCCGCTGAGGTGATGATTCCCTTTCATTATGCAAACAAGGGAATCATAAAAGGGAATCCGGTGTAAATCCGGAGCAGTGCCCGCTACTGTAATCCCCTCAATAGTGAAGAGTCATTCACTCCTTTGCCACTGTCCTTTCATGAACGGACGGGAAGGCGACTCTTCGGGGAAAGTCAGGAAACCTGCCTCTGCATGATGTAAAATTGATATTCCCGGGGTCAGGATTATCTTTTACGAATGTCATATACAATGAATAAAGATTTTTCATGTGGTTTTTCCTGTGGTTCGGCATGGGGTGTCCAAGTCATGTCTCAAATTGTGCTTTGCAAGAGGCTTCACATAGCGACAGATACGGCGGAAGCTGTTATCGAAATCTCTGGATAGAAGAAGATTCGTCTGCTTCTTTCCTTGTGTGTGAAACTGGCAATCTGCCATATTTCATCAATCATGTTCACGGAAATGTAGAAATGGCACTTCCCTAAGCTGCCAAAAACAAAAAACAACAATTAAAATAATAACTAAACAAAAGAGAAATGAATTTGATTAGAAAATGTATTCCATTAGCCTGCCTGTCGGTTACATTACTTCAGGCACAAGAAAAAAAAGGCTACACTAATTTTGCAGACACAACATTTAATCTGCAAGAGGTTGTTGCCACGGCTCATTATAAGGCTCGTCCGCAAATTACCAAATTGGATGTCCCTATGAACTATTTGCCAATATCAGTCAGCAATATCCAGGCGAGTAGTTTGGAACTACGTGGTATCCGGAATATGGAAGAGGCGGTTCGCTTTATGCCCGGTATCCGCATTCAGACCAGTTACGGTGCTTTTCAACAGATTTCTGTGCGAGGATTTGACCATGCCGTGATGATGGTGGATGGTGTCCGGGATGAGCGTTCGGCTATTAATAATTCCTATCCGATAGGAGATTTGTCAAGTGTAGAATCCATTGAGTTGCTAAAAGGACCTGCTTCCGTTTTGTATGGACACTCTGCGGTTGGTGGTATTCTAAATATTGTACGTAAATCTCCGAGTGCCCAGCCGACAGTAAACGCTCGATTGTCATACGGCAGTTATGAAAACAAACAAGCTACGGTTGGCATGGGAGGAAAATTGGCCGGACCGGTAAACTACTATGCTAATGTAAACTATGCAGACCAAGAAGGATGGAGATCCAATGGAAATCGTCGCTTTTCAGGTTATTTGGCTTTGCAAGCCCGCTTGAGCGAACAAGACGTGTTAGATGTGCGAGGCGGATTCAACCGAGATTTCTACGGAACAGAAATTGGTTTGCCAGCTTTGATGTCCAATGATGTGTATAGTGCCAGCAATGACCGGCTCTATCTTCACAAAAAAATGACATGTTGCCAGGTTTGGATCGTGAAGCTCGTTACAACAATGAGTCGGACTTCATGAAGAACCACAGTTGGAATATCAGTGGACAATATACCCATAAGTTTACCAATGATGTGAAACTGATGGATCGTCTTTCATTTACTGATGACGACATTAACTATTTCGGAACAGAGTCGTTGGATTATTTGGAAAGTGATGAACCCATTTATGACCACTACTATATGAAAAAGGGTCAGAAACGTTATATCTGTTTGGACACAGTGTATCTTTCTTATCCTTTGCGCTTTTCTCACATTGCAAAGACTGTTAGCAACGCATTAGAGATGAGCGGAAAGGCAACAACCGGTGATATTCGCCATAATTATATGGGAGGTTGGTCATTCGTTGCGTTGAACCGAACCAGTTACTCCGGTTACAATTTGGGTGTCGATGTACAAGGACCGGGACTTTATTCTCATGTTTCTGTTTATGACCCGCATAGCATGGGTTACATGACTTCTAAATTCTCAAAGGCTACTGTTTCCCACCATTATGCAAACAGCCTTTACGCACAGGATCTGTTGGAATTGGGAGAACACTGGAAAGTATTGGCAGCCTTACGTTATGACTTCTTCCGTTATATGTCTGCTTCGGCAGCTACGCCTACAGGCAAACGTGAGTATGAAGAACATGGAACCTTCAATCGAATCAAGAACAGGGCGTTGACTTATCGTTTCGGTGCTGTTTATATGCCGCATCCTAACACATCACTCTATGCTTCTTTTGCTTCTTTCTTCAAGCCAATCCGTACCTTCTATCAGGATAATGTGGTTTATGTGGATGCAAAAGGAGAGCGTTTTACTCCGAAGAAAAATGAAGAGGTGTTCAAGCCGGAAAGGATATCAAGCAGAGGTGGGTGTCAAGTATCAGTTGAACCAGTTCTTGACTGCCAATGCCAGCATGTTTTATATCCGAAAGATGAATAGTACTGCTACGCTCAGCTCAAGTTATCAAGAGAATGTGAATGGAGAGATGGTAACAAAGAGAGTCATCGGACAGGTGGGAGCCCAGGATTCCAAAGGCTTTGATTTCGATGTAACCTTCTCGCCAGTTAGCTCTTTGGCTCTTACATTAGGTTATGGCTTCAATGACTCAAAGATTCGTGAAATGGCAGAGGTGAAAGACAAGACACTTGCGGAAGCCATTTATGGAAATGATCCAACAGCATCCAAAGAGTCTCTGAATAGTACGAAAGGCAATTGGCAAACCAATGTGCCGAACCAGACTTTCTATGCGTATGGTAGTTACACCATTCCAAGAGGAGTATTGAAAGATTTAGAATTCCACATGAGTAGCTGTTATACTGGCAAAGTTTATCGTAATACATCTAACACGACATGGTTTGATGCTTATTGGATTAGTGACTTGGGCTTGTCTTATCGTTTGCCAAGCAATGTTCATTTGACATTTAACTTGAACAATGTATTCAACAAGGACTATTACAATCAGGCATTGGGAATGCAAATGGTTCCAAGTATGCCTCGTAATTTCCAAGTGGCTATTTCATATAAACTTTGATAATCCTGTTATCAACTAACCTAATTATACTATGGTTTCAGTCACAAAAGTGATGCAAGGGATTCACAAGGTACTGGGCATTGCGCTCGGCATCTTGTTTCTTGTTTGGTTCTTCTCGGGTTTAGTCATGATTTATCATACCTTCCCAAGTGTCAATGAATATGACCGCCTGAAGAAGATGGATCCACTGTCTCCGGAGGGATTGCCCTCTATAGAATCATTGGCAACCCGGCTTCCGGCAGGAGAGACAATCCGGAAATTGACATTGGATAGTTATATGGGGATTCCATGTTTCCATATTCAAGGAAAGGAAAATAGTTATGATTTGCCAACGGACAGCAGCTATCAACTACCAGCCACTCCTGATTTTAATCGCATAGCTACACATTGGGTGGATGCTCCGATTGCCCGGATTGATACGCTGAATGAATTGGAACAGTGGATTCCGTTCAGCCGGTTGCGCCAGGAATTCCCAATCTATAAATATCATTTCGCAGATAAAAGCAAACATCAACTTTATCTTTCTTCCAAGACAGGGAAGGTGTTACAGTTGACAGATGCGAAAAGCCGTTTTTGGGCGTGGATGGGTCCCATTCCTCATTGGATTTATTTCACCTCTTTACGACAAGACCTCATTCGCTGGAGCCAAGTGGTCGTTTGGCTGTCCGGAATTGGTTGCGTGATGTGCATTGCTGGATTGTATCTTTGTGTACGTGATATTCGTTTGGCTCGCCAAAGAGGAAAGATGCTTACGCCTTACAAGAAGTTTTGGTTCAAATGGCATCATTTAGGAGGTACTCTTTTCGGGATTATAGTCTTGACGTTCTGTTTTAGTGGAATGATGTCTCTTGCGAATGTGCAAGGATGGATACTCACTCCGAAACTCCCTTTTAACCCGCAGGTACGTATGAATCAAATTACTCCTTCCTTGACCGATTATAAATTAGATTATCGTGAGGCATTAGCTGCTTATCCAGGAGAAGTTCGGCAACTTACTTGGGATGCGTTTGGTTCTTATCCGATTTACACATTGGCAGCAGAGAAAATGGGTAAAGCTCATTGGGTGGATGCTTCTACTGAACAACTTCGTCCGTTGGAGTTGACACAAGAACAGATTAGAAAAGTCATAGAGGAGGTGCACGGGCAAGAAAATAAAATCCATTTTGAGTGGTTAGACCATTACGATACCTATTATTTGCCGAGAAAATACCGAACTCCACTTCCTGTTTGGAAAGTAACGATTGACGATGTGGATCAAAGTGCCTATTATATCGATCCGCAGCGTGGAACAAGCCGTTACCAAAATACTTCGAGCCGTTGGCAACATTGGGCTTATCCGGCTTTGCATAGCCTTCAGTTCCGTTTCTTGGCTGAAAGACCTTGGTTAAGACTCACTGTTCTATGGATTCTGATGTTGGGAGGAACTTTTGTTTCACTCAGTGGCGTTTATTTGTCTATTCGCTGTTTAGTCCGCTGGGTTAAAAAAGTCTTCTCTATTTAGCCTCTCACCTTATCTCTCACCCGATATAACCATTTATCCTACAAGAATGGGTGGGTGAGAGAAGGTGAGACCTGTTTTTACAACTTTATGAAGGAGTTGAAATCGTATGTTTTGAGTCTGTTCTTCTTTCTGCTTTTCTATGATTGGACCGTTTGCAGTGCCTCCGTCTATTCTCTTGCCTCATGACATACAAGCAACCTATGATATAAAGCAGGATGATAACCAGTAATTTCATTTCGTTTATCAAACATATTACGATTTGCCATTCATTTAAAAAATGCAGTAGAGGCGGGCACTGACTACCATGAAGTTGCCTTTCCCATTAGAAATATAATGGAAAGAGGGTTGCATGGCCAAAGAGTTGTTGAGATGCCTTTTCCACGTGACTTCCAGCGAGTATTCCGAACCTTGATGGAATCGGGCGTACTGTCCGGTCACTCCGCACTGATTGCAATTATCCATGTAAGCGCATCCGAATTCGCCGTATCGGTAACAACCATTCTTGCGGCATGTGTTTTCCGAATACTGCATCATGCAAGAAATGCTTTTCTCCTTGGCACTCCTTATCGGTTGTTCTGCATAAACCCACCAAGCGCAACTTGTCTTTCGGGAAGATTCTTCAGTTGAAGAGATATTCCCTTCCTCATCAATGGGATATTGACGAGAGTGAATGGCAGTTCCTGCAAAATAATGCCCGTCTTGATATGAATACTCCAATTGCGACATATTAAGATGCCATCCTTTTTAGGTTGCAGAAGGGAAGGATTGTCATGATGCGTCCAACCATTGTAGCCGGCGCCATTCTACAAGCTATTCTTAAATATCCATCCGCCTTTGCTTACATCGAAATGAAGAGTCAATCCAGACAAAGGATAATTGGCAATAGGATAACTTGCCGAAATCGTCGGGAAGATTCCACATGAGCTGTTAGTAAAGAGCGATGTGACACCCGATGTGAAAAAATCCTCGTTTACATTCCGTATGCCGACAAATAGATGGCACTCTTTCCACTCATGCATGTAACCTAAGACTGCAATCGCTGCCAGCTCATTCTCTTCCTCGATATTGGAAAAGCTCTGCCAATCATCAATGATGCATTCATTTGTTTTCGCCACATGAATTGTAGTCGCTTCAAAAGAACCCATTCTATTCCATACCGGAACGCTCAGGTTCAATTTAAGAAGATTGACCCAGTTCGTTTCCTTCTTCATATCCCATTGCCATTCCGTAGTATATTCACCATGGAAACATTGTGCATAAGATAGGTAAGAATTGATACAGCCTAAAATAATTAAAATGCTATGTTTCATAATCTTCTCACCGCTACATGAGTTTACAACCAACGTTTAAATGCACGGATATACAGTGTCTTCAGCCATTGTGTCAACATGCAATAGGACAACAGGATGCCGATAAGCCAAGGGAAATAAGACCAAGGCAGAGAAGTCAGACCTATTGAATTTCCAAATGGCGTAAATGGAATGCAAATCTTTATTCAAAAGTCCCTCATAAAAATGTAAAAGACTTTGTTATTTAATGGATTTCTAATCCAATTCTAATGGATTTTTAATATTATCCAATCTGAAAAATACTTACCTTTACCGAAAAAAGATTATGATACCGTTTGTTGATTATTTAGCAAGGATAGGGAGTGCCTTCCTTATGGGCACTCTTATCGGTGTGGAGCGGCAGTATCGTCAGCGTAATGCGGGATTGCGTACCAATATCCTCGTTTCCGTGGGAGCAGCTGCATTTACCATATTGTCTTATTCCATGACTTCTGCCACCGGAGACCCTTCACGCGTGGCAGCGCAGATTGTTTCAGGAATAGGTTTCATTGGTGGTGGATTGATCTTGAAAGACGGATTTACCGTAAGGGGATTGAATACGGCAGCCACTATTTGGTGTTCCGCAGCCTGCGGTACACTTTCCGGTGTGGGATTATATAAAGAGTCGGCAGTCTTGGTGGTGTGTGTCTTGGTGACCCATTGCTTTTTCCGTCCGTTATGCACATTTATCGAGAAAGGCATCGGGTGTGTTCCATTATTCTGTCCATGCCGAATGCCGCAAGGATGTGTCCGCAAATATACAGAAGCTCATCATGGATACGCTCGTCTTTTACGAAGATGTAAAGCTCAATTCTCTCTTCTATAAAGGAGATGGAGACCGGGTTGTCGTGTGTTGCGACATAGAAACATTGGGCGAGCACAAAGCCCTGCTGGAATTGTTGGTATCGCGTCTGCGTGCCCGGCCAGAAGTATTAAGTGCCGGATGGAAGAAACAGGTGTCTCCTCAGGAAGACTTCTAAACAACGGCAGTCTCATATCTTTAAGTTATTTCCTTGTGTCATAAGCTGGTATGTTTTTATTTCTTGTGCCAGCCAGATTCGTTGCATAAACAGGATGATAAAGTGTTGTCATGTTTTTGAATTTGCATCTTAGCTTATCACCTAGGTGAAAAGCACTTATCATTAAGGTGATCAGGGCTGACGCATTACTTAATTCACTGATTATAAAATAAATTTTGACAAACTCAGTAATAAAGACTATTTACGAATACTTTTTTTACTTTTGTCTTATATATTCAAGTTAAACAGCAATGGAAATCATCTCAATACTCCGTACAATAAAGGATCCCCGTCGTGAACATTTACGTGAACACAGTTTCGAATGTATATTTTATATAGCTATGGCAGCAGTCATCGGTGGTGCAGAAAGCTGGTATGAGGTTGCCGATTTCGGCAAGATGCACGAAGCATTCTTCAGCTCACGCATAAAGGACTTTAAACGTGTCCCCTCCCATGACACATTCAATCGTGTATTTTCCATTCTGTCTCCAGATGAACTTGAGAATGGGTTTCGTACGTGGATACGTGATATATGTGGCAAATACCGTGGGCTCGTAGCGATAGACGGCAAGGAGATATGCGGAGCTCGTGAAGAGAAATGCGATGGCAGTTTTGAGTCGCTCCGTATAGTAAGTGCCTGGGCTTCCGCCAATGGTGTCTCCCTTGGCCAGGAGAAGGTGAGTGAGAAGAGCAACGAAATAAAGGCGATACCATTGCTTATAAAGGCTCTTGACCTTGAAGGCTGTATAATAACTATTGACGCTATTGCCTGCCAACATGAAATTGTAGATGTAATTATCGATGCAAAAGCTGACTACCTTATAAGTGTAAAGAAGAACCAGAAGAAACTTTGTAAGACTATAGAAGATTATTTCTCTGAAATAGACATTTACGGTAACAAGGTCAATGGCAAGGGACATATACCAGAGACAAGATACAGGTACAGTATAAGCGAAGAAAGTTCGCATGGGAGATTGGAAAAGCGTGTTTGTCAGGTTTATAACAATGGAGTCTTGTCTAAAGTACTGAAATGGGAAGGTGTCAACTCGGTAGTCTGTCTGACCAATACGAAGAAATATATTAAGTCAGGAAAGACTACGATAGAGAAACACTATTACATAACATCACTTCCATTGGATTCAGGCCGTATAATTGAAACAATCAGAAGCCATTGGAGCATAGAGAACAATCTTCACTGGCAGCTTGATGTCTCATTCAATGAGGATGCCCAGAAGAAAAAGAAAAATGCAGCACGGAATTTTTCAGTGCTGAACAAGATTGCCATGACGCAACTAAAGAATAACAAGAGAAAAGCAAGCCTTAAAGGTAAAAGAAAAATGGCTGGATGGAGTGATGAGTTTCTTGCTGAACTTTAGATGCACCATGGCATAATGAAGAAATTAAGTAATGCGTCAGCCCTGCTTAGGTGATAAGCTAATAGGCTTTCCGCTGCTCTTGCTTGATGCCTTTTGGGATGTTATTAAAGGACACAATCTTTTTGATAATGGATGTTGTGATGACATCTACGATGACGATGATGACGATTCCGTACATTAATCCTCTCCGATATTGTTGGCTTTTTTCACCTTTACGTCCCGAAGCTAGGCTGATACGGGAAAGAAGGGTGTTGTGGCTTCTGAAACAAGGAGGTAACCCAAAGATATAAGGATACAGTATGTGTATTTCTTATAGATACAACCAATCCGCTATGCAAAGTTAACACATCCATTTTGATATAATTACAATATGAACGGCGACTCTTCAACCAAAAAGTTAACACCTTTCTGCGATTAACCGCAATATTTAAAATATTTTACTAACAAATTATTATTATTCCTTTGGACTTTGCTATTGCTTATATGTTTTTTTCCCTTACCTTTGCGGTAGGAGTTTAATTGTTTAAATTAAATAATATGAAAAATAATGTACTAATATGTGCTTTTGCCTTGTCTAGTCTGACCGCATTTGCACAGCAAACAGAGTGGCTGGATCCGAATGTTAATGCGGTGAATCGAGCTCCAATGCACACTAACTATTTTGCCTTTGAATCTGAAAAAGCAGCGTTAAATGGTTGTCGGTTAGCATCTGATAATTATTTGACATTAAACGGAACGTGGAAGTTTAATTGGGTGAAAGATGCTGACCAGCGTCCGACAACTGATTTTTACAAGGTTGACTTCAACGATAAAGGTTGGGATGAAATTCAAGTTCCGGCTGTTTGGGAAATGAATGGTTACGGTGATCCCATATATGTAAATGTAGGTTATGCATGGCGTAGCCAATTTAAGAACAATCCCCCTTATGTTCCTACTGAAAACAACCATGTAGGTACTTATCGCCGAGAGATTATCCTTCCTTCTGATTGGAATGGACGACAAATCATGGCTCATTTTGGTTCAGTTACTTCTAATATGTATTTGTGGGTAAACGGCAAATATGTAGGATACAGTGAAGATAGCAAATTGGAAGCAGAGTTTGATTTGACTAAATATTTGAAACCGGGTAAAAACGTGATTGCCTTCCAAGTATTCCGTTGGTGTGACGGTTCTTATTTGGAAGACCAAGACTTCTTCCGTTATTCAGGTGTGGCTCGCGATTGCTATTTGTATGCCCGTAGAGCTAATCATATAGAAGACATCCGTGTGACACCTGATTTGGATGCCCAATACAAGGATGCAACTTTGCAGGTGGATATCCAGATGAAGGGAAAAGGCACTGTCGATTTGAAATTGTTAGACAAAACAGGAAAAGAGGTGGCTACTTCCCAAGTCAAGGGTTCCGGAAAGCAGAGCGTGACAATGAATATCAGCAATCCAGCTAAATGGACAGCTGAAACACCGAACTTATACAAATTGGTCGCTAATTTGAGCGAAAACGGAAAAGTGGTTGAATCTATTCCAATCCAAGTCGGTTTCCGTAAGATTGAATTGAAGAACGCACAAGTGTTGGTGAATGGACAACCTGTCTTGTTCAAAGGAGCTGACCGCCATGAGATGGATCCGGATTACGGATATGTAGTCTCAAAGGAGCGTATGATTCAGGATATCAAACGCATGAAAGAGTTGAATATCAATGCGGTTCGTACATGCCACTATCCAGATAATAACTTATGGTATGATTTGTGTGACCAATATGGTATATATTTGGTGGCTGAGGCGAATATCGAATCTCATGGTATGGGTTACGGAGAAGAGACTTTGGCAAAGAATCCATTATATGCTAAGGCTCATTTGGAAAGAAACCAGCGCAATGTTCAGCGCAGTTACAACCATCCGTCCATTATCTTCTGGTCATTAGGTAACGAAGCCGGATTTGGACCTAACTTCGAAGCTTGCTATCGTTGGATAAAGAATGACGACAAGACTCGTCCGGTTCAATATGAACAAGCTCGTACCAATGAGTTTACTGATATCTATTGCCCGATGTACCTCAACTACGAAAGAAGTGTACAATATTCAGAAGGCGATATCGACAAACCATTGATCCAGTGTGAATATGCTCATGCAATGGGTAACTCAGAAGGTGGCTTCAAGGAATATTGGGATATCGTTCGTAAGTATCCGAAGTTCCAAGGTGGTTTCATTTGGGATTTTATAGACCAATCCAACCGTTGGTATACAAAAGATGGTAAGGAATTCTATGGTTATGGTGGAGACTTCAATGTTTATGATGCTTCTGACAACAACTTTAATGATAACGGTTTGATTAGTCCGGATCGTGTCCTTAATCCTCATGCTTACGAAGTAGGTTACATATATCAGAATATCTGGGTTAAACCTGTAGATTTGCAAAAGGGTGAAGTTGGCATTTATAATGAAAACTTCTTCCGTGATTTGAGCAACTGCTATGCACAATGGGAATTGTTGGTGAATGGAGAAGCTGTCAAGTCTGGTATTATTACAGATTTGAAAGTGGCTCCTCAGCAAACAACAAATGTTCAGTTAGGTTATACATTGGATGGCATCTGTAATTGTAAAGAAGTTCTGTTGAACCTGTCATTCAGATTGAAGAATGCAGAAACATTGTTGCCTGCCGGATACGAAATAGCCAAACAACAGTTGTCTGTAAGAGATTACAAAGCCCCGAAAGAATTGTTAACCAAGAGTGTTGCAGCTAACGATGCTGTACCTGCTTTGGTAGTAAAAGACAATGATCAATCATATTTAATCGTTAAGGGTGGAAGATTCCAAATTGATTTCAAGCGTCAAGATGGATTTGTAAGTTTGTATGATGTGAATGGTATGTCCATTTTGAATAAAGGTGCTCAATTGAAGCCTAACTTCTGGCGTGCTCCGACAGACAATGATATGGGTGCTGGTTTGCAGCATAAATATGGAGTTTGGAAGAATCCGGAAATGAAATTAACCTCTTTGGAACATAAGACTGAAGGCGATAATGTTGTTGTCACAGCTAAATACGATATTCCTTCTGTTTCTGCTAAATTGGATTTGACTTATCGCATTGACAAGACGGGTGCTATGGAAGTTACTCAGAGCATGACTGCTGATAAGAGTGCACAAGTTCCTAATATGTTCCGTTTCGGTATGCGTGCAGAGTTGAATAAGAGCTTGGCAAACATCCAGTATTACGGAAGAGGCCCGATTGAAAATTATGTTGATAGAAACAATTGCACATTTATAGGCAAATATTCACAGACGGTCGATGAGCAATTCTATCCTTATATCCGTCCGCAGGAAAATGGATCCAAGACAGATATACGTTGGTGGAATCAGGTGAATAAAGCTGGTAATGGAATTCAGTTGGTTTCTGATGCTCCATTTACAGCAAGTGCATTGCACTATACTATTGAATCTTTGGATGACGGCTTGAATAAGGATCAACGCCATTCGGAATTGGTTCCTCCGACAGATTATGTCAACTTGTGTATTGATAAGGTACAGATGGGATTAGGTTGTGTAACCAGCTGGGGAACTCTTCCTTTGGATAAATACTTGGTTCCTTACCAGGATTACAGCTTCAAGTTTGTTATCAAGCCGGTTCAACATAAGTTTTAAACTACTCTTATTAGACTAACGGATAGATTAGAGGCTGTGCCGTAATTTATTTGCAGTGCAGCCTCTTTAATTATAAACACTTAAATTAACATCATGAGAAAAAACATTTTACTTTGCACACTTGCTTTAGCAGGGCTGACAGCATTTGCCCAAAAGAATGAATGGCAAGACCCGAATGTCAATGCTATTAACCGTGCCCCGATGCACACCAATTATTTTGCTTACGAGTCAGAAGATGCTGCTTTAAACGGTTGCCGTGTTGCTTCAACCAACTATGTGACTTTAAATGGTACTTGGAAATTCAATTGGGTGAAGGATGCAGACCAGCGCCCAATGACCGATTTCTACAAAGTTGATTTCAATGACAAAGGTTGGGATACGATGCAAGTCCCAGGAATGTGGGAATTGAGTGGTTATGGCGATCCTGTATATGAAAGTGCAGGTTTTGCTTGGAGTAACCAGTTTGAGAACAATCCTCCTTATGTTCCTATCGAGAACAACTATGTAGGTACGTATCGAAAAGAGATTACTATTCCGGCAGAATGGAGAGGCCGTGATATCGTAGCTCATTTCGGCTCTGTGACATCCAACATCTATTTGTGGGTGAATGGACAATTTGTAGGATACAGCGAAGACAGTAAGTTGGAAGCTGAGTTTAACTTGACGAAATACCTTAAGCCGGGTAAGAACTTGATTGCCTTCCAAGTGTTCCGTTGGTGTGACGGTTCTTATTTCGAAGACCAGGACTTCTTCCATTATTCAGGAGTGGCTCGCGATTGCTACTTGTATGCCCGTAGAGCTAATCATATAGAAGACATCCGTGTGACACCTGATTTGGATGCCCAATACAAAGATGCTACTTTGCAGGTGGATATCCAGATGAAGGGAAAAGGCACTGTCGATTTGAAATTGTTTGACAAGGCAGGAAAAGAGGTGGCTACTTCCCAAGTCAAGGCTTCTGGCAAGCAGAGCGTGACAATGAATGTTAGCAATCCAGCTAAATGGTCGGCAGAAACACCTAACTTATATAAGTTGGTAGCTAATTTGACTGAAAACGGGAAGGTGGTTGAATCCATTCCAATCCAAGTCGGTTTCCGTAAGATTGAATTGAAGAACGCACAAGTTTTAATAAATGGTCAGCCTATCCTTATTAAAGGTGTAGACCGTCATGAAGTGGATCCTGATTACGGTTACATTATCTCAAAGGAACGTATGATTCAGGATATCAAACGCATGAAAGAGTTGAACATCAATGCGGTTCGTACTTGCCACTATCCTGATAATAACTTATGGTACGATTTATGTGACCAATATGGTATATATTTGGCAACAGAGGCAAACGTTGAATCTCATGGTATGGGCTTTGGAGAGAAAACATTGGCAAAGAATCCTTTGTATGAAAAAGCACATTTGGAGAGAAACCAACGCAATGTACAGCGCAGCTATAACCATCCATCTGTTATCTTCTGGTCATTGGGTAACGAAGCAGGATACGGTCTAACTTCGAAGCTTGCTATCGTTGGATAAAGAATGACGACAAAACACGTCCTGTGCAGTATGAAATGTCTGTACTGAATGAATTTACTGATATCTTCTGTCCGATGTATTATAATTACGAAGAGTGTGAACAATATCTCCTAAGTGATGGTGACAAACCATTGATCCAGTGTGAATATGCCCATGCAATGGGTAACTCTGAAGGTGGATTCAAAGAATATTGGGATTTGGTTCGCAAATATCCGAAATACCAAGGAGGTTTCATTTGGGACTTCGTGGATCAATCTTTGCGTCGCTATACCGAAGATGGTAAAGAGTTCTATGCATACGGAGGTGATTTCAATGTTTATGATGCTTCCAGCCAGAACTTCTGTGATAACGGTGTAATCAATCCAGACCGTATATCAAACCCACATGCAGATGAAGTAAGTTATTTCTATCAGAATATCTGGGTGAAACCGGTAGATTTGAAGAAAGGTATCGTAAGTGTTTACAATGAGAATTTCTTCCGTGATTTGAGCAATTACTATGCAGAATGGGAATTGTTGGTCAATGGTGAAGCCACTCAATCTGGTGTTGTTACCGATTTGAAAGTTGCTCCTCAGCAGACAGTGAACTTGCAATTAGATTATACATTGGATGGCATCTGTGCATGTAAGGAGGTTCTGTTGAATGTCTATTTCAAACAGAAAAAAGCAGAAACTTTGTTGCCAGCTGGATTTTCTGTAGCTAAAGCACAATTGGCAATACAGGACTACAAACTCCTAAGGATTTGATGGTAGAAAGCAACTGTAAAGACAAATGCCAGATGGCATACGATGATACTCCATCTCCAAAGGTAAAGGATAACGATACGGGTTATTTGATTGTGTTAGGTGAAAGATTCCAAATTGATATCAATCGCAAGAGCGGATTTATCAGCTTGTATGATGTGAACGGCCAGTCTATCCTTTGCAAAGGTTCTGAATTGCGTCCTAACTTCTGGCGTGCTCCGACCGACAATGACTTGGGTGTAGATTTGCAGATTAAATATCGTGTATGGAAGAATCCGGAAATGAAGCTGACTTCTTTGGAACATAAGACAGAAGGAGAATTCATTGTTGTTGAAGCTAAGTATGATATGCCTGAAGTTTCTGCAAAATTAGCGTTGACTTACCGAATCAACAAATATGGTGCAGTGGAAGTTTCACAGCAAATGACAGCTGGAAAAGGTGTAGAAGTTCCTAATATGTTCCGTTTCGGTATGCGTGCTGAATTGAACAAGAGATTGACAAACATTCAATATTATGGTAGAGGTCCTATTGAGAATTATTCTGACAGAAAGACCAGTACATTCATTGGCAGATATAACCAGACTGTTGAAGAACAGTTCTTCCCATACATCCGTCCGCAGGAAACAGGAACGAAGAGCGATATCCGTTGGTGGAATCAAGTGAACAGAGCTGGAAATGGTGTGCAATTCGTAGCAGAAGCTCCGTTCTCTATTAGTGCATTGAACTATTCTATTGAATCTTTGGATGAGGGATTGGAAAAAACTAATCGCCATTCAGAATTGATTGATCCGACAGACTATGTCAATTTGTGTATTGATAAAGTTCAAATGGGCTTAGGTTGCGTTACCAGCTGGAGAACACTTCCGTTGGATCAATATATGTTGCCATATCAGGATTATGGATTCAAATTTGTGATTAAACCTGTTCAACATCAGTTTTAATCCATAATAGATAACGATTGAACTAGGAGGGAGCTGTGTCAAAACAACTGTTTTGACGCAGCCCCTTTAAGGTGTGTCAGAATTAGCAAAATGTTAGGAGAAGAGGATGGAACAGACAGGAGTTTACTGATGTAAATGACTGAAGTTAAATACCGTAAACAACGCAGCAGTTTGCAATTATGACATATTGTCTTCTAATTATATAAATTTAAACGAGTGTTATGAGAAAAAACATGTTGCTTTGTGTTCTTGCCTTGGCAGGGGTGACAGCATTCGCCCAAAAGAATGAATGGCAAGACCCTAATATCAATGCTATTAACCGTGCCCCGATGCACACTAATTACTTTGCGTTCGAGTCAGAAAATGCGGCAATGAAAGGATGTCCTGTCGCTTCAGGTAACTATATGACTTTGAATGGGACATGGAGGTTTAATTGGGTTAAGGATGCAGACCAGCGCCCGATGACCGATTTCTACAAAGTAGATTTCAATGACAAAGATTGGGGTACGATGCAAGTGCCAGGAATCTGGGAAATGAATGGTTATGGAGATCCTGTTTATATTGATGTAGGTTATGCTTGGCGTAGCCAGTTCGAAAACAATCCTCCGTATGTTCCGATTGAGAACAACCATGTCGGTACGTATCGGAAAGAGATTACCATTCCGTCTGAATGGAAAGGTCGTGAAATCATAGCTCATTTTGGTTCAGTGACATCCAATATGTATTTGTGGGTGAACGGACAGTTTGTAGGATACAGCGAAGACAGTAAGTTGGAAGCTGAGTTTAATTTGACGAAATACCTTAAGCCGGGTAAGAACTTGATTGCATTTCAAGTATTCCGTTGGTGTGATGGAACTTATTTGGAAGACCAAGACTTGATCCGTTATGCCGGAGTGTCTCGCGATTGCTATTTATATACTCGTACAATAAACCATATCGAGGACATTCGTGTAACACCAGATTTGGATGCCCAATACAAGGATGCAACTTTGCAGGTCGATATCCAGATGAAAGGAAAAGGCACTGTCGATTTGAAATTGTTGGATAACGTAGGAAAAGAGGTGGCTACTTCCCAAGTCAAGGGTTCTGGAAAGCAGAGTGTGACAATGAATATCAGCAATCCAGCTAAGTGGACAGCAGAAACGCCAAACTTATACAAGTTAATAGCTAATTTAAATGAAAACGGAAAGGTGATAGAATCCATTCCAATCCAAGTCGGTTTCCGTAAGATTGAATTGAAGAATTCACAGGTTTGGATAAACGGTCAGCCTGTCTTGTTTAAAGGAGTGAACCGCCATGAAATTGATCCTGATTATGGATATTATGTATCAGAAGAGCGAATGATTCAAGACCTTATCCGATTAAAGGAATTAAATATCAATGCGGTTCGTACTTGCCATTATCCAGATAATAACCTTTGGTATGATTTATGTGATAAATATGGTTTTTATGTAGTGGCAGAAGCCAATCTGGAATCTCATGGTATGGGTTACGATGAGACTACATTGGCAAAGAATCCATCGTTTGCGAAAGCTCATTTGGAGAGAAACCAGCGTAATGTGCAGCGTAGCTACAACCATCCATCTGTTATCTTCTGGTCATTAGGTAATGAAGCAGGATTTGGTCCGAACTTTGAGGCTTGCTATCGTTGGATAAAGAACGAGGATAAGACTCGTCCGGTACAGTATGAACAGGCTGGAACAAATGACTTTACAGATATCTATTGTCCAATGTACAGTGGCTATGATAGATGTGAGAAATATGCCAAAGGTGACATAGACAAACCTTTGATCCAGTGCGAATATGCACATGCTATGGGTAATTCACAGGGCGGATTCAAGGAGTATTGGGATTTGATTCGCAAATATCCGAAATACCAAGGTGGTTTCATTTGGGACTTCGTGGATCAATCGCTTCGTCGTTATACGAAAGACGGGAAAGAGTTCTATGCATACGGAGGTGATTTCAATGCTTATGATGCTTCCGACCAGAACTTCTGTGACAACGGATTGATTAGTCCGGATCGTGTGTTCAATCCTCATGCAGATGAAGTAGCTTATTATTATCAGAATATCTGGGTGAATCCGGTGGATTTGAAGAAAGGTATCGTAAGCGTTTACAATGAGAATTTCTTCCGTGATTTGAGTGATTACTATGCACAATGGGAGTTGCAGGTCAATGGTGAAGCTATCAAGTCTGGAGTTATTACCGATTTGAAAGTAGCTCCTCAGCAGTCTGCAAATGTTCAGTTAGATTATACATTGGATGGCATCTGTGCGTGTAAAGAGGTTCTGCTGAATGTCTATTTCAAACAGAAGCAAGCGGAATCATTCTTGCCAGCTGGCCATATAGTAGCTAAAGCACAGTTGGCTATACAGGACTACAAAGCTCCTAAGGATTTGATGGTAGAAAGTAATTGTAAAGACAAATGCCAGATGGCATACGATGATACGGCATCTCCAAAGGTGAAGGATAATGATACGGGTTATCTGATTGTGGAAGGTGAAGGATTCCAAATTGATATCAATCGCAAGAGCGGATTTATTAGCTTGTATGATGTGAACGGCCAGTCTATCCTTTGCAAAGGTTCTGAATTGCGTCCTAATTTCTGGCGTGCACCGACTGATAATGACATGGGAGCAAGTCTTCAAGTCAAATATCGTGTATGGAAGAACCCGGAAATGAAGCTGACTTCTTTGGAACACAAAGCGGATGGAGAGTTCATCGTTGTTGAATCCAAATATGATATGCCGGAGATTTCTGCAAAATTGGCGTTGACCTACCGAATCAACAAATACGGAGCTGTGGAAGTTTCACAGCAAATGACTGCAGGTAAAGGCATAGAAGTTCCTAATATGTTCCGTTTCGGTATGCGTGCCGAATTGAACAAGAGATTGACAAACATTCAGTATTACGGAAGAGGTCCTATCGAGAATTATTCTGACAGAAGGACCAGCACATTCATAGGTAGATATAACCAGACCGTTGAGGAGCAGTTCTATTCTTACATCCGTCCGCAGGAAAACGGAACGAAGAGCGATATCCGTTGGTGGAACCAAGTGAACAGAGCTGGAAACGGTGTGCAATTCGTAGCAGATGCTCCATTCTCTATTAGTGCATTGAACTATTCTATTGAATCTTTGGATGAAGGATTGGTGAAAGCTAATGGTCATTCAGAACTGGTAGAGAAGAGTGAATGGATCAATTTGTGCATTGATAAAGTTCAAATGGGCTTGGGTTGTGTTACCAGTTGGAGAACACTTCCCTTGGATCAATATATGTTGCCATATCAGGATTATGGCTTCAAATTTGTGATTAAACCGGTTCAACATAAATTTTGATTTGCTGTTGTTAGACTAACAGACAGAATAGAGGCTGTGCTGTAATCTGTTTGCAGTACAACCTCTTTTAATCGAATAAGCTTGAATAAAACATCATGAGAAAAAACATTTTACTTTGTACTCTTGCCTTAACTGGGTTGACAGCATTCGCCCAAAAGGATGAATGGCAGGATCCGAATGTCAATGCCATTAACCGTGCCCCGATGCACACTAATTACTTTGCTTACGAGTCGGAAAATGCGGCATTGAAAGGTTGCCGTACCTCTTCAGACAATTACATGTCTTTGAATGGAATGTGGAAGTTTCATTGGGTGAAGGATGCAGACCAGCGCCCGATGACAGATTTCTATAAAGTTGGTTTCAATGACAAGGGATGGGCTACGATGCAAGTACCCGGCATGTGGGAAATGAATGGTTATGGAGACCCTGTCTATATAGATTCTGGTTATGCTTGGCGAAATCAGCATCCCAATAATCCTCCGTATGTCCCAGAAGAAAACAACCATGTCGGTACTTATCGAAAAGAAATCACTTTGCCTTCAGAATGGAAAGGTCGTGAAATCATGGCTCATTTCGGTTCAGTGACATCCAATATGTATTTGTGGGTGAACGGACAGTTTGTAGGATACAGCGAAGACAGTAAGTTGGAAGCTGAGTTTAATTTGACGAAATACCTTAAGCCGGGTAAAAACCTGATTGTATTCCAAGTGTTCCGTTGGTGTGATGGTACCTATTTGGAAGATCAAGACTTGTTCCGTTTTTCAGGTGTAGCGCGTGATTGCTATTTATATACACGTACAATAACCATATCGAGGACATTCGTGTAACACCGGATTTGGATGCCCAATACAAGGATGCTACTTTGCGGGTAGATATCCAAATGAAGGGTAAAGGAAGTGTCGATTTGAAACTGTTGGACAAGGCAGGAAAGGAGGTGGCTTCTTCCCAAGTCAAAGGTTCTGGCAAGCAGAGCGTGACACTGAGTGTTAGCAATCCTGCTAAATGGACAGCAGAAACGCCAAACTTATATAAGTTGGTTGCTAATTTGAGTGAAAACGGAAAGGTGATAGAATCCATTCCAATCCAAGTTGGTTTCCGTAAAGTTGAAATGAAGAATTCACAGGTATTGATAAATGGTCAGCCTGTCCTGATTAAAGGTGTAAACCGTCATGAGATAGATCCGGATGGAGGATTCTATGTATCCAAAGAGCGAATGATTCAAGACCTTGAGCGGTTAAAGGAGCTAAATATCAATGCAATTCGTACATGTCACTATCCCGATAATAACCTTTGGTATGAACTGTGTGATAAATATGGTTTTTACGTAGTGGCAGAGGCTAATGTTGAATCTGATGGTATGGGTTATTACGAAACCACATTGGCAAAGGAACCGATGTATGAGAAGGCGCATTTGGAAAGAAACCAGCGTAATGTGCAGCGTGGCTATAATCATCCATCTATTATTATTTGGTCGATGGGTAATGAAGCGGGATTTGGACCGAACTTTGAGGTTTGCTATCGTTGGATAAAGAACGAAGACAAAACTCGTCCGGTTCAGTACGAACAGGCTAAAACAAATGATTTTACAGATATCTTCTGCCCAATGTATCATGGCTATGAGGCAAGTGAAAAATATGCCCAAGGTGATATTGACAAACCTTTGATTCAGTGCGAATATACTCATGCAATGGGTAACTCAGAAGGCGGATTCAAGGAGTATTGGGATTTGATTCGCAAATATCCGAAATTCCAAGGTGGTTTCATTTGGGACTTCGTGGATCAATCTGTTCGTTGTTATACGGAAGATGGTAAAGAGTTCTATGCATACGGAGGAGACTTCAATGCTTATGATGCTTCCGACCAGAACTTCTGTGATAACGGATTGATTAGTCCGGACCGTGTATTAAATCCTCATGCGGATGAAGTCGCTTATTACTATCAGAACATTTGGGTGAAACCAGTGGATTTGAAGAAAGGTATCGTAAGCGTTTACAATGAGAATTTCTTCCGTGATTTGAGTGATTATTATGCACAATGGGAGTTGTTGGTAGATGGAAAAGTGGCAAAAACAGGTGTCGTTGCCGATGTGAAAGTTGCTCCGCAGCAGACAGCAAACTTGCAATTAGGCTATAGTTTGGATGGTATCTGTGCTTGTAAAGAGGTTTTGTTGAATGTTTATTTCAAACTGAAACAAACAGAAGCCTTCTTGCCAGCCGGTCATACAGTAGCCAAAGAGCAATTGGCAATACAGGAATACAAAGCTCCTGAAGATTTGATGCAAGATTGCAAGATTGTACATATTAATACACCATTTCCAATAGTGAAGGATAACGATACAGGCTATTTGATAGTGAAAGGTGAAAAATTCCATATAGATATTAACCGTAAGAGCGGATTTATCAGCTTGTATGATGTGAACGGCCAGTCGATCCTTTGCAAGGGTTCTGAATTGCGTCCTAATTTCTGGCGTGCTCCGACTGATAATGACCTGGGATCAAAGCTTCAAATCAAATATCGTGTATGGAAGAACCCGGAAATGAAGTTGACTTCTTTGGAACATAAAACTGAAGGTGAGTTCATAATTGTCGAAGCTAAATATGATATGCCGGATGTTTCTGCAAAATTGGCATTGACCTATCGAATCAATAGATATGGTGCTGTGGAAGTAACACAGCAAATGACAGCTGGAAAAGGTGTAGAAGTTCCTAATATGTTCCGTTTCGGTATGCGTGCTGAATTGAACAAGAGCTTGGCAAACATCCAATATTACGGCAGAGGACCTATCGAGAACTATTCCGACAGGAAGAGCAGTACACTTATTGGCAGGTATAACCAGACAGTTGAAGAACAGTTCTATTCATTCATCCGTCCGCAGGAAAACGGAACGAAGAGTGACATCCGTTGGTGGAACCAAGTGAACAAATCTGGTAACGGTATACAGTTCGTGGCAGATGCTCCTTTCTCAGCCAGCGCTTTGTACTATTCTATCGAATCTCTGGATGAAGGATTAGCAAAGTCTAATCGCCATTCTGAATTGGTAGAAAAGAGTGAATGTGTCAATTTGTGTATTGATAAAGTTCAGATGGGTTTGAGTGGTGTTAATACTTGGGGAGCACTTCCGTTGGAACCATACCAAGTTCCTTATAAGGATTATACTTTCAAATTTGTGATTAAACCGGTTCAACATCAGTTTTAATACTGCTGTAAATCGTCATTAATAAACATAAAGGTCTTGGATAATCGTGAGGTTGTCCAGGACCTTTTTTAAATATATTAGAGCTATTAAGGAATATTTCCCGGTAAATGATTATTTTTGTAGCTTAAATTATTAAGCTCATTAGGACGAAAATAGCATGAAACTATTGGAACAAAAGATGATTTGCACTACACACATTTTGGACAATGGACTTACAGTTTGGCTTAATGAAGACCATACGCAGCCTAAAGTGTTCGGTGCTGTAGTTGTAAATGCCGGAGCGAAAGAGTGTCCGAATACCGGAATTGCCCATTACTTTGAGCACATGATGTTTAAGGGAACGGATAATATCGGGACAATAGACTATGAAAAAGAAAAAGTGTTATTGGATCATATCGAAGAAAAGTATGACCAGTTGGCATTGGCGAAAGAGGAGAGTGAACGGAAACAATCCAGCAAGAAATCAATCAATTGAGTATACAAGCTGCAGAATATGTCATACCCAATGAGTTTGACAAGTTGATATCCCAATATGGAGGGACAAAGCTTAATGCGGGAACTTCATTTGACTATACTGTTTACTTCAATACTTTTTCTCCACAATATATGGCGCAATGGGCAGAAATAAATAGTGAAAGATTGCTTCATCCGGTATTTCGCCTTTTCCAAAACGAATTGGAAACAGTCTACGAGGAAAAGAACATGTATGGTGACCACATGGGTGGTATTTCAGTCGAATATTTAAAGGAGCGTTATTTTGCACCGCATCCGTATGCTTATCCAGTCATAGGAAGTACACAAAATTTGAAGAATCCTCGATTGTCGGAAATGCGGAAATTTTTCGAGAGCTATTACGTGGCTTCTAATATGGGATTAATCTTGAGTGGTGATTTCTGTACACAAGATGTATTACCTCTTTTACAAAAAACCTTCTCGCGGATTCGAAAAGGAACCGCTCCTAAGTCTCCATCAGTATCATTGCCTGAATTCAAAGGGCGGGAACGGATGAAATTGAAAATTCCTATGCCGTTTGTGAAAATGATGGTTATGGGATTCCGTGGTGTTCCAGCTAACCATCCGGATGAAGTTGCATTACGTGTTGCTGTGTCGTTATTGAACAATACCAATGGCACAGGTCTTTTGGATAAACTGACAATTGAACATAAAGTGACGGCAGCTGTCGCCTTTCGTGACTGTATGAATGAAGCGGGTATTCTTGCCATATTCGTTATGCCTAAATTGCTGTTCCAATCATATTCAGCAGCAGAGGAGTTGGTTTGGAAGCAGATAGCTTGTTTGCAGAATGGTGACTTCAGTGATGAAGCCTTTCAAAGCTTGAAATTGGAGCAAAAACGAGAGTATACTTCGGCATTAGAGGAGATTAGTTCTCGAGCTCAAGTTATGATGCGGTTGTTTTCCCAAGGGAAAAAATGGGAAGACTATTTGAAAGAAGTAGACCATATCAATTCGATAACAAAGGAAGATGTAATGTCTGTTGCAAAGAGATATTTCACCAAGAATTATCTTTATGTAACTAAAGCAACGGGTAGATATAAAAAAGAGAATCTGGCTAAACCAGACTATATACCGGTCTGTCCTCCTCATCAGTATGAAAGTCTGAATATGCTAAACGCTTGGAGCAGATGCCAGTGAAAGAAATGATTCCTCGTTTTGTCGATGGAGCGGATGTGAATGTGGTTCGGCAAGCACTTTCCTCTCATGCGACATTATATGTATCACCCAATCCTGTCAATGATATTTTCTCTTTAGATATCCATTATGGCATTGGTCGTTTGAAATGTCCATTATTGCCGCAAGTGACAAACTGTTTGTCTTTTGTTGGAACAGAAAAAGAATCTTATTCAGCTTTTCATGGCAGGTTGCAGCAGTTAGGTAGTGTTGTCTCGTTTGAAGATACAGATACTGATTTCATTATGCATATCAGTGGCTTTGATTCCAATATACGAGAAACCTTGTCGTTGATGGAAGAGTTGATGCAAAATGTCAAAGTGGAAAAACGGAACATGCGTCAACTAAAAGATGAAATGAAAGTGGCTGATAAGGCTTTTTACAATTCTAATGATAGTTTGGCAGATGCTCTGTTTGAAAAGGTCGTATTTGGGGAACAGTCTCGTTATCTGATAAAACCATCTTTGGAAGAATTTGGCAAATTGAATGGAAAAGACTTAGTAACTCTTTTTAAAGAGGTGCAGCAATATGATTGTTGTGCGCATTATTGTGGTAATTTGTTTTGTGCAGAAGTGGCAGATTTGTTGAAAAACAGTTTGCATGTGTCAGAAATAACGCATTCGGCAGTTTATCCTGTGATACGTCCAAAGCATTTATATCAATCGCCTAAGATCTATTTCCTTGACATGAAGGGATTGTCGCAGAGCATTGTGTATGGATATATTTTAGGAGATAAAATACAAGACCCAAAAGAGCGTTGCGTGTCCAAACTCTTTTCTGCTTACTTTGGCAATGATATGTCATCGCTTATGTTTCAGGAAATAAGGGAATACCGTTCTTATGCCTATCAAGTGAATGGCCTATATCGTTTGCCTTCATTTTTAACGAAGGAGGAGCCTGGTTATTTCCAAATGCGTTTTTCAACTCAGTCTGATAAGACGACAGATGCAATAGGAGTGTTAGAAGACTTGATAAATAATATGCCTTTGCATCCTGAACGAATGGAGATGATAAAGCAAAACATCCGGAATCGGGTAAACAACACATTTCCTTCATTCCGGAATTTGTCAGTTAGGATTGCCACTTATCGTAAAGAAGGTTTTGAACAGGATCCAAACAGAAGTTTAATAGAGTATTTAGACTCAATAGATATGGCTGATGTGAATACCTTTTATCAAAAACATATCAAAAATCGTCCGGTTGTGTATGCGATAGTGGGCAATTCAAAACGGATGGATATGGGTGAGTTGGCAAAAATATGGAGATTTGGTGAAGTTGAAAACAAAAGATATATATAAATAAATGTATAAAAAAGACGAACTGAAAAATCTGAAAAAAGAATTTTGGGAGAGTTTTTCCGCATATTGTGTAGTACAGCCTTATTTGCGTGGCAGACATAAGGTTTGGACCATGTATAACACAAAAGTAAAAGGTGTTGAACTTAAGTTTGATGTGAACAGAAACGGTGTAGCAGTTGTGCTGGAGGTCAATCATCGACAGGAAGAGCAACGTTTGGAAATGTATGAGAAATTGACATGGTATAAAGAGAACTTAGAGAAAGACTTTCCTGATGGATTGATTTGGGACGTTTGTTATATAAGGGAAATGGGAAATCAAGTGGCTCGCATTTACTGCCAGAAAACAGGGATAGATTTCCATAGACGAACGGATTGGGGGGAATTCTTTTCTTACATGGCAAGGCAAATGTATTTATTGGAAAGAAATTTCATGAAGATTGCCGCTTATGTGCGTGAATAAATATAGTAATAATAATAGTAACGATTACATATATGAAGTGGATTTGTAATATGTTGTTGGCACTTGTTCTTATATCTTGCCATACAAAGGATGAAGACATGACTGCGTATTTAGAGCCAGGAGTTAGCAAGGAATTGGCAACTTTCAGGAAAGATATGCTGCTTGATGTCTATTATGATTTGTCCTTTTCCATACCGGAAAAGAAAGATGAAGCTGTAAGTGGAAGAGTGGATGTGTATTGGTCGCAAGGGCAAAATCTTCCTTTAATTCTTGACTTCAGAGCAGATTCTTCTCAGATTATTTCAGTGCAAATGAATGGAAAGCAAGCTGATTATCAGTTCGTGAATGAACATATCTATATTCCTGCTGCTAAGACTTGGGCAGGGGAGAATAAAATATCAATCGTTTTCCAGGCAGCAAATCAATCCTTGAACCGTAGAGATGAGTTTTTGTATACATTGTTGGTGCCGGACAGGGCTCGTACGCTTTTCCCCTGTTTCGACCAACCGGATATGAAAGCCCATTATAATTTACAATTGGATGTGCCGAAACCATGGAATGCAGTTGCAAATGGGAAAATAGCTCAGGAGGACACATTGTCACGACCTGGACGTAAACTGATTAGTTTTCAGCAGACAGAGCCTCTTCCTACTTATCTTTTTTCATTTGTGGCAGGGAAGTTCAAACGTGAAATATTTACAAAAGACAAACAGACTATTTCTATATATCATCGTGAAACCGATGCTAAGAAAACAGCACAATGTCCGGAAATAGCACGCCAAGTGCTGGACGCCTTGAGTTGGATGGAGGAATATACAGGCATACCTTATCCCTTTGCGAAGTATGACTTGATAATTATTCCAGGTTTTCAATTTGGAGGGATGGAACATACGGGAGCTACTCTTTATAATGCCAATAGTATGTTCCTTAATGAACAGCCAACATTGGATGAACAGTTGAGCAGAAGTTCACTTATAGCTCATGAAACAGCTCATATGTGGTTTGGCGACTTTGTAACTATGAAATGGTTTGATGATGTATGGACTAAAGAGGTTTTTGCCAACTATTTTGCTGTGCAGATTGTAGCTCCGGCATATCCAGAGGTTAATCATGGGCTGAACTTCATTCGTAGATATTTGCCTCCTGCTTATGCAGAAGACCGCACTTTAGGTTCTGCTCCTATTAAACAGAATTTGGATAATTTACGCAATGCTGGATTGGTCTATAGTAACATAGTTTATGATAAATCTCCAGTCGTGATGGAGATGTTGGTGTCTAAAATAGGAAAAGAGGCGTATCGCAAAGGCTTGCATGATTATTTGGAAACATACGGTTACTCCAATGCTACGTGGGAACAACTGATAACTACTCTTTCTAAATATACGGATCAAGAATTGGAAGATTGGAGTCGAGTTTGGGTAAATGAAAATGGTATGCCTACGGTCAAAGCTATGATTACTCAAGATAGTTTATTGGTTGAATCTTCTGATCCATTTGGTAAAGGTCGAATTTGGAAGCAGCAATTGAGTTTTTTGGTAGGAGATGGAACTTCCTTTGATGAGTTGTTTGTTGAGGATTCTTTAGAACGTATAGCCGTTCCATTGCCACGTCAATATTCAAAGAAAGCATTTGTTCTTCCTAATATAGATGGTAGAGGTTATGGTTTCTTCCAAATGAGACAAGAAGATATGGAGGGCGCATTTGCATATATGGATACAACGGCAAATGATTTGCTTAAAGGTTCTTTATTGATTTCTCTGTTTGAAAACCTGCAAAACGGGACAGTGGATGCCGGAGATTATCAACGGTTGATGTTCTCTTATCTAAAACGGGAAAAGAGTGATTTGCTGTATTCTATGGCATTAGGCTATATAGGGACTTCCTGCCGGTTTATGAAAGGCAATAGAATATGGGTGGAGAATGAACTTTGGAATATGGTGGAACATGCATCTAAGCCTCAGTTCCGTTTGCAAGCATTCCGCCAGTATTTGTCTTGTGCAGATTCGCCAGAATCTATCCAACGATTATATAAAATATGGGAAAGCAAGGCTGCTCCTGCTGGATGTAAATTGAGTGAGTCTGATTATATCCGTCTTTCATACAATTTGGCACTTCTTTGTCCTGATAAAGCTGAAGAGATAGTGGAAAAACAGTTAGGCAGAATATCCAATCCGGATAGACAGGCAGAATATCGTTTTGTCTCACCTGCCGTTTCTCCAGACAAACAAGTTCGGGACAGCGTTTAAAGCTTTGCTTAATGCTAACAATAGGCGGATAGAACCGTGGGTTGGTTCGGCTATGTCATTGTTGAACCATCGTTTGCGAGAGAAAGAATCCATTGGATATATTCGTCCCGCATTGGATATTATGGAGGAAATCCAACGTACAGGGGATATCTTTTTCCCGACAGCCTGGTTGAGATCCGTGTTATCTGGCCATACTTCTGCGGAAGCTAAAGAAGTGGTGGATGAATTTTGGAAGGAACATACGGATTTCCCTGCGATGTTAGCGACGAAAGTCAAGCAACAATCAGACCATCTTTACAGATTAAACCGTTGATGGATTATGGAGCAGATAAATAGTTGTTCAATAAAGGATGTGTTAGCACGCATAGGCATTACTCAGCTTAATGAAATGCAAGAAACTGTGATGCGTTTAGAGAATCGTAAGGATTTGATATTATTGAGTCCGACAGGTTCTGGTAAGACTTTAGCCTTTCTATTGCCCTTGCTCTCCCAGTTAAAAGCAGAAGAACGTGTTCAGGCATTAGTCGTTGCACCTTCAAGGGAATTGGCTTTGCAAATAGAAGCCGTGTTCCGCTCATTAGGAACCGGCATGAAGGTCTCTTGTTGCTATGGAGGACATCCTTTCCAAATGGAAAAAAGAAGTTTGGAACATCCTCCCGTTTTGTTAGTTGGAACACCTGGACGATTGTTGGATCATATAGAGAAAGGAAACTTGAATCTGTCGGATGTCCATACACTTGTTTTAGACGAATTTGACAAGTCGTTGGAGATGAAGTTTACAACGGAGATGAAGAAAATCATTTCCCGCATTCCTTATGTGAAAAGACGTATTTTGACTTCTGCGACAGAAAGCATTGAGATACCTTCTTTTGTCGGGTTAAACTATCCGGAACGAATATCTTTTTTGACAGCTCGTAAGAGTGTCAAGGGTTTGAAATTATATAAGGTTGAATCTCCGGGTAAAGACAAACTGGATACGCTATATGCGTTGTTGGGTGAATTGTCTGGAGAGTCGGCGTTGGTCTTTTGTAATTATAGGGAGTCCGTGGAGAGAGTTAGCGATTTCCTGACAAGGAAGCATGTCTTTAATATAGGGTTTCATGGGGGAATGGAACAAGTCGATAGGGAACAGAGGTTGGCATTACTGCGTAATGGTAGTGTTAATATTTGTATCTACAGACTTGGCTGCACGAGGATTGGATATTCCAGAGGTGCGGCATATTATCCATTATCATCTACCGCTCAGTGAAGAGTCATTCGTGCATCGCAATGGTCGAACTGCCCGAATGAACAAAGAAGGAGCTTCTTATGTTATATTAAATGAATCAGAAACATTGCCGGAGTATATTAGTCCTGAACCAAAAGAGTTCTTTCTTTCTGCCCAGCCAAAGAAACCCAACCTTCCCGATTGGGAGACCTTGGTCATTTCTCGTGGCAAGAGGGATAAAGTCAGTAAGAAAGATATTGTAGGTTTTCTTTGCCAGAAAGGGAAATTGGAAATGGAGGATGTGGGAATCATAGAAATATTTGAAGCCTCTTCTTTTGTGGCGGTCAAGAGAGGAAAGAAGAAAGCATTGCTTCCCTTGATTCAGACAGAAAAAATTAAAAATTTAAAAGCAAGATTTTCGTAAGATGAAGAGTTCGATTTTGATAAAGAATGCCCAGTTGGATATGCAACCAATGGATATATTCATTGAGGGTAATATCATAAAGAAGATAGGTAAAGATTTAGACGTACAAGCTGTAGAGACCATTGACGCTTCAGGTAAGGCAGTCATTCCAGGAATGGTAAATGGTCATACACACGCAGCCATGACTCTGTTCCGTGGATTTGCGGACGATATGAAACTGATGCCGTGGTTGGAAGAGAAGATTTGGCCGAATGAAGCCAAGTTGACTCAAGAGGATGTCTATTGGGGCTCTAAGTTGGCTTGCCTTGAAATGATAAAGAGTGGTACGACTACTTTTTTGGATATGTATCAAAAGTTCAAGGCTACTGCGGATGCTGTGGAAGAGATGGGTATTCGAGGGTATTTGTCTCCCACTTATTTTGACTGGTTTGACCCAGTTCAAACAGAAAAGGCTAAACTGGAGTGTGAAAAGCTTTATAAAGTAGCAGAAGAGTATGGTTCAAGGATTCAGTATGTAGTCGGTCCCCATGCTATATATACTGTATCTGGTTCATTGTTGCAGTGGATAGACAAATTTGCTTGTGAGAGAAATGTGTTGGTTAATTTGCATCTTGCTGAAACAGAGGAGGAAGTAAAAAACTCGATAGAGAAATTTGGACTTTCTCCAGTCCGTTATTTGTATAAGTTAGGTGTACTTTCTCCGAGATTGATTATTGCCCATGGCATATATGTCGATGATGATGAGATTCGGATGTTGGCTGACCACGGTGTAAAAGTAATACATAATCCGGCTTCCAACTTAAAGCTCGTATCTGGTATTCAGTTTAAATTTAAAGAGATGAAAAAAGCTGGAATAAAAGTAGGGCTTGGAACGGATGGTTGCTCATCCTCGAACAATTTAGACATGGTAGAGACAATGAAGTTGGCCTCTTTGATTGGTAAAGCTTGGAGAAAAGACCCGGAAACATTGACAGCAGAAGAGATGTTTGAAGCAGCGACCTCTACCGGAGCTGATATATTAGGGCTTAATGCCGGGAGAGTAAAAGAGGGTACATTGGCAGATCTTGTCTTGATAGATTTGAAAATACCGGCTTTTACACCCAATTTCAACTTTGTCTCTAATTTGGTTTATGCAGCAAACGGAAGTTGCGTTGATACGGTTGTTTGTAATGGAAAAGTATTGATGCAGGGGAAGAAAGTTCCAAATGAAGAAGAAATCATGGAAGAGGCAGCTCGATGTGCATACAATTTGGTGAAACGTTAATTAAATATATTAGGATGATGGACAAGCAGTACAAAGAAACAGCTGAATATTTAGCTAAGCGTGTTACCGGAAATCCGGAAACAGCAATTATTTTGGGTAGTGGGTTAGGTTCGTTGGCGGAACAGATTGAAGATGCAACGATTATCCCGTATAATGAAATCCCCCATTTCGTACGTTCCACTGCCACAGGGCATAAAGGGAACTTTATTTGTGGGAAGTTGGGAGGAAAACAGGTACTTGCCATGCAGGGACGTTTCCATTATTATGAAGGATACACGATGGAACAGGTGACTTATCCGATACGTGTGATGAAATTGTTAGGGATTAAGAACCTCTTTGTCTCAAATGCTGCCGGAGGCATTAACACTTCATTCAAGGTGGGAGATTTGATGATTATAAGAGATCATATCAATATGCTTCCTAATCCACTTATAGGAGCAAACAAAGAAGACTTTGGTCCTCGTTTCCCAGATATGACGAGAGCTTATGACCGGGCATTTATACAGGAGATGGAAGCCATCGCAGCGGAAAAGAATATTCCTGTGAAGAAGGGTGTGTATGTAGGCTTGACAGGACCTTCGTATGAAACACCTGCTGAATATGCTTTTTATGGTAAAGTTGGTGGTGATGCGATTGGAATGAGTACGGTTCCGGAAGTGATTGTTGCACGTCATTGTGATATCCGTGTTTGGTATGTCAGTGATTACCAATGAAGGTTATCACTTTGCAGATGACTTTGTAAATGATGCCAATGATGTGATAGTAGCAGCAAACCGAGCAGCGGGTCAGATGTCTGTTTTATTTTCAACCTTGGTCTCTCGAATTTGATATTTCTTTATCCGATGGATGGGGCTGCATCAATACGTCTGTTTTGATACAGCCCTTTATGGTGCGTCAGAATTAGCAAAAAAGTTATGTATTGAGGAAGAGACCGATAGAAGTTTACAGATGTAAATGACAGAGGTCGAATTCAGAATGCAACATGTCAGTTTGCGATTATGACACACAGCCATTTGCTTTATGTTTTCATTAGCAGAAAAAACATGGAGCAAGAACAAAAAAATGAATGATAGTTTGGATAATTGAAAAATATAGCTAACTTTGCAGTCGCAATTGCGGAAGTAGCTCAGTTGGTAGAGCATAACCTTGCCAAGGTTAGGGTCGCGGGTTCGAGTCCCGTCTTCCGCTCTGGATAGACAAGGAGAGATTGTCTTTTTAGATGTAATGAAATGCCCAGGTGGCGGAATGGTAGACGCGCTCGTTTCAGGTGCGAGTGGTTTAGCAACTGTGCAGGTTCGAGTCCTGTTCTGGGCACTACGCATAAACACTAAATGCGTAGGTGGTGGAATTGGTAGACACGCTACTTTGAGGGGGTAGTGCCGGTTACGGCGTGTGAGTTCGAGTCTCATCCTACGTACTATTGATGGTAATAGATTTATTTAAAGTTTGTCTGTATAACTATTTTTTTACTAAAAATAGATTATATGGACTTTTTTTGTTTTATATGGTTAGAAAGAAGGGTGTACATAATACGAAACGTAAAAAATCGAAAGCAACAAAGGATACTTTGGCTCGGATAAAAAGTTTTTTTTATGGAGCTTGCTTTGTCGTAGTGGTGATAGCTGGAACTTTATTTTCTTATGAAAAGCTTTCTCCTTATTTCGAGATATTTGCTTCTGAAGTCATTAGGTTGGAAAAAACAGGAGTGATGTTTCCGGAAAAGGAGAGTGCTCCAGTAAAGAAGAAAAATGATGCGGCAGAAACTCAAAATATTCAGCCTGAGAAAAAAACTTTAGAGAAAGTCAAACTACCTGCGAATGCGGAATTACCGGTTTGTGTGGTAAAGAAGACGGAACAAGTCATACGGCATAAAGGGTATACAGTTTCCTATAATTCCGATTACAGGATTGCCAATTGGGTAGCCTACGAATTGACACGGGAAGAGGTTCAAAGCACAAAGATAGAGCGGAAGAATAAGTTCGTGATAGATCCGGATGTGAAAGGCGCTTCTGCCTTCAACGAAGATTATACTGGAACGGGATACGACCGTGGGCATTTGGCTCCGGCTGGAGATATGAAATGGTCTTTGCAAGCGATGCAAGAGTCGTTTTATTTGAGCAATATTACTCCTCAGAAGCCTAAATTGAATAGAGGAATCTGGAAAGACTTAGAGGAACAATGCCGTATGTGGGCTGTTGATAATGGCGCATTGTTGATTGCAACCGGACCGGTGATTAAGACTGGGTTGAAGAGAATGGGCAAGAACCATGTCGCCATTCCTGAGCAGTTTTACAAAGTGATATGTACGATTAAGGACAATCAATATGAAGCAGTAGGTTTTCTACTTGACAACCGGGATTATGGTTCCAAGCAACTGAAGGATTTGATGATTCCTGTGGATAGTGTCGAAGCTGTAACTGGGATAGATTTCTTTCCTGCATTGCCGGATAAAATAGAGAAAAAGGTGGAAGCCAAAGTTAATAAAAATGCTTGGTCGTTCTAATGAATGGGTTATAACAACTTAAAGGAAAAAAGAATGAGTATCAGTGCTGAATTGAAAGATAAGAAAAGCGCATTGCCGTAGTAGGATTGGGATATGTCGGTTTGCCGATAGCCCTCGAGTTGGCTCGTACCATGTCCGTTATTGGGTTTGATATAAATGAAGAACGATTGGAGGAGTTGAAGAATGGAGAAGACCCGAATGGGGAATCGGAGAATTCATCGTTCCGAAACCGCGATATTCTTTTTACCTCTTCTATCGCAGAACTTCAGAAGGCTTCCTTTTTTATAATCGCAGTTCCTACGCCTATCGACCAGCATAACGAACCAGATTTGACTCCGCTTTTGTCGGCTACGCAGATGGTTGGTTCTGTACTAAGCGCAGGCGATTATGTCGTGTATGAATCAACTGTTTATCCGGGATGTACGGAAGAAGATTGCTTACCTCTTTTGGAGAAGAATGCAGGCTTGAAAGCAGGGAAGGATTTTAAATATGGCTATTCTCCAGAAAGGATTAACCCGGGTGACAAGATGCATACACTTCAAAACACTGTGAAAATTGTTTCAGGATGTGATGATGAGGCTGTAAAAGAGATATACAAAGTATATGAAGCAGTCGTGACAGAAGCACACCTTCATGTCGCTCCTTGTATCAAAGTGGCAGAAGCGGCAAAAATCATAGAAAATACCCAACGGGATGTGAATATAGCTTTGATGAATGAATTGTCAATCATTTTTGACAGGATGGGAATCAATACGTATGATGTTTTGGAGGCGGCTGGCACAAAATGGAATTTTCTCCATTTCTCTCCTGGATTGGTGGGCGGGCATTGCATTGGAGTCGATCCTTATTATTTGGTTCATAAAGCGAAAGAGTTGCAGTATCATCCTAAAATGATTAATTCCGGTCGTTTCGTCAATGACTCTATGGGACGATATATAGCTAAGAAAGTAGTCAAGAAGATAATATCGTTAGGGAAGAATATATTGAATGCACGTGTCCTGATATTGGGCATAACCTTTAAGGAGAATGTGTCAGATATCCGGAATTCAAAAGTAGTTGATATGATTCATGAGTTTGAAGATTTTGGGGCAATTGTGGATGTTGTGGATTCATACGCTTCCGCAGTTGAAGTAAAGCAAGCTTATAATATACAATTGTCTGAAGCTCCAAAGGGAACGTATGATGCTATCGTCTTAGCTGTCGCACATAAGAAATACGCTGCCCTTAGTGAAAAGGATTTTTGGGCATGGGCAAACGGAAAAGCTGTTTTTGCTGATATTAAAGGAGTTTACCGTCATCAAATCCATCAATTGGTATATTGGAGTTTGTAACAACCGGTTTGAAGATATAATCGTATGATTCATTTAGAAGTGTGAGAACGTAAGTCTTAAGGGCAAAAGTATTCAAAAAGATGTTGTACAATATGTTTTTTTGTTTGGGTATTTTGAATAAAAGAGTAATCTTTGCAACCAGATAACCTAAACAATCTTTTTGCTTTAAAGACTAATATCTATAAAAAACCTATAAAGGGGCTGTGTCAAAAACAATAGTTTTGATACAGCTTCTTTTAGGCGTGTCAGAATTAGCAAAATGCAAGGCACTGAGGATGAGACCGACAGGAGTTTACTGATGTAAATGACTGAGGTCGAATTCCGAAAGTAACACAGCAGTTTACAATTATGACACACCGCCTTATTGTTGTGTGCTTACGGCTATTTTAAGAAAGCCTGATTATTTGCACAAGTCTTGAATAATCTTAATCATTTCATCGCCCAATTCTTTTGCTTCATCCATGGAGTGAGCTTCAGAATAGATACGGATGATAGGCTCTGTGTTACTTTTGCGGAGATGTACCCACTTATCTGGGAAGTCAATCTTTACGCCGTCTATGTCTGTAATGTCATATTGTGCGAATTTCTCCTTCATTTTGGCAAGAATAGCGTCTACATTGATTTCCGGAGTCAATTGAACCTTCTGTTTAGAGATGAAATATTCCGGATATGTAGTGCGGAGCTGGCTTACTGTCATCTTCTTTTTTGCCAAATGAGTCAAGAAGAGTGCAATACCCACCAAGGCATCACGTCCATAATGGCTGGCTGGATAGATGACACCGCCATTGCCTTCACCTCCGATGACTGCGTTTGTCGCTTTCATCTTGGTTACAACGTTGACTTCACCTACTGCGGCTGCGTTATATTCACATCCTGCATATCTACGGGTAACATCTCGTAAAGCACGGCTTGAGCTTAAATTGCTTACCGTATTTCCTGGAAGTGTGGCTCAATACGTAATCAGCGACAGCGACCAAAGTGTATTCTTCAACGAACATTTCTCCATTTCGCATACGATAGCCAAACGGTCTACGTCCGGGTCAACGACGAATCCGACATCTGCCTTTTCTGTACGGATTAAGTTGGAAATGTCTGTCAAATGTTCTGGCAGAGGTTCCGGATTGTGTGCGAAATGTCCGGTAGGGTCGCAGTTCAATTCCAAGATCTGCTGAACGCCCAATGCCCTCAATAAAGCAGGAATAGCAATACCACCAACGGAATTTACACAATCAATGGCAACTTTGAAATTAGCTTCTTTGATGGCTTCTACATCTACCAAGTCCAAAGCTAAAACGTCATCTATATGTTTTTGTATGTATGTTGTGTCTGTAATCACTTTCCCTAAGTGGTCTACATCTGCAAATACAAATTCTCCTTGGCAGCCAATTCCAAAACTTCAGCACCTTCGGCTGCGTTCAAGAATTCACCTCTTTCATTCAACAGTTTCAAAGCATTCCACTGCTTAGGATTATGGCTGGCTGTTAAAATAATACCACCGCAAGCCCCTTCTTTTGTTACTGCCAATTCTGTGGTTGGTGTAGTTGATAAGTCAATGTCTACCACATCGAATCCCATTCCTGTCAATGTGCCTAAAACAACTTGTTTGACCATCGGACCGGAGATACGGGCATCTCTGCCTACTACAATCTTGTTAGATGCTACCTTTGTGTTTACGAATGAATGTAGCGTATGCGGCTACAAATTTCACGATGGCCAATGGATTTAAGCCATCTTCCGGTGTCCCGCCAATAGTGCCGCGGATACCTGAAATAGATTTAATTAGTGTCATATATATTGCATTAAACTAAGTCTTTATTTCTCAAATATATATCTTACCTTTTCAAAGAAAATAGGATCGCCTGTCTTCATGAAAGTCGAGGACGAAACTTTGAAGGGGACAATAAGTTTTACGAGTGAACTGTCTCCTGCGTATTGTAAACCAGAAGCCAATCCTTCGCTTACAAAGTCGTTCAGGTTGGAGAAGGAACTTTCATCCTGGATAGGCTGGTTGTTTCCATATTTGAATGTGACCGGGAACTGGGAGCTGGAAAATCCGTCTATCACTGTTGTGTCTGACAAGAAAAGGCGAGCCTTGAAGCGGCAGACTACTTGTGTGCTTCCGGATACTGCATGGTTCCCGTTTCCGGAATCAATCACATTTAAATAGACACCATTGCTCAGTTTGTAAAATTCATTCTCTTTAAACACTCCATCTTTTGGATAATCAGATAAAACAACAAACCCATTTGAATCCATCAGCCTTTCAATAGCCTTTTTTTCAGCTTTCAACATATCTGTATAGGAGGTCGTTTTATTACATGAGGTAATAAAAGATACCCAACAGAGCATCATCACAAGTCCAATTATCTTTTTCATTCTTCTATATTAATTAATTACAAAGGCAAATATATACATTCTCTATCAAACCGGAGCGATTATTCTCCTTTTTCTTTCCAGATTTCAGGATTAAAAGCTTTCAACCCTTCTTCAAATCGGGCGATGGCTTCATCCAATGTGCCGGTGAATTCTCCTCCGGAAGCATTTTTGTGGCCTCCCCCTTGGAAGTATTTGGTTGCAAACTCATTGCAGGGGAAGTTTCCCACCGAGCGTAATGATATTTTGATAAGATTTAAACTTTTATCTTCTCTGATGAATGCGCTAAAGGCTACGCCTTTGATGCTTAATGGCATATTGACAAACCCTTCGGAGTCACCGGAATGGTAATTGAAACTATCCAACTCCTCTTTGCTTAAAGAAATCAGTGCCGTTTGTTCCTCTTTGTATACTTTCATCTTTTTATATAATACGTATCCTTGCAGGTTCAAGCGGTCTTCAGAGTAGACTTGATACACTTCACGGTATATTTCATCTTTATCAATACCTTTCTTTAGCAATTCGCTGATGATGCTATATATTTCCGGATTGTTTGAATTATAGGAGAACGCTCCGGTGTCTGTCATCATTCCGGTGTAGATGCAGTCCGCCATCTCTTTGGACAACATGTCAAACATTCCCATTTGGCAGATAAAGCGGAAGATGAGTTCGCTTGTCGATGAAATCTCCGGATGGGAAATGGTCACCCTGCAAAAGTCACCAGGAAACAGGTGGTGGTCAATCATCACTTTCCTTCCTGGGGCTTTCAATAAAGGTTTGCATAAGTTGTTGACACGTTTGGCTTCGTTGAAATCCAAACAGAAGATGACATCTGCTTTTAGTAATTTCCTTATGGCTGTTATCTTATGTCTTTCATAGTTGAGGATAGCATCCGCTCCAGGCATCCATTTGAAGAAGGAGGGGAAACTGTTAGGCACTATGATGGTAACTTTCCCTTTCCCGCATACTTTCAAGAAGTGGTAAAGTGCTAAAGATGAACCTAATGCGTCACCATCCGGACTGACGTGGGTAATGATGACAAAGGTTTTTCCTTTCTCTATGTACTTGCTTGCTTTTTGAATCTTTTCTTCTTCGATGATTTTAGTTATCATGTCGTAATGTTTTGAAAATGCAAAGTTAGTTCTTTATCTGTAAGTTTCAAACTAATCCCAGTTCATATCGGCACGCTTCTACCTCTTTGTCACTTCCCATGTGCTTCCCTTCGTCGTCGGACAGTTTGATGCACTCCCTCCATTGCTGGTGGTCGTTCATCCTGCAATACAACAGTTTCATGACGATATTGGAGGGCTTGTACCCTGTGTCGTTCGTCAGGTTGGTTCCGATACCGAAGGCGCAGCGGATTTTCCCTTTGCAATAGTCGGCTATCTTTAAGGACTTTTCAAAGTCAAGGGCATTGCTGAAGATGATGGTCTTTGTGGTTGAATCGATACCTAAGTCCCGGTAGCGTTCCACCAACTGGTCGATGAATTCAAATTCATTGCCGGAATCACAACGGACACCGTCGAACAGCTTTGCCTGTTTACGGCTAAAGTTGGACAAAAAAGATTCAGAGGTGTATGTGTCGGCAAGGGCCGTGCCTAAATCTCCGTCATACACATTCACCCAATTTTCCAAAGCCATGTAATTGGCGTGTTTATATCCGAACTGCGCCCCATGGAACATGAACCATTCGTGCGGATGCGTGCCCATCATTTTCATGTTATATTTCTTTGCGAAGAAACAATTGGATGTGCCGGTGCAGTAATATGCATATTCATTCAAGTAGTTGATGACCGCATCTTGCACCTCGAAAGAGAAACGGCGGCGTGTTCCGAACTCGGAGAACGAGAGCTGGTGGGCATTGGACAGTTCCACCTTTTCAAACAGGCGGGCCAATACTTGGTCTTTGTCGGCGATACGGTGTTTAAGCTGATTCCTCAATTCGGTCACGATGGCCAATAGCGGTACTTCATATAAGGTGACTTTATAAAGATAATCAGTGACCTCGATATGCAGATGATGCTGCTCATCCAAAGATAAATGGATCTTTTTGGGGTCGAACCGGAAAGAGGAGAGCCATTCCCAATAGACCAAAGGAAGGAAACGGCAATGATGGTTCATGTATTCCAACTCCTCTTCTGTCAGCTTGATATTAGCCATGTTGTTTATTTCCTTTTGCAAAGCATCAAGGAAATCGTTCGTATAGACAGTCTCGTCCCGGTCTTTAAATACAAAAGTGCCGGAAGCGTAAGGGAATAGCTTCAGATACGCATAAGAAGTCGTGAATTTATATAAGTCTGTATCTAAGATAGAATTGATAATCATATCCGAAAGTATTTTATAAACATTCTTTTTTTAGTCTTTTTGTATTCGCTTTCAAAATTAGGGGTAAAGATGCCTTTCCCTAAGTTGGATTCTATTTCCTCCAAGCTCCAAAACTTCCCTTCGTCCAATTCTTCCGGGTCGGGAGAGAACGGACCGTTGTAAATGGTCTTGAAAGTGTTGACCAACTCCTTTTCGATAGCCGATTCAAATACATATCGCATGATGAAAGTAGGAATGAAATCGGTAACGCCCAACTCTTCCCGCACTTCCCGCCGCAGCGCATCCCCGGTTTGTTCGCCGTAATCGACGTGCCCGCCGACAGCCGTGTCCCATTTCCCCGGTTGTATGTCTTTCCGCATTGAACGTTTTTGCAGATACAAATCTCCTTTGTCGTTAAATATATGCAAGTGTACGACAGGATGCAACAGTTTGCTTCCGCTGTGGCACTCTTTACGGGTGGCTTTGCCAATTGTTTCCCCTGCTTCATTTACTAATGGAAACCATTCTTCTTTCATCTTATTTATACTGTATCAATAGTTCGTTAAAATCAGCCAAGCCTAAGCAGCTTGGGCAGTAAATAAAATGAGTCCTAATATTTACATCTAAATCATTCCAATCGATGATTACGAGCTTTTTTCAAAAAGCATACGACCTTTTTCTAAAAAGCTTACTACCTTTTTCCAAAAAGCATACTACCTTTTTGGAGAGGTCAAATCTTGTTGTTTTTAATCGGTATTTAAATGCCATTTTAACGCTGTTAAAACACCATTAAAACACTGTTTTAATAGCACACCGTTTCTTGAAAATGAATGTTCCGGTAAAATATACCGAAGTATTAATATATAGAACCCATCTTTATTATGCAAAAGTACAAAAAAGCATTGAGAATGCACCATTCCCTTTTATGGTTTGACATTATATCCATGGCTTTTCATTTAAAATCAATATGTTTTATATTTTTCAGCTGAATGATAAGTGGGGCTGCATCAAAACAATCGTTTTGACACAGCCCCTTATCAGCTTGGTAATATAAAATCACTCATCCTTTTTTAGTCTTTGTGTTGGAAGCTTTTTATCGGGTTCTGTTCCGCTGCCTTCTTGCTTTGCAGAAAGACAGTGAAGAAAGAGATAATCAGGCAGAACAATCCAGCAGCCAAGAATATCAACGGGTTCAGGCTAATCCGATAAGAATAGCTGGACAACCAATCTCTCATGATGTACCAAGAAACAGGAGCGGCGAACAGGAAGGCAATGACGACATACATCAAGAATGTTTTCACCAATTGCACCCACACTTGTTTGCTATCCGAACCGAACACTTTGCGTATCGCTATTTCCAAAGAGCGTTGCTGGATGAAATAGGTAGACATCGCTAATAATCCTAAGAACGAGATGAGAATAGCAATGACCGTTACGATACTGACAATCTTCGCTATGCGGATTTGGGATTCGAAGCTCTCTTGAATGGCTTCATCCATGAATTTCCCGGTTATGGCTAATCCTCCCGAGCATTCTTCGAATGCTTTTTCTATCTCTTTGGCGACTTCGAATGGATTGCCGTTTATTTCTATGATGAAATGCCATGGGAACAAATCCTTTTCGACGAATTGTAACCTGACAGGAGCAATAAATGTCGTCACGTCCCTTTCATAAAAGTCACTGATGATACCAGCGATAGGAATTGCTTCATCAAAGCCTCCTAAAGAGTAAGTCTTGGCATCATTCTGCAAATTCATCGTTTCATGGCAGTTTCATTTAAATACCAAGAGCTGCTACTTAAGTGATTATCCTGAAGGATCTTTAATCCGAGAATGTCGAATGCCTCTTTGTTCATTCGGTATTCCTGGGAAACTGATTTCCTTTTTTACGCCGCCATCCAGAAATTCTGTACTCAAATTGTTGCTTCCGAACATAGGAACTCCTGCGCACATTCCCACTTTGCCCACACCACTTATATTATATAGTTTGTCAGCGAAGACTTTTGCTTTGGAGGGTGTGCGGAATGCCGTATTTTCCACAACAAAAATATTCTTTGTGTTGTATCCTAAAGGTGCATTGATAAGGTGGATAATTTGCAATATCATGACGAACGAACAGCTAAGCATCATTATCGTGATGAAATTTGGAATGTGATGAACACTTTGCTGTATACCATTTTCGTCTTTACTCGTAAATTACCTTTTACGATATCAATGGGCTTAGCTGATGAAATGACGACAGCTGGAAACCAGCCGGCAATCGACCCCACGACGAGTACCATCAGCAACATGGCTCCTATCCATTCCGGGTGGAACAATACTGTCAAGTCCAAGTTGCATTGCAGCAAATTGCTGACCGGGGTGACAACCCAAAAGGCAAATAAGATAGCCAAGGACAAGGCTATCAAACATAAGATAACCGATTCGCCCATTAATCTCCAGAACAGTTCCTTACGGGTGGAGCCCAAAAGCCGGCAGATTGCCATCTCTTTGGCACGGAATCCGGCTTGGGCCACCGTAAGGTTGATATAATTAAGAAGAGCAAATATCAGGACAATGGCACCGACGGACATCACAAGGAGAACTAAAGTCCGATCACCTTTATTCATTATGCCGAATGTGTCCAAACCCGAGAAATAAAAATCTTTTAAAGGTATTATGTGTACCTCTTTCCATATTCCCCACTTGTAAGTCCAAAAGAAGGTTTTATACCATTCCAAGATGTCGTTGGTTCTTTTCGTAAAATCAACACCTTCATGCACCATGACAGCACAGATTGTGCCTCCTGCATTGTTTAATTTGTCTGGGGCGAGAGAAGAATTGAACTTTTTGACTATCCGCCAAGGCATCAAGAGGTCTGCTTCTTTCAAAGTAGAATGTTTCATGTCCGCCATAACACCCGTTACTGTGAAATGAAGGGAATCGCCTATTGAAAAGGTTTTTCCCATGACATCTTCCGTCCCAAAAGTTTTCCTTGCAAATGACTGGCTAAGTACGGCACTCGTTTGGTCAACTAAAACGTTTTTAGGATCTCCTTGCAAAAGCGGAAAGGAGAACATGCTGAAGAAGGAGGTGTCGGCAAATACTATGTTTGCATTGAACAGTTTCCCTTCAATTGAAAGAGGAGAGGGGGTAATGGAATTATAAAGAACGATAGGACAGACGTTCTCTATTTCCGGATACCGCTCTTTCAACATATAGGGAATGGCAGCTCCTGCCGCAGGTCCTTCTTCACTTCCAACAAAATAGATGCGTTCCTTGTTCTTTTGGAAACTGTCTGTGGAGAGTTCTTGTGCTGTATAGACTGCTATAAGCAGCACGAACATCAAGGATATGGACAATCCAAACAGATCTATCGCTGTATATCCTTTATTACGGCTCAAGAAGTTCAAGTAACTCTTGGTATTTAATATAAGGTTCATATAATTGATTGTTTAGTTGATACTGTTATTCACTTTTTAAACTATTAACTGGATTATCGTTTGCCACTCTTCGTACATTATATGCGGAAACGATTAGGATGACTGCTAATACCAACACGAAGGCGGCAACGAAAAGGTACCATGAAAGAGGAGCCTTTTCCGAGAATTGTTCTTGCCAATTGATGGCTACTTTCCAAGCGAGAAGCAGTCCTATTATTGCCGACGGGACAGCTATCTTGATTACATCTTTCAAGAATACGCTTTCGATGTCGGGCAATAATGCGCCATTGATACGGCGGATGGCAATCTCTTTTCTACGCCGGTTGACTTCGTCTGTCGTGTAACCAATCAGTCCGATGAAAACAATGGCCAAGATGACCAAACCTCCTACGAATACGGAATCCCTGAAATTCTTAATATTGGTGTAGCTATCCACCAACTCGTTTTTATAAGAATAGGCGTGTATCTCTTTATTCGGGGCAATGGATTGCAATGTCTTTTCTACCTTTTGGAGGGCTTCCGGAGTAATCTTTTGGAACTTGATCAAATAAGCTCCCCAAACGATTGTTGGAGAATAGAATATCGCAATAGGACGATTGTCTTTGCTTTGCAAAGTCCCAGGCCGGAAATCCTCAAACACACCACAAATGGTTTGTGCTTTCCCTATACCATAGTCATGGGAAGTGACACAAATCTGTTTGCCTACCGGGCTGCCTGTCCAGCCCGCTGTGTTTTCCATCTTCTTGGCAAAGCTTCGGCTGATCATCACCTCTTCGTCTGCTTTCAATGCCGGATTGAAGTTCTTGCCATCCACAATGCGGATTCCCATTACGTCAAAGAAGCTTTCACCCGCATAATACATATCAATGGAATTAAATAATTCCCTGTCTTCACCCGGAAGGCTTATATTATCCCCGCTTGCCATATCAAAAGGAAGCGTACAGGTATAAGTGATTTGGGAGACTTCTGGCAAGCGGGCTATCTCTTGCAAGCCACCTTGCGCTGGGCTGTATCCAAACTGTTGACAGAAGCGTAAGCCAAGTTCTCGTAATCATATCCTGGGTCATCATGTTCCAATAGAGTGTATTGCCTGTTCAATGTGAATAGAAGGGAGACCAAGAAACTTGCAGCTGTGAATTGCAAGAACAGCAGCCCCAATTTCCATAACCGCTTCGATTCGTTGTAGCGCCGGAAGGCGGCTGCAACAGGAATGCGGGAATACAAGGAACCGGGCAGAAGTCCTGTCACCAATAGAATCAGCAGGCAAACCCCGACGAGGCTCCACATGCTTTTGCTCTGAAGAAGGTCAATCATAGGTATGCCGACCAACCTTTCAACTGTGCCTTTAAAGGTGACAAGGATTAAGATGGCTAATAACAGGGCTATGATAATATGTACGAAAGCTTCGGAGAAGATGATGTTGCTTATATTCATTTCCGTAGCACCATAGCATTTCCGGACAGCCACTTCTTTGGAACGGGCAATAGCCGAGGAGACAGCTATCAATATGTAGTTCATCGCAGCGACAAAAAGCAAGGAGAAAGCTACCAATAAAAGCATTACCGTCATGCTTTTTACATTCTCGTCTTTCGAATGCATCTCTTTGAGCGGGTAGAAACTATGGGAGAAACGGACTCCGGCTTTTTCCAACTCATCGACGGGAAGATAAGTTTTGATGTACTTGTCCATTTGTGCATCAAGAGAGGCGATGTCTGCTCCTTTACGCAGTTTGACAAGAGCCATGTAGCGGTCATTCCCTATGAGGTTCAAAGAACCGTCATACATGAAATGGCTGATGGAAGGCATGGAAATCAAGATGTCGTAGTCTATAGCACTGTTCAATGGGAATTTCTTAAAGACACCTCCGATGGTCAGTACGACTTTTTCATTGTCATCAAAAGAAAACGTCTTCCCAATGACATCTCCTCCTATGTTCTTTGCAATCTCATCTGAAACCATTACGTATAATGGTCTGCTTAATGTCTCTTTGGCATTGCCTTGCAAGATAGGACGGCTCAATATATCAAAGAAACAGCTATCAGCCAAGGCTGCCATTGCCTTCAGCTTTTTCTTGTTTTCCGTCAGCGTAAAGTTTCCATTCTCTGCAAAGTTAAACGGGTGGCTGTTTCAATCTCCGGCATGATTTCCCGTAACCGGACAGCAGTACCGCCGGGCACATACGCACGTTCGTTCATGTCTTCTTCATCACTTTGTGCATATTTCTCATGTATTTGGTAAATGCGGTCGTTGTCCGGGTAGAAATTATCGTATGACTGCTCGAAGCAGACTTTAGCGATTAGAATCAAGCCGACAGCAAAGCCGATTGCCAATGAGAATATCTTCATGTAATTGTGGCGTCCTTTTTGGCTTAAAGAACGGATGGCACCCATTATGTTCTTTATCATGATGTTTGTTATTGAAGGATTAGTATTTCATTGTTTATAGGCTTCGTAGCTGGAAACAATAACCTTTTCGCCTGGTTCCAGGCCTTCCAGTACTTCGTAGTACTGCGGATTCTGTCTGCCAATCTTGATTTGGCGGCGATAAGCTTTCTTTCCATCTTGATCCAAAACAAAGATCCAGTTTCCGCCTGTGTTTTGGAAGAATGTGCCTTTCGGGATAATGAGGCTTTCGGTAGGCTGCCCCAATTCCAAGTTGATGTAGTAAGTTTGTCCTGTGCGGATGTTCTTGGGACGTTCCCCGGTAAAGATAAATTCGGTCCTGAATTTACCATCACGCACTTCCGGAAATACTTTACGTACGGATAAGTCGAATTTAGAGTTTTGACGGTCGAAAGTCGCAGACAATCCCTGCTTTACACGGTCGATATAGTGTTCATCAATCATTGCTTCAATCTTATAGTCCGACAAGTCATTTACCTGTCCCACTTTCTGTCCCGGAGAAATGTTCTGTCCTAAGACAACGTCCAGCAATCCCAATTCGCCGTTTATCTGCGAACGGACATTCAAGTTCTCTTTCCGTTCGTGTATCAATTGGATGTTACGGCGCATATTGGAAAGGCTCATCTCTAACTCTTCCATTTGGATGCGGCGGGAGATGGAATCCTGTGAAAGCTTCTTGACTACCAACTCATATTTCTTGGCTGCCAATTCATAATCTTCTTTCGCTTTGAGGTAATCCTCTTTGGCAATCAAATCCTCTTTGTAGAGTTGTTCTTGTTGGTTGAATGCACGTTGGGCACGGCGCACTTCCATAGTGTATTGGGCGCGCTCCGTCTCGTTGGCAAGTTTGTCCTGCTCCATGGTGACTTGCGTGTTGCGTAAGAAGTTTTGCTTTTCAGCCAATTCCGCTTCCGCATTCAGGATTTGCAAATCCAGGTTGGAATTGGAAAGGCGGATGATGACATCGCCCTTTTTGACTTGCGCTCCTTCTTCAACCACTTTCTCCCGGACGATACCGCCCTCTTCCGGACTCAATTGGACAACAGTGATAGGTTGGACTTGTCCGTCTACGCGGACGAAATCATTAAACTGCTCTTCCTTCACCTCTCCGATGTTCAGACCTCTTGCATCCACTTTAAGGGTTGACGCATGGTTCCCAAAGATGATACTACCTAAAATTACAACCAAAGCTGCACCACCGATAATGTACGGTATATGTTTCTTTTGAATTCCTTTTTTCTTTTCTAACTTAATGTCCATATCTTTTTCCCTTTTTATTTCTATGTTAATCTATTTGTTAATTCAATCATTTATTCGTTCTTAATCAGAAGAGGGGGAGCTCCTTTGTAATAATCCACCAACTTGCACTTCATGAGATAAAGCAACTTCTTCTGTAACAAGTCCGCTTTGGAAGATAATAAAGTAGATGCGCTATTCTGTACATCAATCGGACTCATCAATCCCTCTTCATATTTACGTTTGGTAATTTCGTAGGCAATCTTGTCCGAATCCACCTTCTTCTGCATCTGAATGGCCTCTTTTGCATATCCTTGGCGATCCAGTACCGATTGTTCGATAGCCGTATGCAATTGTCTTAACACTTCGGACTTGGTCTCTTCTGCTATCCGCATGTTGTTCCTTGCTTTTCGCAAATTCGTCACCTTGCTCAATCCGTCAAATATAGGAAAAGATAACGAGAACCCTATATATTCACCTCGGTTATTGGTGAACTGCTCGCTGAAAGGAGTGCCTTTGGATTCAGAACTTAGGTTCTTGAAATAGTTGGTATTGATGCCCGCATTGAAATAAATGCGGGGTAATAACCTCCCTTTATAAATCCTATATTCATATTTGCTTTGCTTTAGCTGGTAATCGGCTTGTAAAGCAGTCGTGTTGTTGTTGCTCGCATAATCAAAAATCTCGGTGACGTTCTCCATCGCCGGCAGGTAGTTTAGGGCAGGGACAACCGTGTCCAACGTCAAGATGCTGTCTGCCGGATAGTTCATGACCTCTTTCAGTTTGACCATTGCGGAATTGTATAAATTCGTCTGATGAGTCAAAGAGTAATCATCCGCAGCAGCTTGGGCTTCGAACTGCGCAACGTCCGCACGCCCTTTTTGTCCCAATTCCGCTTGTCTGCGAGTCTTGTATAGAGTGCGGTTGCTCTCTTCCAATTTCTCCTGCGCCATTTTGATGGTACCTTTGTAATATACAGCATCCAAGAAATATTGCATCGTTTGCAAAGCCAAGTCCTCTTTTGCCTTTTCAACATCGTTTATACCCATTTTCCTGTTTGATTTGCTCATCAACCATTGATTGATGAGTTGTCCGCCTGTGAAAAGAGGGATGGAGAGAGAACCATTGTAGTTGTTGTTGAATGTTGATACATCATTATAGGTATTTGTCTCAGGGTCAATTGTACGTCCATAATTGTATTGAGCCCCGATGCTTGCGTTAACAGAAGGGAAAAACGATGCGACAGCGGCATTGCGTTCCGCTTTATAGGAATCCGCTTGGTGCATTTGTTTCTTGACTGAAAGGCCATTGTTGGCTGCATAATGCATGCAGTCGTCCAAAGACCAGCTTTTCTCCTGTGCGTTCATTGAACCTATCAGGCTCAAACTTAGTAATGTTATTACGTATTTTCTTTTCATATTCAAATTGATTTTCTACTATTCATAATGCAAATAGCGTGCCAAAGTAGTTATATGCTTATTAATCAGGTATTTCGTGTTTTGGGCAAAAATAAAAGTGTCAAAAAATTGGACACTACTGTCCAATTTTTTGACACTTTCAACCCTTGTTTGGCTATGATTTGTGGAATCTGTCGTCTCTTAAAACTAAAAATAATATAAAAAGGAACCTGTTAAATAGTTCTCTTTTCCGGATTTCAGTTATATTTGCATTATAACGAACAAGTTGCGCATAGTTCGCACGTCAATGTTGGAACTGGCAGGCAAGAATAAAAGCAAACTAAATAACTTCTAAAAAATGACACGCTATGAAGAATCTCATTTTTATTTTATCCGTGCTGTTCCTTGCGTTGGGAACGATGGACGCCTATTCACAGAACTGGTTCAAGAAAGTGGGTGATAAAGCGACGGACACTGCCAAACGCAGGGTCGAGCAAAAGGTGGAAGAAAAGACCAGAAAGGCGGTCGATGATGCGTTTGACGGCAAAATAGGCAAGGACAAGAAGAGTAAGAAAGACAGCAAAAAGAGTGACAAGAAAACCAAGAACGGCAAGAATAACGAAGTCGAAGAAGTGTATGACGGTGGGGAAGATAAAGCTGTTAAAAGCAAGCCACAGAAAGCCCAATCGCCCGAAATAACGCATGCCAAGATTGATTTCGTGCCTGGAGATGATGTCTTCTTTGTGGATAGTCTTGCCAATGAACCTATGGGCGAGTTCCCTTCGATGTGGGATTTGAAATCGGGAAATGCGGAAGTGGCAAGTGTCAATGGTGTGAAATGTATAAATTTGGTAGGGAAAACGACCATTACTCCGTTTATGGAAGAGAAACATTATTTGCCGGATGTCTTTACTTTGGAATTAGATGTCCTTTATCCGGTTTCAGAAGAGGGCGTAGGCACGAATGATGGTTTTCATTACTCTTTCTATGATGCTTTGAACAATAAGGTGATTGGATTGACTTTGGGATTGATGCATCCTTCCAATAAGACCCAAAGTGTTAGTTATGATTGGATAAATGGAGAAAGTGAGAATGAAGGGCAAACAGATTTGAATTTTAAGAGAGGAGAGTTCAATCATATTGCCATATCTTTCAATAAGCGTGCATTGAAGGTTTATGTGAACGGGTCGCGAGTAGTGAATATTCCACGCTGTAATGCGCCTGCCTATTTTACGCTTTATGGAGAGACAGGGGCAAGAGGAGCAGGGCAATTCATCACCAATATCCGTATTGCTAAAGGGAAATAATCAGACTAAAAGAAGCTTTATTTTATATAACCGTTGTTTTGAAAAAAACATTGGACGTTTTTGAAAAAACATTGGACGTTTTCAAAAATTCCTCGTGATGTTTTTTTAAAAACAACGGTATGTTTTTGCAGATGTGATAAATATTTGATTAACAGTGTGGTATGGTTTGTAAAAAGTGCATTGTTGTAAAGGGGCTGCATCAAAACTTTCATTTTGACACAGCCCCATATTTTATGCAGTTATAAAGTTATTCAGGGAGAATTGTGAAGCCCCATTTGTAATCTTTATTGGCTGGCAAAGTGTATTGTGGGTCCGGTCTTGAACCCCAGCTGTCATAACCACCAACACCTTGTTGTCTCAAGTCGATACAAACCTCTACAAAGTTCTGAGGAGTCACATCGTTAATGTGATGCTGGCGACGTAAGACATTCTTTGCAGCATTTTCATCGTGGTTGGCTACCTGCTCCGGTGTGAAATTATTCCATTGACGAGGCAAAGCGGTCAATTCTTCGTCGTCGAAGTCCTCAACGGAATTACGCAAAGCATTGAACTCAATCCATTCGTCAGCTACAATCTTCAAACCTTTGCCTTTGGCTGAGTTGACAGAAACCCATCTTGTATCTGTATGGTGTCCATTTTCCTGTGGACGAACATACGGATAATACAAATCTTCAGCAGTTGATTTATACAAGCCGACCATTGTTCCGAATTGACGGTCTGCATAATTTTCCTGTGGGCCACGGCCGAAATAAGCAATCTGGTTCATGGTTGCCGGCATACGGAAGCGGACACCGATACGAGGAACAGTCAATTTAGAAGCAGCCTTACGAGCTTCATCTCTGCCCGGAGTAAAGGTGGCTGTGCGTGTTGCTTCAGAAAGTTCAGTCTCAGTTTCCTTCATTTCGGTTGATGTGAAATGAGCAGCTACATGAACGGCACCATTCGGATAGATAGTATAATTGACAATATACAGGTTACCAGCCGGCAACAGATAGTTCGCTTTGATGACAGCATTCTTTCCATCCATGCTAACCGATGCTTCTGACACATTGAAGTCTTTACTGCTCTGTTTCCAGATCTGTTCACGTTTTGGCTGGTTATTGCCATAATCATTGTCGGTTGGACCGCGCCAGAAGTTAGGTTGCAAGCCAAAGCCATCGCTAAAGTATTCCGTTCCATTCACTTTATAAGAAGTAACCAATCCGCTCTTCTTGTCAAAAGCGAAGTTGACTTTAGAAGAAGAGACTGTCAATACATCTCCGTTTTCGTTTGTCGAAAGTTGAGGACCGGCATATTTCGCAGCATTCTTAATCGGTTCGATAGGCAAACGGAACTGTTCGTATGCAATCACATGGTTGGCAGGAATTAATCCGTCAGCCTTTGTTGATGAGATATAGAAATTAACGAAATATTCAGTATCAGCAGCCGGCTTCAATCCTGCCACATTCACATTAAACTCTTTCGCAGTTTGTGGTGCGATGTCTAACGACGTTTTCCCACTACGGATAGTTTTTCCATTAGCTTTCACTTCATACGATACTTGATAATCTTTCAAGTTCTTGAAGTAAAAACGGTTGAAGATGGAGAACTTGCCAGAAGCCAAGTCGGTAGCTGTCACATTAACATCCTGATAAACATATTTCACTTCTGCCATAGCAGGATGAGGATTACGGTCTGGATTGATCAATCCATTGCATAAGAAGTTACCGTCACTTGGAGCATTCACGCCATAATCACCACCATAAGTATAATACAAACGGCCATTCTTGTCTTTCTCTTCAAACCTTGGTCTACCCAGTCCCAAATGAAACCACCTTGTAAGTTCGGATATTTATAGATGGCTTTCCACTGGTCGTACAAACTACCTGTGGAGTTACCCATTGCATGAGCATATTCTGATGGAACGATTGGACGGTCGCTTCCTTCTTTACCAATTTCTTCAAACCATGCAGCATCCGGATATTGCGGTACATACATATCTGTATTCCATTCCCACAAAGCACGTTCGTAGTTCACCGGACGGTTCATTCCGTTTTTCTCTTTCTCCTTCACGAACAAATAGGTTTGGTAGAAGTTGTATCCGTTGCCTGCTTCATTACCCAAAGAGAAGAAAGTGACAGATGGATAGTTCTTGTTTCGTTCGTACATGTTTACAGTTCTATCCATGTGCGGTTTCAACCATTCTGGGTTGTTTCCTAATGTGCCGCCTTTCTTCAAGTTGTAATACATACCGTGAGATTCGATGTTGGCTTCGTCATATACATACAAACCATATTCGTCACACAGTTCATAGAACTTGCGGTCTTGAGGATAATGGCAAAGACGGACAGCATTGAGGTTGTGTTGTTTCATCAATTCAAAATCCTTACGCATCAAATCCTCAGTAACATAGTGACCTGTTTTAGGATTGTGCTCGTGAATGTTGACACCCTTGAATTTGACCGGCTGGCCATTTACCAAGAATACAGTGTACGGTTTGCCGTTTCCTGCCTTCTCTTCCGTCTGCTTCATTTCGAATCTGCGGAATCCTACGTGATAAGGAATAACTTCAAGGACTTTGTCGCCCTCTTTGATTGTCATTAATAATGTATAGAGGTTAGGAGTTTCAGCGCTCCAAGAAGCAACTTCTGGTAATACCTTTTCAAATGATGCCGTAGCAGGAGCCGACGGGCTAACCCAAATGTTGGAAGTTTCAGAAGCAATGCTCTTTCCTGCCTTGTCCATCAACTCGTAAGATACGGTTAAGTCTTTGGCAGATTCGAGATGGCTCTTCAAGTCGATTGCCAATTTGAAGATACCTTGCTTGTAACTATCGTCCAAAGTAGAGATGACGCGGAAATCTTGTAAAGCCACCTTGGGCTGTGACCACAAGAACACGTCACGTTCGATACCGCTTATGCGCCAAAAGTCTTGGCATTCCAAATAAGAACCGGTGCTCCAACGGAATATTTTCAGTGTCAATGCATTCTTCCCTGGCTTCAAATACTTATTGATAAGGAATTCAGCTGGATTCTTGGAATCTTCGCTATAACCCACTTCTTGTCCGTTCACATAAACATACAGACCAGATTTGGCTCCGGCAACGTGCAGGTAAATATCTCTGCCGTCCCAGTCTGCTGGAATTTCGATATCACGTCTATACACGCCGACAGGATTAGCTTCCGGCAACATCGGAGGTTCCGGATTGCGAGGCTTGAACTCATATCCATGATTGGTGTAAATAGCCGTACCGAATCCTTGCAATTCCCAGTTCCCCGGAACCTTTATGTCATGCCAAGAGCTGGTGTTGACAGAAGGATCTGTGATGTTATCTGGTAAATCCTTGTAAGAATCGGCAAAATAAAATTTCCATGTGCCGTTCAATAACTGATAGTATGGACTCTTTTCATATTTAAAAGATAAAGCGGTGCTTTGTCCGGATAGCTCATGAAAGAGCTGCGAGGTAATTCCTTGTTTACTGCGACTGTTTGGATATCCTTCCAGTACGGTAGTTGTTGTGAACATGTGGTGTCTTCCGCATGAAGGGATTGGTTGGTAATCATACCGCAGCTTAACGCTCCACACAGGAGAGCTGTTTTGACGATTAGTTTCATAAAGATAAATATAATTAGGTAATGTAACCTTGCCAGCACTTCATCCGAAGCATTGGCAAGGTTGAGTTAATAATTAGCGAGCAGCGAAAAATGAATAGTTTTGGGTCGCTTCTTGGAATGCTAAAACACCAGCTTTGCTGAGTTCAACACTCATCTCATTGCCATCAGGCAAATACATGACCACTTCATTTTCATTGTTATATTTCAGCAATTGATAAGATGTGTCACCAGCTTTTACACTCCAGCTGTTTTCTTCTTGATTGAATACCAAGTCCACGCCGGAATCCTCTTCTCCTTCCTTTTCAATATGATATCCGTCTTTTTGAGTCTCTACGGTATAAATCCCATCGTCTGTCTTGACGGTTTCAATTTTGCCTGCATCTGCTACTGGATTATCGCCGCTCCAGAATTCGATAGCATTGATTACCAAGAGGTCTGCAAGGCAAGAAATCTCATAAACAGGAATGATATGAAAAGCAACGAATACCAATTCGTTTACAAATTTACTGTTAATTCGTTGGTTCCAACTCAAAAGTTTGTTAGTTAAACCAAAAGAACCGATACATGAGCTGAAGGTTAAACTACAAGCCAAAGTGGCTGCAGTAAGTAATGTAATGTTTCTTTTTTTCATAAGGAGTAAATATTTTAGATGTTAAATGTCTGCGAAGATAGGAAAATCTTTTAACTGTTGTATCTTTGCACCGCATTTAAATATAAATAAACATGATTTCAGTTGAAAAATTACAGGTTGAGTTTGGAGGATTCACGCTTTTTGATGATGTCTCTTTCGTGGTGAATAAGAAAGACCGCATCGCTTTGGTTGGGAAAAACGGAGCTGGTAAATCTACTATGCTGAAGATTTTGGCAGGATTGCAATCGCCGACTGGAGGTGTAGTCAGTGTTCCGAAAGAGACAACCATCGGGTACCTTCCTCAACAGATGCAACTGAAAGATGAAAGGACTGTTCGTGAAGAGGCAGAACTCGCTTTCGATCATATCCATGAGATGGAACGAGAGATAGAACGGTTGAACAATGAGCTTACCGAAAGGACGGATTATGAATCGGAGGCTTACCATGGAATCATTGATAAGGTCACTCATTTGTCGGAGCAGTTCCAAATGGCAGGAGGCAATAATTACCATGCGGAGTTGGAGCGTACCTTGTTGGGCTTAGGTTTTAAACGGGAAGATTTTGACCGTCAAACCAATGAGTTCAGCGGTGGATGGCGTATGCGTATCGAATTGGCCAAGTTATTGTTGAGGCGTCCTGATGTCCTGTTATTGGACGAGCCTACGAACCATTTGGATATCGAATCTATCCAATGGCTGGAGAACTTTATACAGACACGAGCCAATGCGGTTATTTTGGTGTCGCACGACCGTGCTTTTATTGATAATACCACTTCCCGTACAATAGAAATCGAGCTTGGGCATATTTACGATTACAAAGTGAAGTATTCAGAATATGTGGTGCTCCGCAAAGAGAGGCGGGAACAACAGTTGCGCGCATACGAAAACCAGCAGAAGAAGTTGGCGGACACGGAAGCCTTTATTGAACGTTTCCGTTACAAAGCGACCAAATCAACGCAGGTTCAATCCCGCATCAAGCAGTTAGAAAAGATAGACCGAATCGAAGTGGATGAAATAGATACGGCAATGTTGAGCTTGAAATTCCCTCCCGCACCGCATTGTGGACAGTATCCGGTGATTGCGGAAGAGGTTGCCAAACGTTATGGCAATCATCTTGTCTTTGAACATGTGAACCTGATTATCAAGAGGGGAGAAAAGGTCGCATTCGTGGGAAAGAACGGCGAAGGTAAATCTACATTGGTGAAATGTATCATGGATGAGATTCCCTACGAAGGCTCCTTGAAATTGGCACAAGGCGTGAAGATTGGTTACTTTGCCCAAAACCAGGCTCAATTGCTGGATGAAAACTTGACGGTATTTGATACAGTGGATTATGTGGCTAAAGGTGATATCCGGACAAAGATACGTGATATTTTGGGGGCATTTATGTTTGGTGGTGAAGCATCGGACAAGAAGGTGAAAGTGTTATCGGGAGGAGAGAAGAGCCGTTTGGCAATGATTCGCCTTCTCTTGGAGCCGGTCAATCTGTTGATTCTTGATGAGCCGACGAACCATTTGGATATGCGTTCGAAAGATGTGCTGAAAAATGCCTTGAAGGAGTTTGACGGAACAGTAATCGTAGTATCACACGACCGTGATTTCTTGGATGGCTTGGTGGAAAGTATATGAATTCGGTAATCAGCGGGTGGTAGAACATTTAGGCGGTATTTATGACTTCTTGGAAAAGAAGAAAATGGAGAATTTGAGAGAACTGGAAGTTAATGTTCCTACGTCAAATGAATCTGCCGCGGCAGAGCAGCCTACTGAGAACAAGCTCTCTTATGAAGCACGTAAAGAGCAGAACAAAGCGATACGCAAAATGGAACGTGCCATAGCTGAGACGGAAAAGAAGATAGAAAGCTTGGAGAACCAAATAGCGGAAGTGGAACAACAGTTGGCTACGCCGGAAGGAGCTTCAGACGCTTCGCTTTATACAAAATATTCCGACTTGAAGAAAGAGTTGTCCGATACGATGGATGTTTGGACTGAGCAGACCATGGAGTTGGAGTCCTTGCAGGAATAAAGCGTAGCTAAAGTTTGCGTGTTGTTGGCATAGCAATGCCATTTGGATAAAAATATGACGGTGTGTCATAATTGCAAACTGCTGTGTTACTTTCGGAATTCGACCTCAGTCATTTACATCAGTAAACTCCTGTCGGTCTCATCCTCAGTACCTTGCATTTTGCTAATTCTGACACACCTTAAAGGGGCTGCATCAAAACTTTCGTTTTGACACAGCCCCATGTTTTTCTTGGGACGCATCCCTTTGGGGATTAATCTTCGTCAGCAAACATTGGATCCCAAGCCGGAAGACGGATTGGTTTCTGTTTCATGATTTCTTTTACCTTATCTGTGATGTATTTCTTGTCCACTGCTAAACGGAACATATACTCGTTGAACCATTCGTCTGTCATAATCAGATGTCCTGCATTAGCACCTGGTCCCCAACTGTTTTCCACCATCCATTTCTTTGCTTTACCATTCTTGTCAAGGTCAACAGCCATCAAAGTCATAGCATGTGAAGAACCACTGGCAAATGTCTGGATACGCTGCTTTTTGTCCATGCCGAAAGTTGTTCCCAGCAATGAACCGTAGTCGAAATAGTTGACATCTAACATGCCTCTTGAACGGTCGAAGAATTTGCCAACGTCGCATGAGAAGTAAAGCATGGTGCTGTCCTTGATGGAAGCGATTGCCATCTCTTTGATATCTTCGATAGGCAAGTTTACGTATGTCCAGTTTGTTCCGTCATAAACATGTCTGTCGAAATCAATCTCATATAGTTTATAATACTCACGGCTTGGGTCATTCATCAACAAGGCATAGCCATTCTTCAAATCTTTTCCGATATATTCTTGATAGAACGACTGCGGAGTATATTCTTTTGTCTCAACAGGTTTTCCTTTTGCATCTTTGCGAGTCCATGTAAACTTCGTAGGAGGCTCGCCTAAGTTCAAAGCCAAAATACGATAGACCGTTCCTAACATTTCAGTCTTTTTCTTTTCCAAATCAGCAGCGGAAGCCTTTTTAGCAGACATTTCACGTAATTCAAGACCAAATTCCTTCAGTTTCAATCCAATTAAGTTGCTCATGCGGCCTGTATTGTTGCTGCTGTTGGTTTCAACCATTACTTCTGCCGGAACCACTCCATATTTAGTCAGCAAGTCAGAAACGCCAGTGAATTGGCCACCGTCTTCGAGAGTATTCTTGAACAACCATTCCACCATTTTGTCGTCCATTGGCTTGTCCTTGGTGTCGATGATGCCTTGCAAGAAACGATTGGACTTTTCGAGCTGGTCCCAGAAGAAAGAATAGTTTTGAGAAAATTGGAATTCTCCCATATTAAACTTGGCGATAGCTTGAGAACGGAAGACATTCAGACCTGTAAATAACCAGCAACGTCCGGATGAATGTTGGTTGGTAATACCTTTGCTCTCGACTTTGTTGGAGAAATAGGTGTCAAAATTGTTCAAACTCTCGGCATTGACAGCCAATTTGTTAATATCATTGTTGGCAATAGCGTTATGGAGAGCCTTGTCGGTAGGCGTTCCTTGGTACGATTGCTTGATTTGTTGCAGCATTTGTTGGGAAATGCCACCATTTCCTTGTTGAGCTTGCACTGATAGCGTAAGGCTCATGGCCAAAGCTGCCATCCATAGATTCTGTTTCCTCATGTTATTATCTTTAATATTTAATTGAACAAAAGTAACTAAAATATTAGGGAAAAACAATTTACGCTCCATTTTCTTCCTTGTGATATTGCAAACAAATGTTAAAAGTATTGCTTTTTGCAATCTGTTAAGGAAATACTTCTCGAATGGGAGTGGAATATATAAAAAACGGAGGGCTTTGACACAGGAAAAGTATGTGTTAATTATCTGATTTTGTTTATTTATCAGCTGAAACTCCTTAGCATTTGGTCAAATGCTATTATAAAATGCCTATCTTTCAATGCCAGCCTAGAAAAGTTGGCATTGAAAGATAGGATACATTCCGGGTTTTTTGTATGTTTGCATACAGAAGTTACGAAAAGAGTGTATATTATTGGAAATGAGCGTATGTTAATCGCTCATGATAGTAATAGGTTACGATTTAGTTAGTTATCTGCTGCATTATTCTTCTGCACGTTGCGTAACCTTCAAAGAACTCTTCGTATGCAAAAGTAACTATTTTATCCGAGATTTGGATATGATTTCCCTGTTTTTTTATTCCCTCATTCATAGTTTTTCCGTAAAAAGCGAGTAGTTTGATCCGAAAGCGAAAAGAGGAAACTGTGTGGCTACCTATCCCATGAATGAAACAAGCGACCACACACAGCTGGCAAACTTGAAAAATGAATGTTTTCCATCTAACAGAACTTGTTCAGCCAGATGGAAGTATCCATTTTTTCTATTCTTTTTTCTTTAATGGATCCAGTTTTACAGTACCATTTCTATTTGGCATAGTTGCCGACTGACAATGTATATAGGAATTACAAGTATGGGTAGAGTAAACGTCTCCATATTTTGCAAGCCAATACACTAAACGTCCACTTGGATGTTTCTTATTGCCAGCAGCAGATATATAGCACTTTTGGGGAGAAAGAGCCTCTATAATTGATGTATTCAAATTTCTACGGCTTCCATGGTGTGGAACTTTAAGAAAATCCACATTTCTCAACCATTTGTATTTGTTCAGCATCATCTGAAGAGAGGTAGTATTTGCATCTCCTGCAAAAAGTAGTCTTTTGCCATCCTCTGGTTCGTACAAGATAATTAGGCTAGAAGCATTGTAAGGGGATGAATCTTCATCATTGTCGATTACACTCTTTATATCCTTCTCGTCAATCTTGAACGTATCATCGTATGCTTCTTTTGAACTATCTTCATATGTCTTAATACCATAGTCTGTGACCATTGCCTTTACTACCTCGCCATAATATTTATCCGAAGGACCAACAATGCTTATTGGAAGGATTGGGTGTTGGACACCATCGGTTACGCTTATTACCTCTGCGCATTTGTCCAATGCCAAATCAATAAGGTTGAGATTGGGGTTTGTAGATTTTTGCCAAATCTTACGGACTGCTTTTGTTGCATTCTCTTTGTTTTTGTAACGTTGTATGTCATTGACATCAAGATATTGGGCAGGATCGGTTAGCCAAAATGTTTTTATAGCAATTTCATCATCTTGAAGTAAATCGAAAAAGCCATCTTTATGGTCACTATCTGGATGCGTACATATAGCCAAGTCTATGTAGTAACTTCCATAGTAATCATTAAGATGCTTTTTATAATAGAAGCATCACCTGCATTGCCAGCATCAATCAATATAATGAACTGTTCATTACCTATATAGTGTCTGATAAGTATTGCATCAGCATCTCCCACTTTTAGGACCTCATATTCATATTTCATTTTATTCTCTTTCATACTCTGCTCCTGTTATATATGCATTGTACATTGCTCTTGCGTAATCGTAGGCTTTGGACTTGTAAGATACATAATCGATAATACCAAACAATACTTGAGCAACTAAAGCCACCATCAATACTTTTGTATATGTCATCTCTAGAATGAAATTTACAACAAGAGCAAAGATGATTACACCTATAGCATACACACATGCTCCAAGATAGTTACGACAGAAACCATACTTTCGATTATATTGTTGAAGATTTTCGTTTTTGCGAGTTACCTCCCTTATCTTTCCAACTGCATCAACAATAGCACGTTTAGCCTCGGATAGATTAGCGATTTCTTCATCTTTTGACAACAGCCGAATGCCAAAATCAGCCTCCACCTTTGCCGCAATCTGTTTTATATCCGCTTCAGATTTTCGTTCAGCGCTACTCCAAAGAAGAAGTTTTGTTGTAGGCATTTCTGTTTCATCTTCCTTAAATAGACGGAATTGAAACAACTGTTTTGAGGCATCAATAAACAGTTGACGAACCCAATAGGCTAATGCACCATAAATTAGAGCTACCGGGATAAACAATCCAATTTTGGCAATTATTGATTTCCATACGTCCAAGGTATCTGGAATAAACGATGTGACATACAATGTAGTCAAGATAATGGGGATTATCATACCCACGATGGCTGGATAAACTCTTGCTTCTTTTTCGTACTTATTCATTCTTTCTTAAATTAACACAAAATCAATTACACAATATTCATGCCAAAATCAGTTCCAATCAATTTTATAGTGCTATTTCTTTATAACTAAGAATATCGTGACGTTATGTCAGTATGTTATGGCATTATGTCAGTATCTGAGATACACAAAAATTCATTCATCGTTTTTTTCGGAAAATTCCGCTAATTTATACAGAATAACTTAAAATGAGCGAATTATGAGTTTCTCACCTCAATAAAGGTAATGATTTGGCAATAGTTCTAAATTCTGCATTGTGTATAAGTATGCTTGTCAAACAACTCTTTATTTCTCGATGCAAAGATACAATTTAATTTTTATTTTCCTCCGACTGATATGCTAAATAATAATAAAAGTGCAACAAAAATAACCTGATTTCAAATATATTCCATTATCTTTGCGCTGAACGCAATAATAAAGATAAACGATGAAAGATATAAATCGCATAAAAGTCGTGTTGGTAGAGAAGAAGCGGACAAGCAAATGGTTGTCCGAGCAATTAAGGAAAGATCCTGCAACAATCTCAAAATGGTGTACCAATACCTCACAACCAGATTTAGTAACATTGACCAAGGTAGCTGCTCTATTGGACGTTGATGTTCGTCAGCTTATCAATAAAACAAAAGGTACTAACAGTGATGATTGACAATCATTAGTTCAAAAATGATTAATAATGAATACAAAAGCAAAACCATTCATCAAATGGGTTGGAGGTAAGGGCCAACTCATCGAACAACTAGAAGCACAACTTCCAGCTGACTTTGATAATTGGGATGATGCGACATACATAGAGCCATTCGTTGGTGGTGGGGCTATGTTGTTCTACATGCTGCAACAGCATCCAAATATCAAACGTGCTGTGATCAACGATATTAACAGCGATTTGGTTACATGTTATAGAACTGTACGTGACAATGTGGAAGAGTTGATTCCTGCATTGCAGGATATTCAAGCTCAATATTACGCTTTGCAAGATATGGAAACGAAACGTGAGATGTTTATGGCAGTACGCCAACGCTACAATGAGAAGAACCTTGACCCGATAGAGAATACGGCAAAGTTCTTCTTTCTTAATCGCACTTGCTTCAACGGTTTATATCGTGTAAACAAGAAAGGTTTGTTTAATGTTCCTTGCGGAAAGTATATGCAGCCACAGATTTGTGATGAAGATACACTTAGAGCAGATAGTGAGTTGTTGAAACGAGTGGAAATATTGGAAGGTGATTTTGAGAATACTTTGCTTTGTGCTAATGCCAAAACTTTGTTCTATCTTGATCCTCCTTACCGTCCGCTTAGTGACACTTCAAGTTTTAATGACTATACAAAAGAAGCGTTCAATGACGATTCACAAGTTAGACTGAAAGAGTTCTGTGACAAAGTGGTAGCTGAGGGACATAGCTTTATGTTGAGCAATTCTGACTGCAAAGGAAAAAATGAAGCAGATAATTTCTTCGATGTACTATATGCTGATTACTATATTGATAGAGTTATGGCTTCTCGTAATGTGAATGCAAACGGAGCGAAACGAGGAAAGATTTCCGAACTGTTAGTCCATAGTTATCGCAACACGAAAGATTGGCAATTGAACGATATTAACAACCACAAGTCACAACGTGTGGCTATAAAACAAAAGGCTTATGCTTAAAGATTTCGATAAATTTATGTCTCAATTGAAAGAGACAAATGCAACTCTTGATTTTTATACAGATTTCAATAAAATACGTCGTAATGTGCAAAACATCGAAATCAGCTTAAATATGCTGAATTTCTTGTTAGGTAAGGATGATTTGTACTCGGCTGTGAAGGCACTTTGGGATAGAGATCCAAAGGTTTTCAACGTACTTGACATTCTTATTGCCACCAGAAGAGAGGGCAAGAAAAAGTTCATAGATGTCGATGGAGAGATAAAATTGATAAAAACATTGTTTTCATCTGTCGATGGAATAATGAAGTTTTTCAATGAAACAGGTCTTGCTGATTTCTTTAAGAATAAAGATGTGCATGATTTGGTTGATTATGTTTTTGGAGTTGAAGCAGGTCTTGATACACATGCGAGAAAGAATAGAAGTGGAGATGCTACAGAATCATTACTACATAGAATTTTGCAAACAAATGGCATTCCTCATGGCACAGAGGTTTATTCCACTGAATACGATGAACTAAGAGCTGTATTGGGAACAGACAAAAAGCGTTTTGATTTTGTTGTAAAGACTCAATCAAAAACATTCTTGATAGAAGTGAATTTTTATAATGATGGTGGTTCTAAACTTAATGAAGTTGCTCGCGCCTACCGAGAATTATCAGCTGCAATAAAAAATGTAGATGGTTTTGAATTCGTGTGGATAACAGACGGAAAAGGATGGAACTCTGCAAAGTCAAAGTTAGAAGAAGCGTATTATGAAATTCTAAGGGTTTACAATTTCACAACACTTCCTGAGTTTATTGCAGAAATAAAACAAGATTTATAAACGTGATACAGTCATACTATCGTTCTTTAGCCAATGACTTTCTCATAGCCAGCGGCGACTGTTTCAAACTTCTCAAAGAGTTTGATTTCAAGTTCGACATGATCTTTGCTGACCCTCCTTATTTCCTCTCCAATGGTGGAATATCGTTGCAGAGCGGTAAAGTCGTATGCGTGAATAAAGGGAATTGGGACAAAGGTAAGTCGCAAGAGGATATGATGGCATTCAATATGGAATGGCTACGCCTGTGCCGTGACAAATTGAAAGATAATGGCACGATTTGGATAAGTGGAACTTATCACAATATCTTTTCCGTAGCAAATTGTCTTACGGAACTTGGATATAAGATATTGAATGTAATCACATGGGAGAAGACAAACCCACCAGTCAATATCTCATGCCGATATTTCAAATACTCCACAGAGTTCGTTATTTGGGCGAGAAAGATGCAGAAAGTACCTCACAAATTCAACTACGATCTGATGAAAGAGTTGAATGGAGGTAAGCAAATGACGGATGTGTGGCGAATGCCAGCTATCGGTCGTTGGGAAAAGACTTGCGGTAAGCATCCTACACAAAAGCCCTTACGCCTTCTTGTACGAATGATACTTGCTTCCACCAATCAAGGCGATTGGATTCTTGACCCTTTTAGTGGTAGCTCCACGACAGGTATAGCTGCTAATCTTTGTGGTCGTAGATTTGCAGGACTAGAACAAGAAGAAGAGTTTTGTAAGTTGAGCAAAGCAAGGCGTGAAGAGATAGAGAATCTTGAAAACTATAATAATCTGATAAGTCATATTGAAGATTTGCATAAATTGCAAGATTGCTCTATGGTAAGTGAAGATATTAGTGGTAACATTCAAATTCCATTTTGATAAACTTTCCACTAAGAATATTTATTATAGACCAAATAAATCGTGAGTTCTTGAAATCAATTATAACGAAGTATAAACTAAAAAAATAACATTATGCCAACAGTAGCAGGACAAACAACAACTTGGAATGTTTTCCATTATACAGACTTGAATGCCCTAATTAATATCGTCCATAAGGATTGCATAGTTCTTAGAGCAACAAATGTATTGTACCAAAATGACCCTCACGAAATAGTTGAGGGTGTCAATATAGTGAACAAAATAGAGAAAGACCAAAATATTGTGGTTGGTGCTTTTCGTAGTTATTATATCACCTCATTCTCAGCAAATGAGGACAATTTGAGTATGTGGGGTATGTATGCTGCAAATGGAAATGGTTGTGCCATAGCTTTTGACTATGATATGTTAGCAAAAAGTTATGAAATTATGGCACGATGCATATATGGAGAAAAAGCCATTGAAACAGAATTGGGCAGCTTTTTAAAATTGGTCAAAACTGGTTGTTTTGTTGCTCTCGGTGGTCCCCAGCCATCAAAAGAAGATAACAACCATAATAGAAACGCTCTTTACAACAATATAATTCTTTCAACATGTTTAGGTGCAAAGAATGATGCATACAAGCATGAACAAGAAACAAGAGGTGTTGTACACTGTGATGATGCTTCAAAAATAAAGTATCGTGTTCGCAATGGGTATATTACTCCTTATGTTGAAATACGAGTACCTAAGGAGGCTCTTAAAAAGATTGTTGTAGGTCCAACTAACAATAAAATGCTTACAGTGCAGTCCATATACCACTTTCTACAAATCAATGGTTATGACATAAACAAAATAGATGTTGTGAGTTCTAAGATTCCGTATCGTGGGTAAATACTGATGTAAAAAATGAAAAAGAAAACTATATGAACGACTTGACGCTTCCTAAAGCCCCGAACTATATTCATCGTCTATATCTATGTTTTTAAAAGTAAGATGTGGGAGATTTGTTATTGCCAGAACATTCGTGTTCCCTACCTGTACATTTAAGTTAACAAAGATAAAATCTATAGCAACGAGGCTTTACTCTGAAACTCGTACAATCGGAACAATAGAATTTTCTCATTTCTTCACTACCGATAGGTTGGTTCAGATACTCGACTTTGGAGATGTATCCACCAACAGGCAGGCTCTTTCGAGAGTAACTCGAAAGGTTTTGAGTAACTCAAAACATACCTTGCTGTGTCTTTGTGGACACAATGTTTTGGCAAGAATAAAACCTAATACCATTGAAAACACTGCGGTGTTCGCCCAAGTGGCTGGAGGCGCAAAGCCTCCAAGGAACGACTCGTTTTTCGCTATGTCCAAAGGATGAAACAAATAAATCCCGAAGAATTGGGGACATAGAATACCATTCCTCGGGATGAACAAAAATGTATTCCTGCATGTCATACGTTTTATATGTCATACGATAAACATGTAAAACGTATGACATCAATGTATATATGCTTACACTATTCTTTGCATGGGTACATCTTTATCACATTACAAGTGCATTTCTATACGACAGTGAATCAGTGCGTCAATAAGTCAATACGACAGTGAACAACCGAAGCGTCAAAGATACGACCATTTTCAACAAAAGGAATTCGTCCTCCGTAGAGTTGCAGGACAATTGTTGTTTTCTCTTTTGCTTCGTACAATCTCTTGAGGATAACTTCACGAAGTTGTGCTGCGCCAAAAGAGTGGAGACGAAAGCAAATGGCAACTATCATAGGAAAATTATACAGCGTTTGCCAAACACTAACGGAAGTTTCGTCCTTGTATTGGGCTTCCGACATAGACAACATACCTTCTTTATATATAGCTCGTATCACAGAGTTGAGTTTCGGGGCGGTAATATGAAGCATATCCACCAACTCTCCCTCACTCATCCACAAGTCCTCCAAGTTGGACGGAATGGAAAGTATCCCATTTCCGTACATAGTGATAGTTGTCCTTTTCATGCCATTCCTCCCATTACAGGCAAATGCCCCTTGATTCGACTTTCAAAGACAGAAATATCATGGTCAAGTTTGCTGCTTGTCACCTTGGCGTATATCTGTGTTGTGGTGATATTCGTGTGACCGAGAATCTTGCTAACGCTCTCTATTGGCATACCATACTCCAATGCTAAAACAGCCCAACTATGGCGGGAGACATGAAATGAAACTCGTTTCTTGATGCCACACATTACCGCTACCTTTTTTGATGCGCTTGTTGATGCTGTCAAGGTTGCCAATGTTGAACAAGTGATTACCGTTTCTGAAAGATTTGTATCTCTCAACTATCTGCATAGGAATATCCAACAGCTTGATTTGGAACGGTACGCCTGTCTTCTGACGCTTGGACACTATCCAAGGAGCACCGTTTACCATGCTGATGTTATCTTCCGTCAAGTTCTTGATGTCGATGAAAGCTATACCTGTCCAACTGCCAAAGATAAAAAGGTCTCTCGCAAATGCCATGTTGGGGTCTTCCAACTTTATCTCAGTCATGGCGGTAAGCTCGTCCAAGGTCAAGAACTCACGTTCCTTGTGGTCTGGATCAACGTGGTACATGGCAAACGGATTTCTCGGTATCTTGCCGTTGTAGTGTGCCGCTGTGACGATATGTTTCAGAGGTATGGAGTAAATCCAAATGGAGGACTGCGCAAGCCCTACCACACATTTCAAGTAAAGGCAATAGTCACGGATAAACTCCTCGGTAAGCTCATTCATGGACATATCGCTGCGCTTGTACTGATACTTGATGAACTCGGCAACGTACTTTCTCACCACAAGATACTTGTTGTAAGTGTTCTTGGCTCTGTCCTTGCCTACACGCTTGGCAAAGGCTGCGTTCTCCTTGTCGAAAGCTCTGAGCAAGGTCTCGTATTCGGTGCCTATGCCTTGATAAGCGTTTCTCACCATTTCAGCGGTAACGAACGCCTCACGGTCGGAAAGTCGTTGGTAATGCTTGGCGATTTGAGCCTTGATGTTGTCGAGCGCAAAATTCACCTCCTTGGCTTCCTTACTCTTGTCTATGGCTCTGTTGCCCTTGGCATCCCAGATAGCCTTGGTAACGCTCTGCTTGCAACTGAACTGTGCGATAGTTCCGTTGATTGTCACACGTCCCATGATAGGGACAATTCCGTTTCTCTCCTTGCTTCCATTTACATAGAAGACTGTCTTGAAAGTGCATCTCATAATTCTTACTTTTTTGTTCGGTGCAAAATTAAACTATGAGAGTTGCATGGCAAAACCAAAACTTACGCAGAATGGGGAAATATGAACTGCCACCGTTAAAAATGCTTATTAGGGCGTTTCCATTGGGTAATGATTTGAAAGCGTTTCTACTTCTCTAATCTGCTTTTTCCTCATTTCCTTGTCACTGCCAACTAAAGCCAACGACTGCCACAACCACTTGAAACTCAAACCAAATGCTCTATTTTGCTATTTTTGCCTTTTTAGGCGTTCTTTTCTTCGGAGAAAGCCTCGATCATGCGTCCGGCAATCATCTGATAGATGATATTGTCCTCTTTGGAGAGGAACAACGGCTTCTCGCCCGTGACAAGCAGGGCATGGTGGTCCGTTACCTTGCCGCTGTCCACGCTGCGGCGTGTCGGCACAACCTTCGGATTGATTTTTTCTTTCCATTCGGGCAAATTGCCGATGAAGGCGAGTCGCTTGGGGATTTCCACGAACACGTCTTCGGGGATGTAGCGGCTTCCGGTTCTCGGATAAGCGATGAGTTTCTTCTCGTAGAGTTTCTGTGCGATTTCAAGCGTCTGTTCTGCCGTGAAGCCGTGCTTGGCGTTGGCTTCCTTCTGGAGCGTGGTCAGGTCGTACAGAAGCGGAGTGTCCTCCGTCTTCTCCTTACGTTCTGCTTTCGTGACAGTAGCTGTGCCTGCTTCCTTTACCTTATTATATAGTTCCGTCGCCGGCTCTTTCTCTTTCCATTTTTCGGAAGAGGAGAATTTCACCACTTCGCCGTTGCCATCGTCAGTGGCAATATGGAGCTGCCAGAACGGTTCAACCGTGAAACGGCGGTTCTCCCAGTAACGTGCGCACACCATCGCCAGCGTAGGCGTCTGCACTCGTCCGACGGAGTACGTGCCGTGTCCGGCAGCGATGGAGAGTGCCTGAGTGCCGTTGATACCCACAAGCCGGTCGGATTCGCTCCGCGCTTTGGCGGCAAGGTAGAGGTTATCATACTTGCTTCCTTCTTCGAGGTTACGCAGACCCTCCCGGATAGCCTTGTCGGTAAGCGAGCTTATCCAGAGGCGCACGAAAGGTGTGGTACATCCGATATAATAGTAGAGGTATCGGAAGATAAGTTCGCCCTCGCGCCCTGCATCGGTTGCCACGATGATCTGCTCGCTTTCCTTGAAAAGACGGCTGATGATTTTTATCTGCGACACCACGCCGCTGTCGGGCTTGTAGCCCTTCTCTGTCTTTCCTGACGGGGAATGAGCGTGAAAGTTCCTGGGATGACGGGCAGGTTGTCACGGACAAAGCTGCGTATGCCGTAGCCGTCGGGCATGGCAAGCTGGACGAGGTGTCCGAACGCCCATGTCACGGCGTAGCCGCCTCCCTCGAAATATCCTTCCTCTCTTTTTGTCGCGCCCACGATGCGGGCGATTTCACGTGCCACGGATGGCTTTTCTGCAATGATTGTCTTCATGCTGATTACTTTTTTATGAATTGTTACTTTGGATTTAGTGGTGGACACGGGATGTTACATCTTCATGCCCTTGCCCGTTTTCTTCTGAGGCTTCTCCTGCTGCTTTGCTGTTTGTCGTCTTTCGGGGCGGTTTGCCCTTTATGCAATGGCTCTTTCTAGTTCTTGGTCGCCTCGTTGGTCTTGCCTTCGCTGTTCACCGCCACCTGTGTACGGCTCTCGTTGGATGGGGCGACCTTCTGCGCATTGTCGGGGTTGGTGTCATAACGGTACGGACGTCCCTTCTCCGGATTGAACTTGATGTACATCGTGGCGTGGAAGCCTTGCTTGTCGGTCACGTTCTCCAACTTTATCGCCTTACCCGCAGCGTAGTCAGCTTTCTGCTGGTCGGTAAAGTTCACACCGCTCCATTTGCTGATGGGGCGGATGCTGCCGTCGGCGTTCGTCCACGTGTTGCGGCGTTGCTCTTTCTGTTGGGCTGCGGAATTTTCCATGCCTTGAGCCTGTCCCTGTGTGGGATTGTTCTTGGCTTCCTGCGTCTGGGCGGTACACGGTGACCTGCCGGTTCCCGGCACGAACTCCACGCCTCGCTGCTCTACATTCACTTGAAGAGTGGTGACGAACTTCCTGCCGTCGTTGCGTTCGATGAGCTTGTCGCGCACGAGCAGTCCGGCACGCAGCATATCTTGTTCCTGCTTGGTGATTTCCGTCTTTCCGATGCGCTCCGGTATGCGTACCTTGTTTGCAGGAATGTCCGTGATTTCATTCGTCTTGCGGTCTATGCTGATGAACGAGGGGATGATTTCACCCGTTTCCCTGTCCACGATGTCCACGACCCTGCCGAGGTTGCCCGTCTCGCGCAGGTTCTTACGGTCTTCGTCCGAAAACTTGTGTTCCTTGTACTCGTCGAGTTTCTGCTCCTTGCGGATGAAGTGCGGCACGAGGCTGACATTACCCTCGCTGTCCTTCTTGAAGGAGAGGCGAGCATCCAGCTCGAAAGCCTCGCCGCCGAACTTGGGCGACACCTTCACCAAATCGGACTTGCCGTAGTTGAGCATCTTGGTCAGGTCGCCGGACTTTTCAAGGTCGTCACGTTTCACGCCCCATTTCTCTTCCAGTTCCTGCCAGTTGATTTTGCTCTCTTCGATGGGCTGGTAGCCCCGTCTGCCTTGCGCTTGTTGTTGCGGGCTTTCCTGATTCTTTTCCTGTTTCTGTTCCATGTCTTCCTGTTTTTGGGCTTCTTTGGATTGCTCTTCCTGCTTTTGTTCCGTCTGCTCCGTCTTTCCGGCGGTCTGTTCTTCCTTTACCTGCTCCTCGTAGCTGGAAGTGTCCACCTTGTGGGGCGCGAGCAGTTCCTTGTTGGCTTCGGGGTCTTTCAGCAGGTCTTTCATCACCTCCATCAGTTTGTCGGCTTGGTCTGCCGCGACACGGTAGAAACCGAAGCGGCTGGGTTCCTTGCACTGCCGGAAGAAGTTTTTGAAGAAGTTGTCCAACACGTCGCCGTGGCGGTCGAATTGCAGGAAACTCTGCGCGTTCTCCGCTTTCGCAGGGGTGCGCTTGGGGGAACCGTCGGCATTCAGCCCGGCTACCACGCTGATTTCGCCCGTTTTCTCGTCACGGACTATCAGCACGTCCTTTTCTGTTGTTTTCTTTGCCATTTGAAAAATGTTTTAATGGGTTATTTGAAAGAAATTATGGATACGAGCCTTGTAGAAGGCTATATCTTCTTTTCGGAAGTCCTTTACGTGTCCGGAAAGGAACGTCAGCACGTCCTCCTCGCTGTAATAGGTCTTTTTGCCGAGCGTCTTGTACGGCAGTGCGCCGATGCTGCGGTAGCATTGCAGGGTACGCTTGCTGATTTGGAGCAGCATACAGAGGTCTTGGTTGTCGAACATCCTGATACGTTCCATCGGATTCGGAGCTTTGCCGGACGGCTGTAAGGCAAGCAGCAGTTCGTCCTGACGGTCGATCCGTTCCATCAGCTTCTGCATCCAGCTCTCGAAATTGTTTCGGGTAAGCAGTTCCATACGTCATGTCCTCCTTCCTTTGGGTTTGTTGCCGCCCGTGCGTAGCGTGTGGTTGCGTTTCAGTTCCGTCGGTGTCGCCGCGTCTTCCAGGACGGTGCAGTCCGCAAGCAGGCGGTCGATTTCAGACTGGCGGTAGCGGCATTTGCCGCGCAGCACCACATAGCCGATGCGATGCTCGCTGCGCATACGCTGGAGGGTACGGGTACTCACGTTCAACAGGTGCGCCGCCTCGCGGGTAGTGAGCAACCTGTCTGCGGATTTTTCCTTCCTTTCGCCGGAAACGGCACGCACGTGTGCCGCTATTTCGGCTATCTGTTCCGTCAATGCGGTGAAGGCGGAACTTTCCATCGTTATTACTTTCATATTCAGTTCTTTCTTTTGGTTTCTGCGGCAAAATTCGGCAATAAACAAAAGGGGCTTTAACAGCTCACTACGTGTCTCACGTAAGATTTTTATCGGAAATGGCTCCGTAACCCGGACATACGGCGCAACATACAGCCTTTCAGTGGGAAACGATATGTGTTCACGGGGGACGGCGTTACCTTTGCGGCAAACCTGAAATGTTTTAGGCTTCGAAATTGTATCTATCGAGAAAAAGACCTTCGAGATGATGGTGGCGTCCTTCAATGCCCTCTCGGAGAAGGTTGCCGCCCTGAAGCGCAAGAGCGACGGAGGGCGGCTGGAAAGGTGGCTCACAGGCGAGGAAGTCTGCGGGCAGTTGAGAATCAGCCCGCGCACGTTGCAGACGTTACGCGATAAGCGGCTTATCGGCTACTCGCAGATAAACCGCAGGTTCTATTACAAGCCGGAAGAAGTCAGGAGGCTGATTCCGCTTATCGGCACGCTCTATCCCAGCGGCAGGTAATCTTATTATTCACCCACTGAATCCGAAGTTATGATGAACGAGAACAACGATGTTTTTACACTGGAGGACGAGCCGCTTGCCACCGTGGTGCAGAATATGCGCAAAGGCTCTAAATGGCTCTCCGCATTTTTGGAAAACTACCGTCCGCCGCTGGACGGGGAACGTTACCTGACGGACAGGGAGGTGGCGGACTTGCTCCGTGTGAGCCGCCGTACCTTGCAGGAATACCGCAACAACAGGGTGTAGCCCTTTATCCTTTTAGGAGGAAAAGTGCTTTACCCCGAATCGGGATTGCGTGAACTGCTGGAGACGAATTACCGCAAACCGATGGAATAATGTTCCGGTATTTCGGAATAAAAGCGTACCTTTGTAGTTAAAACGAAATACCATTATGCTTCGGAGTGAATTTGCAAAATTGTTAGAATCCACAATAATTCCTGAAGGAATTGAGCAAGAGGATATAAAATCCCGAATATATCCTATAAGTACAGCATTGATGTCAATGTTGCCACAAAAACTGTATAGATATAGGAGCTGTTCAACATTAAACCTTGATGCTTTTGACAAGGATCTGGTTTATGCTGTTACTGCTGATAAGTTTAATGATCCCTATGACACTCTTGTTTATTATAGTTTGGATAATATTCAAGAGCAAATGAGAGCTTGTTGTACAGAAGAATTTCTTGAACAATTCAAACAGATACTTGAAGCTAAAGATTTCGATTTTCCTCCAAGTGTAATCCAATTTTTTGGAAGAAACAAATTGGCAGGTTTAAAAGAACAGGTAATATCGTGTAATGGTATAAATCCATTGACATTAGCTCTTTTTAGTGTTGCAATGGAAAACATATTGAAAGAAATCCTATTAAAAATGGGGGATACATTAAAGGTCGTATCTACAATAGCATGTTTAAGTGAAAGCATTGATTCTGTTATAATGTGGAGTCACTATGCCCAAAATCATGAAGGGTTTGCATTGGAATATGATTTAAGGTTCTTATTGGAACAAGGAGAAATGAATTGTTGTATTTTGCCTGTTATATATGATAATGACCGTTTTGATGCAAATAACTTTATTCAATGGTATATAGCAAAGAGTTTGGGGCTGGATGTTAAAAATATAGATTCACTATCACATTTGAAAATGGCTATTCACAAATCCACACAGTGGGAATATGAAAATGAATGGCGTATTATTCATTCAGAGAAACAACCTGCCGCACATTCTCGTGCAACAAGCCTGAAAATTGTTCCTAAAGCAATCTATTATGGAGAGAGAATTTCAAACATCCACAAGAAAATTTTGCATTATATAGCACAAGAAAAAGGAATTGCGGAATATGATATGTACATTGATTGTGGCTCGTTAAAGTATGAGATGTTATATAAGCCATCTCAATTTTGATACCTCATATTCTTTAGCACATAATTTGTATATTCCAAATTGACTATCTTAAAGTTAAAACGGACAGCTTGATGGTTGTCCGTTTTTAATTGATTGTCATCGTCTTTTCAGCAGTAACCGCCTTTTCCGCTATGTACGAATACCATGTAGGCGGTATGCTTGTCTTTTGCGAGTGCCTTGTCCATCAGCCAGCGGTGGAAAAGATGGGCATGGTATGTGCTCAGCCGGAAGGTGACGGGGATGATTATCTCAAGCGAGTAAACATCCGCATACAGACCGTTTTCAAGCTGAATGTAGTGGCATACCTCGTAATCGCTCAGTACGTCCGTCTTGCGGACAGCTTTGATGGCAGCGTTCACTGCCGGGACACCCGTGTGGAACAGTCCGGCGATTTCTCTGGCGGTCATCCATACCTCGTTACCGGTTACGCTGACGGTCTTATCCTCTATAATTATGTCACGTTTCATGGCTTCTCTGTTTTAGATGGTGCAACCTGCAAATTCCTCGATTTGGTTCAATCTTGCGGCAAGGTTCTCCATGTCTTGATTGAGCTTCTCTTTGGTTATTTTCGCGTATATCTGCGTTGTCTTTATGCTTTTGTGTCCCAGCATGGAACTGACCGTTTCGATGGGTACGCCGTTGGAGAGGAACACCGTCGTGGCTGCCGTGTGGCGGCTTTGATGCCATGTAATATGCTTGGTGATACCGCAACGCTTGGCGACGGCACGGATTCCGGCAAGACACGTGTTGTAGTGGGGTACAGGGAAAATCCTGCCGTTTTCGCACAGCCCACGGTATTTGTAGATGATGCGCTTCGCTATGTCAAGCATACGGATGTTGGACACCACACCCGTCTTCTGGCGGTTGATGTTTATCCATTCGTGTTCGTCAAAGTAGGTACGGATATTCTCTTCCGTCAGGTTGCGCATATCGGCGAACGACAAGCCGGTGAAGGCACAGAACAGGTATAAATCACGATACAGTTCTTGCTTCGCATTCTTCAGCTTGCCTTCTATCAGCAGGCGGATTTCATCTTTCGTCAGGAAGCTGCGGGTCGTTTCCTCCTTCTTGATTTCATACTCGCGGAACGGGTCGCGCGTGAGCCATTCGTTGTTGATGGCGATGAACACCATCGTCCGAAGCGGGCAGACATACAGCCACACGGTGTTGGTGCAGCAGTGTTTGACCGTGCGCAGGAACATTTCAAAATCGGAAATGAAAGCGGGTGTAAGCTCTTTCAGGGCGATGTCCTTCACGTGGTAGCGGATGGCGAGGAACTCTTGCAAGTGCTTGTAAACGGTCTTGTACTTCAAGAGCGTGCCTTTGGCTTTCATGCCTGCCTCCACCTGCTTGGCATAGTCCTCGTTGTGCTGCCGGAACACCTGCAACAGCGTGTGGTAGCGGTGTTCCAGTCCGAGAAAGGCGTTTTTCACCTTTTCCGCAGTGACGAAGTTGTCACGCTCCATGATTTCCTGATAATGCCCGTTGATGCGCACGCGCATCTTGTCGAGCATACGGTTCGTTTCGAGTGCCGCCGTGCTTCTGCCCGTGACACGTCCCCCTTTGGTGTCCCACAGTTTGGGATCGACGGTCAGTTTGCAGCTGAACTGCGTCTGGCTGCCGTCCACCGTGATGCGTCCCATGACGGGCACTGTCCCGTCCTTTTTCACTACCTGACGTTTGAGGTAGTAGATTACTGAAAATGTACTCTTCATCGTCCTTAATTTTTTTAGGTTCAAATTAGTCGGTGAAGAATCCTTCGTCGGTACGCAAAACACGGAGGAACGGCGCAATCTTTTTCCGTAACCGGATTTGTCGCGTGAGTTGTCAGTAACTCACTATATCACAATGCCTTGTTTTACTATCCGTGTCCGTTTGTCGCCCTTTCGGGCATGGTTACGGACAAGTAACGTAGCGGCGTCCAGATTTGGCTTCAGCGGTGATTGTGATGGCTTCACGAATAACCGGAAGCACGACTGAAACCCCTGTAACTCAATTCTATCACTATATCTTTCCGCATTTCACTTTTTTGTAGTAACTTTGCACTTTTATATTATAATGTAATGAATATACAAGAAATAAATAAAGAATACGACCGCATCATCGGATGGCTTGATAGAAAAGAGTTGAAATTGGCTTTTGATGGAATATTGGGCTTGATGGCTGGTTGCAATGAATATAGTTGGCAAGACAAATTGGATGGATTGCAAAATACATATAAATATATGTTGCATTACCGGATGGAAGGCATACAAGATCCGATGCAGGAACAGATTTATAAAACGGTATTAAGCTCGGCTTATGAATTGGCAGATATGTTGCATGGCAAACTCTTGGCCAAAGAATCCCCTTTGTGTTTTTATAGCCGCCGCAGGATACAGAAAACTCAAAAAGAGGTGTCGTTTCGTTACCTTCATCAATCGCTGATTGCATTGGCGGAAGCAAAGCATTTGGACCAGTCCACGAGCGACCGGTTGGAAGAGGTGCGGCATCAATTGTTCAATAAAGTTTGGGTTTCTGGCTTCCTTCTTGTTGAGGAGGTGGCAGATCTGCGTGCAATACTTCAGAATGAAACGCTACCTGCATTTGTCGCTTGCCAGATTGTGTCCGCATTGTTGTTAGGATTGGAGGAGTTCTTTGATAAAGAGAAGATGAACTTACTGTTTGATGCAGCCTCTAACTCCAATTCAGAGATATCAGCGCGGGCTTGGGTGGCTATTCTTTTCGTTTTATATAAATACAGGAAAAGAAGTTTCCTTTATCCGCAACTGCAAAACCGATTGCAGGCAATGGCGGAGACACGTCCCTCTTTGACAAAGGATTTGAGAGCAATTACGCTGAAGTTTATCATATCCAGAGAGACGGAGAAGATAACGCGCAAGCTTCAGGATGAGATTATTCCGGATATGATGAAGCTGAACTCATCATTGGCAAAGAAAATAAATTTAAATGATTTGACACCGGATAAATTGGGTGACGAGATGAATCCTGAATGGAAAAACGCCTTCATGGAAAATGATGAAGAAATCAATAAGAAACTGATGGAATTCAATGAACTCCAAAAAGATGGGGCGGATGTGCTTCATTCTGCTTTTATCCATTTGAAAGATTATCCGTTTTTCCGGGAACTGGACAACTGGTTTATGCCGTTCTCATTGGAATATTCGTCATTAAGAAAAGAGTTTGGCAGTAAAGGTCAGATGGATAAAATCAATTTGATGACGCAAATATCCCGGATGTGCAATTCCGACAAATATTCTTTCTTTTTCAGTTTGGTTAATTTCCCAACAGAAGTCCGGAAGATGATGCTGGAACAGATGGATGAGCAATCGGTGGAGATGTTGCGTGAAAGCAGCCAATTCGAATCTTGGAAACATCCTGACTTTGTGGAAATAGCGGGCTTGTATATCCAAGATTTATATCGGTTCCATAAACTCCATCCGTCACATTTGGACTTTGATGATATTTTCACATATAGTTTGGATTTCCATAATTTGCCTGTATTGAAGCCTTACTTGTCTGATTCGGAAACTTTAAGGATTATAGCCGAATCGTATTTGCAGAAAGGCTATTTTAAGGATGCGGAAATAGTGTATGAGCGGCTGCTGGAACAAAACTCGGAAATGATACGCTCTACCAAAAGTTGGGTTATTGCAAACAGATGGCTGGAGATATTCAAGAAGCGTTGCAAGATTACCTTCGTGCTGATTTGTTGAATCCTAACAGCAAATGGGTGATACGGAGGATTGCGGCTTGTTATAAGTTATTGAAGCAACCCGAGAAAGCTTTGGAATATTATCATCGTTATGAAGTTCTTAGTCCGGACAATTTGTCCATACAGATTAGCATCGGTCATTGCCATTTGGAATTGAAGAATTATAACGAGGCATTGAAGTATTATTACAAAGTGGATTATTTAGATACGAAAAGTCATAAAGCATGGCGTCCCATTGCTTGGTGCTCATTCCTGACCGGGAAATACGACCAGGCGAGGAACTATTATAAGAAAATAATGGCGGATAATCCTACCATGCAAGATTATTTGAATGCCGGTCATACGGAATGGGTTTTGCAAAACATGCAACAAGCTTTGACCTATTATAAATTGGCCGTCCAAAAAGAGAATAGCAGTTGGGATATTTTCTATGCCCAATTCGAGCAGGATTTGCCAGATTTGGAAAGGGCCGGAGTCGAAACGGATGAAGTGCCTTTGCTTTTAGACCAACTGCACTACATTATATAATAGTTGTTGGTGGAATGGCGAAAGGCTGACTTTTAATATAGTTGACAGTTATAATATGTGCAGTTTCCCATTTTAAGGATGTTTAAAATGGAAGTTAAATTTTTTCAATAATTTATTTCTTGAAAATGGGAGAGGAAGATAATAGTTATTATATTTGCAGTGAACTTTAAATAAAAAATCTATGCCAGCTATAAAGTGTGTCGGAATATTAACATCTGGAGGTGACGCTCCGGGAATGAATGCAGCGATCCGTGCGGTTACGCGTGCTGCCATCTTTAACAAGATAAAAGTGAGAGGTATTTATCGCGGGTATAAAGGCATGGTTACGGATGAAATAGAAGAATTCCGTACTCAAAATGTCAGCAATATTATTCAGCGCGGTGGAACTATTCTGAAAACAGCGAGATGTAACGAGTTTAAAACACCAGAAGGACGCAAGCAAGCTTACGATAATTTGGTGAAACATGGAATCGATTCGTTAGTCGTTATTGGCGGGGATGGCTCATTGTCTGGTGCACGAGTTTTTGCAGAAGAATACAACTTGCCAGTAGTTGGCTTGCCTGGCACAATAGATAATGACTTGTATGGAACAGATATCACGATTGGTTATGACACGGCTTTGAATACCATCATGCAATGTGTGGATAAGATTCGTGACACTGCCACTTCTCATGAACGACTGTTCTTTATCGAGGTAATGGGACGAGATGCTGGTTTCTTGGCTATGAACGGTGCGATTGCATCAGGAGCCGAAGCTGCGATTATCCCGGAAATATCTTTGGAAAAAGACCAATTGGCAGAAATGATTGAAACAGGTTTCCGTAAATCCAAACAGTAGTATCGTATTGGTAGCTGAAAGCGATGTTACGGGTGGTGCGATGGGCGTTGCTGAACGTGTAAAGAATGAGTATCCACAGTTCGATGTACGTGTTTCTATCTTAGGACACTTGCAACGTGGTGGTTCTCCTACGGCACAAGATAGAATCTTGGCGACTCGTATGGGCGTCGCAGCCATCGATGCTTTGTTGGATGGACAACGCAACGTGATGATTGGTATCCAAAAAGATGAAATCGTCAATATCCCATTCTCTAAAGCGATAAAGAACGATAAACCGATTAATAAAGATTTGCTGCGTGCTTTATGTATCTCATCAATTTAAAAAGGACTTAAGATAAGAGATTATAATAATTGAGATAAGGCGGTGTGTCATAATTGCGAACTGCTACGTTGGTTTCGGACTTCGACTTGCTTTTTACCAATTCTGACACACCTAAAAGGGTCTGCATCAAAACAAGCGTTTTGACACAGCCCCTTTTGTTTTATAGTTTGGAAAAATGGAAAAGGAATTTAATTACATCGTCGATCAATTTGCAGACTTGCAGATATTAAGATATAAAGTACCTGGGTTTGATAAATTGTCATTGAAGCAAAAGCTATTGTTGTACCATTTGTCTGAGGCGGCTTTGATGGGCAGGGATATCTTGTTTGATCAAAACTGTAGATATAATATATGTATACGTCGTACATTGGAAGCTGTTTATTTGCATTATGACGGTGACAGAAGTTGTACGGAATTTCAGGCTTTTGAAGTTTATTTGAAAAGGGTTTGGTTTGCTAATGGAATACATCACCATTATGCGGAGGACAAGTTTGTTCCTATATTCCCGGCAGACTATTTCAGGCAACTTCTCTTATCTGTTAATCCGGCTTTCTTGCCCCTAATGGAAGGAGAGACTCCGGAATCATTGTATGAGAAATTACATCCGATTATGTTTGATAAGGATGTAATACCTAAACGTACGGTGCAAAGTGGCGATGTGGATTGGGTGCAAGCCTCAGCCAATCACTATTATGGTGAGGGTATTAGCCAAGCAGATGTGGAGAGTTTTTATGGAAAGATGAAAACCGAATCGCCTTCGGAGACTCCTCTATCTTATGGACTAAACAGCAGATTGGTAAAAGAGGATGGAGTAATTAAAGAAAAAGTATGGAAAGTGGGAGGGCTTTATTCGGCAGCCATTGAAAGAATCGTGGGTGAACTGGAAAAAGCTATTCCTTTTGCTGAGAATGAACGTCAAAAAGAGATTATAGAAACATTGATAAGTTATTATCGGACTGGCGATTTGAAACCTTTGATGTTTATTCTATCCTTTGGGTAGAAGATACGCAATCGGAAGTGGATTTTGTCAATGGTTTTATCGAAACGTATGGTGATCCTTTGGGAATGAAAGCAAGTTGGGAGTCAACGGTGAACTTTATCAATCGTCAGGCAACGGAGCGCACGAAGACTATTAGTTCAAATGCCCAATGGTTTGAAGACCATTCTCCGGTGGATAGCCGCTTCAAGAAGAAAAAAGTGAAAGGAGTCAGTGCGAAAGTGATAACTGTTGCCATGTTGGGAGGTGATTGCTATCCGTCCACGCCGATAGGTATTAATTTGCCTAATGCTGATTGGATTCGCAGGGATCATGGTTCCAAGTCGGTGACGATAGAGAATATCATGCAAGCATACGACAAAGCTTCACAAGGAAATGGGTTCAGTGAAGAATTTGTATGGAGCGAAGAAGAACGTGATTTAATCAAAAAGTATGGTTTCATTACAGATATTCTGCATACGGATTTGCATGAATGTTTAGGTCATGGTTCCGGACAGCTTCTTCCTGACGTTGATCCAGATGCATTAAAGGTTTATACTTCGACATTGGAAGAAGCGAGAGCGGATTTGTTCGGACTCTATTATTTGGCAGATCCTAAAATGCAAGAGTTGGAGCTTGTCCCGGATTCGGAAGCGTTCAAGGCTGAGTATTATAAATACATGATGAATGGTTTGATGACCCAGTTGGTTCGTATAGAATTGGGAAAGGATGTGGAAGAGGCACATATGAGAAACCGTCAATTAATAGCCAAATGGGTTTATGAACAAGGGGCGTCTGAACATGTCGTAGAATGGCAAAAGCGAGATGGCAAAAGCTTTGTCGTGATAAATGATTATTTGCGTTTACGTGAATTGTTCGGGAAATTATTGGCAGAAGTGCAACGTATCAAAAGTGAAGGTGATTATGAATCCGGTAGGCACTTGGTGGAAAATTACGGAGTTAAATAGATCAGGAACTTCATCGGGAAATCAAGGTACGTTATGAGAAATTGCATTTGTCCCCATACAAAGGATTTGTCAATCCAATCATGCGATTGGTAAAAGATGCGAATGGGACTGTGACAGATGTCGAATTGGATTATACGGAAGGCTATGCCGAACAAATGTTGCGTTATAGCAGAGAGTATTCTTATTTACCTGTAATAAATGATTAAGCATGGAAGAGAAGTTAAGGAATATACGTAAGCGATTGCGCTTGGCAATGAATGGAGTCATTTCTACCAGCATGAGGCAGAAAGGTATGAATTATAAACTTATCTTCGGAGTGCCTATTCCTGAAATCAAACAAATCGCAAAGGAATACGAACCTGAAGCGGGTTTGGCGCAAGCCCTTTGGGAAGAGGATGTTCGAGAAATGAAGATTTTAGCCACATTGCTTTATCCTGCAAAGCAATTAAGTTTCTCAGAAGCTCTTCAGTGGGCGAGGGAGATTCCTTATCCAGAGATAGCGGAGCAATGTTGTAACAATCTCTTCTCGGAAATGGAAAAGGCAAGTGATTTGGCTTTGGGATTGTTGGAGGAAGAGAATTCACCTTACGGACGAATGGCTGGCTTTTTACTTTTTGCACAACTATTCAAAAGGGGGAAAGCCATAAGTGAAATAGAGAAAAAGTTTTTTTTGTCCTTTTGTGAGAAGGTGTTGCATTCAGAAGATAAACAAAGGAATCAATGGAATGAAAAGCAAGCTGCCATACAAGCCTTGAAATTCTTTGGTCGTCAATCATTAGAACAAGCGGAAGCGGCTTTAAGTATAACCCAAAGCAAATCAGAAGTAGAAGAGAATGAGATGAAAAGGCTATATGACGAACTCTCATTCGAGTTTGAATATTATAAAATGTGAGGCTCGTCCGTTTTTGGGACTAAATAGGATAATATTAAGTGAGAGAGAAGAATCAAGAGGCGCATTTGGTGAGTTAAAACGGGGATTATGTATGTTAAAAGTGTTTTTCTTGAAAAAAAAGAAGAATATGTTGTACAACATAAAAAAATAATGTTTACTTTTGCGACGTTTTCAAAAAGATATTATAGACCGTTTAAAATTTGACAAAATGAAAAAGTTAGTTGCTTTTGCTGCAGTTATTGCAGCAGTATCTTTCGCTTCTTGTAACAACAAAACAGCTGAACCAGTTGAAGTAGCAGAAACAGAAGTATCTGAACAAGTAGAAGAAGTAGCTCCTGCAGCAAACGATACAACAGCAGCTCCTGCCGCTATTGATTCAACAGCGACAGAGGCAGTAGAAGCAGTTCCAGCTGAATAATTTTCAGGTAAGGAAATAGGGCGGTGTGTCAAATAATTGTTGGCGCACCGCCTTTATATTTCATGCGATTCGTTGATTAGACAAAGAAGTGTTCGTTAAGGATAAATCCAGACTGGTTAATCAGGAAAATTTACATCAAAGAATAAGATAAAATGTGTCTAAAAAACATATCGTTGTTTTTTCAAAAACGTCAAATGCTTTTTGAAACAATGGTTGTCTAAAACACCATCATTAATCAAACATAAAGTGCTGAGGATAAACTCGGAAGATAAAAAGACCGTTCGCAATTATGATACCCGCTTTTTATTTACGCTTATTTATTAAATTAATTGTGATTATTTTTTTGTTTTGAATAAAAAAATGTATTAAGTTTGTGGGGACGCTAACAAGTATTATAAAAAACTCCAGTTTTGGGCAAAATAGAGGGCTGGAAATATAAATAGTAGTAAAATTTTTTTAATAATCATAATAAAAACTATATAGTATGGATACGATTTTCCAAATGCAAGAAGGTAATAATAAAAGTACTGTATTGAAGAAACGACTCATGCAGTTATTGATTATGACAGATTCCGCCTCCATAGCAGATATGGCGAAGGAATTGGATATAAGTATACCGACGGTAACCAAATTTGTATCCGAATTAATAGATAGGCAATTCCTCATAGATTTAGGCAAACAGAATACCAATGGAGGAAGGAAGCCTAATATTTATGGTTTAAATCCGAAGTCTGGCTATTTTGTCGGAGTAGATATCCAGCGTAAGAAAATTCAACTTGCGACAATTGACTTTCGTGGTAAAATGGTTTCTGAACAGGTGGAAGTGCCTTATAACTTGGAAGATACCACCGAGGCACTGGATGCGTTATCTCTGATTATTAAAGATTATATTGCAGGTTTGGATATCCCACGCCAAAAGATATTGCAGATAGGTGTGAACATTGCGGGGCGTGTTAATTCGGAAAAAGGATACTCTTATTCCTATTTCTATTTTAATCAACGTCCTTTGGCAAGAGTATTGGAAGAGCGTTTGGGAATTCCTGTCTATTTGGAAAACGATTCACGTTCCATGATTTATGGTGAATACATGATGGGCGCTGTTAAAGATGAAAAAAACATTTTGTTCCTTAATCTGAATTGGGGATTAGGGGCTGGAATAATCATAGGAGGAAAAATATACTATGGTAAATCTGGTTTCAGGCGAGATAGGACATATATGTGCTGTGGATAATGAAGTAATCTGTAATTGTGGCAAGAAAGGATGTTTGGAAACAGAGGCTTCAGGATATGCAGTGGAACGCATATTGAAAGAACGCTTGGAGCAAGGGAGTACAACTATTATGGCTGATATGCTTAGGGAGCATGGAGAATTCCTTTTGTCTGACTTCGTGGAGGCAGTGCTGAAAGAAGACGTATTGGCAATAGAGATGGTTGAGCATATCGGGTATGTGTTAGGCAGATGGACTGCAGGATTTATCAATGTGCTTAATCCGGAACTTGTGATTATCGGTGGGACCTTTGTCTGCAACACAGGAATATCTTCGTTTGCCTATGCAGAGTGCAGTGCGGAAATATTCATTAAATTTAGTGAATCAAGATACAAAAATTAGTAGTATCTCAATTAGGAGAAAAAAAGGAGGGTTGATGGGGGCATGCTTATTGTCCCGCAGTCATATGTTGGGTATGATTTAATATAAAAAAATGCAATCAGTAAAAAAATCTGACGGAAGGACCGATTCGGAAGCAATTATTTAATCTGGCAATACCCATAATGGGAACTTCTTTCGTCCAGATGGCTTATAGTCTGACGGACATGGCGTGGGTAGGTCGAATAGGTAGCGAAGCAGTTGCTGCCATAGGAGCTGTAGGTATATTGACTTGGATGCTCCAATCTTTTTCGTTGTTGAATAAAGTTGGAGCGGAAGTGACCGTGGGGCAATCCATTGGCTCTGGAAATCAACAGGAAGCGAAGGCATATGCTGCGCATAACTTGACACTGGCTTTGATTTTTTCATTGATGTGGGGAGTCATTTTCTTTTCGTTAGCTATCCCCATTGTGTCATTGTATAAATTAAGCCCTGAGATATCCGCCAAGGCAGTGGAATATCTACGTATCGTCAGCACGGCTTTCCCGTTTGTGTTTTTGGCTTCTGCTTTTACAGGAGTACACAATGCCGCTGGATTGAGCAAGATACCATTTTATATCAGTGGTGCAGGATTGGTATTGAATATGTTGCTAGATCCCTTATTTATTTTACTCTTTGGATGGGGAACGGCAGGAGCTGCTTATGCCACGTGGTTATCTCAATGCATGGTGATATTATTGTTTGTTTACCAACTGAAAGTAAGGAACAAATTGTGGGATGATTTCCACTTTTTTGTCCCTTTGAAATGGAGGTATACATTGAAGGTTGTGCGTATAGGAATTCCTGTAGCATTATTGAATAGCTTTTTTGCGGTCATCAATATGTTGATGGGAAGAACGGCTTCCACTTATGGCGGTCATTATGGATTGGTCGCACTGACGACCGGTGGTCAGATTGAGGCTATAGCGTGGAATACATCACAGGGATTCAGTACGGCACTGAGTGCCTTTACAGCACAAAACTATGCTGCAAGGAAGAGAGACAGGGTAGAAGCTGCATACCGGACGACTTTGATGATGACTTCCATCTTTGGTATCTTTTGTACATTCCTCTATGTCTTTTATGGTAATGAGATTTTTTCAATCGTGGTTCCGGAGAGAGAAGCCTATATGGCAGGAGGTCTCTTTTTGCGTATCGATGGCTATTCCATGATGTTCCTGATGTTGGAAATTACGATGCAAGGACTGTTTTATGGCATAGGTCGTACTGTACCGCCAGCAGTTACCAGTATCGTGTTTAATACACTCCGGCTTCCTTTGGCTATGCTTTTGGGTGCCATAGGATTAGGAATAGAAGGCGTATGGTGGGCAATCTGTATATCAAGTATCTTAAAAGGAATCGTATCATTCATTTGGTTCCGAACTTTATCGAAGAAGATATGGTGAAATGAACAAAGTTCAATTGAAATGTTTATCTTTGCATCATAACTAATAAAAAATATGCAATGAAAACACAGATTGTTGAACGTCTTTCCGCTTTGAGGAAAGTAATGAAAGAGCATAACATCTCTGCTTATATTATTCCGACAACCGATCCGCACATGAGCGAATATCCGGGTGCATGTTGGAAATACAGAGTGTGGATTTCTGGTTTCACAGGATCTGCCGGAACAGTGGTTGTAACTTTGGATAAAGCAGGTCTATGGACAGATTCTCGTTATTTTTTGCAAGCTGAAGACCAATTGGCTGGTACAGGAATCGATTTATATAAGTTGAAAATTGAAGGAACTCCTTCTATTACTGATTTCCTGTTGTCAGAGTTGTCTGCTGGTGATACAGTTGGCTTGAATGGAGAGACATATAGTGCTGAAGAAGCTGATGCATTGGAAGTACAATTAAAGCGGAAGCACATATCTTTGAATTCAGAAGCAGCCTTGATTGACGCTATTTGGACTGACCGTCCTGCTATTCCAGAAGACATGGTGTTTGACATGCCGATAGAATTTAGTGGTAAATCAACTGAAGATAAACTTACTGATATAAATATGATGCTCCATAAAGCAGGAGCAGATTGTACAATTCTTTCTGCTTTGGACGAAGTGGCTTGGACTTGTAATTTTAGAGGAACAGATGTTACTTGCAATCCAGTAGCTATTGCTTATATGTTTGTTTCACAAGAGGAGAATGTCCTTTTCATCAATCCTAAGAAAGTGCCTGCAGAGATTGCTGAACGCTTGAAGAAAGATGGGGTTGTGTTGGCTGATTATTCACGTATTTGTCATTATTTATCTAAATTGCCAGAAACTACCACTGTCTATTTGGATACAGCGCATACCAATAAAGCGATTTGTAATGCTTTGCCAAAAGGTGTAACAATCATCAAAGGTATTTCTCCTGCCAATACGTTGAAGAGTATTAAAAACCCGACCGAACGGAAAGGATACCGTAACGCTGTTTTGAAGGATGGCATCGCATTGACGAAATTCTTCTATTGGTTGGAACAAGAGATGGCCGCAGGAAATAAGGTGACGGAATTAAGCGCAAGCAAAAAATTAACTGCTTTCCGTGCGGAACAACCTTTGTATATCATGGATAGTTTTGAAACTATTTCAAGTTATGGGCCTCACGGTGCCGTAGTACATTATGCTGTTTCTTCTACTCCTGAACAAGATGCGCAACTGAAGCCGGATAACCTCTATCTGTTGGATAGTGGTGGACAATATTTGGATGGAACGACAGATGTGACTCGTACTATCGCTTTATGCAAACCTACAGAGCAAATGAAGAGAGATTTCACCTTGGCTCTTAAAGGTACAATCGATATGGCAAAATGTAAATTCCCGGTAGGAACGAGAGGTTCTCAATTGGATATATTAGCCCGTAAGCCTATGTGGGATGCAGGAATCAATTATCTGCATGGTACATGCCATGGCATCGGCCACTGCTTGAATGTCCATGAAGGTCCGCAAAGCATCCGTATGGAGGAGAACCCGGTGGTCATCGAGGCAGGCATGGTGATGAGTGACGAACCGGCATTATACCGCACAGGACAGTATGGAATCCGTACAGAAAACATGATAGAGGTTGTGGAAGACTGTGAAACAGAATATGGCAAGTTCTTAAGAATGGAAACATTGACGCTCTGCTATATTGATACAACCTTGGTGCAAGTATCTATGTTGTCGGCTCGTGAACACGCATGGCTTAACAAATATCATCAAGAGGTTTATGAAAAACTAAGCCCGTATTTGACAGAAGAGGAAAAAGCTTGGTTGAAAAAGAAAACAGAAGAAATTTAAAAAGATATGGCATTGATTAGATCGGTGAGAGGATTTACTCCCATCATTGGTAAAGATACGTTTTTGGCAGATAATGCAACAATCGTTGGTGATGTAATAATAGGCGATGGATGCAGTATTTGGTTTGGTACTATTTGCGTGGTGATGTCAATTCCATCCGTATAGGGAATGGTGTGAATATCCAAGACGGCTCAGTGTTACACACATTGTATGAGAAGTCAACCATAGAGATAGGCGATGATGTTTCTATTGGACATAACGTTACGATTCATGGAGCGAAAATTTGTCATGGCGCATTGATAGGAATGGGGTCTGTTGTGATGGATCATGCTGTGATAGGTGAAGGTGCCATTGTTGCTGCCGGTTCTGTCGTATTGAGCAATACCATTGTTGAACCGGGAAGTATCTATGCAGGAGTACCTGCGAAATTCGTCAAGAAAGTAGACCCGGAACAATCAAAAGAGATTAATCAGAAAATTGCCCGAAATTACCATATGTATGCATCATGGTATAAAACGGAAAAATAAAAGGCGAAAACGATTATCCGTCATAACAGTCGAACTGTTTCAGAAATTCTGTTGAGATGAAATAAAAGAATCATTGGAACGAAAATCTGAAAACAATACGGCAGTTTTGGCGGATATTCATTATCTTTGCGGCCGTAATTTATATTAGCTAATAAATAACATCACGATATGACTAAGAAATTTACCGAATATTCTAAGTTCGACTTATCGGACGTGAATAAGGAAATCCTTAAGAAATGGCAGGACGGTGACGTCTTTCACAAGAGTTTGGAAATAAGAGAAGGCCATCCTTCTTTCGTTTTTTATGAAGGTCCTCCTTCAGCCAATGGTATGCCAGGTATTCATCATGTTATCGCTCGTTCCATCAAAGATATTTTTTGCCGCTATAAAACGATGAAAGGTTATTTGGTGCGTCGTAAAGCCGGTTGGGACACTCACGGACTTCCTGTTGAGCTGGGTGTAGAAAAGGCTTTGGGTATAACAAAAGAAGACATCGGTAAAAAGATTTCGGTAGATGAATATAATGCTTCTTGTCGCAAGGAGGTGATGAAATACACTCGTGAGTGGACTGACTTGACACAGAAGATGGGATATTGGGTGGATTTGGATAATCCATACATTACCTATGACAATCGTTATATTGAAACATTGTGGTGGTTGTTGAAACAACTTTATAATAAAGGCTTATTATACAAAGGATATACTATCCAGCCTTATTCTCCAGCCGCAGGTACAGGATTGAGTTCACATGAATTGAACCAGCCTGGGTGTTATCGTGACGTAAAAGATACAACGGTAGTTGGGCAATTCAAAATAAAGAATCCTAAGTCAGAAATGGCACAATGGGGAACTCCCTATTTCTTGGCTTGGACTACTACTCCATGGACATTGCCATCTAATACGGCGTTGTGTGTGGGACCGAAAATTGACTATGTAGCTGTCCGAACGTATAATGGGTATACAGGAGAGAAAATGACTGTTGTCTTGGCAAAAGCGTTACTGTATACACATTTCAATAAAAAGGCTGAAGGCTTGGCATTGGAAGACTACAAGCCGGGTGATAAACTGATTCCATTTAAGGTTGTCGGAGAATATAAAGGTCCGGATTTGGTTGGAATGGAATACGAACAACTAATGCCTTGGGTTAAACCTGTAGAGTTGGATGAAGAAACAGGAGCTTGGAAAGATGCTTCCTCTAAGGCATTCCGAGTAATCTCCGGTGATTATGTAACAACAGAAGACGGTACAGGTATTGTTCATATTGCTCCTACATTCGGTGCTGATGATGCTTTTGTGGCAAAAGCTGCCGGCATTCCTTCTTTGTTTATGATAAACAAAAAGGGAGAGACTCGCCCAATGGTGGATTTGACAGGTAAATTTTACTTGTTGGATGAACTTGATGATAAATTCGTTTCTGAATGTGTGAATTTGGAATTGTATAAAGAATATCAAGGACGCTGGGTGAAGAATGCTTATGATCCTCAGTTTACAGTAGATGGGAAGTACGATGAGAAGGCAGTACAAGCAGCTGAAACGCTTGATATCTACATCTGCATGAAGATGAAGCAAGGCAATCAAGCATTTAAGATTGAAAAGCATGTCCACAATTATCCGCACTGTTGGCGTACAGATAAACCAGTCCTTTATTATCCTTTGGATAGCTGGTTCATCCGTTCAACCGCATGTAAGGATAGAATGATAGAACTGAACAAAACCATCAACTGGAAACCGGAATCTACGGGTACTGGACGTTTTGGCAAATGGCTGGAAAATCTGAATGATTGGAACTTGAGCCGTTCTCGCTATTGGGGTACACCACTTCCAATATGGAGAAGTGAAGAAGGTGAAGAGAAGTGCATTGGCTCAGTTGAGGAATTGTATGAGGAGATAGAGAAATCTATCAAGTCCGGATTCATGAAGAGCAACCCTTACAAGGATTGGGGATTTGAACCGGGTGTATATTCGAAGGATAATTACGAAAAGATAGATTTGCATCGCCCGTACGTCGATGATATCATCTTGGTTTCAGAGAGTGGCAAGCCTATGAAACGTGAAACCGACTTGATTGATGTTTGGTTTGATTCAGGAGCTATGCCATACGCACAGTTGCACTATCCGTTTGAAAACAAAGAATTGGTAGACGAACGTACTTATTATCCTGCCGACTTCATTGCTGAGGGTGTGGATCAAACTCGCGGATGGTTCTTTACTCTTCATGCAATCGCTACAATGATATTCGATAGCGTAGCATATAAGAATGTCGTATCGAACGGTTTGGTTTTGGATAAGAATGGAAACAAGATGTCCAAACGTTTAGGCAATGCCGTAGACCCGTTCAGCACTATTGATAAATATGGTTCAGATCCATTGCGTTGGTATATGATAACCAATGCTTCTCCTTGGGATAATTTGAAGTTTGACATCGAAGGAGTTGAAGAGGTTCGTCGTAAGTTCTTTGGCACATTATATAATACTTATTCATTCTTTGCTTTGTATGCAAATGTGGATGGATTTGATTATTCCCAGCCTGAGGTAGCATGGGAAAATTGTCCGGAAATAGATCGTTGGATTATTTCTCTCTTGAATACGTTGGTGAAAGATGTGGATAATTATTTGAACACATACGAACCGACTCGTGCCGGTCGTGCTATTTCTGACTTTGTAAATGATAATTTGAGTAATTGGTATGTACGTTTGAATCGCCGTCGTTTCTGGGGTGGTGGTCTGACCGAAGATAAACTTTCAGCTTACCAGACATTATACATTTGCTTGGAAACAGTAGCTAAGTTGATGGCTCCTATTGCTCCGTTCTATGCTGATAAACTGTTTGGGGATTTGATTGCAGTGACAGGTCGTGAACACGTTGCTTCGGTTCATTTATCAGACTTCCCTGTTTGCCATGAGGAGTTGATAGACAAGGATCTTGAAGAACGTATGCAAATGGCTCAAAGCATCTCATCAATGGTTTTGGCTCTTCGTAGAAAAGTCAATATCAAAGTTCGCCAGCCGTTGCAGCATCTGATGATTCCGGTATTGGACGAGCATCAAAGAAGCGCATTGGAAGCTGTCAAAGCCTTGGTATTAAACGAAGTGAACGTGAAAGAAATGCGTTTCGTTGATAATACGGAAGGTATCTTGGTAAAGAAAATCAAACCTGATTTCAAAAAATTAGGTCCGCGTTACGGCAAAATCATGAAGGCATTGGCTGCTGCTATTCAACAGATGAGTCAAGAAGATATCAATGCATTTGAAAAAGCGGGAACATTCACGCTTAAAGTTGATGGTGTAGATGCGGTTATCGACCGTGCAGATGTTGAAATCATATCCGAAGATATCCCAGGATGGTTGGTGGCAAATGAAGGCCGTCTTACAGTTGCGTTGGATATTACAGTGACTGAAGAGTTGAAGAAAGAAGGTTTGGCACGAGAACTGGTCAACCGTATACAAAATATACGTAAGAGCAGTGGCTTTGATATTACAGACAAAGTAATTATAAAGATTGCATCTGCAACAGAGATGGATGGGGCTATTCAGTCATTCAGAGAGTATATTTCAAACCAAGTATTGGCTAAATCGATAGAAATAACGAGTGAGCCAATAGCCAATGCGACAACTTTGGATTTTGAAGATTTCACTTTGGATGTTTTGGTAGTAAAAGCTTAAGAATAAGCTTTTCTCGTGATATTTCTGTTATCAGAGTGAAAGAATATAAATTAAATATTATCTTTGTGCAAAAAAATAAAAGAAGGATTGAGTTGCAGGTTCTAAAGAATCACAACTCAGTCCATCATAAAAATATTAGTTGTTTAACTTGATAAATTTAAAATCGCCATGGCAGAAAAAACGAGATATTCGGATGCAGAACTTGAAGAGTTCCGGGCTATAATTCTAAGTAAGCTTGACAAAGCAAAAAAAGACTATGAGATGTTGAAAGGTGGAATAACTAATACGGACGGAAACGATATTGCTGATACATCTCCAACATTTAAAGTATTAGAAGAAGGGGCTACAACTCTTTCAAAAGAAGAATCAGGTCGTTTGGCGCAGCGTCAAATGAAATTTATCCAGAACTTACAAGCCGCTTTGATTAGAATAGAAAACAAGACTTACGGTATTTGTAGGGAAACAGGAAAACTGATTCCGAAGGAACGACTCCGTGCAGTTCCTCATGCTACATTAAGTATTGAAGCAAAACAAGGAGGCGCTAAATAAGTATGAATTATACAAAAGGTAAAGGAGCGGTGTTGATTGTAATACTGCTCCTTCTTTTAGACCAAATATTGAAGATTTGGGTAAAGACTCATATGCCCTTACATGAGAGCATTGAGATAACCCCATGGTTTTATATCTGTTTTACCGAGAATCCAGGAATGGCATTTGGCATTGAAGTTATAGGAAAACTGTTCCTGTCTCTTTTTAGGATTGTTGCAGTTGGGTTTATAGGGTATTACTTATATAAGATAATAAAACAAAACTATTCGTTTGGTTTCATAGTTTGCATAGCAATGGTTTTGGCAGGTGCAATGGGAAACATCATTGATTCGGTTTTTTATGGAGTTATATTCGATCATAGCTATGGACAGGTTGCCACGTTGTTCCCTGCTGACGGAGGATATGGTACATGGTTGCATGGTAAAGTGGTTGACATGTTCTATTTCCCATTGATTGATACGGATTTGCCACAATGGTTGCCGATATGGGGAGGAAAACACTTTATCTTTTTCCGTCCGATATTCAATTTGGCAGATTCAGCAATCTGTGTAGCCGTCTTTATATTGCTGTTGTTTTATCGTAATACATTATCTAAGAGCTTAAGCAAGGAATAAGCATATTTCATGATGGGTAACAAGGTTTATAAGAGGATTTTTGTGTGCGTTGCTTGGCTTGGCATCTTGTAGTCCGGTGCCAGATGGCATTCTTTCCCAAAAAAAGATGAAAGCGGTGGTGACGGACATGGAAATTGCTGAGGCATTGATAAACTCAGACAAAGTTACCTATAATGATGATGCTCATAAATTGGCTCTTTATGAGGCTGTGTTTAGGAAGTATCATATCACTCGTGCTGAATATGACAGTTCGGTGATGTGGTATGCCCGGAATTTGGATCGTTACATGCAAGTCTATAACATGATTGCAAAGGATGTGGATAACCGGATCTCCGCCTTAGGAAATGTGGAAAAGGCTTTCACCTCTTCTTCTTTGCAAGATTCAATAGATATATGGCCGAGGCGTCCTTACTTGACCCTCTCTGATAAAATGAAACCTTTTAATGGAACTTTGTTCCGTGTGGAGCCGAAAGATCCTTTCCCGTCAGGAAGCTCTTTCTTTGAAAATGAAGATGTGGGGTATTTCACCCTCAATGAAGCATAAGCCAGAATTACGTATTTGTGTGGATCAAGGAGATACAATCTTGACCGTAAATGAAATGATAACCAAAGATGGCTATCATACGACTACGTTAAAGTCTATTCCGACCAAACGCATTATGCGTGTCTATGGTTATATCCGTATGGATAACGGAGGTTATAATCATTATAAAGTCTATGCTGATAGTATCTCATTGACCCGCTACAATTATAAATCTCTTTCCATCCAATCCGCTGAAGATATAAAATAAAAATGGAAATAAGGCATTGGGCTGCACACTACATTTATGCGGGTCGGATTTACCCGATGAGCTTCGTGTCGTTTGATTCAGAAGGAAACTGCATAGGAATCCATCCTTTAAAGGAAGAAATTGCAGCTACTTCATTTCTGAATGGGGTCTTAATGCTTTTGCCTAAAGACAAAGTCACAGAATGGCCTGGAATATTAGATACTTGTTTGCAAGCCCGTCTTCCGTTATCTTATCCAGAATTACTTTCTATTTTGCAGAATCAATTACCATATACATTTCAGCAAGGAAGTAATTATATGCTGATACATTTACAATTGAATCCTTTACGGCGACGGAACTCCGCACAGATAACAGCGGTAGCAACTGCTACATTAAGTGACTCTGCCGTATCCCGACCTTGTGGGTAATTAGGAATGTATAATTTCTCGTTTATCATTTCCTTTAGCTCATTTCTGATTCCATTCCCTTCATTACCCATGATAATTATGCCATTTCCTGATAAATCTTTCTCATATATATCTTCTCCCTCTAAGAATGTCCCGTATATGGGCGTGTTACGTTCTTTCTGTTGCTCTAAATACGTTGCTATGTCCGTGTAGTGAACCTTTACGTGAGCCAAAGCTCCCATCGTGGATTGCACTACTTTTGGATTGAAGACATCGACGGTGTCCTGGCTGCAAACGACATGTTCAATACCGAACCAATCTGCCAAACGGACGATAGTGCCCAAGTTACCGGGATCTTGTATGCCATCCAACATTAGGATTAGTTCATCCTGCGGGTTTATCTCTTCGATTTTCCAAGAAGGAATTTTAAAGACGGCCAATACGTCTTGTGGGTTTTTTAAGAAACTTGCCTTGCGGATATCTTCATCGTCTGCAACAATCAATTCATCCGTCTTGATATCACCTTGAGTCGCCATCCAACAAGGCTTGGCAATCAAAAGAGGACAAGCGTAATGGGGCAGCATGTCCGACACCAATTTGTTCCCTTCTGCCACGAATACTTGTTCATTGTTCCTGTTCTTTTTTAGCTCTAAAGAGTGGATGTGTTTGATTTTGTTTTTACTAAGCATGATATCTGTTTTTGTATATAACCAAGGATAGGAATACTAAAAAAACGTGTGCAAAGGGATGAATGAAAATCACCTGTGCACACGCTATGTCTTTTGCAAGTGTGAGTAGTTAAAGAAAATTACCCTTTGTACAAACGTCGTTATTATTTTGTAGCGTAATTTTTGTTTAAGTACTCTAACAAGGCTGCTGTGATGTCATAAACGTCATCTGCCAATAAAACATTGTCACCGCCTGTGTTGCTCAATACAACTTGGAATCCTTTGTCTTTATTGAAGATTCTTAATTGAGATACGATAGAATCTCTCAACTGTTCGTTCAATTTTTGCTGTTCGCTCATCAATTCTTGGGATAAGCGTGTATCTAAATCTTGCAATTCTTGGCGTTTGTTCAACAAGCGTTGTTGTTCCTGTTCTGCTCTTTCTTGTGTCAAGAAAGCATTGTTAGCTATTTTGCGTTGGAACTCTTCCATCTCTTTTTGTAAAGAAGCAGCCTTTTGGTTGACGCTGGCTCTTGAGTTTTCCGCTTTTTTTAAAATGATTTCGTTTAAGTCTTTCGCATAATTGTAATTCTCCAACAAAGAATCAACATTTACGTATGCGATGGGTAATTTACCTGCAATAGCTCCCTCTCCTGCTGAAACAGCCGGGCTTGATACACTCGTTTCCTTCTTGCCGGAAAATTGCATTACAAACAGAATGACAACTGCTACAGCTAATACGCCATTGATAATGTAATTAATGTTCTTCATAAAATGTGAATATTTACTTTTGTTTTTTTCTAATCATTCTTTTAATCGCTCAAATAAATTTTTATGCTCGTATTGCAAACGGTCTTCTGTCTTTGCGCAATATATCTTCTTTCCCCGTAACGCTTTGTTCCCTTCTATATGAGTGTTGGGAAAGCGTCCGTTCTTTTTGAAAAGCACTTTTATGCATAATAAAACTACGCAAATAAGAATAATTATGACTGTCAGTAATAACGTTTCTATCATATTTCATTATATTTGTGGACGCAAATATAAGCGTTTCAGCGATTATAAAGTAGCTTTTTCGCATTTAATTCTACTTTTTTTCGTTTTAAGCTTGAAAAACATGATACATTAACGTTATTAAACTTAAAATAATATGATGGAAATTACAAATTTACAGCCGGCAATTGTTTGGAAATGCTTTCATGAAGTAACACAAATTCCTCGTCCTTCTACCAAAGAAGGCAAAATGATTGCTTTTTTAGAGAATTTTGCCAAGAAGCACGGTTTGGCATATAAAAAAGATGAAATAGGAAATATTTTGATTTCTAAACCGGCTACTCCTGGTATGGAAAATCGCCAAACGGTGGTTTTGCAGTCACACATGGACATGGTGTGCGAGAAGAATAGTGATATCAAGCATGACTTCGATAATGATCCGATTGAAACCATTGTTGATGGTGAATGGTTGCGTGCCAACGGTACTACTTTGGGCGCGGATAACGGTATCGGTGTAGCGGCAGAAATGGCAGTGTTGATGTCTGATGATATTGAACATGGTCCTATCGAATGTTTGTTTACCGTAAATGAGGAAATCGGAATAACAGGAGCTAAAGCTTTGCAAGCAGGATTCATGACTGGTAACTTCTTGTTGAATTTGGACAGTGAAGACGAAGGCCAGATTTTTATGGGATGTGCAGGAGGTAAAGATACAAAAGCTTATTTCCACTATCAACCGCAAGAAGCATCGGCTGACCGCTTGTATTTCCGTATAGACGTGAAGGGCTTGAATGGTGGCCATTCAGGTGGCGAAATCCATAAAGGCTTAGGAAATGCTAACAAGGTTTTGTTCCGTTTCTTGTATCTTTTGAAGAAGAATGGTTATGATTTCGTATTGGCTTCTGTAGACGGAGGTAATTTGAGAAATGCTATCGCCCGTGAAGCTCATGCAGTGATTGGATTGCAACCAGAGGATAAAGAGAATGTCAGAGTGATGTTGAACCATTATGCAGCTGACATAGAAAATGAGTTGAAGCATGTGGATAAATGTTCGTTTGGAGATGGAATCCGTAGACAAACCAGCATTCTGCATCGACAATGATACTGCTCGCAATGTCATACTTTCTATGTATGCTTGTCCTCATGGAGTGGTTGGTATGAGCCATGACCTCGAAGGTTTGGTTGAGACTTCAACCAATTTGGCTTCAATCAAGATGAAAGAAAACAATGTCATTCTTGTTGGAACAAGCCAACGCAGTTCTGTTGAGTCTTGCAAAGAAATGATTGCCGACCAGGTTGCAGCAGTATTCTTGTTGGCTGGCGCAGAAATAGAACAAGGTGACGGTTATCCAGGATGGGAACCTAATACGAATTCTGAAATTTTGAAGGTCGCTCAGTCAACTTATGAGAAACTTTTCCATAAGAAGCCGTTGGTTACAGCTATTCACGCTGGATTGGAGTGCGGATTGTTCCGTGAGAAATATCCTAATTTGGATATGATATCTTTTGGTCCGACATTGAGAGACGTGCATTCTCCTAATGAACGCATCGAAATCAAGACTGTCGGAATGTGGTGGAACCACCTGTTGGAATTATTGAAGAACATTCCAGAGAAATAAAAAACACTATTAAAACACTATTAAAACACTATTAAAACACTATTAAAACACTATTAAAACACTGTTTTAACGCTGTTTTAACGGCATGCTATTTCTCTCGGAAACGCCTCGTTTGAGCACTAAAAACAGGGTGAAATGTATCGAAAAAAACATACCGTTGTTTTTTCAAAAACATCACGAGGAATTTTTGAAAACGTCCAATGTTTTTTCAAAAACGTCCAATGTTTTTTTAAAAACAACGGTATGTTTTTTAGATATATATAACTTGTTTTGTATCAGCCTGTTAATATTAATGATTTGTCTCTTGGAAAACGCAAAGACGAATCAGTGGGGAATCAATAAAAAACATTCCTTTGAAATAAAATAACCATAGTTTCGTTATAAAAAGATGAGCAGTTGGATAAATATTCAATAGTTCCTCTTTTTTTATATTTTAGTTTACGATTTTTTATATTACTTTTGCAAATGAAAAAGTAATAAAGATAATCTTAACTGCAAATTGGATATAATGAAGCATATTTTGGTATATATAGTAGGGCTGATATGTATAGTTCCATCTTTATTTGTCGCTTGTGACGGATTGGATGAACACTATTCGACCGACCCTAATTTGAGATTGACATTTTCAGAAGACACACTCTCTTTTGATACAGTATTTACTTCGATAGGCTCTGCGACAAAGAAGTTCATGATTTATAATCAGAACAAAGAAGCCATGAACATCCAGTCTATCATGTTGGCGAGCGGGGGAGAATCAGGATTTCGTTTGAATGTTGACGGACGAAAAGGGGATTATTTCGACAATGTCGGTATTTTGGGCGAGGACAGCATGTTTGTTTTTGTAGAAGTCACGGTCGATCCGACGGCTTCCAATCAGCCCCTTTTGGTGCAAGATTCTGTCGTGTTTATGACGAATGCAGGCAAACAGTCTGTTGTGCTGGAGGCATACGGGCAGAATGTCCATATTTATAAAGGAGGGTGGAATATCAATCGTGATACAACGTTGACGGCGGATTTGCCACATTTGGTTTATGATAGTATCCGCATCGCTCCCGGAGTGACTTTGACCATTGACTCGGGAACGACTCTTTATATGCACGATAAGGCGAATATCATCGTAGCAGGAAGATTGGTTTCTTCCGGGATATTAGAGAAACCTGTGACCATCCGTGGAGACCGTTTGGACTTCGTGTTGGAAAAGGTTTTGCCTTATGACCGTACTCCCGGACAATGGGGCGGGATTTTCTTTACACCGGAAAGTAAAGGGAATGTAATGGACTATACGGTTGTTCGGAATGCGACAAATGGCATTACCATAGATGCGGATACGCCAGATGAGGATAAATTGACAATCCGGAATTGCCAGTTTAGCAATATGAAAGAGAATGTCTTTACTTCTGTCAATAGCAAGGTGAGTATCGTGAATACGGAATTTAGCAACGCAGGAGGAGCAGTGGTGACTTTGGCAGGTGGCGAATACCACTTTATCCATTGTACCATGGTCAATTATATGCGGTTGATAAAAAGGGATGCAGCTTGTTTGGCTTTGGCCAATGTTTATCCGTCGGAGAATGGGGAATTGAAAAGTGTCCCGCTTAAAGTCCGTTTCGATAATTGTATCGTAGATGGCAGTTTTGGTGCCGGTAATGGGAAAAGTGGTGGAGAAGTGGCAGTTTCATTCGTGGACGAGGCTGTGGCAGACTATCACTTCAACCATTGTGTCATAGCGACCACAACCAATGACCAAGAGCATTTTAAAGAAACATTATTTGTGACGGAGGGCAATCAGCCAGCGTATCGAAAGTTGGGAGGAGAAGCCAACCGTTACCAATTTGATTTCCGGCCGGACACAATCTCTTCATTGGGCGTGGGCAAAGCCGATCCTGCTATTGCCGCTAAATATCCAGAAGACCGTTTAGGTGTAAACCGAATGGAGAACGGTACGGGACCGACGATTGGGGCGTATGAATATGTAGAGAAAGAGTCGGATAATAAATAAAAGGATGATTCAAGCATGATGAGGTTCGGGTGTTTAATGTGGTGTTGTCTTTTGTTTTCCAACCTTTTGTTGGCACAAACGGATTCTACCTTGTTCAAAGTGATGAGTTACAATGTGGAAAACTGTTTTGATACAATTGATAATCCGGAAGTCGAAGATGAGGAGTTTTTGCCCGAAAGTAACCGGCATTGGACGGAAGGGCGATTCGATTTGAAACTGCAACATCTGTCACAAGTAATTCTTTCCGCTGGAGAATGGGCGCAATTTGCTTTGGTCGGATTGTGCGAGGTGGAGAATGACACCGTGATGACACAACTCTTGAATCGGACAGCCTTGCGTCAATCAGGTTATTGCTATTGCATGACGCATGGGCAAGACAAACGAGGAATCAATGTTGCTTTGTTATACCAACGGGATAGGTTTAGGTTGATAGGTTCGGAAGAGATAGAAATAGATTTGCCCAAAGGAGAGCGTCCGACGCGTAATATCCTTCATGTGTGGGGAGAAGTGGAATCATCAGACACATTGGATGTCTTCGTTTGCCACATGCCGTCCCGGTCGGGCGGGGAGTTGGAGAGCCGCCCGAAACGTTTGGCTGCTGCCCATCGTTTAAACAGCGTTTTGGATTCTTTGGGCACATTGCGCCGATCATCTCATTTTATGATTATGGGGGATTTCAATGATACTCCGACCGACAAGAGCCTGTCGGAAGTTTTAAAAGCGGGAGATTATCCTGCTGCTTCAGCTGTTGAAGAGGACCATCTCTATAATCTGTTTTATTCTGCGGAAGGCTCACATAAATATCGTGGGGAGTGGAGCCAATTGGATCATTTGATTGTGAACGGACGCATGCTTGACTCCAAGTATTCCTTCCATCTGTTGCCGGGAAGTAGTAAGATTTATAAAGAACCATTCCTGCTGACGGAGGATAAGACGGGTGGTGATAAACGTCCTTTCCGGACTTATTTGGGACCTAAATATGAAGGCGGTTACAGCGATCATTTGCCATTGGTCGCAACGTTTGTGATACTAACTAAATAGAAAGGATGGGGCTATATGAATCAAATCATCATTGCTTTGGGGTCGAATGAGTTGCCGGAATTACACATGGAGGAAGCTACAGCAGAGCTGAACAACCTTTTCTCTTCCATCCGCTGGTCGCCTGCGGTCTACACCGAGCCGATAGCTTGTTTGCGTCCTTTCCCTTTTCTCAACAGGGTGGCGATTGCCGAAACCTCTTTGGATGTGGAGGAGTTGCACAATATGTTTAAAGTTTTGGAAAAGAAATTGGGACGTTTGTCCACCAGCAAACAGACCGGGATTATTCCTATTGACATTGACCTTATCCAATGGAATCAGCAATTATTGAAGCCGAACGACTATGACCGGGTTTATGTGCAAGAGGCTCTCCGGTGGTTAGCCGTTTCGATGGGATAAAACGTGTTTTATCTCTTTCCCGTAGTCAACATTCTGCATAAATAGCCTAATTTATAAAAAGCGAAGAGATGAAGATTGGGATGTTTCCCAATCAGGTTAGAACGCAAAGGGGTTTTGACAGCAGAAAGATGAATCCCGTCAGCCAAGTCAAATGGAACTTCTCTATTTTCCCTTGCCATTTAAGCAGGCGGATGAAAGGGCGCAACCTTTCCATGTGTGGGATGATGTTGCGGATGGATTGTTCTATCTTGCGGAGATAAGTGGTAGAATCTTCCAGTGATAAATGGTAAACGCTGTTCTCTATATGTATGACCGGAATATGATTCTTCTCTAATTCCATTCCAAAGCAAGCATCTTCATAGCCGAAATGCATCTTCTCATTGAATGAAACCCTTTTGAAAATCTCTTTATCCGCCAAGAAGCACATGCTGATGAATTGGCTGTATGGCTCTTTTGCCCTGACTTTAAAATCCTTTTCTTCTACCTCTATTCCATATTTGAGCCGTAATGGACATACTCCTGTGTCTTTTCCCCGTTTATAGATGAATCCTCCACAGATAATGCTTCCCGCTTTAGCAGACTTTATGTATTTATCCATAAAAGAATTGCCGGCAGGGAATGTATCCACGTCCATAAGCAGGCAATAGCGGTATTGAGCCAATGAAATCAGGAAATTGCGTATTCGTGCCGGACCGACATTTCCTTCCAATTGGACGTATTTGCAATGTCCTAATTGCTCGATTTCGGAATTGATTGTGCGAAATTCCGGAGTCGAACAATCGTCGGCGACAATGATTTCAAATGGGTGTTTCCCAATTGTAGCCTGTCGGTGAATCTCTTTTACCAGCGGGCGGCAATCAAAATTGTGGGTCGGAATCAGGATAGATATCATAAGGACGAGCTTTTATATCGGTTAAACAGTTGGATAAATTGTTGCGCTTGCCCTTTCCTTGAATATTGCTCGATTGTCTCAGTGCGGATTGCAGAAGATGTATATCCGTCTTTTTGCCATTGCAGAAGAGCGTCATTCAAGAAAGAACACACATCGTCAACGTTGCTTGCTGCGACGCCAGCCCTTGTTTCAATCAGCGTTTTTTCCAAAACTCCTTCATCGTTACGAATACATAAATAGGTTTCCCGACAGCCAAAGACTCAAACAGCTTGGTCGTCATCACCCCTTTAGGACCGTTCCCCGTCGATTTGTTGGTCAAGATGAGGAGGACGGAACTGCTATTGAGCAGGCGGGGAATTTCTGATGCCGGAACGAATCCTTTCATTTCCATGTAATCACTTACTCCATATTTGTCAGCTTCGGCAGTAATCATGTTCCAAGAATCACCATCGACGTACCAGCGGATACGGCAAAAATCGGGATTGACGACACCTTTGGCTGTCAACTCTTTTAATCCTAAGAAAAGGAGAGAAGGGTCGCGCATCGAAAGGCTCAAAAGCCTTCCGGTATAAGTGATGATGAACTTATCGGTTTGTACTTTCTCCGGATAGAAGAGTTCGGGATCATAACCGTTGTAGATTAAATAGACATTGGGATTGAATTGCTTCAGCCACTCTTTATGCCATTCGGATACGGTTGTGACACATGCGGCTTTCTTTAGAATACGATTCCGGCTTTTCAAGCTTTTCTCGCGAAAGCGGTTGACAATCCATCTCTTCAGAAAGGGGATATTAGGAATGGAATGGCTGATAAATTCATCCCCGGTGTACTGTTCTATGATGTCTCTCAAATCTGCTATGAACGGGATTTTGTATTGTTCCGCCAATTGCTCGGCAGCCGGGAGGGGAAAAGTCCTGTAGGAACTGCATAAAATCAAATCAAATCCTCCTTGAGCGATGACGCTTTCAGCCTTCTTCTTGATTTTATAGTTTTTATAATCGAAAAAGAGAGACACTAATTGTATGCATAGCCATTGCAGCCGACGGCAGAAAGAGTTTTTGCTTGTATAGAAGTTGACTTCGTGGACTTCACAAATATTCTCTAAAAGTTGGAAATTGCAAGAGTCAACTTTCTCGGTTACGACTACAGGCTTCCAGTCCGAATGAGATAGATATTTGCATAGATAACCCATTCTCGGTCCGAAAGCGGGAGGGAACAAATCGCATAATATCAATACTTTCTTCATAACAAATCCAATATCTTTTGAGCTGTATTGCCATCTCCATATTCCTGAATTTCTTTCCTGTCATTTGAAGTGGAGAGGCATTTGATAATATCCTTAGCATGGAAGCCAGCCAGTTGGTTCCAGCCGGATTCTATGGTTTCCGTCCACTCTGTCTCTTCCCTAAGTGTGATGCAGGGAGTTTTATGGAAGTAAGCCTCCTTCTGTATGCCTCCGGAGTCTGTCAGGATAATTCGTGCGTTACGTTCCAACATGACCATATCCAAAAAGCCTAAAGGGTCTGTGAATAGGATATTGGGCTGCTGTTGCAAAGTTGCTAACAGGTTATATTTCTCTAAATAGATTCTTGTACGTGGATGCAAAGGTATCACTATTCTTTCGCTTGCAGCAATCTCAGTCCATGCTTGTGCGATTTGGCAAAGTCGCTCTTGACTGTCCGTGTTCTCTGCCCGGTGGACAGTGCATAAGAGAAACTCCTTGGGGGAAAGTCCTAATGTCTGTAAAATGGTTGAGCGTTGCTCTGCTTCTTTCCCGAAGAGAAGAGCGGCGTCATACATGATGTCTCCTACGTGGTAAACTCCTTTAGTAATATTCTCTTTATGGAGATTCTGGACGGCAGTTTGCGTAGGACAGCACAATATAGAAGAAACATGATCCGTCAAGATACGGTTAATCTCCTCCGGCATTGCCTTATTGAAACTTCTCAGTCCGGCTTCCACGTGGACAACCGGGATATGCAGTTTGCTGGCAGCCAAAGCTCCTGCCAAAGTGGAATTCGTATCTCCATACACCAAAACATAATCCGGCTGGTTGTCAATCAGGATCTTCTCAATGTCCATAAGCATTTGCCCGGTCATGGCTCCATGGGTATGATTCCCGCAGTGCAATTGCCAAGTCGGTTTTAATATGCCCATTTCGTGGAAGAACACCCGGCTCATGTTTTCATCGTAGTGTTGCCCCGTATGGATTAACTTTCCTCGAAACTCATCCCTTCTTTATTGCGCATGGAAATGGCACGGCTCAGCATGGCGGCCTTCACAAATTGGGGACGAGCTCCTACTATTGTTATAATTCGTATCATATAGTTAGTTCTTTAAGTAGTAAGGTATAAAGATGCCTGTGATAAGGACAAGGATTGTTGAAGGCAAACGATGTGTTGTGCCAAAGAGTAACGACCTCTCCTCCATATTCCCTGATTTTCTTGATCAATAACAGCGTATATGTCAGAGCCTCTTCATATCTCAGGTTCATGTATTTGGCATCACTCAGAGTGCAATCCATGACCGTAAGCGGATGCAATGTCAACGAGGTTAGTTGCCTTGTTATAGGATTTATCCATCTTACCGGTCTGCAAGTTCCCAAACGGAATCCAGCCACGTCCGCATATCCCATGGTGAAATCTTCAGTGATTCCGGCCTTCATCAATTTATCAAAGTCTTCCGGTTCTCTGAGGCTGAGGAAATGATGCCGGTTCATCGTGATACTTTCCAGATTCCACACATGGTCCAATGTGTTCTTTTCCTGGGAAATCAAAGAAGGTTGTTCGCTTGCCTCGAAACTGGTGTGGAGTCCGAAAAGGCAATGATGTTGGTTCATTAAAGCAAGCATTTGCTTGACATCTTTTTGCCAATGCTTATAGTGGGGTTTGTCATAAGGAGTCTTGCCTCCTGCTTTAAGGAAAAACACGGTTTCGCATCGTTCCCCGCAAATGGCCTTTACCTTTTCATTCTCTTGCAACATCCAAGGAAAGGTGTAATAGGGGTCATTCTCCAGCGGACCGGTATAATATTTGATGGCTTTGAAGATGTTTTGCCTTTTGACGATTTCCCGGAGCAAGTTCCGGAAGGTGCGGCAGAAAAACGGAGCATCTATATCATGTGTCAGCCAAATCTTATCAAGTCCCGGATTGGGTTCCAGGATAGGAACGTTTACCCGTCTCAATCTCTCCCTCAACAATTTGCCATACTCTTCAATAATGGGTCTATTGATGAATCCCGCTTTATAAGGCAATGACTCTTTACCGGGGAATCTGCCGAAAGCATCTCTCACCGATCTCTTTTGTATCTCTTCATACCGTGTCATCAGGAAATAACTGCTGGCGATGAGGTCGGCATAAATAATCAAGATGTCGTCATACATCTCCTCGCGGGGCGATCCATATAAAAACGGAATGCCTTCTATTTCCATGAGGGGGAATTTAGGTAAAGATTCGGTTGTCCCGTAGACATCAATATCAAAAAGCGGGAAGGGATTATGACAACCCTGTACCTGTGGAATAAATTTGGATTAGAAGTGTAACCAATAAGACTCGCATAGGCTGAAGCTTTCTCCACCCCTAACAGGAAAGTCAATATGTAATTAATAATCTGGTCCATAATCTGGTGATTACTGAAAAATATCGCTTATTGTTCGTTTTATCTTAATGTATGCCCTTTCATACAGGGATGGTTTTCCTTTTGAAATAGCGAAATATGGAAGCTGCTTGGCTCCAAATTCCCTGAAAGCGTTCCACCCCGACAAGCATGGAGCCTTCAAAGTCGAATACTTGGCTATAAGCTGCCACATCTTGTATCGCTTTCCATAAGAGAAGGCTGTGTGCTCCTGATTCGCGCAGGGCGGGGTCGCTGCCGCCGGCAATATAATAAGCCGATGAGCTTTGCCAAGCGATAAAGACTGCTGCATGGAGTTTCCCGTCCGGTTCGTAAGCTCCCCAAACGTCTCCTTGCCCCCGTTCCTTGGAACGTTCGATCAGTTTCCGGAGCGTCTTTGTCCCTTTGGGTTTTAGCTGCTGCCTTTGAATGAATAGTTTTGCATACGCAACAATTCATCGGCAGAAACGCCCCGGCGCACCGTTAAATTGTATCTTTTCTCTGCCTTTTGGATGTTCCTCCGGATATTGGTTGCCATCTGTTCCCATAGCAACTGTGGATTGCCGATATTTTCCAACACATAAGTATAACGGGTGGTTTGCAAGAATCCTTCCCAATAAAAGGGCAACCAATCTGTTATGTCGTAATGGAAATGCTGGAGGAAAGAACCATACGCTTTGAAATGGTTGGCAAAGAATTTCAACCTGGTTTGTCTTTGTGATAACACGCTGACCGGTTTGGTGTCTGACGGAGCTTTTTGCAGCCACGGACCCATTGTCTGTGTGTAGAAAGGCATCGTGACGACATTTCCCTTGGGGGTATAAAAAGGCATGGCTGCTATTATGCCCTTTTCAGAGTTTATTAGCAGCGCATCCCAATTATCTTCACCGCAAACTATGTCAAGCCACCAGTCCCTTGAGAACAATGGGATTGATTCTTCGGTTTGGCAGAGCTTGCGATATGCATCTTTTCCAGAATCATTGTTATCCTTTAAGCGCATCGAATATAAGTTGAGCCAATTCCTCGGCTAACTCCGGGTTGTCTGCGATGCACTGTTTGGCAGCATCGCGTCCTTGACCCAGCTTGGAATCATTATAGCTATACCAAGAACCGCTCTTTTTTATGATGTTTAATTCTGTTCCTAAGTCGATAATCTCTCCGTTGCGGGAGATGCCTTCGCCGAACATGATGTCAAATTCTGCTTTCCTGAATGGAGGTGCCACCTTGTTCTTTACCACTTTCACGCGGACTTGGTTACCTTTGACTTCGTCTCCGTCTTTTAGTTGTCCGATACGGCGGATATCCAAACGGACGGAAGCGTAGAACTTAAGGGCATTACCTCCGGTCGTTGTTTCCGGATTGCCAAACATCACACCGATTTTGTCACGGAGCTGGTTGATAAAGATACAAGTCGTGTTCGTTTTGTTGATGGCTGCGGTCAGCTTACGCAATGCCTGGGACATCAGTCGGGCTTGCAACCCCATCTTGCTGTCACCCATGTCGCCTTCTATCTCGGCTTTCGGTGTCAAGGCAGCAACAGAGTCGATGACGATGATGTCAATAGCGGAAGAGCGTATCAACTGTTCTGCTATCTCTAATGCCTGTTCTCCATTGTCGGGCTGGGAAATCCAAAGATTGTCCACATCCACTCCTAATTTCTCGGCATAGAAACGGTCAAACGCATGTTCTGCATCGATAAAGGCAGCAATGCCGCCGTTCTTTTGTGCTTCAGCGATTGCATGGATAGCCAATGTCGTTTTACCGGATGATTCCGGACCATATATCTCTATGATTCGTCCTTTAGGATAACCACCTACACCCAATGCTGCGTCCAATGCAATGGAACCGGTCGGGATGACTTCTATATTCTCTATGTTTTCTTCACCAAGCTTCATGATGGTGCCTTTGCCATAGTTCTTTTCTATCTTTTCCATCGCAGCGCGTAAAGCTTTCAGCTTATCCGCATTGACCGAAGGCTTGGTTCCGCCAGTCTGTTCTTCAAACAAATTATCTTCTTTTGCCATTTAATTAATATTTGATTTGCATGATCTTTTGTCTAATCTCTTTGGACTTTTGCCCCTTCTTTTCATCTCTTCTACGTCGATGATGAAAGTCATCTGCAAAGCCCGCTTTGCTCAATTATATTACAAATTTACAAAAACAACTCGCCAAATCAAATATCTTTGCTATTAATTAAGGCAAATTATTTGTTCTTTGATTTGTCCCAGTTGCATTTAGTGCAAATGCTTCCCTAATGTATACGCTTGTTCCGGATAAGCCGACGCTTCAATCTGTTCGCGGGTAGCGCACAATTCAGCCAAAACTTGTCCTTCGTCCGTCCAATGCAGGTATTCGCACAAGGCTTTATAGTGTGCTCTCAATGCATCGAATGCCGTGTCATCGTCTGCGCAGGTTGCCAACAATACCGCCTTTTTAGGATGGCTCCGTAATTTCTCGTTGATAGCATAAAAACGGTCAATTACTTTCTTTAGTTGGGCCGACATCCCGAAGTAATAGATTGGAGTGACGAGCACTATCATGTCTGCATTGACAAGCCTATCCCAAATCAAATCCATGTCATCTTCTGCATGCACTTTCCAGCGTTGCGCCTGCAATAATTACAAGCTAAGCAAGGCTGCGTTACATGGAACATTGTATCGAATCGGAATATAGTATGTCCTGCTTCGGTCGCACCCGAAATAAAATTGTCTGCCAACAGGGCAGAAGAGCCTTTCTTATGAGGGCTTCCTGTGATTACTAATATATTCATTGTGCTTTTTAGGTATTTACCGTTTGATAATATCTGTTTATCTTGATATGAATGTAACAGAATCGACAACAATATTCGGAATTTTCTTTTAAATATGCAAGTTTTTTTCTGCCACTTCTTGTCGCTGCAGGTGGCGGAGTGTCCTTTCTCAATATTTTTAGAATAAAAGAATAAATGGATGCAATAAACCGGGTTGGCTGCCGTTATATAGATGTTTAATGATAAAGCGAATGCCTATGAAGAAAATTTCTACTCCTTATTCTACAGATTTGAAAATTAAAAGAAAATGCGCTGCTGACTTCTCGATGGGGGAAGGTCCGGAGCGGGAAACATTGGACTTTTTGAGACAATTTGCTCGTTCTTATCATGTCGAGCCATCATTGGATGCCAATCTTTGTGGCATGCTTATGAATTGATATTTAGTTTATCACCTAGGTGAAAAGCACTTATCACCTAGGTGAAAAGCACTTATCATTAAGATGAAAAGCACTTATCACTTAGGTGAAAAACAAAGGATGCTGGATGCCAGAGCTTATTCGCTCTTGATACTGTTCACTGGGTTTTCATTCGCTGCGTGCCAACTTTGGTAAGTTACGGTGAGCAAGGTGATTGCTCCTACAACAATTAACGCTATCGGGAAAACCCACCAATAGATAGGAATCTTATAGGCGAAATTCTCCAACCAGCTGCTGACTCCATAGTAAGCGATGGGCACTGATATGCAGAAGCAGATCAGCAATGTTATCGCATAACCTTTGTTGAGCATCAACAGGATTTGAGGAGTCGTAGCTCCCATCACTTTGCGTATTCCGATTTCTTTCCGTTTGTATTCGCTATCGAATACGACCAAACCAAAGACTCCGACGATGGAGATAAAGACTGCTAATAAGCTGAACATGGTAATGATGGTCGTTAGCCATTGGTCGTCTTTATACAATTGGTCAAGGACGGAATCAAAGAAGCGGACATCATGTGGATATTTAGGCGCAAGTGCATTTACCTCCTCACGAACCGCTTCAATTGCTTTGCGAAGGTCGGCTCCTGGTTTCGTTTTGACATAGGTTACGCCATACCAACGCCCATTTTTGTCCCAGTTCTCTGCGCCCCATTTTACTTTCCCCAAATCATCAAGGCAGCAGGAGGTGTAGCCAAGTGCATACTGTTGTAGATGAAGTCCGGGACAAAGCCGACGATTTGGGTGCTGTCAATGGCATCGCCCACCTTGAACCCATATTTTTTTGCGGCTGTCTCGTTGAACAGGTAAGTGCCATAGCGGGTGTTTTCATCATCATCCCTGAAATCTCTTCCTTCAATGGGCTTGATTCCCATGACACGAGGGAAGGACGGGGAAACTTCTAACACATCGTAGTGGACTACTTCGTCTTTAAACTCGCGCCCCCAATTCATATAGATGTTGTTTTCGTTGCAAAGTATCACATTGGCAAAGGTGACATCCTCAATCTCCGGATGGCGTTTGATTTGCTCTTCAAATACTTTGTGCTTCGCTCCGCAACCATCCATGTTCGAAATAATCAATTGCTCCTTGTCAAATCCTAAAGGTGTAGTAAATGCATAGCGATTTTGCAAGTACATGAACAATGCAGCGACAATCAGGGCAAAAGAGGCGACGAATTGGAATCCGACCAAAACACGGCGCAATGCTTTTCCTTTCGGGGAAATGCCGAATGATCCTTTCAAAGCCAATGCCGGCTGGAAAGAGGTCGTGTAGTAGGCGGGATATGCAGCAGAGAACAGACCGATTAAAACGGCTATGCCAGCTGTGCAAGCCAGCAGTTGCGGATGGGCGGAAACATGGATGTCCGCTTTGAACAAATCTACCATCGGAGTATCTTTTAACATCCACAAAAACATGACTCCCATGCCGAACGAAAGCAATCCGACAATCATGGATTCGATAAGCAAATCCATCCGTAATTTCCCCGTTGTTGCCCCAAACACCTTTTGGGTATTGACATTCCTGATGCGCATAGGGGAGATGGCAGTGCTGAAGTTGGTGAAGTTGATGGTGGCAATCAGCAGGATGACGATGGCGATTGAGATAATCACAAGCATCATCTGGTGGCTGGTGCGCGGTGTCGGGTCGTATAGGGCAGGAGCACTATGGTGTAGCTCCTTTAGCGGATGTACTATCAAATTTATATTACTCCTGTTCTGCTTAACTTCGTCTTTCTCCAAGATAGATTGGATAATCGCATCGACCTCATCCGCTTGGTCTTTTATGTCCGTGCGGATGTAGTAGTTGTAGCTCCAATTGCTCCAATCATGCTTGTTCGAATCCCCAAAGGAGGTATAAAAGATATTCTTCAGGGTGTTGTTCTCTGGGAAATCTTTGTAAACACCACCTATTTTAAAGTTAAAGCTATTATTAGCAATGAAGATACTCTGCCCCGTAGCCGGTTTGTCCGGAAACCATTTTTTTGCGAAACTTTCAGGAACCAAGAAGTTCTCTCCCAACTCTATGGAATTGGCATCTCCTTCTACCATCTCGAAATGGAACACCTTCGTTACGCTGGGCGAACAAGTATTCATCGTGTATGGAAAGAGGGATTGGTTTTCGCCTTCTCCGAGGGAAAAATAGGTTTGCGAGTTGGAGGAACCCAAGAGGCATCCTTCCAAATATGGGGGGAACTTTGGTTAATGATTTCTGCCAGCGGACGGCTAATAATAGCCAATTCACCTCTGTCGCCTCCATCCAAATTGATGCGGTAGATATAATCCGCATTAGGGTCGTGCGTGTCAAACTTCTGGTCGTAGCTCCATTGCATTATTAGTAGCATGAATGCCACGAATGCAATGGAAAGACCTAAGATATTCAACGTCATCGCTAAACGGAAACGTTGGAATATGCGTATGAAATTTCGAATGATGAGTCTCATGTTAAGACTGTTTAAGTAGATAATTAAATGTATCCTTGTACTGAACTTACAATCTGTCCGTCGAACAGGTTGATGATACGGTGTGCAGAGCTGGCATCATGCTGGGAGTGAGTCACCATGACGATAGTTGTCCCTTCGTTGTTCAATTCTGTCAGCAGCTGCATCACTTCTGCTCCGTTCTTGGAGTCCAAGTTACCGGTCGGCTCATCGGCTAAGATAATCTTCGGGTTGGAAACGACTGCGCGGGCAATGGCGACACGCTGTTGCTGACCTCCTGACAACTGCTGGGGGAAGTGTTGTGCGCGGTGGCTGATATTCATGCGATGCAAGATTTCAGTCACACGTTTTTTCCTTTCCTCTGCCTTGATGTTAAGGTAAGTAAGAGGCAATTCGACATTCTCGAACACATTCAATTCATCAATCAAATTAAAGCTTTGGAAGACGAATCCGATGTTTCCTTTGCGCACCAGCGTACGTTCTTTCTCTTTCAAGTGTCCGACTTCCTGGTCGCCCAAGTAATAGTTTCCGGAAGAAGGGTTGTCCAGCAAACCTAATATGTTCAGCAATGTGGACTTTCCGCATCCTGACGGACCCATGATGGCAACAAACTCTTTGTCTTTTACTTCCAAGTTGACATTGTTCAATGCGATGGTCTCAACTTCTTCTGTACGGAAAGATTTGCATAAATTCTCAATCTTAATCATAATTGTAATCTTTTTAATTTGTTATTTATTGTTTCTTTTTTTACCGTTTGGTATGAAATATAATTCAAAAAAATCGTGCCAAACTTGTAATTGCTTATTTTATAAGGATGTATGATTTTTGGTTTTTTTGGAAGTGTCCAATTTTTTGACACTACTGTCCAATTTTTTGACACTTCCCTTTCCCTTTTTACTCATTTCGTATGCTATTGACCGGGTTGCTGGTGGCAGCATGCCAGCTTTGATAGATGACTGTTGCTAATGTGACAAGCAGGACAATTGCTAACGCCACGATGAAAACCCAAAGGTGGATTGGAGTCTTGATGGCGAAGCTTTCCAACCATTTGCTTACTCCGTAATAGGCAACAGGAGCGGCAATCACGAAACATACTAAAATGATATTGATATAAGACCTGCTCAGCATCATGAGGATCTCCCGGATGCTTGAACCCATCACTCGGCGGATGCCAATCTCTTTGCGGCGGTAAACAGCTTCAAACATCACCAAACTGAACACGCCCACCAAGGAGAGCAGGATTGCCAAGGCACTGAATAGGGTAATCATCTGCTTCATGTTCTCTTCCTGCTGGTAGAGCTGGTCGAATATCTTGTCATAGAACTTGATATTAATCGGGAATGTCGGGTCGATGTGGGCAACGGCTTGCTGGATATGTTTGACTGCCTGCTCTATGTCGGCACCTGCTTTGATGCGGATATAAGTGACTCCCATGAAATCTCTTCTGTCGTTGATGACAAATACGGCATAATTATCCTTCACCCGGGCAGAAGAGAACTGTATATTCTCTGTAAATCCTGCAAAATAAGTTCGGTCATAATCTTGGAAAAAGCTCTTTTCCAACCGGTCTCCTACTTGTGCTTGAAGCTCTTCTTGCAAATTTATATCCGTAAAATATCAAGTCATTGCCTTTCTCGTCTGCTTCGGTCGGCATATTTCCTTCTGTCAGTTTGATTCCCATTACCTTGAAGAAGTTCCAGCTGACAGGAAAGACTTGCATCCCGAACTGTTGGTCTTTGTGGGTCAAGCCCCAAGTCATGTATCCGTCTCTTTCTCCCATGACTTGGCTGGAGAAGCATACGTCTTCAATTTCCGGATAGGATTTGAGCTCCTCGACGTAAGCATCTTTGGATTTCTTAAGCAAACTTTTATCCAACTCCACTACGGCTATTTGGTCGGTGTTGAAGCCGAAAGCGATATGGCGCATGTAATGGTTCTGCAAATAGACGAAACCAGTCCCGATAATCAATGCCATGGAGATGATGAACTGGACGGATATCAGCATCGTGCGTAATTTCTTGCCGGCGGAGGATAATCCGAAAGATCCTTTCAATACCAATGCCGGAGCAAATGAGGTGGTGTAATATGAAGGATATAACCCCGCAACTAAACCTAACAACAGTGATAACAGACCTACTTCTATCAATAAAGGAATGTGTGAGCTGAAACGTACGTCGGCTTTGACGAAATCCAGCAGATGGAAATCTTGTAGGTAAAAGACAATCACCAAACTTAACAAGAAGGCAAGGAAGGCTGTCAGCATCGCTTCTGCAACCAAAGTCATGCGCAAATGGTTGCTGCTGCTGCCTAACACCTTTTGGGTATTGATGCTGCGGATGCGGATGGGAACCAACGCCATGTAGATATTCGTGAAATTGATGCATGCAATGACAATGACCAAAAAGGCAATACCGATAAGCAGGTTGGTTGTTTGCCGGTCGCCACCTTTCATGATTCGCCCGTCCGGTGATTCGTTCAAGTAGTAGAGCGAAGTGATAGGTTTAAGCGTGACGCTTGCTCCATTCAACCAACTTAACAGTTTGAAATCAAGCGAACGCTTAAAGTTCTCTTCGACTTGTTCAGGAGAGACGCCTGGTTTCAACAAGATATAACAATAGTAGTTGCTGCTCTGCCAGTCATCTTTGGTGAAGTCATCGCCCATGGCAGTGTAAATCGTATTGTTGAGTTGGGTGTTACCCGGGAAGTCTTTGTATACGCCTCCTACGGTTAAGTATTTGTATTTTCCTTTTGTCCAGATAATACCGTCCTTGATGTTGACTTGTTTGCCAACAGCCGATTCGGAACCGAAGAATTTACGGGCTAAACTTTCCGGAAGAAGCAGCTGGTTGTTTTCTTTCAAACAGTCGGCTCTTCCTTCCACCATTTGGAAGTTGAACATCTCCGTGATTTCCGGATAGCAAGTCATGATTAGTTCTTTGAATCCGATTTCCTTATTGTCCCTTTCTACGGTGATATACATGTTTTGGCTATAAGGATTCAATATCGTTCCGGTTTCGATTAAGGGAGAAGAGTGGATGATGCTGTAAACAAATGGACGGACTAAGATGGGATTCGTCCCGTTCTCCGTCGCCAAATCGGCACGGTAAATCCGGGAAGCTTTGGGATGGCACGATTCAAACCCTTGTTCGTAGCGAATTTGCATCGAGATAATGATGAAGGCAGCAAAAGCGGCCGCTAACCCGACAATGTTAAGGGACATCGCCAATTTGTATCGTCGCACGATACTCATGAAGTTTCTTAGAATAGGATTCATAATTTAATATTGTTTTGTTTTTGTTTTACATCATGTTTACTGCTATATCTAATTCAAATATCGTGCCAAACTTGTAATTGCTTATTTTATAAGGAAGTATGATTTTTATGTTTTTGGGAAGTGTCTAATTTTTTGACACTACTGTCCAATTTTTTGACACTTTCGTGATGGAATTCGTTCCAGCCTATGGTTACGACCTTTTTCCAAAAAGCATACGACCTTTTTTCAAAAGCTTACTACCTTTTTCTAAAAAGCATACGAGCTTTTGGAAAAGAGCTCGCCATCTTGAATAATTGAGGATTGTGTTTAAATGGTGTTTTAACGCTGTTTAAACGGTGTTATATTACTGTTTTAACGGTGCAAAAAACATTTTACCTGCTTTATGTATAATTCTCAAAAGGAATCTATATTATGACTCTTCTTTTCCCTCTTCTTTATATAGACACATGCGCCAATGAGGATTAGATAAAGTAAGGGGGAGAACCAAATGAAATAGGGGCAATTGAAGCGGAATGGCGGTATTTGTCCCATCCGCTCGATAACGCCTAAGAAACCGTGTGTCAATCCGGTTATACAGGAGGACAAAAGGGGAAACTCATACCCGCAGAGCGATAAGAGACTCCAAAGCAGGGAAATCGGAATCAAGCAGGTGGAGAATAATGTAATCGGCAAGGCGGAAAGCAGGGCAATTGATGAAACCTCGCCAAAGTAATAGAAGCACAAAGGCAATGTCCCAATCTGTGCAGCTAAAGCAATAACCAACCATTGCCAAGCAGTTTGGACAATCGGGTTGAATAGTTCGGTCAGATGCAACCATTCATTGATTCGGGGATAAAAGAACAGGATGGACAGGACGGCTGCGTAGCTCAACTCAAAGCCCAAGTCGAAAAGATAGAAGGGGTTGTAGACCAACATCCAGAAAGCAGAAGCCCAAACAATATTGAACCGATCTCTCTTCCGGTCGATGATTTGGGCGATGATTGCAAGGGAAAGCATCGAGGCGGCACGGACAGCCGAAGGAGCCGATCCGGTAATGGCAGCGAACAACCAGATGAAGACTAAAGATACAACCCATGTGGCACGTGGCGGCAAAAGGGAAAAAGGAGGTTGTTTCCCGATTGTCCGCAAAAGGGAATAGACCACTCCGACATGGAAACCGCTTACGGCTAAGATGTGGGCTGCTCCTGCCATCGAGAATTGTTGCCGCATTTCCGGGCTGAGGCTCTGTTTGTATCCATAACAGATAGCACCCAAAATACTCTTTTCCGAATCGGAGAGGGGAAGAGGGTCAAAAGTGCTTAGCAATCTCGTTTGCCACTCTTGGCAGAATGAAAGGAGAGGCATTGCTAAGTTCAAGGCAGGAATGCGGAGACGGAAATAGGTGTATTCGATAGCGAGCATCAGAAAAAGGAATGAAAAGAGAATGCCCCAATCGCCCCGTTGTTCGTATAATGGATAATTGCGGGATGAGAAATGGCTCAGGAACAAAAGGAGAATCAACCCAATACACAAAGGGAGAAAGATGGGAAAGAGGATATGTTCCGGAAGATAAGCTGCCAAACAGACGCCGGCAATCCAAAGGATGAGGATGCGGCAATAAGGCCTTTTCCTAAATTCATTTTCCATAGAGGTCCTGTTTTATGAAAGAGAAATCAAGAAAACAGTGTGTCAGAACCGCAAACTGCCGCATCGCTTTCGGGACGCTTTGCTTTTTACTGATTCTGACACACCTTAGAAGAAATTGATAAAAGTGATGAAATATCAAACTTTATTCGGGTTGTACTTCTCCTTTGTCCGGAAGCTGTTTCCAACCTTCACCAAAGGTGTCATAAGCATCGGTAACAACGACAAACGCTTTCGGGTCGGCACGCTTGATGCTATGTTTTACCCCGGCAACCTCTTTGTAGCTGACAACCAAGAATATCATCTCTTTCTCCTTGCCACTGTATAATCCGCTGCTTTCAATACAAGTAGCAGTCCTGTCCAAATCCTTCAAGATGTATTCGCGGAGTTCTGTCAAATCTTGGTCGCTGATGATAAAGATTAGCTTGTCGTTTTTAGCACCATTGATGACACGGGCCAATACCCGGGAACAGACATAAATGGCAATCAGCGAATAGAGGGACAACAGGCAAGACGGCATGCTCGCTGTGTCTCCACTTCCGATACCGAATCCGATAACGACCAAACCGAAACATACGACAATGGCATCGACCAATAAAATGGCTGTCGAGAACTTGATGTGGGCATATTTCTGGATAATCATGGCGACAATGTCGCTACCCCCAGTCGTGGCTTGGTTGCGGACAACGATGCCTTGACCGATACCAATCACGGCGGAACCAAAGAGCGTCGCCAACATCAGATGGTCTGACATATCCAATGTCCCGCCTAACAAGAGGGCAGGATTCAAGCTTTCCAATGCCTCTTGCGTCGGATAGGCAAAATAGGACAGGGCATTCATGATGAAAGGAGTACTGAGCGCAGCGGCAATGGTGCGTCCTCCCAATTTGGAACCTAATGCGACAACGGATATGATCAATAACGGAATGTCGAACATATATCCGAATGTTCCCACCTGGATAGAAGGGAAAAGATTGTGAAGGACAATGCTGGCTCCATAAACGCCACCAGGCACGATGTTGTACGGGTTGATGAAAAACACGAATCCGGCTGCCATGATTGTGCAACCTACAAAAATTCCCAACCAAGAAATGAGTTGCTTTTTTATCATAAAATAATGGTATATAAGTGGCTAATTACAATGATTTCAGCTCGTGGATAGTTTGGATAGGATCTTGTGCTTTGAATACAAAACTGCCTGCAACCAACACATCCGCTCCGGCATCAATTAATTGTTTGCCGGTTTGCAGGTTCACGCCTCCGTCAATTTCAATCAATGTGTCCAATCCTTTCCGGTTAATCATCTCTTTCAGAGTTTTCGTCTTCTCCAATGTGTGCGTGATGAACTTTTGTCCTCCATAACCTGGATTCACCGACATCAGGAGCACCATGTCCAAATCCTGGATAATATCTTCCAACAAAGAGACAGGTGTGTGCGGGTTCAATGTGACACCGGCTTTCATTCCGGCTTCCTTGATTGCGCCGATAGTTCGGTGAAGATGGGTGCAAGCCTCATAATGCACGTTCATCATATAAGCACCAATTGAAGCCACTTCGTGAATGAACTTCTGTGGTTCGACAATCATCAAGTGGACATCCAGTTTCTTTGTGCATGCGTTCTTCAAGCCAGCCAACACAGGGAAGCCGAAAGATATGTTAGGGACAAATACACCATCCATTATATCTAAATGAAGCCAATCCGCTTCACTGTTGTTAATCATTTCTACGTCTTGTTGCAAATTCATGAAATTTGCAGAGAGCAATGATGGAGCTATCAAATGTTTCATACGTATTATTTAAGATGTTTGTTTTGCAAATATACAAAAATCAATCTTTCTTTAAACTTAAAATTAAAAAAAGTATTCCTGGCAAAAAGACAATGACACCTGTCGTCAACAGGGCTATTTTCAATGAACAGATATCATTTAGCCAACCAACAAAGGGCGCAGCAGCGGCAAACATAAGGCGAATGATGAAATTTCGTATCGAAAGGACAGTTGCACGCATCTCGGAAAATGTCAATTGATTAATGTATCCTTTTAATATGGGAGTCGCCAAACCTCGCACAATGTAGAAAAAGAAGAGGATGATTAATCCAAATAGGTCAAATTGAAGGCGAGGGTCAAATAGCCACTGACGATGGTGAGCAGGATCAATGTGTTCATCTTGTTCATCCCTAATTTCCGCTCGATGCGGTCTGAGTAAAAGGCGGCAATGCCGACGACAACATTCAATACTGTCCAAATGATGCCGAACCATGAAGTCGGTGTGTTTAGGTAAATCAATACGGGTTGCACAAACCATGCCATCATTAGGGTCGCTGCGCCGATGATTCCTGAAAACATGATGTTGCAGCAAAGGTGCCGGTTGGTAAACAGTGAGTATTTGATGATACGTATGATTTCAGCGACTGGGTTTTCCACTTGTCCTTTGAAGTTGAACTCTTGCAATGCGCATGCGGCAGGAATGCCGATAAAGGCAACCAAAGCCTGGGCATAAAACGGGTAACGTAATGAAACGGCAGCTAACAAACCGCCAAATATGCCCGCAAACGCTTCCGCAAAATTGCCAAGCATAGTGATTCGTCCCTCATATTTCAAGTATTCCTCCTCATGCCCATAATGTTTCACGGTGTCGTATAACAATGCGGAGTCCGCTCCGTTGACCAAAGTCTGCCCGCTTCCTAATAAAAGTTCGGCAATGAGGAAAGCGAAGAATGTCCCGGTGAAGGAGTAACAAAGGTAACCGAAGAAGAAAAGGATGCAACCCAACACCAAACACCGTTTGCGTCCCCACACATCCGCCAAATAACCCGATGGGATTTCCAAAGCTACTGCGGCAACCGAATATACACTCTTAAGAATGAAGATGTCTTCAAGGCCCAATTTTTGCTCTTGGAAAAATAAAACGATAATGGGCATCACCAAAGAGAACCATTTAGATAGTTTTATTAAGTAAAGAGCAGTTATGTTTCTATTCATATATGACAATTTGATTATCGTTTTGTAAAAACAGCGTCAAAGTTAGGAATATATTGCTGAATATCGAAAATAATAATTACTTTTAGGTCGTTTTATAGATAAAACTTAATATAATACCGATTGACAAATGATTTGGAATGAAACAATTGAATGTATGGGCCGCGAGGAGTTGCGGAAACTACAGGGATTACGTTTGAAGAGGGTTGTTGAACATGCTTATCATAACTCTCCATTCTATAGGAAGAAGATGCAGGAAGTAGGTTTGGTGCCGCAAGATATTCAGACCATCGATGACATCGTGAAGTTGCCTTTCACGGTCAAACAGGACTTGCGGGACAATTATCCTTTTGGGTTGATGGCAGTCCCGATGTCTGAAATCGTTCGTTTGCATGCTTCTTCCGGGACAACCGGAAAGCCTATCGTGGTTGGTTATACCCGTAAGGACTTAGGCATTTGGGAAGAGGTCGCAACCCGTTGTTTGACCGCTTATGGATTGACCAAGAACGATTCCGTCCAGGTTTCGTATGGTTATGGGATGTTTACCGGCGGATTAGGTTTGCATTACGGCGTGGAGAACATGGGAGGAACAGTCATCCCGATGAGCAGCGGAAATACACAGAAGCAAATCCAGCTGATGCACGACTTTGGTGCGAAGGCTTTGGCTTGTACTCCTTCTTATGCTTTGTATTTGGCAGAGACCATTCGCAATTCGGGTATTCCATTGGAGGAGTTTAAACTGAAAGTGGGCATATTGGGTGCTGAGCCTTGGACGGAAAATATGAGGAAGGAGTTGCAAGACAAACTGAATATAAAGGCGTATGATATTTATGGCTTGACGGAAGTTTGCGGACCCGGTGTCGGTGGGGAATGTGAATGCCAAAACGGGACGCACCTTTGGGAAGATCATTTCTTCCCGGAAATTGTGGATCCGAAGACATTGCAGCCGGTAGAACCGGGCAAAGTGGGAGAGTTGGTATTTACCACCTTGACAAAGGAGGGCATGCCGATGTTACGTTATCGTACGCGTGACCTTACACATTTGATTTACGAGAAGTGCGAATGCGGACGGACGATGGTGCGCATGGGCAGGATATTGGGAAGAAGCGATGATATGATGATTATCCGCGGTGTGAACGTGTTCCCATCCCAAGTCGAGTCGGTTATATTGGAATTACCTGAATTTGAAGCGCATTACCTGATTGTGATAGACCGCGTCAATAATACGGATACTTTCCAGATACAGGTGGAGCTCCGCCCGGAATGTTATACGGATGAAATGAGTAAGGTGTTGGCATTGAAGAAGAAGATTGCCAACAGGATACAAAGCGTCATTGGTTTGCAGCCGGATATCCGCATTGTGGAGCCAAGAAGCATTGAAAGAAGCATTGGTAAAGCCAAGCATGTCATTGATAATCGTAAATTAGTATAGAAAGGAGTTATTATGCTGATAAAACAACTGTCTATTTTCTTAGAGAATAAAAAAGGTCGTTTCACTCGGGTTGCCACGCTTTTAGGGGAAGCGGGAATTAACATGTCTGCTTTTACCGTTTCGGAAAACTCCGATTTCGGTATCTTACGACTGATTGTATCAGACACCGAAAAGGCAATGAAAACTTTGCGTGAACATAACTACGCCGTCAACGAGGCAGATGTGATTTGCTTGCATTGCCCCAACGAGCCGGGTTCATTGGCAAAGGCGATGCAGATAATAACAGATGCAGGCATTTTCATTGAATATATGTATGCATTCTCCCAAGGAGATGCCGCCAATGTGATTATCCGCCCGGATAATGTGAGCCAATGTGCGGAAGTGCTTAAAGCAAATAAGCTGGAACTATTAGCTGCCAGCGATTTGTATAAATTATAAATGGCTACCTGTTGGCGGAATTAAATTAGCGTATATTTAAGGTCTGAGAATCTGGGAACCACTCCTTTTCTTGGAACATTCCCTGATTCATTGACTAAAATGCCGGTTACTTGCTTGCATATATTCAGAATTTATACGAATATTGCATATAGGTTGTGCATACAATATTTGTCTATTAAAAGTTTAGCTACCTTTAATTTACTAAATATCAACAATATGCACAACTTTTATACATGAATCTTTTATCAATTTAATTCCGCCAACAGGTGATTGATTATGTGGGTATAACGGAAGAGGAGTTCAATGTTCGTATGGCAAATTACAAGCAAACGCTTGCCGAACAATTTGCGGAGAGTCATCGTTTGTAGGAAGAGATTATGGAACAACTTAACGCATTGAGATTTAATAGCAATTTAGAAAATGGTCATGAGTAAGTCTATCAACATTTTGGATGAAAGTTATTTGCAATGGGTACAAGACCTCTGCAAGCGTTACCGCCAAAGCCAAATCAAGGCAGCAGTAAAAGTCAATAAGGAAATGCTTTGGTTCTACTGGGAACTGGGCAGGGATATTGTGGAACTTCATGCGGAAAAGCGTTGGGGTGATAAAGTCATCTCTCGTTTATCTATTGATTTGCACAAAGCTATGCCGGATGCAAAGTGTTTTTCCAAGACGAATTTGCTTTACATGAAGAATTTCTATCGCTTGTATAATCCGATGCTTACATTTACTCCCCAAACCGGGGAGCAAATACAATCCTTAATTACTCCCCAAGTTGGGGAGCAATTAAAGAATGATATATTCAATGTGCCTTGGGGACATCACAAGTTGTTGATAGACAAGTGTCGGCATAATATTGAAAAGACTGTTTTCTTTGTTAGGCAGACAGTGGAAAATGGATGGAGCAGGTCAATGTTGCTCAATTTTATCGGTACAGATATGTTTGAGCGACAGGGTAAGGCTCTGACCAATTTCAAGAAAACACTTCCTGATACCGATAGTGACTTGGCACAGGAGTTAACTAAAGATCCATACGATTTTGCCTTTACAGGAATAACGTCACCATACAATGAGCGTATTTTAAAAGATGCATTACTTAATAATATCACCCTTTTCCTCACTGAGTTAGGAACAGGTTTCGCTTACGTTGGCAAAGAATACCGTTTGCAGATTGGCAAGACCGAGAAATTCATTGACTTGCTTTTCTATAACCTCACGCTCTCTTGTTATGTTGTGATTGAAGTAAAAATCGGTAAGTTTGAATTTGCTGATGTGGGGCAGTTGGGCGGTTATGTTGTGGCTTGCAACCATATTCTCCGCAAAGAAGGACGTGATAATCCAACAATAGGTTTGCTTATCTGTAAGGAAAGACCGCATACAAGCTCAATATGCGTTGGAATCAAGTAGCCAACCTATAGGAATTTCGGAATATGACCTTGAAAAGTTTTATCCCGAAAAGGTGGAAGGCACAATGCCGACTATTGAAGAGATTGAAGCAAAGTTGAGCGAAAATAACAAATTGGAGGGAAACCATAATTGATTACGACAAAATAAATGAATACGTGGCAACAATGATTCAAAAATCAAATGGTTGCATACATCTTATAAGTGTTGCTTTCCCTTTGATTAGTTAGGTATATTATGACTTCCATAACCTTTCCAGACATACCTACAAGTAGGTATTTGTGCATTCTTCCTTTATAAATATGAGTCTAATTCTATTTTTTCCTTTACTTTTGTCACCCGAAAAGAGATGTGTCTATAATTAAAGTTGCATTTGATTATATTAAACGTAAAACAATAGAATAATGAAGAAGTTTAAATTTGCATTGTTTGCCTTTATGGTATCCATGATGGCATTCACTTTTGCTTCTTGTTCGGATGACGACGAAGTAAAAGATGTTTCGGTTACGGGAGTGACGATTACTCCTCAAACATTGGAATTGAAGGAGGGAACGACAGGAACATTGACGGCTGCCATTGCCCCGGCTAACGCAACCAAGAAAACTGTTTCTTGGACAAGCTCCGATGAGAAGGTGGCAACCGTTGATAATGGAACAGTTACCGCAGTCGCAGAAGGAACAGCCACGATTACTGTGAAAACAGACGAAGGCGGGTTTACGGCTAAGGCTACTGTGACAGTAACCAAAGACATTCCTCCTTTCGATGAAAGCAAATATCACTTTGACCTGTTCTTGACAGTGGATAAGCACGGTGGCATGAGCTCTAAAAATATTACCATTGTGAATAGCACATCTTCTTTGAACGCAGACAAAGGATTGATTACTGTGGTTCGTGAAGGTGCGGAATTGGGATATTATACAATGGAGAGCATCAGCAAAGGAAAGTATTACTATCAAGTATACAGCCCGAAAGGATCTGGTTCTGGCGACCGCTTCGTTAAATACCAAATCAAGGACAATAAGATTCAAGTAGTGCAGGAACAGAAATTCGATAAAAATGGCAATACTTACAAAGCCCGTTCTTATACACACGCATGGTTGGATGATAACACATTGCTTATCATGGCTTCCAATGGAGACAATAGCAAGATTATTTGGACGAAGTTGAACACTGCCGATATGAGCATTTTGGCAGAAGGTGAATTGGAAGGAATTGGTGTGCCGGAAGGCTGGGAATCTCTTACAACTTCAGGTATTTTGACTTACCGTCAAACAGATAACAAGCTTTTCTACTTCTATTATGCCAAGAGAAAGAAAGATTCGGGCAATCCAATGCGTGCTATCAAAGAATCGAACTTCCGTGTAGCTGTCATTAATCCGGAATCGATGAAAGTGGAAGAACAGAGTGTTTCTCCGGTTGAAGCGGAAATGGCTGGTAGCGCATACGGTGAATTGATGCAAGACTGTGTCATGTACGATGAAGTAGGCAATTTATATTTGGCTTGCTTTGTGGAAACGGATACAATGGAAAAGGGAATGTTGTTACGCATCAATGCGGGAGAAACGAAGTTCGACCCGTCTTACAATGGTTATAAGAATGCCGATGGCAAATTGTTGACTGTTCAATATATGGGCAACAACAAGGCATTTATCTATGCCCGCAACGACAATGCTCCGACAGTGGAAATAGGAGGTAAGCCAGTAGGACCTACTAAGATTGATGGTTATTCCCACTACTATGCTATCTTGGACTTGGCAACAGGCGAAAAGACCCGCATGAGCTTTGGAGGAAAAGAATTGGCATACAGCGGTGGACGATTCTCTCAACGTTCTGTCATCTTCAACAACAAAGTTTATTTTGGCACGAACACGAAGGAGGATGATAACTCCATCATGTATATCTATGATATCAAGAGCGGAAACGTCGAGAAGGGAGCAGAAGTGGATGGCCGCTTCTTCTTCGATATGATCCGTGTGGTTGAGAACGATTGATATTTGTCAGAAAAACAATAATTTATCCTGCTTGTTTATCTTGTAACGGTCGGTATGGACACATGCTTCGACCGTTACAAGATAGCCTTTTACGCTAACCCTTTCATAAATAGATTCTTTTCTCTTATTTGGTAAAAAGAAATTTATTTTATTATCTTTGCAGCTGTCATTGGTTCAAGACTGATGTTCAAGTCTTGTTAAGGGAATCAGGTGAAAGACCTGAGCAGACCCGCTGCTGTAAATCTCATGAAAGTTCCCGGAAAGAATGCCACTGTCTGATTAAAAAGAAGATGGGAAGGCTTTTGGGAATGAGACAAGCCAGAAAACCTGCCAATTACATATCTATTTAATGCTTTCGGGTATAAAGCATAGGATACAAAGTATTTTACTCTTCTTCGAAAGGGAGGGGAATCAGGTTTGTACTTTGCCTTTATCCGGATCATGGAACATTTATAAAGGCAAATCAAAAATGAACACTTTAAGAAAGATTCTTCTTATACTCCTCTTATCCCCCTTTTCTCTCCAGATTTGGGCGCAAAACAAATTCCTTTTATCCGGCAAAGTCACTGATGCAAATGGTGCTCCGCTTCCACAAGTTACGATTGCGGTGGAGAATACCACTTTGGGTACTTATTCCGACAACCAAGGGAAATATTCATTGCAACTGAAGTCCGGCAATTATACGGTTGTTGTTTCTTATATTGGATACGAGACCATCCGGCAAGAGGTGGATTTGAAGAAGAACAGGAGTTGCAACTTCAAATTGAAGGAGAGCTCTGTTTCCTTAAATTCAGTCGAGGTTTATGGAAAGACGAAATCGCAACAGATCAAAGAGGGAGCACTTGCCGTCAATGCGTTGGATGTCGCTCCGATTGTCAACTCCATAACGAACTTGAGCGACTTGGTCAACCGCACATCCGGTATCAAAGTGAGGGAAGAAGGCGGAGTCGGTTCCGATTTTGATTTGTATATCAATGGCCTTTCCGGTAATTCCATCCGTTATTTCTTGGATGGTGTGCCTTTGGACACTAAAGGCACAGGGGTGACATTGGCGAATCTTCCGGTGAACATCATCGACCGTGTGGAAATATATAAAGGTGTCGTCCCGGCATCTTTGGGCACGGACGCTTTGGGCGGAGCGATTAATATCATCACCAAACAGGACAAGAAGAATTATCTGGATGCCTCTTATGGGACAGGCTCTTTCCATACTCACCGTGCGGATTTGAATGCGCAATATGTCGTGCCTAAAATCGGATTGATTGTCAAACCGACCATCGGCATCAACTATTCCCAGAACGACTACATGATGAAAGGAGTGGAGTTGTGGGATGAGGAGAGCCGCAAATATTTGCCGACAAACCGCAGGCGTTTCCATGACGATTATCTTTCCGCTTTGGGACAGATTGAGTTCGGATTCACGGACAAGCCTTGGGCAGATGCCTTTTATGTCTCTGCTTCCTATTCCAAAGTGAATAAAGAGTTGCAAACCGGTTCGGTGCAGACAGCTGTGTACGGCAAAGCTGAAAAGGAATCCGAAGCTTGGAACATCGCAGCTCGTTACCAAAAGAATGATTTCATTGTCAAGAAGCTAAATGCTCATGCGACCTTGTCACATACTTGGGATCACTCCATCACTACGGACACGGCGTATAGGCAATATGACTGGAATGGCGATTATATCGTTAGTTCGCGTAATGAGATTACCGGAAAATCTCGTTCCATCCGCCACTATAAACGCCCGATGACGATTATCCGCACCAACTTGGATTACCAGTTGGCAGAGAAGCACAATATCAGTGCCAACTATATGTTGAGCCGTACCGGGAATGACCGTTACGATGACTTTGATGAGACATTCGTTCCGTCCAATGATGTGTTGGCAAAGCATATCGTAGGATTGTCATACAACCAAACCCTTTGGGAGGGCAAGATGGAGAACACCTTCTTCGTCAAGGAGTATATCAACCATTTGAACATAGAGCAGAAGGATTTGTCGAGTGTGACCGGTTCGGACGAACTGCAAGGAAGCACGACAAAGAAGTATACGGGATATGGCGTTGGCTCCCGTTTTACGCTTTTCGAGCAATTGGCTATCAAAGCGTCGTATGAACATAGCGTGCGCCTTCCTTTGGCAAGGGAATTGTTGGGTAATGCGACGACCATCTATCCGAACATCGGTTTGAAACCGGAGAACAGTGACAATGTGAATTTGGGCATATTTGGAACTTGGCATCCTGCCAAAGGGCATACGCTTTATTACGAATCGAACGGCTTTTTGCGTTATGTGGATGATTATATCCAAGCGACTGTTTCCCCGAAAGAGGGAATGATGCAATATGAAACGTGCCGGCTGTGCATGTCAAAGGTGTGGATGGTGAAATCCGGTATGACTGGAACAGCAACTTGCAATTGTCGGCAAACATAAGTTACCAAGATGCAAGGAACCAACGGAAATATAAATCGGATGGGAAGCCTTCGGCTACTTATAAGAATAAAGTGCCGAACCGCCCGTGGGTTTTCGGAGGAGCGGAGGCTTGTTATACATTCCACAACGTTTTCTTGCCGCAAAGCAAGCTGAGATTGGGCATGAATTACCAATGGGTGCATTGGTATTATTTGACTTGGGAAGCATTCGGAGCAAAAGAGAACAAAGCTCAGATTCCGACACAGCATATTTGTAATGCCAACCTGACCTATTCATGGGCGGACGGCAGATACAATGTCTCTGTAGAGTGCAGCAACTTCTTGGACAAGTTGGCTTATGACAACTATAAGCTACAAAAGCCGGGACGTGCATTCTTTGCTAAATTCAGACTATTCATTCATTAAACCAATAAAACGAATACCAAAATGAAGAAGTTTAAATTTGCATTGTTTGCCTTTATGGTATCCATGATGGCATTCACTTTTGCTTCTTGTTCGGATGACGACGAAGTAAAAGACGTTTCGGTTACAGGTGTGACGATTGCTCCTCAAACCTTGGATTTAAAGGAAGGAACAACGGGGACATTAACAGCTTCTGTTGCGCCAACTAACGCAACCAAGAAAACTGTTTCTTGGACCAGCTCGGATGAGAAAGTAGCAACGGTGGACAACGGAACAGTTACTGCTGTTGCTGAAGGTACAGCTACGATTACCGTGAGAACAGACGAAGGCGGATTCACAGCTACGGCTACAGTGAACGTTACCAAAGACATTCCTCCTTTCGATGAAAGCAAATATCACTTTGACCTGTTCTTGACAGTGGACAAGCACGGTGGCATGAGTGCTAAGAACATTACGATTGCCAACAGTACTGCCTCTTTAAAAGCAGACAGAGGAACGATTACTGTCGTTCGTGAAGGTGCGGAATTGGGATATTATACAATGGAGAGCATCAGCAAAGGAAAGTATTACTATCAAGTATACAGCTCGAAAGGAACGGGTGCTGGCGACCGCTTCGTTAAATACCAAATCAAGGAAAACAAGGTTATAGATGTACAGTCGCAGCGGGTTAAGTCAAATACTTTCAATGCTCGTTCTTATACACACGCATGGTTGGATGATAACACATTGGTTATCATGTCTTCTAATGGCGACAAGAGTAAAATTATTTGGACGAAGTTGAATGCCAATGATATGACAATCTTGGATGAAGGCGAATTGAGCGAGATTACTCTTCCGGAAGGATGGACTTCCTTCACTACTTCTGGTATTTTGACTTATCGTCCAACAGACAATAAGCTCTTCTATTTCTATTTTGCTAAGAAAATTCCAGATCCAAACAAACCGAGATTTTCTGTCAATGAGCCGAACTTCCGTGTCGCTGTAATTGATCCGGCAACAATGAAAGTGGAAACAGAGTGTTTGTCCAGTAGAATCAGAAATGGCTGGTAGTGCATACGGTGAATTGATGCAGAACACTGTCATGTATGACGAAGCTGGAAACCTTTACATTGCTGCCTTCCAGGATGAGGATATCGAGAAAGGTATGTTGTTGCGTATCAAAGCGGGTGAAACAGAAATCGACCCGGATTACAACGGTTACAAAGATTCTGATGGCAAATTGTTGACAGTTCAATATTTGGGCAACAACAAGGCATTTATCTATGCCCGCAACGATAAAGCTCCTGCTGTAGGAAAACTGAAACCGACAGATATCGATGGTTATTCCCACTATTATGCTATCTTGGACTTGGCAACAGGCGAGAAGAGCCGCATGAGCTTCGGTGGAAAAGAATTGGCATACAGCGGTGGACGATTCTCTCAACGTTCTGTCATCTTCAACAACAAGGTTTACTTTGGCACGAATACGAAAGAGGATAAGAACTCAATCATGTATATCTATGATATCGAGAGCGGAAACGTTGAGAAGGGAGCTGAAGTGGATGGTGGCTTCTTCTTCGATATGATCCGTGTCATCGAGAACGATTAACAACAAAATGCACATGAAGTTTTTAACTAAACTAATGTACACGATTCACAGGATACTGGGCACTTTGCTCAGTATCTTGTTTCGTTTGGTTCCTTTCGGCTTTCGTCATGATGTATCATCGTTTTCCGAGAGTCAGTGAGAAGGAGAAATTACAAAAGTTAGAATTACTAACCCAGACTACCGATTCTTTGCCGGACATTGCAGAGGTGACAGGGCGACTCCAAGGTGAAAAGATTCGTTCTTTGTCCCTTAACCGCTCATTGGGACAAACGCTCTTTGAAGTCAGGACTCATAAAGGAGAACTGAAATTACCGGCAACCTCATCCGACACTATCTTCCCTATAGATAAAACGCTAATTCTTCGGAAAGCATCCTTATGGAACAAGGAGGCGATTGCCCGAATCGACACACTCCAAGCCTTAGACACATGGATTCCTTTTGAGAAATTGAAAAAGGAGTTGCCTATCTACAAAATACATTTTAAGGATAAAGAGAAGACAGAACTGTATGTTAGTTCGCATAGCGGTGAAGCCCTGCAACTTTCCACCCATAAAGAGCGGGTCTGGGCGTGGTTGAGTGCCATTCCCCATTGGGCTTACTTCTCATGGTTGCGCCAAGACACTAATTTATGGAGAAAGACAATCTTTACATTGACGATCTTGGGTTGCTTGATGGTATTTGCCGGAGGCTGGATAACCGTGGATGTATGGAAGAAAAACCGCTGCCGCCCTCATCCGACCTTTCTCCATATAAGAAGAGATGGTACCATTGGCACTATGTGACGGGCATTTTCTTCGGGCTGTTTGTCTTGACATTCACCTTCAGCGGAATGATGTCGTTGAACGGGACTCCGGAATGGAGTGCTCCGAATGGAAAAAAAGCGGCGAGTCCTGCTAAAAAGATACAAGCGTTGGCTGTCGCACCGGAACAATACAGGGTGGATTACCGGGAAGTGTTGGCTAAATATCCCAAGACAAAGGAAATCAAATGGAGTTGCTTTGGCAATCATCCCTATTATACGCTGAAAGAGGATAAGAAGGTGTGGTATATCGATGCTGCCGACTCCATCATGAAGCCGTTGGATTTGAAGGAAGAGGATGTCCATTCCGCTATCCGCAAGTTGAGTAAAAAGGATTCGACTCTCCAACTGCCGGCTGTCCGCATCTCTTCATTGGACCATTTTGAAACTTACTACCGGGACATGAGTGCCATGTATCGCGGGCAGTCCCAATTGCCGGTTTGGAAAGTGGAAATAAATGATGCCAACAACAGTGTCCTTTATATTCATCCGAAGACGGCACAAATAAGGTTGGTGGACTCTGCTGCCAGATGGAAATATTGGACATACACCGCTTTGCATCGGATGCGGTTGCCGGGGCTGAACTCCAATGGAATGTTGCGAAAAGGACTGCTTTGGGTATTGCTTTTGGGCGGGACGATGGTCTCTGCCACAGGTGTCGCCCTTAGCGTTTATTATATCAGGAAGAAATATAAGAAAATAAAAAGAGAATGATGAAAAGGAAAACAGGCATCCTATTTACGGTTGGCGTGGCTTTATTGGTCATGGTTAGTTACTTCGTCTGGCATCGCTGGATGTCTCCGACACGGATACTCATTGTCAATCCTTTGCCTTCGCAGGCGGCAGATATTGCCTTGAACAACGATTGTGCAGATATCCGGGTGACGTGCATCCCGATGGAAGCGCTGGCGGACGTTTCCGCTTATGACGCCATCATGATGTATGGCCGTGGACTCTTCTTGAACGAGGCACAAGTGGCTGAGCTGGAAAAGGCGGCAGCCAAAGGGATTCCTATTTTCACCAATTCATTGCGCAATTTTAATTTCATCGTCAATTACAACCTCTCCGAGGAGCAGATAAAGGGATTGGAAGCCTATTACCAGAATGCTTGCAGGCAGAACTACCGCAATGTTTTGCGATATATGCGGGAGTTGGCTACTCCTTATAAATGGGGCGACCATGATTTCAATCCTCCTTTCCATTTGCCCAAGAATATGTATTACCATTTGGAATATGGCCAATATTTCGAGACGGAGGGGCAATTGACGGAATATCTCCAAAAGAATCACCTCTATCATGAAAACGGCCGCAAGGTCGGGCTTCTTTCCGGGGTCACTTTCCCGACAGAAGGGAATCGCGCCCATGTCGATACTTTGATTTCCCGGCTTACTCAGGCTGGATTCAATGTCTATCCGATGACAAGCTCAGGAAAGGCGAGGGAAAAGATGATCCGCTCCCTCCATCCGGATGCGATGGTCTATTTGCCGATGGGCAGATTGGGGAATGACTCGTTGATCCAATGGTTGTATCAAGAGAATACATTATTATTCATGCCTTATCCATTGATGCAATCCCACGAAGAGTGGATGGATGCCAACAAGCCGGTGATTGGCGGGACGCTGACGGCGAGAGTCGTCATCCCGGAGATTGACGGGGCTATTGCGCCTCTCTGCATCTCCACCTTGAATGAGAACAAAGAGGGCTATTTCATATACACGCCTGAGCCGGAACGCATCAACTCCTTCATGGATTTGTTTACCCGCCAGATGCGTCTGAGGGAGATGCCCAACCGGGAGAAGAGAGTGGCAATCTGTTATTTCAAGACTTCCAGGGAAGGATGCCCTTTGGCAAGTGGAATGGAAGTGGCTCCTTCCATCTATAACTTCCTGAAGCGGCTGCAAAGGGAAGGTTACCGGGTGGATGGTCTGCCCGCAACCGAAGAGGCATTCGAAAAAGAGCTGAATCGCAAAGGGTCGGTCATGGGAAGTTATGCCAAAGGAGCGCAGGAGACATTCTTAAAGACAGGCGATCCCGTTTGGCTGAGCACACGGCAATATGAGACATGGGCAAAAGAGATACTGCTTCCCCATAAATACAAAGAGGTGACGGACCGATATGGTGCCGCACCCGGAGAATTGTTGGCGACTCCTGACAGCATAGCCGTCGCCTGCTTGCAATATGGGAATATCTTATTGTTCCCGCAGCCACGCCCGGCATTGGGGGAAGACGAGTTCAAATTGGTTCATGGAATGCCTGTCGCACCGCCTCATAGCTATTTGGCTTCTTATTTATATATGAAGAAAGGATTCAAGGCAGATGCCCTTATCCATTTCGGCACGCATGGGAACTTGGAATATACGCCGGGTAAAAATGTCGGGCTTTCCCAAGCGGACTGGTCGGAAGTGTTGGTCGGGAACTTGCCCCATTTCTATTTCTATACGACAGGGAACGTGGGCGAAGGAATCATTGCCAAGCGGCGCACTCATGCCGAGTTGGTGACTTACTTGACTCCTCCTTATGCGGAAAGTGGGATGCGGCAACGTTACAGCACTTTGCTGGACGGCATCCATAAGTTGTTGGACAACGACCTGAAAGGGCTTCCCTCATTGGAGTTACAAGTGAAGGAGGAGGCGATGCGGTTGGGGCTTTCCCGTGATTTGGGATTGGATTCGATTCCGGACAAACCTTATACGAGGGAGGAGCTGGAACAGTTGGATGCCTTTGCCGAGGAGATTGCCAACGAGAAGACTATCGGTGCTTATTACACGATGGGTGAACCCTATTCCCCGGAAGAGCTGCGGGTCACCACTATGGCGGTCGCTGCCGATCCGTTGGCTTATGAGTATGCCAAACGGGACAAGGACAAAGGCATAATCACGACGGAACAGTTGCAGGATTTCAAATATGTCGCACACCATTATTTGCCGAAAGCACAAGCCCAGTTGAAAGCCTTGTTGCAGAACCTGCCGGAAGATGCGATGGAAGTAGCTCCGGAATTGCGACCGGCTTTGCTTTATCGGGAACAATTGCTAGCCTCCACGGTGAACGAGATGGATGCCATGGTGAAGGCATTGGGAGGTGGTGTCATTTATCCTGCACCGGGTGGTGATCCTGTCCTCAATCCGAATGTCCTTCCGACAGGGCGCAACATGTACAGTATCAATGCGGAAATGGCACCGAATCCAAGGGCTTGGGAAGACGGGAAACGTTTGGCGGAAGCAACTATTGAACAATACAGGAATAAGCATGGCGAATACCCGAGGAAAGTAAGTTACACTTTCTGGGCAGGGGAGTTTATCACGACCGAAGGAGCGACCTTGGCGCAGGCTTTTTGGATGTTGGGAATCGAACCGGTTCGTGACAACCAAGGCAGGGTGGTGGATTTAAAGCTGATTCCGAGCGAAGAGTTGGGGCGTCCTCGCATCAATGTGGTCATCCAAATCTCCGGCCAGTTGCGTGACATTGCCGGCTCTTGCTTGAAATTGCTGACGGATGCCGTGCGCTTGGCGTCGGAATCGCCCGATGAAGCCTATCCCAATTATGTCGCTTCCGGCACATTGTTGCAAGAAAAGACATTGATGGATAAAGGAATCGCACCGAAGGAGGCGCGCAAAATGTCTATCATGCGTGTCTTTGGCCCGGTGAACAGCGGATACAGCACAGGCATTTTAGGTTACACGGAGAGCAGCGGTTCTTGGGAGGATGAAAAGGAGATTGCAGAGGGCTTTTTGAATAACATGGGAGCTACTTATGGCGACGATGAGAACTGGGGAAGTTTCCAAAAGGATCTGTTCGCTTCTGCTTTGACGGAAACGGATGTGGTCATCCAGCCACGGCAGAGCAATACGTGGGGACCCATCTCATTGGATCATGTCTATGAATTTACCGGCGGGCTTTCATTGACGGTCAAGACGGTGACTGGAAAAGAGCCGGATGCTTATATGGCTGATTACCGCAACCGCAACAACCGCCGCCTGCAAGAGGCAAAAGAGGCTATTTCGGTCGAGACGAGGTCCACGATATTGAATCCGACATTTATCCAGGAGAGGATGAAAGGAGGAGCCGGCACAGCCCAGATGTTTGGAGAAATCTTCCGTAACATTTTCGGGTGGAACGTGACGCGTCCTTCCGCCCTCGACAAAGAACTGTTCAATGATTTGTATAAGATGTATGTGGAAGATGAAAACCATTTGGGCATTTATGAATACTTCAGCCGTGTCAATCCAGCCTCTTACCAAAGCATGACAGCTGTTTTGTTGGAAAGTGCCCGGAAAGGATATTGGAAAGCAACCCAAGAGCAGTTGGAAAAGACTGCCGGGCTGCATGCGAAAATGACAACGGAACAGGGTGCCGCTTGCACGGAATTTGTCTGTGGCAATGATAAGCTGCGCTCCTATGTCGCCAACCAGTTGGAAGGTCAGGCAAAGGAGAGTTATGCCCGGGTCATGAAGAGGACGTTGGAGAAGAGCGCAGGGAAAGAGGTCGTCCTGAAAGAGCAAAAGATGGAAGCCGGGCAGCAACTCAAGAAGAGTCAGCGGAACGGCATCATCATCGGCGCATTGGTTTGCGTGGCATTCGTGGCGTTGGCTTTTCTCGTTCGCAAAAGGAATAAACAGGAGGGTTGAATCATGGAGTATATCGTCTATCTTTTAGTCCTGTTCGTTTCAGGAAGTTTCCTGCTGAAGGTCAGCTTTTACCCTTTATGGGGGAAAGTGGCAGTTGCCGTTGCCGGCGCACTCTTCATGGGATTAGTCACGCCTTGGATTACGGAGCTTCCGCCCACATGGATGACCCGTTTTATCACGTATCGTCCGCAATTGTTGGACCTCTCCGTCTGCATCACGTTGGAAGCCGCCATCATGATAGGTTTTTGCTTCAGCCGTGTTGCCGCCTCCTTCCGGACAGAATCCCTGTTCGCCCGGTCGGGCAGGTTTTTGCTCCTTTGCTATCCGGGTCTCTTGGTGGGAGGGTCGGGCTGTTTCCTCCTCTCCAAGATTTGTATTCCGTCCCCGGAATCAACTTCCAGACATTGCCTTGGATGGCATCGGGTGCCGCATTGTTGGTTGTCGGTTGCGGTGCGGAAGGGGTCAAGAGGCTGATGCCGGGGCAATCGTTGCGGTTGGAACTGCTCTTCGTGGTCAACCTGTTTGTCCTTATCCTTACAATCATACTTACTGGCTATTAATCATTATTCAATATGGAAACGATATCAAACACACTCTTTTGGATTTCTAACGGGTTGTTAGTTCCCGTGATTGTCCTGCTTCTGCTCTTCTTTCTCCGGTCCCTCCTTTTGATAGGTGGCTTCTTCGGGGAGTTTTACCAACGCACGAAGCTGCAAAAAAAGTTCAATGTCATGTTGGACACCATCAACGGGGAAAAACTGTGCAGAGATGTTGCGCCATCTCCCCAAAGCCTCCAGTTTCCCTCTCACGAAATGCTTGAACGAGTTGTCGGAACACCGTTCGCAGCCTGCTTTTTTTGTGAAAGGCTTTTGGCCAATTACGAGGTGGAAGCGGAGAGGGAGTTGGGCAAATCCCGTATCCTTGCCAAATTGGGCCCGATGTTGGGATTGATGGGGACACTTATTCCCATGGGACCTGCTTTGGTCGGTTTGGCCAACGGCGACATTTCTTCCATGGCTTATAATATGCAAGTGGCTTTTGCGACCACAGTCGTGGGAATGGTCATCGCTGCCATAGGCATCATAACGTTGCAGGTCAAACAGCGTTGGCTCTCCCGGGAATTGAACGACTTGGAGTATTTCCATAAGACAATTACAGAAACAGATCATCATGAAAAGGAATAGATTGCTTCATTCGGACAGCGATTCGGACCCGATGGGGACGATGGCGAACCTCTTCGATGTGGCAATGGTCTTTGCCGTTGCCCTTATGGTGGCATTGGTCACCCGCTTCAATATGACTGAAATGTTCTCCCAAGAGGACTTTACCATGATAAAGAATCCGGGGAAGGAGAATATGGAGATTATCACGAAAGAGGGGAAGGAAATCAAAAAATATACTCCGACGGAAGAGGGTGCATCCCATAAGAAAGGAAAACGGGTGGGTGTCGCTTATCAGTTGGAAAATGGGAACATCATATATGTGCCTGAATAAAATCAGTCGGTTCGTCATAATTGCAAACTGCTTCGTTGCTTTCGGAATTCGACCTCAGTCATTTACACCAGTAAACTCCTGTCGGTCTCATCCTCAGCGCCTTGCATTTTGCTAATTCTGACGAACCTTAAATTCGTTGTGTCATAATCGCAAACGGCTACGTTGCTTTCTCTGACGAACCGTCTTTTTATTAAACTAAAATATAGACTCGCTCGTTTCTGTCGTGAACAATTCCAAAGCTTTGAATCCCATGATGGAGTTTCCTTTGTCATTCAGTTTAGGACACCATACGGCAATGGAATAGCGTGACGGATATATTGCCACGATGCCGCCACCGACACCACTCTTGCCAGGCAGGCCGACAAGGAAGGAGAATTCCCCCGCTTCGTCGTAGAAGCCGCAAGTTTGCATGATGGCATTGATACGTTTCACCCTTGAAACGCTCAAGTTCACCCCCGCATGAGAGAACGGCTCGTCACTTTTGGCAAAGGCAATAAACGCTTTCGACAGGTCTTTGCAGCTCATCTCCACAGAGCACATCATGCAATAGAAACGGAGAACATCGTCCACGTCGTTCTCCAAATTGCCATGGTGTTTGAGAAGATAGGCGATGGAAGCATTCAGATAGGCGCATCCGAATTCCGACTCTGCCACATCGAGGGAATAACTGACTGCATCATTCCCGCACAACTTCCTTACAAAGTTGATGAAAAACTCCCTGGGATTATCCAAGTTGGATAATAATACGTCAGCCAACACGATTGCTCCGGCATTGATGAAAGGATTGCGGGGCTTGCCGTGCTCATATTCCAATTGGACCAACGAGTTGAAAGCGGAACCGGAAGGCTCTTTCCCGATACGTTCCCACAAGTCCTTCCCTTTTATGCTTAAAGCAATGGCAAGCGAGAACACTTTTGATATACTTTGAATGGAGAATTTGGTATCATAATCACCATACATGCTGTCTCCCCCGTCCAGCAAGCTCAGGTAAATGCCGAACTGGTCGGGGTCTACATTGGCAAGGGCAGGGATATAATCCGCCTGTTTCCCCTCTTTTGCGTATGGTTGGATCTCTTTACAGATATGCTCTATAATCTGTTGATAGTTTTTGTGTTGTCTCATATTATCAATTGTATGGGTATTTGTGGAACTTCAAGGAAGAACCGTCCGCCAAAATTACAAAATATTATTGATTCCAAAGGGGTAATATTTTGGTGAATTTATAGCGAAATATTAAAATTGAGAGCTGTGTCGAAATAAAAATTTTAGGCAGCTTGGCAACTTTCCCTTTAAGGGGAATTTAAGGGTCTACCATTTTCAAAATTTCAAAAAATAAAGGAGAAATAGCATTTAAGCACTGTTTAAAACGGCGTTAAAATACCATTTTAATGCTGTTTTAACGCCGTTAAACACCGTTGCAAGACACACGGATATTACAACCCATTCTAATAGCTGAGTTTCTGTCTTCATGTTTACCCTATTTGCATGATATTTGGATAGGTTACAGCCTTCTTTGTCCACTTTAGAAGTAAGCCGGCAAGCAGGACGCTGTTTCCCTCGGCAAAGAGGAAATGACAACAGACCACGATTTGCGACTCGTTCAATGGATTGAAGCATACTCCTCATCGCTGACCGGTTCCAACCATTCGTTGGAACAGTTCTCGCCAGGGACTTCGAAGGCGAGGTGAGCAAACCAGCTCTCTTTTGCCGCTCCGTGCCAATGCTTCACGTTGGCAGGAATATGGGTGACTGTGCCAGGCAGGATTTTTTGTGCCGGTTTGCCTTCTTCTTGATACCAACCGCATCCGGCAACACCCACAAGCATCTGCCCTCCTCCATTTGTGGCGTGATGTATGTGCCAATTGTTGCGGCAGCCCGGCTCGAAGGTGACATTGGCGAAAGGTATCTGGTTCTTTGACAGGTAAGCCAAATAACTGTTCCCCTTGAAATATTTTGCGTATGCGGTATTGGGTTCGCCAATTGGGAATATCATCTCACGTTGGAATGCAGCCTTGGCATCTTCGCCTTTCACATCTTCATTCCAAACTTCCTTGGCAAGATTGAAAGCTGCCCAGGCTTTGGGCCATCCGGCGTAAAACGCTATGTGGGTGATGATTTCTGCCGCTTCTGTCCGGGTGATGCCGTTGCTTTTTGCCGATTGCAGGTGATATTTCAACGAACTGTCGGTGATGCCCTGGCTGATGAGGGCGGTGATTGTCACCAAGCTGCGGTCGCGAAGAGAAAGGAGGTCGTTGCGGCTCCATACTTCTCCGAAAAGGATGTCATCGTTGAGACGGGCAAACTCTGGAGCGAACTCGCCCAATTGGGTGCGTCCTGCTGTCTGTACTATTTTCTTTTGTGCCATGATAGGAAGTGATAAAATGCTTATTATCGAGATTAGAATAATCCGGTTCATAACTTGTTTATGCTGATATTATGCCCTCTTACGATATTCACTTGGCGTGCTGCCTGTCTGAGCCTTGAAGAAGCGGACAAAATGCTGGGGATATTCAAAGCCGAGCCGCTGGCTCACTTGTGCGATTGAGAGCATGTCGTCGTCGAGCAACTGCTTGGCTGAACGAAGCACACGGTCGTTGATGAATTCCTTGGCTGTCTTGCCCGTCTCCGTCTTGACCAACTCTCCGAAGTATTTGGGCGAATAACAGCATTTTTCGGCAAAATAAGCCACCGATGGAAGCCCTTCCTCCGCTGCCTTTCCTGAGAGGTATTCATCGAGAAGGGAAGAGAACTTCTTCACTACCGTATGGTTGATTTCCTCCCGGGTGACAAACTGCCGGTCGTAGAAGCGGAGACAGTAGTTGAGGAGCAATTCGATGTTGCTCACAATCAATTCGCGTGAATGTTTGTCGATGCTGCGGTGCAATTCTTGGCGGATCATGTCGAGCACGCCACGGAATATCTCAATCTCCCCGCACGAAAGATGGAGGGCTTCGTTGGAGGTGTAGTCGAAGAACTCGTATCTGCCGATTTCCTTGCCCAAGGAAGTCCTTTTGAGTAGGTCGGGATGGAACAGCAGGGCTGTCCATTTGGGAATCGTGACATCGGGATTGGGCTCCACGTGAATGACTTGCCCGGGTGCAAAACTCGTGACCGTCATCTCGTCGAAGTCATATTTCGTGCGGCCATAAGAGAGCTGGCAGCCTTTGTTCTCCTTCAAGAAGAGCGCATAGAGCCCGTAATGGTAGAGAGCTTCCTCCAACTTCCTTTCTTTATCGAACCGCGCGACACTTACCAACGGATGGAGTGTCTCAAATCCGTAGTAATCGTTAAAATCTTGTACTGTATTAATAAATATCTCCTTCATAATCCCTTGATATTTCAACTTTTTATCAAGTGCAAATTTACTTACTTTATCGCATAATCCTTATACCAGAAATCCGGAAGCATTTACCATAATTCCGTTTTCTGAATTTCTAACCGGAAATCCTTGCCGTTAACCATTCCGGTGCAGTTCCTTGTCCGACAATTCGAAAACGCATTCATTCTATTTAACAAGATGCGCTATTGCCGTTCACTAAAATGATGATATCTTTGGCGCGGAATTAAAATGTACTTTTTGGGCACATGTCCTTGAAAAGAACAGGTAAAAAACATTCAATGAGAAATATTGCATTATCATTAATTGCTTTCTGCTGCTCTTCGGCAGTTTTTGCGCAGGACAAGACACGCAGTTTGTCTGTGGAAATATTAGGTGCTCAAAACGTGGTGGGCATTAACTATGACAGCCGTTTCAAAGGGAACTCGGGATTGGGTTATCGTGTGGGAATCGGCTATGGCTATGGCAACAACTCGGGGTTGTTTGACCAAAACATCAACGGCGTGGGTGTCCCGTTGGAGTTGAATTATCTGCTTGGGAAGAAACGCAGCAAGTTGGAAGTGGGCTTTGGCACGAGCTTGGGCGTGTATCATATCAAGGAGACGACCGGGGTGTATTATGAGCCGACTCCCCCCGAAACAGAAGGAAGGATAGAGTATTGGACATCGTCAAGCACCCGCTTCGGCTATTTCATGTTTGGCAACATTGGTTATCGCTATCAGCGTGACAAAGGCTTCATGTTCCGCACCGGTGTGTCGCCCTCCTTTAACTTTGGTGACAAGTACGGGCTTAAAAAGTACGCTTTCTATCCGTACATCGGCTTCGGCTGGTCGTTTTAGCAGGTTCTGATGCAACTTTAGGTGAATAAAAAGGCGATGTGCCGTAACAACTATTGGACACATCGCCTTTAAAGTGTGTTGGATTTATGACTTACTGGCTTTGCCACTAAGAGGGTTCATTACTTTGTTTTTATTATGACAATGTTATGTCTCTTTCCAATTTCCCCATGATTCAAAGCCGCCTCCGAACCACGCTTCAACACGGTGACACTTGAGATGTTTGAAGATGAAATCTCTTTCATTTCTTTGGATGATGCCGGCTTGCCATTAATGATATATGAGATACTGTCTTCACTTGCCTTGGTAAATATCTTCATCACGCCATTCTTGCCCTTTTCTCCGTATGCATTGGCAACTTCGTTCCCAGCCTTATATACGTTGACGGACTTGATGTCTTCGGGCTTTATGTCGTTAAGCGACCCGTTGTACTCTTCCCCGTCCAAGATTATCAGGGGCTTGGTGGAGAGGACATCAACATGCACCTCTGTCTTTCCCTCCTTGGCGGACTTCTCTGCACCGGTTGGCGTTCCCTTCGTGATTTCATACACATTTGTAGTCACTTGGCTAATTCTGTTTTTCAAGCTGTCAGGCAATAACTCATCCGTGTATATGGTGTAAATCTCGCCATTGTCAGTCTTGTTTATGCGGAATGACAAGATTTCTTTCCGGAGAGTTGCGAACCGTCGAAATTCTCAACTTTCTTGCCGTTGATAATAAAAATGTTTTCCTGCGCATACGACATGGTTGCCGCAAAAATCGCAATGAATGTAAGGACGATAAACCTTTTCATACGAATATAATTTTATAGTTGTTAATTGTTTTCATTAAGTGCTATCAGCAGATAGCCCGACTCGCCATCTGTACACGAGACAATGAAGGAGGCGGATGTCCCGTCGTCAAAATATTTGGTGACAATGTTAGCTTCTCCCACTTTCCTTATCTCATAACGCTCCACCTGTTCATCGGGAAACGTGACGGACGCTATGATATTATCCACCTTCTTGACAACATTTTCGCTGGCAACAGGTGTCTCATTGGCAGATGTCCATGAATGTATGGCAACGAACGCCACCACTGCCGCAGCAGAAGCCACTGCGGCGGCCCAGCGCCACATGTTCATAGAATGTTTAGGGGTTGCGGGCATTGGAGCTTCCGGTGCAATCCATGCCTCCACCTCTTCTTCGCTGAAGTCATATCCATCAGTCTTGAAACTCATGAACATCTCTTTATATGATTCCCATTCCGTTGGAATCTCATCGGCAGTATCGAAGTATTCGGCAAGATTCTGTTCCTCCGCTTCTGTCGTCAATCCGTCAACAAACTTGTCCAACAGTCCTGCTATGTAATCTCTTGAGTGTTTCATTGCTTTGTCTTGTTTAAGTTCTTTAAAAGTTCCGTTCGCGCCTTGCTTATCATCCCGCGCACCGAGCTTTCGGTTGTGCCGAGTATTTGGGCAATATCGGCATACGGCATGTTCTCCACATTGCGCATCCTGATAATGGCACGGTGCTTGTCGCTGAGTGCGCCGATGCTCTGTTTGAGTATCCGGAGGCTCTCTTGGTGTTCCAATTGTATTTGTGGAGTATCGACATAGGCAAGATTGCCGACTGTCTCTATCTGCACGGTCTGCCTTGCATCACGAAGCATATTGAGTGCCACATGCTTGCATATAACAGAAGCCATGTTCCGCATCTTTGTCGCATCCGTTATCCGCTCGCGTGTCGTCCACAATTTCAAAAGAGTCTCTTGGACGGCATCCTCCGCATCAGAGGCGTTTCCAAGATAGTGCATTGCCTGCCTGAACAAACCGTCCCGCTGGCTGCTTACACTTTTGATAAACTCTTGTGTTCCCACGTCATTCTTCTTTTTTGTTCTTGTTTACATAATATATAACACAAGATAGATGATTTCGCTACACAAAACTACCTGAATTTTTAAAGAAATCTTTTGCCAGAGGAAGTAATCTTAAACCATGAAACAAATCAGAATTGACCCGCCGTTTCGGAAAGGAAATCTTAAAAGGAAGCAGGCAGTTGAATCCAAACGCTGGAAGCCGGGGAGAAGCAATATGTGAAAGATTATGCAAAAAATAGGCGGGCGAATGGAAAACGCTGCTTTTTTTTGTATATTTGTCCATACATATTTCTAAATATCCAAGAGATGAAAAACAGAATTGTCATTGTGGGGAGCAGCAATACGGATATGGTGGTGCGCGTAGACCATTTCCCGCTTCCCGGTGAAACCCTTATGGGAAACAACTTCCTTACAGCCCAAGGAGGCAAAGGTGCCAATCAAGCTGTGGCAGTGGCTCGCTTGGGGGGTGAAGCCGTCTTCGTGTGCTGTTTGGGCAATGATGCGTTCGGGCATCAGACAATCGGCATCCTTCAACAAGAAGGGATGGATACGACTCATGTGAGAATGATAGAGGGTGCGGCTTCGGGTGTCGCCCTTATTCCAGTAGATAAAAATGGAGAGAATACGATTATTGTGGCTTCCGGGGCTAATGCCCTTCTTTCGGAAGAAGATATCAAAGCAGCAGAAGAGGACATCAAGGAGGCGGGAATATTGCTGATGCAATTGGAAACGCCACTGCCTGCCCTTATCGCGGCGGCAAGGATTGCTCATGAAAACGGGGTGAAGGTCGTGCTCAATCCTGCTCCTTTCCCGCAAGATCCTTTGCCAGCCGAATTACTTTCCCATGTGGATATCATTATTCCTAATGAAACGGAAGCGGCTTATATGACGGGTGTCCAAGTGACAGATCTGGAAAGTGCAGGCAAGGCTATCAAGGCCATCCAATCCATGGGAATCGAACAAGTCGTTATCACCGCAGGAAAGGACGGGGCTTATACTTGTAAGGATAATGAAATCATATTGGTTCCTTCTTTCCCGGTCAAGGCAGTGGATACTGTTGCGGCAGGAGATACTTTCTGTGGGGCATTGTGTGTGGCCCTCACCAAAGGTTTTGCTTGGGAGGATGCTATTAGAGTGGGGAACAAAGCGGCATCCATTGCCGTGACTCGTGTGGGTGCTCAACCTTCCGTGCCTACCAGTCAAGAGGTGTTCGGATAAGGGAAATATTAATATCTAAAGAAATATACTTATGTTTATTGTTACAAATGGAACCCTGGCTGTTTTGCTATGTATCGTGACTATGCTTTGCTGGGGAAGTTGGGGAAATACCCAAAAGCTTGCCGGAAAGACTTGGCGTTATGAACTGTTCTATTGGGATTATTGCGTTGGCATCTTGTTGTTCTCCCTTTTATTGGGCTTTACTTTAGGCAGCCACGGCGAACAAGGCCAGCCTTTTGTTGAAAACCTTATGCAAATGGATGGCGCACTTATAGGAAGTGCCCTTGCGGGTGGTGCCATCTTCAATGCCGCCAATATCTTGCTTACGGCAGCAGTCTCTATTTCCGGTTTAGCCATTGCTTGGCCTATCGGATTGGGCATTGCGCTTGTGCTGGGCGTGTTCTTGAATTATATGTTGGCTCCGACAGGTAATCCCGTCCTTCTCAGTTTGGGTGTAGGACTTGTCTTGGCATCCGTCATTTGCAACGGCATAGCTTCGGGCAAGAATTCCAAATCATCAGGAGCTGGTTTCAGCAAGAAGGGATTGGCATTCACCATTGTTTCAGGCATCTTGATGGGTGTGTTCTATCCGCTTGTGGCAAAAGCGATGGATTTGGTGCATACAACGCCTGAAGCGGGAATGGGAACTCCTTACACTGCATTCTTCCTTTGTACATTGGGAGCATTCCTTAGCAACTTCATTTTTGGGACAATAGCCATGAAGCGACCAGTGTCGGGTGAGCCTGTCAGCTATGCGGACTATTTCAAGGGGACTCTTCCCACTCATTTGGTTGGAGTATTAGGCGGTTGCGTTTGGGGACTTGGTACAGCCCTTAGTTATATTTGCTCAAGCAAGGATGCCAACCTCGGACCTGCAATCTCTTATGCATTGGGTCAAGGCGCACCAATGATAGCCGCTCTCTGGGGCATTTTCATTTGGAAAGAATTCAAAGGAAGCAACGGCATGGTGAAAGCATTATTGGCATGCATGTTCATAGCATTCATCGTCGGAGTCGCCGTTATTATCATGGCAAGGAGTTGAGATAAAGCCGGTGTGCCATAATAGCGAACCGGGATTCGTCACTAAAAATAGGATAAAATGTGCCGAAAAAACATACCGTTGTTTTTTCAAAAACATCACGAGGAATTTTTGAAAACGTCCAATGTTTTTTGAAAAACAACGGTACGTTTAAAAATGCCATCGTCAATAAAATATAAACTACCTCTCGTTTTTGCCTTTTGTCCTTCTATATTCTGTAGGAGAAGTACCAAGGTGTGCTTTTACAAACTCCTTGATGGTCATACCTGAGTGAGACAACAGTCGTGTCACATCCTCTAATACATATTCCAATAATGCTCAACAGGCAAAACAGAAACGGATGGACAAGACTGCCGACAATCTGCAAAAGCTGTCTGTGGCTTTCCAAAAGCATACGACCTTTTTCCAAAAAGCATACTACCTTTTCCCAAAAAGCATACCACCTTTTTGAAAAGAGGTCAACTCATCGAAAAAACGAGCCCCCTGTTTAAACACCATTTAAACGGTATTAAAACGCTATTTAAACGCTATTATAATAGCATGGAAATAATCAGAGACCCCATTATAATAAGTATTATTACTACGGCAAACCTCCAATAACACGAGAAAGCGGAGGCAAAGAAGAAGGAAGGCTAAGCGAAGCGGAAGCCGGTGTGGAAGAAGCAAAGAAGGCAGAAAGGAAGAAAGCCCGGCATTCGCTGGTGGCCGTAAAACGGAGAGAATGGAGAGAGCGTCCAGAGCGCCGTCGAAGTGAGCGGAGCGAACGGCTTTAGGCGCGCACAGCGAACGCAATGAACGGAGTAGGCCAGCAGCGTAAGCCTTGAGTTTTTACTTTACGCTTCGCTAAGTGACCGTTGGTTGCTTACTTTTGGGTCAAGCCAAAAGTAAGGGACTCTATTGTAAAAAAACACCAACGACTAAATTGTTGGAAACCAATAAGAAACAGAAATAATAAAAATATTTCAAAAAATAATGTCAAAAACATTTGGCGGATAAATAAAAACAACCTACCTTTGCACCCGCAATCGAGAGGGATGCGGCAACGGCATGGCGGACGGGACGCCTGAAGGGGCGAGGCTGAGGTTGGAAAATCCAAGCGAAAGCGCCGGACCCGGGAAAGCGGACGAAAAAACTTCCGGAAAAATTTGGGAAGATGAAGGAAAAAGTCCTTACCTTTGCACCCGCAACTCGACAGAGTGCGAAAGGAAGTTCTTTGAAAGATTTACATATACAACGAGTAGTACAAGTATTAAAGAAGACATACCGTCAAAAAAATACTTAAGCTCTAATAAAAAGGGAATCTTGGGCTAAAGACATAAAACAAATCAACAACGAAGAGTTTGATCCTGGCTCAGGATGAACGCTAGCGACAGGCTTAACACATGCAAGTCGAGGGGCAGCGGGGTGTGGCAACACACTGCCGGCGACCGGCGCACGGGTGAGTAACGCGTATGCAACTTGCCTATCAGAGGGGGATAACCCGGCGAAAGTCGGACTAATACCGCATAAAACAGGGGTCCCGCATGGGGATATTTGTTAAAGATTCATCGCTGATAGATAGGCATAGCGTTCCATTAGGCAGTTGGCGGGGTAACTACCACCAAACCGACGATGGATAGGGGTTCTGAGAGGAAGGTCCCCCACATTGGTACTGAGACACGGACCAAACTCCTACGGGAGGCAGCAGTGAGGAATATTGGTCAATGGCCGGGAGGCTGAACCAGCCAAGTCGCGTGGAGGACGAAGGTCCCATGGATTGTAAACTTCTTTTGTGCGGGAATAAAGTCGGGGACTCGTCCCCGTTTGCATGTACCGTACGAATAAGCATCGGCTAACTCCGTGCCAGCAGCCGCGGTAATACGGAGGATGCGAGCGTTATCCGGATTTATTGGGTTTAAAGGGTGCGTAGGTCGCCGATTAAGTCAGCGGTGAAATCCAGTGGCTCAACCATTGGACTGCCGTTGAAACTGGCCGGCTTGAGTATGATTGAGGCAGGCGGAATGCGTGGTGTAGCGGTGAAATGCATAGATATCACGCAGAACCCCGATTGCGAAGGCAGCTTGCCAAGCCATGACTGACACTGAAGCACGAAAGCGTGGGTATCAAACAGGATTAGATACCCCTAGTAGTCCACGCAGTAAACGATGATTACTAGGAGTTTGCGATACAGTGTAAGCTCCACAGCGAAAGCGTTAAGTAATCCACCTGGGGAGTACGCCGGCAACGGTGAAACTCAAAGGAATTGACGGGGGCCCGCACAAGCGGAGGAACATGTGGTTTAATTCGATGATACGCGAGGAACCTTACCCGGGTTTGAACGCAGGGGGACGGGGGCGGAAACGCCCTTTCCAGCAATGGCCGCCTGCGAGGTGCTGCATGGTTGTCGTCAGCTCGTGCCGTGAGGTGTCGGCTTAAGTGCCATAACGAGCGCAACCCCTGCCGCCAGTTACTAGCAGGTGAAGCTGAGGACTCTGGCGGGACTGCCAGCGTAAGCTGCGAGGAAGGCGGGGATGACGTCAAATCAGCACGGCCCTTACATCCGGGGCGACACACGTGTTACAATGGCGTGGACAAAGGGCGGCGACTTGGCGACAAGGAGCAAATCCCCAAACCACGTCTCAGTTCGGATCGGAGTCTGCAACCCGACTCCGTGAAGCTGGATTCGCTAGTAATCGCGCATCAGCCATGGCGCGGTGAATACGTTCCCGGGCCTTGTACACACCGCCCGTCAAGCCATGGGAGCCGGGGGTGCCTGAAGTCCGTAACCGCGAGGATCGGCCTAGGGTAAAACTGGTGACTGGGGCTAAGTCGTAACAAGGTAGCCGTACCGGAAGGTGCGGCTGGAACACCTCCTTTCTGGAGCGCAAAGGTTCCCCCCGGGCTTGAGTAACGGCAGTATGGCTTCCCGCTTGTACCCGTTGGATATGGAAACATATAAAGGTAAAGAGAAAGATGGGGCTGGGTACCATCCCGGCAAAGTTGACAGTCCTATAGCTCAGTTGGTTAGAGCGCTACACTGATAATGTAGAGGTCGGCAGTTCAACTCTGCCTGGGACTACAAAGGGGGATTAGCTCAGCTGGCTAGAGCATCTGCCTTGCACGCAGAGGGTCAACGGTTCGAATCCGTTATTCTCCACAGACGCCAAAGTACCAGTTACTTGGCGGGAAGATCTTTGACATGCTGTACATTCAATAAAGTAACGAGAAGAGCAAGCTTGAGAAATATCAATCCGGTGCGCAAGTGCCGTGACATGGAAAGTAAGCAAGGGCAGACGGTGGATGCCTTGGCTCTCGGAGGCGATGAAGGACGTGATAAGCTGCGAAAAGCCCGGGGGGAGATGCAAATAATCCTTGATCCCGGGATTTCCGAATGGGGCAACCCGGCAGGCAGGAGGCCTGCCACCATGCAAATGGGGCGAACGCGGGGAACTGAAACATCTAAGTACCCGCAGGAGAAGAAACAAAATGTGATTCCGCAAGTAGTGGCGAGCGAACGCGGAACAGCCCAAACCGGCGCCGTTTCGGCGGCACC
>CP091733.1:265000-1720000 GCA_022009975.1 Phocaeicola vulgatus | reverse complement strand
ATGTTGATTAGTGATTCTCTTTCAAGTTTTTCCTCTTTAAATATTCTTCCAAGCCATGTTTGCGGAGCTTGCATGCCGGACAATGCCCGCATCCGTCAGCAATGATGCCATTGTAGCAGGTCAAGGTACGTGTGCGAACTAAATCAAATACTCCTAATTCGTCTGAAAGTTCCCATACTTCGCTCTTGTCCCTGTTCATCAAAGGCGTATGGATGACGAATTGCTCGTCTATTGCCAAATTCAATGTCACGTTCAAAGAACGGATAAATGTATCTCGGCAATCAGGATAGCCGCTGAAGTCAGCTTCTGAAACTCCAGTTACCAAGTTGTAGATTCCTTTGCTTCTGGCAAGGATTGCGGCAAATGTCAGGAATACCATGTTTCTTCCCGGAACGAATGTGTTCGGATAAGAATCAGCAGGTTTATCTTCGTCCATAGTCATTTGCGGATTGACCAACGAACAGTTAGGGTCTAATTGGCTGATGAGCGATACGTCTAACAATTGGAAAGGGACTCCGGCTTCGTCGGCTATTTGTCGAGCTACTTCGATTTCCTTAGAATGTTTTTGACCATACGTGAAGCATACTGCTTCCACTCTTGAAAAGTGCTTCTTTGCCCAAAACAGGCAGGTCGTGGAGTCTTGTCCTCCAGAGAAGCATACCATTGCAGCGTTATTATTCTTCATAAATACCTTGTTTTTAATACGTGGTTTAACAAGCACACGGAAAAGGATTCCCCTTTTCACTGCAAAAGTATATAAAAACTGGATGCCAAGCATCATTTTATTGTATCTTTGCACGCTTTTATAAAATAATTAATGGAAAACAACATGTCACATCAACGTAATTATGTTCAATGGTTGCCACTTCTTGGCTTGACCTTTTCTGCTTTTATATTCAATACGTCAGAATTTGTCCCTATTGGCTTACTGACTGATATAGCTAATGATTTCCAAATCACAGAAGCTCATGCCGGACTTCTCATAACGATTTATGCTTGGGTGGTGGCATTAGCCTCGTTGCCTTTGATGTTGTTGGTCTCAAAAGTGGAATTTAAGCGATTGTTACTTTCTGTTGTTGCTTTGTTTGCGCTTAGCCATATTTTGTCTTCTGTTTCATCCAACTACATGACACTGATGGTCTCCAGAATTGGAGTTGCCTGTTCACATGCCATCTTTTGGTCTATCGCTTCCCCGCTTGCTGTCAAAGTAGCACCGGAAGGCAAGCGTTCCTTGGCACTTAGTTTATTGTTACGGGCACCTCTATCGCTATGATTGTCGGTCTTCCTTTGGGGCGTATTGTCGGTTTGTTTCTCGGATGGCGTATGACATTCCTTTGTATAGCGGTCTTGGCAGCTTTAGTATTTGTCTTTATGGCTATTGTTTTTCCTAAAGTCCCGAATCAAAATCCGGTATCTTTGCGGAATCTTCCCGGCTTGGTGAAAACTCCGGCTCTGACAGGTATTTATATCTTGACAGTAGTTGCTATTACTGGACATTATACGGGCTATAGCTATATTGAGCCGTTCATGGCGCAAGTCGCACATTTGCGGGAGAGTGCCATAACCTTTGCATTGATGTTGTTTGGTCTGGCAGGCATAGTAGGCAGCATCTTGTTCTCGAAGAAATATGATAAGCATCCGGTCGCATTTATCAACGTGGCGGTTTATGGTATCGTTGCTTTCTTGTATTTGTTGCAACCGGCTTCCATCATGGGAAGTACATTGTTGGTATGTGTGCTTTGGGGAATAGCCATTACTGCTTTCAATTTGGTATTTCAGGCATTGATAATCCAATTCGCACCACAAGCCACATCCATTGCCATGTCCATTTATTCCGGTATTTTCAATGTCGGAATAGGAAGCGGGGCTTTGATAGGAGGTTATACTTGTACTTATCTTTCTCTCGGCTGGATAGGTTATATCGGTGGAACCATTTCATTGGTAGCTGCTTTCTATTGTACGAAGCGTGTGTTGCCATTGTTAAGGCAGTGAGTGCTTATACAGATAAATAAAATCCTCTTTTCTTTAGAAAGGCACTTAAAACAGTGTTTAAATGGTGTTTAAACACTGTTTTAAGTGCCTTTCTAAAGAAAAGAGGATTATTCTTATGTCCTAATTTTATTAGTCGATTTCTTCGTCAGCTTCATAACCGCCCATCTCGCGGATGGCATTCTTCAGCATCGTATATTGCTGGTAGAGGTTGTTCACAGCCTCTTCACCCTTGGTGTAATCGTGCATAGGAGCCTTGAGGAAGAAACTCAAGAAACGCTGGATACCATAACGACCTGCACGGGCAGCAAGGTCACTCAACAGGGTAAGGTCGAGCAACAATGGTGCTGCAAGAATTGAGTCACGGCAAAGGAAGTTGATCTTGATCTGCATAGGATAGCCCATCCAACCAAAGATATCGATATTATCCCAGCCTTCCTTGTTGTCATTGCGTGGTGGATAGTAGTTGATACGTACCTTGTGATAATACTGAGTATCTTCGTCATTGCCATGACCGTAAAGGTCTGGTTGATCTTCTGGTTTCAAAATAGTTTCCAAAGTAGAAAGCTTACTTACCTCCTTGGTGTGGAAGTTTGCAGGCTCATCCAGTACAAGTCCATCACGGTTGCCAAGAATGTTGGTTGAGAACCATCCGCTCAAACCGAGGCAACGAGCACCAATCATAGGAGCAAATCCACTCTTTACCAGAGTCTGACCAGTCTTGAAGTCCTTACCGGCGATAGGCATTTGTGTCTTTTCGGCAAGTTCCCACATAGCAGGAATATCCACAGTTGTATTAGGAGCACCCATGATAAAAGGAGCGCCCTCGGTCAAAGCTGCATAAGCATAGCACATAGATGGAGCAATATGCTGACGGTCGTCAGCCTTCATTGCTGCTTCGAGGGCAGCCAATGTTCCATGGATTTCCATATCAACTGGCACGTAGATTTCTGTAGAAGCAGCCCAGATTACAACGATACGGGCACAACCGTTCTTCTCCTTGAAGTCACGGATATCTTGACGGAGAGCTTCTACCATCTCCCAACGGGTCTTGCAATCCTTCACATTGTCACCAGTCAGACGCTTCGCATAATTCTTGTCGAACGCAGCCTTCATCGGAACTACTTTTTCCAATTCCTCGCGCACTGGGTTGATGTCTTTCTCCTTCAATACTTCTGCATACATAGCTGCTTGGTAAGCATTTTGAGGATAAACATCCCATGTGCCGAATACGATGTCGTTGAGGTCAGCAAGAGGAACGATATCTTTGTAGTGCAAATATTTTTTGTCTGCACCCTTGCCCACACGAATCTTATCGTATTGAGTCATTGAACCTACTGGCTTTGCAAGTCCCTTGCGAGCCATAAATACACCAGTCATGAATGTAGTAGCTACTGCGCCACAACCAACGACCATGATACCCAGCTTACCTTCAGCTGGTTTAACGTTTGTCTGTTTCATTATTTAGTTTATTTAATTAAAGAGATTTCAACTGACACGTGCAAACTTACGGAAAATTATTTGAAAAGAGTCCCTTCGAAATAGAAAATACGAGTTTCTTTCTTAGTCTTCTGTTTATTTTGCAAACAATCCGTCTTATATCCATATTATAAACGGTGTGTCATAATTGCAAATTGTTGCGTTGCTTTTGGGATTCATCCTTAGCATCTAACAATTTACTAATTCTGACACACCTTAAAGGAGGCTGCTTCAAAATAACTGTTTTGCCACAGCCTCACTTTTATTATTTGATTTTTTTTGCAGCTTATTACTTATAAACCCCTTCACGGGAAAGCTGCTTGTCCAAGTTGGCTACACCCAATGCTGTGATTGCCGTTACAATAGCTGTGTGCTCCTGGTATTCAGGAATATTCTTGTTGTAAAGGTCACGTTCGGTATGCCAAATTTCCCCATAAGAGAAGTTATACCCCTTGAAATCATCAGTTGTGAATTCAATTGTAGGCACGCCTTCCATAGCGAATACGGAAGCATCCGTACCACCTGGGCTTGTCGGCTTCTTGGCAGGTTCATCTATTGTCACCTCGAACGGATAATCTGCACGAATCTGCTTAATCGGGGCAGTAACCTTTACGAAATCGTCATACATTGCTTTAGGAACAGCAATACCTACAGGAGGTTCTGGACCACCGTCGCGGTTGAACAAGTTGGCAATCTTTGGCAATTTGTCTTTATGTGCCTTGACCCATGCTTGTGCACCAACCATTCCGAACTCTTCACCGGCAAAAGCGATGAATACGATTGAACGTTTAGGCTTAGCTCCTGATTTGGCAATCATGCGGGCTGCTTCCATCATCGGGCCGATACCAGTACCACAGTCAATACCACCGGTAGCCACATCGTAGGCATCCAAGTGACCGCTGACGATTACATATTCATCTGGATATTTGCTACCCTTGATGGTTGCCACAACGTTGTGATATTTGACAGGACCCAACTTGAAATGGTTGCGGATGTCAAATTCCAACTCAAATGTACGGCGCTCCTTAACCATTTGTTTAATGATAGCGAACTGATGTTCATCCAGCTTGATGTCCGGCAATTCTGGCAGGTTGTCGAAATTGCACTTTGGATCATCCAGCATTTTGCGGTCGTAGAGCACACGGATAGGAACAGTGGAGGACTGGATAAAGCCCAAAGCACCTGCCTCTGCCATTTCCTTATAATATAAGCCCGGGAACTCCTTGTAAGGAATCATCTCGTTCTTTTCGCCCTTTTCGTAATTACGGCGACGAAGCTCTCGGTTCTTCTTGGTAATTTCAGCATTCTCTTTTTTGATTTCCCTGCGGATAGAGTCACCTGCGGCAGAGCGGTCGATAGGCCAGCCAGCGTTAGTGCCTGAGATTAATACCCAAGCGCCCTTCAAGGCAGTCTTGATGCGGTTGAACTCTTCATCAGTGCGAGGCTCAATTAATACGTGCCCCTTTTGCACTCCTTTTGTTCCGGAAGTATAAGACGGTGTGGCAAAATGCAAAACCATGCCATTATCGCTTAACATGCGACCGAACCAAGGACCACGGTTAAAACCAACAGGTAATTCGCCAGCTTCTTCTAAGTGGGCTTCGATACCCCAGCTTTTGAACTCGCGCAGCATCCATTCGGCTGCGTTATCATAAGCGTCCGAACCAATCGGACGACCGCCAAAGCGGTTAGTAAGAATATCCAGTTGGTGCATGACCTGGTTGTCGGTCTTTCCCATCTCGATAATCTTTTTGACTGCGGCATCCTGTGCTACAACAGGAGTGAGAGACATGCTTGTCAATGCCGCACAACATACTAATAAAAGTGTTTTCATTTAAGTAAATATTGTAAGTAGTCTGCAAATAAAGGGATAAAATTGGGATAAGCCAAATAATTCTTTCGCTTTTTCGTGCTTTAAATGGTAAAGTAAAACAAATATAGGCCAAATGCGGAAAAGTTAGGTATAAATAGAAACAAGCGGGCGATTAAGCCCACTTGTTTTTGTATTATATTGACTTTTTGTCATGGGAAAGGAACCACAGTCACATTCCTAAATTGGACAGGTCCGCCTTCGCTTTGTAAACCTATGAATCCTTCTTTCACTTTGTTTGTCCCTGTGTTTTGATACACTCCGTTGATATAGACTGTTATCGTACCGTCTTTGACAAAGATATTAGCCTCATTCCATTCGCCAGGAGTCTTCTCTGTGGAATCCGTATGTTTCTTGACAACAGGGAATTGAGGGCGGGGTTCACCCGGTTTTCCTTGGTATTCAATCAAGTCGGAACCTCCTAAAAGCACAAAATCTCCGGCATCCCCTGCATGAAGTTGGCATTCCACGCCATTTGGGAATGGATTTTTGGGTTCTTCAATCAGTAGGAAAATACCACTATTCGCCGTTTTCCCATCTGGCCATTGCCATTCTACATGCAATTTGTAGTTGCCGTATTTCTCTTTTGTATACATATATCCAAAAGGTTGTCCAGCTACTTGGATGAGTCCATCTTTAACTGAGAATACTTGTTCGGCAGGAACAGAGTTCTTGTCTACCACAAAATTCCAATTGGACAAATCCTTCCCGTTAAATAATTTCTCGATTTTTTGAGCTTGTAAGGTCATGCTTCCTGCTAATAGGAAAGTAAAAGCCAAACTTGCGATTAAACACTTTTTCATATCATACTTGTTTATTAGTCTACAATCAGTTTGCGATAACGGACACGTTTCGGTTCTTCATATCCCGATTGCTTGCGTTTGAAATCTTCGTATTCTGAATATCCACCTTCAAAGAATACAACATTTGAATCGCCTTCAAACGAAAGGATATGAGTACAGATACGGTCTAAGAACCATCGGTCGTGGGATACGACAACTGCACATCCTGCGAAGCTTTCCAATCCTTCTTCCAATGCCCGGAGCGTATTGACATCAATGTCGTTGGTTGGCTCGTCCAATAATAAGACATTGGCTTCTGCCTTTAGTGTCAATGCTAAATGTAAGCGGTTTCGTTCTCCACCGGACAACACACCGCATAACTTCTCTTGGTCGGCTCCTGCGAAATTGAATTTGGAAAGGTAAGCACGGGCATTAATCTCCTTGCCGCCTACACGAATGAATTCATTGCCACCTGAAACAACTTGGTAGACCGATTTGTTGGGGTCGATATCCTTATGTGTTTGGTCTGCATAACCGACACGTACCGTTTCTCCCACTTCAAATTCACCTTTGTCTATGCTTTCTTGTCCCATAATCATCTTGAACAAAGTTGTTTTACCAGCTCCGTTCGGTCCGATTACACCGACGATTCCGTTAGGAGGAAGCATGAAGTTCAAGTCGTCAAACAACAATTTGTCTCCAAATGCCTTTGCCACATGATGCGCTTCAATGACTTTGTTGCCCAATCTCGGACCATTCGGGATGAATATCTCCAATTTTGCTTCTCTTTCCTTTTGATCCTCGTTAAGTAACTTTTCATAAGAATTCAAGCGGGCTTTGCCTTTTGCCTGACGAGCCTTGGGAGCCATGTTGATCCATTCCAATTCCCGCTCCAAAGTCTTCCTTCTTTTGCTTGCCTGCTTCTCCTCTTGTGCCATACGTTTTGTCTTTTGGTCCAACCATGAAGAGTAATTGCCTTTCCAAGGAATACCTTCTCCACGATCCAATTCCAAAATCCAACCGGCAACGTGGTCTAAGAAATAGCGGTCGTGGGTGATGCAAATAACAGTTCCAGCATATTGTTGCAGGTGTTGTTCCAGCCAGTCAATGGACTCGGCATCCAAATGGTTGGTCGGTTCGTCCAATAACAACACGTCCGGTTGCTGGAGAAGCAAACGGCACAATGCAACACGGCGGCGTTCACCTCCGGACAAAGTGTCAACAACTTGGTCTTCCGGAGGACAGCGCAATGCATCCATGGCACGCTCTAATTTAGTATCTAAGTTCCATGCGTCCGTAGCATCTATCTTGTCCTGCAATTCGGCTTGGCGGGCAATCAAGGCATCCATTTTGTCCGGGTCTTCCAAAACTTCCGGGTCTCCGAAGCGTTCGTTGACCTCTTCGTATTCTTTCAGCAGGTCCACAATTCCTTGTACACCTTCCTGTACGATTTCCTTGACCGTTTTCCCTTTTTCAAGTTTCGGGTCTTGTTCCAAATAGCCGACTGAATATCCAGGGGAAAAAACAACTTCTCCTTGATAATCTTTATCTATCCCTGCTATGATTTTCAGCAATGTAGACTTACCGGATCCATTCAGACCGATGATGCCGATTTTTGCTCCGTAGAAGAACGAAAGGTATATGTTTTTCAGTACTTGTTTCTGCGGTGGAAAAATCTTGCTTACTCCCACCATTGAGAAAATAATCTTTTTATCGTCTGCCATAAACTAATTATTAATGGTAAATTCAAAATCTTTATACAAAGATAGGCGTAAAAAAATAAAAATATAACTATTTAAATAGTTAAAAGAGAATATTTGTGTAATTTTGGATAATTCTCGACCTCTCTTTTGTTTGCAAATATCAATAAATTTTACGAATATTGCATACGTTATTTTCCATTCTACCAATGGAGTGGATGTAAACATAAATAGATATGGATATACATAAGAATCGGATTATTTTGACTATCGGCCGCCAGTTTGGAAGCGGAGGAAGGGAAATTGGAAAGAAATTGGCAAAGGCTTTCGGCATCGGCTATTATGACAGCGAATTGATAACGGTGGCTGCGCAAGAAAGTGGTTTGTGCAAAGAGGTGTTTGAAAAGGCCGACGAGCGGGCTGCTAACAGTCTGTCTTATGCGTTCACGATTGGTTATCCATACATGGGGACATACATGCCTTATAATGATATCTTGTCCAATGATGAACTTTTCCGAATCCAAAGCAATGCCATTCGCAATTTGGCAGAGAAGGAGGCTTGCGTGATGGTGGGACGATGTGCCGATTATATTCTTCGTGATAATCCCGATTGTATCAGCTTCTTTATACAGAATCGTCCTGATGTCCGGATCAAACGTATTGTGGAAAGCATGCATATTTCGGAAGAGGAGGCGAAATCGTTGATGGAGAAAAGGGACAAAGCCCGTGCTGCTTACTATAATTACTATACGAATAAGGTTTGGGGTGCTTCTGCTTCCTACGATTTGTCCATCAATGCTTCTATCTTGGGAATAGACGCAACGGTCTCATTTATAAAAGATTTTGTCGAGCAGAAATATAAGTAACGGTAAACATTTTATACATACCGTTGTTTTGAAAAAAACATTGGACGTTTTTGAAAAAACATTGGACGTTTTCAAAAATTCTTCGTGATGTTTTTTTAAAAACAACGGTATGTTTTTTTGATGTGCGAAGATAAATACAAAAAGGCAGTGTATCAAATAGTTATCCATGACACACCGCCTTTGTTTATCAATCGTAAGTTATAATCAATTATAATACGAATTCATTCTTTTTGTTAATCCATCTTCCACGAGTGAAGTCAGGGAAGTCAACCAATGCACCGCCACGGGCGATAGACATTTCCGACAAAGCAGAAATAGCACTCCAAGCAGCTGCATCGTAGCAATCCATTGGAGCCGGTTTCTTGTTGCGGATAGCATCAATCAAGTCGTACATCATGATATAGTCCATTCCTCCGTGACCAGCTTCTGCAGCGGCAGCTTCATGTTCTGCCCACAATTTGTGGTCATATTTCTTGAACCATTCGTCAGATGAATCCCAACGGTGAGGTTTAGATTTGCCTTGAACATATACATGGTTTCCATCGTTCATCCACAAACCTTCAGTACCTTGGATACGGAAGCCTAAAGAGTATGGGCGAGGAGAGTTAGTATCGTGAGTGACGATGACAGTTTGTCCGTTTGCACATTTAATCATAGAAGTGACGATATCACCCAAGTTGAAATTGATTTTTGCGTATGGATGATTAGCTCCACCGTTGTCTACGATAAATTTGTGAAGACCTCTTGACTGGGTTGCCATGGATGACATAGCAACGAAACGGTTACCACAGTTGATGTCCATGCATTTAGCTACCGGACCGATACCGTGAGTTGGATAAACGTCACCGTTGCGGAGAACAGAGTGGTTGGTACGCCATTGTGCTTCAGCAAATGCGTCCGGACCCATGCGCAAGTCACCGCTGCCTGGCTGATATGTATAATGCTTTCCGTCATTGAACTTCACGTCACGCAAATCGTGCTCGTAACCACAAGTTCCATGCAAAAGTTCGCCAAACAATCCCTGTCTTACCATGTTTAATGCAGCCATGCAGTCGCGGCGGTAACATACATTTTCCATGATGTTCAAGTGGCTTCCTGTTGCTTCTGATACGTTGACCAAATCCCAGCACTCTTCCAATGTGTTGGCAGCAGAAACTTCAACGCCTACGTAAGGAACACCTGCTTTCATAGCAGCAACTGACATTCTAACGTGCCATTCCCATGGGCTGGCGATAATAACACAGTCGAACTCCTCATTATTCAACATTTTCTCGTATTCAAGTTCGTCGCCTCTGTAAACTTTTGGTTCTGGAACGTTGAATTGTGAGATGTGCTTTAATGCGCGGTCGATAGAACTTTGGCGGATATCGCAAATAGCAACAATTTTATTTCCTGGAATTGCTAATACATTATTGATATGTTCCTGGCAACGAGAACCGGTACCGATGAAACCAAAACGTAATTTGCCGTCATCTTTACCCACTGGCTTTTTCTTTGCTTGAGTTTCAGAAATGGCGCTTGCTGCAGCTGCGTTATTTGCCATGGCTAATCCGGCTACTCCAATACCTGCTGCGGATACTTTTTTTAAGAATGAACGTCGAGTGTTCTCCATATTCTTCTTGTTTTTTAGTTTGTAGAATTTATTTTAAGCCACAAATTTATGCAGATATTTTTAGATAAACCTAATAAAAAGAGGATAATCTTGAAAAATATTCCTTCATTATAGCGGTTAACAATCATCGTCGGATAACGATGTGTTCGGGAACCGGTCGTGTCCCTTTTTTCAGTGGGGCGCAATTGGTTCCCGAACCAATAATTACTTATTTGGGGCATTCTGCCCATATCGGATATAGTTATTCGGCAGGCGCCCATTTGCAACGAACCGGAGAAATGATGGCACCTTCTTCTTTGAGTTGCTTCATCGCTTTGTCCACTTCTTTACGGTCAAGGCCGCTAAGTTCAGCGATTTTACCTGCATTCAGAGGAGTCCCCGCCTCCTTCATCGTAGCTAATACTTTTTCTTTTACTTCCATGTTGCGAAATTTTAAAGATAAAAAACGGATGCAAGATAGGAAAAATACGGGGAAAAACAAATAATGTATGAAAAATAGGATAGAAAGCATGAATAAGATGATAATAGATATGTTCGTTTTGTTGTATCTTTGCAGGCGATAAAACAGTGGACAAATGGTGAAGAAAGTAAAGACCCTATTTAAAATATTCCTGATAGTGCTGTTTGGCAGTTACTATATAGGGAATACTTTCTTTACACATACACATATCATCAATAAATATAGCATTACCCACTCGCATCCATATTTGCCGGGAGGAAGTCACACGCATACAGAAATGGAATACGTTGTTGTTTCCATGTTCAATGCTATGTTGGTGACAGACTCCGGGGTGGAGATTTTCAATCCTTCCCTTCTGCTCTTTTTACTGATGATAATTATATCGCCGAGTTGTACAATTCTTTTCATACGTACAGTAAATCGTTTAACCTTACGCGCCCCTCCCTTATTCGGATTTGTTAGCTTTTAAGAGAATATAGTGTTACAAATTTATTTGAATAAGAAAGAATTAACATGGATAGAATATATTATATATTATGCATGGCGGGATTGCTGTGCTTTGCGTGTACAACCAAACAAGAAGAAGCGAGTGACAGGAATTTCCAAGTAAACGGCGATACGGTAAGAGTCGTGGCTGGTTCTCCGGTCATGGCTAAAATAAAGACAGATGAGGTTAAAACCGCTCCTTATCAAGCAAGCTTTTCAGTATCGGGCGTGGTTGAAGCCATTCCCAACCATTATGCACAGATTGCATCTCCATTCTCGGGCCGCATTACGCAATCGTTTGTGCGCTTAGGTCAAAAAGTACATAAAGGTTCTCCTATATTTGAAATTAGTTCTCCGGATTTCTTCGATACGGGCAAGAATTATTACCAAGCCAAGCAGGAGATGGATTTGGCGGAAAAGAGCTTGAAGCGTGAGAAAGATTTGCTTGCCAACAAAGTGGGTGTCCAGAAAGAGGTAGAGGAAGCGGAAGTGAACTACGAGTTGAAACGCAAAGATTATGAGAATGCATTGGCTGCGTTGAAAGTATTCCAAATCAATCCGGACGAGATGGTTTTAGGCCAGCCTTTGGTGGTTCGTTCGCCAATAGATGGGGAAGTCGTAGGGAATAATATCGTTATCGGACAATATTTCAAAGATGACGCAGATCCGATAGCTGTGATTGCGGATTTGAACCGTGTCTGGGTCGCAGCCAATGTGAAAGAGAAAGATTTAGCTTTGATTTCAAATCTGAAACAGGTGGATATTGCATTGGTGGCATATCCGGGTAAGACATTTACGGGAGAGATTTATCATGTCAGCGAGATGTTGGACGAAGAGACTCGTTCTGTTCAGGTATTGATAGAATGTGATAATCCAGAGCGAATGATGAAACCAGCCATGTATGCGTCTGTCAAGCTGACGGATGAAGCAACTGAAACAGTCTTGATTCCAACCTCTGCAATTATGCAGCGGGAAGATGATGCTTATGTCATGTTGGACAAAGGGGATAATTTATATGTAAGAAGAAGTGTTGTCATCGCTGGCATAGACGGAAACAAAAGTATCATATCTTCTGGATTGGAAGCCGGAGACAAAATTGTTACGGAAGGGGCTTTTTACTTCATTGATGCTCAATAATCGGATATGGAAAAGTTGTTGAAATTGGCGTTGCATCGGCGAGGTCTGATGTTCGTCTTGTTCACGTTTGTGGCTTTGATTGGTTACTATTCATGGACGAAGTTGGCAATTGACGCTTATCCGGATATAGCAGATACGACAGTGCAGATTGTCACGCAAGTTCCCGGATTGGCAGCAGAAGAGATAGAGCAACAAATCACTATTCCCATCGAACGGGCAGTCAATGGAATGCCGGGGTTGAATGTGATGCGTAGTAAGAACACGTTCGGATTGAGCACGGTTATTTTGGTGTTTGACGACGGAGTGGATGATTATTGGGCGCGCCAGCGTGTGCAAGAGCGTTTGGTGGATGTGGAATTGCCGTATGGCGCTGTTCCCGGATTGAATCCATTGACATCTCCGACAGGGGAGATTTTCCGATATGTGGTGGAAAGTAAGAATTTGGATTTGCGGGAGATGACCGATTTGCATAAATGGGTGATTATACCACGTCTGAAACAAGTAACAGGTGTGGCAGATGTAAGTAACTATGGCGGTATTACGACTCAATATCAGATAGAACTTGACCCGAATAAGATGCAAGAATACAATGTTTCGTTGGCTGATGTGACGGAAAAGGTGGAGATGAACAATGTCAATGCAGGAGGAAGTATGTTGAGCCAAGGGGATTTGAGTTATGTGATTCGAGGAATTGGTCTGATAAAGGACTTGGATGATTTAGGACGCATTGTCATCAAAACAGATAACGGGATTCCGGTCTATTTGAATGATATCGGTCAGTTGAAATATGGCAATTTGGAACGCAAAGGCGTCTTGGGCTTTTTGGATGACAAACATGATTATGACGACGGAGTGGAAGGTATTGTCCAAATGTTGCGAGGAGAGAATCCTTCAGAGGTGTTGGAAGAAATCCATGCTGCCGTTGAAGAGTTGAACAATGAGGTCTTGCCCGAAGGCACGCAAATACATCCGTTTATGGATCGTACCGAATTGGTGGACAAGACTCTGCATACGGTTTCCCATACGTTGCTGGAAGGAATGGCATTGGTGATAATCGTCTTGCTGCTCTATTTGCATAATTGGAAAGGCGCATTTTTGGTGGCGATAACGATTCCCCTTTCATTGTTGATAGCGTTTATCTTGATGAAGTTGACCAACATACCAGCCAACCTTCTTTCCTTGGGCGCAGTAGACTTTGGTATTTTGGTGGATGGCGCGATAGTCATGATGGAAACGATATTAAAGAAAAGGGAAAGGCATCCCGGGGAGAGGTTGGTGGAAGATTCTATCATCAAAAGAACGACAGAGGTGGCAAGGCCTATTTTCTTCTCGACTTTGATTATCATTACTGCCTATCTGCCTCTTTTTGCCTTGAACATATAGAGAGAAAGTTATTTACCCCGATGGCTTATACTGTCGGTTATGCGTTGGTCGGAGCTTTGTGTGTGGCTCTTCTGTTGATTCCCGGCCTTTCGTTTGTGGCGTATCGCAAACCCCAGCCTGTCCGGCATAATAAATGGCTGGAGAAATTGGCAGCTATTTATCACTACCAGACAGAACATATATTGGAAAAGCATCGTGCCGTAATGGGTGTTTTGGCAAGTGTGCTTGTTTTGGCAGGCGTACTTAGTTATACGGTGGGTAAAGATTTCTTGCCTCCGTTGGACGAAGGCTCCATTTGGATTCAAGTGCAGTTGCCTCCTGGTATTTCCATAGAGAAATCGAAGAAGATGGGTGAGGAATTGCGTGCTCAGATTTATAAGTTTGAGGAAGTTTCCTATGTGATGACGCAAGTTGGAAGAGATGATGAAGGAGCGGAGGCTTTTTCTTTGTCGCATGTCGAGTGTGGCGTGGGACTGAAACCGTATGATACTTGGAAAAGCGGACGGACGAAAGCCGAGTTAATCGAAGCCATGAACGATTCCTTGATGAAGATGCCGGGCTATTCTGTGGGTTTTTCCCAACCTATTATAGATATGGTAATGGATCAGATAGCGGGCGCACATAGTGATTTGGCTTTGAAGATATATGGAGATGATGTGCGGGAAATCCGCCATATCGGAGATAAGATTGTAGGCGTATTACGACAAATACCGGGAGCAGTGGATGTGGCAATTGACCAAGAGCCTCCATTGCCGCAACTGCAAATCATTGCGGACAGGGACCGTATTGCCCAATATGGATTAAACGTGTCGGATGTGACGGATTTGATTGAGTTGGCAATCGGTGGCAAGGCGATTTCCCAGATATTCGTAGGTAGCAAATCGTATGATGTCATCTGCCGTTATAATGAAGAGAGCCGTAACACTCCGGATAAGATTGGTAATTTAATGTTGACATCGGGCAGTGGAACAAAGATTCCATTGAGCCAGGTGGCGGAAATAAAGATGACAACAGGAGCAAGCATGATTTCCCGCGAGATGAACAAGAGGCATTTGACGATTCGTGTCAATTTGCGTGGTACGGACTTGACCTCCTTTTTGCGGCAGGCAGGCAAACAGATAGACAAGCAGGTGGATTATGACCATTCCCTTTATCATTTGAAATGGGCGGGACAGTTCGAGAACCAACACCGTGCTTATGGTCGTTTGGCTGTTGTTATACCGATAGCATTGGGCATCATGTTGCTTCTTCTGTTCGGGGCATTGCATAAGTTCCGTCAAGCACTGTTGTTGATGATTGTTGTTCCGTTAGCTCTTTTTGGAGGAATGTTGGCTTTGAATCTGCGGGGAATGACCTTGAATGTGTCATCGGCAGTTGGATTCATCGCATTGATTGGAGTCGCCATCCAGAACGGAGTGATTATGATTACGCATATCAATAACCTGAGAGCGGAAGGGAAAGTATTGAAGGTGGCTGTGTTGAGAGGTGTAAGGCATCGTTTCCGTCCGATTTTGATGACAGCGACGGTTGCTATTTTAGGATTGTTGCCAGCTTCCCTTTCAACTGGAATCGGTTCGGATGTGCAACGCCCGTTGGCGACGGTCATTGTATATGGATTGCTTTTTGCCACTGTCGTTACATTATATATATTGCCATCGCTCTATTATTATATGGAAAAGCGGGCAGAAGAAAAAGAAAAACATTTATCAATAACAGAGTAATGAGAAATATTATTTATATATTTGGAGTTCTAATGGGGCTTTCTTCCTTTTGGGCAGAAGCTCAAACCGTCGTCCCTCTCTCTTATTCTCGCTTTTTGCAGCGGGTGAATGAAGGGAACCGGGAATATGCGGCTGAAAAATTGAATGTGAATGCGGCGAGGGCGGATGCTGTTGCTGCCAAAGTGTTTGAAGATCCGGAGTTGTCGGTGGCTTATTCTAACAATCAGGATAACTCTATCCAAATGGGACAGAGCGTTGAATTCGGATTAACACAAACGGTTACGTTGGGACGAAGAGGAGCTAACATCCGCTTGGCAAAGAGCCAAAGCGAATTGAGTGAAATCTTGTTGGCGGATTATTACCGTAATCTGCGAGCGGACGCAACGATAGCCTATTTGGAAGCTTTGAAGCAGAAACAGTTGTTTGAGGTGAAAAAGAAAGCTTATCAGAACATGGCAGACTTGGCAAAATCGGACAGCATGCGTTTTATCTTAGGAAATCATGGAGGTCGAAGCTACGCAAAGCCATTTGGAGGCAGGCATGATGTATAATGAAGTACTTCAGGCGGAAACGGAGCTGAACAATGCTTGCGCATCTTTGTCGGTTTTGATGGGAAGAGCTTATAATGATACGCTTTATCGTCCGGATGAAACATTGAAACAACCGATGCGTGATTTTGTCTTGGCTGATCTGTTGGAGCAGGCTGTGGGCAATCGTTCAGATTTGTTGGCTGCCCAAAAGAACAGTGAAGTGGCAAGCCGGGAGTTGACACTTGTCAGACGTGAACGCCGTCCTGATGTCGATGTGTCGTTGAACGTCAGCTTGAACAATCGCGTCCGTAACGAAGAGGCTCCGGCTCCTCCTTTTACGGGAGTGACTGCCGGTATCGCTTTCCCGTTGAATTTTTCCGCTCTGAACAAAGGGGCGGTGCGGGCAGCAAAATACAGGGCGCAACAGGCGGAACTCCAGTCGGATCAGGTTCGTTTGCAAGTAGAAACGAGGTAATGCAAGCCTATCGGCAGTATCAATCGCACGCTCGCCAAGTATCGCATTATGAAAAAGGATTGTTGGCTCATGCCGAGACGGTTTTGACCGGGAAGATTTACAGTTATAATAGAGGAGAAGTCTCCTTGTTGGAAATATTAAATGCCCAACGTACTTACAACGACGTGCAGGCTCAGTATATTGAAACGCTGTTTGACTACAATTCGGCTTTGGTGGAGTTGGAACGTTCGGTCGGTATTTGGGATATAAATTAGTCATTAAATAAACGGATAGAATAGAAATGAAGCACGCAGTCAATTTTGTATCGTTGGGTCCGGGCGACCCCGAACTGATAACGGTCAAAGGTTTCAAGTTGCTGCAACAAGCAGATGTGATTTACTGCCCGACGACTCATGCTGAGGAGGATAAAATCAATTCCCGTGCGGCAGATATAGTCAAGGCTTTGGACATCCAGCCGGAAAAGATCCACCTTTTCATGTTGCCGATGCACAGGAATCGTGAAGCGGCATTGGCGAGCTATGATGCCTTGTACGAAGATGTGAAGCGCATTTATGCTGAAGGTCGGAATGTGGTGGTAGTAGCAGAAGGAGATGCGGGCTTTTATTCTTCTATCCAATATGTATATGACAAATTGGTTGACAGCGGTCTTGAGGTGAAAAGGACAGCAGGAATACCGGCTTTCATCGCCGCGGGAGCAGTTGCCGGATTGCATATTGTCAAACAAGAGGAGCGTTTGATGGTGATTCCCGGCATTGTGACTGCGGAGGATTTGAAAGAGAAGCTGGAACAAGGCTATGTGGTCGTAATCATGAAGCTGTGTGCTTGCCAAGATGTTGTTCAACAATGTATGGAGTTGCATCCCGATTATACTTATCACTATTTTGAGAATGTCGGGACAGAAAAGGAGTTTTATACAAAAGAGTATTCGTCTCTTCGGATGCGCAAATTCCCCTATTTCTCTTTGATGATACTTCATAAGTAAATAGAGTTGTTAATTGCTATATTCATGAATTAAAAAACAAAAGTTATGGATCGAAAATCTTTTATCAAAGCTGGTGGAATGTTAGCTATCGGCGGCATGGCTTTGGGAGTGCAAGCTTGCCAAGAGAAAAACACGAAAGAAGAGAATTGGAAGGATGATCTTTGGAAGGATGTGAAACCGACTACCCAAGCGGACTTCCCGTTGCATGACCTTCATATACATGCTTCTGCTACTTTGTCGTATGAAGATATAGCCCGTAAAGCGAAAGAACACCAATTCGCTTATTGTGGCATCATGTTTAACGGCACTCGTCCTGTTCAAGCTACCGATGAAAGTGTGCAGAAATTCATGGATGACACAGCTTCATTGGGATGCTTCCGTGGAATACAGAACATGAAGCTTGGATGGACCAAGGATCTTAGTGAGAGTGCATATAAACAGTTTGATTTTTACTTCATGGATCCTCAAATGATTCCGAACGGCAATAGTTATGGAGATACGTTGGAAGTGTGGGAACACGATTGTTATGTCCCAGATCTCGACAAGTTTATGGAAACGAACATGAAGCATTATCAGACAGTTTTGGAGAATCCGGAGCCCCTTGATATCTTTGGTTGGCCATTGTATCTTCCGCCGTGCGTAGCTCGTTTTTATGACAAAGTATGGACAAAGAACGTTTGGAAGCGATTGTGGACATGATTGTGAAGCGCAAAGTAGCTGTAGAAATCAATGATTTAGCACAAACGCCTCACGAAGAATTCATCCTTCTTTGCAAACGTGCCGGATTAAAATTCGTATTTGGTTCTGATACGCGCGATTACCGGGCTTTCCGTCTTGATTTCTGTAAGCGGATTGCTTCTAAGTGCGGACTTACCGAGTCTGATTTTTGGAAGCCAGTAAAGAAGTAATTTGTTAGGAAGTAATAAGAGTCGGGGGCTGTGTCAAAACGGATGTTTTGATGCAGCCCCTTTAATGTGTGTCAGAATTAGTAAAATGCAAAGTTTTAATCTTCTCACCTTAGTGAAAAATATAAAATGTCTTGACTTCGCTCAAAAATAGGGCAGCTTGTTATTATCCTGTTTGTGTCCAGATGACGAAGTCACGACTTGTTTTTGTTTGAACTAAACTTTCAGGATTCTTATTTCTGCATTGACGAATGGCGTTACATCATGATAGGAGCATTGATTGTATGCAGCTATCAAATTTCTGGCAAATTGCCCGTGTGTGACAAGCAGGATGGTGTCATTTGCATATTCTTTTCTCAGTTCGTCAATAGCATTTAGGGCACGTTGGAAAATACCATCTTCTGTCTCCATACTATTGCCGGGAAACATCCATTACCCATTAATCTTATATTTTTCTGCTGCTTCTTTCTGTGACATGCCCGTATATTTGCCCCAGTCTCGTTCTCGCAAGATTTTGTTGGGAACGATGGGAAGTTGGAGCCAATCCGCAATGATTTGTGCAGAATCAAGTGCCCGTTTTAAATCACTGGATACAATGCATTTGAACGCCACTTTTGCAGTAGCCAACTGTTCTGCTGTTTTTTGGATTTGTTTTTTCCCTTCTTCTGTCAATGTTCCGGGCATGTGCCCTTGCAAAATCCTATTGTTATTTTCTTCTGTTTGCCCGTGTCTTACGATATAGAGTATCATTGTGATGTGTAAAATGAAATGATGGTTCAAAAAATCCCCTCTCTTCTTCTGACAATATTTATATATCAGGCGAGGAGAGGGGATTTATACATTAATAATGCTTTAGGAGTATTATTCGTTTATTACTTTCCAAACATTCATCCAAGTCGTGTGCTAATTGTACTTTGTCCAAATGTTGGCCGATAAAGACAATCTTCTCCATGCGATCTCCATATTTGGGATCCCAATCTCGCATTAAACCTGGTTCTTGCTGCATCAATTGAATTAAATCCTCTTCCGGAGCTGTGGCAAACCACAAACCAGATTCAGATATTTGCTTCTGTTTGCCCGCTTGTTCAAACAAGAACGACATATTCTTGTTATGGCTAAAATAGCAGATGCCTTTGGCCCGAATCACATTCTTAGGCCATTTGGTGGCAATAAAACGGTCGAATTTATGAATGTCGAAAGCGGGACGACGGAAATAGACGAATGTGCCGATACCATATTCTTCCACTTCGCCACCTTCATGGTGATGGTGATGATGGTGATGATGATGTTCTTCCCCTTCTCCTTCGTCCTCTTCCTCGTCATGATGATGATGATGTTCATGCTCATCTTCTTCCTCTTCCTCTTCCTCTTCCGTTATTGGACGTTCTATCTCCTTAACCCATCCTGCGGAAGTTGCTACTCGTTCAAAATCGAATAATCCCGTATGGATAAGCTTGTCCAAATCGATGTTCGCATAGTCGCATTCATAAATCTCTGCACCAGGTTGTAGTGTACGGATAATCCCTTTGATACGAACTAACTCTTCCGGTTTTACTTCTGATACCTTATTTAGAACGATGACATTGCAAATTCGATTTGCTGAATAATCAGGTTCTCGATGTCTTCTTCATCAATCTGCTTGTTTGTCAAATTGTCCCCGCATCCAAATTCGCTTTGAAGGCGTAGCGCATCGACAACAGTAGCGATGCAATCCAATTTGGCAATGCCATATCGTGTGTATTCTTTCCCCATGCGAGGAATAGAACAGATAGTTTGGGCAATCGGCTCCGGTTCACAGATGCCACTTGCTTCAATAACGATATAGTCAAAGCGTCCCATTTTCAGGATATCATTAAGCTGCTCTATCAAATCCATCTTTAAAGTGCAGCAGATACAACCATTTTGTAGAGCGACAAGGCTATCATCCTTTTTCCCTACAACTCCTCCTTTTTGAATCAGGTCGGCATCGATGTTTACTTCTCCAATATCATTAACGATAACAGCAAACTTAATGCCTTTCTTGTTAGAGAGGATGTGGTTGACCAAAGTGGTTTTACCACTGCCTAAATAACCCGTCAGCAGTAAAACCGGAACTTGTTTTGTGTTCATTTTTTATTTGTCTTTAAACATCAACATTGTATAATTCGGATTAACCCATGTTGCCAACAATGCGTGGAAAGCAGGATAATTTGCCTTGGCTATTGTAGCAGAATGGAGTTTCAACGAACGTTTCACCGTCACTTTTCCTCCTGTATTTTGAATAGAAATCTGGATAGAACCTGCTGCATTAGAAATATTCTTCTCTACAGATGCCGTGATGCAACTTTTGCCGGCAGGAACTTGTACGGAATAGGAGTATGTTTCATTAGCAGCATACGGCAAAATTAGATTGCAGTCGCGAGTTGTATTGCCATGAACATAAGCAGAATGAGCCATTCCTTTCGGCGCATCCGGCAGAGCAACCATGGAAATGCCATTCTGGGTAGAAGCTGTTGCTGGACAAGTAAATTCCAAGTGGACAGTTTCACCAGATATGCGCACGGAAGCTTTGCTGTCGCCTGCAGTGAAGGCTGTCGCTTTAGTGTCCGTATAATTAATTAACGCACGGGAAATGTCTGCCTTGATAGATGATGTCACCTTGTTGTCTTTCCATGTCATCTCTACATCATATTTCATGTCCGCATTAACAGAAGGCAAGTTGATACTGTTTCCACTTTTCGCTTCAACGACAAAACCTCTGTCTGCCATCCAACCGGCGTTATCCATGGATTCCGTATTAGGATTTAACAACCAAGTTTGGTTGCCTGCGTCAGCTTTGACAAAGAAACGGACAGGCTTAAGTCCCATGCGGTTGTCCGGATTGTTAATTGGATAGAATGCACATACTTCTGCCTTAATCTTCAAAGCATTCAGTAATCCCTGCATTAGATTGACCAATTCAGTTTCTGTTCCATAAGCCGAATTGATGACATCTTCAACAGGACGAATCATATAACCTGTTTCTTCTAAACTAAGCGCACTGTGGGCAAAATCGTTATGTACAAAAGATAGAATAGCTTGAACTTTTTCTTCGTCACTGTTTGCCGGCAGTTACAGTTTCTGCCAATGACAACAAAGGCATGCTCTCTTTGGTTTCCATCTGGGCATAAATTGCTTTAACTGCTTCCTTTTGTGAAGGATAAGTAGTTGCCATCAGGAAAGAGTTGTCCGAACGCTGATAAGGAGCACGGGAGGCAGCGGGAAGATTCTTTAATGACCAAGAAGCCTGAAGTTTGCCATTATTGACAGAAACTTTAGCTTTCTCGTTACGATTATGGATGCCATAGAATAAATCATCACCTTCGGGGACGGAAATGGAAATGTTGTACTCTTTCACCGGAGAACTCTGTTCTATCGGTTCCATGATATCCAATTCTGGCAGATAACCTGCTTTTGTCGTCAGTGTATAATCAAGATAAATAGTTGCACCTAACTCCAATCCAGTATGAACAATGACCATTTCAGTCAGTTTGTTGTAATAAGGAGCATTTACCGCAGAGCTTGGCAATACTTCAACAAAAGCATTATCCGGAGTCTTAACGATAGATCCGTCTTTCTGCTTGGTATAAGAAGAATTGATCTTCAGCGTTTGGTATTTGGGATTATAGGTGATGAAAGATTCACCATACATGCTGCGCATCGCCGTGTAAGTATAAATGGTCAGCTCCATGTTATAACGGAACTCTTGACTTCCGTCAGCATTCAAAGTCCAGGACTTGGACAACTTTTTGTATTCCGCTTCAGAAGCTGTTGCCGCAAAGGTAGAAGCAGAGCAACTCAAGATGCAGAGAAGCAGAAAGATTTTATGAATTAATTGTGTCATTTCAGTTAAATTGAATTATTTCTTAATCACTAAATAGTCACCATAGGACTTGAATCCGTCCACCGCAGTCTTGAAGCCTTTCCAATCGGATGCTTCATAAACACGTTTCTTTAATGCCAATTTCTGGCGCAACACGATTTGGTTGCCTTCTTGCTTCAATGATCCTTCAAAGTCAGCCGCCTTGCTTTGGCTGTTGTCTTCTTTAGCTGTATTAACCAAAGAATATCCGGCAGGAAGTTGGATGGTTTCTACTTGTTCCACTAAGCGGGAGCAGGCATCCTTGAATCCATATTTGCGTTCCGCAAGAGATGTGTTGATACGCAAGAAGCTCTTCACGGAATTGTAAAGATTGTTCATGACAAGAGGTTTGACCAGCCATTCGTCTGTTCCTTTGATTGCGTAATCCGGAATTTCATATCGGAAAGTGATTTTGATTGGAGCAGCCAAATAGTCTTTTGGATTCTTGCCCCAATCCACGCTGATTAACTTAGCGTTTGGAGAAATTGCCAAAAGTTGCTGTTCCATCGAATTCTTCCAGTCGGTTTGCCATCCGCCAGTGAACACACGTCTTACATTTGAGTCGGACTGTCCTTCTGCGGTGACTACCAATTCTCCACGCAAAGTCCCGTTGGCATCCAAACGGTTGTTCGCTTTAACCTTGAAATAGTGGTTCTCCGGTGCAGAAATAGGAGAGAGGCAAAGGTCTGAACCTTCAGGTACACCGGGCAAGTAGTTCTGTTGTTGTTCCGCACTACTCCACACTTCACGAACGAACGGAACCCATGTCGGATCCAGTGGAATGTAAGTTCCATTGGACAACTTTACGACAGCCACACAATGGTTGAAATGGTCAGCAGGAATCTTTTCTACTCGGCTGCCCGCCATTGTCATTGCCGGATAAGATTCAAAACCAGCCATACGCAAGAATGAAATCAGTGTGCTGGCAATATCTTTGCAGACACCGCAGCGGTCAGTATAATTCATCTTAAGGTTGTGCAAGGTGAATCCTTCTCCTTCGCCCATTGATATTCCTGAATAACGGATATTGTCAGCAACCCAGTGAGTCAAGACGGCTATCTTTTCCATCTCCGTCTTCTTGCCTTTGATGAGTTCATCTACCTTCTTCTGAGCTTCAGGAATAGCATTGAAACTGCCATAATCTTCATTTACCTTATTAAACCAAAGGGATTTGTCTTGCCATTTAGGAGTAGATGAGAGCATCAGCTTTGGAGCAGCATCGAATAAATCGACCATGTTTGGCTCCTTCTTCGTAGGAAAGGCATCATTCACAGCAAAAGTGTAGACTTTCTTCCCTTCGTCATAATACATAGATGAAGCGCATGCGCCATGGAAGAACTGGAACTGTATCTCTTTTTCGTTCGGAACGCTGATTTGATATACTTTGCGTATGGTTGGTTCATTTACCCAAAAAGGAACGATGTCATAGAAATGGCCTCGCATTGGAGGTATGAAACGGGATTCATCATCCGCTGGAGCCTCGGATAACAATGCGTAGGTGAAACCTTTCTTTTCGATTTCATATTCAACGACATCTCCAGGGTAAAGGCGTCCAAGTTCCAACATGATTTGCCGTGCGCCCCAATAGATAGCGCGGGCAGGAGCTGCATAATCGCAAGCTTGTGTGACATCAATGTTTACAACATCTCCACCGGCACGGTAGATGGTAGCTTGTTTGAAACGAGCAAAAGCAGTTAATGGGTCATAGTCATACTTGATGACGTGGTTGGCGACACCTCCTGCTGGAGTTTGCACCTTGAATTTTTTGTAAACAGCAAACGATCCGGATCCGGTCGATTGGACAGATACCGCTGTGCTGTCTAATAATGTCACGCAGTCGAATCCTGCGTAAGCCGAGTTCGCACAAGCCGTGTGCCCATGCTCAGCCTGACAGCATCCATTTCCTTGTGCTTGGATGGCAGGAGCCAAAGCTAACAAGGAAAGAGTTACGATAGGTAAATACTTCATGCCTTTTTATATTTATATTTATATATTTGTAATCAAATTATAAACAAAGGTATGCTTTTTTCGCTATTTTTGCAAATAAAATATAGTGTATTAATTGGTGGAAATAAAGATATGAAGAAAATGTTCTTTCTGTTGTCCTTGTGCTTGTTATGCCAAGGAGTATTTTCTCAAAAGATTGTCCCTTCTGAGAAACCTAATTTGACGCAGCAAAAATTGATGGAGCGCGGATATGGAATGTTTATCCATTTTGGCGTGAACACTTTCGGGGAAACGGAGTGGTCGGATGGCTCGATCCCGGTTGAAAAGTATAATCCGACCGAATTGGATTGTGACCAATGGGTGCGTGTTGCCAAGGAAGCTGGTTTTAGATATGTGTTGTTGATAACGAAACACCATGATGGCTTTTGCTTGTGGAATACAAAATATACGGATTATGGAGTTGCCTCTTCTCCTGTAAAGACGGATGTCGTGGCTGAAGTTTCCAAAGCCTGCAAGAAATACGGGTTGGAATTTGCTGTTTACTATTCTTTGTGGGATAGACATGAACCGTCTTATAAGGATAAAGATAAATACATAGATTATATGTGTAATCAGTTAACGGAATTGTTGACACAGTATGGCCCGATATGTGAATTGTGGTTAGATGGCGGATGGGACCGTAAACCGGAAGATTGGGATTTGCCTCGGGTTTATGATTTGGTTAAAAAATTGCAGCCCCAGTGCGCAATGGGTGTCAATCATACGATAGTGTTAAAGGAGAATGAACGCGAGTTTGCTCTTCCTGACTCGATGATTGTGGATAATAAGTATTATTTCGGCCCAGTTGCAAATATCCGTGGCTTAAATTTGTAGTATAGGTATATTTTTTCTTGTTTAATGTTTAAATGTTCATGCGATGTCTTAACTTTGTAGCCATGAGTAAACAATCAACATTTGACTATAAGATTCTGGCAAGTTACCTTCTTCCCAAAGGCATACTTGAGTTCTTCGACGTTACAGCCGTTAACGAAGATCACACAGGCATTATTGAAGAGACGGGTGATGAGCGTATCCTTCTTCACATCTATCTTGACGAAAAAAAGATTCACGAGAAGAAGAGTGGCACGACCTTAAGCCCAATGGTTTTACGGAAAGCCGTCAGGTTAACGACTTTCCTATCCGTGATCACAAGGTCGTTCTTCATGTCAGACGTCGCAGATGGTTAACGGCAGAAGGCAGAAACGTAATCCTTGACAGGTATTCGTTGCTTGCTGATAACACCAGCTACTCTAAAGAGTTTGCTGATGTCTAAAAAAAATATTTGGATACCTACCCGATAACGGCCTGCTCGCTGGGGCTATACTTTAAGGTAGATGGCAATAACCTGGAGCGTGCTTACAAGGATCATCTGAGTGGTTTCCGTAATTGGGAACAAGCCAGTCATGCAGAGGACTGGGTGCTGCATCCTGAGAACATAGGCAAACGGCTGGGCATTGACGAGACCATGCTTCACAAGGATCTGATGACATTCTTGACCAACAAAGAAGGGCATGGTAAACGTCACACCTTAATAGCAGCTGTAAAAGGCACTAAGACCTCAGATATTATCAATGTTCTTATGCAGATACCGCAGGAACAGCGAGAGCAGGTCGAAGAAGTTACCATGGACTTCTCTGACAGTATGTTTGCTGTCGTCACGGAAGCCTTTCCTAATGCAGCCATAGTCATCGACTGCTTCCATATCATCAAGCGTTGTATCGAAGCTGTGGAGGAACTCCGTCTCAAAAGCTAAACGAGAAGCACAGAAAGCACAAAAACAAAGAGAAAGTCAGGTTTAAAAAAAGAAACTTGAACAGCTGGTAAAGAACCGTAAATACTACCGTAAGAAACATCCAAAGAAATACAAAGGTAAGAAGCGGGGACGTAAGCCACAGAGGTTGAACAAACGCTTCAGGCCAACCATGCTTGCCAATGGCGAAACTGTCATAGAACTGCTGACAAGAAGCAAGTATCTGCTGAGTGTGAGTGGTGAGAAATGGACTGACAGGCAGAAAAACACGTGCAAAAATACTCTTCAAGATGTTCCCAAAGATAAAGGAAGCATATACTTTGATTTGCAGCCTAAGAAGCGTGTTTAGCAACAAGTCTATCGACCGGGTTACAGCTAAGGTTAAACTGCATGAGTGGTATCAGAAGGTATCAGCTTGTACGTTGCGTGAAGTAAAGGCTGCAAGGGATGCCATCAAGTACAAGGAAGACGAAGTACTAAACTACTTCATAAACAGGTCAACCAATGCTCATGCTGAATCTCTTAACTCTAAGCTGAAAGGATTTAGAGCACAACTCCGCGGTGTGCAGGATTTACCATTCTTTATGTTCAGAGCGTCTATGATCTTTGGATAACATGATTATATTGCCACGGACTTATGCAACTGTGCCATTATTTCCAGTATTTCCCAACAGACTTCCGCTTGTGGGATCCGAAGGTGGCGCATAAATTGGATAAAAAACAATATTTACATGATGGTCAATCCTATTACATGCCTTTTGAACATACAATATGTATTAGTAAATCGTGGGCTTGGTTTGCAAAAGAAAAGCCTCAGCCAACACGTGATTTGGATGAATTGGAAGAACTGTTCTATTGGTGTACAGATAATCATAATACATTGGTGATGAATATTCCGCCAGACCAGAAAGGGCGCATCCGGGAACATGAAGCCAATGTGGCTATCGAGTTGAACCGGAGATTGGGCGGCATCAAGAAAGGAAAACCACTCCCTAAGAACGGTGAATTTATCTCGTTAGGGAAAAAGGCAATCGCTTCATCGGTTAAAGCGGGTGAAGAGGCAATACATGATGCAGCGTTTGCTGTTGATGGAGGCATGCAGACCTGTTGGGCGGCAGCCGATGGCGACACATTAGCTACATTGACGATTGAATTGGACGAGAAAAAGGGCTTTAATAAAATATCCATTTTTGAATGTTGTGATATAAAAAATGGCGATGACGGTTTCTCTAATGTGAGGATTAACCGAATCCAAGCATATAACATAGATATATTGGATAATGGGAAATGGAACACATTGTATTGCTCGGACGAACCGATGGGAGATTGCAAGGTAATTCAACTCCCTCATGAATACCATGCTTCCCAAATACGTTTGCAAGTGACGAAAGCAACAGCGGCACCGGCTATTTATGAGTTTAATGTGATTAACAAGCTCCCGTAAGCGGAACATCCATGCGGTGTTTTTCTTTGAAGAAAGTTTTCTTAAGGACAATACTCCGGCAAGTTTTCATCTAAACTCATCTGACAAATGCTTACGAGCTTTTCCCAAAAAGCATACCACCTTTTTTCAAAAAGGTGGTATGCTTTTTGAAAAAGGGTAGGATTGTGGTATTTGAGCAGTTATTATATCTGTGTTAAAACAGAGTCAACTGTTCGCTGAAAAATCAGCCAAACCTAAGGACCTGTCTTTATTATCATCAGGTTGATTCTCTTTTTTAAGCACATTTTTTCATGCTTAACCATTCGTTTTTGACAATATTTCAATACCTCATTAGTGCTTTCGAACCAGCTTTTGCCGGTTCTATTATTTAACTTTTAAAGTTTCGGTAAAAAATTACCGAAGTATTGTACTAATGGACAATGTCGGAAAATATTTAAAAAAATAAATAGAGGAGAAATTTGTTTATTCATTTTATTAACCTTACTTTTTGGTGGTGATAAACAAAAAAACAGAAAAAAACACAATAAAAATATATACCGTATGAGTTATCTTAAATTTGATAAGACAGTCATGATTAATCTGGAAGAGTCTTTGATGCGTGAAGTGTTAAGGACAAACAGAGTTGGCGCTTATCATAGCAGTACTGTTGTAGACTGCAATACTCGCAAGTACCACGGACTATTGGTTATGCCTGTACCTGCACTGGATGAAGACAACCATGTCCTCCTGTCGTCATTGGATGAGACAGTGATACAACATGGTGCAGAATTTAATCTCGGTTTACATAAATATGGTGAGAATGATTTCAGCCCGAAGGGTCATAAGTATATACGTGAATATACTTGTGATACCGTACCTCGTACTTTGTACCGTGTAGGTGGTGTAATCTTCTCAAAAGAGAAAGTCTTTTCTCAGTATGAAACCGTATCATGATCAAGTATACGCTTGAAGATGCACATTCTGCCACAACTTTGCGTTTCCGCCCTTTCTTGGCGTTTAGAAATGTAAAAGACCTTACGTATGCCAATAACAATTTGAATCAAAGTTATACGGAGGTTCCAAATGGTATTAAAATGTGTCTTTATGCTGGTTATCCAAACTTGTTTATGCAGTTCAGTAAAAAGGCGACTTTCGTGTATGATCCGCAATGGTATTATGGCATTGAATACCCGAAAGAACAAGAACGTGGTTATCCATATAAGGAAGACTTGTTCGTGCCTGGCTATTTTGAGTTGCCTATCAAGAAGGGCGAATCTGTTATTTTTAGTGCTGGTGATTGCCAAACAGCCACTACTCGCCTGAAGTCGCTTTATGAGACAGAAGCACAATGCCGCACGCCGCGTACTAATTTCTTTAACTGTCTGAAGAATTCGGCACAGCAATTTTATTTCCGTCCTACAGCAGATGATGCATATCTGTTGGCAGGTTATCCTTGGTTTAAAGTGCGCGCGCGCGATCTTTTCGTTTCAGCTCCTGGATGTACACTCGCTATTGATGATCCAGTTCGCTTTGAGAAAATCATGGCGACCTGCTTGCCAGCTCTTTCCGCATTCATGGAAGACGGCGCAGAGGACAACGTGATAAAGGAAATCAGCGAACCGGATGTGTTGCTGTGGGCTATTTGGGCTATCCAGCAATATGCAAAAGAGATGGGCATCGAAAAGACAAACGAATTATATAAAGAATTCGTGGAAGAGGCAATACAATATATCCTTGACCAAAAACATCCGAATTTACATGTGATGGACAGCGGATTGATTTTTGCTGACGGAGGTAAGGATAAAGCCATTAGCTGGATGAACTCCATGGTTAACGGCAAACCAGTCGTTCCTCGTTCAGGTTATATGGTCGAATTCAATGCCTTGTGGTATAATGCCCTATGCTTCTTGAAAGAGATGAACGGTGGAACTGCTGATAAACGCATTGAAGAGCTGATAAAAGCTTTGGATATTTCATTCCCGAACACATTTGTGAATGGATTTAATTATCTCTTCGACTATGTGAATGGTTCATTTGTGGATTGGAGTGTCCGTCCGAACATGATATTTGCTGTTGCATTGCCATATTCTCCATTGACCCGTATGCAGAAACGTGCGGTATTGGACATCGTGACGAAAGAATTGTTGACACCGAAAGGAATCCGTTCTTTGAGTCCGAAGAGTGAAGGTTATCATCCTTATTGCACAGGTCCGCAAGTGGAAAGGGATTTGGCATATCATCAAGGAACAGCTTGGCCATGGTTGTTGGGATTCTATCTCGAAGCTTATTTACGGGTATTCGGCAAATCCGGGGTGGCTTTTGCAGAACGAATGCTGATTAGCATGGAAGAGGAGATGAGCAATCATTGTATTGGGGCACTCTCTGAAACTTATGATGGAAATCCTCCTTTCATGGCACGTGGTGCCATATCGTTCGCGATGAATATCGCTTCGATATTGAGAATTTTAGATATATTGAAAAAGTATAACGCCGAATAAACAATAATACTATATGAAAGCATTAATGTTTGGGTGGGAATTCCCACCTCATATCTTGGGCGGACTCGGAACTGCGAGTTATGGCCTTACAAAAGGAATGGCGAAGCAGTCAGATATGGAAATTACTTTCTGTATCCCGAAGCCGTGGGGAGACGAAGATCAGAGCTTCCTCCGTATTGTGGGCGTGAACAATGTCCCTATTGTGTGGAAAGATGTCAATATGGATTATGTTCGTGAACGTTTAGGCAAGTTTATGGATCCTCAACTCTATTATGACTTCCGTAATAACATTTACGCTGATTTCTCATATCGGAATGTAAATGATTTGGGATGTATGGAGTTCTCCGGACGTTATCCGAACAACCTGTTGGAAGAGATTAATAACTATTCGATAGTGGCAGGTGTGATAGCTCGAACCATTCCGTGTGATATTATCCATGCACACGACTGGTTGACTTATCCTGCTGGCATCCATGCTAAACAGGTTACTGGGAAACCATTGGTTGTGCATGTACACGCTACTGACTATGACCGTAGCCGTGGCAATGTCAATCCGGATGTTTATGCCATTGAAAAGAATGGTATGGATCATGCTGACCATATTATTACAGTAAGTAATCTGACACGTCAGACCGTTATTGAGAAATATCATCAAGACCCGGCCAAGGTGACGACTGTACACAATGCTGTGGAACCTTTGAGCCCGGAAATCTTGGCAATCCAGGATAAGAAAGGGGTTAAGGACAAAGTCATCACATTCTTGGGACGTATCACTATGCAGAAAGGTCCTGAATACTTCGTGGAGGCTGCGGCTAAGGTATTGAAAAAAGCCCCTCATGCACGTTTCGTCATGGCTGGTAGCGGAGATATGATGAATCAGATGATTCGTTTGGTTGCTGCTCGTAACATTTCTGACCGTTTCCATTTTACCGGATTCATGAAAGGCAAGCAGGTTTATGAGGTCTTGAAAGCGAGTGATGTGTATGTGATGCCTTCGGTATCTGAACCGTTCGGTATATCTCCGTTGGAAGCAATGCAATGCGGCGTGCCAACGATTATCTCGAAGCAATCCGGTTGTGCGGAAATATTGGATTACGCCATGAAGGTGGACTATTGGGACATTGAAGCCTTGGCTGATTCCATGTATTCGATTATTACTTATCCGGCTATGCACCAATTCTTGAAGGAAGAGGGTAAGAAAGAGGTAGATAATATCAAGTGGGAATATGCAGGATTGAAGGTTCGCAAAATCTACGATATGCTGACTCAAAAGAAATAATAACAATTCGAACAGATAAAAACAGACAATAATATGAAAACTATATGCTTTTATTTTCAGATACACCAGCCGTTTCGCTTGAAAAGATATCGTTTCTTTGATATCGGTAACGACCATTATTATTATGATGATTTCCAAAATGAGGAGATTATCCGCCGTATTGCAGAGAAGTGCTACTTGCCTGCCAACCGTACTATCTTGGAGATGATTAAATCAAGCGGTGGCAAATTCAAGGTTGCTTTCTCTATCTCTGGTGTCGCTTTGGAGCAGATGGAAATCTATACACCGGAAGTGATAGATAGCTTCAAGGAGTTGGCCGCTACAGGCAATGTGGAATTCTTGTCTGAAACGTATGCACATTCTCTTTCTTCTTTGGGGGATGTGGATGAGTTTAAGCATCAAATCGAAAAGCAAGAGGATAAAATCAAGACATTGTTCGGTGTTAAACCAAGTGTGTTCCGCAACACGGAACTTATCTATTCTGACGACATCTCGGAAGTTGTCTATGGAATGGGTTACAAGGGAATGTTGACGGAAGGAGCTAAACATATCTTGGGTTGGAAGAGTCCGAACTATATGTATAGTTCAAGCGTGCAACCTAAGTTGCAGTTGCTCTTGAAGAACGACCGCTTCAGTGAAGATATATCTGACCGCTTCAGTAATTATGGATGGAACGAATATCCTTTGACTGCAGATAAATATATGTCATGGATTGCAGCTACTCCGGAATCAGAACAGGTTATCAATTTGTTCATGAACTACGAAGTGTTGGGTTCTCTTCATCCTGCAGAAACAGGCATCTTTGAATTCTTCAAGGCATTGCCACGTTATGCAGCCGAAAAGGGAATCAGTTTCTCTACTCCGTCCGAAGTGTTTGCCTTGATGAAACCAGTTGACCAGATTTCTGTTCCGTATCCAATTTCTTGGGTAGATGAAGAACGTGACTGTAGCTCTTGGTTAGGCAATGTCCTTCAGAAGGAAGCATTCCGTAAGATTTGTGAGATTGGCGAGCGTGTCCGCTTGTGCGATATGCGCCGTATCCGTCAGGACTGGTATTATTTGCAGAGCAGCGACCATTTCTATTACATGAGTACAAAACACATGGGTAAAGGTGGTTTCAGTCCTTATGACAATCCTTATGATGCTTTCAATAACTATATGAATGTCTTGTCGGACTTTATTGAAAGAGTGAAATCCCAATTCCCTGAAACTATCGAAAATGAAGAGTTGAACTCATTGTTGACGACCATCAAGAACCAAGGAAAGGAGATAGAAGACTTGCAAAAAGAGATAGAACGTTTGAAGAAGAAAGCAACTGCTGCTGTAAAGAAAGCAAAATAAGTTTCGTTTTTAGAGATAAAAATGAACATGTTAGAAATCCACCAAAGGGGACTTTCTCCTTTGGTGGATTTTTTTGAAAAAGTATACGTTTAAATGGTGTTTAAATAGGGATAGTCGCAAAATACTTTGAAAGTTTACAACTTATTGATTGCTAATGTGGTATATTTGTTGTAATTTAGCTAAAGGAAATAAAAATTCCTCCGAATACCGTAGAAAAAGTAAACTTCGGAGGAAATGAGCAAAAATAACTCATGGCAAAAGTAGGAAATTTATCTGACATTCAGCAAGAGATTGCATTCACAGAGTTTGATTTTTATCAGCAATATGTAGAAACCTTCAAAACGAGTGAACTTGGACGCATCCAGTCACTTCTTCCTCTTCGAGAAATGGCGATATCGTTTGGGTTGATTGGGGAAAAGCCAAAGAACATAAGGGCTAAAAGAGGCAGAAAGTCCTTCTTCACCCCTGAAAGCAAGGTGGCATTGGCATTCTTGAAGATGTATACAGGATTGTCGGCTCCGAAATTGATGGAGGCATTGAATGGAAACATCTATTATCAGATCTTCTGCGGCATCAGGATCAGTCCTAAGAACCAGTTGACAAACTATAAGTTGATTGACAATATATTGTTGGAACTGTCCAAGAAGCTGAAGATCCAAGAGCAGCAGAAGGTGCTTGCAGATGCGTGGAAGCCATACATGAAGAACCTTGATACAGTGTATACTGATGCCAGTTGCTATGAAAGTCTGATGCGTTTCCCGACCGATGTGAAGTTGCTTTGGGAATGTGTTGAAAGAGCATACAAGATGATGTGCAGTATCAGTTCCAAGCTAGGAGAACATAGATTGAGGACAAAGTACAACGATATAGAGAAGGCGAATCTGGCTTACAGGAAGCAGCGTAAGCACACTCATAAGCAGACACGAAAGATGATAATGAGACTGCTTGCATTGCTGTGCAAGATGCTCGGTGAGATCCACAGACAGATGCGTGTCCATAGTTGCGAGGGACTGCTGAGCGACAAGCAGTTGAATATGCTTGGGATCATCACAAGGGTATATCGTCAGCAGAAGAACCACTTCAAGAGTGGCGACTCTCGCGAGAGCATACCGAACCGCATCGTAAGTCTCGACAAACCTCATATCAGACCGATTGTCAGAGGCAAGGAAACCAAGACTGTAGAGTTTGGAGCGAAGAGCAACAACATATTGATTGATGGGGTCTCATTCATTGAGAAACTCTCATTCAACGCCTTCAATGAGGGTACAAGGCTGAAGCATTGCGTGTCATTGTCTAATAAGCTTACCGGAGTACCGGTGAAGAAGATAGGTGGCGACCAAGGTTACTCAGGAAACGACAACAGAACATTCTGCAAAGAGAATGGTATTGAGACCTCCTTCACTCAGAAAGGCAGGACTGGCAAGAACGAGGTGAAGAATGCTACCAAAAGAGAACTTGCCAGAGTGAGAGCTACAGAGATGGAAGGCTCATTCGGTACCCAGAAGCAACATTACGGACTGCGAAAGATAGCAGCGAGAATAAAGTCGACAGAGATCTTGCTGATTTTCTTCGGTATCCACACAGCAAATGTGGTCAACCTCGCAAGACGAGAGTCGGTCCAAATCACCCTTGCTGCCTGATGTTCTACGCATGGAGCGCAACTTTATGGGAGTGGTGGCTCCAGACGTGACTGAAAACGAGAAAATCGGCTCTGAAACCAGAGCCGATGATATAAACACGATGAGTTTAATCGGGAAAATACGGGAACGTCTGCCGGTTAACTCAGATTGAAGGAATTAAATGATTATCCCTAAATAGTGTTTAAATGGCGTTTTAATGCCGATTATTCAACAACTATATGATTCAATAAAGAAACCTCTTTTCCATTGCTGGGTTGATTGAATGATCATATCCAGAAATAACAGATGTTTTTGGGGAAGGGAAATAGTATGCTTTCTGAGAAGATATTAATTTTACAACATTATTTTTTAATTCTGCAAAAAGAATGTACCTATCTGAAATCAAAAGAGTTAGTCAAATTACCACTTTTTCGGGTAATGAGTTGGAAACCGTCCTAATTGCCGTAGTCTGCATCGCTTTGCTTGTTTAGATAACTCTTGTGGATGCAAAATTAGTATAATCTTCTGAAATCTCAAAAAACGAGCTACAAAAGAGGATGGAAAATTTCTATTTGCTCTTTTAATGCTGTTTCAGAAAGCCTTATATTCCATTCAAAATCTTCATAGTTTGAAACTTCTGTTGGAATATGAAACTGATATTCAATCAGACGAGCATCGCTATCATCACCATATCCTCGCAAGCTATATGATTTCAGTCCATTTTTATCCGTTGTCGGGTGGACAAACATACCGATACGCCCTTTCATCCGATACAAGTAAGTAATAACTTGGTTTACATCGGCAACATAATCAATCTGGCTCTTGTATTTAGCATCTAAGATGATACTTCTTTTTTTGTCATAAAAATCAGGATAACGCAAAAAAGCGTTTCTTATCTTATTCTCTATCAGACTATACCCCAACCAGACACCTCCGGTATTCTGCCTGTTATCAGGATGCTTAAATCCTAAAGGAGCGAGCAATGTGCTTAAATACTCTTCCCAAAGCCATGATACATCGAACAGAATGCCATAAATTTCATCCTTGTCATGTCCGTATCTTAATCGTTCATGGCTTAGTATTTTCAAGCAAAGCTTTTGTAAAGGTACATATTGTGTATAGTAGGGGTGGACAACAGGTCTCAAATTGCTTTTGATAACCTGCAGCCTGTCTTGCCTCTGATACGTTGATGTAGCCGAAACGATTTGGGAAACATTTTCTTGCGTATCTACGTTTGTGTGTAATACCATTTCGCCCAACCGTTTAGTGCGGATATATTCTACCGTATGACGTATCAGTTGGGTCACATGATTGTCATAACTGAATTCCCTCGTGCGGTATGCCACACACCCGTTAAAGGGCACATTGCACTTGATATGCCGACTGATGTCAATCGTGCCTCTCAGGTTGCAGTCGTTGTATTCGTTTCGCCGATACTCCTTGTAAAGACCTTGCACCAACGCTTTATTCAGGAAATAGGGAAACAGATGCAGCAGGAAATCAAACACCTGTTCGTCTGTAGCCGTATGCTTCAGATTGAACAGATTGACGGATAAGACCTTTTTCAACATATAATGCAGGAAATAGTCATCACCGTTCTCCGGCCCGAACCGTGAGCGGATGGTTATGTACATATCATTCAGACCAATGAATCCTGCTAAATTGCCTGTTTTCACCACATAGCGGTTTCCTTTAGGTGCAATGTCAAACAGGTGTTGCTTGCCTATGCAGTCTTCACACTCCTGAAAGGATAAAGGGAAAACGAGCAAAGGCTTTCCCTTGTCGTCCACCAAAGAAGAAACCGGAGTGTTGGCAAAAGGCAACAACCTTTCCACATTCTCCGTCAGAAGATGTTCGCTATTATCTTTCCACTCCATCATTCGTATACACTTTCCGAATAATACACTTCTTCTAATTTTTTCAGATTATCAGCCGCATTGAATGCCCCTCTCAGGTATTCAAAAAGCACGCCTCGCAAATGGTTTTCCCATAATTGCCGATAAGCTTCCGGTAAATTATTTTTATAATCGTATAGTTCCAAATTTTTGAAGTAGGCGCCTCCAATGTGATAAGCTGCGCTAAGCCCTTCAATACCTTCATTGGTTTCTTCGTTCCAAATGGCGTTGTTCAGGCGATTCATCTTGCTTACAATTTCATCTTTCAATTCTCCAAAACTATCCAGCATGCCAGTATTCTCGTTTGCCTTTATTTCTTTCCATGCAAAGCGGCGGCGCATGGCGAAATCCATACTTTCCACACTCCGGTCAATATCATTCATTGTCCCGATGATATAGACGTTTTCCGGAACATAAAAGCCTTCATAGAACGGGTCATCTTCATCGGTTATCATGTTTTGATATTGAGTTTTAACTCGTCCTTTTTCACCTCGATAGCCAGGGTCTATACTGAAGAACAGCTCTCCGAATATCTTAGAGATTTCACCACGGTTTATTTCATCGATGAGAAAGACATAGTTCAAGATATCTTCTTCTTTCTTGTATTTTTTTCAAGAATATAATCTCCGATTGTTTTTTTGTATATGTATCATTGGGATGACATTTTCTTGTTTTTTTAAATAATTTATCATTTTATCATCAGAAGCCACCCAATTTGATTTTTCAGGAACTGAAATGACTCCATTATCATTAATAGAAACTTTAATTATCGTATCACTTCTGAAACTTTTCAGTTCTATCGTTGAATTTCTTAAGTCCTTTTTGAATTGTTGTAGCATTGATGCGTAATCACAGCTTCCATTTCTTTTTATCGCCCTCTTACAAAACTTCTTAAGCACCCCGTCTTTCCGCTCAAATCCTATATTTCCTCTGCTATCGGGCGGTGTCGGCCTTAAACCTTCGACAAAATCTGTATAATCATACGACGGATGAAACTGCACGAACTCATATTCCGCTCCCATAGCTGTAACAATCTCACGTGCCAAATAAGTTTTTCCTGTGCCTGGCGCACCAGTCAGAATAAGATTCTTATTTACTTTCAATAAAGCTATATATTCATTGCACCTATTTGTTGTTTCCATATTTGTATGATTTGCTTTTAGTATATAATCAGTAATATATTGTGGTATATCTTTTTGTGTCAGTGTACCATAGGGTTGCCACATTTTTTCTGGAGCATGAATATGCAAGTCGGACGTAGGTATAAACCCTTGCTCTTTAAAACAAATCCATGCAACATTAATATAATGGGAGTAATAAGTTTCCTCACCATCATCATCAACTCCTGCTTTATGGATATTTTCTTTGAATCGGTAAGAAGATGTTGCTATTCCTATGCCCCAAAGTCCGTATGCGTTATTCGTGCAACAGATAATGTCCCCCTCTTTAATTTGCTTTATTAAAGTAAAAGCCGTAAGGGCTTTAGCATCATCCACATATTCTTTTGTTATTTCTTCCAAAGTGTAGTTAGAATAATCTGTATTATTCCATCCTATCGCCATGATTCCTTTCTTAAAAAAACTTTTCCATGCATCCTCTTTCTGTCCACTGCAATGGGTAGGACAAATGAAATAACATTTGTGGCCAGATTGCAAGTCTGATATTTCCTGATTATAAGGGATAAAAAACTGAGCAGATTCTTTGTCAATACCAATTGAAAGCATAAAATTCTTGAATTGTTTACTTAAAAACTCATCCTCTGATATTTTATACAATCTGTTCCTACGAAAATATTCATTAGTTTGTGTTCCATCTCCATGATTTTCTGTATGCTTGGCTATATTATTGTTTTTATACCCGACAAAACGGCTTGGAGCAAAAAACAGCATATTTCCAAATGGTTCAACTATATACCATTTGCCTTGTTTAAATCTGTTCAATGCCCAATCCCTTTCTTCTTCCGAATTACTTCCGAGATAAGAGTAAAGAGTATATATGTTTTTGATAACATCGGCTCTATTTTCAATGAAATCTGTTCTTTCCATGTTTATATCTTTATTGTGCAAATTTACAATTATTCTATGACTATCAAACACTTGTGAGCTAATTTTTAATTAAAAACGATACAATCTCATTGGAACTTATAAAATAGTTTTGGTCTGCCCGAAACAGAACTTGCTATTCTCTGTTGGCATTGTTTATAATCCCATGCCCTTGCCTTTCCTGAGCGGCTCAACAGTCCTCCTGATGGACGAAAACAGCCTGTCAAACTGCTCCTTGAACCATTCGCCAATCGGTTGCCCGTTGATGGCAAGTGCAAGTTTAGACCTGTCTTTTGGGTCTTTCACCACTTGGAAGCCAGCCCTTTCGGTCGTGAATTTCCGCTTGTGCTCTTCCGAATAGAGTTCGCCCTCGTAGAACAATGGTTTGCCACTAATGAGCGTGGCGGTCTGCCGCTCGTTAAAGCCGACTTTAAGGCAGAACTTCTCCATGTACACCAGTTCTTGGAACAGCGGAAACCATTTCTTGGCTTTCTGGATAATGGATTTCAGGAATGACACTTCCTTTTGGTGTTCCGCTTCCTTGTCCGCCATTTCCCTGCGGTGCTTGGCTTGCAGTTCCATCAGTTGGCGGCTGTATTCCTCCTGCTTCCGCTGCATCTGCTGTTGCAGCAACTCGATGCTCTCGTCACGGGCGGCAACCTCGTTTTGCAAGGTGCTGTTGTCGGCTTCCAGCCCTTTCAACTTCCTACTGCCCAAAAGAGAACCGACCTTTGCCACGAGTGCCGCTTTCGCCTCGGTCTTGGCGGCTTCCAGCTTCTCCGACTTGATTTCCTTCCGCACTTCGTAAAGCTGCTGTTCCGCCTGCCGCTGTTCGGTCTGCAACTGCTGCACGTTGGCTTCCAACTCTCCCGTCTGCCGTTTCAGGTCTCGGTAGTATTGGGCGGTGGTAGTGTGCCGTGCCTCCGAACCACGGACGCCACGCTGCAAGCCGTATTTCGTCATCGCTGCGGCATAGCTGTCATGGTAGGCTACCAGCCTTTCACGGGTAAGCAGGTCATCGGCACACAGGCGCACGACGTTGGCTTTCTTTCGGTAGGTGCGTTTGCCTTCCGTCTGCTTCTTCTTGGCTTTTCTGCGCTCGCCCGTCACTATTGGCACGACCGTTGCGTGGATGTGCGGCTGTGCTCGTCCATGTGCAGCACTGCCGATACGGTGTTCTCCCTGCCGAATGTGCGGTGCAGCCATTGCAGGTTGTCGTCGCACCATTCGTCAAGCCTGCTTTCGTCCTGCACCCTCACCATGTCCTCGTGCGTACCCGAAAGCACGATGCGGATTGCCCGTACTTGGTCGGGCGTTATCTTCCGCCTGATGCCAGCCGTGCGGATGCGGTGGCTTATCGCTCCGGTGCGGTCTGCCACACCGTCGGGGAATTGCACCAGCTCACGGTTGAGGTGGGTGCGTGTGGGGTCTGCGTTCTTGGGCGTAGTCTTGCGTTCTATGTGGTCGGATGCGCCCGTGTCAGCCGACCCTTTCGCCTTGTTGATTTGGATGCTGATATATCCCATGTTCGTTTCTTGGTTTTGAGGTTGTACAAACTTGTTTGTCGGTTTCCGCCTGCCTGCGGTCATAGCCGCACGGGGCAAACGGGGGCAGAGGGGTGCAACCCCGCTGGCTCATTGGGGCGTTTTTAGCATTAGCGTCAGCGGTGCGTGAAGAAAACGCCCTAATGAGCTATGGCTTTTTGTTCCCAAAAGCCTGCGGCGGTATCGGCAGACATTGGTTGCCTTTTTCTTTTCGCCAGCGACATCGGCTTTCCCTTGTCGGTCGGCAGGACGGAAGTCCGTCCGACCAGCCTGCGGATGGCGGTGTTCATCCCTGTCGCTTCTCCGGCGGATTTGATGAGGGGTGAAAATCCGATGAATTGATGATTGGATAGCTTAATACACTGATAACAAACAAAATATACTTTCATCAGCGTTTCATCAAACCGCTCGCCAAAAGAAAAGTGATGTGTGGGGCGGCGTTTGCCTTCTCTTTTCATCAGCCAAATTCTTTGTTGGGCGTTTGATGAGTATGTAAGTTGCTGTTATTCTTTATGTTTATAGATGCTTTCATCATTCCATCAAAATATCAGAGTGTTTCCAACTGTTCCCTGCTTACCGTGTAGTAGCGTCCAATCTTCCTTACGGGCGAGTAGTGGCATTCACGGTTGTAGTCGTATTGGTAGGTGGTGTAGGAAAGCGAATTGGATGCAGGAGCCAGCTTCCAGCATTCCTGCACCACTTTCCGAACCTGCGACTTCTCCACCTTGACTTGCGAGCAGACGAGCAACGGGATGATGTCATTGAGGCAAAAAGAGACAAAACTGACACCCACGCTTGCCATGATGTCAAGCAGCAGTTCAGCCATCTCTATCTCCAATCCGCTTTGGAACGCTTTTCAGCCCTTTGCCCAACTTCCGTGATTTTCTCCTAACTGCTTAAATCTCAATTTCTATTGCGTTAATCTGCTGATTTCCTTCGTTTATTCCAGCGTATTCATTATATTTGCATACTATAAAGCTAATCAGTTTAAATATTTATATGAAAAGAATGAATTTTTGGTCAGTGGCTTTATTCTCGTCATTGATTGCTTTCAGTCAGCCCTCGCTTGTAAAGGCTGATACTTTAGACCCTGTCGAATATGTGAATCCAATGATGGGTTCGGAATCGACATTTGAATTATCAACAGGAAACACTTATCCGGCGACGGCGCGTCCGTGGGGTATGAATTTTTGGACGCCTCAAACAGGAAAGATGGGAGATGGATGGCAGTATCAATATACTGCTACTAAAATTAATGGATTCAAACAGACCCATCAGCCGAGCCCCTGGATTAACGATTATGGACAGTTCTCCATTATGCCGATCGTTGGTGCTCCGGAGTTTGATATGCAAAAGCGAGCCAGCTGGTTTTCCCACAAAGGTGAAGTTTCTAAGGCATATTATTATAAGGTTTATTTGGCTGAATATGATATTGTGACGGAATTGACACCGACGGAACGTGCAGCCATGTTCCGCTTTACTTTCCCGGAGAATGACCATGCTTATGTCGTGGTCGATCCTTTCGATAAAGGCTCCTATGTGAAAGTTATTCCGTCAGAAAACAAAATTATCGGATATACGACAAAGAATAGTGGTGGAGTGCCGGATAATTTTAAAAACTATTTTGTCATTAAATTTGATAAGCCGTTCACATACACAGCGACTGTGGCAGATGGAAACCTGAAAGAGGGCAACTTGGAACAACAGGCGGATCATGCCGGAGCTATTATCGGATTTAAGACTCGCAAAGGTGAACAAGTGCATGCGCGCATTGCCTCTTCGTTCATTAGCCCTGAACAGGCAGAAATAAACCTGAAAGAGTTGGGGAATGATAATTTCGACATTTTGGTTAAGAAAGGTAAAGATGCTTGGAATGATGTGTTAGGACGTGTGGAAGTTGACGGAGGCAACTTGGATCAATACCGTACTTTCTATTCATGCCTTTATCGTTCATTGCTTTTCCCTCGTAAGTTTTATGAATATGACGCTGTTGGGAATCCAGTCCATTATAGTCCATATAATGGGAAAGTGGAAAAAGGATTCATGTACACAGATACAGGATTTTGGGATACTTTCCGTTGCCTGTTTCCTTTCTTGAACATGATGTTCCCTTCCATAAACAAAGAGATGCAGGAGGGTTTGATAAATACATATAAAGAGAGCGGCTTTTTCCCGGAATGGGCAAGCCCTGGACATCGTGGTTGCATGGTCGGTAATAATTCTGCTTCTATCTTGGTCGATGCATATATGAAGGGTGTGAGGGTTGATGACTTGGAAACTTTGTACAAAGGATTGATTCATGGAACGGAAAATGTCCATCCGGAAGTGTCTTCGACTGGACGTTTGGGACATGAGTATTATAATAAGTTGGGTTATATCCCTTATGATGTGAAAATCAAAGAGAATGCGGCGCGGACTTTGGAATATGCCTATAACGACTGGTGTATTTATGAGTTGGCAAAAGACTTGAAACGTCCGAAGAAAGAAGTCGAGCTGTTTGCGAAGCGTGCGATGAACTATAAAAACTTGTTCGATTCGGAAAGCAAACTGATGCGTGGAAAGAACTTGGACGGGACATTCCAAACGCCATTCTCTCCGTTGAAATGGGGTGATGCCTTTACCGAAGGCAATAGTTGGCACTATTCTTGGTCTGTGTTTCATGACCCGCAAGGTTTGATTAATTTGATGGGCGGCAAAGAAGCGTTTGTGAATATGTTGGATTCTGTGTTCTCAGTACCGCCACTCTTTGATGATAGTTATTATGGCTTTGTCATTCATGAAATTCGTGAGATGACGGTGATGAATATGGGTAATTATGCACATGGAAACCAGCCCATCCAACACATGATTTATTTGTACAATTATGCAGGTGAGCCTTGGAAAGCTCAATATTGGTTGCGCCAGGTAATGGATAGAATGTACACGCCGACGCCAGATGGGTATTGCGGCGATGAGGACAATGGACAAACATCAGCTTGGTATGTTTCTCTGCGATGGGCTTCTATCCGGTTTGCCCGGGAACGACACAATATGTTTTGGGCGCACCTCTTTTCAAGCGTGCCACATTGCATTTTGAGAATGGAAAGCAGTTGACGATTAATGCTCCGGCAAACAATGCGGATAATTTCTACATCGAATCCATGAAATTCAATGGCAAGAATTATACCAAGAACTATTTGGAACATTTTGAAATGCTGGAAGGCGGCACTTTGGATATTGAAATGGGCAGCCAACCAAACAAACAAAGAGGAATTGAGAAATCTGATTTCCCTTACTCATTCTCAGTTCAGAAATGAAAGGGATGCTTATGTAAAGAAAAAGGAGATACTATGTAATAGCCTTTTATTAAATCATGACTAAAAGAAGAATGCATGGAGTCTGAAAAGCGATTGGTATTAGATGAAGCGAAAAACGTGTTGGATCAATATGCGAAGTTGATTTTGAAACGGGATAAGCTGATAAAGAAAGATATGCCGGAGAAGATGGATATGTTTATCCGTCTATCCCGTCGTAGGATTGCTTATTTCCCTAAATTGGAAGAAGCGGAGCTGTTGGTGCAAAAAGAAGATTCTGCATTTTACAAACAATGGATTGCTTCGACCGTAGGAGAAACGAACAGCTGGAGCTTCCGCCAGTTCATCTCCTATGTCGAGGGAATGAAAAGGGAATTGCAAAAGGCGATAGATAATCGAGGAAGAGGAGAGATAAGTAGTTTCTTAATCGATACGTTGGAAACAGTGCGGGCAAGTTATCCTCATTTGGATGAGCCGGACTGGCGGGACTTCATGAGCAAATGGCCTTTGTTGGAAGAAGAACAGCGGGAGGTTTTGGCGGAGAAGTCGGATGCGATACTTTCCTTGATTGATTTATATAAGCAATGGGCGGAGCCTTTGAAAGGTGTTCCGGAAGAGATTGTGGATGCTGAGAAGTATGCATCGTCCGCTTATCGGATCCTTTGGGTGCTTCCCGGAAATTTGCCCGGTCAAAAGGAAAGCATCCCGATGATGTTGCGGGATGCTCCTTCATGGGAAGATTTCAATCCTAAAGTATTAGCCTATCTCAAAATGTTTTATGTGTCGTTCCTTATCCAGCAATACTATTTTTATTGGACGGAAAAGGAGGAGTTTTTGAGTTATGACAACATCAATAAGAATGGGCGGTTGGATGTGTTTTATGACTCTTTGAAGAAACGGCGATTGTCAACTTGAAAGATGTTCCATTGGAGAAACTGCGCCAACTAATGGTCGTCCTTCAACCGAACATTGTCCTTGCTCCTGGCTCCATGCCGAAGGTGAATGAAGCTGTTGGAAATCCATTGGATAAAGTAGAACATGGTTTGTTGTCGGGTAGGATACAACCATTTGGCGTGGTCAGTTGCCAGAAACAGCAATCTGTTTTATTTGTGCAGATGCCGGATTTGGAAGATTCTTCTGTCACGATAAGGGAATTGGTAGATCATGTGAATGGAATGCTTCAGAGTGACAAAGTAGAAGAAATCCCGTCTTATGCCGTTCCTTCCGTTGTGGATAGATGCATGGATTTGAAGTTCTCTCTTTATGATGAAATAGAGAAAGCCATTCGCCAGCATTGCTATGTGGATGTTATTTATCGAAGAGGCAAAGCTTATGAATCGTTGCATCTTTTGCCTTGTCTGCTTAAACGTCATGCGGATGAGTGGTTTGTCATTGCCAAAGAGAAAGGCGGATTGTTGCGTCCTTATCATCTGTCTGATATATTCCAAGCTGAATTGACGGAGGAATATGAAAATATCCCGGAATCATGTGTCTCACCTTATATTACTGCTTTTGGTGTGAACATTCGTAATGACTTCATTCACGACCCGAATCTAAAGAATGATCATTTGTCCCGATTCTTGATTCGTTTACGGGTCTCGGAATCTTTATGGGAAGATTTTGAAAGACATCCAATCCATCACTCGCAGGAGTTATTCTCGGAAACGAATAGCGACGGGAAGACGAAAGTATTCCAATACATGACTTATCTGACCGATGAGTGGATTCGTCTTATCCGGAGTTATGGAGATCAAATCGAGGTCATCTCTCCTCAAGCCTTGAAAGACGAAGTTTCTTCGAGTAAAAGAGGATAAATTGAAGTAAAGAGCATTTGCTTTTATCATAAATCATTATCTTTGCCCTTAACCTATGGATGAATCCGGAAAGAAGGCACTCTTCCGGCTGGATTCATTTGATGGATAGATTTCGTTGATTACAAATATACATAAGATATGAAAAACTTTATCCATTCGGATTTTATGCTAACCAATGATGCGGCACGTGAGTTGTACCATGAAAGCGCAGAGAACTTGCCGATTATAGATTATCATTGTCATTTAGACCCGAAAGAAATAGCAGAGAATAAATCATTCAGGAATCTCTCGGAGGTTTGGCTGGGAGGAGACCATTATAAGTGGCGCGCCATGCGTGGAAATGGAATTCCTGAAGATTATATCACAGGTGGAAAATCAGATTATGAGAAGTTTGAGAAGTGGGCGGAAACGGTTCCTTATACGATGCGTAATCCTTTATATCACTGGACACACTTGGAACTAAGCCGAATCTTTGGAATAGATAAGCAGCTGAAGCCTGAAACTGCCTGTGAGATATATGAAACCTGTACGGGGCTTTTGCAGACGGAGGATTTCCGGGCACAGCGGATCATGGAACGTTGCCGTGTCGAAGTCGTTTGCACGACGGATGATCCTGCCGATTCATTGCTCTATCATCAGCAAATACGCAATAGCGGATTGAAAACAAAAGTTTATCCGGCTTGGCGACCAGACAAAATATTAGCTGTTGATGATTCATCCGCCTATTCTACTTATTTGCAGCAGTTGGGCGAAGCGGCGGATATAAACATCGAGACTTACGATGATTTGATAAGTGCTTTGCGTAAAAGACATGAATTCTTCGCTTCGCAAGGCTGCGTGGTGTCTGATCATGGATTGGACAATTTTTATGCGGAAGAATATACCGAAGCTGAAATCCGTGTCTGTTTCGCCAAATTGATGCGAGGAAAGAGATTAACTCCGGAGGAGGCTGCTAAATATAAAAGCGCACTGTTGTATGAGTTGGCAGTGATGGATTGGGAAACGGATTGGGTGCAGCAATACCATATCAGTGTCATTCGGAATAATTGCACTCGGATGTTCAAGCAGATTGGTCCGGATACGGGCTTTGATGCTATCTTGGATGTGAATTGCGCAGCTGTGGGACATAAGTTCTTTGACCGACTGGACAGAGACGGGAAATTAGCAAAGACGGTTCTGTATAATCTGAATCCGAAGGATAATGAAGTGATGGCGACTATGGCTTATACATTCAACGATGGCTCTATTCCTGGAAATGCAATTGGGTGCAGCTTGGTGGTTTCTCGATCAAGAAGAAGGGATGAGGAAACAGATGAATGTTCTCTCCTCAATGGGTTTATTAAGCCGCTTCGTGGGCATGTTAACCGACTCCCGGAGTTTCTTGTCTTATCCTCGCCATGAGTATTTCCGCCGCATCTTATGTGATTTGATAGGAGAGGATGTGGAAAAAGGGAAGTTGCCGCGAAGCGAAATGGATTTTCTCAAGAAGATGGTAGCAGACATCTCTTACCATAATGCGAAACAATATTTTAAATTTTAATGACCCATATATATGGATAATAGAATAGTCACCTTTGGTGAAATTATGTTGAGGCTGGCAACACCGGGTTATCTTCGCTTCAGCCAATGCAACGAACTCTCTGCTACATTCGGAGGAGGAGAAGCTAACGTTGCTGTCTCATTGGCCAATTATGGCATGAATGCCGAGTTTGTGACTCGTCTCCCTGAAAATGACATTGCTGAAGCTTGTATAAAGGATTTGCATAAAAACGGAGTGAAGACATCCCATATTGTAAGGGGTGGCGACCGGTTGGGAATCTATTTCTTGGAAACAGGAGCGGTTTCCCGTGCAAGCAAAGTGGTTTATGACCGTGCCCATTCTGCGATTGCTGGGATAGAAAAGGGCATGATTGACTGGGAAAAGGTGCTGGAAGGAGCAGTTTGGTTCCATTGGACTGGTATTACTCCTGCAATCAGCCAAAATGCAGCCGAGGTCTGCTTGGAGGCTATCCAAATTGCCAACAGGCTTGGCGTTCCAGTCTCTTGTGATTTGAATTATCGCAAGAATTTATGGAAATATGGAAAATCGGCTGCGGAAATCATGCCTGATTTGGTTGCCGGAAGTGACATTATTTTGGGAAATGAAGAGGATGCTGAGAAAGTATTTGGTATCAAACCGGAAGGTTTCGATGTCTCTGCCACAGGAGGCTCTATCGACGCAGCCAAATTTGAAAGTGTTTGCCAGCAATTGATGCAGCGTTTCCCTCGTGCCAAGAAGGTTGTCATTACTTTGCGAGGATCAATCAATGCTAACCATAATACTTGGGGCGGTGTCTTATATGATGGCAAGAAATTATATCAGTCGCCTCGTTATGATATAACTGATATTGTGGATCGTGTGGGAGGTGGTGATTCTTTCATGGGAGGTCTGATTTACGGACTGCTGACTTATGAAGGAGATGACCAGAGAGCTTTGGATTTTGCTGCGGCAGCCTCATGCCTTAAGCATACAATTTATGGCGATTATAACCAAGTATCTGTGAAAGAGGTTGAGAATTTAATGAAGGGAGACGGCTCAGGCAGGGTTTCCCGGTGAGAATAATCATATATAATCTATTATCATGGCAACATTTGATAAACTAAAAGTCTTAGAGACAATTCGAGAAACCGGAATGGTTCCGGTTTTTTACCATAAAGAGGCTCTCGTTGCAAAGCAAGTGCTCCGTGCTTGTTATGAAGGAGGAGTCCGCGCATTCGAATTCACAAACAGAGGCGATTTCGCATGTGAGGTTTTTGTGGAATTAGTAAAGTATGCACAGAAAGAGTGCCTCGAATTGATATTGGGTGTCGGCTCAATCGTGGATGCCCCGACCGCTGCCCTTTATTTGCAATATGGGGCGAATTTCATCGTGGGGCCATATCTTAATCCTGAAATAGCCAAATTATGTAACCGCCATTGTGTCCCTTACACTCCCGGTTGTGGTTCTGTGACGGAAATAGGCATGGCACAGGAATTAGGATGTGATTTGGTCAAGATATTCCCGGCAGGCAATGTGGGAGGTCCATCTTTTGTCAAGAACGTCAAAGCTCCCTTACCTTGGACTATGATTATGGCGACAGGAGCGGTTGAACCGACGGAGGAGAATTTGAGCAGTTGGATGAAGGCGGGAACAACTTGCGTGGGAATGGGTTCCAAACTCTTCCCGAAAGAGGAAGTAGCAGCGGGAAATTGGGATTATATAACCGAAAAGTGCCGTTTTTCTTTATCAGTAATTCAAAAAGCAAGAGGATAAGGCTATGGCAAAGATGACACATTATCGTTGGACCATCTGCATGATGATGTTTTTGGCATTGACGATTAACTATTTGGATCGTCAAGTTTTATCCTTGACATGGGATGAGTTCATCAAACCCGAATTTCATTGGAATGAGATGCACTATGGCGTTGTGACAGCCACGTTCTCAATAGTCTATGCGTTGGGCATGTTATTTGCCGGGCGCATTATTGACTGGTTGGGGACGAAGAAAGGATATCTTTGGTCTATTGGTATTTGGTCTGCCGGAGCTTGTCTCCATGCCTTTTGTGGTATTTTGACCGAATCAGTTGTCGGAGTGGAAGACAAAGCCCATTTGATTGCGGCAACTGGGGATTTGGCAGTGTTAGTCTCCACAGTCAGTATGTATTTCTTTTTGGCAGCCCGTTGCGTCTTGGCAATAGGTGAATCTGGATATTTCCCCGTTGCGGTGAAAGTGACGGCTGAATATTTCCCCAAAGAGAGATCGTGCCTTTGCTACATCTGTCTTTAATGCCGGGGCTTCAATCGGAGCGTTGGTAGCTCCTCTCTCCATTCCTTTGCTTGCGAAATATTGGGGCTGGGAATTTGCTTTGTTGCTATCGGTGTTTTGGGCTTTGTTTGGATGGGATTTTGGGTTTTCATGTATGCGCCACCGGCTCAGAACCGTTTCGTGAACCAAGCGGAACTGGATTATATTGAACAAGACAAGCTGTTAGAGGCAGACCTTTTGAAAGAGCAGGAGAAGGTTAAGAATATGCCAATCCTCCAATGTTTCCGTTATAGGCAGACTTGGGCGTTTTTGTTGGGTAAGTTCTGCACGGACGGAGTTTGGTGGTTCTTCCTTTTTTGGACTCCTTCCTATCTGAATACCCAATTTGGAATCAAAACATCGGAAGGTTTAGGCATGGCGTTGATATTTACGCTCTATTTCATCACAATGCTCTCTTTGGTGGGAGGAAAATTGCCGACCATCTTTATCAATCGTAATAAGGAAAATCCTTATGCTGCCCGGATGAGAGCCATGTTTATCTTTGCATTTGTCCCCCTGGTTGTTTTGTTTGCTCAACCGTTGGGAACAATTTCCCCGTGGTTTCCGATTATCCTTATAGGTTTGGGATGCGCTGCCCACCAGTCTTGGTCGGCAAATATCTATACGACGGTCAGTGATATGTTCCCGAAGAATGCCATTGCTACCGTCACTGGCATTGGAGGAATGGCAGGAGGGGTTAGTTCTATGCTAATGCAGTCTTGTGCAGGAAGCTTGTTCGTTTATGCGGACGAAGTACAATTGGAGTTTATGGGCTTCGTGGGGAAACCGGCAGGCTATTTCATTATATTTTGCATCTGTTCGGTATCTTACCTGATTGGTTGGAGCATCATGAAGATATTGGTACCGAAGTATAAAATCATTCAAGGATAATAATATGAAGAATCTATTTTGTGTCAAAGGTCGTGTTATCGTTATTACAGGTGCGACAGGGATATTGGGAAGGGCAATGGTGCGCCACTTTGCTGAAGAGGGTGCTCATGTTGTCATTTTGGGTCGTAACCAAGAAGTGGGCGGTGCATTGGAAGCGGAGATGGTCAAGGCAGGATATTCTGCTATTTTTCTCACAACGAATGTTTTAGACAAGTCTGAATTGGAGGAAAACTATTCCCAAATAATGGAAAGTTCGGTCGTGTGGATGTTTTGATTAATGCGGCAGGTGGAAATATGCCGGGAGCAACTATCGCACCGGACAAGACTCTGTTTGATTTGAACACGGAAGCAGTCCGTCAAGTGGTCGATTTAAACCTCTTTGGGACAGTGCTGCCGACATTGGTATTTGCCAAAGCGATGGTGGGACAGAAACAAGGTTCTATTATCAATATCGCGTCTGAAGCTGGATTGCGCCCGTTGACAAGAGTTGCCGGATATGGTGTGGCAAAGGCTGCTGTCATCAATTTCACTCAATATATGTGTGGCGAGCTTGCCACCAAATTTGGTTCTGGTTTGCGTGTGAATGCAGTCGCTCCGGGTTTCTTCCTGACAGAACAGAACCGTGCATTACTGACCAATCCTGACGGAAGTTTGACTGCTCGTGCGGAGACGATATTGGCACATACGCCATTCAAACGCTTCGGTGAACCGGAAGAGTTGCTGGGCACGTTGCAATGGTTGGCAAGCGATGCTTCCAAGTTCGTGTCGGGAACGTTGACAGTCGTGGATGGAGGATTCAATGCGTTTTCAATTTAAAGAAGCAAGTTATGTATTTGTGTAAACAATCTTGGCGTTGGTATGGACCTGACGATCCGGTTTCCCTTTCTGACATCCGCCAGGCGGGAGTAACCGATGTTGTCCATGCGTTACATCATATTCCTAATGGGGAAGTATGGAGTGTGGAAGAGATAACCAGAAGGAAAGAGCTGGTTGCTGAGGCCGGTTTGGTGTGGAGTGTTGTGGAGAGTCTCCCGGTTCATGAACATATCAAGACGCAGACAGGCAATTTCCAGTTGTATATAGAGAATTATAAGCAGAGTTTGCGCAATTTGGCGGAATGCGGTATCCGTTGCGTGACCTATAACTTCATGCCGGTGTTGGACTGGACAAGGACGGACTTGGCGTATGTCATGCCGGACGGTTCTAAGGCATTGCGGTTTGAAAGGGCGGCATTCGTGGCTTTTGACCTGTTTGTCTTGAAGCGCCCCGATGCGGAACAGGAATATACCGAGGAGGAAAAGTCAAAAGCATCAGCCCGCTATGAGATAATGGACGAGGCGGAGAAAATGATGTTGACTCGCAACATTATCGCAGGTTTGCCGGGGTCGGAGGAGAGCTTTACATTGGAACAATTCCAAGAGGCACTTGACCGTTATAAAAGAATTGGTGCGGAGAAGCTTCGGGAGAACCTGATTTGTTTCTTGTCGGAGGTTTGCCCCGTAGCGGACGAAGTGGAAATCGATTTGGTCATTCATCCAGATGACCCGCCTTATCCTATTTTGGGTTTACCAAGAATCATGTCAACGGCTGATGATTTCCGTAGGATTATCCGGGCAGTGCCGAACCGTTCCAATGGTTTGTGCCTTTGCTCCGGTTCTTTTGGCGTGCGTGCGGACAATGATTTGGTCGGCATGATGCGAGAGTTTGGCGACCGTGTGAACTTTGTCCATCTGCGTAGCACAAAAAGGGATAGCGAAGGCAATTTCTATGAAGCCAATCATTTGGATGGGGATGTGGACATGTATGGCATGATGAAGGCTTTGTTAGAAGTTGAGCAGAGTAGGAGGATTTCTATACCTGTCCGCCCTGACCACGGACATCAAATGATAGACGACCTGCATAAAAAGACCAATCCCGGTTATTCATGCATAGGACGCTTGCGGGGATTGGCTGAATTGCGCGGTTTGGAATATGGAATTGCCCATACTATGGAATCAAAGCCCTGAGCTGATAGCTTTCCAAAGGTTGTCGTCCGGGACGGGAGCGATGATTTCAATTAGGAGTTTGGAAACCGGGTGGATGAACGCTGCTTTGCGAGCGTGCAGGCTAATGCCTCCATCCGGGTTCGAACGATCCGCTCCATATTTCAAGTCTCCTTTTATCGGGCATCCCATTTTTGCCAATTGGCAACGGATTTGATGGTGACGTCCTGTCTTCAGGTCGATTTCCAATAAATAATACTTTTCGGAACGGGCTATAACTTTGTAATGCAGGATGGCCTTTTTCGCATTAGGGCGTTCTGTGTCATAAGCATAACTCTTATTCTGCTTTTCATTCCTCACTAACCAGTTTACCAACTCATCCTCTTCTTTGGTGGATGGTTCTTGACAATGGCCCAATAAGTCTTCTTGACTGCACCCTCACGGAACATCTCGTTCAGTCGTGCCAACGCTTTGCTGGTCTTGGCGAATATGACCACACCGCTCACCGGACGATCCAGCCTGTGTGTTACCCCGACAAATACGTTTCCCGGTTTATTGTATTTCTCTTTCAACCACAATTTCAGTCTCTCGGACAAGGGTTGGTCTCCGGTCTTGTCGCCCTGGACGATTTCACGGCAATTCTTGTCTACCGCAATGATATGGTTATCTTCGTAAATAACTTCCATGAATTTTGTTTTAAGCAGTTGTTGTCTCAAGAAATAGTATGAAAACGCTGCGCCAAAAGGTTTTTGCCTCTTGGCACAGCATTTTTATATCAGATGATGGAACAAGAATCCCAAAGGATTACATGTTCATGCCGCCATCCACTTGGATAACTTGTCCAGAAACGTATGATGACATGTCAGAAGCCAAGAATGTTGCGATGTTGGCAACATCTTCCGGAGTACCACCGCGGCGCAAAGGAATCTTCTTGCACCATTCAGCCTTTACTTCGTCAGACAAGGCGTCTGTCATGGCAGTCATGATGAAGCCCGGAGCAATGGCATTGGCACGGATGCCTCTTGAACCAAGTTCTTGTGCGATAGATTTAGCCAAAGCGATCATGCCTCCTTTGGATGCAGCATAGTTGCATTGGCCGGCATTGCCATGGACACCGACAACGGAAGCCATGTTGATAATGCTACCGCAACGCTGTTTCATCATGACAGGTGAACAAGCATGGATAAAGTTGAAAGCAGATTTCAAGTTCACGTTCAATACAGCGTCCCACTGTCCTTCGCTCATGCGCATCATCAAACCATCTTTGGTTATACCTGCGTTGTTTACCAAAATATCGACACGGCCGAAGTCCTTGACGATTTCCGCAACGATTGCGTGTGTCTCTTCGAAATTTGCAGCGTTGGAAGCATAACCTTTGGCTTTTACACCTAAAGCCTCCAGCTCTTTCTGGGTAGCCAATCCGTTTTCGTCGATAACCAAATCCGTAAAGGCTACGTTTGCACCTTCAGAAGCGAATTTCAAAGCAATAGCTTTGCCGATACCACGAGCTGCGCCAGTGATGATGGCAACTTTTCCTTCTAATAATTTCATCTTTGTATTATTCTTTAATTTTTATACCATTGAATATCAGGTTCATTACATTATCCCTCCGCTTGATGCGCTGGTTTATGTTGTCTCCCATGATTCCCCGGATATAGGGAACTTCAAGCCCCTTGAGGGCATGGTGTAGCACCAGGGCAGTTATGTCCGTGTCCGGCATCTCGAAGATACCTTCCTTCACACCATCGTCCAAAATGCCTTTTATAATCTCGATTTCTTTCAAGTCGAAGTTCTTCCTCACTTTCTCTACCCTCCATATATCCCGGAAAAAGGTGGCACGTAATGTCCCGTTTCGGAAAACGATGGACTTGATTGTGTCTAAGCGGGTATATATGAAGGTGATTAATTTCTCATCAGCCGGCAATTGCTTATCTGCTATGTCACACAACATCGTATAGAGCCGGCTTAATTCCGACTCGACCACTGCCGTATATATTTCATTCTTGTTCTTGAAATATGTATATAACGTGCGGCGTCCTTTTTGTGATGCTTGTGCAATATCATTCATCGTAGTGTTGTCCACCCCTGCCCGGGCAAACAGCTGCCTTGCTACGTCGACTAACATTTCTCTTGTTTTTGATATTGTTACTGGCATATATTGCACATTGTTATTTGTTTTGTGCGCAAATGTACTCAAAAAGCTTCATACTGGCAACCGGAATAAAAAAAAGTTGCAAGAATTTTGTTTTTTAAGAAAAAGTCATTACCTTTGCAGCCGTAATCGAAAACCGATGTTCGGTTACCTGCTATATCGCGTATATCGCGGAGTGGAGCAGTGGTAGCTCGTTGGGCTCATAACCCAAAGGTCGTCTGTTCGAATCAGGCCTCCGCAACAAATGAAGTGGCTGTGTCAAAATGAATGTTTTGATGCAGCTTTTTTGTTTGTCGGAATTAATAAAAAAGACAGCATACTACCTTTCTCTAAAAAGCATACTACCTTTTTCTCAAAAGCATACTACCTTTTTCCAAAAAGCATACTACCTTTTCCTGACGTCGTCAATGCGTACCCCAAAACTCATCAACAAACAAAAGATATAGAAATTCCGACAACGTCTGGTGTGGTGCTTGTAAATTATTGAAAACAGATAGGATAAACGTCTTTTTCCGACTATACTAAAATATCTTGATTTTACTTAAGACACATACAGTTTTAAATTATAGGAGGGAAATTTACTGAAGTGTAAGCGGTGAATTAAAATTAGGATGGCGATGCCTCTCCAGTACTTTCACATAAGTATTTAGAGGTATCGCCATCTAATGAAGTTATGACTAAACTAATCTTAGCTTAAGTGTTTTATTTTGCTCCTAAAACCTTACGGAAGCGGGAGATGAATTCAGCCGCTTCCTCTTTTGTCAAGCACAAAGGAGGCAACAGGCGGATTGTGTTGGTTCCTGCCACGCCTGTGAATACTTTTTCTTCAAACAGCAAACGGTTGCGGATTTCTTTGATTGGCTCTTCGAATTCGATGCCTATCATTAAACCTCTTCCGCGCAGTTCCTTTATTCCCGGTATCTTACGTAATTCCTCCATCAGGAAGGCTCCGACTTTCTTTGCGTTTTCAATCAATGATTCTTCTTTCATGATGTCCAATACGGCAATGGCTGCAGCACACGCCAAGTGGTTGCCTCCGAAAGTTGTCCCCAACATTCCGTAAATAGGCTTGAATATCGGGCTAATCAATACGGCACCCATTGGGAAACCGTTAGCAATGCCTTTGGCAACCGTGATGATGTCGGGACGGATTCCGGCATATTGGTGGGCAAAGAATTTACCGCTTCTTCCGTAACCTGATTGCACTTCGTCCACGATAAGTACGGCTTGGTATTTGGTACACATGGCTCGTAAATCCTGCATAAACTCATCTGTCGGAAGTTGGATTCCTCCTACACCTTGGATGCCTTCTATGATGACAGAAGAAACATCGCCTTTTTTCAACTCTGCTTCTACAGCGTAAGGGTCGTTCAAAGAGAGGTAAGTCACATCCAATCCTTCGTTGATAGGAGCCACATATTTAGGATTATCCGTCACGCGGACAGCAGCGGAAGTCCTTCCGTGGAAGGAGTGTTTGAAGGCGATTACACGGCGTTTTCCATTGTGGAAAGAAGCCAACTTAAGGGCATTCTCGTTTGCTTCTGCCCCGGAGTTGATGAGGAATAATTGGTATTCGTCATATCCGCACGCAGCTCCTAACTTGTCTGCCAATCTTTGTTGGAGGCTATTGATGACAGAGTTGGAATAGAATCCCAAATTGCTCACCTGTTCCGTGATAGCCTTTACATAAGTAGGATGGCTGTGACCTACAGAGATGACAGCATGGCCGCCATATAAATCTAAATATTCATTTCCTTCCTTGTCCCAGACATGGCAACCTTTGCCTTTGACAATCTCTATGTTGAATAGAGGAAATACATCAAATAATTTCATTTCGCAATCATGTTTTAAATTAGAAAGCACTTGGCTTCAGATGCAACCCGACGGTCTCTTCCAAGCCGAACAACAGGTTCATATTGTGTACTGCTTGTCCGCTCGCACCTTTTAGCAAATTATCAATCATGGAGACAACCAACAGCTGGCCCTCGTATTTCTGGAGATAAATCAAACACTTGTTCGTATTGACAACCTGTTTCAAATCCGGGTTCTTGTCTGTAATAAACGTGAACGAGTGGTCGCTGTAATACTCTTCGTAAATCTTGCGGATTTCTTCGAGTTCCACTTTGCAGTCCATATATGTGGAAGCAAAGATGCCGCGAGAGAAATTGCCTCTCATCGGGATGAAATTGATTTTACTGCTGAAACTGTTCTGCAATTGGCAAAAGCTCTGTTTGATTTCAGCCAAATGTTGGTGAGTGAAAGGCTTGTAGATGGATATATTGTCATTTCGCCAGCTGAAATGAGAGGTCGCGGACGGTTTGACACCTGCACCGGTCGAACCGGTTATGGCATTGACATGCAAATCGGAGTTCAACAACAGATGTTTCGCTAACGGCAATACTGCCAATTGGATACAAGTAGCGAAACATCCCGGATTGGCAATGCGTCTTGAGGAGCAAATCCGCCTTCTGTTCAGCTCCGGCAAACCATATACAAAGTCATGTTCCGGTGATGCGATGCGGTAGTCCATGGATAAGTCGATTATTTTCACTGTTTCTGGAACAGTGTGCGACTCCATGAATTTCTTCGTGTCACCATGGGCTGTACAGAAGAAAAGGCAATCGATTTCATCCAAAGGTAATTCGTCCGTGAAACGCTTTTCCGTTTCCCCGAACAAACCTTCGTGTACATCAGTAATCAGGTTTCCCGCATTGCTGGTACTGTTGACAAATACGATTTCTGCGTCAGGATGATTGATAAGCAAGCGGATTAATTCGCCTGCGGTGTATCCTGCCCCACCTATAATACCTATTTTAATCATATTTCTTCCTCTTTATGGTTTGTATAGTAGACTCGCAACGGAGTAGATAACACCTTGATGAAACCTTTCGCATCTTCGGCGGTCCATCCCTTTTGCATTTCTCCGTACTCCCCGAATTTCGTCTTGACCAAATCATCTTTCGATTCGACTCCTACGGTCGAGAAAGACAACGGACGCAATTCTAGGATAGCAGTGCCGTTCACATTGCGTTGTGACTCTTGCAACATGGCTTCAATGTCGCGCATGACCGGTTCCAAATATTCGCTTTCGTGCAAGAACATTCCGTACCAGTTTGCTACTTGATCTTTCCAATATTGCTGCCATTTGCTCAACGTGTATTTCTCCAAGAAACGATGCGCTCCAATGATTAGCATAGGAGCTGCCGCTTCAAAGCCGACACGCCCTTTGATGCCGATAATCGTGTCGCCCACGTGCATATCACGACCGATTCCGTAAGCAGCCCCGATTTCTTCTACTTTCTGGATGGCTTTGATAGGATCATCGAACCGTTCATCGTTTACTGCTTTCAATTCTCCCTTTTCAAAGGTCAAGCGTAACTGCTCGGAACCTGTTTTGGTCACTTGCTTCAGATAAGCCGATTCCGGCAATCCCTGAGCAGAGTCCAAAATCTCTCCGCCGCAAATAGAAGTTCCCCACAAACCTACGTTGTAAGAATATTTCAATTTTGTAAAGTCCGCCTCGAAACCATGCTCTTTCAAATAGTTGATTTCATATTCGCGGCTCAAAGCCATGTCACGTGTCAATGTGATGATTTCAACGTTCGGAGCCAAGACCAAGAAGGTCATGTCGAAACGGATTTGGTCGTTTCCTGCACCTGTTGAACCATGAGCAATAGCATCTGCACCGATTTCGTTGGCATAACGGGCAATTGCCAATGCTTGGAAAATACGTTCTGAACTTACGGAGATAGGATAAGTGCCGTTGCGCAAAACATTACCGAATACCATGAACTTCAAACTCTTATCGTAATATTCACGTGTAACGTCCAACGTCACATATTTCGTTGCGCCCAATTTGTAGGCGTTTTCTTCATTCTGTTTCAATTGCGCTGCGCTGAAACCACCCGTGTTGGCACAAGCGGCGTAAACTTCATACCCTTTTTCCTTGGCTAAATACATTACGGTGAATGAAGTATCCAAACCACCGCTAAAAGCGACTACGACTTTCTTTTTCATGATTCTTTATTTTTGTAATTCTAATTTGTTTTTATTGTTTTTCTCTACGTGATTCCCTGAATCATCGTGATTGGCTTCCGGGTCGTATAACATGCCGGTGCAGATGCAATAGCGTCGGTTGGTGCGTTCCAGCACGTCATGGTTGACGCATCCGTTGCATCCCCGCCAAAACGCCTCGTCGTCCGTCAGTTCGGCAAAAGTCACCGGCACATATCCCAAATCGGTGTTCATTTTCATGACTGCCGCACCAGAAGTGAGGCTGAATATCTTGGCATGAGGCCATCTCATGCGCGCTAATAGGAAAGTCATCTCCTTGATGCGTCTTGCCACGCCCAATCCCCGGTAGTCCGGATGGACAATCAGTCCGGATGTCGTGACATACTGTTTGTTCCCCCATGATTCAATATAACTGAAACCAGCGAACTTGTCACCTTCCAAAGCAATGACAGCTTTTCCCTCTTTCATCTTTTGGGCAACATAATCATGTGTCCTTTTAGCGATACCCGTGCCGCGGACTTTTGCAGCAGCTTCGATAGTGTCCAGTATCGTGTCCACATAAATTTCGTGGCCAGCCTCCGCTATCATCACGTCTATTTGTTTTTCTTGTTCCATTGTATATGAATACCTATTTCTTTTTCTTTTTCTTTTTTTGTTAGATAAAATGAAGCAATGCTTTTGTAATGCTTTCCTTGCTGTATCCTTCCCTCGGGATGATTAAAATGGTGTCATCTCCCGCAATGGTTCCGATAATCTCGTCCGGTGTATTGGCATCGATATCAGAAGCAATAGCCATTGCGTATCCGGGTTTCGTCTTGATAATGGCAAGATTGCCAGAAAACTCGATGTTAGAGTAAAGGGTGTTTGTTCCTTTCGGGGTATTCAAAAAACTTTGTTCGGGAAGTTTGTAAAGGTAAGCCCCGCTGGCATCGTGTATTTTGGCAACTTTCAGCTGCCGGATATCACGGGAAAGGGTCGCTTGTGTCACGATGAATCCTTCCTCGTTTAATCGTTTCATCAGTTGCTCTTGGTTCTCTACAGCTTCCGAGCTTATGATCTTGCAAATTGCCTTTAAACGTTCTTTCTTTGTACTCATTTATGTATAAATATACGTTTGCAGCTGCAAATATAGAGAATGATTTTGAATAATTATGCATAAATACCTATTTTTTCCACTTTTTTCTGCAAAAAAATTTAGGGCGGCTTGTAAAGTGGCAAAAGAGTTGCTTTATTCAATGATTATATGTAGTTTTGCATGTCAAAAAATAGAGACTTAATCCGTGAATATGAAAAGAATAATATTTTATTCCATTGTTTTATGCCTTTCCACGTTATCGATGTGGGGACAGGCGACGGGCAGTAAGATATGCCGGACTGGTGTAACATACGAAATAAGTAACAGTAGCCATTGGGGTTTCGGGAAACCTGTGGTCACTTCCATCGCTCCTTATTCTCCAGCCGAGAAATCGGGCTTGCATTTGTTTGACATCATAGAAGAGATAGATGGAGTCCCGGTGTTGCAGTTGTCGGAGGAGGAAATCCAAATCATGATGAATCCGGCAGAAAGGAACAATGTCGTGCTGACTGTCAAATCAACCGCTGCTCCGGAACGTCAAGTGTCGATATTCAAAGAGTGCAAATCTGCCAACTCCATTTCCGAGGCTCAATTGGCCATGGCATTTAATATGTATAGTTTGGAGACGACATCTATCCGTGAATTTACTTGTCCATTTAAGATAACTGTCACAAACGACGCTATCGACTTTACCCAATTCAAGACCTTTGCTTTTGCTCCTGTCGATGAAGGCAACCGCAAATTGGAGAAGAATATCAACCGAATCATTGAGCAGGAGTTGGAAGGAAAAGGATTTGAGAAGAGTAATGGCGAGGCTGATTTGCTGATACAAACTTTTTATTATTTCGACAAGAACACGAAATATGTAGGTCCAAATCCCATCAAATTGAAAATCCCCGTATATCGTTATAGTGCAGTGCAAGGGAAGATGGAGAAGCTTCCTTTCTTGGATCTTTCTTCCTCAGAATCGGAAGCACCCTATTTGTTGCAGTTCGGTTTCCGTATTATTGACCAGAAGACTACTAAAGGACGAGTGTTATGGGAATGCGAATCGAATGATATGTTGGAAGAGGCGTACAGACTGGAAGAGTATGCGCAGATTCACGTCCCGTTGATGTGTTTGCAGTTCCCTTATGTCAAATCCAAACAAAATGTCGTGTTCAAGGTGACGCAATGCAGCTATAACTATACAGGAATCAACTACAGCATGGACAAACTGAGTTCGGTTGTTTCTGTTGACCGCAATTCCCCCGCATTTGATGCTGGCATCCGGGCGAGGGATGTCATAGAAGGTATTGAGGGACAGAGTACGGATTATAGCATTGATGAGTTTACTTCTGCTTATCGCCAATTCATAACTAATACGATGAAGTACAGAAATCCGGAGACTAAGTTTACGGACGGTAACGGCTTCAGACGTTGTATGTATTGGGATACTTTCAAATATCCGGAAGTGAGTAAGGCTATACAGAATCCTAATAACTTGACTGCCTACGCCTATCTTTATTATTTCACTCCGTATGTCAATCCTTCGAGCAATAACACTATCACTTTCTATGTGAAACAGGGGTATGATAGAAAGAAGATCATATTGCGGCCGACCATACGGACAAGCACGACCATAGAAATAAAGTAAACAAGAAATATTGTGATATATCCATCTAATTTTGAGCAAAAGACGGGCTTTGACAAGGTTCGTCTTTTGGTGTCTGACAAATGTTTGAGTACATTGGGGAAAGAGCGTGTGTCGGAGATGAATTTTTCTTCTGATTATCAGAAGGTCACAGGCCTATTGGAAGAGGTCAGTGAATTTGTCACTATTTTGCAAGGGGAGGAGGAGTTCCCTACCAATTATTATTTTGATGTCCGTTATTCACTGAAGCGGATTCGTCCCGAAGGGACATGGTTGGACGAAAAGGAGCTGTTTGATTTGAAACGCTCGTTGCAGACGATATTGGAGATTCTGCGTTTCTTCCGCCCTGACGAGGAGGGAGAAATCAAATACCCGAAATTGACGGAGTTGGCGGGAGACATTCTTCCTTTCCCGCAATTGATAGGAAAGATAGATTCCATTATAGATAAATTCGGAAAAGTAAAAGACTCCGCCTCCTCGGAGTTGCAGTCCATAAGGCGTGAGATGACAATCACGATGAGTAATATTTCACGTAGTTTGCAGTCTATTTTGCGTGCGGCGCAAAGTGAAGGTGTGGTGGATAAGGATGTTTCCCCGACGATGCGTGACGGCAGATTGATGATTCCAGTCGCACCTGCGTTCAAACGAAAAATTAGGGGAATCGTGCATGACGAATCGGCTACGGGCAAAACTGTCTTTATTGAACCCGAAGTGGTGGTGGAAGCCAACAACCGGATTAGGGAATTGGAAGGAGAGGAAAAACGGGAGATTGTCCGAATATTGACCTCCTTTACCGATGTCATCCGTCCGTTAACTCCCGACATTTTGCAATCATACGACTTCTTGGCGGAAATCGATTTTATCCGGGCAAAAGCTCTCTTTGCACAAGAGATTAAGGGAATCCATCCTGTCGTAGAGGATAAACCGCAAGTCGATTGGGCAAGGGCGGTTCATCCGCTTCTTTACCTGTCTTTGAAAAAGCAGCAAAAGACGGTAGTTCCTTTGGATATTGCCCTGACTGACGAAAAACGGATGTTGATTATCTCCGGTCCGAATGCTGGAGGAAAATCTGTCTGCCTCAAAACGGTCGGGTTGTTGCAGTATATGATGCAAAGTGGACTATTGGTGCCGATGCACGAAAGCTCCCGCATGGGCATATTTACCCATTTGTTCATAGACATAGGCGACGAACAGAGCATTGAGAATGATTTGAGTACCTATTCGTCCCATTTGACCCACATGAAGTTTTTTGTGCGGAACTGTGACGAACGGACTATCTTGTTGATTGATGAGTTTGGAAGTGGAACGGAGCCGCAGATAGGTGGAGCCATTGCCGAGGCTTTGTTGGGACGTTTCAACCAGCGAGGCAGTTTTGGCGTGATAACGACCCACTATCAGAATTTGAAACATTTTGCGGAGGACACACCCGGAGTAGTCAATGGTGCCATGCTTTATGATCGCCATTTGATGCAGCCGCTTTTCAAGTTGGCTATTGGCAATCCCGGCAGTTCGTTTGCTGTTGAGATTGCAAGGAAAATAGGCTTGCCGGAAGATGTGATAGCTGAAGCTTCTGAAAAGGTCGGGCAGGACTATATCAATATGGATAAGTATTTGCAAGACATAGTTCGAGACAAGCGGTATTGGGAGACCAAACGGCAAAATATTCGCCAACGGGAGAAACGGTTGGAGGAGGTAATTGCCAACTATGAGAAGGATTTGAATGAAGTGAATGCGCAACGCAAAGAGATTATGCGTGAGGCAAAACGAGAAGCTTCGCAAATCGTGGCGGATGCCAATGCCAAGGTGGAAAATACTATCCGGGAAATCAAGGAGGCTCAAGCGGAAAAAGAGAGAACTAAATCAGCTCGCCAAGAATTGCGTGATTTCAAGGACGGGATGGAGAAGCCGAAGGATGAAGATGACATGATCGCCCGGAAAATGGCGAAATTGAAGGAGCGTGCAGAGCGGAAAAAACAGAAACAAAAAAGCAATGCCCAGCCTCTCTTCAACAAAGAGGTCATCGAAGTGGGAGATAATGTCCGCTTGAAGGGTCAGACATCACCTGGCACAGTCATGGAGATACATGATAAGTATGCAGTCGTGGCTTTCGGCATGATTAAGAGCACGGTGGATTTGGAACGGTTGGAGAAGGTCAGCAAAGGGCAGATTAAGAAGGATATGCAAAAGAGTACCTTTATCAGTGAACAGACTTCCGACCAAATGCATGAGAAGAAATTGAATTTCAAACAAGAGATTGATGTCCGCGGAATGCGTGGAGATGAGGCGTTGCAGACAGTCACCTATTTTATAGATGATGCCATCCAAGTGGGCGCAAGGCAAGTCCGCATTTTGCATGGAACGGGAACTGGCATATTACGTCAGCTGATTCGTGAATATTTGCGCACAGTTCCCGGAGTGAGAAGCTTCCGAGATGAGCATGTCCAGTTTGGAGGAGCAGGCATAACGGTGGTGGAATTGGATTGATAATGTGATAACCCCGAAGTATATGAAGAGAAGAGTCATTTTGTGTCATCATCGTAATCGCAAGAAGAATGCGAATAGGCATCTGTCCGAACATTATAAATATGTAGGCGAACAGGATGTGGAAACCTCTATCCTTTTGACGACATATAATGAGCATGGCGTCCATTCCCAGGCATTGACCAAAAAACAGTATTATGCTTTGGATTTGAAAAGGGATGCCAATATGCATTGGGTGGAAATCAATGGGCTCACGGATTCAGAACTGGTCTCCCATATCGTGAAAAGCCATGGTCTGCACCGGTTGGATGCAAAGGACATATTGACTCCTCAACACATTGCCAAGGTGGAAGATTATGAAGATAAATTGCTGTTGGTGATAAATGTTTGTTACTATGACGATGCACAGGAGTTACAGGTTGAGCATATTTGCCTTTTAATCACCAAACAGGTTGTTTTCAGTTTCCGTGAACGAAACCAATATCCCATCTTTGAAGAGGTGAAAAAGGCGTTAACTGATAATGTGCTGGACATCCGTTCCGGTAATTCCGGTCAATTGATGATTCATTTGTTGAATGCCATTACCTCCTGTTTCGTGGAGACAGCGACCCAGACGGAGGATATGTTGGAAGATATCGAGGATTTGCTATTTGATATAGACAATGCTCCGGATGACACAGGGCAAATTATCCAACAAAGGCGCAAAGATGCCATCATGGTTCGTCGGAACATGACTCCGCTGAAAGACCAGTTCAATAAATTGCCACATTGCCGTGGCGGCTTTGTCTCTCCGGAGTTGTTGCCTCTCTTTACGGATATGTACGACCAGGTGCTTTTCACGCTTCAGACAACCGAAAGCTGTAGGGAAATAACCTCTTCGTTGGTCGATTTGTATATATCCAATAACGATTTGCGCCTCAATTCCATTATGAAACGGTTGACCGTGGTCTCTACTATATTTATCCCGTTGACATTTTTGGCAGGAATATGGGGAATGAATTTTAAGTTTATGCCGGAATTGGACTGGCGTTATGGATATTTGATAGCTTGGTTGGTTATGTTTGTGGCAGCATTTCTCTCCTGGCTTTATTTGCGTAGAAGAGGGTGGAATAAGTAGCGATGAACAAGAAAATATTAAATTTGGCGATTCCTTCGATTGTTTCCAATATCACGGTTCCTTTGTTGGGATTGGTGGATGTGGCAATCGTGGGACATTTAGGAGCACCTGCCTATATTGGTGCGATTGCCGTGGGAGGAATGCTCTTCAATATGATATATTGGATGTTTGCTTTCCTGCGAATGGGAACAAGCGGGTTGACATCGCAAGCTTATGGTAGGAGAGACTTGAAAGAGGCGTCGTTGCTATTCGTTCGTTCCCTTGGAGTAGCTGCAGGATTGGGATTGTTGCTCATTTTACTCCAGACGCTTATCTTGCAAGGCGCATTTCTTTTTATCCACACGACAGACGAGATTCGTGGTTTAGCCACTCTTTATTTCCAGATATGTATATGGGGCGCACCAGCCATGTTGGGATTATATAGCTTTGCCGGATGGTTTGTGGGCATGCAAAACTCGCGTTTCCCCATGTATATCGCCATCATGCAAAATGTCGTGAATATCTTTGCCAGTCTTTGTTTTGTCTACCTTTTTAAGATGGGAGTGGCGGGTGTAGCTTTCGGCACTTTGATTGCACAATATGCTGGTTTTTGTCAGCTCTCTTTTTATGGTATGTTTATTATCGTCGATTGTGGCGAAAGGTGGAAGTCCGGGAAGTGATAGAGGGGAAAGCATTGAAATCCTTTTTCCTGCTTAATCGCGATATCTTTTTCCGAACTTTGTGTCTGGTCGCTGTGACTACCAGCTTTACTTCGCAAGGAGCAGGACATGGCGAGGTCATTTTGGCAGTCAACACGCTGTTGATGCAACTGTTCACGCTCTATTCCTATGTGATGGATGGATTTGCGTATGCGGCGGAAGCGTTGACAGGGCGTTATATTGGAGCGGGAAATCCCTTAGGATTTAAACGGATGCTCCGGGTGCTGTTTGCTTGGGGTGTTGTGTTGGCATCGCTATTTACCCTTCTTTATGCAGTGGGCGGTCAATCGTTCCTGTCTCTGTTGACGGATGAAAAGAAGGTTTTGGAAGTTGCATCGGGATATGCCTATTGGGCATGGGCTATTCCTTTTGCGGGGATGGCTGCTTTCTTATGGGATGGAATATATATAGGAGCTACGGCATCACGGCAGATGTTATACTCCATGATGATTGCCGCTGTCTGCTTCTTTGGAGTCTATGCGGCTTTGCATGACACAATGGGGAATCATGCTTTGTGGCTTGCTTTTATCCTTTATCTCTTCTCCCGAGGAGTGGTTCAAACCTGCCTTGCGCCGGGAATATTCAATTTCTTTCAAAATAAATAAAGAATTGTTTGGCGGTTTAGGAAATATTGGTTTACTTTGCACTCGCAATTGAGGATAAAACAAGATTTGGTTCCTTGGATGAGTGGCTTAGTCAGCGGTCTGCAAAACCGTGTACGGCGGTTCGAATCCGCCAGGAACCTCACTTTTTATCGTCAGTCCATTAAATTATTAATGGTTCCTTGGATGAGTGGCTTAGTCAGCGGTCTGCAAAACCGTGTACGGCGGTTCGAATCCGCCAGGAACCTCTTGAGTTGGAAGGATTAGGAAGAAATTTCTAATCCTTTTTTGTTTAGAATAGTGGTTTATTGAACTTAATGCTTACTTTTGCATTAGAAGTAAAATAAAGAAACAAGATACTTATGAAAGGAATAGTATTGGCAGGAGGTTCAGGGACACGGCTTTATCCGATAACGAAAGGTGTTTCCAAGCAGTTGCTCCCTATATATGATAAACCGATGGTTTATTATCCCATATCTGTACTTATGTTGGCAGGCATAAGAGAGATTTTGGTAATCTCCACACCTCAGGATTTGCCCGGTTTTAAACGACTCTTGGGCGATGGCTCTGATTACGGTGTCCGGTTTGAATATGCAGAACAGCCTTCGCCGGACGGATTGGCACAAGCCTTTATCATCGGGGCGGATTTTATCGGGAAAGATTCCGTTTGTTTGGTGTTAGGTGACAATATATTTTATGGACAAAGCTTCTCCGCAATGCTTCAAAAGGCAGTAGATGAGGCGGCAGAAGGAAATGCTTCCATATTTGGTTATTATGTAAACGATCCGGAAAGATACGGTGTTGCCACTTTTGACGCAGCAGGAAATGTGACCCGGATTGATGAAAAGCCGGAACATCCTCAATCAAATTATGCCGTAGTTGGTCTCTATTTCTATCCCAATGAAGTGGTGGGCATTGCTCAGCAAGTCCGTCCGTCGGCACGGGGCGAATTGGAGATAACCAGCGTGAACCAAGCATTCTTGGAAAGGTCAATTGAAAATGCAGATATTGGGCAGGGGATTTGCGTGGCTTGATACGGGAACGCATGATTCGCTCTCGGAAGCATCTACATTTATTGAAGTGATAGAGAAAAGACAAGGCTTGAAAGTGGCATGTTTGGAGGAAATCGCTTTCCGCAAAGGTTGGATTGATTCTGACAAATTGCGCCTTTTGGCAGAACCGATGAAGAAGAATCCTTATGGTCAATATTTGATTCGTTTGGCTGAAAAAGTATAAAAAATCAGAAACAATTGAAAGTTTAGGCGGATTGAACAAACATTTTTTTGAAAATATTTGTTTAGTAAATAGAAAAAAACGATATTTTTTTGTATCGAGTTTTTTTCAAAACGAAAGGTAGATTGTTTAATTTTAATGTTATAAATTATGAAGGTTAAAGCTATTCTTTTAGCGTTGCTGTCTGGCTTTGTATTCTCAGCTGCAGCACAAGAGTATCAACCTCAGGTAGGTTTTAGTACTGAAAAAGGCTATAAGACTAATTTCAAGAAGAATAAAGCTGGTGACAACTGGTTTATCTCAATCGCTGGTGGCGCAAGCATGTTGTTCGGTGATGAAAATGGAAATGCCAATTTCGGTGATCGTTTGAACTTTGCTCCTCAATTCTCATTCGGTAATGGTTCAACCCGTATTTGGGATTCAGAACACAGTTGAACGGTGGTGTTATCCACGGATTTGAAGGTCGCAATGCAGAAGTGATGCAGCACAATAAATATATGGCTGCTCATATTGATTTCTTGTGGGATGTTACTAATTTCTGGGCTCCTTACAATGAAAAGAAAGTGTTCCGTTTGATTCCTTGGGTAGGTTTGGGATATGCACAGCGTTTCAAAACTACAGAATCAGTTGAACGTTCAAGAACAGAATCTCCTACACTTAACGCAGGTATCTTGACAGCGTTCCGTTTGAGCAACCGTGTTGATTTGAACGTGGAGTTGCAGGGTTCATTGTTGAACGAACAGTTCAACCGCGTAAGCATGCACCACTTGTGCGACGGTCTTGTTCAGTTGTCAGCTGGTTTGACATTCAAATTGGGTAAGACAAACTTCGAAGTATTGGAACCTATGGATTACGATTTGTTGAACGACTTGAACGGTCAAATCAACAGATTGCGTGCTGAAAACGATGAATTGAGCAAACGTCCGGTTTCTTGTCCGGAATGCAAAGAAACAGTTGAAGAAATCGTAAACAATGTAGTTGACAATGTTGTATTCTTCCGTTTGAACAGTTCTAAGATTGACAAGAACCAGCAGATTAATATCTATAACACTGCTGAATTCATCAAAGCAAACAACACTCCTATCAAGGTTATCGGTTTTGCTGATAAGAAGACAGGTAAAGCAGACTACAACATGCAGTTGTCTGAAAAACGTGCTAAGGCTGTTGCTAAAGAATTGATTGATAAATATGGTATCTCTTCTAGCCAAATCACTGTTGAGTGGAAGGGTTGTGAAGAACAGCCATATAGCGAAAACAGCTGGAACCGCGTTGTTATCATGCGTGCTGAGAAATAATATTCGGAAATATTGATAAAACAGGGAGAGGCGCATATATTTATGCGTCTCTCTTTTTTTTTGTGTAAAAATTACTTACATTTGTATTCGACTAAACAATAAATAATGGAATTAGACAGAAGACACGGCTATCTGATACAATGGTTGATAGGCATAGGGGATATGGTGGTCCTGAATCTGATGTTCCTTTTGGTATATCATGAATTGGATTCATTTTATACAAAAGCGATAGACAATAATTTAAGGGAAGTGCTTCTTCTTTTGAACTTTTGCTATTTCTTTTCGCTCTATTTTGTGCCAATCCAGCTCCATCGGTCTATCGTTTATTTGGATAAGATTGTCCAAAGGGCGTTTTCTGTCATATCGTTATTGATATTCCTCTTCGCAACTTGCCTTATTTTTCTGAATGTCGGGGATGTTTTGGCTACTTTCTTGGTGGTTTATTACGTCTCGACCATCGTTGTCTTTTCTTGTTGGCGTGTCTTTGTCCGGATGCTGTTGAAGTTTTACCGTAGAAAAGGATATAACTTCAAGCGTGTGGTTATTGTCGGTGCCGGGAAAAACGGGATGGAATTGTATCGGGCGATGCGGGATGATATCTCTTCAGGATTCAATATTTTAGGCTTTTTTGATGATAACTTGGCGTTGAAGGATATTCTGCCCAGCTATTTAGGCACGACCGACAAGGTGGAAGAGTTTGCGATTGCCAAAGACATAGACGAAATCTACTGTACTTTACCGGGGACGAACGACGAGAAGATTCTCCGGATGCTCAATTTTGCGGAGAAACAGATGATCCGTTTTTATATTGTCCCTGAGTTTTATCGTAATGTGAAGAAGAGCATGGTGATGGAATTTCTGGAATCCGTTCCTTTGTTGACCATTAGGCGCGAACCTCTCCAGGCTTTTTATAACCGGGCATTGAAACGATCTTTCGACCTTGTTTTCTCATCGGTTGTCCTCTGTACCATTTTCCCTATATTATATGTGTTGATAGGTTTCTTGATTAAGCGGAGCTCTCCTGGACCTATCTTTTTCAAGCAAAAACGCACGGGCTTATACGGACACGACTTCGAATGCTATAAATTCCGGACAATGCGTGTGAACGACCAAGCGGATACGATGCAAGCAGTCAAGGATGACCCTCGCAAGACAAAGATTGGTGACTTTTTGCGCAGGACTAATTTGGATGAATTCCCGCAGTTTATCAATGTCTTTAAAGGAGACATGTCGGTTGTCGGTCCTCGTCCGCACATGCTAAGCATACGGAACAATACTCCGCCTTGATTGATAAATATATGGTTCGTCATTTGGTGAAGCCGGGTGTGACAGGCTGGGCGCAGGTGACAGGCTATCGTGGAGAGACCAAAACTTTGGAACAGATGGAAGGGCGTGTGAAAAGAGATGTTTGGTACATTGAAAATTGGACTTTTTTCTTAGACCTCAAGATAATCGTCGTTACCCTTGTGAATATGTTCAGAGGAGACAAGAATGCCTATTAATCAGCGGGCTTCTTTGAATATTTGGATAGAATTTTTATAGAAAGAGCTTGCTCGTACACATAAAAATACTATCTTTGCCAACATGGGAAGAATAATAGCAATAGATTACGGTAGAAAACGTACCGGTGTCGCTGCAACAGACACGTTGCAAATGATAGCAAATGGAGTGGCTACTGTACCCAGTGGAGAGCTGGTGGAATTCCTGTCTGCTTACATAGCAAAAGAAGAGGTGGAATTGATTGTTGTCGGTCAGCCCAAACAACTGAACAACGAGCCTTCGGAGAACATGAAATATGTAGAATCTTTCGTTGCCAATCTGAAGAAGAAAATCCCCCAAATCCCCGTTGAATATTATGATGAACGTTTCACGTCAGTCATGGCGCACCAAGCGATGTTGGCGGGAGGTTTGAAAAAAAAGAAAAGGCAGGACAAAGCATTGGTGGATGAAATCAGTGCGGTTATTATTCTTCAAGCCTATTTAGAAAGCAAAAAATATAAATTATAAGATGATTTTACCAGTATATTTATATGGTCTGCCAGTCTTGAGACAAGAAGCGCAGGCTGTTTCTCAGGAATATCCTGACTTGAAGAAGTTAGAGGCAAACATGTATGAAACAATGTATAACGCCGATGGTGTAGGATTGGCTGCACCGCAAGTGGGTTTGTCCATCCAAATGTTGGTTTTGGATGCGGACGTGCTCAAAGACGATTTCCCAGAATGCGATGGTTTCAAGCGGACAATGATCAATCCGGTCTTTTTAGAGAAAAGCGAGGAGACCGTTGCCATGGAAGAGGGATGTTTGAGTTTGCCGGGAATACACGAGAAAGTTGCCCGTTCCACCAAGATTCGTATTAAATACTTCGATACGGATTGGGTCGAGCATGAAGAAGAGGTGAATGGTTTTGCTGCAAGAGTCGTTCAGCACGAATGCGAACATTTGACAGGGCATGTGTTTATTGATAATATTTCAGCAATCCGCAGGCAATTGAACAGAGGAAAACTAAACAATATATTAAAAGGCACGGCTCGATGTTCCTACCGGACAAAGGCCGTTAAATAGCCGTTAATTAAATAGATTATTTAGGAAGATGACAGATTTAAGTAAGAACGTTTTGACCCTCAGGGAAAAGAAAGCTGTCGTTGAAATGGGTGGCGGTGAAGCCTCCATTGCCAAGCAGAAAGCTATGGGCAAAAAGACAGCGCGTGAACGCATCCTTTCGTTGTTGGACGAAGGCTCGTTCCATGAGTATGATTTGTTTGTAAAGCACGATGGCCGAGACTTCGGAATGGACAAGAAAGAGTTCCCCGGCGATGGTGTCGTTACAGGAACCGGTATGATTTTCGGATTACCTGTCTGCATTTACGCCCAAGACTTCACGGTTGCCGGCGGTTCGTTAGGATTGCAGCATGCCCGCAAAATCACGAAGATAATGGATCATGCTTTGAGAATGAAATGCCCGGTCATTGGTATCAATGACTCCGGAGGCGCAAGAATCCAAGAAGGCGTTGGAGCATTGGCTGGTTATGGTGAGATATTTTACCGAAACACAATTGCTTCCGGTGTGATTCCGCAGATTTCTTTGATATTGGGGCCATGTGCCGGTGGTGCTGTTTATTCTCCGGCTCTGACAGATTTTGTATTTGTCGTGGAGAATATTTCCAAAATGTTTATTACTGGACCGAATGTCATCAAGACTGTATTGGGAGAAGACATTTCAATGGAAGATTTGGGCGGTGCTCGTGTCCATGCCGAAACGACAGGCAATGCGCATTTCTATGCTGTTAGCGAAGAGGAGTGTTTCGACCAAGTGAAAGAACTGCTTAGCTTCATTCCTTGGAATAACCAGGAAAAGGCAAAGGTGGTTGATCCAAAAGTTCCGGCTACGGCTTTGGATATTGATACTATTGTTCCGGAAGACCCGAAACAACCGTATGATGTGCGCCACATTATTGAATGCTTGGTTGACGATTCCCGATTCTTGGAGGTGCAAACTGTGGGCTGCTAATATTGTTGTCGGTTTTGGACGCATGGGTGGTGAAACAGTCGGGTTCGTGGCCAACCAGCCGATGGTTTTGGCAGGCGTATTGGATTGTGACAGTGCAGATAAGGCGGCTCGCTTTATCCGGTTCTGTGATTCCTTCAATATTCCGATTGTCACATTGGAAGATATGCCGGGTTATTTGCCAGGTGTTGACCAAGAACATGCAGGAGTAATCCGTCATGGGGCGAAGGTCTTGTATGCTTATTCCGAGGCGACTGTCCCGAAGGTTACTGTTATTTTGCGTAAGGCATACGGTGGCGGTTACATTGCCATGAACTCTCGCCATTTGGGTGCGGATTTCGTGTTTGCTTGGCCAAGTGCGGAGATTGCGGTGATGGGTCCGGAAGGAGCAGCCAACATTATTTTCCGCAAGGAAATCACGTCGGCAGAAGACCAAGAGGCTATGCGCCAAGAGAAAGTGAAAGAGTATATTGAGAAATTTGCGAATCCTTATGTCGCTGCTTCCCGTGGTTTTGTCGATGCTGTCATTGAGCCACGAGAAACACGTGAATACTTACTACATACATTGAAAATGACGGTCCTCAAAGACGAGTACAGACCGGCTAAGAAACATGGTCTTCCTCCATTTTAATTGTTTGTAGTCATGGAAAAAGAGTATAAAGAATTAGTCGATTTTGCAATCGCATCGGGCGAATATAAAACAATCTTGACGGAGAAATTCAAGAAGCGTCCTATTTGGCATAAACCGTATGAAGGCGATATCGTTTCCCATTTGCCGGGCACGATTGTTGAATTGGAAGTGAAAGAGGGAGATTCTGTCAAGGCTGGGCAGTTGTTGTTGGTGCACCAAGCAATGAAAATGTTAAACCGAGTGGTGTCTCCTGTCTCCGGTGTCATTACTAATGTGAATGTCCAAGCGGGCGAACAAGTCCCTAAGGATTATTTGATGGTGAAGATTGATGTTGAATAATCGGCATTAAAACACCATTGAAATACTGTTTAAATACCATTTAAACGCATACTTTTCTTGATAAAATATGCTTTATTTTGGCATTTGACCTATCGAAAAAACATACCGTTGTTTTGAAAAAAACATCACGAGGAATTTTTGAAAACGTCCAATGTTTTTTTAAAAACATTGGCGTTTTTTTTTAAAACAACGGTATGTCAAGAAAATGGATCAAATGTTCTATTCTTCTTGCTCCAATCTGCCTTCGCTCAACCTTTCCGGATGGAAAATTCAATAATGAAATAAAGGTAAAGCCGAGGGAATGATTATAACTTCCTACAGAAACGAAGTCATCTACGACGTAACTGTTGTGCGTTAGGCTGCTATTAAGTCTTAGATTTACTTCGCCTTAATTTATCTGAGTGATTTGGGCTAAATTATACAGCTCGTTTGCTATTAATTTCGTACGTTTGTGCTGATTTTCAAAATAAGTATTAAGAGAAGATGGAAAACAAACAACAGATTGGCGGACTGACTGATGAGCAAGTAGAAGAAAGTCGCCGGTTGCATGGAGAAAATGTACTAACTCCTCCTGCAAAAGTTTCATTATGGAAACAGTTTATTGAGAAGTTCGATGACCCGATTATTCGGATATTGTTGGTCGCATGGGTGTTGTCGGTTGGCATTGCGTGTGTCCATTGTTTCGGTCCGGAGCAAGCCGGATTCTCTGCTTTTTTAGAGCCATTAGGCATCTTCTTTGCGATTATGTTGGCAAGTTGTGTCGGATTCTTTTTTGAAGTAAAAGCGAATAAGGAGTTTGACATACTGAATACGGTCAATGATGAAATCCAAGTAACGGTTGTCCGAAACGGGCGTATCACAGAAGTCTCACGGAAAGATGTTGTGGTGGGAGATATTGTGATGTTGGGAACAGGAGAAGAGGTGCCGGCGGACGGACATCTTTTAGAAGCCGTGTCGTTACAGATAAACGAATCGACTTTGACAGGAGAACCGTTGATTGGCAAGACAACCAACGAAGCAGACTTTGACAAGGAAGCTACATATCCGTCGAACGTCGTCATGCGTGGAACTACCGTGGTGGATGGTCATGGAATAATGGTTGTTGAACAGGTGGGAGATGCGACCGGTTATGGCAAGGTTTATGAAGGATCCCAGATAGACAATCATATAGAGACACCGCTCCAGATGCAATTGAAAGGACTTGCCAAGGTGATAAGCAAGGCTGGGTATGCGATTGCGGTTGTCACCTTTTTAACCCTGACGATTAAGTTGGTTCTCTCCGGGCAGGATTATTCGGTAATGGAGTGGTTTTCCCATCTGCTGAACTTCTTCATGGTCGCAGTCACTTTGATAGTGGTTTCCGTTCCTGAAGGTTTGCCGATGAGCGTGACTTTGAGTTTGGCATTGAGCATGAACCGAATGTTGAAAACCAATAATTTGGTTCGTAAGATGCACGCTTGTGAAACAATGGGAGCGACGACTGTGATTTGTACCGACAAAACGGGAACGCTTACGCAGAACCAGATGCAGGTGCATGAAACGAAGTTCTATAATTTGGAGAAACAGACATTGGGCGATGACGAGCTGAGCCGGTTAATCAAAGAGGGAATCGCAGTTAATTCCACTGCCAATTTAGAGACGGTAGATGACAAGACGAAAACTTTGGGCAACCCGACGGAGGCAGCATTGTTGTTATGGCTTCGTTCCCAAGGAGTGGATTACCTGCCGCTTCGAGAAGGAGCCAAAGTAATCAGCCAGTTGACTTTCTCGACCGAGCGTAAATACATGGCAACGGTTGTCAATTCCCCTTTGTTGAAGAAGAAAGTATTATATGTAAAAGGCGCACCGGAGATTGTGTTGTCGCATTGTAAGCAAGTAGCAGCAAACGGAAGCCTCGTCCCGACCGCACAAATGCGTCCGGAAATCGAGAAGCAGTTGTTGGCTTACCAAGGCCAGGCGATGCGAACTTTAGGATTTGCCTATCAAGTGTTAGGTGAAAATGAAGATGACGCACCTTATGTAGAGGGCAGACTTAAAGAGGGTTTGGATTTGACTTACTTAGGTGTTGTCGCCATATCAGACCCGGTTCGTGCCGATGTGCCAGCGGCTGTGCAACATTGTACAAATGCGGGAATATCTGTGAAAATTGTTACAGGCGATACTCCGGGTACAGCCCGTGAAATCGGTCGCCAGATAGGAATATGGAAACCGGAAGATACGGACAGGAACATCATTACCGGTCCGGCTTTCGAGGCATTGAGCGATGATGAGGCTTATAACCGGGTGATGGACTTGAAAATCATGTGCCGGGCACGTCCTACAGATAAACAACGATTGGTGCAGTTGCTGCAAACATGGAGCAGTGGTGGCAGTGACCGGTGACGGAACGAATGATGCCCCGGCTTTGAAGGCTGCACAAGTCGGTTTGTCCATGGGCGATGGAACTTCTGTTGCCAAAGAGGCAAGCGATATCACTATTTTGGACAACTCCTTCAGCAGCATAACGAGGGCAGTCATGTGGGGACGCTCCCTTTACCGCAACATCCAACGTTTCTTGTTATTCCAGTTGACCATCAATGTGGCAGCTTGTGTGATTGTCTTGTTGGGCTCCCTTATAGGAACCGAATCCCCGTTGACCATCACGCAGATGCTTTGGGTTAATTTGATTATGGATACATTTGCAGCCGGGGCATTGGCTTCATTGCCACCGAACGAGCGTGTGATGAACGATAAGCCAAGGAAAAGCGGAAAAGACGGGGACTTCATTATCACCCGCCCGATGAGCGTGCGCATCTTTGGTGTCGGATTGGCTTTTGTAGTGGTATTGATGGGACTTCTTCTCCATTTCCATGCAAGTGACGGGTTGAGTCCTCATGACTTGTCTTGGTTCTTCTCCTTCTTTGTGATGCTTCAGTTCTGGAATATGTTCAATGCGAAAGCATTCATGGAAGGGACTTCCGCTTTTGCAAACATGAAAGCGAGCAAAGGATTCCTTGGGGTGGCTGCTTTGATTTTAGTGGGTCAGATTATGATTGTCTCGTTGGGAGGACCCATGTTCAATGTCGTTCCTCTTTCAATCCAAGACTGGTTGACGATAATCGGGTCGTCCTCATTGGTGCTTTGGATTGGAGAGATAGCACGTTTGTTTAATAGAAAATAGATTAATAGTTAGGAATAATGGCTTGCATTTTGAATATCGAAACTTCAACAGATGTCTGTTCCGTTGCTTTGTCCGACGGACAAGACGTTTTGTTTGAAAAGACCTCTTATGAAGGTCATTCCCATGCTTCTTTATTGGGCGTTTATGTCGAAGAGACATTGAAAGAGATGAAAAAGAACGGAAGAAAGCTCGATGCCGTGGCAGTAAGTTCCGGTCCGGGGTCTTATACTGGTTTGCGTATAGGCGTTTCCGTAGCGAAAGGATTATGCTTCGGCTTTGGAATCCCATTGATTAGCATCCCGACGTTGGAGTTGTTGGCTTCGACAGCCATCAACAGGGAAGGCGGAGCAAAGGAGGTTTTGTATTGTTCTATGCTGGATGCCCGGAGAATGGAGGTCTATGCTGCGATTTACCGTTCAGACCTGAGCACCGTCCGCAAGGCTTCCGCCGACATTGTTACTGCCGAAACGTATGCGGAATGGTTGCAAGAAAGCCCGATTTGTTTCTTTGGCAATGGATCTTCTAAGTGTAAACCGGTCATCGACTCACCGAATGCCCGATTCTTGGATGACGTTCATCCTTTGGCAGCCAATATGGTTCCATTGGCAAACCAACGCTTTGAAAAGGCAGAATTTGAAGATGTCGCCTATTTTGAACCTTTCTATTTGAAAGAATTCCAAGCGACCATCGCCAAGAACAAAGTATTGAACGAAGCTCTTCATCATAAAGAGTGAGACTATTTGAGGAAAAGGTTAAATCCCCATAACTCATAAGACACCCATGGCAATGATTCAGTATACGCATATACGAAGGATACTATTGCTCCTTTTTCTCCTTTTTGTATGGAGTGTCATGCTCTTGCCCGGTGCCGGAGAATGGTATGCGTTGACAATCTATCCATCCCTTTCAAAGGGGCTGTCTGCCATTTCCTCTCTTTTCCCCTTTTCGCTCGGAGACCTGTTTATTTACGGGACGCTGCTGTGGTTCGTGGTCGATATGATAAGGATCAGTATGCTTAGGCGGGAAAAGAAATGGAGAAGGAAAGGAGTGCAAGTGGCAGAGAGCCTGTTATGGATATATGCATGGTTTTATATGGCGTGGGGATTGACCTATTACCGGAACAGCTTTTTCATTAGGAACCAACTCGAACCCAAACCTTTTTCCGAAGAGGAGTTCTGCCGCTTCCTTGATTCTTATACAGACTCCTTGAACAATAGTTATTGCCCCTTTGAGGACAAGCTCCCGGACTCCGTCTTGGTTCAGGAGATAAAGAGGGCATATCAAATGTTGCCCGACAAATCCGGCTTATGTAAACCAACCTGTTATATGCGGGTGAAGGAGATGTTGGTCCCATCGTTGATGAGTGGAGTCGGCGTGATGGGATATATCGGTCCTTTCTTTGTGGAATATAATTTGAACCCGCAGTTGCTGCTCGTGCAATATCCGGCTACTTACGCCCATGAAATGGCTCATGTGTTAGGTGTTTCCAATGAGGCGGAAGCCAACTATTACGGATACCGGATTTGCATCTCTTCTTCCGTCCGGGAAATACGCTTTTCCGGATACTTCTCATTGCTTGGTTATGTGCTTTCCAATGCTTATTCCGTGCTGGACGAGGAAGCTTTTGAGAGTTGGAAGAATCGGCTTCGTCCCGAAATCCGGGAGTTGTACAATCAGAAAATAGCCTATTGGCTTTCCCTTTACAATCCATTCATCGGGACAGTCCAAGACTGGATATACAATGCTTTTTTGAAGGGAAACGGAATATCTTCTGGGATAGCAAATTATGCGGAAGTGATAGCTTTGATTATCGCATCCGAGCCGAAGTGAAAACACAAAAAGTCCTAACGGGTGGGTTTAGAATGGATGAAAAGTACTATCTTTACGGGTTGAAAAAGAAGAATACAGTAATCTGTTTGTTACTTATGGCGACTGATAAACAAGCGTTAGAAACTGGTTGCATCTCGATAGAAGGAGCCAGAGTTCACAACCTGAAGAATATAGATATAAATATTCCCCGAAATACATTGACTGTCATTACTGGAATGAGTGGCAGCGGTAAATCTTCATTGGCTTTTGATACGATATTTGCGGAAGGGCAACGCCGATATGTGGAGACATTTTCTGCATACGCCAGGGGCTTTTTAGGTAACATGGAGCGTCCGGATGTGGATAAGATTACGGGACTCAGCCCTGTGATTTCCATTGAACAGAAAACGACGAACAAGAATCCTCGTTCAACGGTCGGCACAACCACGGAGATTTATGATTTCTTCCGTCTGTTGTATGCACGGGCAGGTGAAGCATGGTCTTATTTGAGCGGGGAAAAAATGGTGAAATACACAGAAGAGCAGGTGTTGGAGCTGATATTGGAAAGCTATATCGGGAAGCGTACCTATGTGTTGGCTCCTGTTGTGCGTAACCGAAAAGGACACTATAAAGAGCTGTTTGAACAACTCCGCAAGCGGGGCTATTTGAATGTCCGGGTAGACGGGGAAATGTGTGAGATTTCCTATAACATGAAGTTGGACCGGTATAAACAACACAGTGTCGAGGTGGTGATTGATAAGCTGAAAGTTTCCAACAGGGATGAAGAGCGGCTTAAGCAGAGCTTGAAAATTGCCATGAAGCAAGGCGATGGGCTGGTGATGATTTTGGATGCTGATACGGGTGAGATTCGTCATTATAGCAAACGGTTGATGGATCCAGCCACCGGGCTCTCTTATAGTGAGCCGGCTCCCCATAATTTCTCATTCAACTCCCCGCATGGAGCTTGTCCGAAATGTAAAGGCTTGGGGCAAGTCAACCTGTTGGATATGTCTAAGATTGTCCCGGATCCTTCTCTGAGTATTTATGGAGGAGGCATTGTGGCTTTGGGCAAATACAAGCAGTCGCTCATCTTTTCCCAAATCGACGCATTGTGCAAAAAGCACGGTGTGACATTGAAGACTCCGATAAAAGATATTCCGGAGGAGGCGATGGACGAGATTATGAATGGGACGGACGAGCGTTTGCAGCTTGACTATGTTTATGATGTTCCTTCCAGCTTTCTCCTTTATGAAGGGGTGGCTAAATATATCTTGATGCAGCAACAGGAGGAGGCTTCGGCAACTGCACAAAAATGGTCGGGCAATTTATCCGCACGGCAGTTTGCCCGGAGTGCCATGGCCAGCGGTTGAGCAAAGAGTCGCTTTCTTACCGCATTGCAGGAAAGAATATTGCGGAGTTGGCATCCATGGATATTGCGGAACTGAAAGATTGGGTAGATCATTTGGATGATAAATTGAATGATAAGCAACGGCAGATTGCAGCGGAAATATTGAAGGAAATCCGCTCGAGAATCAACTTCCTGATGGAAGTGGGATTGGATTATCTGTCGTTGAACCGAGCTTCGGCTACATTGTCCGGAGGAGAAAGCCAGCGAATACGGTTGGCGACACAGATAGGCAGCCAGCTGGTCAATGTCTTGTATATTTTAGACGAACCGAGCATCGGGCTTCATCAGCGGGATAATATGCGGCTGATTCATTCCTTGAAAGAGCTCCGGGACATGGGCAATTCGGTGATTGTCGTGGAGCACGATAAGGACATGATGCTGAATGCGGATTATGTCGTGGACATGGGACCGAAGGCAGGCAGATTGGGCGGGAATGTCGTGTTTGCCGGGACTCCGGAGGAGATGCTCCGTGCGCATACGCTTACTTCGGCTTATCTGAATGGCGAGATGGAAATAGCTGTCCCGAAGGCGCGCAGGGAAGGGAATGGGAAGATATTGTCAATCCGGGGAGCTTCCGGGAACAACTTGAAACATGTAGATGTCGATTTCCCCTTGGGAACTTTTATATGCGTCACTGGCGTTTCGGGAAGTGGTAAGTCTACATTGATAAATCGAACATTGAAGCCCTTTTTAAGCCAGAAGTTCTATCGCTCGTTGGAAGATCCTTTGCCATTCGATGCGATAGAAGGGGCAGAGTATATTGATAAGATTGTCTGTGTGGACCAGTCTCCGATCGGCCGCACTCCACGGAGCAACCCAGCCACGTATGTGAATGTGTTCTCCGATATAAGGAATCTATTCGTGGAACTTCCGGAGTCGAAAGTCAGAGGGTATAAATCGGGACGATTCTCCTTTAATGTGGCAGGAGGACGATGTGCCACCTGTAAAGGCAATGGTTATAAAACCATCGAAATGAACTTCCTTCCGGATGTGCTTGTCCCTTGTGAAGAGTGTCACGGGAAACGTTATAACAAAGAGACCTTGGAAATCCGGTATAAGGGGAAGTCCATTGCGGATGTGTTGGATATGACTATCAACATGGCGGTGGAATTCTTTGAGAATGTGCCTTCCATCCTTGCCAAGATTAAGACATTGCAGGATGTGGGATTAGGATATATAAAGTTAGGGCAGCCATCCACGACTTTGTCGGGAGGAGAAAGCCAGCGGGTAAAATTGGCGACGGAGTTGTCGAAGCGGGATACAGGAAACACATTGTTTGTTTTGGATGAACCGACGACCGGGTTGCACTTTGAAGATATCCGTGTGTTGCTGAAAGTGTTGAATAAACTGGTGGATAAAGGGAACACAGTCGTTGTCATTGAACACAATCTGGACGTGATCAAGAGTGCGGATTACCTGATAGACATGGGACCGGAAGGCGGAAAAGGCGGAGGAAATCTGCTTTTTTGCGGGAAACCGGAAGATTTGGTGAAGAAGGGAGTGGGATATACAGCTCCATTCTTGAAAGAGGAGCTGGAATCGGCAGGGCGGAATAAAACATCCTCCGGGCATCAACAACCAGCGGAGTAATAACTTAATGAAGAGAAAAGGAAAGAGGACAAATATATGGCAGAAGATACATTCAAAACGATAACTGATAGGGCGGAAGGTTATTATACCGAGAAGCGGAGCAAGTTCATCTCGTATGCGGTTCCTGTCAGGAGTGTCGAGGAGGTCAAAGAGGAACTGGCAAAATACAGGAAGGAGTATTATGATGCGCGCCATGTCTGCTGGGCTTATATGTTAGGTCCGGACAGGAAAACATTTCGGGCAAATGATGACGGCGAGCCTTCTTCCACTGCCGGCAAACCGATTTAGGACAGATCAATTCAAACGAATTGACGGATATCTTGATTCTCGTAATCCGTTATTTTGGTGGTATCGAGTTGGGCACAAGCGGACTGATTGTCGCTTACCGCACGGCTGCTGCTGAAGCCATCGCTGCCGCCACAATAGAAGAAAGGACGGTGGATGAAGATATAACGGTCGTCTTTGAATATCCTTACTTGAACAGTATAATGAGGATTGTGAAAGAGGACGCCCCGACGGTTATTGCCCAAAAGTTCGATATGGATTGTGAGATGACGTTGCGCATCCGAAAAGGTGAAGCGGAACGTTTGAAGAATAGATTGGCAAAGGTGGAAACTGCCTATTTGAAAGAGCTTGACGATGAAAGAAAGGAGTAAGGATATTTATGCGTGATGAGTTAGATAAATACCAGCAGTCGTTTCAGAATATGGAGGGCAAGATCCATGTCCTGGAACATCAAATTCCTTTGGAGGAACAGATGGATTATTTCCGTGAATCGAAGGATTGGAAAGAGTTGACCAAAAAAGAGAAGTTCTTTGATGAGTCAAAATGCGAGGAGTGGTTTGACAAGGTCTGTTTGGGAGAAGGCGATATGGAACAGCAGAAAACCTATATTATCCGTTTGGCCAATTCCCGCCAACCTAAAGCCTTCACCTATTTAAAGCAATTGACGGATATTTGTGAGAATCCGGAGCTGAAGAATTGGATTTATATGGCGATAATAGACATACAAATGGCTCTTGAGTCGGAAATGTCCGGGGAGAAGCAGGTGTATGTTGCGACAGGCTTGGGTGGAAAAGGGGAGAAGCTGCTTTTCTGCATATTGCTCTACTCACGGACGCTAAAGCCGTTCGAGGCTTATCAAAAGGATATTGTTGAACGCGAATTTAATTATGTCCTCCCGCGGGAAAATTGTGATGTGGACCGGATTGAAGTGGGTGAAGTTTCTGTGAAGCTGATGATTTACATACCCTTCCGGGCATCTATTCGCCATTTGATGGCAAAAGCAATAGGCAGTTGTAATGAATATGGTGATTTCCTTTCGGAACATTATACTATCACCAACGTTAAAGAGTTGAATGAAGACGAAATAAAAGAAGCTATAGAGGTTTATCGGAAAAATGAAGACATTGGAACAAGCGATTAAATATGGGATTGTCGGTGCGAGCAACACATTGATTACCGCAATCGTGATTTGGATAATGATGAAGTGTGTGGGATTGTCGGATGTCGCATCGAATGTCATAGGATATGTAGCTGGTGTATTGAACAGCTTCGTGTGGAATAAGCAGTGGACATTCCAAAGTAATGCGGGATGGAGAAGCAGCGGAATCCGTTTCTGCGCCGTGTTTGCCGCATGCTATATGCTTCAGTTGGGATTTTTGTTTATATTGAATGCGACATTGCCCATTGATGGCTATTACAACCAGCTGATAGCAATGGCATTCTATACGGTGATTAATTTTGTATTTAATAAGTATTACACATTCAAAGAATAAAAATATGCCAGGAAGTAAATCAGGTTCAGGACCACGCACCCAAAAGAAGACGGTTATCGTACCAGAAATGGGACGCATGCAGCCACAAGCAAGGGAATTGGAAGAAGCGGTATTAGGAGCGTTGATGTTGGAAAAAGATGCCTATTCGATAGTCAGCGAGATATTGAAGCCGGAGTGTTTACGAGAAGTCACATGAGCTTATCTATGCTGCAATCGTGGATTTGGCGGTTCGACAGCTGCCTATCGATATGATGACGGTGACGGAACAGTTGCGCAAACGCGGGGATTTGGATCAAGTCGGGGGCGCTTACTATATTTCCCAATTGACGGGCAAGGTAGCGAGCAGTGCCCATATTGAATACCATGCGAGGATTATCGCCCAGAAGTATTTGGCAAGGGAGCTGATATCTTTCTCTTCACAGATACAGAACAAAGCTTTTGATGAGACTTCCGATGTGGATGATTTGATGCAAGAAGCGGAAGGTAAGTTGTTTGAAATTTCCCAGCGCAATGTCAAGAAAGATGTTACCCAGATTAACCCGGTCATCCATGATGCGCTTGAGATGTTGAAGAAAGCTGCCAGCCAAGAAGAGGGCTTAAGCGGATTAAGGAGCGGCTTTGAGAAGTTGGATAAGATAACATCGGGCTGGCAAAATTCGGATTTGGTGATTATCGCTGCCCGCCCAGCCATGGGAAAGACTGCTTTTGTCCTTTCTATGGCAAAGAACATGGCTGTCAACTTCAACATTCCAGTTGCCTTGTTCTCCCTTGAAATGAGCAATGTCCAGTTGGTAAACCGTCTGATTGTGAATGTCTGCGAGATTCCTGGTGAAAAGATAAAGAGTGGACGGTTGGAGAATTATGAATGGGAGCAGCTGGACTTTAAGATAAAGGAGTTGTATGATGCTCCGATTTCATTGATGACACACCGAGTTTGTCTGTTTTCGAACTGCGAACCAAGGCAAGAAGGTTGGTGCGTGAACATGGCATCAAATGTATTATCATCGACTACCTCCAGTTGATGAACGCCAGCGGCATGAACTTTGGAAGCCGTGAGCAGGAGGTCAGCATGATATCCCGCTCTTTGAAGGGATTGGCAAAGGAGTTGAATATCCCGATAATCGCTTTGTCTCAGTTGAACCGTGGCGTGGAGAGCCGCCAAGGGGCAGAAGGAAAGCGTCCGCAGTTGGCTGACTTGCGTGAGTCCGGAGCCATCGAGCAGGATGCCGATATGGTATGTTTTATTCACCGTCCGGAATATTATAAGATATTGGAAGATGAACGGGGTAATTCTTTGCTGGGACTTGCGGAAATCATCATTGCCAAGCATCGTAACGGTGCTACGGGTGATGTGCGCCTCCGCTTCAAGAGCGATTATGCCAAGTTTATGAATATTGAAGAGGATATCCAAATACAGGAGTTCCCGTCCGGAGGAATGCCTTCTCCGGGTTTGTCCCAATCACCATCAGTCACTCCTGATTTTTTGACGAAAGGCAATGATGATGTTCCTTTCTAAAACCATAGAAGAGAGATGATACAAGAATTACAATTACGCATATTGCCCGAACAGGCAGCGAATGAACAGTCGTTGAAACAGATTGTGGCTCAGGAAACAGGAGCCAAGAGTGCCTCTGTTTGGGCTGTCAGGATATTGAAACGCTCCATTGATGCCCGCCAGCGAACGATTTATGTCAATCTGAAAGTCCGTGCCTTCATAGATGAACTTCCGACGGAAGCAGAATACCAAGCGGTAGAATATAAAGATGTGTCGGGCGGGAAGCCGGTTGTCGTGGTGGGCGCAGGTCCCGGTGGGCTGTTTGCCGCTTTGCGGTTGATAGAGTTAGGGTTCCGCCCGATTGTTGTGGAGCGGGGGAAGAACGTGCGCGACAGGAAGAAAGATTTGGCATTGATAAGCCGGGAGCATCTTGTGAATCCCGAATCCAACTATAGCTTTGGAGAGGGAGGAGCCGGTGCTTATTCAGACGGGAAACTCTATACAAGGAGCAAGAAAAGGGGATCGGTGGATAAAATATTAAACGTGTTTTGCCAACATGGAGCGAGTGTCTCCATCCTTTCGGATGCCCATCCCCATATTGGCACGGACAAACTGCCCCGCGTGATAGAGAATATGCGAGAACAGATAAAGCGCAGTGGTGGGGAAGTCCATTTTGAAACGCGCATGGACCGGCTGGTTGTGAGGGAGAACGAAGTGATAGGCATTGAAACGAACACAGGCGAGGCATTCATGGGCCCCCGGTGATTTTGGCAACAGGACACTCTGCCCGTGATGTCTATCGTTATCTTTCGGCTGCCCACATCCAAATAGAGGCGAAAGGATTGGCTGTGGGAGTTCGTTTGGAACATCCACAGCAACTGATAGACCGGATTCAATACCACAGGAAAGAGGGAAGGGGCGACTATTTGCCTGCTGCCGAATATAGCTTTGTGACGCAAGTGAAAGGGCGTGGCGTTTATTCTTTTTGTATGTGCCCGGGAGGCTTTATTGTCCCCGCGGCAAGTGGACCCCGCCAAATTGTCGTGAACGGCATGTCTCCTTCCAATCGTGGCTCTTATTGGTCAAACTCAGGAATGGTTGTGGAAATCCATCCGGAAGATTTGGAAGATAAGACATTGCGCTTGTCGAAGGAGGTGGACGAGCCGGTTGTCCCGGAACTGCGGATGATGCAATTCCAAGAGCAATTGGAAGAACTCTGTTGGTTGAATGGGAATTGCAGGCAGACGGCTCCGGCGCAACGCATGGACGACTTTGTGCATAATCGTTTGTCAAGGGATTTGCCCAAGACTTCCTATGCGGCGGGTGTGATTTCCTCTCCTTTGCATTTCTGGATGCCCCAGTTTATCTCTTCCCGTTTGCAGGAGGGCTTTACCCATTTTGGCAAAGTCTCAAAGGGCTTCCTGACGAATAATGCGTTGATGATAGGTGTTGAGACGAGAACCTCTTCTCCCGTCCGTATCCTTCGAGACAAAGACAGCTTGCAACATGTCACGGTGAAAGGGTTATTCCCTTGTGGCGAAGGAGCTGGTTATGCCGGGGGCATTGTTTCCGCAGCCATAGACGGCGAACGCTGTGCAGAGAGTATTGCGGCTCTCTATTCTTGATTATAAATAGAAAGTTAAAGGTTTTATGAAAAGAGTACTGTTGTTAGTGTTGCTGTTTGCTTGTGCCTTGACAGGCAATGCCCGGATTCTGCAACCCTCGGGTGATGTGTCTCCGTCAGGTCGGGATTACTCTGGCGGGGATTGTACCGGCGTCCCTTGTCTTAATGGTCGGGCAGAGGAGCGATATCTGGATGTTGACAGCTTGGAATATGGGAGTGTAGCGTTAGATGTAGTTGCGCAGATACAGGACAGTCTCAAGAAGAGAATGTCTGTTGTGGATTATACATTCAAGCCCGTTTCGCTGATATTGCCAGCCTCATTGATTGCCGTTGGAGCAGTCGGTACGGCAATAGACGGGATGAATGACTTCCATCTGTTTTCCCGTAAAGATTCTGTCAAGCAAATCAAGGTCGATAATTACCTTGAATGGGGAATGTTAGGTTGGGTTTTCGTTTGCGATTTGATAGGCAAAGAGAAACATAACTGGGTGGACCAGCTCTTCTTGGTTGGTTTGGGAGAGGTTATCAATGCCGGATTGGTTCATGGAGTGAAAAACATCGTGAATGAGCGCCGTCCGGATGGAACACCCTATTCTTTCCCTTCCGGACATACCTCCAATGTCTTTAGGGGCGCATATCGCCTATAAAGAGTTCAAGGACTCCAATCCGTGGCTTGCCTATTCCGGTTATGCCGTTGGCGTTTTGGTGGGCGCATCCCGGCTGTATAACAACCGGCATTGGGTGGCTGATGTGGTGGCAGGTGCAGGATTCGGCATCTTGTCAGCCGAGCTTTCCTATTTGATTTACTTCCCCATCCGCAATGCGATAGCCAAGAAGATAAACCTTCGTTCGGATAAGAAATTATTGGTGTCGCCAGTTGTAAGGCAGGACGGGGCAGGGATTTATCTTTCTTATCAGTTCTGATAATGTTTTTCCGTAAAAAAGATAAGTTTGTCAGATAAAAGTATAAGTAAATGTCAATGGGGTTTTGTATTTTTGTGAAATAAAACCAATTGATATGTTACGAAAAATAAGGACAACGTTAGCGATTGTATTTTTTACCTTGACCACCCTTTTATTCCTTGACTTTACAGGAACAATCCAAGGGTGGTTGGGTTGGCTGGCGAAGATTCAGTTTCTGCCGGCGGTGATGGCATTGAATGTCGGGGTGATTTTTCTTTTGCTCCTGTTGACATTCGTGTGCGGACGAGTTTATTGTTCCGTTATCTGTCCATTAGGCATATTCCAGGATGTTGTCTCTTGGATCAGTGGAAAGCGGAAGAAGAAACAGTTCCGCTTCTTCTATTCTCCTGCGAAGTCGTTGTTAAGGTATGGCGTGTTGTTCCTGTTTGTCCTTGCTTTGATAATGGGCATTGGATCAATTGCCGCCTTGCTTGCTCCGTACAGCGCTTATGGACGGATTGCTCAGAACTTGTTTGCTCCTCTCTATGACTTGGGCAATAACGCCTTGGCTTATATGGCGGAACGCATGGACAATTACGCTTTTTATCAGAAAGAGATATGGATAAAGAGTCTTCCTGTTTTCTTGATTGCTGCTGCCACTTTGTTATTTTGATTCTTTTGGCTTGGCGGAATGGGCGGACATATTGCAATACCATATGTCCTGTTGGGACTGTTTTGGGATTTGTGGCAAAGTATTCCTTGTTCCGTCCAGTCATTGATATAACTAAATGCAACTCCTGCACGCTCTGTTCCCGCCAATGCAAAGCGGCATGTATTGACCCTAAAAACCATACAATTGATTACAGCCGGTGCGTGACTTGTTTGGATTGCGTGGATGCATGCAAACATAACGCCATACATTATATAAGTCGTTTAGGATTTCCCCTAAAAACAAAGGATACAAACATGGTTGGACTGGACGGCACGAATGCCTCAAGGCGTAATTTCTTGACCGGGACGGGAATGTTTCTCGGAACTTCGCTTTTGAAAGCGCAGGAGAAAGGTCGATGGCGGTTATGCTACGATTGTAGATAAGAAAGTGCCCGACCGTCAGACACCGATAGTCCCTCCGGGAGCCATCAGTTTAGCTAATATGGCTGCTCATTGTACTGGTTGCCAATTATGTGTGTCGGTTTGTCCGAACGGCGTGTTGCGCCCTTCAACGGGGTTGGATACTTTGATGCAACCTGAATCTTCCTATGAACGCGGATATTGCCGTCCGGAATGCGTCAAGTGTTCTGAAGTGTGTCCGGCAGGAGCCATTCTTAAAATAACCAAAGCGGAGAAATCCTCCATCCAAGTGGGGCATGCCGTTTGGGTAAAAGAGAATTGTATTCCGTTGACCGATGGGAAAAGCTGTGGCAACTGTGCTGTCCACTGCCCGACGAATGCAATAACCATGGTGTTGTCCGATTCCGGTAATCCGGAATCCCTTAAAATCCCGGTTGTCAACGAAGAACGTTGCATCGGCTGTGGAGCTTGCGAGAACCTTTGCCCCGCTCGTCCGCTTAGCGCAATTTATGTAGAAGGGCATGAACGTCATAAATATATTTAACGGTAAGGAACGATGAAATCAAGTGAATATAAAGAGATGAACCGCCGTAGTTTCTTTAAGAAATTAGGAGCAGGGACAATGGCTTCCGCTGTCATGGTCGGTTGTACTTCAAAGGAGAAGGCGAATGTCACCGCTTTGGGTGAAATTCCGACAGACCGGATGACGTACCGGGTAAACCCAAAGACGGGGGAGATGGTGTCCATATTAGGATATGGTTGCATGCGCTGGCCGACAGTTGGCGGAGAGAGTGCAAGGGACGGGGATGATTCGATTGACCAAGAGGCCGTAAACCGCTTGGTCGATTATGCCATTGCGCACGGAGTGAACTATTTCGATACATCTCCTGCTTATTGCAAAGGCCTTTCCGAACGTGCTACGGGGATTGCTTTGAAGCGTCATCCAAGGGAGAAGTTTTTTATAGCTACGAAACTCTCGAATTTCGCTCCCGAAACATGGAGCCGGGAGGCATCTTTGGAGATGTATCATAATTCATTCAAGGAGTTGCAGGTGGATTATATCGATTACCTTTTGCTGCACGGCATTGGAATGGGAGGCATGGAGGCTTTCAATGGACGCTACATGGATAACGGAATCTTAGACTTCCTTTTGGAGGAGCGGGAAAAAGGCAATATCCGGAACTTGGGATTTTCTTATCATGGAGACATCCAAGTGTTTGATTATCTGTTGGCGAACCATGACAAGTACAAATGGGATTTTGTGCAAATCCAAATGAATTACCTCGACTGGAAACATGCGAAGGAGCTGAATGCAAGAAATACCAATGCGGAGTATTTGTACGATGAGTTGGTGAAACGGAATATCCCGGTCGTTATCATGGAACCGCTCTTAGGTGGGCGTTTATCCAAGGTGCACGACCATATTGTCGCCCGCTTGAAACAACGCGAACCCAGCCGGAGTGTCGCTTCGTGGGCTTTCCGTTTTGTCGGGACTTACCCGGATGTGATGGTGGCATTAAGCGGCATGACTTATATGGAGCACTTGCAGGATAACTTGCGTTCGTTCTGTCCTTTGCAGCCTTTGACGGAGGATGAGAAGCAGTTTTTGTTTGATACGGCTGATTTGATGATGCAATACCCGACCATTCCATGCAACGGATGCAATTATTGTATGCCTTGCCCTTATGGAGTGGACATTCCGGGTGTGTTGCTGCATTACAACAAATGTGTCAACGAAGGGAATGTTCCTGAAAGCCAGCAGGCGGAAAATTATAAAGAGGCGCGACGGGCCTTCTTGATTGGTTACGACCGTTCTGTGCCCCGCTTGCGTCAGGCAAACCATTGCATTAGATGTAAAGAGTGTGTTTCGCATTGTCCCCAAGGAATTAGTATCCCGAAAGAGATGCGGCGTATTGACAGCTTTGTGGAGCACTTGAAACAAGGAACGTTATAAGGCTTTTGCCTTTGATAGGCGATTTCTTCGCTATATAAGGCGGTGTGTCTTGATTGTAAACCCCGATGTACTAAAGGGGCTGCATCAAAACTTTCATTTTGACACACCGTCTTGTAGCCTCTAAGCGTATCCACGATGCCGATATACAGCTAACCCTAAAGAAACCCGAACCAACTTGTTGGCGGAATTAAAACTATAAAAGATTTAACAACTTCCTCATTAAGGGAAATTTAAGGGTCTACCATTTTCAAAATTTCAAAGAACCATGCCGGTTTAAAATACTAAAACCGTAACCGGCAAATAAAGTAATTCAGAAGTTTTTATTCAACCATAAACAGCAGGGAGTAAAATTCAAATTGGGTTTTCTTTCCCCATAAACCTGACTTCGTCACTCGTTTTTAAACATAATCGAAGTTTGCAATGTTGTAACAGAAAATGCGCTCTGGCAAATCTTTCCTTAAGGGAAATTGAGCGGGTCTCTGCACCCTATGTCGTAACGGAAAGCACCATCCAGAAGCCTTTCTTCAAGGGCGATTTAAAGGATTTTTTGATTTCTGCCAGCATTTTGTTGCTTGCATTTGAGTTTTCAGTTGTTTGTAAGATTTCAGTCATTTTTGAAATTCCCATAGTCGTTTTTAAAAAAATTATTTTGAAAAAGTCAATCGGGGAAGGATCCGTTTCCCCATCTGATTGCGTTGCAAATATACGCATTAATTTCTGCGAAAGCAAGTAAAACCAAATATAAATTTATCATTAACATTTCTTTACTTTGTGTTTTTTCATTAAATTTTTTTTCTCTCTCATGCGCATTAGAGAGAGAGAAATTTATTCTATTCTATTCTATTCTATTCTATTCTTTCCTATTCTATTCTATTCTTTGTTGAAAAAAGTACGTTTTTTTTGCATTTTGAGCGGTTTTTTCGCCTCGTTTGCACGTTTTTTTGGAGTTTTTGCATCCTTTTTTTGAGTAAAATTGCACGTTTTAAACCCACAACCGACCACATAACACTAAATGTCAACGCCTTATGTATTATTAAAATGATTTAATTATCCTTTTCTTTAGATTTATTGTTCCAATTTTTATATATTTTTTTCGTGGCGCATTTTTTTCATACAAAAACACCCATCAAAAACGTCCGAAGTTTTTCCAAAAACGTCCAATGTTTTTCCGGAAACGTCCGATGTTTTTTCAAAAACAACGGTTGTTTTTTCCCAAATAAACCGTCTTTTTCTGTGAATATTTGTAAACGGAAGTAAAACGAATGTAAAGACGGAAGAAGCTGCAAGATGGTGCGGGAAAATGTAGGAATGTGCAGAAATGTGCAAAAATATGCAACTTGGGACGTGCTATGACGTGTCCGTCAACTCCACGCTTTCCTGCCGCCTTACCTTTGCTCCCGTAATCTTTAAACCGTAAACATCACATTGAACCGGAACTCCCTTTTTATTTTAAATCCTCCAAGTCATAGGAGAATCAAGCCTCAAAACATCATTCCCGAAGAAATGAGCAAATAATATTATTATTTTATAAAGAAAATGGCGGGAAAGCAGATTAATTTATATAACTTTACCGATTGAATCATGCAGGTGTTGCGCTCCCTTCCTGAATGGGCCTGGAATGAGGCGAAAAGGGAGGCATGGATAATTGCCGTATGATTCCTCTGCTAAGACAAGAAAGAAAAAAATATATAAATGACTAACAAATGGAACTATCAACCTCCTACAGCGGAAGAAAAAGAACAGCGGGACAAACTGGCTGCCGAACTGGAACTTGACCCGGTCATCAGTCTGCTTCTTGTCCGACGTGGACTGAAGACGGCTGCGGAGGTAAAGAAATTTTTCAAGCCCAGCTTGAATGATTTGGAAGATCCGTTCCTGATGCCCGATATGGACAAAGCGGTGAAACGCTTGAACAAGGCTTTGGGAGAGAAGGAAAAGATATTGATATATGGTGATTATGATGTCGATGGGACAACTGCCGTCTCATTGGTGTATAAGTACTTGCGTGCATATACGTCCAATTTGGATTACTATATTCCCGACCGTTATGACGAAGGGTATGGAATCTCCACCAAGGGCATAGACTATGCGGCGGAACAGGGTGTGACATTGATTATCTCTTTGGATTGCGGTATCAAGGCTATTGACAAGATTGAGTATGCCAAGGGGAAGGGAATCGACTTCATCATTTGCGACCACCATTTGGCGGATGACGTGCTGCCGGATGCCGTGGCTGTCCTGGACGCGAAACGGGAAGATTCCCGCTATCCATACGAGCATCTTTCCGGATGCGGTGTGGGTTTCAAGTTCATGCAGGCGTTTGCGGCAGACAATGGTTTCCCTTTTTCCGAATTGGAAAAGTTGTTGGAGTTGACAGCCGTCAGCATTGCTTCTGATATTGTCCCCATCACCGGAGAGAACCGCATCCTTGCTTATTACGGATTGAAACAAATCAACAGCAATCCCAGTTTGGGGCTGAAAGGCATTATCGATGTGTGCGGGTTGAGCGGAAAAGAGATAACAATCAGTGATATAGTCTTTAAAATAGGTCCTCGCATCAATGCTTCCGGGCGTATGATGAACGGTAGGGAGGCAGTGGAGCTTCTTTTGGCGAAAAACAGCAAGGTGGCAAAACAGAAGAGTGAAAACATCAACCAATATAATGAAGAGCGCAGGGAGCTGGACAAGAAATAACCGATGAGGCAAACGCCATTATCAGCAGTATTGAAAACAACGAGGACAATAAAGCCATCATTGTCTATAATCCAGCTTGGCACAAGGGTGTCATCGGAATAGTGGCTTCCCGCCTGACGGAGAAATATTATCGTCCGGCTGTCGTCCTGACCAAATCATCCGAACTGATAACCGGTTCCGCCCGTTCGGTTTCCAACTTCGACATCTACAAGGTCGTGGAGAGCTGCCGGGACTTGTTGGAGAACTTTGGCGGGCATACTTATGCTGCCGGACTTTCCCTGAAAGAGGAGAACTTGCAACGTTTCAAGGAGCGGTTCCAACAGATAGCGGCGCAGGAAATCGTGCCCGAACAGTTGGTTCCCCAGATTGATATCGACGCAGTGCTGGACTTGAAGCAGATCAATGCCAAATTCATGAGCGACCTGAAGAAAATGAGCCCGTTCGGTCCGGAAAACCACAAGCCCGTATTTTGCACGCATGGCGTGCAGGATTATGGCACAAGCAAACTGGTGGGAAGGGAGCAGGAACATATCAAGTTGGAAATCATCGATAGCAAATCAGCCTCGTCGCCCATACATGGCATTGCATTCGGGATGAGCCGTTTCAATGCCCATATCAAGCAGATGAAACCGTTCGACATCTGTTATACGATAGAAGAGAACACCTATAACGGGAACACGACGTTGCAACTGATGATCAAGGATATTCGGACGGAACCTTAGAGGACAGCATAGCGTATGGACATATATCACCAAATACTTCTGCAATATTGGGGTTATGCCGAATTCCGTCCGTTGCAGGAAGAGATTATCCGTTCCGTTTGTGCCGGAAAGGACACATTGGGATTGATGCCGACCGGAGGAGGAAAGTCCATAACATTCCAAGTCCCGACCTTGACGATGGATGGGATTTGTATTGTTGTGACACCGCTCATCGCCTTGATGAAAGACCAAGTGGACAACCTGAAAAGGGTCGGGATAAAGGCGACAGCCATCCATTCCGGCATGAGCCGCGAGGAGATGATCGTGCAGTTGGAAAACTGTATCTTCGGGGATTACAAATTCCTTTATGTCTCTCCCGAACGATTGGGGACGGAGCTGTTTCAAAACAAACTCCGGGCAATGAATGTCTGCCTGTTGGCGATTGACGAGAGCCATTGCATTTCCCAATGGGGATATGATTTCCGCCCGTCTTACCTGAAAGTAGCAGATATCCGTGCCTTGTTGCCGGGTGTGCCGGTGTTGGCTTTGACAGCGACAGCGACCCCGGAAGTCGTGGATGATATACAGGAACGCCTCTTGTTCAAGGAAAAGAATGTTTTCAAGAAAAGTTTCTCCCGTCCCAACTTGGCCTATATCGTCCGCAAGACGGAGGATAAGTTAAGTGAATTGGTGCATATCCTGCAAAGGGTACCGGGCACAGCCATCGTGTATGTCCGGAACAGGAAGATGACCGCCGAAATCGCAGCCCATTTGAAGTCGGTGGGTATTTCCGCAGAATATTTCCATGCCGGGTTGCTTCCTGATGAAAAGATAGAGCGGCAGAACCGTTGGAAACGGGGAAACACGTGTCATTGTCTCCACTAATGCTTTTGGAATGGGTATTGATAAACCTGATGTGCGCCTTGTCGTCCATCTGAATATGCCCGGTTCGTTGGAGGAATATTACCAAGAGGCAGGACGTGCGGGGCGTGATGAAAAGAAGGCTTATGCCGTTTACTTATGCGGACCCACTGATGTCTCTACGCTCAAGAAACGGGTGAGTGCGGAATTCCCGGATAAGAGTTTCGTGTACCAAGTCTATGAGCGGTTGGGCAATTATTACCAGATAGCGATGGGCTTCGGGCTGAACACTGTCCATGACTTCCAGATAGAGGATTTCTGCAAGGCATTCAAACTTCCTATCCTGCAAACACACTATGCCCTCAAACTGTTGGATTTGGCAGGTTATTTGGAATATGACGAGGAGGTGGACAATGCTTCCCGGCTTCTGTTCACCGCTTCAAGGGATGAGCTGTATAATAACCTGCGCCAAGACGCCCTGACGGACTCGATCGTGATGGCGATATTGCGTTCCTATACTGGTCTCTTTTCCGATTATGCATACATAGATGAACGTCTCATCGCCAAAAGAGCCGGGTGCACGCCCGAAGATGTGTACCGTTTGTTGGTTTGTTTGTCGAAATACAAAATAGTCCAATATGTCCCGGAAAAGCATACTCCGATGATTAGATACAGGCAAGCCCGTGAAGAACAACGCTACCTCTCCATTCCCCGTCCGGCATACGAGGAGAGGAAAGAGCGTGCGGAGTTGCGCATTGCCAAAGTAGTGGAATATATACAATCGGAGACCGTTTGCCGGATCCGCCTGTTGCTGCGCTACTTCGGGGAAGAGTTGGAAGAGGATTGTGGCACATGCGACGTCTGCCTTTCCCGGCATGAGACAGGTTTGAAGCGTGCCCAGTTCAACCATGTGAGGAAGCTGTTGGAGGAACGTTTGCAAGACGGCGGTCTTCCCGTAGAAGAGGTGGTGCAATCCATCCCGTATCCCTATGAACAGACGATGCAAATCATCCGTTTTTTGGTGGACCATGACAGCTTGTTTGGTTTGAAAGAGGCAATTCTTTATATTAAACCGGTTTAATATCGGGCTTCTGTTTAAAAATAACTATCTTTACAACGTTTTCTTAAAGTCAATATAGATGAAATCGCAAATAGTAATTGGAGCAACCAATTCCGGATGTGGGAAAACAACGTTCACCATGGGGCTTCTCCGGGTTTTAAAACGAAGAGGCTTGATGGTCCAGCCATTTAAATGTGGTCCTGACTATATCGATACACAATTCCACACATTGGCTTCTGGAAGCCAGTCCGTCAATTTGGACACTTGGATGGCTTCAAGAGAACATGTGCGGGAAGTGTATGGCCGTTATGGTGCAGGGGCTGATGTTTGCGTGACAGAAGGTGTCATGGGACTGTTTGACGGGTCCGACCGCATGAAGGGAAGCACGGCAGAGATTGCCATGCTGATAAAGGTGCCGGTTGTCTTGGTCGTGAATGCTCGTTCAACGGCTTACTCCGTGGCTCCATTGTTGTATGGTTTCAAACATTTCCATCCGGGATTGAACGTGGTGGGGGTCGTATTCAACCAAGTATCGTCGGAGAGCCATTATCGCTTTTTGGAAGAGGCTTGCCAAGACGTGGGCATCGTTAGTTTGGGTTATATGCCAAAGAATGAGAAAATACAGGTTCCTTCCCGCCATTTGGGGTTGACCCTGATGGTGAAAAGGAAAATGGAAGCGTTGATTGACGAGGTGGCAGACATGGTGCAAGCGCACGTGGACGTGGACAAGCTTTTGGAAATTACTTCAGCCCCGTTTGCCATGCCGCAAGAATGTGTGAAGCGCACGGACAGGAGAATGAAAATAGCGGTTGCGTACGATGCAGCTTTTAACTTCGTCTACCGGGAAAATATAGACCGCTTGAAGGAGTGGGGGGAGGTCTCCTTTTTCACCCCTTTGAAAGACAAACACCTTCCCGAAACGGATTGGGTCTATCTGCCCGGCGGTTATCCGGAACTATTCGCCACCCGGCTCCAAAAGAACAAACAACTGATGGAAGAGTTGAAATTATATGCTGAAAGCGGAGGGAAGATATTTGCAGAATGTGGAGGCATGATGTTCTTGACCCAATCCATTGTCACCGACAAAGGGAAAGAGTATCCCATGTGCGGGGTCTTGCCCTTCAAAAGCACCATGAAAGGAGCCCGCCTGCATTTGGGCTATCGCAGCATGGAGATGCATGGGGAGAACTGGAAAGGTCATGAATTCCACTATTCCGAATTGGAAAACCCTGGTGATTTGCCTTCTATCGCCAAGTTGAGAAGCGCCAAAGGCAAAGAGGTGGATACGCCGGTATACCGATATAAGAATGTGATCGCCGGTTATACGCACTGGTATTGGGGCGAGAAAGATATATTTAAACTTTGGGAATAATGGCACGGATATATACCAAGACAGGAGATAAAGGCATGACCTCCATACATGGCGGGGAGCGGGTGCCGAAAGATGATATCCGCATCGAAGCCAATGGCTGCATCGATGAGCTGAACGCCCAAATAGGAATCATCCGTAGTTTGGCGGAAGAGAATGGGGCATGGCAGCAGAAGCTCTATCTCATCCAACGCTCTTTGATGGAGACCATGAGCCATGTGGCAACGCCTTCGTCCATCCGCGGGCAGAATCCCAACCCTCTGCCGGTTGGAATGGATAAGTTTTGCGAGCAATGGATGGACGAAATGACGCAAGAGTTGACAGACAATGGCTATTTCTTGCTTCCCGGAGGAACATTGTTGGCAGCCCAGTTGCAATTTGCCCGGACGATAGCCCGAAGGGCAGAACGGAGGCTTTGGAGTTTGAACCGTCAAGATGAAGTGCCGGAGGAAATCATGCGTTTCATCAACCGCCTCTCCGACCTTTTCTTTGTCATGGCGCGTCATGAGTTGCAAAGCCAAAACTGGCAAGAAGAAAAGTGGCAGAAATTTGCATATAAGAGAAGATTAAAACAAGATAAAAACAGACAGGATTAAAATGAATATGAAACAAGGACGAATCATAGTGGCTGGAATAGGTCCCGGCTCTCAACAAGATATTACTCCTGCGGTGCTGCAGGCAATCCATGATTCGGATGTGATTATCGGATACAATTATTATTTCAAGTTCATCGAAGAGAACCTCCGGCCGGGCACACGCTGCGTCGATACCGGCATGAAGCGGGAAAAGGCACGTGCCGAGCAGGCTTTCGAGTTCGCTGAACAGGGCGAGACCGTCTGCATCATCAGTTCCGGTGATGCCGGGATTTATGGCATGGCTCCATTGATATACGAGATGAAGCGGGAGAGGAACAGCCCAATCGAAATAGTTGCTTTGCCGGGAATCAGTGCATTCCAAAAGGCTGCTTCTCTTTTAGGCGCACCCATGGGGCACGATTTCTGTGTCATTTCATTGTCGGACTTGCTGACTCCTTGGTCCCGTATCGAGAAACGGATCATTGCGGCAGCGGCAGCGGACTTCGTGACGGCTGTCTATAATCCGAAGAGCGAAGGGCGTTACTGGGAGCTTTATCGTTTGAAAGAGCTTTTCTTGCAAAGCCGTTCCCCGGAAACCCCGGTCGGATATGTCCGCCAGGCGGGCAGGGATGAGCAAGCCATTTGTGAAACGACATTGGCTGCTTTCGACCCGGAAGAGATAGATATGTTCACCGTTGTCATTATTGGCAATTCCCAGTCCTATTTGTATGACAACCATTTCGTGACGCCTCGTGGTTATTATGCCAAGGAGAAGGAGGAAAAGGCTGGCATCGGACAACAAATCATGATAGAAAGCTTCCGGACGATAGAGAAAGAGCTGAAGAATCAAGACATTCCATTGGACCGCAAATGGGCTTTGCTTCATGCCATTCATACTACGGCAGACTTTGAAATGGAGAATTTGTTGCATGTGGATGATCATGCCGTGGAGAATTTGTTCCAGTTGTTTAGTGAAAAGAAAATCGATACCATTGTGACGGATGTGACAATGGCTGCTTCCGGCATCCGGAAAGGCGCGCTTCAGCGGTTAGGCGTGGATGTGAAATGTTACTTGTCGGATGAGAGAGCGGTAAAGTTGGCGCAAGAGAAAGGAATAACACGCACACAAGCGGGAATCCGCATAGCCGTGGAGGAACATCCCAATGCTCTTTTTGTATTTGGAAATGCGCCGACAGCCTTGATGGAGCTATGTACGTTGATTCGTAGAAAGCGTGCCTGCCCGAGTGGTATCATTGCGGCTCCGGTCGGATTTGTCCACGTTTGTGAATCCAAACACATGATCAAGCCTTTTACTTGGATTCCTAAGATAATCGTTCAAGGTCGTAAGGGGGGAAGCAATCTGGCAGCGACGCTGACCAATGCCGTGCTTTGTTATGACGATGCACAATACTTGCGACCGGGAAGAGATGTATAAAAGAGGAAATAGGTCATGCGACAGTTCATTATAATTGGCATTAATGATGGGAGGGAGCCCTTTTTCCCGCCGGAGATATTGCAAATAATAGGGCAGAATCATATCTTTTCCGGAGGGAAACGCCATCATGAGATTATGTTGCCTTTTCTGCCTGAATCTTCCCAATGGATAGACATAACCGTCCCGTTGGACCGGACGTTTGAAGCGTACCAGGGAATAACGGGGACAATCGTTGTCTTTGCTTCGGGCGACCCTCTTTTCTATGGGTTTGCCACCACCGTGATGAATCGCTGTCCGGATGCGGCAGTCAAAGTTTATCCGGCATTCAACTCATTGCAACAGTTGGCGCATCGGCTGAATATGCCCTATCACAACCTGCATGTCGTCTCTTTGACGGGGCGTGATTGGCCAGCCTTTGACGAAGCCCTTATCCGGGGAGAAGTCCTGATAGGGGTGTTGACAGACCGGGTTCATACGCCGGCAGTTATTGCACAGCGAATGTTGGAATATGGTTATTCCAATTATGAAATGTACATTGGGGAGCTATTGGGAAATGAGAAGGAAGAGAGGATCCGTTTGTTGCCCATAGCGGATGCAGCCCGATTGGAAGATATCTTATTCCCCAATTGCCTGCTGCTCCGTCAGACCTCCCGGCGCCAACAATGGTTTGGCATTCCGGATTCTGAGTTCCACCTGTTGAACGGAAGAAGCAAGATGATAACCAAGATGCCGATACGTTTGGCAGATTTGTCCGTGCTTGATCTGGCGAACAAGACATCGTTGTGGGATATAGGATTCTGTACAGGATCTGTTTCCATTGAAGCTAAATTGCACTTCCCGCACTTGAAGATAACTTCCTTTGAGATTCGTCCCGAGGGCGAGGAGTTGATGGCACGGAATGCCCGTAAATTCGGAACACCGGGAATTACAACGGTGATAGGTGATTTTATGAAGGAGTCGTTGGACCAGTATCCTGCGCCCGATGCGGTCTTTATCGGAGGCCATGGAGGCGAGCTGGTGCCTATGATTGCTTTGGTAAAACACTATTTGAAGCCGGGAGGAGAAATCCTTTTCAATTCGGTTTCAGAAGAGAGCTTGAGAATGTTTGAAGATGGCATATCAAAAGCAGGGATGAGCATAATAGCGACCCATCGCATTGCCGTTGATATGTTTAACCCAATATTAATATATAAGCAAAGTAATAATGAGTGAGGAAATGGTGCGTTGTGAACATAATGAAACTGCTATTATTGTGATTTCGGCAGTCAGTTTGCCTATGGCAAGAATTATCAAGGATGAAATCACAGATGCCGTAATATATGCGAAAGAAGAAACAAAAGATGCTGTAGTTGTCCCCTCTTTGCATGCTTTGATAGAGGAGAATTTCTCAAGATGGAAGCAAGTAATCTTTTTTGGAGCGTCAGGCATTTGCGTGCGCATGATTGCACCCTATTTGAAAGACAAGCATGAAGATCCGGCTGTGGTTTGTGTCGATAGCAAGGGGCTTTATGCTATTCCTATTGTGTCCGGCCATATAGGAGGAGCGAATCAATTGGCGAAAGATGTTGCTCACATGTTAGGGGCGGAAGCGGTTGTCACGACCCAAAGTGATACCGAAGGCTTATGGGCTTTGGACACACTCGGTAAGAGGTTTGGATGGAAAACGGATGAAAGGGGCTTGGATATGAATCAATTCATAGCTGAGTTTGTCCGTAGAAGACCGACCGCATTGGTGTTGGAAATGAAGAATAAGGGGACTCATTACTTGGAGAAGAGCCTTCCGGATTTTGTGACCTGTTTTTATGATATGGAGGATGTCCCGGTTTCTGCTTTCAAGTTGATGATTGTCGTGACTCCCTATGAGTATCCTGAAACAGCTATTCCTGCCCTCATCTTCCATCCGAAGGCGTTCTCTTTGGGAGTAGGTTGCCGCAAGCAGAGTAATCCTGAGGAAGTTGCCGATTATATAACGAAGGTGATGCTTGACAATAAATTATGCAAGGATTCAATTGAACACATCTGCACGATTGAATTGAAGAAGGATGAGCCTTTGGTCAAGAACTTGGCAGAATCCTTTGGCGCAGATATCCGTATTTATTCAGCGGATGAGCTGAAGGATATTGAAGTGCCTAATCCTTCGGAAAAAGCGTTTGAGGTGACTGGCGTTTATGGTGTGGCAGAAAGCTGTGCCCTGAAGAGCAGCCGGAATGACTGCTTATTGTTGCCGAAACAGAAAGGATGTATTGTTGACGGTTCTAATTTCACCTTCGCAGTTGCGATGAACAGGGAGGTTCAAAGAGAAGGTTTTATTGAAATTGTCGGTGCCGGCCCGGGTGATCCTGAATTGATATCTGTTCGAGGCAAAGAGTTGCTCCAAGAAGCAGACTTGATATTATATGCCGGAAGTTTGGTGCCAATCGAACTGACCTACTATGCGAAACCGGAAGCTGTCATCCGTAGTTCTGCCGGGCTGGATTTGGAAGAGCAGGTGGAGTTGATGAAAACATACTATGATAAAGGCCTGTTGGTGGTGCGCCTTCATACTGGTGATCCATGCCTCTTTGGTGCGATAGAAGAGCAAATGGCATATTTTGACAAGTATGGCATACAATATTGCATTACTCCAGGTATTTCAGCATTCCAAGCAGCAGCGGCAGAGCTTAAATCTCAATTTACTATTCCGGAGAAGGTGCAGACAATCATCTTGACACGCGGCAAAGGACGCACGCCAATGCCTGAGAAAGAAGCATTGCATAAATTGGCTCAATCCCAAAGCACAATGTGCATTTATCTGAGTGCGAATGTGGTGGAAGATGTGCAGAAGGAGCTGCTGATGGCATATCCTCCTACTACTCCGGTGGCAGTATGCTATAAATTGACTTGGAAAGACGAACGCATTTATCGTGGCCAGTTGAAAGATTTAAGCCAAATGGTAAGGGAAAACAATTTGAAATTGACGACACTTTTGGTTGTTGGTGATGCGATAGACAACCGTGAAGGTCTTTCTCGTCTGTATGCGAGAGAGTTTAAACATTTATTCCGGAAATAATGATTTTGGTTTTTGGAGGAACAACAGAAGGACGAGCCTGCGTAAAGACATTGGACGAGGCAGGCTCGTCTTTTTTCTATTCTACCCGGGGAAGTGAGCAGCAGATAGAATCTAAGTATGGCAAACGTTTGACGGGTGCGATGGACAGGGAAGCCATGCTCTCTTTTTGTCGCCAGAACCAGATCCGTTTGTTGGTAGATGCGGCTCATCCCTTTGCTTCCCAATTGCATCAGACCATAGCCGCGGTGTCGGAGGCTTTGCATATTCCTGTCATAAGATATGAAAGGGTATATCCGGAATTGAATCCTGCTGATGTCCGCTGTTCTTCTTATCAAGATGCCATAGAAAGGTTAAAAGCTGCCAATGTCTCGTGCCTGTTGGCATTGACGGGTGTCCAGACAATCGGAAAGTTGAAAGGCTATTGGATGGGACATCGTTGCTTCTTCCGCATATTGGACAGGGCTTCGTCGTATGAGTTGGCTGATTCATTGGGCTTTCCCCATGACCAATTGTTAAGCTATGATGCTTCACAACCCGTTGATGATTTGATAGCGCAAGTAAAAGCAGACGCGGTCATTACCAAAGAAAGTGGAGAATCCGGAGGATTTGCCGAGAAAGAAACCGCTTGTCTCCGAGCAGGAATCCCTTTGTATGTCGTTTGCCGCCCGCCTCTTCCTGAGAACTTCCACACAGTAACCGGCAAATATGGGCTTCGCCGGGCCGTGGAGAATTATCTCCCGTCATTCTATCCTCTGCACAGCGGATTCACGACCGGTTCTTGTGCGACGGTTGCTTCAAAGGCAGCATTGATGGCTTTGTTGGGCAGGGAAATACCAAGGAAGATTCCATTCAGGCTTCCTGATGGAGAACTGATGTCTATGCAGGTCGATAGGGCTTATGCGGAAGGGGATTGTGGTGTTGCGATGGTGACGAAAGAAGCTGGCGACGACCCTGATATAACCGATGGGCATTTGGTCGTGGCAAAAGTCCGTTTCTCTTCGGCTCCGGGCATCCGGTTTGTCCCGGGCATCGGAGTGGGGAAGGTTACTTTGCCGGGTTTAGGCTTGGAAGTAGGAGATGTGGCAATCAATAGGGTTCCGCGAGAGATGATCCGGTGCGAATTGGGATTGATTTATGCCGGAGGCCTTGCCGTGGAAATCTCCGTACCGGATGGGGAGCAATTGGCAAAGAACACCTTTAATCCCCGTTTGGGCATTGAAGGAGGCATTTCAATCATAGGGACATCGGGAATAGTCACCCCTTTTTCGGCAGCAGCATTTGTCGAAGCCATCAAGCGGGAGATGGAGGTGGCTGTCGCTTTAAATGTCCAACAGATTGTCTTGAACTCAGGAGCAAAGAGCGAGAAATATATCAAGCGGCTCTATCCGGATTTGCCCCAGCAGGCATTTATCCATTTTGGCAACTTTATCGGGGATTCATTGCTAGTTGCCGATGAATTAGGCATTAAGAATGTGTCGTTGGGCATCATGTTGGGCAAAGCCGTCAAGTTGGCAGCTGGCAATTTGGACACACATAGTAAAAAGGTGACGCTTGACAAGGAGTTCCTTCTTCAATTGGCAGAGGAATCACACTGCTCTCCAACCGTTGGGAAGACGATAAAGGAATTGGTGTTGGCTCGCTCCTTATGGGAGAATTTGGCAGAAGAAGATAAAGACCGTTTTTTCCCTCTTTTGTTGGAAAAGGCATATTCAACTTGCCGGAAAGTTTATCCCCGTTACTCCTTGACGTTGCTCTTGATTCATGAAGACGGCTCTATCCCTTATCGTTTGGACAGCCCGCTTCATCCATGATTCGTCCCAGTAACGCTTCAATATTGCTTAATACCTCCTTTTTCCCGGAGGAGGTTATGTAAGTATATGCCGAAGGCTCACAGACAATGGAGTCGGTGGATTCCACTTGGGCATCTGCGAAAATCCCAATCCTTGATAAAGCCTTCTTCACCATTTGATAAGGTGCGTCTTCTCCGCTAAGGTATATTCTTTTAAATACGTTAGGCGGAACTACTTTGAACAGTCCGGATTGGTAATCGAAGAAGATGCCCTTTTTGCTGAAGAACTTCTCCAAACTGCCATCCAAAGATAAATCTTCGGGTATGCCAATCCTCAATCCCTGCTCTTTATCCATTAACCACAACTTATCTGCAATCTGCAACGCCAATTCCAAATCATGCGTGGAGAGGAAAATGGTTTTCCCGTAGTCGTGTGCCAATGTATGGAGCAGTTGCATGATTTCCACTTTGCTTGGGTAGTCAAGGAAGGCGGTAGGTTCATCCAAGAAAATGACGGGCGTCTTTTGTGCCAGGGCTTTGGCAATCATTACTTTTTGCCTTTCTCCGTCACTCAGGGTGTGGACCATCCTCTTTTTTAGGCTTTCAATGCCCACTAACTGTAGGCATTCCTCCACAATTTCCAAATCCTCTTTGCTTAACTTTCCCCAAACCGGTATATGGACTTCTGCCCATTCCTGTCAATTCTATGACGGACATATTGCGGAGGTCGAAACGCTCTGTCAATACGACACTGATTGTTTTGGCTAACTGCTTGTCTGTATATTCGGATAGTAATTTGTCTTGAATATAGGTGTTGCCCGACAATGCCGGTTGCAAGGCGCATAAGGTGCGGAGCAGAGTTGACTTGCCGGCTCCGTTGGCTCCTAACAGGCAGGTTAGTTGTCCGCTGTATAGAGATGCGTTGACATTGCTGGCAATGACTCTGGTTTTATGTTTTCCTACATATCCTGTCGAGAGATGCTCCAAGCGGATGATTGCTTTCTGGTTCATTCTTGTATTTCCCCCTTTCGTTTGTTAAACAATACCGACACGACCACCGGAGCTCCGATTAGTGCTGTTACGGAATTGATAGGCAATGCCCCTTCAAATCCGGGCAAACGGGCAATCAGGTTGCAGAGTAATGCCAATGCCGCACCCATCAGCAAAGAGGTCGGCATCAGGATTCGATGGTCGGATGTGCGGAACAGGGCTTTGCATAGATGCGGCACTGCCAAGCCTAAAAACACGATGGGTCCGCAATAGGCAGTAACGATAGCTGTAAGAATTCCGGCACTGCAAAGGACCCACAATCGGGCTTTGCGGATATTCAACCCTAAGTTGCGGGCGTAAGATTCTCCCAAAAGTAGGAGGTTCAGCGTCTTTACCAAAAGGAAAGAGAGCGGGAGGAGGATTGCCATCAAGATGATGAACAAATACATCTGTTCTCCTGCGACACGTGAGAAGCTTCCTAATCCCCAAATGACATAAGCTCGGATATCTTCTTCCAAACTAAAGAACTTCAATACTCCGATAACCGCATTGGAGACGTATCCAAACATCACACCTATGATAAGCAATGTGACATTCCCTTTTACTTTCTGGGAAACGTAAACGATGAGTGCCATAATGGAAAAGGATCCTATTATGGCGGCAAAGGTCAATGCCACGTTCCCGATGATTCCAACTCGGCTGAGGGCGACTCCACCCAAACTTCCTGAAAGGAGGATGACGAAAGCCACTCCCATGCTTGCACCCGAACTGATACCAAAAACGGAAGGACCGGCAAGTGGATTGTGGAATACTGTTTGCATTTGAAGACCGCTTACTGCCAACCCTGCTCCGGCAACCATGGCGGTTACTGTTTGTGGTATGCGGGATTTCCAAATGATGTTTTGCCAAATTACCGATTCCCCTTCATTCCCTAACAGGATGTTCCATACCGAGCGGAATGGTATTTGTACCGAACCCAACAAAAGGTTCAAACTGAATAGCAACAGGATGGCTGCTACAATCAGTAAGATATGAAGTTTTAAATGGTGATGCATCTTGATATCCTTTATCTACCGTTTTATGGCAGCAGTTCATAATAATGGGGTTCGTAATCGGGTAACAAATCGGGATAAAAGATTTTTATCAAGTCGGACAAAACCAATTCCGGTTCCACAGGCATTCCTTCATAGAATGGTGTTGTCCGCATATTGCAATAAATGACTTTCTTCTCTTTGAACGCTTTGAAGTCGGCATAGCGGGCATCTTCTTCTTTTAAGGCATTGTAGCTGAAAGTGCCTTGGAAACTATTGACGATGCGCCAATAATCGGCATCTTCGGCTTGGCTATATACTGTCTCGAAATCCAAATTGATACCACCTGAGTGCTCGTCCTCTTTTAGGAAATAGTCGGCACCGGCATCTTCTATCAGCTGGGCAAGGAAACTTCTTCCACCGACAGCATACCAGTTTCCACCATGGATTTCTCCACTGAACACAGTCGGTCGTTTGTCGATATTCGCCACCATCTGCTTCAAATTGTTGTATTTGGTGGCTATCCCGTTGAATGTCTGTTCTGCCAACTCTTCTTGGCCGATAAGCATGCCTACAAACTTAATCCATTCTGCTTGTCCCAATGGAGTCATCTCCTTATATCCTAAATGGGGAATCAATGGGATTCCTGCATCTTTCAATGCTTCATAGCCGCCTCTTTTGAAAGGGGAGATAAGAATCACATCCGGGTTTGCCGCGATGATATCTTCATTGTCGAAGTTCCCCTCCATCCCGATTTTGATGATCCTCTTTTCTTTGATGCGCTTCTTTATTTCCGGGTTGAACAAATGCCGGGCACTGGTTGTTCCCGCTATGTAGTCATAAGCATTCAGCTTGATGAAATTGGAAACTTGCAGCGATGTCATGCAAATCGCCTTTTTGATAGGCACTCGGATAGGAGTATATCCGGCAGGAATATCGGACAGGTTTGCGTCAGACGAGATAAAAGCGAGGTGATAAACTTCTGTGCGCTCGTTTTGCGGGTCATGGATATCTATCAAGCGGATGTTATCTGCTATTTTGCGTACTTCAAAACCTTTGGCATAGTCTAATTTCATGTAATCACCTTTGCTCGATTCAGTTTGGGCGACGGATGCATCGCTTCCACCTTTCTGTTTGTTCGAAGGTTGGCAAGCGAAAAAAGAAAAAGAGAGCAGCATAAAAATGCTTATAAATAATTTCTCCATCTGAATATTATTTTTCTCGCAAAGATATGTGCTTTTAAGGATATAAGCAACAGTTTCTAATATTAGGATAACTCTTTTTTCAAGGTGAAAAAGAACTGGATTCCTTTGCCTGGAGTGCTTTTGGCTGAGATTTGTCCTTTATGGAAAAGGACAGCGTTCTTGACGATGGAAAGTCCTAATCCGGTGCCACCCAATTTCCGGCTTCTGCCTTTGTCAACCCTGTAGAACCGCTCGAAGATGCGATTGATATGGTCTTCTTCCACGCCGACTCCATTATCGGAAAAGCTGAAGTAGTAAAATCCCTTGTCTTCTTTATAACAATTGACGGCTATGTGCGTGCCAGTTCCGGCATAAGCGATCGCATTGTCAAACAAATTGCGGAATATCGAATAAAGAAGGGAATGGTTTCCTTCTATCTGTGCATCTTCAGGAATCCGGACGGTGCATGTCATCTCTTTCTCTTCCATTTTCTGTGTGCACTCTTTTTGGATGTCATGAACCAGTTGGTATAAGTTCACTTGGGACAAATCATACATAGTCCCGGCTTCGTCCAAGCGGTTCAAGACTGATATGTCCTGCAACAATCCGGCAAGCCGGGTGCTTTGGGAATAACAGCGTTCAAGGAAGAATTCCTTTTTCTCTTCCGGCAAGTTGGGATTGGAGATGATTGTTTCCAAATATCCTTGGATACTGCTGACAGGCGTTTTCAGTTCGTGGGCGATGTTCTGTGTCAATTGCCTTTTCATCCTGCTCTCTTTCCTCTTGCCGTGAAATGTCGTTGATGGAGATTTCATAGCTTTTGTTGAGGAACAGGAGGCATTCCACCAAGAAAGTCTTGCCGCCTTTGTCGATGGTAAAGGTTTTCCGGAGTATCCGTTTTGGATTCTCCTGCCGTTCGCTCTCTAAAAAGGATTTGACTGGAGCCATTTCCGGCAGGTCAATGACCTCTTCCGGCAACCGGATTTCTGTGTCCGATATCAAGTTGGCAAATTGGATATAGAGGATGTTGGACAGGATTTCCTTGTCTTCGTCTGTAAACATGGCAACGCCTTCCCTCGCATATTGGAAATGTTTGATGATTTTCTCGCGCTCGATTGCCAAATCATTCTTCGCCTTTTGTTGTTTGTTGTAAAGGGTGACGACCTGCTTGGAGATATCGCCCAATTCATCATTAGGGAAATTATATTCTTCGTCCCCGTTTCACATCCCGGATATTGCGGGCGAAATCACGCAGTTTGGATATCGTCTGTCCGAGACTTAAAGTGAAGCGGGAGAGGACAAACATGAAAATCAACATCATGACGCACGTGAAGTAGATGAAGTCCTTGTTGATGGACAACTCTCCCTTGGCGTAAGGTTCGTAAGGAATGGCAGCTCGATAGATATAATGGTTGAGGTCCAATGCGGAATAGAAATAGCGGATGCCAGTTGTTCCCGAAGCGCGGATAGTAAAACTCTTTTCTTGTTGGCGGGCTTTGAGCACTTCGCTCCGGTCGTTATGGTTGGACCGGATGTCATTGCCGATATTGTCGAACAGGACTTTCCCCTCCGGGTTTATGATTGTGAAACGGATATCCTTATGAGGGATCTCTTTCAGGAAATCCTTCACGATGCTGTCTGTCCGTTGGTTTGGACCGGCTTGCTGTATCTTGTAATGGAGTTCATAGTTATAGCTTCGCAGCACTGCATCCAATTTCTCTTGGGTGAATTCGGACTCTCTTTGGTATTGGAATATAAGCATGCATCCGACAAAACCTAAGAACATGAAAAATATAGACCAAAACAGCCTTTGGCTGAATGGGATGAATCTCTCTTTCCGGATTGTTTGTCTCTCTTTATCCATTATCCTTCAAACAGTAACCAAACCCTAAGCGGGTAACGATGTTCTTTCCATATTCTCCTATTTTCTTCCTCAACCGGGTTATGTTGACATCGATGGTCCGGTCGAGTACATAAACCTCCTCTTTCCATATCTTGGTGAGGAATTCGTCACGAGTGAATACGTGGTTGATGTTCTCCAAGAAGAGGCGTAGGATTTCAAACTCTTTTTTGGTGAGGGCAATCTCGTCCCCGTCTATGTACACTTTTATTTGTTCGATGTCGAGTTTCAGGGTCTTGTAGGTGAGTATATTCTTATCCTTTTCCCCTTTGCTCTCTTTGCTGCGTCGTAAGACCGCTTTCACCCGTGCCAAGACCTGGCGGATGGAAAAAGGTTTGGGGATATAATCATCGGCACCCAAGTTGAATCCCGTCAGCATGTCATTTTCTGTGTCCTTTGCTGTCAGGAATATGATAGGCAGGTCGGCAGTCTCGCTTTTCACGTAACATGCTTGCCATTTTGAAACCTGAAATCTTTCCCATCATTACGTCCAACAACAGCAGGTCATACTGGGTCAGGTCCAACGTCAATGCTTCTTCCGCACTGTACGCTGTGTCTACGTTATATCCTTCAGCTTCCAAATTGAACTGTAAGATTTCACATAAGTCCTCTTCGTCGTCTACGACTAAAAGATGAAACGGTTGCTTTGTCATTGTGCCCATTCGTTTAATGTTCTTGTTTAATGTAGTTGCTCTGTCAGAACCACGAGGCAAAAGTATAGGAATGATGTTTCGGGAAGGTGAAACAGTTGTTACATTTGGGTTACAAAGGAAAGAAGGCGGTGCGTCATCATTGCAAACTGCTGCGTTGCTTCCGGAATCCGACCATGGCCATTTACATCCGTAAACTCCTGCCGGTCTCCTCTTCAGCGCCTTGCATTTTACCAATTCTGACGCACCGCCCCATAGGTTTTATTAGAATAACTTATTTGGATACTCTCCTGCATCTACCAATGCTTGGATTTTGTCTACCACGCCTTGGCGGTCAGCTGCGTATGTAACACCAAACCATTTAGAAGTAGTGTCCAATACTTTCACTGTTGCGGTTCCTTTTTGAATCAATTCGTTAACCATCAAAGGAATGAAGTATTCACATTTCAAGTTGCTGATGTTCTCCTTCAAGAAGTCAACAAAATAGTCTTCTGAATACTGGAAGTAGTCTGGAGTGAATCCCCACATGTTCATGGATACTGGTGTGTTTTCTTCCAAAACGACCTTCTTACCATTCTCGTCGGTAAACTGGATGTCTCCGTCGATGCGTTCGATGGCAGTACGTTCAACGACACCTGTCAGATAACCTTCTGCGTTGGTTTCGCAAACACCGCGTGCAACAGAACCACTTTCGCTCAATGTGTTTCCTACACGGTAGCCTACCATGCAATATTCGTTCTTTTTGCCTGTAGCTTCAGTCAACCATTTGCCTAATACGGCAAAGCTGTCACGGCCATAGAAGTCGTCTGCATTGATAACAGCGAACGGCTCTTTGATGACGTTTTTACCCATCAATACAGCGTGGTTGGTTCCCCATGGCTTTTGACGGCCTTCCGGGCAAGTGAAACCTGCTGGCAGGTCATTCAAGTCCTGGAATACAACTTCTACAGGAATATGATTCTCATACTTGGAAATGATTTTTTCACGGAAGTCTTGTTCGAAAGATTTGCGGATGACGAATACCAACTTTCCGAATCCGCCGCGGATTGCGTCAAATATAGAGTAATCCATGATTGTTTCACCGTTTGGTCCAAGACCGTCCAACTGTTTCAAGCCACCGTAACGGCTACCCATTCCGGCTGCTAATACAAATAATGTAGGTTTCATGTGTAATTAAAATTTAAAAATACTCTTTGCGTGCAAAGTTAATCAAGATTTTCTTATAAACTTTGGATTTGGAAGAAATATCGCCCCTTTGCGGTTATTCTTTCTCTCCGAATGCAAGGTCTCCGGCATCTCCCAGTCCGGGGACAATATAGGAGTGGTCGTCCAACTGCTCGTCTACTGCTGCCAACCATACGGTTGTTTTGTCGGCAGGCATTTTCTCCTTTATATATTCGACGGCTTGACGGCTGGCAATGATGGATGCCACATGGATATGTTTAGGTTGACCTTTTGTCAGCAATGCTTCGTAGGCAAGTTCCATGGAGCTGCCGGTGGCAAGCATCGGGTCGGTTATGATCAGAGTCTTTCCCTCTATCCGTGGAGAAGCGATGTATTCGATATGGATGTCGAAATTCAACCGGTCTTTGTATTTGCGGTAAGCTGACACGAACGCATTCCCTGCATGGTCTAAATAGTTGAGGAATCCCTGATGGAATGGCAAGCCGGCGCGGAGGATTGTGCCGACGACTACATCTTGTTGCGGCAATCGCATGTCGGCAATTCCCAACGGTGATTCCACTTTTTCCATGTGCCAGTCGAACCGTTTGCTGATTTCGTATGCCATGATTTCCCCGGCACGTTCGATGTTCCGTCTGAAACGAAGGCGGTCTTTCTGTATATGAATATCACGCAGCTCTGCCACGAACTGGTTCAAGATGGAGTTGTTTTCTCCTAAGTTGATTATTTCCATACTACGATGATGGATTTAAATGTTATATAGATTTGTGTTTAGAAGTAGCGCATTTTCCCTTGTACGCAACCATGATGCAATATTCGTAAAAAATCTTGATATTTGCAAATATTTGAATGGAGAACTCAATTCAAGCCGACTCTGGACAAGGGGCTGTTTTGCACCGATTTAATAACAGCTCCAATACCACCTCCGAGCTCTTTTAAAAAAGGTAGTAAGCTTTTTGGAAAAAGGTAGTATGCTTTTTGAGAAAAGGTAGTATGCTTTTTGAAAAAAGGTAGTAAGCTTTTGTTGGATGCAAGTTCAAAACATGGACAACACGTTATATGTTTCCGCATGAAGCCGCAAATAGTTATCAGAATTTCTATCCGAAAAGGATAATAAATGCAAATTAAGTAGTATCTTTGTGCGCAAGATGAAGTCTTATTTTAGAAGACTCGGATGGAATGTGATGAGGTTTAAAGCCACAAAAGGGTGAAAAAACAAGACGGTCAAGTATGTTGGCATGTTAAGCAATTGCCTTTTATATCTGGCAGTTTAAATTGGAATTAATTATGAATAGTGTCATTGATATACTTGCATTATCCCTTAAGTTGGGTGAAGGCAAAAATGACATAAAATAGATTGAGGAAATGACGCAGGATTGCTCTCTTACTCCTTCTATAGCCGACGAGAACGAATCTATTGACAACAAGCGTTTTCCAAAGGGCATCCATGTTACTGGGACTGATAAGGAATCGGGCTTAGGAATAGAAGATGTATCTAATGGCAAAGAGGAGGGGAAAGGGAACGTCACCCACCGAAATGCGGAAGATGGCGAAAAAGAGAAACCTTGGGGTTATCTTTTGATTCATAACAGGCAAGTGGATCTTTTTAAAAAGCAGGTGGATGATTATAACCATTTGCATCCGGAGGCTGCCCATGAATGCTTTATACATTATTCATATATGTATAAAAAGAAGAAGGGCGGAAAGGGTGTTGTCAAAAAGCTGTTGCCGACAGTGAGCGGACTTGTTTTCCTTCAGGGTAGAACCGTCGAATTGCAAACCTTCTTGCGGGCAAATTATCCTCAATACCATTTGATTAATAATTGCAGTACGGGCAAACCTGCCAGTATAGCCCACAAGGTGATGAAGCCCTTTATGGAGCTTGTTTCCAGCCATCCGGAAAATGTGACTTTCCTTCGTGACCCATTTGTGAAATTTGCAAAAGATCATGTCAAGCTCCGTGTGATAACAGGTCTGTTCAAAGGTTTGGAAGGTTACATCATCCGTGTGGATCGCGACCGCCAGTTGGTCATGGAGTTGGGTGGTTATGCGGTCGCTATACGGGGAGTGCATAATGAAGATTTTGAAGTGGTGGAGGAACAGGAGGCATCAAAACCTACCAAGCACAATATAAGTGGATCCTCTACTGGTAATACATAAGATAAACACACATTAAACATTAATTATGAGTAGGCAGAACATAGCCCTTATTACGGGTGTTACAGGTCAGGATGGATCTTATTTGGCAGAGTTGCTGTTGGAAAAAGGTTATGATGTACACGGTACAATCCGTCGTTCGTCTGTGGATTACCGTGAGCGCATTGCCCATTTGGAAGGCAAACCGCATTTCCACCTTCACTATGCCGACCTCGGCGACTCCATGTCTCTCGTGGGCGTGGTGGAAGAGGTGCGTCCTACCGAAATATATAATCTTGCCGCACAAAGCCATGTGCAGGTCAGTTTTGATGCCCCGGAGTTTACTGCCGACGTGGATGCGGTGGGCGTACTCCGTATCATTGAGGCAGTACGCAAAGTCGGACTTGCCCATAGTTGTAAAATCTACCAGGCTTCCACCTCCGAACTTTATGGAAAGGTGGAGGAGGTGCCACAGAATGAGAACACGCCGTTCCATCCGTTCAGCCCTTATGCTGTTGCCAAACAATATGGTTATTGGATAATAAGGGAATACCGTGACGCATACAATATGTTCTGTTGCAATGGGATACTTTTCAATCATGAGAGTGAACGGCGTGGCGAGACTTTGTCACACGAAAGATAACGCTCGCTGCCGCACGCATCGTGCAAGGTTGGCAGGAGAAGCTCTATCTCGGCAATCTCGATTCTCTGCGTGACTGGGGTTATGCCAAGGATTATGTGGAATGTATGTGGCTTATCCTTCAAGCTCCCAAACCGGATGATTATGTCATCGCTACGGGCGTGCAGCACAGTGTGCGCGAGTTCGCACAGCTCGCATTCCATTATGTGGGCATCGAGTTGAAATGGGAAGGCAAGGAAGAAAACGAGAAGGGAATCTGCGTGAGCGGTCCGGAAAACCTTGTTGGCAAGACCCTCGTGGAAGTATCTCCGGACTTCTACCGTCCTACCGATGTCGTTAATCTTTGGGGCGACCCGACAAAGGCGAAGGCTAAATTGGGTTGGAACCCGAATGCCACCTCTTTTGAGCAGCTTGTCAAGATTATGGTTGACCATGATATGGCAAAGGTCGCTTCTGAAGGAGCTGCCGCCAAGGTGCGTATGAATTTGGCTGAATATCTGGAAAAGGGCATTGTGAAGTAATATTCAATGGTTATGTGTTCAAAGTTAAGTAAGGACAGTAAGATATATATAGCAGGACATCACGGGCTTGTGGGCTCTGCCATTTGGAATAACCTGATGGAGCGTGGCTACACCCGTCTGATAGGCCGCAGCCATAAAGAGTTGGATCTTACCGACCAGCAAGCGGTGGCATGTTTCTTCGATGAGGAGCGTCCCGATGCTGTTGTCTTGTCTGCTGCTTTCGTGGGCGGCATCATGGCCAATTCGCTCTACCGTGCCGATTTCATCATGCAGAACATGAAGATGCAGTGCAATGTGATAGAGAATGCCTATAAATATGGTGTAAAGAAACTCCTTTTCCTTGGTTCTACCTGTATTTATCCGAAGAACGCTCCGCAGCCGATGAAGGAGGATTGCCTGTTGACTTCCCCGTTGGAATATACCAACGAGGAGTATGCCATTGCCAAGATTGCCGGACTGAAGATGTGCGAGTCGTATAACTTGCAATACGGTACGAACTATATTGCCGTCATGCCCACCAATCTATATGGACCGAACGATAATTTCCATTTGGAGAACAGTCACGTGATGCCGGCCATGATGCGTAAGATTTATTTGGCGAAGTTGATCCATGAAGGCGACTGGCGCAGCATCGGGGTGGATATGGACAAACGTCCGATTAACCCGACCGACAAGCTCCGTGCCATCATCGGTGAAGGCAATGTGGACGGCAACAACCCGCACGACCGTATATTGAAAGCATTGGAATTTTACGGGATATATGATAACAAGGTGATACTTTGGGGCACGGGCACACCCCTTCGTGAGTTCTTATGGAGCGAAGACATGGCAGATGCCAGTGTCCATGTGCTCCTGAACGTGGACTTCAGTGACATTATCGGAATAGAAAAATACAGCAGCGTCTTTATGGGGCAAAGACGGACGGCATAGTGGACAGGAACAATTCCGAAGGCCGTGGCGGTGCCATCCCGTCATTGGGCGAGATTCGCAATTGCCATATCAATGTCGGTACCGGCAAGGAACTCACCATCCGCCGGCTCTCCGAACTGGTAGTCAAGACCGTCGGTTTTGAAGGAACGATAGAGTTTGATACTACCAAGCCCGATGGAACCATGCGCAAACTGATAGACGTGAGCAAACTCCACTCCCTCGGCTGGACTCATAAAGTGGAAATAGAGGAAGGTGTCCAAAAACTCTTCGAGTGGTATCGGAGGAGTTTGGAGTGACCCGATATGGATCAGTCGTCTTTGTTGGAGCATAAAGTAAGAGAATAACGAACACAGATCTAACAGATGTTTTATTATAAGTATAAATCTGTATTATCTGTTCTATCTGTGTTCGAAATAAAGAAAAATAGTGTTATTCAATCCGAATATACCGGATACTTATTTTGATAAAGTAAGAGAAATAATCAATTGAGTATTTGTGAATATCGGGATTATTCGTATTTTTGTCTTTATAACAAAAAGGAACACTATGGATATTAAAGATTACCGATTGACATCTCTGGAAGAACCTTCGGACGAAATGCTTCATGAACTGATGAAGCAGGTTGCGGAATCTGCTCGGCAGAGTACTGCTCATGCGCAGCGTGTATTGCAAGACAGAATGAAGGAGACGATTGCGGCAATCAGACAACAGCGTAAGCTGTCCTCAGTTAAAGCGTAAGTATAATGGTTGCAGTCCATCGTCCAGTACTGTGTGTGGTAGCAGGTCCCAATGGGTCTGGAAAAACATCAACGACGGAAAGCTACTCGCCAACGAGTGGGCTGCTGACAGTGTATATATCAATCCCGATAATATTGCATTAGAACAGTTTGGCGACTGGAATTCTCAGGATGCTGTATTGAAAGCCGCAAAGGAAGCTACCCGTTTGCGCTATCAGTGTTTGGAAGAGCAGAAAAGTTTTGTATTTGAGACGGTGTTCTCGTCTGAGGAAAAGCTTGAATTTCTTCTGAAGGCACATTCAAGCGGTTTCTTTATCCGTTTTTTCTATGTCTGTACAGAGAATCCGGAGATAAACGTTCTCCGTATAGCCCAACGCTATTTGAATGGCGGACACGAAGTCCCCATATCTAAGATATTCAGTAGATACTATAAGTCATTATTGCTAGCAGCTCAAGCGATTCCATTTGTGGATAGAGCGTATATCTATGATAATTCGCTTGATAATGAATTGCCACGTTTGCTTTATCGCACTTACGAGGGGAAATTGGTGAAACAATATGTTTCTGAAATTCCAGCTTGGGCAAGCTCTTTAATAATCTGAAAAATTAAGTTAAGCAGGGTTTAGACTCTGTTGGGTAAGCAGTCAGGTGAGGACTATTATATTCGATAGGTATCTTTGTACTGAACAAAAACATTATTAGCTTATGTACGGCAACGAACACAGATTTAACAGATTGAACAGATGTTTTATTATAAAGAGGAAACATACAAATAATTGGTGCTGCAATGAAGGTGTACAATACCCTCAAACATGGATTCTTGGAAGCTGTCTATCAAGAGGCTCTTGAGATAGAATTCAAGAAACGGGGTATTCCTTTCGAGAGGGAAAAGGAACTTACAATTTTTTATGATGGGGTTGAATTAAAACAGACCTATCGAGCAGACTTCGTTTGTTATGGCAATATTATAGTAGAACTCAAAGCGGTATCCCAATTAGATGATGCTCATCGTAGTCAGGTTTATAACTATCTATGTGCTACAGGATATAAAGTAGGACTATTGTTTAATTTCGGTCATTATGATGGTTTGGAGATTGAACGTAAGGTAAAATAGTTTATACGATATAAATGTCTTGGATTCAACAGAATTTATTCTGATAAAGTAAGAGAAAAACGAACACAGATCTAACAGATTGAACCGATGTTTTATTATAAGTATAAATCTGTATTATCTGTTCTATCTGTGTTCGAAACGAAGAAACTGAGAATAGATTGCCACCAATAACCACGAAAAATTAAATCAAATATAATATGCGAGATTTCAAAAATATCAAAGTCGCAGTAGCTGGAACCGGCTACGTGGGACTGAGCATTGCTACACTATTGTCGCAGTATCATCATGTGACGGCAGTGGATGTAATCCCTGAAAAGGTAGAGAAACTGAATAATAAGATTTCGCCAATCCAGGATGATTACATAGAAAAGTATTTGGCAGAAAAGCCGTTAAACCTTGTCGCTACTATAGATGGCAAGGAAGCATATAAAGATGCTGACTTCGTAGTAATCGCCGCTCCTACCAACTATGATCCGGTAAAGAACTACTTCGACACGAGCCATGTGGAAGAGGTGATAGACTTGGTGTTGGAGGTGAATCCGGATGCCATCATGGTCATCAAATCAACCATTCCCGTAGGCTACACCCGCAACCTCTATTTGAAATATGCCCGGAAAGGAACCAAGAAGTTCAACCTCCTCTTCTCTCCGGAGTTCTTGCGGGAAAGCAAGGCTCTTTACGACAACCTCTATCCGAGCCGCATTATCGTAGGCTATCCGAAGATTATCCATAATCCCGAATTTGAGGAAGAAAACAAGGCGATTGAATCTATCACCGATGTGGAAATGCTTAAAGAGGCAGCCAAGATGTTTGCCTCATTATTGATTGAAGGTTCAGCCATTCCCGATGAACTCAATCCATCCGGCACTCTGCCTTTAAAGGAGAGCGGTGAGAGGGTCTTGTTCATGGGAGTAAAAGAAGCCGAAGCCGTGAAACTCTTTGCCAACACCTATCTTGCCCTTCGTGTCAGCTACTTCAATGAATTGGACACTTATGCAGAGATGAAAGGATTGGACAGCAAGGCAATCATCGAAGGCGTGGGTCTTGACCCTCGAATCGGAACACATTATAACAATCCAAGTTTCGGTTACGGTGGCTATTGTTTGCCCAAAGACACGAAACAGTTGCTTGCCAATTACCAAGATGTTCCTGAAAACTTGATAGAAGCAATCGTGGAGAGCAACCGCACAAGAAAGGATTACATAGCTGATGCCGTGTTGCGCAAAGCAGGTTGGTATGATTACACCAATAACAACCAGTTTGGTTATCCCTTCCCTTCCGGGGAGGGCAAGGGTGAGACTCCCATCATCGGAGTCTATCGTTTGACCATGAAATCGAACTCCGACAACTTCCGCCAGTCGGCCATCCAAGGAATCATGAAGCGTATTAAGGCAAAAGGTGCGGAAGTCATTATCTATGAACCGACCTTGGAAAATGGTACAACCTTCTTTGGTAGCAAGGTAGTCAATAACCTCGAAGCGTTCAAAGCGCAAAGCAAGGCAATCATAGCCAACCGCTTTGATGATTGCTTGAAGGATGTGGAAGGAAAAGTATATACACGCGATATCTTCAGAAGAGACTAACTTATGGTAGAGAACAATATAAACTTAGAAGGTAAAACCATCCTTGTGACGGGCGCAGCAGGTTTTATCGGCAGTAACCTTGTCAAGCGACTCTTCCATGATGTCAAGAACATCAAGGTTATCGGTATCGATTCCATCACCGACTATTACGATGTGAACATCAAGTATGAGCGTCTGAAAGAAATTGAGGCTTTGCATGGTGACTGGACTTTCGTACATGCTTCAATAGCAGACAAAGAAGCCGTAGAAAAGATTTTCACTGGAAACAAAATCGCTGTTGTTGTGAACCTTGCTGCCCAAGCAGGTGTACGTTACAGCATCACCAATCCCGATGCATATATTCAGAGCAACCTCATTGGTTTCTATAATATTCTTGAAGCGTGCCGTTATCACGAAGTAGAGCATCTTGTTTACGCCTCTTCTTCATCCGTTTATGGCAGTAACAAGAAAGTGCCATATTCAACAGACGACAAAGTAGACAATCCTGTCTCTCTTTATGCAGCCACCAAGAAGAGCAACGAATTGATGGCGCATGCTTATAGTAAGCTCTATAACATCCCATCGACAGGTCTACGTTTCTTCACCGTTTATGGTCCTGCCGGCCGTCCCGATATGGCATATTTCGGCTTTACCAACAAATTAGTGAAAGGCGAAACCATTAAGATATTCAATTATGGCAACAGCAAGCGTGACTTTACTTATGTGGATGATATAGTGGAAGGTGTAGTACGTGTCATGCAACATGCTCCAGAGAAGCAGAATGGCGAGGATGGACTTCCCATTCCACCCTATAAAGTATATAACATCGGCAACAACAATCCTGAAAATCTCCTTGATTTCGTAACTATCCTTCAAGAAGAATTAGTTCGTGCAGGTGTGCTTCCCAAGGATTATGACTTTGAAGCGCACAAAGAACTTGTACCGATGCAAGCAGGTGATGTGCCTGTAACATATGCTGATACAACACCGTTAGATCAAGATTTTGGTTTTAAGCCGAATACAAGTCTGAGAGAAGGATTGAGACGGTTTGCTGAGTGGTATGCAAAGTATTATGGAACTTCCATTTGATGTAATGCTAAATACGGATTCGCCTGATAGTGCAGAATCAGCAAAATCAGACAAATCCTTGGTGATATAGCAATAAAGTAGTATTTTTGCTTAAACTAAGAAATACGATAATGAAGACAATAGAGCAAATATTAAAGATAAAGGCTGTGGTGCTTTACATTCTAAAGGCATTTCCAGAAGGAGTGGATTATATCCACCTCTTCAAGGTAATGTATTTTGCCCAGCAGAATCAGTTGAAAGAGTATGGCTTGCCAATCGTCTATGATACTTTTGTGGCAAGAAAGCATGGACCAGTTCCAACGTTGACCTATAAGGTCTTGCGTGGGGTAGAAGGAAAAACCGAAATTTCTTCTGAATTGAAAGACTTTGCCGCTTCTTTGAATATTGAACTATCTAAGGAAGGTCATCAACTTATTTTGGCTTCAAAGAATGCAGTTTGTGATATGGACGAACTTTCAGTTGCAGACGTCAAGATGCTTGATAAGTGGATTGACAAATGTAAGGATGTAGATTCTTTTGACTTGTCGGACAAGTCCCACGAGGATAAAGCTTGGAAACGAGCGAAGCGTCAAGCAGACAAAACGGGTGAGGACACCAAGATTACTATGTATGACATGGCTGATGCTGCTGGTGCCAGCAAGGCTATGTTGGCAGTTATCCGTGAGCGCCAGTCTGTTCAAAAGGCTTTGGCATGGATTTAAGGGAACTACAAAAGGCTTATCTCGACAATCTTCGTCAAGTTACCTCTCTGCCCAGTATCTCCTTCATCAGACCGATTACCCTGAATTCTTGAAGTATGACAGTTATGTAGATTGTGGTATGCTTTTTTCCATTCCGTTGGAGAAACTCATGGAAGGAGAGTACTTCGGCTCTCTGACCGATTCAGACCTTCAAGGCATTTTTGATGTTCTCAAAACAACCGAGACTCTTACGAACAAGGAAAAAAAGAGATTCGGTATTATTTAGTAAGATTTTTAATTAAATAATCGGCAAAGCCGACAACACAATATTCAACACTCAACATTCGTAAGCAGTCATTTTAGACCGTCTTTCACGCCATTTTAATGAAATATACCTTTGCCTTGGATCTTAAACTTGAATATAAACGAAGAAGGTAAGTACTACGCCTCAATATTTTCAGTATGAAATCAGAAGAGAAATCCATACGAGCTATCAGCGCACAAGCGCATGGCGAGGCAGCCGACAACAGGCTGCTCCGCAAGAAACTCCTCGCTCGTGACAAACGGGTTGAGGAGCTTGAGGCTATGGTTTCAAACCTGAACAAACAGCTTTGTGAAAAGGTTGACCAGTTGAACGACATGATGCAAAAACTTGTGTCATTCATGACTGGCAAAGGGGAGGTTAATCTTTCCGACTCTCTTCGCGAAGCGGTGGTAGCGGGAGTGCGTGCGGAGTTTGAGGCACGTGAACAGAAACAGAAGGAGGCATATGCCAAAGAGTTGGAAACTCACATCTGAATTCAACGCTCGCTTGGTCGCTAAGCAGAATGAGATAAATCAGTTGAAAGGCATAAGTGACGAGGACAATCCGACAACCACTATGCCAAGCGACTCAAACTCAGATTCAACCATGTCAACAGAGGCGAAACTGAAGGCTAGCGAACAGCAAAAGGCAAATGGATATTCTGTTACCATGCGCCATTGTATGGCCTGACCCAGTTTGTGTTTCATGAGCGTGGTCGTAGAACCCAGGAGGCTGTCAAGAAATACTTTGAGGACGTGATGGAGAAAATTTATCTCCACAGCGATGGTGCACCTATCTATAAGTGCTATGATGTTGGTGAGTTGATACAACGAATAGCCTGTCTGGTGCACATGCGAAGGCCGTTCTTCAAATTGAAGGATTTTTCGGAGGATGCCATGACGATGCTAAGGCAGTTTGAGGCGGTCTTCCGTGAGGACAAGTTGATAAAGGCTAAGTTCTCAGATCCAGTGGAGATCCGGTGGGAGCGTGTGCTCCGCATAGACCTATGTTTAATGATATGAAATCATACTTGGATAAGTTGTCAAAGAACCTTGAGAAGGACGAAGAGCCCGAGCTTCTCAAGGCAGTAAACTATGCACTTACTGAATATCCTTGTATGTTGCGTTGCTTGGAGGATGGTAGCCTCGACCTCTCGAATAATGTGTGTGAGCGACAGATTAGAAGAATTGCGAAATATCGCAATAATAGTTATTTCGTTGGTAGCCCAGAAGCAGGTGTGCGCTTTGCCCGCTTGATGTCTCACTTCGCCAACATCCGCAAGCACAACCTAGATCCGGTAGAGTATCTTTGTGACGTATTCCGCAGAATTAAAAATACGGCAAAGGATAAGTTAGTGGACTTGATCGCTCATAGATGGCGGCCAACTACAGGTGCCGTTTGGGCATAAAATCAAATAACATTTTTCTTAAAAGATAATAAAAGTGTGCGTGCTTTATGGGCTAACGTGCCTAAAGTGACCGCTTACGAAGATTTGCCAACATTTTCGATAAGTGATAATAATGAAAACTTGTTTTTTTTAATTATTGAGCGAAGAAAATGTCTGAAATACTTAATAAACAAGTAAAATTTTTAACATCTCAATATATAGGTACTTGCAATGGTGCCTATACAAAGGGCTATGCCCTAAATTGAATACTAACACTAAAAAACAGAAACTTGCAAAAGTACCAGTATGAAGGGGTGTTCTCAATTGAGCATTTATTAGAATATGAAATTAGGTAATAATAATAGTAATACAATACAGGCTTTTTGGATAGCTGTAGGGCAATTTATAGCTGTGTGTTTGACGATAGGAAGTACGATGGTGCTTACTCGATATATGGATAAGTTTAACTATGGTACATATAAGCAGATATTTTTTGTTTATACAACACTATTGTCGGTCTTTACGTTAGGTCTCCCTAAATCCTATGGATATTTTCTTTCAAGAATATCTAAAGAAGAAGGTAAAGAATTTGTTAACAAAATGACAAAAATTTTCATTTTTTTCAGGTTTAATATTTTTCGCTTCTATTATATTGTGGTTCTCCCATTATCGCAGATATTTTGAAAAATAAAGAACTAATAACAGCATTGAAAAATTTTTTTTCTCCAGTTCCAATATTTCTGATGCCTACCCTTGGTTTGGAAGCAATTTATGCAACTTATAGGGAAACACATGTTGCTGCAATTTATTCTGTGGTGACACGAGTGTTGTTATTTATCTGTGTTACATTGCCAGTATTCTTTTTTAATATAGGATATAAATGTGCTGTTGCTGGTTTTGTTTTTTCTTCTTTTCTCAGTTTTATATTGGCATTGTATTTGAAAAGTAGACCTTTTCGAAATATACAAAAGAAGCATACTTCTATTTCGATTAAAGATATATTGAAATTTTGTATACCCCTTATGGGAGCAGGAATCTTTAATATTTTTATAAATTCGACAGACCAGTTCTTTATTAGCAGATATTTTGGTACTGAAGCTTTTGCGGATTTCTCAAATGGTGCAATGGAATTACCCTTTATTGGTATGATTGTGGGAGCTTGTAGTACTGTATTACTCCCCGTTTATTCAAAACTAAGTAAGAATAATAGCTTTGATAATAGTGAAGTTAATAATATAATTGCTATATGGAATAGTGTATTAAGCAAAACAGTTATGCTTATATATCCACTTATTATATATTGCATTGTTTTTTTCTGATGAGATAATGGTTATATTGTATGGAAGTCAATATGAATCATCAGGTAAATATTTCTTTATAATGCTATTTAATAATTTCTTTTCAATAATTAGTTGTTATCCTTTATTGCTTGCGTTAAATAAGACTAAAGAGTATGGAATTGTTTATTTTTTCAATTTTATAATTCTTGCTTTTTTGGAGTATTGTGCAGTATGTATTTTTGCCTCTGTAGAATCAATATGTATTGTTTCTGTTCTCTGTTTGTGGTTGAGAATGTTTGTTTTTATAAAGATAATATCTAACACATTAAAAGTATCTATACATAATATAATTCCATATAAGACAATTTTGATTATAATCATCCAATCTGTTATTATAGCCTTGGCTATACGTTCTTATATTGGTGTTGAAAAGACGATCTTTTCTATATCTGTGTCTTTAATTCTGTTTTTTTATTTGTAATTATTTTTTTCGTCAAGATTATTTAAAAATAAACTATTTGGCAATTATAAAAACCATTATTAAAAAAAGATAATATGTCTACTATTAGAAAAATATTGAATGTTTATAGAAAAATTCAATATACATTTTGTGGCCGTTTTCATTTAGGAGTAATGCCTATAGGGGAGGTATGTAGCCATGAGCCCTTTGAGCAAGAGATTAATTTTGGGGATGTCGTGCATCCATGTGTGCGTTATATACCAGAAGGTTTTCTTGGATACAAATGGTGGATGGTATATACACCATATTATAAAAGTAATGATAAAACAGAGAATCCCATTCTGTGTTATGCAAAAGGAAATGAAATAACACCACCTACTCATTGGTGTATTCATAGTTTAGTTCAAGGACAGCCTCAAAAGGGATACAACTCCGATCCTGTTCTTTTGTATGTTCATAATAAATTATATGTATTTTGGCGAGAAAATTTTACAGCAAGATGTAAGGCTAATGATTTTGCACATGCAACTTTTGGCGCACTTGTTGAAAAAAATGGTATATCAAAAGTCTTTGGACCAATTGTTGGTACTTCTGATGCCGAGGTAGATCCAGAAACAAGTCCAGCTTTTATTAAAGAAGAAAATGGAACTTTTAGATGTCTTGCAACTCATATTACTTTTCATAGTAAGATTATTAAGAGTTTACCTAAGAGTTTGCAAAGAATTGTTAACCAATTATTACTCGTCTTGGATCTTTTAGGAGTATGGAGTCAACAGAAAGCTCACGGAGTTGCTCAATGGTCTTGTGAAAAGGTTGATGGAATCTATCATTATGACAAGACGATTCGCTTTGAGAATAAAAATCCTCTTTACCGTCCATGGCATATAGACTTTTTTGAATGGGATAAGATTTTATATGCAGTTGTTCAAAGTAATCAATGTAATGCGGACATTTGTTTGGCAGAGAGTAAGGATCGAGTACATTTTCGTTTGTTCAGAAAACCGCTTATGACGAATGAAACTTGTGGTAAGGTTGGTATTTACAAACCAACAGCAGGAGTTGTTAATGGTAATTTCTTTCTCTATTATACTGCACAAGATGTAGAAAACAGGGCATTAAATAAGCTTTATTTGACAACTATGAACTTTAATGAGTTACTTAATTTAATAGAATGAATATAGTTTTTTTTCATAGTAATGGCATTTTGCCAACTTTTGGTGGTATATCTCGTGTTACAGATATTTTAGGATCACTGTTTACTAAAAAAGGTAATACAGTATGGTATATAGGAATTAAGAATAAGCATAAGGGACAGGTATATAGTGAAAATCAATTATTTCTTCCTTCTGCTATTCTTTTTTCAGGTCAAAATATTGATTATCTTACAGATTTCGTAAAAGTGAATAATGTAGATGTTGTTATTAATCAAGATGCTCTTAATCCTGATTGTGCACAATTCCTTTCACTTTGTAAAAGAAATGTGCACTTTTTTATAGTTTCTTGTTTTCATAATTCAATTCTTACTCCTATTTTAAACGGTGCATATCAAAAAGAGTACCTTTTGAAAAAGAAGAATCTTGGATGGTTGTTTTCTTTAATGAAGTCTCGTTTTGTATCTCATTTGATGACATTAGCATATATAAAAAAACATCGCAAACGATATTTGAGTACCATTAATAATAGTGATCGTGTATTTGTACTTTGTGATGGGCAAGTGCCAGAATTATATAGAATGTGTGGTTTGACTTCTTCCAATAAGGTACGTGTTGTTCCAAATGGAATTGATGTTAATATTAAGCAACCTGAACATAAGGATAAAATAGTTGTATGGGCTGGTACATTTGACTATTCTATTAAGCGTCCAGATAATATGCTTTTTATTTGGAAATTAATAGAAGAAAAAAATCCAGAATGGAAACTATACATGTTGGGGAATGGGCCTTCGTTGGAGGAAATGAAAGAAATGGCAAAATCATTGGGGTTGAAACGAGTTTTTTTTAAAGGACGTTTAAATCCTGATGCTTTCTATGAAGATGCGGCAATTAGTTGTGTCACAAGTGTTCATGAATCTTTTTCCATGGTAATATTAGAATCACAAAGAGTTGGCTGCGTTCCTGTTGTCAATAATAGTTTTACTTCTATACCAATGCTAATTCATGATGGAGTAAATGGATGTGTTGTACCTGCTTTTAATAATAAAGAATTTGCAAAAACTCTTTCTGCGTTAATGAATAATGAAGCAAAATTGCAAAGATTGGCGCATCAAGCTATAGATAATGCAAAAAGATTTTCGCTTGATAATATATATGCAAAATGGATAGATCAGCTAAATGAAAGATAATATGGAAAAATATTTTAAAATCAACAGATGGGATCTTAATTTCATACTTACTATGGTAGGTTTTGGATTCTTTACGTCTTTTGTCGACAGTTCGGTTGGTAGCATTGCCTTTAGAGGTTTTGCACTTTTAGTTGCATTAGCATGTCTTTTTAAATCTAAACTTCAAATACCTAATAATGCTTATATAAAAGCATTTTTATTTGCATTTGTTTATATTTCAGCACAAGTAACTGTTGATTTTTATTTGGTAGACCCGAATGCTGCTCTTTTTTCTTATTCAAGAATGCAGTCTACTCTATATAATTTTGGAATAGTAGGTATTCCTATGCTTGCTTTTATGAGTGGATTAAAGAATATTCAATGGAACAAAACATTGCTAATTACTTTATTGCTGATGACCATTACTATAGGAATGGGAGTTCGAAATACATTTTCAGCAGAAATGACAGCTGATGGTAGATTTAATATGAATGCACGAGTTTCAACCTTGCAGTTTGGAGATAATGCAGCTTATTTAGTATTATTAGCAGTATCCATGATAATGAAGTCAAATCTTATAAAAGACATTAAGTTGTTAAGATTAATTTCTTATGCAGCTGTTGGGTTAGGTATATGGGGCGTTGCTAAAGCTGGAAGTAGAGGACCTTTAGTTGGAATGAGTGCAGGTTTAATGTTTTTATTTATGTGTCTTTCTAAGAAAGGTAAAATTATCATTGTAATGATTGCTTGTGTTGCATCTTTTGGTGGTTTGCTTAGTTTGAAAATATTGGAATCATTTGCGCCTGCATTAGTTCGGCGATTTACAGAGACTGTAGAAGAAGGAAATTTAGGAAATCGTGATATATTATTTGATATAGCATTACAGAAATTTTCAGATGGCATAAATTGGCTAATTGGTACTAATCCTTATTATTTGGAATTGAAAGAATTCTCAAGTTGTCACAATATGTATTTGGAAATGCTTGTAGGTACAGGGGTTATAGGCTTTGTATTTTTTCTTTATTCAACGTTAGGACTTGGGGTTAAGGGATTTATAAATCGTTATAGGTTGTCGCAAATGCCAGAGGTGTATTTTCTTTTTGCACTGTTATTTTTTAATATTGCTAGAGGAATGTCTGGTATTATGGTTATATCTAATCCTATATTAGCTTTCTCAGTAATAGGTGCTTCTTTTTATAATAAAAAGCAAAAAATAAGGTCTATAAATTCTTGTTACAATAATATATGTATGGAAATAATAAAAGATTGATATAAAGGATAGGTTATTCCTAACAAGAAATATATGACTTTGTTCTTGAGCGTATCAAAGATATTATTAAGAACCCTAAACAATACATGACAATATATGATAATTCGTATAAAACGTTTCAAACTGAGTTGTCATTTGCTGTGTGGAAAAAGAAATGGATGTGCTTATAAATGATATAAATTGTCAGCATAAAAAAACGTCATGATGCCTTTGATTTTTAACTTGTATTTGTCAAATAGGAATAAGCAGAATGATATGAGTAAGTATAATATGCGACATCTCTTAATGCATGAATACTTGCCTTCGGCTTTACATTTTTTTATAAATATTATTTCAATTTTATAATAAGAAAAAAATGAATCTTTTACAAAAAAATCAATGTTCGCTTTATAGCAAAAGGTTTTTTTCCGTCTCTTTCATATTACATATCTTATATGCATAATCACCATAGATTCCCTAATCTATTTAATCCAAAGGATTTGTCTGAGATATGGTATAAGAAAGCTATCAAAGGAGATTATTTAAAATATTATGAGTTGGCAGATAAATATAAGGTTCGTGAATATGTTTCCGCAAAAGGTTGTAAAGACATATTGATACCTTTATTAAACCATTATTATTCTGTAAATGATATCAATTTTGCCAAGTTACCACAAAAATTTGCATTAAAGATGAATTTTGGAGCTGGCATGAATATCATTTGCTTGGATAAATCTAAATTAGAAATAAATAAATGCAAACAACTGCTTAAAGAATGGTTTAAAGTTAAGGACTATAGCTTTACAGAGCAACATTATTCTAAAATAGAAAAGTGTGCAGTTTGTGAGGAATTTATAGATGATGGTAATGGTGGTTTTCCTATAGACTATAAGTTTATGTGCATTCATGGTAAGGTTGTGTGTGTACTTGCATGTAGTGGACGTGAAAAAGGCCATGCCGATTATCTTCCGTATTCCTTAGATTGGCAACCTATGTATGATTACTACAAAGAATTTGACAGAACTGCACCTTTGGTTTTACGGCCACAAAATTTGGAAAAGATGGTAGAGTGTGCAGAATCATTGGCTGGTGATATAGACTTGGTGAGAATTGATCTTTACTCAAATGGTTCTCGTATTTGGTTTGGAGAAATAACTCTTACTCCAGCAGGGTGTATCTTTCATAGATGGTCTAATAGGGCATTGGATGAAATGGGTGCATTATATTTAAAATCAAAATAAAGAAATGAAACTTTGTATATTATATAATTATGCACAGCATTACCGCACAAACATTTTTACATTAATAGATAAAACATTTAGTTGTGATTGGGTGTTTGGAAATGCGATGGGTGATGTTAAGAAGATGGACTATACGCTTCTTCATGGAAAAGTAACGGAGACTAATACTAAGCATCTTTTTGGTGGATGGTATTGGCAACCTGGAGTAATAGGTCAATTGTTTAAAGATTATGACCATTATATTCTTCTAGGTGAAACTCGTGCCTTGAGTACTTGGATGTTTTGTGTACTTGCAAGATTGCTTAAGCCGAAAAAGAAAGTGTATTTTTGGACACATGGTTGGTATGGAAAAGAAACATTATTAGAGTCTTTTATAAAGAAATTGGAGTTTAAGTTGCCTAATGGTGGAATTTTTACCTATGGAAATTATGCTCGCAATTTGATGATTAAGGAAGGCTTTGATAGTAGTAAGTTGTTTACTATTCACAATTCTTTAGCTTATGATAAGCAGATTGAAGTGAGAAAACAACTTTCTGAGACAGCAGTTTATAAAGATCATTTTTGCAACGACAATAAGAATCTTTTCTTTGTTGGTAGACTGACTGCTGTAAAGAAACTTGATCAGATATTGAAGGCAATGGTCATTTGCCGTAATAGAGACATAGAATATAATTTGACATTTATCGGTGGTGGCGAGAAAACAGAAGAACTTAAGACTTTAACAAAAAAACTTGGACTTGAGAAACAAGTATGGTTTTATGGCCCTTGCTATGACGAGAACGAGTTGAGTTCTCTCATATATAATGCTGACTTATGTGTAGCTCTGGAAATATAGGGTTAACGGCAATGCACTCAATGGTGTTTGGTACTCCATGTATTACCCATAATGATTTCCCTTACCAAATGCCTGAGTTTGAGGCTATAAAGGATGGTATAACAGGAACTTTTTTCAAGCGTGATGATGTAGATGACCTTGCCACTCAGATAGATAAATGGTTTGAAACCACTGGGAAAAATCGTGGTGTTGTGCGTAATGCTTGTATTAAGGAGATAGATGAAGAATGGAATCCTTATTTCCAAATAAATGTCTTAAAGAAAAATTTAAAGTGATATGTTTCCTGTAGCTCATTATATAAAGGGGATGATAAAGAATCTGTTTAATCCTCGTATTTCAAATATTTCATTTGTGTCTGCTAATAATCTGATAGACCCCAAAGCTGTCATTTATCGAATGGTAAAAATGAAAGGTTCGTCAATCGGACGTTATTCGTACATTGGAAATGATACAGATGTTGAAAATGCTGAAATTGGTCAGTTCTGTAGTATTTCAGACCATTGTCGTATCGGCATGGGAGGGCATACGTTGAGCTATCTTTCTACTTGTCCAATATTCACACAAAAAATAAACGGATGCCAATCTCAATGGATAGATAAGGATGTGAATGCTGCTGATAATAAAAAAGCTGTTTTGGGTAATGACATATGGGTTGGTTCGCATGCGCTAATAAATGGTGGTGTTACGGTTGGGCATGGTGCTGTCATTGCCGCAGGTGCAGTTGTGGTGAAAAATGTCCCCCCGTATGCAATAGTTGGTGGTGTACCAGCTAAAGTGATTAGGTACCGTTTTTCACCTGAGGTAGTCGCAAAACTTTTGGAATTGGAATGGTGGAATTTTGATGATTGTAAATTAAAGAACAACATAGCAATATTTCAAAAAGACAATTTGTGTGTTGATGATTTAGAAATGTTTATAGAACAAACAAGATGATTATATTATGAAGATGTTTATTCGTGAAATGGGCCTGTATTTTAATTTCTTGCGTTATCGCATTAAATACCATAAGCAAATAAGTTTTAGAGGCTTTAGTGTGATATTAGCTATGCGTAATTCAGAGATTGTGTGGGGGGGGGTAAAATTAGAATATTTTCCCATCCGTTCAGTAATCTGTTTGGATTGTCGCAAAGATGCATTATAGTTGCCAAAAATGGTGGTAGAATCGTCATCAACGAAGGTGTGTGCATGAGTGGATGCACCATCTATTCGATGGAAAGCATTACTATAGGCCGCAATACGGATATAGGTTCAGGCTGTAAAATCATAGACAACGATTTTCATCCACTTCCTTACAGTGAACGTCATCCTACAGAACGACTTGATCTTCTGGAAAAACGGCCTGTTGTAATTGGCGAAGGTTGTTTTATTGGGGCAAACTCTATAATACTGAAGGGAACGACATTGGGAAAGAATGTTGTTGTCGGCGCAGGAAGCGTAGTCTGTGGCTCTTTTCCTGACAATGTGATAATAGCCGGAAATCCAGCAAGAATAATCAAAAGGAATAGAGAGTGAATAGGATATTGACACTCAAATTAGAGCTTAATATAGGCATTTGCAAGAGTGCCTATAAAATGGGTATGCCCTAAATTGAGTACTAACGAAAAACCAATAAATATTTAGTATATGATAATTGTAATTGGAGCAACAAGCTTTATCGGTGTTCATACCGTAACAGAACTCGTAAATCAAGGATGCGAAGTCGTAGTGACAGGTAGAAAAAATCGTTTCAAGGAGCATTATGATGCTTTGGGGGTAAGTATATAAATCTCGACCTTGATAGGGTGGAGGATTTTGAACAATTGCCAAAGAAAGATGTGGAAGGCGTGATTCTGTTGGCAGGCTTACTTCCTGCCAATGCACCAGTAAACCTTGATGAGGATGAGAATGCCGCTGACTATTTCCGCATTAACACCATAGGAACAATCAATTGTTTGGAGTATTGTCGCAAGAACGGTATAAAACGTGTTATTTCAACTTGTTCGTATGGCGATGTGCGTGGAGCGTGGAATGGTGAACGTAGATTGACAGAGGAAGAGCCAAGAAACTTCTTTTTCACTGGAGATCATTCGGTGTATACTATTTCCAAGAATGCTGCTAATGATGTTATGGAATATTACAATCAACAGCATGGAATGAAGAATGCGGTATTCCGTTTTCCTACAGTGTTTGGTGTTACTCCACACATGAGCCTTTATGTGAATGGAGAGATGAAGAAATCAGGATTTCAGATTTTCATGGAGAAAGCAGAGAATGCCGAAGACATAACGGTGTTTGGTAATGCTCAGATGATTCGTGACGTTGGCTATGTAAAGGACATTGCTCATGCTTTCTATCTTGCTATAAAGAGTGAGAATACATATGGTCTTTATAATATGACAGCAGGTGGTGGCGTGACTTTACAGGAACAGGCAGAGGTTATGAGAGATGTGTTTGGACCTGCTGACGGTCGACGTTCAAAGATTATTTATAAGCCAGAGATACCAAACAACACTACCTCGTATCTTTTCTCTATGGGAAAAGCAAAAAGAGATTTTGGATTTGAGCCAAAGTTTAAGACTTATCGTCAAATGATGGAGGATTTCAAGAAAGATTGGGATAACAATCTATACCGTGATTTATTCAAGTACTAAATACGTTATCAACAAAATCTGATTTATGTATAAAAATTGTATTAAGAGGGCGATTGATTTTATGATTGCCCTCTGTGCTTTTCCTTTTGTTTTACTACTTTGTATTGGTGTATGGATTGCTATAAAGTGTGATGATGGTGGTCCTTTGTTCCATATGGCTTCTCGTATTGGCAAGAATGGACGAATCTTTAAGATGTATAAGTTTCGCTCAATGATAGTAAACGCTCCAGACCTTCGTATGGAAGATGGTAGTACATATAATGCAGCAGATGATCCACGAGTGACCAAAGTGGGTAGATTTCTTCGTAGAACAAGTCTTGACGAAATACCACAATTGTTGAATGTGCTTATAGGTGACATGGCATTGATAGGTCCAAGACCAGATTCTGCGTTTTATTTGGAACATTATACTCCAGAAGAAAGAGTAATACTTACTGTTAGACCAGGTATTACAGGTTGGAACCAAGCCATTAACCGCAATTCAGTAGGAACAAAAGAAAAACTTCAGGCAGACATTTATTATGTAAAGCACCTGAACTTCTTTTTCGACATTAAAGTTTTGTGGTTAACTTTTAAGACTGTATTGTCACACAAAGATGTTTATAGGGCATAAGAAGTTTTATAACCTAACAAAAAAGTTTGTTTAAAGATATGCAGAAAAGACTTTTAGTATTGGCAGCAGGAATATTGCAAGTTCCTGTAATCAAGAAAGCAAAAGAAAGGTTATTATGTTATAGCTGTAGATGGCGATTCAAATGCTATAGGTTTGCAATATGCAGACAAGGCTATATGTGCTAATATAACAGATGAGGAAATCATGCTTGAAATAGCGCGTGAGCAGCATGTTGATGGAGTCATACATCCTTGCTCGGAAGTGAGCATGAATGTGATGGGACGAATAAATGATGAACTTGGCCTTGCTGGTATCACAAAAGAGCAAGCAATTCGTGCGACAAACAAGCATTTAATGCGTGAGGCTTTTGAAAAAGGTAATGCTCCCTCACCAAAGAGTATATTGACTGATAGTGCGGAGGATGCTTGGGAACATTTGCAGAATGACTTTACTACAGACGGAATATTAAAGCCGTCGCGTAATTCTGGATCAAGAGGAATTGCAAAGGTTGTACGTGATATGAATAAAGCAGACTTTATCAACGCATACAATATAGCACTTGATGAAAGTCGTGACAAGTCGGTATTGATAGAGCAGTTTATTGAAGGTCCTGAATTCTCGATTGAGATTATTGTTTGGAATGGCAAGGTGAATGTGCTTACTGTTACAGACAAAAAAACAACAGGTGCTCCACATTTTGTGGAGTTGGGTCATAATCAGCCTTCTTGTTATTCTAAAGAGGATGTTGAAACGTTGAAGGCTGCTGCTGTTGCCGGAGTTAAGGCTTTGGGTGTAAACAATTGTGCTTGCCATGCTGAGGCTAAATTAATGAATGGTAAGGCTTATTTGATGGAAATAGGCGCTCGCCTTGGCGGAGATTTTATTTCTACTGAATTAACACATCTGAGTACGGGTATTGACATGGTTGCAGCTGCTATTAATGTGGCATTAGGTATAGAACCGGATTTAAGTGTAAAGGAAGAACCAAAGGGAGCTTGTATTCGTTATTTCTGTCCTAAACCAGGAAGACTTATTTCTGTAAGTAATATTGAGGTGTTAGATAACCCACATGTGTATAAGAAAGAAATATATGTACACGAGGGCGATATTATACCTGTAGTTACAAGTAGTTTAAGTAGGAGCGGACATGTGATTGTAATAGAGAAAACTCCACAGAAGGCTATAGAATTGGCTGAAAGGTTGATAAGAGAAGTGAAATTTGATACAGTTGAAAATTAATGAAAGTATTACAATTAACAGGCTATTTCTTACCTGAGAAAGCTGCAAGTATATATTTGGTAGAAAATCGGTTGGAAGCGTTTGCAAATGAAGGCTTTGATATGGTGATACATGCGTCAAGACCAACAAGAGGACTTTCTGATGAGGAGTATGCTGAATATAAGAATAAAAAAGAGGAAATGATGTATGATGGTAAATTACGTGTACATCGTTTTGCTATGTATCGTGAAGGAAAGAATCCTGTTTTAAGGGCGATGCGTTATTCTTTTAATTGGATTATACAATTATGGTATGGGCTAACTGAAAAGAATGTGGATTGCGTCTATTTGGAGTCGACTCCACCTATTCAAGGATTGTTAGGCTCTTTGCTTAAGATTTTTAGGAATATACCTTTTGTATATTGTTTGCAAGATATTTTTCCAGATTCTCTCGCTGGAACCTCTCTTGCCAAGAAAGGAGGCTTACTTTGGAAGATAGGTCGTGTTATCGAAGACTTTACCTATAGCATGCTGACAAGATTATAGTAATTTCTGAAGATTTTAAGAATAATATCATGGCTAAGGGTGTGCCTGAGGATAAGATTGTAGTTGTCTATAATTGGGTGGATCAGAATGCCGTAGTTGATATCCCTCGTGACAAGAACAAGCTTTTAGATAAGTATCAGCTTGATCGCTCTAAGTTCTATATCGAGTATAGCGGAAATATTGGTCTTACTCAGAACATGGATATGCTGCTTGAGGTGATGAAGGAGTTGAAGACCACACATCCTGATATAGGACTGGTGCTTGTGGGTGAGGGCGCATACAAGGCGCAAGTGGAAGAAATCGTGAAGCGTGATGAACTGACAAATGTAACGATGATTCCATTCCAGCCTTATGAGGACATCAGTCATGTGTTCTCTTTGGGTGATGCTGGTCTTGTAATCTCTAAACCAGGAGTAGGCGCAAACTCTGTGCCTTCAAAGACTTGGAGCATCATGTCGGCTTCACGTCCGGTGCTTGCCAACTTCGACGAGAATGAGTTGAAGGATATACTGGCAGGCAATGAGTGTGGTATCTTCACAAAAGCAGGAGACAAAGAAGCTTTCAAACAGTCAATCATCAAACTGTATGAAAACCGTGACCTCTGCAAGAAATACGGCATTAACGGCAGACAGTTTGTAATGGACAACTTGACGCGTGAAGTAGGAACACAGAAGTATGTGGATGTAATCAAAGAAGTTTGCGGTATAAAAGCAAAGTAAAAGATTTAAAACATTTTCTTGTCATGAGCAAAGCAAGCTTGCTTGAACTTTGCTATGACGAGAAAACGTAAGAGACATAAATCTATGTGGAATACTTTACATAGTTTTAGATGTTGTGGATCTTATTATCTGTGAAACGGCATAGAGAGGGAAAACGCTGACATGACGAACGGTATCTGCATCTTCTTTGTCAGTGTAACAAAACTCTCCGAAATTCTCTAATGAGCAACGAACAGCCTCGGTGATGTGTTTCTCACGCATAAATGCCCACAGACTTTTCATTCCACCTTGGATTCCAGCCTTGACTTCAATGGGAAGAATATTTAGATGTGATGGTAGGAGATAGTCGATTTCTGCTAATGAATTCTTTGACAAACGTACCCAATAAAACAACTCATGCCGCAAGTTGGGTGTCATATAGTGAAGCATTTCCAAACCAGCAACAAGCTCTGCCATAGTACCCTTGTTGACAAGGTCGGCTGCTGTTGCTGTAAGTATTTGGGTGGTAAGCATGGTCGTATCTCCTATAGTGATGCCCAAAAGTCGCAACATAAGTCCACAGTCAAAGAATAAAATCTTACGATAGGAATTGTCTGCTTCGCTACCTAAAGGAAGTCCATTGGCACTGGTATGAGTTACGGGGATTAGTAATCCAGCAAGAATGAGCAGATTGAGCGCACTCTTGACTTCTGCTGTCTTATAGTCGCCTACTTTGGTGTAGACAAACTTCTTCGTAGCTTGTACGGCAGCACTACGCAATATGTTGCGAAGTAAATTGATGTCAGCCTTTTTCTTGTATTTAGGAAAGTCGTCCTCATAGCTTACAAGTATATCATTTGAACTTCCTGACAAAGCAAGTAATCGTGAGTCTCAACCCATTTGCCAACACATTCGGGCATTCCTCCTACAAGCATATATGTGCGAAGCAGACTGACTAATTTCTCGTGCAATGGCTCAGGAAGAGGTGATTGTGAAGATGCTGCGTTACGAGCTTCAAGTAATATATCTTCTTTGTTAGCAAGAAGAAATTCATCGAAGGTCATTGGGTACATGAACATAGAATGGATTCTACCTACGCCAAATGTCGGTAATTCAGCAAGAGCGAACTCTAATAGGGAACCTGCTGCAATAACATGAAGTCGTGGTATGTTCTCCTTGAAAAAACGTAATGACATAATAGCCTCTGGACACTCCTGTATCTCATCCATAAAGAGAAGTGTCTCGCCTTCTTCTATCCTTGAGCCTGATATTGCAGAAATCTGCATAACGATACGATTGACATTTAGGTCGGGCTGGAAGATAGCTTTGTATTGAGGCTCCATCTCAAAATTTATTTCTAAAAAGTTTTTGAATTGCTTGCCTAAATGACGCACAGCAGAGGACTTGCCTACCTGTCGTGCTCCTCGAAGTAGAATAGGTTTACGTGTATCGCGTGAAGCCCATTCTGATAGATGTTTATCTATAATTCTCTTGTAGTACATGGTGATTCGTAAATTGTTGTATTTCAGTTACAAAGATAACGAAATAAAATTATCCAAACAAATAAATCGTCGAAAAAAACGAAATTATCCAAAACAAATAATCTGATCAATTAAATATTTATAATCATATTATGACAATGAAATTGCGTAATGTGCCTTTCTCTCCGCCTGACATGACGGAAGCCGAGGCGGCAGAAGTGCGTGATGCCATTCTGTCCGGCTGGATAACAACCGGACCGCGCACAAAGAAGTTGGAAAAGGAAGTGGCTGGATTTGTGGGTGTGGACAAGGCTGTATGCCTGAACTCGCAGACGGCTTGCGGCGAAATGGCGCTGAGGGTGTTGGGCATTGGCGAGGGCGACGAGGTGATTGTGCCTGCCTATACCTATACGGCAAGTGCTTCTATCGTGGAGCACGTGGGGGCAAAGCTCGTGTTCGTGGATGTGCAGAAGGATTGCCTCGAGATGGATTATGAGGCTGTGGAGAAGGCTATCACTCCAAAGACCAAGGCTATCATTCCTGTTGACCTGGCTGGTATTCCTTGCGACTACGACAGACTGTATAGTATTGTTGAGAGCAAGAAGGACATCTTCACTCCCAAGACCGACCTGCAGAAGATGCTTGGTCGTATTGCCGTCTGTTGCGATGCTGCCCACGCCTTTGGCGCTTCGTGCAAGGGGAAGATGGTGGGCTCGATAGCTGACTTTTCATCGTTCTCTTTCCATGCCGTGAAGAATCTGACTACTGCTGAGGGTGGTGCACTGTCGTGGAATCTGCCGTTCGGCAATGAGCTGATGGTGAAAGATTTGGACAAGAATGAGGATAATACCTTCAGCGGTGTGCCAGAGATAGTGGGCGAGACCTGGAATGAGAACCTTTACCGCAAGGCGCAGCTGTTGAGTCTGCATGGTCAGAACAAGGATGCGCTGGCAAAGACCAAGCTCGGTGCTTGGGAGTATGATATCATTGGAACATGGTACAAATGTAATATGACGGACGTGGTGGCTGCTATCGGACTGGTGCAGATGCAGCGTTACAAAGGGATGTTGGAGCGCAGACGCAAGATGATTGAGCGTTATGACGAGGCCTTGAAACCATTGAATGTGGCTGTGCTAAACCATTATGATGAGGAGCACACATCTTCAGGTCACTTATACCTGGTACGTTTGTTGGGCAAGACTCGTGAGGAAACAAACAAGGTGATTGAAAAGATGGCGGAGCGTGGTATTGCCACTAATGTTCATTATAAGCCGTTACCCATGATGACAGCTTACAAGAACTTGGGTTTTGACATCAAGGATTTCCCGAATGCTTATCACATGTTTGAAAACGAAATCACTCTACCTTTGAATACAAAGATGACAGATGAAGATTTGGAATATGTGATTGAGAACTTTATAGACATCGTAAATGGAAATCAATAAAGAATTACTTGATCAACTTTTCAAGCAAGCAAAAGAGAATCCCCGTTTACGTCAGGGCTTCGATTTACGCACATCTCCGTCTGACACAAGCCAGCGTATGTTGAATGCTTTGTTGCCGGGAACGGTTGTGCCCATTCATCGGCATGAAGATACAGCGGAGACTGTTATCTGTTTGTGTGGCAAGTTGGATGAGGTTATTTATGAGGAGATAAGCCCCTTGTTGTCTCCGTTAAAAGGTGAAGATGCCGCTTGCTTTGAAAGGGGAATGGATGCGCAAGATGTGACAATAGGAAGCCGTTTCCGGGAAATAGAGCGTATTCACCTTTGTCCTGCCCAATCCCAATATGGCTGTCAGGTTCCGAAAGGTGCGTGGCACACGGTGGAGGTGATAGAGCCAAGTGTGATATTTGAGGCGAAGGATGGAAAGTATATGGGGTAAGACCTCTACAAGGACATACGCCGCAAAATTGTTCCAATCCAAGTGGAATGGTATGTATTGAGTAGCAAATATACAGTGTTAAAACGCCGTTATAATGCTATTATAACACTATTATAACACCGTTTTAATAGGGCTCAAAGTAGGAAGAAATATCAGAGATTTCTTCGGTCTGCGACCAGATAAAATCGGATTGGCCATCAGCAAAGAGTTAATAAACAAGTGAGATTTTTAACAATTCAGCTATAAGCACCGGTAAACTTTTGGAAGCTTGCAATTTGCATATACAAAGTAAAATGAGTAACTTTACCACAAAAAGGTAAAATGTCACCAATATAAAGTTGTGATATGACTAATACGGAATTTTGGAGATCAATATCAGCCATCATCAGCAATGGATTTGATAAAGATGCCCGATAAGAAAAAATACAATTGGATTTTCTATCTGTCTGAAAAGGCATGGAGCATGGGTGGGATGCGTTGCCCCGATTGCGTGGATGAGAGCAATTATGAGGCATGGAAAGAGATAATGGGAATGGAGAGTTGTACGGACTATGGCGTGCCGAGAGCGGCTAATGAAATATACCTTTGCCTTGGATGAAATTGCTTATGGAGATATTTGCGAGTGTGAAAGGTGTTCTTTACCTTTGCAATAAAGCAAGATATATTCATAAAGAAAGCTAAGAGAATGAAGAAATTGACAATTCATCATATAGGTCCTATTAAACATGTGGAATTGACGCTGAAACGCATCAATGTAGTTATTGGTCCTCAGAGTGCAGGTAAGAGCTGCATTCTGAAGATTGCGTGTTTCTGTGCTTGGGCGGAAAAACGAATTCAACTGGAGCAGGGCAAGAATGGCTTTGCTGATTTTGAATATGTAAAGGAAAACTTGCTCGCGTTCCATAAGTTGAGATGCTTTTTGCATGAAGACAGTAGCATTGAATATAAGAGTGATTTCTTGAGTTTCACTATTGATTTCGCAAAAGAAACGTTCAACTTGCGATGGGGTAATGCTCAAAATAGGTTTAACTATAAACGTCCACGGGTTTCGTATATCCCTGCTGAGAGAAACTTGGTTTCTTCTATCCCTAATTGGTTTGATGTCAAGATGGACTCTACCAACTTGAAGAGCTTCATTGCAGATTGGGCTTATGCACATAAGCTGTGTGGTGACGAGGCGGTGTTGCCTGTTTTGAATTTGAATGTCGGTTTCTTCTATGACAAGCAGACCGATCATGATTATATCTTGTTGGATGACGACAAGAAAATGGAACTGTCTGATGCTTCAAGTGGTCTGCAGTCTGTTATACCGATGTGGGTATATTTAGATTATCTTTTCCGCAAGCAGTATAGCCCTAACGAAATGTTGAGTTCGAAAACGGAAACAGAAAACGAAGAGATTGCCCAACACATTTATGAGAGCAAGTTTAAGAATGCCGCTAAACAAGCAGGAGAAGAGGGGAACGTCTTTATTGGCAAGTTGGGTTTAACGAAGCGTGTATTTGCATCAAAGGAGGATTTTGAGGATTTCAAGCAACTTGTTTCCGCATATACACAAACGTCCCACTCGGATATCTATTTGGAAGAGCCGGAGCAAAATCTCTTTCCATTGACACAGGTGGAATTGGTGTATGAGTTGTTGAAGAATACAGCTTTGCATAATGACAACTTGTTTATTGCTACACATAGTCCTTACATACTCTATGCTCTTAACAATTGCATGTTGGGATATAAGGTTAAGGATAAGATACCTACAACTGTTTCTGAGTTGAGAGAACATGAAAGCAGTTGGGTTAATCCTAAAGATGTGGCTGTTTGGGAAATACATGACGGGGAGTTCTCGTCAATGGTTGATAAAAAGAATATGACACTTCAGGATGCTGACGGTCTTATTCGCGGCAACTATTTCGACCGTGTGATGAAACTTATAATGACGGACTTCTCAAATTATTCAACGTTCTATGACTAAGATTGAAAGTACATTCAATGACGTGATAGTCTGTCATGGAGACATTTGGATAGCCGACTATACGGAGAAGACCAAGACTTTTCCTAAAGAGGAACGAAAAAGAGTGACTATTCAAGAAAAACCTTTTGACGACATAGCTTCTTTCCATTTACAGAATAAAGAAGGCATTGATATTCTTGCTGTGAACTTTGAGCGAAACAAGAGCTTTCCCACAAGGAGTACATGATTGTGAATGTTTGTGCAGACCTAAGGATGTGGGAAAGGGATGGCTGTTGCTTTGTGAATTGAAATATTGCAAGTTTGATAATATTTGTGATAATGCCAACAAGGCATATATTCAACTTATTGATACATGGAGGTTACTTGATGGTAAGGGCTTTTATGATCGTAAACATTGTAAGGTATACTTGAACATATCTGTACCAGAACATGAATATGACTTGACTCCTTTTAGTAGTTTTACAGTTTTACAGCAACCAAGATGAACATTTGAAATTTAGAAAGAAATATAAACTGTACCTATTAGGTATTAACAGTGTGCTTGCTGTCAACTCTGGCATTCTTTTAGCAGTAAAACCTAAGATTTAATTTTTAGCCTTATCCGAGTGGCGGTAGAGTGCAGAGCGATACTGCAATGGGTTTCTAATCTTCTATTATGCAGAAGCTTTCCAAGTGGTGTTGCGCAGATATTAAACAGAGAAAGATACTATGGAAATCAATAAAGAATTACTTGATCAACTTTTCAAGCAAGCAAAAGAGAATCCCCGTTTACGCCAAAATTTGGACTTACGCACATCTCCGTCTGACACAAGCCCAATATGGCTGTCAGGTTCCGAAAGGTGCGTGGCACACGGTGGAGGTGATAGAGTCGAGTGTGATATTTGAGTCGAAGGATGGAAAGTATATGGGGTAAGGTCTCTCCTCAGCCCTCCCCATTTTTAACTTTTGACGACCTACTATAACAGATTAGGATATTGGGAACATTTTTCCCATCACCCCACAAATTCAGCAAAAATAAATTTTGAGAGTTGGAGAAATGATTGTACTTTAGCATTTGTAATTGTTTCCCGTTATGGACATTCTGACTCATTTTCGGACAATCGAGGAGTTGACGAAGACTCTTTCCCGTGAGCAAAGGCTGTTGGGAGAGATGTTCGAGAAACGGAAGCTGATGAAGTTTCCGTTAGGGCTTGCCTTAGACCTTGTCGGAAGCAATGAGGCTCGGCTGAGGAAATTGTTGGATTATGGCGTGTTGGTGAGGAGTGGCAATACGGTGGAAATTGAAAGCGACTACCTGAACTTCTTCGAGGAGGTGCTGAATGTGAATGAGGAAATCAGCGTGCTGAGTGTGCAGGAGTGCATCAATACCTTGAAGGAGTATATCGGATATTTCTTGCAAGAGGCGAATGCCAACCGAAGGGCTGGATATCAGGACAGTGTGCGGCAACTCTTGAAAAAGACCGGATTCAGGACCTTGAGGAATGTGGTGGATTTGAAGCGCAACATGGACAATGCTTACAAGCAAGAGCCCAATTATGTCATCAAGAAGAAGAAACTGCAAAACTTGGATGAGAAAAGCCATAGCATCCGTGCCATGATACGTGAATGCGAGAAGCTGATGGATAATGAGCACGCTTTCTTTATCATGGCGAACGACCCGCACATGGCAAAGACTTGCAGCGACGTGAAGCACGACTTTGTAGAAGCTTATCATGCGTTGATGGAGATAGACAGGCAGATTATCGTCTATATAAACCAGATTGACCTGCAGAATAAACTCTATAAGAAGATTCGCAAACTGAAATATTTGCAGGACCAGCTGCTTATCAAGACAGATACAAATCTTGTGCAAGTGCTGGAGGAAAGGAATCCATTGTGGATGGAGTCTCGTCAATATAGCAAGACTCGTCTCTCTTTGGAAATGCTGAGGGAGAATGACCAGATTGTCCAGATGCTGAGGCGGATTGCAGAACGCAACGGCATACGGAAGACGGCACGGACGGAAGCTGATCCACTCACTTTGGAGGAGTTGCAGGAGCATGTCCTGCAATTGAAGGAGGTGGATCCGGCAGAGGTGTGGAATGCTTTCTTGGCATCGAGCTATCATCTGTTTGAATTTATCTTGAGATATGATTATAAGAGCCAACGAGGCATTGAGGACCACGTCGCTCTCTTCTGCCAATTGGTCATCCTTCATCCGGATGAATGTAAAATGACGGGGAAATATGCAAATTATCAAGACATTGAATATCCAATAATCTATGCGAAATAACACTCAGAGAATATATGAACGACTGAGCCGGGGAGAGTTTCTCTCGGTTGACAGCACGGACACTTCCATTCGCCATCTTTATGAGGAGATAGAGGAGAACTTTGATGAATATGCTGATTTCTTTAAGGAGATTGGTCTCCAACTGGAATCGGGTAATGGATATTTCTATTTCTCGCGGATAGGAGAGGGAAAGCAAGCAATTGAGCAGAAATTGGAGAGTTTCTCCAAATGGCTGGATTATCTTGATTTCTTGAAGTGTTATAACCAGTCGTTTACTGCGGGATATCAATTCCGGAAGAGCCATTTGGTGGAACAGATAAGCCTTGATATTGAACTGAAGGAGAAGGCTGGCCGTTTGTTCAAGAAGTATGGTGTAGGATCTTATCTTGAAATAGTGAACAAGTTGCTTCAGGAGATGCAGGGCATGGGCTTTGCCGAGTGCATCAGCGAACAAGATGAGACGTTTAAGATAACTTCGGCATTCCGCTATGCCGAGGAACTGGTTAACATGATTCAAATTGCCAACGAAGATGAAGTACCTGAATAAGATTATATTTATCAATAGTGCCAATATTCCCTATGCGGAGATTTCTGTGGATGGCAATGTGCATTTCACCGGGACACAGGGAGTGGGGAAGAGTACGGTGTTAAGGGCACTTCTGTTCTTTTACAATGCCGACAAGCATCGCTTGGGCATCCAACAGGGACAAAGTCGTTTGATGAGTTCTATTTCCGCCAATCCAATTCCCATATCCTGTATGAAGTAATGCGGGATAATGGGGCATATACGATATTGGTGAGCAGATACCAAGGTCGTGCCTCGTGGCGGTTCATTGATGCTCCTTATCAGCGTGGATGGCTCATTGGTGATGACAATCAGGTGCTGAGCGACTGGGTGAAGATACGGGAACGCATCGATAAGAATGTGGCTGTTTCCGCAAGGGTTGATTCGGGCGTGATGTTCAAGGATATCATCTTTGGTAATACGCGTGACCATAAATACACCCGCTATGCATTGACGCAGAGTGCGCATTACCAGAATATTCCCCGAAGCATCCAAAATGTCTTTCTGAACACAAAGTTGGATGCGGATTTCGTGAAGAACACCATCATACAATCCATGGCGGATGAAGAGTTACCTATTGATTTGCAGACTTACAGGAGATTGGTAATCGACTTTGAGAGGGAATATGACGAGATAGATTGCTGGTTCCGCCAAACTCGTGATGGTAATTATCCAGTGCGCCAACAAGCATTGAAGATTGCTGAGCAAGGCAGGAAGATTGTGGCACTTGACCAGCAGTTGCTTGATTTATGGAGGATGCTGAACCATGCGGTGGCTGAAAGCGAACAACAGATTCCTCTTTTGGAAGCAGAGGTCGCTGAAGTGAAAACTGGCATTGAGAAAGAACGCAACCGGGAGAAAGAGCTTACTGCCGAATATGATAAGGAGAAGGATTCCCTCAATCAGGAACTTGGTGGTAAGAAGAGCAAGTTGGGTGAGATTGCTTATGCACGGAAGGAATTTGAGACAATGGGCATAGAAGCGATACTTGAACTTGCCGCTCGTGAAGATTCCATCAAACAGGAGGCTTTTAACCAGCAAATGTTGTTGGATGACCTTCTGAAAACCCACATGTCAATAGAGGAAATACAATATTGCCAGGGGAAAGTTGGAGAATGCGCAACAGGCATTTGAGAATGCGCAGAAAGAAGCTTTCTTCCAAAAGCAGACTTTGTTACAAGTGGAGCGCAAGCGGCTTGAGGAGGAACGCACGAAAGGAAGGAATCAGATTATGGATGCTTTCAGTAGTTGGAGGCATGACTCGGACGAGCGCATTCAGATGTTGATGGCTGAGCAGCACAGGAGGGACAGTGCCCTGAAAGAACTCAGGCAATGGCATCCGATGGCTGATGAAATCAGGCAGGTGAAGGAACAACTCCTTCAATTGGAGATAGACGGGAAAGAGATTGCAGCGCAGTTGGTTGCCGTTAAGAGTAGGATTGCACAAGTCACTACTGAATATGAAATGAAAGAGGCTGAATTGAAACAAGCGTTCCAGCGTGAGCAGGAGCGTCTTGTGGAGAATCGTGAACAGTGCCGTGCGCAGATGGAAAAAGTCAATGATCTGCTTGCGCATTTGGATGGATCCCTTTACCAATGGCTGGGTGAGAATGTGGAAGGCTGGGAGGAGACGATAGGAAAAGTGGTGGATGAAGAGCGCATCCTTTATGCTCAAGGGCTTGATCCGGAACGGAGTGCTGCATCTGACAATCTGTTTGGTATAAAGCTAAACTTGGATGGAATAGACGTTGTGCATCGGACTCCGGATGATTATCGTGCAGAGAAGAGGAATTTGGAAGAGCGGCTGCAACAAATCAATCGCTCGCTCACACAATTGCCTGTTACTCTTCAGGAGGAGATATCGAAACTCAGCAAGAAATACACATCACAACTCAATCCGCTCCGTCAGGAAAAGACCTCTTTTGAGGTAAAGGAGAACCAAATACCGGTTAAACGGCAGAATCTGCAAAACCAACAGCATAAGTTGGAGATGGAAGAACTGGAATTAATTGCCCAGGAGAAGATAGTCCGGGAACGTGCGTTTAACGAGGCTCTGCTCCAAGTGCAGTCGGAAAAGGATGCCCGGGAGAAGAGGGAGGTGAAAAACAAAAAGGAACTTAAAGACCTTGACTTGTCTTTTAATAGGGCTTCAAAGGCTCTTGATGAGAATTTGCGTATATTTAAGGAGTCGCAAGATTCGGAAGCCTCGCTCCGGAATCAGGAGTTTGCTGCGCAAAAGGTCCAGCTGGAGGAGCAACAGAAAGCGGAGTTGGCAGGGAAAGGCGTGGATGTACATCTTTTGGAACGTTATCGGAAGTCTTTGGATAATCTTGACAAGCTGTTGGGAAGGATAGCAACCGACCGCCCCAAGGTGATTAAATATCGTGATGCCGAGCAAAACCTATTTGCCAAGGAGCCGGAGATTAGAAAATCCATCAAGGAGATTGAACAGCAGATTGCCATGATGCGCCAACGTTATGAGGATAAACGGGCACGCATAGAGAAAAGAAGGCAGGATCAGGAGACCCGGCAGAAAGTGCTTCTCAAAGATTTGACACATCGGAAGGAAGGTTTGGCTCTTTATCACCAAGTGGTGGAGAACGAGCATCTGGTGCCTGATGCTTTCTTGTCTGATAGCAAGGAGATGGCAACCCATCAGGATTGCCAGCAGTTGTTGAGCCAACTCAGGGGAACTGTCAATCAGAAACGTGAATCGATTGACGGGTTGAAAGATAGTGTCGTTAGCTTCAATCGAAACTTTAAACCTCAGAATGCTTTCCATTTCAATACGATGCCGGTCACCGATAACGATTATCTCCAGATTGCAGTTGACTTGCAGGAATTCATGGATAACAATAAAATCGAAGAGTTCCGCAGACGCACCAGTGAACATTATAAGGACATCTTGGGACGTGTCTCCACGGAAATCGGTGCATTGATGAAGCGCCGCTCGGATGTGGATGGTGTTATCCTCGATATCAATCATGACTTTGTAGAGAAGAACTTTGCAGGAGTCATCAGGAGCATTGAGCTTCGGGCGAATGAATCGTCTGACAAGCTCATGCAGTTGCTCATGTCCATCCATGATTTTACCATAGAGAATGAGTTTTCTATCGGTGAACTCAATCTTTTCTCGGGCGACAACCGTGACGAGGTCAATGATAAGGTAGTGGACTATCTGAAGAGTCTTTCTCATCAGTTGCAGAACGAGCCCAATCGCCCTTCGGTCTCCTTAGGAGATGCTTTCCGCCTTCAGTTCCGAGTGAAGGAGAATGATAATGACACGAATTGGGTGGAACGCATTAACAATGTTGGTTCGGACGGGACTGATATTTTAGTGAAAGCGATGGTCAATATCATGCTCATCAATGTGTTTAAGAAGAAAGTAGCCCGGAAGAATGGCGACTTTATCGTGCATTGCATGATGGACGAAATCGGCCGTTTGCATCCCAATAATATCAAAGGCATTTTACAGTTTGCCAATTCACGAAATATCTACCTGATCAATAGTTCGCCCACCTCTTATAATCCTTACGATTATCGTTATACTTATCTGCTAAGCAAGCAAGGAGTGAAGACGAGGGTGGACAGATTGTTGAAGCGGATTCAATAAACATGAGCTATGGCAATAAGTGCATCCATACAGGCATTGATGGCAGGAGAGCAGGTCGCAGGTTCAAAGCTGAACGGCAATTTGCTTAGTGAACTGATGGCAGAAGGATTGCTATTGGTGATTGCACGTGGTTCGAGAAAATCCTATCGGGCGCGCGATATCGAAGCGTTGAAAGATACCTCATTGACAAAGATGAGAGCTTCCGTATGCTTGAAGCCAATGCTGCGGATTCCCGAGCTTCGATGGCTGCGGAGACAGGCAATTCCAAACTTGTTTCCGTCCGTTCATGCCCCGGATTTCCAATCAACAGCTATGAACCTATTGAATGTTCGCTACATGGGAAACCATTTATGGTGAATCCTCAGGAAGGTAGTTTCCTTTTCGTGACAGACTGGGAAACGTTTGTCATTCCGGAAGAGTTGATTGTGATGGGCATTGAGAACATGGAAAACTTCAGGATGATTCGCCAACAGAGGTCTTTCTTTGAGGATTATCTAAAGGCACATGGAATGTCCGGTAAAATCCTCTTTGTGTCTCGCTACCCGCAATCTTTGGATTTGAGGAAGTGGCTCACTTCGATTCCCAATCATTATATCCACTTTGGCGACTATGACCTTGCCGGGATAAATATCTTCCTATCGGAGTTCCAGCAATACATAGGAAAAGACCGCTCCTCATTCCTAATCCCTGACGATATTGAACTTCGCTTGAAATCGGGTTCAAAGAGTCGATACGATGAGCAATATAACCGCTTTAAGGATATGAAGTCAGACAGCCAAGAAATCCAGCATCTGATTGAGCTTATCCACCAAGAACGGAAGGGATACGACCAAGAGGGATACATATAGGCTTGTAAAGGTTTTACCGGAAATAAGAAAAGAAAAGGATATGAATAAGATATTGTTACTTAACGGTGAGGCAAAGACTTTGCAAGTTGATTCGATTGAATGTGAAGGGGCTAATGGATATCGTGTGCGCTTTAAGAACAACAGCAAAAGTTATTACTATGGCTGTGACAAGGTTGCTTGGCTTTATAATCCCGAATGGTTTGATCCAACACATTGTAAGGTGGTAGTTGATGGCGCATTGCAAAACAGCGTGAAGGAGATTTGGAAGTTTGTATGTGGAACAAAATGTTATTGGCGAATTGTATATGGCAATGGTTATATGCGGGAAGGTGATGATGATAAGATGATTGTTTCAACTTCTTGCCTTGGAGAAGAAAAGAGTAGAGACACGTTTGCTTATCTGAAAAATGTAGCCATCATCAATCCCTTAGGTAAGGAAAAGAACGGTAATGGTATCTTGGCAGACTTGTATGAGCAAGTGGAATATGTGGATTCAGAAACCGTTGCCGCATGCTATCTCAATCCCAATAAGTATAATCCGAGAAGCATGAAACACGCTGACTTAATTTATCCTTTCGGATGTAATGCCAGCCAGAAAAAGGCGGTAACTACGGCTTTTGAACATCAGATAAGCGTAGTGCAGGGCCCTCCTGGAACAGGGAAAACTCAGACCATCCTGAACATTATTGCAAACATCGTCTGTCAAGGAAAGACTGTGATGGTGGTGTCGAACAATAATTCTGCTATTACTAATGTGCAGGAGAAACTAGACAAGTATGGACTTTCATTTGTTGTTGCACCACTTGGTAGCAAAGAAAATAAGGAGGTTTTCATTGCCAACCAACCACTTGTTCCTGCTGAGTGCAGCTTGTGGGGATTATCCATTTCAGAGTCTTTAAAAAAGAAACAAAAATTGCACGCAACCCTCGCACTGCTTGATAAAGTGTTTGCCTTGCAGAATGAGCGGGCAGAGCTACTACAGGAACAACAAGCAGTAGCCTTGGAGTGGAAGCATTTCTGTATGGATAATGGTGTAGACGAGAGATTGGAATTGACAAACCGTATAAACTCCAAACGTGTTATATCGTTATGGTTGGAATACCAAGCTCAAGCCTATGGTGAAAAGCCTATATCCGCAAATTGGTTTGTCAAATGGTTAGAAACTGAAATGGTGGAAAATGAAGTGGTTTAGTAAACATCGGCTGTATCTCAAGAGTGAGTTTGACAGGAACAACCTCACTCCACTTGTCAAGGAATTTCAGACCTTGTACTATCTAAATAGACTTGAGGAGATTAGGCAACGGATAAATTCTATTAACAAAGACTTGGCACAACATGATGCAATGGGGTTGACTAAAACCTTGACAACACTCTCGTTGTCGCTATTCAAAGCATTTGTATAGCTATTATTCCAAACATAAGCGTGTCGATTTTGCAGGTCTCAAGGATATGAGAAGGAGAGGGAATGAATTGATTCAACAATATCCTGTTGTTCTTAGTACGACTTTCTCCGCTCGTTCTTGTGTATTCACAGGTAAACCATACGATTACATTATCATGGATGAGGCTTCGCAAGTTTCGATAGATACAGGAGCTTTGGCATTGACTTGTGCTCGAAATGCTGTCATTGTCGGTGACACCATGCAACTTCCTAACGTGGTGACTGATGAGGACAGATTGAAGCTGGATGTAATCATGAGGCAGTATAATATTACAGATGGCTATGACTGTGCAAAGAATAGTTTTTTGCAGTCGGTGTTGGGCGTGATTAAGAATGTGCCTGAGACTTTACTTAGGGAGCATTATCGTTGCCATCCCCGCATCATCAACTTCTGCAATCAAAAGTTTTATGGAGGCAACCTGCTCATTATGACCGAAGACAAAGGTGAAAAGGACGTGCTGACAGCCATGAGGACAGTGAAAGGCAATCATGCAATCAATCACTATAATCAGCGTGAGATAGATGTTGTCATGGAAGAGGTGTTGCCGGTTTGAAGGATTACGACAACGTAGGTATTATCACGCCATATAACAATCAAGTAGATGCATTTAACAATCAGTTGAGAAAGGGGATAGCTGGAACTATACATAAATATCAAGGGCGTGAGAACGATGCTATCATCATGAGTGTGGTAGACAACCAAATTACACCATTTGCAGATGATGCCAATATGTTGAATGTTGCCGTATCAAGGGCAAAGAAGAAGTTTTGTCTTGTGCTAACAGGCAATGATCAAGAGAAACATGGTTATATTATGGACTTGCTTGACTACATTGCATACAACAATTGTACGGTGACTGACAGTAAATTGGCATCTATATTTGATTATATGTATGAGCAATATTCGGAGCAACGTATGCTTTTCCTCAAAATGCAGCCGCAAATATCTGAGTACGCTTCGGAGAATCTGACCTATGTCATGCTCAAAGAGATTCTTTCTTCTGATATCCGTTTCAAAAGTCTTAAAGTGTTGTGCCATGTCCCATTACGGCAAGTCGTGAGAGACACATCTCTTATGTCTGAGAGAGAATTGAAGTATGCGGCTAATTATAGTACGCATTTAGACTTTCTTATCATTAACAATGTAAGCAAAAAGCCAGTCTTGGCTATTGAAACCGATGGATATTCGTACCATAAAGAAGCGACAGACCAACACCAGCGAGATGCTATGAAGAATCGTATACTGTCGAGTTATGGTTTGCCGCTACTTCGTTTTTCTACCAAAGGAAGTAGAGAACGGGAAAAAGTTATTGGTGAATTGGTAGAATTGTGTCCATAGGTTTCGGCTGTTTTAATGGTATTAAAACACCATTTAAACACCATTAAAACGTTCGTTTTGGACACTCCAAAACCGTTGAAAAAACATACCGTTGTTTTGAAAAAAACGTCACGAAGAATTTTTGAAAACGTCCAATGTTTTTTCAAAAACGTCCAATGTTTTTTTCAAAACAACGGTATGTTTAAAATGTACCATCATTAACAAATGCAAGCGGCTAATAATAAGTAAGATAGATATTTTGCTCGTGTAAAAGGACAGGGCTGGATTCCAAGAGCTATGTTGCTATTGGCAATTCTGACATTGCCTCCTCTATGAACCCTATTTGTTGATGTATTCCAATATCTGTTCGGCATGGATTTTCGTCTTGATTTCCTTTGGAGTGAAAATCTTCTCGATGATGCCTTCTTCATTCACAAGATAAGTGGTGCGGAGGATGCCGATGGTTTTGCGGCCGCAAGCCACTTTTTCGCCCCAACAACCCAACTCTTGGAGAAGTGTCGTCTCTGTATCAGCAATAAGCGGAAACTGTAAACCTTGTGCGTCCGCAAATTTCTTCTGCAAAGCCTGTTTGTCCTTGCTCACACCGATAATCTCATAACCAGCAGCAGCCAACTCTTCCTTATGTGCTTGCAAAGAACAAGCCTCGGCAGTGCACCCGCTTGTATTTGCTTTTGGATAACTGTAAAGTACTATTTTGCGGCCACGGTAATCGCTCGCTTTGATCTCTCGTCCCTCTTGGTCAATACCAAGGATTTCTGGAATTTTATCTCCGATAGTCATAATTGTATATTATTTTATTTACTTGAATGCAATGTTAGCAATATTTCTTGATATGACAGTGTTTCAAAACAAAATTATGACACACCGCCTTCATTTCATATTATAGTTTGATACCATATTTCCAGACCCTTTCGTTAATCATCCTTTCGGGAATGAACTTTTTAAGCGTATCAGTAACCGTGTTCAACATCCTTTGGCGGATATAATCCTCTTTGATGTAGAGAGATACACGCCTTTGCGAAAGATAGTCGCCTTCGATGGGGCGGACATTCTCCCGTTGTTTGTCACTCAGGAAAGGAAGGTGCATTTCCGGGATGATAGTGAATCCCCCGTTCTCGTCCACGATATGGACAAGCGTCGTGATGCTTCCCGCTTCATAGATATGATTCCCTTTCTGCCGGCTTTTGCAGAATGAGAAGGCACTGTCACGCAGGCATTGCGCATCCTTCATAATCCACATATTCTCGTGTTCCAAGTTGTCCGGTTTGAATACAGGTAATTTGCGCCAGCAACTTTCGGCAAGATAGACCAAGAACTTCTCTGTGTAGAGTGGTATTTCAAGTATTCCCTCCCTTGCGTTTTCCGAAATGGCAATACCGGCATCCAGTTCTCCCCGCAGCAAGGCTTCGAGCATGAAGTTGACTTTCAACTCTTGGATGGACAATTCGACGGAAGGGAAAGACTCACGGTATTTCTTGATAAACTTGGGAAGGATGTAAGGTGCAATCGTCGGACCGACAGACAAGGCGAATTTCCCACCAATCTGCCCTTTGCCTTCCAAAACAATCTCGCCAATGCGGTCTATTTCCAACAAGGCTGTTTCCGCCTGACGGATAATCTTCTCCCCGGCAGTCGTGGGCATGACAGATTTGTTCGAACGCTCAAAAATCCGGATGTCCAATTCCTCTTCCAACTTCTGTAGCATTGCACTGAGGGTCGGCTGGGAGACATTACACGACTCAGCCGCTTTCGCAAATTACGAAAGCGGTTGACTGCGACTACATATCTAAGCTGTTGTAGATTCATAAGGCTTATATAAACAGATTCACATTTGCTTGGTCGGCACGTTCCATGTAGCTGGCGACTCCTCCGATGGTGACATTGTCGAGCAGCTCCTCACGTTTGACTCCCATGACATCCATGGACATTTGGCAAGCGATGAACTCCACACCATTCTCTATTGCCTGCTGGCGGAGCGACTCTAATGAATCCACTCCCTTCTTTTTCATGAGATAACGCATCATTTTGGAGCCTATTCCCATCATGTTCATCTTGGAGAGGGCAAGGCGGGTGGAATCGGAAGGAAGCATCCAACTGAACATCCGTCCGAAGATGTCCTTCTTCACCTTTGGTTTGTCTGTCTTCTTGATGGCATTGAGCCCCCAGAAAGTGAAGAAAATGCTGACTTTCTTTCCTGTGGCTGCTGCACCGTTGGCAATGACAAAGGTGGCAAGTGTCTTGTCAAGGTCGTCGCTGAAGAGGACAAGCGTCTTGCCCAAATCGTTAGACTCCGTCTTGGCAACCTCCATTGCGCAAGGAGTGGCTTTCTCTATCATGGCAATATGTATGCCCGCCTCCGAACGCTTGCCGAGGAATTTGTTGCCTGTCGTCCGGCACCAAGCCTCCGCATCACGTGGAAAAGCCGCATCTGTGGCACGGACTTCCAACTGCTGTCCGGGAGCAAGCCCGTCCATTGCCTGTTTCATCTTAAGGATGGGACCAGGGCACTGGATGCCGCATGCATCTACCTTGATGACTGCCTTGTCGTTTGCGCATGACGAGGTGTCGCATGAACAACCTTCTTCGTTGTTTCAAAGCCTTCCGGAGCCGCTATTTTAGCCGTTGCGGCTTTGTATGTTTTCAATCCGCCAATCAAGTTTCTCACATCCTGATAGCCATTCGCCTTAAGGATGTTCGAAGCCAAATAACCTCTTAATCCTACGCCGCAAAACATCCATACAGGGCGGTTGGTCGGAATCTCTTTCATCCGTTCTCTCAGTTCGTCCAGCGGGACGTTCACAGCTCCCGGAATCGTACCTAACGAATACTCATCTGCCGTGCGGACATCGATAATCGTCACCTTGCTTTTATCTGCCTGCTGCATCTCCCTCCAGTAAAGAGGATTCATCTTCCCGCTGAGGATGTTGCCTGCGACATAGCCAGAAATGGCAACCGGGTCTTTGGCAGATGAGAATGGGGGAGCGTAGGCATGTTCCAGTCGGGTAAGGTCTTCAACGGTTGCGCCCTGCTTGATGGCAAGTGCGTATTGGTTGATGCGAGTATCCACTCCGTCATAACCTACAATCTGCGCACCATAAAGTTTGCCGTCTGTTGGCGAGAAGGTAATCTTGATGTCCATCTGCAAACTGCCCGGATAATAACCGGCATGTGCGCCATTATGAATGGTGGCGGAAAGATAAGGAATCTCCATTAGCTTCAATCTCTTTGCGGGCAAGCCGGTTGCTGCCACTGTCATGTCAAACACTTTGGCAATGGACGTGCCAATGGATCCTTCATACTTCACTTGATTGCCTAACACCATGTTGTCCGCAACGATACGAGCCTGCCGGTTGGCAGGGCCGGCAAGGAAGTTGAGCCAAGGTTTGCCTGTGATGGGATGCGGGAACTCTATGGCATCTCCCACGGCATAAATGTTTTGGTCGGAGGTCTGAAGATATTCATCTACCCAAATACCGCGCATATCTCCAATCTTCAGTCCGGCAGCTTGAGCCAAACGGGTTTCGGCTCTTACACCGATGCTCAGCAACACCATGTCCGCCTTCAGCTGGATGCCCGATTTGAAATGGACGGTTAGTTCATCCCCTTCACGGGAAAAGCCCTCCACCGCCTGTTCTAAATAGAGCTTCACATCCTGTTGCAAGAGATACTCATGGACGAGTGCCGCCATAGAATAATCTATCGGAGCCATCACCTGGTTCGCCATCTCCACGACAGCCACTTGTGACCCGGCATGTTTCAAGTTCTCAGCCATTTCAAGGCCGATGAATCCTCCACCCACAATGACAGCACGGCGGACTTTGTGTTTTGTCATATAAGCTTTGATGCGGTCGGTGTCGTCCACATTTCTCAAGGTGAAGATTCCTTCACTGTCGATGCCTTTAAGAGGCGGGACGACAGGCGAAGCACCTGGGGAGAGCAGCAGTTTGTCGTAGCATTCCGTATATTCCTTGTTGCCTGTTGTGCGGACAGTCACTTGCTTGGCATCCGCATCAATGGCAATCACCTCGCTCATTGTCCGTACGTCGATATTGAAACGTTTGCCGAAAGCTTCGGGTGTCTGTACAAACAGACGTTCGCGTTCCTCAATCACACCGCCGATATAATAAGGCAGGCCGCAATTGGCGTATGAAATATATTTGCCTTTCTCAAAGAGAATGATTTCGGCATCTTCTGCCATGCGTCTGATTCGCGCTGCAGCAGTAGCTCCTCCAGCCACGCCGCCCACAATGATATATCTCTTTTTGCTTGCTGTCATCGTTGTAACATTTATGTGCGGGTTATTGATATTGTGCAATCACTTTCTTGAGTTCGCGCTCCGGCAAGGCGCCGCTCTGTCTCCATTTCAATTCACCTCCTTTGAAAATCATCAGAGTCGGAATCGATTGGATGCGATATTGCATGGACAGTGCTTCATTCTTGTCAACGTCAACTTTAATAATGCGTATTTTATCACCAAGACCATTCTTGATTTGCTCCAAAACAGGGTGCATCATCTTGCAGGGTCCGCACCATGTTGCAAAGAAATCCACTAAAGTCAGTTGTTCGCTCTTAATAATGTCCGAAAAGTTTTCCATATCTATTCTGTTTTTTAGTTTTACTTTCAATTTGATGAAGCAAAGATATGGAATCTTATATAGACAAACGAACAATTTTATCTATGTTGTGATAGATGATGTCTATATGTGCTTGCCTGCATCTTCTTGCTCTTTAAACAAACCAGTCTGGAGCAGCTTGGCGAAACTTTTAGGCAAGCAGATGTTGGGTTCGTAGATTGCTTCTGCGAACAAAGGAGCGATTTCTTCGTCCCTGAATCCAGCAATGCCACATCCGATGCGAGTTACATAGAAAAATAGGTCACGGTGGTTGCGTGCAAATTCGATAAACTCGTCAACGTATGGTTGGATGGTCTCCACGCCTCCTTGCATAGTTGGAATGGCATAGCTCCGTCCTTGCAGACCTACTCCTTTACCCATGATGGCACCGAAATGGATATAAGCCATACGGGCAGCGCCGCCTCCATGCATGCCCGCAAGATTACTGCCGAAAACAAAGACTTCGTCCTCCTTTAGGGATTCAATCATGTCCGGAGTGTATTCCGGGCGATTATTGAATCTCTTTTCTCCTGCAACGGACAGGTTGTTTGATACTACATAGTCCAACTCATCGTTTATCAAGAGCATCCATTTGGGGAGTTTCTTTTTCGCATTTTCGATAAGTTCCTCTGGCATCTCCTTATAGAATGAGTATGCCATTGGCCCGGAAATAGCGGCAAGCGTATCTGCATCACCACCGAGTGATATGGCAAGCTTCAAACAGTCGGCATAATCCTTGCTCTCGAGGAAGCAAATCAATGCAGCTGGAATGGTAAGTTGGCAGGTTGCATCGAAATGATAGCCCGGCTTTATCTCACTGTAACTCTTTGTGCTCCAGCTTGGATAATACTCGTCAAGCACATGCCTGCGGATATAATTCTTGTCTTTTCCTTGCATTCCGTAGAAGATGGCGAGGGCAGTCGCAACAGCACCTTTGATTCCTTCGGAATGGTCATGCGTAGGCAAGGCAGTCCTTATAGCCATTTCAATGCACTCCTCCTTTGTCTTTGCAAGGAAGCCGGCAGCAGAGCAACGCATGCCACTGCCGTTGCCGTATGAATGATAGGCAGGTTGCACTTCTCTTGCTATCAGCCACGAGATAAAGCAGCCGCCAAACCCTCTGTTTAAATCTTCACGGCATCTTTTCCATAAGTTATGTGCCATGTCAAGATTGTGAAGCAGAGCCTCGGCGCAAGCAAATGTGCAGAGGGTGTCGTCGGTGTAATCGTTGCCCGGAAAGAGCAGGTCAACAGCGTCATAGTCCTTCGTACTTTCATAGAACTCATAAGGTTCTCCGCTAATATCTCCAATAGCGGTGCTAAGTAATAGATTCTTCATTGTAATAAATATATTTGGTGATTAAAATTCTATTTGAAATCCTTTCTTTTTGAATTCGTCATATTTTTCCTTGTTGAAGGAGTAGAGCTGGGCTTCCCTCTTTGGAGTTGGCCAAACCGTCTCATCCAACTGGTTGAGAAGTCCGTAGTGAATCATCTTCTTGGAAAAGTTCCTGCGGTCGAACTTCACGTCCAAGATGGCTTCATATAGAAGCTGCAAATCCTTCATGGTGAACTTGTCCGGCAATAACTCAAAGCCAATCGGTTCAAAGTGAATCCGCTCCCGGAGTTTGCGTGTCGCATCCCTCAATATCCGGTCGTGGTCAAATGCAAGCTGTGGCACCTCCTCGATAGGGAACCATTGTGCCTTTGCAGCATCGTCTCCTCCGTGGACTTCCTGTATGCGGACCAGCGCAAAGTAGGCGATAGTGATAACACGCTCACGAGGGTCACGGTTCGGTTCGGTATAAGTATGAAACTGTTCGATGAATGCACCCTCGAGTCCTGTCTCTTCGTTCAGTTCCCTGCGTGCTCCCTCTTCAGCTCTTTCGTCGGGATTGAGGAATCCGCCGGGAAATGCCCATCTGCCTTTGTAAGGTTCAATTCCCCTTTCAACGAGCAGGACTTTTAGGCTCTGCCCATCGAAACCAAAGATAACACAGTCGGTCGTTACTGCCGGATGCGGATACTTATAACAATATTTTTTCTCGTCCATAATTTAATTATGTGTAATAATTACACTGCAAATATAAAGGCTATATTCCGAACCACCAAATATTTTGCGTAAAATTTACACATGAACATGTAAAATCTATTATCTAATCGAGGTTAATAGATATTCGTTATTTTGTTTTGTAACGACAATTGTCTTTTCGTTTAGGTAAAAAGCATTTATCATATAAGTGAATAGGTCAAGTATCCCAAGTCATGCAACAAATCTACTCGAAAAAATCAGGTAATTTGTCAGAAATAGAAAGAGATTCCAGATAATTCTTTACATTTGTACTTCAGTTAATACTTACTCTTAATTCCTTCGTCTAAACTCATTTGACAAAAGCTTACTACCTTTTTCCAAAAAGCATACTACCTTTTCCCGAAAAGCATACTACCTTTTGGGAAGGGGGCATCTCGCTGTAATTAATCGTAAGCGTATCCGCAATGCAGCCTTGTCCATAATCATTTATTCCTTTTACTAAGTTTTAACCGAGTCAACTTACTTTATTGATAAGACATTTAGTAGTCAACTAAAAACGTTAACATACAATCGTCTTAGATTTTTGACTGTTTTAACGGTATTAAAACGATATTTAAATGCTGTTTAAACGCTGTTTTAATCGTGCGGAAATGAAATTCATACTGTTATTTTACAACAACAAATTAAGCAAATGCGGTAGGAGTATGTTATTTTATTGTACCTTTGTCATATATACGTATCTAAATATGATAACCTGATGAAAAGAGCAATTATGATAATGGCTTTACTGAGTCAAACCTTGAGCTTTGCGTATGCCGATAATCAAATCGAGACAAGAGGAATTGGACAATATCCGGGACACCCGTCCCAGTTCACGGCACCCAAGATGGTGAAGGACGATACTTATAGGAATATTGCCTTGAACCGAATGGTGTATACTTCGTCCAATGCGGATTTCAACTTGACGGGACATCTTGTGACGGATGGAATCATCAGCAGCAAGGCTCCTTCTTTCCTTCGTGTAAAGACTAATGAGGGGGAGTTGTCCAACCGTGACAAGGAGAAGATGATTGATGGCAATACTGTTTCCAGCCAGGTAATCAAAGGCGAGAATGCTTTCGTGGAGTTCAATTGGGAAGCTATGAAGGTAAATCTTAAAGATTTGAAGTTTACAGGGGAATTGGCTTACTATCAAGACAAAGCTTCCGAGGGCTATGCTATTCGTGTGATGGCTTCGCACGACGGTAAGAATTGGGAATTGGTTGGAGAGGAGAAAGGCGCAGGGCTTCCGGGTGAAGCTACCAAGCAGCAGGTAAGTTCCGACCCTAATAAGTTCCAAGATGTGGTGCGCCTTCCGCTCAGGAAGCTGAATGTCTCTATTCCTATGAAGAAGCCGGGCAACTACGGACATGTACGCATAGAGCTGTCGATGCCGGGTGCGGCGTGGTGGCGTATCAAACTCATAGATAATTCTGCTTCTTGGAGACCCTCCGCTCATTTCTCCAGCGTTTGGAAATCAGCATTGCCGAAGAGCGGGGCAGACGCAGGTTCGCAATGGCTTTATGTGGATTTAGGTACGGAGGCAGACTTTGACCAAGTGAACCTCTATTGGGTGAATAAGGCTCGAAGTGGAAAGATTCAGGTGTCGGCTGATGCCAAGAACTGGATTGATGTGGCTGACCTCGGCGATCCAAAGCAGAAAGGACTGACTGAAGAGGTGGCTTGCAAGGGGCATGGGCGTTACGTCCGGTTGCTTTTGACCGAACCGGATGCTTCTGGACATTATGCTTTGTCCGAGATGCAGGTGATGGGAAAAGGTGGACTTCATGCTGAAGCTGCCAATACACTTGCCTCTGTCGATGGCAAGCAGATGCTGAACCAGTGGCAGTTGCGTCGAGAGGGAAGTGATGCGTGGATAGAAGCGACTGTGCCTGGTACGGTTCTTACCAGCTACATGAATATCGGTGCTGTTCCAGACAATCGTTTTGATGATAATATGAGACAGATTTCCGAGTCGTTCTTCAACTCCGATTTCTGGTATCGCACCAACATTGAGCATTATCCTTCTGCCAACAAGAAACAACATACATATCTGAACTTCGACGGCATCAACTGGAAAGCGGAAGTGATGTTGAATGGTGAAAAGATAGGCAGGATTGACGGAGCCTTTATCCGTTCTCGTTTCGACGTGACCAACAAGTTGAAAGCGGGAACCAATAAGTTGGAGGTGCACGTTATCAAGAATGCCCACTTTGGTTCAGTGAAGCAGAAGAATCTTCAGAATACGGACTTGAACGGTGGTGAGTTGGGTGCTGATAATCCAACTTTCCATGCATCCATCGGTTGGGACTGGATAACAAGTACTCCCGGCCGTGAGATTGGTATTTGGAATGATGTGTATTTGACTCATGACAATGGTGTGAGAGTCTATGACCCGGTCGTTACATCTACTTTGAACCTGCCTGATACTTTGGCAACCATGACTCCTTCCGTGTTCTTGCAGAATGCAGATGCGGAGGCAAAGACAGTGAAGCTGACAGGTCATATCGGCAAGATTCAGTTTGAAAAGGAGGTAAACCTGAAGCCAATGGAGAAATGCGAAGTCTCTTTCGCTCCGGCAGACTATCCTCAACTAAAAGACCAGCGCATGAACCTTTGGTGGCCAAATGGCTATGGTGTTCCTTATTTATATGACGCAGGATTCAAGGTGACAGACAAGGCATCTCATGAAGTGTTGTCGGAGGTGGCATTCAAGGCTGGTATCCGGCAGATGAGCTACGCCGACTTGGATACTCAGACCAAGATTTATATCAATGGCAAGCGGTTGAACCCGTTGGGCGGTAATTGGGGATTCTCGGAAACCAACCTTAATTATCGTGGCCGTGAATATGATGTTGCTGTTCGTTACCATAAGGAAATGAACTATAACATGATTCGTGACTGGGTAGGTCAGATAGGCGATGAGGAACTTTACGAGGCTTGTGATAAGTATGGCATCATGATATGGCAAGACTTTTGGTTGGCTAATCCTTGGGACGGACCTGATCCTTACGATGAAACGATGTTCCTTAACAACTCCGAGGATTACATTTCCCGAATCCGCAACCATGCTTGTATCGGTATCTACTGCGGACGCAATGAAGGATTCCCGCCAGCTTCAATTGATAAAGTGTTGAGGGAACAGATAAAGACCATTCATCCCCAGTTGGGTTACATTCCAAGCTCTGCCGACTTAGGTGTAAGTGGGCATGGTCCTTATCAGATGAAGTCCTCTTCATTCTATTTCGCCAACCAGAGTCATAAGTTGCATTCGGAACGAGGCATGCCTAATGTGCCTTCCTTCGAATCTTTGAGCAGAATGATGGCTCCTGAGCATTTGTGGCCGCAAAGCGATTCATGGGGACAGCACGATTATACGTTGTTGGGTGCGCAAGGTGGTGCATCTTTCAATGAGATCATGGAGAAGCGTTATGGCAAACCTCAAAATGAGCAACAGTTCACCAAGTGGGCTCAATGGCTCAACTACGACGGCTATCGTGCCATGTACGAATCCGCCGGACAAGAACGTTTAGGTTTGCTTATCTGGATGAGTCATTCTTGCTGGCCAAGCATGGTGTGGTGTACTTATGATTATTACTTCGAGCCGACTGCTGCTTATTTTGGTGTGAAGAAGGCATGCGAACCTTTGCATATCCAATATAATCCAGTGAAGAAGTTGGCGGAGGTAGTCAACTTTGCCGGAGGATCCAAACAGGGCTTGTTGGCTAAGGCACAAGTGCTTGATATGTATGGGAAGTTAATCAAAGAGGAGAGCCAAGAGGTGAATGTAGGAGAAGACCAGACTGTCGGCGTAGTAAGCATAAGTGAACCCGATGAGGAGGTCTATTATCTCAAACTCACTCTTGTGGAGAATGGCGAGGTCGTTTCAGATAACTTCTATGTGATGGGCAAAGAGGAGGACAATTTGCAGGCTCTCTCCAAACTTCCAATGGCAACCATCGCTATCAAGAGCAAGCAGTTCGAGCAGAAAGGCGAAGAATGGCAAGGTGAAGTGGAGATTCGCAATACAGGCAAAGTCCCTGCACTCTTGATTCGCTTGAATTTGAAGGGCGGTGATGGTGAGCAGATTCTTCCAGTCATTTATAGCGACAACTATTTCAGCCTCATGCCTAATGAGAGCAAGAAGATAAAAGTCTCTTATCGTGATGAAGATGGCAGGGGACAAGCTCCATACGTGGAGGTCTCTGGATTCAACCAGTAAGAAATGTGGAGGCTGTGTCAAAATTATTGTTTTGAAACAGCCTCTTGAAGGGCGTCAGAATTGGTAAAATGCAAGGCACAGGGGATGAGACCGGCAGCAGTTTACTGATGTAAATGACTGAGGTCGAATTCCGAAAGTAACGCAGCAGTTTGCAAATTGTTTCTAAAGCCCTCTATTTAAACAAGTATTGTTTCCTTAACTCCATGATGTCACCCATATTGTCAATAGCCCATGACAACAAGCTGTTGATGTGCGGGAGAAGGCTCTTGCCTTTATCGGTCAGTGAGTACTCCACACGAGGAGGAACTTCCGGAAAGGCGTCTCTATGTACCAATCCATCCGCTTCGAGAATCCTGAGAGTGGCAGTCAGCATCTTTTGGGAAATGTCCGGGATATCGCGTTGCAACTCCATGAATCGCTGATTGCATTTCTTCTCCAAAGTGAAGAGCACCAATAACGACCACTTGTCACCGATGCGAGACAAGACATTCCGGATAGGGCAATTAGGAAAAAGGGCATCTCTGATTTCTGTTCTATTCATATAAATACATTCGGTTTATTGTATTACTGCGTAAAAGTAACTATTGTAAGTAGACAACTTCAAAATTCCTTGTTAAACTATCTAAAACATCAAACTCCCAATCCCTTTATTATTAGCATTAGTTACTTTGAGGTAACTGGCTTACTTTTCCGTGCCTACTTGTGTACTTTGTTGTAATACAATAGCTTTGCAATCGAAAACAAAAGGATATTCATTATAAAAACGATTAAAGAATAAGAATTATGAAATCAGTACAGACAACAAAGACAGGTAAGAATTTCACAGCAGTGAATGTAGGCAAACTCAGCGAAATCAAGGATTATGTTCTTCCATTGGGCGACATCCAGATTCCAGGTAAAGTATTCGTTGGCCAGGCTCTCGGCACAACAGGCAGCGAGCTTTCTTTCCAGACTTTTGCCCCTGGTCAGGATGGCGGATTCCTCCACACCCACAAGAACCACGAGGAGCTTTACTTTATTCTCAAAGGTGAAGGTTTGTATCAGGTAGACGGTGAGAACATCCCGGTGTCAGAGGGAAGCATCATCCGTGTGGCTCCAGAGGGAAAGCGTGCCATTAAGAACACGGGTTCTGAAGAGATGCTGATGCTTTGCGTACAATACAAAGGCAACACTTTCACAGCAGAAGATGCTGCTGACGGTGTAATCTTGAACGATGAATTGAAATGGTAATTGAGCCAGCGGTATGTCATAATTGCAAATTGCTGCGTTACTTTCGGAATTCGACTCCAGGCATTTACGTCAGTAAACTCCTGTCGGTCTCATCCTCAGTGCCTTGCATTTTGCTAATTCTGACACAGCCCCAATCTTTGTTTTGAGTAAATTTAATGTGGTAAATCAGATAAAAATTATTCTGCCGATCCATTGAAAAATACATACCGTTGTTTTAAAAAAAACATTGGACGTTTTTGAAAAAACATTGGACGTTTTCAAAAATTCTTCGGATGTTTTTTTTAAAACAACGGTATGTTTAAAAGTATCACTATTAATAAATCTCAAAGTGTTAAGAATGAAGATAATAGCTATTTGCTGATATTGTAAAAGAGAGGTTCTCTTCCGAAAGCAATGCAACAGTTCGCAATGGCGACAAAGCCTTTCTGTTATACAAATAACTCATTCTTCTTTCATCTTATCTCTCTATTTTATAGCCAACTTTGTCCTTTTCTGTAATCTTACGCAAAACACGGCATGGATTGCCTGCCGCAATGACTCCTTGCGGAATATCATGTGTTACTACGCTTCCCGCTCCGATGATAGAATCATCACCTATGCGGACTCCTGGCACAACACTTACGTTACCACAAATCCAGACTCTGTTTCCTATGGAGATAGGTTTGGGGATAAGTCCACCTGCCGCACGTTCTTCGGCATCGGTTGTATGATTGCCAGAGAATATTCCGACATTTGGACCAATTAATGTGTTGTTGCCGATACTTACCTGTCCACAATCGAGGATTACACAGCCAAAATTAATGTAAACATCATTGCCGATAGTGATGTTTTTGCCAAATTCACAACGGAAGTCAGGTTCTATCCATACATTCTTACCTACGGACTTGAACAGCTTTTGCATAATGTCTTTGCGCTTTTCCACTTCGCTGTCTTCCGTTTGGTTATAAGCTCGAAACAATTTCTTTGCCTCGACTCTGCGGTTGAATAAGTCTGGGTCAAAATCATTGTAGATTTTGCCTGCTTGCATTTTTCCCCATTCTGTCATTGTTTTTCATTTTTGAATTAATAATATGTTGTCGCTTCTGTTTCTCGTTCGCAATTTGTATATCCCCCGACCATTTTAACTATTTGTTTGTCTGAAGCATCCGGCAAAACCTTCCTCAAATGCTCAAAGATTCTTTGGTAAGACTCTTCCGGAGTCCGGTCGCTTTGGCAAGCCTCCTTCCCATATAGTTCTTCGGGCGTGTTGAGCAAAGACCAGCCCCAACCATATTCATGATTGTGTTTGTCACGAGGGTAGATGAAATCCTCGGTCACGATGTAAGTCGCCATTTCCAGTCGGGTCAGATAACTGTCGAACTTGCTCCTCATTCCTTTGCCATTGAATCCACAAGCGGACCGCAGTTCCCTTGTAATGAGACTGCCCGAAGATTTGAGTGTGCTGAGGATGGCTCCTTCAATTGACTCATCGTCCGGACGGGGATATTTGCTTCTTCTGTAATTGCAGAAGTCCGACCACCATTCCTGACTGATAAATCCTGCTTTTCGGTTGAAGAACTTTCCGTACATGCAAGGCATCTCAGTCACAATCTCGCCTTTCCATTTCCAAAGAGGCCAATCCCAACCGCCTTCTGGAAATGTCACATATCGACAATCTTCATCCACAATCTCCTCGGCTGAGAATCCATTTATGCCGCTGTCAAGGAGAGGCAAGAAACCAATCTCTTGGATTAGCTCTATCAATCCATTAGCTGAATATATCTCTGGGAACGTCATGTTTAAAAACAATTTGCTCGACTCTTGTTCGAGTTTAGGGTTGTTGGTATTTATTCTGTCAATAAATGTAACTTTGAGAACATTTGTGCAAACGATATTCATCGAATGGCAAGTATTCAGCAACAGTAAATCCTGTGATGTTACTGCAATCCTGAATATTGGTAAGAATATCGGTCAGTTGTTCCATCTTCATCTTTCCACCTCCCGATCCATCGCCGACCAGCTCCGGGTTGGCAAAATAGGTAGAGTGGAAATAATGCTCGTCAAGTACGTCAATATCAAAGTGCACCAATACATGAGAGAAACGTTTGGCAAAATTCTTTATTTCGTCTAATGAGAGGAAACCATTTGTTTGCACCTTGTAATTCACACCTTTCTTATCAAGATATGCTTGTTGATAGTCGTGTAGCTCTTGCAATCCGACATAGAGTATTTCATGCGAAGCAAAAGCTCCGTTTTTCATCAAATTGCTAAGCGAAGGCTCTCCATCTCCCAATAATGTACGCAAACCATTGCATGTGCATTGGGATAGCCGTCCTTTGGGCTTGAAACATCGGGATGGGCATCAATCCAAATGATACCTGCGTTATCATACAAGCCATGCAGATAGTCGAAAGGAGCAAGCGACACCAAGCAATTGCCTCCTATAGTGATGATTTTGTCGGGATTCTCATTCTCTATTTTATTTTTGGCATCGTTTATCCCATCCATCACAGCCTTTCTTCCATAAATCCCCTCGGTGATAGTTTCTGGCTTGCCTGTAGGAGGCTCAATTTTAACACGTACAAGTTTCTGCTTATCGTTTTGCGGCAGAATATATGCCATTAAGTTTGAACCAAAATAATATTCGTCCAAACCTCCACTTACAAAATCTGGATATAACAATCGTATTGTTTTCATATCTTTCGTTGTTTACTTAATTATCAATTTGTTTCTTTTGAAGATGCGAACAGGGTTTTGTTGTGTCAATAGCCATAACCATTACTCCATGAACCGAATCATCTCCTCTCGCCTTGGCTTTGCCTTAGGCGTTTCATCCGGATAACCAAGGGCAATGCAGTAGAGAAGTTCGTAACCTTCGGAGAATGCCATTCGGTCAAGGAAAGGCTTTGCCGATGTAGAGTCCTTGATCCAACGAGCTGAGCTGCCGAGGCAACATGAACCGATTCCTTTTGCCCATGCGGAGAGGATGATATTCTCGCCAAGCAATCCACAATCCACTTGCGCCATGTCGTATTGCGTGTCGTAAGCGATGCAGAGGACGCAAGGGGCATTTACAAAGATATTCTTGAAACCTTCCCGCTCCGCAATCTTTGGATTGTCCTTCACCACGGCTTTCGTAATCGAGTCGATAAGGGCAGGAGAATCTATCACCCTGATTTCGTATGATTGCTTATTCATGCCGTTTGGCGCATGGATGCCGCATTTCAGAATCTCGTTCAATGTCTCACGGTTGATGGCAGAATCCTTGTAAGCACGGATGCTTCTGCGACTCATCATCACGTCAGTCACTACATAGGCAGGGTCAACAGCCGGCAGTTCCTGTTGTTTGTTCTCATTGCAAGCTGTCAGCGTCAAAACTGTGGTTAAGAGGGTGCAAAGGACTGCCCGCATTGATTGGCTGATGGTTAAAGCTGTTGCCTTGTTTTGTTGTTTTCCGTTTCTCTTCATATCTTATTTCTGTTTATTTCTTCATCGTCAGAGTAGCCGACTTCGTTTCTTTGGACAATAACGATTTATTTAGGTGAATGGCTGGTGGATTGTTTTAAAATGACGGGAGTTCGATGCTGTCACCTTCTTCCTTTATGCTCCAAAATGGAATATTCTTCTCCTTACAGAAAGGCTCCATGCGCCAAGCAGACTCGAAACCACTCATTACAAAGTGCATGGGGACGAATAATCGCACCTTGAAGCGGTCGATGAACTGGCGTGCGCCAAGTGTGTAGCCGTTGCCGATACGCCCATCCACAGGAAACATCACAAGGTCGAACGAGTCGGCAATCTTGCGGATGTCCTTCAATTCGCCAAGATAACGCTTCTCTTCTGCCAATGGATAAATTAACCCAAACTCTTCACTGATAATCTTCTCTGGCACATTCTCTTCCGACAGGAATCGGGCATACCAGTTGCAGAGGTCTCCGGCATGGAAGATACGTCTGCCGTCCATTTCCACAATCCAGCTTACACCACTGTCATTGCTGCCTGTTGCTGCGACCTTGATATTCTCGTCTTCCCAAGTCGCACCTTTGGCCATCCATACATCAGCATCCTCCTTCTTGGCTCTGCGGTGTTTCAGGATATCTTTGGACAAGATGTAGGTGTAATCCGTGAAAGGATTATCATTCCTCCACTTGAATATCTCTTTGGTGAAATGGTCTTCATGGAAATGGCTGGCAAATACATAAATGTGCTTGCTGCCACTTGGGTCAACGATGCGTCGCATGGCATCGGACGGATCCAACCAGTAGTCAAAGACTAAGATGCATTTGTCTGATTCCAATATGAATCCGCTATGGAATATGTATGTAAGTTTCATCATCGCTTTCTGGTATTCAACATTATCGCCCTTCCTTTGTGGAAGTTGTTATGTCCGGTGTTGTCACAATAGGCACATTAACGGTCAGCATCCTTTCCCATCAAGACTGCATGAAGCACCTTCCGGATTGTCGCCCAAGAGAACATCGTCCATGCTGAAACTAACACTCCCGTCTTCCATCACAAAGCAAGGAACTCCAATGGACCCATTTGCCTTGACAGAATCAAAGGCGGAGTTGCTGTCCCGCAAACGCATGAACTCTTTGAGGTTTTTAACATGTTCACCAATATCAATAAGTTGATACTTTGGATTATCTTGAAGCTGCTCCTTCACCTGAAAGCAATCAGGGCAAGTAGCCATCACATATACTTTAATCATAATTCAATTATTTACACCAACGCATAAAGTTTACTTTCCCATCTTCACCACATCCTTGATAGTCAACCTGTCGTGCTTATCCCTCCACACGTCCATTCCCCAACCTTTTACAGTGGATCTGATGGAACAAAAGTAATTATAAATGGTGAGATACGAATAGGAGAACAGGAGAAATGTAATCACCAAGAGTTGAAAGGGCATAATCTTGCGATGGGAAGGATAACTTCGCCACTCCTCTTTTGCTGAAATACACTCTATTTGTTATAATGGAATATGTTTCGTAACTTTGCCTTTTTTAAGAGCTTAAATATGGAAATTCAAATAGAGCCAAAGCAGATAATTGATGCGTATAGCACACCTATTGTCCAGCAGACTTCTTTTTGGTCGAAAGTTAAAGAGCGTTTAGGACTGGTTTCATCTGCTTATGAGTTTAAAGTCAGGAACCGTGATATTTATGAAGGGGTAGGAGGCTTCTCTTGTACCAATGCCGATTTTATCCTTTTTTTCCAATACTTGAATCAGGAAGATTATTTGGCTTATGTGCCTTATGGTCCGGAAGTCGAGCCTTCGGAAAACAACCAAGGGGCTTTCTTGGAGGAGCTTTCTGAAATCCTAAAATCTTATTTGCCCAAGAACTGCATCGCTTTGAGATATGATTTGAATTGGGAATCGCATTGGTGCAAGGAGGAGGATTTCGATGAGGATGGGACTTGGATAGGACTGCCCAAAAGTGAGTTTCAGGAAATCAAACTGAATTATGGGACTTGCAACCGGAATTTGAGGAAGGCGAATACCAACATATTGCCAGCCAACACCATCGTGTTGGATTTGACGCAGAAGGAATCGGATTTGCTCCAGCGCATGAAGCCCAAGACCCGCTATAATATAAAATTGGCTCTCAGGAAAGGAGTGGAGGTGAGGTCGATGGGAATTGAAGGACTGAAAATCTGGTACGACCTTTATCATGAAACGGCATTGAGGAATGGTTTGTTCATAAATGATTATCTCTATTTTGAAACGATGTTCGCCTCTAAAATGGAAGGCGAGGACAACGAGGTGAAAGTGCAGTTGTTGGTGGCTTATTATGATGGCATTCCATTATCAGCCATGTTCTTGGTGCTTTCATCATATCGTGCGACCTATTTGTATGGCGCATCTTCATCCCAAATGCGAAATGTGATGTCTACTTATGCTTTGCAATGGAAGGCGATACAGATAGCAAAGGCGAATAACTGCTTTGAATATGATATGTTCGGAATCGCTCCTTCGCCCAATCCGTCGCATCCGATGTATGGTTTGTATAAATTCAAGCAAGGTTTCGGAGGAGAGATTTACCACCAATTAGGTTGCTGGGATTATCCGATTGAAGAAGACAAGTATAATTATTTCTCGGCATGTGAAATGAATATGCAAGGCTATTATAAGTAAACAAGTTCTATTTGTGATTTAATGATATTTTATGGCGAGTTTTCTGAAATCATTGGGATTTGATTCTTCCCAGACGACTTTCCGGACAGAGTTTTTGGCGGGTCTGACCACCTTCTTTACCATGAGTTATATATTGGCTGTCAATCCGATTGTCTTATCGACAACAGGAATGGAGAAGACGGCTCTGTTTACCACGACGGCTATCTCTTCCGCCATTGCCACAATCTTGTTGGCTTTTTTGGCGCGGCAGCCTTATGCACAAGCTCCGAGTGTCGGACTGAATGCTTTCTTTGCGTTCACGCTGTGCCAATCTTTCGGACTCTCTTGGCAGCAGGCGCTCGCAGTCATACTGGTGGAAGGTTTGTTGTTCATATTCATGACCTTCCTGAATGTCCGAGAAATGATATTGGCTTGTATTCCGATGAATATGCGGCACGCTATCACGGCAGGTTTGGGGATGTTCATTGCTTTTATCGGACTGAAAAATGCGAATATTGTCGTGTCGGATGCGCAGACCTTTGTGAAAATGGGAGAATTGTCCCCGGTCTTTTTCGTAGGTGTCATATCCATAATCATCTCAGCGGTGATGTTAATCAAGAATGTCCGTGGAGGATTGTTCTATGCAATTATCCTGACGACCTTGATAGGCATTCCATTGGGAGTGACTGAAATAGAAGAGGGCTGGAGCCCGGTGAGATTGCCGCACAGCATCGAACCGATATTCTGCAAGTTCGATTTTACCGGTTTCTTTTCCCTCAAGATGCTGATGATTACAATGTCGCTTTTGATGGTGAATATCTTTGATACGTTGGGGACATTGATGGGTTTGGCAGATAAAGTTGGAATCATCCGGAAAGACGGCTCTATTCCGAGGGCAAAAGAAGCGATGATGAGTGATGCGATAGGCACGACAGTCGGAGCTTGCTTGGGAACATCCACTATTACGACTTATGTTGAAAGTGCTGTTGGCATTGCCGAGGGCGGAAAATCGGGTCTTACTTCGATGGTTGTCGGGTTTTTGTTCCTTCTCTCCACATTCTTGGCTCCGATATTTATGCTTATTCCTGGTGCTGCCACTTGCGGGACATTGGTGATGGTGGGAGTATTGATGCTCTCTTCCATCAAAAAGATGGAAATGGATGAATTGTCCGAAGCTATTCCTGGATTCTTGACCATCATCATGATGGTTCTTTGTTATTCTATCGCAGAGGGAATTTATTGGGGATTGTTGTCTTATGTAGTTATCAAACTTCTGGCAGGAAAATTCAAAGATTTGAACCTGACATTATATGTCGTTTCCATCTTGATTGTTTTGAGTTATTTGTTGGGGTAATGTTGTTTTGGAAAATATAACCGTTGTTCTTAGAAAAACGTTTGACGTTTTCAAAAAAACATTTGACGTTTTTAGAAAAACATTTGACGTTTTTGAAAAAACAACGGTATGTTTTTTTGTTATTGTTCCCTTCTCAACTCCTCAATCAACTAAAGGGGCTGCATCAAAACAATCGTTTTGGCACAGCCCCTTTTATGTTTACAATGAAATAGATTACTTTCTCATAGCTTCTTCAACAGCAACAGCCACAGCAACAGTAGCACCTACCATTGGGTTGTTACCCATTCCCAAGAAGCCCATCATTTCAACGTGTGCAGGAACTGAAGAAGAACCAGCAAACTGAGCATCTGAGTGCATACGACCCATTGTGTCTGTCATACCATAAGAAGCAGGACCAGCAGCCATGTTGTCCGGATGCAAAGTACGGCCTGTACCACCACCAGAAGCAACAGAGAAGTACGGCTTGCCAGCCAAAACACGTTCTTTCTTATAAGTACCTGCAACTGGATGCTGGAAACGAGTTGGGTTAGTTGAGTTACCAGTGATAGAAACGTCAACGTCTTCTTTCCACATAACTGCAACACCTTCGCGAACGTCGTCAACACCGTAGCATCTTACTTTAGAACGCAAACCGTTAGAATAAGCTGTTTCTTCTACTACGTTAACCTCGCCGCTCATGTAGTCAAACTGAGTCTGAACATAAGTAAAGCCATTGATACGAGAGATAATCTTAGCAGCGTCTTTGCCCAAACCGTTCAAGATAACGCGCAACGGAGTCTTACGTACTTTGTTTGCCATTTCAGCAATCTTGATAGCACCTTCAGCAGCAGCGAAAGATTCGTGGCCAGCCAAGAAAGCGAAACATTTAGTGTCTTCACGCAACAAGCGAGCTGCCAAATTACCGTGGCCGATACCAACTTTGCGGTCGTCAGCAACAGAACCTTTGATACAGAATGCCTGCAAGCCTTCACCGATTGCTTCAGCTGCATCAGCTGCATTCACACAACCTTTCTTGATAGCGATGGCAGCACCGACTACGTATGCCCAACATGCGTTTTCAAAGCAGATTGGCTGAGTTTCTTTACACATTGTATATGGGTCAAGACCTTTTGCTTCGCAAATAGCCTTTGCATCTTCAATACCATTGATACCGTATTGATTCAAAACCGCATTAATATTATCGATTCTGCGGTCGTAACTTTCAAATAAAGCCATATTTATTACTTTTTAAAATTCTTGTTTACGAGAAATAATGAAATCAGAAAATTGAAAACAAGCACACCTCCACATGAAGCGACGAAGAAAGCCAGCCAAGGCTTTTCCTCCCTGTAAATGAAATATGCGATAGTGAAGCCTATCACCGTAATCAGGATTAGCCCGATGAGGATGCGTGTCAGTGTTTTCTTATTCATTACGAGGATCGATATATTTTACAGCTTCTTTGAAGCGGCCATAAGAGCCTTTTGCCTTTTCCAAAGCTTCGTTAGCGTCCATACCTTTCTTTACCATGTCCATGAATTTGCCCAGGTGAACGAATTCATAACCGATAACTTCATCGTTAGCGTCCAAAGCCATGCGAGTGCAATAGCCTTCTGCCATTTCCAAATAGCGGACACCTTTTGCCAAAGTACCGAACATTGTACCTACTTGGCTACGCAAACCTTTACCAAGGTCTTCCAAAGATGCACCTACAACCAAACCACCTTCAGAGAAAGCAGATTGAGTACGGCCGTAAACGATTTGTAAGAACAATTCACGCATAGCTGTATTGATAGCGTCACAAACCAAGTCTGTATTCAAAGCTTCCAAGATTGTTTTGCCTGGCAATACTTCTGAAGCCATAGCTGCAGAGTGAGTCATACCAGAACAACCGATTGTTTCAACCAATGCTTCCTGAATAACACCTTCTTTGACGTTCAAAGTCAATTTACATCCACCTTGCTTCGGAGCGCACCATCCAATACCGTGAGTCAAACCTGAAATGTCAGTAATCTGAGTTGCTCTAACCCATTTTCCTTCTTCTGGAATCGGAGCGCAAGGGTGATTAGCGCCCTTCTTTACAACACACATGTGTTGAACTTCTTGTGAATAAATCATAATCGCTAATTTATTATATTAATGATAATAAAAGTTATTTACTTATACTTCGTAAAGTTTCCACAAAGGTATGTATTTTTCTTATCTCTTGCAACAAATTTATTTTACAAATAAAATGGGCTGCATCAAAACTTTCATTTTGACACAGCCCATTTATTATTTATAGCAATCTATGCTTAAGCTTCCAAGTCCCAGTTTTCAGCTGCCATGCGTTTGTAGCTGCGTAGACGCCATTTAGCGTTGTCTTCAGCTGCTTGGAACAACTCTGCTGCTTCTGACGGATATTGTTTCATCACGGATGCGAAACGGACTTCACCCTTCAAGAAGTCTTGGAACTTGCTCCAATCCGGTTCTTTGCTGTCCAAAGTGAACGGATTCTTGCCTTCAGCTTCCAGTGCTGGGTTGTAACGCCACAAGTGCCAGTAACCGCATTCAACCGCTGCCTTTTCTTCAGCTTGTGATTTGCCCATGCCTTTCTTCAAGCCGTGGTTGATACAAGGAGCATAAGCGATGATCAATGATGGACCTTCGTATGCTTCAGCTTCGCGGATAGCTTTGAGGGTCTGTGCATGGTCTGCGCCCATTGCGATTTGAGCAACGTAAACATAACCGTATGTGGTTGCAATCATACCCAAGTCTTTCTTGCGGACGCGTTTGCCGGCTGCCGCAAATTTAGCGATAGCTCCGACCGGTGTTGCCTTAGAAGACTGTCCACCTGTGTTTGAATAAACTTCAGTATCCAATACCAAGATGTTTACATTCTTTCCGGAAGCGATAACGTGATCCAATCCACCATAACCGATATCGTAAGAAGCACCGTCACCACCGATAATCCATTGAGAACGTTTAACTAAGAAGTGTGACAATTCTGCAATCGTAGCGCAGTATTGGCATTTGTCTTTCGCTGCTTCCACCAATGGGATAATCTTGTCTGCCAATTCTTTTGTCTTTTCAGCATCCAATTGGTTGTCAATCCATGCCTGGAATGCTTCTTTGTATTCTTCAGAAGCTCCTGCTGCGATAGCGGCTTCCATTGCATCTTGGATGCGTGCACGCATCTTGTCATTTGCCAATGTCATACCTAAACCGAATTCGCAGAAGTCTTCAAACAATGAGTTTGCCCAAGCTGGACCATGGCCTTTTTCGTCTGTTGTATACGGAGTAGAAGGAACAGAACCAGAATAGATAGAAGAACATCCGGTTGCGTTGGCAATCATTTGACGGTCGCCGAACAATTGAGTAAGCAATTTGACATACGGAGTTTCCCCACATCCGGAACAAGCACCTGAGAACTCAAACAACGGAGTAGCGAACTGTGAATTCTTAACGTTGGCCTTAACGTCTACCAAGTTCTGTTTGGTTGTCACGTTAGCAACACAGTAATCCCAGTTGGCAGCCTCTGCCATTTCGCCTTCCAATGGAACCATTGTCAACGCCTTGTTGCCCTTCATGCCCGGACAGATGTCGGCACAGTTGCCGCAACCCAAGCAGTCCAAAACGTCAACTTGCATACGGAATGCCATGCCTTTCATAGCAGCCGGAGCTTTCACTTCGATAGTCTTGAAGTCGATGCCCTTTTGTTCTTCTGCGTTCAATACGAATGGACGGATAGCTGCGTGAGGGCAGACATAAGCACACTGGTTACACTGGATACAGTTGTCGCTGTTCCAAGCAGGAACGAATGCTGCAACACCGCGTTTCTCATATTTAGCTGTGCCTTGATGCCAAGTACCATCTTCGATGCCTTTGAATGCAGAGACTTTCAACAAGTCACCATCTTGGGCATTGATAGGACGGACAACTTCGTTGATGAATGCCGGGTCGTTGTTGGCAGCTTTCGTCAGATAGCAAGTTAGCCCAAGCCGGGTCGATAGCCAATTGATGATATTCGCCACCGCGGTCAACAGCTGCATAGTTCTTGTTGACAACATCTTCACCCTTCTTTCCATAAGACTTGACGATGAACTTCTTCATCTGTTCGATGGCCAAATCTACAGGGATAACGCCTGTGATGCGGAAGAATGCAGACTGAAGGATTGTGTTGGTGCGGTTGCCCAAACCAATTTCCTGTGCAATCTTAGTAGCGTTGATATAATATACTGTGATGTTCTTTTGTGCGAAGAAGCGTTTTACGTTGTTTGGCAAATTCTTAGCCAACTCTTCGTTTTCCCAGATAGTGTTCAAAAGGAAAGTACCGTTCTGGCGCAAACCACGAGTCACATCATACATGTGCAAATAAGCCTGGACGTGGCAAGCTACGAAGTTAGGAGTGTTCACCAAATAGGTTGAGCGGATTGGGTGATTTCCAAAGCGCAAGTGTGAACAAGTGAAACCTCCGGACTTCTTAGAGTCGTATGCGAAGTATGCTTGGCAATATTTGTTGGTGTTGTCACCGATAATCTTGACAGAGTTCTTGTTGGCACCTACTGTTCCGTCAGCACCCAAACCATAGAATTTAGCCTCGAACATGCCGTCAGCATCCAAAGCAATCTCTTCTTTCTTAGGAAGGGAAGTGAAAGTGACATCATCTTCGATACCGATAGTGAATTGGTTCTTCGGAAGAGCCATTGCCAAGTTCTCATAAACAGCCAAAACCTGTGCAGGAGTAGTGTCTTTAGAACCTAAACCATAACGGCCGCCGACAATCATCGGAGCACCTTCAACTCCGTAGAAGCAGTCTTTTACATCCAAATACAAAGGTTCGCCATTTGCTCCCGGTTCTTTTGTGCGATCCAAGACAGCGATGCGTTTAGCTGTTTTAGGAACGGCAGCCAAGAAATGCTTAGCTGAGAACGGACGATACAAGTGGACAGAAACCAAGCCGACTTTTTCTCCTTTGGCAGTCAAATAGTCGATTGTCTCACGGATAGCCTCTGTGATAGAACCCATGGCAATGATTACGCGGTCTGCATCTTCTGCTCCATAATAATCGAACAAACTATATTTGCGGCCTGTAATCTTGCTGATTTCATTCATATATTCTTCCACGATAGCAGGAACTGCTTCATAGAATGAATTGCTTGATTCTCTGTGTTGGAAGAAATGGTCTGGGTTTTCTGCCATACCGCGTGCAACCGGCTTGATAGGATTCAATGCGCGTGCACGGAATTCAGCCAATGCTTTCTGGTCGATAAGCGGAGCCAAGTCTTCCTGCTCTAATTTCTCAATTTTTTGGATTTCGTGAGAAGTACGGAATCCGTCGAAGAAGTTGATGAACGGCACGCGGGATTTCAAAGTAGCCAAGTGAGCTACGCCTGCCAAATCCATAACTTCCTGTACAGAACCTTCGCACAACATGGCAAAACCTGTCTGGCGGCAAGACATTACATCTTGGTGGTCGCCAAAGATACACAATGCGTGTGATGCCAAAGTACGAGCTGAAACGTGGAATACGCAAGGCAATAATTCGCCTGCGATTTTATACATGTTCGGGATCATCAACAACAGACCTTGGGAAGCCGTGTAAGTTGTTGTCAAAGCACCTGCCTGCAAAGAACCGTGAACGGCTCCTGCCGCACCACCTTCTGACTGCATTTCTTGAACCAATACAGTTTCGCCGAAAATATTCTTACGGCCTGCTGCAGCCCATTCATCTACATGCTCTGCCATTGTAGAGGAAGGAGTGATAGGGTAGATAGCTGCTACTTCACTGAACATATATGAAATATGAGCAGCCGCTTCGTTACCATCACATGTGATAAATTTCTTTTCCTTTGTCATAGACTTATAAACTATTAGTATTTTAAAAGATTCTTAATACAAAAAACCGAATAACCATAAGGGAACTTGGTTCCCTTCTCCTTCAGCCATATTATCGACAGCGTAATAATAACCGCTGTTGCCTTTGCTTCTTGCTGCGCCCTCTATTTTAAAATGATAGGTGTCGTTCACCATAAAGTGCGCATTCTTTATGCCTGCATTGACTTTATTGTCTTTTTGTAGCTGGTTAAAGAAATGATTCTCTTGCCACATCCTTGTTCACCTCCTCGACGGGGCAAATCGGATACATCAGGTTTGAATTATACATATATATCTTGCAAGGCTTCTTGGGAAACGTCTCTCCTTGCGGATAGAGGATATTTACCAAGCGGGCGTCTGCCAGATATTTGATATAATTCATAACAGTAGCGCGTGAGGTCTCTATTGCTTTGCTCAACTGGCTCACGTTTGGAGACCCGGGTGCGTTAACAGCCAACAAATATAATAATTTGCGGAGTTTCGGCAAATAAGTTTGTTCAATTTGTTTGATATAAAGTACATCCACTTCCAACATCATATTCATGGTCTTCAACAGATTCTCCGAAAAATTGCGTTTTTCCAAGAAAAACGGGTAGAATCCGTGATGAAGATAGCGGCTGAAATGTTCCAAAGGATTGACTTGGGAACAAATGTCCTTCGCAATATCCTGGTGGTGGTGGATAATATCTTCAAAAGAGTAAGGCTGGAACATGCTCCCTGACATCAAGTTCAGGTATTCCCTGAATGAGAATCCCCTTAAGTTGTATGGTGTTACGATACCTGCCAAGTCGGGATTTTCTTCTTTCAGGCGCATCACGGACGAGCCGGAGAACACGATTTGCAAGTTCGGGAGATGCTCATAACAATAGCGGAGCTCTTTCGACCAATCGGAATATTTGAAAACTTGGTCTATCAATAGAACTTTACCCCCTTTTTGATGAAATTCAGTGGCAAAGTCAACCAAAGTCCGTTCCGTGAAATAGAAATGGTTCAGATTGACATATAAACAAGCCCTGTTGTCTGCACCATAAAACTCGCGGGCATAGTCCAGCAAAAAGGTTGTCTTGCCAACTCCGCGCGAACCTTTTATTCCAATTAAACGGTCGTTCCAGTTGATTTCGTCCATTAAAATCCGTCGGACAGAAGGTTGAAGGTGTTCTATCAAATACTTATGTGTCCGAAAAAATGATTCCACTGTTGCCGTTACTTTAATTAACGGGGCAAATATATATAAATTCGGCTAAATTGCAAAGCCGAGTTTGCAATTTATCGCCATTCTTACCTTTTACTTTTTATCTTTTAACAAATCAGGGCGCAAACGGGCTGTCCTTTCCTGTGCTTGCTGGAGTCTCCACTCTTCAATCTTGCGTTGATGTCCCGAAAGCAGCACCTCAGGAACTTTCCAGCCTTTGTAGTCTGCCGGGCGTGTATAAACGGGCGGTGCGAGCAGGTCGTCCTGGAAAGAGTCGGACAGTGCGCTCTGTTCGTCTCCGATGGCTCCGGGAATGAGGCGGATGACAGCGTCGGAGATGATGGCAGCTGCCAATTCCCCTCCGGTCAGTACATAATCGCCCACAGAGATTTCCTTAGTAATCAAATGTTCCCTGATGCGGTAATCGATGCCTTTATAGTGCCCGCACAGGATGATCAGATTGTTTAGCATGGACATACTGTTTGCCATGGACTGGTTGAATGTCTCCCCGTCGGGCGAAGTGTAGATGACTTCATCATATTCCCTTTCGCTTTTCAAAGCGGAGATGGCACGGTCTATCGGTTCGATTTGCATGACCATTCCGGCTTCCCCGCCGAAAGGATAATCATCCACCCGTCTCCATTTGTTGGTAGTATAATCGCGCAGGTTGTGGAGGTGGATTTCAGCCAATCCTTTGTCTTGCGCTCTTTTTACAATCGAGCAATTAATCATGCCGTCTATCATTTCCGGCAATACTGTCAATATGTCTATTCGCATGATTTTTTTCTATACATTATATATATGATACTTCTCTTAAAGTAACAAGCTGTGCCCGGCATGCGGTTTGGGATAGAAGCCGCTTGCGGGGCACAGTCTGCTTTATGGGGCTAAGCCAAATTATTTCTTAAGCCACTTGTCCAACCATTCGAAGAAGGTGCGTTGCCAAAGCACTCCGTTCTGAGGCTGCAATACCCAGTGGTTTTCATCCGGATAAATCAGCAATTCGGCAGGAACGCCACGCAACACGGCTGCATTGAACGCTGCCATTGCTTGGTTGGCAAGGATTCGATAATCCTTTTCACCGTGGATGCACAAGATAGGCGTATCCCATTTGTCCACGAACTTATGAGGTGAGTTGGCGAATGTGCGCTGTGCGATGGCGTTTTGCTTATCCCAGTAAGCTCCGCCCATGTCCCAGTTGGCAAACCACATCTCTTCCGTTTCCAAATATTGCATTTCCATATTGAAGATACCGTCGTGTGCAATGAATGCCTTGAAACGTTTGTCGTGGTGGCCGGCTAACCAATACACGGAGAATCCGCCGAAGCTGGCACCGACGCAACCCAAGCGGTCTTTGTCCACAAACGGTTCTTTGGCCAATTCGTCGATGGCGGTGAAATAGTCCTTCATGCATTGTCCTCCGTAATCACCGCTGATTTCCTCCAGCCACTCTTTGCCGAATCCAGGCAAACCGCGGCGGTTAGGAGCTACGATGATGTAATCGTGGGCAGCCATGATCTGGAAGTTCCAGCGGTAAGACCAGAATTGGCTCACAGGACTTTGCGGTCCGCCTTCACAGAAGAGCAATGTCGGATATTTCTTGTTCGGGTCGAAATGAGGAGGATAGATAATCCATGACAACATCTCTTTCCCGTCTGTAGTCTTCATCCAACGTCCTTCCACTTTGCCCATTTCCATTTGGTCGAACAGATGTTTGTTCTCGAATGACAATTGGGTCGTTTCGCCGTTCTCAGGAGACACCGTGTAGATTTCATCAGCAGCACTCATGGAGTGGCGGAGTGCCAACAGCTTGTCGCCCAAGAGGGAAACATCGGAGTAGTCATACATTCCCGAAGTGATAGGACGGACGCTGCATGCCGTTACGTCAGCTTCGTAAATCTGTATTTCCCCGTGCCATACGCCAGTGAAATAGACGCTCTTGGAGTCTGCTTTCCAACAGAAGCCTGTCAAGCTGGATTCAAAATCCTTGCTGGCGAAACGTCTTTCTCCTGTAGCGATATCCAATACCATCAAACGGTTTTGGTCGGATTCGTAACCGTCCCGTTCCATGCTTAACCAAGCGATGTATTTGCCGTCCGGTGAATATTGCGGGTTGGTGTCATAGCCCATGATTCCTTCGGATACATTTGTCGTCTGTTTGCTAGCCAAGTCATATACATAAATATCCGAGTTGGTAGAAAGCGCATATTCTTTTCCGACCTTCTTGCGGCTGGTGTAGGCGACTTTGTCCGATGTCGGGCTCCATGCCAATTGCTCCATGCCTCCGAAAGGCTTCATCGGGGCTTCGTAAGGTTCGCCTTCCATGATGTCGATAGGATTGGAAACTTGGTTCCCGTCGAAATCCGCTACAAATGGATGTGGAGCGGTTGTCACCCATTCGTCCCAGTGCTTATACATCAAATCCGTGACAATGATGCCCGAGGTTTTGTCCAAGTCTGGATATTTGTCCTGGGTGCTTGGTACTGTTTTGATTTGGGCGATGAACAACAGATGCTTTTCATCCGGTGAGAAAGAGAAGCCCTCGATATTCCCTTCGTAGTTGGATATTTGCTTGCGTCCCGTTCCGTCCGGGTTCATCACCCATACTTGGCTCGACCCGCTCTCGGAAGAGAGGAATGCTATTTTGCTTCCCCCGCAAATCCATTGTGCTTCGTTCTCAGAGAAAGGTGTCCGGGAGATTTGTGTATTGCCTGAACCGTCAGCGTTCATTACGAACAGCTCGCGGTTGCTCTTGTTTTGTGGGACACTGTAATAGCCGACAGAATAGAGGATTTTGCTTCCGTCCGGCGATACTTTCACACCTCCGATACGTCCCATTGCCCAAAGAGCTTCCGCAGTCATGCGGCCGTCATCGATTTTCATTTCCGACTTGCCGATCAATGCGCCTTGCCCTTTGCCCGTGTCTACTTTTCCATTTTCGCAGTTACAACTTCCTAATAAAACGGATGTCATCATAACCATTGTGCATAATGTTTTGTTCATGACTATTGCATTATATTTAATTTAAATGCGAATGTACTAAATTAATTTATATCTTTGCACTATCAGATAGCTAATACAGTAATTTAAATATAAAGAAAAGAGATGAACAAGATTTGGTTAATGGCTGCAACCGTTTGCTTTTTAGTGGCTTTCGGTTCTTGTAAACCTAAACAGAGTGCTTACAAGGCTGCTTATGAGCAGGCTAAGGACAAAGAGACTTCAGCTCCTGTTGCTGAGGATGACTCTTATGCGGAAGAAGAGGTAGCTCCGGTATCAAAACCAAGGACTACGTCTAACGCTACTTACAGCAATGTGTCTACTCGTTCCGAGCATATTAATGCGGCTGCGGGTGAAGATGCAAGTCGTTTGAAACGTTACAGTGTCGTAATCGGTAGCTTCAAGAACAAGACAAATGCTTATTCCTTGAAGGAAAGAATGCAAAACGCCGGTTACCATGCCGTGTTGGGTGAAAACGAAAACGGAATGTTGCGTGTCATCGTATCCAGCTTCGACGAAAAGGCGGATGCTGCTGCGAGCCGTGACGCCATAAAAGCTAAATATGCTCCTAACTTCCAAGATGCTTGGATTTTGGAAAAGGCATATTAATGAGATAAGTCAGGAATAATAAAAGACGGTGCGTCATAATTGCAAACTGCTGTGTTACTTTCGGAATTCGACCTCAGTCATTTACATCAGTAAACTCCTGTCGGTTTCATCCTCAGTACCTTGCATTTTGCTAATTCTGACGCACCTTAAAGGGGCTGCTTCGAAACAATCGTTTTGACACAGCCCCTTTATTTATGGGAATTTCCCCTATTTCCTCACTCTTTCAGACACCTTTTCGGATGTATCTGTTGTCGTCCCGAATAATTCGACATATTCGACCTTCAAGGAATTGTTTGGATTCGCCTTTACATACAACGATTCGAGCGTGGACCGTTTGTTGTTGATGGAGATAAGGCAGACATATTTCCCGCCCTTTTTGCAAATGGTCAACTCCTTTTCCGGATAGGCGTTGAGGGTTATCTTGCAACTGTTCTTCCCGTTTGAAACGACCTTGTACCCATAAGCCTTTTTCTGGAAGAAGCTGATGCCGTTCGTTTGCCAGGATTCTCTTCCCGGTTCAACCAATACACATTCACGGGTTCGTCCCCGTCTATCTGCCCGTTTGTCAAATGGACATCATAGCAGACCAGATTCCGGTTCAAGCTCCTTGCGATATGGAACAGGCGTTCCGGGGGCGCCTTGGTCGATTGTGCATCCTCTTGTGCTATCAAGAGGGGAGAAATCGCGCATGCCCATAAAAGTAGGATGGCCTTTATGAGGTGGTTTTGTAAATGTTTGTGATATTCCATGACTCTATTTTTTAGGTTTGTAAGTTCTTTTGGGGTTCTTGGGAAACCAACCTTTCATCACTCGCTCTTCCTGTTCAAAGATTTCCTTGATGGACCAAAAAGAGGAAAAGGCTATGACTCCGCACACTGTCGATCCGATGGTGTTCTCGATAAAAAGGGACAATAGGGAGGTGGCAATGCCAAATAGCAAAAATACCCACCAACATTTCGTTCCTAAGTAATATTCGGCTTTAATGACAATGGGGTGGAACAGCCCGATGATGATAAAGGTGATAACTCCGATTAATAATCCATTCCAATTCATTCTGTTCTATCTTTTTTACTTTATGTTGCAAATTTAAGAATTATTACCCGGCTTAAAAGGTTTGCCCACTTAAAATTCCTCAAAATACATGTTTACAATTATGGCACACCGCCTTTCTTGATAGAGTATAGAGCCATGCCATTATATCCAAAACTCGTTCATTGTCTTTTTATTTGTACAATCCCATCTTTTTCATGTCTTCATCCACTGTGCTTATGCCCGATATGCCAAAATTTTCCACCAAGACTTTTGCTATGTTAGGTGATAAGAATGCGGGTAAAGTTGGACCTAAATGAATGTTTTTCACACCTAAACACAACAAAGCCAATAGGACTATTACTGCTTTCTGTTCATACCAGGCGATGTTATAAACGATAGGTAATTCATTTATGTCGTTTAAATTGAAAACCTCTTTCAGTTTTAGGGCAATGATTGCCAACGAATAGCTGTCGTTACATTGTCCTGCATCCAATATCCTCGGTATCCCATTAATGTCACCAAGAGGTAATTTGTTGTATTTGTATTTTGCGCAACCGGCAGTAAGGATTACGCAATCGTCTGGCAACGATTTTGCAAATTCGGTGTAATAATCCCTGTTTCATCCTGCCGTCACAACCAGCCATGACGATAAACTTACGGATAGCACCACTCTTGACAGCCTCTACGACCTTGTCCGCTAAAGCAAATACTTGTTCATGTGCGAAACCACCGACAATGGCACCTTTCTCTATCTCGATAGGCGCATGGCAAGTTTTAGCTCTTTCTATAATCTCGCTGAAGTCCTTTTTCCCTTCGCTGTCCGATTCGATATGTTTCCAACCAGGATATCCAGTGCTGTTGGTGGTGTAAACCTTGTCCGAGTATGAAGATTTCCCAGCCGGAGGGACTATGCAGTTGGTTGTGAAAAGAATCGGTCCGTTAAATGTTTCGAACTCTTCGCGCTGCTTCCACCAGGCATTTCCATAGTTTCCTTTTAAATGGGTATATTGTTTCAACTTTGGATAATAGTGGGCAGGGAGCATTTCCCCATGCGTGTATATGTCTACTCCGCAATCTTTGCTCTGTTTCAGCAACTGCTCTATGTCATTCAAATCATGTCCGCTGACCAATATGCCAGGACGGTCTCCGACAGAAACACTTACTTCCGTAATCTCCGGATTGCCGTATGTGCCGGTGTTCGCCTTATCCAACAAAGCCATTGCCTTGACACCCCATTCTCCTGTTGTAAGGGCAAGGGCTGTCAGTGACGTTGTGTCTTCATTGATTACCAATTCACTTAACGCATATAGGATAAAATCATTGATATCCGCTTCCGAGTACCCCAATCGTGAAGCATGCTCCAGATAAGCCGCCATTCCCTTAAGCCCATACATGGTAAGCTCTTTAAGAGAACGGACATCCTCGTCTTTACAACTTAGCACACCCACATTTCTTGCTTTTTCATCATACTCATCCCTGTTTCCATTCCATGCGAGGACATCCATGTCGGGGACGCCCAAGCCCTTGTCCTTGATGGAACGAATAAGGGAATTACGTAGCAAAATGCCCTCATCAATCCTTCTATAAACACTTTCTATATCAAAGTTGGCATTCGTGATGGAACAAAACAAGGCATCGTTTACAAAATTGTAAACCTTCTCTACATCAGGGCAAAGCAATCCTTTTTCTTTACAAAGGTTATACGTTACACCTATTCCTTTTACGATGTAGACCAAAAGGTCTAATGCATTCGACAACTCAGGTTTCTTACCACACACACCTGCGAGTTTACAGCCTGAATTATTGGCTGTTTCTTGACATTGGTAGCAAAACATTTTATTTTCCATAACCACTAATTAAAAATGAAACACTGTTTGATTCTTTAATTTGCGGTAAAAGTACTATTATCCGAAATCAAGAAGTGTAACAAATGTTACATCACGCAGACTACAACATGATAATTATTCTTTTTTAAGGATTATGCCTTCAGGGGTATTCATCACGGCACCCTCTTTCCTAAGCTCTGAAATAACCCTTGACAATGAAGGCCTGGCAACACCCAATTGGCGTGATGCCCAATTTATATTATTTATAGCCCCCACTTTGTTTATGTAATCTATCGCTCGTTCTTTTAGTGAGTATAAATTATCCTTGTGAACCCGTTTCGACAATCTGAAACAACGGTCAGACAGTATCCTTATAAAGTTTGTCATCACTGTGCTGTCATTGCTCAAAAGCTGCAAAAAGAGTGCCTTGTTTATGTATAAAAAGTGCAGCTCGTTTTGGTAATGACATTGACAGGGAATGAATTTTTTTCCCCGTAAATAAATGCGGGAGCGAGCATGGAAGGAGCTTGTATGGTCTCTATTACAACCTCTTTCTTGTCGCTGACCATACTCGTGTACACCGTTCCTTCGACAAGCATGATGATGTCGTTGCACGCATCTCCCATATATGCAACATAACAATCATAGGGCCTTCTGCGCAAACGATAAAAGGTGCGGCTCAAGAATGCTTTTACCTGCTCCTTGCTGCAATTTTTAAAAAGTTGATCTCCTAATAGAATGTCTGTTAAATCCATAATAATTCTTAGATGTTGTGAATTACACTTTCAGGGAACAGCAGAGGCATTCCTTTCTTCTTTATTTTGAAAGAATAGGTGTCGCCATGCCCGCTTGGTCGGCATAAAAGCAAGTCAACAGTAATGATGTTTTGTTCAAGAAGGACATCAAATTGGCCGACATTGGGATTCTTTGTGTGTTCAATCTGCTTGTAACGGAAGAACTCTTTGCCATCACTTAACTCATTTTCGACTTCAATCCAAAATGTTTCACGATGCTTGGTCTGCAAGCGTTGATGAAGTTTTACTAACCTCCAGGCTGCAATATCTTCAATCTTCTGTTTTTTTGCTTTTAGTTCAAGTCGCTCGTATAAATGGTTGACATTCAAGAATAACATGTGACTATTCGGAGGTGCGCATTGAACGGTGTTCTGATAGGTCTTGAATCCATCCTCTTTAATATAGCCGTACTTATCGACAATTTCACGGCCGGACTTCAAAACGCTGATGTCCCAATCTGGCGTTTGGGTGAATAGAACGTTCTTCTTGGCACTTCTCTTTTCCCGGTGGCTCTTTAGCTCAATACCTTTATAATCAGGGGTTTTATCGCTGTTCATGCTAATGCCAAGGAATGATTCAATCGTCCTTCCGATGCCAGTGTCTGCTGTCACTTCCGATTCAAACCATTGTCCTTTAACTGATTGGAAACGTCTAAGGAGTTCCTTTGATACAGAATTTCCTTCTTCGTTGATTGCTTTCAGTACCTCCTGCATAGGTGTGATAATCGCAGAATTGTAGCATTCCTCAATGTCGATGCGAGTGATATTGATGCTGTATAGGCACCCATCATGCCAAAATAAGACGTGTATGTCATTCCCTATCGTGTATGAACCAAAGCCGTAAATCCACATCCGTGGGTCGCCTTTCTTTGTGTTGGGACGATAGAAGGATGCTTTTGTGATGAACTGGGTTGTATCTGTAAGGATACAAGCCGCTTTTATCTGCTTATACTCTTGACCTTGGAGCTGTTCTTCATAGTTGTGAATCCCATTTTCGAGGAAATAGGCTCGCATAGGAGCAGTTGAGTCGAGAATGCCCTTGCCTAAACCAGTCGGGGTAATCTCAACTTGTGTGAACTTGACATTGTGGTTCACGAGGAATTTTAAATTCTTCTGCTCGAAGGCGGTAAACGGACGCATATTTATCATGTGGCAATCCTTTCTATTTGATGTGTTTTAACAATGTATTAGCAATAGCTCTTGCCATCAAAGGTGGAACGGCATTGCCCACAAGAGTGTATTGAGGTATTTCTTTCTGGCGGTTGTTCCCTCCCGTCTGTCGTTTTCCTTGGAACACAAAGGAATCGTCAAAACTTTGGAGTCGGGCCATTTCACGTACTGTCATAGGTCTATAGGCTGAATAATGAATGAAATCATCCGGCATGGTGCAAACTGTCGGGCTCTGTCCCAATGGGTCTAAAACCACATAGTTGCGTTTCTGTGATTCCAATCCTCTTTTCTTCAACTCGGTTTTTGCCTCGTCATAGTCTCCATGTTCAGCAATTATCTTCAATCTTTCACGAACAGTATCGTTCTGCTGGCTGGATTGGTGATTGAAGAGTTGCATGTGTTGATGTTTATTTGGCTTGTCCAACTCTTCCAAATTCACGACATAGAAAGGTTCTGTGTCAAAAGAGAAACGATGACCTAAACGTCCGATTTGACCATTCCGAGAATAGAAGGCCATGATTGTCTGGTTCGCCCTGGATAGCACGTAGAATCTTGCTTCTCTCATATTTTGAAATCAGCAGAGGCTTCTTGTATGAAGTAATCGTTTCTCCATTGCCTATCATATTCAAATCCCAAAGAGCTTCATAGACCTTTACCTTTTCCTCTTCTGTAACGGTCGCGGGAATTTCATTGATTATTTCCTGGTCATTTCGGCATCCGATGAAAACAACCCGTTCTCGGTTTTGGGGAACACCATAGTTGGCAGAGAGAAGCACAAGTGGCTCTGCGATATTATAGAGGCGTATTTCCTTCATTAATTCGTTGAGGTGAGCTGAATGGCTTGCATTGTCTTTTAGTTGCTCTTGGATGTACTCTATACACTCGTCAAAAGTTGATGTAAGGATTTTTAAAGAACTCTTTAAAGCATTGGCTTCTACATTGCATTCTCCCATTTCAGCGACCTTATCGATTGCATTTAGCGTTTTTTCAAGAATCTGCTCATCTGAAATTGTCTCAATAATGGCATTATAGCTATCCACAAATGTGTCATTGTCAATATGCGCACAGGTTTTCAGCTGGATAATTTGTTGGCGAATGGATTCACGCTGCTGTTTTATTTTCAGCAATAATAGACCATGACGAATAGTGTTCACGCTTTCGTCACTCTTGCTTACGCTGTATGGTAAGTGCTTGGTGACATCTTTTAACTGCTGGTCAAGATTGTTAAAGAAAATCTCATTCTGCTTTTCCCAATTGCCAGCGGACGTTTCCATGCAAAGTCTGACGTACAGGGCATAGTATAAGGAACTTGACATCTTGGGTTTCAATATATCCTCCATAAATGCATAAAGTAAATTCATCTTTGCATCATCAACGATTGATCTAATCTCACGAAGTATTCTTTTCTTAATTCGCCCTCCATCCTTGGTAAGGATTCCTTTCACATTCTCCATGACAAAATATTTTGGACGTAAAGCCTTGATGACTTTCAGATAATGGAAAAACAGGTCGTCTCGTTTATCAAGTTTTTTCCTGCGTCCAGCGAGACTAAACGATTGGCAACTTGGTCCACCTGTTACAACATCAATCTCCTCATTCCCGATTTCTTTGAGAAGGTTTGGTAAAAAGGAGTCGTCCATAATATCCTGGCACACGAACTTCGTGTCGAGACCGAGCATTTTGTTGTAACGTACACGGTGCGTTAGTTCGCAGTTCTCATTTATGTCACTTGCCAAACGAAAATCATAATACTTGTCATCAGTATAAGCTTGCATGAATCCTTCGCTGAAGCCTCCTGCACCAGCGAATAAATCAAGATATTTAACACCCTGCCGGGTAGAAATGAATTCTTTCTTTTCTGACATAGCTTTTGCTATTTGTTCAATGTTGGTAATTTGCCTTCACCAACTCTGTGTGATGTTGGTGTAATGCCTTTTCTTTGGGGTCGTTTTTTATATTTTATGAGGCAAATATAGGCAAAAAAATTGGAATATCAATCTCCTCTCCGGCTTCTCTTTCGCTTCCCTCAATTATAGCGATACGAGTAATCATTACGTTCTAAGTGTTCTCAGTCAATACTAGTCACAAGTGGAATAAACAGCTAGGTTGAATGATTCGCCATCGAAACGGAAAACAGCATCCAACAAATTTTCCCCCTAAGGGCGATTTAAAGGACCTTTTGATTTCCTCCAGCATTTTGTCAGGGATGTCGGTTTTGTCAATAGCTTTCAATAAGGCTTCGCCTTTCACGGCAAGTTTGTTGCTTGCCGTCAGGTTCTTCGCTAAAGCTCTGGCACAGTCGTTTGCCTTTAAAATTTCCGTCGGTTCCGAGTTTTCAGTTGTTTGTAAGATTTCAGTCATTTTTGAAATTCCCATAGTTGTTTTTGTGAAAAAAATTATTTTGAAAAAAATTCAATCGAGGAAGGATCCGTTTCCCATCTGATTGCGTTGCAAATATACGCATTAATTTCTGCGAAAGCAAGTAAAACCAAAGATAAATTAATCATTAACATTTATTCACTTTGCGTTTTTTCATTAAATTTTTTTCTCTCGCACGCGCTTTAGAGAGAGAGAGAATTTTATTCTATTCTATTCTATTCTATTCTTTATAGCGGTTTTTTCATACTTTTTTTGAGTTAAAGCGTGTTTTTTTGCGGTTTTGCATCAAAATTTCATGCTTTAATCGAGTTCCATGCGTATTTTTTTGCCAATATTTTTATGCAATCATCAAATTTGCCATAATGGGATAAACAATTAAATTTCAATCAATTATCGACATTTTAGCAAACTGCGATTGTTCCATTTTTTAGGTAATTGTCCGATTTTTGTTATCGCAGTCGTTTTTTTGAGCATTTTTTTCCCCATCCAAAAACACCCATCAAAAACGTCCGAATTTTCCAAAAACGTCCAATGTTTTTCCGGAAACGTCCGATGTTTTTTCAAAAACAACGGTTGTTTTTTCCCAAATAAACCCTTCTTTTCTGTGAATATTTGTAAACGGAAGCAAAACGAACGTAAAAGCGGAAGAAACTGCAAGATGGTGCTGGAAAATGCAGGAATGTGCAGGAAAATGCAGGAATGTGCAAAAATATGCAACTTGGGACGTGTTATGACGTCTCCGTCAACTCCACGCTTTCCTGCCGCCTTACCTTTGCCCCCGTAATCTTTAACATCCGTGACCTTGTTTGGGAAAGTTATTAAAAAAAGCAGGAGAAGGCGGCGTAGTACAAACTATGTCTTGATGGAAAGTGGGGGAAGCCCCCTTTTAAGGTGAAGAAAGGATACATATTTCAACTTTAATGCTTATCTTTGCCGTAGCTAAATCATAAATCGTTTACCATGAAAACAGTTACGAAAATGTGTAATATACTGAATAATATACGCCTGATTATAGCGGCGGCTGCTATCGCTTTAAGTGGAAGTGTGGCAGCGCAGCAACTTATCCCTATGCCGAGAGAGATGAAGGCAGATACTTCCCATCGGATCCATCTCAGACAGGTGGATGCCCAAGTCAATCCCCGTTTGCAATTACCGGACGAAGGATATACATTGGTAGTCAGCGGTTCCAAAGCGATATTGCGTGCCCGTACCCCTCAAGGATTGGTGTGGGCAAAAGCGACGCTCCGGCAGCTTGAAGGCAGTGATGGGTCTTATCCCAAAGTAACCATCCGCGACTGGCCGGCCTTTCCTATCCGTGGATTCATGCATGATACGGGGCGCAACTTCCGTCCGGTGGATATGCTGAAGAAAGAATTGGATTTATTTTCCCAATACAAAATCAATTTCTTTCATTGGCACTTGACAGACAATCCGGCATGGCGTATAGAATGCAAAGCCTATCCGCAACTTAATGACCCTAAGTACCAATACAAAGGCAGGGACGAGGGGAAATATTATACTTATGATGAGATACGAGAGGTGATAGCTTATGCCCGTGAACGGGGCATCACCATCTTGCCGGAGATTGACATGCCGGGGCACAGCCGTTTTTTCAACGACACATTCGGCTTTGGAATGGCTTCACCGGAAGGAATGAAAGTCCTGAAGGATTGTTTGGAGGAGTTTTTCCGTGAGATACCGGCAAAGGATTGCCCCTATTTCCATATCGGTTCAGACGAGGTGCATGTAGATAATCCGGATGAGTTCATGAAATTCTGTGAAGATATCGTGCGGGCGCATGGTCGTACACCGATTGCCTGGGATCCAGGATTGACACCTTCGTCAGGAACAATCAGGCAAGTATGGAGCAGTGCGACGGGCGAAAGCATCGAGGAAAACGGCTATGGCGGCAGATATATCGACTCTTACCAAGGCTATCTTAATATAGCCAGCCCGATACTCAATGTCACCAAAAACATCCTGCATACACCTAACGGGGTGGAAAAGGCCAACGATGAAGCAATGGGCGGAATCTTGTGCCTTTGGAATGACGTGCGTGTGGCTGACAAGAGGCTCACTTTCCCGCAAAACGGAATGCCCAACAATCTGCTTGCTTTTGCCGAACGCTATTGGCGGGGTGGCAAGGTGTTGCCCATTAAGGAGGAATGGCTGGTCCCGTTGGAAGATAATGAGGCATACCAGCTGTTGGCAGACTTTGAAAGCCGCCTCTCTTATCACCGTGACCGTTGGTTGTATGATTGGGATATGCGATGGGTGGCGAATGCTTCGCAGCCTTGGCAGGTGACATTGCCCCAACGCCGTGGCACATCGAAGGAAAGTATGCAATGGCGCAAAGCACGGGGAGGAGTGGTTGACATGAAGGCCTTTTGTTCCCAAAATGGCGTGAAGGTGCTGCCTACGATGGATGCATGGATGAAAACGGAGATATATGTCGAGTCGGACACCACTATTACTGCATGGCTCGGGTTTGATTCCCCGTCCCGGTCATCAAAGATGTCCGATGGAATTGGTTGGCAAGGCGAGTGGGAAGCACAAGGCCGCCTTTTCGTCAATGGGGAAGAGGTGTTCCCGAAATTCCCGTGGAACGAACCAGGCAAGTATCGTTATTTTTATCCTACTTGGCATAAAGCGCCGCAGGAAGACCCATACACGAAAGAACAATTCTGCTGGTTGCGCCAGCCAGCCTATTTGCCCCTGCATGAAGGATGGAACAAAATAGAACTCTATTGCCCGCGCGTGTTCCCTGCCGACTTGTGGCAGGTCACATTCATTCCTGTGCACATCGATGGCAACGGGCACGTGAGCGAAGCGAAAGGAATACAGTTCCGGTGAATCTTTGTAAGTAAGCTAATCTATTTAAAATATTGAACAATGAAGACGAAACCGTTTTTGAGCTTTGGCAGATATGGAATCTGACCTTCGGCTTTTTAGGCATCCAGTTTGGGTTTGCCTTGCAAAATGCCAATTCAAGCAGGATCCTGCAGGTTTATGGTGCGGACGTGGAGCAGTTGTCCCTCTTTTGGCTTGCCGCACCTATCACAGGCATGATCATCCAACCCATAGTCGGGCATTATTCCGACCGGACATGGTGCCGTTTGGGGCGAAGGAGACCCTTTTTCCTGGTTGGTTCCATATTGACCACCATCGCCTTGGTGTTGATGCCGAACGCAGGCCTGTTCCTTTCTCCGGGGACGGAAAGTGCCATCCTTTCCCCTGTATTGATAGGAGCCGGCATGTTGATGATGATGGATGCGTCCATTAACATCGCGATGGAGCCATTCCGGGCATTGGTAGGGGACATGCTTCCCGACGAACAACACACGACGGGCTTTTCCGTCCAGACCTTTTTGATAGGCATCGGTGCCGTGGTCGGTTCTCTTTTGCCCAGCCTCATGCACAACATCTTCGGTTTGTCCAATACTGCCGTGGCAGGCGAGGTGGCGGACAATGTGAAATATGCCTTTTATGCGGGAGCCGCTATCCTGCTTGGCAGCGTTTTATGGACCATCGTAAAAACGAAAGAGTATTCTCCTGCAGAAATGGCTGAATTCAATGCATCGGACCATGCCGAAGAAGAAAAGCACCGATCGGGCAATGGCTTGCTGGAAATATTGCAGGACATTATCCGTATGCCGAAAATCATGTTGCAGCTTGGGCTTTGCCAATTCTTCGCCTGGTTCGCTCTCTTTTCCATGTGGGTTTATTCCACGCCTGCAATAGCGGAACATCTGTATGGCGCCACGGATCCAGCGTCGCAAGAATATGCGTTGGCAGGAGATCAGGTGGGCGAATTGTTCAGCGTCTATAATTTCGTAGCCATGCTGTTTGCCCTGTTCCTTATCCCGATAGCCAAACGGATAGGCAGGAAATTGACCCATGCCGTTTGCCTGACTTTGGGCGGTTTGGGATTGCTTTCCCTCTATTGGCTCGAAGATGTCACCGGAATGTATTTCTCCATGGTTGGAGTCGGAATTGCTTGGGCTAGCATATTGGCAATGCCTTATGCCATCCTTTCGGACAGCTTGCCGGCAGAGAAGATGGGGACATATATGGGGATTTTCAATTTCTTTATTACCATTCCTCAGATTACGAACGGCTTGATTCACGGTTGGATTGTCCGTGAATGTTATCAAGGACATGCCATTTATGCCTTGTTGACAGGCGGCATCTTCCTGTTCCTTGCGGCAATGGCGGTAATGGTGGTAAAGGAAAAACGGTTATAGCTTCATCTCCATATACAAGTTGCACCGGCTATAGGCAGGATGGTAATCATCAACCTTTGCGAACCCTAATTTGTGGTAAAGTTTCACGGACGCTTCCAATTGGGTGTTTGCTTCTAAAAAAAGCGTATCAATTCCTTTCTGGCGGGCGAAGTTGATGAGGGCTAAGCCTAACCGGTAGCCGATGCCTTCTCCTTGGAACAATGGGGAAACAGCCATTTTTGCCAATTCGTATTGCCCTGTTTGTGCATGGCATACCAAAGCGCAGCAACCTACGACTTTGTTTCCGGATATGGCAAAAAAGATTTCCCCTCCTTTGTCTATTATCTCGCTTTCCGGGTTGCCTAATAGCTTATAGTCGCATGCTTCCAAACGGAAATACCGCTCAATCCATTCCCGGTTAAGGGAAATGAATGAGTTGCGGTATTCCGGATGCCATGTGGTGATTGTAACCAGGTCACTCATGATTCATTAGATTTTGGCTAATGCCTGATCCAAATCAGCAATCAAATCATCTATATGCTCAGTGCCTATAGATAGACGGATGGTTCCAGGAGTGATATCTTGTTCCTTCAACTCTTCCTCGTTCAACTGGGAATGAGTCGTGCTGGCAGGATGGATAACCAATGATTTGACATCTGCCACGTTTGCCAAAAGAGAGAAGATTTCAAGGCTGTCGATAAAGCGGAACGCCTCTTCTTGTCCTCCTTCGATTTCAAAGGTGAAGATAGAACCAGCTCCTTTCGGGAAGTATCTTTGATAAAGGGCATGGTCGGGATGGTTGGGCAATGACGGATGATTGACCCGTTTAACCTTTGGATGGTTCTTCAAGAACTCAACCACCTTCAATGCGTTTTCGACGTGCCTTTCCACACGCAAGGAGAGGGTTTCCAAACCTTGCAACAAAATGAATGCGTTGAACGGGCTGATGGTTGCCCCGGTGTCACGGAGCAAGATGGCGCGGATGCGGATGGCATAAGCTGCTGCTCCGGCAGCATCGACAAAGCGCACGCCATGATAACTGAGGTCCGGTTCAGTCAATTGAGGGAATTTGCCGGATGCTTTCCAGTCAAACTTGCCGGAGTCAACGATGACACCGCCCAATGAAGATCCGTGGCCTCCGATGAACTTCGTTGCCGAATGGACTACGATGTCCGCACCGTGTTCAATCGGACGGATTAGGTAAGGAGTCCCGAATGTATTGTCAATAATCAAAGGGATTTTATGTCTGTGGGCGATTTCGGCAACCGCTTCGATGTCGATGATGTTTGAGTTCGGATTGCCTAATGTCTCGATAAACACCGCTTTTGTATTCTCCTGAATGGCCTTTTCAAAGTTGGAAAGGTCTTCCGGGTCAACGAAAGTCGTTGTTACTCCGTAGGTGGGCAATGTGTGTGCCAACAAGTTATATGTCCCGCCGTAGATGGTTTTGGCAGCTACGATATGGTCGCCTTCACGGGTTATGTTTTGGAAGGCATAAGTGATGGCGGCGGCACCCGAAGCGACAGCCAATCCAGCCACGCCACCTTCCAAGGCAGCTACACGTTGTTCGAAAACGCCTTGGGTCGAATTGGTCAGACGGCCATAAATATTGCCGGGGTCTTGTAAACCGAATCTTGCGGCAGCGTGTGCCGAGTTGTGGAACACATAAGAGGTCGTCTGGTAAATAGGCACGGCGCGGGCATCTGTAGCGGGGTCGGCTTGTTCTTGTCCTACATGAAGTTGTAATGTCTCGAAATGCAAATTCTTTGTTGCCATAATTGTATACTTTTTTAATTAAACTTCCAATTAGTTTCTCTATTTGTTTCTGATGCAAATGTATAGTTGCATAGATGCTTCTTCCAAATATTTTGAATAATTCAGAGAATATATCTATATTTGCCTATTGTTAAAGAATAAATGAAAGGAGATAGTAATAATTTAAACAGCTTGGCAGAATAATATTCTATGGTAACAAATACAGATAAATTAGACAAAGTGGATTTGCTTATTCTCCGCACACTCCAGGAGAATGCACGTCTGACAACCAAAGAGCTTGCGGCGCGGGTCAATCTCTCATCGACTCCCGTTTTCGAGCGGTTGCGCCGTTTGGAAAACAGCGGTTATATCAAGAAATACATTGCCGTGTTAGATGCGGAAAAGCTGAATCAAGGCTTCATTGTCTTTTGTAATGTGAAACTGAGGCGGATGAACCGTGAGATTGCAGCTGACTTTGCCCGGGTAATCCATGAGATTCCGGAGGTGACAGAGTGCTATAATATCTCCGGGAGTTATGATTACTTGTTAAAGATCCATGCACCGAACATGAAGTATTATCAAGAGTTTATATTGAATGTCTTGGGGACGATTGAGAGTTTGGGGTCAATAGAAAGCACCTTTGTGATGGACGAGGTGAAGCATCATTATGGCATACATATATAATAGTGGACTGTTGTTGGATGAAAACCCGCTTTTTTTCCATACTTTTGTATAAATAATCAATAAGAACGATATGGAATACGGATTTGTAAAAGTCGCAGCAGCCACGCCCCGTGTGCAAGTTGCGGATTGTAATTATAATATTGCCCAGATAGAGAAGATGATGCGCCGGGCAGCGGACAAAGGCGTACAGATGATAGCTTTCCCGGAACTCTCCATCACCGCATACACCTGCATGGATCTCTTTTCCCAAGAAACCCTGTTGCGGGATGCTGAAAGCATTGATCCGGTTGGTGGACAACACGGCAGACCTGCCTTTGTTGGCATTTGTCGGATTGCCTTTGCGGACAAACAACCGGCTGATCAATGCGGCTGTCGCCATCCAACAAGGAGAGATAATAGGAGTCGTGCCCAAAACCTACTTGCCGAACTACAAGGAGTTCCAAGAGAAGAGATGGTTCACCTCCGCCAATGACTTGCCGGACGACATTGTGCAGATAGGAGGCGATTCCTATCCGATGCAGAAACGAATCCTCTTTTGCGCTCCCGGTTGCACGGTGGGAGTCGAGATATGCGAAGATTTATGGATGCCCGTCCCGCCCAGTTCCGAACTCACCATGCTTGGGGCAGACATCATCTTCAACCTTTCCGCCAGCAATGAACTGATTGGGAAACATGCCTACCGCAGGCAGTTGGTTGCCCAGCAGTCCGCCCGTTGCCTTTGTGGTTATGTCTATGCTTCATCCGGCTTCGGGGAATCCACGACCGACCTTGTCTTTTCCGGAAGTTCCCTGATAGCAGAGAACGGGACGATATTGGCAGAATCCGAACGTTTCTCGTTGGATGACCAGTTGATTGTTTCCGAAATAGATGTGGAGTATTTGCGTCATGACAGGATGGTTTCCAACAACTTCGCATCGGGAATGGACCAAGCGGACACCGAGCGCGGATTCCAATTGGAATTTGAATTGCCGCAATATACACGGAAAGAGGTGAACGCCTTGACACGCCCGGTCAATCCTTTCCCATTTACTCCTAAGGGGAAAGAATTGGACGACCGTTGTGAAGAGATTTTCCAAATACAGATGGCAGGATTGGCGAAAAGATTGGTGCATGCGCATGCGCAGACAGCGGTTGTCGGCATTTCCGGAGGACTCGATTCCACGTTGGCGTTGTTGGTCACTGTCATGACCTTTGACAAATTGGATATTCCCCGCAAACGGATAATCGGTATCACGATGCCCGGCTTTGGAACGACGGGCAGGACTTACCATAACTCGGTGAACCTCATCCAGTCGTTGGGTGTCACACTGAAAGAGATATCGATAAAGGCAGCCTGTATGCAACATTTCCAAGACATTGGCCATGATGCCTCGGTGCATGACGTGACGTATGAGAATTCCCAAGCGCGCGAGCGTACGCAGTTGCTGATGGATGTCGCCAACCGTGAAAATGGATTGGTCATCGGAACAGGCGATTTGTCGGAATTGGCATTAGGCTGGGCAACTTACAATGGCGACCACATGTCCATGTATGGAGTGAATGCAAGCATCCCGAAGACTTTGGTTAAATATATGGTGGAATGGGTAGCGAATAACCGTGTGGACGAATTTTCACGGGCGACGTTGCTCGATATTGTCGATACGCCCATCAGCCCGGAATTGATTCCTGCCGACGAAGAGGGCAATATCAAACAGAAGACAGAAGACTTGGTGGGTCCATACGAATTACATGATTTCTTTTTGTACCACTTCATCCGCTTCGGTGCTGCTCCGTCCAAGATTTATTACTTGGCACAGATAGCCTTCGGGGATGCTTATCCGAAAGAGGTCATTCGCAAATGGCTTTATACCTTCTTCCGCCGCTTCTTCCAGCAGCAGTTCAAGCGTAGTTGTTTGCCCGACGGACCGAAAGTGGGAAGCATCAGCTTCTCGCCCCGTGGGGATTGGCGGATGCCAAGTGATGCGGTCGCAGCTTTGTGGTTAAAAGAGATAGAGAAGTTGGAATGATGGAATTATTCCGATTTCTGTTATATTTTCATATTAAATATGTACATTTGCGTTACTTTTAGAGTAACTTTAATACAAAAAGATTGGATTTATGGCAAAAATTACAAAAGAGGATGCCTTGCGTTATCATGCGGAAGGCAAACCTGGAAAGATAGAGGTTATCCCTACCAAACCGTATAGTACACAAACCGATTTATCTTTGGCCTATTCACCCGGTGTTGCGGAGCCTTGTCTGGAAATAGAGAAGAATCCATTGGATGCTTATAAATACACAGCAAAGGGAAACTTGGTGGCTGTCATCTCCAATGGCACGGCTGTTTTGGGTTTGGGCGATATTGGTGCCATGGCTGGAAAGCCGGTAATGGAAGGCAAAGGATTGTTGTTTAAGATTTTTGCCGGGATAGATGTGTTTGACATTGAGGTGAACGAAAGACCCGCAGAAATTTATAGAGACGGTCAAGGCGATTGCTCCGACTTTCGGCGGCATCAACTTGGAAGATATCAAAGCTCCCCAGTGCTTTGAAATAGAGACGCGCTTGAAGCAGGAACTGGATATTCCGGTGATGCATGACGACCAGCATGGAACTGCCATTATCTCAGGAGCCGGCTTGTTGAATGCTTTGGAAGTGGCTGGTAAGAAGATTGAAGATGTCAAGATTGTGGTCAATGGGGCAGGAGCCGCTTCTATCTCTTGCACGAAATTGTACTTGATGCTGGGCGCACGCAAGGAGAACATCATCATGTGTGACAGCAAGGGCGTTATTTCCACCCGCCGCACCAACTTGAATGATCAGAAGAGGGAATTTGCCACTTCTGCCAATGTCAATACTTTGGAGGAAGCTGTTGCCGGAGCGGATGTGTTCTTGGGGCTTTCTGTTGCGGATGTCCTGACAAAGGAGATGGTCCGCTCGATGAATGTCAACCCGATTGTGTTTGCATTGGCGAACCCGAATCCGGAGATTTCCTATGCCGATGCGATGGAATCCCGTGATGACATTATCTTCGCCACGGGGCGTTCGGATTATCCCAACCAAATCAATAACGTGTTGGGCTTCCCTTATATTTTCAGAGGTGCATTGGACACTCATGCGATGGCCATCAACGAAGAGATGAAATTGGCTGCTGTTTATGCTATTGCCCATTTGGCGAAAGAGCCTGTGCCCGATGTGGTGAACGCTGCTTATAAGTTGAAGCGCACGACTTTCGGAAGGGATTATATTTTGCCGAAGGCTTTGGATCCGCGTTTGCTGACCCGTGTCTCTTGTGCTGTGGCTAAAGCGGCGATTGAATCGGGAGTAGCTCGTCACACCATTACTGATTGGGATGGATATGCCAACCATTTGAGGGAGATGATGGGATATGACAATAAGTTGTTGCGGTCCTTTACTGATATGGCGAAGGCCAATCCGAAGCGTGTCGTTTTTGCGGAAGCCAACCATATCAATATGTTGAAGGCTGCTGCGGAGGCGAAGGCTGAAGGTGTTTGCCAGCCTGTCTTGTTGGGAATTGGGATTATCTGCATAAGTTGGCAGGTGATGAGAACATCAATTTGGATGGAATCGAGATTATCAATATGCGCTCGGATGCCGAGACAGACCGCCGCCACCGTTATGCACGCATCTTGTCAAAGAAGAGGGAACGCGAAGGTGTCACCTATTCCGAAGCGTGTGAAATCATGTTTGACCGCAATGCCTTTGGAATGATGATGGTCGAGACGGGTGATGCGGATGCTTTCATCACGGGCGTTTATAGCCGTTATTCGGAGATTACCGAGATGGCAGAGCAGATTATCGGCATTCGTGCTCCTTATAAGCATTTCGGAGCGATGCACATCATTTCCGGAAAGAAGGGGACATTCTTCATGTCGGATACTTTGATTAACCGCCATCCTTCCACGGAAGTATTGATTGATATCGCCCGTTTGACGAATGATGCGGTCAAATTCTTTGCACACGAACCGGTTATGGCTATGTTGTCCTATTCCAACTTCGGTGCGGACAAGCAGGGAAGCCCGCTGAAGGTGCATGATGCCATTGAATATCTTCACAAGAATCACCCGGACATCTTGGTGGACGGTGAGATGCAGGTGAATTTCGCCCTTGACAAGAAGTTGCGTGACGATATGTATCCATTCAACAAGCTGAAGGGCAAAGATGTGAATGCTTTGGTTTTCCCGAACTTGAGCTCCGCGAATAGTGCATATAAGTTGATGCTTGAAATGGGATATGTGGAATCAATCGGTCCGATTCAGATGGGATTGAACAAGCCTATCCATTTCACGGATGTGGAGAGTTCTACTCGTGACATCTTGAACTTGACGACGGTTGCAGTTGTGGATGCTATTGTCCAGGAACAAATAGATAAGAATAAACAATGAAAAGATATCCTACAGCTCTTTCCATTGCCGGCTCCGACAGTTGCGGCGGGGCTGGCATCCAGGCGGATTTGAAAACCTTTTCCGCTTGGGGTGTTTATGGAATGACTGCCATCACTGCTATTACAGCCCAAACACTTTAGGTGTCCGAGCTGTGCAAGCAGTCGCTCCTGAAGTGTTGAAGGGACAATTGGATGCCGTTTTCTCGGACTTCACCATTGATGCTATCAAGACGGGGATGTTGAATGACAAAGAAACTGTCAAACTGGTTGTGGAAGCGATTGACAAATACCAACCTAAATGGGTGGTGGTTGACCCAGTGATGGTAGCAACCAGTGGTTCTGTCCTCTTGAAAGAAGATGCCATAGAGTTGATGGTCAATGAACTTTTGCCAAGGGCAACATTGGTGACACCGAATATTCCGGAAGCGGAATGTATCAGCGGGGTGCGAATAGACCGGGCAAATGGCGAAGAGATGGCGAAGAGAATGGTGGAGGAAAAGCATTTGAAGGCGGTCTTGTTGAAAGGCGGTCATTTGGATGGGGAAGATTCGGATGACCTGTTTTATGACGGGAAGAGCCAACGACTTGCCTTTTTCCGCAAGAAGAAGATTGGGACGTCTAATACTCATGGGACGGGATGCACGCTGTCGGCTGCCATCACGGCAGGATTGGCTCTCGGTTTGGAACTGCGTGAAGCTATCGCCAAAGCGGAGGATTATATAGCGCAAGCCATTGCTGCCGGAGCGGATGTGCAAGCTGGACATGGGCATGGACCGGTAAACCATCTCTTTGCTCCACAGGAACTTCATAAGATCACATGCGGATGAAGAAGCTGGTAGCCATAACTTTGCCCGACTTTTTCCCGGAAGAGGCAGAGATGATTAATTCTCTTTTTGTTCGGGGTTGGAGCGGTTGCATTTAAGAAAGCCGCACGCAGACTGGGAATCGGTTAAGGTGTTGTTGGATAATATCGCCCCGGCGAATTATTCCCGGATTGTTTTGCACGACCATTTCGATTTGGCTGGGGAGTTTAGCTTGGGTGGCATTCATCTTAACCAAAGGAATCCCAATCCACTGCTCTCCTTTAAAGGGACGGTCAGCCGTTCTTGCCATTCCATTTCGGAACTGAAGGAGCATCCGGATTTGGATTATCTTTTCTTAAGCCCTGTTTTTCCCAGCATTTCCAAATCGGGTTATGGCTCGGGTTTCCCTAAAGAGGAATTGATGGCAGCGGCTAAAGAAGGTATTATCAATGAAAGGATATTTGCTTTGGGTGGAATAAGTGCTGAGACGATTCCTTTGTTGCAGGAGATTCCATTCGGAGGAGTAGCTGTGTTGGGAGCGTTGTGGGGAACACTTCCTTGTCTGGAGGCAAACAACCATTTGATGGAGATGCAGAATGTATTATCCCATAATTCATAAAAGAATCATGATACGAAATTTAGAAATTGGCAAACGGTTGATGCTGATTACACATCGGACGGAACACTATACAGAATATGAGGAGGCGGAAATGTTCCTGCAAGGCGGAGGTCGTTGGGTGCAATTGCGCATGAAACAGGGGCTGGATTTGGAAATGGCCAAGCGCATTGCAGCTCTCTGTGCAAAGTATGATGCGTTATTCTGTATCGACGACGATGTACAGATGGCGCTCGCTTGCTCTGCTTCCGCTGTCCACTTGGGTAAAAATGATATGCCCATCGCTGAGGCGAAAGCAATCGTGGAGGCTGCCAATCCGGAGAAGCCTTTTTGGATTGGGCGACAGCCAATACTTTTGAAGATATTCAGAATGCTGCCCGCCAAGGTGCATCTTATATCGGCTTGGGACCTTTCCGTTTCACGCAGACCAAACAGAAGTTGAGTCCGGTTTTGGGACTGGAAGGTTATAAGCATATTGTGGGGAAATGTGCCGATGAAGGCATCATGTTGCCGATATATGCAATCGGAGGCATCACCGAGGAAGATATTCCGGATTTGATGCGGACGGGCATCACCGGCATTGCCGTTTCCGGAACTATAGTCCAAGCGGAAAATCCAATAGAAGAGACGCAGCGGCTTCTCCAATTGGTCGCATCCCACATTCAGAAGTAGTTTTAGGAATAAGAAAGAGGTAAAATAAAAGGCGGTGTGTCAAATGGTTATTATGAATGACACACCGCCTTTTCTTATTCTGGGGATTGTTTAATCCAATTCTTCCTCTTCAATGCCTTTATTGATGTTATCAATGAAGTCCAAGATTTCATCCTTCCCGCTTTTCGTTTCCGAAGAAGAGGTCAATATAGTTGGTAGCTCTTCCCATGTTTCCAACAGGCGTTTCTTGTATTGCTCGATATTGCTGGCCAAACGGCTCTTGCTAATCTTGTCCGTTTTGGTAAAGATAATGGCAAAAGGGACACCGTTTTCTCCCAACCATTCCATAAACTCCAAATCAATCTTCTGAGGTTCGTGGCGGCAATCCAACAAGACAAACAAACAGGTCAGTTGTTCGCGGTAATGGACATAATTCTCAATGATTTTCCGGATATTCTCCCGTCCCTCTTTTCCCCGCTGTGCATAACCATAACCGGGCAAATCCACCAAAAACCAATTGTCATTGATCAAGAAGTGGTTAATCAAAAGCGTTTTCCCCGGCTTTTGGGAGGTCATGGCAAGTCCTTTTTTATTAGTAATCATGTTGATCAGGGACGATTTGCCGACATTACTTCTCCCGATAAAAGCATATTCCGGCAGATTCCCCTCAGGGCATTTTCGGACATCGGTATTGCTGATAACAAATTCTGCGCTTTTAATTTCCATTTGTATATTCTTCTTTATGATTTCTTTTAGACAACATCCAAAGGCCGGCAAATGTGATGAACCCATTCAGCATCAATAGTTCATATCCGAATGTGTAACCGGCAAAATGCGTTCCCCAATAACTGATGCCGTAGCATAAAAGAGGAGAAACGATGCAAATATACGGAACATATTTATCTTTTGGAACTCTTTTGGTGAAAAGACCGAATACAAAAAGTCCTAATAACGGACCATAAGTATAGGAAGCAATCATATAAATAGCGTCAATCACGCTCCGGTTGTTCAGCTCTTTGATGATTAAAATAATGATTGCAAAGAGCAAAGAGATGAGCAGATGGACTCTCAACCTCATTTTGCGTGCCTGTTTTGCATCTTCCTTATCAATATCCAATATGTCCACACAGAAAGAGGTGGTCAAGGCGGTCAAGGCGGAGTCGGCACTGCTGAAGGCGGCAGCGATGATTCCGATGGTAAAGAATATCAGGATGCTGTGGCCTAAAATGCCGGATGTGCAAAACATCGGAAGGATGTCGTCGCTCATGGCAGGCAATTCTATCTGTTCCTTTTGGGCTAATATCAGGAGCAAAACTCCTAATGTCAAGAAAAGGAAGTTGACAGGAGTAAAGGCGAATCCGTATGAATACATGTTCTTTTGTGCATCGCGTAAACTTTTGCAAGAAAGGTTCTTCTGCATCATGTCTTGGTCGAGGCCGGTCATGACGATGGTGATGAATATACCACTGAAGAACTGCTTGACGAAATGTTGCGTGCTGTGCCAATCCGAGAATTCAAAGATGCGGAAATGGGGATTGTTCGACACAGCTTGTGCCATTTCCGGGATAGTCATATCTAATCTCTCCTTTACTTGCCAAATGATGACAATCAACATGGCAACCAAACAGATGGCTTGAAGTGTGTCGGTCCATATAATGGTTTTGATGCCGCTGCGGAAAGTATATAACCAAACCAAGAAGATACTGAGAATCACGGTTATCCAGAAAGGAACATTCCATGCGTTAAAGACATAATGTTGCAAGATTAGGACAACCAAATAGAGGCGTGCCGCTGCTCCGACAATCTTGGATATCAGAAAGAAAGAAGCTCCGGTCTTATAGCCACGCAGCCCAATGCGTCCTTTTAAGTAGGAATAGATGGAAGTGAGCTGAAGTTTGTAATAGAGAGGCAAGAGCACTTGCGCAATCAGCACATATCCGAAGAAGAAACCAAAGACCGTCTGCATATAAGTCATGTCGATGCCCCGGACCATTCCTGGAACGGAAACAAATGTGACACCGGACAAGGAAGTCCCGACCATTCCGATGGAAACAATGTACCAAGGGGATTTCCGGTTGCCTAAAAAGAAGGCTTCATTGTTGTTGGAGTTTCCTCGTCCTGTCAACCAGGCGATGAATAATAATAATCCGAAGTAAAGGGCTATGATTAATAATATAATGTAGCTGTTCATGTCTTATCTGTTTAATAACGTCTTTCTAATTGGGCACCGGGGAAATAATGGCTTAATATTTGTTGATAGGAGTATCCTTTGCTGCTCATGACTGCCGCACCGATTTGGCACAATCCAACGCCATGTCCCCAGCCTGCCCCCGACAACACAAATGCAGAAGGAATGTTTTCCCCGTTTTCCCACTCTTTGTCCACGACGAAGGCGGAGCTGTATAAATGGGATTCGGAAAGGGTTCGTCTTATCTCCAACTCTTTCCCGACGGTGAATGAACAATTTGTCCCGACAATCCGGAGTTCTTCTATTCTTCCGGACTTTCCCCGTTTTAGCGGGATTAAATCAATGATTTGTCCAAAAGGGATGCTGCTTTTGCGGTGGATCAATTCTGCGATTTCCTCTTGGGAATAGCGCACCTGCCAACGATAAAAGTCTGTTGTCTCTTGGTCGTAGTTGTTCAGGATGGTTCCTAATAACCGTTGGTCGGAAGTGTTGCAAAAGGCATCCGGAGCAGAACGAATCCACTCTTCTGCATTCCTCTCATTGGAAAGGTCGGGCAGAGTGGAAGAATCGAGGTCTCTCACTTGGGATAAATAGGGATGATGGATTGGCTCCCAACAATGTTCAAATTCTTCAGTCGCTCCTCCACAACATTTGGAGAAACGCGTGTCGCAAATATTATCTTGGTAGGTCAGCACCTCTCCATTTGTCTCTTGGAGAAGTTGCAAGATTTTAGGATGCCCGGCAGATCGGGAGACACCTTGGTAGCGTTGGCAATGGTCGTCTGCGCAAACATCGAATAATGTATGGTCTTCCCTGTCGTACCAACGAATGAGGTAATCTTCTCCCCGGTGGCAACTTGTTTCCTTTTGGGCAGATTGTCCTTTCTTCTCCAATTGGGACAATAACCAACTTCGGGAGATGACAGCGTGTGCCTTTAGGAATTCCTTTGGAGCTTCGGCGTTCATTTCCGATGAGATGACGCAGGACAGATAGCGTTCCGCATCCACACGGTTGATGGCAAGGATTCCTTCTTCCGTTGCCAATAGCTTTAAAGCACCGGGGAAACGCTGTGTCTCTTCTCGCTGCCAATGGAAATCAACGCCAATCGTCACGGACTCCAAGTCGAATGTCGCCTCTTGCGAAACCGGCTCGAACAGGAGTTCATCATAAGAATTTCCCTCAAAGATGATTTTCCCCTTTTCCCAAAGAACACGTTGCCCGCCTTGGAACAACGTGTTCTTTTTATTTTGGATATAATTGTCGTTGAAAGAAAAGGAGATAGCCTTGCGGCTAAATATGCCTACTTCAATAATAGGTGCTTTCATTCAAACTATATTTTCAGTTATGCTTTCTTCGCCTGCAAAGAGCTATATGCTAAGTAAACAATCAAGGCGATGTAAACCACAATGGCCAATACTTCGGCTCCGCTGCTTTCTGCCCAAGCCGTTTGGAACAAATCCACTCCGGCAAAACGAAGAGCTGCACTGACTACTCCCATCAATGCTCCTCCGGCAATGAAACCAGAAGAAAGCAGCGTTCCTTTTTCCAAGCGGGCACTGTTAAGAGCTGCATCTTTGCTGCGGCTTCCAACATACCAGTTGATTGCTCCACCGATCAGCAATGGCGTATTCAATTGGATTGGAATAAACATGCCTAATGCGAATGCCAAAGCAGGAATGCCCATGAAGTTCAAGATGATTGCCAATACGGCTCCGATTGCATACAAAGCCCACGGTGCTCCGGCTCCACTCATCAATGGCTCGATAACGGCTGCCATTGCGTTGGCTTGCGGTGCTGCCAATTGTCCGCTTGTGAATCCGTATGTTTGGTTCAATATAAGGATTACACCACCGACAGTTGCTGCTGAAACCAATGTGCCTAAGAATTTCCATGATTCCTGTTTGACAGGCGTGCTTCCCAACCAATATCCGATTTTCAAGTCAGTAATGAAACCACCTGCCATAGACAATGCTGTGCAGACAACTCCACCGATAATCAAAGCTGAAACCATTCCGGCAGTTCCGCTTAATCCGGTTGCCACCAAGATAATGGAAGCCAATATCAAAGTCATCAACGTCATGCCGGAAACCGGGTTGGTTCCTACGATAGCAATAGCGTTAGCCGCAACAGTTGTGAACAAGAAGGCAATGATTCCGACCAAAAGCAAACCGATGATGGCATAGAACCAATTATGCAACAGTCCGAATTGGAAGAACAACAAGGTGATAACCATAGTCACAATCACTCCGATAGCGATGATCTTCATAGAGATGTCTTTCTGTGTGCGTTGAACAGATTCGGTATTGACATTGCTTGATCCTTTCAGCTCTTTGGCTGCCAAACCAACTGCACCTTTGATGATTCCCCATGACTTGACGATTCCGATAACTCCGGCAGTAGCGATACCACCGATACCGATGTGGCGTGCATACGTGGTGAATATCAACTCTGGGCTCATGCTTCCGATAGTAGCAGTGATGGCATCATTGCCGAATGTTAATACTTGGTCATAGAAAAGGGCGGACATCAAAGGGATGATAATCAACCAGACCAAGAATGATCCGGCGCAGATAATCAAGGAATACTTCAAACCGATGATATAACCCAAACCTAATACGGCAGCTCCGGTGTTCACCTTCATGACCAATTTGGCTTTCTCGGCAAGTGTTTCTCCAATGCCAACGACAGTCGTGCTGACCGTTTCGCTCCACCAACCGAATGTTCCTACGATAAAGTCATACAAACCACCAATCAATCCGGCAATAATCAAAGGCTTTGCCTGGTTGCCACCTTTTTCTCCAGAAACAAGCACTTGGGTTGTTGCGGTCGCTTCCGGGAATGGATATTTGCCGTGCATTGTTGACACGAAATATTTGCGGAAAGGAATCAATAATAGGATTCCTAAAATACCTCCTAATAAAGAACTCAAGAAGACCTCAAAGAAATTGACGGTTATCTCCGGATATTTGTCTTGTAAGATGTAAAGGGCTGGCAGGGTGAAAATAGCTCCGGCAACAATCACACCGCTGCTGGCACCGATGGACTGAATGATAACATTCTCTCCTAAGGCATTCTTGCGCTTGAAACCGCTTGACAATCCCACGGCGATGATGGCAATAGGAATGGCAGCTTCAAAAACTTGGCCTACTTTCAATCCTAAGTAAGCAGCGGCTGCACTGAATATGACAGCCATGATCAATCCCCACATGACAGACCAAGGCGTCACTTCCCTGTAAGTCTTGTCCGCTGGCATCAGCGGTTTGTACTCTTCTCCCTTTTTCAACTCCCTGTAGGCGTTTTCGGGCAAACCATTCGTTTGTTCTTTGTTTTCCTCCATTTGATAAAGTGCTTTTAGATTGTTTATATTTTTTGCAAATATAGAAATATTTTACCAATCTTGGCAAGATTCGGGTACAATCACAGCGGCTTGTTAAATTTTAATGCTATATTTGCAACCCTAATGCAATGGAATGTCCGGTGGACAGCTTTGCATTCGTATAATTAGATTATCAATTACTAATTCGGTTTTAAATGAAGAACATTAAGATCTTTTCCAAAGATTGGCTCTCATTGCATCCTTATGTGCAGAGTACGCCGGTAGATGCTTATTATACAAATATTGCTAATCGCATATATGATATATTGGCAGCGACGGAATTGACCAATTCTTTTAAAGGAGATGAAGCCAAGCAGATTGCAATACGCATGGCGGCATATTATGAAGATGTGATTTCCCAAACGAATATTTGGCGTGTCTTCATCTCGGACTTTAAAGAAAGACATGGACATTATCTTCCTTTCTATAAGACGGGCGACCATTATTATGAAGATGAGGCAAACTTGGAAGATGTCCGGTTCCTGTTATGGCATTATACACAGCAATATCACGGCTGGAGAAAGGGCACATTTGTGAATCCTGACAATCCTGCCAACCAAGCTGCTGCCAATATGATTTATAAAATATTTTGTGATGAGTGGACGACAGCTCCTGAAACGAGCGCATGCAGGCTTTGTTCAGCAAGGAGACGCGTTATGATGATGACCCGAAGAAATACAATGACCTGTTGTATTGGTTCCATTATCATTCTTATCCCGTGACTGATGCAAATGAGGAGTTGACGGACACGACAAAGAGTTATTGGGAAAAGGAAGGGAAGCAAGTGGATCCGAAAGATTTGCTGACATTCCATGACTTGTTGGCGCATATCAGCCACACGCCTTTCTTGGCATATACTTCTCCGATGTGGCTTTCCAAGCTGATTCCGGAAGATCATCCTGATTATGCGATGTTCAAGGAGGAAGCGGACAAGTCCATGGCTTTTGTTTCTCCGGAAGATGCAAAGAGACGGGAATTGGCGAAACCGGACTATCAAAAGTTCAAGGAGGTCGTTCCGGATGATTTAATCCTTTACATGAAGAGCGAGCAGGAATTCTATGATTTCTTGACCCAGAAGATTGGCATCAACTTCAAGGATGGCAGACCTGAACCGGGAGAACGCCATTTCGCTGTGTATGCCTCTGAAGAGGATGGCATTCAGGTCCTGACTTTGGATGTCGATTGTATCAAGGATGAAAAGAATCCGTTCTATAACAAGGAGCGTGCCGAGCAGGCTGCTTTAGGTTTCTTCATCGTCAAACATTGTAGCACCAGTCTTTTGATTGAGATGGTGAAGCGGGGAATGTTGGCAGATGCGCAGACCAAGAGTTTGTTGGGCGAGGAGAGAGGCAAGGACATTATCCAGAACAACTGGAAGTTCTTGATTGAATATTTCCATAAAGAAAGGGTGGATTGATTTCCGCACAGGGTAATAATAATCCGAAATGATAAAAAAGGCGGTGTGTCGTGACAACCATTCGACATGCCGCCTTTCTATTTTTATGCAATTAATCCATTTGAGTTAATTTGTTAACTATCAAATCATTAGTAATAGACGCAAGTTCCAAAAAAAACATACCGTTGTTTTGAAAAAAACATTGGACGTTTTTGAAAAAACATTGGACGTTTTCAAAAATTCTTCGTGATGTTTTTTTCAAAACAACGGTTGTTTAAAATAGCCGTATTTAATAGTCATTTTGGTTCCCTTTTATGCGGAAGTTAGATTGAATTCTTCTTTCAATTTTGCTATAATCGGATTGATTCCCATCATGTGTTGGAATTTCTCCGAAGCCGTGTAAGCCAAATGTTTTTCGTTTGATTCCATCATTTTTATCCTCATTTGGATATGGCTGTTCTTTAGTTTGTTCCGCAGCGCTGACAAGATATTAATCGTGTTGTTGATGAGTTCCTCTTGCATGCCCGGATTGTGGACTTTCACTTCAAAAAAGGCTTCTTCCTGCTTTGCCGGCAGATTATTGAGCATGATGTTCTGTAAGTAGGCGTTCTTTTCGATGGAGTGGGCATATTCCACCCAACTCTCTTGCAAATCCTGCTCTGTGAATGGCTGGTTTAAGGTGTTTCCGTCTTGATTTCCCATTCCATACATTGCCGTTTGCTGCTGCACTTTTGCCTGCACCAACTCTTTTAGCGAAGTCCCGACCGGAGCCTTGCCCGTTTTACGGGGAGCAGAAGCGGGAGTAGTGATATGGGGTTGCTGTTGGATGGGCGAAGGCGGCACAGCCGTTTGAGTGATTGCCGCTGCCTTTGCTGCCTGAGTTGTCGGTTGGGTGGATGATGCTTGGGGTTGATTCGTTTTCGATTCAAGCGGTTCTAACTGCGTTTTTTTTTTAGCATCGTCTGCCGGTTGCAACAACTGGCAAAGTTGTATCAAGGTCAGCTCGACCAACAAGCGTTTGTTCCGGCTCGCCCGGTAGTTCATGTCGCAAGAGTTGGTCAGTTCGATAGCCCTGTATAAGAAGGCATCCTGGCAAATCTTCGCCATCTCTTTGTAACGTTCACGAATGGATGCACCCACTTCAAACAAGACCAAAGTCTCTTCATTCTTGCACACCATCAAATCCCGGAAATGGCTTGCCAATCCGGTGATGAAGTTTTGTGCGTCGAATCCTTTATTCAAGATGTCATTGAAAAGGAGCAGGGCTTTCCGGATATTCTTATTCAAAATGGCATCCGTCAGTTGGAAATAGTACTCGAAGTCGAGGACGTTCAAGTTGTCGATGACCGCTTGATAAGTGATGTTCCCGTTTGTGTAACTTGCCACTTGGTCGAAAATGGAAAGTGCGTCACGCATTCCGCCATCAGCTTTTTGGGCAATGACATTGAGGGCTTCCGGTTCCGTTGCGATTCCTTCCGATGAAGCGACATATTGGAGGTGCTCGACGATATCGCCAATGGTGATACGGGTGAAATCATAGGTTTGGCAACGGGAAAGGATGGTCGGCAAAACCTTATGCTTTTCGGTGGTCGCCAAGATAAAGATAGCATGCTGTGGCGGTTCTTCCAATGTTTTCAAGAAAGCATTGAATGCCGCTTGGCTCAGCATGTGTACTTCATCAATGATGAAGACTTTGTATTGACCGATAACCGGAGGAATGCGCACCTCTTCCGTCAATGATCGGATATCGTCCACCGAGTTGTTGGAAGCAGCATCCAGTTCATGGATGTTATAGGAACGCTGTTCGTTAAAAGCCTTGCAGGATTCGCATTCGTTGCATGCTTCCCCTTCCGCCGTGAGATGCAAACAATTGATTGTCTTGGCAAAAATACGGGCACAAGAAGTCTTGCCTACGCCTCTCGGACCACAGAAAGATAAGCATGAGCCAGCTTGTGATTCTGTATAGCATTCTTGAGAGTAGTAGTCAAACTCTTCTGTCCCACGACACTTTTAAATGTGGAGGGTCTGTATTTTCGAGCCGATACAATATAATTGTCCATCTTCTTTTACTTAATATTTTCGCAAATATACGATTTATTTCTCTCTTATCCCTCAGGCAGGTGGAAATTTGTCTGTCGAAGTCGAAACACTCTAACCCGTTGCTTCCCGGTGGAGTGCGATGGCTTAACTGGTTAGAAAATCCATTTCGCACCTAAACAGGGACGGCAACGGAAACCGGCAACGGATCCAAAGTGGTTGCTCAGCTCGATTTCTGTCCCGACATGGAGATTGTCGCATCCTGCAAGGTGGCCGATGTTGTACCACAACTGAGGTTCTGTGAGGAACACGCTTTTCTTCAAGGTATATGAACCGTCCGCTTGATAGTCGCAAGCATGGTCTTCCCACCAGAAATCGGTGAATCCGCAGAAAGTGACTCCTTTCAATCCGAACAAATCTTGGCACGACCAGACTGCCGAAAGTTGCATAGGCACGGAACTGCCATGTTTGCGGATGGTTTTGTATAGGGCTTTCAGGTTGAGGGTGTTTTTGAATGTTGCGTCATGCAAGAAATAGTCGATACCGAACAGCCAAGCGTTGTTGATCGGGTAACTTCGTGTGATGCCGCCGTTATATTCTACATGCAGGCTGAATGCGCCTACCGGACTTCCTTGCCAGAAATTGAGGCAACGGGCAATTTCCATATAAGTTCCGCCCGGAGCCAAGTTCGGTCCTTCCACATGGTCGTTGTAGTTGAAATCGTGATCGACAAAGAAATAGGTGTTTCCCCATTTGTCGCCCTTGAACATCTCCAAAGTGAGGGTTGCAAACTTCCGGTCACTGCCAAAGTCGTAGAAGAGTTGCGCATTCACTTGTGCGTTCAGGTTGCCATTCCCTGTCCAAAGGAACGATAAGATGAAGAGAGTAAGCCAATAAATCTTTTTCATTATAATTATCTTTGTTAAATGATTTTATAAGGCTGCGAAGATAATCAAATAAAAAATTTCCGTCAATAGAGTAGGGAGTTTATCTCTTTTGTTTGTCTTTATAAGAAAAACGATAATAGGCATGGACGATTTTGATAGATTGCTGGATGAATTGATACAAGTGGGGCATTCTCCACGAGGCCGTTATTCGGCAGAGAAAAGTTGGCGTTTGTTGGAACGGCGTATGAATCCGCAGGAAGCGTATATGCGGAGGTTCATAGTTTGGACGATGCGTGCGGCAGCCATTCTCTTGTTGGTAATAGTTAGCTGGTCTGTTTATGAATATGTATTGCCATCACCGTTGCAATCCATTTCAGCGGACGGAGAAGTTTGCCGATATGTTTTGCCCGACAACAGCATTGTGGTTTTGAACCGCCATTCCTCATTGACTTACCCGAAACGATTTTCCCGCCGGGACAGGAAAGTGACGTTGGCAGGCGGTGGCTATTTTGAAGTACATAAAGAGACGGGTCGTCCTTTATGTAGATGCCGGTCCAGTCACCGTGAAAGTCCTTGGTACTCATTTTAATGTGGATGCGTTTCCGGAAGAGGATAAGATAAATACAACGTTGTTGGAAGGCTCTGTAGAAGTGACGAGTGCGACGGAAAGCATCCGCCTTCGTCCTGGAGAGACAGCGGTTTATTCCCGTACAAAGCAGAGGTTGGAATCTTATCGCAACCAAGATGCAGAGGCGAGTGTCTCCTGGCGGGAAGGGACTTTTCTGTTTGACAACCTTCCATTGTCTGAAATCGCTTTGCAATTGTCCCGCGCATTTCAAGTCGAGATAAAGATTGCTGATGAAACGTTGGTGAATTATCGGATTCGTGCCCGTTTCGTGAAAGGAGAGAACTTGGATGAAATGCTTGCGTTGATGCAAAAGGCAGGACATTTCCAATATGAGTGGAAGAAAGAAGGAACCAAGAATATAATATGGATAACAAGAGAAAAAAGATGAAGTGGATAAAACTAATCCTTTGCAGCCTATTCTTAGGCATTTCGTCTGCCTTTGCGCAGACAACCCGTTGTGATTTGAATGTCAAGCGGGCGACTTTGGAACAATTTGTCCGGCAATTGGAGGAGGCATCAGGCTATTCTGTCATTTATGGTGAAGAAGTACGCTTGAAGAATCCTATTTCCGTTGAGGCGAAAGAGGAACCTATCCGGGATATTTTGTTTCAAGCTTTTCAAAAAGAGGCAATCGGTTTAAGATAGAAGGTGGACACATATTGCTTTATGAACGCCCGCTTCCGACCGGAAGGAAGTTTACCATTTGCGGATACGTGACCGATTCTGCCTCATGCGAATCGTTGATAGGGGCGAATGTCTATGAGGTCGTCTCTCATTCCGGAACATTTACGAATCCGTTTGGCTTTTATTCCTTGACATTGCCGGAAGGAGAGACGCAACTTTCGTTTTCCTATTTGGGATATGACAGCGAACATTCCCGGTTTATGTTGGATAAAGATACGGTCATCAACATATCATTGGTTTCGAACAACCGCTTAAGCGAAGTGGTGGTGTTGTCAGACCGGAAGGAAGTGGGCATACGTTCCAACCGGATGAGTGCGCAAGAAATCCCGATGACACAGATTCGTAACACGCCTGCTTTGTTGGGCGAAGCCGACCTGCTGAAAACTATCCAATTGATGCCGGGCGTGCAGACTGCCACCGAAGGATTCAGCGGTTTGTATGTCCGGGGAGGCGGACCAGATCAGAACTTGATTCTGTTGGACGGCATACCGATTTACAATGCCGACCACTTGTTGGGAGCTTTCTCCATTTTCACGCCTGAAGCCATCAAGAAGGTGACTTTGTTCAAAGGTTCTTTCCCTGCCCGTTTTGGAGGTAGGCTCTCTTCGATAGTCGATATCCGGACGAACGATGGCGATATGAACCATTTCCATGGGACGGTGAGCGCAGGTTTATTGACGAACAAGCTGCATTTGGAAGGTCCTATCTGGAAAAACCGTACTTCGTTTTGTTTGACAGCCAGACGGACATACTTGGATTGGCTGGCGAGACCTTTTATGGATGACGACAAGAAGTACCGCTATTATTTTTATGATGTCAATGCCAAAGTCAACCATCGCTTTCCGACCGCAGCCGCCTGTTCTTGAGCTTTTATAAAGGGAAAGACCATTGCGATTATAAGCGGGGAGTAAACTACCAATATGAATATGTTGGTTATTTCTATAACGACCGCTTGAACTTGAATTGGGGAAATACGGTGGCAGCCCTTCGTTGGAATTATCTATTCTCCAATAAACTGTTTAACAATACAACGGTGTCGTATAACCATTATAAGATGTTGATGTCTACAGGTTACCGGGATTACACGGAACGGTCGAAGACCAATGATTTGTTCTTGTATGGCTCTGATTACCATTCCGGCATTCATGACTATTCTGTGCAGTCTGATTTCGATTATACGCCTCGTCCCGAACACCATGTCAAATTCGGTGGAGCATATACTTACCATCGCTTCAGCCCGGAAGTGATGACATCGCGTGTGCAGGAAGCCGAAGATAATGTTGCTGTGCGTGATACTCTTTACAATACCATATCAGGAGGCAAGATGAATGGCCATGAATTATCCATCTATGCAGAGGATGATATGACTTTCGGGAGATTGGGTTTGAATGCCGGTGTGCATTTGTCTCTTTTCTCGGCAGGAGGAAAACGATATTTCTCCGCCCAGCCGCGTGCTTCCTTGCGTTATCGTATAACTGACGATTGGAGTGCGAAAGCTTCATTTACCCAAATGGCGCAGTATGTCCATTTGCTTTCTTCCTCGACGATTGCCTTGCCGACCGATTTGTGGGTTCCTGTTACGAAAAACATCCGCCCGATGATTGCTAACCAATATGCCATAGGGGCATATTATACTAGACTGAAAGGATATGAGTTCTCGGTAGAGGGCTATTACAAGCAAATGCGCAATGTGTTGGAATACCAAGACGGGGCTTCGTTCTTCGCCTCCTCTTCGAGTTGGGAAGAGAAGGTGGAAATGGGCGAAGGTCGTTCCATGGGAATTGAGTTCTTAGCCCAAAAGAATACAGGAAAGACGACGGGATGGATAGCTTATACTTTGGCGAAAAGCGACAGGCAGTTTGAGAATGGGAAAATCAACAATGGCAAGCGGTTTCCTTATAAATATGACAAGCGGCATAACTTGAACATCTGTGTGAATCATAAATTCTCCGACCGGTTTGACATTGGTGCAACTTGGGTGTTTAGTACAGGTGGAACGGTGACGGTGGCAGAACAACGGATGAACGTCATTTATCCGGTTGGCAATGATTATCTCTCGGAGCATTTTCTGGAGCAGAACTATATTCCTAAGCGGAACAATTTCCGTTTGCCTTGTACGCACCGCCTGAATCTTGGTGTTAATTTCCATAAACGAGTGAAACGAGGGGAACACACTTGGAACGTATCTGTCTTTAATGCTTATAACGCCATGAATCCCCAGTTGGTATTTATGGAGCAAGAGGTGACGGGACACGAAGTGATTCGTCCGGATGGAAGTTTCGGTTACAAGGAAGAGGTGAAGAACCATTTGAAAAAGTTGACATTGCTTCCTGCCTCCCTTCATTTACATATACATTTAAATTTTAAGAACGATGAAGATGAAGAAGTATCTCTATTTATTGCTATATGTGTGGACAGGAGTTTTATTTGCTTCTTGTGAGAATGTGTTGGATTACCAACAGAAAGAACAACCCCGCCAGTTAGTCGTGAATGCCTTGTTGGAATCGGATGTGGCAGGTAATAAAGTTTATTTGTCGTTGAGCGGGAAAACATCGGCAGGTTATTTGGAAAGAGGTTCGGTTTCCGTTTATGTCAATGACGAATGGAAGGAGAAGCAGGAGGCTGTTTGTGAAATCAATCAAGGTGGATCGGATTTCCTGATGTATTCTCAATTGGAAACTCTTTTCCATCCCGGCGACCGTATCAAAATAGAGGCAGAAGGAGAAGCGGATGGTGTCGTATACAATGCCTTTGCCGAAGTTTCTGTTCCTTATCCGATTGACCCCATCCAAGTAGATACGATGACCACACGATTGTGGAATGGCTTTGAGGATATTCCTGCCATCCGATATTTCATTACATTAAAAGACCGCCCGAACGAACAGAACTATTACCGGTTGAAGATTTATAGCGGTACTTATTGGAATGCGGAAATACCCGAAGGTTGGTCGCCTTATGACTTGGAAACGATTTATGACCAGGAAGAAATCGTATTGAGTGAAGGGCATTATTCCAACGAAAATGATGACAGATACAATAACATCTTGCGTAATGTCAAGAATGTTTATAGCGTATTTACGGATAATCACTTCAAAAACCAGAGTTACACGCTCCGTGTCTACACCCGCTACCGTCCTGCCAAAGAGTTTGCTTATGAGTGGCAGAAGCATATTCAGACACAAGCCCGAATTTGCATCCAAAGCTTGACGGAAGAAGAGTATCGTTATCTCCGTGCTCTGACTTTGCTCAGTTCCGACGAATACGAAGAAGCATTGATGGAGCCAGTCATTATCCCGACGAATGTGACAGGCGGCTTAGGCTTTGTTGGTGCCTCTTCAGTAACTTATCACCAACTGCGCATTATGGACAAACCGCCACGGAAATAAATAAGAATAATACTGTGTAGTTTTCTATTTCTTTTGTAAATTTGCATCATAACATTCAATAAATAAGTGTATGAAACATTTTGATGGTGCTATCTTGCGTGCGGTAATATCCGTTCTGTTAGGTATAGTCTTGATACTTTGGCCGGCTGCAGCGGTTCTTTATATCATTATGCTTATTGGTGCAGGCTTTTTGTTGCCAGGAGTAATCTCGATTGTCAGCTATTTCTTACGAGACAAATCGAATGACACGATTTCACGCATGTTCCCGTTGGCAGGATTGGGAAGCGTGTTGTTGGGTGCGTGGCTCATCTTGATGCCCGGCTTCTTTGTGAACATTCTAATGTTCGTGCTGGGCGGTGTCTTGCTGATTGCGGGAATAGAACAGTTTGCCACGTTGATTTCAGCCCGGAAATTCGGACCTGTCCGTGCGATGTATTACATTCTTCCTGCATTGATTTTGTTGGCAGGCTTGCTCATTATCTTCTACCCGATGAAAGTAATCGAGGACACTTTGGTCATATTCGGTGCTGTGATATTGGTATACGGAGTGAATGAATTGATCAACTGGTATAAATTCAAGAAGAACAATTACATCCAACTGGATTGATTAAATCCCCAATTTCTCATCCGTGGTAATAGTTTGCAGATTAGCAAGATTTCCTATATTCCATGGGTGAGATGCCGACATGCTTTTTAAAGAACTTCCCAAAAGTGGATTGATCCGAGAAGTGCAGCAAATCTGCCACTTGCTGTACAGTAGCTTGAGGCGCTTTCAGTAAATCTTCGCCTCTTGGATCAGCACATCGTCAATCCATTTGTTGGCAGACTTTCCTGTTTGCTCTTTCAAGATTAACGACAGATATTGAGGCGTAATGAATAATTTTTCGGAATAGAAGGAAACGGCATGTTCTTTCCGGCAATTGGCAATCAATAACCTGAGGAAAGCCGAGAATAACTCCTCTTTTCTGCTAAGAGTTGGAGGAGAAAAGTACTCTTCTTGCTGATAAAAGATGTTCGCCAGTTCGATTAAGAAGTTCTGCAAATTATTTATCAAAAGCATACGTTGCAATTTATGGGAAGTCAATTTGATGTTGTCTTGAAGGATGTTCAGGCATTTTTCTAACAACTTCATCTCTTCCTTTGTACATTGTATGATAGGATTCTTCCGGATTTTCATGTAGACTATTTCCGGAGAGTCGTGTATCGGATCGGGTCTTTCCAAGAAAGAACGCGAAGCCGCTAACATAAAGCATTTGAAATCCGGGCTGACACGTATCGACTGGATGATGTGGGTCGGCATGACGATAATAATTGTGTTGGCTGTTATGTTATAAGGTTTGTAATCAATCTGGACTTCTAAACTGCCTTCTTGCACCAAGATAATCTGCAAGGCATCTATTCGCATGCAGGAATGGAGGAATTCCGTTTGGGAATTGACAACAGACACCATTATCTCATTCTTAAAACTTGCCGATGAAGGCAGAGCTTCTATGATGGAAGATAGCTCAACAATAGGATATTCTATCATGAATAATACTTTTTTAGAACTAATACTATTACAAACATACATATAAAAAAGAAAGAATGAAAATATTTCAAGAAAAAAACGCCAGATGTTGCTTGGGTAATAAAATAATACTATCTTTGCACACGTTTTTCACCTCTCCGTGTGATGGGGAATTAGGAAACACAATAATCAATAACTAATTTTGAGTAACACATCAATTTAAAAAAGATGAAAACATTTCAATTAGAAGGAAAGACGAGAGAAATCGCACCGTGTTCAGCAGATCAGAAAAGAGCTTTGAAAGCTATTCGTAAGAACGATGAAATTCCTGCTGTATTATATGGTGGTGAGAAAGTAATCCATTTTACTGTAACAAACAGTGCAGTAAGAAACTTGGTTTATACACCGGAAATTTTCGCAGTAGAATTGACAATCGATGGCGAAAAGAAAATGGTTGTCATGAAAGACATCCAGTTCCACCCAGTAACAGATGCAATTTTGCACATCGATTTCTTGGAAATTACTCCTGAAAAACCAATCGTAATGGAAGTTCCGGTTGTTTTGGATGGTCACGCTGAAGGTGTTAAAGCCGGTGGTAAATTGCAGTTACAGATGAGAAAGTTGAAAGTTAAAGCTGTTTATACTGAAATCCCTGAAAAGTTGGTTATCAATGTTGACCACTTGGGATTGGGTAAAACAATGCAGGTTGGTGCTATCCACTTCGAAGGCTTGGAAATCATGAACGCTAAGAACGCAGTTGTTTGCTCAGTTCAGTTGACTCGTGCCGCTCGTGGAGCACAAGCTAAAGCTTAAGAGCTTGTAAAATTTCATAGTTAAAAGATTTAGTGGAGGATGTTCTTCGTGAGAATAGGACATCCTCTTTTTTTATATCCTTTATTTAATAGTACAATCAGACAAATATGAAATATTTAATAACCGGATTAGGGAATATTGGTGCAGAATATTTGGGAACTCGTCACAATATCGGTTTTCGGGTTGTGAACCATTTGGTAGAGAGTGCCGGCGCTACTTTCTCTGAAGAACGTTATGGCGCAATAGCCCGTATGAGAGTGAAGAATTGTGAATTGGTCGTGTTGAAACCTAACACATTTATGAATTTGAGTGGTAATGCGGTGCGTTATTGGTTGCAAAAAGAGAATATTCCTATCGAAAACTTGCTGGTGGTCGTGGACGATTTGGCTTTGCCGTTTGGAACTTTGCGTTTGAAACCCAAGGGAAGTGACGCCGGCCATAACGGATTGAAGAACATTGCACAGCTGTTGAACACGCAGAATTATGCACGTTTGCGCTTTGGATTGGGTAATGATTTTCCGAAAGGAGGACAAGTGGACTTTGTTTTAGGACATTTCCCACAGGAGGAGTTAAACCAGATGACTGAAAAATTAGACAGAGCGGTAGAGATAATCAAAAGCTTCTGCTTGGCAGGAGTGCAATTGACAATGAACCAATATAATAATAAATAGAGATGAATGAGGTTCGCATTGATAAATGGATGTGGGCGACACGAATATTCAAAACCCGTAGCGTGGCTGCTGATGCCTGCAAAAAAGGCCGTGTGATGATGAGCGGAGTAGCGGTGAAGCCCTCACGGATGGTGAAAGTGGGCGATGTGATTCAAGTTCGCAAACCGCCGGTAACTTTCTCTTTTAAGGTCTTGGAGTTGGCACAAAACAGGATGGGAGCTAAGTTGGTGCCTCAATATATGGAGAATGTGACACCGCCGGAGCAGTATGAGATTTTAGAAATGAATCGTATTTCGGGATTCGTGAACAGGGCGAAAGGGTTGGGAAGACCGACAAAGAAGGACAGGCGAGAATTGGAACAATTCACGGGTGCAGACTTTTATGAGCCTGGTGATGATTTCGATTTCGATTTTGATTTCGATTCAGAGGATGAGGAGTGATAAATAGTTCATTGATGCACCTTTTGCAACTCCATTTCTGAATATTCCATCAACATTTTCATAGCCAAAGGAGCGTACCAAGTTTTTACTTCCTGTTCCGTAGGAGTATGATTACCGGGGAAATAATAGGCATGATTGTAGTGTTCCAAAAATAGGGGAGAGAAGTGAGCCAAGGAGTCTTGTTCTCCGAAAGCCCCCAGACTCTTCCCTTGTTAATGGGATTACAGTGATTGAATTGTTTGGCTTCAAGCTCGGCGAACTCCTTAATCAACGCCTCGTCAATGACTATTTTTTGGTTTCCATCCATCCGAGGTGCTTTGTATTCATGCTCACCGATGCGATTTCTCAAGAATTCACTCATTTTGAAATAAGGATTGCCAAGCAAAGCAGGAATACCGACGACGGGAGAGAGCATTTGTGCATAAAAGGCTCCGCAACTATTACCCAAAAGCAAATCCGGCTTTTCTCGTTCGATGATGGAACCAATCTGCTTCAATGCTTCTTTTGGGTGGAGAGGCAAGTCTGGGGTCAAGACAATAGCTTGTCCATCAAATGCCTCCTTCAAAGCCTTTGCCATAGGACAACTGCCTGTCGCGAAGAATCCGTGTAGGAAAAGTATCTTTTTCATTATTCTATTGCATCTCTATTGATGCCACAAAGATAGTCATATACTCTTTTCGGTAATCGTCTGCCAAAGAATTTTCAAAAAAGAATCTGCCTTTTTCCCAAAAGCGGGATTCTTATTTTTGAAAAGATAGTATCTTTGAAACATATTTGAAAATGATAAAAGACTAACTAATGAATACTTCAGGGATACAATGGATTTCTTCTTATAAGACAAGCATCGTTTTGTTGCTCGTTTATGCTTTTGGCTTGGCAGGTGCGACCTTCATTGAGAAATATGGCGGCACAGATTTGGCTAAAAACATGGTTTATTATTCTCCAATATTCATTTTGTTGCAGTTGCTGATGGTTCTCAATTATTTGGCGATTGAACATAAACGGCAATATATACGTCAGAAACGATGGGGCGTTTCGATTATCCATCTCTCTTTCATCGTCATTTTAGCAGGGGCACTTTATTCTCATTTGTTTAGTGAAGAAGGTTTGATGCACCTTCGTGAAGGAGAACGGAGCAACCAGATATCTGTGCACATGGGAAACAAGACTTCTTATCACACGTTGCCCTTTGAGATAGAATTGGTTCGTTTTACAATGACCCGCTATCCGGGTTCGCAAAGTCCTTCTTCCTATGAAAGCGATGTCATTGTCCATGAAGATGGAAAGAGTCGTGAAGCCTTGATTTATATGAATAATGTGTTGGATGTAAAGGGTTATCGCTTCTTTCAAGCATCGTTCGATGCGGACGAGAAAGGGAGCATTCTGTCTGTCAACCGGGATGTGATTGGGCGGAATATAACTTATACCGGCTACTTCTTATTGTTAATCGGTTTCCTTTTCTCGTTGTTCGGGCGAAATTCACGTTTCCGGACATTGAGCCGCCAGTTGGCAAAAATGCAAAAAGGAAACATTGCGATAGGGATGATTCTCTTGATTCCTTTGTTCCCGATTGCGGCAAAAGCAGAAAAAGGGGAAGCTCCTTCCATGAAAATGGGAATGGTTTTGCAACAATTGGCAATCGACCCGGAACATGCCGCCCGTTTTGGTGCATTGCCCGTGCAGTCGGAGCGAGGCAGAATGATTCCGATGAATACTTTTTCATCGGAAGTGTTGCGGAAGCTGCATAAGAAAGACCATTTCGGCAAACTTAACTCAGACCAGTTTTTGCTCAGTTTGTTAGCCATGCCCGATATGTGGATGCGTATTCCTCTGATTGCCTATTCCAACAAAGAGATTGCCTCTTATTATGGTTTGCCGGAGAAATCGTGTAGTTATATCCAATTGTTCGACCCTTCCGGCAGTTATAAATTGCAGCAGAAAGTGGAAGAAGCATATAGCAAAATGCCGAACCAAAGGACATCATTCGACAAGGATTTGATGAAATTGGACGAGCAGGCAAACATATTGCATCTTTTGCTTTCTTATCAATTGGTTAAAATATTCCCGAACGAAGAAGATCCTTCCCATCGTTGGTATGCGCCTGGTGAAGATTTGTCTCCCTTTTCCGGAGGCGATTTCTCATTTGTTTCCAAGATATTTGTTTGGTATATGAACGAAGTCCAGTCCGCATTGAAAGAGAAGGATTGGCGAAGAGCGGATGAGGTTTTGGCGATGATAGCCAAATATCAACAGTCGAAATGCAAGGATTTGGATATTAGCCCGAAGAAAATGCAAGCGGAGATTACTTATAACAAGATGGATATATTCCGTTTATGCAAAATCGGTTATCTTGTCTTGGGTGGATTCCTGCTGTTATTCACGTTTGCCGGATTATTCAAGTCACATTCGTCAATGGAATATCTGACTTGGATATTGGCTTTTGCTGCTTTTGCCGTTTTCCTGTTCCATACTTATGGATTGGGAGTCAGATGGTACATTGCTGGTTATGCACCCTGGAGCAATTCTTATGAAACAATGGTCTATGTCGCATGGGCAACAGCGTTAGGTGGATTGTTATTCATGCGGAAAAGTCCGATTACGATGGCTTTGGCCACACTGTTCAGTGGAATCATTTTGTTCGTCTCCGGTTTGAGTTGGATGGATCCGCAGATAAGCCCTTTGGTTCCGGTCTTGAAGTCTCCTTGGCTGATGTTTCACGTGGCAGTGATTGTGGCTGCTTATGGTTTCTTCGGCATAAGTTGTCTGTTGGGCTTCACGAATATGGTGGTGATGAGCTTGGTCAAAGGAGAGAATCATCTGAGTTTGGACAGGAGAGTAAAAGAATTAACCCTTGTGAACGAGATGGCTCTTTTGGTAGGTTTGGCATTAATGACAATCGGCACCTTTTTAGGAGCTATTTGGGCGAATGAATCTTGGGGACGTTATTGGGGCTGGGATCCGAAAGAGACGTGGGCTCTCGTGACAGTCATCGTTTATGCATTAGTTGAACATCTTCGTTTGGTCCGCTGCTGGTTTTCCCAGTGGGCATTCAATTTTTTATCAGTAATAGCCTTCAGTTCGGTTTTGATGACATTCTTCGGGGTCAATTATTTCCTAAGCGGAATGCACTCGTATGGGGAGAATGACCAAGTAGGGGCGATTTTCACCTATTTAGTATTAGGTTTATTTGTTGTTCTTTTGCTTGGAGTCTTTTCTTATCGGAAATCGAGAAATTCTGACATAGCTTAAAAAGGTTGTATTTAAACACAACCAATTGGCACTATCTTTAAGAATTAAAATAATTAATAGAGACTAAAGCCTTGTAATTAATAAATTATATATACCTTTGCTGCGCATAAATGTAAAAAGTAAAAAGAATATTTCATTCTCCATTAAAAAAACAATGAATAAATAAATGGAAGATTTTAATTTTGAAAAACAACTAATCCTCTGTCAGGAAGATTTAATGAAAGCCGCCTTGATTCTATTGCCAAATATGGATGATGCAAAAGATTTATTACAAGATACCATGTTAAAGGCTTTGGACAATAAGGAGTCTTATAGTGTTGATGCGAATTTCAAAGGTTGGTTGTATATTATCATGCACAATCTATTTTACAATAGATGCCGTTCGAAGAAGCGGAAACCAGAGTTGTATTCGATTTCCGATCCGGAGATTTATGCGATGGTTACAGATGATTTGGATGTCAGCATGATGGAAGACAGCTTCGACATGATTTTGATGAAGCGCACTATCCGCACGCTCCCGGAAGCATTTTATATACCTTTCTTGATGTTTTTTTATGGCTATAAATATAAGGACATTGCCGAAATAACGAATGCGCCAATCAGCACAGTCAAAACAAGGATTTTTTATTGCCGGAGATTGTTGAAAGTCCTTTTTGGCGGCATGGAGAAGAAGTATTGATTTCTCTAAATATCGCTTTCTGTTATGTCAATTCTTCCCGCAGATGGAAATTAATGTAATATTTTGCTAATTCTGATACACCTTAAAAGGGCTGCATCAAAATATTCATTTTGACACAGCCCTGCTCTTATATTTTCAAATGATTATTGCAAAGTGCCGTTTTGAGCATCTTGCACCATTTGTGCATTCGGCAAAATCAATATTTCCACACGGCGGTTCAAAGCGCGTCCTTCAATTGTGCTGTTATCAGCAACTGGTTCATGGATTCCTTTTCCTTCGTATGTCATTCGTTTGCTGCTAACTCCTTGGTCAACCATCAAATAGTCAAAAACGCTTTTGGCTCTCTTTTCAGAAAGAGTCTGGTTGTAATCAACCTTTCCAGTGTTGTCCGTGTGACCAATAATCTTGATGTCTGTGTCCGGATTCTGATTCAAACTGGTTGCCAAATTGCGCAAGGCAGACTTTGAAGCTTCACTAACTGTGCTTGAGTTGGTTGCAAACAAGATACCTGAATCAAAAGTAACCTTCAAAGCTTCACCATTGTTGATTGTCTCAACAGTTGCCTCTTCTGGCAATGTCGCTTCCAATTCTTTCTTTTGTTTATCCATTTTCTTACCAATCAATGCACCAGCTGTTCCTCCAACAGCTGCACCGATGATTGTGCCTAATGCTGTGTTGCCGGCAATTGCACCGACTCCAGCACCAACGGCAGCTCCGCCACCTACTCCGATTGCCGCACCTTTTTGTGTGTTATTCCAAGAACCGCAACTTGAGAAAATCAACGTTACGGAAAGTAGCATAGCTGTTAATACTTTTAGACTTTTCATATTTCCTCCTTGTATTTTTAGTCAAACATGTTCAATGAATCGCAATATTCCAATTCTCCTTGGATAACGAATTGGATTTCTTCAGGAAGGAACTTGCCGACGCCATCTTTCTGGGCGTTTTTATGACATAGTCTATCAGTTCCTCTTCATTGATTTCAACAACGTTGTCGTCATCATCACTCTCATCCATGAAACCTTTGCTGTCATAGAAGTCATAAATCAAATCAACAATATAATAGATGTCGTCATCGCTGAATTTCTCTTTCAGCTCTTGGGGAAGATAGTTCTTTATGAACTTCATTGACTCGACATCGTCATAAATTAAATCATCTTGTGTACTCATACTCATTTTCTATTTAGGTTTTTTATATCGGCAGAAGCCAATTATTATACACAAAAGTATAATAAATATCTAAATAAGCCAATCAAGATGCTACTTTTTATTATTCCTTTTGGTATAAATAGATGAAATTTGGCAGGAGAAGGCTTAAAAGAGGCGATGATTGTTTTCAAACAGTTGTTGCATGGCTGCCCGCTCTTTGCTGTTGAGCTTGATTTGTTTGAGTGCATGTTGGAAAGGAGAGAGGCGATGTATGTCGCTTCCGATATATGTATACCAATCGTCATGCAGGAAGTTGAGCGCACGTTTTCCTATGCCTTTTCCGTAGATGCCAGCCAAAGACATCAAGTTCATTTGCAATTCGCAACCTAAGTCCCGGAGGTGATTGATTTCCTCGTCTTTCATATATAGATATCTTTCCGCATGTGCAATCACGGGAACATATCCTTTCAATGTGATTTGATAAAGCAAATCATAAAGATTGGGCGGGACCGGAGAAATAAGAGGTTTCGACTAAAATGTGCTTCTCGTCCAATCCCAATATCTCTTCGTTAAGACGTTCTTCAAATGCAGCATCTAACATATACTCTGCTGCCAAATGGAATTGAATAGAAGTTTGGGTGGTCGAAGTGAACTGTTGGAAACGTTCTTTCAGGAAGCTCGCACGGTTTGCGTCAAGTCTTCCATAATATGGGGAGTGAAGATAATCCGTTTTATTCCCACTTCTTCTAAGAAAGAAATAGCTTCTTGAGACGACTCATTATCCGGGAAACCGTCGTCCACTCCTGGAAGTAAGTGGGAGTGGACATCGGTTGCTCCTTGTAATAAGGATGTGTTTTGGATATTCTTTTTTAAGAAATCAAACATGAACAATTACTTTCTTCTTTTTCTCATCATCATTGCCATAGCCATAACCGTAACCATAGCCATAACCGTAACCATAGCCATAACCGTAACCATGATGATAATCTGTTCCGTTGAGAATCAAGCAGAGGTTGTTGAATTTGTTGGCATGGTACAGACGTTCCAATTCTGGCAACTGTCGTTTGTCCATGTTTCCTGCACGTGCTATATAAATAGTCAAGTCAGTTACACGGTTTACAATGACAGCATCTGCTACGGCTGTAGCCGGAACGTTGTCCACGATGATATAGTCATATCTTTTGCGCAATTCATTCATCAGCGTATCCAATTGCTCACTCAGCAACAACTCTGATGGGTTAGGTGGAACCGGACCTGCCTTGATTGCGTCCAGACCTTCGCAGAATACATCCTTTATGATGATATCATCGATGTTGTCCACTTTTCCAGACAAGAAATGAGTGACTCCAGTAGTATGACCTCCTCCCATGTTAGGGATGAGTTTGCTTAATGATTCTTTACGGATATCCAAATCTACTATGACAACTCTCTTCTTTGCCAAAGCAAGGCTGGCAGCGAGGTTTATGGTAGTAAACGTTTTTCCTGCACCCGGATTCATGGACGTAAGCATCAAGACTTGCATATTCTTCGCTTTTACCCGCATGAATTCCATGTTGGTACGAATGATACGGAATGCTTCGGAGATAGAATCTCGGCTGTTGGCATGAACCACCACTTCTCTTTTGTCTTTTTTCTCTTTGTTTGGAATTTCTCCCAAGAACGGAAGCGTTATGACCTTTTCCAAATCTTTACGAGTACGGACTTTCGTATCCAACGTGAAGATTAACCAAATGATTCCGGCTGGAATACCACAACCAATGACAAATGCCATTAACAGGATGATGGTGGACTTTGGCGCAATCGGCGCATTGGAACCTCCGGCAGGGTCGATGATACGGGCATTGCTTTCCGTGATAGCTTGTGTCAACGCATTCTCCTCGCGTTTGTTCAACAAATAAAGGTAAAGTTCTTCCTTGATTTTTTGTTGACGCTCAACCGAAAGGACATACTTCTGCTGCGTCGGGACAGCCGAGATACGGCGAGAAGTCTGTGCAGCTTGGTTTTGTACATTATTAATCTTCACATTCAACCCAACAATCAAGTTGTCGATGGAACGGATGATAGTCTGGCGCATGGCATTCAAAGAGTTGTTCAAATCCTGAATAACCGGGTTCTTGCTACTACTATTGCTAATCAGCTTGTCACGTTTCAGCAACATCGTGTTATATTCCGAAATATCACTTTCTACATTGACATCCACACCCGTGTTCGCAGGGATCAAATCCGCATTGTGGGAAGGGTCAATCAAATACTCTTTGATATATTTTGCCAATTGCAACTGGCTCTGCAAAGAGAGGCTCTCTTGATTGTATTGGCTTGTGTTCTGAAGATACATGCCTGTTTCAGAAGTGATATCCGTCAATTGGTTCTCCTTCTTGAACGACTCGATATTCGCATCCACACTTCCCAATTCCTTCTCGATGATAAGCAAACGGTCAGCGATAAAGTTGGAGGTATTGACTGCCACTTGGTTCTTGTCGTTGATGACATCTTCTTTGTACACGGCAATCAACGTGTTCAATACATCTTCTGCACGAGGGATGGAACGATCCTGGAGTGTCAAGTTGATGATGGTTGATGTCTTGGAAGCCAAAGATGCGTTCAATGCCGCTTGGTAAGCGTTGGTGACAGAAGAAACCGAACTTTTGCTGACGTTGATTTCTTTGTTCCAATAACGGTCGGAATAGTCCAATGTAGCTTCTATCTTCACAGGACCAACCGGAGTATTGACCGAGTCGCCCAACATGACCTGTATCGGTTTGCCAACCTCCACAAGTTCACCTTCGGTGTTGATTGTCTTAAAGTCATGCAAAAGGACTTTCTGTTTGTTTATCGGAGTCGCTTTCAAAGAAAAGGTCTGTTCTCCTTCCGCTTCCGGGAATGTCAAAGAAATCGGGGCACGAGTATACAAATCGACTGTGCGCAATCCCTCTTTGATAGAATAGTTGATATCCAAATGCAAGCGTTTGACAACCATTTCCATCAATCGGTTTGCCTTGAATACCAATACTTCATTGTCTACATTTCGAGACCCCATCGTGATACCCAAATCCCCGAAGGCGTTCGACTCGGAAAAACCACTACCTTTTTGTCGTCTTTGATTAGGACGGAAGCCGTGCGGGTATAAATCTTGGGTGCCCACTTTAGATAAACGAAAGCGACAGATACGCATAATACTGCGGATATCACGAACCAATACCAATTGGCCAAAGCAATCTTGATAAGGTCAAGGATATTTAACTCCGGCTCTTGTTGTTCTATATTGTTGTTGTTTTCAAATTGCTCCATTATACAAATAGGTAATTATGTTATTTTGTTAAAGTGACAATCAAGGAAGCTATTGCTGCCAAAACCGAAACGGCAGACAACCATACGCTTGCCGAGTTGTTCTGGTTGATTCCACTCTGTTGGGATTTAGCACGGTTAGGCTCTACGTAAACAATATCGTTTTGCTGCAAATAGTAGCAAGGCGAAGAAAGATGTCGGATGAACGCAAATCATGGAACAACACCTTGCGTTTTCCGTCTTTTTCACGGATAACTGCCACGCGGTCACGTCTACCATAAATAGTCAAGTCTCCTGCCATACTAAGTGCTTCCAACAAAGTGATGCGGTCGCCGGCAATCGTGAAAGAACCCGGACGGGCAACTTCACCTATGACGGATACTTTATAATTCAAGAACTGGACTGTGACGACAGGGTCTTTGACCAAGTCTTCGTCAATCAACCGTTTTTTGATCATCTCCTTCAATTGCAAGCGGGTGAGTCCCACTACATGGATTTTACCCAAGACTGGGAAATCAATATCTCCATTCACGTCAACCAAATAGCCCAACAGACGCTGTTGTCCATACGATTCGGAACCGATTTGGTAGGAGACCATTGGCATGTTGAAAGGAACTACCAATTCTTTGTCTTTACTGTTTACCAAGATTCCAAGCAAGTCATCCTCGTGGATAAGCACTTCAAATTTCTGCTCTATATCAGTGGCTTTGTACGGGACAACGTCCTGAAGATAGACGACATCTTTCGTCGTTTTGCAAGAAATAAGAGACATTAATAATAAAAGGATCATTACTTGGCATACTAATTTAGACTTTCTGCTTTTGACGCTCCCTTTGGAGTGATGCAATAGGGTAGATAACGGATTCATATTATTAAAATTGTTATAACTCATGTTTGTTAATGTATGAATATGGCCATATAAGGCCTTTTGACCTGCAAAAATACAAATTTGCAGGCTGACGACCTAATATGGAGGGGCTTTTTATTGGATATCGCTTCTTTTTTTCAGCACAGTCTCAATTAACTGCTTCAATTCGGCTTCATCCCTTTTCGGGCAGACCAACAAGACATCCTTTGTGTCTGCCACGACATAGTCATCGAGTCCTGCCAAGACCAAAAGTTTGTCGGGAAGCTCTTCTTTGACCAAAGTGTTGCAAGTGTCGAAATAGAGCACATCGCCTCCGATTTTGGCATTATGCGCACTGTCTTTGTCTAAATGTTCATACAAAGATCCCCATGTCCCGATGTCGCTCCATCCGAAATCGCCATCGATCACGACCACATTCTGTGCCCTTTCCATGACGGCATAGTCGATGGAGATGCTTTGGCAAGCCTCATAAGTGGTATTGACGCAAGTCTGTTCCTCTTGCGTTCCGTAATAAGGGACCAGCTTTTCAAAGGATTGTGCTATGTCTGGAACGAAAGACTCCAATGCTTTCTGAATGGCAGCGACCGACCAGACGAACATTCCTGAGTTCCAAACGAAACATCCTTCGTTCAGGAAAGAGACTGCTGTTTTCAAGTCGGGTTTTTCCTTGAATGCCAAGACGGAAGAGATGTTTTTCTCCGTTTCTCCTTTTTGGATATATCCATAGCCGGTTGCTGGATAAGTCGGGCGAATCCCCACAGTTACCAAGTCCGGATGATTGCCTGCGTGGTCGAGCGCATAGCGCATGACCTCTTCGAAATACTCTTCTTTCTGGATATAATGGTCGGACGGAGTCACTATCATGACGGCATCCGGGTCGTTCTTGGCGATTCGATAAGTCGCATAAGCAATGCAAGGAGCCGTGTTGCGTCTGCATGGCTCAGTCAATACTTGTTCCTCTTTCAGCATGGGTAATTGTTCCAATACCAAAGTCTTATATGCTTCACCTGTTACGACCAAGAAGTTTTCATCCGGGATGAACCTCGCAAATCGTTCGTATGTCATTTGAATGAACGTCTTACCGATACCCAATGCGTCTATGAATTGTTTCGGTTTGGCTGAGCGGCTCAATGGCCAAAAACGTGAACCCACTCCTCCTGCCATGATAACGCAGTAGTTTTTATTCATGTCCTGTATTATTAATTTATATTATACGTATGAGATATCATTCGGAGGATTCCCTCTCTCGGACTTCCGCCCCTATCTCTTTCCCATCTTTATGCAAAGATATGGAAAGATATTAAGAAAAAGAAATATCAAGAATGTTTTATCTGGGGATTGCCGTTCATGTTTTTACCGTTTACATAGTGTTTTAATTCCATTTAAACAGCGTTTAAACGGTGTTTTAATCCATGAAGAAGCATGTGATTGAACCATCAAAAAGCAACAATATTTTGACAGACGATATAAATAAGAGGATGGATTATCCAAAGGCAGTCAGGGCAGATAAAAGAATAACCATTGTCTGTTGTCCATAATTCAATGGATTTGTAAGTTTGCAGCCAAATAATTAATCGTGAAAACCCTTTGGGTGGAACATAAATCGTATAGTTTTGAATAATTTCATTAAACGTACCCTGACGGGACTGATATTCGTAGGCGTTTTGGTGAGTGCCATTTTGTTTAGTGCCTACACGTTTGCTATCCTTTTTGGTTTGATAACCGCTCTCTCTTTGTGGGAATTTTATGGTCTGCTGGATCATTATCAAAATGCAGCTTTGAAGCGGGCAGTCAGCACGGCGGGTGGAGTCTATCTCTTTGCTGCTTGCTTCCTGAATGCAAGTGGAGTCGCTGGAGGAATCGTCTTTCTCCCTTACATCTTATTTATTATGTATACATTCATTGGCGAGTTATACACGAAAGCTCCCAATCCTATCAATAATTGGGCTTTTACCTTTTTGGCGCAGATTTATTGTGCCGGATCTTTTTCGTTGATGAACTACTTGGTTCTCCGTCCGGGCGACGCTTTGGCGGATTCATCGGGACCGCAATATGCTCCTTGGCTCATCTTGGCGATATTCATATTTGTGTGGTTGAACGACACCGGCGCATTTTTGGTCGGTTCCATGCTGGGCAAACACAAACTGTTTGAGCGCATTTCCCCTAAGAAATCGTGGGAAGGATTTTGGGGTGGATTTGTTATCGTGTTGCTTGGTTCCCAGGCAGTCGCTTGCTTCGAGCCGCAGGTAAGCCGTTTGCACTGGCTAATCTTGTCAGCCGTAGTTGTCCTCTTCGCCACTTGGGGAGATTTGACCGAATCATTGATGAAGAGGACGTTAGGAGTGAAAGACTCCGGCAATATCTTGCCCGGACATGGCGGAATGCTCGACCGCTTCGACAGCGTGTTGATGGCATCTCCTGCTGCTTACATTTATATAGAATGGCTTATTCGAAATTAAATGTAAGCGTGACCATGCGGGAAGTCGCTTTGGAAAGCGCATCTGAATATTTTATCGTTTCCTGCCCTTGAAGGTCTGAACGATCCTTTTCCAATAAATCTAACAGCCCGAAGCTGAACTTCAGTTCGGGACAGAGGCGGAAAAAGGGCAGGTAAAGATTGCATCCCAAACCAAATTCCAACCCGAAGTCCGTTCCTTTGAGCAGCATCGGATTTCCTCTTTTCCTTCCTAAATCAAAGCCGTGTATATTCCTCCGACCAAGTAAGGACGGAAATTATTTAGCCTCATCGCGGAATATTTGACGGATAACGGGAAAGTCAAATAGCTGGATCGCACGGATGTGCGGAACTCATCACCACTTTCCTGCTCTTTGAACACAAATTTCTTGTCCCCGAAATTGATAGTCGGCGTAAAACGCAGATTGAAGTAGGGATTCAAATACATGTCGCCAATTACGCCGACACTGAAGCCGGGAGAATAGGAGGGGATTTCGGCAAACCAAACTTCACCGTTGGTGTTGGCTCCCGAATGGGTCAAAATCATGTCTTGCGCATGCAAGCCGACATGGAAACCCAAATGAAATAATTTATTGTCTACGTAAGGTTGATTCTTAACCTTCTCTTGCTGTGCGAAAAGTGCGACAGGCAACGACAGTATAAGACCTATGATTATAAATATACGCTTCAACTTTTGTCTGTTTTTATAAAGATACAATCTTAGAACGTTGTAAATCTATTTTTATTGCAAATGTAGAAATAATTAGAGAGCTTCAAAAAAATATACCCAAAGATATTTTTTTTATACGAATAAAACTGTACATTTGCACTTACTAATAGTTAACAATTTAAACGTTTAAAGAAAATGGCTTACGTAATTAGCGACGATTGTATTGCTTGTGGAACATGTATCGACGAATGTCCTGTTGGAGCAATTTCTGAAGGTGATAAGTACAGTATCAATCCTGAAATGTGTGCAGATTGTGGAACTTGCGCAGAAGCTTGTCCTACAGGAGCTATCCATCCGGGTAACTAATTGAAGCAATACAGAAAAGTCCTTGAGCGAAGGGCTTAAGAATAAAAGGGGCTATGTCAAAACGATTGTTTTGATGCAGCCCCTTTAAGTTATATCAGAATTGTAATAACCTCTTGTACAATTTCATTAATTTCTCCTTGATGGAAGGACGCCAGCTGTGGGCGCAATAATGGATGGCAAACGATGCGGGAGTCGTTTCGTGCCTGTTTCCGGCAAAGATTTCCGAACGGTAGATTTTCATGTTGTCGTCCAAACATTGGTCTTTGTCCCAATAACGGAACCCGTATTGCTCGGCAATCCGCGAATAGATGAAAGGAGCGATGATATCCACGTTCAACTCCCCGTCTTGTGAAATGAAACGATGCCGGTCATACCATTCCAACACTTCTCCGACAAATTTCGCCCCGGGTTCCGCACCCATCACGGCTGCTTGTATTTGGATTCCCGAAATGTAAGCGTCGTCAATCCGCTTTCCCTCTTTGTCAATATGCTGCATCGTTCCCAAACGTTCGATTTGGCTGGGATGATATTCCATTGATGAGAAAAAGCGATGGTGGAGGAAAGGATCGAAACTCTTCAAGACCTTCACATCCGAGTCCAAATAGATTCCGCCTTCCTTGTATAAAGCGTACATGCGGATGTAATCAGCGGCGAATGCCCATTTCTTGGCTTTGACAGCTTCTTGCACATAGAGTGGGGCGGAAGCGAGGTCGAAATTCTCCAAACTCCAATGCTTGATGGTATAATCCGGCATGACTTTCCGCCAACTTTCCATGCACATTCTTATCTTTGCTGGAAAAGGATCATTGCTTAACCAGCAGAAATGTATAACTTTAGGTATCATCCTTTCTCTATTTGAAACGTTTGATAATTGATTTGAACTTACTTTTTGTTTGCAGTTTTCTCAGCCGCTTTTCCCAATAGTGCATTCCTGTTCCGGCAAGCTTCTCTTTGGAATTATTTCCGTTCTCGGTGAGGGCAAGATAAGAATCCAGGATTAATCGGAACAAGTCCTGTTTGCAGGTTATCGTACAGAGGTTTTCCAACCGTTTCCCTGTCCGGAATGCCGTTTACCAATTGGGTCCGGTTAATGTCCACCATTGTGAAATGATATTCCCCGCTCTCTTTATGATATAGGAAATTCCCCAAGTTTAAATCTTTGTTCAATATTCCGGCACGATGCATCCGGACCATCATTCCTGCCAAGTCGTTTACCAATTGGTTGTCATATTGGTCGGTTTGTTCCGCCAACGGACAGACTGGAGGATATGGGGAAACCAACGAGATGAAATAACCGTCGCGGAACCATCCGCAGCAATTGCGTGTCTCTATGAACGCCACCTCTTCCGGCGTGTCGATTCCCCGTTCCCGGTAAGCCTTCGCATAGATGAACGCATGTTCCGCTTTTGTCTTCCGGAAAAGAGAGTAAATGAAGCTCTGTATACAGTTTACCCGTTTGAAACGCTTCACCATGAAAGGCTGTCCTTGGATAATGAAACGCCTGATTATGTTTCTTCCTTCGTAGATGCTTTCCCCTTTGCCTTCCGCTATCCATTCCGGGATGGAACGGAACTCTTTGTCATATTTTTGGTATTCCGGCTTGATAACTACTTTCATCATCTCTTTATCTTTAGTCAAGGCTCGGTAAAGTTCCATCATCTGCGAAGCCTGCTTTTCCGCTGAGAAACGGGATACGTATTCCAATCCTTGTTCTATCATCTTTTGCCGCAAATCAGGATTGTTCCAAACGAGGCGAATGGCGTTTGCCATTTCTTGTGCGTTGTCCGGATTGACATAGATGGAATTCGGACCGCCTGCTTCTTCCAAACATGAACCAGTTGCCGCTATCACGGGGATTCCGGAATGGAGGGCTTCTATGATTGGAATGCCGAATCCTTCATATCTCGATGGATATACAAAAAGTTTGGCGCATTGATAAAGGGCTGGCAGGTCGTCGAAGGTGACTTGGTGGCGGAAATGCACCCGTTTGTCCAATGAGTGGCTCTTTATGTATTTCACCGCCTCGTCTGTATAGGGAGTCCTGCGCCCGACAATGACCAAATGGATTTCTTCCGGTAGTTCGTCCAAGGCTTTGATGGCTAACAATACATTCTTCCTCTCCTCGATAGTTCCCACGCTCAACACATAATGGTCCGGAAGGGCATAACGCTCACGCACCAACTGTTTGTGTTGGAACTTCACTTTCCGTGAGAATGACTTGTCGCAACCTTGGTAGATGACAGATATCTTTTCTTCTGGAATATGGAAAAAGCGTACAATGTCACGTTTGGTACATTCGCTGACCGCAACGATGGCAGAGGCGTCTTTGCAAGCCTTCTTGAATTTGTAACCATATATTTTCCGGTCAATCCAAGGATAATATTGCGGATAAAGGAGAAAGATAAGGTCGTGTATCGTGACGACGCTTTTGACGGAACGGGCTCTCCTGATATTGAAAGGCAATTCGTTGCTCAACCCGTGGTAAATGTCAATGCCTCCGGAACTTAACAGCCCCGTCACTCTCCAAGAACGCCAAAAGGCTTTGAGCTTATTCCAGGGGCTCTTGGGATAGATACATTTCATGTTTGGGCAAGCCTTGGCAAACTTCCTGAACTGGAAGCTTTCCTGCTTTTTGGGGGCATAGAGGAGGTATTTGTTTTCAGGGAAATAACGATTCAATATCTCAATTAAGTAACGGCTGTAGTTCCCTAATCCGGTGAAGTTTTGAACTGCTCTTTTTCCGTCAAATCCGATTTTCATGTTTTTGGTAATTCTTTGAGTTTCCATTTAGAATGGGGCTGTGTTAAAATGGATGTTTTAATGCAGCCCCATTATTCAATCTATGTTCAATTAAATATGTTCAACTTATGTTCAATCTCTATTTGAAAGATATTTCATGAATTGGCAACGCTCGTACAGCGTAGGGTCGGAGATATTGGCGTAATTCAGTTTGCCTTTGAATTGGGAAAGGTTTTCATAACCAGCTTGGTGCATCCATTCCTCGACGCAGGTGGTAATCTGGGAAATAATCTCAGTTCCATGAGTATAAATCGCACTACACATTTGTACGCCGGAAGCACCAGCCAAGATACATTTGATAACACCTTCCCAATCGTGTACTCCTGTTGATGACACGATGTCAATGCCCTTGACCAATCCCGATACGATGGCTGTCCAACGGATCGTATCGCTCAGGTCGGTCGGATTGCTGAACAATTGTCCGGAGACGATTTGCAGCTTGTTGATGTCAATGTCCGGTTGGTACATTCTGTTGAACAAGACCACTCCGGCAGCACCGTTCGCTTTCAGCTTGTTGACCAATGCAGGCAGGTTCGAAGTATATTTGCTCAATTTGACAGTGACAGGGATGGAAACGACCTGCTTGATCATCCGCAAGATACGGATATAATTCTCTTCGACCTCATTCCCTTTGCCGTTTATCTCCGTTTCCAACAGCAGCAAGTTGAGTTCTATCGCATCCGCACCCGCTTCTTGCAGGCGGGCAGCAAACTCAATCCAGGAATCAGCCCGGTAGCAATTGACACTTGCGATGATAGGAATCGAGCATGCCTTCTTGGAATCACGGATTAGCTGCAAGTAGGTTTCTACTTGGTTGGCTTTCACATATCCGCGGATAAGGTCGGAAGCCTCCGGGTAATCCGCTTCATACAGCATGGCGTCGCCTTGCATTTCCATTTGCTCTTCAAACAATGATTTCAATACAATGGCACCTGCTCCTGCCTTCTCGAAGGCCTTGTTTCGTTCTGCGTTGTTCGTCAATCCGGAACTGCCTATGATAATGGGGCTTTGCAGTGACAGTCCCGCATATTGAGTCTGAATATTTACCATAACTGATGCGTTTTAAATGTTTATTCTGTTTTTATGATTTCAATACTCGCGTTCGCCAAATATATAGGTTCCCACCCTGATCATCGTGCTTCCCTCTTCAATGGCGATAGGATAATCGTGGCTCATTCCCATGGACAAGATGGAGAAATCCCCTTTGTCCTTGAAGTTGGCAGATTGCAGCTCGGTGAAAAGCCCGTGCAACTGTCTGAACTCTTCCCGGATTTGGAACTCGTCTGTCGTCAAGGAAGCCATGCCCATGATTCCGCAGATGGAAACATGGGGCAATTCAGGCAATGTGTCCACGAGGGAACGGCACTCTTCCACGCTGAAACCATGTTTGGTTTCTTCTTTTGCCACGTGGATTTCCAGCAATACCCGGATGACCCGATCGTTCTTTGCCGCCTGTTTCTCAATCTCTTGTAAAAGCTTGAGAGAATCGACGCTGTGGATAAGATGGATGAACGGGGCTATCTCTTTGACCTTGTTGCTTTGCAGCGGGCCGATGAAGTGCCATTCAATGTCTTGGGGCAGGACTTTCGCCTTTGCCACCAATTCTTGGGCGCGGCTTTCTCCAAAGACCCGTTGGCCGGCACGGTACGCCTCTTCCAATGCTTCCACCGGGTGGAATTTGGAAACAGCGACAAGCGTCACATTGTCTGGAATGGACGCTTGCAACTCTTGTATACGCTGGGTTATGCTCATGTTTTTAATCTCCTTACGAATTGTCGTTATTTGTTTTCAGCCGCCTTCTTCTGTTCGGCTATCAGCTCTTCACCCGTTTCGGAGCGGAAGGAATGCTGTCCGCATCGAAAGGGAAGACATCCATCAACATTGTCTCGGCGATGGAAGCGACGGTGTAGTCGGACAAAGTCCCTTTCATTCCTTCTTCAAGGACACCAAGAGCTTCTTTTAATGTACAAGCCTGCGCCAACATCATGGCAGCCGTTTTCTTCTCCGCTCCGCTTTTCTCGTCCAATGTGATGTAAAATACTTTTATTTTGTAATATCTATCTCCGTTTTCATTGAAGAATATCTCGCTGATGTGTGCGCGTTTGATATCGGTAACAGTGAATTCACCGGATATGAAAGGCCGTATTTCTTCTATGATGCGAGCTTCTGCTTCTGTGAAAGAGAGTGCGTCAACCAAGTAAGGCTCTGTCACTTTCTTTTGCATTCCATTCTCCAATACTTTGTCATAAGATATTTTGCATTCAAACCAATTGTGCATTTTCGTTTTATTCTTTAAATGTTTTATGAGGCAAATATAGGTAAAAAGTTTGGAATATTGTGTTTCCCCTCTTTGTTTTCTCTTTCTGCTTCCCACACGGCTCGCAGACCAAAGGGGCTTTCTTTCTATGGTTTCAGGATGCCATATACTAAAAATATACATATAAAGTCGCCTTTTTGTCTATATTTAGTAAATTTAACTTTGCTATTATGCGTTTACTTTTGAAAAAGCAGTAACTTGCAACACTGCTAGCGGGCGAGGTCCGTACCATATATAAAATGGCGTTTTGTTGTTTAGTTTAGTTGTTTATAACAACTATTATGCAAGAAAGTCCCTACGCTTTCCTTATGTCAAACCATTCCTATTTAGAGGACAATAGGAGTTGCTAATTATTTATATGAAGAAAGTTAAATTTATACATGTCGTTTATTTGTTATGTATTTGTTGCTTGTCTTTAGGCTTGTTAGGTTCATGCAAATATGATGACTCGGATTTAGTGGAACGAGTGGATAATTTGGAAGGTCGTTTGGCGAAATTGGAAGAACAATGTAAGCAGATTAATGCCAATATTAACTCCTTGCAGATCATTGTTAATGCATTAAAAGAGGCCGATCATATTACTTCTATTTCGAATTTGGTGGAAAATGGAGTGGAAATCGGCTATAAGATTGAGTTTGCCAAGAGCGATCCTATTCATATCTATCACGGAAAAGCCGGAGCCGATGGTGCTAGAGGGGAAGACGGATATACTCCTTTGATAGGTGTGAAAAAGGACAAAGACGGGATTTATTATTGGACATTGGACGGCAATTGGCTGACAGACAATGATGGAAATAAAGTCCGGGCTCAAGGTTTAGATGGTAAAGATGGTTACAACGGTAAGGACGGCAAAGATGGTGAAGACGGTAAGGATGGTAAAGACGGCAAAGATGGTTATAATGGAAGTGACGGCAAAGATGGTAAAGATGGTTACAACGGTAAGGACGGCAAAGATGGTAAAGACGGAAAGGATGGTAAAGACGGCAAAGATGGTGAAGACGGAAAGGATGGTAAAGACGGTAAAGATGGTTACAACGGAAAGGACGGTAAAGATGGTTACAATGGGAAAAATGGCGTGACTCCTAAATTGCGGATTAAAGACGGCAATTGGGAAGTTTCCTACAATAATGGTGTGAGCTGGGAAACACTGGGTTCTGCCACCGGTGGAGTTGTGCCATGTCCGATTAAGAGTGTAGAAGTAAATGGTCGGTATGTCTTCTTTACGCTCAATTCGGAAGATGAAATCAAAGTTCCTTTGTACAACGCAATTACGATTAAGTTTGAGGAGACAACAATAGGAATGAAAGCAAGTAGCCAGATAGACTTGCTTTATACATTGACGGGTGGTGACAATGTAAAGGTTTCTGCTATCGGCGAAGGTGTTCGCACCAGTGTTGACGAGTCTGCTAAAAAATTGACGATTATTACGGATGCGAATTTCACAGGAGGAAAAGTGTTGGTTCACGCTACGGATGGCAATAATGTCGCTATTGTGGAACTGACTATTGTGAAGGATGTTCTTACTTATATTGAATATGGAGCGATGGAAGAACTATCTTGCGAAGGAGCCTTTGGGGGTACTGATGTAGAATTCGTAAAAGAAAAGAGTACATTCTCTGCTTCTGACGAAAAAGGCAAATGGGCATTCAAGGGAAGTATAAAGAGAGTCGAGTCCGGTGCATTTAATGGTAAAAAATCTTTGCAGAGTATTATTCTTCCAGAGGGAATTACCGTTATTAATAACGGTGCCTTTTTAAATAGCGGTCTTGAAGCCATCACTCTTCCTGAGAGTCTGGAGAGAATTGACCAATCCGTTTTTTCAGGAACTCGGTTGAAAGAAATTACAATTCCGGCGAATGTGGTAGGTTTGGGAACTTCTGCTTTTGAGGGTAGTGATGCAGGAACTATGCCATTAGAAAAGGTGATTTTTAAAGGAAGTAAGATTATGGGAATTGAACCGTACACTTTCAAGAACTGTGTAAATCTTAAGGAGATTACGTTGCCGGAGAGTTTGACGATAATAGAATATGGTGCTTTCTTTGGTTGTTCCTCATTAACCAAAGTGGTGATTCCGGATAATGTTTTTGAAATTGGAAAAACAGCCTTTTTGGGATGTACATCTTTGACAGAAGCAACGATAGGCAGAAGCGTGAGATCCATAGGCGAATCTTGTTTTGATGGATGTAAGAAATTAGCTACGGTCATTTGTAAGGGAGAAACTCCGGCGAGATTAGGTGTAGGAGCCTTTATGAAAGATGATGGGGGGTCAAAGTACATTACAAGTATTAAAGTTCCTACAAAAGCAGTTTCTACATATAAGGACGCAGAAAGGTGGAAAGACTTTAGTGATAGAATCAGTGATTAATAACTGCTGATGACTCCAACGGCTCTGTAAAATAGTTGTTTTGTTTATCATTGCAAAAAATAGTGCGGAAAAATTTGTATTTATGATGTATGATATTATATTTGCGGAATATTAAAAATAAGTTATTGATTTTAAAATAATTGTATAATTAATAAAAGCCGCGAAGAGATGAAGAAGATCCTAAGTTTATGCATTATGGCGATGATGGCAATGAACATGTTTGCCCAGAAAGACGTGACAACTTTTTTAGGAATACCTGTGGATGGTTCCGAAGCAGCAATGAAGCAAAAATTGCAAGCGAAGGGTTTCACTCCTAAAAAAGAGGATGGCGAAGAGTTTTTTGAAGGGGAATTTAATGGCGTGGATGTTCAGGTTTTTATTGCGACGAGCAACAATAAAGTATGCCGTATCATGGTTTCTGATGCCGTTCCTCAAAGTGCAGCGGACATAAAGATTCGCTTTAACAATTTGGTTGATCAATTTGAAAATAATGATCGATACATTTCTTTTGATGTAAATAGAATACCGGATGGCGAGAATATTGCTAATGGCATAAAAAGCGGTAATAAAAACTATGATGCCGTGTTCTATCAAGCTCCTAACACAGGAAAAGCAGAAGAGGAGGAGATGGAAAAACAGGCACGAAAAGAATTGTTGAGCAGATATACCGAGGATCAGTTGGCGAACCCGACTGAACAGATGAACAAAGAAATGGATGAGATTGCATCAAAAATCGCCATGGATTTGATTGCCAAGAAATCTGTTTGGTTCAGGATTAACGAAATGGACGGTGGTTATTATATCAACATGTTTTATGACAATGAATATAACCGGGCTAACGGGGAAGATTTGTAATAATAAAAAAGAATTCTGACACACCGCTGTCATTATCTTTAACGCCCTGAAAGGAGAAAAGTTAAGCTGCTGTTATACAGACTTTTGTCCTTTTAGGGCGCATTGTATTTGAACGGTTGGAAAAAGTAACCGTTGTTTTTAAAAAAACATTGGACGTTTTTGAAAAAACATTGGACGTTTTCAAAAATTCCTCGTGATGTTTTTTTCAAAACAACGGTATGTTTTTTTCGATGTTTTTGATGCTTAATAAGCGGCTTCGTGGATGCCTTTTACTGCTCTTCCGCTCGGGTCATTCATGTTTTTGAAAGAAGCGTCCCAAGCCAATGCTTCCGCAGTGGAACAAGCCACACTTGGCACACTCGGTACGGAGCGGGCTGCGCTTTCGCTTGGGAAATGTTCTTCAAAAATGGAGCGGTAATAATACTCCTCTTTGTTCATCGGTGTGTTGATGGGGAAACGTTCTGCTGCGTGAGCCATCTCTTCGTCCGAGACCGCATCGGAAGTGAGCTTTTTCAGTGTGTCAATCCAGCTATAACCGACTCCGTCCGAGAATTGCTCCTTTTGCCTCCATGCGATTTCGGCAGGCAACATGTCACTGAACGCTTCCCGCAATATTTTCTTCTCGATGGTTTTGCCGGGACACATTTTAGCTTCCGGGTTAAGGCGCATGGCAACATCCAAGAACTCTTTATCGAGGAACGGGACACGTCCTTCCACTCCCCAAGCGCACAAACTTTTGTTGGCACGCAGGCAGTCATAAAGGTACAACTTGCTCAATTTGCGGACGGTCTCTTCGTGGAAAGCCTTTGCGTTTGGTGCTTTGTGGAAATAAAGATAACCACCGAAAACCTCGTCCGCTCCTTCTCCGCTCAACACCATTTTAATGCCCATGCTCTTGATGACACGGGAAAGCAGATACATAGGTGTGGAAGCGCGGACAGTTGTCACGTCATAAGTCTCTATATAATAGATGACATCCCGGATGGCATCCAAACCTTCGTCGATGGTGTAATTGATTTCGTGATGGACTGTTCCAATGGCATCTGCCACCTTCTTGGCTGCTGCCAAATCCGGTGCTCCTTTCAAGCCAACGGCAAAGGAGTGAAGCTGGGGCCACCAAGCATCGGCTTGGCTTTCAGTTTCGATACGTTTGGAAGAATACTTTTTGGCAATGGCGGAAGTGATGGACGAATCCAAACCACCGGAAAGCAACACGCCGTATGGAACATCGCACATCAATTGGCGTTTGACGGCAGCTTCCAAAGCATCGTGCAGCTCCTGGACAGAAGCAGGATTGTCTTTGACTGCATCATACGACATCCAGTCCCTTGTGTACCAACGAGTCAGCTTTCCCTCTTCGCTATAATAATAATGTCCGGGCAAGAATTGTTCGTAGTGCGTCGCATAACCTTCCAAACCCTTCAATTCGGAAGATACCATCAAATGCCCTTCGTCGTCATGGCCGATATACAAAGGAATAACTCCGATTGGGTCACGGGCAATCAAATAGACATCTTTCTCGGCATCGTATAAGGCAAAGGCGAAAATCCCGTTCAAATCCTCCAAGAAATGAATCCCTTTCTTCCGGTACAAAGCCAAGATTACTTCGCAATCCGAACCCGTTTGGAATTCATATTCGCCTTTCAGCTGTTCGCGTATCTCTTTGTGGTTGTATATTTCTCCGTTTACCGTAAGAATCAATCGGCCGTCTTTGCTTTTCAAAGGCTGTCCTCCCGACAAAGGGTCAACGATGGAAAGGCGTTCATGCGCTAAAATGGCTGATTTGCCTTGGTAAATCCCACTCCAGTCCGGACCGCGGTGGCGAATCCTTTTACTCATGATTAACGCTTGCTTGCGCATGGATGCTTCACCTTCGTGAATGTTGAAAATAGCAGTAATACCACACATAATATTATCTCCTTGTTTGTTAAAAGTTGCCAGCAACAAAAGCCGCCAGCATCGGTTATTTTTGTTTGTTCATATAAGTCGCATCTAATGTCTAAAGGATTATATAATAGTATTTGTTATTACTTATTATTTTATATATATCCATATTTCTATCAAAATGCTTGGCAAATATAGTATGCTGTAATCAATATGTAAATAGTTTTGTGTAGATTTTTGCATTTTTTCTTTTTGCTATAATTGTATATATAACAGATATAAACTAAACAGGCTTGTATTGCTTATGATTTATAATTAAATACCGTGTATTTATTTTAATCCGAAATTTTATAACTTTTTATTTGTGATAAATAGTAATATAAAGAATAGGATAATACAATATGATATATATTTGCAGCGAAATAAAACAGAATATAACTCATAAAACTAAATAATATACAAAATGACAATTCAGTTTACGAAGATGCAAGGGGCAGGAAACGATTATATATATGTAAATACATCCCGCTTCCCGGTTGTCAATCCAGATGAGAAGTCGAAGCTTTGGAGTTCTTATCATACGGGAATAGGTTCGGACGGAATCGTCCTGATCGAACCTTCCGAGAAAGCCGATTTTAAGATGCGCATTTTTAACGCTGACGGGTCTGAAGCGATGATGTGTGGAAATGCGTCTCGTTGCATTGGCAAATATGTATATGAAAAGGGGTTGACCAATAAGGAAGTGGTCTCTTTGGAGACATTGTCCGGAATAAAATATCTCCAGTTGCACCTTGACAGAGCGAACAAAGTGGAAAGCGTGACGGTGGACATGGGAGAACCGTTGGTGTTAGAGCCTAGTTTGGTGCTGGAAGCGGGAACAGATTCGTTTAAAGGAACAGCCGTGTCGATGGGCAACCCGCATTATGTGATAAAAGTAGATGATATCAGCAAGATAGAACTATCAAAAGTGGGTCCTTTGTTGGAGAACCATTCTCATTTCCCCAACCGTACAAATGTCGAGTTTGCCCAAACATTGGACGATGGCAGTGTGCGGATGCGAGTATGGGAAAGAGGTTCCGGCATAACTCAGGCTTGTGGGACGGGAGCTTGTGCGACTGCGGTCGCTTTCATAGCCCAAGGCGATGCAAAGCAAGATGAGGAAATCCCCATAGTCATGGACGGAGGAATATTAAAGATACGTTGGAACAGCAAAGATAATCATATTTATATGACAGGAGGAGCTGAGATAGTGTATGAAGGCTCCATAGATATATAATCATTGAACAAACAATAATAATAAAGGACGAATAGTTATGGCATTGGTAAATGAACATTTCTTGAAATTGCAAAGCAGTTATCTCTTTTCAGACATTGCAAAGAAGGTAAATAGCTTTAAGGTGACGCACCCGAAGTCTAAAATTATCAGAATGGGAATCGGGGATGTGACGCAACCGTTGGCTCCGGCTGTCATAGAGGCGATGCATAAGGCCGTGGATGAAATGGCTCATAAAGAGACTTTCCATGGATATGGACCCGAACAAGGATATCCTTTCTTGATTGATGCGATTATCAAGAACGATTACGAGAGCCTTGGCATTTTCATCGAACCGGGAGAAGTGTTCATCAGCGATGGAGCCAAGAGCGATTGCGGCAATATCGGTGATATGCTCCGGCATGACAATAGCATAGGTGTGACAGATCCGGTTTATCCGGTTTATATCGATTCCAATGTGATGGCAGGACGGACTGGTATTTGTATGGACGGGAAATGGACGGACGTGGTTTATATCCCGTGCACGGCGGAAAACCAATTTGTCCCGCAGTTGCCATCACGAAGGGTTGACATCATCTATCTTTGTTATCCCAATAACCCGACAGGAACGACCTTGACGAAAGACCAGTTGAAGAAATGGGTGAATTATGCCCTTGATAATGATGCAATCATCATGTATGACTCTGCTTATGAAGCATATATCAAGGATGCGAATATTCCCCATTCCATCTACGAAATCAAAGGAGCAAAGAAAGTAGCCATCGAATTCCGCAGCTTTTCTAAGACGGCTGGTTTCACCGGCGTGCGTTGTGGTTACACTGTTGTCCCGAAAGAGTTGAAAGCTTACACATTGAGTGGCGATCCGGTCTCTCTGAACAAACTCTGGCTGCGTCGCCAATCGACCAAGTTCAATGGAACGAGTTATATCACGCAACGGGGAGCCGAAGCGGTGTATTCACCGGAAGGAAAGGCGCAAATCCGTGCCACGATAGACTATTATATGAAGAATGCTTCCATCATGAAAGAGGGATTAGAGCAATGCGGACTCAAAGTTTATGGCGGAACCAATGCGCCTTATCTCTGGGTGAAGGCTCCTGACGGACTCACATCTTGGAAATTCTTTGAGAAACTATTGTACGAAGTCTATATAGTCAGCACTCCGGGAGTCGGTTTCGGTCCGAGCGGAGAGGGTTATTTGCGATTGACCGCATTTGGCGACCGTGACGAAACGATAGAAGCCATTGGGCGAATCAAAAGATGGATGAGATGACGCATGGGAAATATAAAAGAAGTTATTAATGTATAAACAAAGGTATTATGTCTAAGTTAAGATTTAAAGTAGTTGAATCCGCTTTTGAAAAGAAAGTGGAAGATGCGCCGATTCCGGAGAAACGAGTCTCTGAGTATTATGGCTCACATGTTTTCAACCGGGCGAAAATGTTTAAGTACTTGCCTGAAAAAGTATACGAAAAACTGGTCGATTGTATCGACAATAATACTCCTTTAGATCGAGAGATAGCTAATGCTGTGGCTATCGGAATGAGAAAATGGGCTTTGGAAATGGGAGCGACCCATTATACTCATTGGTTCCATCCTTTGACCGAAGGAACGGCAGAGAAGCATGATGCCTTTATTGAACATGACGGAAAAGGTGGCGTGATTGAGGAATTTGACGGTAAATTGCTAATCCAGCAAGAACCGGATGCGTCCAGTTTCCCGAATGGCGGTATCCGCAATACTTTCGAAGCACGTGGCTATACTGCTTGGGATCCTTCTTCCCCGGCATTCATCATAGGAGATACTCTCTGTATTCCAACGATCTTTATTGCTTATACGGGAGAATCGTTGGACTATAAAGCTCCGCTCTTGAGGGCTTTGGAAGCTGTCAACAAGGCGGCGGTCGATGTTTGCCACTATTTCGACCCGGCAGTGAAGAAGGTTTATGCCTATTTGGGCTGGGAGCAGGAATACTTTTTGGTGGATGAAGGGTTGTATGCGGCACGTCCGGACTTGTTGATGACCGGACGGACATTGATGGGGCATGAAAGTTCCAAGAACCAGCAGTTGGAAGACCACTATTTTGGAGCGATTCCTCCTCGTGTGTTGGAATTCATGAAAGAGTTGGAAATCGAGTCGTTGAAGTTGGGAATCCCAGTCAAGACACGCCACAACGAGGTCGCACCAAACCAGTTTGAATTGGCTCCCATCTTTGAAGAATGCAACTTGGCGAATGACCACAACTTGTTGGTGATGGCTCTGATGCGGAATATTGCCCGCAATCACGGTTTCCGTGTATTGCTGCATGAAAAGCCATTCAAAGGAATCAACGGCTCAGGCAAACATAACAACTGGTCATTGGGGACAGATGCGGGGACTTTGCTGATGGCTCCTGGCAAAACATCTGAGGAAAACTTGCGTTTCGTCACTTTTATTGTCAATGTCTTGAAGGCTGTCCATACTCATAATGCGTTGTTGAAAGCCAGCATCTCTTCTGCCACGAACGCACATCGTTTGGGTGCGAATGAAGCTCCTCCAGCAATCATCTCCTGTTTCTTGGGTTCACAGTTGTCGGCTGTGCTTGAACATTTGGAGAAGAGTGAAACGGAAGATTTTGTCTTAGTGGGCAAACAGGGAATGAAATTGGACATTCCACGCATTCCCGAACTGATGATTGATAACACAGACCGTAACCGAACCTCTCCATTTGCCTTTACAGGTAATCGTTTCGAGTTCCGTGCTGTCGGTTCTTCCGCCAACTGCGCTTCTGCCATGTTGGCTTTGAATGCTGCCGTTGCCGACCAGTTGAAACAATTCAAGGCGGCTGTCGATGCGAAGATTGCAGCAGGCAGTGATAAATTCTCTGCCATTATAGATGAACTGCGCGAGGAGGTGAAATCTTGCAAAGCCATCCATTTCGACGGGAATGGTTATAGTGAGGAATGGAAAGAAGAGGCTGAACGCCGAGGATTGGATTGCGAAACCAGTGTTCCTCTTATCTTTGATGCCTATCTTGCCGATTCAAGCGTGAAGATGTTTGAATCGACCGGAGTGATGACTCGTTTGGAGTTGAAAGCCCGCAACGAGGTCAAATGGGAAATGTACACAAAAAAGATACAAATAGAAGCTCGCGTATTGGGTGATTTGGCAATGAACCACATTATCCCGATGGCTCTTAAATACCAATCCTCGTTGATTGACAATGTTTACAAAATGAAAGATTTGTTCCCTGCTGATAAAGCTGCATATCTTTCATCCAAGAATATGGAAATCATAGAGGAGATAGCCAACCATACTATTTTCATCAAAGAAAAAGTGGATGAAATGGTGGAAAAACGTAAGGTGGCAAACATAATTACTTCCGAAAGGGAAAAAGCGATTGCTTACCATGATTCAATCGTGCCGTTGATGGAAGCTATTCGTTATCATATCGATAAACTTGAGTTGACGGTGGATGACCAAATATGGACTCTGCCAAAATATAGAGAATTATTATTCATTCGTTAATTGCTACAAGCAGTAGTCTTTATTATTATTTTTTGTTTGGGAAAAGGAAGGGATTCGTTGAGAAACGAGTCCCTTTTCTTGTTTCTCAGTAATTCTTTTCTTACTTTTGTCGGCATTAATAAAAATATAAATATGGTTAAACACGAACTTTGCTGTATCGGACATATTACTCACGATAAAATCGTCACGCCTAAACGCACTGCCCACATGCCTGGTGGCACATCCTATTATTTCTCCCATGCAATCAGGGCATTTAAGGATATTGACTTCAACCTTATTACTGCTTTGGGCAATGAAGACATGAAAGTGGTGGATGATTTGAGGGGTTTGGGAATCTCTGTCGAGGTGATGCCGAGCAAACATTCTGTCTACTTTGAAAATATATACGGGGAAAATCAAGATAACCGAACTCAACGTGTGCTGGCAAAGGCAGATCCGTTCACTGTTGACTTCCTTCGTAACGCAGAAGCCAACATTTTCCATTTGGGTAGTCTGCTGGCAGATGATTTCTCTTTGGAGGTTGTCCGCTATTTATCCCAAAAAGGACGCATCTCCATCGACTCACAAGGCTATTTGCGTGAGGTGCGCGACACCCATGTATATCCAGTGGATTGGACAGATAAGCGGGATTTCTTGCAATATGTCTATTTCCTGAAAGCGAACGAACAAGAAACGCTCTCCTTGACTGGGACGGAGGACGTGAAGGAAGCTGCCAAAATGTTGCACAGCTGGGGCGTTAAAGAAATTCTGTTGACTTTGGGAAGCAACGGATCTGTTATCTATGACGGGAAGGAGTTCCATTTGATTCCGGCTTACAAGCCTGTGGAAGTGGTTGATGCCACTGGCTGCGGCGATACTTATATGACAGGATATCTTTATTGCCGTGCGAAGAACATGGGTATCGACGAGGCAGGACGAGTGGCTGCTGCCATCTCCACCTTGAAAATAGAGAAAATGGGACCTTTCTCCGGGACAAAAGAGGACATTGAACAGTGCATGGCCCATGCAGAACAGACAATCCCGCAGATTGGGTAAACATATCTTTTCATATTTTCGAAAGTTTATGTAAGTTTGCGTGATGAAATAAAAAAGAATATGCGTCATGTTTAAAGATAAGACAATTGTATATACTTCCGGAACGTTTGACATGTTCCATTATAACCACTTGCGTATGATTAATTATGCAAGAAGTTTGGCAGACATTTTGATAGTCGGAGTAAGCACGGACGAGTTGGTTTCTTCTTACAAGCCGAAACCCATCATCCCTTTCAATGAACGTTTGCAAATCATTGAGGCGTTGAAGACCCCGGACATAGTTATCCCTCAGCATTCGTTGGATCATACGGAGATTGTAAAGAAACTGAATATCGATGCGTTTGTCGTTGGTGATGATTGGTACGGAAAATATGACTACTTGAAAGAATTAGGTGTCCAAGTTTTCTATTTCCCGTATGGAACGGGAGTATCTTCTACCAATTTAAAGAAGACAATCCACGACAGCTACGAGGCAAACCTTCGTTCGCAACGTCAAGCGAAACCTAATTCAGTAAAAGGTTTCACAGAAAAATAAAATCCGGATGGGAAAGCAGGCTTTAATTACAGGAGGAACAAAAGGAATAGGAAACGCAGTGGCGGAATGCCTTGCCAAAGCGGGTATGATTTGTTATTGACATACGCTTCTGACACGGAGAGAGCCAAGCGGGTTCAATCTGATTTGCAGGGCAAGTATAAAATAAATGTAGAGATACTTCAAGCGGATGCGTCAGACATGGGACAAATAGAGGTGATTAATTCCTTTTTGGAAAAAGGAAACATTCTTTTGGACGCCCTTGTCTTGAATGCGGGAAGCACTTGCCGTGATTCGTTTGAAAAACTGCAAATGGAAGATTGGCAACGTGTCTTCACGGTCAATGTCCATTTCCCCGTCTTCTTGCTTCAAAGGATAATCAATCATATCCGTCCGGGAGGATGCGTCGTCTTTACTGGCTCGTTGATGGCTATCGAACCCCATTCTGTTTCATTGGCTTATGGAGTCACCAAGAGCGCAGTGCACAGTTTGGTGAAGAATTTGGTAAAGTTCTTGGCTCCTTACCAAATAAGGGTGAATGGCGTAGCTCCTGGTTTCGTGGATACGGAATGGCAAAAGAACAAACCAGCGGAAATCCGGCACAACATAGAACGGAAAGTCTCATTGGGACGTTTCTGTGAACCGGAAGAGGTGGCGGAAGTGTATAAGATGTTATTGGAAAACAAATATTTTAATGGGGAAATAGTCGTCGTGGACGGCGGTTATTCCTATAAATAATAAAGATATGGGTGAATTGAACAAAGAGTATGAAGCATCTCTTAAATCCATAGAGACGGAAAACATAGTAGACAGGATTTTTTACAGGCCGATAGGCTTTCAAATAGCGAGGTCTTTGCGGAATACCGGGATCACTCCGAACATGGTGACAGTCGTTTCCATATTCGTAGGAGCTGCGACCGGCTTTTTATTTTACCACAGCGATTTGAAATATAATATTTATGGCATTCTTTGTTTGGTTTTCGCCAATATATTGGATTGTGTGGACGGGCAGTTGGCTCGATTGACAGGGATAAAATCTAAAATCGGACGAATATTGGATGGTTTTGCCGGAGATATATGGTTCGCATGCATTTATATTGGGTTGGCGTTGAGGCTTGCCAATGAAACAGGGACTTATTGGTTTTTCGTTTTGGCTGTCCTCTCCGGAATGTCCCATCTGCTCCAAGCCAATATAACAGACTATTATAAGACGCTCCACCTCTATTTTATCAGCAAAGAGAAAGGAGCGGAATTCCAAAGCCTGGAACAGGTTGTGGCGCAACATAAAGAGACAAAATACGGAATCACCAAATTCTTCTATTTCCTTTATCGTTGGTATACTTTGATTCAGGTAAAAGCGACTCCTGTTTTGCAGCAGATGTTAAGGAACTTGCACCAGAAGTATGGCGACGATTTCCCGGAAAGCGTCCGTGTAGACTTCCGTAAGCAGAGTAAGCAACTGATGAAAGGAATAGACTTGATGACTTTCAACGGAAGGACTTTGGTCCTGTTTGCTATTGTCCTCACGGGTCATGTGTGGATGTACTATCTTTATGAGATTATTGTGCTGAACACAGTGTTGTTCATCTGCATGAGACGCCATGAGTCCATCTGTAAATCCTTTTTAAATAGGTAATCGATGAAAGAAAGTGTGATAGACATAGACGATTTGAAGGAGATGTCCCCATTCTTCCGGACAACATTTGGCAAGTGGATAGGGAAAATCGCCATCAAACTGTCCGGAGTGGGGAGGGTCAACCGCGTTCATCGCAATAGTTGCCATTTGCGTGGCGCAGCTTTCACCTCTGCCTTGTTGAAAGACCCGGAGATTGACCTCCAATACAAATTGCATCATGCGGAGAGATTGGATAATTTGCCGGAAGGTGCGTTCATAACGGTTTCCAATCATCCGATAGGCTCTTTGGATGGAATCATGTTGATTGATATCATTGCATCGAGGCGTCCGGACTTCAAAGTGATGGTCAACGGAGTATTAACCAAAGTCGGGGCAATGAAGGACAATTTTATTTCTGTGCAGCCAGACACCAAACACCAAGGAGGAAACTTGGCCAACATGGGCGGTGTCCGTCTTTGCATGAAACAGATTCAAGAAGGACATCCGATGGGCTTTTTCCCTGCCGGAGCCATGTCCTTTTATAATAAGGAGAAGAAAGGAGTGTATGATTTGCCTTGGGACCCGCAGTGTAATCCGGCTTATCCGCAAATCCAATGTGGCGGTTTATCCTATCTATTTTGGTTTCCAAAACTCCAAATTCTTCTATTGGTTGGGAAACGTGGATTGGAGGTTGCGCACCTTCAGGATTATTCCGGAAGTGTTCAACAAACGTGGCCGCACCGTCGATGTTTATGTAGGCAAACCGATTCCTGCCGATAAAATCTGCTCGTTTAAAAGTGATGAAGAATTGGGAAATTTCCTTTATGAATCGACATACGCTTGTGGAAACGAGTGATTCTTTGTACCTTTGAATTGGCAAATCAAGAGATAACAATGAAAATAGATATTCAGCAAATAAAACAGCGTTTCGGAATCATTGGCAATAATGCGGCATTGAACCGTGCTATTGATGTGGCTTTGCAAGTCGCACCAACCGATTTGTCCGTTTTAATCACAGGAGAAAGCGGTGTTGGAAAAGAGGTGTTCCCTCAAATCATCCATCAGAACAGCAGCCGTAAACATGGGCAATACATAGCCGTCAATTGCGGAGCCATTCCGGAAGGGACAATCGACTCCGAACTTTTCGGACATGAGAAAGGTTCTTTCACGGGTGCTTTGGCAGATAGGAAAGGATATTTTGAAGTGGCGGACGGTGGCACTATCTTTTTGGATGAAGCGGGAGAATTGCCGTTGCCCACTCAAGCCCGCCTGCTCCGTGTGTTGGAAAGCGGGGAATTTATAAAAGTAGGTTCTTCCAAAGTGCAAAAGACAAATGTCCGCATCGTGGCAGCTACGAATGTGAACTTGGTCAAAGCGGTGGGAGAGGGCAAGTTCCGTGAAGATTTGTATTATCGCTTGAATACCGTCCCTATCCAAATCCCGCCATTGAGGGAGCGTTCCGAAGACATCGTGTTGCTGTTTAGGAAATTTGCTTCGGATTGTGCGGAAAAATATCGGATGCCTCCTGTCCATTTGGATGATGAGGCACGCCAGTTGTTGCTTTCCTATCGATGGCCGGGAAATATCCGTGAATTGAAAAATGTGACAGAACGTATCTCCATATTGGAAGAGAAAAGGGAAATCACGGCGGAAACGCTTCGTTTATATCTCCCTAATGTGAATGTTGCTAAATATCCGGTTTTGGTAAGCCAAGAGAATGACCAGAAAAGCTTTGCAAATGAGCGTGAGATTCTATATCAGATATTGTTTGACATGCGCAAGGATGTGAATGACTTGAAGAAACTTGTCCACGATATCATCGGGGGAAATATGCCGGTCGATATCAACAAGGATAATCTTTATCCGACAAGGATCCAGCCTGTCACAACAGTCCATGCTCCTTTGGTTCAGGAAGCAGAAACAGTCGAGGCGGAAAATCTTTCATTGGAAGGGGTTGAGAAAGAGATGATCCGGAAAGCTTTGGAAAGGCATAAAGGCAAACGAAAAGATGCGGCTGCGGATTTGAAAATATCAGAACGCACTTTGTATAGGAAAATTAAAGAATATAACTTGGAATAAATTCATGAAATATAAAAGTTGGTGCTTTGCTGTTTTGTCTTCATTGGTGTTTGTGTTGGCAGCTTGTTCTATTTCTTATAAGTTCAATGGTGCCTCCATTGACTATTCGAAAGTGAAGACCATCACAATCAAAGACTTCCCTAATCATGCCCCTATGGTTTATCCGCCGTTGGCACAGCAGTTTACGGAAGGTTTGAAGGATATCTATGTGCGCCAGACAAGACTTTCGATGGTGAATGACAATGGTGATTTGGAATTGGAAGGTGAAATCACCGGCTATGAACTTGCAGCCCTTGCCGTGAAGGAGGATGCGTTGTCTTCCCGCACGAAACTGACGATTACGGTGAAGGTGCGATATTCCAACCGTACGAATGCCGACGAGGATTTTGAACAATCTTTCTCCGCTTATAGGGAATTTGACAGCAGTCGGATGTTGCAGGATGTGCAAGACGAGTTGTGTACGGAAATTGTGGAGGAGCTGGCAGACCAGATTTATAATGCGACAGTTGCCAACTGGTAAATTTACCAAGAATTATGAATGCAGTTGAATTTGATAGATATGTTCAGGATCCGGAGGCAATCCCAGCCGAAGCGGTTGGGGAGTTGAAGGAGATTGTCAGGTCATATCCATTTTTCCAAGCTGCATTACTTTATATCTCAAGGTATTATGGAAGACGGAAAGTGTGGATTTCGCAAAGGAATTAGAGCGTGTTGCTATTTCCGTCCCTGACCGGAGATTATTATATGTATTGCTTAAAGGTGATGAAGTGTTGTCGGATCCAACTGCTGACGTGCGGGGCAACCGGGATTCATTCGATTTGATAAATGCTTTCTTGGGTGAATCGAAAGAACCGGAATGGCACGATGACGGGAAAAGCGTCGGAGAGCTATTGCATTATGATGTTCCTGCCGCTTCGGAAGATTATCTGCAAGGACAATCGCCCGAAGAGATGGATTCTTCCAATTCTTCCAAGTTGAAACATCAGGATTTGATTGATTCTTTCTTGGAAAATAATCCGGCGGAGGCGAAAATAGAATTGCCGCAAAATGAAGAGGGCGCAAAAGAGGCGGAAGGATCTATTCTTGAAGCAGATAATGAAATAGCTGTCAAGCCATTGGATAAGTCCTATTTTACGGAAACTTTGGCAAGAATTTATGTCAAACAGAAAAGATATGATAAAGCTTTGCAAATAATTAAAAACTTAAGCTTGAAATATCCAGAAAAAAATGTTTACTTTGCAGACCAAATGAGATTTTTTTGGGAAAAGTTGATTATTAACACTAAAAAATAAAACAAAAATGTACGTATTTATTTCTATCTTAATCTTGATCGCATCCATCTTGTTGATTCTGATTGTGCTGATCCAGAATTCTAAAGGAGGTGGCTTGGCTTCAGGATTCTCTTCTTCAAACCAAATCATGGGCGTTCGCAAGACTACTGATTTCTTGGAAAAGGCTACATGGACTTTGGCAGGAACTGTTGTTGTGTTAAGTATTGTGATTACTGCATTCATACCTCATGCTAATCGTTCAGGCGTTCAATCTGAAATCAAACAGCAGGTGGAAAATGCTGTGACAATCGACCCGAACAGCTTGTCTCCGAACTTCGGAACTGCGCAGGATGCGCAATCTTCTCAAGACAATGCGGGTGCACAAACTCCAGACAACCAAGAAGAGGCTAAATAAATAGATTGGCAAAGAGATAAAAGGCTGTGTCGCGATAAAGCGGCACAGCCTTTTTTATTATTTATGCCTTTCTTCTCGACACTTCTTATCCTGTTTTCCCAAATACAGGGATATTTGTCCTAATGAGTTTGTTTAGGCTTGGTATTTCTTCCTGTCTGCAATAAATTTCGTTTTTTATGTACTTTTAGTAAGTGTTTTTCCCTATTTTTCATATCTTTGTGCTTATTGGGTATAAGCATGATTAAAATAGGTAAGGATATGAATATGAAAACGAATTTGGTGATATTGCTTATGTCCCTATTATGCTGGACGGGGACAACAAACGCACAAGCGCAAAGGGAAGTTATTCAAACTTCACAAAAGAAAGGTGTCGATAGTTTGGCTGTCGAGCTTGTTGTTACAGGCACGGTGCGTGACCAAGCAAACAAAAACAAGCTGGAAAACGTCACGGTCTCCCTTGTAGGCTCTTCGATTGGGACTGTTACCAATGCTGAGGGCACTTTCTCTTTAAAGATTCCACGGTATATTTCGGCTCCCCAACTTGAATTTTCCCATTTAGGCTATCAGAACACCCGCATTTCTGTGGTCTCTTCCACGGGCAAGCAAACGGTTGTTTGGATGTCACCCGTTTCGCAACAACTGAAAGAAGTGGTGGTTTATGGCGGAGATGCCAGCCATATCGTGGAGGAGGCTTTGAAAAAGGTCGCTTCCAATTATCCGGCACACGAAAGTTTGTTGAGCACTTTTTATCGGGAAACCATTCAAAAGAGGCATCGTTATATAGGAGTTTCCGAAGCGATGGCAAATGTTTATAAAACGGCTTACACCAACCGGAGGATTAATCGTGACAAGGTGCAAATAGTCAAAGCCCGGCATTTGGTGAGCCAAAAGCAGAGTGACACGTTGGCGATTAAAATGGTCGGTGGTCCCAATCTCTCCATTGTTTTGGACATTGTGAAGAACAGTGATGCGCTGTTGGACCAGCAATCTATGAATTATTATACATTTGTTTTGGAACCTTCTGCTTTGTTGGACGACCGTTTGCAATATGTCATTCGCTTCGAGCCTTGTGTCATATTGGACTATGCGTTGTTTACCGGCAAGCTGTTCATTGACCAAGAGAAATTATCCATCACCAGGGCTGAGTTCTCGCTTGATATGTCGGATAAGGAAAAGGCTACATCCGCTATTCTCCGCAAGAAACCGATGGGGTTGCGTTTCCGCCCGCAAGAGGTGAGTTTCCTCGTGACTTATCGAGAACGAGACGGTTTGACGTATCTGAATTATATCAGCAATGAAATCCGTTTCAAATGCGATTGGAAAAAGAGACTCTTTTCCTCCACTTACACCACTCGTTCGGAGATGGTCGTTGTGGAACAAGATGAAAATCCGAGCCATGTCATAGCGAAGCGTGATGCTTTTGGCATAAATCAGGTCTTTTATGACGTGGTGAAAGAATATTGGAATGAGGACTTTTGGAAAGATTATAATATCATTGAACCGACCGAATCGTTGGAAAATGCGGTCAAAAAGCTGAAGAAACAATAAACATCCCGTCGGATTCCCTGTAATTGGCTTTAAAGATAATCTTGATTGGATAGAAAGTGAGGTAAAACAAAGAATTAGCTGCAAAATATCATAATAGCAGGAAGTTTTGAATAACTTTTCTATATAAAGATGGCGATTATTATATTAATTTGTTATTTTTTTGCACGCAAGATAATAGAATAATAAGAACAGATGGATATCGCAATCATAAAATACAATGCCGGAAATATTTATTCGGTAGCTTTTGCTTTGAAGAGATTGGGAATCAATCCGGTCATAACAGCCGATAAAGAGCTGATTCAGAAAGCAGACAAAGTGATATTTCCAGGAGTTGGAGAAGCCTATACAACAATGGAATATTTGAAAGAGCACAAAATGACAGAACTGATCCGCAACTTGAAACAACCGGTTTTGGGTGTTTGTTTGGGTATGCAGTTGATGTGCCGCCATTCCGAAGAGGGCAATGCCGACTGCTTGGGCATTTTTGACGTGGATGTGAAAAGATTCATTTCCAACCAACATGAAGAGAAAGTTCCCCACATGGGATGGAACACGATATCTGATTTGAGAGGCGGACTGTTTACACCCGAATTAGAGGATAAGTTTGTCTATTTCGTGCATAGTTATTATGTCCCATTGAATGCTGACACCGCAGCAACGACTGATTATATATTGCCTTTCAGTGCTTCTCTGCATAAAGACAACTTTTATGCCACCCAGTTCCATCCGGAGAAAAGCGGTTCCGTGGGAGAATTGATATTGCGTAATTTTATTAATCTGTAAAGACATGATAGAATTAGTTCCGGCAATAGACATGATAGAAGGGAAGTGTGTCCGTTTGACGCAAGGAGATTATGACACACAGAAATATATAACGAATCTCCGCTTGAAGTGGCAAAGCAATTCCAAGATGCGGGCGTCACCCGTTTGCACATGGTCGATTTGGACGGTGCCAAAGCAGGACATATTGTCAATTATCGAATGTTGGAAAAAGTGGCTTCGCATACAGATTTGTCAATCGACTTCGGAGGAGGATTGAAAAGCGACGATGATTTGCACATTGCCTTTGACTGCGGAGCACAAATGGTGACAGGAGGAAGTATTGCCGTCAAAAATCCGGATTTGTTTTTAAGCTGGATTACCCGTTATGGCAGCGAACGGATTATATTGGGTGCTGATGCCAAGGAGAAGAAAATAGCGATAAGCGGTTGGAAAGAGGGAACAGCAATCGATTTGATTCCGTTCATCAAGGATTATCAATCAAAAGGAATCTCAAAGGTGATATGCACGGACATTGCACGGGACGGGATGTTGCAAGGTCCGGCTGTGAAATTATATCAGGAGATGCAGCAGGAAATGCCGGGACTTTATGTCATAGCCAGCGGAGGTGTCTCTTCTATGGGAGATATCGAACGCTTGGAGGAGGCAAATATTCCGGCTGTTATCTTTGGAAAAGCTATCTATGAAGGGCGAATCAGCCTAAAAGAGATAGAAACATTTATAGTGCGAAAGGAATAGAATTTATGTTAGCAAAAAGAATAATCCCCTGTTTGGATATCAAAGACGGGAAAACAGTAAAGGGCATCAATTTCGTGAACTTCCGTGATGCGGGAGATCCGGTTGCGTTGGGAGCGGCATACAGTCGTGCCGGAGCAGATGAATTGACCTATTTGGATATCACAGCTTCGCATGAAGGACGCAAGACATTTACGGAATTGGTTTGCAAAGTGGCAGCAAATATCAACATTCCCTTTACTGTAGGTGGAGGAATCAACGAACTGCAAGATGTTGAACGATTGTTGGGTGCCGGAGCAGACAAAGTCTCCATCAATTCTGCTGCGCTGCGCAATCCAGGATTGATTTCAGAGATTGCTTCCCATTTCGGAAACCAAGTTTGTGTGGTGGCAATCGATGCCAAGCAAGAAGGGAACGATTGGCGATGCTATTTGAACGGAGGCAGGATTCCGACTGAAAAGAAGCTGTTTGATTGGGCAAAGGAGGCTGAAGAGCGTGGGGCAGGAGAAATCCTTTTTACCAGCATGACGCATGACGGGGTGAAAGAAGGATATGCCAATGAAGCTTTGGCTCGATTGTCGGAAGAGCTTACTATTCCTGTGATTGCTTCCGGAGGAGCCGGCAAGATGGAACATTTCAGAGATGCTTTCGTCGAAGGAAAAGCCGATGCGGCCTTGGCAGCAAGTGTATTTCATTTTGGAGAGATAAATATAGGGGAATTAAAGCTATATTTGCAACATGAAGGAATTAATGTGAGATTATAATATTAAAAGATAGAATACGATGAATTTGGATTTTGACAAAATGGGTGGTTTGATTCCAGCTATTATTCAAGATAATATGACAAATAAGGTCTTGATGTTGGGCTTTATGAACGAAGAGGCTTATCAAAAGACATTGGAAACGAACAAAGTGGTCTTTTATAGCCGCACCAAGCAACGTTTGTGGATGAAGGGCGAGACAAGCGGAAACACTTTACAAGTAGTTTCCATCACTCCCGATTGCGACAATGACACGTTGCTTATCAAAGCTATTCCGGCTGGTCCGGTTTGCCACACGGGTTCGGGAACTTGTTTTGGCGAAAAGAATGAAGAGGATATCATGTTCTTGAAATACCTGCAAAACTTCATCGAACGACGCCGAATGGAAATGCCGGAAGGTTCTTATACGACCTCTTTATTCCAAAAGGGCATAAACCGCATGGCTCAGAAAGTGGGCGAAGAGGCTGTGGAAACCATCATAGAGGCGACAAACGGTTCGGAAGAGCGTTTAGTTTATGAAGGATCAGACTTGCTCTATCATCTGATTGTCTTGTTGACAAGCAAAGGTTTGCGGATAGAAGATTTGGCAAAGGAATTAAAAAAGCGTCATAGATAATGGGGAACAACATTTTGCTACAATTGGAACATGTGGGGATTTGCCGAAACGAGAATGTCGTCTTGCAAGATGCCTCATTTGCGTTAGACCCCGGTGAGTTTGTTTATGTAATCGGTAAGGTCGGATCCGGAAAAAGCAGTTTGTTGAAGGCTCTTTATTGTGAAATTCCATTGCAGAGTGGCGAAGGCCGTTTATTGGGCTATGACCTAACACGGATGAAAAGGAAAGATATTCCTTATTTGCGCCGCAAATTGGGAATCGTGTTTCAAGACTTCCAACTGTTGACGGATCGTTCTGTCATCAAGAACTTGGAATTTGTATTGAAAGCTACTGGTTGGAAGAACAAGGCTGATATTGAAAGGCGCATTGATGAAGTCCTTAGCCAAGTCGGGATGCAAAACAAAGGCTATAAAATGCCTCATGAATTGTCGGGTGGCGAACAACAACGAGTCGTTATCGCGCGTGCCTTGCTGAACACGCCGGATATTATCTTGGCGGACGAGCCGACAGGGAATTTGGATCCGGAGACAAGCGGACAAATTGTCCAATTGTTGCACGATATATGCAAGAAAGGAACGGCTGTTATCATGACAACCCACAATTATACATTGGTGCATAATTATCCGGCACGAATTGTTAAATGTGAGAATGCTTGTCTTTACGATGTGGATAAATAAATTATTTATAACTTTGCAGCCACATCTTTGTTTAGAGAACGAGAATAAATTAATTATTAGGAATAAAAAATGAAAGTATTAAAGTTTGGCGGTACTTCCGTAGGATCAGCTCAGAGAATGAAGAATGTTGCGAAGCTGATTGTTGGCGAGAAGAATATCATCGTATTGTCAGCCATGTCCGGAACAACCAATTCATTGGTGGAGATTTCCGATTATTTGTATAAAAAGAATCCGGATGGAGCGAATGAGCTGATAAACCAGTTGGCCCGTAAATATTTTAACCATATCGAAGAGCTGTATAATACAGACGAATATAAGGTTAAAGCGCGTGAGCTGGTCACTTCCCATTTTGACCATATCCGTTCTTTTACAAAAGACTTGTTTACGCTGTTTGAAGAAAAAGAGATATTGTCCCAAGGCGAATTGATTTCCACAGGCATGATGAACTTGTATCTGAATGAACAAGGAGTCAATTCTGTATTGCTGCCAGCCCTTGAATATATGCGCACTGACAAAAACGCAGAGCCGGATCCTGTTTATATCAAGGAACGTTTGCTTAAATTGCTGCAAGAAACCCGGATGCTGATTTATATATCACACAAGGATATATTTGCCGGAATGCTTATGGAGAAGTGGACAATTTGCAGAGGGGAGGAAGTGATTATAGTGCTTCTTTGATTGGTGCAGCCATCAACGCTTCCGAAATCCAGATTTGGACAGATATTGACGGAATGCACAATAATGACCCTCGTATCGTGAAGGGCACTTCCCCGGTTCGCCACCTTCATTTTGAGGAGGCAGCAGAGTTGGCTTATTTCGGTGCGAAAATCCTGCATCCTACTTGTATTTTGCCCGCAAAGGTGAACAATATTCCTGTTCGTTTGTTAAATACTATGCAACCGGAAGCTTTCGGAACATTGATTTCTAATGAACTGGTCAAAGACCGAATCAAAGCAGTCGCTGCAAAAGACAATATTACTGCCATTAAGATAAAGAGTGGAAGAATGCTCCTTGCTACGGGTTTCTTGCGCAAGGTGTTTGAAATATTTGAAGTCTATCAGACTCCAATTGACATGATTACTACTTCCGAAGTTGGTGTGTCAGTCACTATCGACAACTGCAAGCGATTGGATGATATTGTGAATGACTTGAAGAAATATGGAACGGTGACAGTGGATGAAGACATGGTCATTGTTTGCGTTGTTGGTGATTTGGAATGGGACAATGTGGGCTTTGAAGCACAAATCGTCCAAGCGATGAAAGATGTTCCTGTCCGAATGATTTCTTATGGCGGTAGCAATTATAATGTCTCCTTGCTGATTAAAGCATCGGACAAGCAGCGTGCATTGCAAGCTTTGAGCGACCACTTGTTTAATAATAAATAATTATCCGAAAGGGTTATGCAAGGGTGTATTGTGCACCCGAAGCATAACCTTTTTTATGTGTAGAAATTCATTAATACTTGAATTATGTTAAAGGGAACATTTCCTATCGATAAATTTAAGCCATTGGAAACTCCATTCTATTATTATGACATGGAGCTTTTGCAAAAGACTTTGGATACAATCAAGGCGGAGACGGGCAAATATGGCTGCTTCCATGTGCATTATGCAGTCAAAGCCAATGCGAATCCTCGGATTTTGTCTCTGATTGCCTCGAATGGTTTGGGAGCGGATTGTGTAAGCGGAGGAGAAATACAAGCAGCATTGGATGCAGGCTTTCCTGCTGATAAAATTGTTTGCAGGAGTGGGCAAGGCCGATTGGGAAATCAATTTAGGCTTGGATAACGAGATATTCTGCTTTAACGTTGAATCATTGGCAGAGCTGCGTGTCATCAATGAGTTGGCAGGTTTGAAAGGCAAGATAGCCCGGATTGCTTTGCGTATTAATCCGGATGTGGACGCTCATACGCATGCAAAGATAACGACTGGATTGAAAGAGAATAAATTTGGCATTAATTGGAGTATGCTGAATAGTGTGCTGGATGAATTGGAGAACTTGCCTCATGTGCGTTTGATAGGCATCCATTGCCATATTGGTTCGCAAATCACAGATATGTCTGCTTTCCGTAATTTGGCAATCCGCATCAATGATATACAAGACGAATTGGACAAGCGCGGCTTTCATATTGAGAACTTGAATATGGGCGGAGGATTGGGCATAGATTATTATCATCCCAACCATTTGCCAATCCCGTCATTTGATAATTATTTTGCCGTTTTCTCTTCTTTGTTGAGACTTCGTGAAGGGCAGCAAGTCCATTTCGAGCCGGGACGTTCTGTTGTTGCTCAATGCGGGACATTGATATCGCGAGTCCTTTATGTCAAAGAGGGAGAAGTGAAGAAATTTGCCATTTTGGATGCCGGCTTCACGGATTTGATTCGTCCGGCCATGTATGATGCTTATCACCGCATAGAGAATATATCAAGTGATGAAGAGGTGGATTATTATGACGTGGTTGGTCCGATTTGTGAATCTTCCGATGTGTTTGGCAAAGATGTGGAATTGAATAAAGCGCACCGTGGTGACTTTATCGCTCTCCGCTCCGCAGGTGCTTATGGAGAAATCATGGCATCGCAGTATAATTGCCGGAAATTACCGAAAGCATATTATTCTGATCAAATTTAAACAGAAATGCATTTGTTGGAATTCAGCCAAATAGAATGGATATTGATGGGGACAACGGCGATGCTGTTCATCATCCTCCTGTTTTATTGCCTCTTCTTTTATAGTTCGCCTTTCCGGCGGAACAAACAAGAAGGAGTGATGAAGCGGAAATATGACAAGCTCCCGCCGGTGTCTGTCATTTTATATTCCCAGGATGATGCCAAGCGGGTTGAAGAGCATTTGCCTGCATTTATGAACCAAGATTATCCCGACTTTGAGGTGATTGTGGTGGCAGATGAGGCAGGAGAAGAGTGTGCAAATGCCTTAAGCTTGATGAAAGGACAATATGAACGTTTGCGTATCTCATTTGTCCCGAACAAGGTGAAGTTTATTTGCCGGAAGAAACTGGCATTGACTTTGGGCATTAAGGCAGCGCACCATGATTTATTGCTTTTCTCAGACTTGGATGTGGAGCCGGTTGGCAAGGATTGGCTGAATGAAATGGTTGACAGTTATCAGAAGCAGACACAAATGGTCATTGGTGTCTCTTCTTATCCTTATATTCGTGGATGGAGAAACAAATTGATAGGGTTGGACAACTTGCGACATACATTGCAATTCCTCACCGCCGCTATTCATCATCATCCTTTTGATGGAACAGGCAAAAACCTTTCTTATACGAAATCCCTCTTTTTCCAGTATAAAGGATTCTATCACCAGTTGCATCTGAAAGTGGGAGATGATTCTTTGTTTATCGACGAGGCGGCGACAGCGGACAATTCCGCCGTTTGTTATGATGCCAAAGCTCTGGTGAAACGGGATGAGGTTCGCTCCATGAAAGAATGGACTCGAGAAAGAGGGGCAAAAATGGCTATCTGCGGATTGTCTAAGAACAAATATTATTATCTGTTTAAGATAGAGACATTCCTTTATCTGCTTTTTATTGCAGCAGAATTGGCTTTGTTGGGAATAGGAATAGTCTCTAACTATTTGCTTCTCCTGCTTTCCTGTTTGCTTATGCTCTTTTATTATGGGGCAAAGACAATGGTGTTTGTTCGCAGGGCTCGACTGCTGTCACAACAAATAAAGTGGTATAACTTTATGATTATAGACTTTGCGAATAATTTGTATGTGGCATATTTGACTCTCTTCTCTCGTTTTGTCAGAAAGAGAGACTATGTGTTTGTGGTTGAAAAGTAGAGAAGAGAGATTTAGAAGAAAAAAAGTGCAAAAAACCTTGTGCATTTAAAAAATATCTTTACCTTTGCACTGCATTTAAGAAATGATGCACTGTCGGAGGTGCCATAGCTCAGTTGGTAGAGCAAAGGACTGAAAATCCTTGTGTCCCCGGTTCGATTCCTGGTGGCACCACTTAGAAGAAAAGCAAAAGATAGTAGAATCCTGATTTCCCAAACGAAATCGGGATTTTTTGTTTTCCGGCGGAACGCAAAAGCGGCAGAATATCAAAATGACACAGCACTACGCTCGTGTACTTGACTCCTCTATTCTGAGAGATATATCTTGCATCGCTGGATACTACTGTGGTGGATAAAGCCAATAAGAAAATATTGGATTTGCTGTGAAACAGTAGATGTTTAGCAAATCTGTCCAACGCTTGCCAAGAGACGGATATTATACTGCAAAGTTACGCAAAATAATGATATTAAGACATAAAACACTGAAAATCTTGTGCATTCCCTTCTATTGTTTTACAAGAATAGCTGGGCGTTTTGTGAGGGCAGTTCATGTGAAAGCCAAACACAACTCTGTATCAATAAGATAAGAAAGCTCGTCCGTCTCTTGGCAAGAGAGGTATCATTTCTTCTTATTTCCATAAGAGACGGGCGTAAACTTGATATAAAATGCCTGTCGAAGTTGATATATTGGAAGATAGCATATTCCAGCTTTCACCAGAATTGCTAAACACCCTGCTCAAAGACCACACCACGAGTGAGGCTGATATTCAACGCAATATATTTTGGGCTACTTCAGATTATGAACATTTTGGCAAAGAATATCAATACAATTCTCCGATTCTCCCCCATCTCATAATAGGAGATAACGGACATATCATTATGCCTCGTGTCCTCAAAAGCCGTGATACCCAATCAACCCGTTCCCGTGATATGGCTGAGGTGTTCACACCGTCTTGGATATGTAACGCCCAAAACAACCTGATTGATGAAGCATGGTTTGGACGAAAGGATGTTTTCAATACTGAATATGCAGACGAACAGGGACACCATAAATGGAAATCAACGGAAGGCAGCATCATATTCCCGGAGGGTAAAACTTGGAAGGATTATGTATGCGATATCCGATTGGAAATCACTTGTGGGGAAGCCCCATATTTGATAAGTCGTTATGACACCACGACCGGAGAAACTATACCCATAGAACAGCGTATCGGTTTGCTTGACCGCAAACTTAGGGTGGTAAGCGAGAACACATCCACTTCGGGTGAATGGCTTGAGTGGGCACAAGAAGCCTATAAAAGTATCTACGGTTACGAGTGGCAGGGAGACAATCTACTCATTGCCCGAGAATCTTTGCTCGTTTCCTTTGTAGAGTATTACCAACAGAAATTTGGCAAACGCCCCTTGTTGAAATCCATCAACTACATCGCTTATATCATTTCGTGGAACGTATGGCAGATGGACGGATTGAAAGGTGTCGTTCCAAACAGTTGCGGAGAACGCAAGGAGGTTGTAGCCGATTTGTTCGAGACTACCGAAGTGGTTACCCAATGTGAAGGATGTCTGAAAGACGACATCCGCAGGCACAATGGTGTCTATTGCCAAATCAAGGACTGGCATGCTACCGACAAGGCAACAGGCAAAAAGGGGAAACGAATCCGATTTATAGACCTTATAAAATAGTGCGGTATGAAATTCACATCTTCACTAAACTGAAATTGATATATGTGTTCCGCATCAACGATACGGAACACAAGGGATGTCTGAAAGTGGGCGAAGCCACTTGTGATAATGACAATGTTTTCGGCCTTGCTCCCAACAGCAAAGCCCTCAACGAGTCCGCCAAGAAACGTATCAACCAATATACGCAAACAGCAGGTATCGCATACGACCTATTATATACCGAACTGACAATTTATAACAGCAAGCATGGTTTGTGTTCTTTCAACGACAAGGAAGTGCATAGCGTGCTGGAGCGTTCCGGTATTAAGAAAAAGATATTTGATACTGAGAACAAAGCCAACGAGTGGTTTATCACCGACCTTGAAACAGTCAAACAGGCGATATCCGCAGTAAAAGCAGGAAGAGAGTCGCTTTCATCCGCAGAAATATCCCAAGACAGAAATCCTATCGTATTCCGACCGGAACAGCGTGAAGCCATAGAGAAGACAAAGAAGCAGTTCAAGAAGGGAAACCAAATGCTGTGGAACGCCAAGATGCGTTTCGGTAAAACGCTGTCCGCATTACAAGTGGTGAAAGATATGGATTTCAGCCGGACTTTGATTCTTACCCACCGTCCGGTAGTTGATAGCGGTTGGTTTGAGGATTTTGGCAAGATATTCTATGACAGCCGGGATTTTGCATACGGTTCAAAGAATAACGGTGACAGTCACACTTCGCTTGAAACAAGAGCAAAACAAGGACAATGCAAATACGTTTACTTTGCTTCCATGCAAGACTTGCGTGGTTCTGAACTTGTAGGCGGTAACTTTGATAAACAATGAAGTGTTCGCCACTGCTTGGGATTGTATCATCGTGGACGAGGCGCATGAAGGTACACAGACAGAATTGGGTAAGGCTGTGATGCAGGAACTCACAAAGGATAAGACCAAGATTCTGCGCCTTTCTGGTACTCCATTCAATTTGTTGGACGATTTCAAGGAGGATGAGATATACACTTGGGACTACGTGATGGAACAGCGTGCCAAAGCGTCTTGGGATGAACTGCACTTTGGCGACCCGAATCCATACGCTTCACTGCCTACCATGAACATTTACACCTATGACCTCGGACGATTGCTCAATGAGTTTGTTGACGAAGATGTGGCATTCAATTTCCGTGAGTTCTTCCGTGTAAATGACAGTGGAACTTTTGTTCATGACAAGGATGTAAGTGCTTTCTTGAATCTTATAACCAAAGAGGACAAGGAGAGTTGTTATCCGTTTGCCAATGAAGAATACCGCAACATCTTCCGTCATACCTTGTGGATGCTGCCGGGAGTGAAAGAGGCACGGGCAATGAGTGCCATGTTGCAGACACATCCGGTATTCCAACATTTCAAGGTGGTGAATGTTGCCGGTGATGGAGATGAGGATGAAGAAAGCAAGGATGCACTCGTGGCGGTAGAAGAGGCCATAGGCAAAGACCCTGATGCCACTCGTACCATAACCTTGTCTTGTGGCAGACTGACAACGGGTGTCAGTGTGAAGGCTTGGACTGCCGTGTTTATGCTGTCCGGCTCGTACAACACGGCTGCCTCCAGTTATATGCAGACCATTTTCCGTGTGCAGACTCCTGCCACTATCAACGGAAGAGTAAAAGAGCAGTGCTATGTCTTTGATTTCGCACCGGACAGAACATTGAAAGTGATAGCAGAAACGGCTAAGATTTCATCCAAGGCAGGAAAGACCAGCGGCAACGACCGTAAGATTATGGGTGAGTTTCTGAACTTCTGCCCGATTATCTCCATCGAGGGTTCCAAGATGAATCAGTTCGATGTGCCAAAGATGTTGGAACAGCTCAAAAAGGTTTATGTGGAACGGGTTGTGCGCAATGGTTTTGAGGACAGAAGTCTGTATAATGATGAGTTAATGAAACTCAATGATTTGGAGTTGCAGGAGTTCGATGACCTCAAAAAGATTATCGGTCAGACAAAAGCCATGCCCAAGACGAATCAAGTGGACATCAACAATCAGGGATTGACCGATGAGCAATACGAGGAACTTGAAAGCCTTGAAAAGAAATCCAAGAAGAGGGGCAAGGAAAAACAGCCTTTGACAGAGGAAGAAAAGCAACGACTTGAAGAACTGAAAAAGAAAAAGAACAATCGGGAAGCTGCTATCTCCATTCTTCGAGGTATCTCTATCCGTATGCCTTTGCTGATTTATGGAGCGGAGTTGAAAGACGAGTCTCAAGAAATCACCATTGACAACTTCGCTTCGCTCATCGACCCTCAATCGTGGGAAGAGTTTATGCCAAAAGGTGTTACCAAACAGAAATTCAACAGCATCAAGAAATACTATGACCCGGAGATATTCTGTGCTGCCGGAAAGCGTATCCGAGCAATGGCTCGTGCTGCCGACAAACTCAGTGTGGAAGAACGCATCGAGCGCATAACGGATATTTTCAGCACATTCCGCAATCCGGACAAGGAAACAGTTCTTACCCCTTGGCGTGTAGTAAATATGCATCTCGGCGACTGTTTGGGTGGATATAACTTCTTTGAAAAGGGCTATGAAACAATCTTGTCCGAACCTCGTTTCATTGACAAGGGAGAAGTGAGTGCCAATGTGTTCGCAGAGGATTCCCATATTCTTGAAATCAACTCAAAGTCGGGATTGTATCCTCTCTATATGGCATACAGTATTTACCGTACAAGGGTCAAGAACTCTTTGTTTTCGGTGTCAAGCATTGAAGACGAACAACGGATATGGGACAAGGTGGTCGCAGAAAACATCTTTGTCATCTGCAAAACTCCTATGGCAAAGAGTATCACCAAGCGCACCTTAATAGGTTTCCGCAGAGCGAAAGTAAACACCAGATACTTTGAGGATTTAATCAATCAAATCAAAAACAAACCTGAACACTTTATCAAGCAAGTTGATAAATTCGTTTCAGAAAGAACAGAAATAAAGAATATGAAATTCAATGTAATAGTAGGGAATCCTCCGTATCAGATTATGGATGGAGGCGCACAAGCAAGTTCTGTGCCAGTTTATCAGTATTTTGTTTCTATAGCTAAACAAGTTCAGCCCAATTTTATTTCAATGATTATGCCTGCTCGTTGGTATGCAGGAGGACGAGGGCTTGATGATTTTCGTGCAGATATGCTATCAGACAAAACTATTCGTAGTTTGCACGATTATCCGAAAGCATCAGACCTTTTCAGTAATGTGGAGATCAAAGGTGGATTATGCTATTTCCTAATGGACGCGAAATATGATAACATAAAAACTGCACCTACCATAATTTCTCATACGGAAACTGGTGTATTCACTTCTCAACGACATCTTTCTCAAAATTCATCCGACATCTTTATCCGAGATGGTAGAAGCATTTCAATCATCAGTAAAGTAACGGAACTGAGTAATGAATACATCCAATCATTTGTATCGCCATTGAGACCATTTGGCTTACGTGGTTATTTCGTGAACGATCCCAATTTTCATGAGACATCTGATGGGCTGACAACTCCTGTTGTCTGTATCGGTAAAGGTCTCAAAAAAGGGCATGTGGAACGTAATCTTGTTCCTTTACACACTAACTGGATTGATAGATTCAAAGTAATCATTCCTCGAGCAAACAACATCGGCACAGAGGCTAATGATGACAATCTTAATGCCTTTGTTGGAAAGCCGAACGAAATTTGTACAGAATCTTACCTTTGTATATTCGCAGATTCCAATGTTTCGTATGATGAGTGCGTAAATATTTGCATATATCTCAAATCTCGCTTTGCGAGGTTCATGCACTGTCAAGCAAAGTCAAGTCAAGATGCTACTGCCAAAACATTCCGTTTTGTCCCGACGCAGGACTTTTCTAAGGAAAGCGATATTGATTGGTCGCTTTCATCTGTTCAAATTGACAAACAACTGTATGCCAAATACAATCTTACAGACGAAGAAATCTCATTTATTGAATCAATGATAAAACCGATGTGAAAAATATTCGAGGGCAAACATTACACACTTGCCCTCGAATAAGTATCCTTTTTGTTGTACTAATTATATTGAGAATACATTTTAAGATTCGGTATCAATGAAAAAATGCAACAATAAATAAAAAATGTACTTGCTTCAAAAGAAGTATATAAATTACGACCTCCTTATCCAGATCAAGACGTTAATTTTCTCGCTTTTTCAGCTTGGGAGTTCTTGAATCCGGTTTCTTTGTTGGGGCATTGATCTTTACAATGAGAGGCATTGGGAAATCAACTCCAACAATTAAAGCTTCACCTTCTCCCAATATAGGAAGGAAAGAGAGAATATTTCTATTTGCTGCAGATGCGGTACATTCAACTGCTTTTTTATCTTGCTCATTAATTAACCTATGAACCAGGAATGTTCCCATTTGGCTTAATGTCCCTAATGGTATATCACGAGGCATTTGGGTAGCAATACATAAGAACAAACCATATTTGCGAGCTTCTTTTGATATTTGTTCAAATGCATCAAGAGGTTTAGCCGAAAAGTATTCGTCAGCAATACTCTTATTTAGGAATTGATGAGCCTCATCAACAAAGACAACTATTGGATTTTCTTTGTATATACCCTTTCTTGCGTCATTTAATAAATAGCTTCCAATAGCATTTACAAGGATTTCTCTAACCTGGTAGTCGAAACTTACTTTAGAAAAATCCAACCTTAATATACTCTTGTCGCCTTTTAAAAATTCTTCAATTCCAAGTTTCAAATCTTTAGCCCCCTCTATAGATGCTCTTCTAAATCCGAAAATTTTATTATATTCGGAGGTGGACATTACATTATTTACTCGAGATATAAGACTTATACAATTTGAGATGTCTGTATCATTTCTTCCTCCCCACAATGTTGAATTAAGTCTATCTGTATCCCATATACATTCATTCGTGATTTGCGGAGCAAGCAGATTGAAATCGAAGTTACAAAATTTATCCTCAATTTCTACTATATGTTTATAATAGAACACCTCAAAAGGACGCTTTTCTTTACTACCCTTTATGATATTTCCTTTTATTGGCTGTCCATTTATATCTGTTTTATAATATATAGATAATTCAAATTTTTCATCCAGTTCCACCATTTTTAGTGATCTGATAGCCTCCATTAATTTGGGAACTTGTGTTTTTGAAGAAGGATGCAATAAATAATATAATTCGTCAATAGACAAATTCTTATAATCAAAAATGAATTCGCCGGTTCCCAATTCTATGCTTTCCATATTGTCGCTAATACAACTATATTCACCAGTCGCATCGATAAGAATACATTTATTGGAAGTTTGAGAAGAAATAAGTTCTAATAATTTTGCTATTGTCCAACTTTTCCCACCACCTGTAGTACCCAGCACTGCACAATGACGACCAAATAAAGAATTTAAAGAAATTTTACATAATGAATCATTTGAAGTCAACTTTCCCAAAGGAGCTAAAGGTGCATCAAGTTCATCTTTCTTAATACCAAATTTTGAAATATACATTCCCATTTGTTCATCAGAGCAAGAATATACTTTTGCACCAACAGATGGATATCGAGATACAGTTTTGTTAATCACTTCCGGTTTATAAACATCAAATAAAGCAAGTAATTCAATTTTTGCTATAGGATGAAACATTGTATCCTTTTCGTTAATGTTTTTATCCGTTATTTCTGCTCTTTCACCTTGAGGAAGGCTTTGTTCAAAAATTCGACCAAGAAATCCATATTCTTGCCCTTCAATAACCACAAAACTTCCAACAGATCCACCGAAATATATTTCCCCGTTAAAATAAAAGGAATGCAAAAGTCTAGCTGAAGGAATTTGCATTCGAATATATTGTGGAGTTACTTCACAAATGTATCCTACAAACTTATTATGATCAAAGGGTTTCATCTTGATTTAGCTGGTTAATGTTATACGAATCGTTGTATGGATAATTCTCTACAAAGGCTTTGAACTTAGAGAAAAGGACTGTAACATTTGGCATTACTTTCCCATCTTCAGAAACATATTCAGGTACTAACTGATGAGTTATTCCACTATCAATCCATTCTTCTTTTTCATTTTTGCCTTCTTCCGTCTGTATCATTTTTTTCATTCCATAGCATACAATAAGTAAGTGGAAATTAGGGTTCTGAAATACTGCCTCTTTTATTGCATTCTGTATATGTTTATCTTGAAATCCGAAGCCTGCAACGATCAATAATGTCCCCTCTTTTCGCAATGTGGTTTGCAAATGAGACATCATTTCAAAATAAGGTTGCTCGTAACTACTTTCATACTTTTCGCTCGCCGGGTAGATAATGCAAGGATGTTCTGTACTTCCTTTTTGGTATATATTATCACCTGCTTTTTCCCAATCTATGCTCCCGTGCAACTTAAATAATTGTATCACATTAGGAATAAAACTTTCTTCTTGTTTAACCCTTGTATGTTCTCTAAATACAATATCATGGTTAAAATTAGCTCCATTGAATATACGAGGATAAGAGAATGAGAACCCGTCAATTATTGTATAATTCATTTTTTGTGCAGCTTGTTCAAACAGTGTGTCATAGTTTGTTGTATATAACTGCACTCGTGGCTCCGAAGGTTTGCGGGCAGTTAACTTCCTAATAAAGTCTTGATGATGCTTGTTTGTTACATCTAAATTCAGCCGACAAGCGTCTGCAATTTTCTTCTCTAATTTGTTCCTTAAAGAATCTCCGTTTTTGTCTTTTATTTCTCCATTCAATTTTTCATATAGAATTGTGAACGATAAAAAATCCTCTATATTTTTAGATTGGATTATTGCAGAACATTTATTTTTTAAGCATCCTTCATTTGCCATAAGGACTTCTCCTATAGCTTTGATTTCTTCATTATAATTATCCCATAATTCAATTCTTGTTTTCCCTCCATTCGCACCATTTTCCATAGATGTTCCTGCCGCTGTTAAGACAGCAATGTTCTTAAAATGACTTGTGTAACGAATGATATCATTTGCTGCTATACGGAAAGCCTCTGCACTTGCGTTTGACTTGAATTCAGCGATTCCATCGCCATCCTTTTGCTGTTGCGGCTCATCGTTTATATACCAATGAGTTTCATCATATGAAACCGATTTTGTAGTGGTCTTATATAAATAAATTTTGTCCATACCTTATAATTTACCATTTAGTAGTTTTATAACCTTATGTACCTCCGAATATGCCTTCAAGTCCTCTGGCGAGTTCTTACAGAGATCGCATAACTTTTCTGAATTCACCATCGCCTGTCCCAAATCACCATTCTCTGTCAAGTACTTATAGAGGTTGGTACGTATGAAATATCTTTTTGTCTTTTCATATCCCGGCATATATTTCTGTAACTCTGGAAGCAGTTGGTCGTAACTTTCATATTGCCGACAAACCACATTGGGCAAGAAATGAAGCAAGAACCAAAATTCCGTACATGGATTCGTTTCTACAAACATCACTTTTCCTGCATATTTCCTCTTACCATACTCCTTCTTTGCTCGCTGATACAGCTGCATTTCAGAAGGATACTGAAACAGCCTGTCCATATCAAACAGGCATACGATATAATCATATTGCTTGTTCAAGTAGGACTCTACCAGTTTTAGTATATGATTGATGTCACTATGCTGCGGAAAATCAGGCGCAACCTTAAAGGGATAACGACACGCTATTCTCAAAGAGTCGAAATAAAACCATTCGGTTTCTCCCTCGCCTATGATGGCGATACTTTTCGTCACTGTTCGCCTCATATCATTAGTCGTTTAGGTTAATGTATTGACTGCCAAGGAACGGAAGCTTAACTAATTTACCCTGTTTGTAAGCATTATACGGGGAAAGATTCTTGTGCAGGCCTAAAGAAGAAAGACGAACTATTTTAGTCTCGCCATATTCGTCTTTGTCGGTAAACCATATCGTATCACGTCGAATGAAATCCTCATCCAAAAGATTGATGTCGTGTGTTGTCAACAACATCTGGGATGTTCCTTCACTATTCGCTAAAAAAACTTTTATAAAATAAGCCAGCAGTTCATAGTGGATGCTTGTCTCTACTTCATCAATAAGCACAAACCGGTTGGTCTTCAACAAGAAATTCAGAATCACAGCCATTCCCAAAAATCTCATTGTACCATTGGACTCGTATTCTTCGGACAAGTCATACAAACGTTCTCCTGCCTTGTGCTTGAAAGTCAGTTCTGTATTTGTGATTTTACCTTTTCGGAGCATCTCTTCCTTTGCCTCATTATCAATAGGGGCATTTTGAATCAATTGCTCCAATTCAGGGGTAATCAATTCTTCCTCTTCGTGCAATATGACATCTTCTATGTTAAAGTCAGAAGCTTTCAGAAAGTCTAATACAAACTTCTTCAAATCGCCTGTTTCATCTTTATCCAATCGTGTTTTCACATATCCCGACAACAACATTCCCGGAGCCAATACATCCTTTACTTGTTTGGCGAAATAGTCATATACGTCATTCAGTTTAGTTCGTTCTACATTGCTTTTACCAAATGCAGCAAGCACACTACAATTATTTATAGTATTACCAGAAATGACATCTTGGCTCTTTTTTGTCATTTTTAGATTTGCCCCAAATTCAATAATTGTTGAGTCTGTATTAGCATCATAACTACGGCTATACAATTTAGTAGGACGAATAGACTCATAAACAATCAATGTTTCAGAATAGATATATTTTGCATCTAATTCAAAAGTAAGGATATATTTGGATTGATTGATGTAGAACACCATTGACATCTTTGTCTTTTCATTTCTTGATGTATCGTCCAGCATGAAAGGAACAACTCCTGTTTTTGCATTACGGTCTTTAGGCATTCTCAGAACAAGCATCCTGAAAAATTCAACAGCATTCAATATGTTTGTTTTCCCTGAGGCATTGGCACCATAAATGATGCCTAATTTCAACAATCTTACCCCACCCTTAACTTCATATAAATATTCGTCAGACATAAAAGTATCTGATGAAGGCTCAAAACTGATTTTCTGAACCGACTTAATGGAGAAAAAATTCTCAATACTGAACTCTGCTATCATAACTATTGAATTTACCAAATTATATTACTGCAAAGATACAGCATAAAATTAATAAAACAAATTATAATCTCAATTATTGAAGAAAAACTACAAAAATCACATTTATAAATATCGATATAGCATTTATAAACCTAGATAGCGGAGGCATAATAATTTCACTTCCATGCTAAAATCAATAAAAGACCATGGGGAAACTCAATTTATCAACATGGGAAAAAGATTTCTTCAAGGTTTATTCGTAAATTTGCACTTGCTGGTTAACTCTATAAATGACAATCAAATAAAACAATGCAAGAAATCAACTACATATACTTAGAAGAATGGCAGAACAAACTATTGCAAGCCATGGTGGAAGGTAATGAAGCAATTGTAAATATTTGCATCGATACCATCAACTCGTTATTTCCAGATATTCAACATCAGGTAAACTATACACTTGCCAATACAATACATAATCCTATAACGGAATTCACAAATCATCGAAATGCACTATATCTGAACCTGACAGAAAATAAACTGAGAGAGAAGTACCCACGAACCTTCTCTAACACTGCTATCAGTCAACTTTTTTATGCACCAAACAGAAACCTTTGCAACAACTATAGCACACATTCTGGCAAACAAATCTCTCGAGACGACCTACTGAAAGCCATTGGCTATTCGATTAAGATTGCACAAATCTACTCCCCAAGTAATCCTTTGTATGAGCAAGCTGCTGATACATTGATTGTGTGCAAAGCAATTAACGACTCTTTGTCTGGACAGAAAGTCATCATCCCGACAACAAAAATGCTTCATTATGCCAATGATTTCATCACAAAAGAGGTGCTAAGACAAGCTCGGACAGATGACGAAAAAAGTCAAACGTACGGAATTTCCCTGCTTGTGGATTTGGCAATAGATTTGTTTAGTTAAAGCTCTAAATCATTTACATTAAGGATTGAATTAGAAAACGTAATCATGAACGAAGAAAACAAAATAATACTTTATCAGGACGATAACGAGATAACTCGTGTGTCTGTGCGCTTTGCTGATGAAGACTTGTGGCTGACTCAAGGGCAATTAGTTGAGATATACCAAACAAGCAAATCAAATGTAAGTGAACATATTAAGCACATTTTTGAAGATGGAGAGCTAGTAAAGGAGGCAACTGTTCGGAAATTCCGAACAGTTCAAATAGAAGGTTCTCGTAAGGTTGAACGAGAAGTGGAGCACTACAACCTCGATATGGTCATCGCCTTGGGTTATCGTGTGCAGTCGCAAGTGGCAACTCGTTTCCGCCGTTGGGCGACACAAAGACTTCATGAGTATATCCAGAAAGGGTTTGCGATGGATGATGAGCGGTTGAAACAAGGAGGTAATCGTTATTTCCGTGAGTTGTTGCAACGCATCAGGGATATTCGTAGTAGTGAGCGCAATTTCTACCAGCAAGTCACAGATATTTATGCTACAGCTACGGATTATGACCCACGGGATGAGATGACAAAGATGTTCTTCGCAACCGTACAGAACAAACTGCATTATGCTGTTCATGAAAATACTGCAGCAGAAGTGATATACAATCGTGTGGACAACGAGAAGCCGTTTGTGGGTATGACGAACTTCAAAGGTAACTATGTAACTAAGGATGACGTGAAGATTGCCAAAAACTATTTGTCCGAGATTGAACTACAACGTTTGAATCTGCTTGTTTCCGGCTTCTTGGATTTTGCAGAATTTCAAGCGTTGGAAATGAATCCGATGACAATGAAAGATTGGATAGAAGCACTGGATAACCAGATTATTGCCCACAAGCGGAAGGTTTTAATTGGCAAGGGAAACGTTTCGCATAAGCAAGCGATTGAAAAAGCAGAAAAGGAGTTTGAAATCTATCGCAAGCGAGAAATGGAACTGCTTGAAAGCGATTTTGATAGAGAAATCAAAGATTAAAGAACAAGAATGATAATAGTTCAAACTAATTCACTACCATTTGCCCTCGGAAACCTTCTCGCAACCTTGCGCAAAACGCAGCAAGTCATTGGTGGAGCAATCGGAGGAGATTACCGTTGAGTAGCTTTTAAAAAGTAATGATATACAGCCACTTGAAGAAGGATTACGATTCTTGGTGGCACCACAAAAGGAAGAGTTGCTTTTTCAAGTAACTCTTTTTTTATGCCTATTATGGAAATTCGTTGCTTTTAAGATTCGACCTTGGTTATTAATCTATTTGCAAAAGTTATAACTGACTCATTCCTAATCTTTTCCATTTTATTCATGGTGGCAATATAAAACATACCGTTGCTTTGAAAAAAACATTGGACGTTTTTGAAAAAACATTGGACGTTTTCAAAAATTCCTCGTGATGTTTTTGAAAAAACAACGGTATGTTTTTTTCGATGTTTTCGACCCTTTTTTACTTCCTATAAATGACTGATCCACTTCCTTGGTGAGTCGCCAAGACCAAGACTTCAGCTATTTGGACATGCTTCGGTGCGGAAGCTGCATAAAGTGCCACATCGGCGATGTCTGCCCCGGTCAGAGGGTCAATGCCTTTATAAACATTTTCAGCGCGGGCTTCATCTCCATGGAAACGGACAACACTGAAATTGGTTTCTACCAATCCCGGCTTGATATTGGTTACACGAACGGCTGATTCTGCGACATCGATGCGGAGTCCATCCGTGATTGTTTTAACCGCTGCTTTGGTTGCACAATACACATTGCCGTTGGCATAAGCTGCATCTCCTGCCACACTTCCAATGTTTATGACATGGCCGGAGTTGCGCTTCACCATTCCAGGAACAACCAATCGGGTCATTGTGAGAAGTCCTTTGATATTGGTGTCAATCATGATGTTCCAATCGTTCATGTCACCTTCATATTCCTTTTCCAAACCCAAAGCAAGTCCGGCATTATTGATAAGCACGTCAATGGATTGCCATTCGCTGTCCAAAGATTCCATTGCCTTTTTAGCGGCTTCCGCATCACGGACGTCAAATGCCAAAGTAATCACCTTGGTCGCTTCGTTTTCCAGCTCTTTTTTGATTTCAGCCAATTTGCTTTCATTCCTTCCTGTCAAGATAAGATGATAGCCTCCTTCTGCAAATTTGCGGGCGCAAGCTGCTCCGATGCCGCTTGTCGCACCAGTGATCAATGCAATTCTTTTCATTATAAATGATTGTTATTTTATTATTTGTTATAAGTCCTCCAAATCCTCCGCTGTCGTTTCTATTAAGTTGGCAGCCAATGAGTCTGCGCACTGGACGATGCTGACCAACGGATATTTTTTATTGGCAGCGTCATAACTCTTCATGTCTTCATAACTGTTCAGGTTGATGCCCCAAGCTCCCATGTGCCAGCGGATGGCAAGCATCTCGTCGTCATACATGCTGAGTCCGGCACACAGCAAAAGTACGACCGATTTCTCACCATGACCCATCGGGAAATTTTTGTAGGAAACTTTATATCCTTCCACATCTTCCCAGCCTCCCAATACTTTCTTCTTCCTCACGGAGCGATTATAAATGTCTGTTTTGCATACATCGTGCAGGAGACTTGCGATGATGACACTTTCCCGGCTGACTTCTTGTTGAAGGGAAGGAGAGAGCTTTGCCATGTTTTCCCAAATGACAAGTGCTGCTTTGCAAGTGTTTAGAGAGTGTTTTACCAATCCTCCTTCGGTGCACAAATGCTTGGTGGAAGAGGCAGGAGCCGTGAAGAAGCCTTCTGTCTCCAAATATTCTATTACATCCTCAACGCCCTCGCGTCCGGTCGAGCGCAAGAGCTCTTTGAACTCCTCTTTATCGGTTGTCGTGTTATTTGTACTCATAGTATATTTTTTTGTTTGTATCTACTTTCTATGCAATATTCGTGAGATTTTTTCATTTAACAAAATGATTTTGCCTATATTTGTTTGGTTGATGACAAATACAAGAATGCAATGAATAAGAAATGGATTAAAAATGCTCATATCATTAACGAGGGACGTTCTTTTGCCGGCTCTGTAATGATTGAAGGAGATAAGATAACAGCCGTGTGTGAAGGCGAAGCGGATCATGATATCCAAGACGGAAGTGCCGAAGTTATTGATGCCGCAGGGAAATGGCTGTTGCCGGGTTGCATTGATGACCAAGTTCATTTCCGTGAGCCGGGACTGACATACAAAGCGGATATTTATAGTGAGAGCCGTGCCGCTGTTGCCGGAGGCGTTACTTCGTTTATGGATATGCCCAACACCAAGCCCCAAACGACAACGATGGAAAACTTGGAGTGGAAATTTGAGCGGGCTGCACAGACCTCTGTTGCCAATTATTCATTCTTCTTCGGAGGGACGAATGACAACATGGAGGAAATACGGAAACTTGACAAACACCGTGTGCCCGGATTGAAATTGTTCTTGGGATCTTCTACTGGAAATATGTTGGTGGATAAGAAAGAGGCATTGGAACGCATCTTCGGTGAAAGTGATATGCTAATTGCCATTCATGCGGAAAAAGAGGAGATTATCAAGCGGAACATAGCACATTTCACCCAGCTTTATGGCGAGGATTTGGACATCTCTTTCCACAGTAAGATAAGAAGTGAGGAGGCTTGTTATGCTTCATCTTCCGAAGCAGTGGAACTTGCCACTCGTTTGGGTGCTCGCTTGCATATCCTTCATCTCTCCACTGCCAAAGAGACGACTTTGTTGGATAATGCCCTTCCTGTGACGCAAAAGAGAATCACGGGAGAGGTCTGTGTGCATCATCTGTGGTTCCAAGATGGCGATTATGCACGCTTTGGCAATTTAATCAAATGGAATCCTTCCATCAAGACATTTGCCGACCGTGAAGCATTGCGCGAGGCAGTCAATTCGAATAAGATTGATATTGTTGCGACAGACCATGCCCCGCATCTGTTGTCTGAAAAGCAGGGATCTTGTCTCAAGGCGGCTTCAGGCGGACCTTTGGTTCAGCACTCTTTGGTGTTGATGCTTGAAATGGCGAAACAGGGCATTTTCTCCTATGAGAAAGTAGTGGAGAAGATGGCGCACACTCCTGCGGATTTGTATCGTGTGAACCGCCGAGGTTATATCCGCCCGGGATATTATGCCGATTTAGTCCTTGTTGACCCGCAAAAGAGTTGGACCGTCAGCAAGGAGAATATCCTGTCTAAATGCGGCTGGTCGCCATTTGAAGGGGAAACTTTCCATCATGCCGTAGACACGACCTTTGTGAACGGGGAAATCGTTTATCAGCAAGGAAAGATTCAGGAAGGCGTCCAAGGGAAAGAATTGTACTTCTTATAATTACAAGACAATGTGAATAGTTAAGGAGCTGTGTCAAAACGAAAGTTTTGATGCAGCCCCTTTAAGGTGTGTCAGAATTAGCAAAATGCAAGGCACTGAGGATGAGACCGACAGGAATTTACTAATGTAAATGACCGAGGTCGAATTCCGAAAGTAACGCAGCAGTTGGCAATTATGACACACCGCCTTTTTGCCTTCGTCAGTTATCAGTGACCTTTATTCCTTGGTCCGGGTGCATTGATCCACCAAATAGACGATGGATTCATACGGGATTCCTGAATTAGTCGTCAACCCGATTTCACAAGTGCGGCTATTGGAATAACCTATGCGGATGCCCTTCTTTTCCAATTGGGGACGCAATTTGCGGAGTGCATAAGCATTCACTTCCGGATGCGTGAAACCGCGGTCACCCGCAAATCCGCAACATCCGATCTCTTCCGGCACGAAAACATCCTTGGCGCAAAGTTGGGCAACTTGGATGATTCTGTCCGCCAATCCCATTCTCCGCATCGAGCAAGTGATATGGATTGCTATTGGTTCGTCAATCGGCGTGAACTCCAGTCTATCCCGCAAGAACAAATAGATAAATTCAGCGGGTTCATATAAGCGCATCTTCTGGATGGTTTCCCTCATGCGGTGCAAGCAAGGGCTTTGGTCGCACAAAACCGGATATTTCCCCTTCTCGCTGGCTTTCCATAGGGCATCTTCCAACTCTTTCGATTTGCGGTTTGCAATATCCATCATTCCTTTGCTTTCCCAAATCGTCCCGCAACATAGTTTCTCCATCTCTTTAGGGAAGATGATTTCATATCCAGCTTTGTTCAGGAGAGAAACCATCTTGTTGACCAAAGCCATCTCTTCAGGAGATTTGCGCGGCAGTCCCATTGTCTGGTTGATGCAACTTGGGAAATAGACCACTTTGTCCTTTGCTTTCGGCTGTGCTTCTTCCAGCTTTTTATGGATATGGAAAGCTTTTGGCATGGCGGGAGTCCATAAAGGAATGTGCAGCAGCGAGTGCATTTCACCGGTGATTGCACTCATCGCTTTTGTCCCTAAAAGGGCATGGGCAGTGTCGGCAAGAGTCAAGACTGGACGCAAACCATTCTTGATTCCGGCAAAATGGTTGGCAGCGAAATCGCCAACCTTATAACCCAAACTTCCTTTCGGCAAAGCCAACTGCCGGATGACGTGAGTCAGTTCTCCGGTGTTGATGCGCATCGGACAGGAAGTGGAGCATAATCCGTCTCCTGCACAAGTCTCGTTGCCCCAATATTGATAACCTTTTTCCAACTGCTTCAACCGCACATCATCTTCGCCCGTCTGCTTAAGCCTTGCAATTTCCCGCTGGATGATGATTCGCTGGCGGCTGGACAAGGCGAATCCGCAAGTGAGGCAGTTGACTTCACAAAATCCGCACTCAATGCAGCGGTCCACTAACGGATGAGTCAGAGGAAGCGGCTTGAAGTTCTTGATATGGCATTCCGGGTCATCATTGAATATGACTCCTGGATTCAACAGGCATTCCGGGTCAAACAAATCCTTCACGGCTTTCATGATGGCGAAGGCCTCATCTCCCCATTCATAACGGACAAAAGGAGCCATGTTCCTGCCTGTGCCGTGTTCAGCTTTCAATGATCCGTCATATTTATCCACGACCAAAGCTTTGACATCATTCATCAATCTTTCATAGCGGTGGATTTCTTCCGCACTATTAAATGACTGGTTGATGATGAAATGATAATTTCCCTCCAAGGCATGTCCATAAATACAAGCGTCTTCATAGCCATGTCTGGCAATCAATGCTTGCAAATCCGCAGTCGCTTCCGGGAGATCCTCGATATGGAATGCGACATCTTCAATCAGGCAAGTAGTTCCCAATTTGCGAGTTCCTCCGACTGAAGGGAAAATGCCGGAGCGGATAGCCCAGTATTTGGAATATTCTTCCTGTTTATCAGTAAAATGGACGGGTTGGAAGGTCTCGAACCCCTGCAAACAATTCTCGATTTGCTGGATATTCCATCGCAATTCCTCCGGAGAAGAGGCTTTTGTTTCAGTCAGGATTGCCGTCAAGTTTTCGCCAGTTTTGTCATTGACGGAAGCCAATGATTTCTTGTCAAGCAGTTCTGCCCCTTTGACAATCCATTCTCCTCTGGCATTCACCAACTTTTTCATTGCCACCACTGCATGGCAAGCCTCTTTGATTTCTCTGAAATAGAGCATGGCGCTCGCTTTGTGCGGGAAATCATATTCTGTGTTCATCGTGACTTCAGCCAGGAATGCAAGAGTCCCTTCCGAACCGACTATCAGATGTGTGATGATGTCAAACGGATCTTCAAAGCGGACAAAGGGGAGGATATTCAGTCCGGTGACATTCTTAATGGCATATTTATAAAGAATGCGCTCGCAGAGCTTTTCATTCCCACGGACTTGGTCGCGCAAATCTTTGATTCGCTTTATGAATTCGGGTTTCTCTTTGGCGAACCTCTTCTTGCTTTCCTCGTCTCCTGTATCCAAAACTGTTCCGTCGGCCAAAATGATTTTAGCAGACAGCAACATCTTGTCGCTGTTGGCATGAGTGCCGCAATTCATGCCGGAAGCATTGTTCATGACGATTCCACCGACCATCGCACTCTTGATGGAAGCCGGGTCTGGTGCGAACTTCCTTCCGAAAGGCTTTAGCAATTCATTGACACGCTGCCCGATAATGCCCGGTTGCAGACGAATCTTCTTGCCATTGTCCAATATTTCATAATTCTCCCAATGCTTTCCTGCCACAATTAAAATAGAATTGCTGATGGCTTGTCCGGAAAGGCTGGTTCCTGCAGCTCTGAAAGTGACGGGGAGATGTGAGGATTTTGCCAAAGTGAGTATTCTGGAAATCTCATTCTCTGTGTCAGACCGAATGACGATTTCCGGGACGAGACGATAAAAGCCGGCGTCAGTTCCCCATGCCAAACGCCTTACTTCGTCTGTGTAAATCCGCTCTTCTGGAATGAAGGAGCGAATCTCTTTTAGGAAAGATTGATATTTGTTGTTCATTGATTGGATAATTATAATTGTGGAAGCAACTCGCTGACGAAACGAGCTACACCATCTTCATCATTTGTATAAGGTAGAACCAAATCTGCTTGTGCTTTGACTGGCGGCTGGGCATTTGCCATGGCAACACCTAAACCGGCATATTGAATCATTGAGATGTCATTAAATCCGTCCCCGACAGCTAAACATTCGTCTGCCGGTTGTCGGATTTCGTGGACAAAATCGTCCAAGTCGAGAACCAATAATTTATATTTCATGTTGTCCTTGATTATCATTTTCATTATCATCTAACCGGATTACTTTTCCTGCTTCAGTAACATATTCATATAATCTTTTATAAAAACGGTGGCGAGTCAAAGTTTCCGCATTCCCCAAAATCATCAATTTCATTTTTGCACGGGTGATGGCCACATTCATGCGCCTTAAATCCTGCAAGAAACCTATTTGCCCATTCTCATTTGCCCGGACGAGGCTGATGATGATGACATCCCGTTCTTGTCCTTGGAATCCATCTACTGTGTGAATGGTGATAAGTTTGCGGAAGGGTCTGAAGAAAGGATTCGATTTCACCAGTTTGCGGAGATATTGGACTTGTGCTTTATAGGGCGAGATGACACCGAAATCGATGCGCTCATCCAACACCCGCTCCGCACTGATATATTCAATATATTGTTGCAACAGTAGGATCAAAAGTTCCGCTTCTCTTTTGTTCAAACGGCTGACACCATCTCGGGAAGAACTTTCCACGGCATCGCTTTCAGTCGTGTCTATCCATTCGATAGGAGAGTCCCAAGCCAAAATCCCGCGGTTCTCTACTTCGGGAGCCGCTTTTAGTTTGCCCTGGTAAAACCAATCGGACGAAAAGCGCATGATGGCATTATTCATCCGATATTGAACAGTGAGCAAAGAAACCACTTCCGGTTTCCGCTCCGCCACCTTTTGCATAAGTGTCTTGTCCAATCCTTTTTGGGCAGCTTCCAAACATTTTATGGTCGGGGGCAACTGCTGATGGTCTCCGGCAAAGATGACGCGGTCGGCTTTTGCAATGGCAACCCAGCAAGCCGCTTCCAACGCTTGCGCCGCTTCGTCGATGAATAGCGTGGAGAAGTGATGTCCAGTCATCACTTTGTTTGCCGAACCCACCAATGTGCAAGCGATTACTCTTGCCTCATTAAAGAGGTCTTTATGGATTTTCAATTCCAGTTCCGTGGCACGGGACCGCAAACCGGACAACCTGTCTTGATTCCGGTTCCAAGCACTTTTGTCCGCCTTGCCTCTGAACGCAAGGATTTCCCGAATGGCTTTCCGAATGCTCCAAAGCTCGGTATAATCGGGATGGGATTGGAACTTTTGTTCGTAAGTGAACGACAACATTTTGTCATTTACTCGGGTCGGATTGCCAATGCGCAAAACAGGAACGCCGCGGTCTACCAACTTCTCTGAAATCCAATCGACAGCCATGTTGCTTTGTGCGCAAACCAAAACTTGGTTCTCCCTGTGCAGAGTCTCATATATCGCTTCCACCAAAGTGGTTGTTTTGCCGGTTCCGGGAGGACCATGGACAATTTCCACCTCTTTTGCCCCTAACACTTTGTTGATTGCCTTTTCTTGGGACGGATTCAGCCAAGGGAATCGGACGGGAAATAATTCCCGTTTTATGACAGGCTGGTTGCCTATGAGGATGTCCCGCAGCTCTGCCAAACGATTTCCTTTGGCGGCGGTAACCTCTTTCAGGGCTGCGAACATTGTCTTATAGCTTGTCTCGTCAAAGCCAATCAAGACACCTAAGTTTTTGGCGTTCCTTATTTGGATATATTCTGAAACCGAAGGCAATGTCACGACCATCCTGTCTTCTTGTACATAACAGACAGTTGATGAGAAGTTAAAACACTTGGGTTCTCCCGAACCAATTGTCGTGAAGAAGCGGACAGTCTTGCCATATTCAAAATTGTGGTCAATCTCTTGCCGCTCCTCCCGGTCAATCTCTATCACGAATTGATTCAGGGAATTGTAATAATTCCTCCCGACAGAAAGAGGAAACCAACAAACGCCTTGCTGGATTTTCCTCTCTATGTCGCTCCAATCCGCCAATCCGGCATTTGTTTCCCTTTCATAGTCATACTCCATTTCAAGGGCTTCGAGTTGCCGCTTTAAGCTTGCTTCGGGAGAAAGATAGTGCTTCGATTCCTCCATTATCCCTTATTTTTTATCATCAGATAACAGCTCTTCAGATAACACTCTTGTTGTTTGTCGGAAATGTTGCTTAACCGGATGGCTTTTATTTGTCTCATTTAGTTTGGATCGGTAAACCGTTGACCAAAGCTGAGGAAGTTCCGCAGTTTCCCATTCGCCGTCTTCTTTTTGGATTTCCAATTTGATCCAATCCAAAGTCGTCGTTCCCAAATCAATCCGGAACTCCGCGGCAGGAGTTGCTTTTTCCAACGAGAGCGTCATGCTTCCATTTTCCTTCCATTTCAGCACTTCGTTCAGGGCAGAGATGGAAACTTTTGTTTCGTTTCGCAAAGTGACTGCCAAGTTTTTCAATTGTTCCACATCACTTTCCAATTTGAAATGGGAATAGTTGAGGGAAGTTGCCAAAGTCGCACCAAAACGATGATTATATTCATTTACCAAATGGGTGAAAAGCTTGTCCACAAAAGGCCGCAAGACCTTTGAACCTGTTTTGATTCCCGGCTGGGAAGCTTCGGTATTTGTCTTCTGGTCATATTTATAGGAAAGATATTGCAATGCGCGCAAATGGCGATAACTCTTCAAGAAGGCATCTTGATATTGGTCTTGCCAAGCTTTATATAGATGCATCACCTCGACACCCATTTCTCCCAAGAGCTTGAACTGTGGATACCATTTTAGCAACTCCTTCTTCAAATAGGGATTCTCTTGGTCTGCCATTAAAATGTCGGCAGCATCAATAATGTTCTCAAACTCTGCCAAAACAGCTCCTTCCTTGAAAGAGACGGCATTGTTCAACGCATTGCTTAAGACATCATTAATAGCTGGTTGGATGCGGACAGACTCGTCTCTTGAGAAAAGATGGACATTGGGACCCGCATCGGAATTGTGCTCGGAAAATAGGCGCAAGGCATCGGCATTGGAAGGCAATAGGTCTTTGATGGAATTGTCCCAAGACTTGTCGCTGTCAAAAGCCTTCATGTTCCAAACATAGTCGGCGATGCTATAAATCGCTATCTTGGAAGCCTCGGCATATTCCATCGGATTGGAGACGAAACCGAATAGCTTGTCTGCAATCTCTTTGCTGTTTCCATAGACAGGACCCATCAGCAGGTGATCCATCACATAATCGTTTACGGGGAAGTTCCACCAAATAAACGCTTTCCGCTTGATTTGTTCATTGATCCAATCCATATCTTCCGACTGGATGTTGCAGATGACCGAGTTGCCCGTCCACATGATGGAAATGTCTTGGTTGAGTTTTTCTCCCAAAGTGCTCAAATAACTCCCATTGGGATCAGCCCAACTCTTGTTATATTCTGTCGGGCACATGATGAGGGGCTTGACATCCTTCTTGGCATGGATGAAATGGTCGTCGATATAATTCAGTAACTCGACTTGCTTTTCCGCCTTGGCTCCCTCTCCGCTGATATCATCGAAAAAGACAGCGAAGGCGCGCACGCCCAGTTGATACATCGACTCGAATTTCTGAACGACGGAATCACGGTCAGCCTCGTTCCATCGGATATCTTTCCCCGGATGAATCGCCCAAACGAAGTCAATTCCGTTCTCTTTGGCTACACGCGCCATTTCCCTGATTTCATCCGCCTCTTTTTGGGGATAAGGCTTCCTCCAGTTAGGCGAACTATGATAAGGGTCGTCTTTCGGTCCATATAAATAGGCATTCATTTTGTTCATTCCATAATACCTCAGCATCCGCAAATGGGTCGGGAAGTCCATCGGAGTCCCATAATAACCCTCCACGATGCCTCGGACAGGGACATCCGGATAATCGGTTATCTCCAATGCCGGAATCTCCTTCTGCTTTAATATCTGCTGGAGCGTGTGCAAGCCATATAGAGTGCCTCGTTCATCATTTCCTGCGACCACGATTTCCTTGTCTTTGATGCGGAGATAGTAACCATCCGCCTTTTTGGGGATTTTGTTGGCAACGGAGCGGACAGACCTGTCACCCCGTTCGCCGATGGTCAATCTCCAATATTTCTTACTTTTCCCTTTTTGGGGAAGAAGATTCTGTGCGATGGAACGATTGATGGAATCTGTTTCATTCAATCCGTTGAAAAGGAAAGACTCCGGAAGGGAATAGGATCGTTCACCCGTGATATATTGTTGTGGAGTAGGTGAAATCAATGGGTTTGTGCCCAAATACATGTCGAGCAGAACAGGAGTGCCGACCATGTGAGAATAGCTCTTTTCATCTTATCTTTTTTTACTTGTTCTTTACAATGGGCAAAGTTATCAACGAATGAGTAAATAGCCATCCTTATTTGGGGCTTTTAAGTAAATTAACAAACCAAATTTATGCCTCCGCTATGGAAAAATAGTACTTTTGCGCAAGATTTAAGATTTTGGTTATGATAAAAGCAGCTTTTTTTGATATAGACGGGACATTGGTCAGTTTTAATACACATATTATCTCCCCGTCCACAGTGGAAGCCATTCATGAGTTGAGGCAGAAAGGTGTGAAAGTCTTTATTGCGACCGGACGTCACCCATTGTGGATAAACAATTTGGCAGATTTGGAGATTGATGGTTATGTCTCTTTGAACGGAGGATATTGTACTACGGTGGAAGGCGAGGTGTTGTATAAGCATCCGATGGATCCGGCGGACATCCGGTCTCTGTTGGAATATCAAAAAAAGGAGGCTTTTCCGGTCTCTTGCGTGATGGAAGATGCCATCTTGATGAATTTCAAGAATGAGTCCGTCAACAAAGTATATAACCAATTGAACATAAGCAATCCGGAGTTTGGCGACTTGGAAAGCATCGCAGACAAACCCATTTATCAACTGATTGCTTTCTTTACGGCAGATCAGGAAAGACGCATCATGGAGCATTTGCCTCACAGCGAAGCGACACGCTGGAATCCCTATTTTGCAGATGTCGTTCCCAAAGGGAGCAATAAGGCTGTCGGGATTGACCATATCATTCAACATTATGGGATTAAGATAGAGGAGACGATGGCCTTTGGAGATGGTGGAAACGACATTGCCATGTTGGAACATGCCGGGATTGGTGTTGCCATGGGAAATGCCGCTGACGAGGTGAAAGCTGCGGCTGATTATGTGACGACCTCGGTAGATGAGGACGGAGTCCGTCAGGCTCTCCTCCATTTTGGATTGATTACAGAATAAAACCGGAGATAAGATGACAAAACGGGAACAGATTTGGCTGGACAATTATTGCCTTCTCAAAGCCTATATCGAGGAGCACCATCATCTTCCTAATAAGAAGAAAGTGGAGTGCCGCGCTTTGCTGAACTGGTGGAAATACAATCGCAAGATTGCCAAGGCGGGAAAGATAGATGAAGAGCACCTGAAGATGTTGGAAGAGTTGAGCAACATGAGGGAAGGGGAGAAGAGGAGCTTCTTCGATGAATTATGATTTACGGGGACGGCGGGTGCGCAACTTCTCCGCTATTAGTTTATGCTTTTCTGCCATCTCCTCATCTCCTTGCAGCGAGAAGAGTTCCGACAGATAATCATGCGTGGCTGCGTGATCCTTCTTTAGGGAGGAGGCGATCAGGAAGTCGGACAATGCCTCTTCATGATATTTCTGGTGGTAATAACATTTCCCCCGGTTATAAAACGCCTTGAACGATTTCCTATCCAAACCGACGGCTTTGTTGAAGCACGCCAGGGCTTCATAATCTTTGCCTATGTCGAAGAGCGTGACACCTTTCCTCACCCAGGCATCCACATAATTAGGGTTCATTGCCAATGCCTTGTCGAATGAACGCAAGGCGGCTTGCGCATCATGTGCTTTGGTGATGCACTCATTCCCCATGAGATAATATTCATGCGCCAACTCCTTCAGCGATTCGCGGATTTGATGCAGTTCGCTTTGCAATGATTTGACTTTCTCTTTTTGTGTAGCAACCTCATGGTTCAAGTGTTCCAGTTTCATGGAGACCAACCGGCGTACTTTCGGATTCTCTAACTCGTTCCGCTTCCGGAGAGCCGAGGAGAAGGCTTCGACCGCATCCGACATCTTCCTTTGGTCGAAATATTGGGCGGCTTTTTGATAAAGCATCTCCGCTTTGCCTTCTTGCAGGCTCTTTTCTATCAGGGCAGGATTGTTGAACTGCTGGCTGAATTGGACGATTTCCCGGCGCACGAATATGTCTCGTTGTGTCACTTTCGACCTCAAGACCAATCCGTCTAACGAGGTGCAACGGCTGAGTGCGACATAAGTTTGCCCTCCTGCAAACACGCCTCCTGTCAAATCCACGACAGCCCGGCTGAAAGTCAGTCCTTGGCTTTTGTGCACCGTGATAGCCCAAGCGAGACGGATGGGCAATTGGGAGAAACTTCCCACAATCTCTTCTTCAATCTTCTTCTCCTGCTCGTTGTATTTATATTTATAGTTGTTCCATGACGACGGCTCCACCAAGACCTCCTTGCCATTTTCCAACAACACATAGACATGGTTATCCTCATCTATTCCGGAAATCATGCCGATGGTCCCATTGACCCAGCGCCTCTCCCGGTCATTCTCTATGAATATGACTTGCGCCTTCTCCTTTATCGCCAAGTTCAGTTGGGTGGGCAAGGACGATTCGGGGAAATCCCCGGATATTTTGCCGACAGAGATGAACTCTTTGCCGGGCAGCTCTGCCAATTTCTTCTCATTGATGAAATTTACCTGGTCTTTTCGGGTTGCCAAGGTGATATACATCTCCTCGTCATTCGGTTCGAACTGGGGGAAACAGCGGGCATTCAATGCATTCAAATCATTCGCATGTGCAGCATTGCTCCGGATATGGTCTAATATTCCGACAAATAGGGCGTCTTTTTGGCGATAGACTTTTTGCAGTTCTATGGGCACAAGGCTGATTTCCTTGAAAACCCTTGCGGAGAAGAAGAAGGGATTGGGATAGAAATGGTTCAATATTTCCCGCTCATCGGAAGGGACGACTGGTTCTAATTGGAACACATCCCCGACGAACAGCAGCTGCTTGCCTCCAAAAGGAAGGCGCATATTCCCGGAATAAACCCGCAAAATGCGGTCGATGCAGTCAATGATGTCGGCTCTCACCATCGATATCTCGTCGATGATGACCAATTCGACATTTGCCAAATCTTCCGGTGCTCGCGGCTATATTTGAAGAATTCATAGATGCGTCCTTTCTGCAGGCTCAAATCAGGGTCGTCGGGCAGGATAGGGCGGAAAGGAAGCTTGAAGAAAGAGTGCAGCGTCACTCCTCCCGCATTGATGGCAGCAATTCCCGTCGGGGCTAAGACGACATGCTTTTTCTTCGTGTTGGCACAGATATATTTCAGGAAGGTCGATTTCCCCGTCCCGGCTTTCCCCGTCAGGAATACCGATTGCCTTGTGAATGAAATCAATTGCAAAGCCTCTTGGAATTCTTTGTTATCTGTGTCTATCGTGAAGTCCACTTGCGTTAAATCCTTGCTTTGATACCTCTCCTTATCGGCAGATAAAGAGCCAAGCATCTTTATACTTGCTGTTCTTTCTTATTTCTGCCATATATTTCTCAGCGTCATCGCGGTTGTTGAAGCTCTCCGCATAGACCCTGTATTTCCCGTTTTTGACAATGACATCCATGTGCGGGCACTCATTGCGGTTCGTTTCCTTCATGAATTGGTCCGCTTGCCCTTGCGTCGGGAAACTGCCGATGACGACATTGTATTTTTTATCCGCTTTGGCAGGAGCTGCTTCCATCGTTGCTGTTTTTGCTTTGGACGGTTCTTTTGCCTTTTCCGCTTTTGCCTTGGAAGGGGCATTGGCTTTTGCCGGAGCTTTGACCGCTTCCACCTTGGCTTCGTCCTCTAAGTTATGGATGATATTCTCCTCCGATGATTCGGCAGGGCGGACAGGCTTCCCGTCATGCTGCCAAGTTGATGGCTGCACCATCTCCATTGGGATGAAGCTGGCAGTATAAGCTGCACGGTCGATATCTTTCACGGGGATGGAAGTGCCTAAAAACAGGATGAGGGCAACGATAGACGCTGCCACGATGCGGATGAATTGCCGGCTGATAGGGATATAATAGACTTCACTCCTTCTCTCTTCCACTTTCGCAGGATAATTGTCCGCAGTCAGTTTGGCAAGCGGCTCGAAAGTGAATGAAGAAAGGCCATAGTTGTTTGCGTTTAACCATTCGGCATCTCCCTGCCGGAATATCAGTTGATTCTCTCCTCCTAATACAAAATGCCCAATCTTTTCAAATGAAATTTCCTTCTTTTTCTTCAAAGCCTCTTTTACGGCATAGACATCTTCCCGCACCAATTGCTGTGCGGTGGGATAGTCGCATTGCTCCGATTTCATATAAGAGCCGATTAACAGCCCGTCATTGTGTTGCAATGTTTCGTTAAATACGATTTCTTTCCGGGAAGGGGAGAAGAGGTGCAAACGATCCTCGACAGAGGTGGCAACATTCTGTGACACAAATCCTCCGAAATCCGGGACAATGACACAATCGTGTTCGGACAATAGCGATTTAATATGTTTTACAATCCTAAGCATAAGACAAAGATAGATATCTTTCCCCGAAAAGCAATGTAATTTCTATTTTTTCTTTAATTTTGTTGCTCAAAAGATAAAGTAAAATGCTGTTTTTTGATAATGGATTATGGCTGGAAGCAGCCGTTCCTTTTTTGTTAGGTTGGTTGGCTGACCGCTTATTTGGCGACCCCATGAGTTTGCCGCATCCGATAGTTTGGTTTGGAAAGGCGATTTCTTCTGGGGAAAAGCAATGGAATCGGGGGAAAGACAGGGTCTGGAAAGGCGGATTTTTCTCCATAGGATTGATTCTCGGTGTCTTTATGATAACGACCGGGATGCTCCATTTAGCTGGCTTGATTCACCCTTTCCTTTATGATTTGCTGATAAGCGTTGGCGTCTTTTACTGCTTGGCGGGAAAGACCTTGATTGATGAGGTGTGCGAAGTGTTTTATGCAGTGGACCGGAGCTTGGAAGAGGGCAGGGAGCGTGTCGGACGGATTGTGGGACGTGACACCTCGCAGTTGTCTGCACAGGAGATTCGCACTGCTGCATTGGAAACATTGGCTGAAAACCTGAGTGACGGGGTTGTGGCTCCGATGTTCTGGTTTCTCCTTTTGGGCTTGCCTGGCATGATGGCTTATAAGATGGTGAACACATTGGATTCCATGATTGGTTATAAGAATGAACGATATTTGGAATTTGGGCGGATTGCTGCCCGGATTGATGACATGGCGAATTATATCCCGGCTCGCTTGACTTCTCTCTTGATGCTGTTGGTTTCGGGGAACTGGTCGAAACGGGACTTTATCCTTAAATATGGAAGGGCGCATGCAAGTCCCAATTCCGGCTATCCGGAGTCGGCATTGGCTGCCATTTTGGATTGCCGCTTCGGTGGAACGCATGATTATTTCGGGAAGCCGGTGGTGAAGCCATATATCGGGGAGCATGAACGGGATTTTACAACAGAGGACATGCAAGTGGCAATCCGGGTGAACAGCCATACGGAAATGGCGATGGGGCTCATTGTCTTAATCGGCTTTGCCCTCTTTTGACACACCGCTTTCTTTAAATAAATAGTTTGGTAATTAAGATATTAAATAGGTAAGGAAAATGGAAATTAGATTGAATAAGTTGTTAAGCGAGGCTGGAATATGTTCACGGCGTGAAGCAGACTCGCTTATTGAAGCGAAACGAGTGACTGTCAACGGTCAGCATCCTATCTTGGGACGGCGGGTGACGGAAAGACGAAGTCTTGGTGGACGGTGAGTTGGTCCGGCTGAATTGGTCGAAATTAACGCAGGAGAATGCTGCTTCTTCCGAGCCGAAAGCAAAGCGTGACGAGGCTGCCTCTTCCGGCAGCAGACGCGAGCATTATGGGAAATATAACAAATATGCTGCTGCCAGGAAAGCTGCCAAAGATAGGGACGAGCAGAAAGGCAAACCGAAACCTGACAGGGAGAAGGCATGGAGGGAAGCGACCCAGCCTAAGTTTGGCAAGTCTTTGAGCAAGGCTGCTGTAGCACAGCGGATGGCTGCTTCTCCTAAGTCGGCTGCATTGCGTAAGACAAGCCGCAATAACCCGGCAAACAAAGCGAAACGAAATGGCTGGAGAGGAGAGGAATAAACCGGGAAAGCATATTTTGCTTGTCACGGGCGGACAGCGTTCCGGCAAGAGTGACTTTGCCCAGAACAGGGCTTTGGAAATGAGCAAACATCCGGTCTATCTTGCCACTTCCCGGATTTGGGACGAGGAGTTCCGCCAGCGGGTCTTGCGGCATCAGGCAAACCGTGGACCGGAATGGACGAATGTCGAGGAGGAGAAATTCTTGAGCCGCCATGACTTGGCAGGCAGAGTCATCGTGATTGATTGCGTGACGCTGTGGTGCACGAATTTCTTTTTCGACAACAATAGCGTGGTGGATATCTCCTTGCAACAGATAAAAGAGGAGTTTGATGCTTTTGTCCGCCAAGACGCTTATTTTATTTGTAACAAACGAATTGGGATTGGGAGGTGTTTCAGTGGATGACACACAGCGTCGCTTCACCGACTTGCAGGGTTGGGTCAACCAATACATTGCTTCGAAAGCCGATGAGATGGTTCTGATGGTGAGCGGCATTCCTGTCCCCGTCAAATAATTAACAGAAAGATACTATGATTACATTTAACATTCATAAACCCGACACTGCCATTTGTGAGGCTTTGCGCCAGCGAATCGACAGCTTGTCGAAGCCGAAAGGGTCATTGGGCCGCTTGGAATCTTTAGCCTTGCAGATTGGAACCATCCAACAGACATTGAAACCGGAGCTGAAGCATCCGGTAAATGTGATTTATGCTGCCGACCACGGAATAGCAGATGAAGGTGTCAGTCTCTCTCCGAAGGAGGTGACGCGGCAGGTCATATATAATTTCCTGAACGGAGGATCGGGTGTCTGCTTCCTTGCGCGCCAGCATGGTTTTGATATGAAGATTGTGGATGGCGGTGTTGATTACGATTTCCCTGCGAATCCCCGCATCATCGACCGCAAGATAAGGAAAGGAACCCGCAACTTCTTGCATGAAGCGGCGTTGACGGTTGAAGAGGCGGACAAGGCATTGGAATGGGGAGCGGACATCGTGAGTGATTGCCATCGGGAAGGGTGCAATGTCATCAGCTTTGGCGAGATGGGCATCGGGAACACTTCCGCTTCGAGCATGTGGATGAGTTGCTTGACGGGCATTCCTTTGCCGGAGTGCGTGGGAGCGGGCAGCGGCTTGAATGCGGCAGGTGTGCAGCATAAGTTGGAGGTGCTCCAGGCTTCTTTGGCAAACTATAAAGGGTCGGGCGACACATTTGATATCATGCGTTATTTCGGGGGAATCGAGATGGTCATGGCTGTCGGTGGTATGTTGCGGGCGGCTGAATTGGGAATGATTATCTTGGTGGACGGATTCATCATGACGAACTGTGTGCTTGTGGCTTCCAAGCTATATCCGGAAATGCAGGACTATTGCATCTTCGGGCATTGCGGTGATGAGAGCGGCCATAAGAAGTTGTTGGATTATCTCCATGCCGATCCATTGCTCTATTTGGGCATGCGCTTGGGAGAAGGATCCGGCTCGGTATGCGCTTATCCGATTGTGGACTCTGCTGTCCGAATGTTGAATGAGATGCACACCTTTGAGGAAGAGGCGATAACCAAATATTTTTAAGGATATGTTACAAGTGTTGGCGGCATTCATCTTTTTCACGCGCCTTCCTTTTTGGAAGATTGCGGAAGTGCCGGCGGATGCGTTCCGTCATGTGGTGTGCCGTTGGCCGCTTGTCGGCTGGCTGACGGCTGGTTTGAGCGTGTTGGTGCTCTATTCCTCCGCCTTGGTCTTGCCTGCTTCCGTGGTCCTGCTGTTGGCGATTCTCACCCGGTTGTTGGTGACGGGTTGCCTGCATGAAGACGGGCTTGCGGACTTTTTCGACGGGTTTGGTGGGGGCACGAGTCGTGAGCGCACTTTGGAAATCATGAAGGATTCGCACATCGGCAGTTATGGTGTCATAGGCTTGATTTTCTATTTCGCCCTCTATTACGCCATGCTCCATGCCCTTCCTCTCCCTGTAGCTGGAGCCGTGATGCTTGCCGGAGATCCTTTCTCAAAAGGGGTTGCCGCCATGATTATCAATAGGCTTCCTTATGCGCGCACTGCCGAGACTGCCAAGAACAAGACGGTTTATAGCCGGATGTCTTTGTCCGAATATCTGTTTTGTATCCTCTCAGCTCTCATTCCTTTGGTTTGGCTGCCGGATGTCAGCTATCTGTGGGCGCTGCTTTTCCCGATAATCACTTGGTATTTGCTCACTTCGTTTATGAAAAGGAAGATAAACGGGTACACGGGCGATTGCTGTGGCGCGACCTTTTTGCTCTGTGAATTGAGCTTCTATTTGGGATCACTGCTTGTTTATCAAATGAAATGAATCATGGAACTATATTTAGTGAGGCACACATCGGTCCAAGTCCCTGCCGGTTTCTCTTATGGGCAGACGGATGTCCCTTTGAATGAGAGCTTCCCCGAAGAGGCGAAGCCGGTGTGCCGTCAGTTGGAAGGATTGGTGTTCGATGCTGTTTACACCAGTCCTTTGATTCGTTGTGTCCGTTTGGCAGAGTTTTGCGGTTTCCCGGATGCCTGGAAGGAGAAGCGGCTGTTGGAATTGGATTTCGGGGAGTGGGAGATGAAGAGTTGGGACGAGGTCGCTGCCGATCCCTATTCCCGGCTTTGGTTTGACGACTGGATCCATGTCCCCACCAAGAACGGGGAGTCCCTCCAACAGCAATATGACCGCCTCGCCTCTTTCTTGGACGATCTGAAGCAATCGGATGCCGGCAAGGTCTGCTTGTTCACGCACGGCGGCATCCTGACTTGCGCCAATGTGTATGCTGGAATATATGATTTGCAAGAGGCCATGAAGCATGTGCCACCTTACGGGTCAGTCATAAAACTGGAGATTTAGGAAAGAATGCTTCGTTTATTCTTGGACAAAATGTTTAAAATCATTTCTAACTGTGCCCGGAGTAAATGAAGCGTATTTCTACCTTGTTGTCTGAGCAGAAATGGTAGATGGCTCCACCTTTTTCTCATTTTTATCGGGAAGATATTTTTATTTTTATTTTATTTGTTATCTTTGCCCCGAAATGGTTCCGCTATATCTTTCCGGAATAGCGGATTAAAAGGGAATCGGGTGTAAATCCCGGACAGTCCCGCTGCTGTGAAGCTCTATTCAAACGTCTTAGCAAACGCTATTGCCACTGGCCGCTGGCCGGGAAGGCGCTGGGACGGGAGTCAGTCAGAAGACCTGCCTTTCATTAAAGGCCGCTTTTACTCGTGGGATAGGAAAGCGGTGCGAAAGTTATTCTGTAATATTATTTATTATTAGGAGGAATGCCTATGAAAGGTATGCCTACGCTGCGGTGTTATGTTTGATTGCAAGCATGACGAAGACTTCCGTTCGTGCCATTGCACCGAAATCGGACTGGATGCCCCAATGCGCAATTACCTGAAGGAGAATTATTCCGACTGCTTATGTCCTGACTGCCTGAAGGCAGTGCAGAAGTCTTTCAACACTGGTGAAATCAATCCCTGCTTCCGAAAAAGGAAGATTAAGAAAGTGCTGATAGCCAACCGCGGCGAGATAGCCGTGCGCATCATGCGTTCGTGCCGGGAGATGGGTCTCACCACCATAGCCGTTTTCTCGGAGGCAGACCGCACCTCACACCATGTGATGTATGCCGATGAAGCCTATGCGATAGGTCCCGCTCCTGCCAGTGAAAGCTACTTGTGCATGGAGAAGATTATTGAAACCGCTTTGCACTGCAAGGCAGATGCTATCCATCCGGGCTATGGTTTCCTGTCGGAGAAGGCGGACTTTGTGCGCCGGTGCGAGAAGGCTGGCATCATTTTTATTGGTCCCAAAGCCGAGACCATGGAGGCAATGGGCGACAAGATACGTGCCCGCCAATATATGAAAGCCGCCGGTGTGCCTGTGGTTCCCGGCACAGAACAACCGTTGCAAAGCGTGGATGAAGCGCTGCGCATAAGTGACGAAATAGGTTATCCAGTGATGCTGAAGGCTTCAATGGGAGGCGGGGGCAAAGGCATGCGCCTTATCCGCAGCCGGGACGAAGTGGCAGAAGCTTATGAGATGGCACGTTCCGAATCGCTCTCGTCCTTTGGCGACGATACGGTATATATTGAGAAATTTGTAGAAGAGTCGCACCATATCGAGTTCCAAATCTTAGGCGACAACTACGGCAACGTCGTCCACCTCTTTGAACGTGAATGTTCCGTGCAGCGGCGCAACCAGAAGATTGTGGAAGAAAGTCCTTCGCCGTTCCTCACTCCCGGACTGCGCCGTGAGATGGGCGAGAAGGCAGTGGCTGCTGCCAAGGCTGTGGGTTACATAGGTGCGGGCACCATCGAGTTCCTTGTGGACAAGCACCACCGTTTCTTCTTTTTGGAGATGAACACCCGCTTGCAAGTGGAGCACCCTGTCACGGAGGAAGTAGTGGGAGTGGACTTGGTGAAGGAGCAAATCTGCGTGGCAATGGGTGAACCTTTGCATCTGCGGCAAGAAGAGTTGGAGCAGTCCGGCCATGCCATCGAATGCCGCATCTGCGCAGAAGACGCTGTCAACAACTTCCTGCCTTCACCCGGCATTATCCGCCAAATAACCCGGCCGAACGGCATTGGCGTGCGTGTGGACAGCTACGTGTACGAAGGTTATGAGATCCCCGGCTACTACGATCCGATGGTAGGCAAACTCATCGTGTGGGCCACTTCCCGGCAGTATGCCATCGAACGTATGCGCCGTGTGCTCTACGAATACAAAATTACTGGCATAAAGACTAATCTAAACTACCTGCGCCGCATCATGTATGTGCCTGACTTCGTGCGTGGCAACTACAACACCCAGTTCATCGTCAAGAACGCCCGTATGTTAGTTCGCATCAATGGCGGTAACGAGGAGATTGAAAACATGGCTATCATAGCCGCTTACATCGACTACTTGATGAATCTTGAAGAGAACAGAAACCCCAATCCCACGGATATGCGCCCCATCAGCCGATGGCGCGAATTCGGCTTGCAAAAGGGAGTTTTAAGAATTTAATGGAGGATTTTATGGAAATACATATAGGAGGACGGACGGCGGAAGTCGCCCTGATAAGCAAAGAAGGCAACAAGGTGCAGGTCAGCATCGACGGGAAACCTTATGACGTGGATATCGTGATGGCTGAAAACGGAAGGTGTTCCATCCTGCATGGCGGCAATTCATACAATGCCGAGTTGACCAACGACGAGACGGGCAAGCAGTATGACGTGAATATGTTTTACCGGTCTTTCCACGTGGAGATTGTGAACTCCCAGGCAAAGTGCCTGCGTATGCGGAACAAGAACGAAGAACGGCAAGATGACTACATTGCTGCCCCCATGCCGGGCAAGGTGGTGAAAGTGTGCGTCCAGCCGGGCGACAAGCTGGAATCGGGTGACACTGCGGTGGTGCTTGAAGCCATGAAGATGCAGAGCAATTTCAAGGTGTCGGCTTCCTGCCGTGTGAAGGAGGTGTTGGTGGTTGAAGGAGACTCCGTGAGTACCGACCAAGTGCTTGTTAAGTTGGATTTGATTTAAGATGAATGGCTTATGGCTACAAGAGAAGAAATATACAAAAGATTTGAAGAATTGGACAAACGTGCCTCGCTTGGCGAGGTGGACAAGATAGAGAAACAGCATGGGCAAGGCAAGATGACTGCTCGCGAACGCATTGAAATGCTGCTCGACAAGGGTACTTTCAACGAGTTGGACAAACTGGTAACGCATCGCTGCACCGACTTTGGCATGGAGAAAAAGCAGATACCGGGCGACGGGGTGGTGAGCGGTTACGGCAAGGTGGACGGACGCATCGTGTTCGTCTATGCCTATGATTTCACGGCACACGGAGGATCGCTCAGCGAGACCAATGCCGCCAAGATTGTCAAGGTGCAACAATTGGCACTGAAGACAGGTGCGCCTGTCATTGCCCTCAACGACTCGGGCGGGGCACGCATCCAAGAGGGCGTGGGCAGTTTGGCGGGCTACGCTTCCATCTTTTACGAGAACACTGTTGCCTCTGGAGTCGTGCCGCAGATTTCTGCCATCCTCGGTCCTTGTGCCGGAGGAGCGTGCTATTCACCTGCATTGACCGACTTCATCTTTATGGTGAAAGAGCGCAGCAACATGTTCATCACGGGTCCCGACGTGGTAAAGACCGTGACCAACGAGGTGGTGGACAAGGAAGAGTTGGGCGGGGCACATGTGCACGGCAGCCGGAGCGGAGTTGCCCACTTCGTATGTAATGACGAGGAGGAAACGCTCATGTCCATCCGTGAGTTGCTCGGTTTCCTGCCTGCTAATAATATGGAAGAAGCTCCCGTGGTTCTTTGTACAGACGATGTGAGACGCTGCGTGGAGGAGCTTCAAACTGTCATCCCTGAAGATTTTAATCTGCCTTATGACATCAAAGATATCGTGGAGCCAGTGTTGGATGACCGCTATTTCTTTGAAGTAATGCCCCACTTTGCCAAGAACATAGTCATTGGCTTTGGCAGGTTGGACGGGCGCACGGTGGGCATTGTGGCCAACCAGCCCGCTTGTTTGGCTGGAGTGCTCGACATCGACGCTTCTGACAAGGCTGCCCGTTTCATCCGTTTCTGCGACTGCTTTAACATCCCGTTAGTCACCTTCGAGGATGTCCCTGGCTTCTTGCCTGGCTTGCGGCAGGAGCACGAGGGCATCATCCGTCACGGGGCAAAGATTGTTTATGCCTATGCCGAGGCTACCGTCCCCAAAGTCACCCTCATCACCCGCAAGGCTTACGGTGGTGCTTACATCGTCATGTCCAGCAAGCCCACGGGAGCCGACATCAATCTTGCTTACCCGCAGGCTGAGATAGCCGTGATGGGGGCTGAGGGAGCTGTGAACATCCTCTATCGCAAGGCGACACCTGACGAGAAGGCGGAGATTGTGCGACGTTACGAAGAGAAGTTTTCCAATCCTTACTGTGCTGCCGGGCGAGGGCTGATTGATGAGGTCATCCTTCCCTGCGACACGCGCTACAAACTGATACAAGCACTTGAAATGTGTCGAAACAAGAACCAAAGCCATCCACCTAAGAAGCACGGCAACATGCCGCTGTAAATGTCAATGTGTGTATGGGCTGTGTCAAAACGAAAGTTTTGATGCAGCCCTTTGCAATTATGACACACCGCCTTTTAAGATGTGTCAGGATTAGTTGAATATCAGCCAATTCCTTCCTCTTGTCGCTTTACTAACTTTAAAAATTTAGACTCTGTACAAATACTTAAATCCGTAGTTATAAATTCCCCATTGTAAAAAAGAGAAAAAATAGTGGCAGGTGTGGGAGAACTTTGTGCCTGTTCTCTCGTTTCGAGTTTGATCACTTTCAGAGGAATATTTTTTTCTTGTGCAAGAACAGGTAACAATCCATTCACATAGTAATCCGTGTATGGACAACGGTCTGAATAATAGGCAACCAATCCTTCTTTATCGGTACATTCTCCGCTTTTTGCACACTCATTAAAATATGGAATGACACCATTGTCGCAAAAGTTCATAGCCAACAGAGAAAAGCCATTAGGGAGTCTTTCTATTTCCTCAAAGCCGTGTTTCAACAACCATTTCGTGTCGCTCATGAAATGGTTCTTTTTTGCACCCACAACAGTGACTAATCCATTTTTATTTTGCTTTTTAGCATCTTCCATCACAGATTGAAGCAAATTATATCCATGCCCTTGACCTTTATACTGCCCAGAAACCCAAAAACAATTAATCATTAAATAGCCGGGGGCAGTAACCGGAAGCCACGCATATTCAGCTGGAACATATTCTATAAAAACTTTGGCTCGCGCATCAAGCCGTCTGAAAACATAGCCATTGGCAAATTCTTTTTTTAGCCATTCCTTTTTTAACTCATAGCCAGCCGAGCATTTTTTATTGGAGAAAGCGCAACAAATATGTTCTTTGTCTATATTCTTTTCTGTTAGCGTTATGTATTTAAATAGACTATTATTATCCATGATTTTGTTTTGTTTTTGACCTTTTATTTGTTTATACTCCGTTGTCGTTTACAGCTTAAGCCGTATAAGATTGGCTCATATTAAGCTAACAAAAACATTGCCGTCGCAATATAATGCTTTTATAGATATCATCCAAATTCCCAAACACGACCTGTGGAAAGATTGGCTTAGGAGTGACAGTTGGTGCTTGCTCATCCAAACGCTTCAATACTTGCTCCACTTTTGGCCGGTCAACATCCGATGCTGCTCCAATCTTTCAATGTCTTCGCCCTGCTACAAACTTTGGCACCTTAGGGATTTTAATTTTAAATTAAACATTTGTCATTGATTATCTGTTATTTATATACATTCGGAAGCACTGTTCGCCCAAAGGCATCAGCGGTTGACAGAGTTTCTTGATATTGACTGCAAAGAGCCGGAACAGCCAATGGAGCGAGGACGGAAGAAAACAAACTTCTTCTTGGATTTCACCATCCAACAAGCCATTCCTTACGGGAGATTGAGCGGGCTTTTTGATTTCCTCCAGCATTTTGTCAGGGATGTCGGTTTTGTCAATAGCTTTCAATAAGGCTTCGCCTTTCACGGCAAGTTTGTTGCTTGCCGTCAGGTTCTTCGCTAAAGCTCTGGCACAGTCGTTTGCCTTTAAAATTTCCGTCGGTTCCGAGTTTTCAGTTGTCTGTAAGATTTCAGTCATTTTTGAAATTTCCATAGTCGTTTTTTTAAAAAAATTTATTTTGGAAAAAAAGTCAATCGGGGAAGGATCCGTTTCCCCATCTGATTGCGTTGCAAATATACGCATTAATTTATGCGAAAGCAAGTGAAATCAAATATAAATTTATTATTAACATTTCTTTACTTTGCGTTTTTTCATTAAATTTTTTTCTCTCTCATGCGCATTAGAGAGAGAGAGAATTTTATTCTATTCTATTCTATTCTTTCCTATTCTATTCTATTCTTTGTTGAAAAAAGTACGTTTTTTTTGCATTTTGAGCGGTTTTTTCGCCTCGTTTGCACGTTTTTTTGGAGTTTTTGCATCCTTTTTTTGAGTAAAATTGCACGTTTTAAACCCGCAATCGACCACATAACACTAAATGTCAACGCTTTATGTGTTATTAAAATGATTTAATTATCCTTTTTCTTTAGATTTATTGTTCCAATTTTTTTATATTTTTTTCGTGGCACATTTTTTTCATCCAAAACACCCATCAAAAAAACGTCCGAATTTTTTTCCAAAAAACGTCCAATGTTTTTTTCCGGAAACGTCCGATGTTTTTTTTCAAAAAAACAACGGTTGTTTTTTTCCCAAATAAACCCTCCTTTTCTGTGAATATTTGTAAACGGAAGTAAAACGAACGTAAAGGCGGAAGAAACTGCAAGATGGTGCGGGAAAATGCAGGAATGTGCAAAAATATGCAACTTGGGACGTGTTATGACGTCTCCGTCAACTCCACGCTTTCCTGCCGCCTTACCTTTGCCCCCGTAATCTTTAAACTATAAACAAATGTCATTGAAATTTACAGTAGTAGCAAGGAAAAACCTTAGCAAAGGCGCACCGGAAGACTCCAAATTGTTCTACGCACAGGCAAGATTTGCAGTTGACAGAGACGTGGGGGCATGTCGTCCGTGCCTGAGATAGTATAAACAATTAAACGGTGATTGAAGACCTTCTAAATGGCGGAAAGGGTTTATTCTCAAAGATGCAAAAAAACCAACTGGTCCGCTATGCTTTGTTCGTGAATCAGTTGGTCTCTTTTTATCATTGCTGCCGCTTAATAGATGACTTGAGCCTCAATCACGCACTCCAATGCACTTGAATTGGCAGCTGCGTTGACAGCTTGGAAAGGTCCGTACCAGTAGCAGCCGAAGCTTATGCTTTCCGGGTCGAAATCCTTGGTGATGATGGATTCCGCATTTTTGATAATGAACTCTTTGTAGATGGGGTTGTTGGTCGTTTCGTATAAGAATCCCAAATGGCGGATAAAGATGCCTTTGAACTGGACACCGTCGTTTCCTTTTGCCACATTCGGGTTCATTTCGCACAGGATGCCGTTTTCATTGACCAACTCCTTGGTGATGGTCGCTTTGGCAATATCTTCCGCCATGTTCAGGAATTTCTTGTCGTGCGAATAGAGGTACATCTCCGTCAGGACAGCAATCGCCACACCTTGGTTGTAGGTGTAATGCCGTTCGCGGTTCGGTGTCCCGTCCTCCATCAGCCCGTCCTCGATTTGGTTGATTTCGGTGTTGTACATGCCGGCTTGCAAATACCAGTTGACCTCCTTCTTGAACCAGTCGGCATATTCCTCTTTGCCCGTATCGTTGTAGAGGCGGATGGCAGTCAAGGCAAACAGATTGTTGGCGATGGAATTCTTGTAATGCAAAGGATTCTTTTTCCAAAAGATACCTCCACCGTGGACATCGTCGCTCCATCCGGTGGTCATGTCCTGGAAAATCACCTCCGCCATCTTCAGGTACTTCGTGTCGTTTGTCAAGCGGAAGGCATCAATCCACGCCAAAGCCCACCAGCCCTCGTCGTCGTAATAGTCGTTGATGAAATTGTCGCAGTAGTGGTGCAACGCCCCCGTGGAGTCAGCCACCGGATAGTGCCGGGCTTTCTCAAAGACATCCTCGATGACGGGAAGCACCTCGCCCTTGTTCTTGGTCACGTCCGCATAACGGATGACGGCAGTAAGCAAGTTGGCAGAGTTCCACCAGCCAGCAGTTTCCCAAATGCCGGTAGAGTCATTCCTCCAGGTCAGTGAACGTTCTAAACTTGCATGGATTTTGGTTTCAAAAGGCGTATGCTTATGGCCACCGCAAGCCGAAAGAAGCAGCATGAACGCTGCTAAAACAACAAATTTATTCATATTCATACGTGAAAATTTAATTCTGGCTGCAAAAATAGAAAGCAAATCTTTACCACGAAACAGATTGTTTGATTTTTTGATGTAGCAATGCCCATATAAAAGAATCCAATATTCATGGGAAATTAGTATCTTTGTCACAATTTAATAAAAACTAAACAAAGAAATGCAAGAATCAGACTACATTATCAGGGTAGAACATGTTTCCAAAAGCTTTGGGGACAAGACCGTACTGAATGATGTAAATTTATATGTCCGCAAAGGCGAATTCGTGACAATATTGGGTCCTTCCGGTTGCGGGAAGACCACATTGTTGCGCCTTATCGCTGGTTTCCAGACAGCCAACGAAGGCGGCATAGCCATTGCAGGTGAAGATATCACACAGACCCCGCCTCACAAGCGGCCGGTAAACACTGTGTTCCAAAAATATGCCCTTTTTCCTCATTTGAACGTGTACAACAACATCACCTTCGTATATGTTACCCACGACCAAGAAGAGGCATTGACGCTGAGTGATACGATAGTGATCATGAGCGACGGTAAAATCCAACAGATAGGAACGCCGACAGACATCTACAACGAACCCGTCAACTCGTTTGTGGCGGACTTCATAGGCGAGAGCAACATCTTGAACGGTATCATGGTCAAAGACAAGGTTGTCCGTTTTGCCGGCCATACGTTCGATTGCGTGGACGAAGGGTTCGGGGAGATGGTTCCAGTCGATGTCGTGTTGCGCCCCGAGGATATATATATATTCGACCTGTCGGATGCCGCCATGTTGCGGGGAATCGTGACCTCCTGCATTTCAAGGGAGTCCATTATGAAATGACGGTACAGACCCCCGAAGGATACGAGTTTGTCGTGCAAGACTACCACATGTTCCCCGTGGATGCGGAGGTGGGATTGCGCATCAAGCCCTTCGACATCCATGTCATGAAGAAAGAGCGTGTTTGCAACACCTTCGAGGGAAAGATGATTGATTCGACCCACGTCGAGTTCTTGGGCTGTCCGTTTGAATGCAAGGAGCAGGCGAAAACGGCAGGGGAAAGCGTGACGGTCGAAGTCGATTTTGACAAAGTTTCGTTGGAGGACAACGAAGAGGACGGGACGTTGACGGGAGAGGTGAAGTTCATCCTTTACAAAGGCAACCATTACCATCTCACGGTCTTGTCTGATTGGGACGAAGATATCTTTGTCGATACGAACGACGTATGGGACGACGGGGACCGGGTCGGAATCCGGATTGCCCCTGGCGACATACGCATTTATTCACCATTAAAAAGGGAAGGAAGTGTTGGGTAATAGATTCACGGCTCTTTGGCTAAGCGCAGAAACTGGGTGATTCCTTATGTCATCTTCATGATGATTTTCGTCATCGCCCCTTTGTTCTTGATTGTATACTACGCTTTCACCGATGCAGGAGGCGCGTTCTCGACGGTGAACTTCCGCAAGTTCATGATTCACCCCGAGGCAGTCAACACATTTGTCTATTCGGTCGGCATAGCTTTGATCACGACCCTTGCGTGCTTGGTGCTGAGTTATCCTGCGGCATGGATATTGAGCCGGTCGGAGAGCCGGACATCACGCACAGTCGTCATGCTTTTTATCCTGCCCATGTGGGTAAACATTCTTATCCGCACCTTGGCAACGGTCGCACTCTTTGACTTCTTGGACATGCCCTTGGGGGAAGGAGCGTTGATTTTCGGCATGATATACAACTTTTTGCCTTTTATGCTTTATCCGATATACAACACCCTGCAAAAGATGGACAAGAGCCTGATTGAGGCCGCACAAGACTTGGGAGCGACCCCGTCGCAGGTGTTTTGGAAAGTGATATTGCCATTGTCCATGCCCGGCATCATGAGTGGCGTGATCATGGTGTTTATGCCGACCATCTCGACATTCGCCATTGCCGAACTGCTGACGATGAACAATATCAAGCTGTTTGGCTCGACCATCCAGGAGAACATCAATAACGGGATGTGGAACTATGGGGCGGCGTTGTCATTAATCATGTTGTTGTTGATGGGCATCACCTGCCTGTTGGGAGGTGATGACGACAATAACTCTAACGAAGGAGGATTGATATGATGAGATACATTTCTAAAATCTATTTATGGTTCCTGTTGGCTCTCCTCTATTTGCCGATAGCCATTATCATATTCTTCTCGTTTACGGAAGCGAAGGTGTTAGGCAACTGGACCGGCTTTTCCTTGAAGTTGTATAGCTCCCTCTTTGCCGGGAACGTGCAACATTCGTTGGTCGGTGCGATAGGAAACACTTTTGCCATTGCCCTGATAGCTTCAGCCATATCCACCCTTTTGGGCAGCATCGCCGCCATCGGGATATTCAATTTGAGGAACAAAGCGCGCCAGACGGTGAGCTTCATGAATAGCATCCCGATGATGAATTCTGACATCATCACCGGTATCTCCCTCTTCCTGCTGTTTGTCAGCTTGGGCGTGTCACAAGGCTTCACCACGGTGGTGTTGGCGCATATTACCTTTTGCACGCCCTATGTCGTGTTGAGCGTGCTTCCCCGTTTGCGCCAGATGAACCCGAACATCTACGAAGCCGCCCTTGATTTGGGAGCGACCCCGATGCAAGCCTTGCGCAAGGTGCTATTCCCGGAGATTCGTCCCGGCATGATATGCGGTTTCATATTGTCGTTCACATTGTCCATAGATGATTTTGCGGTGACGATTTTCACCATCGGCAACCAAGGATTGGAGACTTTGTCCACCTTTATCTATGCTGATGCCCGCAAAGGTGGGTTGACGCCCGAACTGCGTCCTCTCTCCACCATCATTTTCGTGACCGTGTTGGTGTTGCTGTTGATTATTAATAAACGTTCTGAAAACAAGTTTGCCAATAAATAGGAGATGGAAAGGATGAAATATCATATAATCGCATGGATGGCGTTGGTTGCCGCCCTGTTTGCCTTTGCTTCGTGTAAGGACAGCAACGAGGAGCGGTGCAAAGTCCTGAAAATATATAACTGGGCAGACTATATCGACGAGGATGTGTTGCAGGAGTTCCCTGCCTGGTATAAAGAGCAGACCGGGGAAGAGCTGAGGATAGTGTACCAAGTGTTCGACATCAATGAAATCATGTTGACGAAGATAGAGCGGGGGCACGAGGATTTTGACGTGGTGTGCCCTTCGGAATATATCATCGAGCGAATGATGAAGAAGAGGCTGTTGCAGCCCATCGACCGCAACTTCGGGAAGACTCCCGACTATTTGGGCAACCTCTCTCCCTATATCCGGAACCAGTTGGACAAAATGAGCTTGCCGGGCATGAAGACAACCGACTATGCGGCTGCCTATATGTGGGGGACGGCAGGTCTGTTGTACAACACGAAGGATGTGAAGCGGGAAGATGTCGAGAGCTGGCATTGCCTGTGGGATTCCAAGTTCCGCAACCGCATCCTGATGAAGGACAGTTACCGTGACGCTTTCGGGACAGCTGTCATCTATGCCCATGCAGCCGAGTTGGAGGCAGGCAAGGTCACCGTAGAGGAGTTGATGAACGACAATTCCCATGAGGCGGTGGACTTGGCAGAGAGATATTTGAAGGAGTTGAAACCCAACATTGCCGGTTGGGAAACGGACTTCGGGAAGGAAATCATGACGAAAGGGAAGGCTTGGATCAACCTCACTTGGAGCGGTGATGCGGTCTGGGCGATGGAAGAGGCGGAAGCCGTCGGTGTCCGGCTTGATTATATTGTCCCTAAAGAGGGAAGCAACATCTGGTATGATGGCTGGGTCATCCCCAAATATGCACGCAATGTGAAGGCTGCCAGCTATTTCATCAACTACCTTTGCCGCCCGGATATCGCCATGCGCAACATGGATGCAATCGGGTATGTCAGTGCTGTTGCCACACCGGAGATTATTGAAGCCAAATCGGACGATGCGATAGGGGAGGCTATCGACCTCAGCTACTTCTTCGGTGAAGGCATGGGGGCAGACAGCATCCATATCAATCCCATCCAATATCCCGACAAGAAAGTAGTGGAACGCTGTGCAATGATCCGTGATTTTGGCAGCGACACGGAGTATGTTTTGGAAATGTGGAGCCATGTAAAGGGCGACAATTTGAATAGTAGCCTGGTTGTTTTTATCTTTGCCGTGTTCGGAGCCCTCTTCGTTTGGACGGTCTATCGCCGGTACAAGGCATACCAGCATAAAAAAAGCAGGCATCGCAGGCGAAATATAAACATAGATAAGGAGGAAGTACTATGGATGGAATTAAGAATCTGATTTTCGATTTCGGGGGTGTGTTGATCAACCTCGACCGGAACGCTTGCCGCATGGCATTTGAGCAGTTGGGAATTGAGAGCATTCACGAGAGTGTCCTTGACGACTACCGGCAAAAGGAGCTGTTTATGCAGTTGGAGTCGGGCAACATTTCCACCGCCGCCTTCCGGGCCGGCATGCGCCGTCTGTCCGAACAATCCCTGACCGACGCGCAGATAGATGATGCGTGGAACTCCATGTTGGCGGATATCCCATCCTACAAACTGGACAGCCTCCTGGAGTTGAAGCACCGTTACCACATCATGCTGCTGAGCAACACGAACAGCATCCATTGGCAATGGGCGGTGCGGAACCGCTTCCGTTACAAGGGGCTGGAAGTGGAAGACTTCTTTGACAGGATTTATCTCTCTTATGAATTACACATGCAGAAACCCGATAAGGAGATATTCAAATATGTATTAGAGGATGCCGGGATTGCACCGGAAGAGACTTTCTTCATTGACGATTCGGTTGCGAATTGCAGTGCAGCGGAGCAGTTGGGGATTCGGACTTATTGTTGTCCAGCGGGGTCGGATTGGCGCTTCCTCTTCGAGAAAGACGGTGCGTCATAATTGCAAACTGCTTCGTTGCTTTTGTTTGGGGTTCGGTAAAGCGGGGAAATTCACAATCATTATAGCGTATCATTTTAAAAAGCCGTTAAAACGTAGTAATTTTGTTCCAAAATAAGAAAAATAGTATATGTCGATAAAACATTCACCTTTAATTTTAGGAACAGAACCCATTGGAAAGTTATTAACCAAATTCGCCATCCCTTCCATCATTGCCATGACTGCCTCGTCGCTGTATAACATGACGGACAGCATATTCATCGGCCACGGTGTGGGACCATTGGGCATAGCAGGATTGGCATTGACCTTCCCGTTGATGAACTTGGCGGCAGCCTTCGGGTCGTTGGTGGGCGTGGGAGCATCCACCTTGGTCTCCGTCAAATTGGGGCAGAAGGATTATGATGGGGCGAACCATGTATTGGGGAATGTGTTTACTTTGAACCTGATAATGGGTATTGCCTTCTCCGTCGTCTTTCTGATTCTCTTGAAGCCGATACTTTATTTCTTCGGGGCAAGCGAACAGACATTGCCATACGCAAAAGAATATATGGAGGTCATCCTCTGCGGCAATGTGATAACCCACATGTATTTGGGCTTGAACGCGGTGCTCCGTTCTTCCGGTTTCCCGCAGATGGCGATGAGTGCGACGCTGCTCTCCGTCGTAATCAACTGCGTCTTGAACCCGCTCTTCATCTTTGTCTTGGGCTGGGGAATCAAGGGTGCAGCCTGGGCGACCGTGCTTTCCCAGGGCATTTCCTTGTCCGGACAATTGATTCATTTTGCCCGTCCATCGCAGTTGCTTCATTTCCGTAAAGGGATTTACCGGTTGCGCGGTGAGATTGTGCGGGGCATCTTCTCCATTGGAATGTCCCCGTTCCTGATGAATATGTGCTCTTGCTTGGTGGTCCTTCTCATCAATTTGGGTTTGAAGGAGCATGGAGGAGACATGGCGATTGGAGCTTATGGCATCGTCAACCGCATCTCCTTCCTCTTTGTGATGATTATCATGGGATTCAACCAAGGGATGCAGCCGATAGCCGGATATAACTTCGGAGCGCGCCTTTTCCCTCGTGTGTTGGAAGTGACCCGCTTGACCACCTATTGGGCGATTGGTGTGGCTTCCACGGGTTTTTTGATATGTGAATTGGTTCCGTCGGTCATTGTGGGGCTGTTCACGAATGACAGCGAATTGATGTCCGCCTCGATTTATGGATTACGGATAGTGTTTGCTGTTTTCCCGATGGTCGGGTTCCAAATGGTCTCCACCAACTTCTTCATGTCTGTGGGGCTCTCCCGGAAAGCCATCTTTTTGTCCTTGACGCGGCAGATGCTCTTTTTAGTCCCCCTCTTGCTTCTCTTGCCGAAGATTTGGGGCACTTTCGGTGTTTGGGTCAGTCTGCCCATCTCTGATTTTTGTAGCAACGATGGTGACGGCAGTCGTCCTGATCCGTCAATTCAGGATATTCAAGAAAGCGGAATATTGACTTTAAATAGGAATGAAATAGAAATACTCACTAAAAAAATTATAACGTATGCTGATACCTAAACAAGCAGGCAAAGCATTCATAGGAACTTGCCTGATAGCTCTTCCTGGACATGGACATCTTGTGACCAGGCACATGAAACACAAATAAACCTTATTCCCGAACCAGCCGAAATGGTAGTTCAGTCCGGCTATTTTCCGATTGACAGCACCGGGTTGTTCGGTGGCGGGAACAGCTCTGTCAAATACACCGTCGATTCCTCTGCTTCGGACTTGGGATTGGAAGGTTATCGCTTGGAGGTGAATAAGTCGGGCGTGTCGTTGGTGGCACAGACGGAAACCGGATTGTTCTATGGCAAGCAGACCTTGATGCAGCTGATTACCCCGCAAGGACTCCCTTGTGTGAAGATAGAAGATTCGCCCCGTTTCCCTTATCGAGGATTGCATTTGGATGTCTCCCGCCATTTCTTCGACAAAGAAGAGGTGTTCAAATTGCTGGATGCGATGGCATTTTATAAGTTCAACACGCTGCATTTCCACTTGACTGATGGCGGAGGCTGGAGAATCCAGATAGACAAATATCCCAAGCTGACGACCGATGCGGCTTTCCGTACACAGTCCGATTGGCGCGATTGGTGGGACGGGCAAGACCGCAAATACTTGAAAGAGGGGACTGAAGGTGCGTATGGCGGCTATTACACGAAGGAGGATATCCGTGAGATGGTCTCTTATGCGGCGCAAAAGCATATCAATATCATTCCGGAAGTGGAGTTCCCCGGACATTCGGACGAAGTGTTTGCCGCTTATCCCGAACTGTGTTGCCAAGGGAAAACTTACACCAGCAGCGATTTCTGTATCGGCAATCCAAAGACTTTCCAATTCATGGAGGATGTTTTAACGGAAATCATAGATCTCTTCCCTTCCGAATATATCCATATCGGTGGCGACGAGGCAGGGAAAGGCAACTGGAAAAAGTGCCCGAAGTGCCAAGCGTTGATGAAGAAAGAGAACCTGAAGGATGTCGATGAGTTGCAAAGTTATATGATCCGCCAGGCTGAGAAGTTCCTCCTCTCAAAAGGCAGAAAGATGATTGGCTGGGATGAAATCTTGGAAGGCGGATTGGCTCCGGAAGCCATTGTCATGTCGTGGAGAGGCGAAGGGGCTGGATTCAAGTCTGCCCGCATGGGGCACGATGTGATTATGACGCCGGGAGAATATATGTATTTCGACTTCTACCAAGCTGATCCCCGCAAGCAGCCTTATGCAATCGGAGGTTATACTCCGGTCAAGAAGGTGTATAGCTATAATCCTATTCCGAAGGATTCACTCACCGCAGAGGAGAGCCGCCATTTCTTGGGAGTGCAGGCAAACACTTGGACGGAATATATCCCGACTCCCGAACATTTGGAATATATGATGTTCCCCCCGTGCTTTGGCAGTGGCGGAAATCGGATGGACTCCGCAAGAAAGCGGGATTGGAAAGGCTTTAAGCCGCGCTTGAATGCCCATATCCCAATATTGGAGCGAATGGGCTTGCATCCGTTCACGTTGTCTTATGAAATAGATTTCCATTCAGAAGTCGATACGATCACAAAACAGATAAAAGTTTCCTTGGATGCGGAAAGACATCCTGCCGAAATCCGCTACACAACGGATGGAACTACGCCCACAGCCTCTTCTCCGCTCTACACTGGTGAGATTGTCGTGAAGGACTCGGCAAATATCAGTGCCGCAATCTTCGAAGGGGGCAAGCTGATGGGGCAGCCTTCGGAAAAGCGGGTTGATTATCACCGTGGCATCGGCAAGTCCATCCAATACAACAGCCGCCTCTATCCGGGCTATATGGCAGGAGGCAATCAGGCCCTTTTGGATGGTGTCCGCGGAGGATTGACCTATTTGGACAAATGCTGGCAAGGCTATTTGAATGACTTGGATTGTGTTGTGGACATGGGCGAGGTGACGGATATCCACTCCGTGACTTCCAATTGGATGCAGTTGAAAGGTCCGTGGGTTTATCAGCCCTCCAATGTGGAACTGTTGTTGTCGGAAGATGGCGAGGAGTTCCAATCTTGCGGAGTCATCCCGACGACTGTCTCCCTTGACAATCCGGAGTTGACGTTCCAAGATTATGCATTCAAAGGCGATTGGAAAGCCCGTTATGTCCGCTTGAAGGCGGAGAACGGAGTCCCTAACGGCGGCTTTATATTTGTGGATGAGATAGTGATTTGGTAAAAACAAACTAAATGATAAGAATAATGAAGAAACAATTACTGGCATTGTTGTTGTGCAGCGGAATGGCGTATGCGCAACAACCGGTCGATTATGTGAATCCGTTTATCGGGACGAGCAATTTCGGGACAACCAATCCGGGGGCGGTTTGCCCTCAAGGCATGATGAGCGTCACCCCGTTTAATGTGATGGGTTCCGAGACAAATACTTTTGACAAAGACAGCAGATGGTGGTCTACACCTTATTCTTCCGACAATGATTATTTCACGGGATATGCGCATGTCAACCTGAGTGGCGTGGGATGTCCTGAGTTGGGAAGTTTGCTCTTGATGCCGACTGCGGGCGAGTTGAAGGTGGATTATAAGGAGTATGGCAGCCATTATGAGAAAGAGGTCTCCCATCCGGGTTATTATAGTAACTTGCTGACGAAGTACAACATCAAGACGGAGGTGACGGCAACTCCGCGCACGGGCTTGGCTCGGTTCACTTTCCCGAAAGGCGAGGGGAATATCTTGCTGAACTTGGGCGAAGGCTTGACCAATGAATCCGGTGCAACTGTCCGCTTTGTCAGTGACACGGAAATTGAAGGATCCAAGCTGATGGGAACATTCTGTTATAATGCGCAAGCAGTATTTCCAATCTATTTTGTCATGAAGATTGACAAAGCACCGAAAGAGAAAGGTTATTGGAAAAAGCAGCGGGAGATGACTGCCGAGGCAGAATGGGACAGCGATGCCGGAAAGTATAAGCTCTATCCGAAATATACTCGTGAAATGAGCGGAGACGATGTCGGTGTTTGGTTTAAATACGACGTGGAAGCAGAAGAGCAAATCCAAGTGAAAATAGGTGTCTCTTTTGTCAGCATTGCGAATGCGCGTGAGAACCTGGGCAAGGAACAACCCGGATTCGCCTTTGACCAGACAGCCCAGGCTGCCCGTGAAGCATGGAACAAGGATTTGTCCCGCATCACTGTCGAGGGAGGCACAAAAGATGAAAAGACTATCTTTTATACTGGATTATATCACTTGCTGATCCATCCGAACATTTTGCAGGATGTCAATGGCGAATATCCGAAGATGGAGAGCCTTGAAGTGGGCAAGACCTCGGAGAATCGTTATACTGTCTTCTCGTTGTGGGACACTTATCGCAATGTCAGCTCACTGATGACACTGCTTTATCCCGACCGCCAGTTGCAAATCATCCACACGATGATTGATATGTATAAAGAGAATGGCTGGCTGCCGAAGTGGGAGTTGTATGGACGGGAGACTTTCACGATGGAGGGCGACCCTTCTATTCCTTATATCGTGGATGCGTGGATGAAAGGATTGCGTGACTTTGACGTGAATACTGCTTATGAGGCGATGCGCAAAGGAGCGACTACTCCGGGAGAATATAACTTGCTTCGTCCGGATGCGAATGACTATTACTCTTTGGGTTATTGTCCGATGGTCAGCCTGTTCGACAATTCGGTTTCCCATGCTTTGGAATATTATTTGGCAGACTGGAGCTTGGGCAAATTCGCAGAGGCATTGGGCAAGAAAGAGGATGCCAAATTGTTCTATGGACGATCTTTGGGCTATAAACATTATTATTGCAAGGAGTTTGGGACTTTGCGGCCAATCATGCCGGACGGCTCTTTCTACTCTCCATTTGACCCCAAACAAGGCGAGAACTTTGAGCCTTCTCCTGGATTCCACGAGGGAAATGCATGGAACTATACTTTTTATGTTCCCCATGACATCAAAGGCTTGGCAAAGTTGATGGGAGGGGACAAGAAGTTCGTGTCGAAGCTGCAAGGTGTGTTTGATGATGGGAATTATGACCCGGCAAATGAACCGGATATCGCTTATCCATATCTATTCAGCTATTTCAAAGGAGAAGAATGGCGGACACAAAAGGAGGTCCACAAGGCTTTGAAGTCGGGCTATCACAATGCGCCAAACGGTGTGGCCTGGCAATGAAGATACCGGGACAATGTCGGCTTGGGCAATCTTTCCATGATGGGATTCTATCCGGCCTGTCCGGGAGATGCGGATTATGTGTTGACTTCCCCGGTATTCGACAAGGTGACTATCCATCTTGACAAGAAGTTTTATCCGAAAGGGGATTTGATCATAACTTCGAACCGCAATAATCCGGATGCGATTTATATCCAGAATCTGCAAGTGGGAGGAAAGACGTGGAAAGGATTTACTATTTCCCACCAGGAGCTTGTGAATGCGGGAACTTTGGATTATTCATTAGGCAGTCAGCCGAAGAAGTAGTTGGTGTAATAATTGTCCAATGTGACAAAGTAAAATGAAAGGGCGGTGAGTCAGACAATCATTTGACGCACCGCCTTTTCCTTTCTCCGGTTAGTCGATAAGTTTCGGATTGAATAATAGATAACCGATGTTCAGTCCTAAATTGAAGTTCTTCTTAGGATAACTATATCCATTGGCATATAGACTGATGCAAGCAAATGGAAGATGAAGGACCAAAGCCGCTTCCCCCATGTATTGGAAATTCCGCATGAATTTCCCATAATAAGGGATGTTCCTCTCGGTGTTGTTCATCATGATGGTTTGCTTCTTTATCTCATACAAAGGCGAAAATCCATACATGTCCAAGCGGAAGTGCAGCATTTTGCTGAATTTGAAGATGGGCGAAACTCCCAAAGCCAAATATTCATTTGCCCTGAAAGCCTCGTTAAAGACAATGGAACTGTGCGGAGTCGGTGTGAAAGCAGGAGCCTGTAAAATAGAGGCTGTGTAATTGTTCAACAAGTTCTTGCTCGACAATACCATTTCTCCCATATAGCCCAAGTTGAATAGCGGGCTGAGTTCGAGATACTGTTCCCAATGCCCTTTCATTTGTAGCCAATTGACGTTCTCGAATGCCTTGTCAATGCCTTTGTTGTTGGGCACATATTTTTCATTCCCCAAAATATATTGGGCATTAAGAACCCGCTTCACTCCGGTTATCGGATAAATCTTCGTCCCCAAAGAATTCTGCTCGATATTGAGGGATCCGGCAAAGATATTGTATTTGCTGTGTTCAAAGCCGATTTCAGAGAAGGAGACATTTGAGTTTTGATAATAGAAGTCATTCAACTGCCCATAACCAAACCAATTTCAGCCTTCGCATGGCTGAGGAAAGGGAATCCGAATTTCAGCTTTGTGTATAACTCCTTTTGTTTGATGAAAGCAGGAACGACATCTTCATAAAAGAGCGATTGGCTCTCGGAATATCGCTTATAGGAAAAGACTCCTTGCGCATTGATATAAGTCGGGATGCGTGTCTGCAAATATATCCTTCCGTTCAGCACGACTCCGCTGAAAGAATTTCCCACTTGGAAGTCGGTGTTGAAGTCTGCCGCATATCTTCCCAAGTAGCGATAACCCAATCCTAAATATAGTTGGTTCGCTTGATGGGACGAGACATTGCCGCCCAAACTGATGTTGACTTCATCTGTCATCTTCACATCAAGGTAAAGGTCGAAGCTCTTGTTCATCCGGTTATAAATGGCGTGCGGGATGATTTCCTTGATCTTGGAATAGGTCAGGATTTTGAAATAGATCCGTTTGAACTCCTCCATAGGAAATTCATGGTTGATGTCGCGGTGAAGCAAAGATTCGATATATCTCTTTTGGGATTCGGAAACACCGGTGACATAAATGTTCTTGAACAATAGAGGAGGCAGGCTCTCCTTGTAAGCCTTGCGCCGCTCTGTCAAAGAATCCAAAGGCATTTCCCTCGGCACTCTTGCTTTGATGGAATCGATAATCGCCAAAGTCCGTTTATATCCCACATCCATAATTTCCTTGGCTTTTGGGAAGTCCAAAAGGGAGACATCAGGAAAGAGGAACCGTTCGACCATTCCTTTCTCTTCCGGAATGTCATATTCCGTTTTCTGCATGATCATGGACTCGATTTGGTTATATGGATTTTCCGAAGGCTTATTGTTTCCTCCAGCCACGATGGAACCGAAGATAAAGTCGGGATTGAAATCATCTTCCATAGGTTTGACAGGGAAATTGTCATAAATGCCGCCATCGAACAGTGGGACATCGTTCTTCCAAATAGGCTTGAAGAAGAACGGGAAGGTCATGGAGGCGCGGACAGCTTCTCCTAAATCACCGCTCTTGAATATAACAGCCTTCTTGTTATAAATGTCAGACCCGACACAGCGGAACGGGACAAACAGGTTGTTGAAATTCCAGCCGGCCTTGGCAGTCGCTTGCGCATAAAGAGCCATGAATGCCTGGTTCATCTGAATCGGGTTAATCAAGCTCTGAGGCAAAATGTTGGTCTTTATTTGAAGGGAATCAGACATGTCAATGGAGAAGCGAGCCATTTCCGGTGTCGGGTCGGGCTTGCGGAAATAGTACATATAATCCTCTTCCACCGTTCCAGTCTGCCAATATCCAAACTCTTTGGATAAGATAAGCTCCAGCATCTCATCAGGTGTGTATCCCATGGCATAGAGACTGCCAATGATGGCACCGATGGAAGTCCCGGTCACATAATCAATCGGTATGTTGTTCTCTTCAAGAGCTTTGATGACACCGATATGGGCAGCTCCTTTTGCTCCGCCACCACTCAACACCAGTCCGACGCGCTGTGCCTGAATTTGCCACAACGAACCAATGAGCATAATGATAATAGCAAACTGTTTCATCTCTTTTCTTTTTCTTACTCCAAAAGTATAGATATTTATCGAGATGCCACCGCCCTTTTGTCCAAAAAATATATCTTCAGGATATTTTTTATTAAACTATTTCTCCTCTATTTGGATTTCTGACGATTTTTCTATTACTTTGCCGGAGATAAAAAGACAAAGGGGTGCTTTCTGAACGCAGGAAGCTGAGATTATACCCTTGAACCTGATGCAGCTAATACTGCCGTAGGGATTGTTGCCGGAGTTAAGCTCCAGAATTTCCTTCCTTTAAAGAGTTCCTCTTTGTCTGTTAGTATTCATCCATAATCAGACAGACAATGAATATCAAGGTTAATAACAAAATGGTGACAGTGCCGGAAGGCTCTTCTTTGTTCCAGTTGGCGCAAACATTGGAGTTGCCGGAAAAAGGTGTGGCAGTTGCAGTTAATAATCAAATGGTTCCCCGTGCGGATTGGCTTGACAAGAAATTGGCGGAGAATGACCAAGTTGTTGTAATCAAAGCCGCTTGCGGAGGATAATAGGAATAAAGGAACATATAATCATTAAGTAATATGGAAAAATTGGTGATAGCAGGGAAAGAGTTTTCTTCCCGCCTGTTTTTAGGCACAGGCAAGTTCAAATCAAATGAAGGAATGGAAAAGGCGATATTGGCTTCGGAATCGGAAATGGTTACTGTTGCCATGAAGCGCATCGACTTAGACAATAGCGAGGATGACATGTTGAAGCATATTGTCCATCCAAACATTCAATTATTGCCAAACACATCCGGTGTCCGCGATGCTGAAGAGGCTGTTTTTGCTGCGCAAATGGCTCGCGAGGCTTTTGGAACCAACTGGCTGAAGTTGGAGATTCACCCGGACCCGCGTTATTTGTTGCCAGATTCCATCGAGACATTGAAAGCAACAGAGAAGTTGGTGAAGTTGGGCTTTGTCGTGTTGCCTTATTGCCAAGCCGACCCCGTGTTGTGTAAACGATTGGAAGAGGCAGGGGCTGCGACCGTGATGCCTTTAGGTGCTCCGATTGGCACAAATAGAGGTTTGCGCACAAAGGATTTCTTGCAGATTATCATTGAACAAGCCGGTGTCCCGGTTGTGGTTGATGCCGGAATCGGTGCTCCGAGCCATGCGGCAGAAGCCATGGAAATGGGAGCGTCCGCAGTCTTGGTCAACACAGCCATTGCAGTGGCATCAGACCCGGTCCGCATGGCAATAGCATTCAAGAAGGCTGTCGAAGCCGGAAGGGAAGCTTATGAAGCCGGATTGGGAAGTGTCTCTTTCTCGTTGGAAGCGAATGCTTCTTCTCCATTAACAGCATTTCTTAACCAATAATTGGGGATAATATGGATAATTCAACTGATAAAAAGGCGTATGCTCAACGTGAAAAGGCTTATATGAATGGGGAAATCTTCCCGTTCATCCGAGTGGGAATGCAGAAGGTGAACTTGACACCGACAGTGAATATCGTTGACGGGAAGAAGGAGATGACTCCTAATGCGCCCATATATATATATGACACGAGTGGCCCGTTTAGTGACCCGGATATCGAAATCGATTTGAAGAAGGGTTTGCCCCGGATGCGTGAAACTTGGATAACAAACCGCGGAGATGTCGAGCAGTTGCCCAATGTCACTTCTGAATATGGACGCATGAGAAGGGAGGATAAATCATTGGATCATCTCCGCTTCGAACATATTGCGTTGCCTTATAGGGCAATTCCTGGCAAATGCTGCACGCAGATGTATTATGCCAAGCAGGGAATCATCACTCCGGAGATGGAGTATGTGGCAATCCGGGAAAATATGAATTGCAAAGAACTTGGTATCGAGACTTATATCACACCGGAGTTTGTCCGTGACGAGATTGCTGCGGGACGCGCTGTCCTTCCGGCAAATATCAACCACCCGGAAAGTGAGCCGATGATTATCGGAAGTAAGTTCTTTGTGAAAATCAACACGAATATCGGCAACTCTGCCACTACTTCTTCCATTGATGAAGAGGTGGACAAAGCCGTGTGGAGCTGCAAATGGGGTGGAGACACGCTGATGGATTTATCTACTGGTGCGAATATCCATGAAACCCGTGAATGGATTGTGCGCAATTGCCCTGTCCCAGTCGGAACTGTCCCCATTTATCAAGCATTGGAAAAGGTAAACGGGAAAGTCGAGGATTTGACTTGGGAAATTTATAAAGACACATTGATTGAGCAGTGCGAACAAGGTGTGGATTATTTCACAATCCATGCAGGAATCCGCCGCCATAATGTGCACTTGGCAGACAAACGCCTCTGTGGAATCGTCAGCCGTGGCGGCAGCATCATGAGCAAATGGTGCTTGATTCATGACAGGGAAAGTTTCTTGTATGAGCACTTCGATGATATTTGTGATATTCTTGCCCAATATGATGTGGCTATCTCGTTGGGAGACGGCTTGCGCCCGGGTTCCATTTATGATGCAAATGACGAAGCTCAGTTTGCTGAATTGGACACAATGGGCGAATTGGTCGTTAGGGCATGGGAAAGAATGTCCAAGCATTTATCGAAGGTCCGGGGCATGTGCCTTTGCATAAAATCAAGGAAAATATGGAACGCCAAATAGAGAAGTGCCATGCTGCTCCTTTCTACACATTAGGTCCTTTGGTGACGGATGTCGCTCCTGGTTATGACCATATCACATCAGCCATTGGAGCTGCCCAGATTGGTTGGTTGGGAACTGCCATGCTGTGTTATGTCACTCCGAAGGAGCATCTTGGATTGCCTAACAAGGAAGATGTCCGCACTGGCGTGATAACATATAAGATTGCGGCTCATGCAGCAGACTTGGCGAAAGGGCATCCGGGTGCGATGGTGCGTGACAATGCCTTGTCGAAGGCACGTTATGAGTTCCGTTGGCGAGACCAATTCCATTTGAGTTTGGATCCGGACCGGTCTTTAGAATATTTCCAGGAAGGCAAGCACATGGATGGCGAATATTGTACAATGTGTGGCCCTAATTTCTGTGCCATGAAGCTATCCCGGGATTTGTCCTCCCTTAAAAAGTAATTAATAATATGTTCTCAGAAGAATTAGAAAAATAGATTGGGACGAAACAACGGCTGCCATTTATGCCAAGACAGACGCTGATGTCCGTCGAGCTTTGTCCAAGATCCATTTGGACGTTAACGATTTCATGGCATTGATTTCTCCTGCCGCCGAACCTTATTTGGAGGTCATGGCACAGTTGAGCTATAAATATACTCGTGAGCGTTTCGGAAACACGATGCAGATGTTTGTGCCTCTTTATATAACCAACTCTTGTACCAATTCTTGCGTATATTGTGGTTTCCATATCAGTAATCCGATGAAGCGCACGATATTGACGGAAGAGGAGATGGTGAATGAATATAAGGCGATTAAGAAATTGGCTCCTTTTGAAAACTTGCTTTTGGTCACAGGCGAAAACCCGGCTAAAGCAGGTGTGCCATATATCGCCAAGGCATTGGACTTGGCTCGTCCTTATTTCTCCAATTTAAAGATAGAGGTGATGCCTCTTTCTGTGGAAGAGTATGAAGAATTGACGCATCACGGGATGAATGGAGTGATTTGTTTCCAGGAGACTTATCACAAGGTCAATTATAATATTTATCATCCGCGCGGCATGAAGTCCAAATTCGATTGGCGTGTCAATGGATTTGACCGAATGGGTCAAGCCGGTGTCCACACGATTGGAATGGGAGTCTTGATCGGATTGGAGAAAGAGTGGCGGACGGACATCACGATGATGGCTCATCATCTTCGTTATTTGCAGAAGCATTATTGGAAAACGAAATATAGTTTTAATTTCCCTCGAATGCGTCCTTCTGAAAATGGAGGATTCCAGCCGAATGTGGTGATGACTGACCGTGAGTTGGCGCAAGTGACATTTGCAACCCGCATATTTGACCACGACGTGGATATCTCTTATTCGACTCGTGAAAGCGAAACCATCCGTGACCACATGGCTTTGTTGGGAGTAACGACCATGAGTGCGGAAAGTAAGACGGAACCGGGTGGATATTATTCTTATCCGCAGACATTGGAGCAGTTCCACGTCAGCGACGAAAGGACAGCCGCACAAGTGACTGCCGCTTTAAAGGGCGTGGGAATCGAGCCTGTGTGGAAAGACTGGGACCAGTCGTTTGATGAAATAGCTTGTAAACACGCATCTCTATGATGGAACGCTATAACCGGCATATTGTTTTGCCTCAAATAGGAGAAGAGGGGCAACAAAGACTCTCCGAAGCCAAAGTGCTTTTGGTTGGAGTGGGTGGTTTAGGCTCTGCCGTCTCCTTGTATTTGGTAGCTGCCGGTGTCGGACGGTTGGGACTGATTGACGATGATGTGGTCAGTGAGTCCAACTTGCAGAGGCAAGTGCTTTATGCCGAATCAGAGATTGGTTTGCCGAAGGTGGAATGTGCAGCCAAGCGTTTGCATGCGCTTAACCACTTTGTGCAGATAGACACTTATGCCGGTCGGTTGACAGAGGAAAATGCGGAAGATTTGATTGCCCGATATGATATTGTGGCGGATGGATCTGACAATTTCCGCACTCGTTATTTGATTAGCAAAGTGTCCGCAAAGCTGGGGAAGCCGTATGTCTATGGGGCAATCCGAGAATTTGACGGTCAAGTCTCTGTGTTCAATCTTCCCGGAGGAAAAAAATATGAGGAGTTGTTTCCGGAAGAGGAGACAAATTCCATGCCTTCCCCACCGAAAGGTGTCTTTGGCGTGCTGCCGGGAATGATAGGATGTGCGGAAGCAACGGAAGTGATAAAGTTAATCACTCATTGTGGTGATAGCTTGAGCGGAAAATTGTGGACGATAGATTTGCTGACGATGCAAAGTTATACTTTACACGTTTGACGTTTCTCGTTTGCCTCGGGCAAAAGGAATGAATAAAATGGATATGGAAAGGCGGTGTGTCGAATGGATTTTAGACGCACCGCCTTTATCTTTTAAACGATTCATTAATGACCAATATGCCGGGAAAAACAGGATAAAATATATTGGAAAAAACATACCGTTGTTTTGAAAAAAACATTGGACGTTTTTGAAAAAACATTGGACGTTTTCAAAAATTCTTCGTGATGTTTTTGAAAAAACAACGGTATGTTTTTTTAGATGCTTTGCATCGTGCTGCTGTTTATGGTTAATTGCTTATTATTCAGTGCTTTTGTTGGATGCCTGAGAAGAACAAGACCTCCTTTTCGATGCCGGGCAGCCATCACATCCGCAATTGCATTTGACCTTTTCGGGGTGTGTGAATATCCGGATGAGTTTCCATCCCACATAAAGGAAAACGGCAGCAATGATAATGCCAGTTATGATTTCTTGCCACATGATGATTCGCTTTTAATAAAATAAACTTCCTACTTGATAAATGATATATGAAACCAGCCATGCGAGGATGCATGTGTACATCGCAGCGAAAAGTCCCCACTTCCATGAGTTGGATTCATTTAATCGCCACGATAGTCGCTATGCAAGGGAAATAAAGCAACACGAAGAACATCAAGCTTAATGCGACCAAAGGAGTGAATACGGCAGTGCCGTCCGGATTCTTTTCTTGAACCAACCGTTCTCCCAAAGCCTGTTCTCCTTCATCGCCAGTTCCCGTATATAAAACTCCCAAAGTGCTTACGACAATTTCTTTCGCTGCCATTCCGGAGAGAAGGCTGACGCTTATTTTCCAGTTGAATCCCAGAGGCTCCATGATAGGAGAAATTGTTTGGCCGATTCGTCCTATATAGGAATTTTCTTGGTGGTCAATCGCCATTTGAGCCTCCAAAGCCTGGATATTTTCCTCCTTGGCATTTTCGTCCATCGAGCTGTTCTTGACATTTTCAATTTGATATTGATAACGGCTCGTGTTCTCTGTCTCCTTCGGGAAATAACCTAAAAACCAAATGATGACAGATCCGACCAAAATGATGCCTCCCATTTTATGTAAATACTGTTTGGCCTTTTCCCACATGTGCAACAAGATGGATTTCCTGTCGGCATTCGGTAAGGCGGCAACTCCATGACGAATGGCACATCTTCATTGTTGAAGAACAATCGTTTGAAAAGGCGGGCCATGATGACCGCCATGCCAATGCCAGTCAAATAGAGCGAGAGCAAAACGACACCTGCATTCTTGGGAAAGAGTGCGCCCGTCAACAACACATAAACGGGAAGTCGCGCACTGCAGCTCATAAGCGGAGTTATTAACATGGTAAGCATGCGGCTATTCCGGCTTTCAATGGTGCGGGTCGCCATGACAGCGGGCACATTGCAACCGAATCCCATGACAAGCGGGATGAATGATTTCCCGTGAAGTCCCATCTTGTGCATGATTTTATCCATGATGAAAGCTGCACGGGCCATGTAACCGGAATCTTCCATGAATGAGATAAATGCATATAGGATGAGGATGTTGGGAAGAAACACGATAACGCCTCCCACACCTCCGATGATTCCATCAATCAGCAAATCCTTCAGCGGTCCTTCCGCCATGTTCGTGCGTATTAAATTCCCGATTTGTTCCACAATCCATTCGATTCCCTGCATCGGATAATCTCCTAAACGGAAAGTGGTCTCGAACATCAACCACATGAAGAGGATAAATATAGGAAATCCTAAAACCTTGTGCGTAACAATCAGGTCGATGATTTCAGTGCTGCTTGCCTCTTTTATCTTGTTTTGCTGGAAGGTTTCGCGCAAAGCTCCAGAGATGAATCCATACCGGGCATCCGTTAAAGCCGTTTCGCTATCTTCTTCCAGCAAACTCTCAATCAAAGCACAATTTTTGTCGCGCTCTTTCAAGACAGCTTTTCCTTCCGGATATTCAAGGCATTGGTGCTCGACTTCACTGTCTCGTTCCAAAAGTTTGATGGAAAGATATCTGCGGGAAATACTTTTAGGCAAATCCTTATCCATTTTCATGATGGCATTTTTGATGTTTTTAATGCCCTTTTCTAAAGTCTCCCCATAATTGATATGGATATGGCGGACAATGGGGTCTTGCTCTTCATAAACCTTGATGACCCGGTTGAACAGTTCTTCGATGCCGAATCCGCTCCGGCTCACTGTCGGGACAATGGGGCAGCCGATCATGCGGGCCAGCGATTCATAGTCAAACTTGTCCCCGGCATTTTCCAACTCGTCATACATGTTCAGGGCAATGACCATCTGCACATCCATGTCAATCAGCTGGGTTGTCAAGTAAAGGTTGCGCTCCAGATTGGAAGCATCTATCACATTGATGACAATATCCGGTTGGATGTCCTCGTTCAACTGCTTGCGCACATACAATTCTTCCGGTGTATAAGCAGAAAGGGAATAAGTGCCGGGCAAGTCTATGATTCGGAATGTGTAACCATTCTGTTTAAAGACGCCTTCTTTGGCATCCACTGTCACTCCACTATAGTTCCCCACGTGTTCATGCGCACCGGAAGCGAAGTTAAAGAGGGAAGTTTTGCCGCAATTCGGATTCCCGACCAATGCCACATTGATGGTTTTCCCTTTATGATATGCAATGCTGCGTAATTCTTCATCGGAAGGGGCTATATATGACTTGGCAGACCGCTCTTGTTGTAGCTCGTTCTCGTATTCGTTTTGATATTCAGCCGCAGTGACGACTTCAATCAATTCCGCATCTTTGCGCCTCAGAGAGACATCATATCCCATTACTCTGTAATGAATCGGATCTTTCAACGGTGCATTTTGTATCACTTGCACCTCTTTTCCGCGGATGAAACCCATTTCGATGATTCGTTTACGAAAGGCTCCGCGTCCCATTACCTTAATGATAATTCCTTTTTCTCCTGTACGAAGTTCTGATAGTCTCATTATTTTAGTATAACTAACCGAAATTGCTGCAAAAATACGGTGAAAAGATTGCAATTCAAATACCTATTTGTAGGTATATTTAACGAAACCTTATTTTTTGTTTATTTATCCCTTTCTCTTCATGTCTAATGGAAATGGAATGCCCGTTTTATTACAAATAAAGATAATAATCCTTTGCCAACTCAGTAAATTCTTCGCTGTAAAGATGTCTCTCCTTCTCGATGACCAACCGGTTATTAACGGGAGTTGTCACGGGTTCTGCGGCATATTCTATCAAGATGCGCTTGGCAGAGGAAGTGGGAGTGGGATAAACATCCGTTTGTTTGCTTTTGTATAAATGGTTCTTTATGGCAAGTTCCTCTAAAATGTTTAGTTGGTCTGATGGCAAAATCAGGCAGAGCCTTCCATTGGACGCCAATAAATCTTTGCAATCGGAGAGAAGGGCAGGCAATGGCAAAGTATCCGTGTGGCGAGCCGTGTTCCGCTGCTTGTCCGGGCATTTCAATGAATTATTGAAAAAAGGAGGATTGGAGACAATTAAATCGTAAGATTTGAAAGAGGAGTTAGCAACATAGTCCGCCAATGAAGAATGGAACACATCGACTTGTCTGGCAAAAGGAGAGCGGTTGGCATTCTCCAATGCTTGCATGCAAGCATTGCTGTCAATGTCGATGGCATCAATATGTGCAGGACTCCGTTGCGCTATCATCAGGGAAATAAGTCCCGTCCCGCATCCGACATCCAAAATCCTTTGGCAATTATCGGTGTCGCACCAAGCCCCTAATAACACGCCGTCTGTCCCGACTTTCATGGCGCACTTGTCATGAAATATGGTGAACTGTTTGAATTTAAAGAAAGAATTAGCCATAGAATAACATTAGAAGTGCAAAAATAGGAAGTTCTGTCTTATTTTTCGTAACTTTGCCCCGTTTTTTGTAGCATACCATTATTAGCTATTGACAATCATATATGAAGAATAAAAAGAAAACAGTTGCTTCCGTTTCCTTTGATCACGATTTGGAAGACTCGATAAGTATGGTGATGCCTATCTTGGCGGATTGTGATCCCAATGAGGATTTCTCAGAAGGCATTATGAGCATAGATAGTACGATTCCAATATTAGCATTGCGCAATATGGTCCTATTGCCGGGTGTGGCTATTCCCGTGGTGGTAGGAAGGGAGAAATCCATGAAATTGGTGCGTGCTTGTGCGGACGATCATCAGCTTATCGGAGCTTTTTGCCAAAAGGATGTTGCTGTCGAGGAGCCTCAACAAGATGATTTGTTTGAGATTGGAACTGTCGCTGAAATCATGCGGGTCTTAGATATGCCGGATGGCACGACCACTATCATCTTGCAAGGGAAGAAGCGGATTAAATTGAACGAAATAGTTGAAGAGTCGCCTTATCTCCGTGGAAAGGTTACTGTCTTGAAAGACGATAAATATTCCAAAGACAAAGAGTTCAATGCTTTGATATCGGCTATCAAGGACATGATGATTAAAGTGTTGATGACTGCCGTCGAGCCTCAAAAAGAGGTCATTTTCTCGTTGAAGAATAATCGCAATGCGATGTATTTGGTCAATTTCGGTTGTTCTAATTTGGTTAGCGGAGTGGATAACCGGCAGGAGCTTCTGGAAATCTCCAATTTGAAGGAGAGGGCATACAAATTGATGGTGCATCTGAATCGTGAGTTCCAGTTGTTGGAGTTGAAGGCTTCCATCCAAATGAAAACCCAAGAGGATTTGGACAAGCAACAGAAGGAATATTTCTTGCAGCAGCAAATCAAGACCATCCAAGAAGAGTTGGGTGGAAATGCCAATGACCGGGAAATCCAAGACTTGAAAGATAAGGCTTTTATCAAGAAATGGCCGGCTGCCGTGGCAGAGGCTTTTGAGAAAGAGGTGCGGAAGTTGCAACGCTTGCATCCTCAGTCTCCCGATTATTCGGTGCAGATGCAATATGTGCAGACAATCGTCAATTTGCCTTGGGAAACCTATTCTTCGGACAATTTCAATCTGGCTCATGCGAAGAAGATTTTGGATAGAGACCATTATGGTTTGGAAAAGGTCAAAGAGAGGATTATCGAACATTTGGCAGTCTTGAAGCTGAAGAAGGACATGAAATCGCCGATTATTTGCCTTTATGGTCCTCCGGGAGTGGGAAAAACCTCTTTGGGTCGTTCAATTGCAGAGGCTTTGGGCAGGAAATATGTCCGCATTTCATTGGGCGGATTGCATGACGAAGCAGAAATCCGTGGTCACAGGCGTACTTATATCGGGGCGATGTGTGGGCGGATTATCCAGAATTTGCAGAAAGCGGGCACATCCAATCCGGTGTTTGTCTTGGATGAGATAGACAAAGTGTCGAGCGATTTTAAAGGTGATCCTGCATCTGCCTTGTTGGAAGTCCTTGACCCAGAGCAGAACAGCACTTTCCATGATAACTATTTGGACATTGATTATGACTTGAGCCATGTGATGTTCATTGCGACGGCAAACAATTTGAATACAATTTCCCAGCCGCTGTTGGATAGAATGGAACTGATTGAAGTCAGCGGATATATTCAGGAAGAGAAAATAGAGATTGCAGCCCGGCACTTGATTCCGAAAGAGGCGGAAATGCATGGATTGGCGAAGAAAGAGGTCAAGTTCCCTAAAAAGACAATCCAAGCGATTATCGAATCTTACACAAGGGAAAGCGGTGTCCGCGAACTGGATAAGAAGATAGCTAAAGTCATGCGGAAGTTGGCTTGCCTGAAGGCTTCCGATGAACAGCTTCCTGCTCAGATAAAGCCGGAGAATTTGCAGGATTATTTGGGCATGGTGGAATATACTCGTGACAAATATCAAGGAAATGATTATGCCGGAGTGGTCACAGGCTTGGCTTGGACGGCTGTCGGTGGGGAAATCCTGTTTGTCGAGACAAGTTTGAGCAAAGGAAAAGGAGGAAAGTTGACATTGACCGGAAACTTGGGCGATGTCATGAAAGAATCTGCGATGCTTGCCCTTGAATATATCCATGCTCATGCGGCATTGTTTGACATTCCTGAAGACCGGTTTGAAAACTGGAATGTGCATGTCCATGTGCCGGAAGGAGCGATCCCAAAAGACGGTCCAAGTGCGGGCATAACGATGGTCACTTCGTTGGTTTCTGCATTTAAACAATGTAAAGTGAAAAAGAACTTGGCGATGACAGGTGAAATCACTTTGCGTGGAAAAGTGCTTCCGGTCGGAGGAATCCGTGAGAAAATATTGGCAGCCAAGCGTGCCGGCATCGAAGAGATTATTTTGTGTCAGGAAAACAAGAAAGATATTGACGAAATCAAGCCGGAATATTTGAGGGGAGTGACTTTCCATTATGTGAAAGATATAAAGGAGGTCATTCAGCTTGCGTTGTTGGATGAGAAAGTGGAAAGCCCTCTCTTTTGAGAAGATAGGATAGTTGAATAAACCAGCCGCATCCGATGTGGGGAATGGCTGAGCTTAGACTAAAAAAAGGACGAGAGAAGTGATTGAATTCTCCCGTCCTTTTTGTCTTGTTCCCTTTAGTTTTAGAAACTATATGAAATGCCGATTGATGGCATTAAGGCATAAGCACTATAGTGTCCGCCGAAAACGCGCTGTTTATATTGGTCAGGCAAATCTTTGATGGTCTTCATCAACATATATTCGTCGGTGTATGATCCGTCTCGTCCAAATCCTGTAACATAAGAGAATGATAAATCAACAGAAAAGTGGTCAGCCGGACGGAAACTGCAACCTGCAGTGATGCCCAATTTGTTCATACTCGGAGTTTCCGGATTCAAATAATCGTCTTTAACCGGTGACATGTCGAAGTAAGATCCTAAGCGAACATCCAAACGATTGGTCGTTGCATATTGTGCCCCGACACGGAAAATGCAAGAGTTGTGATATTTCTTCTCTGCATGGATGTCATAAGCACTTAAAGACGACGGAGAGAAATGGACGTCCAAAGCATCGTAAGCTCCCCAGCCGACCCACTGCAAATCACCTGAAACAATCCAATCCTGGTTCGGTTTATAAGTAACTCCGAAATTTAAGTTGCTGACCAAAGGCAACTCGGCAGAGAAAGTTCCGGTGTTGAGCGGAGGAATGCCGATGCTTGATGGCAAGTTTGTCGCTCCGCCAGTCATTGTGTTTACAGCTTGCAACAATTTGTTCACCTGTTCAAGCATTCCAATGAAATGCTCTTCGTTTGCATATTTCAGATCAACTTCTCCCTCTTTTACTTTTGCTGTGATTTTAGAGCGATAAGAAACACCCACTGTGAATTTTTCATTGATGTCATACATCGCTCCGATATTGAATCCATAACGGATTCTTGCATCTCCTTTTAATTGCGCTGAAGCTGCTGATGCGTCATCATATACACTGAATTCTTTGATTAATGGAGCAATCGTGGGTTTCATGGCTTCCACCATTTGAGGCGGAAGTTTTTCAGCTAAAGCACTTTGCATATAATTAGCCATGTGGGTCAATTCTCCAGGACCAATCAAGGCACGGTTCAACTGGATATTTCCGAAATCCATCATCAATCCTGCTCCAATGCTCAGTTTGTCTGTGATTTTCCAAGAGATGGTTGGTTGGATATTGAACGCTTTCAAGGAGATATTCTGCACCAAGTGTGCACCTTTCCAGTTTTCTCCCCAAGTAATGGAACTTCCATAAGGAGTGTTGAAAGCTATTCCGGCAGCTAAATTGTCATATATTTTGAAACCAGCATACAAATAAAGAGGAGTGCTTGGTTTATTATCGGATTTAAAGGAATATGAATCTTTTTCGTACTTCAAATATGAAAATACACCGGATACACCGACTGATAAATCCACGGCTTTATTCATGAATGCCAATCCGGCAGGATTGAAGTGCATACTCTCTGCCCCTAATTTCATCGCTGTTCCTACATGTCCCATTCCGGCTTGTTTGGTGCTCTGCGCATTTACTTGAAAACCTTCAGCCGCTGCATACGTTCCCGGCAATAGGGACAGGCATGCTAATGCAATTAATCTGTTCATAAATGTAATCTTTTGTTTTATTAAATCTGTTTTTCTCTCGAAAACGGGGGCAAAGATAAATAGTTATTTTGAATAATTGCACATAAAAATAAAAAATGTGCAACAAATATGCGTGGGAAGGTTGAGATAGGAATAAACGAGGATAAGTTACTTTTATGCCTCCAGACTTCGTCAATGTGTAATATAATAATGAATTATCTTAAGTCCAGCAGGATATACCTGTTGGACTTAAGATAAGACAAGCTGGCTTACTGGCGCAAGACTGTTGTGCCGGCAGGTGCTTCTATATGTGAATAGATAGTTCCGTCTTTTTGCTTTTTATGATGGATTTTTATGATGCCGTTAGGAGTAGGGAAGGTTCCTTCCGCCCATTCCAAATCGCCCAAGTGAGGTGCGATGCGAACTACTTTTGCTCCTGGCTCTACTATTTGCACTCCTAAAACATACTCGGTTAACCAAGAGGTTGGTCCGGAAGCCCATCCATGACATAAACTGTGGCGGAATCCTTTGTAGCAATAATCGCCATAATCTCTATGGATGTCTTTTTTACCTTCTGGAACAAATTCATCGATTCGACCTGCATTTTCCATCCAGTTAAGATTGAAATCTTCCCAAAACGAGGTAGCACCCATATCTAACATTCCTCCCCAAAATGAACGGATTTGATCTAAAGCTCCTTGGTAATTTCCTGCTTTAGCCATTGCACAAAGCATGTAATATCCATAAAAAGTAGAGAATCCATGTGCACCATCTACCGAAAGGAACTTTTGTTCGGCTTCTTGCGGATTCATTAGACCGGCAAGGCTAAGCAGTGCTGCTGCTTGTTTCATTCCAGGTTCTGTCGGCTTTCCTGGATTGAATAAGTGGGGTAATCACTTCGTTTGCAGCTTTCTTTAGCATTTCTGCTCTCTCTTTACACTGTGCAGCCAATTCATTTTCTCCTAAAATGGAACAAAGTGTTTCTCCTGCATTCATACCCATTGACATCAATGCTTGAAGCCCTGCATCGATTGCCATCGGATTTTCACTGGATGGCCAGTCCAAGAAGCGTCCTTCTTTCAGACGTTCACGACCGTTATTGTCTATTTTACTGATTAATAGTTTCAGTAATCCGGTAATGTATTCTTTCTGCAGCTTTAAATAGTTCATATCACCTTGGTAGTAGTACCAATCTTTTTGAATGAGAAGCCACCAAATTGAATAGGGGCTCATGCCACTGATCCAATTCGGCAGAGGTGTGATGTCTCGAGCCAAATCCAGACTTTTTGGAATGACTTCGTTATATCCGAACACGGAATTGACCGTCATCACTTCAGGGTGTAAATCCCCAATCCATACCAACCGGTCTCTCTTGATGCCATCCCAAATGTAGTCTTGCATATTCAAATGGACAGTATAGGCACCGGTTTTCCAGATTTCATTCAGACGTTGGTCATTACAGATAAACGAACCTTTATAAGGAATGTCTCTATAGATAGAGATAGCTCTGATTTCTTTCAGATGTAAGTCTAAGGTGTCATCTAATAAGTCGATACGAGCAAAACGGAATCCGGAATTTCCTGTTTCTGTGACTCCTAACCAAGGAACTTCCACAATCATGTCGCGCATGGCGTGGTCATTGGTTGCACCGTTTTTCCCATCAATATCACACATTGCTTCGCTTACGGATTCCCCTAAGCGAACCCTTACATGGACAGGAGAGTGGCTGGCTGGCATCCCGGTTACTAATTGGATGCCTCCATGCATTTCTTTTCCGAAATCAACTAATATGGCGGGGCGCTTGCCTTTGCTCCCTTTCCATACAGACATATATTGATTGGTTAAGTCTGCTTGTCCATTTCCAGGTCTTAAAAGGTTCTCTATTCCAGTAATCTGTTCGCTGTCTTGTTGCCACATTATCCGTACCGGGGTAATGTATTCACGTGTTCGGACATCTTTTTGCTGGGCTGACAAGGAGGTGATTCCCAAGAAAGTCAGTGCTACAAGCCAAAAGTTTTTCATTCTATATTTGTTTAGCATGAGATCTTTTGCAATCAACCTCGTTTGCTGGTTATTTCAGCTTCATATTTCTCGATGTCTTTTATATAATCTTCTCCTGCCGGTACATTGTTTTTGAGGCAGAACATATCCCAAACTGCATTCCAAGGCAAACTTTTTGCCTCTTCTTGCAAGCAAGGCGTTGGAACAATTGCTCGGTCGCTTCATAGTTTGCCAATTGCGTGTGAGGCTCTAACAAAGCTTGCAATAATGCTTTTTGGGTGGCTCGGATGCCGATGACATAAGCTCCTATTCGGTTGATAGTTGCATCAAAATAATCCAAACCGATGTGCACACGGTTCAAAGCATCGCAGCGCACCAATTCACGGGATAAATCCATCAATTCATCATTCAATATAACTACATGGTCGCTGTCCCAACGGATTGGACGGCTGACATGCAACATGATTTCCGGAGTGAATAGCAACAAACAGGAAATCTTGTCGGCAATGCTCTCCGTCAGATGGAAATGCCCGGTGTCCAATGTCACCATCTTTTGGTTCTTCACGCCATAACCCAAATAGAAATCGTATGAACCAACCGTGTAACTTTCCAATCCGATGCCGAATAGTTTCGCTTCGATGCAATCCTTCATGTTTTGGTATTTCGTGGCAAATATTTCATCCAACGACTTCTCCAAAATTTGGCGGTACTTCAGGCGGTTAGCTGGGATTTCTTTGCTTCCATCGTGAATCCACAAGTTCATGATGCAGGGGGCGTTTTGGAATTTTCCCATCTCCTCACTGATCCAACGGCAGCGTTCGGTGTGTTCTATCCAGAAACGGCGGATAGATTCATCCGGATTCGCCAATGTCAAGTTCCCGCTCTTCGGGTGGGAGAAAGAGGTGCTGTTAAAATCCAACTTCAGTCCGTTTTCTTTCGCCCATTGCATCCAACTGGTGAAATGCTCGGGCTCAATTTCGTTGCGGTTCACCACTTTGCCTTGGAAGTCCCCATAAATGGCATGAAGATTGAAACGATGCTTGCCTGGAATGAGGCTTGTGACTTTGACTGCGTCGGCTCGCACTTCATCAATCGTGCGGGCACGTCCGGGATAATTGCCAGTCACTTGGATGCCTCCGGTTAATGAACCGCCCAAATTCTCGAATCCGGTTACATCGTCTGTTTGCCAGCAATGCAAGGACAATGCGATGTGTTGCAGTTGTTCCATTGCTTTTTCCGTGTCAACGCCTAATGAGCCATAACGCTCTTGGGCTATTTTATAAGCTGTTAAAATGTTCTTTTCGTTTGTCATGATAATGATTTATATATTGTTCTGCTTTATCTATTGTTTATAATGTAGTCGTTCGTAAGAATTTATCGTAAGCCAGGTCATACTCTTTGGCATCGCCTTGAGGCACGAAAATCTTAGGAGAGAAGCTGGATAAAATCATCTTGCGCATTTCCCAGCGGTTGCTGACCAATCCTGCGCTTCGTGCCTGCATCAATCCGTTTCCGATGGCAGTAGCTTCCGATGGCCCGGCAACAACATCTAATTTGATGACATTCGCAATCAACTGGTTAAGGAAGTCATTCTTAGCTCCTCCGCCGATGATGTGCAAGCGCTTGATTGGGAATTTTGCCATCTCTTTCAATGTGTATAAAACAGTGCGGTAGCTGAATGCCAAGCTCTCGAAAATACAGCGGACAAATTGCCCAACGGTTTCCGGAACTGGTTGTTCGGTTTTTCTGCAATAATCCGCAATGGCTTTCTGCATATTGGCGGGATTGGCGAAGCAGTTGGCATTGGGATTGACGAAGCTTCGGAAAACTTTCTCTTTGTGCATCAATTCAATCAGTTCCCCGTATGAATAATCAGTTCCTTCCTGCTTCCACTCATCTTTGCACCGCTCCAAGAGCCACATGCCTGTGATATTCTTCAAGAAGCGGATGGTTCCGTCGATTCCACCTTCATTCGTGAAGTTAAGTTGATAGGATTTCTCATTGATGATAGGCTCTTCTGATTCGATGCCCATTAGACTCCATGTGCCACTACTCAAGTAAGCAAACTCTCTGTTGGTCGTGGGGACGGCTGCGACGGCAGATGCCGTGTCATGTCCGGCAACAGCAATCACAGGGACTTCTCCGACTCCGGTTTCTTCAGCTAAGGCCGCTGTCAAAGTGCCCACTTTTGTTCCCGGCATGACGATAGGAGGGAAAAGGTCCTCTTTTGCGCCAGTTGCGTTCAATAACTCTTTGTCCATCTGCTTGGTAACAGGATTGACTATTTGCGAAGTGGACGCTTCCGTGTATTCACAGACCATTTTGCCTGTCAGCATATAAGAGAGCAAATCGGGGATGAACAAAGCTTTATCCGCCTTTTGGAATGGAGTATAATTCTGTTCGTTTGCCCGATATAACTGGAACAAGCTGTTGATATCCATAATTTGAATACCTGTCCGTTTATATACCTCTTCCTTTTCCATCTTGTTTTTAAAGAAGGACTCCGTTGCTCCATTGGTATAAGGGTCGCGGTAAGCACGGGGCAATCCTAACAAGACACCATCTTTTCCGATATAACCGAAATCCACACCCCACGTGTCAATTCCGATTGAAGAGATGGAAAGTTGCTCTTTCCCGCATATTTTCAACGCTTCTTTTAATTCGGAGTAAATATGAAAGATGTCCCAATAAAATCTTCCATGCATCTCTAAAATACGGTTAGTGAAACGGTGGATCTCTCTCATTTCAAACTGTTTCTCTTTGAATGAAATCAAGACAGCCCGACCACTTGAGGCTCCGATGTCAAAAGATAAAAATGTATTCATGTTCATATAAATGGTGTTGTAAATGAAGATATTTCTTGTTTATAATTCCGATTGATAAAGATATCGCTTGATGCTGCGTTTAGGAGTTTTCAAAGTCATTCTCCCGCAATTTAAATGAAGAAATCTTGCAATAGCGAGGAATGCTATTGTTTACTTGGGAAATATATTGCTTCATTACATGGTTCAATTGCTCGTCAGTCATCTCTTCCTCTTTTATCTTTGCCCAATCTGGATAAATGAGAGCCGTCAGCTTTCTGCCATCAGAAACGACCAGTGATTCAGCGACCAAAGGAAGGCTGTTCAGCTTGTTCTCAATCTCTTCCGGATAAATATTTTGTCCGTTCGCACTTAAAATCATCGTCTTGCTTCTTCCACGGAGAAATAAGAATCCATCTTCGTCAATGATTCCAAATCTCCTGTGTTCATCCAACCATCTGCTCCCATGACTGCATTGGTGGCTTCTTGGTTCTTGTAATATCCTAACATATTATTAGTTCCCCGCACCCAGACTTCTCCGACTTTCTTCTGGGGATTGTCGGAATCTATGCGCACTTCCATGCGGTCAACCACACATCCTACCGAACCGGGTTTGAATTTGTCCCACTGTGCATAGGAAATTAGCGGTCCGCATTCAGTCATTCCGTAACCGACCGTGTAGCGGAAATGGATGGAGTGGAGGAATTGCTCGACCTCTTTGTTCAATGCCGCACCGCCCAATACGATTTCTTCAAATTGGCCGCCAAAAGCCGCTTCCATCTCTTTTTTGATTCGTTTGCGGATAAGATTTCCAACGACAGGAAAATGCAACAAGAGTTGGATGACTGGCTTGTTTATCTTCGGGAATATTCTGTCCCTCACGATTTTCTCAATAATCAAAGGAACAGACAAGATAAGCGTCGGGCGATACTCTTTAAACGCATTCATCACCGTTATCGGAGTCGGTTTCCCTTTGATGAAATGGATATGGCAACCTTTATTGACCGAGTTCAAAACTTCAAAAGCCAATCCATACATGTGCGCCATAGGAAGCAGGCACACGATGTTGTCTCCTTTATGGATGAAATGAAGATTGTCTGCCGCAAAGAGAGTATTGCTCCAAATGCTGCGGAAAGGAATCATGACCCCTTTTGATGAACTGGTCGTCCCGGAAGTATAACTTAATAGAGCCAAATCATCCGGTTGCTCGATATAATAATGGATAGAATCCGGTGTGAACACAGGATATTTCTGTGCAAACAGCTGAGGCAATTTGCCCATGGCTTCCTCCACTTCCGGTGAAGTCGTGTAAACCAAGGATAAATCGTCAATAAAGATGATTAACCGGACATTGGGAATGGCTGATATTTGCAACTGTTTCCAGGAAGAAGAAGATACAAATAGTACCTTGGCTTCGGCATGGTTGATGATGTGATGGATATTATCCGTGTTGAATTCATGGAGAATGGGCACTGCCGCCGCTCCGTATGTCAGAATGCTGAAAAAGCAGATAGCCCAATTGGCGGAGTTGACTCCGACAACAGCTAATTTGTCCTCAGGTTTTATCCCCGCTTTTTCCATGATTATGTGCAGCTTCTCCATTTCCGCTGCAAAATCTTTGTATAGATAGCTTTTCCCACCGATGTCGGAAAAAACGGGCAAATTCCAGTGGGCTTTAACGCTTGTCTCTATTAATCCTAAAAATCGGTTGTTCATAAGGAATAGTGTTTATATGGCGGCGGATTTGTCTAAATGGCAAATCCGCACCATTTGTTATTTGAATAATTACCTATGATAGCTTTTGGGCTTTCTTCCACGTTTCTTGTGCGACACATCCGGAGTATATTCAGGAACAGCACCAAATTTGGAATCAACAGGGATCTTATAGACCTCTTTCCCTAAGAAATCCTCAATCTTCTTAAATGCTGTCTGCTCTTCGGGTGCGACAAAAGTGATAGCCAATCCTTCGCCATCTGTGCCACGTGCAGTCCTGCCGATGCGGTGGACATAGTCTTCCGGATCATGCGGAATGTCAAAATTGATGACCAGCCGGATGTCTGTGATGTCAATGCCTCGTGCGACCACGTCAGTTGCGACCAAAATATCAATCTTTCCGTTCTTGAAATCCCTCATGACCTCTTCACGCTTTGATTGTTCCAAGTCGGAGTGCATCTCTTCGACATTGAACTTTTGCCGTTTCAAAGTCTTAGCCAAATCCTTCACGTTCATCTTGGAGGAAGAGAAGATAATCACCCTCTTCGGACGGGAAGTGCTGAAAAGATCCTCGATAATCTTGACCTTTTGCATATTGTAGCAGATGTATGCTGTCTGCATGATGGATTCCCTCGGACGTGAAATAGCTATTTCCACCTCTTCTGGATTCTTCAGGATGTGGTTGGCCAACGTCCTTATTTTCGGTGGCATCGTTGCAGAAAACATAACCGTTTGGCAAGTGCGTGGCAACTGGTTATAGACTTGCATGATGTCATCATAGAATCCCATGTCGAGCATACGGTCCGCTTCATCCAGTACAAAAAACGATACGGAAGAGAGGTCTACTACTCCCAATTTTATATAAGAGAGCAATCTGCCTGGAGTTGCAATCACAATGTCCGCGCCCATTTCCAAGCCCCTTCGTTGTTGTTCCCATGCGATTCCGTCAGTGCCTCCATAAATGGCGACGGCTGAAATGGGGACATAATATGTAAACCCTTCTATCTGTTGGTCGATCTGTAATGCCAATTCCCGTGTTGGAGCCATGATGACTGCATTAACAGAATTTTCCGGATGATTGCCTTTGCTAAGTTCGTTTATGATAGGCAAGACGTATGCCGCAGTTTCCCTGTTCCCGTTTGGGCACAGGCGATTAAGTCTTTCCCTTCCAAGATGACCGGAATGGTTTGTTCTTGGATGGGTGTTGCTTCTTGGAAGTTCATAGCATCTAAACCATCCAAGATTGCATCTTCTAAATATAGTTCGTCAAATCTCATGATCTATTTGGTAATAGTGCTATAAAGATACGATATTTATTTCTTTTTATAATAATGTTGGAATATTTTCTTGAAATTATCGCTCTCTTTTGCTTTTCTCAGCCATAAATTCAAGCTATCTAACAAAATCGGACTCTCTTTTCGGATTGCCCAAGATTGCAATTGGGTAAAGCTGATGTCTGTGGATATGTCTATTTGCGGGAAGCGTTCCTTCATTTTTTTTGCGCTTTGCTGGTCGCATACGGCAAAGTCGATATCTCCTTTTGCCACCATGATGATGAGCTGCTCGTCTGAGTAGAGCTCGTCTTCATGCGTATAAATAGTGTCGCCAATCTCTTCTTCCAAGTTATGGATGCGCAGCAGGGCAGGAGAACCTTTGGGCAAATAGAGCGTCTTTTGCCCGAGCATCAGTTGGTTGTGGATGGGTTTTATCCCACCGTTTGCCTTTTCAGTCCGTTGCACCAATACTTGCTTGTTCAGCCAAATCGGGTCAGTGAAGAGATAAAGCTCTTTGTTCTCCGTTGTAATCGGGATATTCCGGGCGATGACATCAATTTCCCCCGATTCTAAATCCTGGAAACTCTTCGTCAAGCTCATCTCCAAATTCAGTTGGACTTCCAATCCGGACACTTTGGCAATGGCTTGGCACAATTCATATTGCAGACCCAATATGGAATCTCCGTCGATATAATAGCTGGTCGGGCTGTATTCCGTCGTCACTCGCAGAACGCCCTCTTTTTCTATCTCCGGATAATCACGGACAATCGGCTGATGTGACGATTCCCAGAGAGAGAACATCGTGACAACAACCATCGCAAGCAGGATAAGATAGATCCAGAATAGTTTTTTCCACTTTTTCATACAAACGGATTAATTGTTGAAATGGACAGCAACGCCCATCTTCAGCATCATCGGATTCAATGGATAATGTGCCAATGAGAAATAGTTGGGTTTGACGAACTTGCTGCCTAAATTATACGCCATGATAAAGAAGCGCGCTTGTTTCAGATGAAAATTCGCATACCCGTTAATCAGTGGGTAATTGCCGATTTTCACGTCATCTTGTATCTGGAATTGCTGTGTAGCCGGTTGATAATAGGGCGCAAAATAGGAAGTGTGGTAATGCACATCAGCTCCTAATTGCACACTCAATACTTTTGCCAACTTGAACTTCAAATAGAGGTTGGAACATAAGCTTAAATCGGGCAAAGGCAAGACGTGTTGTTGGCTGCTGACTTGGTAAGCCAATTCGTTTTCCCAGCCCAACGCACGATAAGAAAAATTCTGCTTGAGCCTTGCCGTCACAACTTGTATGTTGCTGTCGAATTGTTCCACTTCCCCGCTTTTCCCGTAATAGACATAATTCTGTATGCTTTCGACATCGGCAGACAGTGTTGTTCCTGTCGATTGGATATTCACTTCCCCGCCGACACGGAATTGCTGGATATTGCTCAACCCTTTGTCCCACCAATAATACCTCGAATGGAAATGCCTTTGGAAGAAGGCGGGAGTGATATTCTTTAAACTTCCGTAAGCCCGCACATACGCCTCCTTTTTGAATAAATTGAAGGTGGTGCGCAACTCTCCGTTTGCCCGGAATTCACCCACGTCATCACCGACGATGCATAGTTCTCCCATTGCGTTATAGGTGATTAATTTGCCCATGCGCTTGGAAAGCTCAGCACCGAGATAGGTCGAGAATTCGTCGTATGTGGCGATTGCTGCTCCGCGGATAGACGGTTGCGAAATGGAATGATCGGGGTCCAATATCAATTCATCAGGGTTCTCCCGTTTTTCCGCCTGCATCCGGAAACGCCTCTTCTCCAAATTGACGAATGCCGTCAATCCGAACTTTGCCCAGTTTTGGAAACCTTCGCGCAAGGAGAGGGCGATTGTGTTCTTCAAGCTCCAATAATTATATACATCGTTCAGCTTCTCGTCATAGTTCAATGGATATCCTTGGTTGAACAGGGTGTCAATGGCCGTGCTTGTCCCTTCGGACGTGGTGAAACGGCGTTGGTTGTCTTCGTATAAAATCGTGTGGATAATGCTTGAGACGGGAACAAACACATCTTGCTCATTATCTTCCCCGGCAAACAGGGTTTTGGTAAAACCCAAATTGTAGCGGTGTGTCAAGAAATATTGCTTTCCTTTGACGCGGTTAAATACGTCGTTATAGAGAACCGGATAATCTTTCGGCACCATCTCTTTTTCCCTTCCGCATAATCTTCCGGGTGCGTCAAGACAGCATCATTCCTCAATCCTCCATTCTCGTGGTTGATGAAGTTATAATTGCTCGCATACGCATTCATCTCATAATGGTCGGAACGGTAACTTCCGTAGAGGCGGTAGCTGATCAGCTTGTTTCCGTTTGAAGTATAGAATCCTCTGCCATAAATATAGTCAAAGTCGCCTCCCACATTGATTTTCTTCCCGAAATTGATAGATAATAATGCTTTCAACTCCTCCTCTTTGTTGGTACTTCCTCCAGCGGTTGTGTAGAGCACATCCGTGAATGGCAACTTGGTGTCATAGAATTTGGCATTGAGCGGAGTGGTGATAAAATAGTCATAAGCATCGGCAAAGACGAAATCCCTCGCCTCTTTCCGTTCGGAGAAGATGCGGGTTTGCGCCGGAGACCCCAAGTTCCCCACATAGCCGAGAGCGAGTCCCCTGCCTTCCATCAGCGAACGGTTTACCGAGTTCAACTTGCTCGTGTCAAGTTCGGCAGGCTGGGTGTTGCCCAAATAAGAATTTAGCTGATAAGCCATGATTTGCCTGCTTTTCCATTCCGTGCTATCAACGACCAAGAGGCTGTCGGCAACTTTGTTGGTGCCTGATGATAGGTTGGAAAGGGAAAATCCACCGCTCTTATTGCCCCTTCTGCCCGTTTGTGCAGAAAGGCAGATGGGAAAAAGTATTATAATCAGAAAAAATAATTTACGTTTCATCGGCTGCAAACTTACACAAAAATCTCGATTTATACGTCGTTTTGCCTAAATTTCCTCTTCGCCTTATTCCATCCTATACAGTTTCATTTTATTGTAGAGCGTCTTACGGTCGATTCCCAACAGCTGGGCTGTTTTGGTTTTGTTGTTGTTGCACTCTTCCAAAGCCTTCCTTATCATGGCTATTTCATGCGATTCGTCCTTTAGCGGAGTGGCTCCTTGGTTGCTCTTTTGCGAAGCGACTTCCGCCAAGATTTCCTCCGGCAGTTCGGCACGTGTGATATAGCGGCCTTTGGCAAGGAGCGTGGCATATCGGATGACATTTTTCATTTGCCGGAGATTGCCCGGCCATGAGTAGGATTGGAAGAGCCGGATGGTTTCCGCATCGAAACCGATGATTTCTTTCTTCAGCTCGTTGTTCGCCATGTCCAAGAAATGGTTGGCGAATATGGGCAGGTCTTCATGCCGTTCCCGAATGTCCGGGATATGAATGGTGAACTCGTTGATGCGATGATACAAGTCTTCCCTGAATTCTCCTTTTTCGATAGCTTGGCGCAGATTCTCATTGGTCGCCGAGACCAGGCGGACATTTATGGCGATTTCTTGATTGCTCCCGACCGGGCGGACTTTGCGCTCTTGAAGGGCACGCAGCAACTGGACTTGCACTTCGTAGGTGAGGTTGCCTATTTCGTCCAAGAAGATGGTTCCACCTTGTGCCATCACGAATGCTCCGGTCTTGTTCTCAATGGCTCCGGTAAACGAACCTTTGATGTGGCCGAAAAACTCCGAGGCGGCAAGCTCTTTGGAATCGCTCCGCAGTCGATTGCAATGAACGGGGCGTTGACTCGGTTGCTTTGTTCATGTATGCGTCTGGCTACATACTCTTTCCCTGTTCCACTCGAACCGGTAATCAGTACTGCCATTTCGGTCGGGGCGACTAATTTGACGTGCTCATACATCGAGGTGGCAGCTTGGCTGGAGCCTTCGATGTAAAGTGAATCTTTGTCTGGCGCATTTTCTATTGGGAGGGTGTCGGCTGGTTCGGCGGATTCGCTGACCAGCTCCTTGATTTTTTTCAGTAATTCATCCGGATTGATTGGTTTGGAAACATAGTCGGCAGCTCCTAATTTGATAGCTTGCACGGCAGTATGAATATCCGCATAACTGGTCATCATGATGACTACAACCTGTTTCCGCTCGTCTTTCAACCAACGCAACAAATCGATGCCATCTTGATCCGGAAGCCGCAAGTCGGAAAGAATAACCTGGAAGGGGAAATCCCCGTCCAACTTCTTCTTCGCATCTGCGACAGAGGCAGCTGTCTCCACTTGAAATCCTTTTTTCCCTAACCAGGTTTTTAGCATAAGGGAAAAAGTTATATCATCTTCTACAATTAAAACCGAAATCTGCATACATAATCAAAAGTTGTTCTATCATGCAAAGATAACCTTTTTCGGCATAGTTGGCGAGTTATGGAGACAAATTCTGCCTTTGTCCGTTGTTTTTCGGCAAAAAACGTTTTATTCTTTCCCGACAGGATTGTTCATCAGTAGCAATTGGGTGCTTTCAGCTTCAGCTTTTGCGCCAAAGCCTCTTTGTCCATGGAGGCGCGAGGAACGGTAATCAACCCTAAACCGGAGCAAGCTATGGAGATGTTCTGGGAAACGATGCCGGCATCAATCGCTGCCATCAGTTTGGTTTGTTCCGAGTTGCCGCCCGGCAATTTGGAAAGGTCGCTTACCATTAATAATACGACTGGCGCATTTTTGACAAATGCCTGCTTGCCGCCCACCAATCCTCTTAAATCCTCTTGGATGACCGGCTGGAGCTGGTTCGACTTCGCATCATAAAGAAAAGCTCCTTCTTCCATACATACATAAACATCGACCTCTTGCGCATTCATGGCACTTGGGGCTGTCCTCATTCCCTTTTCCGGCCGGTTGATGCCGTTTGCCGCCCAAAGCAGGTTGGAGAGCTCTTGCAACGTCAATTTCTTGTTGGAAAACTCGCGGGTGGAATGGCGGTTTGCCAATGTTTCCATGACACTTAGCCCGGCTTTCTTTTCGGGTGCTTTTAATTGGATAGGGGAAAGGGTCTGGGCATAAGCCCCGCTCAGCATACAAGCTGCGACGAGTGATAAGAAAATACTTTTCATGCTTTTATCTTTTAGATGTTAAAAACGGTGGCTCCATAAGGGTTGCTTACAAAGCCGCTCGAAAGTTAATAGAAAATGAATTAAAAATGAATCTGTTGCCAATAAAAATATGTTATAAATGCCTAAGTTCCCGTGGCGACATCTCTCTTAAAAATGTATAAATAGGGAATTGCATTTCCGTAATAGATAATTTAGTCTTATTTTTGTGTACAATTTCATAAGTTATAATTTGGTTTTATGGATTCAGAAAAGAAAGAAAATAAAGAAATCAACAAGTTGTCCATGCTGATAGTAGCAGTGGTAGTTTTGGCAATAATCGCTGGAGGTGGTGTTTATTATATCTTCCATCAGAAGAAGCAAATGGAAGAGATGACGCAGTCGTTCGATTTGGAAAAAGAGATGATGTCTGACGATTTGAACGAGCTCTCTTTGCAATATGAAGGTTATAAATTCAGTGTCAGCAATGACTCTTTGGTCGCTTTGCTCTCGACCGAGCAGGCTAAAGTGCAGCGGTTGATGGAGGAGTTGAGAACGGTCAAATCGACCAACGCCAAAGAAATCGCCCGCTTGAAGAAGGAATTGGCAACTTTGCGTAAAATCATGCGTAACTATGTTGTACAGATTGACTCACTCAACCGTGCCAATGAGCAGTTGACGGTCGAAAAGAACGAGGCTGTCAAGAAATACCATCAGGTCTCTTCAACGGCTGCCAACCTTAAGAAAGAGAAGGAGAAGCTGACGGAAAGAGTTACTTTGGCAAGTAAGTTGGATGCAACCGGCATCTCTGTCACTCCGGTCAATTCAAGAGGAAAGGTTGCCAAGAAAATCAAGAAGATGGAGCAGTTTGTCGTTAATTTCAAGATTTCAAAGAATGTGACAGCTCCGGTGGGCGAGAAGGTGATATATGTCCGCATCATGCGTCCTGACGATGATATCCTTTTGAAGAGCCGTGGGGACGTGTTTACTTATGAAGGAAAAGACATCAACTATTCCATGAAGAAAATCATAGAATATGACGGGGAAGAGGTTCCTGTGACGATGTATTGGAATATCGAAGAGTATTTGTCTCCGGGAACTTACCGTGTAGATGTCTTTGCAGATGGAAATCTGATTGGTAAAAAATCATTTGTTTTGGAGCAGTAATTAATGGCTGAAAATAAGCAGGAAAACCCGTTTGAACGGTTGCTGTCGGAAATCCCTGAATCGTTGGTGAACAACTCATCGTTCAGGGAGGACTTGCAATCTTGTGCAACAGTGTTGAATGTCCGCAAAGGTGAAGTGCTGTTGCATACGGGGGAGCTGTGCTCATCGGTCTATTTTATTAATAAAGGTCTGCTTGTGAACATGTTCGTCACCGAAAAGGGGAATGAATGTGTGACAAGTTTCGCTTCCGACATCCAATATCCTTTCCTGTCGGACATCAGTTATGTGACACACAAATCATCCGGATTTGAAATCAGGGCTTTGGAAGAGAGTGAGCTGGTTCGTCTCTCCAAGGCTCATATCGAGTCCCTCTCGCAGAAGTATCCGGACTTCATGGTCTACTACATTCACGTGCTGCAACTCTTGATTGCCAAGCATCAGACGTTGTTTGCCATCTTGCAATCTTATACAGCAGAGGAGTTCATCCAATATATTTATTCTTGCCATCCTTGGATTATCCATCGTGTCCCGGACAAATACATCGCGCATTATATGCGCATTAGCACATCTTGGTTTTGCAAATTGAAGAAGAGGGTTGTCAAAAGGTGATAATCCAATCAAGATAAAAAGGCAGCTTTACAGAGTGTTTTTGGGGGTTAAAACGAGACGAAAAAACATACCGTTGTTTTTTCAAAAACGTCACGAGGAATTTTCAAAAACGTCCAATGTTTTTTTCAAAACAACGGTATGTTTTTTAGCATAACTATTGATGAAATGGAAAAAGTTAAGAATGAGTTCGCAATTCTGACATAGCTTAAAGGGGCTGCATCAAAATTTACCATTTTGACACAGCCCCTTTCTTGATGGGACTATTTTCCCGAAAGAGGATAATTATTCCTCATTCTGTGTTGTCACTTCTGTTTCATGAGAAGTCCGGTTGCTTCAGTTTCCACGTCACTGCCGGTAGTTTTATCACCGTCAGTTGTTGCGTCACTATCATTTGCAGAGTCGTCGCTGTCGCTACCTTTTTTCTCCTCTTTTGATTTCTTTTCTTCTGCCGCTTGCTGGCTTTCCAAATCTCTTCAGAGCGGGAAGCCCAAGGACGTTTGCCGAATATGGCTTCAACATCTTCACTGTAAATTACTTCACGTTCCAACAAAGCTGCTGCCAATTGGTTATGGCCTTCCGCATTCGTGGAAAGAAGCTCCTTAGCCCTTTCATACTGCTCACGGATGATTCGCTGCACCTCAATGTCTATCAGTTTGGCAGTCTCCTCGCTATAAGGCTTGGTGAAGCCCCATTCTTGTCCCGTGGTGTCATAGTAATTCAAGTTAGGAAGACGTTCGCTCATGCCAAAGTAAACTACCATTGCGTAGGCTTGTTTGGTCACACGCTCCAAGTCGTTGGAAGCACCGGTCGAAATCCTTCCTAAAAACAGCTCTTCAGCAGCTCTTCCGCCCAACGTGGCGCACATTTCGTCCAACAACTGTTCACGGGTAGTGATTTGTCTCTCTTCAGGCAAATACCAAGCTGCTCCCAAAGCCTTGCCACGGGGAACAATGGTCACTTTCACCAATGGATTGGCATATTCCAATTTCCAACTGATGGTGGCGTGCCCGGCTTCATGGATGGCAATGCTCTTCCTTTCGGACTCTGTCATCACCTTCGTCCTTCTTTCCAAACCTCCCACGATACGATCCACCGCATTCATGAAATCCTCTTTTTGTACGAATTTCTTGTTGTTGCGGGCAGCTATCAAAGCAGCCTCATTACATACGTTGGCAATATCCGCACCGGAGAAACCTGGAGTCTGGCGTGCCAGCAATTCAGCATCCACGGAATTGTCTATCTTGATCGGGCGCAAATGCACGTTGAATATCTCTTTCCTTTCGTTCAAGTCAGGCAAATCCACATGAATCTGGCGGTCGAAACGTCCGGCACGTAACAATGCCTTGTCCAAGATGTCGGCACGGTTGGTAGCCGCCAAAATAATGACACCGCTGTTGGATCCGAAACCGTCCATTTCAGTCAGCAATTGGTTCAAGGTGTTCTCGCGCTCGTCGTTGCTGTTCATATTGGCATTTTTACCTCTTGCACGCCCCACGGCATCAATTTCATCGATGAAGACGATACAAGGAGCTTTCTCTTTTGCTTGGCGGAACAGGTCACGCACACGGGAAGCTCCGACACCCACGAACATCTCCACGAAGTCCGAACCGGACAAGGAGAAGAACGGCACGTTTGCTTCGCCGGCAACTGCTTTCGCCAACAAAGTCTTACCGGTTCCCGGAGGACCCACCAACAATGCGCCCTTCGGAATCTTACCGCCCAATTCCGTATATTTGGCAGGATTTCAAGAAAGAGACAATCTCTTCCACTTCCTGTTTTGCGCCTGCCAATCCTGCCACATCCTTGAATGTGACCTTCATGTCATTGTCCTTGTCGAACAATTGCGCCTTGGACTTGCCTACGCTGAATACGTTGCCCGGCCCGCTGCCACCGCCTCCGGACATCCTCCGCATGAAGAAAATCCAGATAAGGACGAAGAGGAGGATCGGGCCGAATGAGACGAAAAAGTTCCAAATGGTGTCATCTCCCTCTTCAAAACTTACTTGCGTGTCGATATGGCTGTTGCTGACAGCATCGTCATAGAAATCGGCGAACTTGTCGGATGAAGGTATTTTGATGAACACCTTTGGCGACAAAGTATTCCGGTTCTTCTCGTCCGGAAAGACAATGTTGACTTTGTCTGATTTGACTGTCGCCTCCACCACGTTCTTATGGTTGAAAACGACCATTTTCTCAAAGACATTCTCTTTCGTCAGCTTTTGGAATTCGGTCCATCCAATCTCTTTGGACATGGACGAATCATTGGTCATGTACAAAGCCACTAAAATCATGAAGATGACTCCGTACATCCAATAGAAATTGAAACGGAACATCTTTTGCCCTGGCTTGTTTGGTCTGTTTATATTGTTTCCCATATAATTACAAAAGTACTGTTAATCCAAATTGGGGATTTCCTTTTTGGGCGCATCTTCCCAAAGCGTGTCCAAATTGTAGAATTTACGCTTCTCCGGAAGGAAGATATGTACTGTAACCGTCCCATAATCCATTCCAATCCATTCGGCACGCTGTTCGCCATCTATTGAAATCGTTTTCTCACCTGCCTCTTTCTTGGCGAAGTCCCAAACGGAATCGCATAGGGCGGCAACTTGAGAAGGGGAATTTCCTTCTGCAATGACCATATATTGGCAGATTGCTCCCTCTGTTTGTCTTAAATCAACAATAGCGATGTTCTTTCCTTTCTTTTCTTGGAGGCCTTTAACCACAGCCTCGACTAAAACTTGTGTTTGATCCATTCTGTGTAATATAACGTTCTAATTTTTTTCAAGATTGCAAAGATACTCGTAATAATCTGTTTTTGCATATAAACTTCCATATTTTTACGGAATAGGATGCAATCTCGTTTGTTTCTTGATAACAAGAGAAGCCCGTCAAAAGTTCATCTTCCTTTTTTATTTTTTTTAAGTATCTTCTTTCGCTTTGCAAAAAGCTTTTGATAATCAATTCGTTTTTGGCGGAAGGGTTGCCCGCCTTGGAAATATTGCATAAAAATAGTAGGGGAAAAGTTTGGTTGTTCGAGAAAAGTCATTACCTTTGCAACCGCAAATGAGAGATAACAACTGTTATTAATCGACATTGTACTATGGTGTAATGGTAGCACAACAGATTCTGGTCCTGTTTGTCCAAGTTCGAATCTTGGTAGTACAACCTCCAATCAATACAGTCGTCTCTTTTGCCAAACATTGTACTATGGTGTAATGGTAGCACAACAGATTCTGGTCCTGTTTGTCCAAGTTCGAATCTTGGTAGTACAACTGAAATAAAGCCTTGTCCTGCATCAAGTGGGACAAGGCTTTTTTATATTGCGGTGTGCCATGATTGCAAACTGCTGAGCCGCTTTCGGAATCCGGGCTCGGCATCTGGCATTTTACTAATCGTGACGCACCTTAAAGGGCTGCATCAAAACAATCGCTTTGACACAGCCCCGTCATCGTTTTAAGGTCAACCGTTTGTTGATTGGCTATTAATAAATCACTTTGGCTCCCATGAAAAAGCTCCTTGGGAGTGATGGCCCATAAATATAATTTGAGTCACGGTTCCATCCCTTGTCAAAATCCTTTTGATAAGCATTGGTGATATTTTGTATTCCGCTATTGACTTGCAACGTAAGGCTTTTATAAATTGGGATATCGTATGCGACCTTCAAGTTCATGGCGAAAAAGTCAGGAGTGTTTACCGCGACAGGTTTTTCCACACCCGAACCCGCATTATGCCCGATGAGCATGCTTCCTGTATAATTCCCTGTCAATGAAGTGGTGAAACGCTTCAGAGGTGTGAAGGTCGCTGTGAAATATCCATAGGTGTCCGGAGTACGCATCATCTTGCGGTACTTCTGTTGAGGCACTTCATCATTCCATCCGATGGCTTCATCGTATTTGCTTTGCTGGAGAGTCACACCAGCCTGGAGAGAAAACCATTTCGTGAACATCGCTTTGCCTTCAATGTTAACTCCCAACACTTTTGCTCCGTAAGCATTGTAACGCTCCTGTACAATGTTGCCCTGTGAATCCGGCTGGTCAAGTTGCTTGAGTGCGAACACATCGTTCAAATCGGTATAAAAACCTTCTACGAGCAGGTTCGTCTGCACATTGCCGAACTTATGGTAGAAGTCTGCAGAGAGGCTTAAGCTATTTGAACGCTCTTCTTTCAAATTATCAGCAAGTTTAGTGACCAAACGTTCACCTCCGGCAAGCCCGATGTGCAAATCTTCGTCAAAGGCTTGCGGGGCACGGAAACCTCCGGCATAACTTATTCGCAGGTTGATGTCTTCTGTCGGATTAAAGCGCAAGTTTAAGCGGGGGCTGAATATGACATGGCTTACCAGGTTGTGTTTGTCAAGCCTTCCGCCGGCAAGAAAACTCCAACGCTTGTTTTTCCATTCATTTGGAAGAAAACGCTTCCTATGCGTACTTTCTGACGGAAATTGCGGTCGTAGCCAACAATGATATCTTTCAGCCCGTCATAATTGTATTCAGCACCCAATGTCAAGTCGGACGGCATGAACAGCAGCTTCTCGAACGAGTGGATATATTGTGCTCCCAAGACATGCGTAAAATCGTGTGTCGTGCCGTATGCTTTTTGGGCTGCCTCCTTGTCTTCGGGCGAACCTTCGCCAATTCCTCCGTAATAGCTCTTACGTGCCGTCGTTTGGAATGAGAAGTAAGTATTGAGGCGGTTTTTCTCGTTTGGCGAGATATAATCGAAGCTCACGCCTCCGCCTTGGATATTGTGCTCGACTTGTTCGGCTATGTTTGCTTCGTGTGCCACACGGTCAAGCATATTGCCGCCGCGTCTGAACTCTTGAATGCCGTGGTATTGGGCTGTCAGTTTTGAGTAAGGACTTAATCTCAAGAAAGAGTTTACACCGAACGTTTGGTTATGGATTACCGGCAATTCGCTATATCCATCCCCGTCATGGTCAAATGCTTGCCTGTATCTGTTTTGCCCGTATGCATAGAATCCGGCTTTGTTGTCGTCTGTCACCAATGAAACATTTGCCGAAGTCGCATTGTCGAATGAGTTTTTCCCTCCGATGGACATGAAAGAGTGCCCGACTTCTGCCGAATTACGTGTGGGCTCTTTGGTGATGATGTTGATTGTTCCTCCAATGGCTGAAGCTCCGAACAGGGCAGAACCACCGCCACGCACCACTTCCACGCGGTCTATCATGTTGACCGGAATCTGTTCAAGTCCATAGACCCCGTTCAATGCCGAAACACAGGTCGGGAGTTTATTAATATTTGCGAATAGTGGCCGTCCAATCCATTGATGCGCACTTGGGTGAAACCGCAATTTTGACAATTGTCCTCCGTCCTGACTCCCGGTTGGAAGTTCAACCCTTGGGCAAGGCAGACGGACTGCGTGGTTTCGAATAATTTTGAGTTGATGACATTGACCAAATTGGGAGCGAGCTTCCGCTGGGTTTCATTACGGTTGGCGGATACGACCACTTCATCGAGCGCCACGTCGTCATGCTCCAACTCGAAATTCAATTCATGCGTGGAGTTTGCTTTTACTTCTATCTCTTTTTGGACAGTCCGGTATCCTATTGACTTTACTTCAATCGAAAGTGTGCCAATTGGTAAGTTCTTCAAGAAATAGTGCCCCGATGCGTCAGTCGTAGTGCCGATCATTGTTCCTTTTACAAATATGGAAATGTAGGGGAGATGCTCTCCATTTTGTTTGTCTATCACGTGCCCGTAAATGTTGGCATCTGTTCTTGCTTGTTGGATAACGTTGGCTTGTGCCAGGAAAGGCAAAAGCATTACATAAAGCACGAGAAGTGCAAATTTTGTTTTTGTCTTCATACTGTTTTTTTGTTTAATACTGTTGTTTTATAAGAAACTGTTTTAGATTTAGTCAACCTCTCTATCTCATGCAAACAACCTAAAAGCCAAGTTCCTTAAGCAAATAGTGGTGAAGGATGAAAAGAAAAAACGCAAAAGCGGCAATCTTTTTCATCTTATTATTGAATGAGAATGTCGAAAAGTTGTCTCAAAACAGTTGTTTTGATGCATTCATTCGAAGGTGTGTCGGAGCAGGCAAACGGTTGGATGCAGAGAATGAGACCGTCAGGATTTTACGGATGTAAAAGTTTGGTGTCAAATTCCGAAAGCACCGCAGCAATTTGCAAACGTGACACGCCGCCAGGGAATTTAGGAAAGTGAGAGTGAGGGAGGAGCCCGCAAGGTTGCCGACAACAAAGATGTCTTTTTCTTCCCGGGACAAGGTTGCGCAATAAAGACAAAGATAAGTTGTGCGGAATAGAAAAAATGGAATGATTGGGATTCGATGAAAGGAGATAAAGGAAATGGCAAATAGGGCAGGAGTCGTAGTCGTTCCCGCTGTTTTTTTGCCCTGGATCCGTCGATTGAGAAGATGCAACCTCCTCAATATCGTGATGGTGCGTCGCCTTCACGATACTTATCGGCATCAAGGTCATCAACAGAACCCATGCGATGATAATTCTATTTTTCCGTTTTCTTTTCATCATTATATCCTGCTGCAAAAATAATCATATCTCGATAATATGAAACAATGTTGCATATTATTTCCTGTTAAATTTTCATATAAAATAATTTTGGACTACATTTGCTATGCGATTCTAATAGATAAAAGATGGATGCTGTAGACATATTGAAAGAAGAATTTGAAGAAAAGCATTCAGCGCATCGCTATCATTGATGCACTGCAAAAGAGGATGAGACCCCTCACGGAAGAGGAAATCAAGGAGGAAATGGGAGAATTGTACGACCGCATTACTTTTTATCGGACCATGCAGACTCTTGTAGGGGCGGGAATAGTGCATCGTGTCGTAGTTGATAAAACGATGGTTGAATATGCCATTAACAACAAAGGAGAAGAGTGCCACCATGCTCATTTCTATTGCAAGGTGTGCCATACGGTCACCTGTTTGGAGGATGTCCCTGCCTATCATTACGACTTGCCTGATGCATATAAAGTGGAAGAATGTGAGGTTGTGATAAAAGGAATATGCCCTAATTGCCGGAAAAATCCAGCCGCTTCTGCCAACATTACGGACAAAAATAGTTAATAGCATTTATATCTATTTACATATATTCACATATTAATCCTGAAACCGGGTTGTTTTTCTCTTTCAAAACAACCGTTGTTTTGGGAAAAACATCGGATATTTTTGAAAATTCATCGGACGTTTTCAGAAAAACATTGGATGTTTTTGACGTGTTTTTTTGATGGGAAAATAGAGAGAAAAGGGGCAAAAAATGACCATGATAATAAAAATCGGACAATTATCTAAAAAATAGAACAATCATAGTTTGTCGAAATGTCGTTAATGAATTGAAATTTAATTATTTATACCATTTTTGCAAATTTGATGAATGCGTAAAATGTTGACAAAAACATGAGTTGACCTCGATGATGTATGAAATTTTGATGCAAAAACGAAAAAAAAACACACTTAAACTCGAAAAAATATGAAAAAAAGCGCTATAAAGAATAGAATAGAATAGAATAGAATAATTTTCTCTCTCTATTGCGCATGCGCGCGAGAAAAGAGAAAAAAATTAACAAAAAGCTGTTAAGTAAACAAATGTTAATGATGGAAATTAAATGCCGATAAACTTGCATTCGCTGAAACGATTCAGTACCTTTGCAGAGGTGGTTGAAAAAAACAGGTGACGTATTTCGGTTGGCAAACAAAAAATAATTTTAACAAAACAAGCTATGGAAGTCCTCACGACTATAAGCAGCGCAAGGAGATGAAATTGCTTAAATAAATTTTCAAAAACGGTAATTGACGAAAAAATATGAAGTTAAATCGCATTCATCATGTGGCAGTGATTTGCTCCGACTATGAGCGGTCGAAACAATTTTACACCCAAGTACTCGGATTGACAATCAAGAGTGAAACTATCGCAAGGAGCGTGATTCGTGGAAAGCTGATTGCTGGCTTGGCGACATGTATGTCGTTGAATTGTTTTCCTTTCCCAACCCTCCTAAACGGATTTCCTATCCCGAAGCGGCAGGATTGCGGCATCTTGCCTTTGAGGTGGATGATGTTGCGGCGGCAATAAGTGAACTTGAAAGCAAAGCAGTTGCGCACGAACCGATGCGCACCGACGAATATACGGGCAAGCGGTTCGTTTTCTTCAGCGACCCGGACGGTTTGCCGGTAGAATTTTATGAAAAGTAAGTGCGGGTAAGAAAAAATAAACGTTTTGTTCGATATTTGATGTTTTTTTTGTTTATTTGCGCAGAAAAACAATGTTGCTTAGAATTTTTTAAGAACGGTAATAAACGAATATGCGTATGAAACTAAAAGTTATCTTATTCGGGGTTGTCTCCATGGGACTTCCAGCAGTGACTTTTGCAGCGGATGGCTCAAAGGGCGGCAATCCAATAAAAGAAGTGCCTTTTACCCAAGTGCATTTGAGTGACAATTTTTGGGCTCCGAGAATCGAAGTCAACCGTACCGTCTCTATCCCGTCCGCTTTCCATCAATGCGAAATCAATGGTAGATTCGATAATTTCGCCCTTGCCGGTGGATTGATAAAAGGGGAACACAAAGGTGATTTCTCTTTTGACGACACAGACCCTTACAAAGTCATCGAAGGTGCAAGCTATTCATTGGCTTCGCATTATGATAAAAAACTGGATCATTACCTTGACAGCGTGATTCATATCATTTCCAAGGCGCAAGAGCCGGATGGCTATTTGACCACTTGCGTCACCAACCAATGCACCCGCTTGTCCGGATGGTGGGGAACACACCGATGGGAGAAAATCAACAGCCATGAGTTGTATAACAGCGGGCACCTCTACGAGGCTGCGGTCGCCCACTATAAAGCGACTGGCAAACGCTCGTTGTTGAATGTGGCTATCAAGAATGCCGATTTGGTATGCAAGACATTTGGTCCCAATGAAGGGCAAATCCATCGTCCGTCCGGACATCCCATCATTGAAATGGCTCTTTGCAAGCTGTATAATGTGACTGGCGATGAGAAATATTTGCAGACAGCCCGTTATTTCGTGGAAGAGACGGGGCGTTGCACGGACGGGCATAAGCCGAGCGAATATTCACAAGACCACATGCCCATCTTGCAACAGGACGAGATTGTCGGCCATGCCGTGCGTGCCGGTTACCTCTTTTCAGGCGTTGCGGATGTCGCTTCATTGACGCATGATGCCGCTTACCAAGAGGCTTTGGCGCGTATTTGGGAGAACATGGCATCCAAGAAGTTGTTCGTCACTGGTGGTATCGGTTCCCGTCCGCAAGGGGAGGGGTTCGGACCGAACTACGAACTGAACAACATGACTGCCTATTGCGAGACGTGTGCGGCGATAGCCAATGTCTATTGGAACTACCGCATGTTCCTCTATTCGGGGGATGCCAAATATGCCGATGTCTATGAACGAGCTTTGTATAACGGTGTGATTTCAGGAGTATCGCTGAGCGGCGACCGCTTCTTTTATGACAATCCGTTGGAGTCGATGGGGCAGCATAACCGCGAGGCATGGTTCGGATGCGCCTGTTGCCCGGGCAATATCACCCGCTTCATGGCTTCCGTCCCTAATTACATGTATGCATCCCAAGGGAAGGATATTTATGTGAATTTGTATATCCAGGGCAAGGCGGATATCCATGCGGATGGCAACAACGTCTCCATTGAGCAGGCGACGGATTACCCGTGGGACGGGAATGTGTCTTTGATTGTCAATCCGAAAGGAAGTAAGGAGTTCACCCTCAAGCTGCGTATCCCGGAATGGGTGCAGGAGAGACCTGTCCCGACAGATTTATATACTTACACCGTCCCTGCCAAGCCATATACGGTCAAAGTGAACGGGGAAACAGTCGAAACAGCTTCTTTGGATAAGGGATACCTCAATATCCATCGCAAATGGAAGAAGGGGGACAAGGTTGAATTGAACTTGCCGATGGAGGTGAGGACGATCCGTGCCAATGACAATGCGGTGGACGACCGGGGCAAACTGGCTTACGAACGGGGACCGGTCATCTTCTGTCTGGAAGGTCAAGACCAACCGGACAAGAGCGTGTTCGACAAATATATCCAAGAAAACACACCGATAAAGGCTGAATATGACGCTGCCCTTTTGGGCGGAGTGGTGACGCTGACCGGAAAGGCAAAAGCGGTGATGTTGAACGGGGATATCAAAGAGACGACCTTCAAGGCGATTCCATATTCCACCTGGAACAACCGTGGAAGGGACAACATGGCAATTTGGATTCCGCAATCACCCGTGTACACCCGCCCGACTCCGGCACCGACCATCGCCAGCCGTGCCCATAGTGTGACTATCCAAGCTCCGATACAGAAGGATGCCCCTGAGTCGGCATCAATAGAAGAGGAGACTTTCGGAGTGAACGACCAATGGGAGCCTAAGAGCTCTTCGGATGTCTCCAAGCCATACCACTATTGGTGGTTAAAGACGGGGACGATGGAAACAATCTCATATAAGTTCGACGAGCTGACAGAAGTACACAACGTGCAGGTCTATTGGTTGGACTATGACCATTACGATGGCAACTTCCGTGTACCGGAGAGCTGGAAGCTATATTACAAGGATGGAGAACAATGGAAGGAAGTGGAAACGACCGACCATTACGGCGTGGCAAAAGACCGCTACAACAGTGTGGACTTCAAGCCAGTCAAGACGACAGCCTTGAAAATTTCAGCCCAATTGCAGAAAGGGGAATCCGGGGGCGTGATAGAATGGAAAGTGAATTGACACCGGACTGAACGGGCACAAGACATGAAAAGAGGGCACGCCACGACTGATAGAGATTCGGGGCGTGTCCTCTTCCTGAATTTATCCACTTCCAAATGCATTAATTCACAAAAGGTTGGCGGCAATGCGATAAAATAAGTTGTAAAAATGTGAATAAAACTATTGCAAGTTAGAAATAAATCGCTACCTTTGCATCGCATTTGAGAGAAAAACGATGCAGAAATAAATCGAATGCCTCTTTAGCTCAGTTGGCCAGAGCACGTGATTTGTAATCTCGGGGTCGTTGGTTCGAATCCGACAAGAGGCTCAAAAAAGTTAATCATTCCGATGATTAAAAGGGCAGTTACCAGAGTGGCCAAATGGGGCTGACTGTAACTCAGCTGGCTTACGCCTTCGGTGGTTCGAATCCATCACTGCCCACAACAGTGTTATTTGAAATTTTAAGAATGCCTCTTTAGCTCAGTTGGCCAGAGCACGTGATTTGTAATCTCGGGGTCGTTGGTTCGAATCCGACAAGAGGCTCGACAAGGATAATCATTTGGATGATTAAAGGGCAGTTACCAGAGTGGCCAAATGGGGCTGACTGTAACTCAGCTGGCTTACGCCTTCGGTGGTTCGAATCCATCACTGCCCACTAATTTTGGTAAATAATATTTTTTTCATTCAATTATGATGAGGTCAACGAAACTCTCTTGTTTGTTATATTAAATTATCGTTGACATGTATTATTGGTCTACTATTAATAGGTAATTGCCTTTAGAGGACATCGTGAGAAGTTCCTCTAAAGGCTTTTTTTATATAAAAATCGTAAACTTATTTTTATCATGAAAGAAAGGAATCAATTGATTGGTCATTTGGCCTGTTTCACGGCTTATGCCATTTTTGGTTTAAATATAATTGTTTGCAAAGACATCACAGGCAACCACCTGTTGTCGCCGTTTGCCCTGTTCGCTCTTCGTTCCGTGGGTGCGGGATTGCTGTTTTGGTTGCTCTCCCTCTTCATGCCTTCGGAAAAAGTAGAAATGAGGGATTTTCCCCGCATCTTCATGGCTTCCATATTAGGATTTCTTGACACAGACCTCCTTCCTGATGGCTATTTCGGATATCACGCCTATGGATTGCTCCATCGTCAGTGCTTTGTCGCCTATCTACACCATGTTCATAGCGGCAATAGCCTTGAAAGAGCCGATTACCTGGAAGAAGGCTGGTGGAGTCTTGATTAGTTTCTGTGGCATTGTCTACTTGATACTCAACAGTGTCACTTCGGCAGGCGGCGTGACACAGACGAAGCCGGTAGGAGTGGCTTTGATTGTGGTGAACAGCCTTTGCTTCTCGCTCTATTTGGGAATATTCAAGCCCCTCATATCCAAATATTCGGTCGTGACGTTCATGAAATGGATTTTCCTCTTCTCCACATTGATTTCACTTCCGATGGCAGGGAAGGAAATCATCCGGCAGCAATGGTCGGAATTGCCGGGGAACTATATGTTGGAAGTCGCTTTCTTGATCATTTGCGCCACCTTCATCACTTACTTCTTGATACCATTCGGACAGAAAAGGATCCGTCCGACGTTGGTGAGCATGTATTCTTATATCCAGCCTATCATTGCCACTACTATCAGCATTGTGATTGGAATGGATGCGTTGAGCTGGCAGAAAGTATTGGCAGCGGCAACCGTATTCGGAGGAGTCATTTTGGTTAACAACAGTAAAAGCGCAAATAAGAATCAGGCGAAATCGTGAAAGAAACCCGCCCTATCTGAATAAAACCACTGCCGATTCTAATGAATAAACCCAAAATAGGACTAAAAAAACAGATGGAGTAGCCTATGCATGGGATATTTTACTAAATTTGTTCCCATTATATAAATGGATGATATAAATAGATCGAATGAAGAAGTTGATATTTTGGCTTGCGCTCCAGTTGTGCTCGTTGTCATTGTTGGCTCAAATCAACACAGACCGGGTATTGGCTATTGGCCGCAATGCTCTCTATTTTGAGGATTATGTTTTGTCTATACAATATTTCAATCAAGTCATCCGCTCGAAGCCTTGGTTGGCAGAGCCCTATTTCTTCCGAGCGGTGGCGAAAATCAATCTGGACGATTTTAAAGGAGCGGAAGACGATTGTACCGCTTGCCTTGAACGCAACCCGTTTTTAGCCCAGGCTTATTATGCCCGTGGCATCGCCCGCCAAAGCATGGAGAATTATGACGGGGCAATTGCCGATTATGAAAAGGGATTGGAGTTTAAACGCGAGGACAGGCAGATGATGGTGAACGAAGCCGTCGCATTCATCCAGAAAAAGGATTATGAAGGGGCGAAGGGGATGTTTGAAAGCTGATGGCTGCCTTCCCCAAGTATTCGATGAACTATCTTTCCAGAGGTGCGATGTATTTAGAGGAGGGAGACACCATCAAGGCATTGGCGGATTATGACCAGGCGGTCAAATTGGATCCCTATTATGCGCCGGCATATGGCAACCGTGCCATCTTACACTATCAAATGCAGGATTTCAAAAAGGCTCTTTCCGATTTGAATGAAGCCATCCGTTTGAACCCGAGGGAAAGCGGTTATTATATCAACCGGGGATTGGTCAGCTACCAGTTGAACAATCTGCGTGGGGCTATGGCGGACTATGACCAAGTCATCAATATGGACCGGGACAACCTGATTGCCCGCTTCAACCGTGGACTGCTTCGTTTCCAAGTAGGCGATAACAACCGTGCCATCGAGGATTTCGACGTGGTGTTGCATTTGGAGCCGGACAACTACATGGCTTATTACAACCGTGCTCTTTTGCGCTATGAAACGGGAGATTATGCGGGAGCCGTCTCTGACTATGATAAGGTGTTGGATGAATATCCCAATTTCTTGCCGGGTTATTATAGCCGTTCGGAGGCGAAGAAGAAGTTGCGTGATTTCGCAGGTGCCGACCGTGACATCTGGACTGCCTACAACAAGGAGGAGCAGGCGAAGAAGGATCGTGCTGCAGGCAATGGCAATGTTGCCTCTTCCACCTCAAATACCCAAGCAGCGGCAACGACGGACGAACAGAACACCCGTGAACGTTCGGACAAAAACATGGATAAGTTCAACCGCCTTGTCGTCTATGACAAAGATGAAGAACGGAAGAGCAAATACCAAAGCGAAGTGCGTGGACGAGTGCAAGATCGCAATGTCAGGGTTGATTTGGAGCCACAGTTTATCCTGACCTTCTATGAAAAGGCGGATGTGGTGAAGAAACAGCTCTATTATAGCAAAATGTTGGAGGACTTCAACCAACGGATGGTCTTGCGGATGAAATTGATTGTCACCAATGAAGAGGCTGCGTTGACGGAAGACCAGATAGCTTCGCATTTCGCATCAATCGACTCCTATTCAGCCATCATCAGCCGTAATCCGGATGATGCCAATGCCTATTTGGGCCGTGCCATCGATTATATGTTGGTGCAGGATTTTGCTTCCGCTTTGAAGGATTATGACAGGGTGTTGGAGTTGGACCCGACTTCGGTCGTTGCCTACTTCAACCGTGCCGTGGTGCGTTATAAACAGATGCAATATGAGGACTCCAACCGTAAGTCGGAAATCATGGATTTGAATGCCTCTTCCCACCAGACGATGAGTTTCCGTTTTGGCGGAAAGACCCAACAAATCAGCACGCCGACGAACAAAGATCAGCTGCATGAAGTGGAAGAGAAGGAGAGGGCTTACAAGCATGAAATGATAACGCGCGATTATGACATGGCCATCAAGAATAATCCGGACTTTGTCTATGCCTATTTCAATCGGGCGAACCTCCGTTGTGCTTTGCGTGACTACAGGGCTGCCATCACCGATTATACAGAAGCGATAGACCGTGACCCGGACTTTGCGGAGGCTTACTTCAACCGCGGCTTGGCTCGCTTGTCACAAGGGAACACCAATCAAGGGATTGCCGACTTGAGCAAGGCGGGAGAATTGGGCATTGTGAATGCTTATAGTATCATCAAGCGAATGATGGAATAATGAATAAATACCAAGGAGAATATGGGGAATAAAATAAGCAACAAGAAAATAGGAGCGCATGTCTCTTCCTCAGGAGGAGTGGAGAATGCGCCATTGAACGCTCATGCGATAGGAGCAAAGGCCTTTGCTCTGTTTACAAAGAACCAAAGGCAATGGAAGTCCGCCCCGCTGAGCCAGAAAAGCATAAAACTGTTCAAGGAACGGTGCGAAGAGCTGGGTTATGCCCCCAGCACGATATTGCCGCACGACAGCTATCTTATCAATTTGGGACATCCGGAAAAGGAAGGGCTGGAGAAGTCGAGGGCTTCGTTCTTGGATGAGATGCAGCGATGCGAGCAGCTGGGACTTGACCGCCTGAACTTCCATCCCGGAAGCCATTTGAAGGCAATCAGCATAGACGACTGCTTGGCACGCATTGCCGAATCCATCAACTGGACTTTGGAACAGACCCAAGGTGTCACAGCTGTTATCGAAAACACGGCAGGGCAAGGGACGAACCTTGGATATTCATTTGAACAGATTGCGCAAATCATCAGCCAAGTGGAGGACAAAAGCCGGGTGGGCGTTTGCTTGGACACGGCACACACGTTGGCTGCCGGTTATGAGATAAGGACTAAAGAGGGATTCGAGTCAACTTTTTCACATTTTGATGAAGTGATAGGTTTTTCCTATCTTAGGGGAATGCATATCAATGATTCGAAGAAAGAGTTAGCCTCTCATGTTGACCGCCATGATAGCATTGGGAAAGGATTGATGGGCATGACCCTGTTCGAGTTGTTGATGAACGATGCCCGTTTCGACAATATCCCGTTAATATTGGAAACTCCCGATGAAACTATTTGGAAGGAAGAGATTGAACTCTTGTATTCATTGGAACGATAATTAAAAAGTATTGGAATGAAGAAATTTGGATTGCAATTGCAGCTTGTTTAAGCTTTAGCTCTTTGGGTGATGCTTCGGCTTGCACAGGATTGTTAGTAGGAAAGAAGGCATCGACCGATGGTTCGGTGATGATCAGTTATGCAGCAGACTCCTATTCGTTGTATGGCGAATTGTATCGTTGGCCCGCTGCTGTTTGGCCAGCAGGTGCGAAATTGCAAATCAAGGAGTGGGACACTGGAAAACCATTGGGTGAAATCGCACAAGTCAGGCAGACGTATGCGGTCGTGGGAAACATGAACGAGCATCAAGTGGCGATTACGGAAAGTACTTTCGGCGGTCGCAAGGAGTTGGTGGACACGACTGGCATCATGGACTATGGAAGCCTAATTTATGTGGCTTTGCAGCGTTCAAAGACGGCTCGTGAAGCTATCAAGGTGATGACTGACCTTGTGGCGGAATATGGTTATTATAGCAGTGGCGAATCTTTCTCCATTGCCGACAAGAACGAAGTTTGGATTATGGAAATGATTGGAAAAGGGACAGGCAACAAAGGTGCTGTTTGGGTTGCCATCCGCATTCCGGACGATTGTGTTAGTGCACATGCCAACCAGTCCAGAATCCAACAAATCCCGTTCGACGACAAGGAGAATTGTATCTATTCCCCGGATGTGGTCTCTTTCGCACGTGAAAAAGGATATTTCAAAGGAAAAGACAAAGATTTTAGCTTTGCGCAAGCATATTGCCCATATAGCTTCAGCGGTTTGCGCGCTTGTGAAGCCAGAGTGTGGTCTTTCTTCAATAAGTATAATAAGGACATGGCGAAATATGTAGAATTGGCGAAAGGTGATGTCAATGCGGAATCGATGCCTCTCTATATCAAGCCGGACAGGAAACTCTCCGTTTCTGATGTCCGTGATATGATGCGTGACCATTATGAAGGAACGGAATTGGATATGACAAAAGATCCGGGCGCAGGTCCTTTCAAGGCTCCCATCCGTTTCCGTCCGTTGAGCTATGAAGTGGACGGCCAATCATACGTGAATGAGCGTCCAATCGCGACACCACAGTCGGGCTTTGTCATTGTTCCCCAATTGAGAAGTTGGTTGCCAGACGCAATCGGCGGTGTTTTATGGTTCGCTGTTGACGATGCCAACACGACAGTCTTTACTCCGTTATACTGCTCCATCACAGCATCTCCCGAATGTTATCGCCAAGGAAACGGCAGCATGATGGAATTTTCATGGACTTCTGCCTTTTGGATTCGTAACTGGGTGGCGAACATGGTGTACTATCGCTATAACCAAATGATTGATGATGTCCGCAAGGTTCAATCCGAATTGGAAAATAAATATTTGGCTTTGATGCCGGCTATCGACAAGGCTGCAGAGGAATTATATGCCAAAGACCCGGCAGAGGCGGTGAAGTTCTTGACTTGGTACAGCACCACCACAGCCGACGAATCTGTGGAACGCTGGAAGAGGTTAGGCGAATTTCTGATTGTCAAATATTCCGACGGCGTTGTCAGAAAAGAGAAGGACGGAAAGTTCTTGGACAATGGCTATGGATTGGGTGCTTTCCCTAATTCTCCGGGCTATAGCGAAGATTTTTATAGGGAAATCGTAAAATCTGCCGGAGAACGTTTGAAAGTTAAATAATAATTCGTACATTGCGGTATTATTAAAAAAGGAAAATGTCATGAAGAAAATTTTAGTTACATTATGTATGCTTTGCCTCAGCGTCGGTTTGTTTGCTCAGACCAATAGAGGCGACCAGTCTCTTGGTTTTACTGTAGGTTATGGTTTTGATTCGGAGAATGCTACTTTGGGCATTGATTACCGGTACAACATTACTGATGCTGTCCGTTTGTCTCCTTCCTTCACCTATTTTGTGAAAGCTGATGGATTAAGCGCATGCGCCATCGACTTGAATGCACATTATGTAATTCCTTTGTCCAGCGTTTTTGGTTTTTATCCATTGGCAGGAATGGACTTGGCATTCTGGAAATTGCATGGAGTAGGAAGTGTTAATGATTTCGGAAGATATGACTCTTCAACGACAAAGACCCGTTTCGGTATGAACATCGGTTTAGGTGCCGAAGTGTATGCGACCCGAGAACTCTCTTTGGGTTTGGAAGTCAAATATAATATTGTAAAAGATATCGACCAGGCCTTATTAGGTCTTAGAGTGGGTTACAATTTTTAATAGTTTCCTGTAAATTATAAAGGGGCTGTATCAAAACAATTGTTTTGGCACAGCCTCTTCTTTTTTATGCAGTTTTGCCGGAGGAAAGCACTGAGGCAAACGGGGATAATCGCTCAAAATTGTATTAATTCAATAATAGGGTGTTCCGAAATGTCCTATCTTTGTAACTTAAATGGCATAGAAGCATAGACTGGTTTTTGGAGATGAAAATCCGAACCAATATGCTTGTTCTATTGTTATATCAAAAAGTTTCAAAAAGAAATAGAATTAAAGTATTGCATAGAATGAAAAGGATTTTTTTAGGCTGTATCTTTTCTTTGTTCGCTAATTACGGAGTGATAGCACAGCAGCACTTGTCTCTGCAGGATTGCAGGAACTTGGCTGTCCAGAACAACAAAGAACTGCAAGTTTCAGCTGAGAAGATTAAAGTTGCGGGATATGATAAGAAAGCCGCCCTCACCAAGTATTTTCCACAGGTCTCTGCGACAGGAGCCTATTTATGGAATCAGAAAGATTTAAACTTATTGAACATGGGACAGTTAAGCTCCCAATTGGCTTCTTCGTTGGGTGGTTTGGCTGAATTGCCGGCTGTCAAGCAAGCCTTAGGAGCTGTTGATGAAATACAGCATTTGGATATCCAGAATGTTTGGGTCGGGTCAGTCTCATTGGTGCAGCCTGTTTTCATGGGAGGGAAAATAGTCACATATAACCAGATAACGGATTATATGCATGAACTTGCCAAATCCATGAACCAACAACAGTTGCAAGACTTGTTATATAAGACGGATGAAACTTATTGGCAGGTCGTTTCCTTGGTGAACAAGAAGAAACTGGCAGATGCTTATGTCGGCTTGCTTAAAAAGATGGACAGTGATGTCCGTGCCATGATTGAAGAAGGCGTTGCCACCGAAGCGGATGGTTTGTCCGTGAAAGTGAAGCTGAATGAAGCGGAAATGGCGCAGACGAAAGTGGACAATGGACTTTCTTTATCCAAGATGCTGCTTTTGCAGTTGTGCGGATTGCCGATGGATGAAGCGGTCGAGTTGAGTGACGAGACTTTGGACGAATCCCCGGCTTCCAATGGAGATGCCGTTTCAGCAGACGTGAACGAAGCATTCATGAATAGGAATGAATTGCGCAGCTTGGAATTGGCAAAGAAAATATATAAGAAGAAGGAGAGAATCGTGCTTGCGGACTTGTTGCCTTCTGTTGCCCTCTCAGCGAATTATTTGGTGACGAACCCCAACGCATTCAATGGTTTCAAGAACGAATTTGGTGGAATGTTCAACATCGGTGTCATGGTCAAAGTGCCGTTGACTGGCTGGTGGGAAGGAAGTTATAAACGCCAGGCTGCAAGGACGGAAAGCCGGATCAAACAGTTGGAATGGGAAGACGCAAGGGAAAAGATAGAACTGCAAGTGATCCAATCCGCCTATAAAGTCAATGAAGCCAATAAGAAGTTGGTGGCTTCATCACGGAACATGAACAGTGCGGAAGAGAATTTGCGCCGTGCCAATTTGGGATTTGAAGAGGGCGTGATTCCAGCTTTGAACCTGATGGAAGCGCAAACAGCTTGGGTGGCTGCCCGCTCCACATTGATTGATGCACAGATTGAGAAAAAACTGACGCAAGTTTATTTGAACAAAGCATTGGGACGGAATTTGCAGGACAAATGATAGAGTTATAACCATAAGTAAGGAAAAATTAAATATAAATAATATGTCTGAGAACAAGAAATTTTCGATTAGTAACATGATGCTGGCTTTTATAGCCATGATGCTTGTTATCGTGTTGGTGGCTTTGGCTGGATTCTTTTTATTGACTCCACCGGATGAAATAATAATGGGGCAAGCAGAAGCGACGACTGTCCGCATTTCAGGAAAAGTGCCGGGAAGAATCGTTTCTTATCGTTTCAATGAAGGCGATAAAGTGAAAGCCGGAGATACTTTGGTTTATTTGAATACTCCTGAAGTGGATGCAAAGATGATGCAGGCAGAGGCTGTGAAAGCGGCTGCCGAAGCTCAACATGCCAAAGCATTGAAAGGTGCGAGGGACCAAGAGGTGACTGGTGCTTATGAAATGTGGCAAAAGGCACAAGCCGGATTGGAAATCGCAAAGAAATCGTATGACCGTGTGCGTAATTTGTATGAAAAGGGTGTCATGTCTGCCCAGAAAGGATGAAGCGGAAGCTAATTATCAGGCAATGGTGGCAACCGAGAAAGCTGCCCGCTCACAATATGAGATGGCCAAAGAGGGAGCAAGACGCGAAGACAAAGCGGCTGCTGCTGCTTTGGTGAACCAAGCAAGCGGGGCTGTTGCCGAAGTGGAATCCTATAAGAAGGAAGGCGCATTGGTTTCTCCGATTGATGGAGAGGTTTCCGAACGTTTCCCGGAAATCGGGGAATTGGTTGGAACAGGTGCTCCCATCATGAACATTTTAGACATGAATGATATTTGGGTGACATTCAGCATCCGTGAAGATTTGCTTTCCCAAATCCGTATCGGTGACGAAGTGAAAGCTTTTGTCCCTGCATTGGGAAATCAGAATGTCCAGCTGAAAGTGTATGCCATGAAAGACATGGGAACTTACGCAGCATGGAAAGCAACCAAGACAAACGGGCAGTATGATGCAAAGACATTTGAAGTCAAAGCCCGCCCAGTCCAATCCGTTGAAGGTTTGCGTCCTGGGAATGTCTGTCATCCTTAAGAAAAACGAAATGAAATAATGAAGACTGTTTGCAAATCAACATGCTGTTTCTGGCTAATCTTTAGGAGGGAGCTTCACAGGATGGTGGAGAAGCCTATTTATCTGTTTGCGATAATCGGTGCTCCTCTCATCTGTCTGTTGTTTCCTCACCTTGATGCACGAAGGATTGCCCACGGATTTGCCTATAGCAGTGGTGGATCAAGATAACACGCCCACGTCACGCCAGTTGATACGCACTCTGGATGCCTTTGAAGAGACGAAGGTGGACATGTTGACGCAATCATTCAGCGAGGCGAGAATGGAGATGCAACGGGGCGCAATCTATGGAATCTTTCTTATCCCTGAAGGTTTTGAGAGAGATGCGACTGCAGGCAGACAACCCAAGCTCTCTTATTACACAAACGGCACTTATCTGATAGCTGCCTCTTTGTTGTTCAAGGACATGAAGACGATATCTGTGTTGGCAAACGCTTCCGTGGGATTGCAGACTGGCAGGGCAAAAGGTGAGACCGAAGAATCAATCATGGGCAAATTGCAACCCATCGTGATTGACACGCATCCGATAGGCAACCCTTGGTTGAATTATTCTGTCTATTTGAACAATACCATTTTGCCGGGCGTGTTGCAATTGATGATATTCTTGGTGACGGTTTATTGCATCGGCATAGAACTGAAAGAGGGCTCTTCCCGCAAATGGCTTTTCATGGGGAAGAACTCCATCGTTGTCGCACTTTTAGGGAAGTTGCTTCCATATACTATCGCTTTTACCATCATGAGCTGGCTCTATTGCGCTGTCTTGTATGGATATAATGCCTTTCCGCTCCACAGCGGATGGTTGCCGATGTTGGCTGCCCTGTTTATGTTGGTCGTTGCGTGCCAAGCCGTGGGAGTATTCATGATTTCTATCCTCCCGACTTTGCGATTGGGATTGAGCTTCGCTTGTCTTTTCGGTATGATTGCCTTTTCAATCGTCGGGTTTTCTTTCCCGTTGTTGGAGATGCATCCTACTTTGCAGGCATTGGCCCGCCTTTTCCCTTTGCGCCACTATTTCCTGATATATGTGGACCAAGCCTTGAACGGGCGTGACCTCTATTATTCCTGGAGTGAATATGTGTGGTTGGCAGGATTCTTGGTTTTGCCTATATTGACAGGGAAACACTTGAAGCAGGCATTGCTCTACTTTAAATATATTCCATAAAAAGGAGGAACGCATAATGAGTGAATTACGTAAGCTAAGACATTTAATCACAGAGGGCATAGATGATATGTTCTATATTTGGAAAGAGGAATTCAAGAACACCTTTAAAGATTCGGGTGTGATGATTTTCTTCTTCCTCGTGCCGTTCATCTATCCTTTGCTTTATTCCTTCATATATAACAACGAGGTGGTTCGTGAAGCCAAGCTGGTTGTTGTGGACCAATGTGATGTGCCTCTCAGCCGGGAATTTACCCGAAGAGTGGACGCATCGGCAGAGGTCAAGGTGGTGAAGAGTGTAAACGACATGGAAGAGGCCCGGCGCATGCTCGATGAAAAGGAGGCATTTGGCATTCTTCAGATTCCTTCGGATTTCAGCAAGAAAATGCACCAAGGCGAACAGGCGACCGTCTCTTTGTATTGTGACATGAGCGCCTTGCTGTTCTACAAAGCCTTCTTGGTAACGGCAACTGACGTTTCTCTTGACATGGGGGCGGAATGGACAGCGCACAATCATCCGCAATCCACGGATGAGCAGCAGGCGATAACGGTCAAGCCCATCCAATCAGAATCAATAGTCCTGTTCAACACGCAGAATGGATTTGCCAGTTTCTTGGTTCCTGCCATTTTGATTTTGGTGATTCAGCAAACTCTGATATTGGGCATTGGAATGGCTGGAGGGACAGCCCGTGAAAAGAATCGTTTCAAGACATTGGTGCCATTGACGAAGCATTTCAACGGGACACTCCGCATCGTGTTAGGGAAGAGTTTGTCCTATCTGATGATTTACACCGTCATCTGCTTGTGGGTCTTCGTGATGGTTCCGCATATCTTCTCGTTCCCGCAAGTCGGACAGCCATTGGACATCTTCTTGTTCCTGTTGCCCTACTTGTTCGCTTGTATATTCTTCTCCATGACACTTTCCGGATTCGTGAAAAGGAGGGAAGATGTCATGATGCTCTTCGTCTTCACCTCTGTCATATTGGTGTTCATATCCGGTGTATCATGGCCAATGTACTCCATTCCTCCATTTTGGAAAGCATTAGGATATCTATTCCCTTCGACAGAAGGCATTCAAGGTTATATAAGAATCAGCACATCCGGTGCGACATTGAACGAAGTTGCCCATGAATATCGGACATTATGGATTCAAGCCGGCTTCTATTTCATAACGGCTTGCACCATTTATAGATATCAAATCATCAATTGCCGGAGACGTCTGATAGAACAATATAAACGAATGAAGCAACTCCGCAAACAATAACCCGTGGCGAATCACCTGTCAAAACAGACGATTCCCATGCCAACATAAAATTGGAACCGATTCCATCATCTCTCACCCTCCACCATTAAGCCAATCAAAGGCAAATCGAAAGGTTAGTTCCGGGTGAGAGATGATTTTGTACAAAATATTATAAATCAGCAGATTTACTCCAATTATCTATCTATCCCCAGCACTCCAAAATCTTCCCCAAGAGACAAGCAAAAAAACATCACGAGGAATTTTCAAAAACGTCCAATGTTTTTTCAAAAACGTCCAATGTTTTCAAAAAAACTTCGTGATGTTTTGGAGAAAAACTCCGTAGTGTTTTTTGGAGAGGAAACTTCTTGTTGACTTGTATTGTTGGCAGGAAGAGTCTGCTGATTCATTGGATTCTCATAACAATGTAACTATAGCGGACAGCTTATTCTCAGAAAAGGTATAATATGTTTATATCCGACAGAATTAAGCCAATAATGATAATACTTCAGGAAGTACCTGCCTACCTCGGTGCCTTTTGATACAAATAGATTGCGATGAATGTGTAGAGAATATTGGGAATCCATGCTGCAATCATCGGGCTGACATATCCGCTTACGGCAAAGGTTGAAGTGATGGTAGAGAAGAGGATATAAGAGAAACTCAATCCAATGCCAATACCGATATTCAGTCCCATTCCTCCTTTGACCTTTCGGGATGAAAGCGAGGCTCCGATGCTGGTTAAGATGAAAGCTGCCATGATTGCCGCAAAACGTTTGTGATATTCGATTTCAAAGTTTTGGATATTTCCAATACCTCTTTTCTGTTGACGCTGAATATACTTATGCAATTGCGGCGTCGTCATCTTTTCGCAGTCATTGACAGATATAAGAAAGTCGGAAGGCACGATTGTCAGTGTCGTATCCTTTCTTGTTCCTTGTGAAATGTGTTCACGCATGCCATCAAAGTCCCTGATTGCGTAGTCAATCACTTGCCAATGGTAGAGAGTATCGTATTTGATGGAATTGGCAGTCAGCCTGGATATAAGCCTTTTCCCGTCGAAATGCTCCAATGAGAAACGATAGCCCATGTTGGAACGGGCATCGTATCTGTCGAAATAGGCGACAACTCCCGGTTCTACTTCAAGTTGCACATTGCGGGCATATTCAACCGCTTTATTCTTAATGTATTTGTTTTGAAAATCAATGCGTGTCTTGTTGGCTGGCGGAATGATAAACGCATTCAGGATGAAAGTCGAAAATGCGATTATGGTTGCGGAAATGGCGTATGGAACCATTAGCCGCTTGAAACTTATTCCACTTGCTAACATAGCTATCACCTCTGAACGGTCAGCCAGTTTGGAAGTGAAGAAAATCACCGCTATGAAAGTAAACAGCGGGCTGAACAGATTGGCAAAATAAGGGATGAAGTTTAGATAATAATCGAATACAATGGCGTTAATCGGGACTTCCGGCTTCAAGAATTTATCGATTTTCTCATTGATGTCGAACACGACAGAGATAGAGATAATCAGTATGATGGCGAAAATATAAGTCCCCAAAAACTGCTTGATGATGTACCAGTCTATTCTTTTTAACTTGAATTTCATGTTAAATGCGATTGTTCAATTGATTAACCATTTGGATTTTCCAAACGGAGAAATCACCAGCGATGATGTGCTTGCGTGCCTCTTTGACAAGCCACAAGTAAAATGCCAAATTGTGGATGGAGGCAATTTGCAAACCTAAGATTTCATTTACTTTTATCAGATGATGCAAGTAAGCTTTTGAATAGATGCGGTCAACCCATGACGGACCATTTTCATCAATAGGAGAGAAGTCATATTCCCATTTCTTATTGCGCATGTTCATCGTGCCGTAAGGAGTGAACAATTGTCCGTTCCTGCCATTGCGTGTTGGCATGATGCAATCAAACATATCCACACCTCTTTCTATCGCTTCCAATAAGTTGATAGGCGTGCCGACTCCCATCAAATAACGAGGCTTGTCTTTTGGCAATATTTCATTGACAACCTCAATCATTTCGTACATCTTTTCTGTCGGTTCACCAACAGCCAATCCACCAATGGCATTGCCATCAGCTCCGATGGAAGCCACATTCTCAGCAGCTCTTGTGCGCAAGTCCGGATAGACACATCCTTGTACGATAGGGAAGAGGCTTTGCTGATAGCCATATTTGGGTTCTGTCTCATTGAAACGTTTGACACAGCGAGCCAACCAACGCTCGGTCAGCCCTAAGGATTTTTTGGCATAGTCATAATCCGCATCTCCTGGACAGCATTCATCAAAAGCCATCATGATGTCGGCTCCAATCGTCCGCTCAATATCCATTACCTTTTCAGGAGTGAAAAGATGTTTGGAACCATCAATATGAGAACGGAATTCTGCTCCCTCTTCATGCAACTTGCGGTTGTCTGAAAGAGAGAAAACTTGAAAGCCTCCACTGTCTGTCAGAATAGGTTTGTCCCAAGAATTGAAGCGGTGGAGTCCGCCTGCCTTTTCCAATATATCCAAACCCGGGCGCAAATAGAGATGATATGTATTCCCCAATATGATTTGTGCCTTGATATCCTCTTTCAGCTCTGTCATGTGAACTGCTTTCACAGCTCCTTGTGTCCCCACAGGCATGAAAATAGGAGTTTCGATTGTTCCGTGATCGGTCGTAATCACTCCAGCCCGTGCGTTTGTCTTTGTATCGTTATGTATTAATTCAAATTTCATGAGTGCAAAGGTATGAAATAATCCGTTATAACCAAGAATGAAGAAATGGATTCTCCCTCCAATAGCGGGCTTTAAGTCAAAATAGGAACTTAATAAAGAGTGTTACTTCATTCCTTTTCACTATTTTTGCGGAGTACTAAATCCATTTAATCATGAAAAAGATTTTATTTCTATCAACAGCCATCTTTGCAATGACAACTTTGGTGCAATGCCAACCAGATGTCAAGGAGGAAAGATGCTTATTTGTTCGTGTTCCATCAAGATGCTACTCATAGCCTTTATATGGCGACCAGTCACGATGGTTATACATTTACGGCGGTTAATGATGCTCAACCGGTGATGAGCGGTGACACGCTTGCTACGCAACATGGCATCCGAGATCCTCACATCTATCAAGGACCGGACGGAGCTTTTTACCTTGCCATGACAGATCTTCATCTTTGGGGGCAGCGTTTTGGTTTTCGCGACACACAATGGGAACGAGAGGAGGATGAATATGGATGGGGAAATAATCACGGCTTTGTCTTGATGAAATCGTATGACCTCGTTAATTGGACAAGAAACGTAGTCCATATAGATAAGTTATTCCCCGACTTGAATGTCGGATGCGCTTGGGCTCCAGAAACGATTTATGATCCTGAGAAGAAACAAATCATGCTCTATTTCACAATGCGATTGGGTAATGGAAAGACGAAGCTTTATTACAGCTACACGGACGATGCTTTCTCGAAACTTGTCACAAAGCCTGAAGAGCTTTTCAAATATCCGAATCCTGATGTGCAGATACTTGATGCGGACATTTCACAAATGCCGGATGGCAGATATTGCTTGATGTATGTGGCACAAGAACAACCGGGCGGAATCAAGATGGCATTCTCTGATAAGATCAATCGGGAATATGTCTATTCCGACCAATGGGCGGATGCTGAACCTGGTGCGTGCGAAGCTCCTAATGTGTGGAAACGTAACGGTGAAGACAAATGGGTGCTGATGTATGATATATTCAGTATCAATCCTCATAATTTTGGCTTTTGTGAGACTTCTGACTTTAAGACGTTTAAAGATTTGGGCATTTCAACGAGGGCGTGATGAAGACAACTAATTTCTCTTCACCGAAACATGGTGCAATTATTTCCATCACTTCCCAACAAGCCGAAACCCTTGAGAAATATTGGGCAAATAAGGCAATCCATTCGACTTTGAGGGACTCGGTTATTTTGAGTGACCCTTGTATTCTTGCCGATGAAGCTTCAAAGAGTTATTATATGACAGGAACTGGAGGAAAACTGTGGAAAAGCAAGGATTTGAAAGTTTGGGAAGGTCCGTTTACTGTTGCAAAACAAGACACGGCATCTTGGATGGGAAGGAATCCGGCGATTTGGGCTGCGGAAATACATCCTTATAAAGGGAAATATTACTATTTCGCCACTTTTACCAATGATTCTATTGTCATAGCGGAGAATCATAATGGTGTGATACCGCGCCGCGCTTCCCATATCTTGGTTTCCGATTCTCCGGCTGGACCATCAAACCTATAAACAATCATGATTATCTTCCTGCCGATCGTCCTACGCTTGACGGGACTTTATGGGTGGAACCTGATGGGACACCTTATATGGTATTTTGTGGAGAGTGGTTGATGAACGATGACGGAACAATGGAAGCGTTGCCTCTCAAGGAAGATTTGTCAGGTGCAGCTGGCGAACCATTCTTATTGTTCAAGGCTTCTGATTCTCCTTGGAGCAGAGAGAAGATTGATGGAAAGACTGTTCCGAACCGTGTCACAGATGGACCATGGTTGTTCCGTACCGGAACAGGTCGTTTGGGAATGATTTGGACTTCATGGATATATGATGTTTATACTATGGGCGTCGCTTATTCGGAAAGCGGAACTATAAAAGGTCCTTGGATTCAGGAAGCAGAGCCGTTGACTCCTCCAAATCATGGCCATGGCATGATTTTCCGTGATTTAAATGGGAAATATCTCCTTTCTTTACACAGTCATCAGGTTGTAAATGGACAATATATTCGTCGTCCTGTCTTGTTTGAAGTGGATTTATCAGGGGATAAATTGATATTGGGGAAGAAAGTGGAGTAAGGATATTCACATCGTCCAAAGCAGGTTTGTAATTGTCAAAAAATAAGGCGGTGTGTCATAATTGCAAGCTGCTGCGTTACTTTCGGAATTCGACCTCAGTCATTGTCTGTCTCATCCTCAGAGCCTTGCATTTTGCTAATTCTGACACACCTTAAAGGGGCTGCATCAAAATGGTTATTTTGACACAGCCCCTTGTTTAAATATGCCATCATTGACAATGCGCAAAAAACTTATAATGAATCAAAAATAATAAAGAGCTTTGCAACTATCTCAACGCTTCTTTATATATTCTTCAATAATGTTCCAATCGTCTTTTAGAATCCGAAATCGGTAACTTCTACCTCTTTCTTCTCCTCTTCTTTCGGCTTCTCTACTCTTTATGAACCTCATTCGATTTAATCATAATGGCTCTGAGTGGTCGGACCGGACAAATGGATTCGCAGCCACCGCAGCCGATACATAAATCCGGATTAACATGCGGAATGGTCAATGTCCCTTTGAAAGGAACCATTCGTACCGCTTGTGTCGGGCAGTGTTCAGAGCAGGCGCCGCAGTCCGTGTTTTCCGTATTCACAATGCATCGTTCGATGAAGAAATTGGCAATGCCGACTTGGATTGTCGCTTTCCTCTTTTGTGATTGGACGTATTGCATGTGTCGGACAAATGTCAGAACAAACAGTGCATTCATAATTGCAGTAGCTGTTCTTATAAGACATGTGAGGTTTCAACAGATAACCCAAACCATATTCAAATCCTGCTGGGCGAAGCACTTGGCTCGGACATTGAGTGACACATAAGTGGCAACCCGTGCACATATCCTTGAAACGTTCGATGCTCAATGACCCCGGAGGAGTAATAGGCTGCCATTTGCGCGGATCTTCCGCATGAGAACCTTCTGCGGCTTGAGCCAATGTGGAAACTGCCGGCAATGTGGTCGCCAAAGTCGCACCGGTTTTCAAGAAGTTACGGCGGTTGTTGTCGCATGAAGAAGCAGCATTTTCGGGAGCCTCACTCTGTTTACGTAGGGAAACGGGACGGAAACGGTATTGGAGTCCGCCTTTGCTACAGGAAGAAATGCAGTTAAAACAATCTACACAGCGCGAAGTGTCAACTGTCATGTTCTTACTGTCGATGGCTTCCGCCTTACAACTCCGTTCACACAAGCCGCAGTGCGTACAACTGGATGTGTCGAACGAGATGCGGAAAAGCGAGTAACGGGAGAAAAGGCTCAGCAACGCACCAACCGGACAAATGGTGTTGCAGAAAAGTCTGCCACGCCAAACCGTAAGTCCGATAAACAGGCTCAATGCAATCACTCCGCCTAAAAATCCAGCCATTGTCACGGTGTTGATTGTCACTTGGTAGAGCGAATAATTATCCATCTTCATGAGAACTTCCGCTGCTCCGTTGTTACACCACATGACTAACGGACGGAACAAGTTGCTTGCTATTCTGCCGAAGTTGCTATACGGGTCTAAGAGCAGATACAGATTCAAAACTCCGGCAAAAACACTGATGCCTGTTAATACCAAGATGGAATAACGAAGCACATTCAATGGCTTGTGGTAAGAAAAACGATATGTCCCGTTTTTCTTTTTTCGAAACCGGCAAAGCAAGTTGTTGATAATGTCTTGCAACACTCCAGCCGGACACAAAGTAGAACAATACAATCGTCCGAATACGAGAGTGAAGAGAAGGTGGAAAAGCAAAATACCCCACATTGTCCACATGACAGCCGGCATGACTTGGGCTTCCAGCAAATGATGAATTGCGGAAGGCAATGAACCGCTGAAATCGACAAAGAACAGCAGGATTGGGATAAATAAAAGGAGGGCAAGCAGCACTCGCACTCCTTTTAAAGTGTTCAACCGTTTCATGAATATATCAAATTTTGATACGTTTGATGTTCAATGATTTCAAATTAGTTGTTCCTAAGTGGTTGGCTTCACCTCTACCGATATGGGAAACAGCCTCGATTTCCAATTTCTTGACTTGGTTGAACAACGACAGTGCTGCCGTATCAATTGCAACGATATTCGGAGAGACAATCAACGACTTCAAAGTAGCCACGTCAGACAATGACTTTCCTTGAGGACCGTTTTGGTGCATGATGCGATAAGCATCCACGATGTTCAACACCGGCTTCTTTTGCCAAGTACAAATGTCGGCAATGCACTGTTGCAAGTCATTTTGGTGGAAATAACGTCTGTCCCAAACAATTCCCATATAGTTCTTCATGGCACAAGTCATTTTCGCTCCGCCATGATTCTTTAATACCGGAACATTGATCCACACGTCTGCTTCTACCAAAGCCTCATGGATTTTCGCACTTTTCAGTTTCACACCGTTTGGAATGGCAACTTCCTTGAAATATTTCTCGTCGTTGGCAGGCATGATGATTCCACCAGCTTCTTTGACAGCTGCGGCGATACCGCTTGTCTCATAGCATTTTTGCCAATTGTCACACGTATGGTCAAATACAGTCACCTTTTGTGCTCCTGCGGCAAGGCACTTCTGAACCAAAGCTTTTACTAATTTCGGATTGGTATTGCCTGCCATTTCCGGAGTTCTGTCCCATCCGATGTTTGGCTTAATGACTACTTTTTGCCCTTTCTTTATATATTGACCTATTCCGCCCAAGGCTTCCAATGCTTTATCCAACATTACTTCCGGTTCGCCGCCCATTACGGCAACCATGTCTGGAACAGCTTCAACAGCCATTGTGTTGGATGCGAGAGCAGCTCGCAATCCTTCGAAGTTAAGAGTAAGAGCAGCTCCTGCTAAAGCCCCCGTTTTTAAGAAATCACGTCTTTTCATGTTATCGTAAATTTATATTCGCATAATGAGCAAAAGTAATAAAAAATGAAAAGACAAAGCAAACATCTTAGGTTAATTTATAAAATGTCTTTTACAAATTAAGTTAAGGTGTTTCCTTTAAATAGCTTTTGAAGAAATCCGGCTTGTCGTTTAGGATTAATTCATCCGGAAACTCCGCTATTTGTAACAATTCATAAATATATCCGTAATCCGCAATGGAAAAGGAAATATGCGCATCGCTTCCCAAAATCACCGGAACTTCGTATTGTTTGCACAGGTGGAGTATTTCTAAGTTGTTTGACTTTGCTTTCTCCTTATGTCGGACCGGATTCAAAGAACTGTTGTTGATTTCGAGCACAGTGTGCGTTTTCTTTGCTTCCAGCACCACTGGCTCAAACATAATGTCTGCCGTGCCGTCACCCGGATGGCTGATGATTTGCACAAATGGATTCCGGATGGTACCTAACATTGCATCCGTGTTTTGTTCGATGCTTCCGGGAATATAACACTTTGAATGCATTCCGGCAATACGATGGTCGAGCAACCGCCAGTAACGTTCGTTCAAATCGATGTTCCCTTCGTAATCGAGGATGTTTAATTCCGCACCAATCATCAGTTCCACTCCATACATATTCCTTGGAATGACATGCAGGTTCTCGAAATAGATGGGATGGCAAGAGCCTGGCAATGCAGGTCCATGCTCCGTAATCCCCAATAGTTTCAAACCTTTTTCCGATGCGGCATGAGCCATTTCTTGTAATGTACTGTACGCATGCCCGCTTGCGATGGTATGCGTATGCATATCCAATAAAATATTCATATCTGAACTAAACTATCTCAAGGCTTTATCGTCGTATAAACAATTTTGGAGTAATTATCCTTTTCATACAAGATGCCCACTTTGCCTTCATTAGTCAATGTAATATCCGAATAGGCTGAATAATCGTTCTTTTCCGGCAATGAATCGTTTCCGTAAATCAAATAGCTCTTGCTCCAATTTTGTCCGTTGTCATAGCTGATGCGCAAAGTCAAGTTGTTGCGGTTCAATGTGTCCGCATTGTTACAGAAAGCAATGATGCTTTTCTCGTCCTTTTCGCCGAGCGCAACAATACTGCCTTGGCATACCGGGTCAATCAATGTCGTGTCGAATGTCGGCTTTTCCCAAGTTGTTCCACCATCATGGCTCAGTGTGACAATGCGTGCTTTCTTGTTTCCCTGCTGGTTACGGCTATTCATCATCAGAGTGCCGTTTGACAATTCGACTGCCATTGACTCATTGCTTCCCGGATAATCAATGTTGTTGCTAAGCGAGAAACTCTTCCCATGATTGTCGGTATAAAAACCGTGGGCGATGTAATGTTTCCCGTTCGGTTGCGGGTCACCGTATGAATGGTTGGCAGCCACATAGATTCTTCCTTTGTGCTCGCCTTCCTGCAATTGGATGGCATGTCCCGGAGTATTTGCATAATAACGCCAATCTTCCGGATGATTATAGAGTGAATCGATATCCGGCCGATTGGCAAGGAAGACATCTTTTGTGATTTCTACCGGATCCGACCAAGATTGTCCTTTGTCGCTTGATGAGACATACCAACATTGTTTAAATCCATTACCTTTCAACACTTCCGGTTCACTGACATTGCCTGTGTTGTAAAACAAGAAAATTCGTCCGTCCGGGTAGTCGGGATCCATCGTGTCAAACACTGGAGCAGGATTGCTGACCTGCAATGTCCCGTTGCTTGCTACAGTCTGGATTGCGCTCCATGTTTTTCCATTGTCATGACTTCTTTTCATAACAATTTGAATGTTTCCGAAATCTCCGGCTCCATCTACTCGCCCTTCACAAAACGCCAAAAGGTCACCTTTTGGAAGTTGAATGATGGCTGGGATTCTGTAACTCTTATAACCGTCCTCACCGGATGAAAATACAACTGTCTCTTGATTTGTTTCTTGTTGGGAACAGGAGGCGAATAGGAGAGATGCGCCTAAGAAAAGGCATTGATGGATATGTCGATTGATTTTCATTAAAGATTCTTTTTGCATGAGTATTTATTTAAAAAAACGGCACAAAGTTACAACATTTAATGATAGCAAGAGAACTTCTGCTTGCTTTTTTCCAGACTTCGTCAAAGTCAGAAAGCTCTTATCATATAAGTGAAAAATATAAAATGTTGGATGCAAGCTCAAACTTAACTCAATATGGCTATCCATGAAGTTTCGGCTTGCCAAGTAAAGGTATTTGGAAAAACTTTGTATCTTTGTTACGTACATTTTGTAGTTGTATAGAGGCTGTGTGGTTAAAAATATAAACATACGCTGCAACCATGACAAAAATAAAACGAAGCAATTCATAAGTATGGAAAGAGGCATATTTAAACGTACGGAGTTACTTTTAGGCGATAAGGTGATGAACGCTATCCAACAAAAACGTATTATCGTTTGGCGTGGGAGGCGTAGGAAGTTGGTGCGTGGAGTGTTTAATCCGTTCGGGTATTCAGCACATGACAATAGTCGATTCAGACTGCGTGTGCACATCCAATGTGAATCGCCAGCTGATGGCTACGATGCAAACCGTGGGGGAAGTGAAGGTGGAAGCCTTGAAAAAACGGCTGTTGGAGATTAATCCGGATGCGGAAATAACCGCCTTGCAGCAGGTTTATTCGGCAGAGACAGCGGACTCTTTCCATATAGAAACGTATGATTATATTGTTGATGCCATCGACAGCTTGGACAATAAAGCCTTGTTGATACGCAAAGCTTGTGAAACGGATGCCGTGTTCGTTTCATCCATGGGCGCAGCCTTGAAAATGGATCCTACGAAAATTGCCGTTGCCGAGTTCTGGAAGGTGAAAGGTTGCCCATTGGCAGCAGCTTTGAGGCGGAAATTCAAAAAGAGCAAACTGTTCCCTGGAAAGAAGTTCAAGTGCGTGTACAGCGAAGAGCTTTTGAAAAACGTAGGTGCAGGCTCTGCTTCTCCGGAACTTAATGAAGATTGCGAGAACGCTAATACCGTCAATCCTGAATGGCGTAGTCCCAAAGTTCAAACCAATGGATCGGTAGCCCATATTACTGCAATCTTTGGATTCACAATGGCAGGATTAATCATGCAAGATATCAATAAGAAGGCATTGGAAGAAGCGACAGAAACCAAGGTCAAATAAGGAATAAATAGAGAATCAATAAAAATAATTATCATGAAAAAAGTATATATATTGGCTTCCCTTTGCTTTGTTCATTGGCACAAGCGAAAGATGTGAAAGTGTTGCAATACCGCCATGCTGGACCTTTTGCAATCAAACAACCCATCTTGGTGGACAGTGTGGATGTGAAGGGCAAAGCTTTTGACCCACGAGTCTTGTTGAATACAACTATCTCTTTGGACAAAGTGAAGGACGCTGCGAATGTCGTTTCCGCCGAGGACGGGAAATGCCGTGTGGATATTCCTCAAAAGGGATATGCTATACATTATTATACTTTCTATTTGAATAGTACTCGTTATACGAAAGGGTCGTTGAGCGTGAAAGCTCCGGGCGATTACCAAGTATTCGTGGACGGGGGGAAGGTGAATGCCGAATCGGAACTGATATTGGAACCGAAACGTTATGAAGTGCAGGTGAAATATTTGGCGGAAGCCGGTAAAGAAGCTGCCATCGAAGCTGTATATAAAACCGATATGGATGATGCGGAAGTAACCGCCTCATCTCTTCCTGAAAAGCGGTACACTTTGCAGGATGTAATGACCGGACATGATGTGGTCGCAACCCGTGTTTCCCCGCAGGGCAAATATGTATTGATAACATACGTGGATCGTTATCCGGGAGGAAGCTCAGAACAGTTAGCTCAGTTGAGAACGGCAGACGGAAAAGTGGTAATGCAAGGAACAGAATTGGCGAATACGACTTGGATGCCAAAGAGTGAACGATTCTATTTGGTTCGCAAAGGGCTGAAAGGAAACAAGCTGATTGTTGTTGACCCGCAGACGCTGAAAGAGGAAGTGCTGGGCGAATCCATCCCGGAAGGCTATTTTGACATGACTCCTGATGAATCGTCGTTACTTTATATGGTGAAAGAGGAGGGACCGAAAGAGGATAAGGAAATCATGCGGGTTTTGGAACCGAATGACCGGGTTCCCGGATTCAGGGATCGTTATCTGATTTGGCGATATGACTTAAAGAGCGGTTTGTATCAGCAATTGACATTTGGGCACCATTCAACTTCCATTCAGGGCGTAAGTGCGGATGGACGTTATTTGCTGTTCGGTACAAGCGAATCTATTTATACTTCTGTGCCATTCAGCCGTTCTTCTCTCTATAAGTTGGATTTGCAAACGTTGGAAACCGAAACGATATGGACGGAGAGGAAGCATGAAAACAGTGCTTTGTTTTCTCCGGATGGCAAGCAATTGCTTGTCTTTGGAACAGGCGAAGCATTTGATAATATCGGTTTGAATATCCGCAAAGGACAATTGCCTAACCAATACGATGTCCAGTTGTTTATTTATGATTTGGCAACCAAAAAGGCAAAAGCCTTGACAAAAGATTTCAATCCGACTGTGAGCCGTGCCATTTGGAACAAAGCTGACGGAAAGATATATCTGATGGCAGAAGACCAAGACTGTGTGCGGATTTTCCGTTGCAATCCTGACAATGGAGAAATCAAGCGTTTGGACATTCCTGAAGATGTCATTAAGGATTTCTCCCTTTCCAATAACAGTTCTATGTTGTATTGCATAGGACAAAGCGCATCCAATGCCAATCGTGTTTATGCTTATCAGACGGATAAAGGGAATTGCAGCAAGATTGATGATCTGTCTGAAGAGAAATTGAAAGATGTTGTGTTGGGAGAAGTGCAGGAATGGAACTTTAAATCGGCTGATGGCACAATGATCCAGGGAAGATATTACTTGCCTCCTCATTTCGACCCGAACAAGAAATATCCGCTTATCGTTAATTATTATGGAGGAACGACTCCGACTGGTAGAAACTTTGAAGGACGATATGCTTCCCACATGTATGCCGCACAAGGATATGTAGTCTATATAATAAATCCAAGCGGAGCAACAGGATTCGGACAGGAATTTTCTGCTCGCCACGTCAATGCTTGGGGCACAAAAACAGCTGACGAGATTATCCAAGGGACAAAGCAATTCTGCAAAGAACATCCGTTTGTGGATAAATCCAAGATTGGATGTATCGGAGCCAGCTACGGCGGATTCATGACACAGTATTTGCAAACTAAAACGGATTTGTTTGCTGCTGCCATAAGTCATGCGGGAATTAGTGCACTGAGCAGTTATTGGGGTGAAGGATATTGGGGAATTGGTTATTGCTCGACAGCTAACACGAATACTTATCCTTGGAATGCACCGGAGTTTTACACGGAACATAGTCCGTTATTCCATGCCGATAAAATCCAAACTCCGTTGTTGTTGCTGCATGGAAATGCAGATACAAACGTGCCGATAGGAGAGAGCATCCAAATGTTCGCAGCGATGAAGATTTTAGGAAAAGAGGTTGAGTTTGTACAAGTAGACAAACAAGACCATCATATCGTAGATTATAGCAAACGTACAAAATGGCAGAACACCATCTTTGCTTGGTTTGCCAAATGGCTAAAGGATGAACCGGAATGGTGGGAAGCTCTTTATCCGAAACGTGATTTGTAAGAGATAATAAATAAAGCGAAGTGGCTGTCCAGTTGCAACCTCTTCGCTTTTTATTTACAATTAGCTTAAACCTTCAATATCGCCATTTACTACATCAATATGCAATGCTTGAGGTTCTTTGGGCAATCCTGGCATACGCATGATTTCGCCCATAATAACTACAATCATTTCTGCACCATTATTGATGATAATATCTCTAACTTTCAGTTCAAAGCCTTTGACAACACCGTGGGCTTTAGGGTCGGAAGAGAATGAATACTGTGTCTTGGCAATACATATCGGATAGTGGGAAATGCCCAATTCCTCGATTTGCTTCAACTTCTTTTCTGCTAAAGAGGCATAAACCACAGAACCTGCCCCGTAAATCTTTTTAGTCACTTTCTCAATCTTCTCACAGACGGAGTCGGAATCATTATAGGCAAACTGCAATGGAGTGGTCGGACTGCTTTCAATTGTCTCAACAACCAAACGGGCTAATTCTTCGCCTCCTTTGCCTCCATCAGCAAAGACTGTGTTAAGGGCAAATCCAACTCCTTTTTCTTTACAGTGTGTTGCCACCAAATCAATCTCTTCTTGCGAGTCACAGGCGAACCTGTTAAATGTGACGATAACCTTTTGCCCAAATCCTTGAATGTTCTCAATGTGTTTATCTAAGTTCTCCAAGCCTTTCATCAGGCACGCCATATTCGGTTTCTTTATCTCCGTTTCATCAGCTCCGCCATGTAATTTAAGGCTTTGTGCTGTTGCCACAATCACAGTCAAATCCGGTTGCAATCCCGCTTTACGGCATTTGATATCAAAGAACTTCTCCGCACCCAAATCGGCTCCGAACCCTGCTTCTGTAATTGCATAATCGCCATAAGTCAAAGCCATCTTGGTCGCAAGTATGGAATTACATCCATGTGCAATGTTGGCAAATGGACCGCCATGCACAAATGCGGCACTGTTTTCTGTCGTTTGGACAATGTTTGGAAGTAGTGCGTCTTTCAACAAAGCCGTAATCGCTCCGGCAACTCCCAAATCGTTTACAGTAAAAGGCTTGTTGTCGAAAGTGTATCCTAAAAGAATGTTTCCGATGCGACGCTTCAAATCATCAATGTCTGTTGAAAGACAAAGGATTGCCATTATTTCTGAAGCCGGAGTGATATCAAATCCTGTTTCAGTCGGAATGCCATTCGCTTGTCCGCCCAATCCTGTAACAATACTACGTAGACCTCGATCGTTCACATCCAAAACTCGTTTCCATTTGATTTCTTTCAGTATGGCACCTTTGCTTCTATTGTGATAAAGATAATTGTCTAACAACGCAGTAATCATATTATGTGCGGAAGTGATGGCGTGAAAATCACCAGTGAAGTGGAGATTGATATTCTCCATCGGGAGCACTTGCGCATGACCTCCACCAGCTGCGCCACCTTTCAAACCGAAACACGGGCCCAAAGAAGGTTCTCTTAAGGCAACAATCGCCTTTTTCCCGATACGGTTCAGTCCCAACGCCAATCCGATAGAGACTGTCGTTTTACCAACGCCAGCTTTGTTAGGCGTAATGGCTGTCACCAATATCAGTTTATGCTTCTTTATCTTTTGTTCATCAATCAAATGGATAGGAACTTTAGCAATATATCTGCCGTAGTTTTGAACCTCTTCTCTCGGAATGCCAATCTCCGTAGCGACTTCCTTAATTTTTTTCAATGGCGTTTCTCTTGCTATTTCAATGTCTGTTCTCATGATGTATATGTTTACTTAGTTTATACGCTAAATAAAATCGGTTTGTCATCATTCATTGCTTTCGGAATGCGATATCAGTCATTTACATCAGTAAATTCCTGCCGGTCTCATCCTCAGCACCTCGCATTTTGCTAATTCTGACGCACCTTAAAGGGGCAGCATCCAAACATTCATTTTGACGCTGCCCCGTATCTAAATTGATTTACTCCTCTTTGTTTTTCGTTGAAGAAACAATGCGTTGCTCGTTTGCATCAAAATCGATAACAATCGTACTGCCTTCGCCAACAGAAGCGCGGATGATAAGTTCTGCCATTTCATCTTCGATGTATTTTTGAATAGCTCGGCGCAAAGGACGTGCTCCAAATTGTACATCGTAACCCTTAGTCGCTACAAAATCCTTAGCGGCATCGGTCAACTCTAATGTATAGCCCAAATCAGTGACACGTTTATACAATCCTTGTAGTTCAATGTCAATGATTTTCCGTATCGCCTCCTTGTCCAATTGGTCGAACATGACTATGTCGTCTATTCGATTAATAAACTCTGGAGCAAAAGCTTTGTTCAATGCCTTTTGGATAACACTCCTTGAAAAATCCTTATCGACTTCTCCATTTGTGGATGGAGTGCTGAATCCGACGCCTCGGCCGAAATCTTTCAGTTGTCGTGTTCCGATATTGGAAGTCATGATAATAATCGTATTCCTGAAGTCTATGCAACGCCCGAAGCTGTCTGTCAATCTGCCATCGTCCAATACTTGAAGCAACAGGTTGAACACATCCGGATGAGCCTTTTCTATTTCGTCCAATAAAACAACAGAATAAGGTTTGCGACGGACTTTCTCGGTCAATTGACCACCTTCTTCGTAACCAACATATCCCGGAGGCGCACCCACCAATCTGGAAACAGCAAATTTCTCTAAGTATTCGCTCATGTCGATACGAATCAACGCATCAGCCGAGTCGAATAAGTATTCTGCTATCTTCTTTGCCAAATAGGTTTTTCCCACACCGGTCGGACCTAAGAACATGAAAGTTCCGATAGGTTTGTTAGGGTCTTTCAATCCAATCCGGTTACGTTGGATTGCTTTCACCACTTTCAACACAGCTTCGTCTTGACCGATAACTTTTCCTTTCAAGACATCTGCCATTTCAAGCAAACGAGCATTCTCCGCTTTGGCAATTCGCTGGACAGGAACGCCGGACATCATTGCCACCACTTCGGCAATCTTGTCCTCGTCAACGGTTTCGCGATGCTCCTGCATCTCCTTTTCCCATCTTGCTTTCGCTGCTTCCAATGCGGAAATACATTCCCTTTCTTTATCCCTGAAGCTGGCAGCCAACTCGAAATTCTGAGACTTGACAGCGTCCATCTTCTGACTTTTCGTCTCTTCTATCTTTTGTTCCAGTTCTTCAATATTCTTAGGTACGATAATATTGGAAATATGGACACGCGAGCCTGCTTCGTCTAAAGCATCTATGGCTTTATCCGGGAAATTCCTGTCACTGATGTAGCGCTCTGTCAATTTGACGCAAGCTTTTAATGCATCAGGAGTGTAAAAGACATTATGATGTTCTTCATACCTGTCTTTTATGTTTTCCAAAATCTGCAAAGTCTCTTCCGGGGTTGTCGGATCGACAATGATTTTTTGGAAACGGCGTTCCAACGCTCCATCTTTTTCGATGTTCTTTCTATACTCGTCCAATGTCGTAGCACCGATGCATTGGATTTCCCCTCTTGCCAAAGCCGGCTTTAATAAGTTGGCAGCATCCATTGATCCGGAAGCGGAACCCGCACCGACGATTGTATGGATTTCATCTATAAATAGAACGATGTTTGGATTCTTCTGCAATTCATTAAGTATAGCTTTGATACGTTCTTCAAACTGTCCGCGGTATTTTGTGCCGGCAACGATTGAAGCCATGTCCAAACTTATGACTCGTTTGTCAAAAAGGATGCGGGACACCTTACGTTGTACAATACGCATTGCCAATCCTTCGACAATAGCAGATTTTCCCACACCTGGTTCACCAATCAACACGGGGTTGTTCTTCTTGCGGCGGCTTAGAATTTGAGCTACACGTTCTATCTCTTTTTCTCTTCCCACGACTGGGTCAAGACGATTCTCGGAAGCCGCACGAGTCATGTCTGTGCCAAAGTTGTCTAACACAGGTGTGTCGGAAGAGGATTTTCCTTGAGACGGATTTGCTGTGCCAGAAGAGTGTTGTGCGCTTCTGCCTTTTTGGAAATCATCCTCGTCATCCTCATCTTCATCGTCATCCGTGAAGCCATCTTCTATCTCTTGCTCTTGCAAATCTTGGAACAAGCTTGATTCATCTCCTCTATTTGATTTAATCTCTTCAAGCACCATTTCGTAAGTGACACCTGAATCATTCAAAAAACGAGAAGCTATATTCTCTTCTTTCAGGATTGCCAATAACAAATGTTCCGTCCCGATTTTATTGCTATGCAGCATGACGCTTTCAGATATACTTTCCCGTAATACTTTTTGAGTGCTTTTACTAACCGTTATCTCTTGTGAAGAATAATCCATGTCAACTGTATTCTTTATTTCTTGTTCGATTAGTCTCTTCAATGTAAACGGATTGATATGCAAACCTTCCAATATTTGATAAGCATGGCATTCCCCTTCACGGATAATGCCTAACATCAAATGTTCAGGACCGATATAGCTGTTTTGCAGTCGTCCTGCTTCTTCACGGCTATATTCTATCACATCCCTTAATTGTTCCGAATAGTTTTCTTTCATCCTTTAAAGTTTAAATAATCCAATTCATGGGGTCGTGTCAAAATGATCACATTTATGGCACTCCACCCAAATTAGTTATAGTGCAAAGATAATGTTTACATCCATATAATTATCAAAATCTGTGCCATAAATATTTAAAAGGAATTTTAGAAGGTTAAAATACAATATTTTGTCCGTAAAGCTTTTCTATGTGACGAAAAACACTTACTTTAGTGCGTTTTTTCAGAGTTTGTGTAAAATTAAACAGCTTAAAACAGGCTCTTTGAAGGGATACAGAGTGTAATTAATATAAAATTAAATGGTTGATCAAGACAGAATAATTAAGATTAACATCGAAGAAGAAATGAAGACGGCATATATCGACTATTCTATGTCGGTAATTGTCTCTCGTGCTCTTCCGGATATCAGAGATGGTTTCAAGCCTATTCACCGCCGCATATTATATGCCATGGATATGATTGGAAATACTTCTGATAAGAAATATCAAAAATCTGCCAATACAGTGGGTGAAGTTTTAGGTAAATATCACCCGCATGGTGACAGTTCTATATATGGTGCATTAGTCCGTATGGCTCAGTGGTGGTCTATGCGATACAAATTAATAGATGGACAAGGTAACTTTGGCTCTATGGACAATGACAGCCCAGCTGCAATGCGTTACACGGAAGCACGCTTGAGCAAGTTTGCAGAGGAAATGTTGCGCGACATAGATAAAGATACGGTAGATTTCCAACCGACCTTCGACGATGCAAGAAAAGAGCCTCTCGTATTGCCAACTCGTATTCCTAATCTGTTGGTTAATGGTGCGTCTGGTATTGCTGTCGGAATGGCAACCAATATGCCTACGCACAATCTGACGGAAGTATTGGACGGATGTGTGGCATACATTGATTCTAAAGGGGAAATTGATATACCAGGATTGATGAAATACATCAAAGCTCCTGATTTCCCAACCGGGGCTACTATATATGGCTATGACGGAGTGACAGAGGCTTACGAAACGGGTCGTGGACGAATTGTCATCCGTGGTAAAGCTGAAATCGAAACAGAAAACAATCATGAGCAAATCATTATCACAGAAATTCCGTATCAAGTCATTAAATCCGATTTGGTAAAGAGTATTGCTGATTTGGTAAATGAGAAACGCCTTGAGGGTATTTCTGATATCACCGACGAGTCGAACCGTACCGGACTTCGTATAGTAATAGATGTGAAACGGGATGCCAATGCCCAGGTCGTGCTGAACAAGCTATATAAAATGACAGCATTGCAATCCTCCTTTAGCGTAAATAACATCGCCTTGGTAAAAGGACGTCCTCGTCTGTTGAATTTGAAAGATATGATCAAGGCGTTTGTGGATCATCGCCATGAAGTTGTCATCCGCCGTACAAAGTTTGAATTGGCAAAAGCAGAAGAACGCGCTCATATACTTGAAGGTTTGATTATTGCTTCGGACAATATTGATGAAGTTATTGCAATCATCAAGTCTTCAACCAGCCCTCAAGAAGCTATCACCAGATTGATGGAACGTTTCTCGCTTTCGGACAAGCAAGCCCGTGCTATTGTTGAGATGCGTTTGCGCCAATTGACAGGATTGGAACAAGACAAGTTAAGAGCCGAGTTTGATGAAATAGAAAAGTTAATCGCTCATTTGAACGAAATCTTGGACAATGAGGATGTATGTATGAACTTGATAAAAGAAGAACTTTGGGAAATCAAGGAGAAATATGGTGATGAACGTAAGACAGACATTGTATATGCTTCTGAAGATTTGAATCCTGAAGATTTCTATGCCGATGATGAAATGATTATCACGATTTCACACATGGGCTATATCAAACGTACTCCGTTGGCTGAGTTCAAGGCACAAGGTCGCGGTGGCATCGGAGTCAAAGCTTCTGATACACGGGACGAAGACTTTATCGAATATATTTATCCAGCATCCATGCATGCGACTTTATTGTTCTTTACTTCCAAAGGTCGTTGTTTCTGGTTGCCGGTTTACCAAATTCCGGAAGGGGCAAGGACATCCAAGGGGCGTGCCATCCAGAATCTGTTGAATATTGAGAAAGATGACAAGGTGCAGGCATTTATCCGTGTTAAGAAGTTGACGACAGATACAGAATTTGTCAATTCGCATTATCTGTTGTTCTGTACGAAAAAAGGTATTGTCAAGAAAACTTGCTTGAAAGAGTATTCTCGTCCTCGCCAGAACGGTGTGAATGCAATTACGTTGCGTGAAGATGACGACTTGATACAAGTTTGTATGACCAACGGAAGGCAGCAAGTCGTTTTGGGCAATCGCAATGGTAACGCTATCCGCTTCAATGAAGATAAAGTACGCGTGATGGGTCGTACGGCTTCGGGTGTGAAAGGTATGGAATTGGATGATGAAAATGACGAAGTAGTAGGAATGATTTGCCTGAAAGACATAACAAAAGAGACTATCCTCGTTGTTTCAGAACAAGGCTATGGCAAGCGTTCTAATCCGGAAGATTACCGTATCACCAACCGAGGAGGTAAGGGCGTTAGGACATTGAATATAACGGAAAAGACAGGTAAATTAGTTGCTATACTCAATGTGACAGATGAAAACGATTTGATGATTATCAACAAGTCCGGTGTTACCATCCGTGTGAATGTGGATAGCCTAAGCATATTGGGCCGTGCGACACAGGGTGTTCGTTTGATTAACTTGGACAAACGTAATGATGAAATTGCTTCTGTTTGTAAAGTGCTGAGTGAACCTGTGGAAGCAGAGGAGGGACAGGAACTTCCTTCAGGGGAAGGAGAATCTGTGGACAATGACCAGCAGGATTCGCCCCAGACTCCTGAGAGTGAAGAATAAACCGATTGTTAAACAAAAATAGAATAATTAATTAAAAAAACAGAATTAAGTATGAAAAGAGTATTATTGACAGTAGCGTTGTGCATGGCAGCATCTGCATCGTTCGCTCAAAAAAAGGCAGTTAGCCAGGCTGAATCTCTCGTGAAAGGTTCTTCTGCTGATGCCAATGCTTTTACAGAGGCTCGTTCATTGATTAAAGGAGCAATGGATAACGCTGAATCAAAGAACGATCCAAAGACTTGGTATGTTGCAGGTTTCATTGAAGATCAGCAGTTCAGCAATGAAAGAACAAAACAAATCTTGGGTCAGCAGCCCAATGAACCAGTTATGTATGAAGCATTAGGCCGTATTTTGCCGTACTTCCAAAAAGCATACGAATTGGATCAGTTGCCAAATGAAAAAGGAAAAGTTAAGCCTAAATTTACAAGACCATCATGGGCACATTAAGTGCTAACCATATTTATTATATCAATGGTGGTGCATTTTATTTCGACCAGAAAGATTATGCTAAGGCTTATGACTTCTTTGAACAATATTTGACTATTTCAGATTTGCCTATGTTCAAGGGTACTCAGACTGCGGCTCGTGACTCTAACTTCATGACAGTTCAGTTCTATTCTGCAGTAGCTGCTACTCAGTTGAACGACTCAAAGAAAGCAATCGCTGCTTTGGAACGTGCTAAATCAACAGACTATCGCCAGAATGATGTTTACCAGTATTTGTGCTACGAATACGAACAAGCTAAGGACTCTGTTAATTTGGAGAAGACTTTGAAAGAAGGTATGCAGAAATTCCCTCAGGAAAAGTATTATTTGTTGAGCTTGATCAATGCTTATATCTATTCTAACAGAAGCGAACAGGCTATTCAGTATTTGAATGCAGCTATCCAAAATGACCCGAACAACGCTCAGTTGTATGATGTAATGGGCCGTGTTTATGAAAACGTTAAGGATTATGCTAAAGCAGAAGAATACTTCACTAAGGCTTATAACATGGATTCTGAAAATGCAGACATTTTGTCTAACTTGGGCCGTGTATATTTCAACCAAGCTGTAAACAAATTGGATCATGCAAACGCTATCACAGATTCTCAGCAATATCAGGAAGAATCAGCTAAAGCTAAAGCTTTGTTCGAAAAAGCAATGCCTTATTTTGAAAAAGCTCACCAGTTGAAACCGGATGATAGAGAATGTATGATTGCTTTGCGTGGTATCTACTACAACTTGAACATGGGTGACAAGTTTGACGCTATCGAAGCTGAAATGAACAAATAATTTTGAATATTCGCTTAGACGAGTTTATTGATAAAAAGGCGGTGTGTCAAGTGGGAATCTTGACGCATCGCATTTTTGTATTCGGTTGTTACAGAGTGTATTATATGTGCCGGAAAAACATACCGTTGTTTTTAAAAAAACATCACGAAGAATTTTTGAAAACGTCCAATGTTTTTTCAAAAACGTCCAATGTTTTTTTTAAAACAACGGTTGTATAAATTATACCCTCGATACCTTTAGGATTTCCCGATATTTTTTTGTATAATTGCAACCTTAATCAATGATAAAAATATAGATAGTATGCCATGAACAGACGAGATTTTATACAAAAGTCAGCCCTGTCCGTTGCCGGAATAGGACTATCCCCTTTATTTGGTTCTTCTTTTTCTTCCATATATGGAGCAACATCGCCTAACAATAAGGTAAAAGTAGCGCTAATAGGTTGCAGAAGCATGGGCTTCTCTGACTTGAGCACTTTTTTACAATATCCAGAAGTGGAATGTGTTGCATTATGTGATGTTGATGATGAATGGCTCAATAAACGGGCAGCTGATGTAGAGAAGAAAACAGGGAAAAAAGTCCCTCATTTGTATAAAGATTGGCGAAGAGTAATAGATAACAAGGATGTAGATGTCGTTATTATAGGAACACCCGACCACTGGCATTGCCTTCCTACGATATGGGCTTGCCAAGCCGGAAAAGATGTTTATGTTGAAAAGCCCCTCTCTAATACGATAGAAGAGTGCGATTTGATGGTGAAGGCGGCTCGAAAGTATAATAGGATTGTACAAGTTGGGCAGTGGCAAAGAAGCGACCCCCATTGGGACGAGGCGGCTGCATTCCTTAAACAAGGTGGCATCGGAAGAATCCGCACTGTGAAAGTTTGGGCTTACCAGGATGGCAAACCTACTCTGCCCAAGAAACCGGATTGTGACGCACCGGCTGGCGTTGACTATGACATGTGGCTTGGTCCAGCTCCGAAACGTCCGTTCAATCCATATCGTTTCCATTACAATTTCCGCTTTTTCTGGGATTATGCAGGAGGATTGATGTCGGATTGGGGAGTGCATTTGTTGGATTATGCAATGGAGGGCATGAATGCGGGACTTCCTGACCGTGTTTATGGCAGTGGAGGAAAATTCGCTTATCCTGATGATGCGATGGAAACACCAGATACTTTGATGGCGACATATACTTATCCTGAATTCAATATTATATGGGATCATGCTTGCGGTATCAATCATGGACTTTATAATAGGAAAGAAGGGCTGGCATTCTATGGCGAAAATGGCACTTTGGTGTTGGATCGCTCTGGTTGGGAAGTAATACCGGTAGTTGTTGGTAAAGATGCGCGGATGGAAGCCGTTCCATTTAAGAAAGGCGAAGGGAAAGGTCTGTATAACCATGTCGGGAATTTCTTGGCTTGCATGAAGGATAAACAATTGCCGCATGCGGATATCGCTATTGGAGCCAAAGTCGCAAAATTGGCTCATTTCGCAAATATCTCTTGCCGGGTAGGACGTGAAGTTGTATGGGACGATGAGAAACATCTGTTCATAGGCGATGAAGAAGCCACTTCATTGTCTAAAGCATATTACCGAGCCCCATGGGAATTACCCAAATTATAAAAGCTCTTGGTGGGTTAATGATTATTAACACGAAATAGGGCTGTATAGATGATTGCCGAATAAAGATAAAGCAGTATCTTTGCAGCCGTAAAAATGCTAATACAAACAAGCTTAATTAAAAAATTATTTCAAAATGGCAACAAAAATTAGATTGCAAAGACACGGTCGTAAAGGTTATGCTTTTTATCAGATTGTAGTCGCAGACAGCAGGGCTCCACGTGATGGAAGATTTATTGAGAGGATAGGTTCATATAATCCGAACACTAATCCTGCTACAGTAGATTTGAAATTTGACAGAGCTTTGTATTGGTTACAAGTAGGTGCTCAGCCAACAGACACAACTCGCAACATCCTTTCTCGTGAAGGCGTTTGCTTGATGAAGCATTTGTTGGAAGGCGTAAAGAAAGGTGCATTTGACGAAGCTACCGCTCAAGCTAAATTGCAGGCTTGGAAAGAACAGAAGTTGGCTTCTTTAGAGGCTGTTAAAAACAAAGACGCTGAAGCAGCTAAGGCTGTTAAGGCTGCTCGTTTGGAAGCTGAAAAAGAAGTGAACAAAGTAAAAGCTGAAGCTTTGGCTCAGAAGAAAGCTGAAAAAGCTGCTGCTGAAGCTGCAAAACAGGCTGAAGCTGCTGCTGAGACTGCTGCCGCTGAAGAAGCTGCACCTGCTGAAAGCGCAGAATAATTTGTGCAAAAGCAAAATAAAAGAGGATATAGCCGACTTTTGGATGTATCCTCTTTTTTTATATACTGTAATATAATATATACGTTTTATGTTGACTCTTGACAAAATATACCAAGCTTCTTATGTACTAAAACCAGTGATTAGACGAACAGACCTGATTTACGCACCTCATATCAATCAGGATTGTCAGATTTTCTTGAAACCAGAGAACCTTCAGGTCACCGGTTCTTTTAAAGTCAGAGGTGCATGTTTTAAAATCTCCCAGCTTACTCCCGAGGAAAAACAACGAGGTGTGGTGGCTTGTTCTGCGGGTAATCACGCACAGGGTGTGGCTTTATCAGCCACGGCACAAGGTATTAAATCATTGGTTTGCCTGCCCGATAATGCTCCCATATCCAAAGTAGAGGCGACAAAGTCATTGGGCGCAGATGTCTGTCTGGTGGAAGGCGTTTATGACGATGCTTATAAGCATGCATTGGAATTGAGGGATGAAAAAGGATATACTTTTATTCATCCGTTTGATGATGAAGATGTAATAGCTGGTCAAGGCACCATTGGTCTGGAATTGTTAGACCAACTGCCTGACTTGGATGCGGTAATTGTTCCAATCGGTGGCGGTGGATTAATATCCGGTGTGGCTTTTGCCATAAAGAGTTTGAATCCGAATATCAAAGTTTATGGCGTGCAGGCAAGCGGTGCTCCCAGTATGCAAGAATCAATTGGACGAGGAAAGATTCTGCGTTTGGACAGTGTTCGTACCATTGCAGATGGCATTGCGGTGAAAGAACCGGGCGTTCATACATTCGATTGTTGCCAAAAATATGTAGATGATATCGTAACAGTGACAGATGACGAGATTTCAACAGCCATTTTAGCAATGATTGAACAACATAAATTGATTGCAGAAGGAGCAGGTGCTGTTTCCGTGGCAGCTGCCATGTTTAACAAATTCCCGATAAAGGGTAAAAAAGTCGTTTGTTTGGTTTCCGGAGGAAATATCGACGTAACCATCCTTTCAAGAGTGATTGGACGTGGTTTGCAGAAAGCTGGTCGTGCTTGTTCCGTGACGATTGAATTGGTTGATAAACCGGGACAGCTCCAGCATGTATCCCAAATCATAGCCGATTGTGGAGCCAATGTCGTTTCTGTGTATCACGAGCGGGTAAGCCATACGGCAGATATCAATGGCTGTTATTTGCGTATGGAGATGGAAACGAGAAACCAGCAACAGATAAACGAAATCAAACAGAAGTTGGCTATTGCTGGCTATAAAATCATCGAGAACTCTTAAAGCTTGTCATTAAGAGGCATCTGATATGGATTGCATACGATTGCTTACTTCTGGAATTTAGAGAAATAGATAACGTTCCGTAATAAACAAATGCCGACCCGTTACAAAACGAGCCGGCACTTATTTTAGAAAAGGGCGCATCCTCTTTGGAAAAAGGATTACCTTTTTATTGTTTGCATATTTACACCTTCAAATGTAATAGTAACAGGATTGATAAAACCCTCTTCGTCGAAGGTCATCTTGTCGATACAAGTGACACGGTGATTACCGTCTTTGTCTCCTAAAGGATGACGGTGATAGACAATGTAATAATCCTCGGTATTTGGTACATGGATGACAGAATGATGTCCTGCTCCCGTTCCAACTTCCGGATCTTGCTGCAAAATCTTGCCGATGCGTTCAAACGGTCCGAATGGAGAATCTGCAATAGCGTATGCCACACAATAGTCCGGTCCTGTCCAACCTCCTTCGCTCCACATGAAATAATACTTGTCGTCCTTCTTAAACATGAACGGTCCTTCCACATAGTTCTCAGGAGTGATTTCCTTGTAAGTCTCACCGTCATCGAAAGGAACGAGTCCGGTAAAATCATCATTCAGCTTGACAACATTGCAATGTCCCCAGCCGCCGTAATACATATAATAAGTGCCGTTGTCATTATATACGAATTGGTCGATTGGCTGTGCACCATTAACGATTTCATTTATTAAAGGCTTCCCCAAGAAATCCTTATATGGACCTTCAGGACGATCTGCTACCGACACGCCGATACCACCAATTTCCCCTTCATGCACATCATTTGCTGCAAAGAAGAAATAGTATTTCCCGTCTTTACTGATAACCGCCGGAGCCCACATGGCTTTCTTTGCCCACTTGACTTCTGCCGTATCAATGATAGATTCATGCTTCGTCCAATTCACCAAGTCTTTGGATGAAAAACAGTCGAAATAGGTTTGCTTCTCGAACTTGTCGCTGTAAGTCGGATAAATCCAATAAGTATCGCCATAGATGATACCTTCCGGATCGGCGTACCAACCTTCGAAAACAGGATTGCCACTCATGGCAACAGCTTCTTCATGCTGTTGCTTTTGCCCACAGCCCGTAAATAGGGCTGCAGTGGCTAAGGCACATACAGAGGTCTTTAGAATAGAATGTTTCATAGGATATAGTTAAGAACATTGATATATTTACTTACGATTTTTCTCATGATACTTCTTGGCTAATCCTCCTTCGGATGTTTCTTTATAAAGAGAAGGAAGATCATGGCCTGTTTGCTTCATCACTTCCACCACTTGGTCAAAACTAACTAAATGGCGGCCGTCTGAGAAATTGGAGAATGTATTAGCATCCAACGCACGGGCAGCGGCAAAAGCATTTCGTTCAATACAAGGGATTTGAACCAAACCGCATACAGGGTCACATGTCAATCCCAAGTGGTGTTCCAATCCCATCTCGGCTGCATATTCGATTTGAGCAGGAGCTCCACCAAACAATTGGCTTGCTGCAGCTGCAGCCATAGCACAAGCAACACCGACTTCTCCTTGACAACCCACTTCCGCTCCGGAAACCGAGGCATTTGTGCGTACGACATTACCGAAAAGTCCCGCTGTGGCTAATGCACGGAGGATGCGGGAGTCACGGAATTCACGAGTCTCTTTCAAGTGGTATAATACGGCAGGCATGACTCCGCTCGAACCACATGTCGGTGCAGTAGCAATCTTTCCACCACAAGCGTTTTCTTCCGAAACAGCCAATGCATAGGCATATATCAATCCTCTGCTCTTGATGCTGTTGCCATATCCACGGGCACGAATCATATAGTCAGATGCTTTTCTACGGATTCCCAAGCCTCCCGGGATAACTCCTTCTGCCTCCAGTCCTCGTTTCACCGCTTCTTGCATGACTTCCCAGACTTCTGCCAAGTAATCCCAGATTTCAGGACCTTCATACTTCTCAACATATTCCCAGAAGGAATATCCAGTTTCTTCACACCAATTTTGAATATCTTTTATCTTGTGAAGAGGGTAGACCTCTTTCGCTTTTTGTTCATTATAATGTTCATTGGCTAATGTTCCTCCACCAATACTATAGATGTTCCAAGAGTCTATTTTCGCCCCGTTGTTATCGAATGCTTCGAACAACATTCCATTAGGATGGAATGGCAAAAAGATTTTAGGCTCCCAAATGATAGTCGTTGGCGCGACCGGGTTAAGTGCGCTTAATATGGCTGCGTCTGTCATGTGCCCTTTACCGGTTGCAGCCAAACTGCCGTAAAGTGTAACCTCGAAACGACTTGCTGATGGATTCTTCTCCAAGAACATTTTAGCGGCTCTTAGCGGTCCCATTGTGTGACTGCTGGAAGGACCGTTTCCAATTTTGAATATTTGTTTTATTGATTCCATTTATTACTACGTTTAAAAGCGGAGCAAAGGTAAAAAAAAAGAGGTACATTTAAAACGTAACCCGACAATACTTTCGCAAATAAGTTTCTGTGTCGTTCCACAGTGCTTCCATTTGTGGATGATTCAAGTAGCGTTCTGACAGATGTCGTGGATGACACGATGCGTACATTCCTCCTGTCTCTTTGATAGAATCCAGCAACAGGTGAATAGCTGTAGCTGCACCTTTCTGTGGCGTGCGGATAAATGGACGGAAGAATATATCTGTCAGCGGATCAAACCACATATCCATAGAGATGATGCCTGTTGAAACAACGCCGGGGTCGGCTGCATTTACCAATATTCCTTTTTCTGCTACCAATTGTGATAACTTACGAATGAATAGCCATAGCGCCAACTTTGTATTGCTGTATATGGGAATTCTCCAAAAAGCTCCTTCTTTTCCCTTGGTGAAAGGAAGATGTGATTTTCCCTATCGCATACGTGCAAGAAACCATTGCCACTACCCGGGAACCTGAATGCAATAAAGGTAATAGTTTGCGGGTAAGCAGATAAGGTGCCATATAATTTACCGCAACTGTTTGTTCCAACCCATCTGCTGTTTGCTGGAAATGAGTGCTAAGCGTACCTGCATTGTTCATCAACAGATCGATTGGCAAACCTTCTTCCAATATATCATTGGCAACAGCCTCCACTTGGCTCATGTCTGCCAGATTGGCTTCCTTTATTCTTATTCTCTCATTTGCCGTATTCCGGGCTATTTCATCCCTGCAAGATTGAGCTTTGGCAGAATCAATGCAAATCATAACAACTTCATAGCCTGCTTTTGCCAAAGCTTCCGTGATGCAACGCCCCATTCCTCCGTCGGCTCCTGTAACGATTGCTCTACCTTTCATTGCTTAGCGACCTCTTTTTCTAATCGTTCTATTTCCCTTTCCACACGACAAGGCAGTTTCGTTCAAGCGTTTGTGGCAAGCCATATCCAATGTGTACATTCTGGCAATACAATAGTTACTATGTCCGCAATCACAACAATAGCCCTCTGTTTGTCTCATCTTATTGACAAAGTCTGGAGTGTTCAGCAGCGCCCTTCCCATTTGGACAAAAGGAAATCCGCAATTCAAACTTTGTCGATAGAAGCCTTAGAGGTCAAACCTCCTACATATATTAAAGGTATATCTTTGATTTTATCCAAGAAGATGCGTGCGTCATCCAAGAAATAGGCATCTTTATAAGGCTCGTTCTTTATCATCCATTTGCCTGCCAAGCGAACTCCCCATTTCAGCCACCAACAATCCATGTAATGGGTCATTGTCCATATTGGCATTGCTCCGCGCATCACATACATAGGTGCTTTGCTGACAAAACCTCCGCTTAATACCAACGCATGTGCTCCGTCTTCTTTTAGCCGTTTAGCCACTTCAAGGGATTCATCTATATCCATTCCTCCTTTGAACCCGTCACGCATGTTCATCTTCACAATAACAGCCATGTCATTGCGGGCGGCTTTCATCACTTCTTCCATCACCATGTCCATGAATCGCATCCTGTTCTCCAATGAACCTCCAAATTCATCATGCCGATGATTGGTGTATGGTGATAAGAATTGGCTAATCAAGTAACCGTGCCCTGCATGTATCTCAACAGCGTCAAATCCTGCTTGCCTTGCTAACGATACCGCCTTCCCGTAATCTTTTGCTAATTGAGGAAGTTCTTCTTTCCGCAATCCACGTACGAAAGTGGGAGAATACAAGTTGAACCCACTGGATGCCCCGACTGGCATCTGTCCGCAGATAGAGCTATGGGACATATTCCCGCAATGTCCTAATTGGATGCTGGCCGCTGCACCTTCTTTATGCACAGCGTCAGTCACTAACATTAATCCAGATACAATTTCTGGGCGCATCCAAAGTTGGCGGTCAAAAGACAAACCACTTCGAGTCACGGCAGCATATGCTACAGTTGTCATGCCGATTCCTCCGGCAGCAACCGATTGATGGTAATCTAATAATTCCTGTGAAGGGGCATTGCCAGGACACATGCTCTCAAATGCCGCGGAACGAATGACACGATTCCGGATGGTAAGAGGTCCTATCTTCCCAGGTGTGAATAAAAGTGAATCCATTTTCAGAATATATAAGGTATTAAACATTTACGTTTGCCTACAGCTTCCGTTCCAAATTCATCACGGTATTTTTGCCGGATTTTATATGCACGGGGTGCAAGGTTGGCAAAGTCCACCAAACGAACACCCATGCAGCAGGTGAAGCTGTCATGATTGCGAAACCTGTCCACTCCACCAATTCCCCGAAATAGTTACCGCAAGTAACCCATTTATATAGCCCCTTTTGAGGCAGGTAATGTTTCGTGTCTCCAGATTTGCGAAGATGACGGATTACATAGTCGGAATGCCAGTTGCAAGTCATCCCGCATAAAAATATGAGTAATCCCACCCAACATGAAGGAGAAAAAAGGAATGAAGAAGAGTATAGGTCGGAAGGTGCCAAGTAAAACAACCATGCACCTTGGATATATCCATTCAATAAATTAAATACGACTCCCATCAATAATATGGAAATGGGCATACGACTTTTACCTTTCATCAATAATGGAAAGATAAAGGAACGTTGAAAATAATGTAACTCAAACAACAAGAAAAAGAGGAAAGGGACAGAATCATAATCCAAATGGCTGTTGCACCATAGCCATATCATCATGAAAAAGACAGGTGACTCCATTAATATCCAACCTGATTTGTTGGATATTGATATTCCCCAACGGGAAGTTCTAAACATTCCATAACCGGCTTTGATGAAAAAAAGCGCTATGAATACGAACAATCCTATTATAGAAAACAGGGTTAATAATTGATAGAATTGTGTAAGTGTAAGCATTTTTGTCCAATTTTGTGTATGAGACAAAGGTACGGATTATTTTTAGTAAAACGGATAAATAATAGGGAAAAGCACCATCCTTTTCGTTTTCTCAACTAACTTTGCACTGTGGATAGAAGCGGGAACAGTGTATTATAACCTCCCATTTGACACAGCACCCGGAAATCCTAATAAAAACATAGAACGATAATTATTATTAAATACAATACAAATGGCAAAAAGAAAATTGTCCAATAGTCAAATAGTATGCTTCATCTTGTTATGGGGCTTTTTATGTTATATATTATTGACATCAAGTCAGGAAATAACCGGTCAGACCGTGTTTGCAATCATTGCTTCTGCAATCATTGTATTCGTTCCTATCTATAAAAAAACTATCGAGGAAGAAATGATAACAAAAAGGAAAGAATAAAGTGTAATAAAAAGAGAAAAAAATGTAAGTATTTTGAATATTTCTGCTTTCATTTATTGTATATAAATGAAAAATAATATATCTTTGCATCGATTTAGAAGTTATTGGTGTTGCAATGTGGCAATTGATATTTTCTAAAAAGATTGTTTTTAGGTATAAATGGAAATTTAAAGACTAATGAAAGCAAGTGAAGTTTTAGAGACACTGAAACGCAGATTCCCGAATGAACCGGAGTATCATCAAGCCGTTTCTGAAGTTTTAGGTACGATTGAAGAAGTTTACAACGAACATCCTGAATTTGAAAAAGCAAACCTGATTGAGCGTCTGTGTATTCCTGACCGTATTTTCTCATTTCGTGTAACTTGGGTCAATGATAATGGGCAAGTGCTTACCAATATGGGATATCGCATCCAACATAACAATGCGATTGGTCCGTACAAAGGCGGCGTGCGTTTCCACTCATCCGTAAACTTGTCTATCTTGAAGTTCTTAGCATTTGAGCAAACTTTCAAGAATTCGCTGACAACCCTGCCGATGGGTGGAGGCAAAGGTGGTTCTGATTTTAGCCCGCGTGGTAAAAGCAATGCCGAAATCATGCGTTTCTGCCAGGCTTTCGTTATGGAATTGTGGCGTCATATCGGTCCAGATACCGATGTTCCTGCCGGTGATATCGGAGTCGGAGGTCGTGAAGTGGCTTATATGTATGGGATGTACAAAAAATTAGCCCGCGAGAATACAGGCACATTTACAGGGAAAGGGTTGGAATTTGGCGGTTCGCTGATTCGTCCGGAGGCAACCGGTTATGGCAATGTCTACTTCTTGTTGCAGATGCTTAAAACACGCAATATTGATTTGCAAGGGAAAGTGGTTGCAGTTTCCGGCTCTGGTAATGTCGCCCAATATACAGTAGAGAAATTAATAACTTTGGGTGCAAAGGTTGTTACCATGTCCGATTCAGATGGATATATTTATGACCCGGACGGCATTGACCGTGAAAAGTTGGACTACATTATGGAATTAAAGAATTTGTACCGTGGGCGCATCCATGAATATGCAGAAAAGTATGGGGTGAAATATGTTGCCGGGGCTCGCCCTTGGGGAGAAAAATGCGACATTGCGATGCCAAGTGCCACGCAGAATGAAATCAACGGAGACGATGCACGCACCTTGTTGGCTAATGGTTGTTTTGCTGTTTCAGAAGGTGCCAATATGCCATCCACTCCGGAAGCTATTGAAGAGTTCCAAAAAGCCAAAATTTTGTATGCTCCCGGAAAAGCGGCTAATGCAGGCGGCGTGTCCGTATCCGGATTAGAGATGACCCAAAATGCGCAAAAACTTAGTTGGACAAGCGAAGAGGTTGATCAAAAGCTGCAAAGCATCATGAAGAATATTCATGAACAATGTGTCAAATATGGCACACAGCCAGATGGATATATCAATTATGTAAAAGGCGCAAATGTGGCTGGCTTCATGAAGGTGGCAAAAGCAATGATGGCTCAAGGCATCCTTTGACTTTTTTGCAAAAGCATACTACCTTTTTTCAAAAAGCTCGTATGCTTTTTGGAAAAAGGTAGTAACCATTTCTCAGAAGAGTATAGATGAAAACCTACCGAAGTATTGATCATTAGGCAGAAAAGCATAAATTGTCAACACTTTTGAAAGAGTAGGCTTTTAATGCATCTGCCCTGTCATTGCAAATTACCGAAGTATACTTTTTGATAACAAAGATGAAAAAATTTGCATCACCTCAAAACAGATGATGCAAAGATTCACAATATTGTTTTTCAATTAGTTGTAAAATGCATGTTTTTTGAGTAACGAAGTCAGGAATAAATCCGGCATGATTTCCAAAAGGAATAAGTGCCGGATTTTTTTTATTTTTTCGTTTTTTCTTTCTATCTTAGCAACTCAAAAGAAGTAAAAAGGTGATAATTCTTTTAACGATTAACGTATGGTAGAGACTACATTGAAGAATTTATACCTCTCTTATGTCGGGCAACCGGCTCAAGAGATTGTAGAATTGCCCTCTTCAGGCTCAAATCGTAGATACTTCAGGTTGATAGGAGAGAAAACGCTTATCGGTGTAAGTGGAACTTCCCCGGAGGAAGATAGAGCTTTTATATATATGTCTCTTCATTTCCGAGAAAAAGGGCTTCCTGTGCCAGAAGTGCTTTGCTGTTCAGATGATGCTCGTTTTTACCTACAAGAAGATTTAGGTGATACGCTTTTGTTTGATGCAATAGAGAAAGGCAGGAAAAGCTGTGTGTTTGATGAAGGTGAAAAACAGTTGTTACATAAAACCATCCGTCTGCTTCCCAAATACAATTTGCCGGAACACAAGGGTTCGACTTCAATCGTTGTTATCCTCTGTCAGAATTCAACCAACGTTCCATCCTTTGGGATTTGAATTACTTTAAATACTGTTTCCTCAAAGCGACAGGAATGGACTTTCAGGAGAATCGTTTAGAAGATGATTTCCAAAAGATGTCAGAAGTATTGCTTCGTGATACGTCCACGACTTTCATGTATCGTGATTTCCAATCTCGTAACGTGATGATAAAGGATGGGAATCCGTGGCTGATAGATTTCCAAGGAGGGCGCAAAGGTCCTATATATTATGACGTGGCATCTTTTTTGTGGCAAGCCAAAGCCAAATATCCTTCGGAATTGAGGGACGAGCTTTTGGAAGATTACATGGATGCGCTTGGCGATTATATGCATATTGACAAAGGGCATTTCATGAGTCAATTGCGGCATTTTGTCTTATTCCGCACGCTTCAAGTTTTGGGAGCTTATGGATTTAGAGGGTATTTTGAAAAGAAGCCTCATTTCATACAAAGTGTCCCTTTTGCGATTGAGAACTTAAGGCAATTGCTAAAGGAAGATTATCCTGAATATCCCTATCTCTGCTGTGTCTTGGAGAAGTTGACGACATTGAAACAGTTTTCAGACGATATGCAAAAGCACCGTTTGGAGGTCAAAATTGTAAGTTTTGCTTACAAGAAAGGTATTCCAAATGATACAAGCGGTAATGGTGGCGGTTTCGTCTTTGATTGCCGAGCTATCAACAATCCTGGGAAATATGAACGGTATAATCATTTTACAGGTTTAGATGAACCGGTGATCCGTTTCTTGGAGGATGATGGAGAGATTACATCTTTTTTGAAGAATGTAGATGATATCATCGACGCATCAGTAAAAAGATACATGGATAGGGGATTCACCAATCTCATGGTTTGTTTTGGATGCACGGGAGGACAACATCGTTCGGTCTATTCTGCCCAGCATTTGGCAGAGCATTTAAACAAGAAATTTGGAGTAAAGATACATTTAATACATAGAGAACAGAATATTGAACAAATATTAGAGTCTAACCTATGAAAGCACTTATTTTTGCAGCAGGCCTAGGCAACCGCCTTAAACCGCTGACTGACACGACACCTAAAGCCTTGCTCCCGGTTGATGGGAAGCCCATGCTGGAGCATGTGATTCTGAAACTAAAGGATGCAGGATTTGACCAAATCACAGTGAATATCCATCACTTCGGGCAACAAATCATTGATTTCCTGAAAGAGAAGAATAATTTTGGCATTGATATTCATATTTCAGACGAAAGAGAATATCTATTGGACACAGGCGGGGGAATTAAACATGCTGCTGAATTCTTGGATGGCGATGAACCTTTCATGGTACATAACGTAGATATCTTTTCAAATGTTGATCTTCGTGAATTATATAAGAAACATTTGGAGAGCAATGCCCTTGCCACTTTGTTAGTTAGTAAGCGAAAGACTTCCCGCTATTTGTTGTTTAACCGAGAAGACAAACTTTGTGGATGGAGGAATAGGGAGACTGGGGAAGTAAAGTCTTATTATCCCTATTTTAACCCGGAACAGCATAAAGAATATGCATTCAGTGGCATTCATGTCATTTCCCCGGATATTTTTCGATGGATGGAGGAATGGACGGGCAAGTTCCCGATTATCCAGTTCTACTTGTCCATTTGTGCACGGGCATCCATCTTGGCGTATAATGCTCCCGGATTAAAATTGTTAGATGTCGGCAAACCGGAAACTTTGGCTGAAGCAAGTAGTTGGATAAAAGAAAATTTATAACAATATGAGTGGCATACCCAATTTAAAGAACTCGTGTTCAGAGATACTCCATTTGCGAACCTCATGAACAAACGTATATATAATGTATTGCTGATTGCAACTAAATATGATGCTTTCATGCTGGAAGACGACGGGCGGGTAGATGAACAGATATTTAATGAATATACGGCATTGAGTCTGAGATATCCTCCTCGCTTTACGCAGGTCACGACGGAAGAAGAGGCGTTGGCTGAATTGGCAAGCAGGAATTTTGAATTAGTAATTTGTATGCCGAACATGGACAACCGGGATATTTTTTCGGTTGCCAAAGAGATAAAGGTACATTATCCAGCTATTCCCATAGTCGTCTTGACACCTTTCAAAGGAGGTTTCCAAAAGACTGGCAAATGAGGATTTAAGTGCCATTGATTATGTGTTCAGTTGGTTGGGGAATGCTGAGTTGTTGCTTGCCATAATCAAATTATTGGAAGATAAGATGAATGCGCCCCACGATGTGGAAAGCGTAGGAGTACAGATAATCCTGTTGGTAGAAGATTCCATTCGCTTTTATTCCTCAGCCCTTCCACATTTATATAAGTTTGTACTCGAACAGAGTCAAGAATTTGCCAAGGAGGCATTGAACGACCACCAAAAGACATTGAGGATGCGAGGTCGTCCCAAAATTAAATTGGCTAGGAATTATGAGGAGGCAGTCCGCATATTTGAACAGTATCCGAACAACATACTAGGGATAATTTCGGATATGAGCTTTATGCGCAATGGGGTAAAAGATCCTTATGCCGGATATAAATTGGGGCAATATGTGCGTAAGACTGGCAAGATTATTCCCTTTATCCTTGAATCATCCGAATCATCCAATAGCATATATGCAGAAGAATTAGGAGCCTCTTTTATTGATAAGAACTCCAAGAGTTATCCCCAGGATTTGAGGAAGAAAATCATGGAGCGTTTCGGCTTTGGTGATTTCGTCATCCTAAATCCACAAACGAAAGAAGAAATCATGCGCATAAAGGATTTGAAAGACCTTCAGAAAAAGGTTTTCCAGATTCCTGACGATTCTTTGATATATCATTTAAGCCGGAATCATTTCTCTCGCTTTTTCTACTCACGTGCCATGTTCCCACCGGCAGAAGTGCTGAAAACCATAGATGTGTGCGATTATAAGGACATGGACGAAGCAAGGAAATTGATATTTGATTTGATTGTGCAGTATCGTAGAATGAAAAACTCGGGAGTGGTGGCTATTTATCAAAAGGATCGTTTTGATGAGTACAGCAACTTTGCCCGAATAGGCGATGGCTCATTAGGAGGAAAAGGACGTGGTTTGGCTTTTATCGGAGCCATGATTAAACGTTATCCTCAATTGGAACATGACAACTTCCTAATTAATATACCGAAGACAGTCGTTATCTGTACCGATATATTTGACGAATTCATGGAAACGAATGAACTTTATCCGTTGGCTTTAAGCGATACGGACAACGATACCATATTGAAATACTTTTTACGGGCAAGCTTGCCATCCAGATTGATAGAAGACTTGATGGCGTTTTTGAAGTTGTAAAAGGTCCTATTGCCGTGCGCTCGTCCAGTTTGTTGGAAGATTCCCACTACCAACCGTTTGCAGGAATCTACTCAACATATATGATCCCTAAATTAGAGGATAAATATGAAATGCTTAGAAGTTTAAGCGATGCCATAAAAGCTGTATATGCGTCTGTCTTTTATAAAGATAGCAAAGCATACATGACTGCTACTTCCAATTTAATAGACCAAGAAAAAATGGCTGTTGTTTTGCAAGAAGTAGTGGGGTCTCGTTATGGCGACCACTATTATCCGACTATTTCAGGAGTCGCCCGTTCTTTGAATTTCTATCCTATTGGCAATGAAAAAGCGGAAGACGGAATAGTCAATATTGCATTGGGATTGGGCAAATATATAGTTGATGGAGGCGTAACACTTCGTTTCTCGCCGCTTCATCCGCATAATATCTTACAGATGAGTTCTCTTGATTATGCTCTTCGGGAGACACAAACTAAATTTTATGCGTTGGATGTCAGCGAGAAGAAAATCACTGATAGGTTCTCTGTCGATGATGCCTTTAATTTGTTGAAGCTGACAGTGAAAGATGCAGACGAAGATGGTGCTCTCCGTTACATTGTCTCCACTTATGACCCATACGATATGATTATCCGTGATGGATATTATCCAGGGGGAAGGAAAATCATCTCGTTTGTGAATATTCTTCAGCACGATGTGTTTCCTCTTGCGGAGACACTTGACCAAGTCTTGAAGATTGGCCAAAGCGAAATGGGCAGACCTATAGAGATTGAATTTGCTGTCAATTTGAATAAAGACAACCCGAAAGTCGCTACATTATATTTATTGCAGATTCGCCCAATTGTGGATAATAAAGAGGTTATGGACGAAGACCTTGCCGTTATTCCAAAAGAGGAGACAATTCTCTCATCTTCCAGTGTATTGGGGCATGGAATCGTTAACGATGTGCATGATATTATATATGTAAAAAGCGATACGTTCAATGCTTCCAACAACCAACAGATAGCTTATGAAATAGAAAAGATGAATCAGCAATTTACCGCTGACGAAAGAGGCTATGTTTTAGTGGGTCCTGGGCGCTGGGGAAGTAGCGATCATTGGTTAGGTATTCCGGTAAAATGGCCTCACATCAGCAATGCCCGGGTTATTGTAGAATGCGGATTGGAGAATTATCGAATCGACCCAAGCCAGGGGACACATTTCTTCCAGAACTTGACTTCCTTTGGTGTTGGTTATTTTACAGTCAATCCTTATAGCGGGGACGGATGGTTTGATGAGTCATTTCTCAATGCTTTACCGGCAGTTGAAGAAACGCAGTATTTACGCCATGTTCGTTTTGACAAATCTATGATTATTAAAATGGATGGGAAGAAAAGTTTGGGTGTTGTACTCAAACCATGAGTGGAAAAGTGAAAATAGAAGAGAGATAGATGACTATTTCGGAAATTTATTTTTACTTTTGCACCATATTGAAACTAAAACAGACTTGAATGATTGAACGAATATACATTCTTGAAACAGTTGATCCGGTAATCTTCTATGGAGTAAACAACTGTAACATGCAGCTGATAAAAACACTATTCCCAAAACTGCGCATTGTTGCAAGGGGAAATGTTATGAAAGTAATAGGAGATGAAGAGGAATCAGAGCTTTTTTTAAAGAAAATTCGTGAAATAGAAAAGTATTGTGAAGAGTTCAATATATTATCGGAAGAAGCAATCATAGACTTAGTCAAAGGCAAAGGGCCGACTGTTGTAAGGCAAGAAAACCTGATTATTCACGGCATGAATGGGAAACCCATCACTGCCCGGACTGAGAACCAGCAGTTATTGGTAAAGGCATTTGAAGAAAATGACCTTGTATTTGCCACAGGTCCGGCTGGTTCCGGAAAAACATTTGTCGCTATTGCCCTTGCGGTAAAAGCATTAAAGAACAAAATGGTCCGAAAGATAATATTGAGCCGTCCAGCTGTCGAAGCTGGAGAAAAGCTGGGATTCCTTCCAGGCGAAATGAAAGATAAATTAGACCCGTATCTGCAACCTCTGTATGATGCTTTGCAAGACATGATTCCTCCTGCCAAACTGAAAGAATATATAGAGAATAACGTTATACAGATAGCTCCATTGGCTTTTATGCGTGGTAGGACATTGAATGATGCTGTTATAATCTTGGATGAAGCACAAAATACGACTACGCATCAGATTAAAATGTTTTTAACTCGCCTAGGCATGAATGCGAAAATGATTGTCACAGGCGACATGACACAAATCGACCTGCCAGCTGCTGCAACCTCAGGACTGAAGGAAGCGATGAGTATTTTGAAGGGGGTGGAAGGGATTGGTAAGGTGGAATTTACCAAAAAAGACATAGTTAGGCACAAGTTAGTACAACGGATTGTGGAGGCTTACGACAAGTTTGACCGCAGCAGACAACGTGCCTTGAAGAAAGATATGAATAACATTACAAAATAATATATTTAGCCGTTATGAAAGCAGCTTTAGTAAAAACAGATTTTCATTTTCCAGAACAGAAAAGTGTTTATCATGGAAAGTGAGAGACGTATACAGTGTAGGAGATGACTTATTGGTTATGGTAGCGACAGACCGTATTTCGGCATTTGATGTTATCTTGCCGGAAGGTATTCCATATAAAGGACAAATGCTTAACCAAATAGCCGCAAAGTTTTTGGATGCAACTCAGGACATTTGCCCGAATTGGAAATTGGCATCTCCAGATCCTATGGTGACCGTCGGTGTACGATGCGAAGGATTCCCAGTGGAAATGATTGTTCGTGGATATCTTTGTGGAAGTGCTTGGCGTGCATATAAGAGCGGTGTGCGTGAAATATGTGGTGTGAAACTTCCGGAAGGAATGCGTGAAAACCAACGTTTCCCGGAACCAATCATAACTCCAACAACAAAAGCTGAAGTAGGCGAACATGACGAGGATATCTCTAAAGAAGAGATTTTGGCTCGTGGATTGGCTACTCCTGAAGAATATGCTTTGTTAGAAAAATATACATTGGCATTGTTCAAGAGAGGTTCTGAAATTGCTGAAAAGAGAGGCTTGATATTGGTTGATACCAAATATGAATTCGGCAAACATAATGGACAAATCTATTTGATGGACGAAATCCATACTCCAGATTCATCCCGTTACTTTTACTTGGAAGGTTATGAAGAGAGATTTGTCAAAGGCGAACCCCAGAAACAACTTTCCAAGGAGTTTGTGCGTGAGTGGTTGATGGACAATGGATTCCAAGGGAAAGAAGGACAACAAGTCCCTGAGATGACTCCGGCTATCGTAGAAGGTATCAGCAATCGTTATATTGAATTGTTCGAGCACATTACTGGTGAAACATTTGTGAAGACTGATACGGATAATATCGCCCAACGTATTGAAAAGAACGTGACTGATTATTTGTCAAACCGTAAATAATCAGAAATGAAGTACGGTTCAGAGAACATACTTCCCTATAATAAATAAGAGCATAAAAGGTGTTCAGGTAAAGCGTATGTTTGATGCTATTGCAGGAAAATACGATTTGCTGAACCATACACTCTCTTTTGGCTTTGATAAAGGATGGCGCAAGAAAGGAATAGCTTCCTTGCGCCCTTTTTCACCTCAAGTCATTCTGGATATAGCAACAGGAACCGGCGACCTTGCCATTTCTATGCAAGAAGAATTACAGCCTAAACAGATAATAGGAGCCGATATTTCTGAAGGAATGATGGATGTTGCCCGCAAAAAATCGGAAGAACTGCATTTGCAAGAATCTGTGAAGTTTGAATATCAAGACTGCATAAATCTTACTTATTCAAATGATTCGTTTGATGCTGTCACAGCAGCTTTTGGCGTCCGCAACTTTGAAGACATAGAGCGAGGTCTGTCTGAAATGTATAGAGTACTGAAACCGGGTGGACATCTGATGATTTTGGAACTTTCGACCCCCGAGCATTTCCCCATGAAACAGCTTTATCAGATATACTCCAAACTAGTCATTCCTAATATAGGCAGACTAGTTTCTAAAGAGAAAGCGGCTTATAGTTATTTGCCAGCTTCTATCAAAGTGGTGCCTCAAGGAAGTGTCATGGCGGAATTGTTGGCTAAAATAGGATTTAAAGAAGCCAAGGCACGTGCCCTTACATGGGGGATATGCTCATTATATACAGGAACTAAATAAAGTGTCGATTATGCAGAAGTATGGTTTAATAGGTTTCCCTTTAGGACATTCTTTTTCCCGCAACTTCTTTAACAAGAAGTTTGAAACGGAAAACATAGATGCCCAATATTTGAATTTTGAAATTCCCACAATAGGAGCATTTAAACAAGTCATTAAAGATAATCCAGAGCTGAACGGGTTGAACGTGACCATTCCTTACAAACAACAAATTATCCCTTTATTGGATGGTTTGGATGAAGATGCAAGGCAGATAGGAGCAGTCAATGTCATCAAGTTTACAACCGGAGTTGGTGGTGAAACTAAATTGATTGGTTATAATTCTGATGTGATAGGATTCAGGGAGTCCATCAAACCCTTATTGACTTCTTCGCATAAAAAAGCACTGATTTTAGGAACGGGCGGAGCATCCAAGGCTGTATTTCATGGATTAAAGCAATTAGGGATAAAAGCGACATTCGTTTCCCGGGAATCCAAAGAGTCTTGCCTGACATACGATGCTCTTACACTTGGGGTAATGGCGGAACATACGGTTATCGTGAATACGACTCCATTGGGAATGTTCCCCAACATCCATAATTGCCCGAATATTCCATACGATTTACTCTCCCCACGACATATATTGTATGATTTAGTATACAATCCAGATGAGACCTTGTTCATGACAAAAGGGAAAGAACGGGGAGCTGTAGTTAAAAACGGGTTGGAAATGCTATGGCTACAAGCTGTTGCTGCTTGGAATATTTGGCAAAAACAACAATAAGCAAGGGTGAATATAGCTCTTACCGATTTTTATCATTACATTTGCACAATAAAATTTAATAACTGAATTGCATGCACGAGAAACTTATCATTCTTGATTTCGGTTCGCAGACAACACAACTCATCGGACGAAGAGTCAGAGAGCTGAATATGTATTGCGAAATAGTTCCGTACAACAAATTCCCACATGATGCTACCGATGTAAAAGGCGTCATCCTTTCTGGTAGTCCATATTCTGTATATGACCCGAATGCCTTCAAGGCTGATTTGAGTCAGATAAGAGGGAAATATCCTGTTTTAGGCATTTGCTACGGAGCACAATATATCGCCTATACGTCAGGTGGAAAAGTTGAATCGGCAAATTCCCGCGAATATGGTCGTACTAATCTTTCTACAATTGATGCAGACGACCCATTGTTCAAAGATATTAAAGCTGGTTCTCAAATTTGGATGTCGCATGGTGATTCCATTACTGAATTGCCTGACAGTTTCAAGATTATTGCCAGCACGAAAGATGTACAGAATGCAGCTTATCATGTTGAAGGAGAACAGACATGGGGTGTACAATTCCACCCGGAAGTGTTCCACTCAGTTGATGGGACCAAGCTGTTGGATAACTTCTTGAATATCTGCGGCTGTGCCAAAGATTGGACTCCGGCATCATTTATAGAGTCCACAGTTGCTGAACTTAAGGAAAAGTTGGGCGATGACAAAGTCATCTTGGCATTGTCAGGTGGTGTCGATTCTTCTGTGACAGCAGTGTTGCTTAACAAGGCTATTGGCAAGAATCTAACTTGTATCTTTGTGGATCATGGATTGTTGCGTAAGAACGAGTTTGAGAATGTATTGAAAGATTATGAGCACCTTGGTTTGAATGTTATCGGAGTAAACGCTAAGGCTAAATTCTATGGAGAGTTGGCAGGAGTGACCGATCCGGAACAGAAACGTAAGATTATTGGCAAGGGCTTTATCGATGTTTTCGAAGAAGAGGCGCAAAAGCTGAAAGATATTAAATGGTTGGGGCAGGGAACTATTTATCCTGACGTAATCGAATCTTTGTCAATTACAGGCACAACCATTAAGAGCCACCACAATGTGGGCGGATTACCTAAAAAGATGAACTTGAAATTAGTAGAGCCATTGCGTCTATTATTCAAAGACGAGGTTCGCCGTGTGGGAATAGAATTAGGAATGCAGGAACATCTGATTAAACGTCATCCGTTCCCAGGTCCTGGTTTGGGCATTAGAATCTTAGGTGATATTACAGAAGAAAAAGTGAGAATCCTCCAAGAAGCGGACGATATCTATATGTCCTTGATGCGTGAATGGGGATTGTATGACAAAGTATGGCAAGCAGGAGCCATCTTGCTTCCAATTCATTCAGTGGGAGTAATGGGAGATGAACGCACTTATGAAAACACTGTGGCTTTGCGTGCTGTGACATCTTCGGATGCAATGACTGCGGACTGGGCTCACTTGCCTTATGAATTCTTGGGTAAAGTCTCCAATGAGATTATCAATAAGGTGAAAGGTGTCAACCGCGTTGTTTATGATATCAGTTCTAAACCACCTTCGACAATCGAATGGGAATAAAATAATAATCTTTCGGTAAAAATTTACCGAAGTATTGTATTGTATGACTATTAAAAAACTGGCCTTATGAAAAGAATAAAATTAGTACTATTGTCTCTGTTGATGATACAAGTAGGACTAGCTCAATCTTATGAATATGTACCATTTCCTAAATCAGATGCTACGTGGAGTGAATGGTATGAATATAGTTATCCCGATGGATATCCATATAAAGAGGCTTATGAAACTTTCTCTGTCAATGGGGAAGATACGCTGATTAATAGAAAAACTTATACGAAACTGTTTATGGACAGGCAAACACGCTATAAACTTTCCGAAGCCAGCGGAGGTAAAGAAGAGTTGAAGGATGTGGTATATGTAGGAGGATTGCGTGAGGAGAATAAAAAAATTTGGTTCTTGGGTGATACCATCATACACCACCTCAAACCTATATCAATAAATGAAGAAATTCTTTTGTATGATTTCTCATTGGAGGTGGGCGATACTGTAAGAACAAGTGGAACGATCCAATATGATAACGATAATGAAGATATGGCTATTTATATACAAAAGATAGATACCATACAAATAGGTGGTTCTTGGCGGAAGAAATTTCACTTGGCAGGGGAGCGATTATATGAAGATTGTGTTTGGATCGAAGGTATAGGATCGTTGAATGGTCTGTTTTTTTGGAAGAGGCTTTTGGATTTGACCGGTGAGAATACTACGCTGAATAAAATAGTTGGTTTTAAGTCGCAAGGAGAACTCTTGTATATGAACGATGAATACGACTCCTTTTATCCCCCGGTGGCAAACGAAAAAATTGAAATGCCAAATAATAAAATTCAGATTAGGCAGATGGGGGGAAGTTTAAAATTCAACTTTAATGATGTCCGTTTATCGCACATTCGGATATTCAATATAGCAGGTGTAATGATGGAGAATTATTCGGTTTTGAATCAAACGGAGTTGGTTTTACCGATTGCTTCTATGAAACCAGGAATTTACGTATATCAGTGTATTGGGGTAAATGGAAAAACGTATTCAGATAAATTCGTAATAAAATAACGAAAATGAGATAGTGATGAGAAATATATACAAATTATTGGGAATATGCTTGTTCGGATTCATGTTTCAAACCGTACAAGGACAGAGGGGGGGCGGTACGTCAAATTGTAACATTTTCTAGTATCTCTGTAACAGAACAAACTAAGGAGGATGGTGCAATTTATAATGCCCTGCAAAGTGATTCTTTAGAGCAAACAAATGAAGTTGGATTACCTTCTTTACCTGTAAAGTTAGTTCAAGTGGCGATTCCTGCTAATGCGCAGATAGTAGGAGTAAAAATAAATGAGATTGAAAAAAGGGAAGAGCAGATATTAAATCATAAAGTTCAACCAGTACAAAGGACTATTCCTGTTGGATTTACAAATAATCAAGAAGAATTTATAGGTATATCCGATTATGAAAATATCAGTGTATATCCACAACAACCTGTTGAAGTTGTTGATAATGGATATTTAAGGGGAATCCAAATTGTTACTGTTGCAGTTTATCCTTGCCAATATCATGTCAATAACGATAAATTAGAAGTGTACCAATCTTTGGATTGGTCATTAGAGTACGAACTATATGAAACAACAGGTGAAAAGAAATCTCAAATATGGAATGATTCGTTTCTGAATGCTTTAAAAGCTATAGTCTCTAATCCGCAAGATGTGCTTACTTTGTTTTCTACTAGAGAACAATTGCGTACAGCAAGTGTAAACGCTTTGAATGTTCATTCGCAATACATTATTGTCACTAGCGCGGAATTGGCTTCATCTTTTAATGAATTTATGGCGTGGAAAAAAAGAAAAGGTATTTCTATAGATTTGGTTACTATTGAAGATATAAAAAACGCTTATACTGGAGATTTGATTTCAGGTATCAATGATGATGCCGGAAAACTCAGACAGTTTTTATCTGACGCATATCAAAATGGATGTGAGTATGTTTTATTGGGAGGAGATATAAATATTTTACCAATCCGATATGCATATTATAACTATCAGTTTGGAGGTTTAAATGAATCTCAAAAAAATATACCTACAGATCTTTATTTTTCTGATTTCGATGGGAATTGGGATAGTGATAAAGATGGAATCTATGGGGAAATTAATGATAATATAGATTTCTATCCTGAAATTTATATTGGAAGGATTTTGGTTAATAGTCCAGTTCAAATTCAAACATGGATAAAAAAAGTATTACTATACGAGCAAAACCCAGGGAAAGGAGATTTTAACTATTTGACAAAAGCTTTTTTTACACAAGCGGATCAATTATTACAAGGTAATGAAGCTAATATAGTTTTAAATAGAGCTACATGGATTCCTTCTGCGAATCGTGTTGTTTTTAATGAAGAAGGTGGATCCAATACAGGGAGTGTCCCTGCATTTCCAACAGGAAAAGCTGTTATAGACGAGTTTAATAATCATTATGGAATATGTAGTTTTATGGGGCATGGAGGACCTACTAATGTGGCAGTCGCTACTAAAGGAATAAATGGTCAGCCCAAGTATAAAGTTACTTCATTAGATAATGGATATGCAGGTATGGAAGGGGCTGATATTTCAGAACAGGGCAATGGCTTTGATAATATGACCAACGTAGATTATCCTTCTGTTTATTATTCAATTTCATGTGAAACAACACCTTTTGATCGTTATGGAAATAATACAGATACTCCCAATATGGGACAAACCTTTACTTCTGAAATAAATGGTGGAGGTCCTTTGTATTTAGGAAACACAAGAGTTGGTTTTGTTTCTTCTTCATCTGATTTTTTCAAAGAGTTTATGAAAGTTCTTCCTAATAATTGTAATGTAGGTGTTGCACAAGCAATTTCGAAAAATAAATATTCTAATACAGGAGTTTATGCATATCTCAAACTGTCACACAACATCATCGGTTGCCCTGAAATCCCTATTTGGACAGCTGTACCTTCCGTTTTCTCTAATGTGTCAATAACAGAAAACGGCAATAATGTTACAATAGATTCTCATGTTAGTAATTCAACAATATGTCTGATAAGTGCTTTAGATAATGGTGAAAGTTATTATGAGGTTCGTAAAAACACATCAGCTTCCACTTTTTCCAATGTTTCTAAGCCATACCTTGTTACTATTACTAAACAGAATTATATTCCGTACATGAAGGATCCAGATAATATTTTTATACAAAATGAAACGATTGTTGCTGAAAAATATATACAAGGCATTCACATTAAAGCAGGAGAAAAAGTAACACTTTTACAAAGTGAAGGTCCGGTGATTTTAAAAGAAGGTGCAGATGTTATTTTAAATGCGTCTGAATCTGTCAATTTAGAAGGAGGATTCAAAGTAGAAAAAGGAGGAATGCTAAAGGCTTATTAATATATTATTAACTTTCTAAATCCATTCTATTATGGCTGACGAAAACAAAAAACAAGAGTATGTTTGGCCCGTGGAACTGCGGGAAAACAAGATTACGGAACGGACGGACGATTATACCGCTTCCGTCAAGACATTCAGTGATACCAAGTCGCTGGAGTACATCGCCAAAGAGATTGTGCGCGAACGTACAGAGTATCGTTTGGATACCATCCTCAGCATCATGAAGCTGGTGGAAGAGAAGATCCGCCACATCCTCTATTCCGGCTATCCGGTCATGACCGAGAACGTGCGTTTCTCGCCCACCATCACCGGCTCGTTCGACTCGCACGGCGAGGTGCTGGACGACAAAGGCATGAAATGCGGGGTAAATGTGACCGTCAACCAGATTGTAAAAGATGGATTGGCCGGCGTGAAGCTTTACATTGACAGCGTGTAGGAGCTGGGCGGCGCGAAGATCGACCGTGTGAAAGACCTCACCACCGGCAAGACCGACGGAACCGTTACGCCGGGCGGCATGGTGGAAGTTACCGGTTCGAAGATCAAATGCCTCAATGCCGATGGCAGCGGCATCGGCCATTTCCGCTTGTATAATGAGGGCGAATCGGCCGAAGAAGTGAAAGTATTAGGAGTGAATGACCCATCGAAAATCATCTTCATCTTCCCGACCGGCCTATTGGCAGGCAACTACCGGCTGGAGATTGAAACCTATTTCGCCAGTGGGAACAGTTTATTAAAGAATCCGCGTACCCTCGTTTGCCCGGTGCCATTGAAAGTTGAATAACCACTAAGTAAGCGAAGGCGGTCTTCGCCCCGTTGCGAATGAAGCCTTCGCACCTAAGCGAAGCCTGTCTTCGGTTATAAGCGAACGGTGTCTTCGCTTAATTGCGCTATCGGTCGACGCAACGTTGCGTCTCCTTATAAAAAATGCTAATTGCTTCTCTTTCTATCAAAACTCTTATTTCTTTCTCTGCCATCAATCCTTATCCGAACCACATCAGCGAAGCCACGGAATATTCCATCCGGAAGCGACTAATTTTGGAAATTTATTTTTAATTTTGCCTATTCAAAAAAGAGTAAGCATTAACTGAAGTACATATATAATTATACGAGCTGCAATTTTTTCAGTGTAAGCATTAACTGAAGTACATATATAATTATACGAGCTGCAATTTTTTCAGTTGCAGCTCGTATTTATAGTAATACACTAATAGTTATTATTTGGCCATGTTGCGTATATTATTGACTACGGCTTCCGGATTTGAGAATATCCACCGGTGTGGAAGTATATCTATAAGTTCTTCTTCCGATGCCTTTTCCATATATGGCATTTTGGCAATTATATCATTAAGATATGTTCTTGGGTTTACATTATGATTACGACAGGTAGCCAGCAATGAAGTAATGACGCACATGTTTTCCGCTGCTTCATGGTTTCCACAGAAGAGATAATTCTTACGCCCGAGTGTAATGGGGCGTATCTCGTTTTCCGCAAGATTGTTGTCAAGCAGTAGCCTTCCATCATCAAGTATGTGCATCATGTTTCCCCATCTGGTATAAGCATAACTGACAGCCTTCCCTATCAATGTGCGCTGGCTGTAACGGAGTCCCTCGGTCTCCATCCATGTGCGCATCTCTTCCATTAAAGGTTTGGAACGGGACTCTCTTTCAAGCCTGCGCTGTTCATATGTCATCCCGTCCCTGTCGCATTCATGTTCTATCATATAAAGTCCCTGTATTTTGCGAAGAAACCATGATGCAGGCTTTCGGTTCTCTTCAAGGGCCTGTTCGAAGTAACGGCGTATATGGGCAAGGCAGTTCACAAGGGTCACACCGAGCCCCGGCTTGTAGGCAGAAGTATAACCCGCAAAACCGTCACACTGTAGATATCCCTTGTAATTGTGCCTGTCCGTGAGTTCCTTGATGACTTTTCCGGACCTGGAACCCTCCTCATAGAAAAAGGCTGCAAGTTTCTCCGTCACGGCACGTATCATCCATACATATTCACGGTCTGTGGCGTGCTTTTCAGGATTGATTACATTCGTGGTTGTCTCATCTGCCTGGCAGCAGTCGCTTCTCAGTATTTCCTTTACCAGGACATTATACAGAGGTCGTAACAGTTCCATCGAACGCTTGAACCATCCGGTAATGGTTGCTTCCTTCAGCCCGTTCATACCCAAATGTGCCAGCTGTTTGACCTGGCGGTAGAACGGCATGTGGTATTCATATTTCTGCAGGAGGATTTCAGCCAGAAGGCTTGCTCCGGGAACACCCTTGTATATAGGGAACAGTGGCATGGGGGCAATAAGTATCCCCTTGCCTCTCTCTACGATTTCCGCAGGATTTATAAGGCCATATTTGGGACGTACATGGGCCACACGGTATAGTTTGCCCGGCTTGTGTTCCACCACATACGTAATTTCTTCTCCGATTCTACGGTAACGTCCCAGGTCAATGTCCTCCGGTTCATGGATGATTGTTTCCAGTACGGGAAGATTCTCCCAGTTTTCTCTGGATCCGTGCTTGCCTTTGCGTGATATGACGGTCCGCACGGGTTTTTCTTCAGGCCCTTCTTCCTCCATGCCGGTGACCGGCACGGATTCCCCTGTGCTGTCAAACAGGCTGGGTTGCCCATCAAGCGCCATTCTTTTTTTCGCTGCTGCGACCGAACATGCGACGCTGGAACCAGGCAAGCTGGGCAGTAAGTTCCTTAATACGTACGGACATCTCCTCAAGCTGGCGTGCCTGTTGCTCATTGGTTTTCACCAATGACTCGATGGTCATATGTAGGATTTCTTCAGAAGCCATATCCGTGTTATTTCAAGCAAAGATACTAATAACCAGTGGAATATACAACTTCTACAGGATAAAAAACGAATAGGGTTCGCTTATATGTGGTATTCTGTACGCTCTGCCCGCAGTCGGCGAAGACGTGCAGAGGGGTCTTCCCGGATGCCTTCAACCATGACTACCAGATCACGCCATTCCATCTGATAACTCCTGCTTTGAGGATCATATTCCGGAAGTCTGAATCTCCCGGCTTCCAGACGTTTTACATACATAACCATGCCTCCATCCTCTGCATGAAGTAATTTCATGAGTCTGCGACTGTGGCTGATGAAAATAAACACATCTCCATTGCGTACATTGGCACACATTTTTTCCTTGGCCACGCCTATCAGAGAGTTTATTCCCTTACGCATATCTGTGCATCCGGGACACAGGTGATAACGCATTGTATCATTCAGACAGAACATGGCTTAGACTCTTCTTTAACAGTTCCATTAAAAACATGTTCGCTTCCATGACCAAAATGAACTCGGAGTCCATTAGGGAAAGCCAATACGACACCGGTTGCATCAACATTTTCAAATGTTGAATAACTTCCTGCAACATCCGCGTCCTTTATAGATATAGGTGCTATAGGCAAATTCCCATCGTTGGATGTAATCTTATTACGCCAGTAGTTATAAGTCGAATAAGGAACTCCATGCACTGCCAAAATTGACTTTAACTGTTTCCCTCCAGACAATACTTCTGATTGAATCTCTAAAAACTCTTCTTTTGTCATAAATAAAAAGGTTATTGTTGTTGCAATATTGCAATGGCAAAATTACATGACTGCTATAACCTTTAAAAACTGTACTTCAGTTAATGCTTACAAAAAAGAAAGCAACGTGCATTTCTTTCTAACTAAAATAAAAACTGAATGATTGAACGAATTTATATTCTTGAGACGGTTGATCCGGTCATATTTTATGGTGTGAATAACAGCAATATGCAGCTCATCAAGACGCTGTTTCCCAAACTTCGGATTGTAGCCAGAGGCAACGTGATGAAAGTAATTGGCGATGAAGAGGAATCGGAACTGTTTTTAAAGAAGATTCGTGAAATTGAAAAGTACTGCGAAGAATTCAACTCGTTGAGCGAGGAAGTCATCATCGACACTGTGAAGGGAAAAGGGCCGACCGTGGTCAAACAGGAAAATCTGATTATCCACGGGATGAATGGTAAACCCATTACCGCGCGGACTGAAAACCAGCAACTGCTGGTCAAGGCATTCGAGGAAAACGACTTGGTCTTTGTGACGGGTTCTGCCGGATCGGGAAAAACCTTTGTGGCCATTGCCCTTGCCGTGAAAGCCCTGAAGAATAAGGAAGTGCGCAAGATTATCCTGAGCCGTCCGGCGGTGGAAGCGGGTGAGAAGCTGGGATTCCTGCCCGGAGAGATGAAAGACAAACTCGATCCGTACTTGCAACCGCTCTACGATGCCTTGCAAGATATGATTCCGGCTGTCAAGCTGAAGGAATATATGGAAAACAATGTCATCCAGATTGCCCCTTTGGCCTTTATGCGTGGGCGGATCCTCAATGATGCCGTCATTATCCTGGACGAAGCCCAGAACACAACCACCCATCAGATCAAGATGTTTCTGACACGTCTCGGCATGAATGCCAAGATGATCGTGACGGGTGATATGACACAGATCGATTTGCCGGTCTCGGTTACTTCCGGATTGAAGGAAGCGATGGGCATATTGAAAAATGTACCGGGTATCGGACGGGTAGAATTCAACAAGAAAGATATTGTACGGCATAAGCTGGTACAGCGTATTGTGGAGGCTTACGACAAGTTTGACAAGAGTAAGCTCCGTGCCGCAAAAAAGGATACAAGTCATACAGAAAATAAAATAGATTAAGTTATGAAAAACAGCTTTAGTAAAAACAGCTTTTCACTTTCCGGGTCAGAAGAGTGTTTATCATGGTAAAGTACGTGATGTGTACAGTGTAGGAGACGATTTATTGGTCATGGTAGCTACCGACCGTATTTCGGCATTCGACGTGATTCTGCCTGAAGGTATTCCATTCAAAGGACAGATGTTAAGCCAGATTGCTGCCAAGTTCCTGGATGCAACAACGGATATTTGCCCGAACTGGAAGTTGGCTACTCCCGATCCGATGGTAACAGTCGGTGTACGTTGCGAAGGATTCCCAGTGGAAATGATTGTTCGTGGATATCTTTGTGGAAGTGCTTGGCGTGCATATAAGAGCGGTGTGCGTGAAATATGTGGTGTGAAACTTCCGGAAGGAATGCGTGAAAACCAACGTTTCCCGGAACCAATCATAACTCCAACAACAAAAGCTGAAGTAGGCGAACATGACGAGGATATCTCTAAAGAAGAGATTTTGGCTCGTGGATTGGCTACTCCTGAAGAATATGCTTTGTTAGAAAATATACATTGGCATTGTTCAAGAGAGGTTCTGAAATTGCTGAAAAGAGAGGCTTGATATTGGTTGATACCAAATATGAATTCGGCAAACATAATGGACAAATCTATTTGATGGACGAAATCCATACTCCAGATTCATCCCGTTACTTTTACTTGGAAGGTTATGAAGAGAGATTTGTCAAAGGCGAACCCCAGAAACAACTTTCCAAGGAGTTTGTGCGTGAGTGGTTGATGGACAATGGATTCCAAGGGAAAGAAGGACAACAAGTCCCTGAGATGACTCCGGCTATCGTAGAAGGTATCAGCAATCGTTATATTGAATTGTTCGAACACATTACTGGTGAAACATTTGTGAAGACTGATACGGATAATATCGCCCAACGTATTGAAAAGAACGTGACTGATTATTTGTCAAACCGTAAATAATCAGAAATGAAGTACGGTTCAGAGAACATACTTCCCTATAATAAAGAAGAGCATAAAGGTGTTCAGGTAAAGCGTATGTTTGATGCTATTGCAGGAAAATACGATTTGCTGAACCATACACTCTCTTTTGGCTTTGATAAAGGATGGCGCAAGAAAGGAATAGCTTCCTTGCGCCCTTTTTCACCTCAAGTCATTCTGGATATAGCAACAGGAACCGGCGACCTTGCCATTTCTATGCAAGAAGAATTACAGCCTAAACAGATAATAGGAGCCGATATTTCTGAAGGAATGATGGATGTTGCCCGCAAAAAATCGGAAGAACTGCATTTGCAAGAATCTGTGAAGTTTGAATATCAAGACTGCATAAATCTTACTTATTCAAATGATTCGTTTGATGCTGTCACAGCAGCTTTTGGCGTCCGCAACTTTGAAGACATAGAGCGAGGTCTGTCTGAAATGTATAGAGTACTGAAACCGGGTGGACATCTGATGATTTTGGAACTTTCGACCCCCGAGCATTTCCCCATGAAACAGCTTTATCAGATATACTCCAAAATAGTCATTCCTAATATAGGCAGACTAGTTTCTAAAGAGAAAGCGGCTTATAGTTATTTGCCAGCTTCTATCAAAGTGGTGCCTCAAGGAAGTGTCATGGCGGAATTGTTGGCTAAAATAGGATTTAAAGAAGCCAAGGCACGTGCCCTTACATGGGGGATATGCTCATTATATACAGGAACTAAATAAAGTGTCGATTATGCAGAAGTATGGTTTAATAGGTTTCCCTTTAGGACATTCTTTTTCCCGCAACTTCTTTAACAAGAAGTTTGAAACGGAAAACATAGATGCCCAATATTTGAATTTTGAAATTCCCACAATAGGAGCATTTAAACAAGTCATTAAAGATAATCCAGAGCTGAACGGGTTGAACGTGACCATTCCTTACAAACAACAAATTATCCCTTTATTGGATGGTTTGGATGAAGATGCAAGGCAGATAGGAGCAGTCAATGTCATCAAGTTTACAACCGGAGTTGGTGGTGAAACTAAATTGATTGGTTATAATTCTGATGTGATAGGATTCAGGGAGTCCATCAAACCCTTATTGACTTCTTCGCATAAAAAAAGCACTGATTTTTAGGAACGGGCGGAGCATCCAAGGCTGTATTTCATGGATTAAAGCAATTAGGGATAAAAAGCGACATTCGTTTCCCGGGAATCCAAAGAGTCTTGCCTGACATACGATGCTCTTACACTTGGGGGTAATGGCGGAACATACGGTTATCGTGAATACGACTCCATTGGGAATGTTCCCCAACATCCATAATTGCCCGAATATTCCATACGATTTACTCTCCCCACGACATATATTGTATGATTTAGTATACAATCCAGATGAGACCTTGTTCATGACAAAAGGGAAAGAACGGGGAGCTGTGGTTAAAAACGGGTTGGAAATGCTATGGCTACAAGCTGTTGCTGCTTGGAATATTTGGCAAAAACAACAATAAGCAAGGGTGAATATAGCTCTTACCGATTTTTATCATTACATTTGCACAATAAATTTAATAACTGAATTGCATGCACGAGAAACTTATCATTCTTGATTTCGGTTCGCAGACAACACAACTCATCGGACGAAGAGTCAGAGAGCTGAATATGTATTGCGAAATAGTTCCGTACAACAAATTCCCACATGATGCTACCGATGTAAAAGGCGTCATCCTTTCTGGTAGTCCATATTCTGTATATGACCCGAATGCCTTCAAGGCTGATTTGAGTCAGATAAGAGGGAAATATCCTGTTTTAGGCATTTGCTACGGAGCACAATATATCGCCTATACGTCAGGTGGAAAAGTTGAATCGGCAAATTCCCGCGAATATGGTCGTGCTAATCTTTCTACAATTGATGCAGACGACCCATTGTTCAAAGATATTAAAGCTGGTTCTCAAATTTGGATGTCGCATGGTGATTCCATTACTGAATTGCCTGACAGTTTCAAGATTATTGCCAGCACGAAAGATGTACAGAATGCAGCTTATCATGTTGAAGGAGAACAGACATGGGGTGTACAATTCCACCCGGAAGTGTTCCACTCAGTTGATGGGACCAAGCTGTTGGATAACTTCTTGAATATCTGCGGCTGTGCCAAAGATTGGACTCCGGCATCATTTATAGAGTCCACAGTCGCTGAACTTAAGGAAAAGTTGGGCGATGACAAAGTCATCTTGGCATTGTCAGGTGGTGTCGATTCTTCTGTGACAGCAGTGTTGCTTAACAAGGCTATTGGCAAGAATCTAACTTGTATCTTTGTGGATCATGGATTGTTGCGTAAGAACGAGTTTGAGAATGTATTGAAAGATTATGAGCACCTTGGTTTGAATGTTATCGGAGTAAACGCTAAGGCTAAATTCTATGGAGAGTTGGCAGGAGTGACCGATCCGGAACAGAAACGTAAGATTATTGGCAAGGGCTTTATCGATGTTTTCGAAGAAGAGGCGCAAAAGCTGAAAGATATTAAATGGTTGGGGCAGGAACTATTTATCCTGACGTAATCGAATCTTTGTCAATTACAGGCACAACCATTAAGAGCCACCACAATGTGGGCGGATTACCTAAAAAGATGAACTTGAAATTAGTAGAGCCATTGCGTCTATTATTCAAAGACGAGGTTCGCCGTGTGGGAATAGAATTAGGAATGCAGGAACATCTGATTAAACGTCATCCGTTCCCAGGTCCTGGTTTGGGCATTAGAATCTTAGGTGATATTACAGAAGAAAGTGAGAATCCTCCAAGAAGCGGACGATATCTATATGTCCTTGATGCGTGAATGGGGATTGTATGACAAAGTATGGCAAGCAGGAGCCATCTTGCTTCCAATTCGTTCAGTGGGAGTAATGGGAGATGAACGCACTTATGAAAACACTGTGGCTTTGCGTGCTGTGACATCTTCGGATGCAATGACTGCGGACTGGGCTCACTTGCCTTATGAATTCTTGGGTAAAGCCTCCAATGAGATTATCAATAAGGTGAAAGGTGTCAACCGCATTGTTTATGATATCAGTTCTAAACCACCTTCGACAATCGAATGGGAATAAAATAATATAAGAGCTATTAAAGCCTGATTAAGTTCTGGTATTTTATGACTGGATTTTAATCAGGCTTTTTGTTTTGCAGGAGTTTTTTCTTATATTTGCCAATAATATTGAAGCATGAGTTTATTTAGACAATCTCATATTCAATGAAAAACAAAATAAAAAACACAACAATGCTGACACAGATTATAAATGGTAAGATTCTTACCCCGCAGGGCTGGCTTAAAGACGGTTCTGTTTTGATTCAGGATAATAAAATCCTGGAAGTTACAAATTGCGACCTTGCTGTCGTTGGTGCAAAATTGATTGATGCCAAAGGAATGTATATCGTACCGGGCGGCATCGAAATCCACTCTCATGGTGCTGGAGGAAGAGATTTCATGGAAGGAACAGAAGAGGCATTCCGTGTAGCAATTGATACACACATGAAGTTCGGAACTACTTCTATTTTCCCGACTCTTTCTTCATCTACGATTCCAATGATTCGAGCAGCTGCTGAAACGACTGAAAAAATGATGGCTGAACCTAATAGCCCAGTATTGGGACTTCACTTGGAAGGTCATTATTTCAATAAAAAAATGGCTGGAGCACAAATCCCGGAATGGATTAAGGATCCAGATCCGGAAGAATATATTCCATTGTTGGAAGATACGAACTGCATCAAACGTTGGGATGCGGCTCCTGAATTGCCGGGTGCTATCCAGTTTGGTAAATATATAACATCTAAAGGTGTTTTAGCAGCAGTGGGGCATACGCAAGCTGAATTTGAAGATATTCTTACTGCACACGAAGTAGGTTATAAACACGCAACCCACTTCTATAACGCAATGCCAGGATTCCATAAGCGTAGAGAATATAAATATGAAGGAACAGTAGAAAGTATCTACTTGATTGATGACATGACTGTGGAAATTGTTGCAGACGGCATCCACGTCCCTCCAACTATTTTACGTTTGGTCTACAAGATTAAAGGTGTGGAACGTACTTGCTTGGTTACTGACTCTTTGGCTTGCACTGCCACAGATTCCAAAACAGCGTTTGATCCTCGTGTAATCATCGAAGACGGCGTTTGTAAATTGTCCGACCGTTCAGCTTTGGCTGGAAGTATTGCGACAATGGACCGTTTGATTCGCACAATGGTGCAAAAAGCAGATATTCCATTGGCTGATGCAGTTCGAATGGCCTCTGAAACACCTGCACGCATCATGGGAGTTTTCGATAGGAAAGGCTCTTTGCAGCGTGGCAAGGATGCAGATATTGTTGTGCTCGACAGAGACTTGAATGTCCGTGCCGTTTGGGCTATGGGAAAATTGGTAGATGGAACAAACAAACTTTTTTAATATCCTTAAATAACGAAAAACAATGCTGACGCAAATAATCAATGGACGTATCTTGACTCCCCAAGGCTGGGTGGAAGGAGGCTCTGTCCTTATTAGTGATGGGAAGATTTTGGAAGTAACCAATAGCGACTTAGCTGTTATTGGAGCAAAAGTAATAGATGCCAGAGGCATGCATGTGCTTCCCGGATTTGTTGCCATGCACGTTCATGGTGGAGGAGGACACGATTTTAAGGAAGGGACACCGGAAGCTTTTGACTCAGCAGTCAAAGCCCACCTTGCACACGGTGCGACTACGATTTTCCCGACATTGACAGCCTCTTCACCAGATGAAATCAAACAGGCTGCCAAAGTATGTGAGACAATGATGGCTGAAAAAAATCCAGTCGTTGGCGGATTGCATGTGGAAGGTCCTTATTTGAATCCTAAAATGTCCAGCTCTTTGTTTGGTGATTCCCTCAGACAGATTGACGAGGCGGAATACAAGGATATATTGAATGCAACCAACTGCATCAAACGTTGGGATATTAGTCCTGAGTTGGAAGGCGCACTTGAGTTTGCCAAGTATGTTAAATCAAAGGGTATCATGCTTGCTGTTACTCATACAGAAGCTGAATTTGGATTAATCAAAGAGGCTTTTGCCGCTGGATTTAGCCATGCAGCACATTTCTACAATGCGATGCCGGGATTCCACAAGCGTAATGAATACAAATACGAAGGAACGGTAGAAAGCGTTTACTTGATGGATGATATGACAGTGGAAGTGATTGCTGATGGTGCACATTTGCCTGCCACCATATTGAAATTGGTATATAAGCTGAAAGGGGTAGAAAGGACTTGTTTGGTTACAGACGCTGTCTCTTATGCAGCTTGGGAAAACCCGACAATCGACCCCCGATATGTCATAGAAGATGGAGTATGCAAATTAGCAGACCACACTTCTTTAGCTGGTAGTTTGGCTACGATGGATGAATTGGTTCGCACCATGGTGATGAAAGCGGGTATCTCATTGCAGGATGCTGTTCGCATGGCTTCTGAGACTCCTGCCCGTCTGATTGGAATAGCTGACAAGAAAGGCACTTTGCAACATGGCAAAGATGCGGATATCGTGGTTATGGATCGTAATTTGAATGTTCGTTGCGTTTGGAAAAACGGAATAACTGTTCCGGGAACAGACAAATTAAATTTGAATTGATTACCTTATTACCTTGATTGTTAATAAAAAGGCGATGTGTCAAATGATTGTTATGACACACCGCTTTTTTATTGGCTTCACCTGATTTCATCGTAAACATTCGAATAAATGCATACTTAGTAACAAAGTCAGGAGGGATTCTATTTATCAATAAGGGGAAGATAATCTCCGTAACCTTCCTTCTCCATTTCTTCCTTCGGGATGAAACGCAGCGATGCGCTGTTAATACAATATCTTATTCCCCCATGTTCGATAGGTCCATCATTGAACACGTGCCCTAAGTGGGCATCGCCTTTTTTGCTGCGTACTTCTATGCGTGTCATGCCATGCGACTTATCCAGTTTCTCCGTCACGAGTGAACTATCTATCGCTTTTGAGAAACTTGGCCAACCACAACCAGAATCGAACTTATCCGTAGACGTAAAAAGAGGTTCTCCTGTTGTGATGTCTACATATATTCCTTCCCGCTTTTCATCCCAATACTCGTTGTTGAAGGGAGGTTCAGTGGCATTCATACGCGTAACTTTATATTGCAGAGGAGAAAGTTGCTTCTTCAGTGAGGCATCGTCAGAGCGAGTGAACCTTGTGTTGCCTTCTTGAGTTGCAGGATGTGTTTGCTTGGCTTTCTCGAACAACTTTTGTGGAATATGGCAATATCCGTTAGGATTCTTATCAAGGTAATCTTGGTGATACTCCTCGGCTTTGTAGAAGTTTACAAGTTCTTGCTGCTCCACTGCCAAAGGGTGCGAATGATGTTGTGCGAGCTTTGCCAATGAAGATTTCACAAGCACACTATCAGCTTTGTCAATATAGTAGATACCTGTGCGGTACTGCGTTCCAAAGTCATTGCCTTGCTTGTTCACACTCAAAGGGTCAATTGTCTCGTAAAACAGGTCAAGAAGATTCTCCAAACTGATTACTTCAGGGTCATAGATTACTCTCACAGTTTCGGCAAACCCAGTTTTACCGGTTGACACGGAGCGGTAATCGGGTTTTCTCCCTTTACCGTTAGCATATCCAACTTCTGTAGCTGTCACTCCGTATATCTGTTTGATAAAATGCTCAGTTCCCCAAAAGCATCCCCCTGCCAAATATATTTCTTTCTTCGGTTTCATTTCTTCGATTGCTATTGTTTCGTTGCTTTTCGTCCGCATAGAATTGGCAAACACTGTAAGAGCGTACAAGGCCACAAGTAATACGGCAACGACGGTTGTTCTTCTCATACTATTTTGCTGTTTAATTGATTACTTCCGGTTTCCAAGCAGCATAAAGCCGGCTCCTAAGAATACAATGTCTTTAAGTATAAAGAAGTCTGTTACTACTACTCCCTCTACGATGTTCCACACGCCAGGAGTAAAGACAAGAAAACTAAGGGTTGTGCTGAAGACTACAATCAAACCAATTCCGGCATAGAGCCTAAGTGCTTTCACTTTCAGAGAAAGAAGCAGAAGAATCGCCAACACAATCTCTATGATGCCCACCAAACACGAAACACTTTGCTCGCTGAACACATCGTATATCCAAAACGATAAGGGATGATTCTCTATTAAAGGCCTGATAGCAGCTGCTTCGACATTTGTAAACTTGAAAATCCCTATCCATAAGAGGGCGAGGGCGGTTCCGAAAAGTGTCATGTAAAAACCAAGCTGAAATACCTGGTTGTCCTGAATGAGTTGTTTTTTTACGTTCATATTATAAGTGTTATTAATGTTGAATCTCTAAATAATACAGATTGTACCAAGAGGTATTCTTCACTTATAGTCGAACATTCTTTATAATACTGACACGATATTATGACTTTTTTCCTAACTTTTTCTTCATCCTTTCCTTAAACAACTGCAATTCAGAATCGTCAAACTGCTCTTCTTTTCCCTTGTTGGCATATTTCTTTGTTAGCATTTTATCTATTTGTTCTACTTTTAAGGCATAAGCAGCACACAGTTTGCACAATGACAGATGAGCCGCAAGGCGCACCCTTTTATGGAAAGGCAACGCTTTTGCATTTTGTCTTTCCAATAACTCAGGGACATGGCTGCACGGCATTATCACGATATGCAGTAATTTGTTCAGCATTGCTTTCATAACTTTTCAAACCAGTTTAACTCGATACACTTTCTTAATTGCATGCGGCTTCGCTGGAGGATTTTCCACAAGTTCGTGGTGTTGATACCAAGCTCCCTGCACACCTCACTGGCCTTTTTCTCCTCTATATAATATAATCTAACTGTAATGTTCCACCGATTAGGAAGCCGTTCCAAGCATTTGTCGAGTGTCTCAACCAAAGCTTGCTGTTCATCCGAATTATCGGTTGCCACATTCCACTTGCTACCCACGCTATTGTCAATCCATGATCCAGTCTCGTCAAAGAAGTCGCTCATGCTCGTCGTCGGCTTTCGATAACGGTCTCGGTAGAAGTCTGCCACTTTGTTCCTGAGAATGTTTTGCAGCCAAGTCAGCGGCGAACTCTTGTGCTCGAACGATTTCCTTGCCGACAAAGCTGCGACAAACACCTCTTGCACGATATCCATGGCATCTTCTTTGTTTGCCACCAAGGAAAGTGCACGGTTAAGCAAAGGCTGGGAGTAGAGTTCTACCCATTCGTTAATCTCTTTATGAAACGTTTCCATCTGACTGACGATTCCTGTTTAATGCTATTTTGAAACACCCAAGGAGTCCCGGATGGCTTTGCGGATTGTTTCCGCCTCATTGCCGTTTTTCCGCAACAGACTAAGGATGTAATCGAGATAAGAGTCTTTGGAATGGACACCGCAGAGCTGGCAGACTTGGCTATCCGGGAGCATGGATTTTTGATTATAAACACGTAAGATTAATTTATAATTGCCTGTTTCAATATAGGATACAAACCGCCTACGTATCGTTTCATATACATCTTCCACACGGATGCGCTCGTGGATTTCTTCCACATGTTCATTGAGTTGCTCGAAGGAATGAATCTTGTAATTCAAAGAACTCTCCAACTTTTTCTTGACTTTATGTTTTGTATGCAAGATTATCTGTTCCTCCAAGTCATTCTTGAAGAGTTGGATAACATTCTTTTTCACCTTTTCAAAGACAGTGTCCGGATTCCTCCTAAGTTTGGTTGCTACCGTTTTGATAATCTCTTCCAACATCAACAGATTCTCGACTTCCGCCACGTCAGGCACGAAAATATGTTGCCGGTTCAGATATTCAATCTCATTCTCCGTGCGCCTGTCGCGGTCAACGATACCGAAACTATCCAACGTATGGAACTCCTTCATTTGGTTGAATGCTTTGGTCGTCTCTATCACTTTCTGGCAACCTCCCATCGGTTTGACCATGTGATCGGGAAAGACAAGGGAGTAAAGGCGGATGTCTATGCTGTTATTTTCTGTCCCTTCTACGAAAAGGACAGGTTTCCTGTTGCCCAAAACCTCCATATACACCTCTTCAGGCAAAGAGGTGCTGTTTTCAATCACTTGGTAATCCCATATTTTGTTGTCGGCATCAAAATCCCTAATCCATAATCGTTTGCATGACCTCCTGGACAAAGCAAAGTCGATGTCGTGGGTTAAATAGATATAGGTGCAATCGGGTCTTAGCTGTTCGATTCTGTCCCATAAAAGATTCTTGATGGAATCGTGCAATAGAGTTTCAGGTTCTTCAATTATCAACAGGGATCGGCTGGGTGCAAAGGACGGCGCCTATAAGGTAAAAGACAAGTTTCTCACTATCGCTCATCCTTCCTGCATTATAAGACAAACTGCGATGGTAAGTGGATGCCACTTCAAAGAAGCCCGACTTCCTTACCAAACGGTTATGGGGGAACATTTCTTCCCAAACGGTCTGGATTAAATCCAATTTCGTTACTGGAGGTTGTAATCCCTCTTCTTTTTTACAAGACTCCTTATAATTGACGGCAATCTCGAATTCTTCCTGCTGTAATTGGACAATCAACTTCTCATAATCCGTAATACGCGGCAGCAGCAATCTCTCTTTGATAAGAGTTTGCAGTTGCAACCAACCTTCATCATCTTTTTTGTCTCCTGGCTGGGTGGAGATGAATAAAGCATGCAATCCCGATATGATGGTTGATTTATCAGGATATTGGCTGGCTATCATTTTACCGAATGAACTTTTGCCAATGCCATTCGTGCCGATAACAACCAAACATTGCGTATCGACATGCTCCTCTTTATGGTTTATGTTTAACGGTAATTTTATCTTCATGGCTACAGATCTTTAGATGGCAAATATAATAATTTCTCTCTAAAACACCGTTACTCTTGTATCTTTTCTGGCTTTTCCATACCTTCGCATGAAAAATAACAGATAAATATGAAAAGATTATTTTTGATAGCATACTTTATGTTGCTCCTTCCTGTTTCCTTTTGGGCACAATCCGAAGTAGTCGTATTGACTCCCGTAGATGAGCAGGATGTTGAAAATGCAGACCAATATTATAAAATATTCTTGGCAGGAACCATAGACATGGGGAAAAGCGTAGATTGGCAAAAGAATACAGCTGAATGGTTCAGGCAAAAAGAATCGGGGAAATATATGCTTTTTAATCCGCGCAGGGGAAAAGGATTAAGTGGCGAAATGTCGGATTTCGAGCACCAAGTCAATTGGGAACTTGAACATTTAGAGAAAGCGGACTTGATTATTATGAATATATTAGGAAGTAGCAAATCTCCCATCTCTCTTTTGGAAATGGGAATTTATATGCAATCAGGAAAGATGCGTGTCATTTGCGAACCCGATTATTACAGATATGATAATGTACGGATAACCTGTAAACGTTACGGCGTCCCTTTATACCATAGTTTGGATGACTACTTGAAAGAGTTCGAGAGATAGAATCATTGCCACGAAAGATGGTTTACGGTTATATTAGGGTAAGCAGTGATAAACAGACAGTAGAGAACCAGCGATTTGAGATTAATAAATTCTGTGAACGGAACAAGTTGGTAATTGGCGGATGGATTGAGGAAACAATAAGTGGCACTAAAGCATATAACAAACGTGAACTGGGAAAACTCTTGAAACGTGTACACAAGAATGACCTTATCGTTTGCTCTGAACTGTCTCGCCTTGGACGTAACTTATTCATGATTATGGAAATCCTGAATATTTGCATGACAAAGGAGTGTCGAATTTGGACTATCAAGGACAACTATCGCTTGGGGGATGACATTCAAAGCAAGGTTCTTGCTTTCGCTTTCGGCTTATCGGCGGAGATTGAGCGTGACCTTATCAGCCAACGGACAAAAGAGGCTTTGGCACGGAAGAAGGCTAAAGGCGTTACCCTCGGACGGCCAAAGGGGAGAATGAGCGCACCTGAAAAATACAAACTTCACGGGATGGAGACTGTAATCCAAGAGCAACTTAAGGCGGATGTCCCTAAATGCAAGATTGCAAAATTTTGTGATGTGGACAGAAAGACTCTCGACCGCTACATTAAGCAGTTTTTGTCTGTATAAAATCGTCACAGCGATTCCTCTTTGCAAACGAAATGGAAATTTAACTCCGCCAACGGGTTGTTATATCAGAATGCTGATTCATTCTTGTTACGAGCTCTTTCCAAAAAGCATACTACCTTTTCTCAAAAAGCTTACTACCTTTTTTGGAAAAGCATACTACCTTTTGGAAAAGAGGTCGGATTATATGGAAATGTAGCTGCCTTAATTCTCCGTTAAAACAGTGTTTAAACGCTGTTTTAATAGCATTTAAACGCTGTTTTAAAAGACACAACTGAGCTTGAACACTCTCATAGGAGTACAGATTCTATTCATCAATAGTTGCATTCTTTCAGCTTCTATATGAGCATGTTTACATTGATACCTTCCGCATGAGTTCGGCCATTTCCTTTTTCTTGAAATCTTACTGATTGCTCGTAATATGATGATAGTCAATACTTATTGGAATAGCAAAATGACGAAAGAAACAAATTGGGAACAACAAAATTGAGAAACCCCAAAATGAAAGTATGAGAAAACATAAATTGACACTGAAAACAACGATAATTTTCCGATTTTTTCTTTTGATTGTGCAGGCCAATGAAATGATATTTATGTCATCTCTGTGTTAGTAGTAATTCAAAAATCTCCAAAACAACCTTTTTCGCTCGTATTTTATGATTATCAATGAAAGGAATAATATTGCGAAATACTCAATTATTTGCATGTTTCGTAAACATTCTGAGAATATTGTACCTTTTTCTGAAATTATTTTCGTATTTGCAAGCGTATTTACTTATTTTATAATAATTATGGCAAAGAAAGATGTAAACAGATTGAAGATAATGTTGGCAGTAACCAAGCACTCAAACAAGTGGTTGGCAGAAATGTTAGGTAAAGACCAAGCAACTATTTCTAAATGGTGCACCAACACTTGCTAATCAGAAATACAAGAAAGTAAACATAAGATAAGAAGCCATGGATTCATTATTTCTTTTTCAGTTTGCATGTTTCATATTCATGCTCGTCAATGCCTTCTTCGTGGCATTCTCTCATCTGCATGTGAGATGGGAGAACAAGCGTTATGAGCGTTCACGATGGATGATAGTTGCCGCCATGATAGTGCTGGCGATACAATATTTGATGCAGATGACTTTCGGTTTCCGTGCTACCGACGACAGTATTGGGGCTGTCATCAACATCCTCATCTACACCCCCTGCTTCTCGCTCATGGCTATGGCTGTATATAACATTTGGACCACACGTGCCAACCTCAGGAAGATGAACCTTGTGTGCAGTGGTATTTATGCTGCCATCATTGTGGTCTTTTGCGTGGGTATCAGTCTCCATCATAGCCTGTATATCAGAGAAGGGCTTTATTTGATGCTGAGTCTGTGCTGCATAAGTGTCATCTATTGCATATCCATGATTATCCGCGAGATGATTAGGCGTAAAAATATGTTGGAGACAATGGCAGCAACGGATTTGTTGCCTTACGTAAGTTATTCGCGTGCAAGTGTAATAATTCTATGGCTCGCAGTTCTATTTATGCCGATTGCCATCTTTTCCACCACCTTATTGTTCATAGTAGGTCCGTTGGCATTGTTTGCCCTGTTGTTCTTCAATCTTACGTTTATCGCTCTTGGCAACAGTTATATTCCAACAGAAGAACTCCTGTATAAGGAAGAAGAATCAATGAAGCCGAATGTGGAGTGTGGAGTATCGGGGGGGGGTGAATCCTTTTTCGGGTGGGCAGAAAAACCCACAGGAGGGTACCTTCAAGCGTATGAACCCGATTTCAGAGGAGCGTAGAGTATTCGTCCAGCAAAAGCTTGATGAGTGGTGTGCGAATGGAGGCTATAAGGACTGCAACGTGAACATGCTGACGCTTTCTCGTACGCTTTGTATATCAAAGAACGAATTGAGCCAGTTTTTCGACCAGTGCTTGCACTCCAACTTCCGAATATGGCTCAGCGAGATACGTCTTAACGCTGCCAAAAATATGATGTTGGAATATCCAGATTATAGCAACGACATCATTTCTGCCGAATGTGGATTCTCTTGTCGCACTCATCTTTACCGAATCTTCAAGACAAAAGAAGGCTGTTCTCCTACAGAATGGAGGGTCGCACAAACCACCAAAAAGGTGTCGCATTCGTATATACATGCAAAAAAATCCCTCATTGAGGGATAAAAATAATTAAATTCATCCCTTATTGAGGGAATTATTAGAAAGAATTCATCCCTCATTGAGGGATTATTTGTATCTTTGCTGCAGTTTTAAATGATATTCATCTAAAAGAGCAAGATATGATAGACAATAAACTATATGAATACATGGCGGAGTTATTGAAACGTACTCCGCTTGATTTCATCAGATATAAATATGATGAAATCAACTGGAATGGACGATTAATAGGTATCGTGGGACCGCGAGGCGTTGGAAAATCTACCATGATACTTCAGCGCATCAAGCTATCTAAGGAAGGCCATCACCTGTATGTGTCTGCCGACAACATCTATTTTTCAAATCATTCCTTAATTGACTTCGCTGACGAGTTTATCAAGGAGGGTGGTACACATCTTTATATAGATGAAATTCACAAATATGCCGGCTGGAGCAGAGAACTGAAGCAAATTTACGACATGCACCCATCCCTAAACCTTATCTTTACTGGTTCATCGGTATTGGACATCAAGAAGGGCGAAGCTGATCTGAGCCGCCGTGCACTGATGTATATGATGCAAGGCTTGTCGTTCAGGGAATACCTGCAACTTTTTGAAGGCATCAAGACCAGAGCTTTCTGTCTCGACGAAATACTCAATCACCAGGTAGAGATTCCGGGAGTGGAACACCCATTACCATTTCAGAGCATACCTCGACCATGGATATTACCCATTTGCCATAGAGGGAGATTTTACGCAAAGAATGCTGCAAGTGATAGACCAAACGATAGAAGTTGATATTCCGCAATATGCTGATATGAAAGCCTCAACAGCACGCAAGCTAAAGCGTATGCTCGTCATCCTTTCTGGGTTGGCTCCCTACAAGCCAAGCGTAGAGAACCTCGCTACAGAAATCGGGGTAAGCAAGAACAACGTGCCCGATTATCTCGTCTATCTGGAACGTGCAGGAATGATAGGTCTGCTAAGAGATGATACTTCGGGAATGCGCAATCTTGGAAAGGTAGAAAAAGTCTATGTCGATAACCCAAGCCTGATGTCAGTTCTTACCCCTAATCCCAATATTGGAAACATAAGGGAAACTTTCTTCTACAATCAGATGAGAGAAAAACAAAATGTTACTTCCTCTAGGGTTTCCGACTTTACTATTGGTGATTATACCTTTGAGATTGGCGGAAGGAAGAAAGGTAAAAAACAGATAGAGGATGTGAAAAATGGACGTATCGTAAAAGACGATATCGAGACGGGGCATGGAATCATCATCCCTCTCTGGTACTTCGGAATGAATTATTAGAGTCTCAAAACAGCCAAAAAGGTGTCGCATTCCTACGAATGCTTAGCCAAGGTACAGCATTTTTCATGAGTGGAAATGTATTAACGGTTCATTATTATTAATATGTAGCAAATTTACAAATAATAATCGAGATACGTTGTCTGATACACCGAAAAAAAATATCGCTCAAGAATGCAAGCTTGAGCGATATTTTACGTATTACTTATTTCTCCAGAAAGTTCGTTGTTTTTTATTCTTGCCATTGTTTCTTATCTTGCTCATATTTGCTGTTTCTCAGCTGCAAGTTTATAGTCTTCGCTCGTGAATGTTTCGTTTCCTTCCATGTCAATATAGCCATATATGCTGTAGTCGTACGTGCGGGCGTAAATACTGTCTTCATCGTCTGACGCCTCGTCTTTATCCTTTATCTCTTTATAATCAAGAGTGGCAACCACGACACCATTATGCAGCTCGATGACATTATTGTCTCTGGCACTTTTGCCGATGGAACTGTATTTGGCCGGAACGACGATTTTGTTGGTCTTTATGTTCTTCACTCCTACCAATCCCTCATCGTTTCTGAACACTTCATATTCGGAAGCCGGTTCGGATGCTGAAGGTTGTGGCTTAGGAGGCGTTACCTTTTCTCCCTTTGTGTTGATGACGTAGTTGTAATCGTCTCCTACAACAATACTGCAGGTTCCGTTATGGAATGTCGGGTAAGAGCTGTCATAGGAGCTGCCATCAAACAAGGAGAAGTTTTTAGGCAGGCGTATCTTTATCTCACCATTTGTATCGATGAAGTAATCTCCCTTTTTGTCTCTTGCATAGGCAAGTCCTTCGCTGAAAACTCCGCACTCTTCAAATTTTAAAGGAATCACCACCTCTCCTTTTTTATTGATAAATCCGTATTTGCCGTTCTTCCTGATGGTGGCAAGACCTTCTGAGAAATCGAAAGCAAAATCATAAGTACATGGTATGGCCAACTCGCCCTTGGTGTTCACGAATCCCCATTTGTCGTTTTTGCAGACAACAGCCAGTTCTTCATTGAATGATGCCACCACATCATACACACATGGCACAACTTCTTTTCCTTCTGTATTTATTGCTCCCCATTTCTCGCCCTTCTCTACGACCGCAAATCCGTCCTTAAAATCGCTAAGGCTGTTATACTTTCTTACTGCCTTGCAGAATTCGGGTGTGAGCTTGACGACGAGGTCAGTTTGCAAAGCCAAGGTGTCTTTGTGTATGGTGTCTTCACCTGCACCACTCTTTCCCGTCTTGAAATAAGTGGCGCTGCCACCTATTATAAATACAAGCGCAAGCACTCCTAACGCAATCCATAACTTTCCGGATCTCCTCGGCGTATCTACTTGGCAACCGCATTTTGGGCAAGCCTTAGCTTTGTCGGGGATGGTAGCCCCACATTCTTTACATTTTTTTAGTGCCATAAGCAAAAGTCTTTATTAGGTTATTTGTTTATGTTAATGCTTTTCTGAGAAAAATGTATCCTCTCAATAGTATTTTCATGAGTGGAATTGTGTCAACGGTTTGACATTATTATATGTAGCAAATTTACAAATAATAAACGAGATATGCAGCCAGATAATTCGAAAAATTTTTTTTAGACAAGAAAATATGAAGATCTGTGGGACAACACCCATCAAGAAGCGTGTGAAGGAATCTCCCACAGATTCCCACGGATATTGGTACGGTGATTTTGATTACGGATTTTTCTGATTTATCTGAAGCTACGCCCTTGAGCAAATAATCAGAATAATCAGATTAATCCGTAATCAAAAGTGTGTCAAAACTCAATCAGCGCGGGCTGAAAGCCCAATAGTCACATAGCCCAGGGCAACGCCCTGGGTGCTTAAAGGCATTACGCCAAATCGTCCTGTAAGGGCAAAAGTGTTCTGTTTCAATGCTTTAGCAATTACAGGGCGCCTTTGGTTTTGTTCTTATTATTTCCCAGGGCGCTGCCCTGGGCTATGAGCTTCTGCCCTTTCAGGGCGTGCAGCTGTACTTTTGACACACCCTCTCCTACACCGATAAATTCCTGTTTGGCGGTTAGTTTGCATGACAATATTTGCATTTCTGATGCTCAATACTATGAGCCCGGCGCACAACAAAATCTTTGGTGCGAAATTCTTGAGTTTTTGAGCGTTTGGAGCTATATTACTAATACACAGTCAGCTATGTGGTTTGTGAGAAAAGTGCGTAAACAATCGGGTTGTCAAAGTGGCACTTTTAGGGTGTCATAGTGCTTGTTTTGCTGCCCAATACTTCAAGATGTATTTATGCGTAAGGCATCAAAGATAGGACTATATGCATTTCGCATGTGCGAATTGATGAGAAGTGTCAAGTTCGGTGCACTTAGTTCAGTTAGGTGTCTCACTGAGCTTGGTGTGGGAGGAATATTTAATGGCGTTGAAACCACAAATATTGAACTGACGTTGTCTTCACGACAAGCTAAGCTGGATCTTATTCCTACATATGATGCTTACTATGAATGGCATTCAACTGAACAAAGCTACTGGGATACAGAAGACTACTCTAAAAACAAGATTCTTGGCTATACATTTGCACGAATTAATTGTGCAGACGATTAATTAAACTCCTAAGCAGGGCAGGAGTATAAGGTGCCCGGCAAACATATATTCACTCGCACTTCACGGGAAAACGACAAGGGTCTATATGCTATGTCATGATGAGAGGTGGGCGTATAGACCCTTCATCGTGTCTTGATACCTGTTGGGTGGATGATATGGCAGTGTGGTGATTTCGTGCTACCTGTTTTCATGGTTTGAAGTACCTTTTGCGTCTTCGTCCAAGAGAAGTGCTTGCAAATGGGCATAGTGACCGAGATAGCAGCCATCATATTCCTTGTATCGCTCACGGACTTTTTTCGTTCATCAGCAAACATGGAATTGACCTCACGGATATGCATCTGCATCTGTGCGGTCATCCATTGGCGTTCTTTGGCAAACAGTTCTTGAATCTTCTGCCAGTCAACATCATTGATATTTACAGACACCTTTAATTTCATGGGAGCATTCTCCAAGACCTTATCTATATGCTGATTGATGGTATCTACCTTTTTGCTGATAGTAGTCACAGCACCACCTAATTTGGCTTCTGCACGCTGATACTGCTGAATGGCAGATTCTCTGCCGAATTCTATTATCTCGGCTCTGCCAACACACTTTGAGGCGCGGGCAAATATCATCAGCATGATGATGTCATCGAGCCTATGACGAATATTTCCTTTGTTTGATCTTCTAAAATCCGGTACGGATGAGGAAAATCCTTCAGTTTAAAAAGAATACTATCTCGTGAACCGAATTCATTTACTAATCTTACGGTGTGATTGTGAGCGTTCGCTCCAATCGAAACGACTTGGTCGAGTAGCTTGATTTGATTCATAACTATTTGATTATCAACTATAAATTTACGAAAAATCTACCATTCGACCTATTTTTTAGCACTTATTTTGCTGAAGATCAAAGAAATCCGTATCATGCGAAAGCATATCTTTCCATCATCGAATCTCACCATGAATTATGAACCGCATGAGCAAAAAGCCCCCGCACCATTCAAGGAAACACTCGCTATAAAATAACAACATTTTTAGGTTAGCAACGAAATCTTAAATGAAAGAGCCGTGGAAGGAGGATGAAAAAAATGGATAAAAAGTTTGGAAATATAAAAAATATCCCTACCTTTGCAACCGCAATACGGAACTAGCTCAGTTGGTAGAGCACTGGTCTCCAAAACCAGGTGTCGGGAGTTCGAGCCTCTCGTTCCGTGCAAGTAGTTTTTTAGAAAGAGAAGGCAGCAGGTTATTTATATCCAGTTGCCTTTTTTTATTGACATAATCTTGGCAATGCCACCATAAACTTGGCAAGTTGTCAATCTTAACACCAATTAGATATAAATTTACTATAAATTATTACACGAATGACATCTTATGTTCAAAAAACATATATCTTTGTAGCCGTTTAACAAGACCTCATTGTAAGATGGAAGTATTAAAGCACGAATGTGGCGTTGCCATGGTTCGCTTGCTGAAACCATTAGAGTACTATCATCAGAAATACGGCACATGGATGTATGGACTGAATAAGTTGTACTTGTTAATGGAAAAGCAGCATAACCGCGGTCAAGAAGGCGCTGGTTTAGCCTGCGTAAAGCTGGAAGCTAATGCAGGAGAGGAATATATGTTTCGAGAAAGGGCATTAGGCACTGGTGCCATTACGGAGATATTCTCAGCGGTTCATGAACAATATCGGGATTTACCGATTTCGCAGTTGAATGATCCTTTTTATGCTAAAGCGAATTTACCCTTTGCCGGAGAGCTTTACATGGGTCACTTGCGATACAGTACAACTGGAAAGTCCGGCATTTCTTATATCCATCCTTTTTTACGCCGCAACAACTGGCGAGCGAAGAATTTAGCCCTTTGCGGTAATTTCAATCTTACCAACGTAGACGAAATCTTTCAAAACATAACAGCCACCGGGCAACATCCCCGCAAATATGCCGACACTTATATCATGTTGGAGCAGATGGGGCACCGTTTGGACCGTGTCGTTGAGCACCTGTTCCAGCAATGTGAGGCAGAAGGGTTGCGAGGGATGGATATCACTCATGCGATAGAAGATCGTATCGACATGGGCGATGTGTTGAAACAGACTGTTCCGACGTGGGATGGAGGTTTCGTGATTTGTGGAATAACCGGAAGCGGGGAAATGTTTACAGTCCGCGACCCTTGGGGTATTCGCCCTGCCTTTTATTACGCAGATGACGAAGTCGTGGTGGTCGCTTCAGAACGTCCTGTCATCCAAACTGCCATGAATGTTCCTGTCGAGAGCATCAAAGAGTTGCAGAGGGGAGAATCTTTGTTGGTAAACAAAAGCGGATCCATTTGGAAAGAGCAGATAGTCGAGCCGAAAGAAAACAAAGCCTGTTCTTTTGAAAGGATTTATTTCTCACGAGGAAGCGATGTGGATATTTACAAAGAGCGTAAATGCTTGGGTGAGACATTGGTCCCTGCCGTGTTGAAGGCTGTTGACAATGATTTGGCGCACACTGTCTTTTCGTTTATCCCGAATACTGCGGAAGTTGCCTACTATGGCATGCAAGAGGGGTTGAACAACTATCTGAACCGTCTTAAAAAGAATTGGATAACAGACCGTACCCATCTGTTGCAGGAGAAAGAGCTGGAACAGATACTATCTATGCGTGTCAGGACAGAAAAAGTGGCCATCAAAGATATAAAACTTCGCACTTTTATCGCCGAAGGCAACAGCCGCAACGATTTGGCGGCACACGTTTATGATGTAACTTATGGAAGCATTGTCCCATACGAAGACAACCTAGTCGTGATTGATGACAGCATTGTGAGGGGAACGACCTTGAAACAAAGCATTATTAGCATATTGGACCGCTTGCATCCTAAGAAAATCGTTATCGTTTCTTCTTCTCCCCAAGTCCGTTATCCCGATTATTATGGTATTGATATGTCGAAGATGAACGAGTTCATCGCATTCAAGGCGGCTGTGGCCCTTTTAGGGGAGAGAGGAATGGAAGAGATATTGCTCAGTGCTTATCAAAAGGCAAAAATGCAAGAAGCACACCATGAGTCTGTGGTCAATTATGTAAAAGAGATTTATGCGCCTTTTACCGATAAAGAGATCTCGGGGAAAATGGTGGATTTGTTGACTCCTGTTGAAACAAAAGCACAGGTGGAAATTGTTTACCAGACATTGGAAGGTTTGCACGAATCATGCCCTAACCATCCGGGCGATTGGTACTTTTCCGGAGATTATCCGACTCCGGGCGGAACCCGCATGGTCAATCGTGCATTTATAAATTATATGGAAGAAGAATATTTGGTTAAATAAACATCAATATATATGCAAAAAAACAGAACGGCTACTTTGATTCTGGACGATGAAACCGTATTCCAAGGATTCTCTTTTGGCTTTGAGAAAGCGATTACGGGCGAAGTCGTATTTAATACAGCCATGACAGGCTATCCGGAGAGTTTGACGGATCCTTCGTATGCAGGGCAATTAATGGTATTAACTTATCCATTGATTGGCAATTACGGCGTTCCTCCACGGTCATTCCGGCAGGACGGACTTTCCACATTCATGGAGAGCGAGCGTATCCATGCAGAAGCTATCATTGTCAGTGATTATAGCTATGAATATAGCCATTGGAATGCGGAATGCAGCCTGAGTGATTGGTTGAAGCAAGAGGAAGTTCCCGGAATATATGGGATAGACACGCGGGCTTTGACAAAAAAATTGCGCGAACATGGAGTGATGATGGGACGGATTGTCATGGGCAATATAGAAGAAGCACGTCTAATGATGGGGGATTTTGGCAACTACGCAGCTGTCAACTATGTCGATAAAGTCTCTTGTAAAGAGGTCATGAGATACGGGGAAGGAGCAGGCAAGAAGCGAGTGGTTTTGGTGGATTGCGGGGTAAAACATAACATTATCCGTTGTTTACTGAAGCGAGGCGTGGAAGTTGTCCGTGTCCCTTGGAATTATGATTTCAACCAACTTGAATATGACGGGCTCTTCATCAGCAATGGACCTGGGGACCCCGACACTTGCGATGCTGCAGTACAGAATATACGGAAAGCACTTGCCGGAGAGAAGCCAATCTGTGGAATATGTATGGGAACCAATTATTGGCGAAAGCCGGGGGTGCTACGATATACAAATTGAAGTACGGGCATAGAAGCCATAATCAGCCGGTGCGGATGGCCGGGACAAACCAATGTTTCATCACGTCACAAAATCATGGTTATGCTGTAGATAACCAGACATTGGGTGCAGACTGGGAACCATTGTTCATCAATATGAATGACGGCACTAACGAAGGCATCCGACATAAGACCAAACCGTTCTTCTCCTTGCAATTCCATCCGGAAGCATGCAGTGGGCCAACAGACACGGAGTCGTTGATATTCGACAAGTTCGTCTCCATGTTGTAATAAATAGAGTAGGGTAGTAATTTTGCATAACGACACATTTTTATGAGAAACGATATAAAGAAAATATTGGTGTTGGGTTCCGGTGCTCTGAAAATTGGCGAAGCCGGTGAATTTGATTATTCCGGAAGCCAAGCATTGAAGGCTATCAAGGAAGAAGGAATAGAAACAATTCTGATAAACCCGAACATTGCAACCGTACAAACATCGGAAGGCGTTGCGGACTTTGTCTATTTCCTGCCAGTCACGCCATTCTTTGTCGAAAAGGTCATTGAAAAGGAGCGTCCGGACGGAATATTGTTGGCATTCGGAGGACAAACAGCATTAAACTGCGGCGTCGCCCTCTATCAAAGCGGCGTATTGGAAAAGTATAACGTCAAAGTCTTAGGAACTCCGGTGCAAGCCATTATGGATACGGAGGACCGGGAATTGTTCGTCAAGAGATTGGACGAAATCCAGGTCAAGACGATTAAAAGTGAAGCCGTTGAAAATATCATTGATGCACGGAAGGCAGCAGCCGAATTGGGATATCCAGTTATTATCCGTGCGGCGTATGCATTGGGCGGTCTTGGATCAGGCTTTTGCGACAATGAAGAGGAGTTGAATGTTTTAGCCGAAAAAGCCTTCTCTTTCTCTCCTCAGGTTTTGGTGGAAAAGAGCTTGAAAGGCTGGAAAGAGGTCGAGTATGAAGTAGTTCGTGACGCTTATGACAACTGCATCACGGTTTGTAACATGGAGAACTTTGACCCATTGGGCATACATACAGGTGAAAGCATTGTCATTGCGCCTTCACAAACGTTGTCCAATACGGATTACCACAAACTTAGGGAACTGGCTATCCGGATTATCCGCCATATTGGTATTGTTGGAGAGTGTAATGTGCAATATGCTTATGACCCAGAAAGCGAAGATTATCGCGTCATTGAAGTCAACGCAAGGTTAAGCCGTTCTTCCGCCTTGGCATCCAAAGCAACTGGTTATCCTTTGGCTTTCGTAGCTGCCAAATTGGGATTAGGTTATGGTCTGTTTGACTTGAAGAACTCCGTTACCAAGACGACCAGCGCTTTCTTTGAACCCGCATTGGATTATGTGGTATGTAAAATTCCCCGTTGGGATTTGGGTAAGTTCCATGGCGTGGCAAGAGAGTTGGGGTCAAGCATGAAATCGGTAGGCGAAGTAATGGCAATCGGTCGAACCTTTGAAGAGGCAATCCAAAAAGGCTTACGTATGATTGGTCAAGGAATGCATGGCTTTGTAGAAACAAGGAGCTGGTATTGCCCGATATTGACAAAGCCTTGCGCGAACCGACGGATAGACGAATATTTGTAATAAGCAAAGCCTTTCGGGCGGGTTATACGGTTGACGAAATCCATGAACTGACAAAGATTGATAAATGGTTCTTGCAGAAGTTGTACCATATCATACAAACAGCAAATGAGTTGGAAGCTTGTAGCAAGCTGTCAGAAGTGTCCGATGAATTGATGCGTCGTGCGAAAATCGAAGGTTTCTCGGATTTCCAAATAGCACGTGCCCTGTTCAAGGAAAATATGGAAGATACGGACAAAGCGACCTTGCAAGTCCGACAAGACCGTAAATATAGGGGCATACAACCGGTTGTCAAACAGATTGACACATTAGCTGCTGAATATCCGGCACAGACGAATTACCTCTATTTGACATACAACGGTACGGAGAATGACATCCAATATGTCGGGGACAAGCGATCAATCGTGGTGTTGGGCTCTGGCGCATACCGAATTGGCAGTTCTGTTGAATTCGACTGGTGCGGAGTACAAGCTTTGAATACTATCCGTAAAGAGGGATGGCGTTCGGTCATGATTAATTACAATCCCGAAACGGTTTCCACTGATTATGACATGTGTGACAGGTTGTATTTCGACGAGTTGACATTCGAACGCGTTTTGGATATTTTGGAATTAGAAGACCCGCACGGTGTGATTGTATCTACTGGCGGTCAAATCCCGAACAATTTAGCTATGCGTTTGGATGCGCAACACATTAATATCTTAGGGACATCCGCCAAGAGCATCGACAATGCCGAAGACAGAGAAAAGTTTTCAGCCATGCTTGACAGAATCGGAGTGGATCAACCACGTTGGAAAGAGCTTTCGTCCATGGACGATATCAATGATTTTGTCAAAGAGGTCGGTTTCCCGGTGTTGGTTCGCCCAAGCTATGTATTAAGCGGTGCGGCGATGAACGTTTGCTCAAACCAAGATGAATTGGTTCGCTTTTTGCAATTAGCAGCCAACGTCTCCCAAAAGCATCCAGTCGTAGTGAGCCAGTTCATCGAACAATGCAAAGAGGTAGAGATGGATGCAGTCGCAAAGAAGGAGAAATCATCATGTATGCCATCAGCGAGCATATAGAGTTTGCCGGAGTGCATTCCGGAGATGCGACCATCCAATTCCCGGCACAGAAACTTTATGTTGAAACGGTCAGACGAATCAAGAAAATCAGCAAACAAATCGCCAAGGAGTTGAACATATCCGGACCCTTCAATATCCAATATTTGGCAAAAGGAAATGAGATAAAGGTTATCGAATGTAACTTGCGCGCATCTCGTAGTTTCCCATTTGTCAGCAAGGTTTTGAAAATCAATTTTATTGAATTGGCGACACGTATCATGTTAGGCTTGCCGGTTGAAAAGCCCAACAAAAATGAATTTGACTTAGACTATGTCGGAATCAAAGCCTCTCAATTCTCTTTCAACCGTTTGCAAAGGCAGATCCGGTCTTAGGAGTAGACATGGCTTCGACTGGAGAAGTGGGTTGCATTGGCGATGACGTTTCAGAAGCCATCCTTAAAAGCATGTTGGCTGTAGGACAACGTATCCCGGAAAAGAATATCTTATTGTCTACTGGTATGGCGAAACAAAAAGTTGCAATGCTCGATGCCGCCAAACTATTGGCAAGCAAAGGATATAACCTTTACGCAACAGGTGGCACACACCGCTTCTTGGAAGAAAACGGAGTGCCCAGCACTTTGGTTTACTGGCCAAGTGAAACAGGAAAAGAGCCTCAAGCTTTAAAGATGCTTCATGAAAAGAAAATCGATATGGTAGTAAACATACCAAGAGACCTTTCAGCGGGAGAATTGGATAACGGCTATAAAATCCGCCGAGCATCAATTGATTTGAATATCCCATTAATCACCAATGCCCGTTTGGCAAGTGCCTTTATCAATGCCTTTTGTACTTTGAGTGTCGATGATATTCAAATCAAGAGTTGGCAAGAATATAAATAATAAAATAGCAACATGGAGACAGCATTACAAGTAGCCCAGAAATTATCGGAACAGACTTTGCCCGTTGGTCAAGACACTTTACAACAGATTGCATCAATCTTGGTGCGGACTGAACTAAAGAAAGGAGAAAACTTTTTAGATGAAGGTGCAGTATGTTCTCAAATAGGATATATTTACAAAGGGCTGGTGCGCCAGTATTACTACAAAAATGGTAAACAATTGACTGAGCACTTCTCTTGTGAGAATGATGTCTTTATCTGTATCGAGAGTTTCCTGCGGCAGAAGCCTTCCACTCTTATCGTGGAAGCTTTGGAAAACACCATTATATATGGCCTGCCGCATGAACCTCTTTTGCAGTTAGCGGCAGAATCACATGAGGTTGAAGAATTATACAGGGGTTTATTGGAAAACTCTTTGATTCTGTCGCAAGTCAAGATGGACATGTTCCGTTTTGAATCTGCGAATGAACGATACAACCGCTTGATGCATGATCAACCGGAAATCATAAAAAGAGCCCCATTATCCTATATTGCCTCTTATCTCTTAATGACTCCAGAAACATTAAGTCGTGTAAGAGCCAATATCATTTGAAAAATAATAATAATAGAATTCTACTTTTATGAAAGTTGGATTATTTATACCGTGTTACATTAATGCAGTCTATCCGGAAGTCGGGGTGGCTGCATATAAATTATTGAAGTCATTAGGTGTAAACGTTGATTACCCATTAGACCAGACTTGCTGCGGACAACCAATGGCGAATGCCGGTTTCGAGAAAGAATCAACCCGTATGGCTCTACGCATGGAAGAGCTATTCAAATCCTATGATTATGTGGTTGGTCCTTCCGCCAGTTGCGTGGCTTTCGTCAAGGAAAACCATCCTCACATTTTGGATAAAGCGCATCATGTTTGTACCAACAGCCAAAAGATTTATGACATTTGCGAGTTTCTCCATGATGTGATAAAAGTTAAATCGCTACCTTCCGTGTTCCCCCACAAAGTTAGTATCCATAATAGTTGCCACGGAGTCCGGGAATTACATTTATCTTCACCCAGTGAAATGAATATTCCCTATTATTCCAAATTAAGGGATTTGCTCTCCATGGTCAAGGGCATTGAAGTGTTTGAGCCTAAACGCATAGATGAGTGTTGTGGCTTTGGAGGTATGTTCTCCATAGAAGAGCCAGAAGTTTCAACTTGCATGGGACAAGACAAGGTCAAAGACCACATGAGTACCGGAGCAGAATATATCACAGGAGCAGACAGCTCTTGCTTGATGCACATGCAGGGAGTGATTGACCGCGAAAAATTACCTATCAAAACAATTCATATCGTACAAATATTAGCAGCCGGATTATGAGTACCCAACATTCAAAGCTGCAGCCCGTTTTATAGAGAACAGGGCTCAAGAGCAATGGCACGATGAAACTTTGTGGATGGTTCGTGCAAAAAGAGATAAAATGAGCCATTCTTTGCCGGAATGGGAAAAACTAAGAGATTTGGCATCAGCTATCAAGATGTATTCCAATAGCCATCTGGACTCGTTGTTGCAGGAGTTTGAAAAGAATGCAAAAGCGAACGGAGCAATAGTCCATTGGGCAAAAGATGCAAAAGAACATAACCAGATTGTTTATGATATCCTGAGGGAGCACCAAGCTAAAAATCTGATTAAAGCAAATCCATGCTTACGGAGGAGTGCGAAATGACTCCTTTCTTGAAATCCCAAGGTATTGATGTCGTTGAAAGTGATTTGGGCGAACGCATCCTGCAATTGATGGATTTAAAGCCAAGCCATATCGTATTACCGGCAATCCATGTGAAACGGCAGCAAGTGGGAGAGATGATGGAAGAAAAGTTAGGTACAGAAAAGGGCAATTTTGACCCTACTTATCTTACTCATTCCATGCGAAAACACTTGCGTGAGAAATTCCTCCATGCGGATGCTTCCATGACAGGTGCTAATTTTGCGGTTGCATCAACCGGGGAGATTGTCGTTTGCACCAATGAAGGCAATGCTGACATGGGCACCTCTTTCTCCAAGTTGCATATTGCCACATTTGGCATGGAAAAGATTGTCCCGAATGTGGAATCATTAGGCATATTCACTCGCTTGTTGGCTCGCTCTGGAACAGGACAGCCCATCACTTCATACACATCCCATTACAAGACGCCAGCTGATGGTTGCGAATTTCATATCATTATTGTAGACAATGGGAGGAGCGATATTTTATCCCAACCGGATCATATCAAGACATTGAATTGCATTCGTTGCGGGGAATGTATGAATACGTGTCCTGTTTATCGCAGGTCTGGCGGTTATTCGTATACCTATTTCATCCCTGGTCCCATTGGTGTTAATTTAGGAATGCTGAAAAACAGCCAAGAATATTCAGATAATGTGTCCGCTTGTTCCCTTTGCCTTTCCTGTTCAAACGTTTGTCCAGCTAAAGTCGATTTGGGAGAACAGATATATAAATGGAGGCAGGAATTAGATAATATAGGAAAAGCAGACAAACAGAAGAAAGCAATGTCCTTTGGGATGAAACTGTTAATGGACAGGCCTGTGCTATTCAATACAGCTTTGAAATTTGCCCCGATTGTAAACCATTTACCACGGTTCATGGTGTATAATGCCGTGAACGCATGGGGTAAAGGACGAGAAATGCCGAAGTTCGCTAATGAATCATTCAATGAAATGTGGAAGAAAAACAAAGTAAAATGAGCAGTAAGGAAGAAATATTGGCTCGCATTCGCCAAAATACAGGGCATCGTTACGAAATGCCCGACTTAAAGATTGATGCTATCACCTATCCGGATAGGTTACAAACTTTCATGGAAGTGCTGAAAGCAGCAGGAGGAGAAGCCTATATGCTGAAAGAAGAAGAGGATGTAAATCAAGTCATACGGCAACTTTACCCAAATGCAGTGCGCATCGCTTCATCTTTAAAAGAGATAGAATGCGCAACTTTTAATCCTGATGAATTGGAAGATCCGAGAGAATTGAATGGAACAGACGTCGCTGTTGTCAAAGGATCTTTTGGCGTTGCAGAAAATGGAGCCGTATGGTTGCCTAAGCAGACACGCCACAAAGCTGTATTCTTCATTTCAGAAGCGTTAGTCATCTTGTTGGATAAACAATCGTTGGTAAACAATATGAATGAGGCATACGGAAAAATCCATCAAGATGACGGCTATGATTACGGAGTATTCATGTCCGGACCGTCCAAAACAGCCGATATCGAACAAGCATTGGTTTTTGGGGCACATGGACCAATTCGAGTAACGGTGATTTTGCAATAAGAAAGCAAAAAAGGGATAGATTTATGTATTGAGTTTCCTAAATTCAAAGAAATATACTATCTTTGCAAGATAAAAGCAAACTGTAAATTAAAATAGAAATGGTAAAAAGCGCATTACAAATTGCAAGAGCAGAATATCAACCGAAAGTTCCTGCAGCTTTAAAAGGAGCAGTGAAAGCTGTTGATGGTGAATACACTCAGTCTGTAGCAAACCAGGAAGATATCAAAAATTTATTCCCTAACACTTATGGAATGCCGATTATTACTTTTGAAAAAAGCAATACTGCTAAAAAATACCCTGCAATGAATGTAGGTGTTATCCTTTCTGGTGGTCAAGCTCCTGGCGGACATAATGTGATTGCAGGTTTGTTCGATGGTATCAAAGCTCATAATCCAGCATCTCGCCTTTATGGATTTATTTTAGGTCCTGGCGGTTTGGTTGACCATAAATATATGGAATTAACTTCTGATATTATCGATGAATATCGTAATACTGGTGGTTTTGATATGATTGGCTCTGGCCGTACAAAACTGGAGACTAAGGAACAATTCGACAAAGGTCTTGAAATCTTGAAGGAATTGGACATCAAAGCATTGGTTATTATCGGTGGTGACGATTCTAACACAAATGCTTGCGTGTTGGCTGAATATTACAAGGCAACAGGAGCAGGTGTTCAGGTTATCGGTTGTCCAAAGACTATTGATGGTGACTTGAAGAACGAACAAATTGAAACATCTTTCGGTTTCGATACTGCATGTAAAGTATATTCTGAAGTTATTGGTAATATTGAACGTGACTGTAACTCAGCTCAGAAATATTGGCACTTCATCAAATTGATGGGTCGTTCAGCTTCCCATATCGCTTTGGAATGCGCATTGCAGACTCAGCCAAACATCTGTATCATCTCTGAAGAGGTAGAAGCAAAAGATATGTCATTGGACGATATCGTAACTTACATTGCTTCTATTGTAGCTAAACGTGCAGAAGCTGGTCATAACTTCGGTACTGTATTGATTCCGGAAGGATTGATTGAATTCATTCCTGCAATGAAGCGTTTGATTGCAGAATTGAACGATTTCTTGGCTAAGCATGACACAGAATTCAAGATGATCAAGAGAAGTGAGCAACGTGCATATATTATCAATAAGTTAACGAAAGATAATTCAGAATTGTACGCTTCTCTTCCAGAAGGTGTGGCTCGCCAGTTGTCTTTGGATCGTGACCCTCATGGAAATGTTCAGGTTTCTTTGATTGAAACAGAAAAACTACTCTCTGAAATGGTGGGTAAGAAATTGGCTGAATGGAAAGCAGAAGGTAAGTTCGTAGGTAAGTTTGCCGCTCAACATCACTTCTTTGGTTATGAAGGTCGTTGTGCTGCCCCTTCAAACTATGATGCTGACTATTGCTATTCATTAGGTTATACTGCATCTTGCTTGATTGCAGCAGGAAAGACTGGTTATATGTCATCTGTACGCAACACAACTGCTCCAGCTGACCAGTGGATTGCAGGTGGTATTCCTGTTACTATGATGATGAACATGGAACGTCGTCATGGCGAAATGAAACCAGTTATCCAGAAAGCATTGGTTAAATTGGATGGTGCTCCATTCAAAGAATTCGTTGCTCATCGTGAAGACTGGGCTATGAATACAAGCTATGTTTATCCTGGTCCAATACAGTACTTCGGTCCGTCTGAAGTATGTGACCAGCCAACTAAGACATTGCAATTGGAACAAAAGGCTTGATAGCATTTAGCTATTATAAATTAATAAGAAAGCGGGAGTATCAAGCCAGATACCCCGCTTTTTTATTTCATGACAATTAATCTTTAATCATATCAATATATGTACATGAACAAGCAATTATTATTAACCTTGGTAGCTTGCACTTCCTTGTCACTCCAAAGTAGGGCAGAAGAGGCAAGGTTGCTTCGCTTCCCAACAACAAACGGGCAAGAGGTCGTATTTACTTTTGGTGGCGATTTGTACAAAGCTCCTTTGCAGGGAGGAGAAGCAGTTCGGCTCACTTCGCATACTGGATATGAATTGTTTGCAAGATTTTCCCCAGATGGGAAATCCATCGCTTTTACGGGAGAATATGACGGCAACCGTGAAGTATATTCGATGCCCATAGAAGGAGGAGAACCTAAAAGGTTGACTTACACATCTACCAATGCAAGAGATGATGTCGGTGATAGAATGGGACCAAACAATGTCACCATGACTTGGACTCCTGATGGGAAACATATTATTCATAGGAATCGTATCAGCAGTAGTTTCACAGGAAAACTGTGGAGCGTTCCTGTAGATGGAGGAATGCCTGAACAATTGCCATTGCCAGAAGGTGGTTTCTGTTCATATTCCCCAGATGGGAAGAAATTGGCTTATAACCGCGTGTTTAGAGAATTCCGAACTTGGAAGTATTACCGTGGAGGAATGGCTGACGATATTTGGATATATGACTCACAGTCTAAAACGGTTAAGAATATAACCAATAATGTGGCGCAAGATATTGTCCCGATGTGGATAGGCGATGATATCTATTTTATTTCCGATAGAGATATGACCATGAATCTATTCGTTTATCATACATCTAATGGACAGACTGAAAAAGTAACGAATTATACCGATTACGATATCAAATTCCCTAACTCCGACGGGAAGATTATCGTTTACGAACATGCCGGTTTCCTTTATAAATTCGATCCTAAAAGCAAACAGTCCACACAGATTCATATAACTTTAAATGGAGAGAATAACATCGCCCGCCCGGAACAAAAAAAGGTTGCGGATTATATCTCAGCAGCAGGCTTGTCTTCTGACGGTAAGAGGATTGCAATTACCGCAAGGGGAGAGGTGTTTAATGTGCCGGCAGGGAAAGGTGTAACATACAATATCACACGGACTCCGGGTGCGAACGAAAGGAATGCGGATTGGAGCCCGGATAATAAATATATTGCCTACATTTCTGACCGTACAGGAGAAACCGAAATATGGATAGAGAAAGCCGAAGGAGGAGAACCTGTACAATTAACCAAGGGCAATGACACTTATATCAGAAGCATCCAATGGTCGCCGGATAGTAAGTCAATTCTATATACAGATAGGAAGAACAGGGTTGTGATGGTCGATGTCGCCTCTAAGAGCAAAAAAGAGATTCTTCGGAACCCGGAACAAGAATTCCATGATGTTGCAATTTCTCCAGATAGCAAATGGCTTGCTTATTCACGTCCGGCAAGCAATCAAATGCAGGTCGTTTATTTGTATAATTTAGCTGATAAAAAGGAATATCCGGTAACAGAGAAATGGTATAACTCCAGTTCACCTGAATTTAGCAATGATGGCAAGTATCTGATATTCTCATCCGATAGAGATTTCAATCCTATTTATGGTAGCTTGGAATGGAACCATGTTTATACACGCACAGGTGGAATCTATATAGCGATGCTGAGTAGAGCGACACCTTCTCCATTTTTGCCTGATAACGAAGATGTTAACAAGGATGACAAGAAGGATAATTCAGATGAAAGCAACACTCTTGTTGTTGACACGGATGACATATTGGAACGAATCGTGAAAGTTCCGTTGAATGCTGGGAATTACTATAATTTCTATAGCGACGGGAAAACATTATGGTATTCAGAAGGAGGCAACATCCATGCTTATGATTTGAAGGAACAACAAGATGAAACCGTAGCGGAAGGTGCTTCTATGTCTGTGGCTGCCGGAGGGAAAAAGGCTTTGTTCTTCAAAAACAGGAATTTTTATGTGGCTGATTTTCCTACTTCAAAAGCCAAGCTGGAAAAGAGGGTAGACATGGCTGACATGGTTGCAACTATTGATTATCCAAAGGAGTGGGCGCAAATCTTCGATGAAGCTTGGAGAGCATTCAGGGATGGATTCTACTTGGAAAACATGCACGGAGTTAATTGGAAGAATATCAAGGCTAAATATGAAGTTTTACTTCCATACGTGACGACAAGACTGGACTTGAATTATGTAATAGGTGAGATGATTTCCGAATTGGCTTGCGGTCATGCATACGTAAATCCAGGAGAATATAAAAAACCGGAACGAATCCCGATGGGATTGTTAGGAGCTGAATTAAGCCGTGATGCTAAAAGTGGCTTTTATAAGATAAATAAACTTATAAAAGGTGCTCCTTACAGCAAATCTTTGCGTTCGCCTCTTACAGAACAGGGCTTAAATGTAAAAGAAGGCGATTATATCACTGCTATTGACGGTATTCCAACGTCTTCTGTTGAGAATATATATAGGTTGTTGATTGGCAAAGCAGATGTCATGACAGAACTTCAGATTAATTCAAAAAACACTTTGGATGGAAGCCGGAAGATTGTCATAAAGCCAATCAGCGATGAATATCCTTTGTATCATTACAACTGGGTTCAAAACAATCTGAAAAAGGTGGAAAAGGCAACGAATGGAAAAGTCGGTTATATTTATATTCCTGACATGGGACCTGAAGGTTTAATGAATTCGCTCGATATTTCTATCCGCAGCTTGACAAAGAGGGACTTATCATTGATGACCGTAGCAACGGAGGTGGTAATATTTCACCAATGATTATCGAACGCCTGTTGCGTAATCCATATCGAATGACTATGTCCAGAACTTCCACAAATGTAAGTACTATACCGGATGCGACACAATATGGTCCTAAAGTATTGTTAATTGACAAATATTCGGCATCAGACGGAGATTTGTTCCCTTGGAGCTTTAAAGCGAACAAGATTGGAACAGTCATTGGCACACGCACTTGGGGTGGTATTGTTGGCATTAGCGGTTCTTTACCTTATATGGACGGAACCGATATTCGTGTGCCATTCTTTACCAATTATGATGCGAAGAGCGGGCAATGGATTGTTGAGAACCATGGTGTGGATCCAGATATTTTGATTGACAATGATCCAATCAAAGAGCAAGCTGGTGAAGATCAACAATTAGAAAAAGCCATCGAAGTAATTATGGAGCAGCTGAAAGACAGGAAACCTTTGCCTAAAGTTCCGGCTCCAAGAACATTCAAGGATTTGGGATTATAATTCGATTCATTATCGAACAGGTTAAAAACAGGTAACAGCCCCGGATTATTCTCTTAAGTTTAGAAAAAGAGAGTAGTCCGGGGTTGTTCTTTTCATTATAGCAATATCAGTCCTGAAATTGTCGGCAGATATTATTATTTAACATAATGGTGATTATAATAACTACATACAAATGTAACGAACTTATTTAAACCTACATAATTTTTTTATAGTTAAAAAAATTATTAAAGTGTCAGTTAGCATAAATATATCAAGTTAAGTATTATGCTAACTGTGTATTCTGTTTCGCTTCGCTCAACGCCTCTGACGCCTACCATTTTTTAACAATTGTTACGCTTCACTTCGTTGCGCTTCACATTTGTTATAAAATGCCAAACGTCAGAGGTGTAGAATTATTCTTGCGACTCTGCAGGCTTATTTTCAGCCTCTGGGGTGCTTTCGCTAACGGTAGGTGGAGTTACATCCTTACGAACAAATTTGTGAGCATAGCGGGCTTCTAATTCGTCCTGCATGGCTGCATAATCTGCCAAATCAAAGTCGGGTGATTCTGTAGGGTGGAAATCGTCAAAATCCGCATCTACTTCGGGATAATCTCCAGCCAACGAAGAAGCAGGTACAGGCATACCACAAGCAATCCGATAAACAAGCTCACGAACAGTATAAGCTTCAGAAGGCTCAACAATATTTGCGTCATCGACTTGTTCGACAACATGCTTATTATCCAAATCTTGAAAATTGTACGCAGTAAAAAACATAATAAAGCAATAATTAAAAGTACGACTAAAAAAACTATTTGACCCATAATATGAAATTTTCCGCAAATATACTAAATTCTCGGAGTACCATATTTTGGCATAAGACGAAGAGCACGAATATTATTGTAAATCTGTATCCAAAACTTAGCATCCTCAGTATCAGCAGTAGCAAAAACACGATTAGAGGGCGTACACTGCACAAAAGTACGGTTCAGATTAGGAACACCAGTAAATATACGGTTAAGATGCCAAAAAGACATATTACCGCGAAATTCTCCATGCGCTTCATTAGCACTGAACTTATATTCAGCATACCTAGGAGTATAACCAAACGTCTTTGTAGAATCAGATTCATTCTCATTCAAATACAATTCCTGCGTCTTAATCTCTTGCTCTGACAAATGGGCAAATTCCGGAAAATAAAAGTCCATATTGTCAAACTTGGTATAATCTCGTGGTATACCTTGTTGATAACCAGTTTTGGGCATGATTGACATAATACCCATAACGTAGCCATGTTCTTCAAAAAACGACTTGAACCGAGCAGTAGAACCAATTCCAATACCATGACCAGACATGTTGCCTTGCGGTGAAGTAGAATCAGTTGACGACGTTTGCAAAACCTCAGATATAGTCAAAGGGATACGACCACCGCCAAGGAATTGGGCACGTTGTAGACGAGCATCTGAACTTTTAACACCGAAATGGGCAAGAATTTGCTCAATATAACGACTTCCGGCACGGCTATTACGTTCGAACCAACGTTGCAAAGCAGTAGACGTACGTAAATCATTTATAGATATACCGCTATCAAGCTCACCGCCTTTAACCTTTAATGTTCCGTTAGGGTCGAACCAAGCGAGTTTTTTACCTGAAAAACCGTAACCACCTGTACCTGATTCACCTTTACCAATACACAAAGATGGGGAACTATCACCGAGAGACGTAGCAGCGTCAGTACCTAAGAATGAATTTAGCAATACCGGCATTATCATTAGCAACGAAATGCTGAGCCTTATCTTTATTATCCAAATAAACCGTACCATCAAAAGAACCACCGACAGGAACAGTCACCTCCGGTCCACGTTGTAACCAAGGAAGTGCCGAAGTAAAATAATCCTTTTCCCAAGCTCTTTTACGAAGTACAAACAAATTTGCATTCTCATTATATTTATCAGCAATAACAGAACCTAAATTTGTTGCTTTATAAACAAAATTTCCACCATCAACGGACAAAGGTACTTCATCTTCCAAATTTTGGTCACGATAATAGTCATTGTAGATGCGTTGATAGGCACGGAATGGAAGCTGTGACAACTTAAGACCTTTATAAGCTATCTGTGAATTAGTATACAAATGTCCAACAGTATTCAAAATATCGTCAGAAGCTTTAACCGCACAACTTGAAATTGTAGGAAAACCGAAATAATCAGCCAAAGAACCATTACAAAAACCGGTTAACTTTTCATTTCCACCAGCTGCTTTATTAGCTCCTTGTATATATCCTTCAGCAAGTGCGAACTCATCCCTTAAATTATTACCTTCCAAATTATCACTACCTATCTGTATAGTGGGAAAAATAGGCGCATCCGTACCGTCAACTCCTTTTGTAATGAAGTCTTCCCATTCTTTCCAAATCAAACGATTCGGAACAAAAAGTAATGAACATATACATTAACACGGTGCATCATGGGAGCTATCATTGGAGCAACACGCACCATCATTTCAGTAGTTACTCGAAATTTATCACCGGGTACAACAGGTTTACACAAAACCGGTATTAAATAACCCATATCAGCAGTTAACTTACTTTCAAAGGACAAATCAAAAACATTCCTACGAGGTCGAGGAATACGAATTGAATTAAAGATATTAGCCATGGTTTTAAATTTTTGATTCTTTATATTGTTCATAATTTGATTTTTCTATCCTGTTTATCTAATAATTGCTCGTGCGTAAGTCGCTGATGCTGTGGAAGTTGTTCCACGTGAAACATAGCGGAACGTTCACGCAAATAGGCTTTCATATCATCGTCATAAAGCTTTTCTTTATAATAACGAGGCATAGCCATAGGCAGACCATTTGAATTACGAACAATAGACCGAGGATTAGAACGGTAAAAAGTGCAAATATTATCATCCAAGAATGAAGCACCTATACCGGGGCGGCGACTACATAGCATAAAATTTCGATATTCCTTATACTTGGACAAAGCAGCAGGAACAAAAGAATTTTCATACATGTATTTAACCACATAAGAAATAGAGGAATCACGAAGCAATTCCACTTTGACAAATCCATTTTGCCAAGCATCAAAAAGGACATCCGTAGACTTCTTAATACCAAAAGGAAAACCGAATAAAATCATATGGTAATGCGGTCTCGCAGTGTCGCTACCATATTCGGATACACAAAAATAGCGAAATACTAATCCCGAATTCTCATACCGCTTTCGAATCCTTTTCATAAAAAGCTGAATGTCCCTTTTACAAACAACCGGTATATTACCAAAAAAGTGTAAATGCTCGTCATCATATGTAAGAGTAACGAACAACGAAAAAGGATATTTACGAGCTTCTTTTTGCAAACGAAAAATCCACGCTGAACGCTTATTGACTCTACAATTTACACACTTTCCGCAAGGAACTAAGCCTATACCAGGCATATTTAGAGGATGAAGACATTCCATTACTTACATAATGCTGGCTGAGAATCCTTTTCAAAGATATCCTTGATAGCACCAATTACAACCTCTAAAACTGTAACAAAAATTTTCCAAAAAGGTTTCATAACATCAAATTTAAATTAATACTACAAACGTATACCACCACGAGTAACACGATACCGACGGTAACGACGTCTACGAGAGCGTCCCAAAAAAATCTTCTTCTTCTCATAACTTTAAAATTTAAAAAATTGTGAAATTATTTTCTTTACCATTCCAATAATAGCACCTTGCAAAGAATTAGAAGTACTTCCAAATTGCTTTTCCAAACTATTACGGAAAGCTCCTATATCATTATCTTGAACCAAACGACGGATAGATTCTTTCAAATGCTGAACCTGCAAATCAGACAATTTGAGATTATTTTGTTGTGTCGCTTTCTTAAGTTCGTAGTCCAAAACCATTTCATTCGCTTTTGTCCATCCTTGTGCATTCTGAGATTCTAAAAGGTTTTTTTCTGCTATAGCACGGTCAATAGATACATCCTTTAACTGATTAGCCATGCGGAGGTCAAAATCAGAGCGAGCCGTAGAAATAGCAGTGTTAGCAGCCTTAAGCGATTCATGTGAAGCCTGTGCACGAATAAGTGAATTTTGCGCCTCTTGGTTTCGAAGCTGTGACGCAGCCATTTTATAACTAAGAAACTGTGAAGCAGCATCAGATATACCAAGATTCCAGCCCTGGTAAGCTTGCATGGTCGGCATCTTGGATTGAACGGGTTCATAATCGGGTGGAGAACCAGCTGAATTACCAGCAACGGAACCACTACCATATACAAGATTAGGATTAAGCCCAGCTTGCCGAAGACGTGACATTTGAGCAGATGGCGAATTATAAAGATTCTGCAGATTCCACATCTTAATATCACGATTGTAAGCATCTAAATTTTCTTGTTTCTGCCAATCTCGATTTTCTTTAGCTATCTGTAAATTAGTCCTATTAGTGTCACGAACTGAACGATAAGACATTCCAGAACTAAAACCACTACCAAAAAGAGAACCAACACCAGACAAAATACCAGCACCAATCATAGCATTCATACTCTATAAACTATATAATAATCAAACCTTCGATACTCTTCTAATTGCACATCAGTTAAAACCTTATGCAACGCAGCTTTAAACTTTCTGCGCTGGGTTACAAAATACACTATCCTACTTGTACCATCGGACCAAAAAACGACAACACGATAATATTCATCCATCATTTTTGCCATACCGAATACTCAAGGAATTCAACCGTTTCATTCTGGGTTATCTTATTTTGCTCATTCCAGCCTAAATCATAGGCGAAACCATCATCCGCAGACCTATAACGATACCATTTATCATAATATCCTGCTTGACAATCTCGCTTACCTGCTTCATAATGGTTCATTGCAATTTCTTCTCTAAGAACTGATTGCTCTTTTATAAACTGAATGTAATCGTAAATCGTTTTCATAAATTTCTATTTAACTAAATGGTGATTATGCGATGATGGTGGTAAAAACGAATAACAATGACAACAGAGCAAAAGAAATGACAAATTTGCTTCCACAAATGTAATTATGGCAGGAATTTTATGATTTAGCCTAAATGGTATTTAATTTGCTGATTGGAAAAATAGATTTGTAATCTTACATTAATATAATATACATTGTAAATAATAAGAAAGGAATAAGATATGAATAAAAATGGCAATATCGGAGTAACGAGTGAAAACATATTTCCGATTATCAAGAAGTTTTTATACAGCGATCATGAGATTTTTTTACGTGAATTGGTTTCAAACGCTGTTGATGCAACCCAAAAGATTAAAACCCTTGCTTCTGTTGGAGAATTTAAAGGAGAATTGGGCGATTTGACAGTACGAGTAAAATTTGACGAGAATACGATTACAATTTCCGACCGTGGTATCGGAATGACTGCCGAAGAGATTGATAAATACATCAACCAGATAGCATTTTCCGGAGCTGAAGAGTTTGTAGAGAAATATAAAAACGATGCAGCTGCCATTATCGGACATTTCGGTTTGGGATTCTATTCATCATTCATGGTTTCCAAAAAAGTAGAAATTGTCACCAAATCATATAAAGACGCTCCAGCTGTCAAATGGAGTTGTGACGGAACTCCTACTTACTCATTGGAAGAGACTGAGAAAGCCGACCGAGGAACCGATATTATCCTTTATATTGATGATGAAAACAAGGATTTCTTGAACCAGCAAAAGATTCAAGGATTGTTGACTAAATATTGCCGTTTCTTGCCTATTCCTATTGCTTTCGGCAAAAAACAGGAATGGAAAGATGGTAAATACGTGGATACGGATGAAGACAACATCGTAAACGATACGACTCCGGCATGGGTTCGCAAACCTTCTGAATTGAAAGATGAGGACTATAAAAAATTCTACCAGGAATTGTATCCAATGTCAGAAGAACCTTTGTTCTGGATTCATTTGAATGTCGATTATCCGTTCAATTTGACCGGTATCCTCTATTTCCCACGTATTAAGAGCAATATAGACCTGCATCGTAACAAGATTCAATTATATTGCAATCAAGTGTTCGTGACAGATTCAGTGGAAGGTATTGTACCAGAATTCCTTACATTGCTGCATGGTGTAATTGATTCTCCAGATATTCCGTTAAATGTTTCCCGTTCATATTTGCAGAGCGACCAGAATGTAAAGAAGATATCCAATCACATTACGAAAAAAGTGGCAGACCGTTTGGAAGAGATTTTCAAGAGTGACAGAAAGCAATTTGAAGAAATGGGATTTCTTGAAACTGTTCATCCAATATGGTATGTTGACAGACGATAAATTCTTTGACCGTGCTTCTAAGTTTACCTTGTTCAAAGACATTGATGACAAGTATTTCACATTCGAGGAATACAAAACATTGATCAAAGAGAACCAAACGGACAAGGACGGTACATTGGTTTATTTGTACACAACAAACAAAGACGAACAATATAGCTATATACAAGCTGCTAAGGATAAGGGCTATAGCGTATTGGTTATGAACGGTCAATTGGATGTCCATGCTATCGGCCAGTTAGAACAGAAATGGGAAAAAGTTCGTTTTGTCCGTGTAGACAGCGACACGATAGACCGTCTTATCGCTAAAGAAGACTCCAGCAAGGTTGATTTGTCTGAGGAACAAAAAGAGGCTTTGCAGGAAGTATTCAAGAGCCAAATGCCTAAGATTGAGAAGGCAGACTTCATGGTTACTCTTGAGGCTTTAGGCGAAATGCCAATCCTGTGGTTTTGACTCAGGGTGAATATATGCGCCGTATGCGCCAAATGTCAGCTATGCAACCGGGCATGTCTTTCTACGGAGAATTGCCTGACAGCTACAATTTGGTAGTTAATACAGACCATGCTTTGATTAAGGACATCTTAAATGATGAGGAACAGGCATGTGCAGACAAACTTCAACCTATCTTGGCTGATATGAAAGGCTGGAAAGCTCGCCAAGATGACTTGCGTACAACGCAAAACGCCAAGAAAGAAGAAGAAATCACTGAGGCTGAAAGAAGATATGACGAACACCAACAATAAAATTGCGGAATTGCGAGTTAATTGCAATAAAGTCATTGCGGAATATGCTGCCGGTAACAATAAAGTCAGCCAGTTAATCGACTTGGCTTTGTTAAGCAACGGTTTGTTGAAAGGTGAAGCATTGAGCAACTTCATCAAACGAAGCGTTCAATTGATTCATTGATAGCTTGATTCATTGATAATAACTAAACCATATGGGGCTGTGTCAAAACGAAAGTTTTGATGCAGCCCTTTTTAGTGTAAAATAGTGCCCAAACCCATCGAAAAAACATGTCGAAAACATCAAAAAAAACATACCGTTGTTTTTTCAAAAACATCACGAGGAATTTTTGAAAACGTCCAATGTTTTTTCAAAAACGTCCAATGTTTTTTTCAAAACAACGGTATGTTTTAAAATGCCACTATTAACAAAATTGAAAAACGTTTATAATGAGATAGTTCTAAAATCCTCAAACTCGCCTTAAAACTCTTAGAAGAAGAATTTTGGAAGGCGCAATGACGAAGTCAAGAGAAATAATCTATCAGTTTTTTTGGTCTATTTGCCTAAATTTTCAGATATTTTTTTAATTAAGTTTGTCCCTAATATTATAATCGCAAAAATGACATACGAAGAAACATTAGATTATTTATTTACCAGCATTCCTGTGTTTCAACGCAGTGGTGCTTCTGCTTACAAGCCGGGATTGGATACCAGTATAGCGTTAGACAACTATTTAGGTAATCCTCATACGGCCTATAAGACGATACACGTTGGCGGAACAAACGGCAAAGGTTCTACCAGCCATTTGTTAGCAGCTATCTTACAACAAGCAGGTTATAAAGTCGGACTGTTTACCTCCCCGCATTTGGTGGATTTCAGGGAACGGATCCGAGTGAATGGAATCTGCATATCAAAAGAATATGTAGTCAACTTTATTGAAATACCGTTCCCTATTCGAACCGCATGACCCCTCTTTCTTTGAATTGACATCAACTATGGCTCTTGCTTATTTCCGTGACATGAAGGTTGATTATGCCATAATAGAAGTGGGCTTGGGTGGAAGGTTAGATAGCACCAACATCATCACTCCTATCCTAAGTGTCATCACCAACATCAGCAAAGATCATGTGCAGTTCTTGGGAGACACGTTGGAAGCGATTGCATCTGAAAAGGCGGGCATCATCAAACCAGGCGTTCCGGTTGTAATCGGAGACGTGTACCAACCCGAAGTGATGCAGGTTTTCCAAGAGAAGGCGGAGCAGACAGGCTCTCCCCTGTTTGCTTCTATGCAAATGAATCCTATTCTTTCCAGTGAATTAGGAGATGATGGGCAATGGCATTACCAAACGCGCCTGTTCGGGACATTAACGGGTGAATTGGGTGGAAAGATTCAAGAACATAATACGGCAACAGTCCTTGCCGCCATTGAAGTATTAAATAGCCACAAAGAGATACAAATACCAGAATCAGCTGTAAAAGAAGGATTTGCCCATGTCGTGGAACTTACCGGATTAATGGGAAGATGGCAGAAATTGCATGATGCGCCGAAAGTCATTTGTGATACGGGACACAACACAGGTGGCTGGGAATATTTGTCACAGCAATTAACCTCTGAAGCGAAACGTTGCAAAAGGCTACGGATGGTTGTTGGCATGGTCAATGATAAAGACATCAACGGAGTATTGGCCATGATGCCCAAAAATGCTGTCTATTACTTTACGCAAGCCTCTATTCCCCGCGCAATGCCGACGGAAGAGTTTGCCCAACAAGCAGCAGGACATGGGTTGGTAGGAAATGCCTACGGACAAGTAACAGACGCCGTGCAACAAGCCATGACAGATGCTTCTCCTGAAGATTTTATTTTTATTGGCGGAAGTACGTTTATCGTGGCGGACGCATTGGAACATGCAGACATTTTAAATTTAAAAACTAATTAATATGACAGAAATTATTCAAAAAAAATTGAGCGACTCGAAGGCAGCTCGTTGGACTGCCCTTGCGATTGTAGCCTTTTCAATGTTATGTGGCTACTTTCTAACGGACGTTATGTCTCCATTAAAGCCGATGTTGGAATCAGAACTCCTTTGGTCAAGTACCGACTTCGGTTTCTTCACCAGTGCTTATGGGTGGTTTAACGTATTCTTCTTGATGCTGATTTTCGGCGGCATGATTTTGGACAAAATGGGTGTCCGTTTTACAGGTTTGGGCTCTTGTCTTTTGATGGTGATAGGTTGTGCCCTCAAATATGCAGCAATCGCTGGTTATATTGGATCTGATGGTGTGATTTTGGGTTGGAAAGCGCAAGTCGTATTCGCTTCCGTTGGTTACGCCATATTTGGTGTCGGTGTGGAAACCGCAGGTATCACCGTGTCGAAAATCATCGTTAAATGGTTTAAAGGCAAAGAGATGGCTTTGGCAATGGGATTGGAAATGGCAACTGCCCGAATTGGAACCATGTTGGCGATGGCTGTAACAGTTCCGTTCGCAAAATATTTCCAAAGTGTTTCTGCTCCGGTATTGCTCTGCTTGATCATGCTTTGCATCGGAACGATTTCCTTTATGGTTTATACAGTTATGGACCGTAAATTAGAAGCATCAATGGGAGACGCAGAAGAAGAGGCAGAAGAGCCGTTCCGTGTGTCCGATGTCCTTTTGATTGTTAAGAACAAAGGCTTCTGGTTGATTGCTATCCTTTGTGTATTATTCTACTCTGCAGTGTTCCCATTCCTTAAATATGCGACTGACTTGATGGTAAACAAATACAATGTAGACCAAGAATTAGCAGGCTTTATCCCAAGTTTGTTGCCATTAGGAACTCTGTTCTTGACTCCGTTCTTCGGAAACTTGTATGACAGAAACGGTAAAGGCGCAACCATTATGGTCTTTGGAGCTGTTATGTTGATAGGTGTCCATTTATTGTTCGCATCTCCACTCTTGAACGTTTGGTGGTTTGCAACCATTATCATGATCATATTGGGTATTGCCTTTTCTTTGGTTCCGTCTGCCATGTGGCCTTCTGTTCCAAAGATTATCCCGGAAAAGCAGTTGGGAACAGCATACGCTTTGATTTTCTGGGTTCAGAACTGGGGATTGATGGGCGTACCAGCTTTGATTGGTTGGGTTTTGGACAAATATTGCAAGTTAGACAACAGCAACGGTGGTCCGGCTTATGATTACACATTGCCTATGATTATTTTCATGTGCTTCGGTATCTTGGCATTAGGCGTCGCTTTATTGCTGAAACGTGAAGACAAAATCAAAGGTTACGGATTGGAATTGCCGAATATCAAAAAATAAAGCAAATACGAATATTAAAAACAGTATAACAATTGGCACGTAGAAGGAAACCGTTACCTATTTTGGAAAAGGTAACTATCAAAGATGTTGCAGCCGAAGGAAAAGCTTTGGCAAGAGTAGATGACATGGTGGTTTTTGTCCCTTATGCTGCTCCGGGTGATGTCGTAGACATTCAATTGCTACGCAAACGCCATAATTATGCGGAAGGGAAAGTGGTTGCTATCCATGAATATGCCAAAGAACGTGCAGTCCCTTTCTGTGAACATTTCGGTGTGTGCGGTGGTTGCAAATGGCAGCATTTGCCTTACGAGGCACAAATCCGCTATAAACACAAGCAGGTTATCGACAACTTGACACGTATTGGCAAAATAGAGATGGAAGAGATCCTTCCTATTTTGGGTTCTGTCCATACTCAGTTCTACCGTAACAAGTTGGAATATACCTTTTCAAACAAGAAATGGCTGACGGAAGAACAGGTTCAATCCGGCGAGCAATTTGATTGCATGAACGGCGTTGGATTTCATATCCCTGGAATGTTCGACAAAGTATTGGATATCCATAAATGTTGGTTGCAGGATGACATTTCCAACCAGATACGCTTGGCTGTAAAAGAGTATTGCTTGTCGCATGAAGGTTATCCGTTCTACGATTTGCGCAATCAAGAAGGATTCATGCGTACCTTGATGATTCGCACAGCTTCGACAGGTGATTTGATGGTGGTAGTTGTGTTTTATCACGAAGACAAAGAGAAACGGGAAGCATTGCTCTCTTATATCGCTGACAAATTCCCGCAAATCACTTCTTTGTTATATGTTATCAACGAGAAATGCAACGATACGATAACCGACCAAGAGGTGCTTGTGTTCAAAGGGAAAGACCATATCATCGAAGAGATGGAAGGCTTGAAATTCAAGGTCGGCCCTAAATCGTTCTACCAGACAAATAGCGAGCAAGCATATAACTTGTATAAGGTGGCCCGCTCATTTGCCCAGCTCACGGGGAATGAATTGGTCTATGACCTTTACACGGGAACCGGAACCATCGCCAATTTTGTATCTCGTCAGGCGAAAAAAGTTATCGGTATCGAGTATGTCCCGGAAGCAATCGAAGATGCAAAAGTCAATTCTGCTTTGAACCAGATTGAAAACACGCTTTCTTTGCTGGTGACATGAAGGATATCTTGACACAGGATTTCATCAATGAGCACGGCAGGCCGGATGTCATCATTACCGACCCACCACGTGCAGGAATGCATGACGATGTAATCAAGACAATCCTATTTGCACGTCCTAGACGGATTGTGTATGTTAGTTGCAATCCTGCCACGCAAGCGCGCGATTTGAATCTGTTGGATGTTGCATATGCCGTGAAGAAAGTCCAACCGGTGGATATGTTCCCGCATACGCATCATGTGGAGAATGTTGTGCTGTTGGAACTTCGTGACAAATCTGACAATCCTTAATATTAATAATGTATGAATAGAGTCGTTATCACTTTCTTGGCTTATCTGTTGTTGTTCACTTGTTGTTCGCCTCGGCAGAACGGACAAGAAAGTGATAGCGCAAATTCATACGACTTCCCCGAAGTGAAAGAAAAGGGCGTTTTGACGGCTGTTACCCTTTATAGTTCGACCTCTTATTTCCAATACAAGATGCAACCTATGGGTTATGAGTATGAGTTAATCAAAGATTTCGCAAAATCACAAGGGCTGCAACTGGAAATCAAATCGCACAAAGTACTTTGGAAATGGTGGAGATGCTGAAAAAGGAAGAGGCGGATGTAATCGCATATCCTATATTTGTCAGCAATCTAAACAAACGGAAACTTCTGTTTTGCGGGCATGAGCGGCAAACTAACCAAGTCATCGTGCAACGTGCCAACAAAGGTGATACTATTTTGACTGATGTAACGCAATTATTGGGAAAGAAAGTCATGGTTTTACCCAAAACCAAATATGCGGAAAGATTGAAACCTTAACGAAGAGCTGGGAGGAGGCATTCAAATAGCCTACTCGAATAAAGATTCACTCTCCAACGAAGACCTAATCGAAATGGTTTCCAAAGGAGAAATTAATTATACGGTCAGCGATGACAATGTTGCTCGATTGAACAAGACCTATTATTGGAACTTGAACATTAATCTGAAAATCAGTTTCCCGCAACGCTCCTCATGGGCAGTGCGTTCCAATTCGCCTTTATTGGCAGAAGCCATCAACCTTTGGTCGAACGACAAGAAAAGGAATAAATCATTCAAGGCGATTACCAAGCGATACTTTGAATCCAGCAAAAACAATGCGGCTTCGGAACAATGGATAATAAAAGAAGGTCATATTTCTCCTTACGACAAATTATTCCAAACATGCGGCTTTGCTGAATTGGGACTGGAGATTATTGGCTTCCATATCATATCAGGAGTCAAGATTCAATCCGGATGTAGTATCTTGGGCAGGTGCGGAAGGATTGATGGGCATCATGCCGAACACGGCAAGGAAATTGGGCGTAACGCCTCATGAATTAAAAGACCCGGATACGGGAATCAGGACGGGTGTCGATTGCTTGCGCCGCTTCCGGCAAGGATTCAACACCATAGAAGACCCGAACGAAAAGATTAAGTTCACGTTGGCTGCTTATAACGCAGGCATCGGACACATATACGATGCACAAAGGTTAGCGGAAAAGTATGGGAAGAATCCCAAAATATGGGATGACAACGTGGCTGAATACATCCGCTTGAAGAATGAACCGGAATATTATAACGACCCCGTTTGTAAGCACGGTTATCTTCGTGGATCTGAAACATTTGCCTATGTGAAAAACGTCTTGGAACGATATGCATATTACAAAAAGAAAACAGATAAATAATAGCCAAAATGGATAAATGTTAGAATATTCTACGGATTCTTTAAAGATTATGCGGGGATTTGGAGAGGCAATTAAGTTATAAGGCATATTTTTCCTACAAATGATATTTTATTTTAAAAATATTCTTACCTTTGGTAGCACATAAAACTTATAAAAACTAAACGTAATTATGTTCTCAAAAGAAACTTATATTGCTCGTAGAGCTAAATTAAAACAAGCAGTAGGCTCAGGTTTGTTGCTTTTTATTGGCAACGACGAATGCGGTATGAACTATGCCGATAACACATATCATTTCCGCCAGGATTCAACATTCTTGTATTTCTTCGGTCTTCCGTATGCAGGATTGAGCGCAATTATTGATATCGACAACGACCGCGAAATTATCTTCGGTGACGAGTTGACAATTGATGCTATCGTATGGATGGGAACCCAACCTACATTGAAAGAGAAAAGTGAAGCTACAGGTTTGAATGACGTTCGCCCATTCAATTCTATCGTTGACTACTTGAAGAATGCACAACAGGCTGGACAGACAATCCATTATTTGCCTACTTATCGTCCGGAACATCAAATCAAGTTGAACGCTTGGTTGGGTGTGCCTATCGGATGCGACAAACCTTCTGTTCCATTTATCATGGGAGTTGCCAACTTGCGTAATTATAAGAGCGCAGAAGAAATTGCTGAAATCGACAAGGCTTGTATTGTTACAGCAGACATGCACTTGGCAGCTATGCGTACAGTTCGTCCGGGACTTCGTGAAAGCGACGTGGCAGCAGCTGTGGCTGAAGCAGCATTCAAACATAACTACCAACTTTCTTTCCCTATCATCGCTACGATAAATGGACAGACTTTGCACAATCATGATCATAGCCATTTAATCAAGAGCGGAGACATGGTATTGTTGGATGCCGGAGCAGAAACAGAAATGGGTTATGCCGGTGATATGTCATCAACAATGCCTGCAGACAGGAAGTTTACTCAACGCCAACGCGATGTATATGACATCCAAGTTGCAGCTCACGAAGCAGCTGTTGCAGACCTTCGTCCGGGTGTGAACTTTGTTGATGTTTATGAGCATTCATGCGCAATCATCATGCAAGGTATGAAAGATTTAGGTTTTGCCAAAGGAGATCCAATGGAAGCAGTCAAAGCTGGAGCACATGCGATGTTCATGCCTTGCGGTTTAGGCCACATGATGGGATTGGACGTTCATGATATGGAGAACTTAGGCGAAGTTTATGTCGGATATAATGGTAAACCAAAGAGTACTCAGTTCGGCCGTAAATCATTACGTTTGGGAAGAGAACTTGAACCAGGTTTCGTTTTGACTATCGAGCCGGGTGTTTATTTTATTCCGGAATTGATGGATTTGTGGCGTAAAGAGGGCAAATTCACAGAATTCTTGAATTACGACAAACTTGAGACATACAAAGACTTCGGTGGCATCCGTAATGAAGAAGATTACTTGATTACTGAAGACGGAGCACGTTTGTTGGGTAAGAAGATTCCAGTCCGTGCAGAAGACGTTGAAAACGAACATTGCTAAGAATGGGTACAGAAGTGCAATTGAACGAGCATAACAAACAAGAATATCCTCCAATGCACACTGCCGAACACATCCTGAACCAAACAATGGTCAGGATGTTCGGCTGTCCGAGGTCGAAGAATGCTCATATCGAACGGAAGAAAAGCAAATGCGATTATGAACTTACGGCTGCCCCAACCGAGGAGCAGTTGCAAGAAGTCGAAAAGCAAGTCAATACTGTTATTGATAGACATTTAGATGTCACGACTGAATTTATGTCACATCAAGAAGCCGCTTCAATCGTGGATTTGAGCAAACTGCCCGACAATGCAAGCGAAACGCTGCGCATCGTCCGCATCGGAGATTATGATGCTTGTGCATGCATCGGTACACATGTTTCCAACACATCAGAAATTGGACATTTCAAAATCATATCACACGATTTTGCAGATGGCAAGTTGAGATTGCGGTTTAAACTGATAGAATAAAAATCGTCAAGCAATGGCATAATCAAAATATTTTGTGTAATTTTGCATCGAAGAAGAACATATTTATTTAATATATCGGAATATTATGACAATTGATCAGTTTAATTTTGCTGGTAAAAAGGCAATTGTACGTGTAGACTTCAATGTTCCATTGAACGAAGAAGGAAAAATTACAGACGATACTCGTATCCGTGGCGCACTGCCTACTTTGAAAAAAATCTTGGCAGACGGTGGTAGCTTGATTATCATGTCCCACATGGGTAAACCAAAAGGCAAAGTTAACGCTAAGTATTCATTAAGCCAAATCGTTGACGCTGTATCAGCAGCATTAGGAACTCCTGTTCAGTTTGCTCCGGACTGCGCTAAGGCAGCAGATGCGGCAGCCGCTTTGAAACCAGGCGAAGTCTTATTGTTGGAAAATTTGCGTTTCTATCCTGAAGAAGAAGGCAAGCCTGTAGGAATCGAAAAAGAAGACCCTGCTTACGATGAAGCAAAGAAGGAAATGAAAGCCCGCCAGAAAGAATTTTCTAAGACTTTGGCTTCTTACGCTGACTGCTATGTAAATGATGCATTCGGTACAGCTCACCGTAAACACGCTTCTACTGCTGTTATCGCTGATTACTTCGATGCAGACCACAAGATGTTAGGATACTTGATGGAGAAAGAGGTTAAGGCTGTTGATAATGTATTGAAAGACATCAAACGTCCTTTTACTGCTATCATGGGTGGTTCTAAAGTATCTACCAAGATTGGTATTATTGAAAACTTGATGGATAAGGTAGACAACTTGATTTTGTGCGGTGGTATGACATTCACATTTGCTAAGGCTAAAGGTGGTAAAATCGGTTTGTCAATCTGCGAAGATGACAAATTAGATTTGGCTTTGGAAATCATCGCTAAAGCTAAAGCTAAAGGTGTTAACTTGGTGTTAGGAACAGACACTATCGCAGCAGATGCATTCTCTAATGATGCAAATACTCAAGTTTGCCCGGCTAACAATATTCCTGATGGTTGGGAAGGTTTGGATGCTGGTCCAGAAAGCCGCAAATTGTTTGCTGACGCAATCAAGGGCGCTAAAACTATTCTTTGGAATGGTCCTGCTGGTGTATTTGAATTCTCTAACTTCGAAGCTGGTTCACGTGCTATCGCTGAAGCAATTGCTGAAGCTACAGCTAATGGCGCATTCTCACTAATCGGTGGAGGCGACTCTGTTGCTTGTATCAACAAGTTTGGTATGGCAGACAAAGTATCTTATATCTCTACTGGTGGTGGTGCTTTGTTGGAAGCAATCGAAGGAAAAGTTCTTCCAGGTATTGCTGCAATCAAGGGTGAATAATTGAGGGATTACTAATCCATTATAAAAAAGCCTGAGCTCTTTTTGAGAACTCAGGCTTTTTCATGGAACGGAATCTGTTTATAATTCCAATGCTCCTATTATTTCCTTCACCGACTTAAAGCCATGTCGGTTGCAATAGTCATTAATTCCATCTATCACCTTAACAGAGATTGTCGGATCAACGAAATTATATGTTCCGATTTGAACAGCCGTCGCGCCGGCAAGCATGAATTCCACCGCATCTTTCCAACAAGAAATGCCACCCAATCCTATAATAGGGATGTTTACCGCTTTAGATGTCTGCCAAACCATGCGTAACGCAACAGGTTTCACACAGGGTCCAGACAAACCGCCAGTGACAGTTGACAAGACAGGTTTGCGTTTCTCGGCATTTATTGCCATTCCCATCATTGTATTTATCATAGAAACCGCATCAGCTCCTTCCGCTTCGACTGCTTTAGCAATCTCTGTAATATCTGTCACATTGGGGGAAAGTTTTACAATCAAGGTCTTAGGATAAGCCTTTCTGACAGCACGGACAACTTCTGCCGCTCCTTGGCAAGTTACACCAAATGCCATTCCTCCTTGCTTCACATTCGGACAAGATATATTCAGTTCGATTGCCGGAATCTTTTCTAATTCTGCTATCTTTTCAGCGCATTCCACATAGGTTTCTACAGAAGAGCCACTGACATTTACTATCATGTTTGTGTCCACATTCATGATTTGCGGATAAATATGGTCAACGAAATATTGTGCGCCCTTGTTTTGCAAACCAACTGCATTCAACATCCCAGAAGGAGTCTCAGCCATTCGTGGATAAAGATTGCCTTCCCTTGGTTGGATTGTTGTGCCTTTTACAATGATTCCTCCTATGCGGGAAATATCGAGGAAGTCTGCATATTCTATTCCATACCCAAATGTCCCGGATGCCGTCATCACCGGATTCTTCATTTGAAGATTCCCAATATTTACACTTAATTCAGCCATGATAATTTATTGATGTTAAAAACAGGTCCTTCAGTACATACACACACATGATGCTCATCTTTCAATTTCTCCACACAGCAGAGGCAAGCACCGATTCCACAAGCCATCGTATTCTCTAATGAAACCTCACAAGAGATAGAATTGGCAGATGCGAACTTGGCAACAGCCATCATCATTGGTTTAGGTCCACATGTGTAGATGTGGTCAAAGCGCACATCTTTCAAAATGGAATGGTTCGTTACAAAACCTTTTTCGCCCAAAGAACCATCTTCAGTAGTCATGAATGTTTGGCCTAACTCTTCAAAGCGATCCAACTGGAGCAAATCATTTTTAGAACGAGCTCCTAATAAAAAACAAGGCTTAAAACCTAATCCTTTCAAATAAGCTCCTAAATAAAGCATGGGAGCAGTGCCGACACCACCGCCCACTAACAAGAGCTTTTGATCCTTGTTGTCTTCCGGTATGGTAAAACCATTTCCCAAAGGCAACATAAGATTGATGATATCGCCTTTGTTAGCTTCGGCTAACTTTCGGGTACCTTCGCCTACAAGCTGAATCAAGAGCCACAACTGGTTGTTTTCCCTATCAACATAATTAATGGAAATAGGACGTCTAAGGAAGGTTTTAGGGGAGTTATCAACTCGAACCTGTACAAATTGTCCGGGCATCATTCCCGGCAATATATTGTCTGAAGTCAATTTCAACAGGCAATAGTTCTTATGAAGGCGACAATTGTCCACGACCTTCATATCAAGCATATACTTCTTCATAAAGAAACGATTTCTTAGTTCAGTATGCAAAGATACAAAAGATAAGCTAATTTTCCACAGGCAAAATCAAATCGGCAATCATTCCGAATCAGGTTTCTCTGGCACAAACATCTCGTAAGTGTTATCGGAATAGAAAACCATTATTTTGCTTACGGTTTTAGAAACGGAAATAGCACAAGCCTCTTGCTTTTCGGAAGGTTGTTTATCGTCCGATTTCTCATTGGCTTGCGGAGCTGGTTCCGAATCTGGAATAATCTCTATTTTGGCAGGAGCTTGGTTCTCTTCAAAAAGAGAATCAGGAGAAGCAGCATGATCCCGAAACATTTCACCTTTACCAAGCAATAACCAGTCCGGATTAACGGCAGGAAAACAGGAAAGGATTTTCTGCATAACGTCCAAACTCGGATTATTTCTACCGGAAATGATATGAGACATGGCTGCACGCTGAATGCCAATTGCTGCTGCAAACTGAGCCTGCGTCATCCTTTCTTGCTCCATAACTTGTATTATTCTTTCTCTCATAATTGCTTTCGTTAATATACAACTGACAACTTGTCGCAAAATATATAGAAATATCCATTTTCTATACTTTCTGCAAAGATATACATTTATTGTAAACAAAACAAGATATAGTTATAAATATATACAATAATAATTATAAACATTAGAGATACAAATGTAAGCATACTTATGCATACACGTCCAAATCATATTAAAGTAAAGCTTTGAATATTTTTATCATTTACATGGTTTACAATATATTACACATATAAATATATGGCAATATATGACCATAAATATAGAATAGTATACAATAAATTCATCCCTTTTCAAGTATTACTTTGTATGTTTAATAGAAAAAAATATTGGTTATTTATTCAATACATCTATTCATTTAATCCTTGAAACATCGGTTGATTTTTCTATGTATATATTTGTTATATAATAGTTTTGTAAACAAATATACACGATAACATTTGTATATAATATTATAATCTACGTTTCTTTACCTTATATTCTGCGATGAGACATTTGTATACGTGTATTTATCGTTTACATTTATATAAATCATTGCATATTTAAGAATGGATAATGACAGATTGGCATATTTTAGAAGAGTGATTAAAAACGTATAAATTTGCCTTCGGAAAAGAAAAAGCCGCTTATCTCCTATTTTGCCGTTTTTCCGGCTCAAGGATACGTCCCTTTTGAAATAGTGGTTGTTTTTATGCCTAAAAATAATTCATAAATTATAGAGTATTAGATAAATATCCTATATTTAGAGGATAAAACCGGTTGGAAAAAGGCAGTATGACTGCATCTAATCAACTATTTTGACTCAGCACCTTAGTGAAGTATTTTATAAAGCAATTCTTTCATAATCTCCTCGTTGCTGTCCGATACATTTTCAACGCCTTTAGAACGTGCATCTGCCGTGCGGATATCTCCTATTAAATTGAAGACTTTCATAGGTGGATAATTCTTTAATCCTAACAGATAATCCTTTACTTGGAAAGCATTCCTAAGACTTAATGCTTGCATCAGCCCTTTCTCTGATCTATCCTTGCTGTAATAACATATCAGCAAGTTGGAAAAGTAATTAAACAAGACAGCTAATGTAACCTGCAAAGGGTTCTTTAGGATTCTGTGCAAAGTGTTGGATAATCCGGTTTGACTTCAGAATGTCACGTTGGATAATAGCTTTGAGAAGTTCAAAATTATTGTATTCTTTGCTGATTCCGACATTCTTTTCAACTAATTCCGGAGTAATACGTTTCAAGCCGTTTTCAGCCATTATTATAGACAGCTTATCCAACTCTTTATCCAGACGGCTTAAATCGTTTCCTAAGCAATCGGAAAGCATTTGCGCGGCTTTTGGATCCACTTGTACACCTCTGTTTTTCAGCAATTCACCAATATAAGCAGCCATTTTATAGTCAGGAATTTTTTTTGACTCGAAAAGAATGCCATTTTTCTCCACCAAGGAAGCCAAAGTCTTTCTTCGATCCAAAGTCTTATATTTATAATTTAAGACCAATATTGTAGAGTTTAAAGGCATTTTTGCATAGTTGGAGAGTAATTCTATGTCCTTCATCAATTGAGCTTCCCTGACAACAACAAGTTGATAATCTGACATCATAGGGAAACGTCTGGCAGCATCGATGACAGTAGCAGCGTCAGTCTCCAATCCATAATAAACAAGCTGGTTGAAGTCTCGTTCGTTTTCTGTAAGAACCACATTCATAAGAAGTTCCGTAAGTTTATCAATAAAGAAAGGTTCTTCCCCCATAAACACATAAACAGGCTGGAATTTCCTTTGCTTGATATCACGGAAAATCTCATCGAATGTATATTCTTTCTTTGCCATTGTCTTGTTTTTATCTGTCTGATTCTTTTCTCTTGCAAACATACGAAAAAGATTTTGCTTATTGCTCGGATAAGGCTACTTTTCCTTGCTTGGCCATCCTCCATATCACCAGTCTTCGTCAATGCGTCACCCAAAATCTTCATCAAAAAGTTTGGCTATTTTTTGACTCCTTGCTATCAACAAAGTTCACATGTAAACATCCTTGTTCAAAGGTTGCTTGATTTATATCCCCATATCTTTGGAGCATTTTCTTGTGTCAGAAATTAGTATGTTCTTCTTTTCCGCACCAGTCCAGCATTGGGACATAAACAAGATAATGACGTTATTTATTGTAACTTTATTTCCATTAGGATACTTTGACATAGATTTCTTGCTTTATGTTTGGCGATATAAAGATAAGAAATACTTGTCAAATATCCTAATTTATTTTGATATAGAATACTGATTACTAATCAATTAAAACGGTTTTCTAAACATTCATTTTTGACACTAAATAGATAATGATGTGATTTTCTATCGTCTAATTTCTATTGCCTAATTTCTATTGCCTATATATTCCTGCAGGACTGAATGAACTAATAGTATGTTATCCTCAAGAAAGAGTCCTTTTCAACTAAATTACAGAAGAGCCAACTTATTTACAAAAAGACAACTATCCATAATAAACCGAGCAATTTTAGGGATAAACAAAAGCTTACTACCTTTTTTCAAAAAGCATACTACCTTTTTCTAAAAAGCTTACTACCTTTTTGGAAACTCCCTTAAATGCTGTTCTAACGTACTCAGATAATTCCTCGTTGGGCATACATACCGACAGTTTCCTGATTCATGCCGAAGAGGTGGGATTTAATCAGTTTTAGACGAACTTGCAAATTAAACGAATTGTCTCCCCAGGATAAATCGGCAGTCATGAATCGTCATTAAAACACTGTTTAAATACTGTTTAAACGCCATTTAAACCCTGTTTTAACGTACCATGCCATAATGTTCAACGTGTCCAAGCGCAAGACTTACCTCTTGTACTCCCCTCGCTTTTGATAACAAAAATGGGGTGTTCAGTCGTTCAAACCCCTTCCTCACCTTTGCAAGGGATGAAGAAACAAGGTCTTTCAGGCTGAGGTCTATTTGGTATTTCAACTTGTTATCCATATATTTGCAATACTATGAGTGAGACAATGTTTTACATATTATTTCATCTTTTGGGCTTTCTGGATACTGGTCGCGGCTCTTGCGTTTAAAGATTCCATCGATTGCGGGCGTTGCCGCCTGACGGACAAACAGCAGAAGGAACTCGATGCCCTTTACGACAAATGGGAAAGAGAAGAGCAAGAAGAAGAGGAAGAGGAAGAGGGGAAACAAAAGGGGGAAAAGCCTTAAGCGTCCCTGAACCTCTCCAATATCCGTGCGACATCTTCCTTTGTCGTCTTGGCTGTTGACTCCTCATGCCTTTCCCCTTTCTCCCAGTCGAACACCACGACATCCGTGGCCTTCAGCCCTTTCTTCGAGTAAGGCATCAAGGCGCATTGGGCGATGAACCGGGCTTGTTCCCACGAGGTGCGGGCATCATACGCCCTTTCCTACTGCCAAACCTCGAAGACCAGCGCAAACTCGTCCAGCGTCATGCTGTAAAGGTGATAACGCATTGTATCATTCAGACAGAACATGGCTTAGACTCTTATTAAACAGTTCCATTAAAACATGTTCGCTTCCATGACCAAAAGAACTCGGAGTCCATTAGGGAAAGCCAATACGACACCAGTTGCATCAACATTCTCAAAAGTTGAATAACTTCCTGTAACTTCCGCGTCCTTTATAGATATAGGTGCTATAGGCAAACTCCCATTATTGGATGTAATCTTATTATGCCTGTAGTTATAAGTCGAATAAGGAACTCCATGCGCTGCCAAAATTGACTTTAACTGTTTCCCTCCAGACAATACTTCTGATTGAATCTCTAAAAACTCTTCTTTTGTCATAAATAAAAAGGTTATAGTTGTTGCTATATTGCAATGGCAAAATTACATGACAACTATAACCTTTAAAATATGTACTTCAGTTAATGCTTACCAATTAATGCTTACTGACGATATACAAAAAGTAAAGGCATAAAAAAATCCGTAACAGTATCGCCCGTTACGGATTTTCTTATAAATGAAGACGGATTTTTATCCACCGAAGTTATCAAAGTGAAGCATTTCCATCGGAACGCCCAAGCTATCCAACATGTTTTCGACAGCTTTTTGACATTGGACCAGGACCACACATGTAGTATTCGATATCTTCTGGAGCTTCGTGATCTTTCAAGTATGTATTGTAAATTACTTGATGAACGAAACCAGCCGTGTATTTAACACCCGCAGCATCAGCAGCTGGGTCAGGACGGTCAAGCGCCAAATGGAAAGTAAAGTTCGGGAACTCTTTCTCCAATTCAAGGAAGTCATTCAAATAGAATACTTCATTCAAGGCACGTGCTCCATAGAAATATGACATCTTACGATCTGTAGTATGCAAAGTTTTCATCATGTGCATAATCTGTGCACGCAACGGAGCCATACCGGCACCACCACCGACCCACATCATTTCACGTTTAGAATCAAAGATTGGATGGAAGTCACCATAAGGGCCACTCATGATAACCTTATCACCCGGTTTCAACGTAAAGATGTAAGAAGAAGCGATACCCGGCATTACATCCTGGAAGCCAACTTGTGGTTTCGGCTTAAACGGAGGAGTCGCAATACGAACTGTCAACATAATACGGTCACCTTCTGCAGGATAGTTAGCCATAGAATATGCACGGACTGTCGGTTCTGTGTTCTTACACTTCAAGCCGAACAAACCGAATTTCTGCCAAGCCGGCAAATACTCTTCACCAATCAAGCTCTTGTCAATGTCTTTGTCATAATCCATCGAGTAAGCAGGAATCTTGATCTGAGCATAAGAACCCGGAATAAAGTCCATGTGTTCACCTTTAGGCAACTGCACGATAAATTCCTTGATAAATGTAGCAACGTTTTTGTTGGAAATAACTTCGCATTCCCACTCTTTCACGCCCAATACTTCTTCAGGAACTTTCACTTGCATATCTTCTTCACCTTAGTTTGGCAAGCCAAACGCCAATGTTCTTTCTGCTGTTTGCGAGAGAAGAATCCCTTTTCAGTAGGTAAGATTTCACCACCGCCTTCTAACACTTGAGCACGGCATTGACCACACTTACCACCGCCACCGCAGGCAGATGACAAGAATACACCGCCAGACTGAAGAGCGCCCAGCAATGTTCCACCCATAGGAGTTTCTATTTCTTTCTCTCCATTAACCGTCAATTTGACATTTCCTGACGGAACCAATTTTGCTTTAGCGTACAACAACGCACCCACCAATACCATTGTCACCAATAAAAAGACAACGGCACTGGCTATGATTGTAAGTCCGCCCGACATTAATAAAGTCATATCTTTACTTAAATCTTTATGCGTTAATATTAAATCTTCAAACCTGAGAAGCACATGAATGCCATACCCATCAAGCCTGTGATGATGAATGTGATACCTAATCCTTTCAATGGTTTAGGAACGTCTGAATAGGCCAATTTCTCACGGATGGCAGCCATGCCGACAATTGCCAACATCCAACCGATACCAGAGCCTAATCCATAAATTGTTGCTACGCCTACATTTGAGAACGCTTTCTGTTGCATAAACAAAGAACCACCCAAAATAGCACAGTTTACAGCAATCAACGGCAAGAAAATACCTAATGACGAGTAAAGAGCCGGAGCAAACTTTTCAACAACCATTTCCACTAATTGCACAAAAGAAGCAATGATGGCGATAAAGAGGATAAAGGCCAAGAAGCTCAAATTGACATCTTGAAACTCTGCGCCCAACCAAGAAAGAGCACCCTCTTTCAAGACATAATTCTCAAGCATATAGTTGATTGGCAATGTACATACCAAAACGAATGTCACAGCCATTCCCAAACCCATAGCAGTCTTCACATTCTTTGAAACAGCCAAGAAAGAACACATACCCAAATAGTATGCGAACACCATGTTGTCTACAAAGATTGAGCGGACAAACGTACTTAATAATTCTTCCATTCTTTTTCTAATTTATAATGGTTATCATTAGTTTTCTTGCAGTTCTTTGTTCCGAGAACGATGAACCCAAATAATCACAGCGATGACAATCAAAGCCATCGGTGGCAAAATCATCAAACCGTTATTTACATAACCCCAGTCATAGAATACTTGCGGGATAACTTGTACTCCGAACAAAGTTCCTGAACCGAACAATTCACGGAAGAAACCTACTATAATAAGGATTACGGCATAACCCAGACCATTACCAACACCGTCCAAGAATGATTCCCATGGACCATTGCCTAATGCAAAGGCTTCCAATCGACCCATCAAGATACAGTTGGTAATAATCAAACCAACAAACACGGATAACTGCTTGTTCACATCGTAAGCGTATGCTTTCAGCACTTCACTCGCAATGGTAACCAAGGCTGCCACGACAACCAGCTGTACGATGATACGGATTCGGCTTGGAATCGTATTACGTAGCAAAGAAATAATCACATTTGCAAAAGCGACAACAGCAGTTACGGAAATACCCATAACCAAAGCTGGCTCTAATTTTGAAGTTACACCCAACGCAGAACAGATACCCAACATCTGCACGATGACTGGGTTGTTGATGCTCAATGGGCCAACTAATACTTCTTTATTCTTCTTTGATAATAATCCCATTTTCTTACTGCTTTGATGTTAAATTTCTCGTAGCTCTTCAAGCTGTCATAAAGCATTTTGCTGACACCTTGACTTGTGATAGTACCACCTGAGATACCATCTACATAGTCCTGACCTTCTGCCGATTTGCCTTTCTTTACTACAGCAATTGATTTGAACTCACCCCCTTTGAACAATTGTTTGCCTGCAAACTGCTGACTAAAATCAGATTTCGTAATTTCAGCACCCAACCCCGGAGTTTCACCTTGGTGGCTAAAGTCTGTTCCAAATACTGTGTTCTTGTCATTGTTGACTGAGATATATCCCCAAATCGGACCCCAAAGTCCTGCACCATTCAAAGACATGATGTATTTTGTCTGGCCGTCAACGTTTGCTTCGAAAACAGGATAACCCTTTTTGATGCCATCAAATGCGTCTTTAGCATCTCCTACTTTGTTTCCGCTTTCGTCTAACAGGTAAGCGTCTTTAATCAGTTCACTAAATTTAGCTTCTGCCTGATTTGCCGGAACTGAGACATTGATAGAACGCAAAATCTGCTGACGTTTGTCATTGTCTTCATTCTGTTTCTGCGCACTCTTCAACGATTGTGATGTGAACGCCAAAACCACAGCAACCAAAACAACCATTACGGCTGCATATATAATCGTATAACTATTACTATCTCTATTCATAATTTCTATGCTTTATTTAGTTATTTGATTGCTCTCTTCAGACGACGGTTAATGTTCGCTTCAACTACATAATAGTCAATCAGCGGAGCAAATACGTTCATTAATAAGATAGCGAGCATCATTCCTTCTGGATAACCAGGATTCAATACGCGGATAATAATAGCCATAGCTCCGACTAAGAAACCATAAATATATTTACCAGTTTCAGTACGAGCTGAAGTAACAGGGTCTGTTGCCATAAATACTGCACCAAATGCGAAACCTCCTAAGAACAAGTGGTCAGCTGGAGACACAGTCATAACAACCGTAGTTCCTATCAAGTTAAATATAGCAGCCATTACTGCGCCGCCAACAAATATAGAGCCCATAGTCTTCCAGCTTGCAATTCCTGTAAACAACAAGATAGCAGCACCGATAAGGATGGCGATTACTGAAGTTTCACCGATAGAACCCGGTATCAAGCCCACGAAGTAATCCATTGTGGAAATAACTTTTCCTGTCACATCCGTAACATGGAAATTGCCAATCAACTCTTTTCCCGCAACGGCAATCTGTCCTAATGGAGTAGCACCTGTGAAACCATCAACCACACCATTTGCTGCACCGATACCAAATGTGTCTGCTGTACGGACAAAAACGCGGTCGCCAGACATTGCTGCCGGATAAGCGAAGAACAAGAACACACGTGTTACCAACGCAACATTAAAAATATTGTAGCCTGTTCCACCAAATACTTCCTTGGCAAAAATCACAGCGAATGCTGTTGCAACAGCAATCATCCACAACGGAGTGTCAACTGGCACAATCATCGGGATTAACATACCAGAAACCAAGAAACCTTCTTGGATTTCTTCTTTCTTGTATTGTGCTACTGCAAACTCTATACCCAAACCGACTACGTATGATACGATAATCTTAGGTAATACGGCCAAAAAGCCATAAATAAATGTCATCCAGAATCCCGGATCAGTACCAACTGCCAAGTTATGTTGATAACCGACATTGTACATACCAAAAAGCAAAGCAGGCAGCAAAGCGATGATAACCACAGTCATGGTACGCTTTGAGTCGATACTATCGTGAATATGCACGCCCGATTTTGAAGTCTCATTCGGAACGAACAAAAATGTTTCGAATCCTTCAAATACAGAACGGAACATTGCCAGCTTTCCACCTTCCTCGAAGTTAGGTTTAATCTTGTCGAGATAATTCCTTAACGCTTTCAATGTTTTATGATTTTAATGTTATTAATTCATTTCCTTATACAACAAATTCAAACCGTTACGAACAATCTGCTGTAATTCGATTTTAGAAGTGTCAACAAATTCGCAAAGAGCGAAGTCCTCTGGAGCTACTTCATAGATTCCCAAATTCTCCATCTTATCGATATCGAACGAAATAATTGCTTTCAACAGATATTCTGGCATTATGTCCATCGGGAATACTTTGTCATATTCATTAGACATAATCATAGCACGTTTGCCTCCTTTGATTCGGGCATCCATTACATACTCTTTGCCTCGTCCAATTAACCATGTCAAATAAGAATGGCTTGTACTGTATTTGTTGAAACCAACTGCTGCCCAACCTAAGAATTCGTTCACTTCATCGCCTTCAGGAATTACTGTAATTTGGCAGTCGTATGCACCTAAATAGCTTTCCATTGACACTTTTGTTCCTGTCAATACGTTGCCACTGATGATACGGATGTGTTTGCCGTCTTTAGCAGTCTTTCCTCCGACAAGGCTTTCAATGGTACAACCTGAAATGGCACTAACATAACCCTGTTCTGTTGTTTCTGAACCAGTGATAGCTACCAAGCGAGTGAAATCAGCTACGCCTTTATTGAAAAGACGCCCCATCAAAATCACATCTGTCGCATTAACAGTCCAAACCAACTCTCCTTTGTTCACCGGTTTGATGTGGTTAATCTGCACTCCGACATTACCTGCTGGGTGAGGACCTTCAAATTCGATTGTTTCAACATGGTTGACTTTCACGGAAGAGCCTTTTTTAACTCCCACATAAACTTTCCCATTTGTCAATTTAGCCAAGGCATCCAAACCAGCTTGCAAATCAGCCTCGTTGCCTTTAACTAAGAAATCAAAGTTAGGTGCTAAAGGTGCAGAATTGAATGCCGTAACAAATATGTCACGGGGTGAATCACTTGGTGAAGCGACGATGTCATATGGACGTTGTTTAATAAACGGCCACATTCCGGCGTTCAACAATTCAGCTTTCACCTCCTCTGCCTTTAGAGATGAAACATTCTTTTTGCCGAAGTTTTCGTACTCGATCTGCGCATCTGGTTTCACAACAATGCTTAACACCTTGCGTTTCTCTCCACGATTAACGGCAACGACTTCACCACTGACGGGTGAAACGAACTTGATTTCAGGGCGGTTCTTGTCTGTCATTAAAGCAGAACCTGCTTTGACCTTGTCTCCTGGACGCACAACTACCTTAGGAACAATGCCTGTATAATAATCCGGTACAATAGCATAAGTTGCACTTTTACCGGCTTTTAGCATTGATTCAGGAGCTTTGCCTTTCAGATTAATGTCTAAACCCTTTTTAATCGTAATCACATTTGCCATGATATAACTAAAATTGTTTAATGTAATTTTCTGCAAAAGTAAGAATTTTTCATGTTCTTCAGCAGTTTCTTCCCAATTAATTGCTGAAAAAATTCTTTAATCATGCGGTTTTCTTCCCTTCTGATTAGTCTGCTTGATTTATTCCTCGGAAATATGGGGAAATTAGAACCTCCGAAAATAGTATTTTTTCCCCTCACTTGACAAGATTAAACGATTATGGCTCTTTTTTTCTACTGTGAAATCCCTCACAGTAGAGTCCCAGTCTGTGTATGGAAGAATCTTCTCTGAGAAAAGCTGCAATACCAATTTGTTCTTTTCATACGTATTGAATCCTTGTGAAGTCCGGTATGAACCAATTTTCCGATCAAAAATCTGATACTGGAACAATGAAGTCTGGAAATTATACCATACAGTATCAACCTGGCTTATTTCGTTATCCGATTCTATACGTTCCAGTTGCCACTTGCCCTCCATCTCCGTCGTATAAGAGTCGCAAGAAGCCAACAAAAAGCCTATGAAAAGGCACATCAATACGTTTCTTACCATAATATATTTGTTTCTATGTTCAATTAAATAACTCCCTTGGTTGTTGGCAAGTTATAATGATAAATATCTCGCCTGACCGCCATCTTGATGGAATGAGCCAAGGCTTTGAATATCCCTTCAATCTTATGATGTTCGTTTGCGCCTTCCGCCTTAATATTCAAGTTCATGTGCGCTGCATCACTTAAGCTTTTAAAGAAATGCAAAAACATTTCTGTTGGCATATCTCCTATTTTCTCACGCTTGAATTCCACATCCCAGACTAACCAGGAGCGTCCGCCAAAATCCAATGACACTTGGCAAAGGCAATCATCCATCGGAAGCATGAATCCATAGCGTTCAATCCCACGTTTATCTCCTAATGCTTTCAAAAGAGCTTCGCCCAACGCAATCGCAGTATCTTCTATCGTATGGTGTTCATCCACATATAAATCGCCTTTCGTCCGAATTGCCAAATCCATATTGGCATGCTTCCCGATTTGCTCCAACATGTGGTCAAAAAAGCCCAAACCCGTAGAAATACTTGTCTGCCCTGTTCCATCAAGGTTCAAAGATACGAAAATATCCGTTTCCTTGGTTGTCCTTTTCACTTCCGCTTTTCTTTCTCCGGCAAATAGGAACTCGGCGATGCTATCCCAATCATCTGATATACAAACAGGTCTATTAGAAAGAGCTTTCAACATTTCTTTTGCACAATCATCATTTTTATGCAACCAAATCCCTTTTGCTCCTAAATTGTGTGCTAATTGCATATCCGACAATCGGTCTCCAATCACATAACTCTGCGATAAATCATATTCTCCAGACAGATATTTCTTCAACATTCCTGTGCCCGGTTTTCGGTTAGGTGATTTCTCTTCAGGAAAGGAACGGTCAATCAAAATATCGTCAAAAACGACTTCTTCTCCTTCCAGCGTCTTTAAAATCAGATTGTGCACCGGCCAAAAAGTATCTTCCGGGAAAGATGAAGTACCTAAACCGTCTTGGTTCGTGACCATTACAAATTCAAAGTCGAGCTTTTGACGGATAAAATAGAGGTTCCGCATCACTTTTGGATAAAACTCAAGTTTATCATAGTTGTCCAGCTGGTAATCTACAGGAGGTTCAATAACGATTGTTCCATCCCTGTCAATAAACAAGGCCTTCTTCATGGTTGCATCTTTTTTAAAGCATTCAACAATATATTGTCTTCTTCCGGTGTTCCGACAGTAATACGCAGGCAATTGGCACATAATGTCACTTTATTCCTGTTTCGGACAATAATGCCTTCCGCTGCCAACTGTTTATACACACCATTCGCATCGTCCACTTTTACTAATATAAAATTAGCGTCTGTCGGATAAACCGTCTTAATCAAAGGCAATGCTTCTAATTCTTTGCAACCGGGTACGTTCTTTCAAGATTTCACTCAGCTGCTCTTTCATTCTTCCTTGATTATCCAGAATCTCCAAGGCTTTCTCTTGCGTTAATTGGTTCACGTTATAAGGATATTTAATCTTATTCAACATTGCTGTGATTTCCTGCGATGCGAATGCCATTCCCAATCGGATTCCTGCGGCTCCCCATGCTTTGGAAAGTGTCTGCAAGACAACAAGATTAGCATATCTATCTAAATCTTTACTTAAAGAAGGCAAAGATGAAAAATCAATATAGGCTTCGTCCACTACGACAATGCCTGCAAAGCTATCTAATACTTTAAATATATCATCCCGCTTCAAACTATCGCCTGTCGGATTGTTAGGCGAACAGATATAAATTACTTTGACCGTTGAATCAATAGCCGCCAGCAATTCCGGAAGGTCCATTTGGAAATCGGCGGTTAGTTTTACCTTTTTACAACAGATATTATTTACTTCGGCTGCCACTTGATACATTCCATAAGTCGGTTCTATTGTGAGGATAGAATCTTTCCCGGGTTCACAGAATGCACGTATGATTAAATCTATCGGTTCGTCACTTCCGTTCCCTAACAATATAGATTCTTTAGGAACCGATTTTATTTCAGCAATCCGTTCTTTCAATCTCCATTGCATCGGATCAGGATAACGGTTATAAGGCTGGTTATAAGGATTCTCATTAGCATCCAAATAGACTGATGCTTCGCCTTTGAATTCATCACGGGCTGATGAATAAGGCTCTAAGGCACGGATATTTGGGCGAACCCATCCGTTTATATCAAATTGTTTCATCTTGTTTTAATGTTTCGAGTCTGACAATTACTGCATTTCTGTGTGCCTCCAAGCGTTCGTTTTCCGCCATAACACAAATAGTTTCTCCTAAATGGCATATTCCGTCCGCACTGATTTCCTGAAATGTCATTTTTTTGATAAAGCTATCCAAATTCACACCGCTATAAGCATGTGCATATCCGTTAGTCGGCAAAGTATGATTTGTCCCTGAGGCATAATCTCCTGCGCTTTCCGGTGTATAAGCACCCATAAATACACTTCCTGCATTACGTATTTCCCTTGCAATCTCTGCATAATCAGCTGTTTGGATAATCAAATGTTCAGGAGCATAAAGATTCGTGAAATCAATAATTTCTTGTTTGTCTTTTAACACAATGATACGGCTATGGGAAAGAGCTTGCTCTGTTATTTCTTTGCGAGGAAGTACTTCTAATTGTTTCCCTATCGCATTGACAACTGGTTCTACGATAGAAGAATCAGCTGTTACCATAATGGCTTGACTATCTCTGCCGTGTTCTGCTTGTGACAAGAAATCCGCAGCGATAAAATCGGGATTTGCAGAAGCATCTGTTATCACTTCTACTTCAGACGGACCGGCAGGCATGTCGATAGCAACCTCTTTCAGGCTCACCCATTGTTTGGCTGCGGTTACATATTGATTGCCTGGACCAAATATCTTATATACTTTAGGGACTGATTCCGTTCCGTATGCCATTGCTGCAATCGCCTGGCTTCCTCCTACTTTGCATATACAATCCACTCCAGCAGCTGCCGCAGCAAACAAAATAGCTGGATGGATTTTCCCGTCCGGAGAAGGCGGTGTACACAATACGACTTCTCCACATCCTGCTATTCGGGCAGGCACTGCCAACATCAGGACAGTAGAGAAAAGCGGAGCCGTTCCTCCAGGAACATACAATCCTACTTTATCAATAGGCACAGCCTTTTGCCAACAAACGACACCAGGCGCAGTCTCAATCTTTTTCCCTTCAAAACGTTGAGAAGCATGGAATGTCTCTATATTTTTCTTCGCTGTTAGTATCGCTCTCTTCAAATCATCAGGAACCAACGATTCTGACTCTTTCATCTCTGCTTCTGTAACGCATATTTCATCCAAGTCTGCTTTGTCAAACTGTTTTTCATATCTGCGAATCGCTGCATCACCGTTGGTTTTTACATCATCCAATACACTGCGAACGGTCTCAAAAAGGGTCGTCACATCCATCGTCGCACGTTTACACAGCTCTTTCCATTGGCTTTTGTCAGGATATTTAAGCACTTCCATGATATAAATCCTTTCTTTTTATATAGGAACTATTATAAAATCATCTTTTCTATCGGTAAATCCAAAATGCCTTCTGCGCCCAATGACTTCAATTTACCTATGATTTCCCAAAAATGCTTTTCCGAAATGACAGATTGGACAGAAACCCATTCCCCATTTGCCAAAGGAGTGACTGTCGGGCTTTTCATACCTGGCAACACTTCGATGATGTCATTCAATCTCTCTTTCGGGGCATTCAATAATACGTATTTCTTTCCGTCTGCCAGCTGAATAGCCTCGATACGAAACAACAGTTCTTCTAAAATAGCTTGCTTGTCGGGCGATAACTGTGGCGCACTAATCAACAAGGCTTCACTCCTCATGACCACTTCCACTTCTTTCAACTGATTGCTGACCAATGTACTTCCTGAACTGACAATATCGAATATCGCATCTGCCAATCCGATTCCCGGTGCTATTTCGACTGAACCTGTAATGACATGTATATTTGCTTGTACATTTTGTTCTTTTAAATAAGCGTCTAAGATTACCGGATATGAAGTAGCAATAGTTTTTCCATTGAACCATTCTGAGCCTTCATATTTCTCATCTTTCGGGATTGCCAAGGAAAGACGACATTTACTGAATCCTAATCGTTTAACCAATTGTGCCTTAGAACCTTTCTCAACATATTCGTTCTCTCCTACGATTCCAACGTCAGCCACTCCATTTGCCACCGATTCGGGAATGTCATCGTCTCTCAAGAATAAAACTTCTACCGGGAAATCCTTCGCTGAGACCAGCAAAATTCTTTTTCCTCCATTCAATTTGATGCCAGCTTCTTCCAACAGCATCATTGTTTCATCATACAAACGTCCTTTGGACTGTACAGCGATTCGTAACATATTCTTTTTATTTTATAAATGTTCAACATGAAAAAAAGAGGCTTTGCCAAAAATCCGGCAAGCCTCTTTCCTATTATAGTATTTACACATACCATCAAACTCCACCGAACTCATGCCCGTTGTTATAATGATGATGATGATGCAAATTTCCTTGTTTCATGTCAATTATCTTTCTTTTACAGTCGCAAAATTACAATAAATATTGAATAAACAAATAATTCTTACATTTTTATTTACAACACTTCGGTAAATTTTCACCGAAACTTTAAAAGTTAAACATTAGGACCGGCAAAAACAGGTTCGAAAGCACTAAAGAGATCGGCTTCCAAGTCGGTCGTGAATATACACAAACCTCTTGAAAAAGTGTTCATGATACTTGAATGATTAAAATTTACGATACTTCCAGAAGTAATACAGTAAAGCTTTCAAATGCACCCAGCTCATTTTTGAGAAAAGCCGTTTATTGGTTATTTTCTGATAATCATGCCAAAATGAAACATAAGGAATATAAAAGATTTTCCATCCTACCAAAAAAGCACGCTGGCAATAATCAGCATCTTCCGGACCATAAAAAATATGTTCATCCAATCTCCCGATTTGTTGTACCACATCCTTTCGGATCAACTGACAGGCACCGATTAGATATTCCACTTCAAAACAATCCTGTCCAAGCATTTGCGCATGATAAAACTGCGAAGCATTCAACTCTGCCAGTTTATCTTTCCACGAAGCAGACAATCTCAGCTTCGTAGCCATAGATTCGAATACATTCAGCATCTTATAACGCAAGGAAGGATATTTCCGACAGCTATCCTGAACCAGATTATTTGTATTCAGCAGTTTACATCCACATATACCACAGTCTGGATGAGCATCCATGAAAGAAAGCATTTCTCTAATAGCTTCAGGATTGACTTCGGTATCGATATCCAACAGCCAAATATATTCTCCACTAGAAGCCTGTATCCCGATATTCCTTGCTTTTGCAACACCTAAGTTTTCAGTCTGCGGGAAATAAGACACATGAGCCTGCTGCGCATACTTTTCTAAAACAGAACGGGTTCCATCTGTTGAACCATTATCCACCAGTATTATTTCATGTTCTATATTTTCTAAAGACATCCATACCGAACGTAAACAGGTTTCAGCATAACGCTCCGAATTCCAGGTTATAATGACCACACTTAGTTTTTTCATGCTGCAACTATTTAAAACTACTCACCTCTACCATCAAATTAACATCTAACCGAAAAGTTTGACTTTCATAGCTTTTAACGCTATATAAAAATCAGAAAATGAAGAAAACTTCCGTATGTTTTCCCAAATAAAACCGGGAGATAAAAAGAAGCGCAAATTATTCTGGAATAACAGACGTTCCATTTGCCTGGATGAAAGGCTAGGATAATTTAATATTGAATTCCGTTGTACATCAGTCGGTACATATTCTCCTCCTTCAATCCAACCATTTGATTTTGCGATGTCATAAAACTCAGTAGCTGGAAAGGGAGATACAATATTAAACATAACCTGACTCACCTTCAATTTCTTAACCTTTCGGAAGGTATCTTTAATGGTTTCGACCGTTTCCAATGGACTGGTTCCTATCAGAATGTTTAACTTAACGGGAACTTTGTATTTCTGCAACAAGCTGATAGCCATATATATCTGCTCTTCGGTTATTCCTTTCTTGATATATTTCAATATTTCATTGTTAAATGACTCTACGCCCAAATCAACATATTGACAGCCATATTCCTGCAACATAGCAGCAATCTCTTCGGTTATAGCATCCACACGAGCCTGACAACCCCATACAATATGATGTTTCTTCAATACCTCACCTATTATTTGCAGACGTTTTCTGGTAACAATAAAGTTATCGTCCATAAAGCCAATAGCCTTATAGCCCAAAGAAGCCAATTTTTCAATCTCTGCCACCACATTTTCCGGAGAGCGAAAACCAATAGGAGGCTTTTTTCCATTGTGATCTTTTTGTATTCGATTTCACGGGCAAATGTCAAGGAACTGGGCACACAATAAATACAATGGAATGGACAATTTCTCGAAGTCACCATTGCCATGTAAGGAGAAACCTTTAGCTTCGGATTTGAAAATACAAATTTTTCCACAAAATGAATGGCAGGAAAAGGTAATTCGTCCAGATTCTTTATCAGCGGACGCGGAGCATTTTCTACCACCTGATTTTCATCCCAAAAAGAAATACCAACAATCGTTCTCCAATCTTTTCCTTCTGAAATATACCGTAACAGTTCTCTGACAGTATCTTCAGGTTCTCCTCGAACAACGACAGAAGCCGGATGTCCTAACAGGCTTTTGGCAAAATAAGTTGCCCCAGGACCTAAAAATATACAGATACTTTCCGGGCGTTTAGCATGTATAAACCTTTCTACCTGGATGTCTGTTGGAATTGAAAGATTCACCGTCCATAAAAGATAAACATCACTATCATCGTTTTCTAAAAAAGAGAAAAACTGTTCAGAAGAAGCCTCTTCTAATACAAAGTTTCTATAAGCCACCTCATAGCCTTCTTGTTCCGCAAGTGCTGCGACTGTCAGTTCATAGATATTTACCATATTATAAACTACTCGCGTACAACCCGCCGTTCTCTCGGCCGGTTTATATTTATCCAGTGAAGGAGGCGTAATAAATGATACTTTCATTTTCGCAATACTTCGGTAATTTTTTACCGAAACTTTAAAAGTTAAACATTAGAACCGGCAAAAGCTGGTTCGAAAGCACGAAAGAGGTCATGGAAAAGTTGTCAAAAACGAATGGTTAAGCATGAATCCTCTTGCATGTCTTTCTTACATAATGCTTATATGCTTGAACGATTTATTTGCATGTCCGGGATTAACCTAAGCCCACAAGTTATTGACAAACTTTTCAATGAACTCATTTCATTTACTGCCAGAGCCGCTTAAGCTTGGCTGATTTTTAACGAACTATTGATTTATTCTTTCTTCTCCATTTATTTAAATATCCGGTAGAACTCAGCTACTGATTCGATTCCCTTCAAGAAGAAATCCAGACGGCAACTTTCGTTTGGTGAATGGATTGCATTTTGCTCCAAACCAAATCCCATAAGGATGGTCTTGATTCCCAAAATCCGTTCAAAGGAAGAAATGATAGGAATACTTCCGCCTCTACGAACTGCCAATGGTTTTTTGCCGAAAGCTATGCCGATTGCCTCTTCTGCTGCCTTATAAGCAGGAAGGTCAATCGGACAAACATATCCTTCTCCTCCATGCTTCGGTGTAACTTTCACCTTGACATATTCCGGAGCTATTTGATTGATATATGCTTCAAACATCTTGGATATCTTTTCATGATTCTGGTGAGGAACCAATCGGCAGGATACTTTTGCATACGCCTTGGACGGCAAGACTGTTTTGCTGCCTTCTCCGATATAACCGCCCCATATTCCGCAAACATCGAAAGAGGGTCGGCAACTGTTGCGTTCCAATGTTGAATATCCTTTTTCTCCAAATACGGCTTTTACTCCAATCGCTTCTTTATATTTTGCCTCGTCAAACGGAATCTGCGCAATCATTTCCCGCTCTTCCTTAGACAACTCTTCTACATCGTCATAGAATCCTGGTATGGTTATTCTTCCATTCTCATCCGTGATGCCTGCAATCATCTTGCACAATACATTAATAGGATTGGCAACAGCTCCACCGAAATGCCCGGAATGCAAATCCCGGTTCGGTCCCTCTACTTCAATCTCCCAATAAGCCAAACCACGAAGTCCGGTCGTAAGCGACAAAGTCTCGGCACTAACCATGCTTGTGTCGGAAACCAGGATAATATCTGCTTTTAACAGCTCTTTATGTGTTTCGCAAAAAGATTCGATGCTTGGAGAGCCGATTTCTTCTTCTCCTTCGAATATGAACTTCACGTTGCATTGTAACAAACCTTCTTTCAAAGCCGTTTCAAAACCTTTGGCTTGAATCATGCCTTGTCCTTTATCATCGTCAGCTCCTCTTGCCCAAATCCGGCCGTCACGTATCTCTGGTTCAAATGGTTGGCTATCCCATAATTCCAAAGGCTCCACCGGCATCACGTCATAGTGTGAATAAACCAACACAGTCTTTGCTTCCGGATTGACCATCTTCTCGGCATACACAATAGGATTGCCCTCAGTCGGCATCACTTCTGCCTTGTCCACGCCCGATGAAAGCAGGATCTCCACCCAGCGGCGGGCACAAGCCTCCATGTCAGGTTTATGTTCTTGTTGTGCACTAACGGACGGAATACGTATCAAAGAAAATAATTCGTCCAGAAATCTATTTTCGTTTGTTTCAATATAGGATTTTATAGCCATTATCTCAAAATTTATAGGTTTCCATTTCTTTAATTCCTTTCTCAAAGTCTCGAATAATCTCATTGATTACCGCTTCTGCTGTCTGTTCTTCCCTGAAAAGAGAAGCAATCTGGCCAATTTCCAATTCGCCTTCTTCCAAATTCCCCTCAAAAATGCCTTTTTTGGCTCTACCTTTTCCCAATAAAGCTCTTAAATCATCAGCTGAAGCCCCTTTCGCTTCTGCCTCTTCCACTTCCGTCGCAAAGATGCTCTTTACCAAGCGGGTCGGTGAAACTTTCTTCAGCAGCAATTTCGTGTCACCTTCGTTCAGGGATAAACAAAGTTGTTTAAATGCTTCATGGGCAGAACTTTCCACAGTCAATGCAAAGCGGGTTCCAATCTGCACACCTTCTGCTCCCAATGCGAATGCGGCTAACATGCCCGCTCCCGTACCAATACCTCCGGCGGCAATCAATGGCAAACGGGTGGCACGACGAACATGCGGAATCAAGCACATCGTTGTCGTCTCTTCCCTTCCGTTGTGTCCTCCGGCTTCAAAACCTTCTGCCACGACAGCGTCCACTCCCGCCTCTTCGCATTTGGCTGCAAATTTGGAACTACTGACAACATGAACAACCGTAATGCCATTCTCCTTTAACTTCTTCGTCCATGTCTTAGGATTGCCCGCAGAAGTGAAGACCACGGGAACTTTCTCTGCTACCAGTATCTCCATGATTTTATCTATTTCCGGATACATCAACGGGACATTCACGCCAAAAGGCTTGTCCGTCGCTGCTTTACATTTCCGGATGTGCTCGGTCAACACTTCCGGATGCATGGATCCAGCACCAATCAATCCTAAACCTCCGGCATTGCTGACAGCAGATGCTAATTTCCACCCGCTACACCAAACCATTCCTCCTTGAATAATCGGATATTTGATATTCAATAATTTACAAATTCTATTTCCCATTATGGATAGACTTAATGTTTGAGATAATTAATAAAATAAATAGACATAGAACCGCAACACATAAGCAATACAAAAACAACCGTTATTTTCATCCAAAACACTACGATGTTTTCAAAAAAACATTGGACGTTTTTCAAAAAACATTGGACGTTTTTGAAAATTCATCGGATGTTTTTTGTCGATATGTGCCGCCCTATTCCTAAACAACCAATCAGGCATCTTTGTTCAACACCGGAATCATACATAACAGATAAAATACGCCTATCGCTAAAACAGCTATTGCTCCTATCTGCGAACCCATTGCATCGGAAACGTAACCCATCAGCATCGGGAAAATGGTTCCACCGAACAATCCCATAATCATCAAACCGGACACTTCATTCTTCCGTTCCGGCAAATGCAGCATGGCACGTGACAAAAGCATCGGGAAGATGTTCGAGTTTCCTAATCCAATCAAAGCAATACATACATATAGAGCCATTTGTGTTTGCAAAGTAAACAGCCCGGCGATTGCTGCCAACATCATCAACACACTGGCTGCAAAAACCCGTTTCGTAGGAATATATGCCAAGAAGAAAGCTCCGCTAAAACAACCTATCGTCCTGAACAAGAAATAGACACTGGTTGCCAATCCGGCTCCTTCAAGAGTCATGTCCAAACGTTCCATCAATAATTTTGGAGCAGTCACATTGATGCCGACGTCGATGCCGACATGGCAAATGATACCTAAAAATGAAAGCAGGACGACTTTGTCCGCCAATAAAGCGAAACAGCCTTTAAACGTCGATTTCTCAACATCTTTCGATACATTTTCTTGTATGGGAGTGGCACTCAAGGCAAAGAATGCCACAATGGCAACAGCTAAAAATATAGCCATAAAAATGCGCCAATTACCAAAAGCGACAGCTGCCCAACCGGCTAAAATCGGAGCGATAAAGGAAGCAATCGCTTTCACAAACTGTCCCAATGTCAAGGAACTTGCCAGTCGCCCTCCGCTTACGATGTTTGACAACAGCGGGTTCAATGCCACTTGCATCAACGCATTACCAATGCCCAAGAAGGCAAATGAAAGCAACATCATCGGGAATGAATAGCCGACAAAGGGTAATGCCAAGGCAATCATCGTCACAACCAAACTAATCAAAACCGTTTTACGCTGTCCTATCTTGTTCATCAAGATTCCTGTCGGAACGGCACATACCAAAAACCAAAAAAAGACCATGGACGGCAACAAATTGGCAGTTTTATCTGTCAATTCAAAATCCGCCTTTACATAATTCGTTGCTATACCTACCAAATCCACGAATCCCATTGCGAAGAACGAGAACATGACAGGAATCAACATCCAAACAAATTTCTTCTGTTGTGCACTCATAATATTGGATTATTTAGAATATTCAGGCCAAGCCCCTTCTTTTGAACAAACAAATGCTGCCGTGTTTACTGCTTTGCGGTGCGCCTCCTTCAAAGATTTGCCTGCCAAGATAGAATATACGAACGCACCGGAGAATGAATCACCCGCACCAACCGTATCTGCCACAGCCACTTTGGGTGTTCCTATAACCGAGTTTTCATCGGTAGAATAGATGGCGCTGAACTTACTGCCAGCTGTCAATATCACATATTTCAATCCATATTTCTCCAACAAGGCTTTGCAACAAACTTCATAGTCTCCTTCCAAGCCCATCATCGGACGCAACATCTCCAATTCTTCATCGTTTATCTTCAGGATATTGGCTTTTTCCAACAAATCCAATATCAACTCTTTGGAATAATAGTTCTGGCGGATATTGATGTCGAAAAACCTCAGAGCATCTTCAGGAGCATAAGACAACAATTCCGTCAATGCTTTCTGTGAATCCATGTTGCGTTGAGCCAAAGTCCCAAACAGATGGCTTTCGCCTCCTTAACAATTTCGATGGCTTTTGATGAAACTGGGATATGATCCCATGCGACATTTTCTATGATGTTATAAGTAGGAATGCCCTTTTCCAACGTAACTTCTACCGTTCCAGTCGGATAATCAACTGATTCGATACAATGGGCAATATGGTTATTATCCAATTCCTGGACAATCTCCTCTCCCAACTCATCTTTTCCCACGGCACTGATAGCGTAACCTTCCGCTCCCAATTGCGTAGCATGATATACAAAGTTAATGGGTGCACCTCCTGCTTTTTTCCCTGTTGGCAAAACATCCCACAGCAATTCTCCTATTCCCACAACAATGGGTTTATTTCCTTCCATAATTCGTCTATTTTATAGCTTTAATTTATAAACCATCATATCTTTCACATTGACTTTTCCTCCTTCTGCATGAAATTCAATTCCATTATAAGGCGCAGTCGGGAAGAACAAGTTTGTCATGGCTACTTTCCCGCCGTCTACAAACATCTCAATCGAGCATTTGTCTATGAATAACCGGAATGTGTGTGCCTTCTGTTTTGACAAATCAGCCCATGTCGCCATAGCAAATTCCTTTTTGCTGAAATCTGTCACACCGCTGTTTGTACGATCCATGTAAACTTTGTTTGCCTTTGTATCTATATAAATATCAACAAATTCGCCATCATTATTCTTCAGCTTGAAGCCTGCAATGGAAGCCGTTCCCTGTTCCAATGTCAAATTAATCTCATAAACACCGGAATTGTCGTAGTCGCTTGCGTCCATGGAGCAGCCCTGTTCATAATCAAAGTCATCTATTTTAGCTGAATCAATCCGTAGCTTCTCCACTTCCTTTACCGGATTGACTGCTAAATAAACGTCATTCCCCTCTTTATACATAGTCAGTTCACGAGGAAGGCCATAGGCACTTCTGAACTGTTTCGTTGGCACAACATTCGCATATTGCCAGTTGCTCATCCAAGGAACCGCAATTACTCGCTCGCCAGTATTGGAGAAACATACGGTGGCATAATGGTCTTTACCCCAATCCAGCCATTTCACCACTTCTGGCTTAGTATCACAAATGAATTGTTTGCCGTCAAAATCTCCTACAAAATATTGAGTAGCCGAACCTCCGAATAAACATCCCGGATTGACATTCACTATCAATGCCCATTTTTTGTTCTGAGGATTTCCATCAACTGGCAACTCAAAGAAGTCCGGGCATTCAAACATGCTCGGTTTCACTCCGTAGCCGTCTCCAAAGGCACTCATATATGTCCATTCTTTCAAGTCCGTAGATGAATAAAAGCGCATCTCCTTAAAAGCAGAAACCAACATAACCCACTTCTGGTCCGGTTCATACCAAAATACTTTCGGGTCACGGAAATCTTTTATCCCATCTGCCGGAGTCAAGATAGGATTGTGTTCATATTTCGTAAAAGTCCTGCCATTGTCAGTACTGTAAGCCATGCATTGAATCTGGCCATTCTCATCGCTCGCAGATGTATAGAAAGAGATAATGCTTCCTTTACCAAAACCTGCACTGTTGTTGAAATCGACAACCGAACTGCCGGAAAAGATATGCCCCATCGTATCACGCTCGATTGCAACAGGAAGATGTTCCCAGTTTACCAAATCCCGGCTGACAGAATGTCCCCAGTGCATATTCCCCCACATGGATCCATACGGATTGTATTGATAGAACATGTGATATTCACCTTCTTTATAAACCAAGCCATTCGGGTCATTCATCCAGCCGTAAAGCGGAGTATGATGGAACAAAGGGCGGTATTTTTCCCTATTTGCCGTATCAAAAGTATCAGAGAGTTTCAGGCTGTCCAACCATAATTGTTGTAAATGTTGGCTTTGGATACGGACAGTTGCCTTTTGGGAAGCAGCAGGCAGGCACATAGGAACATAATAATCGATATGACTGTCCGCTATACGAATATCCATATCCGCATCCCCCGGACTGCCTGTCATTACACGCACTTTACATTCCGGGGCATCTTCTTGGACAGGTAAAAGCAAATATTTAGAAGTGCGATTGATATCCAAGACTGCAACCGAATCATTTTGTCGGTTAACGACTATTCCACTTTTATTATTTTGGCATGCGAGAAGTCCCATCATCAGGAAAGAACCACAAATCGCTCCTAATTTCAATACTTCATTCATGATAAAAGATATTAATAGTTTTATGCGGCAAGATAAAAAAAAAGAGGATAACGACAAAACGTTACCCCCTTTTTCTACATATTTTTCTTTCAATTATTCAGATACCACTGTGAAAGGAATTTCAACTGCAACTTCTTTGTGCAATTTAACTGTTGCTTTGTAATCGCCAACTTCCTTAACGGCTTCTTTGATGTAAATCATCTTGCGGTCGATTTCATAGCCCAATTTAGCCAATTCTTCTGCAATCTGAATATTGCTAACAGAACCAAAGATAGTTCCTGTTGAGCTTGTCTTTGCTCCGATAGTCAAGCTAACACCATTCATCTTAGCAGCCAATTCTTCTGCATCAGCTTTGATTTTAGCCAACTTGTGAGCACGTTGTTTCAAGTTTTCAGCCAACACTTTCTTAGCAGATTCTGATGCGATAACTGCTTTACCCATGGGGATTAGAAAGTTACGACCGTAACCAGCTTTAACTGTTACGATATCGTCTTTGTAACCTAAATTGATTACGTCTTCTTTCAAAATAACTTCCATATTCTGTCTCCTCTTAAATTTATTATTTCATCAAATCTGTTACGAAAGGAAGCAACGCCAAGTGACGAGCACGCTTTACAGCCTGAGCAACACGACGCTGGAACTTCAAAGATGTACCTGTGATACGACGAGGCAAAATCTTACCTTGTTCGTTCAAAAATTTCTTCAAGAATTCAGGATCTTTGTAATCGATATACTTGATACCGTTCTTTTTGAAACGGCAATATTTTTTCTTCTTAACGTCTACTGAAGGCGGAGTCAAATATCTAATTTCTGATTGAGTAGCTGCCATAATTAATTCTCCTTAACTGTTTCTTTTGATGATTTCAAATTTCTTCTCTTTGCTGCATATTCAGCTGCGTATTTATCCTGACGGAAAGTCAAGAAGCGGATTACGCGTTCGTCACGACGGAAGTTAACTTCCAATGTTGCGATTGTTTCCGGATTTGCCTTGAATTCGATCAGCTGATAGAAACCAGTAGATTTTTTCTCGATAGGATAAGCCAACTTGCGCAAGCCCCAATTTTCTTCATTCACGATTTCTGCACCTTGTTCTTTCAAGATACCTGTGAATTTGTCTACCGCTTCCTTCATCTGTGCATCAGACAAAACGGGAGTTAAAATGAAAACGGTTTCGTAATTATTCATACAAATACTGTTTTATGAGTTATTGTTATTAATTTTTTGCGGTGCAAAGGTACGTATTTTTTTTCTATATACAAATATATAGCCTATTATTTTCTATTTCTTCCTCTTTCCCTCTTACACCTTGGTATTTATCAAGTGCAAAATTAGTTATAATCCTGCCTCAAACAAACACAATTCATACTAAATAAATAATCTTTTTCTTTCTTGCTTATGGATAATACAAACAAATGATGTAATTTTGGCACGGTCACATAAGTGAACAAATTTATATATTGATATGAGTGCATTAACTGTCTTATACGTAGTTTTACCGTTCCCTATCTTGTATTTATTGCACGATATGGAAGAGATTATCATGGCGAATCGCTGGTTGGAGCGGCATCGGGAAAAGTTACTAACCCAATTCCCGCAATTTCGTGTTATCATCCGTCACTTGTTAAAACTTGACACGCTGGCTTTTGCCATTGCTGCAGCAGAAGAAATCATCATATTGCTGCTTGCGGCGGCTGCCATTTTAGTGGACATTCCCTACTCTGTTTTGATTTGGAGCGGACTATTCATGGCTTTTGCTCTACATTTGGTTCTACACCTCATAGAGCTCTTTTTAATACGGAATTATGTGCCAGGGACTGTAACGGCAATATTGTCTATTCCCTATGTCATCTATTCTGGCAACATGATTGTTCATGCTTTCCCATGTATGCACTTATTAATTGCCACGCTTTGTGGTGTCGCTTTCATGTTTGGCAACCTGTTGTTGGCCCAACATTTAGGCATAAAGATAAGCAATCTATTACACAGAAGATGAAAAGTACGCCAACCTCTTGGCTGGCAAGCAACGTATTGTAAAAGAAGAAGAGATGAAGCGCACATTGTATGTAAGTGATTTGGACGGGACTTTACTGAACAGGCAGTCCGTCTTATCTGAAACTACCATCGCAACACTAAACCGTATCTTACAGGAGAAAAAAGCTCTTTTCACCATTGCTACGGCAAGGACTCCCGCCACTGTTGTGGATCTTATGAAAGAGGTGAAATGCTCTTTGCCATTTGTTTTAATGGCTGGAGCGGTTTTATGGAACGACAGCAAGCAAAATTATGAACGGGTGCGTGTTATTCCTTCAGCAACCGTAGACAAATTGTTGGAAATATATGGTCATTACACCATCCGGCCGTTTATTTATCGTAGGCATGGCAATTGTCTTTTTGTCTACCACACATTTGAATTGACAGAGAGTGAACGTCAGTTCATAGAGCCGCGGATTCAATCTCCATTCAAACGCTTAGTAACAACAGAAAGCCTTACTGCACAAGATCCAGATGATTCCGTATTGGTCTATTCTATGGGAAGTTATGCGACATTGTTGAACATTGCTAATGAGATTCGGGCAAGCCAATTGCCTTGTACTCTTTCTTGTTATCAAGACATATTTGATTGTAGCCAAGGGATTTTAGAGATATATGCACTCAAGACTACCAAAGCTGAAGCGATTGATTATTTGGCGAAACAATGTCATGCGGAACGAGTCGTAGTGTTTGGAGATAATCTGAATGACTTGCCAATGATGGAAATAGCCGATCACAGTGTCGCTGTGGGCAATGCTTTCAAGGAAGTTAAAGAACAAGCCAATGAAATCATTGGATGCAACGACGAAGATGCCGTTGCCAAATGGATTGAACAGGACTGCCAATAAACAACAAGGCGGTGTGTCATAATTGCAAACTGCTGCGTTTCTTTCGGAATTCGACCTCAGTGCCTTGCATTTTGCTAATTCTGACACACCTTAAAGGGGCTGCATTAAAACTTTCGTTTTGACACAGCCCCTTGGTTTGATAAATTACAGGTATTAATTCCGTTGCAACTGCAATCCCATCTCTAACCGAGTTGTTGAATCAAGAATTGCGGATAAGTTTTCCAAGATTGGCTTTACATACGGAGCTATGTCAGCCGGTAAAATCGCAATGATTTTCTCTTGTATGAAATCTACCGTAAGGAGCTTCAACAAGGCTTTTGCATCTTCAGTCGCCAACCACAATTTAGCCGTTCCATCCGAATTTTGCTCATACTGCAAAGGAATGCCGCCAGCCATATATTCCACCATGCTGCTCAAAAGCTTGACCAATGTAGTAATATTAGTCGCTTTTGTTGTTTGGGCAGCTGCCATAATTTGGGTAAAATTGAGTTGGAGATACAATTTCTCATTCTTTATGTAATAATGAGCCAAATTAATAGGCGATGTAGCCCAATCTGTCATTCCTTTCTTTTTATAAGTAATCGTCACGTTTCCATCATCCAAGAAAGAGACTCCTTGGAATGAATTTGCCAAGAGCTGAGAAACAATTTGACCAGCCATTGGGGCAATTGTACTAATCGGAAGTTCCATACCATTCACCGGAATAGTTGCTTTGGAATCCCATTCCAAGAAGAAAACACCTTTGTTTGATGCTTTCCATGAACCGCTCCATACAGTAGAAGGCATCTTCACTTGAACACTCAATACCATTTTGTTGGCGGACACCTCTCCTTTGTATGTCAGTTCACGACCATTCTTCTGATCTGTCCCTTCAAAGGTATAGGAATTTCCATCAGCACTCAAGGTTAATGGTACATTCTTCAAATCCGTTTCCACTTCACCCGGAACAACGCCTGGAACCATCATTGCAACTGAAGGAATACCAGCAGAAGGGAAAAGAGTTGATAAATCCAACAATCCTGCCAAGCGGATTGTTGCTTTTTTACCGTCTGAAGTATAAAATGTAGCCTGTTTCCCTTGCATCGGGACCCCGGAATAGGTCAATGCCAATTTATCACCACTGAACGAGCCATTGGCTCCTTTACCTAATCCTTCTAAATCGTCATTGTCACATGAGGTAAACAACCCCAACAACAAAATGAATCCCATCAAAAAGGGAATGCTCTTCTTCATCATTTTTTCCATCTCCACATAAAAGATGAAAAGGCTCACTCTCCCTTTCGGAAGAGTGCTCCTTTTCCTGTTTTCTTATTTTATTAATGAATAAACTTAACTGCTTGTTGGATACCGTTTGCTTTCACTACAAAGATATATTTACCTCTTACCAGTGAAGAAGTCGGAATGACAACATCACCAGCGATTGTTCCGGCAGAAACAGTAGCACCAGTCATATTTACAATCTGATAAGTTGCTTTATCGATGTTCTGTACACGAATACCTTCACGGGCAGGGATGATTGTCCATGATGGAGCTTCAATCTTCTCGTTGTTAGTGGCTACACCATATACATTAGAAGAAATATATGCAGTCACCAAAGCAGGATTTGTTTCTTCATCCGGGATAATATCAACTTTAACCATCTCTTTCTTTTCTCCCATGAACGAAAGCTTCACATAAGTAATGTCATTGCCATCTTCATCATATTCTGTCATTTTAATTTTAACGTACTGCACACCTTTATCACCCATAGCAACAGACAAGTCTGCGTCAAATACTGGCTCTATTCTTGCAGGCAATTTCTCTTTGTCATAATGAAAAATAGTAAGATTTCCTGCAGGAAAATATTCTTGTCTAGACAACATTTGACTCGCTACATTAGTAACCAAACTTTGAGCTATATTCTTTGATAAAAGAGTTGGCATCTTAGCAACCATATTCTTAGTAGCAATAATAGCTGTTGAACGCTGATAAGTAGAGTCTTTCTTTTCTGCATCCTTGTACTTATATTTATGAACATTTAAATGTTCAATATTCTTGCTGTCAGTGTCTACCTTTTCCATCCACAATTTTATCCATTCATCAGCCTTGCCCTTTTCATATTTAGTAACTTCGACATAATTCAATGGGAAGCCACCTGTTAAATTCAAACCGATAACAGCATCACCTAATGGAAGTGTTATTTCCCCCGCTACTGCAAACAGCGAGCATGGAACTTTAGAATTAAGCAATAATTCTGTTAAATTCACCTTCAACAAGAAAGCGTCCGGAAGGTCCACTTTACTTCCTGCCATTTTCTCTAACATGCCTGCCAACATTTTCGAACCAGCTTCCAAGTTCAATTTTGCATTAATGTTAGCCTCTTTGTCCTGCTCCACTACAAGAGAAATCAAATCCAGCTTTTTATCTTCAAACACTCCTTGCAAGAGAGGATTGTCAACAGTCATGTCCACTTTCATGGTAAAAGGAAGTTTTTTCCCTTCTCCCAATTTTGAATCAAAATTCAATGTAAACAAATCCATCTTAGGAGATGCGACTTTAATCTGTGCTGGCAGATTAAGCTCCATTATATAATCACCTACAGGAATTTCTTTTTTATCATAACCCGCAAAAGTAACCTTCACATATCCACCTCCTAACAGGGTTGCTACAACTTGAGGCACAGAAGATGGCAAAGTGACAATTATACTATCCGGCTGAAGGGTGATGGTTTTCGAACCGCCAGAACGCAACACATTCCCCGAGTCAAAGACAGGGAAACCAGAAATTGAAGCATCCGACAACTGCGGATTAGCCCAACCCAAAATATCAATGCCTGCTTGTTCTTTTATCTGCTCAAAAACAGCTGGCAAAACCTCATTTTTTATCGCATCTTGTTCTGCTTTGCTGAGTGATTGCTGAGCAGAAGCGAATCCGCCTGATACTACCAAAAGAGCACAAGCTACTAAAGAAGTAAAGAATTTTCTCATACGCTCTAATTTTAAAGTTAGTTATTTTGTAAAAAGTAATACTTTTTATCTTCAAAATATCCATTTCTTTATACATTTAACTATAAATGCGGCTATTTTTGCCTTTTTATACGATACGGAATGTTCTATTTTTAAGATTTATGTGTCATTATTTCCAATACTAACTTATCCGTTGCTTCCATGCCTTTAGAACCGATTGAAGTCAAATTACGAATAGAGCGGTCTACATCGTCATCAATAATTCCTTCAACCTGTGTAACCACTTTGTCTTCCATTGCCATCAATGCGGACAACATTGCGGTAGAAACGCCACTTGCTACCTTCATGGCGCAACTCGGTTTTGCTCCGTCGCATATCATTCCGGTAATATTTCCAATCATATTCTTGATTGCAAACGTAATCTGCTGTTTAGTTCCTCCCATCAACCAAGTAATACCACAACTTGCTCCCGTCGCAGCCACTACACAACCACACAAAGCCGATAAACGACCTAAGCTTTGTTTAATATAAATCACCATCAAATGGCTCAGCATCAAAGCACGAATTAATTGCCCTTCTGTCGCTTTCATATCTTCAGCAAATGATACGACCGGCAATGTTGCTGCAATTCCTTGGTTTCCACTTCCCGAATTACTCATCACAGGAATCATGGCTCCGTCCATACGAGCGTCACAAGCCGAGGCTGTCAAACGCAACATGTGAGTATAGAATGAATCACCTAAATATTTCTTTCCAAAAGCTCCGGAGATTGTCTTCCCGACAGCGTGGCCAAACTGTCCTTTGATTGATTCTTCAGCTGCCTTTTTATTCAACCGCGCCGTTTCTAAAATAAAACGGATTTCTTCTAACGGCATATTCATAGCGAAGTCATAAACCATGTCAAACGAAAGCTGTAAGTCTTCCTTTCTTTCTGCTCTTTCTGCACTTCTTTTTGCTCATCCATAATGACTTCGCCGTTGTGTGCCAAATAAACGAAACCAGTATGTTCATGCGCAATAACCGCAGTTGCACTCTCCTCTCCAGCATAGCAAACCACTTCGATATAAAGTTTGTCTACCTGCTCTTTCAAGCCAATGCGAATCCGCTGTTCCTCTATCATCCGCTTGCCTTCTTCTAATGCAGACTGTGTCAAATCACGCAACACTTCCAATCCATATTCGGACTTCCCGATTAACGAACCTAAAGCTATCGCAATTGGCAAACCCACCATGCCTGTTCCTGGAATACCAACGCCCATTGCGTTTTTCAAGATATTAGCACTTAGAAAGACATCTATTCGATCTGCTTTCTTGTTTAGAATCTCAGCAGCCTTAGCGGAAGCCAAAGCAACAGCAACCGGTTCCGTACAACCAATTGCAGGAATTACTTCCCTATGAATCAAGTCCAATATTTGGACTTTAGTTTTTCCATCCATACTTTCCATTTTATAGTGATTTTTATTTATCATTGAGTAAGTCGCGCGCATTTGCCAAAGAAGCATCTGTCAAGGAAGATCCACTCAGCATGCGAGCAATCTCTTTTACCCGCTCGTCTTCCGTCAGACGTTTAATGCGTGTAACTGTCTTATCCTCCAAATCTTGCTTATATACATAATAATGGGCAACTCCTTTGGAGGCAATTTGAGGCAAATGGGTAATGGCAAATACTTGCATTTTATCCCCCAACCGCTGCATGATACCGCCCATTTTATCAGCGATATCTCCTGAAACACCAGTATCTACTTCATCAAAGATTATGGCAGGAAGAGCAGTAAAGCCGGCAATCATTGCTTTGATGCACAACATCAATCGTGATATTTCACCTCCGGATGCCGTTTGTTCAACCGGTTGCAAATCCCCATTCTTATTGGCAGAGAACATGAAACGGATCCAATCCAATCCGTCTGCGTCCGGCTCTTCTTTAGGTAAAACATCCACTTTGAAACGGACATTGGGCATGCCCAAAGGTGCCACTATTTGAACCAACTCTTCTGATATACGTTGGGAAGCTATCTGACGTTGTGTGCTCAAAACCGCAGCTTGTTGCAATAACTCTTGATAGGAAGCGGATATAAGTTGGTTCAATTCCGCAATCTGTTCGTCAAACGAGTTAATCTCTTCCAACTGCTTCTGATACGCATCCCGAATTGCAATCAGATCTTCGATGGTTGACACATGATGCTTTTGCTCCAAAGTATAGAGTAAATTCAGGCGTTCGTTCACCCAATTGAGTCTTTCAGGATTAAATTCGACATCCTCTTTGAGAATCAGTTTCGGAAGCCAAATCGTTCATATCCAAATATGCTGAGCGGATGCGCTCCGCTATTTCCTTCGCTTTGGGATAGTAACGGTCTAAGTTCTCCGCCAACGAAAGGGACTCCTTCAATAATTGTACGCATCCCGTTTCTTCCCCATCCAATAGTTGTGATATCTTATACAATGCCCCTTTTATCTCTTCGGCATGCGCCAAAGTCTCCTGCTCCTGCTCCAGTTCCTCTTGTTCCCCGGCATCCAAACCTGCTTCTTCCAATTGATCCAACTGGAAACGGATGTAATCCTCCTCTTGCTTGGTTTTAGCCGCTTTCGCTTCGATCTCTTTCAGTTCCCGTTTCAGTTCCACATATCGGGAATACTCCTTCTTATACATTATTAAAAGGATTTCATTCTCCGCCATCACATCAACCACCTTCAGTTGGAAATGCATGTTTCCTAACAAGAGATTTTGGTGTTGGGAATGGATATCAATGAGGCGAGTGCCCAATTCTTTCAAGATAGCCAATCCCACCGGGGAATCATTCACAAATGCACGGGATTTCCCGGAAGCAAACAATTCTCTCCTTAAGATACAAGCATCGGCATCGTATTCCAAATCATTCTCGATAAAGAAAGGCTCCAGTTGGTATTTCGACACATCAAAGGCCGCTTCTATCACACATTTATCACATCCTTTCTGGATGCTTTTCCCGTCAGCCCGTTGACCAAGTACCAATCCCAACGCACCTAATATAATAGACTTTCCAGCTCCGGTTTCACCTGTAATGACAGAAAAGCCGTTTTCAAACTGAATATCTAAGCTGTCGATTAGGACAAAATTCTGGATATATAAAGACTTCAACATCGCAATGCTATTTTTGTAATGGTTCGAGGCGTCTTGTCTCTGTCGGATACAATTCGTACAACAGTTTGTATCCAGCCTGTTTCTCTTGTGTCGTCGCCTTGGAATATATGGAAACGATTTCATCCAATTTGGCATCGGACAAAAGACGCAGGACAACAGATGTAGGACGCATACTTTTGATTTCTTTCAAACTCGGCAACGCTTGGATGATGGTTGTGCGTCCCCTGTCCGGATTACCAGCCATTTCATCCAATCCTTTCCGGTGATAAGTGTACCAAAAATTACGGAAAATCTCAGAAGTATTGTCCGTCAACGCAGTAATCAAGCCGTGACGGTTATCATCTTTGTCAAAAGCTTTCCAGCCATTCCATGTAGATTGCGATTGCGCCATGGAAACGATTTGTTGCGCACGGTCAAAATAGACCTTTCCTCCCAAAGGGGAAAAGCTATCAAAATCCAACCCCAATATTACATATATATAATATACAATCGTAGCTGTCAAATTGCTCGTCAATGAATTCTCCGCATATTCCAATTGTTCAAACTGGACATAATCAAAGTTCAATTCCGTATCTCTATAATTCAACAAAGTGGTTGTGTATGAAGAGTTATAGACCGGGCGGCGTGCTTGGACTTGGATTTCCGATTTGAAACTGTTGTCTGCATATTCTCGCACAATAATCGTCATGGTGCAATCAATACGTTCATTAATCGCAAAAGTCGCATCTGTCCAACGTCGGTTGTTCACGAACTCATTCAAAGCCTCCTGCAAAGTCGTGAAAATTTGCTTGTCCGATCCTTGAATCTTATCACTGTTTATCGTGATTCGAGCGTTCAATTCCCCCGTTGTTGTTTGTGCATAACTGCCTAAAGCTCCTAAACAGAATGCAATAAGAACCATTATTATCCTCTTCATCATACGTTTCCCTTTTGATTATTTAAGCAAAGTCGATAATTTATCAATTATGTCTGATGCCACCTCTTCTTTGCGTTTCAATGGAAATGTCCGGGATTCTCCCTGCTTGTCCAATATTGTCACTTTATTTGTATCACATTGGAAGCCTGCCCCTTTATCCTCCAAAGAGTTGAGCACGATGAAATCCAAGTTCTTACGGTTCAACTTACCCAATGCATGCTGTAAACCGTCATGCGTTTCCAAAGCAAAACCGACCAACCGCTGTCTTTCACCTTTCATCTTTCCTAATGCGGCTGCAATATCTTTATTCGGTATCAAATGCAAGGTCATTTCCCCCGTACTTTCTCGCTTGATTTTCTCTGTCGCACGGACTTCTGGACGATAGTCGGCAACTGCCGCACAAAGGATGGCAGCATCCATTTCCGGGAATTGGGAAACTGTCGCTTGGTACATCTCTTCTGCCGATTCGACAGAGATGCGACGGATGGCTTGATGTTTCGCTTGCAACGAGACCGGACCGCTCACCAACACCACGTCAGCTCCTCGTTGAGCACAAACTTCCGCCAAGGCAAAGCCCATCTTTCCAGAAGAATAATTACCAATAAAACGCACCGGGTCTATTTTTTCGTATGTTGGACCGGCTGTAATTAATAATTTCTTCCCTTTAAGTTCAAGTTTTTGAGAAAAGAAACCTTCGAGGACTTCCACAATTTTGTCCGGCTCTTCCATTCTCCCTTTCCCGACCAAATGGCTTGCCAATTCACCTTCGGCTGGTTCAATAACATGATTGCCAAAAGAACGCAACTTTTCCAAGTTCTGTTGGGTAGTCGGATGGGCAAACATATCCAAATCCATTGCCGGTGCGACAAAAACAGGAGCTTTGCACGAAAGATAAGTGGTAATTAGCATATTATCGGCTATTCCATTTGCCATCTTCCCGATTGTAGAAGCCGTAGCCGGAGCAATCAACATGGCATCCGCCCACAATCCCAAGTCCACATGGCTGTTCCACGTGCCGTCCCGATTAGAAAAGAACTCGCTGATAACCGGATGAGAACTAAGCGTCGAAAGAGTCAATGGTGTGATGAACTCTTTCCCGGCAGGCGTAATAACCACCTGCACTTCAGCCCCCTTTCACCAAAGCCCTTATGATATACGCCGCTTTATAGGCAGCAATGCTTCCCGTTATTCCTAAAATGATATGTTTGCCTTTCAACATCTCTTCTGATTATTTATTTCTTATTGAAATTACGCAGTTTGATTTCTGTCAGTTTCTGTTTTGTGTTGAGCGGAAAATCACTGTTCATCATCCAAGCATAATAACCTGGCTCGTTTTTCAAAACATCTTCCACCAAACGCCCTTTGAATTTGCCGAAATTAAAAACCTCCTCTTTCTTGTCGTTATAAATCATCCTTCCGGCAAAATCCACATTGTTATTATAGCTCGAGAAGTCGGATAAGAAAGCAATGTCGTTCTGCAATTCCGGATATCTATCCAACTGGGCCTGTAACACTTCGTAGGTTGCCATCGTGTCCGCAGCAGCAGTATGGGCATTTTCCAATGTCTTGTTGCAATAAAACTTATAGGCAGCCGACAAAGTCCGTTGCTCCATTTTGTGGAAGATGGTTTGCACATCCACGAACTTCCGGCGGTTCAAGTCAATGTTCACATCGGCACGCAAAAATTCCTCTGCCAATAACGGGATGTCAAAACGGTTTGAATTATATCCAGCCAAGTCACAGCCTTCTATTTGAGCCGCTAATGTTTTGGCAACAGCCTTGAATGTCGGGCAATCCTTCACGTCATCATCTGTAATGCCATGAATAGCTGTTGATTCAGGAGGAATAGGTCTCTCCGGGTTAATGCGCATGGTTTTCGATTCCTCTTTGCCGTTAGGGAAAACCTTCACATAAGATATCTCGACAATCCTATCTTTGGTAATGTCTATTCCAGTCGTTTCCAAATCAAAAAAGACCAAGGGATTCTTTAAATTCAACCGCATCAGTTTAATGTTTTATAGAGTTAATCATTCAGCATCATTGGCATCAACAATGTCAATAAATCTTCATTCTCTTCATTTTCAGCCGGCACAATCACACCAGCGCGTGTCCTGTCTGCCAATTCCAATATAACATCATCCGAACCGATGTTGCTTAATATTTCTATCAAATATACGGCATTGAACCCTATGGCTGTTTCAGGTCCGTCCAGACTACACGGAATATGTTCTTCTGCTGCTATGGAAAAGTCGATATCTTGTCCGAAAATGATTATCTCATCCGAGTTCAATTGCAATTTAACCAAACTGGTGGCTTGTGAGAAAACTGACACACGTTTCAAGGCGGTCAGGAACGAAATCCTGTCAACTGTCACTTTATAAGGATTCTCTTTAGGAATGACACCGTTGTAGTTCGGATAGCGTCCTTCTATCAAACGACAAACCATTTCAAAACTTTCGCATAACACATGCGCACTGTTTTCATCGAATCGAATCTGCACATTACCCTCTTCTTTTGCCAAAAGCGTTTTCAACAGATTGGCAGGCTTTTGAGGCAAGATGAAAGATGCACGCTCTGATGATTTGACAGAATCATTGCGCAAACGGATTAGCTTTCTGCCGTCCGTAGCCACAAAAGTTAAACTATCTGGTTGGATATCAAAGAAAACACCGTTCATCACCGGACGCAATTCGTCATCGGCAGTTGCAAAAAGAGAACGGTTGATGCCGCCCAATAGAATCTTTGCATTCAAATTGAGTGTGACAGTATTGGAAGACAAAGGACGTTGCTGTGGATATGTGTCACCTCTTGTTCCGATGAAATTATATTTTCCATTCTGGAAATAGATATAAATATCCAAATTGCTGTCGTTTATGTCAAAAGTCAATGGCTGCTCCGGAAGTTCCTTCAATGGATCCAGGATGTTCTTGGCAGATAATGCGAACACGCCTGATCCTTGGGCATTCATAACCGGGACGGTCGCCGTCAAACGAGTTTCAGAATCTGCGGCTGTTATGGTCAATGTGTCTCCTTCCAAATTGAATAAAAAATTATCCAGGATAGGTAACGAATTTTTAGATGCAATCACTTTGCTAATGGATTGCAAGCGCGAAGACAACGCTGAACAAGATACATCAAATCTCATGTTTTATTCTATTTTTGTTTATTTCATTTCTACTATAAAGCCGGTCCTTTCCCTGCTTACTCAAGTTACAAAATTAATGTTTTTATTTGTATTTCAAAAATAGAATCCCGCAAAATAAATTCAGTTTAACCTGGCTGTGCTCAATGGGGTTGGATTCTTATTCCAACTTAATAATAAAGGGGCTGCATCAAGACAATTTCTTGAATGCAGCCCCTTTAAGGTGTGTCAGAATTAATAAATATCACGCCCCTATGAATGAAAAAATAAGATGGCGAATATTGGTAAAACAGGATAAAATGTTTTCTTTCAACGTCCTCCTGCCGGAAGATTCTTCAACCAATAGTCAGTCATGGACTTACGAAGATGCAATGTGGTGCCTTCGCCTTCATAAATTCCGTGAGAGCGCATCGGATAAGACAACTGATAGAATATCTTACCGTGGCGGATCAGTTCATTTACCAACATTTCACAGCTCTGATAATGTACATTGTCGTCGCCTGTTCCATGTATCAACAACAAGTTTCCTTTCAATCCTGCCGCATAAGTTATAGGAGAACCCTTGCGATAGCCTTCCGGATTGTTCTGTGGAGTGTTCATATATCGTTCCTGATAAATAGTATCATACAAACGTTGGTCGGATACGAAAGCAACTGCAATACCTGTGCTGAACACGTCCGGATAGCGGAACATACAGTTCAATGTCTGGCTACCACCGCCGCTCCATCCGGTGATTCCAATTCGTGTTCCATCAAGGAACGGATATTTTTTCACCAATGCCTGAATACCTTGAGCTTGGTCGCGGCTTGCCAACGTTCCAACTTCTCCATAAATACATTTACGCCATTCGCGTCCTCTCGGAGTATTTGCGCCACGGTTTTCGATACTCATTACAATATATCCTTGTTCAGCCAAATAGTGATGCCACAAACTTCCACCTTGCCAAACATCCTGCACAGTAGAACTTGCCGGTTCTCCATAAACATCAATAATCACCGGATACTTCTTGTTAGCATCAAAGTTAGACGGTTTAATCATCCAAGCGTCCAAAATCCATCCGTCAGACTCTGTTTTCACAAATTCTTTCGGCTGTAATCCCAATGCATCATATTGTGCTTTTGCCTTTGCATTGTCAGCAATCAAAGAAACACGCTTGTGGGAAGGCAATGATATCATCTCGATGACAGGAGGGTTCTCTGAATTGCTAAATGAATGCACTGCCCACTTGCCAGACGGGGAGATAGAGTAACGATGCTGTCCAGACTGGTCAGCCGGGCTGATTCGTTTCACTTCACCATTACCAAAGAACTTAGCCTCATAAAGATAGCGCTGGTTGTAATTATCCGGAGAAGCCATGAAGTAAACAACACCTTTAGCCACGTCTGCACCGACTTCTTCAATATAATCAAAGTCTCCTTTTGTCACTAAACGAATATCTTTGCCATCACGACTGATGCAATAAAGATGTCTCCAGCCGTCACGTTCGCTTTCCCAAGTAAAATAGGTGTTGTTCTTCAACCAACGGACATTGTTGTTTGTGTTCAACCAAGCGTCATCCTTATCTGTGAAGATATTGACAGGCTTGCTCTCTCCTATTTTAGCAATCCAAACATGATTCGTGTTCTGTGCACGGTTCATTTGCTGGATAAACAATTCGTTGCTTTCAGGAATAAAATTCATGCGAGGAATATAATTCTCACGAGCATCGCCCGGCAGGTCAATCCAAGTAGTTGTTCCTCCAGCAGCTGGGACATAACCAACTTTCACGGCCGAGTTCAGTGTTCCTGCTTTCGGATATGGGAAACGGATGATTTTAGGATAAAGTGAATCCACATTGTCAATCATGTCAAACCATCCTGTTCCTTTTGTATCACTTTGCCAATAAGCAATATATCGGCTGTCCGGGCTCCAACGGAAACCATCGCGGCAAGCAAATTCCTCTTCATAAACCCAATCAAATGTTCCATTCACGATTTCGTCTGTTCCGTCATGAGTCAACTGGATAACAGAATTACCAGTCAAATCCTCTACATATATATTATTGCCAGAAACATAAGCGACATGTGAACCATCCGGGGAGAACTTGGCAAACATCAGGCTTGACTCAGGAAGATTCTTTCCCAATTTGTGAGGTTTTTTATCTGATAATGAAACCAACCAATAGTCGCCCCGAGTATCATAACGCCACACTCTTTTGGTATTAGTATAAATCAATGCATAAGAATGATCTTTGTTAAAAAAGAAATCGCGAACTAAATCGTTTTCCCTGTCTGAGGATTTACCAATGCTTCAGCAGGAATCAGCACTTGCCTGTCTCCGCCTTTCGCTTTACAAGCAATCACTTGCCATTGTCCGTTACTATTTTTTTCAATTTGGGAATAGCTGTCGCCATCCTCCAACCAATCGACGCTGCTCCGACCTTCTGTTTGAATCAAAGTAGCATTCACTACATCTTCAATGTTTAACGCCTTTTGAGCTTGCACCCAAGGGGAAAAACAAAATAGACAAACTACCGCTTTTATAAAAGAGTTTTTCATGATTATATAAATATTAAAATTTGATGCAAAGGAAACAAAAAAGCGGCAGAAATCCTTATCCCTTCCGCTTTTTTTTATTCTTAATCCAACCATACCTTATTTGGGTAAATTAAAAGCCCTGCTCAACTCTGCCATTTGTTCGTCCGACATTCCTTCGGGAACAAATCCCATATTCATGGATGCTTCGTAAATAAGAGCGGCTTTGTTCATCACATCTATTTGGTCAAAAGCAGACATGATATCGGTGTCAACAGCAAAAACTCCATGTTTTTCCCACATTGCCACATCATAATCCTCCAATTCACGGATAGTCGCTTCTGCCAGAATCGTCGAACCTGGCAAAGCATACGGAATCATGCCCAATCCACGAGGGCAGAATGCTTTTGATTCAGGCAACATGCTCCACAATATCCTTGTCACGACATCCTTTTTCAACATTTCAGGATTATGCGTCATTGCAATCAACTCAATTGGATGCGTGTGCAAAGAAGCCCTATAAGGAGAACCCTTTTCTATCAATCGGTTATGCACGGACAAATGGGCTGGAAGCTCGGAAGTGGGACGGACAGGAGCGTCTGCGATAATCACATAATGTTCACAATCATCCAAAATACGAATCACCGAACCATTTTCCATCGGCCAACGCGCCAAATCCCTCATTCGGCGATTGGTGCCTTTGCAATAGAAATAACAACCCTTTATATAAGGAAGTTTCAGTCCTATCGGAGTCGGTTCCGTTATGGCAGGCAATGCACGAATCTCATCATCCACAAATTCAGTTATGTTCAAAGTAATATTACCGCCATTGCGTTCTGCCCAACCTTTTTGCCAAAGGTATCCGGCAACTTCAGCCGCTTTTTCCACTTCCCTTTTCAACCCAGGGTGATTATCCAATATTGATTTCATATCGATTGATTATAGAGTTTGTAATTTCTGCAAGCAAAGATAAAAATAAAAAGGCAAGTCCCTATTGATTTTCCGGTTAATTTGGTTCGCTTTTTGATTCTTCTATACTTTTTGACGCTTTAAGCTCTTCATATTTGCTTATCCCGGAAAAAATTCCGAATATTGCCTATTCAAATCATAAGAACAACAAAGTATGGCAGAAGAACTAATAATATCAAAAGGATTGACTAAAGAAGAAAAATACCAATCCTTGCTTCCTCAAATCAAGGCTCTGATAGGAAACGAGCCCGACATGGTTGCCAATATGGCAAATTTGTCTGCTGCACTAAAGCAGGCTTTTGATTTCTTTTGGGTTGGATTCTACCGTGTCATCGACAACGAACTTGTTTTGGGTCCGTTCCAAGGGCCAATCGCTTGCACTCGCATCCGCATGGGACGAGGAGTATGCGGGACAGCATGGAAAGAACAAAAGACTTTGGTCGTTCCCGATGTGGACCAATTTCCAGGACATATTGCTTGTAATGCTGCTTCCCGATCAGAAATAGTCATTCCTTTCAAAGATAGCCAAGCAAATATCCTCGGTGTATTAGATATAGACAGTAACACGCTGAACACATTTGATGAAATTGATGCCCGTTATTTGAATAAAATGCTTCAATTATTGACAAATATCCAATAAAATCACTCCAAATATCAGGATACTCCTTTTATTAGAATTCAATAGTTCGTTAAAATCAGCCAAGCCTAAGCAGCTTGGGTAGTAAATAAAATGAGTCCTAATATTTACATCTAAATCATTCCAATCGATGGTTACGAGCTTTTTTCAAAAAGCATACTACCTTTTTCCAAAAAGCATACTACCTTTTTGGAGAGGTCAAATCTTACTATTTTTAATCGGTATTTGAACGCCATTTAAACGCTGTTAAAACACCATTAAAACACTGTTTTAATAGCACATCGTTTCTTGAAAATGAATGTTCCGGTAAAATATACCGAAGTATTATTAGAATTTATTAATAGCCATATTTTTTTCTTGCGCCAAAGGAAAAAGTATATTTTTTTGCAATTCAAACAATCCGAGAGGGAAGAAAAAAATGATTAGAACACTTCGAATTATAAATTGGCTATTATTCTTGTGCTTGTTATGTGGAATTTCTCAATACACATATGCTCAGTCTATCACATCTGCTTCTGGAATTGTAAAAGATTCCATAACAGGAGAGCCTCTATCTTACGTTTCTGTACTATTCAAGAACACGACAATCGGGGCGATGACCGATGACAATGGAGGTTTTTCCCTTCAGAACAGCAATGGGCATTCTACTATTTTGATCTCCTCAATGGGCTACACGGACAAAGAAATCAAACTGAGACCGGGGAAAAAGAATGAAGGGCTAAATGTCCTGTTGCGACCGACCTCTTATGAATTGAGTGAAGTTGTCATTAAGCCTAAGAGGGAGAAATATTCCCGAAAGGACAATCCAGCGGTCGAGCTTATCAAGAAAGTCATTGCCCACAAGAATGACAACAGGATTGAATCAAAAGACCAATACCAAGTGGAGACTTATGAAAAGTTAAGTTTGGCATTGGATAATTTCAACCCGAATTTGGACAAGAACAAATTCACACGAAAGTTCAAATTCATCAAGAATTATCTGGACACTTCCGAGTTTAACGGAAAACCTATTTTGACTCTTTCAGTGCGTGAGACATTGGCAGACCAATATTATCAAAAAAAACCGAAATCTGAAAAGGTTATCGTGAAGGCAAAGCGGATGCAAGGCGTGGACAAAAGTTTGGATGAAGGCGGGATCAGTTCAAACCTTGACGAGATATTCCAAGGTGTCAATATCTTCGACAACAATATCAATATCTTGTTGAACCGATTCGTGAGTCCTCTTTCTTCTACTTTGGCAGTTTCTTATTACAAATATTATATCATGGACACTTTGGACTTGAGTGGCACAAAGTGTGTTGACCTTGCTTTTGTTCCAGTCAATAGTGAAAGCTATGGATTTACCGGACGGCTTTATGTTACGTTGGACGGGAACTATGCGCTGAAGAAAGTGACACTGAATGTTCCTTCGCACATCAACTTGAACTTTGTAGACAAACTCCGTATCGACCAAGAGTTCAGGCAGATGCCTGATAGCACTTGGGTCAAAGAATCAGAGAACACCTTTATTAATTTTTATATTATTAATGGGACACAGCAATTCTATGCCCACAACACCCGCAGCTTCAACAACTATAAATTTGACATAGCAAAAAAGGATTCAATCTTCGGTTTGCTTGGGGAAAACCATCTTTCCCTTTCTGCCACGACCCAACCGGATTCATTTTGGGTCAATCACCGGCATATTCCTCTGAAAGAAAAAGAGAGTGCGCTGGACGAACTGCTGGCGCAAATGAGGAAAGTTCCTGTATTCAATGTGATTATCAAAACGGCAGAGATTCTTATTTCGGGTTATATTTCTACAAACGACGACAAAAAGAAGAGCAAGTTTGATTTCGGACCGATGAACACGACTTTCAGTTCAAATGAATTGGAAGGATTCAGAATGCGCTTGGGTGGAATGACGACCGCCAACTTGAATCCTCATTTGTTCGCCAATGGCTATGTGGCATACGGAGTAAGCGACAGAAAGTTCAAATACAATGGAACACTCACCTACTCTTTCACGAAGAAGGATTATCATGCAGGAGAATTCCCGCGCAACAATTTGTCCGCCATCCATGAATATGATGTTTATACACCAGGACAAGACTTCTTGTTCACAAGCAAGGATAATATGTTCGTTGCCATCAAAGCAGGAACTCCTGTGACGAATATGCAATACATTCGGAAAACGCAATTGCAATACGACAAAGAGTGGTTGAACAACTTAAGCATCATGACTTGGGTTCGCCATGAGAATAATAAAGCAGCCGGGACATTGCGTTATGACAAGATGAACGAAGACGGGACATTGACCAATTGGTCAAGCTTTGATAAGACCGAATTGGGCTTACAACTCCGCTTTGCGCCAAACGAACGAGCTTACAACGGTCGTGCCGGAAGAGAGTCCGTCTTTAACCTCTCCAAAGACGCTCCGGTTTTCAAACTCTCCCATCAATTAGGACTGAAGGCTTTAGGAGGCGATTTCAAATACAATCATACCGAGCTGAGTGCGGAAAAGCGAATATGGCTTTCCTCTTTCGGGCATATTGATGCGATGGTTAAAGCAGGGAAAGTTTGGGACAAAGTTCCGTTCCCGCTGTTGATTTTGCCTAACACCAACCAGTCATTGACGATTCAGCCGGAGGCTTTTAATATGATGAACGCCATGGAGTTTGTGACAGACCAATATGTTTCATTTTACATGACTTACTACCTAAAGGGATGGATTTTGAATCGAATCCCATTAATCAAATGGTTGCGCCTGCGCGAAGTCGTCTCTTTCAGTGGTGTCTTCGGAGATTTGACTGACAAGAACAACCCGATGTTGACTCCTGGTTTGTTTAAATTGCCAGAAGGAACGATGCCGATGGGAAAACAACCCTATTTGGAAGCCAGTGTCGGTCTAGAGAATATCCTGAAGATATTGCGAATTGACTATTATAGACGACTGACATACTTAGATAATCCAGGAATTAAAAAAGGAGGCGTCCGCATTGCTTTGCGCTTCTCCTTCTAATAAAAGTATTATATTATAAAGAATGAACAACCCTATTCAACCAACGAAAAAAATTGAACATACTCCTAACGCCTGGGCACTGCTCCCGTTAGGAGTATTTTTGCTTTCTTATCTGACAGTCTCTTGCATTGCCGGCGATTTCTATAAAATGCCGATAACTGTCGCTTTCCTTATCTCTTCGATGGTGGCAATCGCTATGTCCAAAGGTGGAAAGCTGAACAAACGCATCGAACAGTTTTGCCAAGGAACCGCCAACAGCAACATCATGATGATGGTTATTATCTTTATCCTCGCAGGAGCTTTCGCAAATACGGCAAAGTCGATGGGTGCTGTTGATGCCACCGTCAACCTGACAATGTATATTCTTCCCGGCAATTTGCTTGCCGCAGGAGTATTTATTGCAGCCTGCTTTATTTCCATATCCGTCGGGACATCAGTAGGGACAATTGTAGCTTTGTCGCCTGTTGCTGTCGGCATTGCCAGCAAAACTGGAATGCCAGATGCGCTGATGTTGGGCGTGGTCGTCAGCGGAGCGATGTTCGGAGACAATCTATCGTTTATATCTGACACCACAATTGTTGCCACAAGAACACAAGGTTGCAAAATGTCAGACAAATTCAAGGTGAATTTCAGGATTACTTTGCCTATTGCCATTATAACTGCTCTCCTTTACATCCTACTCGGATTAGGAATCACGGAGTCTTACCACTCTGAAACGATTGAATGGATTAAAGTTATTCCCTATTTGATTGTCTTGGCAGCGGCGATTGCCGGAGTAAATGTGATGTTGGTGTTATTTATCGGCATTCTGCTATCCGGAATTACTGGATTGCTAACGGGAACATTCGGGATTTGGGACTGGACAGCCGCCATGGGCAATGGCATCACTGGAATGGGAGAACTCATTATTGTCACCTTATTGGCAGGAGGAATGTTGGAAATGATAAGATATAACGGAGGCATTGAATGGATCATCCAAAAATTGACAAGGCGCATCAACTCTGGAAGAGGTGCGGAAGGAAGCATTGCCGCACTTGTCAGTTTCGCCAACTTATGCACGGCTAACAATACGATTGCCTTGATTATGTCTGGACCGATTGCCAAGGACATTGCCACCCGTTTCCATGTCGATCCACGGCGCAGTGCCAGTATTTTGGATATTTTCTCCTGCTTCGTGCAAGGAATCATCCCTTATGGTGCCCAAATGTTGATGGCTTCCGGATTGGGACATGTTTCTCCCATTGAGATTATGCAATACCTTTATTATCCTTACTTGTTGGGATTAGGAGGAATCATGACTATCTTGTTCCGATATCCAACGAAATATACATAAAATATGAATGGAGCATCCTTGGAAGACGAACAATCCCCAATCTGTTTGTAAGTTTTTCAAAGGCGCACTACAACAGTCATAATTCAAAATCCGACTTCGATGCCTGCTGTTTTGCTGATTCTGACAAACGTTTATTCTATTCTTTCATATCCCTATCGACCATGGCACATACGCAGGAGTCTGACCATACATTCTCTGCCGTCTCTACCATGTCGATAATGGTATAGATTGGCAGAATGATACCCATGATGCCGATAGGAGCATTGATACCGGACATCAGAGATAGGGTCAGGAAATAACATCCCATCGGCACTCCGGCATTACCCACGGCAGAAAGGACGGAGATAAAGAGCCACAGTATCATTGTAGTCCAAGGTAACGGGAAACCGCCATTCTGCATCAAGAACAAAGAAGTGACAAGGATAAACGCAGCACAGCCATTCATATTGATAGTAGTGCAAATGGGCAGCACAAAGCGTGATACTTTGTTTGATACACCCAATCTCCCCTCTGCTGTCTGCATAGTAACAGGCAAAGTAGCTGCAGAACTCTTGGTGAAGAGTGCCATCAACACTGCTGGCATCATTCTTCCCAACGTATGAACCGGGTTTAGTCCTCTTGCTAAAAGGAAAAGTGGAAGGACGACAAAAAACTGGATCATGTTACCTCCTAAGATGACCGCCACATATTTGCCAAGCGATGCCATCACGATGCCTGCCGAGAACTGGGCGGAAAGTTGGGCAGCAAAGGCTACGATGCCCAAAGGCAATGCCCAAATCAAACCATGAATCAGCATAAAGAGCAGGTCTTGCAATCCAAACAATCCCTTCATCACGACTTCTTTCTTGTCATCTTGTGGCATCTTCGCCAAGGCAATACCCACGGCTGCTGCCAACAACAGGATAGAGAGCACATTGCCCTCAGAAAATGGTTTAATAATATTATTGGGAATCACACCCAGAATATGGTCATAATAAGATGTCTCTCCCAAGTTCTGCGGCACATCAGCCATGCCACTCTGCACCATAGCTGCAGGCAAATTGCCAGGAGCAATAATGTTGTACAGAACCAAACCTACAGCTGCAGCAGCAAACGTGGTGAGCAAAGTATAAGTCAAAGCATGACGGAAAATCTTGCCCGTATCGGCTTGGTTTCCCAACGAAGCCAAGGTGGTCATCACAGCCAAAGCGATAGTCGGCACCGCCAAGAGTTGGAACAAACGGGTGTAAACCGTTGCGATAAAGTTCATCAACCCATTAAGCCATCCGATGCCGAGCATACCCAATATGGCACCAATCGCCAAAGCGATTATCCAAAGTATCAATTGTTTTGTCTGTTTCTTACCACCACTTTTGCTTTCCATCAACTTTTCCATTATAGCAATACAGTTATTAATAATGTAAACAGCTGTAAAAAAATACAAAAAAAGATTTATAAGAAAGCCAAATCATAGACAAAATTAAAATTGCTCCAATATCTCAATCCGCTTTTCAATCGGAGGATGCGTTGCGAAGACATCTTTTATCGGGGCAGCGATAAAAAGCTGGGCAACATCCGACCGCTCGATGGATTTCACTTCAGCGCTCTTGGAAATCTTACGCAGCGCGCTTGCCAAAGCCAACGGATTTTTCGTCATCTCTGCCGAACCAGCATCTGCCATATATTCTCGTTTGCGGGAAATAGCAAAGCGCATCAACAGCGAGAACAGATAACCTATTACAGCAATAATCATAACCAAAAAGATAGCGATACCTGCACTGCCTTTGTTGTCACCATCATCCGAAGAGGAAGAAGAATTGCAAAACCATTGCACGCAGATTTGGGCAATCAAGGAAAAGATGCCGACAAACACGATGGATATGATCAACACCTGCACATCATGGTTGCGGATATGAGAAAGTTCGTGGGCTATCACTCCTTCCAATTCTTCATCATTCAGCTTCTCAATGATTCCCCTGGTCAATGTAACCGTATAAGTACGTTCATTAATGCCACTGGCAAAAGCATTCAACGATTTGTCGTTTATAATATGTATTTTCGGGGTTTTCATGCCTTGGGTCATACATAAGTTCTCCACCAAGTTATACACCCGCTTGTTATCCTTTCTTTGCAACGGGACAGACCCTGTCGCAGAATCAATCATCTTAGCATTAATGAAATAGGCAATCAAAAACCAAATCAGCACAGCCCCAAGGACATAAGGGATGATATCGACGAACATGATAGTTGAATCGCCGAGTACATCTACATACGTCATCTCGTCATCATCTTCCAAGAAATATCAAGTAATCGAACAGGAAACAGAACAAATATGTCAATCCTGCCACCAAAGTTGGAAACATAAAGAGCAAGAAGACGGAGCGGAAATTATTCCTGCTCTGCTGGGTTTGTATACCTACATATTCCATTTATCAAAAGCTGATTTTCGGAGCCTCTTCCAACGTGCTACGCTGTTCGCCCAGATCAAACATAATCTCTTTCTTAAAACCGAACATTCCGGCTATGATATTAGAAGGGAAAGTTTCCACCGCATTGTTCAATTCACGAGTAGCAGAATTGAAATAACGGCGCACAGCAGCCAATTTGTTTTCCAAATCAGAGACCTCTTCCTGCACTTGGATGAAATTTTGATTGGCTTTCAAATCCGGATAAGCTTCAACTGTCACCTTCAATCCTGCCAATGCAGAGGTCAACGCATTCTCTGCCTTGATTTTGTCATCAATCGTCTGGGCAGCGACAGCTCCATTCCGGGCAGCAACGACCCTATCCAATGTTTCTCTTTCATGTTTGGCATAACCTTTTACGATAGAGACCAATTGAGGCACCAAATCATGTCTTTGTTTCAATTGAACATCAATATCAGCGAAAGCGTTTTCACGATTATTTCTTAATTTCACCAAGCGGTTATACAATGAGACAACTCCCAAGATTAACACGACAACGACAGCAATAACAATTAACATAGTCATAATTTCTTCATTTTATTGATTTAACCGCTCAAATATAAAAAGAAATTACGAAAAATGAAATAGTTATGCTGTAAATTTCAAAAAGGAAGCAGATGGCTGCTTAATCTTCTCCTTTCAAGACTGGCAAACAGATATGATACCGGACAGAAACGACTCTCGCAATGAATACGGAAATGGCAGAAATGGACTGGGTGATATGCAATGGCAAACCTAACTTGTCACATACATAATAGACGAACCCTCCAAAGACACACGCCAATGCATAAATGTCTTTACGGAAAATCAAAGGCAGTTCATTAATCAGAATATCACGCATCATTCCCCCGAATGCTCCCGTGACCGTTCCCATGATAATGGCAGTCCAGAAAGGAAGTCCACATTCGAGCGTCTTTGCAATACCGACAACGGCAAACAAGCCCAAACCGACGGCATCGAAAATAAAGAAAGTATTGTTCAAACGGATGACATATTTACGGAAGAGCAATACGAAGAGAAGTGCCAAACCCGATATAACCAAATAGGAAGCCTGCGTCATCCAGAAAGGCGTGACATTCAAAAGGACATCACGCAATGTTCCACCGCCGACAGCTGTCACACCACCGACTACATAAGCTCCAAACCAGTCAAATTTTTTAGCTGATGCCAACCGGATACCACTAATGGCAAATGCAAACGTTCCGGAATAATCACAAAATGTTATAAAGTCTATCATCCTATTTAATTTGGCGATTAAAGTAAACATACTCTTGTAATTTTCATCTAAACCCATTCCGACCAATGGTTACAACCCGCTCCCGATTTCATGCCGAAGAATCTTCCAAAAACATCCGATGTTTTTTTGAAAACGTCCAATGTTTTTCCAAAAACGTCCAATGTTTTTTTAAAAACAACGGTTGCTTTTTTTGATATATCATATCTTGCAAATAAGTTGCGGCATCAAAGCGATTTTAGCAGTCCTGATGTTTGATTGTAAAGTCTCGATAAATATTTACCAAAGTATTATGTTAATAATGAATTTATTAGAGAAAGGCGAGCCAAAATCTATTTCTGACCCGCCTTTACATTTGTTGTCAAATCAATTAAATCCGCTTTTTCCACTCAGCCAATGCTTTGGAAGAGACATTGGTTGCGACGATTATTCCTTTGTCATCAATCAAGAAATTCCGCAACCCTCTTTCCAATCTGTATTTTTTAAATACATCCGACTGGCTGCCTTTTTTTTCGTGTAATTGTCTGGTCATGTCCAGTTTATCCGCTTTCACAGTTTCCTCAAAAACTGAATTCCATTCATCTAATGAAATTGAATACATGGACACTTTTCCCGAAGAGCCATTCAGTTTTTTTACCTCATTCCACAACGATACATTCTTCGCTCTCGACTCAGCGTCATAAGCCGCCCAAAAGTTCACCAACGTAAAACGTCCGTCGGGATTCTGAAAATGAATCTCAGACTCATTTCCATCCAGTACTATTCTCGGAGCAAAGTCTCCCGGATTCACACCCTCTACAGGCTTTGCGTCTTTAGTGTCCGCCGCTATGCCAAGCAATAGCACAGACGCCACGAGAAAATAAGCTTTTAGCTTCATTCAACAATATTTTAAGTTAAACATAACCGACAGAGCAAGTTTCCTTTTCTCTTTTTACCTCTTTTATCACTAAAGAAGGCAGTCGGCTCCTGATTCTCAGGAATGGACAACCAATCGTCTTTCTCTAAAGGCCGGCATTGGTTGCCATAAAACATTTCGGTTGCAAAATTACATCATTTCTTCCTGTTTTGACTTGTTCTATATCAATTTCGATTATTTTTATCACTTTTTTAGAACTGGAAATAGATAAACGGTTGCACGCCTGCGCTTCGGAACTGGATGACGATGAAAATGGCAACAGCCAACATAAACGCCTGCACGACCAATGGCGAACGGGTCACCACGTCTTGCAAACGGTTTTCCACTCGCTTGGGAATAAAATGGAAAAGATAGCCCATTAGCATTAAGACACAGACGGTTTTATATCCAGAGACAAACTGTGTAAATATTTCCGGATGGAAATTAGTTGTTATTTGGGTTAAAATCTCTCCCACTTTCTGCATGGAATCGGCACGGAACAGAATCCAGCCGAAACAAACCAAATGAAAAGTCACGAAAGTCTCCATGACACGGCGGGTCAATCCCATTTCAACCCCGGTCTTTTTAAAGCCGGGAAACGCAGCCATGAGTGCTTTATGGATAGCTAATGAAACACCGTGCAAAGCTCCCCAAAGGATGAAGCGGACAGAAGCTCCATGCCACAATCCGCCTAAAAGCATGGTCAAGAAGAGATTGATATATGTGCGGATTCTTCCTTTCCGGTTTCCGCCCAAAGAGATATAGAGATAATCCTTCAGCCAACTGGACAAGGAGATGTGCCAACGCCTCCAGAACTCCGTGATAGTTGCCGATTGATAAGGTGAATCAAAATTGATATTGAAACGGAATCCTAAAAGCAAAGCTATTCCTATTGCCATATCCGAATATCCGGAAAAGTCACAATATATCTGCAAAGTATAGCCATAAACGCCTATCAAGTTCTCAACCCCCGTATAAAGCGTTGGCGCATCGAATACACGGTCCACGAAATTCATGCTGATATAATCCGAAATGACACATTTCTTTATCAGTCCGCATAAGATAAGGAACAGCCCTTCACCGAACTCGGCACGGGAAACCATCGGTTCGCGGTAGATTTGAGGGATGAAGTCGCGTGCGCGCACAATCGGGCCTGCCACCAATTGCGGGAAAAAGGAAACATAAAAGAGATAATCAATCCATCTTCCAAGAGGCTTTATTTTTCCCCGATAGACATCAATCACATAACTGATGCTTTGGAAGGTGAAAAAGGAGATGCCGACCGGCAAGAATATATTCAGATGCTCGACTTCCAAGGATTGCCAAGGCGCATAATGGAACCAAACACCTATTTCCTGCAAGAGAGATGCGCCCAATTCACGCAGGAAATTGAAGTATTTAAATAGCCCAACATACCCAAATTGATGCAGAGGCTCAACACCACCAACCATTTCTTACGGTTGACGCCTTCTGTCCGGCTCATGACTTGGGCAATGAGGAAATCGGAAGTTGCCGTGAACACCAACAACCCGAACCAAACGCCACTGCTTTTGTAATAAAAATAGAGGGAAAACAATGTCACATAAATCAATCGAGCTAATGTATGCTTACGGAAAGCGATATAAAACAGGCTAAAAAGAAGAAAAAGGATAAAGAAAAGCCCACTGCTGAACAACATTGGCGCAGTTGGCTGGTAAGAAAGAATCTCACCTAATTTGTCAAATGATAAATTACTCAAGAAATCCATTCCTGTTTCTTTTCCAAATACAATCAAACTCACTAACATCATCAATTCTCCTTTAGTTTCAAATGCATATTGTAACTATTCATCAACGCCCTATAAAGCAATAATCCCTGCTCTTCATAACCACGCTGGGCAAAATGAATCCGGTCTCTCGCCATCAAATGTTGCGTCTGCCATTTCCGGCAAGAGTTAGAACCTCCCGTGGCAGCGAACAAATCCCAACAAATCACATTCTCTTCCTTCGCCACCTGCTTCAATATGGCTGCCGCTTTTTCTGTATTGGCATTCCGCACATATATCCTCTTTTTATTCTTATACGTGCGCTTATAACATTCAGGAGGAGTGGTAATCAGGATTTCCACAGCAGGCATTTCCTGCTTTACCATGGAAAGGAAATGTTTTATTTGGTGTTCAAACTCAAGATTGGAATAACGACGGCCGAATGTTTCGTTTGTCCCCAATGAGATAATCAACAACTGCGGATGAAGCAAAGCCAATTGTTTCACATAATTTGAGTCTGTATAATGTACATACATCGCCCCGTTCACACCAATGGAATGATAAAGGATTCCCGGCTTCCCGTTCGACAGGCTAAAGCCATAATAAGTGTTATTGAAAGAAGAAGCGGGCAATAATTGGTCTGTCCCCTGCTTGCGTCTTGTGCTGTGCAAGAGCAAAGTGTCGGCAAGGCAACTCAACCGGAATGTGTCCGCAACGATTCCATTGGCAAAAGTAGTGTCGGCAAGGGAAGTCGTCGCAATCCGCTTGCTCCCATCCGTGGGAAGCATCGGCATGGAATTGGGCTTCCGATATAAAATAGCCTGGTTGAAGGAGTAACCAGCCCCATTCTTCGGTGCAATCATCACATTGAGATTGATAGACGAAGAGAGGCTGCGGATTCCTATTCCTCCAATGCCAAGTGTCGTTTTGGGTGTATGTTGGATGCAGCGTCCTGCCGTCCATTCACGCAAAGAGGAGGTGATGAAATAATCGTCCGGCTCATTTGTCCGGCTCAACTTCAGAGGAGAAATCCATCCTCGCCCGGCATTGCCGAATTCTTTTTGGAGCAACCGCATCACCTGCCCACTATATTTGCCGGCTTGGATGTGCGAATCTCCTAAATGGACGATAGTCAATACCGTATCCTTGCCGCTTCTTAGGGAATCAAGCAACTCGAAGAAGTTGGAGAAAGCTTGTGATTCTCCGGAAACAGTTACCGAATCAGGGAAAGTGAGCGTGTCTGCGCCATGGACCAACATTCCGGGAAGCGGCAATGGCAACGGAATCGTGTCACAACCGGTGATTTCCTTTTTTAAGGGTGTCTGCTGGTGAAACTGCCATAAAGATTGGGAGAAAACGCCCAATGTCAACAGCAAACAGACAACACTAATACATATTATTCTTTGCGTATTCTTATTTTGTTTCTGCTTCATCATAAAATTCTTTTTCTTTCATCAATGCCTCTTTCAATATGCGTGCGAGCTCACGACCTCCACCAAAGCTCAAATGCGTATAATCTTTACTTGCCCAATTTTTCTCCACATAAGCAACCATGCTATTATATCCGCCCATCGCCCCGAAGGTGTTCCAAAAAGGCAAACCGCTCCGCTTTGCCATCTGACGTTGGGTATAAAGCAAGGATAAAACGGAAGGCATTGTATAAAACGTGCCATTCTCTTGTGTGCTCCGGTCGGAAACACCTAATATCAAGATATCGGCTGTCGGGAAACAGCGCTTGATATGATGCGCCACCGCTTCCATCCGTTTTCCATACCAGCCATATTGCATGACACTGTCGTTTGCGACGTTCAACCCATATTGCAAGATAATCATATCATACGGACGAATCTGGTTGAGCTGGCGGCAACGGGCTGAATCCAAACGATCCAAAGCCAATCCGGAGTTTCCACGCACCGAGAAGTTGTCTACGACGACTCCATTGTCATTTTCCAAAGCCACGCCCAAAGCCTTCAATCCTTTGGCTTGCGAGAAGTGCAGCACCGCCTTATGAATTTCCGAGGGAGAAGTATAAGCATATTGCACCAAACTGTCGGTCGGAGGCAACATGACGAACAACGAATCTTCCCGGTTGTTGCAGGAAAGGGCGAGCCGGGTCTCTTGGTTCTCCTCGTAAATAAATTTAAGCGACGACCCTTTCTGAAGTTCTGGATATTTGCTTCCCACCTCCATTTGAAGGAAGGCATCTGATTGTTCCGCCTCAAAAAGCATACACGACAGGGTGTAACGTTGGGAGTGGTCGTTCAATATCGACCAGTTTTTCCATCCTGCCGAAGTCTCTCTGATGGTGGGACGATAAGGTGCTGCAACGGAAGAAATGGGAACAAAACCGACCCCACTCCCGCCAAATTCCCGTTGCATTTCTGCCCTGAAATCCGCCACCAATATGTCTCCTTCTATGAAAGAGTCACCCATGAAGCCAATCCTGACCGGGCGATTGAGGGACTCCCTGTTCTTCAGGGCTTGGAAAAAGTGGCTCAAACCTACATGACCCACTGAATAATCTTCTATGCGGAGTCCTAACGAATCGGCATCTTCCGAGGCATAAAGTGCCCGATAAAGGGAATCCCTTTGGGCGAGCGCTATCGAATCAATGCCAGCCTTTTCAACTGCCAATTGTTGCAGCTTTACGGAATCCACGGCTACGGTGTCTTCATCGGCTAAAATAAGAGAATCCAACGGAATCGATGGAGGTTCAACTCGTAAGTCCGACAACAAATCCACCCGTTTTAATTTGACTGCACCGATATGGTCCGGCAAATAATAAAACAAACAGCCTATTATAAATGTCAGCACCAATAATGCCAACAGTCTGCTCAAATGATTATCTTTTGTCATTCTTGTCTATTCTAAAATGAAATTGCAAATGTACAACTTCTTCTTCATTATCTTGTTTTCCACCTGGCCAAATAGCATAATACAGCCTCTATTTACTTTCAGAAGGAACCGTTTCAGTAGAATCTTTACGGATGATTGCCTCCTTCGGCTGGAGCGAATTCCTCGATGAGGGTTGGAGGACTCGGTAATTGCGATGGAACAATTCATTTATCCGCGTAAAATCTTTCTTAAACAAGATTCCCACTCCTTGCGTCGTCAACGCCTGCTTCAGATATTGATATAAATCGTTCATGTGGTTATAAGCCTTCAATCGGATTTCCCCACTCCTGTTCAATTTATATTCCAAATCAAATTCGCCGATGAACGCATTCTTCTGCGTCGGGTTGTTCTTATATCCGAAGTTACCATTAAACAGCAAACGGTTATTCAGCAATTGGCTGGAGAGCAACATCTCCACTTCTGTATCTTTCATTCCCCAATCTTCTCCCGCACGGATATTCGTGCCGATTTGCACTTTGTCCGTTATCGTGCTCAGCAAACTTGAAATCTGGGAAGAGAGCGCAGAGGAAGCCACGGCTGTGAAATCATTGCTGTTCTGCCCCGTGTATTCGGGTGTGTAGAATTTGTTCAACACCAACAGATAAATAATCTGCTTCGTCATCATGTCATCCGTGTCTATCAAACTCTTCATTTGACGTTCCAACTCCTCGTTGGACCCTGGCAATTCCAAATCAAACGAGATATTCGGCTGGCGTAGCATTCCGTCCAAAAGCAGCACGCAATTTACCGGAACATTCGTCCGGGGACTTTCCAACGCCAAGCTTTGGTCCAAGTCACTCAGGTTTGCCGTCAAATTATAAATGGCATTAATGTCCATATTGGCATTGAACGGGTCTCCGTTGAAACTAATCAAACTGCCTTCTCTTATTTTAAAGTCCTTATGAATCAATTGTTGCAGGCTGAAATTATAGATACCATCTTGGATGGCATAATTCCCATACATTCGCAAATCGCTCTTCGTCCCATATTGAATCTGCATACTTCCACTTCCGCTGCCCTTTATTTTATCTCCGGCATGAGGATCCATTATCAATTCAATCTCTGCATCCGGAGTGATGTCCAACAAAAAGTTCATGCGCATTTCCGCACCTTCGTCCACTGGCTGAAGAGGTTTAGGGAGCGAATCTTGCTGCATCGTTTCCGTCAGGCTTCTATTTTTCAACTGCCCTTTATCTACAAATGTGATGAAGTCATAATCGGCTGCCGTGGAATTGCCCATGAAATTCAGGAATATGTGCGTCTTGGGCTGGCTCTGCATATTGATGTCGAAATTTATCAGCTGCTCATTTCCGTTGATGCCGACACTTCCCGAAGCGAAGACCGTCCCATAGATTAATGGATTATGCTTTTGCGCCACATCGTATGCCAATATATTATTCGCTTGTACGTTGACATGGAAATCTATGTTGCGGAAATGGGTGTGGTTCACCGTCAAATCCACTTTGCCCGAATTGTTATACTTGTCATAAACCGTCAAATCCTTCAGCTTGATGGAAGTTGAGTCCATGTGTATTGAATCCGAGAAAGTATAATAAGTATCCAAGAAGTCGATTCCCAATCCTCCATCTTTTACATAAGCATCGCCTTCGACCGCCAATTCATGGAAAGGACCATATAAATGAACATTCCCATATCCGCGTCCTTTGATGTCTTTTGCCACTTTCTCCATGAACGGATGCAGAAACGCCACATTTATATCCGTGGCATCGAAGAAGAGGGAGAGACCCGCTTCACGCAAAGGGGAACGAACCGGATAAATATATCCACTGACATCAGTCCATGCCGTATCACTCGTGTAAATCGTCCCAAGCATCAATATTCCCTTTTGGGCATCGTCCCACTCGCTGAACAGGTTCAGTTTGCCCAACCCCACTTGGTTGAATGAGAAGTTCTGGATTTCAAGGTCGGTGTTTATCATCCGGCTGCCCATCAAGTCGCAAACATTGAACTTCCCAGTCGCTTTCCCTGCGAACTGGAGGACTGGTATGTTCAAGATATCGAATATATAACTGAGTTCTATATTGTTCAATTCCAAATTAAGCGTGTCCGACACTTCATTGGAAACGACCCCGTCAATCGCCAAAAACTCCTTGTTACGGGAAATGCTGAAATGATCCACTGCCACCTTGCCCTTTTCGATGGTTATCTTAGAAGGGTTGATGTTCCATATCGTGTCATTGATGACCAATGCGGTCGGATTTATTTAATCTCTGTGTTCAAATCGCTCTTCCCGTTTTCATCCATCTGCTCGATAAACCGGGTCGTCGCCATCAAGTCCGCCTTGAAAGTCCTCGACTTGTTGTTCGCCCACTGGACGTGCGTGTTGATTTTGTTATCTTTCGCATCGAACGAAACGTCCATATAATTGCGCAGTCCCTTGACATTATACTGTGTCGCCTTGAATGAAAAGTCAAATTGGTTATTGGAATTGGAACAATGCATAAAGCCGCTTTCAAACTGAGACTTGCCGATACTGAATTGGGGAAGATAAGCCTCGAACCGGAATTTGTTGTAGATGTTGTTATACGAGCCCAATATCCGTCCCGGTTTCCTCATTGCGAACGGCAACTTCAGCGTCCTCGACACCTCTTCCGTGTTGTTCAACGTAAGCAGCATAGTGAAATTATTTTCCTCCACCTCTTTTTTCCGCTCCCCTGTTTTCACCAATGCGGGAATATACTCTTTGACGGTATTCAAGAAGTTCGGCACGATGGTGGCAAACGAATAAGCCCCCTTGATTTCTCCATTCAAGATGTCGGATGTTATCTTCAAATCACGATTGGATGAGAGACCGGAGGCTGCCACGACAAATTGCTTGATAAAGAAACTGTCCGGTTTTGTACGGAAATCAATGCTATCCAAAGATATTTCACCTTCGATATTATCAATGTTGTTACCAACAAAATCAGCATTCAACGACAACGAGATGTCAGGGTCTTCATATTTGTCGGACAAGTTCAAGCGGTCGGGACGGAAATGCTTCAGGTCTGCCGTGAAGTTGAATACGGAGTTTTCACCCCGGTGCTCGAAGATGCCATTGGCAAACAATGAACCGTTGGGGTCTTTTATTTGCACGGTGCCGTCAAAAGCATTCCTCCGGAAATTACCGGAAAGCAACATATTCTCATAAGAGTAGCCTTTGTAGTCGAAACGATTCACATTCATATTGATATGCCCTGCAAAATGCCCCCCGACAGGACGGTTGGCATCGATATCCAAACCACATTGCGCAATGCCCAACGGCGTATCGTTTCCAAAGTTGTGCGACATCAATCTCTCCCGTTTGCACATGCCCTTTCAAGAACGCGGCAATCTCCTTTTCCTTATCATTACCGATAAGCACGTCCATCTGCAAAGAACCGATGGCGGTCGAGAGTTTCCCGTATGCGACCAAGTGGTTGAACAAGCCGGAGATTTCACCCGTGAAATTGATTGTGCCTAACTTCTGCAAAGGCAAGGGAAGGTTTGCCGGTTCTTTTCTGAAGTTATTGACCAACTTTTCCAAACCATTGGAAGTGATGTACATCTTGCTCACCCTGCCCAATAGGAACGCCTCCTGCGGACGGGTCACGCCCCGCAATTCCATCTGCCCGACCAACAGCATCTTATTACTATACTTCAACGTCAGGTTTTCCAAATCTATATGGTTGATTGTCCCCTTTGCCTTGGCAGATAGCTCTACTGAATCATTAAAGTTCTGGAAAGCCGGTACGAATGCCGAAATATCCTTCAAGCAGATGTGGGACGGGGTGATTTTCAGCCGTAGCAACGCACTGTCCACCACGGAGGCATTGAGCGAATCCACCTGCGTCAAGTCTATCCGGGCGTCGGCGATACGTAGATTACTATGGGGCAGCTTGACCTCGAACTTTTGCAGGAAGAGGCTGTCGGGATTCCCGATTACGGACAATGCCAACTTCTCCAACGAGAACCCAGATGATTCCTTCAAAGTGAACTTCTTTATCTGGGCATGGATGCTGTCCCGCCTAAGGGCTTTCAACGATATCTTCGCACTCAAGTCATGGACATCCACATGCTTGGCATTGAATTTGCCCGGAGTCAACGGGGCATCTTCAACATCATAGCGGAAACGGCCTTGGCGGATGAGCACAGTGTTGAAGCGCAAATCTATGTTCGGATTCTTCGGAGTCGTGTCTTTGGGGGCAAAGGCGTCTATGACGAATTGCAAATTGAGAGGGTCTGCCATGCTCTTACGGCAGAGATGGACATCGGGTCCAAACAGACGGACGGTATTGAACGCCAAACAACCGTTGAACAGACGCAAGATGTCGAAACTCGCTGCCACATGGTTGGCTTTGAACATGACACGCCCTTCCTGGTCCTCCAGATAGAGTTCCTCCACGACCAAGCGGTTGAGCCATTCGATATCCACCTGCCCTATCTTAACCGGCACGCCCAATTTGTCGGACAGGACAGCGGTGGTGGTCTGCGCTATTTGCCGTTGGAAAAACGGGATTTTCACCAACAGAGCAGGTACAGCATAGGCTATCCATACAACCGATAACAAGATAACTATTATGTATTTTAATATTCTGATAGCTTTACGAATTAAAAATATTCGACAAAAATAAGACTTTATTGCGATAGATTTCGTTATTTTGCAGGAAAATTTATTAGGATATGAGTGTAACAATTTTAGGAATAGAGTCATCATGCGACGATACATCCGCTGCTATCATCCGTGATGGGGTCTTATTGTCCAATGTAATCGCCAGCCAAGCGGTGCATGAAGCTTACGGGGGTGTCGTCCCTGAATTGGCTTCCCGCGCGCATCAACAAAATATCATCCCTGTCGTTTCCGAAGCCATCAAAAGGGCGGGCATCGACAAATCCGAATTGAGTGCCATCGCTTTCACAAGAGGTCCCGGATTGATGGGATCCTTATTGGTGGGGACTTCATTTGCCAAAGGTTTGGCAGCCTCTTTGGATATTCCCATGGTGGAAATCAACCATTTGCAGGCACACGTCCTCGCCCACTTCATCAAGGAATCCCCGGAAGACGACCATGCTCCCTCTTTCCCGTTCCTCTGCCTTTTGGTTTCGGGTGGCAATTCACAAATCATCCAGGTCAATGCCTATAACGACATGAAAGTAATCGGCCAGACAATTGACGATGCTGCCGGGGAAGCTTTTGACAAATGCGCCAAAGTGATGGGCTTGGGCTATCCAGGCGGACCGGTGGTCAACCGACTTGCCAACGAAGGAAACCCGAAGGCTTTCTCTTTCAGCAAGCCGCACATCGCAGGGTATGACTACAGTTTCAGCGGCTTGAAGACCTCGTTCCTCTACACGTTGCGTGACGAGCTGAAGAAGGATGCGGACTTCATCGAGAAAAACAAGAAGGACTTGTGCGCCTCCCTGCAAGCTACCGTCATCGACATTTTAATGAACAAACTACGCATGGCAGCAAAGGATTTGCATATCAAGGAGGTGGCTGTCGCTGGTGGAGTCTCTGCCAACTCAGGATTAAGGGATGCTTTCATCGAACATGGGAAAAAATATGGATGGAAAGTGCATATCCCTAAGTTCTCCTTCACGACCGACAACGCTGCAATGGTTGCCATCACGGGGTATTACAAATATTTGGACAAGCTGTTCTGCCCGATGGACGCTGCTCCTTTCTCAAGGGTTCAACTATGATGGATACAATCGAGGAGTTAATCCAACTATTGCTACAAAAGCATTTGACGATGGGCACGGCGGAGAGCTGCACGGGTGGCAGGATTGCCAACATTATCACCTCTCATGCGGGAAGTTCCTCCTATTTCAAAGGGGGCATTGTCACCTATTGCAACGAGGTGAAGCATCAAGTGCTAGGCGTCTCCGAAGCAGATTTGAAACAGTTCGGTGCAGTTAGCCAGACGGTAGTCGAACAGATGGCAAAAGGGGCAATCCGTGTTTTGGGTTGCGATTGCGCTGTAGCGACTTCCGGCATTGCGGGTCCAGGCGGGGCAACACCAGGAAAACCGGTCGGCACTGTCTGGATAGCTGCTGCCTTCCAAGATAATATCCTTTCAAAGTGCTACCATTTCTCCGATAACCGCATCGGAAACATAGAGAAAGCAGCCCATCAAGCATTAGCCTTGTTGGTTGATGCCGTAAAAAGTCACGATATGCAGTAAATAACATATAATCAGACTATTCTAAAAGTTTATGATATAAAAACAATCAGCATGGATGATTCTGAATCGATTGTCTAAAAAGCCGCTTTCTGTTGATTCATTATGTTTGTCGGCAGGAGCAAGATAGTTCTTCCGGATGAGAGATAAGTGTATTTTTAATATTGCGCTGACATCAATTCCTCCTTCAGCTTCTCCACTCCGGGAAAACTCATCTTCTGATAAGTTATCTTTCCTTCGGTGTTGACAACGAAATAGGTCGGTATGCCGGAGAACTTATAGTATAAACAAAAACCACATCCGTGAGTTGTTCCTTCAACGGATGGATTGCCGACATGGCAGCCCAGCATGGCGCACACCAAGTATTCCAAATCAACAAGTATGCGTTTGCCCTTATAGTTGCCAATTATCGTAGGCAATATCTGCTCAGCAGACATCTTTGGATCAATGTCTATAATGCTGTATGTAGAGCTGGCATCGGCGGACATCTTTGTCTCGGCAAGAACATTGTCAGCTGAAGAGAGTTGCGACTTCAAGTCATCATTGTTGGCAAGAAGTAACTGTCGCACCTTATCGTTCGCAATGCTGTCATAAGCCATTACTATCTGTTGATCTGTGAGCAGACGCTTACGATTAAGCGACTGGCAGAGGCGCTTGCCAACTGCCATATCATCCAACAATGGGTCGGCAGCTATGTATTGACGATTGAAGCCAGAAGCAAAATCCGCAAGAAAGCCATAATAACGTTGCTCCTTGGAATGAAGGACAGGAAGTTGTTCTAATGGCTTGAAATACGACACAGTGTCAATGGTTAGGTCGGCAATTCTGTGTCGATAGCACTTCGTTTGCCTTCAAACCACACAAGGTTATTGACGTTTGCATCATTGGCAAAAAGATGTGTGCTGGCAAGAGTGAGTGCATTGAGGTCGATGGTGACAGACGTGGTGTCGTGAGGTACGGCAAGAAACGGTATCTCCATACGGTTCACTCGAATCTTGGCTATAGTCGGCACCACCGCATTGGCACTGACACTGCATGTGCCGTCGGCAGAGATGGAGTCGTGGTCGAATGGCATACGCTGTAACGAGAACCAATTGTTCACGATGATGTCAAGCGTGGTATTGTATTCTGGTTTGTAACCAATCAAACGAACATTCACTACACATTTGCCGAAGCCGAGCTTTCTTTAGATTTATTGTTCCAATTATTATATTTTTTAGTAGCGCATTTTCCCTTCTATTTTTCCATCAAAAATACAGTCAAAAATATCCGATGTTTTTCCGAAAATGTCCAATATTTTTTCAAAAACGTCCGATGTTTTTTTAAAAACAACGGTTGTATTTTGCAAAGAAATGGTCACCTTCTTGTGGATATTTGTAAATTGAAATAAATATAAACCACAAAAACTTTATGAAGTGCAGAAATAAGCAGAAAAAGGCAAAAAGGGCTGCATCAAAATATCCATTTGACGCAGCCCATATCTTAAACACCTCTTATCGGACAGCCTTCAGCTTGATTTTAGCTGGCTTCACTCCCGGAGCCGATGCTTCGAAAACGATTTCACCAGCCTCTTCACCGGTCTGCACAATGGCTGTAAGCTGGCCACTGAACAATTTCATTTCCGGTTTCTGGAACGACTCAAGACTGACACTATTTCCATTAGCAACCGCACGGAATGTCCCCGCTCCTTTCACTTTGAATTTCACCAAACGAGTCTCTTCCGGACAGAAATTGCCATCTTTGTCCACCACTTTCACATTGATGAATGACAAGTCTTTTCCATCAGCTTTCAGTTCGCTGCGGTCTGCCGTCAACACCAAATGATCCGGCTTGCCCGCCGTATGGACTTCCTCTTCTGCCACAGCTTTTCCCGATTCGTCATACGCCACCACTTTGATGGTTCCCGGCTCATACTTCGCATCCATCCACATCAAACGATAACGTTTCTGACGTTCAAATTGCGCTGCGCCTCTTCGGTGTAGCTTCCTTCCAATGGAACAGACAAATCCTTGCTCTTCCGTCCTAAACTCTTGCCATTGATGAACAATTCAGCTGACGGATAGCTGGTATAAACAAAGACCGGTGTAATCTCCCCTTCACGCCCTTTCCAATTCCAATGAGGCAAGATATGCAAAGTGTTCTCCTTTGTATTCCAATTCGAACGGTAGAGATAATAACGATCCTTCGGTATGCCTGCCAAATCTATGATACCAAACAACGAACTATGGCTTGGCCAATCGGTATAATACGGGGTCGGTTCACCCAAATAATCAAATCCTGTCCATACAAATTCACCCATATCATAAGGAAGGTCGTCATACTGGATAAAGTTATCTTCCGGAAGATCAGACCATCCACAATGCTCTACATCGTAAGAGGAACTCTGGTTATCACTGTATTTCGCCATTGATTTCCGCACCACCGGGAATTTATATACACCACGGGAGCTGACCGTAGATGCCGTTTCGCTTCCCAATATCACACGTTGCGGCAACTTGTCATAATTAATCTGATACTTAAACGGTCTGTAATTGAATCCAGGCACGTCCATCACAGAAGCGTAATTGTTATTGACAACTGCATCCGGGTTATCCATTCCTTGTGTCACCGGACGGGTCGGGTCCTCACGATGACAAATATCCTGCAAGAATTTAGAGATTTTACCTCCGCCTGCCATGCCTTGGTTCGGAACTTCATTGCCGATACACCACATCACCACGCTCGGATTGTTGCGATAATGGTGCAACAGGTTCACCATGTCCTTTTCTGCCCATTCGTTAAACAACAGATTATATCCATTTTGGCATTTAGGCACATCCCATTCGTCAAAACTTTCCGCCATAAGCATCATGCCCATCTCATCACAGGCGCGGACCAGCTCAGGTGCAGGCATATTGTGGGAAGTGCGGATAGCGTTACAACCCATATCTTTCAAGATGCGCACTTGGCGGCGAATGGCAGCATCGTTGACCGCAGCACCCAAAGGTCCCAAATCATGATGATTGCAGACGCCCTTGAAAATAGTCCTTTGCCCGTTCAAGAAACCCTTTGTCCGGGATGATTTCAATCGAACGGATGCCGAAACAGGTCTTATATTCATCTTTCAGCTGTTCTCCTCCCTTATAAAGGCTGCTCTTGGCCGTGTAAAGCGCAGGAGTGTCCGTGCTCCACAAATCGGGATTCTCCACGATGAACTCTTGCACCAACACGCTGTCGTTATAGATGATGGAGGAAAGCGATTCCTCTTTCTCAAGGATGTCTTTTCCATCCGGGGCAGACAATGTAGTATGGAGCTTGTAATCGTTGACAGACGCACCTTTCGGCAAAACCACTTTGGTCTCGACTTTCACCTTCGCAAACTTCTCATTCACTTGCGGAGTCGTGATGTACGTTCCCCACACCGGGATGTAAGCATCTTCCGTGACTATCAAATGCACATTGCGGTAAAGCCCGGCTCCGGGATACCAACGAGAGGATTCCGGGAGGTTTTCCAAGCGCACGGCAATCGTATTCTTCTCGCCCTCTTTCAAATAGGAAGAGATATCAAACCAAAAAGAGTTGTAGCCATAAGGCCAATACCCCACTTTTTCCCCATTAATATAGACTTGTGCGTGGCTCATGGCTCCATCGAACAGGATAAAAGCCTTTTTACCGGACTTGTATTGGGGAATGTCCAATGTATTCCGATACCAACCTACTCCCACAAAAGGAAGTCCGCCTGTCCTGCCGGCATGTTCCATCGCCTCCTTTTGTCCATCCTGCGTGATTGCCACATTCTGCTTGTCATTTTGGGCACTAAAAGGACCGTAAATAGCCCAGTCGTGAGGGACAACGACTGATTGCCAACGGCTGTCGTCATACGAAGCCTGAATTGACTGCGGGTTATCTTCCCGGGTGAATTTCCACCCTTTTTCCAACAGCAATTCAGTGCGTACTTGTGCAGACAACACCGTACATAAGCAAGCTGCCCCCATCCATGTCAAAATTTGTTTTCTCATTTTCTTTATGGGATTCGTTTGTAATAGGTAGCAAAGATAAGATTTTTTCGCATTATTCATATTAAACATTTTAACAAATCACACATTTTGCGAAGGATATACATAACAAAAGTTAAAACATAAAAGAAAAGTATCCGAAACGTATGTTGTATAACATAAATCCTATATATTTGCATCGTGTTTTTCATGGTATTAGATTTAAGGTTAACAATGGAGATTGGTTGTCGTGATGACAACCTTTTTCTTTTTAATAAAGTCCCTCCTTTTTCAGATAATAGAAAGTCAAGAAGCAAAAGGCTTTATTTATCGCTTGTCTATCAACCTCACAACTTCTCTACAAAAGGTGCAGCGTGGATAGCTTCCAAATCTTTAACCAGTTGCTCAACCGAACTGACACCCACTAACACACTGGTGATTCCTTTCTGATTCAGCACCCATGCCAATGCCATTTCTGCAAGTGTTTCATGACGTCCTTTAGCTTGTTCATTCAAACAGCGGAGATAAGCAAGGCATTCGGGAGTCAGGTCGCTATGCTTCAAGGAACGTTCTTTATTCATCCGGCTGTCAGACGGGATGCCATCCAAATAACGGTCGGAAAGAAGCCCTTGAGCCAATGGGGAAAACGAAATGAATCCTATGCCATGTTCGGAACAATAGTCCAACACGCCATCTTCTTGCGGCTCACGATCCAACAGGTTCAGCCGTCCTTGGTAAATCAACAGCGGGACATCGCGCTCACAAAGATATTGGTCGGCAAACTTCAATGCTTCCAACGGCCAACGGCTGATACCGACATAAAGAGCTTTCCCGCTCTTCACCACATCGACCAATGCTTGCAGTGTCTCTTCCAAAGGAGTATCCGGGTCGTAACGATGGCTGTAAAATAGATCCACATAGTCGAGGTGCATCCGCTTCAAACTTTGATCCAAGCTTGCCATCAGATATTTGCGGGAGCCCCAATTTCCATAAGGTCCTTCCCACATGTCATAACCTGCTTTGGTCGAGATGAACAGTTCATCCCGATAAGGACGGAAATCGTCATCCATCAATCTTCCCATGGTCTCTTCTGCACTTCCGTAAGGAGGACCATAATTGTTGGCCAAGTCGAAATGGGTAATGCCGTGGTCAAAAGCATAATGCGTGATAGCACGACTCCGCTCATAAGGATCCACTCCTCCGAAGTTATGCCAAAAGCCCAAGCTAACCTTAGGCAACAATATTCCGCTATTGCCACATCTGCGGTACATCTCATCCGCACCTTCATAGCGATGGGCATCTGCCCTATAAAATCCTTTCAAATCCATCTTAAATCAATTATGTTTCTCATTAACCTACCAGTCCGCTTGCATTCACAATCATATTCACAGCGAATGTAAGGGCAATGGTGGCGTATAATATCTTTATATTAATCTTGCGGGACATCTGGTAGATAACCGCAAAGAGCATCAACCAAGTGAGAACCAACAGAATGCTTGTGCGCATCGAGAATTCCATGACCGGCAGGAAGCCCCAATCAACCGGGAACATCCATAGCATCAAGCCGACCAGCACCAACAAAGAATAAACAGCTGCGAACAGGCGGGTACAAAGTGTCCGGTATTCCGTGATGTAAAGTGCGTATCGAGCCAAGAAAATGGTAATGAACGGATAAACCGGCAACAGGTAACTCGCCCTCTTGACCGGCATGATGGCATAAGCTAACAACATCACGACAAGCGACACCAAGCTGAACAGTTTCACACCGGAGCATCCTTTAAACGCCACCGACTCCTTTTTCACACCGAATAGCGAAAAGAAGAAAAAGAAAATCCAAGGCATGAAGCCTATCGCCAAGAGAGGGATAATGTAAAGAAGTTATGTTCATCCCCTTCCAATCCCCAGAAGTTGCTAAATTCAATCGCAAGCACATCTTGCAACAAACCCATGCCTCCCTCCTTCCATATTGCCACATACCACAAGACCGGAAGGAACAACGAGGAGACCGCCATGTAAAACATCGACTTGGCAATGGTCAAATAGGAATGTTTATGCGTGTAAAACAAGTAAATGGTGAATGTCGCTATCGGCAGAATCATTCCCATCAATCCTTTCGTCAAGATGGCGCAACTCAGAAGCAGGGCAATATCCACCGGGATGCCTTTCAATTCCCACTCCTCTTCCCATCGGTAGAGCTGTGTCATAGCCACGAAAATGAATGTCGCAAATAACAAGTCGCCCGAACTGGCAGCCGACAAATTCTGCATCCCGAATGAGGTTATCAGGAACAGGGTGGAAATAAATGCCTCTTGGAACTGGACTCGCCGCCCAAAGAAAATCAAGGAGGTGACCATCATCACGATAAATGCCAATGCTCCCGGCAGTTGCAAAGTAAACTTCGACACATATCCTTGCGCATAGGAAAAAAGCACTATCAATCCATGCAACATCGGGTGGTCATAGTTGACCGAACCGGAAGGCATGACCGGCAACACCCACTCACCGGTTTTCAACATCGTGTCCGCTACTGCTGCGTCGGGCGAAGTGGCTGGCGCATTCAATTCACTCAATCCAAGCCAAGGGAGTACAGAAATGATGCAGATGAACAAAATCATCGTAACAGGTTTCTGTAAATACAAATACTGTAACGTAGGAGTTCTCATACTTTTTCTTTCTCTTTTTAATCTGTCACGTTGCAAAGGAACGATTTTTTCATGAAATATTCAATTAAATTGCCACAAGGTTTTCCTCTTTTTCTTTTCCGTTACCATAAAAAATAGTATCTTTGACTGCTATTAAAATAGATTACGGAACATGGATTTTTCAAACAAATTAGAAATCAAATACACTTTCAATGAGAAGTCGAACTATTTGGACGCCTTCATCCGCAATCGTTGTGAGAAAGAGATATTGACAATGGTTCGTTCCTTGGCAGATATGTTTGATGTACGCCTTATGGTCTATACCGAGCCCACCGAAATGGCAGACGGTTATCGTGAAATCTGGTCAATAGCCGGGGAAGATGCACGTTGTATTTCGGTTATCATCAATATGACAATGCAAATATTGACCCGGCCGACTCTCTCCATTGGCGGACAAAACAGGATGCAACGCACGGAAGAGGATGAAAGGGAAATGCAACGCGAAGTGGCATTGTTCCGCCGTGAGCTGAAGTTGAAGGCGCATGGCGTTCCTACACGCTTGGTCTCCTTGCTCAGCAGCTCCCCACGATTCTGCAAATACAAATCAAATTTCTTTGAAAGCATCAAAGGATGCCTGAAAGTGCGCAAAATGACGCTGAGGGAACTCAACGACCGCAACAGAAGCCGATCCGGGCAGTTGGAAGTCAAACGGGAACAGTTCGACCGATTCATCCTCCGATCGGACGAACTTCCTCCTTTGAAGGACCTGAATGCCATCATAGAAATCATTTCCCCGGTGCTGACCGATGCACGCTATCGCTGGAAGGGTATCTATAACAAGAGCGGGGCAATGATTGACTTCTATATGCAGGACGATGAGTTCAAGAAGCAGATGGTTGACGATAAAATAGCCTTCTCCAGCGGAATGTGCATAGAATGCGTGTTGGAAATCTCCCGCAAGCTCTCCGAGTTGGGCGAAATCATCCATGCCGGCTATGTGGTGACAACCGTTGTCAAGACCCGTTTCGGAAAGATTGAAGTCATCACGCCACAAGGGAAAAAGCATCTGCGCAAACAGCAGGCAGAGCGGGAACAACTCACATTGGATCTATTCATGTAACAAAGCATAAATAATATAAAGTATATGAACAGAAAAGAATTTTTACAAGCCTCTGCCGCTCTTATCCCGATGAGCATGTTTGGCTTCACGAAGGCAGAGGCAAGAACCCAGAATACAACAACCGTTCCATTTGCCAAAAGTGAACAGCAGCCCGACGGGACATTGAAGTTCCATTCCAATGGCAAATTCAAAATCGTCCAATTCACGGATGTGCACTGGATTCCGGGCAATAAAGAATCATTGGCTGCCAAAGAACGGATGGAAGAGGTGTTGGATGCGGAGAAGCCTGATTTGGTCATCTTCACAGGAGATGTCATCTACGGCAAGCCGGCACTTCCTGCTTTGGAAGAGGCATTCGCTCCGGTCGTCGCACGCAAAATACCATTTAGCTATACTTTTGGCAACCATGACGACGAACAGGGAATGAGCCGAAAAGAGATATATGAATACACTAAAAAATGGGAAAACAACTTGAGCGGGACAACCGAAGGTCTGAGCGGAGTCTCTAATTTCATCCTCACCGTCCGTAGTTCCGATGGACAGAGAGACGCTTTTGTGCTTTACCACTTCGACAGCCTCTCCTATTCGCCGATTAAAGGTGTCGGCACTTATGACTGGATAAAAGACAACCAGATTACTTGGTACCGCCAGAATGCGGCTGCCTTCAAAGCCAAGAACAACAACGAGCCTGTGCCAGCCTTGGCATTCTTCCACATTCCTTTCCCTGAATACAACCAAGCGGCCCAATCGGAAAGGGCATTGCTGGTGGGCATCCGCAAAGAACCGGCTTGCGCTCCTGCCGTTAATTCAGGATTATACACTGCCATGCTGGAATCGGGCGACATCATGGGCACCTTTGTGGGGCATGACCATGTGAACGATTATCTGACCACTTGGAACGGGATTTTATTGGGTTATGGACGTTACACGGGAGGAAAAACCGTCTATTGCGACATTCCTGGAGGCAACGGAGCCAGAGTGATTGAGTTAACCGAAGGGAAAAGGGAATTGGAGACGTGGATACATTTGAAAGGTGGACGAATCACAGAGCGCATCTCTTATCCGAAAGATTTCTCTAAAGATCCTTGGTAATAACCAGACACAACAATATAAACTAATTCTGTAAACGTCATGAACAACAAAGTTAAAATTTGGAGTGCCGCAGTTGCTTCGGCTTTTCTTTTGGCAGCTTGTTCGCCCTCAGACAACACGCAGCTTGCGCAGCTTTCTCCAATCGAATATGTAAACCCTTATATTGGCAACATCAGCCATTTGCTGGTTCCAACTTACCCGACTATCCATCTGCCGAACAGCATGATGCGTGTCTATCCGGAGCGTGCGGATTTCACGGGTGACCGTTTGGGAGGCTTGCCGCTGATTGTCACCGGCCATAGACGCAGTTCCTCGTTCAACCTAAGCCCTTTCCAAGGGAATGAAAAGGAACTCCAGCCTATTATCCCATTGAGCTATGACCAAGAGAACTTAAAGCCTTACCGCTATCAAGTCTACTTGGACGAACAGCATGTCTCTGTCGATTTTGCTCCGGCAAAGCAGAGCGCTGTCTATAACTTGTCCTTTGAAAAAGGTGATGCTCCTGCCTTTATCGTATTCAACTCCCGCAACGGAGAATTGAAATGGGATGGCAAAAGTATCAGCGGTTATCAGCATGTGGAAGCGGAAGAGAGTGACACAAAAGTCTATCTTTATGCTGAAGTGGATAAAGCCCCGGAAAAAGTTGGTGCTCTGTCCGAAGGGACAATCCAAACCGGAAAGTCGGAAGTTGACGGGATCAATGCTGCCATTGCCCTGCAATTCCCTTCCCAAGTGGGCAATGTGGGCATACGTTATGGCGTCTCTTTCATTGACGAAGAACAAGCCCGAAAGAACTTGGAGCGTGAGATAAAGGGATTCGACGTGGATGCCATAGCGAAAGTTGCCCGTGATGCTTGGAATGAGGCTTTGGGCAAAATCGAGATCAAAGGCGGGACGGACGATGACAAGCAAGTATTCTACACCTCTCTCTATCGCTGCTTTGAGCGTCCTGTCTGCATCAGCGAAGATGGACGTTATTACAGTGCATACGATGGGAAAGTACATGACGACGAAGGAAGCCCGTTCTATGTGGATGACTGGATTTGGGATACTTACAGAGGCGCACACCCGTTGCGCTCGCTGTTGGCTGCCGACAAAGAGGGCTATATACTTAACTCTTACCTGTTAATGGCAGAGCAGATGGGCACGAATTGGATGCCGACATTCCCGGAAGTGACGGGCGATTCGAGACGCATGAACTCCAACCACGGAGTGGCTGCCATCATCGATGCTTACCGGAAAGGCGTCACCCATTTCGACTTGGCAAAGGCTTACGATGCTTGCCGCAAAGCCATTGAAGAAAAGACTCTTATTCCTTGGTCGGGCAAGCCTGCCGGATGGTTGGATGATTTCTATAAAGAACATGGCTACATCCCGGCTCTCCGTCCAGGCGAAAAGGAGACGGTCGCTAATGTCTCGATTTGGGAAAAACGCCAACCAGTCGCTGTGACATTGGGCACGGCTTATGACCAATGGTGCTTGAGCCAGATTGCACAAGAGTTGGGAAAGGAAGAGGAAGCCAACCATTATCTGAAGTGTTCATACAATTACCGCAACCTGTTCAATCCTGAAACCCATTTCTTCCATCCGAAAGACAAAGAGGGCAAGTTCATCTATCCTTTGGATTACCGCTATGACGGTGGATTGGGCGCACGCGATTATTACGATGAGAACAATGGTTATGTGTACCGTTGGGATGTCCAGCATAACATTGGCGATTTGGTCAAACTGGTGGGAGGCAACGAGGCATTTTCCGCTGCGCTTGACTCGATGTTCAACACGCCGATGGGCATGTCCAAATGGCAATTCTATTCCTTCTTGCCAGACCATACAGGCAACGTGGGCATGTTCTCCATGGCGAATGAGCCCAGTATGCATGTTCCTTATTTATACAACTATGCTGGCAGACCTTGGCTCACACAAAAGCGTGTACGCCAACTGCTAAACCAGTGGTTCCGTAACGACTTGATGGGTGTTCCGGGTGATGAAGATGGCGGAGGATTGGCATCTTTCGTCGTATTCAGCCAATTGGGATTCTATCCGGTCACTCCTGGAATGCCTTGTTATAATATCGGCAGCCCTGTATTCAGCCATATCAAGATAAAACTAAGCAACGGGTCTGTATTTGAGATTAAAGCGAACAATGCTTCTACGGAAAACAAATATATCCAGTCTGCCAAGTTGAATGGCAAAGAGCTGAATCAGCCTTGGTTCAACCATGACGACATGGCAAATGGTGGCTTGTTGGAATTGGAAATGGGACCGAAAGCAAATAAGAACTGGGGAACGGCAACTCCCCCACCTTCTGCTGAGGCAATGCCGGAATAATTAGCAACAAAAAAGGCTGTGTGATGGGATTCATAACCGACACACAGCCTTTTTTATAAAACATATTTGACCTTATTTCCTCCTCTTCTTCCACAACTGATAGCTGTTGATGATGTTTTGCCACATATTTTCTTTATATCAACAAACACATTAATCTGATTATCAAATAAATCACTTATACGAGCAAGTATATTCCGAATAGGACAATCGGGATATAATTCATTTTGGATTTCTGTTCTTACCATAATATCTCATTTTTATATTACGCTACAAAAGTAACTAACATTCTTCAAATACGTAAGGATAAAATAGCAATCAGCTAAATAGTGTTAAATACGTATTTTGCAAATTCTTCATAATCAACAATAGTTTCATATAGGTAACTATCTGAATACAAAGTGCCTTCTTGTATAACTAAAAAAAGTACTTCATATTTGCACACGAAAAGAGATAAACAATCTTTTTGACAGTAATATTGATTATTAAATATTTATAGTTATGAAAAATGTAGTATTGATTGGAGCAAGCGGTTTTGTTGGAACTGCTATTCTTAATGAGTTATTAAACAGAGGTAACAAGGTTACAGCAATAGTTCGTAATCCCGAAAAGATTACAATTAGTAACTGCAATTTATCAGTAGTTAAAGCAAATGTATCGGATGTGGAAACAATAGCTACCACTTGTAAGGGTAAAGATGTTGTCATCAGTGCTTATAATCCCGGTTGGGCAAATCCCAATATTTACGAAGAAACACTGAAAAACTACCCATTAATCCTCAAAGCTGTAAAGCAGGCAAGCATTAAACGGTTGTTGTGTGTCGGTGGTGCAGGTACTTTGTTCTGCGCTCCGGGAGTTAGAGTTGTGGATTCGGGTGTAATACCTGATGAAATCATGGACGGTGTGAAATCTTTAGGTGAGTTCTACTTAAATATATTGTGCAATGAAAAAGAAATCGACTGGGTGTTCTTTTCACCCGCCGGAACTCTTGAACCGGGACAACGTACAGGGAAGTTCCGTTTAGGAAAAGACGACCTTATTGTTGATGAAAATGGGAACAGTCATATTTCAGTAGAAGATTATGCGGTTGCAATGGTAGATGAAATGGAACAGGCAAATCATCATCGGGAACGTTTTACTATCGGTTATTAATTATAATAGAAAAATTATGAAAAAAGTATTTTTATTCTTGCTGACCTTTGTAGCAATGGTAGCAGAAGCACAGACAAAAGGAAATTTTGAAGTGTTAGATTTAGGCAGTTTCAAACTTCATGTATATAATACGAATGATGCACTTGGAGATGCAAGTTACATTATAGAGGGCAAGACGGAGCTTGTTACTTTGGAACAGCCTTTGTTTAAAGATAATGTATCAGAATTTGATACTTACGTGGTTTCATTAAATAAGCCTGTACAGAAAATTATTACCAATTATCATGTAGGTGGAACAGGAAATCATGATGTTGTGATGATCGAGGGAATGCCGGATTTTGTTAAAGGGGCTGTTTATGGTGGAATGATGCAGAATTTTGCAAAAATATTTGGTGATGCCATTACTCCCATGCCAACAGGAAAAACGGAGGAAGTGCATTTGGGAAGCATCCAAAATTGGGGTGGCGTAAGGTTCTCTTTTCAAAAAGGAGCTTCAACAGATTTTCCGGCAGCTAATATTATAATAGGTGACAAGGTTTATTATACACACTGGGCACCTGCAAAATCCCATGTCAGCCATTTGCAAATATCTTCTTTAGCTGCGATTGATGTGGAAATTGCAGAAGCGGAAAAGGCTTTAAAATCTGGCTGCGAATATTTTATTGGCGGACATGGTGGAATTGCCAAAAGCGATATGGTAAAATTCAAGATTGACTATCTGAAAACAATGAAACGTATAATTGCTGCAAATAAAACAGCCGATTCATTTATTGTAGCCATGAAAAAGGCTTATCCTAATTTACCCGGAGAAGCTGGATTAACAGACTTGGCTAACGCTTTGTACAAGTAAAAATAGAGTTTCACATTCAATATAAGGTTACTATTAGCAGCCTTATATTGTTTAAAATAAAATTAATATGGATAACTCGCTCTAAACTTGTCTTTAATTGAATATCAAGAAGTTGGGCGTTTGCCTATATCTTATAGGTAACAATATGGAAACGAGCGGACTTCTGCTCGTTTCTGTATTTTGCAATATGCAAAGAACACTCCTTTTACAAGTGCAAAGTTAAAACTAAATTCTTAAAAACAAACTTTTCTGCTTTCATTTTAGGATTATTTATGAATCGGTTTATGTAGCACCCCAAATACCTTTTTAGAATATAGTTCTTCTTATCCTCTTTTTGGGTTCATTACCAAACGAATCTATCAGAATAATATGGTTGGCATCCTTCACCTTGTAGAAGGTATGCTCACCACATGAAGGATGCACAAGCATCAGGATGTTGTAGTCAAGCACTTGGAAAGTTCCTCTTAACCTTTCCTGTTTGTTCTACTTTTCATTGTATGACTGTATCAACAAATAGGTACCATCAGCATTTAACGTGAGTGTTGTTTCAACATTAGGTGGTAACACACCGTAATATGTTCCAGTAATAGAATCCAAGCTGGCTCTATTTTATAAAACATATCATTCGATTTTAATTGAAATATATGCATATTGCCAAGTTTTCTATGATTATTTAAATATAGCGTAATACGTATAAACACATTGAAAGATCAGTATTTTGAGGTAATGCTGCAATTCTATGCAATAAAATCAAATGTCAATCGTTCTTTAGATAAAACATAAAATAAAGCCGTATGAAAGTATCAACAAAACAAGGCTATAAACCGCCTTAAAATTCGTCAGGGCTTATCAGAGGATATTTCCCTTGTATCTTTGAAAGTTTTTCCATGTTCAGGCAACCCATACCAATGGCAGTGGCAAGACCTTGAAGACCATCCAGAAGAGCGGTCCTGACGGTGAGATTACCACCTCGTTTGAGTATGACGGCATACAGCGCCTTGTCCGTGTCACCGACACGGAGGGCAATGTAACGACCTCTACTTACGACATGGGTGAAATGTGAATGAAAGACCTCAAACTATAAATGTAACCATAAAATAAGAAATCACATTTGTTTAATTACGCTTTACGCTTTTACCTATATTTTATACTCTTGCTCTATAGAGCAAGAGTATAATTCTTTCAATATAATATGATTTGTGCAAAAAAATAGTTAAATAATACTATATGTTTTTAAAATTACAGTAGTCTACGTCCTCTTCTTATTAAAAAGTTGTATATTTGAAGCCAAAACAAAATGGGTTAGTGATAGTGACCTTTGTAATTTTCATTTTTGTCTAACATAAAAAATAATGAGTATGAAAATTAATTTTATTTTTTTGCTAGGATGCATGATGATTGCATTTAGTTCATGTTCTGATGATAATTTGGATTTTACAAAAAAGAAAATGTTGGTAGAAGCATCTTCTTCAGAACAAGTCGTCTCCAATATGGCTAATGAAATGCCTATGGATAATCAATTAGAAGCAAACGAAGTGAATCAAATATTATTAAATAATTTGGTTCTTGATGGTAAGTTTATTATGCGGTCTAATCATAACAAGAAAGATTATCCTTCATTTTGGGGTGGCTCATATATCACTCCGAGTGGCATGTTGACCATTTTATTCAAAGGTGACTCTTTGGAGGTTGCTAGACGAATTTCAACAATAAAATCATCAAGACTATATCGTTTTGAACGTTGTAAATATTCTTATCAGGAATTACAACAAGTTATGGAGGAGCTAGACAGACATGTAGAAAATGCAGAAGTATTTATCAAAGACAACATTTGTGGATATGGAATCTTGGATGCTCAGAACTGTGTTGAGGTAAGTCTAAAGCATAAGGATGATAATTTTATAAAGAAATTCAAAACGATATATAATCATCCTGCCATAACATTCGTTGAGTCCGGACAACTAATAGAAGAAACAGATTTGAATCCAGGTGGATACTTGACATGTTCTACAGATGGAAGCCATGGGTCTTTCGCCTTTAGAGCTAGAGAAAAAACTGGTGCCAAAAGAAATGGTATGGTAACAGCAGGGCACGTTTTAAGTGTTAACCAAAAGGTTTATGTCGCAGGTAAAGTAATAGGTACTTGCTCTGCATCTCAAAACTCAGGAAGTGTAGACGCAGCTTTTGTACCTATTGTAGACTCAGCTTTTGAACCATCAAATTTTATTGTAGGTACAGTTTACGAACTCTCTGTGGCTACAAGCCTTCCTGGAGTTGGCACTTTTGTCAATATGAGAGGTTCAACAACAGGCTCAAATGGTAAAGGTGGATATATAAAGTCAACCAATTATACTTTTACAAGTAAAGGGATAAAATATACTAATATGACAACAGCCACATATCTAAGTCAATCAGGTGATAGTGGTGGTATTATATACACATATGTGAAAAGTAGCGATACTAGATATACGGTAGGAATACATCTGGGAACGACAACAGTTAGTGGAGTCAGGGTTTTTACTAAAGCCGATCAAGCTTTAGCTGCTTTGAATGTTGAACGATATTAGGTGGAAATATGAAATTGATATTTGCATGTTTATTGTTTCTTTCTTGCTCTGTTGGGGATAAAAGTAATAGTCAAGTAACGGAAGCAAGTGCTTTAACTAGTAATGTGCAAGAGAATAAATCCGAGCAAGAGACCAAAACAGCAAAAGAGGCCAACTCTGTACAAGGAAACCTTGGCTTGGAACTCTCGCAGACGCATTTTACGAATAAACCTCAAGTTGTTACGTTGACTATAACCAACAATTCACCATGGACTTGTATCGTTGGTTATGAGTACTTTATCGAGAAGGAAAATAAAGGTTGGAAAAAGATTCCATTGAAGAATGCTGCCTTTATAGAGATAGGTCTTGGCATCCGACCAAACACTGCCAGAAAATTTCAAATTGATCTGGGCAATGTACGTCAGAAATATACGAAAGGGACATATCGCATTGGGAAGAAAAATGAGAATAGAGACAACAGAAGGCTACAGAGATACAACGGGTTACTGCTCGTTCAACGTCTTATAATTAATGCCACTTTGCGCACTAAAAGGTGTGTGAAGTGGCATTGTTGTTTATGAAACTATTGTAAAGAAGTTTCCTCAGGATTAAAATATAATAATTCTTGTGGAACGATAGAATATAGAGGGGAGAAATATACTATAACTCGCTCTAAATTGGACTTTGATTGAAAATCAAGAAGTTGGTCGTTTGCCTATATTATATAGGTAACAATATGGAAACGAGCGGACTTCTGCTCGTTTCTGTATTTTGCAATATGCAAAGAACGCCTCAATTCGGGGACAAAGATACGATATTTTTCTAAATATCCAATGATTTACAAGAGGAATTTTATGGAAATTAGAACTTTTGCGTAAAATCTGATGCTTAGCAACACAATATGCATCCTAAAACAAACGGCAGGTGTTCGGACATAGACTATCCGAACACCTGCTGCCATAACGTTTTATTGCTGACAATGATTCTGACATCAGCTTTCATATACTTTTGCAGTATAGGAGTATTTTGTCCCTGTGTGCTCACTGTGGCTATAGCCATAAAATAGTTGCCATCTTCCCTATGTATGAGCTTGGCATTATGGCTTATAATGTTGCAGTTATAAGATACATTGTCGTTACCCTCGAAAGATACATGAGCCGTCCTTGGCTCATCGAAAAGGTACAAATACTTATATGGCACAAACACTTGCACTGTTCTTTGATTGATGACCTCACCATTAGCATCTATGGATATAGGATAAGGTATCTTGTAGAAAGCAACTGCGAGGGCGAGAACTATTATCGTAATGGCAACCGTTCCCAAGCTGACGAGGCGAGGAGGAACCTTGCCTATCACGTTCCTCACCTTCTCGCTTCTCAACTCGATATTATCTGTTTCTTTTTCTTTCTGTTCCATGTCAAAAGCATTTTAGTTTCCCAATTCCAACTGATTCTTCACAAGATTATAGTATGCTCCTCGCTTGGCTGTCAGCGATTCATGATTGCCAACTTCAACCACATTTCCATGGTCTATGACTACGATTTGGTCGGCATTCTTCACCGTGCTTAGGCGATGAGCCACAATCACAACAGTCTTGCCCTTGTAGAACTTATCCAAGTTCTCCACGATGCTTCTCTCGTTGTTAGCATCTAGCGAGTTGGTTGCCTCGTCAAGGAAGATATAGTCAGGATTCTTATACACCGCCCTCGCTATCAAGATGCGTTGTTTCTGTCCCTGGCTCAGTCCCACGCCATCACGTCCAATCTTGGTGTTGAACTTCAGAGGCAAAGCCATCACATAATCCTTGATACAAGCTATCTCGGCTGCTTTAGCAACCGTTCCTTGTCTATGTCACCATCATCAACAGCAATGTTACGTGCGATACTCTCCGAGAAGATGACACCTTCCTGCATCACAACGCCACATTGTCTGCGCCACCATTTCTTGTTGAGCTTGTTGATGTCAGTATTGCCTATGTTGATTTGTCCCTCCAAGACAGGATAGTAACCAAGCATCAAACGAATGAGGGTGGTCTTTCCACTGCCAGATGCGCCAACAATGGCTGTCACCTTGCCTTGCGGAATGTGAATGTTCACATCGTCTATGGTCTTGCGCAAGGCATGTGGGTCATACTTGAACATGATGTTCTTGATGTCAATGCCCTCATTCTTATCTTCAATAGAAGTTAGCAAGCCTTCCTTTCCATTCTCATCATCCATCTGGTGAATCTCGTTGATACGTTCCAAACTAATCTTCACATCTTGCAGGGAATAGAAGAAGTTCATCAGTTGCTCCACAGGCGAGTTGAGCTGTCCGATGATGTATTGCACGGCAAGCATCATACCGAGTGTCATTTGACCATGAATCACAGCGGTAGCAGCCACTACCGTGATGATGATGTTCTTCACCTCGTTGATAAAGATACTTCCTGCCTCCTGTGTCTGTTGGAGTTTGAGTGATTTCATCTGCACTCCAAACAAGTCTGCTTGCGTATCTTCCCATTCCCATCTTCTGCGCTGTTCACAATCCTGCAACTTGATTTCCTGCATGGAAGTTATGAACTCGTAGGTCTTGTTGTTGTTGATGGCTTGCTGCTCAAACAGTTCGTAATCAAGCACCTTCCTCCGCTTCAAGAACAAAGTCATCCATGCACCATAGAGGATGCTTCCCAATAAGAAGATGGCAAACACCAATTTATTGTAGAAGAACAGCACCACCGAGAATACCACGAAAGTAAGCATGGCAAAAGCGATGTTGAGTGTCTGCTGAGTAAGGAAGTTGTTCACACGGCTATGGTCGTTCATCCTCTGCATCAAGTCACCCATGAGCTTCGTGTCAAAGAAAGACATCGGTAGCTTTAAGAGCTTGATGAAGAAGTCACTTACCAATGATATGTTGATACGTAAGGAAATGTGAAGCAACAACCATCTGCGGATAAAGTCGATTGCCGTTCTGCTGATTGTAAGCATCAACTGTCCCAACAGAATAAGCCAGACAAAGCCGATGTTTTGGTTCTTGATGCCGACATCCACGATGGATTGGGTAAGGAATGGCAGAACTAGTTGCAAGAGACTTCCAACTAACAAACCCAAGATGATTTGCCCGAAATACTTGCGATATTTTCTCACATACCCAAGGAGAAAGCGGAAAGACCTCTTCTCTTTGGTGTTCTCTTCGTCCTCCATCTTATAAGTGAAGAAAGCAGGAGTGGTTTCCAAAAGCATAGCAATGCCCCTGTCCTCACCATTAGACGAGGTGCTTATCCAATGCAGTTTGAATTCTTCTAGATTATAAGTTACTAATCCTTTGCCTGGGTCTCCGACATAAAACTTGTTCCCTTTTTTGACATTATATAAAACAACGAAGTGATTTTGATTCCAATGTAGAATGCAAGGTAATGGCATTTCCATTGTATCCTTAATGTCCAACCTTGCACAAAGTGTATGGAAACCTAATTGTATGGCAGTTTCGTTGATGCCATGCAAAGATACACCTTCCGCTGAAGAAGTACAAATACCCGACAGATAAGACAGAGAGTAATCTCGTCCATAATATTTGCAAATCATCTGCAAGCAGGCTATACCACATTGCATTGTGTCAAATTGATATGTTATTGGAAAACACTTCATTTCCATATTATTGTAAATAATTTATTGTTACTTAGCCGTGTTAAATTGGGTAAGACCTGCATCTTGATCCTTATTTCTCAAACGTTTACTTCCCTGATTATGCCCTTTTCCTTTTGTAAAATAATAGGTAAAGTTAACTGCAATTAAATTTTTAAAATTATTCCATTTTGTTTCTTCTTCAAAAGAGAAGTTTTTTATACTTGCATAAGTCCTATTTGGTTTTGGATTATGTATATACTCTACTCCCAAAGAAATTGATTTAATCTTATATAATATGGAAGTTGTTGTCTGAAAACCTGTTTGCTGAAAAATGTCGCCATTTGCAGTTGTCGTAGGAAAGTTTCCATTCCATGATATTTGCCATTTTTTAGGTAAGAGATTGACACTGACACCAGTGTTATGCATAGAATGCCGAATACATTGGTTAGGTGTGTCATACTTTGAATATTGATAATTATAATAGGGTTGGATATTAATCCAAGATGCTGGTTGATACCTAAAGGATACTGACGTACTTAGTTCATTTGCATTTTTTATTCTTGATATACTTTCTATCATATCATCTCCATAGCTAGCTATAACAGGAACGTTCTTACTAGGATAAAAGTCATTACTTACAGAAGCTACAAAATACCATTTTCTATCATTTGAACTATATTGATATTGTAGATTGGTTCCATAAACATAATATGGCTTTAAGCCCATGTTCCCTTGGAGGAAAAAATGTTCGTCAATCGCAACTTTGCTATCTGTAAGATTGCCTACATTAGGGACAATTGACCTTATGGAAGAAGTGAAACGCAAAGAAGACAACTTTGTACATTGTAAACTTAACGCTAATGAAGGGCGAAGAACCCAGTAGTCAAAGCTTTTTTTATCTGCGGTATTATAGTGATTATTTTCAATCCCAACTCCAAAAGTATAAGAAAAGTTACTTACACCCTTACTATATTCGCCATAAAAATATTCCTTTTGTGTGCCAACTTTCGAGAAACTATCTACATTATATGTTTGTGAAAAGTTTTTGTACAGATAATAGGCACCTAAGCCAAAACTGCCGTTAAATAATTTACAATTATAAAGCAACTCTGCAATTATAGAATAAGATTTATTATCTATATTGTTTTCTAATTTTTGAGAAGAACAATCATTTAAAATATTGTTGGAATTGGATTTGTAGAATGTATTGAGGACATTCAGAGAAATGTTTTTATCCTTATTGAAAGAATAGTGATAGTACAAATCTACAGAAAGTCCATTATAGTCACTTTTTAGCTTTCGAGAATTAGAAATATTTTCCGCATCATTGATATTTTGCTCATATTTCTGAGTGCCTGGATTTTTTGTGAATTCTATTTGAGAACTAAACAGACTTTTGCCTTGACTATGTTGGTAATTTACCTGCCCAATATGAAATTGTCCGACATATACTCCAGAAGTGCCTTGGTAAATGTTACTTTTATTTCCATAACGGTAGCTATTATTCATAAGGTTACTATTCAAATCACGATAGTCGATAAAATAAGCCGCTGAAATGGTGTTTAATGAATCTTGATAGGTCATGGATGCTAAATTGGTTCCATATCCAGCATTTACTCCATTTTTAGTACTTAAATAAAATGTATATAGCGTATCATTTTGCTTTTTTGTAACAACATCAATCACAGCTCCAATACCTTCATGTGCATAACGTGCTGGAGGATAACTATAATAATTAACATATTTGATGTCATTCGGTTTGAGTAACATTAAATCTCTAGCAGTTCTGCGAATTCCGTCAATAAGGACAAGGACGCTTTTGTTATCTACAGTCGTAATACCTATTTCTGCTGGGTTGGTCTTAAACTGTGGCAAACAACTAATTGTTTCTAAGGCATTCGTTCCAATTTTCCTATCGTTTTCCGACAGAAAGATTTGGTCTTTATTACCAAAACTTCTTAAAGATTGTGACGTAATGACAACTTCATTAAGCTTCAAAGAATCTTCTTGAAGTTCAATAGTCCAAGTCTCAGAATTACGAAAAGTTCTGAAAAAGTTTTTGTAGCCAATTGATGAGATTTTCACGATTCCCTCTTTGCTTTTTGAGATTAACTCAAAAGTTCCATCAGTTTTACTAGTCGTTCCTTGTATAAAGGATGAATCTCGTGTGTTGAGCAGAGAAACGTTCACAAACGACAAAGGGTCACCATTGTTATTGATGACCTTTCCTTTTATTACAGTATTTTGTGCATAACTTAAAATGGGTAATCCTATAAAAAGTAGAAATGCACACAGTCTATTTAACACTTTTCGTTTCATAAATTGTATCAATATAGTTTACTAAAGAATCTTCTATATGGAAATCTACATTTTCAAGTTTGCATGCTTTTGTATAATTGTCACGGGGACAAACTCCCATGCACAATGGCAAATATTTACATTGCAAGCATCTCTTATTTTCAAAGAAAACCATTTTGTATTTCTTTATAAAGTCATGATTCCATTTTATGCTTCCATCTGGCTCAATCTCTCCATGAGTACACTTCTCATACAAATCGTTTGAAGCGGTACATTTTACGACATCCCCATTATAATTAATTGCATTGTAGTATTTACGATTAGCATAACAAGGAATAAACGTATTTACCGCATCAAAATGGACAGTATTATATCCAGATGCATGAAATTTTTGCAGTATTGTCTTTACGCTTTCATATCTGCTTTTACGAACATTTTCTTGCCATACTTTTTTAGGCATAACACGGACTTTACAACGATTTTGTGGAGAAATAATTTGGTTTACTTCCTCTACAATAATTTGATCTAAGTTTTCTTCCGTATAGTTTATTCTCAATAAAATTTCTATTGATGAACTATTGCTAAGAATATATTCTATATTATTCAAGACATGAGTAAATGCAGATGGACAATTATTTTGAAATTTTACTTTGTCATGTTGCTCTTTAGGACCATCAAGAGTTATTTGAAATCTTTTAAACCCTAAAGTTACTAAATCTGGGCATATTTTAGGAAGTAAATAGTATCCATTTGTAGTTGCTGTGGTTGAATAAGGTATTTGTTTTTGTGCACAAAGTTTCTGTGCATATTCACAAATAGGCAATATGACTTGCTTGAAATATAGGAAGGGTTCTCCACCAAACCACTCGATTTGTAATGACTTTATTTTTTCAACATTTATCATGTAATTTATATGTGTCTTTACTTTATCAATGGTGGCAACAGACATCTTTGAACCAACATGGTCTTGAATGCAATACCAACATTTAAAATTACAATTAAGTGTTGGCAGTATTGTTAGCAAATAGTCTTTACGACAAACTTGTTCATTATATTTTTCCCGAATAATATCCAATTCTTTGGTGTTGTCAGAAACTATAAAACCTTTTTCAACAAGACGAGAGCAAAAGTTTGTAGGAAGCATATTGATGTTATCATTCATGATATGCTCCAATTTCTTTCCCAAAGAAATTGGTACTTTGAAAAAAGTATGATTAATTCCATTGTACCAATAAGAATAGGAGTTTTTATGTATAATGTAATTATAATTACTTACTTTCATATTCTCTATATTTTAATAAAAAGGTAGGATGAAATTTCATCCTACCTAAAATTTTTCATTTTTACAAAGCTTTTGTACCATCACCAACAGATGGCTTTTGAATTGGCACTTGAATGATCGTACAATTACATCCTACAACATTGTTTGAACAACCTGTTTGTGATGCTTCTGCGCTTGCTGTACCACCCATAATATCTAATGTTTCCAAGGTGGACAACTCACTTTGAGTGAAAAGTTTTAAATCTTTCATGCTTGTAAGTTTTAAAATAATCTACTCTATACACTTTTCGATTTCTGTGCCTTTTGTCAGAACGGTCTGTATTTAGGGATAGTCGCAAAATACTTTGAAAGTTTACAACTTATTGATTGCTAATGTGGTATATTTGTTGTAATTTAGCTAAAGGAAATAAAAATTCCTCCGAATACCGTAGAAAAAGTAAACTTCGGAGGAAATGAGCAAAAATAACTCATGGCAAAAGTAGGAAATTTATCTGACATTCAGCAAGAGATTGCATTCACAGAGTTTGATTTTTATCAGCAATATGTAGAAACCTTCAAAAACGAGTGAACTTGGACGCATCCAGTCACTTCTTCCTCTTCGAGAAATGGCGATATCGTTTGGGTTGATTGGGGAAAAGCCAAAGAACATAAGGGCTAAAAGAGGCAGAAAGTCCTTCTTCACCCCTGAAAGCAAGGTGGCATTGGCATTCTTGAAGATGTATACAGGATTGTCGGCTCCGAAATTGATGGAGGCATTGAATGGAAACATCTATTATCAGATCTTCTGCGGCATCAGGATCAGTCCTAAGAACCAGTTGACAAACTATAAGTTGATTGACAATATATTGTTGGAACTGTCCAAGAAGCTGAAGATCCAAGAGCAGCAGAAGGTGCTTGCAGATGCGTGGAAGCCATACATGAAGAACCTTGATACAGTGTATACTGATGCCAGTTGCTATGAAAGTCTGATGCGTTTCCCGACCGATGTGAAGTTGCTTTGGGAATGTGTTGAAAGAGCATACAAGATGATGTGCAGTATCAGTTCCAAGCTAGGAGAACATAGATTGAGGACAAAGTACAACGATATAGAGAAGGCGAATCTGGCTTACAGGAAGCAGCGTAAGCACACTCACAAGCAGACACGAAAGATGATAATGAGACTGCTTGCATTGCTGTGCAAGATGCTCGGTGAGATCCACAGACAGATGCGTGTCCATAGTTGCGAGGGACTGCTGAGCGACAAGCAGTTGAATATGCTTGGGATCATCACAAGGGTATATCGTCAGCAGAAGAACCACTTCAAGAGTGGCGACTCTCGCGAGAGCATACCGAACCGCATCGTAAGTCTCGACAAACCTCATATCAGACCGATTGTCAGAGGCAAGGAAACCAAGACTGTAGAGTTTGGAGCGAAGAGCAACAACATATTGATTGATGGGGTCTCATTCATTGAGAAACTCTCATTCAACGCCTTCAATGAGGGTACAAGGCTGAAGCATTGCGTGTCATTGTCTAATAAGCTTACCGGAGTACCGGTGAAGAAGATAGGTGGCGACCAAGGTTACTCCGGAAACGACAACAGAACATTCTGCAAAGAGAATGGTATTGAGACCTCCTTCACTCAGAAAGGCAGGACTGGCAAGAACGAGGTGAAGAATGCTACCAAAAGAGAACTTGCCAGAGTGAGAGCTACAGAGATGGAAGGCTCATTCGGTACCCAGAAGCAGCATTACGGACTGCGAAAGATAGCAGCGAGAATAAAGTCGACAGAGATCCTGCTGATTTTCTTCGGTATCCACACAGCAAATGTGGTCAACCTCGCAAGACGAGAGTCGGTCCAAGTCGCCCTTGCAGCCTGATGTTCTACGCATGGAGCGCAACTTTATGGGAGTGGTGGCTCCAGACGTGACTGAAAAACGAGAAAAATCGGCTCTGAAACCAGAGCCGATGATATAAACACGATGAGTTTAATCGGGAAAATACGGGAACGTCTGCCGGTTAACTCAGATTGAAGGAATTAAATGATTATCCCTATTTATGTGCAAAAATAAAAAGACTTTTTGAAACAAAGTAATTTTCGGAGAATATTTAAACTACATTAAGCAATGTTATACGTGTTTACACTTTGCATAATAATACAAAAATAACGTTTTCATTTACTTTTCTTACTGTTTATCTGCATTTTTATCCTATTTGATTCATCAATAAGTTGTCTTGCTATACTATCTTTATATGATGCTACCTCAACCATTTTATGGTGTTGATAGACAGAATCTTCATAAACATCAACTCTGGTTCTGAGCTTGTATATCACATCTTCATCTCGTTGCACATTGAAATGCTTTTCGATGTAGCGAATATTCGGGTCATCAGATGGAAGAACCATTTTCAATGCCCTATATTTCAAGTCTGCCTCCTCCCAATCTTGGTGCTCTCGCCATTGGGTGAGATTGCCCCAAATGGAAATGACAAGAGATAGAGCCAAGCCACCTATGAAAAGAAGAACATTCTTTGAGGTTGGCTCGAAGCGATGGGTTACAACCTTCTTTTGAGGTGAATTGTTCAACACTTCAAGTTTGTCCTGCAATGCCTTCGAGGAAACATCATTCTCTTGTCTCATCTGCTTGACGGCATTAACAAAGAACTTGCTTCGCTGCTCATTTTTGCTAAGTTCTACCTTGATAAGGTCAACAAAAAAACAACAATGGCATCTCTTAATTTGGATATTTTACCTCTGATTTCCTCTTCTTTGATAAACATCGCATTGATTGACATATCCAACTTGGTTATGTCATTACTTGCAGGAACGGTTTCCGCTCCTGCGTTCTTTGTGGAGGCAGAAAGTTCATCGACTTTCTGCTCCAATCTCTCAACTGTGCCGTAGATGGCTTCCAATAGTTCTTCTTTCATGTTCGATTCTATTTTTTTAAGTCTGTAACTTGCATCAAAGGCTGAAGCCCTTTCTGCGTTTTCTCTTTTTCTTCTTGGATGATTCATCCTCTGGGAATTGCTCAAAGGTCTGAGCATTGGCTGGAGCAAAAAGTCCAATGGAAGAAATACCGCCCCAAGGGTCTTGGGTATGTTCTGCCGTTGGTTGAGTCTGTTCTACTTGGTGACAACTTGGTCGTCTTCCCTGCATTGATTCGGCTCTTGGTGATACACGATTATACTCAGAGCCAAGTCTTGCATCCAACTTGACAAAGCTGTATTCTCGGCTAATCTGCGTACCCTTGAAGCTATATCCATCCTTGCTGAATCGGATGCCTTGAACCTTGGTTTGCTCCTTATCCATATAGACAAGCTCCAAGCAAACACCTCGTTTTGCAAGTTCTTTCTTGAACTTCTGCCAGCTATCTGCAACTTTTAAGGCATCTTTGACTGCATTGTGAATCTCATATTTGGCACGCTCCGCATTGCGTAATTTGCGAGTGTTAGTCTTGCTCTTGTCAGTTCCATAAGTCAATCCATACTTGGATTTTAGAGCCTTGGTCACCTGCTCATTACGCCTGTAATCATTCCTGTCTGATATGAGCTTGCCCTCGTTATTGATGCGGTTGTACACAATATGGCAATGTGGATTGTCCGTATTGTGATGCCTTACGATGATGAATTGGGTATCGGTGATGCCCATCATCTGCATGTATTCAAGGGCTATCTTAGCCATGAACTCATCCGTCAAACGTGGCTTGTCCTCTGGTTTGAAGCTCAATGCAATGTGTCCCACAGGCTTCTTAATCCTTGGATTTAGCTGCCTCTGTAGCTCGAAACTTTGCGTTATCTCGGCATTCGTGCCGAGCAACACACCATCGGAGGCAAGGATTTTCGCCTCGTCCTTGCCTGTAACATAGCGGATGCAACCACCAAATGAGCTGCCCTTCTTTAGCTTGCCTATCATGTGGTATCCTCCTTTCTGCCCATACTGCTTGGCTTCGGTTTATAACTTGCTTGGCGATACTCGCCAAGGATTTCTTTCAATCTTCTCAACAAGTCCACCACATATACATGGGTTTCATGGAAACCTCTCTGATGCGACAGCTTGGTAAGTTGGTTGAGGTTGTTCGCCATGCCAATGAGGTTCTTGGCGATGGCTACCGTCTCTGCGTTGTGTCCGCTGACCACCTCGCCGTTCAAGGCGGACTCACGGATGTACTCCGCCAACTTGCGGTTGGCTTTTCTCGCCCTCAGTCTCAATGCCTCGTAGCTTGGCTTTGAGAACTTCACCGTGACAGACTTCGACAACTTGCGAACCCTGCCCGTGGGCGGTCTTCCGCCCTTTCTCTTGTCTTGTTCCTGTACGTTTGTCATTCTATACACTGTTTATCGTTGGTACACTCACTTTCTGCGACCGTCGGGAGCAAAAATCTCCGCCCTCATGGTGGAGCGAGGCGTTTTGGGGTTCCCAAAACATAACCTCGCTCCCTCTCAGAACACGTTAGTTGGAACTACAGCCTTTCAGCTATCCACGTCCAAGGTCGCAGACCTTAATTCTCACAATTTGCGCCAAGCCTCGAAGTCCTCTTCATAAAGGCTTAGGTGGTGGCGCACGATGTTCTCGATGATGCCCGATACACTCATGCGTCTCCCTCCGAGGATGCGGACGACACGATCAAGGCGGTCTCGTACCTCGGAACTGACGAAGACAGGCTTGCGGTCGTCAATCCTTGGAACTTGGAGGAAAGTATGCTGATACTCCTCCAATGTCGCCTTGCGCTGTTTGCCACTGATGCGCTTCTGCGGATTCGGTGGCGATTGAACCTCGTTCGTCAGCTCGTCCTCCATGTTGGAGGTTGTTGCAGCCACATTCTCTGTCACAACTTCTAAATCGGAGTTCTCCACCTCTTCAAAGAAAGAGCTATGTTCTTGGGCATAGTCTTTACCATAAGTGGATGATTGAAGCGAAGCCACCACCTCCTGTGTCATTTTCTCCTGCTGTTCAGGAGACATTTTCGTTTCTTTTGTTTTTGCCATAGCTTAACTTGTTTAATTTGTTGGTATAGTGGTCACGGTTTGCACCATTGACCGATTGTCGGGTGCAAAGTAAGTGTACTGAGTGCAGCCATGCAACTGATTGGGTGTAACGTGGCAATTTAGTTGTGGCTTGCTTATTTGCATACCGAGATAGTTGTGAGAACTTCAACGTATTTCTCAACTCATCATTGTTCATGTATTCGTTGCAGTCGTGCAAGTTTTTCTTGTTGTTTTTGGCGTTGAAGTCGGCAAACCCCGGCAACATACTGCCACAGAAATTGAAAACGCTTGTTTTTAGATTGCCGTGCCTTATCTTTGCACTCACATTGCGACGTGAAGTCGTATAAGTAATTGTTCTTTGAAACTAAAGAACCTCTTATTCCGTTAAGAGTAGCCTACCGAAGCGTGCGTAGTTGGCAACGACTGGGTGCGAAGCCTTCGGGACAATATGATGAAGTCTTGAACATCACAAGACGTAGTTGTTAGGCTGACCGACAAGAATAACGTAAAGTAACCATCGTTACCAACCATCGTAACAAAGAATTGGCTCACGGATGTTGAAGAGCCATGCCAAAAGGCAAGTGGACAAGTTAGTTATGTTCTGGGAATGGCTACACGGATGTCGTTCCACCGGTGGATAGATGGGTTCTAAATCGGTCGAAGTTACTTGTACGGAACACGGTAAGCCTATAGGTCTCCTTATTTCGCAAGAAAAGGTAAGTCAATCGCAAGAACGACCGAACGGCTTGTAGGTAAATGACGATGGAGAAAGCGAATGCCCCTCTGTAATGGTGGGGATAGGGATTGTAACATTATCCCACACGAAAGTGGGCAGACTTCCATCAGGTAATTCACTACGAAAAGAAGTGTAGAACTAGCGTAAAATGAAGAAACGACAAGAGAGCGAGGCGAAAGCCGAGTGTGCATCTTCAGCCACACCAGACTCATGGCGCACCATTCCCTGGGTGTCATGCGAACAGAAGGTACGCAAGCTGCAAGTCCGAATAGTAGAGGCTCTAAAGGCAAACCGCATTGGAAAGGTGAAATCTCTCCAACGCATCTTGATTAACTCGTTTTCCGCCAAGGCTTTGGCAGTGAGGCAAGTTACATCAAACAAGGGCGGTAGCACCGCAGGTGTTGACAAGGTGACTTGGCTCACCGATGTGGAACGCTACAATGCCATCGGTTCTTTGAAAACGAGAGGGTACAAGCCAAAGCCGCTCCGCCGTGTCTTCATCCCGAAGAAACGGCAAGCAGCGACCGCTAGGAATACCCACCATCAAGGACAGGGCGATGCAAGCCCTCTTCCTCATGGCACTCGAACCCGTGTCGGAAACACTTGCAGACGGCAATTCGTATGGCTTTCGCAAATACCGCTCATGTGCGGATGCGATAGACCAAATACACAGATGCTTAAGCAAGAAATACTCCGCCACATGGGTCCTGGAGGGAGACATCAAGGGTTGCTTCGACCACATCAGCCATGAGTGGTTGCAAGGAAATGTCATCATGGACACGAAAATGCTCCGCAAGTGGTTGGAGGCTGGCGTCATAGAGAAGAACGTGTTTCATCTTACGGAGGAAGGAACGCCTCAAGGCGGAATTATCTCCCCGACATTGGCGAACATCACCCTCGATGGAATGGAAGACTTGGTAGCCAAGCACTCCAACAGAAAGGAGAATGGGAAGTCCTTCTCCAACAAGGTAAACCTCATCCGCTATGCGGACGACTTCATCGTCACTGGTGAGTCGAAGGAGGTTTTGGAGAAGATAAAGGCTGAGCTGATAGTGTTCCTAAGGGAAAGAGGGTTGGAACTCTCGGAGGAAAAGACACTGATAACACATATAAAGGATGGCTTCGACTTCCTCGGCTTCAACATACGCAAGTATGGGAACGGCAAACTGCTGATAAAGCCAAGCAAGAAAAGCCAAAAGAAGTTTGCGGAGGCAACGCATGAGGTAATCTACAACATGCGAGCGGCAAAGCAGACTGACGTGATAGGAAAGCTCAATCCGAAGATTACGGGATGGGCAAACTATTTTAGATATGTGTCCTCGAAGGTGGTGTTCTCGAAACTTGACCACATAATCTTCTCGCAACTGAAGAGGTGGGCGATACGCAGGCACCACAACAAGTCATTGAAATGGATAGCGGACAAATATTGGCATCATGACGGAAAGCGTGGGTGGATATTTGGAATAAAGGGTAAGGATAAGAAAGGACAAGAAACTGTCTTCCGACTTAACCAATTGGCTCAAACACCGATACTTCGCCATACGAAGATAAAATCAGAAGCCAATCCGTTCGACCCAAGATATGACGAGTACTTCAAACAACGACATTTATGTCGTACACGCCCACTCAAATGCAGTGCCTAACGGCACACAGAGCCGATTGTTTAAAACGAGAAATAATTAACTGAATTACACGAGCCGTGTGCGGTGAAAGTCGCATGCACGGTTCTTGAAGGGGAAAGCGGGGGTAACCCCGCAGACCTACTTAGAAACGTGGAGCACAGCATATGCGTGGAGCTTTGCGACATATAACATAGTATAAACTTAGAAAAAGAAAAGTATGGGATTCATCGTATTCGAGGAAGAGGCATTCAACTATCTTGATGCCCAGTTGGAGAACTTCGTGAAGCGCATGGACAGAATCCGTGAGCGCAGTGAGGACAAGACCATGAACAAGTGGCTCGACACGCAGGACGTATGTCAGACGCTCAACATCTGCCCACGGACAGTGCAGACGCTTCGGGACAACGGAACTTTGGCTTATACGCAAATCAGCCACAAGACCTACTACAAGCTGGAGGACGTGATGGCTATCGTAGCAGTAGTGGAGGACAAGAAAAAGGACATGCGCTTTCGCAAGCGCACAGGTTAGGCTATCAATATACAACAGCCACTTTATCCAATGCAGCAAGTAAACTGAGTAACGTAAGTATCAACAATAAAACGAGACAACTATGAGCAATGAAGTAATGACAAGAAACAGCGAGTGGATGAACCACATCGTGAACCACCTCAACCGAATGGTTGACAATTTTGAACGTGCCGTGATGAACTACCGCCCCATGCTTGGCGGTGAGCGGTTCATGACGGACAAGGAGCTTTGCGCCAGGCTGCAACTGAGCCGAAGAACCCTGCAGGACTACCGAAACAACGGTGTCATTTCGTATATCCAGCTTGGCGGAAAGATACTCTACCGCGAGTCCGACATTCAGAAGATTCTGATGGCTAACTATCGTGAAGCGTACAGAATGAAAAGTGTGTAGGAGAATGTCCTTGATGAGTGTGTGAAATGAACAAGGCGACAACGTATAACTTACCGAGTGTGGCTGTTATAGGTTGTCGCCTCGTTTTATTGGCTATACCGAGTTGTTCGTGTTTGTCGGGTATCATTTGTGTTACCTGTATAAATCTAATACCATGCTAAAACACACTGCGGTGGTTCGCCCAAGTGGCTGGAGGCGCAAAGCCTCCAAGGAACGTTGCTTTATGGCAGGTCTATGCCATTGGATTTTTGTTTCTTTCTCGCTTGGCAATAAGCTTATCCATGTCATTTGAAATCTTCTGCTCCGTCACCTGCGCATAGACCTGTGTGCTTGTGATGTCTGCGTGTCCCATCATCTTGGCTATGCTGCCGATGGGAATGTCCTCGTTGAGCATCAAGACTCCGAATGTATGGCGGCTGGCGTGGAATCCCAACTTATTACTTATGCCAAGCACCATTCCAAGGGTATGCACATCAAGATAGATGTCTTTCTTCTCACCCAGTGGAAAAACAGGCTTGCTGTCGTCCGTGGTATTGTAGAGCGAAAGAATCTTCTCGGCTATCGGATGGAGCGGCACGAAGAACTCCACGCCTGTCTTCTCTCTTTCCTTGCGGATGAACTTCCTACCCTCGGAGTTCTCACTGATATGGTGAGGGTACAGTTTCTTTACATCTATATAGGATAAGGAGGTGAGCGAGGCAAAAATGAAACATCTGCGTGCAAGCTCCGTTCGCTCGTCAGCCATCGGGGTAGAGAGCATCCTGATGAAGTCTGCCTTGCTGATATGGGTCATCTTCGGGGCTGCCTTCTTCTCATACCCTATCCTGGCTATGGGATTGAAGCGGATAATGCTCCTGTCCACTGCCTTGTACATCAACATGTTCAGCCAGAGAAGGCAATGGTTCACGTAGCTGTCTATGCGTCCCTGGTCTCGTTTCAGGAATAGCTTGTATTCCTCCCCGAAATTCTCGTCTATGTCCTCAAAGGCGATGTCGTCCTTATCCAACGAATGGACAAAGGCTCTCAGGTTTTTCTGCCATGTTCGCTTGTGCAGAAAGGTTTGCCTAGCTCTTGCCGTTCTGTACCATTCCACGATGGTATCGCCAAAACTCAGCAAGTATTTTCCTGTCGTGTCCTTGTCCTTCAACACAGCCTTCAGCATTTCCACGGTGATGATGCCATTGGTGGTAAGAAGTGAGTTGTATTTATCCTTGACCTCAGCAAGGAAACTTGCCAATCGTCCGTTGTCCCTTGCGTTCCGTACCTCTCCCTTCTTGGCGTTCCACTCCTGTGGTGTACAGGATATGCCTGTGGAAATGGCTGCACTTTTGCCGTCAACGGTGATGCGGCAAAGTATGTTGGCTGTTCCGTCTGCCTTCACCTTCTGTCTGTTGATGTAAGGCAAAATTGAAAATGTACTTCTGCTCATAGTCGTTGTCCTTATATAATAATGTGGTTTAACTGTAAAAAGAAAAGTTGAAAGCCTTGTTCATAATGCGAGAAAGAAGTCCTTCTCGGTTGCAGCGATGAACTTGTCCATGTCCTCAAACAGCTTCTTTGGGTTACTCTCGCATACCGCTGCGTCATCTTCACATCCTTGTGACCGAGCATCTTGCAGATGGTCTCCATCGGCACACCAGCCTCCAGCGTAATGAGGCTGGCGAACGAGTGTCGTCCCGAATGGTAGGAATAAGTCTTGCTCGTTTCCGCCAACTTGCAGATGGTGATGAGGTCGATACGAACACGATTCGTGCTCAGCAATGGGAAAAGGGTATCTCTTGCCCCGTCCTCGTATTTCGCCATCAGCTCCAACGCCTCGGGCAAGAGTTTCACCCTGGCAAGTGTTCCGGTCTTCTTGCGGTTATAGATGAGCCATTTGTCACCATCCTCCAACACCTTGACATTGGCTTTCGTGATGGAAACGGTGTCTATGAAGGCTGTTCCTGCATAGCAGGCGAAAAGAAACAGGTCACGGCTAACGGATAGTCTCGGCTTGTCTTCGGGCAGTTCCACATCACGGATTTTTATGAAATCAGACATGCTGAGAGCCTTGGGTGTCGTAACCTTTGGAGTGCCAACCCGATAATGACAAACAGCAGGTTCTTGCACAAGCCTCGCTCAAAGGCGATGCGGCACATCTTCTTGAAGAGCGACACATAGATGGTGATGGTTCCTGATGAAAAGCCTTTCTCGTCAAGCAAGTAATGGTGAAAGTCACTGATGAAAGGCTCGGTCAGCTGTCCGAAAGCCAAATCAGTCAACCTATACTTCTCCCCGATGAACTCAGCGAGATTCTTGCGAATCTTTCTGTAAGTCCAGACACTGTTCTTCGACATATCGATGCCCTCATGGGTACTGAGTTCACTGATATGCTCGTCCACGAAGGAGAGAAGGGTGGTCTGTGTCTTGACGCTGCCCTGCAAAGCCTCCTTGACATCCTTAGCCTCGAAGTCTGTTCTCTTTTCCACAAGCACATCGAAAGCCTTTTGGATGGAAAGCAACAACTGCTCGATGTCCTTGTTGGTTTCCACGGCCTCCTTGCTCTTGCCTTCCAATCGGCTGGCACGAGGATTCCAAAGCGATGGAGTGCAAGACAACTTGCAGGAGAACTGCGCCATAGTCCTGTTCACCGTGATGCGTCCCATGATGGGAGCTTTTCCATTCTTGTCCATTCCGCTCTTTTTTAGGTAGAGCAACACCTTGAATTTTTCGATTTTCATAACGCTTACATTTTGAGTGTGCAAATATAATCATTTTGTAAGCGTTCATTGATACGCAAAACATTGAGAATCAGCGCAATAAAATCCGTTGATGCACAAAGTTGCCTTTCCGTATTGTTACCTGCTTGCATAGGTAACTGTGGCTCACGATTTAGTAACTGAACTACTTCAATATTCCTCACTCGCTTGCTTTATGCCGATTTGGCAACTTTGTGCAAATCTACTCATTCCCAACTGTTTACGTTCCAACCTCTCTTATTCTCCTTTGGCTGCTTTAGAGCTTTATGTTAAAAAAACAAAAGCTTTGAGTTTTTTATCAAGACACAAAGATGTGGCTTTCGCTACAGTAGAGGAAAATAAGCCTAAAATTCGTGTCTTTCAGATCATGAAAAGAGAAAAAGAAACACTTTATTTGCAACAGCTACCCACAAAGAAGTTTATCAGCAACTGCAAAAAAATCCTTTTGTGGAATTACTTGCAATGGCTGGAAATATTTCAGTAAGGGTAAAGGGAAAAGCCATCTTTGATGTTGCTGATAATATAGGAAAAGAAATCTACGAGACAAACCCAATCTTAATTCGTTTATATCATTCATATTCAGATTTAGTTTATTTTCGTCTTGCTATTAATGAGTTAGATTATTATGATTTAACGCCTACACCACCTATTTTTAAGCATTATAATTTATAAAATGAAAGAATTATTACACCAGAGAGTATTCCGATAATAATCGGAATACTCTCAACGTAAAGTTTCTGCATCCGAATTGGTAGAAACAATTGAGGAGTTGGCTACATGGATAGCCAATTTTAGTATCAATGAACAAGATTACAGCGTATTACTACGTTATTTTTCTTTTGGCTTGCATCGTCTTAAATCGTACCGTGTACGGTTTGAGCAAGAAATTTCCTCCTCTTCTTCCACAACTGATAGCTGTTGATGATGTTTTGCCACAACACATAAGAACCCGGAGCGACTGAAGAAACCGGATCCAGATAAGTATAAGCCATCCAAATGGCGAGGACCGTGTTTTTCTGCCCCAAGGCTTGACCGACACTGATGCGGTCATGATAATGAGACCCGATCCGTTTCCCCAAATAGAATTGGATGCAGCAGGTAACCAATCCGGCTAATGCTATCATGATTTCTATGCCCACGGAAACTTCACTTTGCACCAACGAGCGGACGGTTTGTGCTGTCACAATCGCCAAAGCCACTGCCCATAAATAGAAAGCGGCATCTTTCATGTTCAATAACAATTGGTGCAGGCGCGGCAAATAGAGCCGGATGAGCCATGCCACAAAGAATGGGCAAAGGAGCAAGGGGAACACTTTGCTTAATATCTTTAAGAATGCTGCCACAAAAGAAAGCCCTTCGTGCGGCTCGACCAACGGGAACAACAACGGAACGGCAATGGCTGCCAAAAGGTTGGACAACAGCGTATAAGTGGTCAGAGCCGGGACACTTCCTCCCAGTTTCCCCGTAATCACCGCTGCCGCTGTAGCCGTCGGGCAAATAAAGCAAACCATCGCCCCTTCGAACACTTCCCGGTAAGACAATGGCAAATCGCCCAACAACAGGAGTGCCAACATGGAAAAACAGAAGAACAGCTGGAGAAGCAACAACCAGCCATGCCAATGAGCCGGCAACAAATCATGCGGATTGACTTTGCAGAATGTCAATAACAGCTGCGCAAAAATAAGTGAAGGCGTGAGCACTGTCACCAATTGATTCACATAGGGCTTGGCCGGCTCTAAGAAAGGAATGGTGGCAAACATGAAATAGCCCAATGCTCCTGCCAACATAGCAATAGGCAAAGTCCAGTTCTTTATAAAAGTAAGCATGTGTATTTCGATTAAAAACGGTACAAAGTAAATACTTTCCGGACAAATAATCCCCCTTTCTACAGGGAAACGTTTCATTTAAGACTAATTCTTTCAATAAATCGCCAAAAAACGTTGATATGTGAAAATATAATCTTACTTTCGTAACCAGATTATTCATTCAACTATTATAAATGCTATGCAAAACAGACGTGATTTTCTGAAAAAAGCATCTTTATTGCTTGCAGGCGGCTTTGTTGCCCCTCAAATATTATCTTCTTGTGGTGGTAAAACCAGTACAGCAGCGACTGCGGAAGAAGCTGCAACAGCTGCCGCTAAGAACATCGGCTTACAACTCTATTCATTGAGAGAGATGGTAAGCAAAGAAGGAATCCAAAAAGTATTGGAATTGGTTTCCAAGATGGGTTATAAGAATTTGGAATCTGCCAACTACAATGAGGGCAAGATTTATGACTTGGACCCTGTTGAATTCAAGAAACGTGTGGAAGATTTGGGCATGAAATTTGTCAGCGCACACTTGGGACAGCCTTATTCAAAAGAAAAAGAGGCAGAAACAATGGCTTGGTGGGATTTGGCTATCGAAACTCACCAAAAAGCGGGTGCTAAGTTCATGATCCAGCCTTGGATGCCGGTTGACGAAAAGACTACTTTGGATGACTTGAAGGCTTATTGCGATTACTTTAGTGCAGTTGGCGAAAAGGCTAAAGCTGCCGGCATTATCTTCGGTTATCACAACCATAGCTTTGAGTTCAAGAAGGTTGAAGACAAAATGATTTACGACTTCATGTTGGACAATGTCAACAAAGAAGCTGTCACATTTGAATTAGACGTTTATTGGGCACAAAAAGGTGGAGTTGACCCAATCGCTTATTTAAAGAACCGTCCTGGACAATTCAAGGCAATCCACATCAAGGATGAAACTGAAATCGGTGCAAGCGGAGAAATCAACTTCGAAGCAATCTTCAATCAAATGTATGCCAACGGCGTAAACGATTGGTTTGTGGAAGTTGAGCGTTACACAAACGACGACCCGGTTGCCAGCGTTCAACAGAGCTTTGATTTCTTGAACACAGCTGCGTTCGTTAAATAATAATCCATAAAAAAGGCGGTGCGTCTACATAATCATTGACGCATCGCCTTTTTTGTTTTATACAATCCACTGATTGGATAATAAAATCCTATTAATCAGATAAATACCACTCTTCTCAGAATAGATATGGACATTGAAAAAAAACATACCGTTGTTTTTTCAAAAACGTCCGAAGAATTTTTGAAAACGTCCAATGTTTTTTCTAAAACGTCCAATGTTTTTTTAAAAACAACGGTATGTTTAAATGAACCATAAAAAGCAAACAAAAAACCTCTATTCCTCATTCATTGGATGCCTCTTTTTGTACCATTCACGGAATCGATAATCAATCCATAAAAGGAAAAAAGCAGCACCGCCGACTGCGATATAAATAGAGTAAATGCTTTTCGTCTGGGGAGTCATGGACAAGTCCAATTGGAATGCAGACTTCAAGTCATAAACCCAAAAAGCGGACTTCAAGTCATAAACCCAAAAACAGGAAACAATCGTTCCAATCACGAGCAAAGAAGCGGTTATCAATGCCACATAAGTCCAAACCAACTGCCTGTGTGATTTCCGTTCTGCCTCTTTCTCAATCCGCAGCATCATCCGCTGACGGAATCCTTCCGGCAAACGTTCCTCTTTCAAGTTGCCAAACAACATTTTCAGTTGCTCGTCCCTTTTCTGTATATTTTGATTCTCCATATTCATCCTTCCTTATCTGTTTTTGTCTCTTTCTTCATTAACCATTTCACCCAGCTTTTTCCGGATGCGATGCAGCTTCACCTTTGTGTTCGAAACACTTAGTCCGGAAATAGAGGCTATTTCCTCGATATTTTTCTCTTCTTTATAGAAAAGCAACACCAAGGCTCGCTCGTCAACGGGTAATGCGCCCAACGCTTTTTCCAACCATTCCAATTGTTGATGTCGCTCTGCCGTGTCCTCTGCCGATTCATCCAAAAAATCAGAAGAGGCATTGGTCAGTTGAAAATCGTCAATCGCCAAAAGTTCCACCTTCTTTTTCCGGACAGCCGTGATAGACATATTATAGGCTATCTTATAAAGCCAATTGGAGAAATCGCCACGCCCTTCAAAAGACTCCAATTGTTGGAATGCCTTCATGAATACATCTTCCGTCAGCTCCTCCGCATCCTCCTTGTTTCCCACGATGCGGTAAATCAAGTTGAAAAGCGGATGGCTGTATTTATCCAACAAACAAGCGAAACAAGAAGTGTTTCCTTCCAGTATCCTGTGTATATAATATGTATCTGACAAATTCTCCATGATGTCTTATTGACGCTGGTCCGGCAAGAAGGTTACACTTTCCAACACAAAAATACATTTTATTTTTACATTTTTCTTCCGGCAAAATATTTTATTTTTTTCTTCCCTAAAGTTGTAACCTTATCACACGAATCACGTCAATTCATTGAAAAGCTTTCAAAAAGCAAGTATTAACAATTTAAAAATATAACAATTATGGATATAACACCGATATTTATTACAGGGATTGTATTCTACGCTACTTACAAAGTATTCGAATTATTCGTAGGGAAAAGAGAACGTATCTTGATGATTGAGAAATTAAGTGACTTGAATCTGAGTTTGTCGGGAAAAGAGTTGCCGGATATTGGTAAATTATTTCACAAAAGTTCACCCTTCAGCGCACTAAAAGTAGGATTGCTGCTCATGGGAATGGGCATAGGACTCTTGACCACTTATTTTCTGAATCTTGTAAACTATGATGTTCTCTCAGGGGATTATGGTTTAAGAAACCTCGTTTATACAGCTCCTCTCTTGATAGGCGGAGGTCTTGGACTGTTGATTGCCTTTATTATTGAAACCAAGATGGGCGACAAAAAAGGAAAATAATAATTAAAAGGGGCTGTCTCAAAAACAATTGTCTTGAAGCAGCCCCTTTTAGCTATGTCAGAATTAGTATATTATCACTTCACCGGAATCTTATCAATTCTTCTTTGATGGCGACCGCCTTCAAACGGAGTATTCAAAAAAGCATCCAAAACCTTCACCGCTTCTTCTTTAGCAATAAAGCGTCCCGGCATCACCAAGATATTCGCATCGTTGTGGGCACGAGCCAACGCTGAAATCTCTTCTACCCAGCAAAGGGCAGCACGAATATTTTGATGCTTGTTCAATGTCATGCTGATTCCGTTACCCGTTCCGCAAATAGCGATGCCCGGATAAACTTCACCCGCTTCAACAGCAAGTGCCAATGGGTGAGCAAAATCAGGATAGTCGCAACTGTCTGTGGAATAAGTCCCGAAGTCCTTGGTCGGAATATTGCGTTCCGCTAAGATTTGCTTGATATATTCCTTCAATTCGAATCCTGCATGATCACTACACAAACCTATTGTCTTCATATCTTTTACTCTGCTAACAATTCTTTTACTTGTTTGTAAACATTCTCTGCATTAAAGCCCAATTTCTCATCCAACACTTTGTATGGAGCAGAGAAACCAAATGAACCCATTCCCCAAACTTTACCGTTTGAACCGACCAAGCCTTCCATGTTCACTGGCAAACCAGCTGTCAAACCGAATACTTTGCTGCCCGGCTTGATAATAGATTCTTGATACTCTTTGCTTTGGCTGCGGAACAAGCCTTCAGATGGAGCAGAAACAATACGAACCTTGATACCTTCTTTACGCAATAGAGCAGCGCCATCCACCAAAGTAGAAACTTCGGATCCGGAAGCAACCAAAGTAACGTCTGGATTAGCATCTTCGTTCACAATATAAGCTCCCTTTTCAGCCTGCAAAGCCTCTTCATAACGGTTGCTAACTGCTGGTAAATCGTTGATATTCTGACGAGAGAAAATCAAAGCAGTCGGCGTAGCCGTATTTTCCATTGCCATCTTCCAAGCCACAGTCGCTTCTGTAACATCAGCCGGACGAAGTACCAACATGGAATTCTGTCCTTTATGGTTCTTCACTTTTTCCAACAAACGGACTTGTGCTTCTTGCTCAATCGGCTGATGAGTCGGTCCGTCTTCACCTACACGGAATGCATCGTGTGTCCAGATGAATTTAACCGGCAACTGCATCAAAGCTGCCATTCGCATAGCTGGTTTCATATAATCTGAGAAAACAAAGAATGTTCCACAAGCAGCGATGACACCACCATGCAATGCCATTCCGATGCAAACACAAGCCATTGTCAGCTCAGCCACACCTGCTTGGAAGAATGCACCAGAAAAATCACCTCTTGTCAAAGCGTGTGTTTTCTTCAAGAAGCCGTCAGTCTTATCGGAATTGGACAGGTCAGCAGAAGCACAAATCATGTTTTCTACTTGTTCTGCCAAAACACCTAAAACTTTAGCGGAAGCTGCACGAGTCGCTTGATTGGCTTTCTGTTCGATAGCAGCCCAATCAATAGCCGGGACTTTGCCTGCAAACCAGTTTTCCATCTTGGCTGCCAATTCCGGATGAGCTTTTGCCCAAGCCTCTTTGATGGCTTTCTTTTCAGCCATGATTGCCTTCAACTCCTCTTTGCGGTTAGCATATAATTGAGCCACTTCCGGGAAGATAACAAAAGGTTGAGCCGGATCACCGCCCAAGTTCTTAATTGTTTCTTCCATGCTGGCACCTGCAGCAGACAAAGGCTGTCCATGAGTAGACACTTTGTTTTCATAGCTGCTCTGATCGGCACCTTTCGCTCCTTTACCCATGATTGTATTACCGATAATCAGAGTAGGACGCTTCTCTTCAGCTTTAGCTTCAACCAAAGCCTGACGAATCTGAGCGACATCATTGCCATCGATTGTCAAGACTTTCCAGCCCCAAGCCTCATATTTCATTGCGACATTTTCATTGTCAACCTCTTCTACTGTTGTAGAAAGCTGGACATTGTTCGCATCATAAAACATAATCAAGTTATTCAAGCCTAATGTTCCTGCGACACGACCTGCCCCTTGTGAAATCTCTTCTTGAATTCCACCATCAGAAATATAGGCATAAATCGTTTGATTCATCACCTCTTCGCCCAAACGAGCCTGAAGGAACTTAGCAGCAATAGCAGCTCCCACAGCATAAGTGTGACCTTGTCCCAACGGACCGGAAGTGTTTTCGACACCGCGTTCGAAGTTTACTTCAGGATGTCCTGGAGTCACACTGCCCCACTGACGGAATTGCATCAATTCTTCAATTGAAAACTTGCCTGCCAATGCCAATACGGAATACAGCATCGGAGACATGTGTCCCGGGTCAAGGAAAAAGCGGTCGCGACCTTCCCATAATGGATTTTCCGGATCATAGATTAAAAATTCGGAGAACAATACATTCACAAAGTCCGCTCCACCCATTGCACCGCCGGGGTGACCAGATTTCGCCTTTCCACCATTGATGCAGCCAAGATACGAATGTTATCAGCTGCTCTGTTCATTAATTTGATATCGTTCATATCGCCATTTATTCGTTTATATGCCACAAATGTAGACATAATTAATCAGCAAAACAATTTTTTAATGTTTAACTCGTCTATCCTCACAAAAAATTCGCAAACCAAAGCTAAAAGATGCCCTGATTTGCGAATTTGGATAAGATATTAAATAAATAATATAAATTATTATTATTCAGCTCTTCTTGCACCGTCGCTGATTACGACATTGTACAATTTCGGTTCATGTCCGAATTTCTTAGCATATTCAGCGAATGCCTTTTTAACGAAAGCATCGTATTTGTCTGCTTTGACCAAGTTGATGGTGCAACCGCCAAAGCCACCGCCCATCACGCGTGAACCAGTCACACCACATTCTTTAGCAATGTCGTTCAAGAAGTCCAACTCTTCGCAGCTTACTTCATACAATTTGCTCATGCCGTGGTGCGTGCCATACATCTTTTCACCTACTGTTTCGTAGTCGCCTTTTTCCAAAGCATCACAAACATCCAACACACGCTGGATTTCTTCGATGACATATTCAGCACGCATGTAATCTTCAGCAGTAACGTCTGCTTTCACTTCGTTCAACATCTCCATTGTTGCATCACGCAAGAAATCAACTTCAGGATGATTGCGCTTAATAGCAACTACAACGCGCTCGCAAGACTGGCGGCGTTTGTTGTAAGCAGAAGAAGCCAATTCATGTTTAACCACTGAATCCAACAATACCAGTTTATAACCTGCTGATTCCGGATCGAACGGGAAATATTTATATTCCAATGAACGGCAGTCCAAACGAATCAAATGGCCTTTCTGACCGAAAACAGATGCGAATTGGTCCATGATACCGCAATTAACACCACAATAGTTATGTTCTGTAGACTGACCAATCTTTGCCAATTCAAACTTGTCGATGTTCAAGTTGAACAACTCGTTCAAAGCAAAAGCATAAGTGCTTTCCAAAGCAGCAGAAGAAGACATGCCTGCTCCCAATGGAACATCACCTGCGAATGTTGTATCAAATCCTTGGATTTCTCCGCCACGTTTGATAATCTCACGGCAAACACCAAAGATATAACGTGCCCAACTTGCCTTTGGAGCATCCTCTTCTGTCAAACCAAATTCTGCATAATCATCCAAGTCGATGGAGAATGCGCGAACTTTACCTGTTCCGTTCGGTTTGATTTCTGCCAACATACCTTTGTCAATTGCACCCGGGAATACAAAACCACCGTTATAGTCTGTATGTTCACCAATCAAATTGATACGTCCAGGAGATGTATAGAATGAGCCTGTTGTGTTAAACAGCTCCTGAAATTTCTTGCTAATTTTTTCTTTCATGTCTATAGATTTTATTTTGATTATACATATATATAATGTATAAAGCAGCTTTATACAGAGAATCCTCCATACAAAGCCACTTTATCCCTTATGCTTTATTATTTAGCTTTCTGAGAAACCCGGCTTCCTACCAATGCATAGAACAAGATGTAAGCAGCACAAAGCAGAGGAACGATATAGCTAATCAAATAGTTGCCAGTAACGTCTGCAACGAATGCCTGTAGAGCAACCATGACAGCGCAACCGAATACCATTGTCATAAAGATACCGGAAGCGGCTGCTGTATATTTGCCCAAACCTTCAACTGCCATATTGAAGATACCACCCCACATGACAGAAGTACAAAGACCTACACAGATAAAGGCAGCAACTCCGACAGGAACGCTCACCCAAATCAAAGAAAGATTTGCCCAGTCAACACCCGGAACAGCTACTTTCCATGTGCTTGGTGCCAACATACCGAAAGCCAACAATACAACGGCTGCAGCAGCTACAGTACTAACCATCGCGCGGCTGGAAACTTTACCACCAATTGAACCACCGACTGTACGGCCGATAAACATAGCGAACCAATATACAGCTGCAATCAATGAAGCAACACCGGCAGTTACATCAGCATCAGAAATCAAATATTTGATCATATAAGTCGGAGTACCTACTTCAACGCTCATATACAAGAAGATAGCCAAAGCGCCCAAAGAGAAGTGGCGATAGCTCAAAGCACCCTTCACCAATTCCATCTTAACAGGTTCCTGAGCTGGCTCTTCAATCTTAGTAAACATCAAAACGATGAATGCAACAACGAAGATAGCCAATGCGATATACATTGCCGGAGCTGCGTCTACGATAGCTGTGTCTTTTGTAACCTCACCAATCAATGCACCCAAAATGATATATACGGCAACAGCAGAAGCACTATTGAATGCTCCACCAATCTGAATCAGCTGGTTACCAGTATTTCCACCACCGCCTAATACGTTCAACAATGGATTAACTACAGTATTCAACATACACATACAGAAACCGCTGATGAAAGCACCCAACAAGTAAATCCACATGCTTTCCATTGTTCCTGAGAGCAATTCTAATACCATACCAATAATACCAACTACCAATGCCATCAAGGCTGTTTTCTTGTAACCAAACTTAACAATCAACATACCACTTGGAATACCCATTACCAAATATGCGATAAAGTTAGCATAGTTACCAATTTGAGATTGAAGTTCAGATGCGCCAAACTGGTTCTGAACGATGACTGCCATAGGAGAACAAAGGTTTGTTACGAAAGCAATCATTGCGAAGAGAGCGATCATCATGATAATCGCTGCCCATTGTTTAGATTTTTGTGCCATTAATTATTGTTTTTTATGATTATAATTTTAATAGTTTTCATTCATTTATTACTTAACCACACTGAATTTGTAAATAGTCTGGCTCTTGAACTCTTCTCCAGGACGCAATACCACACTTGGATATTCAGGTTTGTTCGGACTGTCAGGGAAATGTTGTGTTTCCAAACAGAAAGAGCAACGTTCCGGATAAGGATGACCGTTCTTTCCAATGATTGACTCATTCAACCAATTAGCCGTATATAATTGTACGCCCGGTTCCGTTGTATAAGTGTCCATCTTGATGCCTGTCTGGGGAGAAACAGCGGATGCTGCAAAGCTCAAGCTCAAATCATCTTTGTTCAACACATAACAGTGGTCATAACCTTTGCCAAAAATCAATTGTTGGAAGTCGTCATTGATTCTTTCACCAATCAAATGGGCAGAAGTGAAATCCATAGGCGTTCCCTTCACTGCTTCTTTCGGTCCATAAGGAATGGCAGTCTCATCGGTAGGCAAATAATAATCTGCATTGATAACCAATTCATGGTCGCCAATGTAACGGTCACCTTCGCCAGAAAGATTGAAGTAAGAATGGTTGGTCAAATTCACCACTGTCGGTTTAGTCGTGGTTGCTTTATAATCCAACACCACGCTATTATCTTCAGTCAATGTATAAACAAGTGTAGCTTTCAATTCTCCAGAATAGCCTTCTTCACCATCGGCTGCTACATATTCCAACTGAACAGACTGTTCGTTTAATTGTTCCATTTCCCATACTCTGAAATGGAAACCCCTCAAACCGCCATGCAAACTGTTAGGTCCATTGTTAATGGCCAATTTGTCGTAAACAATATCATCCAAGACGAAACGTCCTTTGGCAATACGATTGGCATATCTACCACAAGTGGCGCCAAATGTAGGCTCGCCAGACACCAAATAATCATCAATAGAAGCATGTCCAAGAACGACATCCACCAAGTTGCCGTTTTTATCGGGAACCATTAATGATACTATTTTAGCACCGTAATTTGTAATCACTACTTCTGCTCCGGCTTTATTTGTCAGTACACAAAAAGATGTATCTTTACCGTCTACTTGTTTGCAAAAGTCAGATAAATGCAAACCAGACTTTGTCATTTTGTCTTCCATGCGTATTTCGTTTAATAAATCGAGTGTAAAGTTAAAACTTCTACTGATATTTTGTACCACTATCAAATATGTTTTACAACACAATATAAAATTTTGTTTTTCGGCAAAAAACAATATAGCATTGAACAATAACTGCTTTTATTCTCTGTCAGTATTGCAAAAAAGCAAGAAGAAAATCTTTTCCCGGCGACTTCGTCACTATACATTATAAATAATTATTCATTATTATTTGCGCTCCGCATACTCCATTTCCCAAACGAGATTGGAAATCCCGGGAAAGTATGCTTTTGAAAAGGTGGTAAGCTTTTTTGGAAAAGGTGGTAAGCTTTTTGAAAAAAGGTAGTAAGCCATCCATTGGAATGAATTTACATGAATAAATACCAAGGTGTTGAATAAATAATAATATCAAATGTATGATAAAATTAAAAAAATAAAAATATAGAAACAAACCAACTTATTAGAAAAATTTTACTATCTTTGGGCATTAAGAATAATGTTTGGGAAAAATTGATGGAAGCAATCCCCGACAAATGAGTCTCATATTAAATCAATAAGATATGGCAAAATTCAGAGGCACTGTCGTAGTTAATGCAGAACGCTGCAAAGGATGTAACCTTTGTGTGGTCGCCTGCCCTGCCGATGTATTAGAATTGCATCCAAGGGAGGTAAATAACAGAGGTTACCATTATGTGTATATGAAATCGCCCGACAATTGTATCGGGTGCGCGAGTTGTGGTTTAGTGTGTCCGGATGGATGTTTAACTATTTATAAAGCTAAGATCGATTGATATGGTTGAAGATATTAAACTCATGAAAGGTAACGAAGCGATAGCCCTTGCTGCGATTCGTTATGGGGTGGACGGATATTTTGGCTATCCTATTACTCCCCAATCAGAAGTCTTAGAGACATTGATGGCTGAAAAGCCTTGGGAACAAACCGGAATGGTCGTATTGCAAGCTGAAAGTGAAGTGGCAGCTATTAATATGGTATATGGTGGTGCAGGCACTGGTAAAAGAGTAATGACATCATCGTCCAGCCCGGGAGTGAGCTTAAAACAAGAAGGGGTTTCCTACTTGGCAGGTTGTGAATTGCCTTGCCTCATCGTCAATGTGATGCGTGGTGGTCCCGGACTTGGTACGATTCAGCCTAGTCAAGCCGATTATTTCCAGACCGTGAAAGGTGGCGGACATGGCGATTACCGATTGATAGCATTGGCTCCTGCTTCTGTACAGGAAATGGCAGATTTCGTAGGATTGGGTTTTGAATTAGCTTTCAAATACCGCAACCCAGCCATTATTTTGGCTGACGGAATTATCGGGCAAATGATGGAGAAGGTCGTTCTTCCTCCTTTCCACCCACGCCGGACAGACGAGCAAGTCGAAGCTGAATGTCCTTGGGCTGCAAGAGGAAAGAAGCAAGGCAGAAAGCCCAACGTCATCACCTCTTTGGAGTTGGATCCTGCGAAGATGGAGGAAAACAATTTGCGCTTCCAGGCCAAATACAAACTGATAGAAAAACACGAAGTCCGTTATGAAGAGTACCTTTGCGAAGATGCAGAATATTTATTGGTTGCATTTGGTTCTTCTGCCCGTATTTGTCAAAAGACGGTAGAAAATGCCCGTGCGGAAGGTATCAAATTAGGACTGTTGCGCCCAATTACTTTGTGGCCGTTCCCAACGAACATCATTGCACAATATGCCAACCAAGTAAAAGGTATGCTTTCTGTCGAATTGAATGCGGGGCAGATGGTGGAAGATATCCGTTTGGCTGTAAACGGAAAGGTCAAAGTAGAGCACTTTGGTCGTTTGGGTGGAATCGTATTTACACCTGATGAAGTTCTGAATGCTTTGAAAGATAAAATAATCAAATAAGCAGCATGAAGAAAGGAAGCAAATACGATGACATCATAACGTTGGTGTTTATGATTTTAGCTATTATAACTGTTATCTGTCTTTTTATGCCATCAGTCAGCCATAGCGTTGCTATGACAGTTGGAGGAATAGCTGTAATCTTGCGCATCGTACAATATATATTAAGGTATTTTAATTGATCGGAATCATGGAACAAATGAAATCATAAAGCCTGAGAACTTGGTGTATGAAAAGCCCAAGTTGTTGAATGAAAACCCGATGCACTATTGTCCTGGATGCAGCCATGGAGTTATCCATAAGCTTATCGCCGAGGTTGTAGCGGAAATGGGCATGGAAGAGGAAACAATTGGTGTTTCTCCCGTAGGTTGTGCCGTTTTCGCCTATAACTACATTGACATAGACTGGGAAGAGGCGGCTCATGGCCGTGCGCCTGCTATTGCGACAGCAATCAAACGTCTAAATCCTTCTAAAATGGTATTCACTTACCAAGGAGACGGCGATTTGGCGGCTATAGGTACAGCTGAAACGATTCATGCTGCCAACCGAGGAGAGAATATTGTCATCATATTCGTGAACAATGCCATTTATGGAATGACAGGAGGGCAAATGGCTCCTACTACATTAGTCGGAATGAAAACAGCCACATGTCCTTATGGACGTGATGTCTCCCTCAATGGCTACCCTCTTAAGATAACTAACTTGTTGGCACAATTGGACGGTACTTGTTTGGTCACAAGGCAAAGTGTACAGAATGCAGCCGCTGTGAGAAAAGCTAAGAAGATGTTGCGGAAAGCATTTGAGAACTCAATGGCAGGTAAAGGAACTTCTGTAGTGGAATTTGTATCAACTTGTTCTTCCGGATGGAAGATGACTCCTGAGAAAGCCAACAAATGGATGGAGGAAAACATGTTTCCATTCTATCCGCTGGGTGACTTAAAGAATGTGTAACGTTAAAAGGAACAGAAATGAAGCATGAGATTATTATAGCCGGTTTCGGAGGACAAGGTGTTTTGTCGATGGGTAAAATCTTGGCATATTCTGGATTGATGGAGGGCAAAGAGGTTACTTGGATGCCGTCATACGGTCCGGAACAACGAGGTGGAACTGCCAATGTCACAGTAATATTGAGTGATGAGCCAATTAGTTCCCCTATATTGAATGAATATGACATTGCCATCATTCTAAATCAGCCTTCACTGGAGAAGTTTGAGAACAAAGTAAAACCGGGAGGCGTTCTTATTTATGATGGTTATGGAATCCATACCCCTATTGCAAGGAAAGATATTCGAGTCTACCGAGTTGATGCCATGGATGCAGCGACGGAAATGGAAAATCCAAAGGCTTTCAATATGTTGATTTTAGGTGGTTTGCTGAAAATAGAGCCAATGGTGCAGATGGAAAATGTAATCAAAGGCTTAAAGAAATCCCTTCCTGAAAGGCATCATAAATTGATTCCTATGAATGAAGCTGCCATTCTCAAAGGCATGGAAATTATAAAGGAAGTATAATTCGAATCATACTCTAACACACCTTAAGGGGAGGCTGTGTCACACCGCCTCCCCTATTTTTATCTATGATAAAGATTCTCCATACGAGTGACTGGCATTTAGGTCACACACTTACAATTATGACAGAACGGAAGAACAAGTTTCCATGCTTAAGCAAATGGCAGATATTGTGCATGAGCAAAAGCCGGATTTGTTCCTGCTCTGTGGCGATGTATATCATACAGCTCAACCTTCTGCTTCCGTTCAAACCCTGTTTACCAATGCTTTAATGGAAATACACAATGCCAACCCGGCCATGACAATCATCATTACTGCCGGCAATCATGATAGCGGGACAAAGCATGATATTTTCAAAACCCCATGGAAGGTATTGAACGTACACACGATTGGGAATGTCAATGCAAACAACTTAGAAGATCTGATTATTGAGATTCCTGACAGAGCTTTTGTCATAGCTGTACCATATATCAATGAGAGAAATATGCCAAAAGGACTCTACCAGCAATTGCTCGACCGGGTCATGGAAGAGAATAAAAAGCAGCTGCCTGTCGTTATGATGGCTCATACGACAGTCGGAGGATGCGATTTTTCCGGTCATGACAATACTTCCGATTATACGGTTGGCGGCATTGACTCATACGAATTGAACGACATGGGAACAGGTTACGACTATCTTGCCCTCGGACACATCCATCATGCCCAATTCGTCCAAGGAGGACATCGTCGTGCCAGGTATTCAGGAACTCCCCTTCCGATAAGTTTTGACGAGAGTTATCCGCATTCTGTCAGTATTGTGGAAATCAATTCGCATGGAGAGACACCACAAGTAAATGAAATAGAGATGAATACTTGCCGGCCATTGGTCACACTTCCGACAGAGGGCACAACGACTTGGGAAAAAGCCAAAGAGCTATTGGCAAACTTCCCGAATGACATTGAAGCCTACATCAGGTTGAATGTCCAAGTAGAGGATTTTCTTCCGGTTGAAGCAAATGCGGAGGCCATGCTCCTCACGAAAGAGAAGAAATGCCGCTTTTGCATAATCCACGCCCATCGGTTGAAAAATGAGCGTGGAGAGGCAAAGATGATGTCCGTACAAGAGTTTAAACAGAAAAGCCGATAGACATTGCACAACGGTACGCTGACGACTTAGGCTTCGTTTTCGACGATAACATGAAAGAGCTTTTCCAAGAGGCTCTTGACTCGATTGAAGAAGAGAACAGAAAATAGACCGACTAAATGATATTCCTATGAAGTTACAAAAACTGACCATACATAATATAGCCTCTATCGAAGATGCCGTTATCGACTTTGATGCTGAGCCATTAGCTAACAGCGAAGTATTTCTGATTACGGGTAAAACCGGAGCAGGCAAATCAACTATTCTTGACGCAATCTGCTTGGCATTGTATGCAGACACTCCTCGCCTTTACAATACGAAAATGCAAGGGGCAACTTATGATGCGAACAAAGAGGTGAAAATAGACGATCCCAGACAATTATTAAGAAGAAACACGGCTGAAGCTTTTGTCTCGCTCACGTTCATAGGAAGCAATGCCATAAATTATGAAGCGACTTGGTCTGTCGCTCGTTCCTATAAGAAATTAAGCGGTTCGATTAAGAATAAATCTTGGCAACTCACGAACCTCGACACCCAGAAAGTTTTAACAAAGGATATTGATATAAAGGCAGAAATAAAAGAGGCTATTGGACTTGATTTTAACCAGTTCTGCCGAACCACCCTGCTAGCCCAAGGTGAGTTTACTCGTTTCTTGAACAGCAAAGATGATGAAAAAGCAGAAATATTGGAGAAAATAACCGGAGTTGACATCTATTCCAAAATCGGTGCAAAGGTATTTGAATTAACCTCTCAGAGGAAACAGGAATGGGAAAATGCCCAACAGGTTATAAAGAGCATTCCTTCCCTTTCTGAAGAGGAAATTAAAGATAAAAACGCAGCAATTATTGCTTTGGAAGAAAAGAGTTCTGAACTCAGACAATCAACGGGAAAACTTGACGAAAAGCGTCAATGGCTGAAGAGCGAAACGGATTTGAAGAAAAGAGTAGATGAAGCCACAGAGGAACTACATTTGGCTAACGAAACCGTCAATTGTGAAGAGTTCAAGCAGAAAGAGATTTTGATTAAGGATTGGAATGCGACCATTGAAGCACGCGGATTCTTAACCGAGATGAAAAAGGCTAAAAGTGACGCAGCTAATGCAGAACAAACTTTGGATGAATTAAAAGGAGAGTTTGCCAATTTGCTTGGTGGACAATTATGGCTTGAACAAGAGAAAAAGCGCATCGAGGATGAACTGACATCAATAGATGCGTACATTGAGAATGAGAAAGAGAAAATCCCTGTCTATGAAAAAGCACAAACCTTAGCGGGTTACTTGACGACTCTTTCAGATTGCCGACAAACAATCCAAAAGAGCCAGGATAAGATAAATAAAGATAGTAAAACTTTGGAAGAGGCATTAAAGCCAGCCTTTGAAGAAGCGAAGCAGGCAGTCGATTCTGCCCAAAAGGTTATTGAAGGAAAGGAGAACGAAATCAAGCAATCCGAAGAGGAAGTCGCCCAGCTAAATTTGCCCAATTTGCGCTCGCAACGAGATGACATCAAAGATTTGCTGAATAAAATCAAAACAGCAAAGGAGCGAATCGAGACATTCCAACAAGAAAAAATCCGTAAAGAAAATATTCACACTCGTCTTAATAGCAAACAGAATATCTTGAAACAGAAGATAAAATCGTCCTCGGATTTGGACTCTCCTATCCATGATGCCAAGCTGAAAATGGATGTATGCAAGGAGAATTTTGACAAACAAAAGGACACAATAGATAAATTTGCAAAGACACTCCGGTCAAAACTTCATATTGGCGAAATGTGCCCGGTCTGCTTACAAAAAGTTGAAACAGAATTGCCGCATGAAGAAGAGTTGTCCGCCCTCGTATTAGGTTTGCAAAAGGCATACGATGATGCAGAGAAAGAGTATAAAAAGCTAAACGATACAAAAATCAAGTTAGAGGCTGAAATCAAATCGGAAACCCAATCGTACAACCAAGAAAAGAAGGCTTACGATGAGGACGATTCTGTCATTCTCGCAGAGAAAAAGGCTAACAAAGCCTGTGTGGAGTGCGGTTTGGAGAAGATGGAAAGCTCTTCCTTATCTTCTCTAGAGAGCCTTGAGGCTAATAAACTGTCAGCAAAAGGAGATTTAGATACACAAATAAAAGAAGGGGAAAAGAAGGAATCCATCGTCAAGACAAAGCGTTCGGAACTAGACTCCTTACGTAAAAAGATTAATCTCCTCATTCAGAAAGCCCAAAAAGAAGAAACATTGCTCAACGAGTGTAAAAACAAGATTGCAACAGCACAAGTGCTTATCAATACCAAAAGCGAAGAGGCAAAATCTGCGACGGAGAAAGTGCAAAAAAGCATTATTCCCTGCAAATGGGAAATTGATTGGAATACAAGCCCCAACACTTTTGCTCAAAAACTCTTGACATCAGCAAAGGCTTATCATGAAATGACACAAAAGAGGCAGACGGGAATATCTTTGCTTGATAATACAAAGATAATCTATAAGAGTGTGGCTAAGACCGTGGATGCTATCCTTCATCTTATGCCGACATGGAACAACGTAAGCCATTCTGCCGTCTCTAAAGCCAGCGACCTCCTGTCTTGGGCTAATGAAATCAATAGCAAAGCGGCAACAGCCATTACTAAAAAGGGGGATGCAGAAGAGAAGTACAATAATAACAAAGGCTCTTTGGATGCTTTCTTTGCCAAACACATAACACTCGACATGGAACGCCTCGCCTTCTTAAGCGGCTACTCTCTTAACATGATTCAAAACGAAAAGCTTCTTCTTGACAAAGAAAGGGAAAATGTCATTGCCAAGAACACCCTTCTCGCATCTGCTACTTTACAATATGAAAAGCATCAGCAAAAGAAGCCGCAGCTTGCAGAAGATGAAACATTGGAAACTCTTGACAACCGACTAACGGAAATTGACAAAGAGTTGACGGAAATAGGGGAAAAGAAGGGAGCAATCAATCAAGAACTTAAGAATGATGCGGAAAACAAGCAAAAATTAGGGACACTCCTTGAAAAAGCTGAAGAAAAAGAGGCTCTCTATTTGAAATGGTCACGGCTTAACCAGCTTATCGGCAATGCGACCGGAAGCACTTTCCGGAAGATTGCACAAAGCTACATCCTGACGAGTTTGGTCCATGCCGCCAACCATTACATGAAGACTTTAACAGATAGATATACGTTAAAGGTCAACCCTGGCACTTTCGTCATTTCATTGGAAGATGCCTATCAAGGATTTGCCAGCCGTGCGACCAGCACAATATCCGGCGGCGAGAGCTTCCTCGTTTCTTTATCGTTGGCTCTTGCATTAAGCGATATCGGACAACAATGGCAAGTAGACACTCTATTCATTGATGAAGGTTTCGGGACACTCAGCGGTGAACCTTTACAAAAAGCCATTGAGACATTACGGTCACTTCATTCCAAATCGGGACGACACGTAGGCATTATTAGCCATGTGGAAGAGTTGCAAGAACGCATTCCTGTACAAATACAAGTGAAGCAGGAAGGGAACAGTTCAAGTAGCCAAATTGTAATAAAGCACTAAACCGTCTCACTCCACGGGCTTCAGTCCCATCTTTGCCGCACGTTCCAACAAAAAGTCACGTGCCGCTTCATATTCGTTCGGGATAATGCCATCCAATATGGCATTCTTTATCGCCTCTTTCAGCACACCCACTTCACGGGACGGGGGCAAACCGAACATTGCCATGATTTCTTCTCCAGTCACCGGAGGTTGGAAATTACGGACACGGTCTTTCTCTTCTATTTCTGCCAATTTAGAACGCACCAACTGGAAGTTTTCCAAAAAGCGTTTACTTTATCTGGATTCTTGCTGGTAATATCCGCCTCGCAAAGCAACATCAAGTCGTCAATGTCATCGCCCGCATCAAAGAGCAAACGGCGAATAGCAGAATCCGTAACCTCTTCATCCGCCAATACAATCGGACGCATGTGCAAATTGACCATCTTTTGCACATACTTCATTTTCTCGTTCATCGGGAGCTTCATCTTACGGAAGATATTTGGAATCATTTTCTCCCCTATGTAGTTATGATTATGGAAAGTCCAACCCAAACGGTTATCAAAACGTTTAGTTGCCGGTTTCCCTATGTCATGAAACAAGGCACTCCAACGCAACCACAACTTATCTGTCGTTTTGCTAAGCCGGTCAAGTACCATCAATGTATGAGCGAAGTTATCTTTATGTCCAATCCCCTCTTTGGTTTCCACACCTTTCAAGGCACAGAGTTCAGGGAAGATAAACGGAAGCAAGCCACTTTTGTCCAGCAAATCGAAACCAATTGAAGGTTTAGGAGAAAGAACAATCTTATTCAGTTCGTCAGCAATACGTTCTTTTGATATGATTTCAATGCGTTCTCTATTTCGTATGATGGCATCAAACGTATCCGGGTCTATGAAGAATCCCAACTGTGTGGCAAAGCGAATTGCCCGCATCATGCGCAAGGGGTCATCACTGAACGTAATGTCCGGATCCAATGGCGTGCGAATCGTCAAATCCTCCATATCCTCCAATCCGCCGAAAGGATCCACTAATTCCCCATAGCGATTTTTGTTAAGGCAAAGAGCCAATGCGTTGATTGTAAAGTCCCTTCTATTTTGGTCATCCTCCAATGTGCCGTCTTCCACCACCGGTTTGCGGCTGTCATGGCTGTATGATTCCCGCCTCGCTCCGACAAACTCCAATTCCAAATCGCCACATTTGACCTGAGCCGTCCCAAAATTTTTGAACACAGACAAAAACGCACGCTTACCCAATTTGGAAGCCACACGTTTTGCCAATTCTATTCCACTGCCAACCGCTACTATATCAATATCTTTTGAATGACGATTCAAAAAGATGTCTCGCACATAACCACCAATCACATACGCTTCAACTCCCATCTCATCAGCTGCTTCTGAGACCAAATGAAAAGGTTTAGCAGAGATGTGACTCAACAATTCTTCTTCACTTATATACATAGACTCGCTTTAAACGCTGGCAAAAGTACAGATTCTTCACCATATTGGCAAATCTACAAGATAAAACCATTATCTTTGTATCCATCAAACGGAGTAAAACAATGAACAAATCTATTATTTGCATACTATTCGCCGCTGCCCTATGTAGCTGTGGCGGAGCGGAGAAAGAGGCGAAAGCACAATTGGAACAAGCTCGTGCTTTCATGGAACGTAATGAGTTTTTTGCTGCGCGGTCAGAGATAGACAGCCTAAGAGCTAACTATCCCAAAGAATTGGGTGTCTTGAAAGAAGCATTGGCTTTGATGAGGGAAGTGGACATAAAAGAAGCGACACGCAACATTGCTTATTGCGACAGCCTCATGCCTATCCGACTGCATGAATCAGATTCATTGAAAGCTGGATTTACTTTCGAAAAAGATACGCTTTACGAAGAAATCGGAAATTATATCTGGAGACAGCAGACCATTGAAAGGAATGTCCAACGCTGTTATGTGAGATGCGGCGTAAATGAAAATGGGGAGATGTACTTGGCGAGTGTCTATTTCGGAGGGAAACCCATTGACCATACCAGCATCAAGATAAGCACGCCAGACGGTCTTTTCGCCGAAACAGCGACAATTCCATACGATGGAGGGCTCAATTACCATTTCAAGGATTTGGGAAATACAACTGAGGTCGTGACGTATAAAGCCGAGAATGGGATGGATGCCATCAAGTTCATCAACGACAATGCGGACAAACGGCTGAAAGTGGAATATAAAGGAGGAAAGCCTTATATCATCTATATGGCAGAAAACGACAAAAAAGCATTGGTTGCCACTTATCAGCTTGCCTCTACATTGAGCGACATTTACCAAATGACACGCGAAAAAAAGAAAGCTCTTAAACGAATTGCCTATCTGAACGGTAAAATGGAGGCTGTGTCAAAATAATGTCTTTGACATAATCATTCTCCTGACTTCGTCTCCATAAAAATATCATTTTCATAATTAACTGATTGATATATAATTATTAAACTTTTATGCGCCTCGATTTCGGGGTACGCATTGACGAAGTCAGGCGAATTAGTTATCTGAACGGCAAAAACTTTCCAAGAGTTACAAATCTTCTGATGTGAAAACAAACGGGAGCAAAGAGGTTATTCCTTCCATAACCTTTACTTTCTCTTTTCCACACAGCAATATTTCCATCGGAACCCGCGAACGTTGTTCCACTTCAAGTATCACCTGCCGGCATGCCCCGCAAGGCGATATGGAATCTTTCACCTCTCCTTTCGACTGAGCTATAATAGCCAAACGGAGTACAGGCACATCCGGATAGGCAGCACACGCAGCGAAAAGAGCCACTCGTTCCGCACACAAACCGGAAGGATACGCAGCATTTTCTTGGTTGCTTCCTGTTACGATTTCCCCATTTCCCAAAAGAGCAGCAGCCCCCACCTGAAAGTGAGAGTAAGGAGCATAGGCACGTTCCGAAGCAGCCAAAGCCGCATCATACAAACTTTTCCTCACCGAATCCAATTCTGCACAATCAAATTCGTGGTACGTTATTTCAATATGTTTACTATTCATTGTTCCAAATATATATATTAGTGGGGTAAAGGTAAGAAAAAATAGGTATTTTCCATGTTTTTATGTATGTTTGCACAAAAATAAACAAGAATGAAGCAAAAATTGCATATTGGAGCCATTGTGGTTGCTTTGTTTTTCGCATTTACACAATGGTGTAGGGCGAATGACGCCTCAGCGTTGTCATCGTACCACCGTTACATCCATAAATATAAAGACCTTGCCATTGAACAACAACATAAATACAAAATCCCGGCAAGTATTACCTTGGCGCAAGGGCTATTGGAATCCGGAGCAGGGATGAGCGACTTGGCAAAACGGTCAAATAACCATTTCGGTATAAAATGCCACGAGTGGAAAGGCAAACGAGTCTACCATAATGACGATTTGCGAGGAGAATGTTTCCGCAAGTATGATGCTGTAAAAGATTCATACGAAGATCATTCCAAATTCATTGCCTTACGTCCGAGGTACGCCTCTCTCTTTTCCAACTCAACATACGGGACTATCGAGGATGGGCTAAGGGGTTGCAAAAATGCGGATATGCGACCGATAAAAATATGCAAACAAGCTCATAAAGGTCATCGAAGAGTATGAACTTTATGAATATGATTCGGCAAAGAGAAAAAAAGCTCCTACAAAGGATAACACATCCACTCCAACTATACGCTATACCATCTACCGGAGCAACGGACTTCTTTATGTACATGCCCGCAGGGGAGATAGTTTGGAAGAAATTGCCCGCAATACAGGCATAAGTATCCATAAGCTGAGCAAATTCAATGAAATACCTAAAGACTTCCCGCTTCAGACTAACGACATCGTCTACTTGGAGAAAAAGAAGAAGCGTGCGAACAAGCCTCATTTTGACTATGTGGTACGCATCGGTGATTCAATGCACAGCATTTCCCAACAGTTCGGAATCCAGATGAAAAGTCTTTATAAGCTAAATAAAAAAGATAAAGATTATATTCCTGAAGAAGGAGATGTCTTAAAACTTAGATAATAAGAGAAAAAAGAGTATATTTGCAGTCCTAACAATATAAACAATGAGCGATCAACGTTATAATCTGCGCGGCGTGTCCGCATCGAAAGAAGATGTTCACAATGCTATCAAGAACATCGACAAGGGTATCTTCCCTAACGCTTTCTGTAAAATCATCCCGGATATATTAGGGGGTGATCCAAACTATTGCAATATCATGCATGCTGATGGTGCCGGGACAAATCTTCTTTGGCATATATGTATTGGAAAGAGACTGGCGACCTCTCTGTATGGAAAGGTATCGCACAAGACGCTCTTATCATGAATATAGACGATTTGTTATGTGTAGGAGCCGTGGACAACATTTTAGTTTCTTCCACTATCGGACGTAATAAACTATTGATTCCAGGCGAAGTCATTTCCGCTATCATCAATGGGACGGATGAGTTGTTGGCTGAATTGCGCTCCATGGGAGTAGGTTGCTATGCTACAGGCGGTGAAACTGCTGATGTCGGAGATTTAGTCCGCACGATTATTGTAGACAGTACGGTTACATGCCGCATGAAACGGGCTGATGTTATTGACAATAAGAATATCCAAGGAGGAGATGTCATCGTTGGTCTTGCCTCTTTCGGCCAAGCAACATACGAAAAAGAATATAATGGCGGAACAGGAAGCAATGGCCTGACTTCTGCGCGGCACGATGTCTTTGCCAAATATTTGGCAGAAATATCCGGAGAGTTACGATGCTGCCGTTCCAGATGAATTGGTTTACTCAGGCGGGCTGAAACTTACAGACGCTATTGAAGAGTTGGGCATTGATGCTGGTAAGTTGGTACTCTCTCCTACCCGTACTTATGCGCCAGTCATCAAGAAATTGTTAGACCAGCTTCGTCCTCAAATCCATGGCATGGTTCATTGTTCAGGTGGGGCACAAACCAAAGTAATGCATTTTGTACATAACAAGCACGTCATCAAAGACAACTTGTTCCCTGTGCCTCCATTGTTCCGTATCATTCAGCAACAGAGCGGTACAGACTGGAGTGAGATGTACAAAGTATTCAATATGGGACACCGTATGGAAATCTATATTGCCCCTGAATATGCAAAAGAGGTGATGGAAATCTCCAAGAGCTTTAATATTGATGCTCGCATTGTCGGAAGGGTTGAAGAATCGGATAGCAACAAGCTGACCATCGAAAGCGAAAACGGAACTTATACATATTAATATATAGATGGCAGAAAAGAACACGCTGTTAGAAAAATTAGACGGATTAGTCAGCCGATTTGAAGAAATCGGTACGTTGATAACCGACCCGGCTGTCATTGCAGACATGAAACGATTCGTTAAACTCAACAAAGAGTATAGCGATTTGGAGAAAATCATGCAAAAGCGTACCGAATATGTTCAAGTATTGGAGGGGATAGCCGAAGCAAAGGAGCTGTTGGAAACCGAGCAAGATTCGGAAATGAGAGAAATCGCCCGTGAAGAGCTGGACAGCTGCAATGAGCGTGTTCCGCAATTGGAAGAGGACATAAAGCTGCTATTGGTACCAAGTGACCCGGAAGATGACAAAAACGCAATTGTCGAAATCAGAGGTGGTACCGGAGGTGACGAAGCGGCCATCTTTGCCGGAGATTTATACCGGATGTATGTAAAGTATTGCGAGTCTAAAGGGTGGAAAATAGCCGTTTCCAGTTTCAATGAAGGAGCAGCGGGTGGCTATAAAGAAATCATTTTCACAGTGACCGGAGAAAAAGTGTACGGCACTTTGAAATATGAATCCGGGAGTACACCGTGTGCAACGTGTTCCAGCTACTGAAACGCAAGGGCGAGTACATACGTCTGCTGCAACAGTCGCTGTCCTTCCCGAAGCCGATGAGTTTGACGTGGAAATCAACGAAGGTGAAATCAAATGGGATACTTTCCGTTCCGGAGGTGCGGGTGGACAAAATGTAAACAAGGTGGAATCGGGAGTAAGATTGCGCTATGTCTGGAAGAATCCAATCACTGGAACCAGCGAGGAGATACTGATTGAGTGTACAGAAACGAGAGACCAGCCCAAGAACAAAGAGAGGGCTTTGACTCGACTACGTTCATTCATCTACGACAAAGAACATCAGAAATATGTTGATGACATTGCAAGCAGACGCAAGACAATGGTTTCTACCGGTGACCGTTCCGCAAAGATCAGGACATATAACTATCCTCAGGGACGAATAACCGACCATCGCATCAACTATACAATATATAACCTTTCAGCGTTCATGGATGGCAATATACAAGATTGCATTGACCATTTAATAGTAGCGGAGAATGCGGAGCGAATGAAAGAGTCTGAACTATAAAAAAGGAGACATAAAATATGAACAAACAGCAATTATTTGAAAATATCAAGAAAAAACATTCATTCTTGTGCGTAGGCTTGGATACAGACATTAAGAAAATCCCGGCTCACTTGTTGAATGAAGAAGATCCTATATATGCCTTCAACAAGGCGATTATCGATGCTACTGCTGATTACTGCGTCGCATACAAACCTAACATGGCATTTTACGAAAGTTTAGGTGTAAAAGGCATCATGGCTTTCGAGAAACGGTTCACTACTTGAAAGAACATTATCCCGACCAATTCATCATTGCGGACGCAAAACGTGGAGATATCGGTAACACATCCGAAATGTATGCCCGCTCTTTCTTCGACTACATGCATGTTGATGCCGTAACAGTAGCTCCTTACATGGGTGAAGATAGCGTTAAACCATTCTTGATTTATCCTGATGCTTGGGTAATCCTGTTGGCTTTGACTTCCAATAAGGGTTCACATGACTTCCAGCTCACTGAAGATGCAAACGGAGAACGCCTGTTTGAAAAGGTATTGAAGAAATCTCAAGAATGGGCTTCAGATGACCAAATGATGTATGTCGTGGGAGCTACACAAGGCAAAATGTTCTTAGACATCCGTAAGTTTGCTCCTCACCATTTCCTTCTTGTCCCTGGAGTCGGAGCACAAGGTGGCAGCTTAAAAGAGGTAGCCGAATATGGAATGAACGAACAGTGCGGCTTGCTTGTCAACTCATCAAGAGCGATTATCTATGTAGATAAAACAGAGAAATTCGCTGAGGCTTCTCGCGAAGCAGCTAAAGCAGTGCAACAGGAAATGGCAGGTTACTTGAGAGATAAAGGTCTTATTTAATCAGTTCTTGATAAATTAAGATGAGAGGGATGCAGCAAATCGTTCCTTATTTTCATCAATAATTATATCACTAATAAAATAAAAGAAAAGTAATGGAGTTTTCAGCCATACAAATTGCCTCCTTTTTAAATGGAACTGTTGAAGGCAATCCGGATGTGAAAGTAAGCAATTTTTCAAAAATAGAAGATGGCAAGCCGGGAACATTGACATTCTTGGCAAATGCCAAATACGAACATTATATCTATCATACGAAAGCAAGCATCGTATTAGTAAATAACGACTTTGCACCGATAGAACGTGTCCCGGCTACTATGGTAAGAGTAGAAAATGCTTATGCCTCATTAGCGGTTTTGTTAAATATAGTAGAACAACATAAACAAAAAAACGCATCTGGCATTGACTCGACCGCCTTCATTGCTAAAACAGCGACCATAGGAGAAGGATGTTATATTGGCAATTTCGCTTACGTGGGTGAAAATGCCCGCATAGGTAAGAATTGCCGTATATTCCCTCAAACATACATAGGTGATAATGTTACCATTGCAGACAACTGCATCATCTATCCACACGTTACTATCTATGAAGGTTGCGCCATCGGTAATAATTGTATCCTTCATGCGGGTTCTGTCATCGGAGCGGACGGATTTGGATTTGCACCGGAAGGTGATGTTTACAAAAAGATTCCTCAATTGGGAAATGTGGTTATCGAAGATGATGTGGAAATCGGAGCTAACACGACTATCGACCGTGCTGTAATGGAATCGACCATCATCCGCAAAGGAGTTAAATTAGACAACTTGGTACAGATTGCCCATAATGTTGAAGTGGGAGAAAACACTGTCATGGCTGCACAAGTTGGCATTGCTGGTTCAACCAAGATAGGTAAACATTGTATGTTTGGCGGACAAGTTGGATTGGCTGGACATATCAAAATAGCTGACAACGTTAATTTCGGTGCTCAATCAGGAGTCATCAGTGATATCAAAGCACCGACAACCGTATTAGGAGCACCAGCTATTCAGGCAAAATCATTCATGCGTTCAAGCGCAATATTCGGCCGCCTTCCAGACATGTACCGGACAATGGGGCAATTGCAACGTGAATTAGAAGAATTAAAGAAGTTAATAAATAAAGAATAAAACTATGCAAAAGCAAAATACATTAGCTGATAGCTTCAGTCTGGAGGGTAAAGGCTTACATACTGGATTAAATATCCATATCACATTCAACCCTGCCCCCGAGAATCATGGGTATAAAATCAAACGTACGGATCTGCCAGAACAACCTATTATCGATGCTGTGGCTGAAAATGTAATCAATACGCAAAGAGGAACTGTTATTGGTAAAAAAGATATCCAAATCAGTACCATCGAACATGCGATGGCTGCCCTCTACGCTGCCGGGATTGACAACTGTTTGATTGAGGTCGATGCTCCTGAATTCCCAATCTTGGACGGAAGCTCACGTTTCTATACAGAGGGAATCAGCAAAGTCGGATTGAAAAAGCAGACTGCCAATAAACAATATTATATTGTCAAGCATAAAATTGAAGTTAAAGACGAAGAAACGGGTGCTTCTATCATGATTCTTCCTGAAGATAACTTCAGTGTGAATGTTTTGGTTTCATATAACTCTCCGGTTTTGACTAACCAGTATGCCGTAATGGATGACCTTAGCCAGTTCCCATCCGAAATTTCCGCATCACGCACATTTGTGTTCGTTCGTGAAATAGAAATGTTAATTCAGAACAATTTGATTAAAGGTGGAGACTTGGACAATGCTATCGTTATCTATGACCAAAAGGTTTCCCAGGATTCTTTGGATAAATTGGCAGACATGATGAACCAGCCTCGCAAGAGTGCGGAGGAATTAGGCTACATCAGCAATAATCCATTGGTATTTGACAATGAACCGGCAAGACATAAGTTATTAGATGTAATCGGTGACATCGCCCTTATCGGACGCACATTGAAGGGCCGCATCATCGCAACACATCCGGGACACAGCATCAATAACAAATTGGCTCGCATGATTCGCAAGGAAATAAAGCTGAATGAAGTGCAAGCTCCAGTTTATGATCCCAACAAAGCTCCAGTAATGGATATCAACCGTATCCGTGAATTACTGCCTCACCGCTATCCATTCCTGTTGGTTGACAAAATCATAGAAATCGGAGACAACTATATTGTCGGTATAAAAAATATCACAGCCAACGAACCATTCTTCCAAGGACATTTCCCGCAAGAGCCTGTTATGCCAGGCGTTTTGCAAGTTGAAGCCATGGCGCAAACAGGAGGTCTCTTGGTCTTGAATTCTGTTGAAGAGCCTGAACGTTATTCTACTTACTTCATGAAGATTGACGGAGTCAAGTTCCGCCAAAAAGTTGTTCCGGGCAACACCTTGATCTTGCGTTTGGAATTGTTGGCTCCGATACGCCGCGGCATCTCCACCATGAAAGGATTAGTGTTCGTAGGTGACACCTTGGTTAGTGAAGCTGAATTTATGGCTCAAATAATAAAGAACAAATAAAAAAGCAATTCGATATGAATATCTCACCATTAGCAGTCGTACATCCCAATGCTAAGATTGGGGAAAATGTCACGATTGACCCGTTTGCAGTCATCGAAGAGGATGTTGTTATCGGTGACAATTGTCATATTTTCCCTCACGCTGTCATCCTTGATGGCGCACGTTTAGGCAAGAACTGCCAAGTATTCCCAGGAGCTGTGGTAGCAGGAATCCCTCAAGATTTGAAATTCAAAGGAGAAATAACCACAGCGGAAATCGGAGACAACACCACGTTGCGTGAATGCGTTACCATCAACCGAGGAACAGCCTCAAAAGGAAAGACTGTTGTCGGGAAGAACTGCTTGATTATGGCTTATTCCCATATAGCACACGATTGTATCGTGAAAGACAATGTCATCATCGGCAATGCCTCACAGATAGCAGGCGAAGTGGAAATAGATGATTTTGCCATTGTCAGCGGAGGATCACTTGTCCATCAATTCACCCGCATCTCAAAACACGTCATGATACAAGGAGGTTCCCGAATAGGAAAAGATATTCCTCCATATACCCTTATCGGACGAGACCCGATTGTTTATTGCGGAATCAATATTGTTGGTTTACGCCGTCGTGGATTCAGCAATCAACAGGTATATCTAATCCAAGATATCTACAGGACATTATATACCCGTGGGCTTAATAATACAGATGCTTTGAAAGCAATTGAAACGGAATATGAACCAAGTGAAGAGCGTGATTTGATTCTCAGTTTCATCAAATCATCCAAGCGAGGTATCGTACGAGGTTCTATCGACGAATTATAATAATATGGGGCTGTGTTGAAATGGAAGTTTTGGTACAGCCCCTTTTATATGTGTCAGAGTTTGGGGTTATGACACACCACCGTCATGTGGTTTATGGTTTCCGCTGTTGTATTTCCACAGGATTCTTCCCGTCATAATACAAATCATATAAAATGCCAGCAACTCCTTCTTCCCTATTTTTACTGACAATAAAACGTTTGCCGTCACTGTAACGTTGACGGATATAGAATATGGAAGAACTATCTTTTAATACAATCATGTTTTTCCCAATGAAGCAAACATCCTCTCCTCCGGCAATCTCTCCGCGTCGATAAGGTATGCTGCCACTCAAACGATAGTCAAACGGAAAATGCAAATCGCCGTCCTTTTGGAATAGCATGAATCCTATCCTTACCAACTTGGGCTTTTGTTCAAAGCAGACTTTGCTTTCAAGGTCAACATAATACTCTTTGCCGTCATTCTGGATATACAGATAGGCTTCATCCTGCAATTCCGCAAAATCAAACTTCAGATCTTCTTCCGTGCTGAATTTCTCAAAATAAGATGTACGCAACAGATACTTGCCCTCCCAATTCCTTACGACACGAATACCGTATGCAGGGGGAAATATTTCCGTGTACGACCCTTTTGATTTCCAACGATGGGACAACATATCAAAGGCAAAGGTATTGTAGGCTTTCTGACCATTGCGGGTGATGCGGATATCTGTGACTTCATTGTAGTCGGACAACTTATAACCATGATTAATCTCCACCTTTATGTGGTATGGGAATATCCTTCTCTCTCCACATCTCTTCACTTGATTCTCAAAGTCCTTTATCCTATCTGTCCAGCGAATCTTCTCCTCTTTCCATTCATCCAACGAGACAGGGTGCAATCCTGCTTCCAATCCATTCCTGAAATAAAGTAATCCGTCCGCACTCTCAAACAATGCGTAACTGTCCATCTTATCCTTGAAAGTATAAATTTGTGGTTCATCCTTGGAAGGCGGTATGTAGAAATTACGGAACCGCAGCCCATCATCTATTCCATGTGACAATGCAGCAGGCGTGACAAAGCAAGTTTCATCCATCAACTTCGTCTGCACTCTCGGGTAAAGTCGCAAGCCGTCCGTTGTACAAAACTCCAGGAAACCATACTTTTCTATTTTGGGTTGGCATCGGAATCTTATCCCATTCTGCAAGTCTATCCACGGACTCTCCCGGTCTACTTTCCTTCGTGAGTAGAGTTTGGCTATTCCATATAGTTTCAGTTCCACCTTATTATAGATGCACGGCAGCACCTCTTTGCCATCTTTGTCAACCACCCCTGTCAAACCATCCGCATTGCGCAAGATTCTATATTTATAGGCAGCCTCCAAGTCATTGCGCTGTCCGTCATGCGCCATCACAATGATTAAGTCTGTCTGCTCATCAGCTGTAATCTCATCCAGAGTGTCATGACAGATGGAATAAGCGGCAAGCACCCTCTCTTCTGCCCTCTTCAAGTTTCCCTTTCCAGCCTCCGAACCCTCAAACATGGCAAGCCAATCCCTGTCATCCGACGGCAACCCGAACAGTCTGTACAACCCAACATTGTCCAATATCAGACAATACTTCTTGCCGTCAAACACACGCATTCCACGTCCCACCTGCTGCAAGTATTTCGCAAGTGACAATGTAGGCCGCGCCAACTGTATGAACTCCACATCGGGACAATCAAAGCCTTCGCCGAACAGGTCAACATTCACCAAGACCTGAATGCTCTCCATTGCCATGTTTGTCCTATCCGACCCGTTCGCCTTATCTTTCAGGATAACACTCTCTTTAAACCGTCCAATAAGCATTTGTCTCTCATCAGTAGGTGTCTTCGAACTAATCACCACGGCATTGATTCCATGCTCCCTATAGTATTCCGTAATATGCTCCGCATGCTGAATATCTATGGCATACACAATCCCCTTCTTGTCCCGTGCATACCTCAACACTGTATCACAAAGTCTTTCAATACTTGGTCGCACATCCAACTTCTCACTCATCTCCTTCAACGAGAAATCCCCGTCCGCTCCTCGCTTCTTCAACGAGTTTACCATACGCCACTCCTCGCTATCGGTCCTCACCGACATATAGTCATACAACGACAACCATCCCTCGGCAATAAACCTGTTATGCGACCACGATTGCAACAGGAGATCAAACAAGTCCGTAAACCCATGCTTATTCAACCGGCAAGGAGTAGCCGTCAATCCCAAGAACTTCGCTCCCTGCCATTGTTGCCACATCACTTTATAGGTCTTAGCAAGGGCATGATGCGCCTCATCAATAATGACTAAAGAGGGAACAAAATCAACACAATCAATTCTCCGACTCAACCATTGTATGGAATGTACTCGTATAGAATTTGAAATAAGGGAAGGGAAACACTGTTGCTTCAGAGTCTCACGAATTTGCTCCACCAGTTCCTTACGGTGTGCCACAATGAGCACAGTCTGAGTACTATTACCACGCAGGAACATCTCCACTATCGAAGCAAGAACCACAGTCTTGCCTGTTCCTGTCGGCATCTGCACCATCACGGAGCGATACTTCTCAAAAGCATCCACTACATGATTGCGTATCTCTTCCTGATACTCTCTCAGCATAAGTTATGCAAAGCGGTGTCACAAATGATATCATCAAAATATTCCCAATGCCTATCTGTTATAGGGAGAGGTTAACATCCATCACCCCTTCCCTTTAGAGGAGGGCTGGGGAGAGGCCTTACCCCATATACTTTCCATCCTTCGCCTCAAATATCACACTCGGCTCTATCACCTCCACCGTGTGCCACGCACCTTTCGGAACCTGACAGCCATATTGGGCTTGGGCAGGACAAAGGTGAATGCGCTCTATTTCCCGGAAACGACTTCCCGTTAAAGGAGACAACTGGGAATCCACCTCCTCATAAATAACCTCATCCAACTTGCCACATAAACAGATAACAGTCTCCGCTGTATCTTCATGCCGATGGATGGGCACAACCGTTCCCGGCAACAAAGCATTCAACATACGCTGGCTTGTGTCAGACGGAGATGTGCGTAAGTCGAAGCCATGACGTAAACGGGGATTCTCTTTTGCTTGCTCAAATAACTTTGATATTAATTTTTCATCTATCTGTTCCATAATAATTAATTTTTGAGAGAAGCAAGATACTCCTCATGTAAATGATAATATTTCCTTTTGAAAGAATATATGCTACAGCGAGCACTACAATAGCGGCAACCATATAGCACCAATGGCACAGCACCGTATTCGGGCAGAGATAAACAAATCCCAACGATACAGCCAACTGCATAGCCATATAGAATAACGTCACCTTAACATGGCCAATTTTCAGCTCATTCGCCATGATCTGATAGACATGTTTTCTATGAGCCTCTCCCAAATTCTCATGCAGCATAATGCGATGCATAATCGTCAAACAGCCATCCACGCCATATACCAACAGGAATATCAACCAAGTAATATCGCCTGTTTTAATAATCACATTTCCCAACATGAACAATAGAATGAACGCAATACCAATAGAACCTACATCCCCAGCAAAGCATTTTGCTTTCCCTTTCGGTCGGAAATTGAAGATACAAAACACCAATAAAGAAAGAATAGTTGAGACAATCAAACTCTGCTCCATATAGCTATTATCTATATTTACAACAGCTAACGGAAACAATACTGCCAATGAATATCCTGCTGTAATACCATTGATTCCATCCATAAAGTTTATTACATTTGTTGCTCCAACACAAACAACAAGTGCAATCACTATCACCCACCACATCGACCAATGTAATATTCCCATTTGATAAAACACCATTGCTGCCGCCACAAACTGAGCCACCAATCTTATAGAGTCGGGCAATGAATGAATATCATCCACAAAGCTCACTCCTGCAACCAAAGTCAGTCCTGCCAAGAACCACGGATATTCAAATCCGAAGAATGCGCTCCACACCCAAGCACCAATCAGGAAGATGATGCCACCACCACGCAACACAATCGTCGAGTGCGATGAACGCTCGTTAGGCTTGTCGATAATATTACACTTGTCCGCAATGCGGAAATAGACCAGTTCCGCCGCAAGGAGCAGAACGAAAATAATAAGATACGTCATGTTTGGATTTCCTTTGATTATATTAGAATTTCTATTGTAAGCACTGTAAGTGCTCAAATTCGAGCATACCTCTTTATATGAGCACATTTACTGGTGCTTATAGCTGAGTTCTTAAAATTCGACTTGATTATTGACTATCGGCTGATTGCCAATCCGATTTTATCTGGCCGCAGACCGAAAAAAGCTCTGCTACCATTCATAGCTTGAAGGCTTACAAACCAGCTCTTTGACAAGCAGATACATATCATTGAGTGGTTACACTTTTCTATTCTACTCCTTAAGGCCGATTATTGCTTTGCAAAGCAAGCAATAGTCTGTTTCAATCCCTCGCGTGCGTCCACAGGGAATTTCTTTATTCCAAGCGCCTTCTTTATCTTCTCATTCGAGCTGACATAATTCTCGGTCAGCTTCTGCATACGCAAAGGATTCAACGGCAAGTGAAGCAAACCGCCCACCTTAGCCACTCCGTTCATGAAGCCCTTAGGTATGCGCCAGATGCGTGCTTTCTTACCTAAAGTCTCACAGATTACCTCTATAAGCTCATTAGTAGACAAAGCCTCGTCATCTCCCATATTATATATGCCAGAAGGCACATCCTTAGTCAGCACACCATTCACTGCAAAGCAGATGTTCTCCACCGAAGTGAAAGTTCTGCGGTTCTCAAATGCACCAAGAGGCCAAGGAATACCCTTGCTCACCACACCATACAGCAAGTTAAGGTTACCCTTGTTGCCAGGACCATGTATCATGCAAGGACGGAAGATATACACCTCCTTGCCGTTCTTTGGTCTGTCCGTTCCAGGCACCACACTGCTCATTGACTTGTGCGGCACACCTTGCTTCTCCAAGGCATCCAAGATATAGTCCTCTGCCTTTATCTTGCTTTCGCCGTAAGGACCTTTAGGAGTAGGCGTTACATCTTCTCTTAGAATCTCTGGCACACACTCTGCAGCTGCCTTGGCAGTTGAAAAGAACACAAACTTCTTAGCAGTATGCGAAGCCATATACCAATCGAATATCTTTTGAGTCAGTCCTGTATTCACCTTAAAGTAAACATCTGCTGCACTCTTGTTGCGAGTGTCGTGTGCCTTTCCTGCCAAATGAATCACAGCATCAATCTCAGGCATTATGCCCTCAGTATCCAACGCTTCCCAACCAAAAGTGCATTTCACACCCTCTTTCTCAGGTTTACAATGTCCAATCCATAGATAGTATTCTCTTTAGCGAGATACTTCACTAAGTTTGAACCTACGAAACCATGGACTCCAGTAATAAGTATATTCATCGTTTGTTAGTTATTTCATCCAGAAACTTATGTCAATATCATCAAGCAACATGTCCGATAATGGCGCTTCGGGAGAAACTGCGGGCTCCGTTATTTCGGAATCGGTCCTATCCACTACCAATGGACGCAAGCCCTGTTCCCCTTCGAATGCGACAGGCTTTATACTTGACTTACGATAAGAATCGTCACGTATACAATGAAGCATTTTGATATAGCTTACTTTTTGCTCTTTGCAGAACCCACGAAGGTTCTTACTGTTGCACTCTGTTCGGAACTTGCGAACCATTGAGGCGTAGTACTTACCTTCTTCGTTTATATTCATCTTGCCTTTGTTTAAAATCCAAGGCAAAGGTATATTTCATTAACAAGGCTTGAAAGACGGTCTAAAATGACTGCTTACGGATAAATAGTTCTTTGAAATTATTGAAATATAGCCAATTACACGGTTTTTGAAATGAAACGGACTTGATTTTGCAACTTTGCAGTCTAATACAAATAGCTGCTATGTTCCAAGACAAATACGTATTCTCTCAACCAACCGCTTTTCTAAACAGGACTTAGTTCAACAATTATGTTCGCAAGTATGATGGCAACCGATATGTAAAACATTTCATTTGCTGGAATCAGATGCTTGCGATGATGTTTGGACAACTGAGTAACCGTGAGAGCCTGCGAGAAGCGGACGACCAACATCCTTGACATTTCCGGAAAGAAATATGCGTTTGATTCAACAACGATTCCGTTATGCCTTGCAACATTCCCTTGGGCAAAATTCCGAAGCAAGAAAGGAGGAGTGAAGGCTCATGTCTTATACGACATTGAAGCACAAGTTCCTGCCTTCTATAATGTAACCACTGCATCAAAGCACGATTCTACAGCAATGTCTTCAATCCATTATGAACCGAACGCTTATTATATATTCGACAGGGCTTATGACTCTTTAAAGAACTCTATAGGATACATCTTACGACTCTTTCTTTGTTGTCAGAGCCAAGACAAACTTAAAGTATAAGACTGTCAAATGGGAGCGGAGAATGCAAAAGAACATAATGACAGATGCGGAAGTGAAACTGACTGGATATCTCTCCGAGAAGAAATATACTGAGTCATTCAGACTCGTCCGATATTACGATGAGGAAGATGACCGTGAGTTCACTTTTCTGACGAATGCGAAACAACTTTCTGCACTGGATGTCGCCAACTTTATAAGAAAAGATGGTTGATTGAGTTGTTCTTCAAATGGCTCAAGCAGCACCTCAAGATAAAGAAATTCTGGGGCACAACAGAGAACGCCGTCCGCATACAAATCAGTGTGGCTATTATCACATACTGTCTTGTGGCTATTGTCCAACATGATATGAAATTGAAACGCTCAACCTATGAAGTCTTGCAGATTCTCAGCATATCATTGACTGACAAAACCCACTTGCATGACCTGTTCGACAAGACTAATTTCAATGATGTCAAAGATCTAAATGATCCCCTAATTCCGGGGCTATTTGATTAATTGTTCAACTCGTCCCATTTTAACAGGACATTAATGATGAGTTAATATAACTTTTCTATTTCTTTCCACACAATGCGGCTATCAAAGTTTTCGACAACCCATTTACGTCCCTCTTTGCCATCAATAGCATTATCCATACGAATCATATCTATCTTCTTAGCCAAATCGTCGGCATCGTTATCAATAAACAATCCGGTCTTTCCGTCAACTATCGAGTCGCAACATCCCGTGACACGTGTAGTTATAACTGGTTTTCCCATAGATTGCGCCTCAAGCACACCAGTCGGGAAACCTTCTCTATACGATGCAAGCACATACACATTCATCATGGCATAATAGTACTCCATTCCACCATTGATAAAACCTGTATAGATGATACGGGGATCATTCTCTATGCGACTCTTCACATCTTCAGGCAAAGCATCACGCTTCTCAAACATACCCACCAACAACAGCTTGCAGTTGTCAGCATCTTTCAGTTTGTCAAAAGCACGCACCAGCTCTATGATACCCTTATCACGCACCATACGTCCAGAATAGCCTATAACGAAATCATCATCCTTAATGCCATACTTTGCTTTCAGTTCGTTTAGTAGTGCCTTGTCAATGTTTGCAGGATTAAAGTGTCCTTGCGTATCAATACCATTACAAGTACCCTTACTCAATATCATCTGCTTCTTAGCAGGAGCAAGTCTGTCCTCAATACTCCGCTTAAGCACCGACGGACTGACACAAACAATCTGCGTAGCACAAGCCGATGCGATTCTGTCAACTGTCTTAAGTATAGTCCGCTTCAATCCATGACTCGTCTCGTACACCAGTCCATGACGAAAATAAATACGCTTAGGCACTCTGCACAGCCATCCGGCAATCATCGCAAGCAATGCCCCCTTAGGCGTATGACCAACAACAATATCAATTTTCTTTTTGCGTATAAACTTGCAGATATTCCTTATACTTGCCAAGTCTTGCTTTATTGAAATACTCCTGTTCACAGGAGTATCAATATAGTCAAAGCCTTGCTTCTTGGCATAGTCAGCCAAATACTCACTTGGGCTACAGACTACATTCATCCGATAGCCACGTTCCTTGAAATACGTAAATTGGTCTCCGATAAAAATAAGGGAGAACAAAAATAGATGTTAACTACGTGAAGGATATTCATAAACTACAATACCACTTAGGGCAGATACTCCATACTGGAATACCTACCTTAAAAAGTCTATTTCTAAAGATATACTATTATGCGTTAGTGGAATGATAAAGCCCTACTCCACCAACAGAATACAAATAATAAAAATAAAAAGTTGTTCCCCGTCGCAGTATCGCTCTGCGCTATGCCGTCATTCGGACGGGGATAGAAAAACAGTAATCTTTGCCTTTTCAGCAAAGACTCTGTATTCGTTTTATCATGCCTTCAAGACTATATGAGTTTTTACGGGCCTCCTCAATATTCCAAAATTTCTTTATAAAAGGCAATAATGCCGGATTATATTCAGGACCTTTACAAGACTTGCCTGGTGCGTAAATCTGCTCTCGCAATTCCTTTTCATTTGAATTTACTATGACTTGATGTGTCAAATAGAAAGATGATTTCAATGGAACATTTATTTCCAAGCGTTTCTTTAATCCACCGAATTTCTGTTCTGAAGATTTTGGTATATATTTCTCCGCAACTCCTAAATATTTTGCAAAACCATTTGTGTCAGCAAAGAGCCAAGCCTCTGCTTCATCCACAGCTATGTTTATTATAAAATTACGATTCTGTGGAGACATTCCCTTCATAAGGTCTGACTTTGCCAAAGGAGCACAATCGGCTGTATCCATATCTGAAAGAAGAATGACAGGATATACAAGTGAGAATTTATTGAAATTCTCCATCTTACTTTTTATCTCGCTTCCCCTTGCCGGCAATTGACCTTTTATACATAAGTTAGGAGCATAATCCTTAACTATTCTGCGAATAATTTCTATTGTAACAGGATCTTCACCTACAATATAAACCTCTTTCATACTTATATTAGGTTAAAGTTCCACATTGCCTATATCATCTATATTATCGGCTCTTGTTTCTGCCATTGCGGCATCAGCAGCGCTCAATCCAGCCTCAAGCATTGCCGATACAGCCTTGTCTTCAAGGGCATTCTCCGCTATCGTACCTTCTGGAGAAGGTCGCAATATTACCAATTCCTCTGCTCTGATGCCCTTGTTTGACAATATCTCATAGCTATGAGTCGTTATTATAACCTGCCTCTTCTTGTTACGTTGCACCTTGGCGACAAACTCTGGTATAGCCGCAACAATTGCCGTATGTAAATTTGTCTCTGGTTCTTCCAATAGAATTATGCCATTTCCGTCAAGCATAGCAAAGAGGAATCCGATAAGGCGAATTGTTCCATCAGAAAACATTTGTTCATTCTGTTTACTTCCTCTGGCTCTCCAATGATGATACTTTGCTTCAACATGTGGAATCCCCTTTTCATCTTTCACAAAAGACAGATTTTCCAATTGCGGAACAGCAGTAAGCAACACCTCATTTATAATTTTAAGATATTTGTTACGGGTTTTCTCATTCAACAACGCAAAACGTCTCATGAAATTTCGTCCATAATAGTCCTCCATTCCCGATGATAGCATTATGGAATCAGCGTCCCGTACAAACTGGGGAATCACATTTAAATACTCTGTTGTCTGAAAAACGTCTTTAATTTCCCTGAATTTTGCATTAGCTGTTGGCTGCTCAAGATGTGTGTACTTCTTAGTTTCCGCATCATCTTCTTTGAAAGAATTATCACGCAACAGTATTGTTTCATCTTTATAATAATTATACACCTCTTCACGGTTTACTAAAGCAGTGACATTTTGAATACCTCCTCCGGTATTAGCCAGTTCCAAAGAATATTTCCATTTTGGATCGTTTTTACCGTTTTCAGAGATATCCACCTCCACGCATACTTCAGTCCGCTGTCTTGCTGCCAAGCATCTGATTTTTTTCAATCCACCACGAACATTCACGGCGAACTGAAGTCCCCCGCCCTGCTTCACTATATCACGCAAGAAGCGTAATACATCCAAGAAATTGGATTTACCAGTCGCATTCGCACCAATCACAAAACAACGTTCTACAAGGAGAACCTCACAGTCACGAAAATTCTTCCAATTATATAGCTTTATTCTTGATATATACATACTTATACTTTTTATTACCACAAATTTAGTAAATTAACAGCATATATACAAGTCAAACAAAAGAAATTGATATAACGTTTTAAATTCAGCAGCGAAGATACTTCTTTCTAATTTAAGCCCTAATTTAAGTGCTTACTTAAGCCCTAATTTGAGTGCTTACATTTATTATAAAACTCTATCTATTATCTCACTTTGCTGTTTATAAGTTCCAATAATACTTAATGGTAAATTCTTGTCCATTTTTTATCATATGTAGAATATCATTGAAAAATTTATCAGCATAAAGGCTCATATTTTCAATATTACATCTAAAAACTATTTGGTACTTTACATCTACATTTTTTTGATTACGTCTTGCTATCATTAATGAATCAAGATGAAGCTTTGCCAAAGTGAACGATATTACACTCTTTATACAACTCTTAAATATCAGTTTTTTTAATAAAGGTACGTTTTCATTATCAGACTTGATAAAATCACGATACATTCTACGCAAAATTTTCATTCTGCTAAGATAAGTATTCAACTTGAATACACAAGGATCACGATAAAACATTAAGGGAGAGTCGATAGTAGAATAATTACAACCAGAAAAACCTCTAATCCACAGATTATGATCCTCTGCACCATTATATGCTTCATCATAGTAATACGTTCTAAAGAAGTTTATACGACCACAGACTGTTGGGTGAGCAAAACAAGTTCCAATATACAATTTATCCTTAGAAAGTTGACATGTGTTATATTTTCTAAAGCCAATAATCTTAGTCTCATCGTCTACTACAACAATAGAAGACCCTACCACATCCACGTTGGGATGTGAATACAAGAATCGAACTTGTTCTTCAACACGATTGGGAAACATGATGTCATCGCCATCCATTCTGATAAAAAAATCCCCCTTAGCCATATCTATTTGCTGATTTAAGCGATAGCTGATTCCATGATTTTCACCATCAACAATCAACTTTATGCGAGAATCGTTGAATTTACGTATCTCTTCAATAGTATTATCCGTAGATCCATCGTCTGTTATTATAAGCTCAAAATTCGTATAAGTTTGTGCCAACACAGACTTAATCGACAATGCTATAAACCTCCCTACATTATAGCAAGGTATTCCTATTGTTACAAACATATTTTCCATTTTACGCATAAAAAACAAAGACCATAAATAAGGTGAAACCTAAATGAGCAAAAAAGACCCTCTTTGCTATTTTAGCTTGCATAGTCCCAAATATGTCAAGTTTTAAGAAAGGATAAGCTATAACAATTGGATACATAAACCAAGATAAGTAGGCAAAACGGTCGGAAAATTGGGCTCTAATAATCATTACCCAAAAAGCATTAGAAAGAATATATGCACTTATTAATGTTTCATATTTTTTATCTCGTATTTTCTTTTTAATGATTATGTAGTATGCCAATAGTATAGGCATTATACTATATAATAGAAAATCCCAACGGAATCCAACATAAGCGAAACCGGTCATGTCTGTGGCCTGTAAATATTTATCCATTCTATCATCAAATCCTATATTTTCAAACATTGAAGATATCGAATTTCCCATGACCAAACTTAGAACGACAGATAATAACCAAAATAACATTGATTTTTTTGCATCTACTTTGTAATAGGATATTATAAGCATGCTATTGGCAATGCTGATGATTTATGAGTGATAATTGAGCACACAAACAATATATAAGCAATGATTTTGCTGCTCTTTCCATTCAACAAATAATACGACATTGCCAATATTGCTATTGAGGTAGCCATACCACAACGTATCGTATTTGTCGCATAGGCGAATGTGGAAAATGCTATTAGAAATGTCACAAAGAACAACCCTCCATTATTCTTTGACAAATTCATTGACGCTTTTAAATATGCACCAAAATAGATAAATGATATTATTGTAAACCAAACAGAACTTTCCAAATTCCAACTTTTACAAAAGCTCGCAAGCCACCAAATCCCAATATCATTATGATCTGTCATAATATTGTCATAATACATTGATGAATAAAGTAGCATATCCGTAAATATGCCCGATATCGGTCTAAATCCAATAAACAAAGCTACAATAATATATAATATGACAATAAAAGAATTGCCACCAATACTTTTATTCAATAGTCCATTGACACTCTTTTGAGTCAAAACTCCATAATACGACATTGCCACAATACCTATAATTATGGTATATATGTATATGTATAATTGTGCAGGAATCATTTTAAGTTAAATATTTTCTTTAAAAACTTCAAACTATTTACACCAAATATACGATGTAAGACACGTGTTATTTTGTTCCTTCTTGTCTGAGCCTTTGTCATCCATGTTTTACTAAACCAATGTATAGAACGTGTATTCTTGGTTTTACGTAAAACACCAGTATTGTCATCAAACGGATTAAAATAGTCAACAGGATATATCCATGCTCCTGCCACATATTGAATATCATTAGTTTGTTTCATTCCATGTTTTATTAAAACATTAGTGATGTGCTCAACTATAGTTATTTCATTGGGCCTACCGTCTTCCCCTAAGAAATGCAATATTTTATAGTAATTCAAAATCTCTCCATACAAATCATGTCCTAATGCGACACCAAGTCCAAGTCCTGGATTTATACGTGGATATTTTATGCCTTCCACTGCGGGGGTTTCTATTCCAAAGAAAGCCCCTTTATCAATAATATCATCAATTGGCCTTATTACCTCTACATCTGTATCAAAATAAACACCACCATATTGATACAATATCCAGAATCTGGCATAATCACTAACAAAGGCATATTTCTTTGCTTTATATGCCTCTTGTGTATATGGGATAATATCAACATCAAAATTATCCTCATTCCATTCTTTTATCTTATAATCTGGCAAATATTTACGCCAACTTGCAATACACTTCAAGGCTGATTCAGGCAACGGGTTATGACCAAACCAACAATAATGTATAGTTTTTGATATCTTTTTCATTTATCTCTTCTGTTGTAACAAATAACATATTTCCCTATTGGGGATAAACTTATAACGCAGCAGAAAAATAACGAGGCCAATAAAGTCAATACTATAATAACAATAGTTTGTATTATATAATTATTGATGCACATTATTTCCTGCATATGCCATAATCCATACCTCATAATCAGCACATGACTTAAGTATATGCCAAAACTCATATCACTGAATATTATACATGATTTCTTTAGCCTATCATTATGCTCCATATAACCAGCCATTCTTTTTAATATATTTCACCAAAGGACAACTAAAATCGGAGAATCGACACTCAAATACCAAAATATATCCCCAAAACATAGTTCTTTATCGTCAATGAATATTTTAAAGAATACAGGTATCATTTGCATTATTAGATACCCCCCCCAACGAGCATTTCAGACTTAAATCTAAACCATATCTTCTCAAATAATAGCCAAGAACAAAATACCCAACAAAACCACTCGTATAATAACAAATACCATACGCACTTTCTTCTATCTCAACAAAAGGCTTTAAATAAGGATACAATAAACTTATTCCCCATATACCCAAATAAACCTGAATGGTTCTTTTACTTGTTTGCTCAAGCCATGGACTAATTACTGGTGCTATCAAATACAATCCGACAAGAGTATACATGAACCATAACACACCTTCCTGTCTCCTAAAAGGAATGGAACATAGAGAACGCATAATATTATTGATATCACCAGTAAAGAACACCCCTTGAACCAATAGATATATTACACTCCATATGAAAACGGGAACAACAAATTTCTTTATTCTACGTTTTACAAATGTTATGCTATCATTATTAGAGCAGGAGACAGGCAATAGCAAAGCTCCAGAAACGGTAAAAAAGAGACCTATACACGGCATTGTAAAGTATGTTATTCCCCAAGTGAAAACGCCAACAATATTTTTGCTGGGCATTGGAGCATGCATAACAACAACCATTATGCATGCCACAACCCGAACTAAATCATAAAAAAATATACGATTCTTCATATTTATACGGCAATATTCTCTGCCAGTTCTTTTGCCTCTTTTATATTATCCTCAATAGAACAATAAGTCCAACTACCATAACGACCTATAGAATATATATCAGTTACTTTTAACATTTCTTTTTTCGTTTTTACATCATCTATTGAGTTCTTGTTTATATGCACATATGCAGGATTCATTACAATGCTTTGATAGTCTAATAAAACTTGATTATCTGAAATCAAACCTGCTGTTTTCAAATCTTTCAAAACCTTTCCTATCCATTCATTAGGATTGACGTGTACATCTTTAGAGAATCCCAGTTCTACATACAACGACATTCTGTCTTGTCCAAGAATGTTGTCATAAAATCCAACACGATAGAAACAATATTTTTTTTCAGGAAAGTATAACCAATGATTTGTTGTGTCCTGTCCTTTTCTGTCAAAACCAAGATTAAAACAAAGCACCTGATTCCAGTTATAAATAGAAGAATCATATTCAATATTTACTTTCTTTAGAAGTTCCGGGAAAGGCAATGTTGATATAAGTCTGTCGTACTTTAACTCTTTTCCATCAGATAATAATACTGTATGTTTTTTTGAATTTATGGATACAACTTCTACAGAGCATTTTATTTTACTCATATCAAGATATTTAGCTATGGACTCAACATACTTTACGGCACCTCCTTCCGGGTATACAAAGGAACTATTGTATGAAGAATTGTCTTTCGCTCTGAAATTACGAATAATTTCGTCTTTATCGGCAAATGGGAAAAAACGCCCCATAGCATTTTTATCCAACGTATTCAAATGGCATGCATAAAGTTTCTCGTTGTATGGGATGAGAAACTTCTCTGCGATAGACTTACCAAACTTACAATACAACATTTCTTGAAAATTGTTATATTCGGTTGAAACAATAGTAAACAAGTCATACAGGCAATCAAGCAGTTCTTCTTTGGGCAATTGGTGTATATTCTTTTGGAAAGGATAGTCAACAAGTATGTCTTTATACTTGATTTTTGTTTCCTTGACAACAGACACCATCTTTTCTCTATCCATTCCATCTAAAATAAGATTTTTAATGGTCTCATTCTGGAAATGGAAGAAATGTCCTGAAAAATCCCAAACAAATCCATTACGCTTTGTTGTACGACAATAGCCTCCTATTTCTTTCTCTTTCTCAAGAATGACATAGTCATCATCCTTCTTAAACATTGCATAACTCAATCCTGTTATGCCAGCCCCGATAATAATATCCATACTTAATAGTTTTCTTTTGTGACTACAGGAAGTTTACGGTAGTCTTTGTTAAACAAATATTTCACCCCATCAATCTCACCAGTCAGATGCTTCACTACTATTTTACCACGTAAAGTAATAGAATAAACTATAATACTCAATATGGCAGAAGAAAAAAACCAATAAATGAAACACAATAGACTAATAACTTTGAACGCAATATTGCGACTTGGTTTGAATACAAAACGATGCCAAAATATCACATGATGCTTGGCAAGCGCATACGTGGCTTTCTGCTGACGAATATAATTTGTACCACCGCCATCAAGATGTAAGATATGGATATTTGACATTCCATATATCTTATACCCCAACTTGTAATATTTGTAAAAGTTTATCTGATCGTCAGGCAAGCTGAAACTTGTTAGTTCCAGCCATTTTTCCTCCTCAAATTTTATTTTACGTGCATACTCCGTTTTTACAAGATAGCACGCTCCAGGTGCTGTTTGAGCTTCATACAATGTCTCCTTTGAAAAATCTATATTTTCATTGTATGTCCAACCGCCACTTTTCGTAATTCTTGTATATTGTCCTGTCTTATTTGTCAACATCGGCACTCCTGTTGCGGATAATACCGAAAGTATTGTTGTCTTTGTTGTTTTAGGTACCATTTCTGGTATTATAGGGAACGTAACATCAGCAACCCCTTCCTCAATTGGCTTAAATAAACGCTCGACCATAGTTGGTTCGAATTCAAGATCATCATCCAAGAAAAGACAATAGTCAGACTTGGCCTCAATAGCACCAAGCGAGCGTTGTGAAACAATTCCCTTTTTACTGAACACATAGCGCTCATAACCAATTTTTTCAGGTGGCAAATCATACCCCTCTGCTAATACAACTAAAATTTCTTTGGGCTTAATTGTCTGTTGATCCAAAGATTTCAACAGACTCATATACTTATCTCCAGCCAAACCCAATGTGCGGATGACAGCAGAATATTCGTACTTCATATTTTAAATGTTTAAATTATTTCCCTGAACAAATTAATCCATCTTTTCATTATCAAATCTATACAAAATCGTAAAGAATTTTCATATGCATTCTTACCCAAACGCTTTCTTTCTGCAATGTTTTCAATTATAAAAATTAAAGCTGTTGAAGCTTTTTCTACAGAATCTATATCGACCAAAAAACCGTCCTCTTCATTATGTATAATATTTCGTGGTCCATTAGGACAATTAAAGCTAACAACAGGTAAGCCCGCACTCATTGCCTCCACCAAGGTAAGCCCAAAACTTTCAGTTTTTGACGTACATAAATAGATAGACGCTTCAACTAACTTACTCCAAACATCAGAAGTGTATCCTTTTAGCAAAATCACGTTATCAAGACATGATTCATGAATTTTATGTCTCAAGTAGTTCACATATGATGTTTCGCCATTTCCATAAATTTCAAAAATCCAATCAGGATGTTTACGATTTACCAGTGCAGCTATCTCTATTAATTTTTCAAAACCCTTAACCCTGTCTATCCTTCCTATTGAAATGATTTTCTTCGCACACAAATCCGAAACATTCTCAGAAAGTGCCACAGGATTAGGTATAATTTCTATATTTTTTTTGTATTTAAAATATTCTTTTTCCTGAGGTGTCAGAACAACTATTCTGTCATATAATTTCTGAATAAAATCATCTATGGCGTATTTCAGACGATGATGGGTTACACAATATTGTGAATCATGAAACTCGCGAATTATCGCTGAATTACCCTTTATAAAAGGAAGAAACCAATATTCATATCCAAAATTAGGTACTACAATAACATCTGGTTTAATTCTATTTATTAATTTACGTGTCCTTTGTATATGCTTCCATACCAACTTAATACATCTCCATGAATACAAAGATTCTTTGTTATAGTCTACATTATAATTTACTGCAATATCTGTATATTCCACATTGTCTGACAATGGATATATTAATGGCCTACCCATTTGTTCGTAAGTGGAAAGAAACACCTCATTACCTGTTTTCACTAGATAATTCAGTTTCATGATAGTAACACGTTCTATTCCACCATGACTTGCAATCTGCCCGGTTATATATAATATCTTCATTGCTTAACTTTTTATTTTTTTAATAGCGGATAAAAATATTTAGAATATAAAATCATACAAAGTAGATGCTTGTTGACAAAAAAAACGTACATCAACATTTCATGCCTACAATATGGTTTATAAAGTCGATATTCTTTATCTGCATAGAAACTTTTGAAGACATCATACAAGCATCGCAGTTTTGACAAGCTACATGAAAATCTTGCATCATCTCGAATTGCCGAATCTGTAGCTCTTAAAAAATACTGCATTATAGAAGATTTGTATTCATCTAAGTTAGCTTTGCCAAAGCGATTCTTTAAATCACGATAACGTAAAATCATTTCGTTCAAGCAATAAGACTCTGTTTCATACGAAAGCTTACGATGTGACAAAGAATCGGGAAGTAGTCTATAAATATAGTCTGTATACCCTGTAAATATTATAGAGTCTATGTGAGAGTAATACCTCAACATAAAATCACAGTCTTCAGCAAATAACATTTTCTCATTAAAAAAAATACCATTCTCTCTTATTATTCTTGTTTTATACAATTTACTTACTGGTCCGCCATTTAAATATATCTTTTCTTTATTTATAGCATCAACCAGCTCATTGCCTACCAAATGTAGTTCTTTATACGACTTATTCTGAAACAAATTCTTTCTGACATTCCAATACTGTATGCCTGCAATAACAAAATCTGCATTCCATTTTTCTTGAGCAGCCAATAAGTGCTCTATATGAAAAGGTTGTAGCAAATCGTCAGAGTCCACAAATACAAGCCAATCACCAGTAGCAGCTAATATGCCACAATTTCTGGCAGAACTGGCACCTTCATTTTTCTTATGTAAGACCTTTATTCTACTATCCCTCAAGGACAATTCTTTGCATATTTCCAAAGATTCATCAGAAGAGCCGTCATCTACCAAAATTATTTCAATCTTCTTATATAACTGCCCTATTATTGTATCCACACATTCTCTAAGATATTTACTGGCATTATATACCGGTACAATAACTGATACTATTACATTATCCAAGTCCATAAGATAAGAATTTTAAACTTTTTTCCTGCCATTTTATTTTCTTAATTTCCACTGCCCCCCAATTTATAGGATTGTTTATATCTGGAATATCTGTTATTAATCTATTTTCTAATCCAAATTTAGAGAGTAGTGATATGAAACGTGTACCTCCACGTTCTTTATTAATCAATGAATAAAAAAATCCTTATGAAATATTATTGAAAATACGGTTCCATGAAAAGAGTCTGTAATTACAAACGCAGCATCCCTAAACATTGCAAGCCATTCTTCAACGGTACATTCTAACTTCTCATGAGCAGAAAAACAAACTACACTGAGATTATTCTTTTTTGCGAAGTTCTCTATTAAAGTCATTTTGTTATTATCTACATCTAACAGATAACAACAGACATACCGTTCTCTGTTTATTGGAACACAAGAACATGTTTTTTCATATTCTTTGCGATTAAGCAACAATGTAGGATCCAAGACTTCCTTGGCATCAATCTCCAACTTTGTTCGACACATTTCTATTCCACTATTTTCTCTAACTGAAACGGCTTTAAATTGTTTAACAAGCAATTTGCATTTCAACCATTGTTTATTGTTGTACTCCCATACATCAACACCAAAAGAGGCTGCATAAGCTATTTTTGTTATATTTACGTTCTTTACAAAATTCAAATACATATCATAAAGACAATTTGGATTATATACAGGTCGCCATACTTGATCGCTGCCAACTATAATTGCATTTATAGAATTCTTTTTTATGACGGACTTCTTGTATCTCAAATATTCTTCATCTGTTAGTCTTATATATTTACGGACAAAGTTCATTATTTTATCATCACGTTTCTCTACATTTCTATAAGACGTAAACTTACGTCTACAACTAGGAATAAAGAAAAAGAAGCATGTCTTTATTGTTTGCAACACATAAAACCACAATGGGCTACTATCCCTATAATCAATGGTTATAGGATTATGACCTAACTTTCGCAAAACCGTTTGTAACGCAAAATTTTGGAGTACACCTCCATAATTAGCCTTTATAGGCTGAGTTAATATTGCTATATTCATTGGACATTAAATATTATGCAGTAAGTTTTTCATATACAAGTATCTTTGAAAGCAAAAATCAATCTTTCGTCTCTTGACATTTTATTGGAGTTTCCACCTATATGTTGTAATTCATCCATTATATAATATTGCAGTTCTTTTGCATGTGCCTTGTCAACCAAGATAAAATCCACATCATCCACATAAAAATGTAATGGCAATGAAACGGCTTTTTTAGGATTCTCTGCATCACCTCTGTATTGATTATATTCATCTTCTGTTAGCCATTTTAATGGTACAGGATTTGCATATACTTTTCTCCATTCTCTTTCTGCATAATTGTCCGAACTTCTTTTCTTTTGTTTTGTAGGCTTTTTCATAGGTTTTGCATAGCCAAGAATTCTATATGCTTCTGCATTATTACGGTTAATCAAAAAATCATCAGCAGCCTTAATGACCATTTTTGTAGATTGACACCTTACATCATTTGGATAATAGAGAACAGGCTCAAGATGGTGGTTTCTACCCCAAGAACGTGACATTGCCATACCACACTTTCCATAATTATTCGTTGCAACATGCGTCAATGGTATATCACAAAAACTAACCATAGGAATTCCAATAAACGTAGATTGTTTACCCTTTCCTCTGAAAATTTCTTCTTTACAATAAAAAGCCTTAAACCCTTGTTCAAGGATAGATTTTATTATTCTCCAATCTTCTATTCGTTGAAAGAATGAGTTACTGTATATATTCATTTTTGTTTTTTATACGTAAATACTTTTCATCCTCAATATAATAAGAGGGCATTTCTTGTCTCATATTTTGTATACAACAATAAATAAAGACCATTTGCCAAGCCTCCCAGTCCATAATTATTTGCATAATTATTGAAACCATTCGTATCACCTGTACAATAATCAACAAGACCATTTTTTCTTACCATAAGGTTGTATTTACTTATGTCGACATTAAAACCTTTTTCCATTGTTAAACGATAATAATCTATCAACAATTTCGAAGAAGAATCAAATAAGGATTCTTCTTGACAAATAAATTGATGCGAGTAATTAATGTTTTCTATTCTACATTTTGCTTCAGACTTTAAAAATGCTTTTGCCAATAAATACCATCCATATCCACGACCCCAATTTGTGCTACCTAATAGCACATTGGTTTTGATGTCATAACCATGAGCTATTGAACCTCCATAAGTTACAGCTTTCGATTCAAAAGTTTCGACCAAAGAATTTGCGATATTAATGTATTTATTATCCTTTCTTACATTGGATGAATATTTTACCAAGAAAGGAACAACCATGCCTAAAGTATCAACTAATTGCACAGAAGAGTTCTCTCTATATAGTAATCCATCAGAACAAAATCGTTGATCTAAGTATTCTACAATTTTTTTTGCCGCAGTCAAATACTTTTTTTGGTTACTCAACAAATACATATTGATGAAACAACAACCCATTGGAACTTGGTCTACAACCATTATTTTATATTTTAAGATTCCCTCATGAGTAAAACACTTATTTAATAGTTTGTCTACTTGTTTTATATATTCACTATTTCTATCGTTAAGGAGATATTCCGTTAGCCCCCAATACATAAATCCAATAGGATAATTGTATAAATAGGAATTTCTTCTACCTGTTTTTTTTGCCAACCAGTATCTAATGTAACACTCATTACGCTGATTAAGCTCTTCCATATTTCCCCTAAATATCGCTTTTATTATGGCTTGCTTAACAGTTTTGTAATCATCTAAATAATCAAAATATTTTTGTTTCATCGTTTAATACGTTTTTTTAGCAGATTAATAAAAAATATACGTTGTCTATTATTAAATGCCATTAAAAATATTATAACCAATGTCACTAAAAACATATATAAGCAATATAGCAAGTGTGCTATAATTGTTGTTGGTACGAAAAAGATATGACATGCATACACAATTAATACCATAATAATCGAAAACATCAGACTTTTTAAAACGACATTTCTAAGAAATAATATCATAGGTAAAGATAATGTTATATGTGCGAAAAACTATTCTTATTACAAAAAGTAATCATACTTATTAAGATGTTAACCACATATACTATATATGGGGGATACCCTTTTGTTAGTAGCCAATATGAAATTGGCAGCGTTAGAAATAAAATCGAACTAACCAACACTTGGTATTTCTTTATTTTGGCAGTTGCCTTTATGGCAGTCACTAATGGTTCCGACATACATTCTATTAAAGAAACCAACAATGCAAGGCGTACAAATAAAATTGTATTATCAGGAACATTAGTCAACCACAAACCCATTAAAAATGGAGCTTCTACAAAAACAGGTATGGAAAAGAGGGCTAATAATAGAAATGAAAAATAAGAACTTTGAATAACCAAATTATATAATTTCTCATTCTCTTTTGAAGCATAGTTTTTTATAATTTGTGGGTTTACTGCCGTCTGAAAATTAGTCCAAAAGCTATTAAGCATACCTTGAACTTGAACGGCTATGGCACGTGCTGCATTCACAGTAGGTCCCCCAAAAGTATTAAGAACAATATTTAGACCCTGTGTTGCACACACGTATGACATATTTCCAAATAATGTCCATCCTGTGAACCCCAACATCGGCTTTGCTATATTTTTATCAAATACAAACTTAATTCTACATTCTGAATAATGATTAAAGCCATAAAACCTGTATATACATGCAATTACAAATGAAACGAGAAGTGACAAGAGTGAATAAAGAATCAATTTATCTAGAGGCCCGATAACAAGCAAATATACAATTAGTAATTTTAAAGACACATTTAGTAATTCAACATACGCATAAACATTCATCTTCTCATGGGCTATAAGGACAGCATTGTATGGAACTTGCGTTATATTTATAATTGTGGAAATAATAGAACATTGGTATATAAAATGTGCCGCCAGCATCCTATCTTCTGGTATCACCATTTTATTACATAAGAACCATAATCCTATTGTTTCACAAAGAAAGAGAATAATACAAGCTATTAACAAATGGATTATAAAAGATGTTGAAAAAGTTTCATTCAGAGCAGAAATATTTTTACGACCTATCTCATACGTCAAGTATCGATTTGTTGAATTAGACATGGCCGCATTCAAAAATGAAAGCATTGTAACAACACCACCAACGACATTATATATACCATAGTCCTCAACACCAAGGGTCTGAAGCACCACTCTTGATGTATATAACCCCACTACCATAGTGAAGAACATACGAAGATACAACATTATAGTATTCTTCGCTATCCGTTTGTTATTATCCGATGTTTGATTTGTCATTAAATAAAGTTTTATTATATAAAAATATTTTGAGCTTATATATCAAGGCATTTCTTAGATATTATATTCCATATTATTTTTCGAACCTGATCAATTAAAATTGCTATCACTCCTACCATTAGTAAAAAGAAGAAGATTATCAATAAGCAAACTACGCCATCAAACCTATCATATATCCATAAGACAAAAGACTTAAAATAAGGTTCACACACGTTCGGATTTGTATGCAAAAGAAAGATTGCAAAACTAGATACTGCACAGAAATTAATCAATTTGCTCTTTATTTTAAGCCCTTCAAAAAACAATAATAGACTCAAAGCAGAAATGATAACCAATGGATTTACATAAGAATACATTTTTCCTGATATCATAGGCAAGCCGATCCACACAGAAGTATAACTTACAATAGTCAGTATTATTGTTATTATGCCAAATATTGACAAGAAATGAATGGGGGGGGGTAAAACATTCTTGCTAAATTGATGTAATTTTACATATCTAGCTAATAGATATAGACCAATAAATGACATCGTAGAATAACCTCCTTCAAAAAATACAGCTCCACCACTAATCCACGAATATGTCGTTTGAAATATAAAAAAGCTAAGCAATACTTTTTGAAATGCCCTCTTCTCTGCATTATTCACAAATGCATTAAGAACTGGAGCTATGATGTATAATCCCAAATATGCTTTAATAAACCAATTCCAATTTAACATAACAAGACAACCGGCTATGCCCTTAACAGATAGCGAAGTCAATCCACACAACAAAAATACAATATAAATGCCAACCAAAAAGAAAAGGCATTGAAAGATAAAATTACAAAAGCTCCTAACACTTGGGCTAATACCAAACCATCCCGATATTAAAACAAAGACATTAACGCAGACTATAGACAAAGATTCAAAAAAGAACCGTAAAAATGAACTTGTTGGTGCTGAAATTATATCATCGTGAGTCGGTGCTCCCAATGAAAAGAAATCTGCATGTACTATAAGTACCAAGAACATTGCTATTAATCTTAACAACTCGACATTTGAATTTCTTTCTTTTTTTGTAATATTATTCATCTTTCTTAATGTTTTTGTTCAGCACAAAGATGCTTATCGAATATAATAGCCCATTTTTGACTGCTTACAGATAAACGTCTGAAACAAGTCTTACTTTTAAAGTGGACTCATATATTAATTATCACTCTAAATATATTTTTTCTCCTCTTATTTTTAATAATTATCCGAGGTCTAAAATGATTCAAAGACAAAGTTCTACAATAATCCGAAGCTTGTAGAATGTTTTGAAAATCCTTCTCTTGTATTTTTTGGGGTAAGCCGAATTTATATGTATAATTAGGCGTAAAACAAAAATCAAAATGATGGGGCGGATGTATTTTTGCTTTACTTCCTTTCGACGCAGCTTGATCAAAATCATACCTCAAATAAGATGGTTCTTCAAACAATAATAATTCGAAAAGTTTTATACCTTCTGCACTTGGAATATCTTCATCATCTTCAAAACTTATCTCTCTATATAATTCTTCTTCACCGAGTTGATTAAGTATAACATGTGCTTCAGATACAGCTTTAGTGTTAAACCTATTCTTTTTACAAATTAAATATTCTACATGATTTTCATTCGTTTTAACTGTAAATCCAAAACCAAAACTAACAATCTTGTTATTGCTAACAATAAAAGCTCGATGTAAATTCTTATCTTCAACATGCAAATAAGGGAATGATAGATTCAAGGATTCTTGTTTACCAGACCATTGAGAAAGGAGTATTTCTAACATATTCAGTTTCAATGTTAAGAATTCCTTTACATTTGTAATTGAAGTAAATAAATCCTCGCGTCCTTTCTTATCTTTTAACTCTAAGTAGAAATCATGTTTTGCCATAAATCATTATTTAGAACTTAATAAAACTAGCTGATTTAATCGTTCTTCGAGCTCTTCAAAAAGACAATTCTTGCCATCCAAGGTCTGAAACATACCGAATAATAGATTTTATAGATTCCTCTTCAACTCTTTTTCTTTCTAAAATATCCCGGACTTCTTCACTAAATAATTTTCTTCTTGTTTGTGCTTTAAAGTTCATCTCGATATCCTGCAGCTCTCTATCTGAAGGTTTTTTCAAAAGCAGTTGTTGAGTTTTATCTATCTCATTATATTTTTGTTGTAACAGAGTTACATTTTTCGCTTGCTTATCTGAGATAAGCAAATAGGACTTAATAAATGATCTTGTCAGCATGGTATATAACACATTTCTATATGAAACGGAATGCGTTAACCCATTTGTTACACATATCACAAATGGATACTCAAGACCTTTCACATTATTACGATTACTCAATAACAACTGATCTTTGGGGATGTTTTTAGATTCATAAGCCTTATTCACAGCCCATCCTACACGCTGACTAATTAAACTTTCTATTTGATTTGACCATGTATAGGAATAATCATCTGTATCCAACAAAATAACGCATATGTCATTCATCGTAACATCTTCATTTTCCGCCTGTATTTCTTGTATTACTTGCAATACAGAATTTGCTACATCTTTAGCTACAAAAGATCGAATATCAACGCTAGGATTATCGTTTTCCACATCTAAAAAACGTTTTACTGGAATTCTTTTTAAACAGATGGTTTCTTGTTTTTCCTCATAAGAATAACCACATGCCTCCCAATCCGATTTTTTCAACCACTTTAGCTTATCTTTTTCAAAAAGTCCAAGTCCCAATGCATGAGCAAACATCAGAGTTTTAGGATCTGTGCGATAACATTTCTTTAAAAAATAATCAGCCTCATATTCATTCTCTTCATGTTTTTCAAAAATACTTTGAAAAATATCGCCTGCCTTATATACTTGTTTTGAGGTAACATATTCACATAATTCAAAAAAACTCTTAGGGAAATCTTGACATTCATCTATCAACACATAATCAAATGCGTGCTTAAAATCATTTTGATTTATTTCTCTAAGATTCATAAGAGCAGCCCTACAAACACTATCAAAAGATGTTTGTTTTCCATAACTTTGATACATTATATCATAAAAAGAACAAATATATCGATACAAACCCGAGTCCTTTTCTCCATATCGTCCCCAAGCATTTGTACACCAAAGCCTTTCATTCCACTCTATCTGCTGAGAAACTCTCATAAAATTGAAAAATCTAGATATCTTATTTTTTAAAGATTCAGCAAGGATTCGATTGTGACACGTTACAAAAATCTTTGAGGTCTCATCTTTTGTATAAAGCTCTTTCAATTTATGAAGTAACAATTCTGTCTTTCCTGTTCCAGAAAGTCCTTGAATTGTAATCATTTTTTTATTCAAAGTTTGATAAACGAATCTCGTTTGATCAGCATCAAACAATTGAATTTTTTGTTTAACCTTCTCGAGTAATGTTTGAGGCACACTCGATTTCACACGATTGATGTCATTCACACTACCTGTGCAAAGAGATATCAAAATATTAGCATACTTCTTCAATTGTGCATCAGTGAGTTTTACACATTCAAAAAACAAGTCAAGATCATCATCTATAAGCAGATTTACAGAATATTCTTCATGTATTTTTTTCCACAAATCTCTAAAACGACCTAATTCATCCTTATACTTATATTTCTTATACAAAAAAATGCTATATTATCTGCCACATCTGAGCAATAATCTTCAAAATCCCTTTCACTCAAATTATTATTGACAATGGCAATCTTACAGTTTAATGACAAAACAAGAAATGCATTATTGAAGTCATAGTCTTCTCCATCCCCCTTTGGCATCTTTAATAGAAAAATATCTTGCTCTTGTTTTAAGGCATAAGCTTCAAACTTTGACCTGAGATCTTGCAAGTTTTTTTGTTCAATATCAGTATAAAAAAATAATTATTCATATGCTATCTTTTCTAAAGGATGTAAATAGTCTCTTTATTTCTATTAAAGACCTAAAAAGACAAGTTTGTATTACGTTAAAAAACATGATTTAAACTTCAGATTACACGGTCATTATCTGCACTTTATGGGCAACAAATTGACCGAGACTAAATTCCATTTAATTATTTAAACATAACTTTGGTACAAACATTTCCTCCTCACACAATTCAGGGACGGATTCCATGCTAGCTTTATCACAAATTACTTCCTCATTTGTTTCGCCACATACTCCAAGAAGTCCGCAAATTTTTTTGCATCATCAAACTGTTTGCAATGGAAACTTGCATATGGTTCAGGAACTTGACTACGAATATAATCCTTTATCATTTTTGCAAATACTTCCTTGTCTAAAGCACGAAGCAATTCGTTGTATTCTTGTTCAGTCATAAACTTGAATCAATATTATTTTTGTGTAAAAACAAATTGGAACTTTCTATCTCCCAAAAAGCCCTTCCAATCCCTTCTCAAAAACATACCGTTGTTTTGAAAAAAACATTGGACGTTTTTTGAAAAACATTGGACGTTTTTGAAATTTCCTCGTGATGTTTTTGAAAAAACAACGGTATGTTTTTGATATCTTTAAATGATTGTATTTCAACAATATATAGGATCTGTTATCTGCTCTCTAAACACGGAATAAAAACTTCCTCCAAACCATCTTATTGACAATCCCGACATAGCTTTGTACTATCTTCACGAACTTAGTCGACACATTCTCATCAACATAATCAGGTACAGGAATGCCGTGCTGATCATCACGGCAGAGTTCCACGGCTGTGTCTACTGCCTGAAGCAAAGATTTCTCATCGATACCAGCAATGATAAAGTCCCCTTTGTCGATGGCTTCCGGACGCTCGGTGGAGGTGCGGATGCAGATGGCTGGGAATGGATGACCTACGCTGGTGAAGAAACTTGATTCTTCAGGGAGTGTGCCTGAGTCGCTGACTACCGCAAAAGCATTCATCTGAAGACAGTTGTAATCGTGGAATCCAAGTGGTTCATGTTGGATGACCCGTTTGTCGAGTTGGAATCCGGAGGCTGCTAAACGGTTGCGTGAACGTGGATAGCAGCTGTAGAGAATCGGCATGTCGTACTTCTCCGCCATTTTGTTGATGGCTGTGAACAGGGAGAAGAAGTTCTTTTCGGTGTCGATGTTCTCTTCACGATGGGCAGACAACAGGATGTATTTGCCTTTCTCCAAACCAAGGCGTTAGTGGACATCACTTGCCTCTATCTCAGCCAAGTTGTTATGGAGCACTTCTGCCATCGGTGAGCCGGTCACGTAAGTGCGCTCTTTGGGCAGACCGCAATCGGCAAGATAGCGACGGGCATGCTCACTGTATGCCATGTTCACATCGGAGATGATGTCAACAATACGACGGTTGGTCTCTTCCGGCAGGCATTCGTCCTTACAACGGTTTCCTACCTCCATGTGGAAAATAGGGATGTGCAGACGTTTGGCTCCAATGACGCTGAGGCATGAATTGGTAAACACCAACACGGCATCCGGCTTCGTTTGCACAAAGAGCTTATACGAACAGTTGATATTTCATCTGGTACTCATGGCGCATATCATCCTGCTTCTTTTCATCTCGTGAGAATATGCGAATCTCACCTATATCTGTACGAAGGAAACGATTCAATACAGCGTTACCGAAGGAACCTGTTCCTCCGGTAATCATTAGGGTTTTTCCTGCAAAAATGCTCATAACTATTTCTTGATTATATGATTCTTTATGATTCGTGTATTTGATTATTCGATGACCTCAAGGACATCCGGTTCCACTTCTGCGGAGATAGCAAGGGCATCGGGAATAAGCACTACAATTTGTTTGCTGCGTTTGTGCGCAACCTTCACGAATAAGCCTTCCAGTTTATCCATGGCGCCGTTGCAATGCACCCTGACTCTCACACCTTTCTTGACATCAATCTCGTCCGGACGGTAGAAGCTCACTTTCTTATCCTTCTGTTCGTATAGCTGGATGAAGTTTCCCATCTCCTTGTCCCCAACAGTGAGATAATGCATTTCACTGCCGTCATGCTTTTTCCAGACGACAAACTGCAAATCGTTATAGACTGTTTTCTTAAAGTTGACGATATTTTTTTGTGAGGCGTGGACGAAGATAAGACTGGGAATGACCGGCACCATGCTGATAATCTTCTTGCCATTGCGAGTACGGATAGCTTGTTCCTTTGGAATGAAAAACTCCAGTTTCTCATAGTTACGAAGCATTTCTTCCGCTTTTTTCTCGTTCTTATACGAGTGCATAATGTACCATTTTATCTCTTCAACACTTGCTTCATTAGCCATATCTAACAAGAAGGAGTATTTAATAAGTTATACTGTTTAGTTTTTTCGCCATATTTATTGCAAGCATACAATCGTAGTTCATCTTACCTTGTGTAGTAATATGTAAATCAATATATTATAACCCAAACTATTGCAAAAGGCCTGCTTGCAATCTATATATACCATTCCTTTCGAAAGTCTAACTTTGTTCCCTCTCTTGTGTAGAGAGAGAATGGAACACTACAAAAGTATAAAACTTATTTGAGATGACCAAGAAACAATAGATTGTTTTCTTGTGTTTGCCCCCAAAATGAATAAACAAACAAAGACATTATATTGGTGAAACATTTCCATAGCGTTTTCTCCTCTTCCATGCTCCCAATTCTCAACTGAATAACCTCTTGTTCTCTCTCTACACAAGAGAGGGAACAACCATTCAAACCCTTTTTCTCAACGAATCCAAATGCTCCGGTTTGCATTGTCTATATCCGAAGTGTCCAGCGAGGCAAGATATATCTTTGTGGTTTTCTCGGAATCATGTCCCATAGCTTCACTAATCACCGACATGGAGACTTTCTGCTCCTTTGCCATCGTTGCCCATGTGTGACGAGCCACATAACTGGTCAAAGGCGTACTCAGTCCAGCCATCTCTTCAATGGTTTTTAACTTCTTGTTCATCAGACGTAAGGCACTCTTGTACTGACGGCGGGAATCTGTTTCCAGGTTTCGTATAATGGGTAATAAATAAGGCGAATCCTTGGTGTCGTACTTATCGACAATCTCCTGCATCATGTCTTCCCATTTTATGGTCAACTGTCTGCCTGTCTTCTTTCTTGTATAACTCACCATGCCACCACGCAAATCAGTTTTCTTCAGATATGCCATATCCACAAAAGACATGCCTCGCATAAATACGGAAAAGAGAAAGAGATCGCGTGCATAATCGAGTTGCGGCGACTGAGCCAAATCAAGTAACCGAATGCGCCTGATGGCATCCTTCGTTATGGCTCGTTTGCAGGTCTTGGCAACACCTGTATATACATGTTTGAAGGGCACAGCATCCTTTGTCCAACCTTTCTCCACCGCTCTTTGGTATATCGCCCTCAGATTGCGCATATAATAAGATGTGGTATTGCAACACAACTGCTGTCGTTTCAGATAACTCTCAAATTCCAACATCAAGTTGCCCGTCAGCTCTATCCATGTTACTTCCCTGTTCTCCCGGAATTGCACGAAGCGGTTCATCACATAACGGTAGCGTTCCGCCATGGCACTCTTGCCCATCGTCTCCAATTGGCTAATCAGTTTCAGTCCGAAAGCTATCAAGCCTTGGTCTCCCTGATTATCTACATATTCGTTCACCACATCCGCCACGCTATAACTTGTCTTCCCATTGCGTTCCAACCGCTTCACTATCTTCTCCAGTTTGCCAAGCTCCTTCTCCAACGCCTCTTTCACCTCCAGCAGATAGTCAAGACGCTTAACTTCTGTGACTTTCGACATCGCTACAGTTTCATGATCCGCATCCCATTCCGATGCACGAAGCGAGAATCCTGAATGAATCAGCCTCGTGGTACGACAATGTTTCACCTGATAATATAATGTTCCCGTTCCGTCCTTGCGTATAGACATTCTCATCTTAATCTTAATTGTTGCCATTTTCAAAGTGTATATCAAATTCAAATATCTACATATAAAAGTCGGACGGAACACTATGTCTCTGGCACAACTAAAAAAGGAGCTGCATCAAAACAAGCGTTTTGACACAACCCCTTTTTTATCCTAAGAAATAAAATTCTTACTTAACTTTAGCAACGATAGCCTTGAAAGCTTCAGGATGATTAACAGCTAAGTCAGCTAAGACTTTACGGTTAATTTCAATACCAGCAGCGTGCAAAGCACCCATCAAACGAGAGTATGACATACCTTCCATGCGAGCGGCAGCGTTGATACGCTGGATCCACAAAGCGCGGAAATTACGTTTCTTGTTACGACGGTCACGGAATGCATAAGTCAAACCTTTTTCCCATGTATTTTTAGCAACGGTCCAAACGTTTTTACGTGCACCATAATAACCACGGGTAAGTTTCAAAATCCGTTTTCTTTTTGCTCTTGAAGCAACATGATTTACTGATCTCGGCATAATTCTAATTTGTTTTGAATGTTAGCGTCATCCCTTCATGGATGAACTTTTGTGCTAAAACTCGGTTAATAAAAATCTAAAAAAAATCGCTTAATAAAAATTACTTCATGCAAAGCATCTTCTTAACGCTGTTCACGTCAACACTGGCTACGATACCAGTATGAGTAAGATTTCTCTTTTGCTTTTTAGTCTTCTTTGTCAGAATGTGACTTTTAAAAGCGTGTTTTCTCTTGATTTTACCTGTTCCGGTAAGAGCGAATCTTTTTTTGGCACCGGAATTAGTCTTCATCTTAGGCATTTTCCAATATATTTAATTAATTAAACCATGCTATCTCCTTTCGGAAATAGTTATTTCATTATTCTTATTTTTCGGAGTTAGATTCTGAAGCAGCAGCTCCTTCCTCGTTTGATTTTTTAGCTGCTTTAGCTGAACCACCGCTTTTCTTAGGAGTCAGCATAATAATCATGCGTTTACCCTCCAATACCGGCATCTGTTCAACCTTTCCATAATCTTCCAAATCGTTTGCAAAGCGAAGCAACAACACCTCTCCTTGTTCTTTGAAAAGAATAGAACGTCCTTTGAAGAACACATAAGCCTTAACTTTTGCCCCTTCTTCCAAAAAGCCCTTGGCATGCTTCAGCTTGAAAGCATAATCATGGTCATCTGTCTGAGGTCCGAAACGAATTTCCTTCACCACGACCTTGACAGACTTTGCCTTTTGCTCTTTCTGACGTTTCTTCTGTTGATAGAGGAATTTCTGATAATCTATCACTCTGCATACAGGAGGTGCAGCATTGGGTGAAATCTCAACCAAGTCTAATCCCTGATCTTCGGCTATTTTTAAGGCTTGAGATGTGGGATAAACTCCCTGCTCAACATTGTCACCGACTAAACGAACCTCTCGCACACGGATCCGTTCGTTGATTCTGTACTGCTCTTTTGTATTGTCTATCTTCATTCAGAAACGATTTATTTCTCCTCTTTTTATTATTTTTTACTTTTTATAATCACCAGCGGTTGATCATTTCTTCAACCTCTTGTTGTAATTGCGCTGCAAAGGTAGTAATTTTCATTGAACCTTTATCACCTTCGCCCTGTTTTCTTACAGAAACTTCACCATTTTCTGCTTCTTTTTCACCTACAATCAGCATATATGGGATTCGTTTCATCTCGTTGTCACGGATTTTACGGCCTATTTTCTCATTTCGGTCATCCACCAACACACGAAGTTCATGTTTCTTCAATTCACGGGCTACTTCTTTAGCATATTCATTGAAACGTTCACTGATAGGTAAAACGCATACCTGATCCGGAGCCAACCAGAACGGGAATTTACCTGCAGTATGTTCAATCAATACGGCAACGAAGCGTTCCATTGAACCGAATGGAGCACGATGGACCATTACAGGACGATGCTTTTGATTATCCTCTCCTGTATATTCCAACTCGAAACGTTCCGGCAAGTTATAGTCTACTTGGATAGTACCCAACTGCCAACGACGGCCAATGGCATCCTTCACCATGAAGTCCAACTTAGGTCCATAGAAAGCTGCTTCGCCATACTCAATCTTAGCAGGCAAACCTTTTTCACGGCACGCTTCGATAATTGCGTTTTCAGCCTTTTCCCAATTCTCATCGCTTCCGATATATTTGTCGCGGTTCACTTTGTCACGCAAAGAAATCTGTGCTTCAAAGTTTTCGAAGTTCATGGAACGGAAAACAATAGAAATAATATCCATCACACGCAAGAATTCATCTTTCACCTGGTCTGGACGGCAGAAAATATGCGCATCATCTTGTGTAAAGCTACGCACACGAGTCAATCCGTGCAACTCTCCACTTTGTTCATAACGGCACACCGTACCAAATTCAGCAATACGCAAAGGCAAATCCTTATACGAACGAGGAGAATTCTTGAAAATCATACAGTGGTGAGGGCAGTTCATCGGTTTCAAGAAGTACTCTTCTCCCTCTTCCGGTGTATGGATTGGCTGGAATGAATCCTTGCCGTATTTAGCGTAATGGCCTGAAGTTATATATAACAATTTATTACCAATAGGCGGACAAATTACTTCTTGGTAGTCGTAACGAGCTTGGATACGACGCAAGAATTCTTGCAAGCGCAAACGCAAAGCTGTACCTTTAGGCAACCACATTGGAAGACCCTTGCCCACTGTATCAGAGAACATGAACAAGTCCAACTCCTTACCTATTTTACGGTGGTCACGTTTTTTAGCCTCTTCCAACATTGTCAGATATTCATCCAACATCTTCTTTTTCGGGAAAGAGATGGCGTACAGACGAACCAACTGTTTACGTTTCGTCTCCTCTCCAATAAGCACCCGCTACGCTTAATATTTTAACGGCTTTGATGTAAGATGTGTTCGGGATATGAGGACCACGGCACAAATCTGTAAATGCGCCTTGGGTATAGGTGGAAATTGTTCCATCTGCCAACTCGCTGATGAGTTCCACTTTATACTCTTCACCTCTGTCTCCAAACATTTTCAAAGCATCTGCCTTGGATATGTCATGACGTACAATAGACTCTTTCTTTGCAACCAATTCAAGCATTTTCTTTTCTATTGCCGCAAAGTCGCTGTCTTTAATAACAGTCTCACCCGGATCCACGTCATAATAGAATCCGTTTTCAATAGCCGGACCGATACCGAATTTAATTCCAGGGTACAACTCCTGCAAAGCTTCAGCCATCAGGTGGGCACTTGAATGCCAGAAAGCATGTTTGCCTTCTTCATCTTCCCACTTGAACAGTTTACACTTGCATCCTCGTTGATAGGACGAGTCAAATCCCAGACTTCACCGTTTACACTCGCTGCCAAAACATCTTGGGCAAGGCGAGAACTGATACTTTCAGCAATCTGCATAGCGGTTGTCCCCTCTGCATATTCTCTTACGGAATGATCCGGAAATGTAATCTTAATCATAATCTGTTCATTTATTATTGATTCAGCCACAAAGATAATATCTTTTTTTTAAGAATCAATCTTTTTTCTTTACATTTAAACACTTCTGTAAGTTTTTCATCTAAACTCATCCTGCCAATGGTTACGACCTTTTACCGGGCTTCGTCATCGCCTCCCCTTAAAACCTTCATCAAAAAGTTGGGATTTTTTGAGACCTCGACTTCAACAGAGAGAGCTTGCATCGTAACCGAGTCAACTTGCTTTATTGATAAGACATTTAGTAGTCAACTAAAAACGTTAACATACAGCTGCATCCAATATCCTTTGTTTTTCACCTAAGTGATAAGTGCTTTTCACTTAGGTGATAAGTGCTTTTCATCTAGGTGATAAATGCTTTTCACCTAGGTGAAAAACTAAAAATGTCATTACACAATTTCTTCTTGAGATAAAGTCTTGAGAATCAATCTTTTCTTCACATTTACTTTAAAATATTATTCTCCAAACCAAACTGTTGTATATTGGTCATGCACTTGGAATTTCAGTCGGAAAGATTGTCCCGTTTCCGTTCGTGTTTCATACACTTCGATTTCTCCTTTTTCCGCATAAGGGAACGGGCGGATATGCAAATGACGGATGAAATCCACTTCCGGCAAGTCTATTACCTTATATAATGTCTCTTTGGCACACCAACAGATTAGTAGATGGGACACTTCGTTCATCGGGTCGATAAATACCACCTCTTCTGAGGACAAGAACCGATGGCGTATGCCATAAACCCGGTCGGAGCGGTATTCGATATCCACAGCCACCCGCCCTTTACCCGAAGACAATACCACGGCAGCAAATCCTTTGGTGTGGGAGATGCTGATTTCATGCGATTCATTAGGCAAATAGGGAGCACCGGATTCCTTATGCAAAAGGATAGCATCGTGTCCCAACATCTTATTCAGCAGGACATACGTCGTCAACTTCTCTTTGCGCCGGGCTTCGGACCTGAAGCCTTGCAATTCTTCTTCATAAAGGGATGCATCATCCAACAAAGCCGCCAACTCTTCTGGCGACTCATCCATTTTCCAAACACAAAGTTCAGGAGTGTTTATCTGTAATACGATAGGCATTTTTCACTTTTATTTTTTCCACCGGAATGTTTCGATTAACTTCTCAACATCTTTCAAAAGATACTCTGTGACAGGAGCAATGGAATCAGCGGATGGTTGGAAATTATAATATAACGCTCCCCGGAAAAGCTGGCTTATACTATCCGTCAGCACAAATTGGATTGGAGAGACACAATCCCCTTTTAAGACATATAATGAAGCATACAAATGGGAATCAACATCTTCATATTGCTTCTCTTCTATAGAAACCACTTTTTGCTGTTTAGTAAGCAAATAGCGAACCTCTTCCAATGATTTCTCCAATTGGTCCAAGGTATGAAGCCGCACATATCCACAATAGAGCGATGCATTCAATTCCGGATAGAGAATCGTCAATGATCCCACCTCATGATTTGCCAAAGAATCGATGCTTACCGATTCGGGGCAATCAAATGTGTATGGCAAACTTTCAACTGGCAATGCACAATAAACAGCCGGCGTTGGCTCGATACGGAAATAGCCTTTCGGTTTAGGCATATAATTCTGGCATGAGAACAAAAAGGAGGAGAGCAATCCTACCATTACAAGAGCCAACTTCTCATTCACGAACCTTCCCATGTGCCCCGTTTGCAGATGAAACGTCTTTACGATTGAACTTTACCTTCAATATGCGGCGATTGTCTATCTCGAGGATTTGGAAACGATAGTTGGCATACTCCAACACCTCCAATCTTCTCGGGAAATCACCTTTTATTTCAAGCAACATTCCTGCCAGTGTTTCCACCTCCTCCGTAACTTTTTCAAACACATCAGGGTCGATGTCGGTAACACGGAAGAAGTCTGTCAGTAAGATTTTAGCTTCGAAGATATAACTTCCATCAGCCATTCGGATATACAACTTTTCATCTTCGTCATATTCATCTGAAATTTCGCCGACAATCTCTTCCAAAATATCTTCCATCGTCACAATACCGGATGTTCCTCCAAATTCATCAACCACAATCGCCATGTGTATTTTATTAGTTCGGAACTCTTCCAAAAGGTCATCAATTTTCTTGGTTTCCGGGACAAAATAGGCCGGGCGAATCAAACTCTGCCAATGGAACGTATCAGGTTTCTCCAAATAAGGAAGCAAATCTTTAATGTACAAGATACCTTTAATATTGTCCTCGCTGTCCGCATAAACAGGAATACGGGAATAACCCGAATTAACGATTTTGTCTAACACCTCTTTGAATGAAGAACGAATGTCCAAATCTTCCATATCCAGACGAGGAGTCATCACCTCATCGGCTGTCTTATTATAAAATTTGATGATTTCAGCAAGCATTTCTTTCTCCTCAGGGATAGATTTGGAAGTCAACTCCAAAGCCTTGCTCAGTTCATCCACAGAGAGGTCGTATTTCTTTTTAGACAACAGTTTATTGATAAAAGAGGTCGAATGAACCAATACGGAAGAGAGCGGTTTGCATATTTTCTGTAAAGAGTCCAATGTTGGTGCAGACCTTCTCACAAAGCTCAACGTTTTTTGTTGCGCATAAATCTTAGGCATAATCTCTCCAAACAAAAGGAGCAAGAAGGTCAAAACTACTGTTTCAAGGATAAAGCCCAGCACAGGCACGGCTGAAAAGTCAAGCCAAGAATGAATACCATACGTACACAACATGACTATCGCCACATTCACAAAATTGTTTGTAATCAAGATTGTAGCGAGAAGGTATTCCGTCTTCTCAAGTAATGTCAAAATCAACGAGTCTACCGGATTATTCTCCTCTTTCACCTCATTGATATCATTAGGAGACAAGGAGAAGAATGCCACTTCAGAGGCAGATATAAAACCCGATACTAACAATAGTAACATTGCCAGGATTAAGGCCACTGCAGAACCTATTGTCATACTCTGCACGCCAACCTGGCTAAATAATTCCGAAAAATAATCTGAGTCCAAGGATTCAAGTATTAATTAAACATTAAAACGGCAAATCATCCGCATCGTTCGCTTCCACTGGCGGATTCACAGGCGATGCTGAAGTCATTGGTTGTTGGGTCGGCACTACGGGTTGAGCCGTCGCACCTGTCGTCTGTGTTGTCTGAGGATTTGTTTCTACATTTGGACGGGAGCCCATACTATAAAACTCGACACGGTCAGCATGTATTTCAGTCACATAACGTTTCACACCGCTTGGGTCATCGTAATTGCGAGTACGGATTTTACCTTCCACATACAAGCCAGAACCTTTCTTGACCCATTTCTCTACAAAGGTAACCAAATCGCTGCGGCGTACCACGATATTGTGCCATTCCGTCCGCTCCGGTATGACTGTTCCATTCGACAATGTGTATCCTCTTTCCGATGTCGCTAATGGAAAGCTCACCACACCTGCCCCGCTATCGAAATAGCGGACATCCGGATCCTTGCCCACATTGCCAATCAAAAGTACTTTATTCAGTGACATTTTGTATTTATTATTAAGAAGGAGGTGTGTCGAAACAGTTGTTCTGGCACACCGCCCTCCTTGATTTTGTTTATTTTAATGATGCAGCTATCGCATCTACTAATTTCTTAGCATTTTCATTTGCCGGGTTCAAAGCCAAAGCCTTATCCAAATACTCTTTTGCACTCTTCAATTGAGTATCAGCCTTACCCTTTTCTGCTTTGTATTTGTCAGGTTCTGAAGTTGCCAATGGATTAATCTTCACCAATGTTGTAGCACCTTGATTGTACAACATAGCTCCCAAGCTATACAAAGCATTTTCTTGATATTTCTTATTAGAGACACCTAAAACCTTCTTATAAAGTTCTTCAGCTGTTTTGATATCTCCTTTCTTTTGAGCAGCCTGTCCCAACTTGATGCTCTGCGTATATAATAATTTCTCCAAATTGGCATTGCCTGGCAACTCTTTCAATCCTGCATCCACTGTTGCAAAGAACTCTTCATTCTTACCTAAGTTACGATATGCCATCGCTTCACCCACATAAGAATCATCCAAATTATATTTATACTTCACAGCCATATCAAAGAATTTGGCAGCCTCAGCATATTGTTTTGCCTGATTTGCACTAAATCCACAGTTGAATATTCTGACTGTATCTTTATATTCATTTAATTTCAAGTACTCGCTGTACTTAGCGACTGCTTCCGTATAATTCTTAGCTTTTAATGCAGCATCACCTTCATCACGTAATTTATCAACATCTTGCGCGAACGCATTTCCAATACCCAAGCATAAAGCTACTAATAATACAATTTTTCTCATGGTCTGTATTTACTTTTATAATTAAACGGGGCTAATTTAGCATATATATCCATCACGAGCAAGTTTTTTTTCCAAAACTTATCAATTTTATCACGGAATGTATCGTTCGGCTTACTTGCAGACGAGCATAATCTGGCTGCATCGCATCCGACAAAGAAACCGGAGCCGGATGTATCGGGAAGGTTGCCAACAGTGGATTTTCCTCCATTTTCCCTGATTGTTCTGCACAGTTTCCTGTTATGGCGACCACTGGGACATGATATTTGCCAGCCGATTCCAATATTCCCCATAAGAGCTTCCCCTGTTCGGTTTGGACATCCATCTTCCCCTCTCCTGTTATAATCAAATCCGCATCTTGAATGGTTTCGTCAAAATGCAAAATACGTTTCAACATGGAAATGCCGGACAACAGTGGAGCATGCAAAAACAGATAACAGCCACCGCCTAATCCGCCTGCTGCCCCGGAGCCTGGGCAATCCTGTAAATCCACGCCATACTGTTTTTGTATTTTGTCTGCCAAATGGCGCAAGCCTTCATCTAACAAGGCTACCTGTTCCTCCGAAGCTCCCTTCTGTCGGGCAAACACATAAGCAGCCCCCTCTTTCCCATAAAAAGGATTGCGAACATCGGTTGCCACCTCTATCCTACACGAAGAGAGCAAAGGATTCGCCATCGAATCATCCATCTCGGCAATCTCTTTCAGATATGCGCCTCCCTCTTTTATCTCTTGCCCGTCCTTGTCCCGGAAATGAAATCCCAAAGCTTGCAGCATGCCGATACCGGCATCGTTAGTGGCACTACCTCCTATACCTAACCAAATCCTTTTGCATCCTCGTTCCAAGGCATCGGCAATCAGTTCGCCGGTGCCTTTTGTCGTGGTATACATTACATTCCCCTCTTTCCAAGGTATCAATGAAATTCCACTTGCCGCCGCCATCTCTATCACGGCAGTTTTCGTTTCTTCCACCCAAGCGTATGATGCTTGGACTGGATTTCCCAAAGGGTCTTCCACCCAACAGGTTATCCGTTCTCCACCCAAAACCGGCATCAAGGCATCCACCCATCCTTCACCACCATCAGCCACAGGAATCTTCACCACTTCAGCTGTCGGCAATATGTCATGAATGGCATCAGATATCACCTGATTTAACTCCATAGAGGAGATACAACCTTTAAAGGAATCAATAGCTACGACAATCTTCATCTTACTCTTCAAGAGGGCGGTGTGTCATAATTTGCAAACTGCTGTATTGTTATTTACATCAAGTTTGCCATTCCGACACTCCGTTTTATTTATTGAATACTTTAGTCTTCAGGATAATAACATCTTCCAATGGACGATCATTTTCATCTGTTGGGACCAAAGACATCTTCTCTACGATATCAAAACCTTCAACGACTTCACCCCAGATGGAAACAGAACCATCCAAGTGAGGAGAACCTCCCCAATTCTTATACACTTCACGGTGTTCTGCCGGAATAGTCATAGGAGGCAAAACAGCCAATGTATCTTCTGTCAATTTCAAAGCAGCGGCTTCCAACTCTTCAGCCTTGTCCTTCAATTCAGGTTGCTCCTTGACCAAACGGTGCTTAAAGACAGAGACAAGCCAATTCTTACGGATCTGGTTGATGCGTACTTCCATGCTGTCCAATCCGGCATCAGTCCAACGTTTCCCTTGGATATAACAGAACTGGGTACCGGCAGAGGCACGTTCCGGATTCACATCATCTATCTCTTTTGCATCAATCAATGCTCCTCTTTTGTTGAAATGGTTAGGGAGAATCTCGGCAGGTACTGTATAACCTCCGTCGCCATCACCATATAACACTCCAGGTTCATGAGCTACACTGGTCGGGTCTCCGCCCTGCACCACAAAGTCCTTGATGATGCGGTGGAACAACACACCTTCGTATGCGTTTTCCTGGCACAATTTGATAAAATTATCCCGGTGCAAAGGTGTGTCATCATACAATTTGACCGTAACATCACCCAAAGTGGATGTAATAGTTACATAAACCGGTTCTCCAGGTTTCAATGCCGGGTTGCTACATGCGGAAACTAACAACCAAGCAGCTAACAATGCAAATACTTTTTTCATGTACTGATTCATTTATTAAGATTAATATTAAGACGATTTCAAGACCAACATCCGACAGTTCTTACAGTCAAACTGCAGAAGCAGGCGGGTATCTTTATATTGTAAATAATAAGGCTCCCTAAAAGGGGACTTCCCCTTCTGATGGTTCGGGCACCAACCCATACTGTACCGCAAGCAATGTTTTGAAAACATCAATGGCACATTGTCCACCGGATCAAGTTCAAAAGCAGGATCTATCTTTTCCACTCCATGTTCTTGGTAAAAAGAACGAGCCAACGAATTGGCGACATTCCCCAAATATGTCAGACTGGAAGCCGGGAATGGATTCTCTCCTTTTTGGTCTCTTCGTTTTGACAATTCTCGACGATAACAAATCCGCCGCGCTGCCAATAATTTATCCACAGCATCCCGCCTCATTTCTGCCAAAAGAGAAGAAGGGACGAACCACTCTTGCGCCATCGAGACGACCACCTCTTTTGCTTCAAATGGAGTATTGCCCAACTTGGCCAATTGTGTTTTGATATTCTCGGTTTGTGACCGCTTGGCAAGTTCTTTTCCGAACGGACGGACAATAGCGATGCGGCAACCGCTTTCGTCTTTCATTTCAACTGTAAATCCTATCTTATTCTCTTCGAATGATATGCTCACACCTATCTTTCGTTCAGCCGACACTTTTGCGAGCAACTTCTCAAACTGCTGGTCATAGTTGCGATATAATCCTGTTTTCGGAGCTATTGCTGTCATCTCTTGCGGGAAAAGGCGGTTCGCTTCTACCCGATTGACCCGGAAGCCTTCCAACTCACCTTGCTTATTGAAAAATGCTAAACCATCACCATTGTTCAATGGAGTCACTCCTGCCACGGTGAAACTATTTCCTTTATCTCTTTGACAGTCCCGACAAATTCACCTTTAGACTTGGGCGAATCAAACGATGTGATATCTTTCACCCTGCCATTTAAGAAGAAAGAAGTAAATCCCCGGTTAAAGCTTTTGTCAGCTTGAGGTGTAAATGAAACATGGCTGGTTCCTATCGAAGCACGGGAATATTCCGAACGACGGGCAAATATCTTATCCAGTTTCTGCCGATAAAGGGCAGTTATGTTTTTAACATAAGAGACATCTTTCAATCGCCCTTCTATTTTCAAAGAAGAGACTCCGGCATCCAACAATGCCTCCAAGTCATCCACCCGGTTCATATCCCGCAATGAAAGCAGATATTTGCTTGTGGCTATTACCTTTCCATCCGAATCCAACATCGTATAGGGCAACCTGCAATATTGGGCGCATTCTCCACGGTTCGCACTACGTCCGCACATTGCCGCACTCAGATAACACTGCCCGCTGTAACTGACACATAACGCCCCATGGACAAAGACTTCCAACGGCACATCTGTGGAATCGGCTATCTTACGAATCTCTGCCAATGACAATTCACGAGCCAAGACAATTTGGGTAAAACCTGCCTTCTGCAAGAAGCAGACTTTCTCGACACTTCGGTTATCGGTCTGTGTACTGGCATGTAACGGGATGGGTGGCAAATCCATCTTCATCAATGCCATATCTTGGACAATCAAAGCATCCACTCCCGCTTCATATAGTTTCCATACTAAATCCCTTGCCTCCTCCAGCTCCTCCTCTTTCAGGATGGTGTTTAAAGTCACATAGATCCGGGCGCCATAAAGATGGGCATATTCACACAACGTATGAATATCTTCCAACGTATTCCCAGCCGCAGCCCTGGCTCCGAATTTAGGCGCACCAATATACACGGCATCCGCTCCATGGTTGATTGCTTCTATCCCACACTGCAAATCCTTTGCAGGAGAAAGCAATTCTATCTTTCTAACCTTGTTCATCAAAGCTCGTTATTTGTATAAATCATTCAACAATCCGATATCTTCCCGTCGGGAAGGGGCAACTTGGAAAAGATAGTAGTTCAACCAATTTGAGAAAAGCAAATTGGCATGTGCCCGCCAACGAACAACGGGTCCCTCTTCGGGATGGTCATTCCAGTAATAATGTTTCGGCATATCAATAGGCAATCCCTTGTTCAAGTCCCTTATATATTCATCATGCAAAGCATTCGGGGCATACTCGGAATGTCCCGTGATAAAAAACTCACGTCCTCCCCTCGCCATCGCCATATAAACTCCAGACTCTTCGCTTTCTGAAAGCAAGGTCAATTCAGGCACACGAAGGATATCTTCCCGGCGCACTTCCGTATGCCGACTATGAGGCACATAAAATTCATCATCAAATCCCCGGAATATAGGGAGGAAAGGATGCAGTAGGTGGTGAGGGAATATACCGAACATCTTATGATCCAAATCATACTTCGGGACATCAAAGAAGTGGTACAAGCCTGCTTGGGCAGCCCAACATATATAAAGGGTAGATGTCACATGTGTACGCGCCCAATCAAATATCCCCGTTATCTCATTCCAATAGGTAACTTCCTCAAATGGCATCTGTTCAACCGGAGCGCCTGTGATAATCATGCCATCGTAGTACCCCATTTTCAAATCATCAAAATCCTTATAGAAAGCTTTGATATGTTCGGCTGGCGTGTTCTTATGAGTATGTCCTTTTATCTTCATCCAGTCTATCTCCACTTGAAGGGAAGTATTGCTCAACAAACGGACCAAGTCTGTTTCAGTCGTAATCTTCAAGGGCATCAAATTCAACACGACAATATGGAGCGGGCGAAAACCATCCGATGCAGCACGCATCGTGTCGATTACAGAAATATGTTCATTCTTCAGCAATTCAACAGCCGGAAGATTCTTTTGCACATTCAATGGCATAATCTTATTCTTTTTATCTTTTCAGACGGCAAAGATACAAAGAACTCTCTGAATAACGGGCTGATTACATCTTGAAAAAGATTCGCAGGGGAATCCTATATCATAAAAAGCGGGCGGAGCGTCACAATTGCAAATTGCCGTGTTGCTTTCGGAATTCGACCTCTGTCATTTACATCAGTAAACTCCTGTCGGTCTCATCCCCGGCATCTGACATTTTACTAATTCTGACGCTCCGCCTATTTCAAATTATCACCAACTTATCTTCTCGGAATATTTACCGATTGTTCTTGCTCTCCTTTCAAATAACGAGAGAAATAATCCACCAATCTCCAATAGAAATATTCGTCCATGTCACCAAAGCTATGTCTTTGCTGAGGCAACATCAACATATCAAAACGCTTGCCAGCACGAATCAAAGCGTCTACGACACGAAGGGTATTACCCGGATGGACGTTGTTGTCAATATCTCCATGAACCAACAACAGATGGCCTTTCAATTGATGGGCAATCTCTTCGTTTGTCTTGATACTGTACATAAACGTAGTATCGCCCTTCTCCGTCACCTGTTCTTTTACACCATGGTGCGTTTCGCTCCACCAACGGTTGTAAATGCGATTATCATGGTTTCCGGCACATGAAACAGCAGCCTTGAAGAAATCCGGATATTGAAGGATTGCCGCAGTAGACATAAACCCACCACCAGAATGTCCATGGATTCCTACACGATTGATGTCAATAAATGAATAGCGGTCTGCCAACTGCTCAATGGCAGCTTTCTGGTCTGCCAAGCCATAATCACGCAGATTGCCATAGCCATAGTTATGATACCATTTAGAACGACTCGGATGACCACCTCTGTTACCAACTGTGATAACAATAAAGCCAGCTTGCGCCAAACGGTCAGTACGAACACTCATGCGAGCAAACGGATAGACAGTAGCTTCCACCTGTGGTCCCGGATAAACATAATCCACAATTGGATAGACCTTAGTCGAATCAAAATTAAACGGCTTGTACATCACTCCGTATAAATCCGTCACTCCATCAGCGGCCTTTACCTTGAACGGCTGAGGGAACTGGTATCCAGCAGCAAAAAGCTGAGAGAAATCGCTCTCTTCCAAAGTCATAATCTTACGTCCCATATTGTCCAACAAATCTGTCTTAGGGACGCTGTTTACCCTTGAATAGTTATTCACCACAAAACGAGATTTATCATCAATCCTTGCCGTATGGAAGAAATCACCTTTCGTCACGATTTGCAAATTGCTTCCATCCAAGTTGGCACGATAGAGATGTTCGTAATATGGATTTTCACCTTTCTCCTTCCCATTTGCCAAGAAATAAACGACACGGGCAGCCTCGTCTATTTTCACTATCTGGTCTACATGCCAAGGACCTTTCGTAATACGGTTTTTCAACTTTCCGTTTCCGTCATAAAGATAAAGGTGAGCCCAGCCATCCCTTTCGCTCCATTGCACCAACTCTTTGCCACCGTTCAATATTGCCAACGGGCGCACCTCCTGGTAAGTATTCATGCGTTCCTGGATCAGCGGGCGGATAGAATCTTCGCCTATGGTATAAGAACAGATATCAATCCGATACAAGTCACGGCTGGAACGGGTCAAATAGAAATGGTTACTATCACCCAGCCATTTGCTGGACTTCTCGCGCATATCACGCTCTTTCTCCAAACGGGGCTGATAAGCTATGCTGAGGGTCTGATCCTTATATGCCTTCGTAGAAATCTCCTTATAAGTGTTGTTCTGCATATCGAAAAGATACAAATGCTCTTCCGGTGCCTCTTTCTCTCCCGGCATCTGATATTTGTAAGTTTCCAAAGTAGGACGAGGAGAAGCCATTGCATTGATGACCCACAACTCCTTCACCTTACGTTCATCCGTAGCGGTAACAGCAAAATAACGGGAATCGGGAGACCACAAAATACCGTATGCAGCTTTGCGCTTCCCATTGCATAATGTATCAGTGTTCAACGAGGAGTAGGGTTGTCCAAATCCGAAATACTTCTCGCCGAAAGTAGTCAACTGGACATCCACCACTGTGCTGTCGTTTTCATTCTCTTTCAATTTCTCATAATCCGCACGACTCATCCGATAAAGGTTCAAATCCTTGGCATACACCACTGTCTTACCATCTGGAGAGATAGAAGCCCATTCCGGATATTTAACCTCTTTCTTCTTATCCTCTAACCAAGTGAGCTTGCGTGTCGGGTAATCGTATGAGAAATAAAAAACTTGTTTCTTTTTACCGTTTTTATTGTCAACAGAATCTTTAGGAGCATCCTTGGACGATGTGATATGGAAAGTAAAGTGCGACCATCGGCTTGCGCTTCCAATTTCTGTATAGGCAAATGTTGTGCCGTAAACGGATCCTTTACTATTTCCGTGATTTGCGAAGCGATGTCGTCCAAGTCGAACAGGCTTTTCTTTGTCTTTGCTACTGGATCAACCACATACCAGGCTTTACCCTCACTGGTTTTATATTCATACCAAAAGCAGTCACCCTGCTGGAACCAGTGCGGGTCAACTGTAGTGGAGAACAACATAGTGGATAACTTGTCTTTTGTAAATCTTTCCGCTTGTAGATAACCGGGGAGGCGATCTCCATTCTCAGCCTTTGCCATGCCACAAGTAAACAATCCTACACAGCAAAGAAACGTACATAAATGTTGTTTCATGTTTTTCAGAATTAAGTAATTCATAAATAAGAAAGCGGTTTGTCAGAATTAGCAAACGGCTGCGTTATTTCCGGTATTCACCCTCTGCATCTAACTTTCACTAATTCTAACACAACCATAAAGGGGCTGCATCAAAACAACCTTTTGACACAGCCCCCTAAATTTATTAAATAAGATTCTTAAATCAAGAATGTTGCTACCAAAGCCAAGATAGCATAGAATTCAGGAAGTGCTGCATAAATCATTGTGTTTGTCTGAACATCATGTCCTTGAGACATACCAACGATACCATTAGCACACAGCTGACCTTGACGGATGGCAGAAATAAGGAATACGATTCCAACGCAAGCACCCATGATGAATTTAGAAATTGCATTGTCCGGAGTGATTGTCCCAGCAGTCATAAATGCCACAAAACCATAAAGACCTTGAGAAGCGGGCATCGCAGAAAGAATCATGTAACCAGCAGATTTAGAAGGATCCTTCTTCAATGCGCCTTCTGCTGCATTAGCTGCAATTGTTGTACCATAGCAACTGCCAATTCCCGCAAGGGCCAACATAAGTCCTAAGCCCAAATAACCTAATAATAGAGTTATGTCCATAATGATAAAAATTTAAATTGTTATTAATTTATTTCTTTGTTTCTGTTTTTTGGAGCGATGAGAAAGGTTTGTAAGTGACACCTCTGCCATCGTAACCAGAGTTTTTAAAATATTCGACAAATGTCAAACGTATTGAATGCACATAAGCACTTAAGCAAGACAATGCGATATTCAGTGTGTGACCGCATATAAATATCAAACCTCCTGCAATCCAACCAGGAATACCCCACAAAAAGTCCGACAAACCGCCTTGTGCCTGCATTGCCAAATCGTTAAACACACCACCTAACAAGCCTCCTGCCAATCCCAAGGCATAGAGACGGAGGTAGGACAGCAAATCGCCTAACAGACCGGTTGCCATGTTGTATGTAGCCCAAAGACCTGCTCCCACATTCATGAACACATTGCGGTGCAAGTCGTTCAGTAAGAAGATTCCTACCGCAGACACGCCGCCCAATGCGTAATACGTCATGGTAGCAACCTCTGTCGGGATTACCTGCAAAAAGTTCAACGTGGCAACGCTGACAGATCCACCGACCAACAACAACCAACCCCAATCAGCAAGAGAGTTCTTAAAGCCATAACGGGCTGTAGAACAAATAGCCTTGACAGTCATGGCGAAACAGATATGGAGCATTCCGACAATCAATGCAAGAATCATTGTCTTATAATACATCTTGCCATCTATTTCAACTTTTCCGCTGATCATGAAATCCTTCCATTCTTGAGGAATATCAATGCTAAGCAGATCTACTCCGAAGAATGTTCCTAAAACCGCACCTACCACCGTAGCAGCAACGCCCAATGTAATAAGCAGGTTCATGATGCCATACATGGATTTGTTGACCTTTGTCTTTAAGAAGAAACCAAAGAGAACCAAAAACAATCCATATCCGGCATCTCCCAAACATAAGCCAAAAAACAAAGCATAAAATGGAGCCAAAAGCGGTGTCGGGTCAAATTCGCCATAGTCTGGCAAACCATACATGCGAGTCAATGTCTCGAACAAACCTGTTATACGATTGTTCTTAAGTTTGATTGGAGCATTGTCCTCTTTCTCTGCAGGACGCATTTCAAAATAAACATCGCTCTGTTCAAACATCGTTTGGACTGCTTGGCTGTTCTCCAAAGGAACCCATCCTTCCAGCAACACCAATGAACCATCCGCTTTCTGTTCACCGCCCAATCTCACCTTCATCAAATCTATCTCGTCTTGCAAAGCGACAATGGCAGACTCGACGGTCGAAATAGCAGCAGCACAATATTCGGACAATGAGTGACGGTCATCACCCAACTGTTTTTCTTTTTCCTCCTTTTGTGCCAGTAAATCCGAATAGTTCTTATGTGGCAAGTTCACCGTTTCCGCATCAATCGCTACCAGCTGTTGGTTGACTGTGACAAAATAACAGAGCCCGTCCCTCTTACTGATGACAATCGCATTGTAGTCGTCCTGCCATGCCGCATCGAAATTTCTCTCCGGGCATGAAAAGAACTGTACCTTCCATCCATTCTTCTGCAAAGCATCCAACTTGCCCCATTCAAAACCTCCCCAAGGATCAAAAGCCTTCATCTCTTTGTCCAATAAAGAGAGTTCTGCCACTTGAGCTTGAATCTGCTCGCAGCGCGTATCATATTCCGCATTTACTTTTTCTATCGAAGTAATGTCAAGAGCCCGCATATCCGTACATGGGCACTGTGCAGCGTAAGAAGCCATCTCTTTAAGCAAGTTCTTGTATGCAACATATTTCTGCATAATCGGCTGCACAGATTCATCCATTTCGCCACTCTGCCGAACTTCCACATGTACTACGCCAAGGTCGCGGAGTTTTTCCAAGAACGTCTCGTAGTCCTTATGGTAAATAAGGAACGTGAACTTGTTCATCTTTACAATCATAATTCAACCTCCTCTTCTTCCTTAACTTTTCGTTTCTCTTGATTTGCCCTCATAATCTTCTGGGAAGACTTTGACAGGCTCTCTTCGTCCTCCATAAAGCGTTTCACTTTACGGATTGCATCTTTATAGCCGGGAATCTGTACTTTCTCAAACAGGTTCACCTTCTGAGTTGTCTTTTTCCTGGCATGTTCCAACAGTTCCAACTTCATTCCTGAAAATTCAGCTTCAATCCCGGTTCTTGCCAATTTTTTCAGCAAACCGATGCCGTCTGTAAACCAAGCCGGCGTATTGAATAAGCTATATTGCCCTATCGAGAACTCTATTTCGTCCAATGTCGGGACCACCACTCCCGCAATCTTTCGGGTAGAAAGGGATACGTCCTTGACCTCGATCAATTCAGGATTGAATTCGTTCCAAAGGGCAACCATGCTCTCATAGCTCTGGATTTCCTGTTCTAACTGAAGTTCCAACTGTGTCACCTCATCTTTCGTGCGCTTCACCTCGATACGCAAGGCACTTTCCTTACTTTTAATCGTAGGAAGAGAGCGTTCACGCATCTTCAGTTGCTTCTCCAATTGTTGAAGAGATGTCTTATTATATTGAAACTTGATAGCCATATTTCATTATTTATTAATTACAGCAAGCCGGATTATTCCGCTCATGCTGTCATTTCTTCCAATATTTGTCAATCAATCCCTGCTTGATATTTACTTCAGCCGGCTGGAAATATTTGCCAAACAAGCCCCATGCCACATCAAGCATTTCTGTTGTATCCAAGTTTACATCAATTGCCAAAAGCTTGGAAGAATAATCTTTTGCGAATGCCAATGCACGATTGTCGTAGTCTGTAAGGTCGAAACCATTCTCCATTTTGGTCTTGGCATTGGCAGCATCGGCGTACAAACGTACTGCCGCATTCATCACCTGCGGATGGTCTTCACGCGTTTTCTTACCCGTTACCAACTGTTTCAAACGGGACAAGCTTCGGAATGGGTCTACGATTACTTTACCCACGTCGCTATCACGTCTCAAATACAACTGGCCTTCTGTGATATAACCCGTGTTATCCGGAACGGCATGTGTGATATCGCCACCTGACAAGGTGGTAACGGCAATGATGGTAATGGAACCACCATCCGGGAACTGCACTGCCTTTTCATAAATCTTCGCCAAATCGGAATACAAAGAACCCGGCATGGAGTCCTTGGATGGAATCTGATCCATACGGTTAGACACGATAGCCAAAGCATCTGCATAGTTGGTCATATCTGTCAATAGCACCAACACCTTCTCGTGTTTCTCCACTGCAAAGTATTCAGCTGCACACAATGCCATGTCAGGAATCAAAATACGCTCTACAGAAGGGTCTTCCGTCGTATTGATGAAGCTGACGATACGGTCAAGTGTTCCTGCATTGCTAAATGTATTCTTAAAGAAGAGGTAATCGTCGTTGGTCATACCCATTCCGCCCAAGATAATCTTATCTGATTTTGCACGCATGGCTACCATTGCCATAACTTGGTTGAACGGTTGGTCGGGGTCAGCGAAGAATGGAATCTTCTGGCCTGTCACCAAAGTGTTGTTCAAGTCGATACCTGCGATACCTGTCGCAATCAATTCTGATGGCTGCTGGCGACGAACCGGATTCACAGACGGGCCACCGATTTCCACCTCTTTTCCTTCAGGAACAGGACCGCCATCAATAGGTTCACCGTATGCGTTGAAAAAACGACCGGCCAATTGATCTCCCACCTTCAACGATGGAGCCTTACCCATAAAGACAACTTCGGCGTTTGTACGGATACCTTCGGTACCGGAAAAGACCTGCAATGTCACTTCGTCACCTGCAATCTTCACAATCTGCGCCAACTTTCCATCTACAGAAGCCAATTCGTCATAGCCAACGCCTGTCGCTTTCAACGAACAAGTAGCTTTTGTAATTTGGGTGATTTTTGTATATATTTTCTGAAATGCTTTTGTTGCCATATTACTATCCTATTATTTCGTTCTTTCCTTTAACAAAGCATCCAGTTCCGCACTGAACTTATAGAACTGTTCGCTTTCATACTCAGAATAGTTCATCTGCTTGAAGACGTTTATCATCTTCTTAAAATAATCCATTACATCCAAGAAGCTGTCGAATGTGAAATCTGTGCGGCAGATGGAGACCACCTTGTCCAACATGAACTCTTGTCGTGCCAATGGAGTAACTGCATCAATCGCATCGAATGCATCTTGCTGCAAGATAACAAAGTCAATCAACTCGGATTTCCAAAAAGTCACATGGTAATCAACTGGGACACCGTCGTCACCCAAATATTAATTTGTTCCGCAATTTCCTTACCACGCAACATCCTTGTCTTTATCTCATTGACTTTATCAATCCAATTTGGAGATATATGCTCAGCGATATATTCCTGAAATTCCGGATATTCCAAATATTTAGAATAACTTTCAATCGGATTGACAGCCGGATAACGTTTACGGTCTGCACGCTCCTGCTCCAATGCGTAGAAACAACGTGCTACCTTCTTCGTGTTCTCTGTCACCGGTTCCTTCAAGTTACCACCGGCTGGTGAAACTGTTCCGATGAATGTAACAGAACCAGTCACACCGTTATTCAACTCAACGAATCCTGCACGGGCGTAGAAGTTGGCGATGATTGCAGACAAGTCCATAGGGAACGCATCCGGACCAGGAAGCTCTTCCAAACGGTTGGACATTTCACGCAACGCCTGAGCCCAACGGGAAGTAGAGTCTGCCATCAACAAAACTTTCAATCCCATGCTCCTATAATACTCAGCAATGGTCATGGCAGTATAAACAGAGGCTTCACGGGCTGCAACCGGCATGTTGGAAGTATTGGCGATGATGATGGTTCTTTCCATCAACTTTCTTCCCGTATGAGGGTCTACCAGTTCAGGGAACTCGGTAAAGACTTCCACAACCTCATTGGCACGCTCACCGCACGCTGCAATAATCACGATATCAGCTTCTGCCTGTTTAGAGATGGCATGCTGCAACACTGTCTTGCCTGTACCGAACGGGCCTGGGATAAATCCTGTACCACCTTCCACAATCGGATTGACCGTGTCTATCGTTCTTACACCTGTTTCAAGCAATTTGAATGGACGAGGCTTGACCTTGTAGCAAGTAATAGCCTTTTTAACCGGCCATTTCTGTACCATTGTCACCTTCACTTCATTTCCGGAAGCGTCAGTCAATACTGCTATTGTATCATTAATGGAATACTCGCCTGCCGCAGCCACACTCTTGATTGCATATGTGCCTTGAAGTGTAAACGGCACCATTATCTTATGTGGTTGCGAATTTTCGTCCACTTCACCCAACCATGAACCAGCCTGCACTTCATCACCAGCCTTTGCCAATGGATGGAAAGACCACTTCTTCTCGGCATCCAACGGGAATGTATATTCCCCTCTCTTCAAGAAAACGCCTTGCATCTTGTCCAAGTCGTTCTGCAAACCATCATAATTTCGAGACAACATACCCGGACCCAATGTCACTTCCAACATGTGCCCTTCAAATTCGGCTGTGTCTCCCACCCGCATACCGCGTGTGCTTTCGAATACCTGAACATAGGCATTCTTACCTATTACCTTGATTACCTCAGCCATCAGCTTGACACCTCCGACCGAAATGTAACAGATTTCATTTTGAGAAACCGGTCCGTCCACCTCAACAGTGACCAGATTGGATACGATTCCTCTCACACTTCCTTTCGTAGCCATAATTTATTTTTCGTTATTTCTTTTAAACTCTTCCAAGGCATTTTCGCTGCCCTTCTTCATAGCCCCTACTATTTCCCGGAAAGTTTTTCGCCAGCGGCTTTGTCTAAAGTTGCCCAACGCTCAACCATTTCCAATCCCAATAGGTAAGCATATACACTTTCAATGTCGAATATTTTGAAGAATGTCTTCTCTTCCAACCATTTCCATTTCAGCGAATCCACCTTCTTTTCCCTTACCATCAAGTCATTCTCTTCGGTGATGCGTTGCAACTCTGGAAGGTAGTCAACCTTGTCACCCAATCCGAAATCACGGGATACGGACTTGCGCAATGTGTTCGCCACATCATTGTCACCAACTATGTATTTTGCTTTATCCAAGCCGTATTTACGGCAGGTTAGAGCTGTCAGCACATTGTTTATGTTCAGATTCAACTCAAACCAATCTGCCACGAACTTGTTCCTGCACTTCATGGCATGTGCAAAATACAATGCAGCCAAACGGTCTTCCCAAGAAATATCCTCTTGTTCTTCTTTTGCCTGACCAGCCACGTATGCTGTCAAAAAATCTATCAAATAAGACGGGAGGCGGGTACCTTTGGGGGCACGCTTTCTCTTTTTAAAGGCAGTTATCACATCTTGAAACTCCTTCAGCGCAAAGTTGCCTCTTTCATCTGCCGTATAATCTGGATTTTTTAGGTATTCAAGTAGATTCTTATTGTCATACTTTAAAAAAAACAAATCAATAAGCTTTTGATCGCCCCTGGTCAATATAGATCCTATCTCCTCTTTGAACGAAGCTACCGTATAAAACGGCTTGCTGTCATCCAGAGCAATTTGTGGAAGTCCTGCTATCAAGCAATAATATTTACTCATAGCATTCAGTTTTTAGAAGAGGGCTTCAACGAGTTGCGGGCGCAAGAACTCTTTAAAGAATTCTACAAACTCATCCTCACCGAATGTAATCTTATAGGAACCGTCAGCAGGAACGACAGAAAAAGAGGTTTTCTTCCCATTGACTTGTTCTATTTTCACGCCTTTGTCCAACAAACTCTTGGCATTTGATAAAAATACTGTTTAAGAGAATCTGCATCAGCTGACTGGATTGTCAAGTTTTCTTTTTCAGGCCAGCTATCTACTAATGTAAGGATTACTTTCTGCATGAACTTAGGATCAGCCATGACTGCTTTGATATTGGATGTAACAACTTCTCCATTAATCAAGTTAGTCACTTCTGTTTTCAATGCCTCCACAGACCGAGAAGCAAATAATTTCAACTCAGACTCGGTGTTATTCTTCAATTCCGATGCTTGTTTTTCAGCAGCAGCCACAATTTCCTTGGCCTTCGCTTCTGCTTCTTCTATCAAAGCCGTTTTACGGGCTTCAGCCTCTGCAATGATACGGGCAGCTTCCTGATTGCCTTTTTCTACCCCATCTTTGAAGATTCTGTCTGTTAATTCTTGAATTTTTGTGTCCATATCTATTTATATAATATGTATAATACTATTTCATGGTTTGATGATGCCAAAGATAGTACTTATTTTGAAAGCAAGCATATTATTCTTTATTTTTTTTACTTAAGAGCAAATATTTTTTGACAAAAATCTTTCAAAATGGATATGATACTACATTTACCCACGATTTGTAATAGCAAATTCACATATTTGTTACAAAAAAGCATACACAAGTATATTTTAGCCATCAAAGGAGGATTGCCTATGCCTGCAATGTTGAATGCATTGGTCTTACCCAAGAAGTGCGGTTCCCATGTGATTGAAATATTGACGAATCGAAGTATTAAAACGCCGTTAAAACGCTGCTTAAACAGCGTTTTAACGGCGTTTTATACACACAGGGTGGGCAAATAGCTACATCCGTTAACATGCCTACAAATTCAAATAGGATTTAAGCACATTAACATACTCTTCCATTGCCTGCTTTCCTTTTTCTGTCATACGGCAAGAGGTACGTGTCTTTTTTCCTACAAACTCTTTGGTTATTTGAATATATCCTGCATTGCTCAATTTGTCCAACTGCACGCTGATATTTCCAGACGTTGCATTAGTCTGTTCCTTTAGATAACTGAAATCAGCCTCTTCCACCGAAACCAGCAAGGTCATAATAGCCAACCTTAGTTGAGAGTGGATTATTGGATTCAGTTCTTTCAGCATAACTCTTTCATTTTACAATTCAAGACATGGCCTGGGATAATCATCATGATGAGACACGAAAGACCGAATAACAAATTCCACCAATCGGCAACAACAACCACGGTACCTGTTACCATTAAAGCCAACATGTAAATAGCTACCGCAAATGCCACCAACGGAGTATAAACCATTAGTTTGAACTCCGTGATAACTCCCATGATTGCAACGCCGATGCCCGCATACAATAAGGACAAAGGCAACATCAATGCAAAACAATAGGAATTACCTGTAAAATAAACAAATACGGATATGCCTATCACTGTAAGGAAGAATAGCCACCCTAAAATACTCCAAGTATTGTCGATGGCCTTATCCATGTGGGTAATAATACGAGCTTTACTTCCCTTTTTTTGGAGACCTATCCAAATGGAAGGCATAAACATCAGGAACCAAAGAGCAGACCAAACAGGATTATCGGTCCAGCAGAGAAGCAGGTAGACAACCACGGAAAGCATGAGAGCCATGTAGCCATAGTACAACAATATATTCCCGTTCCCCACTTTCATATTCTTTTTGCTCTGCTGAATCATTTGGGCAATCAGTTCTAAACTATCATGCCCGGTAAATTTATTCTCTTCCATATTATCTGTTTTTAGCGGATTATTTACATTTAGATTTCGTCTCTCTTACATCAACCAATTCAATCTTAAACAGTTGATTCTCTTCCGTGACTTCTATTTTCTGGATAGCGCAATACTCAATCGGCATATTATCATCCGCCCTGTCCAATTTATAATTGCCATTTGCATCATGGAATACAGAAATAGTATGTTTTCCATAAGATAAGTCCGTCAAAGTGATTGTAACAACAGAAGCCGTAACATCCGCCATTCCATATTTTCCATCTTCCGTAGAAAGCAGAATCTTCCCCTGTTTAGTAGGTATGTTCCCTATTTGGAAAGATACAAATTTCCCATTCTGGGCAAAAACAGCCTGTAATCCCACAAGGGAAAACAACATAAATAACATAGAAATAATCGTCTTCATAAGCCTTAAAAATTAATCGGTTTATAATATAAACTATCTAACGAATAAAAAATGAAGATTATCTCCTCATCCTCATTCGCAAATATAAATAGGTTTATTTTATAAACCAAAAGTTTTTGACAATTATTTTCACCAGAAAAATAAAAAAAGTGCACAAAAGGGCAATCGGACATAACCCAACAAGGAGCGTCGGAATCTACAAGAAGCAAAATAATGAGGAGTGAGAATAACAGGAATTCAAAAGTAAATAATAGAGGTCTAATTCCTAAAGCAATAAGCGGGTTACTTTTGTGCCGCTTTAGTGACTCGTATAGGATTCAAACCTATAACCTTCTGATCCGTAGTCAGATGCTCTATTCAGTTGAGCTAACGAGCCGTATTTACCTTCCAATGTGTGACTCGTATAGGATTCAAACCTATAACCTTCTGATCCGTAGTCAGATGCTCTATTCAGTTGAGCTAACGAGCCGTATTTACCTTCCAACGTGTGACTCGTATAGGATTCAAACCTATAACCTTCTGATCCGTAGTCAGATGCTCTATTCAGTTGAGCTAACGAGCCATATTTACCTTCCAACGTGTGACTCGTATAGGATTCAAACCTATAACCTTCTGATCCGTAGTCAGATGCTCTATTCAGTTGAGCTAACGAGCCGTTGTTTATTACGGCTGCAAAGGTAGTAAACTATTTTAAATCTACAAATTTTTCGGTCTTATATTTTTCTTATTTTTTAATTACTGATTTTCGTTCCGTCATTAGCATTTGATACTCAAAGCCCTTAGCACTTCTCTTATTTTTTCGTAAGTGACAATACGGGTTGGGACAAGAGGTAAACGGAGCTTGTTCTGCATGAATCCCATCATGCTTAACAGACTCTTCACACCTGCCGGGTTTCCATCGACAAACAACAAATTGAACAATTCCGTAAAGCGGTGATGGATTGTCCGTGCGTTGTCATAATCTCCTGCCAAAGCCAAACGCACCATTTTACCGAACTCACGGGGGAAAGCGTTTCCAATCACAGAAATCACACCAATTGCCCCTAAAGTTATCAAGGGGAATGTAATGCCATCGTCACCCGAAATAACATTAAAGTTGGCAGGCTTGTTCTTGATAATGTCATCCATTTGCGTGATATTACCAGAAGCCTCTTTGACAGCAATGACATTCTTGAATTCCCTTGCAATACGCAATGTGGTCTCAGCAGTCATGTTCACTCCTGTCCTGCCCGGCACGTTATATAGAATGATAGGCAAATGTGTTGCCTGGGCAATAGCTTTGTAATGCTGGTATATTCCCTCTTGGGAAGGTTTGTTATAATAAGGTACGACAGAAAGTATGGCATCAATACCTTCCATGTCATCGTTTTTCAGTTTTTCAACCAATAAGCGAGTGCAATTACCGCCTACTCCCAACACGATAGGAATACGGCGGCGCACTTTTGTAACGACCAAATCTATTATTTTCTTTTTTTCTTCTTCTGTCAGTGTAGGAGTTTCAGCTGTTGTTCCCAATACGACCAAGTAGTCTGCCCCGTTTTGTACCAGATAATCGACCAATCGGCTCAATGCCTCATAGTCTACACTCTCATCTTCTTTAAACGGAGTAACCAACGCTACTCCTAATCCTTTCAAATTTATTTCAGCCATAATATTTTCAAATATCATTCTTTTATTACCGCAAAGATAAAACAAATTTATTAACTATGGCAATAAAAGAGACAGAGATGCCAATATTAAACATATTTATACTATTAACGAGCAATGGTCAGTCAAAGGGTGTTCTGCAAATAACATACTGATTGATAAGAGATAAATTTGCTTACTTTTCGGCATGACCATCTTCTATCAAATCCACTGTTGATGAAGTCTCATTTCCCAAACTGTTTTCCATAAAGAATCACGCAATCCAACATGGAAGATGCGTCTTTCCCTTTTGGCAAATCTATGGTAAAGTCATATTCGGATTCATCGCTCCATTTAGGTCCTACTTTCAACAAGGAAGGATTCAAAAGTTCCACATATATCAAGGGTAAACTACGGGCAGATGACAAGTCAATCAATATATCTGCTTTTAAGGCAGATGCCGCACGCAACGACGCACCATTGGGGAATCCCCATGCGTTCAAGCCTTTCTTGGTAATGTAAACAATTTGGGGATTGGGTTGCAAGTCCACCTTCGCCTCTTCGACAAAGACCAATTGCATCACTTTTTTCCCCATCGACTTCAAACGTCCAATGCAAGGTTCAATGGCTGCTTTGTCTTTATAAAGATATGCAATCACCACGCTTTTCGCCTTCTCGAAAGAGGTGAAAGTAGTTTTTCTACCTACACGTGATGCAAGCAACGCTTTTATTTTCCTATGTAAAAAATAGTTTGATACAATCATGCCATCTCTATCATTTTCAAAAATTCTTCTTCGTTTATTATCTTTACGCCTAACTTGGCTGCCTTTTCCAATTTAGCCGGCCCCATGTTGTCGCCAGCCAAAATAAAGTCCGTTTTTCCAGAGACAGAGCCGCTGTTTTTCCCGCCATTGCGTTCAATCATCACCTTATATTCATCTCTTGAATGTTTGGCAAATGTTCCACTGATAACAATCGTCAACCCTTTCAACTTGTCATTCCCCCCGTTAGTGTCCTCTTCGGGCAATTCCATTTGCAAGCCATGTGATTTCAGCCGGTCAACCACCTCCCTGTTCCGTTCGTTGGAAAAGTAATCTATTACACTTTCAGCTATCCGTTCGCCTATGTCATCAACAGCCAAGAGCTCCTCTGCCGTTGCCTTTTCAAGCCTTTCCATCGAACGGAAAGCCTTCGCCAAACGTCTTGCGACCGTCTCTCCCACATACCGGATTCCCAACGCATAAAGGACACGCTCAAAAGAGACATTTTTAGAATTCCGGAGGCTCTCCATCAAATTCCTCGCACTTTTCTCAGCCCAACGCTCCAAGTGCATCAAATCTGCCATTTTCAACTCATACAAATCTGCCACATTTGTCACCAAACCAGCTTCATATAAATCTTCAACGGTCTCCGGTCCCATGTTGATATTCATGGCACGACGAGTCACAAAATGCTCGATTCTGCCTTTTATCTGCGGTGGGCAACCCATATCATTCGGGCAATAATAGGCAGCTTCTCCCTCTATGCGTACCAACAGTGTTCCGCAAACAGGGCATCGGTTGACAAAGCGGACCTCATCTCCTATCATGAAGCTGCGAGCCTCCTTGTTCACACCTACTATCTTTGGGATAATTTCTCCTCCTTTCTCCACATATACTTGGTCGCCAATGTGCAAGTCCAAGCCTTTTATGATATCGGCATTGTGCAATGATGCACGTTTGACGACTGTCCCCGCCAACAATACCGGCTCTAAATTAGCGACAGGTGTTATGGCTCCCGTCCTACCCACTTGGAAAGAAACAGAATTCAAACGCGTTTCAGCCTGCTCTGCCTGAAATTTGTAAGCGATAGCCCAACGGGGATTCTTTGCCGTAAAGCCAAGATTACGCTGTTGGGTCAAGGAGTTTACCTTCAGCACGATTCCATCCGTAGCGACAGGAAGGTTCTTCCGTTCCGTATCCCAATAATTGATAAAGTCGATTATCTCATCCATGCTATGGCATAACTTCATCGCCTTGGAAATCTTGAAACCCCAACGGCGAGCCTGCTCCAAATTGCCCCAATGCGTATCCGATGGTAAGTTTTCACCTAATACATAATAAAAGTAGGCATCCAATTTACGGGCTGCCACAACAGCCGGATTTTGCTGTTTGATTGTACCGGACGCAGCATTCCGGGGATTGGCAAACAGAGGTTCCTCCTGCTCTTCACGTTCCGCATTAAGACGGTCAAACTCCGCCCAGGGCAGAAGGATTTCACCCCTCACCTCCAATTCATCCGGATAATTATCTCCCAACAAGCGTAAAGGAACAGAACGGATAGTCTTGACGTTTGCCGTCACATCATCCCCTTTTGTTCCATCTCCGCGTGTCACCGCACGTGCCAACCGTCCATGTTCGTATGTGACAGATATGGAAGTCCCGTCAAATTTCAATTCAGCCACTATTTCGAAAGGCTCATTCAGCGAACGAGCCACGCGTTCATAGAAATCCCGCACATCACTTTCCGAATAAGTATTGCCCAACGACAACATGGGGTATTTGTGTACCACCTGCTGGAACTCTTTGGACAAGTCACTACCGACCCTTTGTGTCGGAGAATCGGGGTCGGCATATTGCGGATATGCCATCTCCAAATCCTGAAGATGTTTCATCTTCTCGTCAAACTCCCGGTCGCTGATGGTCGGGGCTGATAAGACATAATAGTTGTAATTATGCTGATTCAGCTCTGCACGCAATGCCTCTATTTCTTCCTTTATCGCCATTTCTTTTGTTTTGAGTTACCGAATCTCAATATACTAATTTCACATTATCCAGCCAAAGGTGTTTCCCGGTGATCCAATATATGCACCGCCGTGGCTTGACACGAACTGAAGAACCATGTGGGTAGGCTTTTCATCTTCATCAGCCCAGCCTATTTCTTGGATAGGGACACTCACGCCTTTGCTGTTCATGGTGTAACGCTCTTCTACTTGGATGCGCATATAAGACTTATATTCCGGTCTTTTGGTGATATTCCCATACAGGATAGGGAACAACTGGGCATTGACCCAGCCATTGCTTGAATGGGAGAAACGATGCACCATTGTTCCTACACGTTTGGAGTAGACGTTACCTAACTTGTCTTCCCATCGTTTTTGAAGGAGCAGGGACCACAGCCACGGAATCCTGGCCTGTCACCGTCCCTTTACGGCTGAAACCCGTACTGCGCACCCTTGTATGCTGGGGCATCACCTTCACTTTGTAGTCAAATTGCAAAGCTTTCGGCCGTTTCGTGAATGGTACGCCGCTCAGCAACATACTCTGAGGATTCTTAGTCCCTTTAATCGGCTCATGCACCGAACCCAAAAAGACAGATCCGGCAGCCACAACCTCAATGTCAACCAAACCTAACACCTTCACCTTTTCCATGCGCGTTTCCATACGGGCACACCAACCATTTCCACGCTTTTCAGGAAAAACGGAAACATTCGTCTTGACAATGCCTGCCACTTTTGCCATCACGTTGGAGTTTGCCCAAGGTGAATTACCTCGGTTTTTATAGGCAATATTCCCCACGACAGTATCCGTCGGACCCACTTCATACAAATATTTAGTCTGCCCGCCGATGATGGCAGATTCATGGATCTCCCGGACTACCCAGCAATCCATGTCACCAAACAAAAAAGAGACTGTCTCTTGTGCCGACAATGAACCAAAGGTACAATACAGCACACACAGTGTATATCTCAACCACTTCATATTATTGTTTTTTCGCATCACAACGAATAGCCCCACTGTTGCAGAGCCATTCCCCAATTTTCCTCTACAGTCTTGATTGTAGATTCTTCATACCTATATTGGTTCTTCTTATAGCCTTTCTTCTTCCCCAAATAGGCTTGTATACTCTCTTTTGACGATTCAAAGCCCTCTAAGTTTAATCGGCGATAGATATCTTCGGTCATGCCAAACGCATCTTTCTCGAATTCCTCAAATTTCAGTTCGACTAAATTCCCTTCCGGAATCAGGTGCTTCTCCTCTTCAAATTTATAAAACAGACGCTTGTAAACCTCCACGAAGTTCCGAATCAACTCTTCATCTGAAATTGGCTGCAACATCAATGGCTTAATTGTATTGGTGAAAAAGCTACGCGTACTTTCAAACACCGTATAAGGGTTGCGTTTGAGATAGATGAACTTCGCATTCGGGAACATCTCCACCAACGTCTTTACTCGTCCGGTGTGAGGCGGGTTCTTGCTCAAATATTGCGTTCCACTCGTATTGAGGAGCGAAATTCGTATCAGTTTGCGGAAAGCATCCATAAACGCCTTCCTCTCCTCTTCCGTAATCTTGTCAAAAATCAAGTACTTGTCGCAATACTCCATCATCTGCTGTGGATAAAACCAGAAGTTATAATAGGTATAAGGCATCATATTCGACAATGCAAACTCCTCTTCCTGAGGCAAATCCACCTTCAGCTCCATATTGTCCGTGGGGCGATGGTCTGGCATCAGGAAAGACATGTTCTTCTTAAAGAACGACTGCCCCCAAAGCATCAAATTGGGGAATACTGTTTGATAGGTTGTCGTATAACCGAAATGCTTGTCACATGCGAACACATTATGCACAAATGTAGTTCCACTACGCCAATGACCCAAAATAAACAATGGATCCGTTTGGATTGGCGTATCTGCAACCTTCGCATAGCAACGGTCTTCTATCGGCTTCAACAAGCTCAACAGCCTACACACCGATTTCGTAAGGAAAAACTTCTTTTTATACGCATCCCCTACTTCCCGTCCTTCGGTTATTCTTTTAAATGTCTGCCAATCTGCACCCACTAATGTATTAATCGGCAACTTGTCGAATTCTATTAATCCCATACTGAAAAGTTACTTAATGATACGCAATTCTATTCCCCTTCTTTCAATCTCCTTACATACTTTCTCAACCGCTTCATACTGCTCAGGAGCAATGCCCAATTCCGGCAAGTTAAGCGTAATGACGCTTTCCTCTTCTTCCGCATTGAACAGCTTGTCGTCCAAAGGATTCAAAATCATACCTACAGCAGAAGTATTGTTGGTGATTGGGTCAATCAGAATAAACGCACCAGTCTGTTTGTTCTCTTTATAAGGGTCGAAACAACTCTTTGTTGGTCGAAATAACGACCTTACCAATCTCATTAAGTTGCAAGGCTTCCACGTTGGAATGCTCCAATGTATTCACATTCACTTTGTAACGGATGGCATCAATCCTTGCACGGGTCGTGTTGGTTGTCTGTTTCAAATAGAACTGTTTGTCCTTGTCCATAGGCTCCTCGTCCATCCACACCAACATAGACTCGAAACAACGTTTCTCGAAAGGCAGGTTATCCGGATGAACCAACATCTCCCCTCTTGACACATCTATCTCATCTTCCAATGTAAGAGTCACACACATAGGAGGGAAAGCCTCTTCCAATTCACCTTCGTATGTGACAATGCTCTTCACCTTCGACCTCTTCCGGGAAGGAAGAGCCATGACTTCATCACCTTTGCGGATGACACCACTTGCCACCTTTCCACAGAAACCCCGGAAGTTCAAATTAGGACGAAGCACATACTGGACCGGATAACGGAAATCAACATAATTGCGGTCACGGTCAATAGGAACTGTCTCCAAGAAATCCAACAATGATTGTCCTTCATACCAAGGAGTGCGGTCGCTTTTCGTCACCACATTGTCTCCATCCAAAGCCGACAATGGGATGCAAGTAATATCTTCGATGCTCAACGGCTGGACGAAAGCCATATATTCTGATACAATCTTATCAAACACAGCCTTGTCAAAGTCCACCAAGTCCATCTTGTTTACTGCCAACACGACGTGGCGGATTCCCAAGAGAGACACCAAATAGGTGTGACGGCGAGTCTGCGTAATGACTCCGGTGCGCGCATCCACCAAGATAATAGCAAGGTTGGCAGTTGAGCCACCTGTTATCATATTGCGTGTGTATTGTTCATGCCCCGGAGTATCCGCAATGATAAATTTACGGTTATTGGTACTGAAATAGCGATACGCCACATCAATAGTGATGCCTTGTTCACGCTCTGCCTTCAATCCATCCAACAGCAATGCGTAATCGATATGCTCGCCCGCATTGCCTATCCTCTTACTATCACGTTCGAGAGCGACAAGCTGGTCTTCATATAATTTCTTACTATCAAACAATAAACGTCCAATCAAAGTAGACTTTCCATCGTCTACCGAGCCGGCTGTCAAAAAGCGCAGCAAATCCTTCTGTTCATCTTTGTCCAAAAATTCCTTAATCGACAACTTGCTGTCTGCCACTGATTGATTATCTATACTCATAACATTTTGTTTCTTTAGCGTAAATTACCTGAAACGGCAGATTAGAAATAGCCTTCACGTTTCTTTTGTTCCATACTTGCATCTTGGTCAAAGTCGATGACACGAGTTGTGCGCTCGCTTTTGGTCGTAGTCATCATCTCTTCCACGATCTTCTCGATTGAGTCCGCATCGCTCTCGACAGCTCCTGTCAAAGGCCAGCAGCCCAATGTACGGAAACGCACTTTACGCATCTGTATCTTATCCCTGTATTGCTCTGGCAAACGGTCATCATCTGCCATAATCAAATTACCGTCAATCTCAACAATCGGACGTTCCTTGGCAAAATAAAGAGGGACGATAGGAATGTTCTCTAAGCGGATGTATTGCCAGATATCCAATTCCGTCCAGTTTGACAATGGGAACACACGGATGCTCTCCCCTTTATGGACACGTGTATTATAGATATCCCACAACTCCGGACGTTGGTTCTTCGGGTCCCATTGCTGGAATTTGTCACGGAAAGAGAAGATACGTTCTTTGGCACGGCTCTTCTCCTCGTCTCGGCGTGCCCCTCCAAAAGCCGCATCAAACTTATATTTCGCAAGGGCGTTCAACAATGCCTGCGTCTTCATCAAGTCGGTATGGACCTTGCTACCATGCGTAAACGGGCCAACTCCCGCTTTGAATGCTTCCATGTTAGACTCGACAATCAGATTCCAACCATATTTCTTCGCATATTCGTCACGGAACTGGATCATTTCTTTGAATTTCCATTTCGAATCAATGTGCATCAAGGGGAAAGGGACTTTTCCAGGTGCAAACGCTTTTTCAGCAAGTCGCACCATCACCGACGAGTCCTTTCCTATGGAATAAAGCATAACGGGATTTTCAAATTCTGACGCTACTTCTCGAATGATATAAATAGCTTCAGCTTCCAACTCCTGCAAATGGCTTAATTTGTAATCAGACATATTAATGTGTATTTATATTTTTATTTTCGGTAGAATAATTGAAAGAAGTGCCTGCACGGACTCTTCCAAACTGGTTACAGAAGTATCAATTGATATATCTGGATTCTCGGGGACTTCAAAAGGGGCCGATACTCCTGTGAAATTCTTGATTTCACCTTTTCTGGCTTTAGCGTACAATCCTTTCACATCCCTCTTCTCACAAGCTTCTATGGGCGTGTTGACATACACTTCCAAGAAATCCCCGTTTCCTATGATGGATGCTGCCATCTGACGCATCTTTTCGTCTGGACTGATAAACGCAGCAAGGGTAATGATTCCAGTATCAACAAATAGTTTGCCCACCTCGGCTATACGGCGGATATTCTCTTCCCTGTCAGCTGCGGAAAAGCCTAAATTATTATTGATTCCACTACGGATATTGTCTCCATCCAAGATTCGGCATAACAATCCACGTTGATGCAACTCCCGTTCCAAAGCCACAGCCAACGTGCTTTTTCCTGACCCGCTCAATCCTGTAAACCAAACCATCAATCCTTTCTGCCCCAAAAGCTGTTCTTTCGCAGAACGAGACAACATTTTATCAAAAATCGGATAGACATGCTCCGGACGAGACGACGGCTGGTCGTTATTCTGTATTGTGTCCATTTCTTCTTCTTTTTAAAATTCCCATATCAGAGGTACGACAAAGACGGATATGGTGAATGTGATTATGTTCAAAGGCAATCCTATTTTTACAAAATCCATGAATTTATACCCGCCGACACCCTGCACTATCAAATTGGTCTGATAACCTATCGGCGTACTAAAACTGGCAGACGCAGCCAAGCATATCACTACGAAGAAGGGCTTGGGGTCTACGCCCAATTGGGAGGCAACCGACAGAGCTACCGGAAAACTCAAAGCTGCTGCTGCATTATTCGTAATCAGTTCTGTAAATAAATTGGTTATCAAAAAAACAATAGCCAACAGGGCGTACGGTCCCCATGTGTCTGTCAGACGGATTATCTTCGCAGCTATCAACGATGCAAAACCGGAATTCTCCATCGCCCGGCTAATCGCAAAAGCACAGGCGATTGTAATAAGTATATCCCAAGATATATATTTCGTGTACTTCTTTGCCGGGAATATTTTAGTCCATGCCATAATGACTGTCGTCACGCATACAAAGAAAAACATATCTAATTTCAAGCCCGGCAACATATCCTTCACGGCTGGCAATTCCCCTATGGATGCCCCTGCAATCATGACAACCAATAATCCCAATGCCAATAAACGTTTCTTCTTTGACACGGGTTCTTCGCTTTCTTTTCCGTTGGCAAGCATCAAGAACACACTTGATTCACCCCATGTTTGGATGAAAGAGTCATCCGCCCAAAGGATCAACGTGTCTCCCTCATTTAACCTTACCCGTTCCAAATCATGCGTGAAACGCCTGTCCCCACTTATTACCTCCTTGACAATCGCTCCGTAATGTCGGGTAAAATTAAACTCACCCAAAGTCTTGTTGATACCAGGGAAACGAGCACCCAAAACAGCTTCTACCTTGTGCAGATTGCCCAATTGCTGCTCATCATCTTCCTCCCGTATCCTGTCTGCCCTATCATCTGGCAAGAGGTACTTGGAAAAAAGAAAAAGGTATAAAATTCCGGCTATGGCAATAAAAACGCCCACTTTCCCCAACTCAAACATGGTAAATCCTTCATAACCGGCATCCAATATCATACCATGGACAACCAGGTTGGTAGATGTCCCGATAAGCGTACAGATTCCGCCCAATATGGTGACAAAAGAAAGGGGTATCAAGAACTTGGTTGCGGGCAAATGCACGGATTCCGCCCATCTTTTTATAATCGGTGCAAAGATAACGACTACCGGCGTGTTGTTCAGGAATGCGGATATGAATGCTATCGGGGGTAGCATCCTGAATTGAGCTTTGAGCACTGTAGTCTTCCCCTCCGGCAATAGCTTTTTTATCAATTGCCCCAATGCTCCACTTTGGCGGATACCCTCGCTCACAAGAAAGCATTCCGACCGTAATCATTCCTTTGTTGCTGAATCCCTCCAACATTTCAGTCGGGGAAAGAATCCCCGTACACAAGAACATGACAGTCGCACTCAGTAATATGATGCCCGGACGCATCTTGTCAAGGACAAGGGCGACAATCATCCCCAAAAGGACTAACAGCACGAATAATATCTCAAGACTCATGCTTTACCACAAACCAGGGGTTCAATAAATCTTTCTTGTTATATACCAAAGGTGTTTTCTCATCGATGTGGAACACTTGGCAACCAGAAGCTTTTGCGATAGCATGGCCAGCAGCAGTATCCCACTCCATAGTCGGGGCAAAACGAGGATAGACATCTGCTGTCCCCTCTGCCACCAAACAAATTTTCAAGCTGCTTCCGCTGCTTATCAATGTTACCGGTTGGCCTTTCTTGCGAAGTGTGTCAATGTAATAGGTCGTCTCTTCGGACTGGTGTGAACGAGATGCGACAACGACCACCCCTTGATGCCCTTTCGCCATCGGCAAACGCATTGCTTTCGATTTCATTTCATCTATGGAAGGTTGGTAATCGCTATCTATATTTTCCAATTTATATGCACCTATCGAGTCAGCAGCAAAATAGAGTTCTTTACGCACCGGCACATAAATCACCCCCAACACAGGGTTACCTTGATGCACAAGGGCAATATTGACGGTGAACTCTCCATTACGTTTAATAAACTCTTTCGTCCCATCCAATGGATCCACCACCCAAAGGGTCGTCCATTTCTCCCTCTCTTCATAAGGGGCATGCTTTTCTTCTTCACTTAAAATAGGAAAAGGAGTGACCGACAGGGCTGCCACGATTAAACGGTTAGCGGCACGATCTGCTCGTGTCAACGGTGAGTTATCCGCCTTACGCTCAATTTCAAAATCAGCTTCAGGGTCTGTATAAATATCCATAATGGATTTGCCGGCATCCAGTGCGGCTCTAATAGCGATATATAAATAATTGACAAAATTCATGTCTTACCAAATTACTATGAGACAAAGCGAGCCAAAGAATGGCTCATATCCATAACAGGAACAAAAGGTACATAAAAAGAAAAAACATTACACAAAAAGACCATCCTCTTGGGATGGTCCTTTCGTATAATATAAAAGCCGCACCGTGATATGAACAAAACTCCGTATGACAGGATTTGAGTGCCTTGCCGCCTTTGTAATCCGCCGTGCGAAGCATACCCCGAAGGGCGCGGCCCGCCATTGGCAGCAAAAGCTATGTCTCGGAATTAGGTAAAATTTGATGAGTTTCCCAATCGAACAAGTGCGGCTTAACTCTTTAAGCTCTCGTTTCAATTATGTAATGCAAATATACTACTTATTTTTAGATGTGCAAAGTTTTTGCTGAAAAAAGCACGCTTCGATTTAAAATAATGAAAACATATTTAATACTTCGGTAAGTTTTCATCTGAGCTAATCTGGAAAAAGGTTACGAGCTTTTTCCAAAAAGCATACTACCTTTTGGTAAAAAGCATCCGACCTTTTTGCAAAAAGGTCGGATGGCAGTATTTGAGCTGCTATTAGATTAGTGTTAAAAACAGTGTAATACTTTCGGTAAGTTTTTTTACCGAAACTTTGTCTGCTGAAGGCAAGGGATCAAAAAACAGCCAAACTTTTTGATGGAAATGTCGTAAGCATCCGCATCAAGGATGAGTTGGGATGAAAAATTACCAAAATATTGTATATCGCATCTCGATATTTTTTACTACTTTTGAGCCACAAACAAAACGTAACGTAAAGAATTAAACTATGGTATATAGATTTCTAATTTTATCGGATGAAGTGGAAGATTTCAAAAGGGAGATCCAAATAAGCTCCGAAGCCACTTTCCTTGAATTGCAAGACATCATTTTGGACTCTGTCCACTACACGAAAGACCAAATGACATCTTTCTTTATATGTGATGATGATTGGAGCAAACGGACGGAAATCACATTGCTTGAAATGGACACCTCTTCTGATGTCGATTGTTATGTCATGGACAGCACCCATTTGGACGAATTGCTGCTTGACGAGCACCAAAAGCTCATGTTTGTCTTTGACTATATGACCGAACGCGCTTTCTTCATGGAACTCCGTGAAATCATCCCAAACAAAGATTTGGATAAAGGTGTTTGCACCAAGTCCAAAGGGGAAGCTCCCCAGCAAATCATGCCTTTAGACGCTTTTGAAGCCCAGCAAAACAATTCAACTGATTATAGCGAGGATTTCTACGGGGATTCTGAATACGACATTGACGAACTGGATAAAAACGGATTTGAAGGATTAGGCGATTCGATAATTGACAATCCTTATGATGACGACCGCTATTAATGCCGATGAAGTCTCTGATCGTATTACTGGGGCCTACCGGAGTAGGAAAAACAGAATTAAGCCTTCGATTGGCAGAATGGATAGGTTCCCCCATCCTCTCTGCCGATTCCAGGCAATTGTATAAAGACTTACCTATCGGCACGGCTGCACCTACCGCGGAACAGCAGAAAAGAGTTGTCCACTATTTCGTGGGGACTTTGAGCTTGACGGACTATTACAGTGCCAGTCAATTCGAACAAGAGGTGTTGGCTTCGTGTGAAAAGTTATTCTCCACCCACGATTCTATCCTGATGACAGGAGGAAGCATGATGTATATTGATGCGGTGACTAAAGGAATAGATGATATCCCGACTGTCCGTCCTGAAATCAGGGATGCAGTGTGGCAGGAATATGAGGAGAAAGGATTGGCTCCTTTTGTGGAAGAACTGAAAAAAGTGGATCCGTTACATTTTGAAGAGGTGGATATCAACAACTACAAACGGGTCATCCATGCGATAGAGATATGCAGGCAGACGGGACTTCCCTATTCGTCGTTCCGGACAAAAAAGCAAAAAGATCGTCCATTCAAAATCATACAGGTTGGACTTACGCGTGACCGCGAGGAGTTGTATGACCGCATCAATCGGCGTGTTGACCAAATGGTTGCAGATGGATTGGTGGAAGAGGCAAAACGAGTATATCCTTTCCGGCAATATAATTCCCTGAACACCGTAGGCTACAAGGAACTTTTCACCTACTTCGATGGAGAATGGTCTTTGGATACTGCCATAGAAAAAATAAAGCGAAACAGCAGGGTGTATGCCCGAAAACAGATGACTTGGTTCAAACGGGACAAAGGAATCATGTGGTTCCACCCGGAACAAGAAGAAGAGATAAAGCAATACATACTGAGCCAACGGGATTGATGGCACATCGGCTCCCGTTGGTTTTTCATTAAAATAATCATTCAGAATCTTTCATGACAAACGATACCATTTGTGCTATTTCTACTGCTCCCGGCATCGGAGGTGTAGCTGTGATACGTGTTTCCGGAGATGAAGCTATCTCTATTTGCAACCGCTTGTTCCACCCGCATAAAAAGGGAAAGGAATTGGCATGCCAAAAGGCATATACCCTAACATACGGGACAATCATCCAAGAAGAAGAGACCGTGGATGACGTAGTGGCTGCCCTCTTCCGCGCGCCTCATTCTTTTACGGGTGAAGACACTGTCGAACTGACATGCCACGGTTCCTTATATATCCAACAACGCATCTTGCAACTGTTGTTGGCTTATGGATGCAGGATGGCGCAACCGGGAGAGTTTACACAACGTGCTTTCATGAATGGCAAAATGGATTTGAGCCAAGCTGAAGCCGTCGCGGATTTGATTGCATCGACATCAGAAGGACAGCATCGATTGGCAATGAACCAGATGAAAGGCGGATTCAGCAAAGAGCTGAAGTCGTTACGCGAGCAGCTGTTGAAAATCACTTCCCTCATGGAATTAGAATTGGATTTTGCAGACCATGAAGAGCTGGAATTTGCAGACAGAGGCGAATTGAAAGAGTTGGCATCGCAGATTGAAGGGGTCATATCACGCCTTGCCCATTCATTCATGGTTGGAAATGCTATCAAAAACGGTACCCCTGTCGCCATCATAGGAAAGACAAATGCGGGTAAATCCACCTTGCTCAATCTGCTGTTAAACGAAGAGAAGGCTATCGTCAGCTCCATCCACGGAACTACCCGGGACGTGATAGAGGACACGACCATCATAAAAGGGCAACTATTCCGTTTCATTGACACGGCAGGCATACGTAACACGACAGACACGATTGAAAGTTTGGGTATTGAACGGACTTTCCAAAAGATTGAACAATCGTCGATTATCCTTTGGATGATAGATGCGACGGATGCAATGCAACAAATCAAAGAAATTGGCAATGATATTTTCCTAAGGTGCAAGGACAAGCAACTTATCATCGTCATCAACAAAGCTGATTTACTTGGAGATTATCCAGATTTGTCGGGCTTGATTCCAGCCAATATGCCCATCATCTTCATCTCTGCAAAGGAAGGCCGGAATATCGAACAATTACAACAATTGCTAATCGAGTCCACGCAGGCCACAACCCAACCGGGAGACATCATCGTAAGCAATGTCCGTCATTTCGAAGCCCTGAACCATGCGCTGGATTCTATTCATAGAGTGCAAGAAGGGCTGGAATGCAACCTCTCAGGGGATTTTATCTCACAAGATTTGCGCGAATGTATATTCCACCTCTCCGACATCGTGGGAGAAGTCACAACCGATCAGGTTTTAGGAAACATATTCTCCCATTTCTGCGTGGGGAAATAGATTTAATTATCTAATTATCAACACATTGTATAGAAACACACTACAAATTATTGGTTATAATTAGGTTAGGGTATTTTCTCTTCCTTCCTTTTGTTTACCACATTTTCCGTGCATTTGCAGATGTTTTCTATAGTTTTGTCCCCCGTTTGTTCCTTGAAGGTCAGGCGAGGGACAAATTCTTATCCCTCGGTGAAATATAAACATTCATCCCTGCAAAATCGGGCAAAACCTTATCAAACACTTGGTTTGAAGTGTATAATGGATGGTTTTTGTCCCAATTATGCACTAGCACTGAAAGATTTGAATGTCTGAGACTTAGTTTTAGAGAAAAGGAGGGGAATTTTACCCTCCTTTTCTCTTTATATAGCATAAGATTTTATATCTTTGCAAACAAAGAAACAACAAATATATGAACGCAATAAATATACTCGAACAGCAACATGCTGATGAAGTTTTAAGATTGGAAATTGCATATTCCAATCTTTACAAAGCGTATGTGCTGGGAGATAGAAATGAAATGATAAATCACTATATTGCTACAGGTTATATAGGCATTCCTAATTTTGCAAAATTGGTGCAAAGTAAAACTAAGCAGGAAATGCTATCAAATAGAATTTTACCTGACATATTACCAACGTCCATTGATAACATCAAAGATGATACATTATTGCGAATGAATATTGTAGGATGTTTGAAAGCCCTACAAAATGAGATTAATATTCGCAATATATATCGAAACCATTACACATATGCGCAAAAAATTCTTTATCAGCCTAATCACATATTTCGGCAAGAAGAAATCTTATACAAAGATTCACAGGGACAACAACTTAAAGTTTCCGATATACTTGCGGTGTCTAAATATGCAGTAAGTCTTGCGGAAGCTATTACACCAGATAATGAAAATTTTGCAAAAGCAAATGCTGCAATTACGGCTCTACAGGGTATAGATGCAATACTTAACAACAAGCCGGAAGACAAGCCAATAAATAAGATGTTACATTTAGTAACAAGTTTCATTTCCTCTGTTGTAAAATCATCTATCAAAAATGATGAAGCAAAGCGTGGAGTTACAATAACAGCATTAATGGTTGATTTAACAATAGATTTCTTATGTAAAAAATAAAACAATGGATAAACCCATGAATCGAATAAAAAAGGTGCTTGAAGAAAGAGGAATCAAACAAACTTGGCTGGCAGAGAAACTTGGTAAAAGTTTCTGTGTTGTCAATGCGTATGTATGCAACAGACGGCAACCGAGTCTGGAAGTATTGTTTGAGATAGCTAAGATACTCAATATTGATCCAAAGGATTTGATTGATAGTAAAACAAAATAAAAATCTCTCTAGCATATAATATAATGAGCAGTAATTTTATTACAAACAAAGAACGATTTTTATCTGACATAATCAACGGCATTTTACCCAAAACAGATGCTGTATATATGTTGATTGGTTATTTCTATTATTCCGGCTATATCCAATTATCCGAACAGCTAAAGGATAAACAAATACAGATTCTTGTAGGATTGGATATTGAATTGCAGATAGCCAAGCACATACGTGAAGTGGAAACTTTCAGAAACGGATTGATTTCACGAAATGCAGTTAAGGAAGAATACTATACACAGTTTGTCCAAGCTTTTAACAATTCGGATTTTTTGGATACGTCAGAAAAACAAGAACAATTCAAGATGTTCTATGAAAAGATCCTTGATGGAACTCTTGAAATTCGTAAGACTTTGAATCCATGCCATTCCAAGATGTATCTGTTTGCCTACAATGATGCAATGAACGAAGCCGGAGAGTTGCCCGGTGTTTTAATCACGGGTTCCAGCAATCTGTCTTATCAAGGCATGAAAGGCCGTTTGGAACTTAATGCCCGTTTCAATGATAAACATGATTACGATGAAGGGAAAAAGATATTCGAAGAATTATGGGAAAGTTCTGTTGTTATAGTAAGCAAGGATAATATTGACGAATGGAACAATAAAGTAATGACCCATATATGGTACGACAAAATTTATTCACCATATCTGATGTATATCCGTGTTCTTAAGGAGTATTTCAATATCCCCACATCCGATAATATATTAACTCCGCATGACATAACGGAAGGCAAGTATGCAAACCTAAGATACCAAACCGATGCCGTCCAGATGGCTCTGAATGCGTTGTGCAACCACAACGGTGCTATTGTTGCCGATGTCGTTGGATTAGGGAAAAGCGTAATAGCATCCACCATCGCACGCAATCTAAGGTTGCGTACCATTGTTGTGTGCCCTCCTCACTTATATAAACAATGGGAAAACTATCGGGATGAATTTGGATATACCGCTTCAGTTTTCAGTGCAGGGAAATAGAAGAGGCAGTATCGCATTACCAAGAATTGGTAAAGGAGGGTGAACAATTCCTGATAATCATAGAGGAGGCTCACCGTTTTCGTAATGAATATACTCAGGATTATGCCCTATTACACAATCTTTGTTTGGGGAATAAGGTCTTGTTACTTACGGCTACTCCATTCAATAATCAGCCGGCAGACATTTACGCATTGATAAAACTATTCCAAATACCTTCCCGTTCCACACTTAAAACCGTTGAGAATTTGGGAGCTTCATTCAAAGACTTGATTGATAAATATAGAGTTCTGCGTGAAGAGCAACGAAAGGGAGAAGCGACTGACGAAGAAATAAAGCAGGAAGTCAATGACATAGCCAAGAATATCCGCTCCATCATAAGCCCATTAGTGGTACGCCGTTCACGTTTGGATTTACAGGACATCCCTGAATATGCAGAAGACTTGAAGCAACAAAACATTCAGTTGGTATTGCCCAATGACCCGGGAGAGCTGGAATATGATTTGAGAGAACTGAAGGATTTGTATCTAACGACATTGGACAGAATCAGTAAATCTGAGGGCAGCAGCAATGATGTTTACCGTTTCAAGGCTGCACGTTATTCTCCGGCTTTATATATACGTGAGGAATTGAAAGAGAATTTAGCTCAAGAGCTTGAAGATAAAACCGGTGTAAAATTCAATCTATTGATTGGGCGACAGGCTAACATTTCAAGTTTTATGCGCCACTTATTGGTAGCCCGTTTCGAAAGTTCGGTCGCTGCTTTTCAGTCTTCTTTGGGATATATGATACAGTCATCCGAGCATATGCTCAGATGGATTGAAAAACGAAATAAGATACCTGTATTCAAAAAGGGAAACTTGCCGGATGTGGAAGCATTCTATGATTCCAGTGATGACAATATGGACGAAATCGAGGAACTCTTTGAAAAATACGAAGCCAAGGGATTCTTCGAGATAGACATGAAATATGTAAAAGATGATTTCGTATCGGATGTACAAGCGGATATTCAATTGCTGAAAAACCTGCGTGAGCAATGGTTCGGTAAGGAAAACACCATAAAAAGTGACCCGAAACTGGATTCATTTATACAGATTATCCAAAAACAAATGGAAAATGAACCGAACAGAAAGCTGATTGTGTTTTCAGAATTTGCCGATACTGTGAATTACTTGGGCGAAGCTCTTGTCAAAGCTGGACTGCCTGTCATGAAATATACCTCGGCAGATGCTACTCCGGTAAATAAAGACCGCATACGAGCAAACTTTGATGCAGGTTTAAAGCTGTCGATGCAACAGAATGACTTTCATATTCTGATAGCAACCGATGCCATATCCGAAGGATACAACCTGCATCGTGCCGGTGCAATTTTCAATTACGACATTCCCTATAATCCGACTCGTGTCATCCAACGCATCGGCCGAATCAACCGTATCAACAAAAAGGTATTTGACGAATTGTACATTTACAACTATTTTCCTACGGATGTGGGCGAGGCTGAAACCCGGACAAAGGAAATCGCCACAATTAAAATGGCCATGATTCATGCCATTATGGGAGAAGATACCAAAGCACTTACTAAAGAAGAAGAGGTCAAGGCTTTCTTCAAAGAACGTTACCGCAAAGAAATCGCGCACAACGAGGAGGCTTCATGGGACACTCCTTACCGCAAATTATTAAACAGTTTGAAAGGCACAGATATATACGACAAAGCCATTGAACTGCCACACCGGGCAAGAACCGCCCGCAAAGTTGAGAAACCTAAAAAAGGTGTGTTGATGTTCGGGCGGAAAGGCGATGATTTTGTATTCAAGATTGGTGATACGACAAATACTCCCGTTATGATTCCTGCCGAAGAAGCCATTGCCCTTTTTGAGGCAAGAAAAGAAGAAGAACCTGCGGATTTGAGTAACGATTTTGATGCTACATATCAGAGGGTAAAAGCTTCCTTATTTAATAGTGACGTATCGGAACGTAATGAAAAGGACATCCTCAATGCGTTGGCTAAAATAAAGATATTTAAGAGAGAACAGTATTTGTCTAAAGACTATCTAGAGGATTTGATTCAGGTCATCAAGACAGATGCGTTGTCAAGATATGAGATACGGTACATCACTCAACTGGCTCCTAAAGATGCGGGAAAATTACCGCTCAAAATCTCCACCGAATATTTGGCTCGTATCATTGCCACTCAAAATAAAGTGGACAATAGTGAAGAGACATTGATTTTAAGTGAGGAATTACAGTAATAAAATTAATCAGATATGGAATTCAACAAAGCATACAATCGTCAGGATTTTGTAAACTTCCTGCAAAACAGTTTCTTGCCGGAGGATTTTATCCCGACAGTAGAGTCTGTAACCTTTCGTACTCAAATGACATATAGTACGAAAGCCGTTAAATTAGGTTCTTCGTCCGAACTTGACTTGGTGGTGTATGAAGTGAGACACACATCAAAAAACGATGCCAGAGTGTCACTATCCAAAGAAGCATTCCGTATGCTCGCCGATGAAATGGAAGACCGTGCCTTGGTCATTTTTGTACCCGAAGATAATAACGACAACTATCGTTTTTCGCTTATTGAAATCACACTTGAAGCGAAAGATGACTCTTCCCGAATAACACGGAGTTACAGCAATCCCCGCCGATATAGCTACTTCTTAGGGGAAGGAATCGCATACTATACTCCCAATAAATATCTGAATGAAAAAGGTCGTGTGGTCAATGCGGATGACTTACGCAACCGATTCTCAGTAGAAATATTGACTAAAGAATTTTACAATGAGCTTAGCGACTGGTATGCTTGGGCTATTAAAATCATACGCTTCCCCAATGCTCTTAACGATAAGACGGATGATGACAAATATAACAATGAGAGCGCAATCCGCCTGATTACGCGTCTCATATTTGTATGGTTTCTGAAACAACGTCATCTTATCCCGGATGAATTCTTTGACGAACAATATATAGCGAATAACCTGATAGAAGGATTTAATCCCCATGCCATGGTGGATTTGTTCAACAAGTCCAATGAAAGCAAATACTATAAGGCTATTTGCAGAATCTTTTCTTTGCCATGTTGAACAGTCCTATTACGCCTGAAGGCAGTAATGAACTTTCAGAGCGTCATTTCAGAAAAGGACGTGGTGATTACGACAATAACAAACTCATGCGTTATGAGTCTTATTTCCAGAATCCGCAGTTATTTGTTGATTTGGCAAACAGAACCGTGCCTTTCTTGAATGGTGGTTTGTTTGATTGCTTGGACGAAAAAGACAAAGATTTGTATTATGATGGTTTTAGTGACCGTGAGAGTGTAAAGAAGTATTTGATCGTACCGGATTACCTGTTCTTTGGTGAAGAGGTTGGAAAAAACATTGACCTCTCAGAATGGTATGGCGACAAGAAAAAGAAGAAAGTTTCCGCTCGTGGTATCATTGACATTCTGAAACGCTACAACTTTACTGTGGAAGAGAATACGCCATTCGACCAAGAAGTATCACTCGACCCGGAACTATTGGGCAAAGTGTTTGAAAACCTTTTGGCATCCTATAATCCGGAAACACAAACCACCGCCCGCAAGCAGACAGGCTCATTCTACACTCCTCGTGAGATTGTACAATATATGGTAAACGAGAGTTTGGTGGCTCATCTCAAACGGACTGTTGGCGAAGAGTTAGAACCTCAGTTCCGTCAGTTGATGCAATATTCCGATGATGCAGTTGAGCTTTCTGATGAACAGCGCAAAAGCATCATGCAATCACTTTACGATTGCAAAATCCTTGACCCGGCATGTGGTTCGGGGGCTTTCCCTATGGGCATATTGCAACAAATGGTACATATCCTCAATCGCATTGACCCGGAAAACAAGCAATGGAAAGAGATGATGCTCAACAAGGCTATTGATGAAACATCAGAAGCCTATCATAATTCATCCGATGAAGAGCGAAAAGAATTGGTTGCCGACATAGAACGTAATTTTAACGAAAATATCAATCGCCCGGACTATGCACGTAAACTATACCTGATAGAGAACTGCATCTATGGAGTTGATATACAACCCATTGCTATACAGATAAGCAAGTTGCGTTTCTTCATATCGTTGGTTGTTGACCAAAAGACAAACAATAATCCGGCTGATAATTTTGGTATTCGTCCGTTGCCTAACTTGGAGGCAAAGTTTGTGGCTGCCAATACGCTTATCGGACTGAATAAAAAGAAGACTTCTTTGTTTGACAATGATGCTATCAAGGCAAAAGAGAAAGAACTGAAAGTAGCCAAACATAAGATTTGGAGCAAAGACTGTTAAGACAAAGCGTAAATATCGTAGCATAGTCAATGAGCTACGTCTTGAAATCGCTAATATGCTAAAGAATTGTGGAGCCGTGGGTAATGCAGAGGCACAGCAATTGGCTTCATGGGATATGTTTGACCAAAATGCCTCCTCTCTTTTCTTTGATTCTGAATGGATGTTTGGGGTGAAAGATGGTTTTGATGTGGTGATAGGAAATCCGCCGTATATTAGTGCTATAGATTTGAAAAAGTCTCTTGGTAACGAAAATTACAAAGACTTAAAATCTCTTTTCCAAACTTCAAAAGGCACAGTAGATATGTATGTTTACTTCTTTGAAAAAGGAATAAATTTACTATGCAATGGTGGAACATTATCCTTTATAACTCCAAACAAATATCTTTCAGCCAATTACGGTAAGGCATTACGTGTCTACTTGATGACTAATGCGAAAATTACAACTGTACTAGATGTTTCAAGAAATAGTATTTTTGATGCTGACACATATCCCGTTGTTACTATTCTTTGTAAATCTTTCAATACGACATTCTATGAGTTTACTACCGTTGACAAATATAAGATTGAACATAAATTTAGTTCTTCTCAGCTGTCTGAATTGCCAGAAAACAATTGGGGATTTATACTTAGTGCCAAGTATGAATTAACAAAGAAAGTCCTTTTTAAGAGTAAGCCCATTTTAGAGGTTTGTAAAATAAACGCAACATCTACTGCTTCTGAAGCTGATGAATTCCACAATTCAATATATAATGATGAGAAGATAGGACTCAAACTTATTAATACAGGAACGATAAATCCGTATTGTAACTTTTGGGGAAATCGTAAATTGACAGACAAAGGAGAGAATTATTTGTACCCAATGTTACCGAATAATTCAAAGACATTGGGTACAAATCGGTATCATCTTTATAATAGTTCAAAGATTATAATTGCAAAGATGTCACTTCACCTTGAAGGTTTTTGGGATGAGAAAGGTGAATACGCATCAATCAATACAAATTGCCTACATAGCATAAAAATCAATCCATTAAAGTTACTAGGATGGATACATAGTAAATTATTTCATTATATATATGAATGCTATTTTGAAGGATTAAGAATGGCAGGTGATTATTTACCATTTACTGCACCTTATCTTTCATGTATGTGCGTACCATTGAATATAAATTCTTTGGAAATAGAAAACCTTGTCAATTCTATTCTCTCAGCTAAGCGTTTATCCTCTGATACAGATACAACTGCCTTAGAGAGTGAAATAGATTTGATGGTCTATCATCTTTATGGTCTTACCTACGATGAAGTTCTAATAGTTGATCCTCAAACTCCTATAACACAAGAAGAGTATAACAAAAAAATAATTATTATGAATAATAAATTAAGGACAATTTTTAATTATCCAACTGATACTCCACTAAAATTTTGGTTAAAATACTGGGATAGTTGCATAAAAGAATTATGCGATTTAGACAGCTATAGAACTCAATTAGATAATCCTCATTTTCTTCTCAATGATATTATTGCTGAAATAGAATATAACACATTTAAGAACAGTGAAAACAGGAGGTTGTTTAAGGATATGCTTAACAAGAGTTCTAAGTCAGATAAAGTATTCGCAAACTTATATCATACACAATGTGCTCTTGCTTTAAAAAACTGGGATAATTCCCCATTGTATGTCGATTCAATATGCAAAAATATTCTGCAATCAATGGAGAATTATGATTATTTGAATGCCTTATCTGACAAGTTAGTACAAGTTATCAAGCAAGGGGATAGGTTATTAGATGACATCAAACAAGAAATATGTTTATATACAAAATCATTAATAACTGAATTTTTATGTCTTGGCATAGATATTCATGACATAAATAGTTTTCTAAACGAAGATGGTATTCTCATTACAGAGTTTGGTCAAGTTATATTTGCAAAAGAAATTTGTTATGAACTCAACCAGAATGATTTCTGTTCTGAAGAAGCATACCATGAAGCTATAAGTGAACGATTGAAAAAACGTAGCATTGAAGATTATATTAATAATATAATGAGGCATTTTCACAAGCAACCTCAAGACGGACATGTCATTTTGAGAGTATCAGGTCTTAAGGGAAGTATTAATTCATATATACAGGATATTCATATTTATTCTGTAAACAATGCTACATATTTGAAAGGGCCGCATATTAGTGAAATTGAAGAGCCTGACAATTCTTTTCAATTCGTAAATATAGCAGTCCCTATTAGCCATCGTTTTTTACACACATCAATAAATACTGCGAAATCTAAGGCTAACAACATTATTGATTTTATATCACTTAATATTGGCATAGAGAAAGAACTTTCAATAAGTGAACAGTTTGCTGTAATAGAAATTGACGGAGAAGAATGTGGTTCTACGAATTCTGTTAAAGATGACATTGAAAGAGCTCGCTTTTACAGAGATGTAGAATCTTATAACATATCAAATATTGCTGACAAATTACCAAATTATCTTCAAGAGTTTGATAATTCGAAGAATATAGATAGTAAAACATTTAAAAGAATTGCCAATGCATTACACTGGCATAAAAAAGCAATGCACTCAAAAAGAGATGAAGATAAACTTCTTTATAATTGGATTGCGATAGAAAGTATTCTAAAAAAAGGTGAAGACCTGAAAAAAAATATAATAGTTCAAGAGAAAGAACGTAATATTCTGAATTTGGCAAAAATATTATGTTCATGCATTTTATCTCGCAATTTCTTCTATTCGTATGCACGAGGGGTATATATTCATTTAATACAATGCACACAAAATCATGATAATTACTATGACTTTTCTCCTACATTGATTGAGGATGCAAAACTCAATTTAAAAGAGGGACAACAAGTTGAATTATCACATTTCCTAAATAACATTTCTTCCATAATAAAAGAGATGAATGACGAGGTTTATAAACTTGATTTAAAAGAACTTCAGACTTTCTACAATGACAAAAATGGTATTGCGGACTTTAAAAATGCGGTGTCTTCTGATATAACGCTTATTTACAGACTTAGAAACTTAATAGCTCACAATGCTGTTTTCTCTCAATACCAAACCAAATTATACGCATACAAAGCCCAATTTATATGTGGTAGTTTAATTCAAGCTGTCAGACATTATTGTAATAAGTATGGGCTTGACATTGAAAACTCATTATTGCGTATATATACTGATTGTTCATTATTTGAATCTGACATTGACAGTCATATAAAAACAATCAAAACAAATTAAGTAAAGGAAGATATGAAAGACTACAGATTAAAAAATACACTTAAAAAACATTTTAAATCTTTAAGCTAATAACAAACTTTCGAATATTCTTGATTTAGGGATCAAAGTATCCTTAAAAGAATAATATATTTGACTGAGCATCCAATTAATTGAAAAATGATAAACTTCGACGAATACATCCAGCAAGGCGAGCCGCAAAAGCGTGAAAAAGGCTATGCGTGGCAAACGGCAATAGGACTTCAAGCAGTAGATGGCTTGAAGCCCTCCGAATATCTTATTGAGACTGCTCGCAAGCATATTGAGGGGGATATAACCATTGATGAAGTACAGCAACTTATCAAGAGTTACTACGATTCAAAAGATATTCGTACTGAAAAGGATAACGAAACAGAAGAAGCCGATAAAGTTTCTACCAATATAACCAAGCTATTGAATGAGCGTTCATTTGCTTTTACCGTCGCTGGATTGACCGCCATTCATCGACGGATATTTGATGGAGTATTCAAGTTTGCCGGACAAATCAGAGATTACAATATCACCAAAAAAGAATGGGTGCTTCGTGGCGATACGGTATTTTATGTATCTGCTCCCGACATTCGCAGAGCCATAGAGTATGATCTTGAACAAGAAAAGGCGTTTGATTATACAGGATTATATATAGACCAAATTGTCACTCATATTACCCAATTCGTATCCGGGTTGTGGCAGATTCATCCGTTTGGAGAAGGCAATACCCGAACAACAGCAGTGTTCACCATCCAGTATTTACGCTCGATGGGATTCAATGTCGAGAACGACCTTTTTGCCAATCATTCTTGGTATTTCCGTAATGCTTTGGTTAGAGCCAATTATCAAAACATACAAAAAGGCATCAAAAGAGAGCCTGTGTATTTAGAACGATTCTTCCGAAATCTATTGATAGGAGAAAACAATGAATTGAGGAATCGTTTCATGGTGGTTAATGCCCCCGAAGACATGGGTATCTCCACCCCGACAAGTACCCAGACAAGTACCCCGACAAGCTTAGATAATCCATTACAGATAGATAATGAAAATATCAACCGTTTAATAGAGGTACTTGCAAACAATAGATTATCAGTCAAAGAGATGATGGCAGCCGTAGGTTTAAAGAACCGTGAAAATTTCATGGAATACTCTCTCAATCCAGCCATAAAAGAGGGATTTGTTTCTATGCTCTACCCAGACAAGCCCCGTCATCCTCGTCAGAAATACATGTTGACGATTAAAGGATTGGCGGTGTATAACTCCAATAACATGAAATAATGATAGACGAGAACAATATACCCTCTATTCAACCCGACTTTGAACGGATTAAAAAGCAAGATAATAAAGGTTTAGAGTATTGGACTTCTCGTGAGTTGTGCACCGCATTAGGCTATGGCACATACCAAAAATTCAATCGTACTCTAAACAAAGCTATCGCCATAGCCAATAAGAAAGGTTGTAACACTACCGAGCATTTTAATGCTACGTTTGAGATGGTCAAACTAAATTCCGGCTCCTTTCGTAAGGTGGAGAATATACATCTATCACGAATCGCTTGTTTGATGATTGCTGAAAATGCCGATAGCAAGAAGCCGCAAGTACAGATAGCAAAAGAATATTTCAAACAAGAAATATCAACGCCTGAATTAATAGACAACAGTCTATCTTCCAACATATTGCTATACAAGACGAAACAAGGAGAAAGCCGTATAGAGGTCATCTTCAATAATGAAACATTTTGGATGTCGCAAAAGCGAATGGCCGATTTGTTTGGTGTTGAAACGAATACGATCAATAACCATCTGAAAGAGATATTCAAAAGCGGAGAATTGGAGGAGAGTTCAGTTATTCGAAAAATTCGAACAACTGAACTTGATGGCAAGAACGATGATACATTGTTCTACAATTTGGATGCGGTTATTGCTGTTGGGTTTCGTGTGGGCAGTTATCAAGCGGGCCAATTCCGGATGTGGGCTACATCGGTTCTAAAAGAAATGATCATAAAAGGATTTGTATTGGATGATGAACGCTTGAAACAGGGCAAACATTTTGGCAAAGATTATTTTGACGACCTATTAGAACGTATCCGAGAAATACGAGCTTCAGAACGTCGGTATTATCAGAAAATCACCGATGTCTATGCCGAATGTAGTGCCGATTATAATCCTAAGGCTGAGACCACCCTACAATTCTTCAAGAGGGTGCAAGATATGATGTATTGGGCTACTTCCCATCAAACGGCAACCGAAATCATCTATTCAAGAGCAGATGCCCAAAAGCCCCACATGGGACTTACCACGTGGAAAAACGCTCCTGACGGCAGAGTCCAAAAGTCGGATACAATTATCGCCCAGAATTACTTGTCCGACAAAGAAGTCTCAGCTTTCAATCGTCTATCAACCGCATTCCTTGATTTGGCCGAACTTCGTGCCGAACGGCAAATCATCTCCACAATGGCAGATTGGAAAAAGCAATTGGATGATTTCCTGACTCTATATGAGTATGACAAATACAATGAGGCTGGCACCATTTCTGCCGAACAAGCGAAAGAAAGGCATACGCTGAATATGATAAATTTCGCTTTATACAAGACAAGGAGTTTCTTTCGGATTTTGATAAAGAAATCAAGATATGGAAAGAGAAGGAGGGGTATGGTAAGGATTAATTCTATCTATAAACACTATTAACAGGAACATAAGATGAACCATAACGGCATATTCTCACTATCTTTTCCCGAAACTAAGACAATAATTGTTTCCGGTGATATTCATGAGACTTTAATCTGTTGGTGTTCAAACTATGTATCCAATATTAGATGCTCGACATTATGGAGTTCTGTCAAATATATTAATTATACCATTTCGGGTATAATATTGATACAATAAGCAGAATTATACCCGATAGGATATAATAGTTGTTACAAGCATATAAGTGTTTCTGTTGGGACATACAAACATTTTCCATTGTGGGCAAACGGAAGCAATTACATTTTTTCAAGCGAATAATTCAACTTCATTACACTTTTTCAAACGAATATAACCCATTTCTCTACACTTTTTCAAGCGAATCGAGTGTATACAAAAGTTTTCTGGCTCTATAACCGTTTTTCTACTGTAAATCAACCTCTTTGGAAGAAAAAGTCCACGCAAACCACAAAAATCCCAAGAAAACCACTACCTTTGTATTCAACAAGCATTCTGTAACATACCTGCGGAAATGTCCTATTACTAATACATTGTATCTGATAGCGGACATTCTACAAAAGAGTTGAAAAGAAGCGGTACAACACGTATATGCAAAGCTATGAAATACAACGATTTGCATTTGTCCCTACATTCTGTGTATTTATCAAAACAGAGGTTGTACCGATTAAAATGAATGGTCACTGATAATCAGTGATGTAAATATGCTGCGTGGGGAAATAAGCATTCTGCATCGGCAAGAATTGAAATAATATGATGGAAACAGAAAGAATACTACTCCGCCATTGGCTGGAATCAGATGCAGAGGCGCTCTTCAAGTACGCCTCAGACCCTGACATAGGATCTCGTGCAGGATGGCCGGCACATAAATCTGTAGAAGAAAGTCGGGAGATAATCCGGACATTCTTCCATAATGACACGACATGGGCAATCATCTTGAAAGAGACCGGAGAGGCTATCGGCTGCATGGGCTACTACACACATGAAACCAGCAATATCCCTATCGGTGAAAACGACTGCGAGGTGGGCTACTGGGTAGGAAAGCCTTATTGGAACAGAGGTATCTGCACCGAAGCCTTGAAGCTGATGCTCGACTACTGCATCCAAGTGAAGCATTTCGAAAACATCTGGGCAGACCATTTCACCGGCAATCCTGCATCGGGAAAGGTCATGGAAAAATGCGGTTTCGCAGACACCGGTATATTGAACAGATGCAGCCAGCTCGTGGGTGGCGACAAAGATATGGTCAAGGTGTTTAAGTACAGCAGATAAAGGATAAATGAGAAAGGAATCAAGGGCTATGGATAGCCAATGGGCATTGGAAGTAATGCACAAGGCTCATCCTGAGGTCTGCCTTTCTGCGGTAACCCGTTGCGCACCTACGGTTGGTCCGAAGGACGGCAGTTTCACCCTGCAATACAAATCCGCCATTGCATTCGGCAAGGCTGAAATCGTGACCGATGATGCAGAGAAGATTCATGGGCTCCGACTGGTCTGTGAACGTTTCCTTCCTCAACACATGGATGCTTTCGACCAGAGCATCGCCCGTTCCCTATCACGCACGGTTGTAGTTCGCATCACGCTTACAGAGCCGCCAACCGGCAAACGCAAGCAGTATGATAAAGAAGGTGTGGAAATGAAATATGGCAGAATGGAATAAACGGACATAAAATATTGATCTATGAAGAAGATATGGTGATTGCGGATGGAAGTTGGAATAAAAAACATCCCGCAAACCAGAGAAGTCCCAAGAAAACCACTACCTTTGTATTAACAAGCGTTTTGTGACACACATGCGGAAATTTCCTATCATTCAATACACTGTATCTGATAGCAGACATTCCACAAATAATAGTGCAGAAAGGCTGCAACATATATAGATTATGCCAAAGAAAGAATATACATCTTTACCAACAAGATATCCTGTATGTGAGCATAGTAGCTGCCCTATGTCGGCTACTTGCTTGCATCAGACAGCCTACTCCACTCTGATGGAGCATGAAGAATATCTGCAACTGATCAATCCTACCAGATGTAGTCAGAACGAGTCTTGTATCTACTATCGGGACAGCAAGCCAGTGACCTACGCCCGTGGCTTTACCAATTTCCAGAAGCGTATGTTCCCCGGCCAGTACAGCAGATTCATGTCGATATGCATCAATCACTGGAGCCGCAATCCATATTTTGAGCGACGACGTGGCGACCGTTCTCTCCCGCCCGATGAGCAAGCCTTCATCCTCAATGCCCTCAAAAAGGCGGGAGTAACTGAAGACATGAAGTTCGACAGTTACGAAGAGAACATCAACTGGTATGACTAAGCCCCGGTACTTACGTTAAGTACCTGAGTAATATAAAAGAAGTATTGCAGTAATCCAAGCAAAGTATTGCAATAATCTCACATGAGTACTGAGCAGAAACCTTAAAATAAAATAAAGAAAGTAATGGAACAAGAGATAAAAGACATAATGCAGCGTCTGCTTAAACACCATAAGGAGTTAGGCATATCGGATCAGATAGACTACGAAAAGTTCTATCTGTATTCTATCATTACTCATAGTACAGCCATAGAAGGCAGTACTGTGACTGAGGTGGAAGCACAATTGCTCTTTGACGAAGGCATTACAGCTAAAGGAAAGCCAATGATAGAACAGCTGATGAACCTCGACTTGAAAGCAGCCTACGACTATGGTCGCATTTGGATAAAGCGACACGAGGACATCACCGTGGAATCTCTTGTCATACTTGCTGCAAAAGTAATGGCTCGAACTGGCGGTGAATACAATTCATTAGGCGGAAGCTTTGATGCCTCGAAGGGAGAACTCCGCAAGCTGAATGTTACAGCAGGTGCAGGCGGTCGGTCGTATATGAACTGGATGAAGGTGCCGATGAAGCTGGCAGCATTCTGCAACGAGCTTAACAAACGTCGCAAAGCAATAGATGTAACGGATGAATTGTCTATATATGAACTGAGTTTCTGGGCTCACTACGAACTGGTAACCATCCATCCATGGGCAGATGGAAACGGCAGAACAAGCCGTCTGCTTATGAACCTTCTGCAAATGGAATATGATGTGTTGCCTACAAAGGTGTTCAAGGAAGACAAAGCAGAATATATACAAGCTCTCATAGACACCAGGGAAGCAGAAGATACAGACATCTTCATCAATTGCATGGCTAAACTGCATTGCGAACATCTGCAACAGGATATCGACCAGTTCCTGCGGTCAACAGCTGAAGAAATGGTCGATAAAATGGCAATACAGCAGGAACTGGTCGATAAATGGTCGATAAACCAACATTAGCAGGCAAACTGGCCGATATTATCGAATTTATGACCGATAAAGAAGAAATCAAGACAGAACATCTTGTCAGCGAACTTGGCCTTACAGAAACCACCGCCAAGCGTTATCTACGACAATTGACAGAGTTCGGTTATCTGGAAGCTCACGGAGGCAACAGAAACAAGTCATATACAAAAAAATGACCATCAATGTAGTACTCAAAACATTGATTCAGACATAAACAATTTTTAGATTAAGGCGACGCATGCATAAAAGACATCTGAGCTTGCCGGCATCATTGACGATAGAGCATCACAGATTGTCCATCTACGTACAAAAATGGCAACCTTTTATTTCCAATCAATCGATATTGACTGATCAGTAGATTATCTATTTAGAAATTTGACTCGGAGAATGAATGTTACATCAAGTCACACTTCTCCTCTGTATTCTTCTCTACCTTCTCACCAGCCTTCAGGATACGAGCCTTGTAGCCGAACTTCCCGAAACCCTCCTGAAGTTTCTCGGGAGTGGTCTTGTCGGCATTGTACTTTACGGTAACCGTCTGATTCGGAACACTAGTCTCAATACTCTTGATACCCTTTTCAAAACGGAGGTTGCTCTTGATTTTGTTCTCACAAGCCGCACAGTGCATCTGAGGAGTGGTTGTGAAAACTACGGTCTTGATGTCCTTGGCAAAGCCTGCCATTGCCACCATCATCATTGTGAACATTAATAAAATCTTTTTCATACTCTTATCATTTTAAAATTGATATTTTCTTTTTGGTATTTGATATTTTCCATTTAAAGCTTTACTCTTACCCCGGCATAGAACATTCTGCCTTCTACCGGACCCCAGACCAGGGTTGGTTCGAAATCCCTGCCCCATGGATGGGCGGCATCATAAATCGGAGTCGTCTGCTTGAAACCAGTCAAATTCTCGCCTCCAACATAGATGCTCCAATGGCGGAACCATCGGGTAATCTGGGCGCCCACCTGCTCGAAACTGTGGAATCCCGGCGACCACGACGGCGTTCCATCTGCCAAAAGATAAGGATCCGGATTCCTTCCACCACCATTCAACTGCACCGTGGCGTCAAACTGCCACAACGCCAAAGGGGTCTTGTAGGAAGCGGTGAAAAGTGCCTTGTACTTGCCAGTCAGCGGCTTCTCCTTCAACTCTTTCTCTATGCCGTAAGTACATTTCACATCGTTCAGACGATAAGCTGCTGTGATTTCCAGGCCTTTCAGCAAAGGATAGGATGCATCAATCTGAAAGGTATGCGAATAAGACTTGCCTTGCAAGTTATCAATCAGGATCAGCCGGCTGTCATAGTCATAATCCACCACCGCCTGATTCTTGAAGTCGGTATAGTAATATTCGGCATTCAACTTCAGAGTTTTGTTAAACAGCGGGATATAGAAGGCCGTGCTCACGCCATAGTTCCAAGCCTCCTCCTGCTCCAAGCCCTCTCCGGCAATCTGGAACTCCCTGCCGCTCGCCAGCAGATAGTTGTACTCCGCCATGGCGAACACCGTGCGATAGCCCTTGCCGGCAGACAACCGGATGCTGACGGCATCCACAGGCGAATACTTCATGTGGAAACGAGGGGTGAAGAAGCTGCCATAGATAGAGCTATGGTCGAAACGCGCACCAGCCATCGCCGTGAGCTTCGTGCCTAATGTATAGGTGTATTGGGCGTAAGCACCAAGAGTCGTCTCCTTCTCGTTCAGTCGCTGCATCTCCGGCACATCCACATTCGTGCGCTGCCCCAGATAATCATGGTTCACGCTCAATCCCAAAGAGAGGTTGTGCTGCCGGGTGAAGTTCGTCTCAAACATCAGCGAGCCATAGAGATTCTTCTCGTTGAGGTCGTAGGACTTGTTGCCATACTGCGCATCCAACTGGTGCAGCGAAGCCGAAGACATCAGGGCGATGTTCGTTCCGTGCTCACGGTCGAGGATGAAAGCATGCTTCATATAGCCCTCATATCGGTTGGTATGGAGCTTGATTCGGTAGAGATTCAGAGAATCAGGCGATGAAGCCGAAGCGGCAGGATCCAGATGCTCCTTGTCCTGCCCGCTCGTCCTTATCTCCTTCAAGACACCCAAACCACCATGGAAGATGTATTTATCCCCCTTATACACCCAGCGGTTCTGCAGATTATACTGTTCCCTGCCCGGCATGTCGTAGAATCCATCTCCATTATCATCATGGTTCTTCAGGATGTTCTCGTGATGAAGCAGGACTTCCGTGGCCCATTTGTCAGATAAATGCACATTGGCATCGGCATTCGCCTCTATTCGGCTCTTCGTATCGCCAAAGAGATTCACCTCTACCTGCTGCTCATCCTCGGGCTGGAGATAATCCACGTTGATCTGTCCCGTAATCGACTCGTAGCCGTTCTTGACCGAAGCACTTCCCTTCGACACCTGAATGCCCTTCATCCAAGGTCCCGGCACATAGCCCAGGGCATAAGGGATGGCAGCGCCACGGAAATTCGGCAGGTTCTCGGTCAGCATCTGGACATAAGTGCCCGAAAGGCCGAGCAGTTTGATCTGTCGGGCTCCGGTAGTGGCATCGTTGTAAGCCACATCCACCGAAGGATTGGTGGTGAAACTCTCTCCCAGGTTGCAGCAGGCCGCCTTGAAGAGTTCATCCTTGTTTACAGAAATGCCGTTCACAACCCCGGCCAGTCGGGATGTTCCCGCTTTACGGGCTACAATATCCACCTCCTTCAACACCTTGTTCTTGAGGACGGAATCAGTAGAAAAAACTGAATCTTTCGAGGCCTTGTCTTGTGGTCGGGCATTTATTCCAACCTTCTCATTATTATCATAAGCGTAAGCTTCAGCACCAACAACCAACAGGGTGCTGAGCAATAAATATCTTGAATACATTATTTCATGTCGTTACTTGTTTTCCCTTTTTTACCTTTTTACTTTTTCACACGACAATCCTGGCTGCAAAAGCTCTCAGAACCACTTTACAGTCCATATACAAATAAGGGAAATCAAATAATCAAGGTGTTAAGAAGCTTCAGATACGCCCTCGGGGGCGAATGGGGCACGTTTCTATCCCAGAGTCTTGCCTTCTGAATGCTGCTGATTACGGGGCGTGGCAGCGTCAACCAACGGGATGGGAGGATGCCGGCGAAGAGAGGAGCGGCTTGGGAGTCCATCTTCTGAGCGGACAAGGTTGCTGGCAGCTTCACCAGCTTCACATCCATACAATGTTTCTTCACCTGCGCTCCATGCTGATGCCCGTGGCAGCAATCATGGCCAAGGCTGCGTTTCTGACAACAATCCTCCACTGCCCCCACCATTATCTTGTCTGAGCAGGCGCAGTGCATGACGGTAGTTCCCACGCCCATGTAAACCACCATGAGCGAGAGCATTAGAGCCATCATTATGTTGAACGGACGTTTCATACCTTTTGTACGGGGCTTTGCCATATTCTTCATGCAAGATTAATACAAATCCATGAAACTACATTCAGCGGCCAAGAAAAAATAGTAATCTTTAATGTTTTTATAAAAACTGCCATGGTTGGATTATCATAGGACCTTGATTGCCATAGCATAAATAAATCCTGTCCGCTATGGCATACATCATAACCTTAAACCTGTTTGCGCCAAGAGTCATTATGTGCATATATTCCCCGCTCGCCTTGATTGCGGGAGCCATGAGGTTGTAGTCGAGGAAGATATTGATGGAAAGACGTTTACGTACATTATATTTCAGAGACAATCCGGTGCCGCATGAGAAGCCTTGGTTGTTTCCGACAGGGATGTTGTTGATGGTTGCCTCCGGATAGAACACGCCTCCTCCAAGGAGTTTGCTGCCTATTGAGAAGCGCCGTGTCAAAGGGATTGAGAAATAGGGGCCTGCCATCACGGTAAAATAATTGTAACTCTTTTCTGACGCATCGTCCTCGTTCACGATATACTGGACATTTGAGAAAGAGAGCCTCCCGCCTGCGCCTATATAGCGGTTTATAAACCAAGAACCTTCCAATCCGATGGTCGTCCCCTTTGAAGTCTGGTAGGCATTGTCTACATACTGGTCATAATCGCTCAGCGGCAAGTTGAATCCCATGTAAAGGTCCAGGAAGGAGTTACATTCATCATCAAAATCATCATCTGCCACGTCTTCATCCTTCCTGTTCAGTCCTTTCTCCTTGAATATCAAATCCGCAAGCCAATAGCCAAACTCGGTAGCCATTATTCCTATCCCCGCTCCCACCATGACATCGCTCAGCCAATGCTTGTTGTTGGCTATGCGCATCAGCCCCGTTGCCGTCGCCACGCTATATGCCCCGAATCCGATCCATGGACTCTTGTACCCGTATTCCTTGTTGAGCATCGTGGCGGTCATGAACGCCGTTGCCGTATGTCCCGACGGGAAACTATGGTCATTCGAGCCATCCGGACGCACTACGCTTGTCGTGTGCTTTAACCCTTGCACGATACCAGCCATCATCGACACGGAGAAGGCATCGCCAAGCAGCATCCTCCCCCCAGGAAGAACGGCTTTCTATTCCAGCTGCTTTCATCCCGACCATGACAATGGCGGGCGCGTACTGCGTATAATTGTCGAATGTCTGGTGGAACTGCGGCAAAAAATCATTCCTCAGCTTCCGGAACTTTTTGTCTTGATGCTTCACTATGAGTCCTCCTATGACAAGCGGAGCTCCGATGTAAGTGGAATTGAAAAGCTTCCCATGCGGCAGTTTGTCAAAGAATGCTACTTTTTTAGGCAAGTGGGGCGCCGTGCCAAGGGTCAAAGAGTCCGGCACGATGCTACTTGTATCGTTTTGGGCAAATCCTCCTATGCTTATCGAAAGATAAATAATAAAAAAAACAATCCTCATGATTAACATCCCGTTTTATTTAAAATAACGAATACCTTTTTCCTTATTGCTTCATTTTATAATCGGCTGCAAAACTATAACATTTTTCCACTTTGGCTTGTTAAAGAACAATAAAGAAAACTTGTCAAAAATCATCCTCCCCGGGACAGCGGTGATTTTCCCCGGTGCAAAAAGGAATTCCTTTTCCTTCAAATATCCTGCGAAAAGCCCTATCTTTGCTTGCGATTAAAGCAAACATTAATGAGAACAAGGATACTTATTACGGGAAGCAGCGGATTTTCAGGCTGCCGGTTGGCATATTTCTATGGTGAATGTGCAAGGGATGCGAACGGGTCCCGGTATTACAGAACAATTATATCAAACTAAAGAGAAATGAATATGGCGACAGCTATTATCCTCATACAATTTGCCATTGTGCTGGCCCTTATCTTCAAAGGTGCGCGTATCGGCGGCATTGGACTCGGGATCTACGGCATGGTGGGTGTCCTCATCCTTGTGTTCGGTTTCGGGATGAAGCCCGGCAACCTGCCTATCGACGTGATGTTCATCATCGTGTCGGTAATCACGGCTGCGGCTGCGGCACAAGCGGCAGGCGGGCTGGACTATCTTGTAGGTTTGGCAGCCAAATTCCTGCGCAAGCACCCGGCCCACATCACCTATTTGGGCCCGCTCACCACATGGCTTTTCTGTCTTGTGTCCGGGACGGCGCACACCAGCTACCCGCTCCTGCCCATCATCTCCGAAATTGCGGCCAACTCGAAGATCCGCCCCGAGCGTCCGCTCAGCGTATCGACCATCGCGGCATCGCTTGGCATCACGGGCAGTCCCGTGTCGGCAGCGACAGCCGCAGTCATCAGTTCCGACCTCCTCGGTGGTACGGGCATCGAACTGAAACACATCCTCGTCGTGTGCATCCCGGCATCGCTGGTTGCCATCCTCGTGGCAGCATTCGTGCAAAACCACATCGGCAAGGAGCTGGAAGATGACGAGACATACCAGAGCGCGTGCGTCAAGGCTTGATCAACCCGGAGCGTGACAGCCGCCTGATTGACGATATGATAAAGAACCCCAACCCGCGCTCGAAATATGCCGTAATGGCATTCCTCTTGGGCGTGTTGCTGGTAGTAATCTTCGGCAGCGCACCGTCGTTGCGCCCGTCGTTCGTGGTAGATGGCGAATTGCGCCGTGTCGCCATGCCTGAGATCATCGAAATCATAATGATGTCCACGGCAGCACTCATCTTGTTTGTGGGCAAAGCCAAGGTGCAGGACGCAGCAAGCGGCAACGTGTTTGCGGCAGGCGTAAACGCAATGGTGGCAATCTTCGGAATCGCATGGATGGGCGACACCTTTTTCAACGGCAACTTGGAATTCTTCAAGGCCCACATCGCAAACATCGTCACGCAATATCCGTTCCTCTTTGCCATTGCCCTCTTCCTCATGTCCGTCATGTTGTTCTCGCAGGCAGCAACGGTGCGCACACTCTATCCGCTGGGCATCGGCCTTGGCATACCTCCGTTGGCTCTCATCGCCATGTTCCCCGCAGTCAACGGCTACTTCTTCCTGCCCAACTATCCCACGATGGTGGCAGCCATCAACTTCGACCGCACCGGCTCAACGGGCATCGGTCACTTCTTGATAGACCACTCGTTCCAATTGGCAGGTTTCATAACGACAGTCGTATCGATTGGCGTTGGTTATCTGATTATCCAGTTTTTATAATTTTGGATATCTTCCCGGTATTCCTACAGGAGTACTGGCGTAGCCACTTGTTTTGCCTTTCTATCACAACTTGTCCAGCCATCGCTCCGTTATTCCAAGGATTTCCCAATACTCCTTTGTCTGAGGTCTCCTGTATTGGAATATTGGATGTCCTGCCCTTTCAAACAAATCCAATTCGCATGGCACTCCTTTTTGCAACAAGTTGCGTTGGAACTCTTTTGCCGTTTCTATGGGGACGATCGGATCTTCCATACCCAAAAGGAAGAGAGTCGGTGGTGTATTAGCACAAATATGGCAAATAGGTGAAATATCCTCAAATCGACCTTGGGGAAGCAAGTTGCGATAGCTTTCCTGCCGAATATCTACAACAGGATAATACAGCAACAAAAGATTCGGCAAATAATCCGCTTTGATGGAATCTGTCGTTCCAATCGTTCCTAAAGAGGCAGCCAAATGCCCTCCTGCCGAAGCCCCTGCCACAGCAATCCTATCCGCATCAACCTGTAATTTTTCCGCATATTCACGAATGAAACGGATAACATCCTTAGCATCCTCGAAACTCTCCCGGATGGAAGAATGATGCAAATAATGAATGCGGTAATCGGCAGCTATGGCAACATAACCTTTGGAGGAGAAATAAGCACATTCCCTGTAGAATTGCAATGGGGTTCCATACGTCCATCCCCCACCAAAGAAGTATACGATGGCAGGTCTCCTTCCTTTTCCATATTTTCTGTCCGGTCGGAAAAGGTGAATTGCCAACGAATCGTTGTCCGGCAATCCTTTGTAATGGATTATTTCGGGATGGAAGGCATTGGGTGCCGGATCAAGGAGCTTCTTCAACGCAGTCATCCATACGGAAGCTATTCGCTCTGCCCCTTTCCGATTGGGATGTACTTTGTCTGCCACCGTCTCGGAATGCCAATCAAAGTCGGATGCTTGATCTACACATATTAAACGGGCTGAATTGATTTCCTTAACCAGACGTTCTATCTGTTTGTTCAATTCCGGGATGTAACTATACTTAGGTAGCTTCCCGCTTGGAATCACTTTCGCCAACAAAATAACGGCTCGAGGATTTATCTTCCATATCTTTGCGATTATGGAGCGATAAGAGGCAACCATACGGGACACCGGTTTTTCTTCCACAAAATGGTTGTGTCCCGCATGAAGCAAAATAATATCTGCCGGATATAACCGATACAAACTGTCAACTTTTGCATTGGGAAACTCAACCGTATGACCGCTGTATCCTCCACATTTCAACGTTCCGATTCTGCATTTGCTTTCTCTCGGGCCGATGAAATCGAACTCATATCCGGCAGACATCAGTTTTTCCCAAAGAGGGAAAAGATAAGAGGCAAAATCATCGGATCCTTCCGTGATGGAATCACCCAATCCCATTATTGTGAAACGGCTTTGCTTTTTTTTTCCAGCATTCCGCCTTCATTATATCGCTGATTGTTCGGAAGCCCCTTTATTGACGCCCTCTTTCATCAACACCTTCAATTCAGTCAAATAACGTTGGTAAACACCGCGCGGAGTTGTCTGGTGCTCCTTGCACAAAGAGGCTGCCATTCCCACAACTTCTCCCATCATGCCCGTTGTACGCATCACTCGGACTGTGCCCAATGCTACATGAGTCACACTGATATCACGTCCTGCCATGAACAGATTATCGACATTCCGGGAATAAAGGCAACGGTAAGGAACAGGATAAGCGTGAATCAAAATATGCTTTGTCACCGCCTTGAATTCATTTCCGGGGAAATGTTTACTGTTCTCTGGGTCTTGGGAATGCAAGTCAATGCTCCAAGTCGTCGTAAAAGAGGCATCTTCATGCATCACCTCTTTTGTCAAATCATCTTCTTTCAAGATATAATCACCTAACAGACGACGTGACTCACGTTTTCCAGCCACATAAGCCACCCAACCCAATTGCCTGTTTTTATACGGAGCATTCTCCTTCATGTGATTCTTCAAGAAACTCCAATTGGAATAAACGACCAACATGCCATAATCACGAATCCGTTCAAAATCCTTGATTTGGTCGAAGTTCATTCCGGTTTCCCAAGTCCATTCTCCCATCATCACCTTTTCACAGTTCTCTTCATTGAAACGGACACCATAATTGAATTCCGGAAAAGATGTCGCTTTCCCTTTATCTTCAGAATACCACTGTATGGATGACCCCATCGTCAACTTGTCCGCCTTTTCGGGAGCAATGCTTTCACCATATTCATCTCTTCCCTCACGACCCATCAGATAATCTGCGCCTGCCAAATATCCAATAGTCCCGTCACCCGTACAATCGGCAAAAACAGGAGCTTTGAAGTTCAACTCCTTGCCTGTTTCCGTATGCTTTGCCGTGACAGAAACAATCTTGTCATCCTCCTTTTGCACGGCAAACGCATGGTAATTCAAAAAGAGCGTTACGTTTTTCTCCGCCTTGAGCCAATCCATTTTCTTTTGGTCTTCATAGACATTGGCAGGCTGGGCATTTCCTCCTTTCTCAGGACCAAACTCTTTTTGCAAACCGCCCAATTCTTTATAAGGTCCCTGTTCTATCCTGCCGCCCAAATGCACGCGGATATCCGAACTGTTATTGCCTCCGACAATCGGACGGTCATTGACCAACGCAACCTTGCAGCCTAAACGGGCAGCCGACACAGCAGCACTCATTCCGGCTATGCCAGCACCGACCACGACCAAATCAAAATCTCCCGCATCCGGAGCCACATCAGGAAGATCCAATGCCTTTCTCCGGAATGCTTCCAACGCCTTCACCTCTGTAGGCGGAACGGCTCCTTGCTCCGTCGTAAAATAAATAGCATCGCATCGCCCGTCAAATCCCGTCAAGTCGTGGAGTTTAATGACCGTATTCACATTCTTGACCGACAATTTGCCGGCAACTTGCCACATCCAAGCTGAACCTTCACAACCCAAAGGGGAAACCAACTTTTTCCCTCCGACAGACAAAGTGAATTTGCCCGGACCTTCCCCTTCCTTCCAAGGAGAAGTCCAGTTATAAGTGCGGACATACACATAATATTCCCCTTTCTCAGGGAAAGTAACCTTTGTCCAAGCATCTTCAACCGGCACTCCCATTCCGTGAGCAATCAAATAAGGAGAGCCCATCAAATCCATAAACTGCTGGTCCACTTTCCAGCCTCCTTTATGGGCAAAGCTTTCCGCTTCCACCCATAAATCAGCTGCATTGACTCCTGAAATACAAGCCAACACAATCCACAATGACAGCCATATCTTCTTCATATTTATTTCATTCTTTTTTTTATTCACGTCAACCTTTTCCCAAAAACATAAAGATGATGGATTACTCATACTTCAACAAAGTAGAGACCTTCGCCCCGTCTTGACCGGAAACGAAACGAATCCAACGAGCTTGGAACGATTCGGGAAATTGATAGGCAACCGTTTTCCCAGCTTCAATCTGCTCCGTACGATAAACCATCCAATCCCCGTTGCCAGTCGGATCGATTTCAATCGTAATCGCAGCATCTTTGTCCGATGACAACTCTAAGGATTTCTTATCATAGAAGGCAATCAGATAAGGATCGGACGGTTCTCCGGCTTTCACTACCGTATTCATCCAAGGTCCACCCTGGCCGACCGGCTTGCCTAATGTCCATAAATCGTCAATGACGCCTGCCCAAACAGCCGCTTTCCCATCATCCGAAACAATAACATGAGGATTATCACGGCCTTCTTCAGGGTTAATGCCGGTCATCAGCAACATGCCACGATAAGAAGCATAGTCGTTGATGCGGTAATGGTGAGTCGATATCGGACGAATCTTCGCATAACCATCGGCATTCTCTGCGGGCAATTCATAGAAAGTACCCATGCAACTAAACAGGTCACGCTCGGTTGCCACCTCTCTGCAAATACGCAAAAGAGCTTGTCCTGTCAAATCTTTATACATTTCCGCACCCAAAGGAAGACGCCATCTGCGTTGAGCATCGTCCACGACCAAGACAGAGCCATCTTCTATAGAGATTACTTGATGAGGAATGGCGAACTTCGTACGGATAAAGTCTGCTGTTTCCTCGTCTTTCTTCCGTACCAACTGCAAAGTATCGTTCATCTCATAATAGCCAACCTCTTCCACTTTGCCATCTTTTTCAGTCGTTGCCAACAACCCCAAAGCCCGGCGGTCATTGCCCAAGCCATATAACAAACCTCCTGTTGCAGCTTTCCATCTGCTTTAGCCAAACCATTAAACATAGGATTAACAGAAGTTGAACGCTTGTCCGGATCAGTATAGTTGAAACTAACAGTCGTATGAGTATCTTTGTCGGTCTTCACACGAATCCATTCCCCTTTGTCATTTGCGTCAAATGAGACAGACACGGAACTTCCTCCATCGACCTTGATTTCCTTCAATGTCCTCCACTGGTTGTTTCCTTTTTCGTCCACTTCAAAAGTATAAGTCACCGGTTGTTCGCTCTCATTCTTCACCCAGCCACAACGTTCTGCCCAACCTGCGAACAAAAAAGGCTCGGAATACTCATTGGCTTTGATGTCCTCTTTTGCCCAAACCGCACCTTCTGCTGTTGCAGGGCCTAATTCAAACGGTTTCGTCAAAGAAGTGAACCAAACATTGGAATTGGATTGTCCCGGACCTTCAATATTACCTTTCGCCTTGCGTTTGTTCAAGAACTCTTTGTGGGCTGAGTCGTCACAACCAAAGACCAATTGGTCGTTCCAACGGGCGAAATCCCCTATCACCTTCAAATAAGCGGAACGAGGACGGATGCCCGCACTGTTGTCGGCTGTAAATGTTGACGGGAATGTCCAAAACATACCATGCATTGTCATCATATAATCAGGTTTGTCCGGAGTCCCGACATTACGGATACGCGGCCATTCCGTGTTCCAACCATGAGCACCATCATAACTGTGGCTGGCTTTCGGCAAACGATAGAAAGACCATCCTTTCTTTGCATCACGCACACCGACCAAAACAGATTTATAATCCCATCCGTTCGTCCAAATTGGGTCTGTTTCCGGATTCGGATTGCCATAAATGCCGCCCGGACCTGTCACTTCCGTGAACTGGTTACGACGAACCAATTTCCAGTTTTTCCCATTCCATTCCGACAAAGACCCGGCTTCGACATCGAACTTCTTCAATGCCTCTTGTGTCCCTTCACCATTGTTGGCATAAACAGCTACTCCTTGCCCGGAATAGAATCCTTTTCCATGCACGCCCAACAACAAATCGTTAGCAGGGTTCACACTCGTATCTTTATGTTCCTGCTTCAACAAATTACCATCTTTGTAAAGTTCCTTGACTGCCAATGTATTGACATCCACTTCATAAAATCCCTCCTCCATAGTCGCATAATAGATTTTATGAGCTGGATCAGTCAAATGACGGGCATTAGCTGTCATACGCCCCGGCATTTCCTCCCAAGGAATCACTCGGATGTTCCCTTTGTCGTCAATTGCATACGGTCCGATGAAAAGTTGGTTGCTCTCTTTGTGAATCATACGATTGGCAGGTGTCCCTCCGATACTTTGTGGATAGACAGTCTGTTGATAATCGTCCGAAATAGAATAAAGTTTGTCCGATGAACCAAATGGCAAATGCGGGCCATAAGTTATCACCCATAATTTGCCAGCCCAAGGCACGACTGCTCCGGTTCCACATTCCCCTTCATTGTTGTAATATGCCAAACGGGGATAAATCCCCGAGACGGAGTCTGTCAACGGTTTTTGTTGGCTTTGTGTTGAACATCCCACCAAACAAACCAATGACAACGCTCCTATAATACCTTTTGTTTTCATATTTATCTCCTCATTAAATTAAAAGGGGGAAGTGTGCCAATTGTATAGACTGGCGCATCAACCCCCCAGTTCCTATTATTATTGATTAGTTAGTGTATTATTCCTGCTAAATTAATTATTAATCCGATTACCAGTTCGGATTCTGGGTTAAATTGGAGTTAATCAAGATATCAGCTGCTGGAACCGGCCACAAATAATCTCTATTCTCGTCAAACTTACGTTCGGAGGCGACTACGATATAACCTGCATCCACCATATATTTCAAATCAGCAATGCCGTCTTCATCAATCTGTGGCACACCTCCCAATGGATAATTACCATCCTTCCAATTCTGGATTAACTGTTTGTATTCAGCAGAAACCTTGCTCTCATCTCCATCCCAAGAGGTCGATCCAGACCAAGCGCGACGCAAGAAATAAGCAGGACGATTATAAACCTTGCCAGCAATACGCCAACGAATCAAATCCGCATAACGCTGTCCTTCCCATGCCAATTCAATGAAACGCTCAGTACGAAGGACTGTACGCATCTGCTGTTGTGAACCCAAAATGGCTCTCGGATAAGCCATGTCTGTTCCATTGTAAGCCCTCTCCCGCAACTTATTGATTGTTTCATCCAATACCTCCTGCGTACATTTGTCTTGTTCAATCATTGCCTCGGCATACATCAACAACACATCACCGTAACGCATCATCGGATAAGTAGTCGGAGCGCCAGCTTTACCGTTCTCCAAGAAAGACTCATCAATAAACTTTTTAAACACGAATCCATTATAGGCAGCATGTTCAGCACGGGCTTTCGAGTCGTTGTTTCCAACCTGTGTTTCATCTGACATACGCATAACGGTCGTCCGGGAAGGGTCAGGATTGTATTCATAACCTAACCACGCATAATCTTTCGGGTTGTAAGTTCCATTCAGCACACTCTTGTTATAAGCCGTGGCAAACGGGACAATGGTCATTGCCATGCGCGGGTCACGGTTTTCAAACAAATCCTTCGGATTATACAACGGTGATTCATCAATAGGCTTGCCATCCGTACAAGGATAAGCGCATATCAACTCATAAGAAGGAGCCTTCTGTCCGCCCCAACCTCCGGAAAGACGAGTGATACAATTCTGCACGTCGGCAGCAGCCCAATAATACTTCTTCAATGTGACATCTCCTCTAAAGAAGAATATCAACTCTTCTGATGAAGAGGCCGTGAAAAGGTCACGATAGTTATCATGCAATTTGTAAACACCTAAATCCATACATTTCTTAGCCGCATCCGCAGCAATGGCAAAATCTCCATTATACAAAGCGATTCTTGCCTTGAAAGCATACGCCGCACCTCTTGTCGCTCTTTGCAGACCGGAATATTTCAACGGCAAACGCTCAGCCGCTTTGTCTAAACATTCATAACTATAAGCCAAAACATCGGCTTTCGGGGAACGGGAAGCAGCATAAGCCTCGTCCAATGTCATGCCGGTCTTATCCAAGATAGCGTCTCCCCAATGGAATGCCAACATTCCGTAAGCATATCCCATATAGAAATAGGCTTCTCCTTCATACTGGGTGATGTCCTTTTCAGAAACTCCTACCTCCCGGGCACGATCCATACTGTTGAGGAGCCGCAAAGCACGAGCGATACCTTTATAATAATTCTGCCAACGATTGGCAATCGTACCGTTTTCCGCAGTCAACGTACCATTTTGGATAGAAGAAGTGGAATTTCGGGCTGTTACGTCATCACCCCAAAGCATATCATCAATCGGGAAAAATTCAGTCCGGTAAAAATCGTTCACGGACATTTCAATCTCTGCCTTGGAAGAGTACCAGTTTTTACTTGAACCTTCAGAAAGCGGATTCAAATTCAGGTCTACGCACGATACCAAAGAGAGTAAAGAGGTAGCACATATAAGGATTCTAAACTTTTTCATTTCTTTCATTTATTAGAATTTGATACTTGCGCCAAATGTGAATGACGTAGAAATAAAATCAGAGCTTGAGCCTACTTCTGGATCCCATCCTTTTGGATAATGGCTGATTGCAGGAAGGTCTGAGATGCTTGTGTAAATACGAAGACCTTTGATGTATTCAGTTCCTAAGAACTTAGCCGGAATCGTATAACCTAAAGTAATGTTCTTTACACGGAAATAAGCGCCATTGAACAACCAATAGTCTGAACCGCTATAGGTATTTGTCGTATTTGTATAAGTCAAGCGAGGATATTTGGCTTTACGGTTTTGTTCTTCCGTATTGAACTGGCTCCAATAATTGCCCTTAACCAGTTCCGGAACGGCACCCCATTGCTCTTTCAGCGGTTGAATCCATGCGGAATTGAACAATACGTTCCGATGCCCTATGCCTTGGAAAGCCAAAGAGAAGTCGAAGTCTCTCCACCCCAAGTAGATATTTCCACCAAACTGGAACTCTGGCAAAGAGTTGCCCAAACGTACTTTATCATCCGCATTGATGACACCATCACCGTTTACATCCACGTATTTGATGTTACCCGCTTTGTCATTGGGTGTCAGAGTCGGATATTTATTTCCGTTGGCATCAAGCAAATCGGCATCCGTAATAAACAAACCATCGGTTTTGTACATATACCATTCATTGTAATAAGAGCCCTTTTCATAAATTTGATTACCATTGATGGTTCTCTTGTCTCCCAAGTAACCCATCTTTGAACGGTAATCTGACAAGTTGAAGGAAACGCCGTAAGTGACATCCCCGATTTGATCTTTCCAACCCAAATCCAAATCCCAACCTTTTGTATGCATGTCACCGGCATTCTGAGACGGAGCGGAGAAACCTGCGTAAGAAGGGAAACCCAATGTCAAAAGCATGTTGGAAGTCTTCTTGTAATAGTAGTCGGCTGTCACATTGAATCGGTTATCAAACATATTCAAGTCCACACCTACATCGTAAGTAGTCGTCGTTTCCCACGTAATGTCTTCAAATGCATAGTAGACTTGGGCAGCATTCTGAATAGCAGAAACCGAACCAGAACCATTATCATACATATAACTGTTGCCAAAAGATATAGATGCTTGGTAAGGGAATTCGGAACCGATGCGCTCATTGCCCAATGAACCGATAGATGCACGGAGCTTCAAATAATCAATCTTGCTCTTCGGAAACCAAGACTCACCTGATGCCACCCAGCCTGCCGATACAGAAGGGAACACGCCCCAGCGGGATCCGGATGCAAAACGGGAAGAACCGTCCGCACGGACATTGGCTTGTAACATATAGCGGTTCTTGAAGGAGTACATCACACGACCGAATACTGATTCGTAGGCATTATGTCCAGCATTCCCTGAATTGTACTGATAATCTTCCGGACCAATGTTCAAGTATGGATAAGTATCCAATTTGTAATTGTTACGGGAAGCTCCCAGATTTTCCCACTTATATTCATAACCTTCGTAACCAGCCATCGCATTCAATGAATGGTCATTCCACTTATTCAAATAATTGGCAAAGAACTGATAGGTCATGCTCCGGGTATTATTACGGGTCTCAGCCAACGAAGTCACTTTATTCAACTGCGATTGAAGAGATGAACCATCTTCATAATAGACATCTACAGCCTTCGTGAACTTCTTGCCATTTGTGAATGTATAACGCGGAGAGAAGACAGCAGACAAAGTAAGTCCTTTTATCGGAGTCAACTGCAACGATGCTTTACCTCCGAACTTATAATAATGGACATCATTCGTGCCGCCTTCATTCAACATTGCCAATGGGTTCCCTCCTGCTTTCACATCAGCATACGAACCATTCTCCCAGTAAGCATTATAATATCCAGGAACCAAATAAGCCCAATAAACTGGGTTGATTGTACTTGGGTCTATCGAATTAGATGTAGAGAAATCAATATCCACATTCGCTTTAATCCAAGAATTGATTTTGTAATCGTTGTTCACACGGCCGGCATAACGTTCGTATGATTTGTTCTTATAATAACCATCCGCCGTTTGGTAATTGAAAGAGAACTTGGTCTGCACTTTATCATTGCCGCCAGACAAGCTGAAGCTATGTTGCTGGTGCGAAGTCTTCTTTTTCAAAAGCAAATCGACCCAATTTGTATTGGGATAATGGTACGGATCTTTTGCGTTGTTTGCCATCCATCCGTCTATCGTCTCTTTTGAATATTGAGAATATGGATCCGTTGCTCCATCATTATATTTTACCTCATTTTGGACATTCATCCAGTCAATCACATTACCATTCTTCGGGCGAGCCGTCGGTTTGTCGATTGAATATTCATAGTTATAATCCAACTGGAGCTTGTTCTCTTTCGCACGTTTCGTGGTAATCAAGATAACACCGGCAGCAGCACGAGAGCCATAAATAGAAGCAGATGCTGCATCCTTCAAGACACTCATCGTTTCCACATCCGAGGCGATGACATCATTCAAAGAACCCGGGACTCCATCAATAATTACCAATGGATCATTGGAGGACAAAGTGGTCACACCACGAACCTGGATGCTGGCTGAACTTCCAGGAGCTCCTGAAGAACGGGTGACTTGCACACCGGAAATCTGTCCTTGCATGGCGGTGGACAATTGTTGCGTAGAACGCTCTGCCAAAGCGGAACCGTTAACACTGGATATCGGGCCGGTCAAATCCCCTTTGCGTGCCGTACCATAACCGATAACCACCACTTCATCCAATTGTTCAGAATCTTCCCGCATGGTGATATTCAAATTGTTGCTATCTGCTGCCACCTGCTGGTTCTTGAAACCGATGTAGGAAACTTCCAAGATAGCTCCTTTACCAACAGACAAAGAGAATTTACCATCCATGTCTGTAATCGTACCATTCGTCGTCCCTTTTTCTACAACATTGGCACCAATAACCGGGTCACCGTTGGCATCGACAACGACACCTTTCACCAATCGGGCTTGCTGGGCAGATTTTGTAGAGTTGGAATCGGATTTTGATAAAATGACTTGGTTGGATACGATTTTATATTCAACTCCTGTTCCGGAAAAAAGCAAGGTTAATGCTTCATCCAAGCTTTTCCCATCAACATCAATGTTTACTTTTCGCTTGGTATCAACAGACTTATCCGTAAAAATAAAGGTGTAATCTGAATTCTTTTCTATTTGATCTAAGACTTGCCCAACGGTTACGTTTTTCATTGATACTGAAATAGCTTCACTCTGAGAAAAGACATTCTCTGCATGAAGTTGGGAAACCAAAACCACCGACATTAATGTCCCCAGTTTCATAATTCGCCTCATTGTCGGACAAGAATGAGGTATCGAAGTGTTTTTCTTACTTTTTATTCCCATAATCTTTTCTATTATAGATTTATGAATATTACTTTAGATGTGTTCTCATAGCAGTGCTGTGTTTTGCACTTCTCTGTTTTCTTATTATTTGTTTGCTTTCCTATCAAGAATGCAACTGTTTATCCCATTTCCATTTTGCCTTTCCTTTATATTGTTAAACTTATTTCAACCACAAATCAATTTTCTGACGAGAAAATGAAAAATCAGAATGTTGCTCGGCTTTTGAAAAAGACCAAGACAGAGGTGCCGCCAAGCGCAAATAGTCCAAAACCTGCGTAATACTCTCATCAGTGAAGGTCGCACGAAATTTATATTTGTCCGGGTTATCACAATGTAAACTTATATCCACGTTGTAACGTCTTGAGAGATGTTTAATGACTTCCGTGATTGTCGCATCCCTAAACATCATCTTTCCAATCGTCCAACCGGTTACTACTTCCGAATTAACCTTTAGCGAAGAAAGGTTCTTGCCCTCTTTGTTATAGACAGCTTGGTATCCAGGAGATAGTTTCATCAATCTTTTATCTTCTTTGCGGACATCTACTTTCCCCTCAACCAAAGTCATCTTAATTTTATTCTCCTCCGGATAAGCATCCACATTGAACTTTGTTCCATACGCCATCACTTTTATCCCGTCCGAAGCTGAGACATAAAAAGGGGAATTGGCATCGGCATGCACCTCAAAGTAGCCTTCTCCTGTCAACTGGACATTGCGCTCTTTTCCATTGAATTGCACCGGATAAACCAATTTGCTGTCGGCGTTCAACCAAACAACGGATCCGTCTGACAAAGTGATGCGGGAAACTTGCCCCAGAGCGGAATAGCTCTCTAACATTGGAACATTCTTGTCTTGTATCAGCCGTTCTATATATAAATAGGTGCAATAAGAAGTTCCAAGCAACAAAGGGACAGCCAACATTGCTGCAATTCGCATTCCCCAATATAATATATGTTTCTTGCGAGTTTGCTTATCAATCCGATTGCCCACTTTCTTAAAAGCAACATCAACTTGGATGCGCTCATATTCATCCATGTCTTGTTTCAATGATTGAACAATCTTCCAGTTTTTATTTATCTCGTTCATGCCTATATTTCGTTTCGTTTATATAATAGACAATCATCAAATGAAAACACGACAATAATTTTGGACTTTTTTCAAAAAATACATCAAGAATGAGATATGATATGGCAAATTTCCGGTCAAAAATTTGCAAATTATCAAAAAAATAATAGAATTTTTGTATTTAAAGAATATATTCTTTAATGGATAGGATACTTCATAATTTTACAACGAGAATTCAATTAATGCTTTTCACTTATATGATAAGCTCAAAATATTGAATACAAGTTCAAAAACTTGACAACACGTTATCGTCCTGTTTGATAGATTATCGACCAAATGGGATTGAAAGCAGAAAAACAGGCGGTGCGTTACTTTAATAGAACAAATGGATTATTTTAATTCAATAGACATTGACTCTTTACTTTTAGACATTTCTCTAAGAGATGACAAACATTCCTTTCAGAAACTGTTTGAAAGTTGTTATGCCCCTTTGTGCTTATTTGCGAAAAGATATATTGAAGATTTAAATGTCCGGGAAGATATCGTCCAAGAGGTGTTTTTCCAATTGTGGGAAAAGAGGAAAAACATCTCCGTCAACACTTCGGCACGCAATTACCTGATTGCTTGTGTAAAGAATATTTGTCTGAACCAAATAAAAAGGGAGTATTACAAAGAAGAATTCCAAGAAGAATTTGCCAAAAGGGTTCCGCTTTATTCCAATGATACGGATAATATGTATTCTTACCAGGAATTATCGGAGAAATTACGGGCTGCACTCGACAAACTTCCTGTAGAATATCGGATAGCTTTTGAAATGAGCAAACTGGAGAACCGGGACTTAGGGGAAATTGCGTCCGTCTTGAATGTTTCCACTCGGACAGTGGAACGTTATCGGGATAAATCCATACAGATTCTCAAAGAAGAATTAAAAGATTTTTTACCTCTCTTCATCTATCTCTTCCTTGACTGAAAATAATCGCCCCGTGCATGGTCTTATAGCCTTTCTCCATCGGAAAAACAGGTTTACAATCATAGTAAATAAACGCTGCGTGCCAGAATTGCAAACTGCTGCGTTGCTTTCGGAATTCGACCTCAGTCATTTACGCCAGTAAACTCCTGCCGGTCTCATCCTCAGCGCCTTGCATTTTGCCAATTCTGGCACACCTTAAAAGGGCTGCATCCAAACAACCATTTGAATACAGCCCCAAACAAATTATCTTACAAGTAGATTGATTCATCAACAAGCCTTGAAGCTCATGTCCAGGCCTTTCACAGAGTGCGTCAATGCGCCCACTGAAATGAAATCGACACCGCACTCGGCATATTGGCGCAACGTGTCAAATGTGATGCCTCCGGAAGATTCCGTTTCATAGCGTCCGCCAATCATTTCAACCGCCTTCTTGGTATTCTCCGGAGTGAAGTTGTCGAGCATGATGCGGTCCACGCCCCCGATGTCCAACACCTGCCGGATTTCGTCAAAGTTCCTTACTTCAATCTCAATCTTCAAATCCTTGTTCTTTTCCTTCAAATATTCATGGCAACGGGTGATGGCCGCTTCGATTCCGCCGGCGAAGTCCACATGGTTGTCCTTTAAGAGAATCATATCGAACAAGCCGATACGGTGGTTTGTTCCTCCACCGATGCGCACAGCCTCCTTCTCCAGCATACGCAAACCCGGGGTTGTCTTTCTCGTATCCAACACGCGGGTCTTTGTCCCTTCGAGCGCCTTGACATATTTGCGGGTCATCGTGGCGATACCGCTCATGCGCTGCATGACGTTCAACATCAAACGCTCGGTTTGCAACAATGACTGCACCTTTCCTTCCACCACGAAAGCGATGTCGCCCTTTTTAACCTCTGCCCCGTCATGGATGAATTCGGTCATCTTCAAAGCGGGGTCGAAAGTATGGAAAATCTGTTTTGCTATCTCTACACCTGCCAAAACGCCATCTTCCTTCACGATAAGCTGGCTTTTGCCCATTTCCGTTGCCGGGATACAGCATAAAGTAGTATGGTCGCCATCCCCTATATCTTCAGCAAAAGCCAAACGGACCAGTTCGGCAATGAGTTGTTCCTTGGTTTCTCTTACGTTCATCTCGTTTATTCTATTCTTATTGATTGTACAATTGCTTTGTTGTCCACCGTCGTATAAGCCACATTGAGCCGGTATTGCTGTTTGCCCGCCTTCAATTTGGCAACAAAAAATCCCGTTTCGCCTTTGTCTGCATGATGCACCAACTGGAAACTCTCCGGCTTGTTCGACTTGAAGAATTCCGCAAGCATCGAAACAGCCTCTTCCGCATCACAGTTTCTGTTGGCTTCCGAAATGGCAATGTCCACCGTTTTCGCCAAGACCAGCTGCAAACCGGCAGCGTCCCCTTTTTGGAATGCTGTGGAAATCGCCGTGATATCCGCTGCCTCCAGCAGCAACACATTGGCCAATAACATGACCGTCAACAGTAATCGTTTCATAGTGCTCCGTCTTTTTTTGTTTTACTTTTGGCAAAGGTAAGGATTATTTTCAGTCTTGCCGGCAGAATGCGCGGAATTATTTATATTTTTGCCGACAAAACAAGAAGCTCAATGAAAATAGCGTTAATAGCCATAGGGAAAACGGATGCCCGGTACTTCATGGAGGCCATCGATGAATATAAAAACCGTTGGTCCATTACCTCCCTTTCGAAATGCAGATCATTCCGGACATTAAGAATGTCAAGAATCTTCCGGAAAGCCAGCAAAAAGAGAAAGAGGGCGAACTGATATTGAAGTCTTTGCAGCAAGGCGACCATTTGGTCTTGCTGGACGAGAAAGGGAAAGAGTTTTCGTCGATGGAGTTCGCCCGTTACATGGAGAAGAAAATGCAGAGTGTCCCGCGGAGGCTGGTCTTCGTCATCGGAGGTCCTTACGGGTTCAGCGAAGCTGTGTATAAAGCGGCTTCCGAGAAAATATCCCTGAGCCGGATGACCTTCTCCCACCAAATGATACGACTTATTTTCGTGGAGCAGGTTTACCGGGCGATGACAATCCTCAACAATGAGCCTTATCATCATGAATAAACAGGAAATTGTTATCTTAATAATTTAAACGTAATGAAAATAGTAGTTTTGGACGGAAGAACCGTCAACAAAGGTGATTTGTCTTGGGAAGGGCTCAAGGCTTTAGGAGAATGCACCATCCATGAGGCAACTTCTCCCGGCGAGATTGCCGAGCGATGCAAGGAGGCGGACGCCGTCTTGACCAACAAAGTCCCTTTCGACGGAGAGACATTGATGGCTTTGCCCAACCTGAAATATATCGGGGTGTTGGCGACCGGATACAATATCATCGACACGGAAGTTGCCCGCAAGAGAGGTGTCATCGTCACCAACATTCCTTCTTACAGCACCCGGTCGGTCGTGCAGATGGTATTCGCCCACCTTTTGAACATCACGAACCGTGCCGCACATTACACAGATGAAGTAAGGGAAGGCGCATGGAGCAGCTGCAGCGATTTCTGTTTCTGGGACACGCCCCTCATCGAGTTGGCAGACAAGACATTTGGCATTGCGGGATTAGGGAACATCGGCATGGCGGTCGCCCACGTCGCACATGCGTTCGGGATGAAGGTGATTGCTTCCACTTCCAAGAAAAAGGAAGAGCTGCCGGATTTCATCACGCCGGTGGAGAAAGAAACATTGTTCAAAGAGAGCGATGTCTTGTCGTTGCATTGTCCGCTGACAGCCACCACTAAAGGATTTGTCAATGCGGAAACGTTGGAATGGATGAAGCCGACCGCCATCCTGATCAATACGGGCAGAGGCCCGCTGATTGACGAGCAAGCGGTTGCCGATGCCTTGAACTCCGGCAGCCTCTCCGCCGCCGGAGTCGATGTCCTCTCCACAGAACCGCCAACGGCAAACAATCCGTTGCTGACAGCCAAGAATTGCCATTTCACTCCCCATATCGCATGGGCGACGAAAGAGGCAAGGATCCGTTTGATGGATATCGCCATCAACAACCTGAAGGCTTACCAAAACGGGAAACCCATCCATGTGGTTTGACGGGAAAAAACAATCATCATTTCCGGTTCAACAGCCAATAGTCCAATATGGTCATCGCAGCCATTGCCTCCACGATAGGAACCGCCCTCGGAAGGACACACGGGTCGTGACGCCCTTTGGCTTTCAACACCGCATCGTTCCCGTCCATATCGACCGTCTCCTGTTCCATCAAAAGAGTCGCAACCGATTTGAACGCCACACGGAAATAGATATCCTGCCCGTTCGATATGCCGCCTTGGATTCCACCGGAATGATTCGTGCGCACGTTTATCTTTCCATTGTCATTGAAGAAACGGTCGTTCCGTTCCGAGCCCCGGTAAAGGGCGGCATCAAACCCGTCTCCATATTCAAAACCTTTGGCAGCGTTGATAGAGAGCATGGCATCGCCCAATGCGGCATGCAATTTGCCAAAGACCGGTTCTCCCAAGCCCACCGGCACACCTTTGATTACTCCGGTTATGACACCACCGATAGTATCGCCTTCCGCCTTGACCTTTGCTATCAGCTCCTCCATCTCCCGTGCCTTTTGCGGATCCGGACAGCGGACCGGATTATCCTCGACCCTATCCAAATCATAGTCCGCATAAGAACCCTCCAGGCGGATTGCACCGACTTGGGAAGTATAGGCTTTGACCTCAATGCCCTCCTTCGCCAATATTTGCTTTGCGACCGCCCCAGCCACGCAGCGTGAAATCGTCTCACGGGCAGAAGAGCGTCCTCCGCCCCTCGGATCCCTTATCCCGTATTTCATCTGGTAGGCATAATCGGCATGGGAAGGACGATAAACCTGCTTCATGTTGTCATAGTCCGAAGAGTGCTGGTTCTTGTTCCAAACGACAAAGCCGATCGGAGTCCCCGTCGTCTTCCCTTCATAAATGCCGGAAAGGAACTGGACTTCATCATCCTCTTTCCGGGGAGTCGTAATGCGGGACTGCCCCGGCTTGCGCCGGTCCAGTTCCCTTTGTATCTCTTGGAAGTCAAGTTCAAACCCGGCAGGGCAACCGTCTATCACTCCTCCGACAGCGACACCGTGGGATTCGCCGAAGGATGTCAACCTGAAGATGTTGCCAAACGTGTTCATCAATGACATCCTCCGCATTCGTGGTCGCCACAACCACCACCGCAACCTTCGCAACCGCCACCGCAGCTGCTTGAAGTCATCGCTGCAATCTCTTCAGCTGTTGGTTCGTGCACATCAACCACTTCACCTTTGAAATGAAGTGTTTCACCAGCCAACGGATGGTTGAAGTCCATCACGACAACATCCTTTTTCACCTCCAACACAGAGCCATTCATGCGGTGTCCGTCCGCATCCATCATTGGGATTGTATTGCCTTCCTTGACCATTTCAGAATCGAACTTCCCGTCTATCTCGAAAATGTTTTTCGGCAATTCCAACACATGGTCTTCATTGTATTCCCCATAAGCATTTCCGGAGTCAAACTGAAATCAAACTGGTCTCCAGACTCCAATCCTGCCAAAGCGTCTTCGAAAGCGGGAATCATCATGCCCGTTCCATATATAAACTTCAATGGGACCTCACGAGTTGCTTTTTCCATTAATTCACGCTCTTCTCCTTCTCCAACGTTCAGGTCATATATAACCGCAACGTATTTGTTTGCTGAAATTCTCATTATTATATATTGTATTAAGTTTTCCCGCCAGGCAGCAGAGCCCGGCGGTTTCATTATTTTTCTTTCACTGCTTTTTTCAAGGCTTCCATCGCCTTCACCAAGACAGACCGCGGGCAACCGATATTCAATCGCATGTGCCCTTCCCCGCCGGGACCGAACATCGCACCATTGTTCAGAGCCAACTTGGCTTTGTCTTCAAACAGGCTGACCAACCCAGGCTGGTCCAATCCCAAGCCGCGGCAATCCAACCAAATCAGGAAGGATGCTTGCGGGCGGACAATCTTGATCTGGGGGATATTCACCTTGAGATAATTCTCCACATAATTCACATTCTCGACAACATAAGTGCGCATCTGCTGCAACCACTCGGCTCCATAAGTATAAGCTGCCGTCGTCGCAGTATAAGCGAATATCGTTCCATGGTTCAACTCCCCTGCCTCCAAGAATTCAAAGAACTGTTCGCGGATTTGCCTGTTCGGCACAATGGCATAAGAGGAGACGATTCCTGCAATATTGAATGTCTTGCTCGGAGCCATGAAAGTGATGGAACAATCGGCTGCTGTCCCGGACACCGTCGCAAACGGATGATGCCGGAAAGCCGGATAAGTCATCTCGGCATGGATTTCATCCGAAACGACCAAGATATGGTGTTTCGCACAGATTTCCGCCAACCGGGCCAAGTCCTCCTTATGCCACACGATCCCGCCCGGGTTATGGGGGTTGCTAAGGATAAGCAATTTGCAATCTTCGTCTATCACGCTCTCCAAATTCTCGAAATCCATCGAATAGCCGCCCTCTTCCTCCTTCAGCGGATTATAGACGACTTGGCGTTTCATCGATTCCGGGACAATCCGGAAGGGATGGTAAACCGGCGGCTGGATGATGACTTTATCGCCCGGCTTGGTGAAGCACTGCACGACAAAGCCGATTCCTTTGACGATGCCCGGGATATAGGTGAGCCACTCCTTCTTCGCTTCCCACACATATTTATACTTCAGCCATGTCAGGATGCTATCCCAATAAGAGTCGTCGCTGAAAGTATATCCCATGACAGGGTGTTCGCATCTTTTCTTGATTGCATCCAAAATAAAGTCCGGAGTCCTGAAGTCCATGTCTGCCACCCACAAAGGAAGCAAGCCCTCTTTTCCGGGGAAAGCGTCCGCCATTCCGTCATATTTCACACACGCCGTCCCATTCCTGTCGATTATTTCATCGAAATTATAGAGTTTCATCGCATATTAATTTAACCTGCCCTATCATCCTGATAGGGGCAATGATTGATTAGAAGCCCAAAAGTAATATAAAATTTGAAGGCAAGTGGTTAATTTAACGATTCTTTTTAGTATAAACGCCATTAACTGTCGGATGAAAAGCATAACTTTGCAAGAAAATAGCAAGCTATGTTTAATTGGGAGAAAAAAAAGCTGGTGGATTTTTACTATAAATACCTGGCATGGATCAATAAATATGTCCTGACAACTTTGGGATGTTTCATCCTGATGTGCCTGGACGGAGACAGCAATCCTTATAAACGTTACAAATATGATGAAACGATTCATAGCCTGCAAAAGCAGATCAAATTCTACCAGAAGGAAATCGACACGAACCGCAAGAAACTGGAAGAATTGCGCACAGACAAAGAGGGATTGGAACGTTTTGCCCGCGAAGAATATTATATGAGCCGGGAAAACGAAGATGTCTATATCATAGAAGAAAATTAAAGTCATGAGTTCATCCGTAAGAAACATATTGTTCGGATCCGCAGGCATTTGCTTGTTATTGGGAGCCATTTTATACTTAAGCAAAATAGCAGTTGCCCCTTATCTTTTCGCCGTTGGCGCAGCTGGGATCTTAGTTTGCCATCTTACCCTTCCCACCGAGAACATGGAATTCCGCCAAAAGAGATTGCACCGGTTCAACATCCTTGCGGGCATCCTGATGGTCGTTTCGTCCGCTTTCATGTTCAAGGGGAAAACCGAATGGGTGCTCTTCTTGTCAATAGCTGCCATTTTCCAATTATATGCAGCCTTCGTGGGAGGGAAAAAACAATAACGCTACTGTTGAAACAGGGCGGCATGAAAGAGAAACCGGGGCGATGTGCCATAAATTCTGACGCACCGCCTGTTTTCTTTTGGATGATAATGGGAACTCCTCAGCGGGTGATGTCTTCCATCAACTTGCCGATGGCTTTCTCCGGCGACCCTTCACTTTCCAGCAACTGGACAAACTTGCTCCCGATAATTCCGCCCCTCGAATTCCGGGCTGCCGCTTCATAAGTGGCTTTGTTGCTGATGCCGAATCCGACCAACCGGGGATTCTTCAACTGCAAAGCATTTATTTTCCGGAAATAGGCTTGCTTTTGTTCATCGAAACTCTTCTGCGCACCCGTTGTCGAGGCACTGGAAACCATATAAATGAAGCCGCTCGTGTGCGCATCGATTTGGCGGACACGATCCTCCGATGTCTCAGGAGTAATCAACATGATCATCTTCAAATCATATTTATCCGCAATCGGCTTATAGTCCGCCATATAATCGGCAAATGGAAGATCCGGCACGATCATACCGTCCACGCCTGTTTCCGAACAAGAGCGGCAGAACGCTTCAAAGCCATATTGCATGATCGGATTCAAATAACCCATCAACACAATAGGAATATGGATTCCCTCTTTGCGGACATCCTTCAGCTGTTCGAAGATAAGGCGCAAACTGATTCCGTTGCGAAGGGCATGCGTGCTTGCCTCCTGGATAACCGGTCCGTCCGCCATCGGGTCTGAAAAAGGAATGCCTATTTCAACCATATCCACTCCTTTTGCCTGCAAAACCTGCAAAATAGGGACGGTGTCGCCCAGGTTGGGATAACCAGCCGGATAATAGATGGAAAGAATGGGATTATGCTTGTTCTCAAATAATGTTGTTATACGATTCATGATACTTGTTATTTAAATTGTGATTTAAATTGACCGATAAGAGCTTCAAGAGCTGTTCATCTTTATTCGCAGGAGCTGTTTCAAAACCGCTGTTCAGGTCGATTCCCGCCCAAAGCGGATGACGGAACTGCTCCAATTCGGTTATCGAGCCGGGAGAAATGCCTCCGCTTAGCAGAAAAGGCGTCTCTCCTTGATAGCTTTCCAACACAGACCAATCAAACTGGCGGCCGGAACCTCCATATCCTTTGCATTTCGTGTCAAACAAGAAATAATCCACTTCGCCTTCATAAGGGATTGCTTGAAGGACATCTTCCGCAGAGGAAACCGATATGGCTTTTATGACCGGGTAACCTGCTTCCCGCAACAAGCGGCATTCATCGACCGGCTCCTTCCCGTGCAACTGGAGATAATCCAAACCGAACTCTCCTGCCTTCGCCAAAATCCGCTCCGGCTTTTCATTGACAAACACGCCGACACGGGAAATCGCATCCGGCAAAGGGATGGAAGCTCGGTCGAAACAACGGGGAGAACGGGGATAAAAGATAAATCCCATCCAATCCGCTCCTGCCTCCGCCACTGCCCGGATATTGTCCGGGTCACGCATACCACACACTTTGACAATCATTGCTTCAGATCTGTTTTATGAATTCGCTTAATGTCCCGCCCGGATTTCCCGTCTTCATAAATGTCTCGCCTATCAGGAACCCCCGGAAACCTGTCTTTCGCAATTGGCTGACCGTTTCCGGCTGGGAAATGCCGCTTTCCGCCACTAACAGAGGAGAACAATCCGGGTGCTTCTTCAAATAGGCCGCTATGCTTTCCGCCATCTTGACCGAATTTTGCACATCTGTCTGGAAAGTCCCCAAGTTGCGGTTGTTCACGCCCAACATATCAATCTCCGGAGTGACATATTCCAGTTCGTCCGCCTGATGGAGTTCCAACAGCACTTCCAGTTGCAGGCTGTGCGCTGTCTCCGCCAACAATTGGCAATCTTCGGGTGTCAAAGCTGCCGCAATCAACAAGATGGCATCCGCTCCCAAAGCCCGTGCCTGATAAAGTTGGTAAGGATCAACCATGAAATCCTTGCGCAACAAAGGCATATCCACCAAACGGCGGGCTTTATGCAAATCCCCCAAAGCACCTCCGAAGAACGAAGTGTCGGTTAACACGGAACAGGCAGAGGCTCCATTGGCTTCGTATGACGGGATGATTTCCGCCACTTGGGCATTGGGGTGAAGCCAGCCTTTGGAGGGACTTTTGCGTTTGAACTCGGCAATGATGCCAGAAGCAGAGCTTTCCAAAGCCTGCCGCATGGAGCGAGTGGGCTGTTCCATCGCTTCGTTTGCCAAAGCTAAAAGTGCCGTCAACGGGACAGCCGCCTTTTGCTGTTCAACCTCCGTGCGTTTTTGCGCCAAGATGGTTTGAAGGATATCTGTTTTCATCGTGCGTTGATTTCTATGAATTTCTGGAATGTGCCCAAAGCCCGCTTGCTTTCCAGCGACTCACGAGCCTCAGCGATGCAATCGCTAATTTTCTTCTCCGGGCAAATGACCTGGATGGCAAAAGCGGAATTGGCAATCACGCAATCGGCCTGCGCCTTTGTTGCCGTTCCTTCCAAAACCGCATCAAAGATTCTGGCTGCCTCTTCCGGAGTTGAGCCTCCGTCCAAATCTTTCCCTTTGCAGCGGCTGAAGCCTAACATTTCAGGCGTATAAAGAATCTCTTTATAAGGAGTGGCGACCTTGAATTCATCTGTCAAGGAAATTTCATCATAACCATCCAAACTATGGACAACGGCAAATTGCGTCCCGCTCTCCTGATATGTATAATTATAAAGGCGGAGCAATGGCAGGTTATAGACGCCAAGGAGTTGATAAGCCGGGATAACTGGATTGACCAACGGGCCTAACATGTTAAAGAAGCTGCGCACTCCCAGCATCTTGCGGACAGGCGCAACAGCTTTCAATGCCGGATTGAACAAAGGGGCATGCAAATAGGCGATGCGGCATTGTTCCATCGAATGGCGGAGCTTGTCCACGTCGGCAGTAAACTTCACCCCGTGTTGTTCCATCACGTTGCTGGCTCCGCTGACGGAAGTCGCCCCATAATTCCCATGCTTGACCACATGATAACCGGCTCCCGCAACCACGAAGCAAGATGTCGTGCTGATGTTGAAGGTATTCTTGCCGTCACCGCCAGTCCCGACAATGTCAATCGGTTTAAACTCCTGCAAATCTACCGGGACACGCATGTCCAACAGTGCTTCACGGAAACCAGCCAATTCCTCGACTGAAATATTCCTCATGAGGAACACGGTAATCAAGCTGGCAATTTGGGCGTCGTTATAACAACCCTGCGCAATTCCTTGCAGGATCTGGCGGGCTTCCTCTTTCCCCAGATATTGATGTTCGAATAATCTATATAATGTCTCTTTCATGATGTCAAGCTTTTAACCAGTTTTCAATAATTGTTTTGCCATTGGGAGTCAGGACGGATTCGGGATGGAATTGGATGCCCTTCACGTCATACTCTTTATGGCGCAAAGCCATTATCTGCCGGCTCTCCCTTTCAATGGCTGTCACTTCCAAGCACTCCGGCAGATTCTCCGGATCGACCACCCAAGAGTGATAACGACCTCCCATAAAAGGATTTCCCATTCCTTTGAACAACGGCTCATCCGCCACCACATCTATCACTGAACTGATGCCATGGTAGACTTCCTGCAAGTTGATTAGTTTGGCTCCGAACACTTGCCCGATGGCTTGCTCGCCCAAACAGACTCCCAATATGCTTTTGGCCGGGGCATAGCGTTCAATCAACGGCAACAAAATGCCTGCTTCTTCAGGAATGCCCGGACCGGGAGACAACAATATCTTGTCATAAGCGTCCACCGCTTCCAAAGCTATCTTGTCATTGCGGACCACATCTATTTCATATCCCAACTCCTTCACGATATGGACTAAATTGAAGGTGAAAGAGTCATAATTATCCAACAATAGAATTTTCATTTTTACAACAAATTAGTGAATGGTTAATACATTATCAATTATGCAACGACTCTGCCAAGATGATGGCTTTCTTCAAAGCTCCCAATTTATTATTGACCTCTTGGAGTTCCCTGTAATCTTTGCTCTTCGCCACGATTCCCGCTCCTGCCTGATAATACAACACGTTGCCACGGCTCACAAATGTGCGGATCGTGATGGCTTGGTTCAAGTCGCCATTCAAACCGATAAAGCCAATGCAACCGCCATAACCGCCACGGTTGTGTTTCTCTATTTCTGTAATCAGCTGCATGGCACGGACTTTCGGAGCCCCGCTTAATGTCCCAGCCGGGAAAGTGTCGATATAAGTTTTGACAGGATTGCTGTCTGCGTTGACTTCTCCGCTGACGCGAGAGACCAAATGGATGACGTGGCTATAAAATTGCACCTCTTTATAGAAATCCACCTTGACATCATGCGTGTTCCGGGAAAGGTCATTGCGTGCCAAATCGACCAACATGACATGCTCCGCATTCTCCTTCGGGTCATTCAGCAACTCATCCGTGCGCTGTTTGTCTATCTCCACATTGCCTGTCCGGAAAGCAGTCCCGGCAATCGGGTCGATGCTGGCATGGCCATTCACGACTTTGCAATGCGTCTCGGGAGAAGAGCCAAAGATGCGGAATCCTCCGAAATCGAAATAGAACAGATAAGGAGAAGGATTGATGCTCCGCAAAGCACGATACACTTTGAAGTCATCGCCCTTGAAAGGTTGTTCAAAGCGGCGGCTCAACACAATCTGGAACACATCGCCGCGCATACAGTGGTGCACTCCCTTGCGCACCATTTCCATATATTCCTCGTCGGTGATGGGCGAAGTCTCCTGCCCCACCGCTTCAAAATTATAAGAGGCGAAGTTCCGGTTATTGATATAAGTCTCAATCTGTTTCAACTGCGGCTCCTCGTCTCCTGAAACCAGCTCAACCAAAGTCAGCTCATTCTTGAAATGGTTAAAGACAATGATATTCTTATACAATATATAAGCATGTCCGGAGCCTCATTCTCATCGTGATGCGCCTCTATGACCGGAATATGCTCGAAATAACGGACCGCATCGAAAGCAGTATAACCAAACAAGCCGCACCGCTCGCTGCACTCTCCTGACACTTCGAAGCAAGAGAGGAAATGGTTGATGGCATGGTCCACTTGGAAATCTTCCGTCAAAGGAATGACCTCTTTCGTATGATCGGGCAATGTCATGGCGCATTCATTATAATTGATAGCGATGCTTGCCAATGGATTAAGGGCGATAAATGACAAACTATTCTCATTCCCATGGAAATCGGAACTTTCCAACAGGGCTGATTCCGGATAAATATCACGGACTTTCAAATAGATGCCGACCGGAGTCTGCAAGTCACCCAGAACCTGCTTGGTCACTGTGCGATAAACAAATTTCTTTATCATGGCTTTATGCTTTGTTTTGTTGATTTTTATAGCGGATATAAGTATCCATGTCTTTGTCTCCTCGTCCTGAAACGGTCAGGACAACCAAATCATCCGGCTTGAATGCTATTTGGGCAATGCTCCCAAGGCATGTGAACTCTCCAATGCGGGGATGATGCCTTCCAAGCGGGTCAACAAGAATGCAGCGTCCAACGCCTCATCGTCATTGACTGCCAACACTTTTGCGCGGTGCTTCTCTGCCAAGTTGGCGTGCATCGGCCCGATTCCCGGATAATCCAATCCTGCGGAAATGGAATAAGGCTCTTCAATCTGCCCGTCCTCATTTTGGATGACCAACGTGCGCGAACCATGGATGATACCTTTCTTGCCCAACTGGATAGTGGCAGCGCTTTTGCCTGTCGTGACGCCCAATCCTCCGGCTTCCGCCAACACGATTTTGACTCTTTCGTCATCAATATAATGATAAATTGTTCCGGCAGCATTACTTCCTCCGCCAATACAAGCTATCAGATAATCAGGATAATCCCTTCCTTCATGCTCCATCAACTGACCACGGATTTCTTCGCTAATGATGGATTGCAAACGGGCAACCATGTCGGGATAAGGATGAGGTCCGACAGTCGAACCGATCAAATAATAGGTGTCTTCCGGATGACAACACCAATCACGGATGGCTTCGTTCGTGGCGTCCTTCAATGTCATGTTTCCCGAAGTGACAGGAACAATCTTCGCTCCCAACATCTCCATCTTCTGCACATTGGCATGTTGGCGTTCCACATCCGTTTTCCCCATATAAACAATACATTCCATGTCCATTAAGGCACAAACTGTCGCTGTTGCCACACCATGTTGACCGGCTCCCGTCTCTGCAATGATCCGGCTTTTCCCCATTCGCTTCGCCAACAGGGCTTGTCCCAATGCGTTATTGATTTTGTGCGCTCCGGTATGATTCAAATCTTCCCGTTTCAAATAGATTTTGCATCCATACTGCTGGCTCAACCGCTTAGCAAAATAGAGAGGCGAAGGCCTTCCGACATAATCCTTCAACAAGCCACGCAGCTCTTTCCGGTAACTTTCGTCTTCGAGGACTTTCAGATAAGTGTTCCGCAAATCTTCCACACAGCGATGAAGGATTTCCGGAATATAAGCACCTCCGAACTCGCCATAATAACCATCTTGATTTACTTGATACGTTTCCATTTTAATCTTTATCTCCTATTATTTTACTATTAACCTCAAAAAAAAACGGCCTGCCGCAAGTGCGACAGACCGTCTTATATCATAACTGCAATATATATACACAAGTCTTCGTCTCTTACGACCTTTCGGGAAGTATGAGGCGCCACCACCAATAGTTAGACATGTTATACATATTGTTCATAATTGTTCTTTTCAGTTTTATTTGTTTTAATTCGGGGGCAAATATAGGCATTAAATTGTAAGTTGCAAATGAAAAATCGAAAAATATTTTGTTAAAATATCAAGAGCTAAAAAGTTCATACAAACTCCTACTGCGTGTTGTGTTTGCTTCATTCCATTTGGCATAGCCAAATCTATATTAGAACTCTTCAATGAAAACTCCACGCTTTCCTTAGCCTTTTTTTTGTTCTTATGCGAAAGAACAAATAGCGGAATACTGGAAACTGTTAAGCCTAAACCTATTCCTAAAACAACATCCCATGCTTTCCCATCATTTTTCCAATTACTATTAGTGTATGCATTGTTACCGACCTCTCCAATCCAGCCAACAATTGTACCACAAACGCCCAATCCAAGTGTGCCAAATGCATATTTTTTGAGCTTCATATGCTTTTTCCAATAAACAGTTTGTTCAAACTCCTTTTGAGTGTTTATCTTTCCCTGTTCTTGATATATTGGAAGGGCAGTCGATAAACAAGTTACAGAATACGATTCATGCCCTTGAGCTTTTGCTAATAGCGTACAAATCAAAAACAGAAATATATATATCGCTTTACCGGATTGAAAAATACTATTTATATTATTCATAACTTCACATTCATCATTAAACAATATATTATTCAATACAAATGTAGAGAATTATTGGCCCAGTTGCAAATATCCGTGGCTTAAATTTGTAGTATAGGTATATTTTTTCTTGTTTAATGTTTAAATGTTCATGCGATGTCTTAACTTTGCAGCCATGAATAAACAATCAACATTTGACTATAAGATTCTGGCAAGTTACCTTCTTCCCTAAGGCATACTTGAGTTCTTCGACGTTACAGCCGTTAACGAAGATCACACAGGCATTATTGAAGAGACGGGTGATGAGCGTATCCTTCTTCACATCTATCTTGACGAAAAAGATGCACGAGAAGAAGAGTGGCACGACCTTAAGCCCAATGGTTTTACGGAAAGCCGTCAGGTTAACGACTTTCCAATCCGTGACCACAAGGTCGTTCTTCATGTCAGACGTCGCAGATGGTTAACGGCAGAAGGCAGAAACGTAATCCTTGACAGGTATTCGTTGCTTGCTGATAACACCAGCTACTCTAAAGAGTTTGCTGATGTCTTAAAAAAATATTTGGATACCTACCCGATAACGGCCCGCTCGCTGGGGCTATACTTTAAGGTAGAAGGCAATAACCTGGAGCGTGCTTACAAGGATCATCTGAGCGGTTTCCGTAATTGGGAACAAGCCAGTCATGCAGAGGACTGGGTGCTGCATCCTGAGAACATAGGCAAACGGCTGGGCATTGACGAGACCATGCTTCACAAGGACCAGATGACATTCTTGACCAACAAAGAAGGGCATGGTAAACGTCACACCTTAATAGCAGCTGTAAAAGGCACTAAGGCCTCAGATATTATCAATGTTCTTATGCAGATACCGCAGGAACAGCGAGAGCAGGTCGAAGAAGTTACCATGGACTTCTCTGACAGTATGTTTGCTGTCGTCACGGAAGCCTTTCCTAATACAGCCATAGTCATCGACTGCTTCCATATCATCAAGCGTTGTATCGAAGCTGTGGAGGAACTCCGTCTCAAAGCTAAACGAGAAGCACAGAAAGCACAAAACAAAGAGAAAGCCAGGTTTAAAAAGAAACTTGAACAGCTGGTAAAGAGCCGTAAATACTACCGTAAGAAACATCCAAAGAAATACAAAGGTAAGAAGCGGGGGACGTAAGCCACAGAGGTTGAACAAACGCTTCAGGCCAACCATGCTTGCCAATGGCGAAACTGTCATAAAACTGCTGACAAGAAGCAAGTATCTGCTGAGTGTGAGTGGTGAGAAATGGACTGACAGGCAGAAAACACGTGCAAAAATACTCTTCAAGATGTTCCCAAAGATAAAGGAAGCATATACTTTGATTGGCAGCCTAAGAAGCGTGTTTAGCAACAAGCCTATCGACCGGGTTACAGCTAAGGTTAAACTGCATGAGTGGTATCAGAAGGTATCAGCTTGTACGTTGCGTGAAGTAAAGGCTGCAAGGGATGCCATCAAGTACAAGGAAGACGAAATACTAAACTACTTCATAAACAGGTCAACCAATGCTCATGCTGAATCTCTTAACTCTAAGTTGAAAGGATTTAGAGCACAACTCCGCAGTGTGCAGGATTTACCATTCTTTATGTTCAGAGCGTCTATGATCTTTGGATAACATGATTATATTGCCACGGACTTATGCAACTGTGCCGAATTATTCGCAATAACTTTCCTCTTCCGACAAATTACTTACAGCAAGACGACCTCTTCCCAAAAAGGTAGTAAGCTTTTCGGGAAAAGGTGGTATGCTTTTGTAGGATGAGTTTAGATTAAGAAGTTGACTCATTTTATTTACCACAAAAAGCTGCTTGGTTGGGCTATTACTACCCGACTATCCATTGCGTTTAATTAACATTGATTATTTTTTTGCAATAAATAGTTTACATACTTTTGCTGCGGATTAAGGTGAATCGCCTGCTTTCTGCAGGTGGTGAGAGGGAATCCGGTGTAAGTCCGGGAACAATGCCCGTTGCTGTAATCCCGTTCCGATATCACAATCGGAAATGCTTGCGATCTCACGCCACTGACATAGTCGGGAAGGCCACGCAAAGCCGGGAAAGTCAGAAAACCTGCCTCAATCATTTGATATTCGATCCTTCGGGACCAAAGGCGAGAATTAACAGGACAGGATTTCCTCATGAAATTCATCCACTTATTTATAGCTTATATGAAACTGAATTGTATTGCAATGTCTTTACTTTCGGTGTGTGTGTTTTCTTCTGGAACAGCTCTGGCAGAAGAAATATCTGTCAATTCACCCGATATTAAAGAAGTGAAAGCCGGTACTTGTTTGTTAACCGGCAGAGTTACCGATGCGGAGACAGGAGAAGGTATACCGATGGCAACCATCACTGTCCAAGGGACGGCAATAGGCACAGCCTGTGATGCAGACGGCTTTTTCCAAATGGAATTAATTGAAGGGAAAAGCTACAATTTGCTGATTCGCTCCACTGGTTACATGGAACAACGAATCAAAATCGATGCCAACGGACCGAAAAAAGAATTAAACATCACCATGAATGCCGGCATATTCAACCTGAACGAAGTGGTTGTTACCGGAACACGTACGGAAAAAACAATTCTGAACACGCCTGTGCTCACCCGATTAATTCCCGCAGCGCAGTTGCAAAGAAATGATTTCGAAAACATCATGGACGCATTGGAGTTCACAATTCCCGGATTACAATTCAACAGTGACCCACGAGGTGATAATATCCAGATACAAGGATTGGAAAACAAATATGTCTTAATACTCATTGACGGAGAAAGATTGTCCAACACTCCCGGAGGTCCGATTGATTTCGAACGTCTTAGCACTTCCAACATCAAACAAATCGAGGTTATTAAAGGAGCAGCATCCGCATTATACGGATCCAGCGCAATCGGCATGATTGTCAACATCATTACAAAAACACCGGAACGTCCGGCGGAAGGTTGGACCAAAGTTCGTTATTCCAAATACAATGAATTTTTGGTTGACGGTAGCTTCGGAACAACCTACAAAGACTTTACTTCTCAGACATTATTCAATCGTAATTCCACAGATGGCTATGATTTGACACCGGAAAGTCCGGAAGCATTTACCAAGCAACCATCTGCCAATATGACTTTTGAGGAAAAGTTGGGCTGGGCACATAAACAAACCAAAATAACCGGTTCCGGAACTTTTTACCTGAATGACGTGAAAAACCCGCCACTCAGTACAAAAAGTACGCATTATAAAAGTTTGAATAAGACATTGCGTGCCACATTGGAGCAACAAATAGGCAAGTACAACCAACTGAAACTCGTTTATTACGGAGATTTCTATACACGTAAAACTGTCTACGAAAAGTTGGATTCCACAGCTAAATGCATCATCCAATGTACAAACATTGCGTCTAACTGATATTTACACCCCTGTGGATAATTTACAAATGGTGTTCGGAGGGGAATTCAATTGGAACAAAGATTACAATGACATGCAATACGGCACGGAAATAAAGACACGTAAAGTACACGACATCAACGGATTTGTCCAAGCAGACTGGCAAATCTTACCCTTACTGGATATCATCGGGGGCTTTCGATACACGCATCATTCTGCATTCGGAAACGCTTATACTCCCAAAGTGAGCCTGATGTTCAATCCTGGCGACTGGATATTCCGAGGAGGTTACAGCAAGGGGTTCAAAGCTCCGGATGCAACCGAATTATATTCAGATTTTATGATGGGAAGTGTCTCACATAATATCGGCAACCCGAATCTAAAAGCGGAAAAATCAAACTATTTTTCTTTATCTGCCGAATACTTACATCGGAATTTCAACATTAGTGCTGAAGTCTATCAAAACAGCATCAAAAATAAGATACAATCATCTTACGTGAATGTAACAGACATCAATGGCATCACCACTACGGAATTACGCTACAGCAATGTGGATGATGTCCGCATACGTGGTGCAGAAATCAGCGTTGATTATTATCCTATTCGCCAAATTTACCTGCATGGAAGCTATGCTTTTACGGATGCGTTGGATAAAAACACCAAATTGCAACTGAAAGGGAATATCCGTCATGCAATCAGTTGCAATGCTTCATACCGTTTCAATGTTTTCAAGAAAGAAGCATCTGTTTCAGTTGCCGGACATTGGAGTTCCAAGAAAACTAATATCAAGGAAGAAGTGACAATTGACGAAACAACTGGGAATATGGTACAAAAGATGACAACAGAATCTCAATCGGCTTACAGTTTATGGAAACTGACACTTCAGTATACTCCATGGAAATATCGTCACATGGCATTAACAGCAACAGCCGGAGTACAAAATATTTTCAATTATACTGATCCGGTCCACTATACGACCTATGATCCGGGAGCAAGAGCGTTCGGTTCCATATTATTCAAATTTTGATTTTTCACAGGGAGTGTATAACCAATAAATTTTATTTGTATGACAACAAAAAACTTTTTCTTTTCAGGATCATGCCTGAAACAAGGAATGATGGCTATAGCCATCGCACTTTCATCAATCAGCTTTATTGCTTGTAGCGATGATGACGACAAGAAGACACCGGAACCAGAAGCTACGGCTAAAACGGTAAAATTCGAGGCGCAAAGCTTCACTGAATGGAGTTATTTCTCTTTCGCAAAAGGGAATTTTGTAACGGTCGATCAAGAGAATTATGCTTCTGACATGAATTGGGATATTGCATTTTTACGTTTTAACATCCGTACAAATGGTGGAGAATCAGGCAAAGGAAAAGGAGCCGCTCTTGATACAAAAGAAACAGATTTGAGCAAAGTTACTTCTATCCCATCGACAGGATTTATCGCAGATAGTAAAATCAGCGTAATGGCTTCCGGCGGCATGCCTCCAAAATATGTAGAGACAACAGGAAATGCTGCTTTTAAAGTCGGTGAAAACCAAGGATGGGCTTTTTATAACTTTATGGCAGGAACATGGAGCTATAATAATAATGTATTCATCATCCGCACTGCCGATGGTCAATATGCAAAGCTGATCATGAAGTCTTTCTTGAATGAAAAAGACAAATCCGGTCATGTTACATTCGAATATGTTTATCCGTTTAAATAATAACTGAGATTTAGATTTAGACAGGAAGGAAGACTCTTTTGACACATATTTTGTCATTTCCCGGACTTCCTTCCTGCTAAACTTTCAAAATCACATACTATAATTTTATGTCTGCATTTCAATTCCTTCGTCGATACAAATCCGCAGGAAAGAAAGCCGGGCTGGCGATTTTGCTGGTACTCGGCTTATATGCTTTTTATAGCTTCCTGCTTTCGCCTACCCGCATCGCACTGGTGAACTTCCCTTCATACCAGGTATCCAATATCGCCATGTCAACAGACAGCCGTCTGGTACAAGTTGACGAAGTAACAGCCGAACAGGCGTCGTCGCTGAAAAACTATGATGCGATTCTTTTGTTCGGACCGGGATTGCGTTTGACAGACGAACAAATCAACAACATCGAAAAAGCCGGGAAGAAAGGGGCTGCCGTCTACACTTTCGTGTTCACTTCCGGATTGATTGCGAACCAGCATGTGGACAGCCTGCAACAAAAACAGCTTGACACCTATTACGACAACCGCAGTAAGTCGAATTTCCGCAATATGCTGCATTATGTACGCAACACATTCGACAAACGCAAGCTGTTCAAACTTGAAGCCAAAGAACCTCAAATCATTCCTTCTAACATTTTCTTCCATCTGGAAGACGGGGTATTTTACCAGACAGCAGACGAATTGACCGATTACCTGCATAAAAAGAACATATACAAAGAAGGTGCTCCCCGCATCGCTTTGGTGACTGGCATGACCTCGCCATTGGAAGGAAACCGCGGATATATAGACAGCATGATTGTTCGCTTGTCGGATGCCGGTTTCAACGTTTATCCTCTTTTTTCCGCAGCTAAACGCCAGGAACTAATGGAATGCGTACATCCTGATGCCGTTATCTACTTGCCGATGGGACGGCTGGGAGTCGATAAGACCGTCAAATGGCTGACTGAGAATAACATTCCGCTGTTCTGCCCGCTCTCCATCATGCAGAACCGGGAAGAATGGCTGGACAATGACAGCAACAAAGGCGTAACAGGCGGTTATCTGGCTGCCCGCATCGTGTTGCCGGAGATAGACGGTGCCATCTATCCGTTAGTGATTTCCACACAGAACAAACACAAAAACGGTTATTTCGTGTTTGACGGAGAGACGGAAAGGCTCGAAAACTTCACCCAAAATGTCAAACTATATGCAATTGCGGAATATCCCGAATAAAGACAAACGCATTGCTATTTGCTATTTCAAAGGAGCCGGACAAAGTGCCCTCGTTGCCGCAGGATTGGAAGTGGCTCCTTCTTTATACGAGTTACTGAAACGACTGAAACAGGAAGGCTATTCTGTTGCCGGGCTACCGGACACGTTTGAAGCTTTCAACAGGATGTTACAGCGACAAGCCCCGGTGTTAGGTGCTTATGCAAAAGGGGCACAAGCCGACTTCCTGCAAAACGGCAACCCGGTGTGGATACCGAAATCCGATTATGAGAAATGGGCAGCAGAAGTAATCGATACCGATAAATACCGGGAAGTGGTCGATAAATACGGAGAAGCTCCGGGGGATTATCTGAGTGGCGAGCATGACGGTGAGCCTTCAATTGCCATCTCTTGCCTCCGCTTCGGCAATGTCGCCCTGTTCCCGCAACCGCATGCAGCTGAAGGAGATAATGATTTTCAGATTGTACACGGGGCGAACATCGCACCACCTCATGCATATATCGCTCCATATCTGTGGGCACAAAAAGGATTTAAAGCGGATGCGCTAATCCATTTCGGCACACACGGAAGCTTGGAATTTACACCGGGGAAACAGACCGGATTGTCGAAAAAGGACTGGTCGGACTGCTTGATCGGCAGCCTTCCTCATTTCTATTATTATAGCATCGGGAATGTCGGTGAAGGAATCATCGCCAAACGTCGTACGCATGCAGCCCTGATATCCTACTTGACACCTCCTTTCATGGAAAGCCGGACACGTGGGCAATTCTCCGACTTATTTAAAGAAATAGATAGCTGGTACGACACACCGGAAGAACGACAACCGGAACTTTCCAAAAAGATAAAAGCAATTGCTCTCAATATGGGATTACATCGGGATTTGCAATTAGACAGCATCCCGAACCAGCCATTCTCTGCTGAAGAAATCGAACGGATTGAGAACTATGCAGAAGAAATCGCCAATGAGAAAATGACCGGACGGCTTTATACATCGGGCCAGTCTTTCAGCCAAGAAGAGATTGAGTCCACTATTATTGCCATGTGCGCCGATCCGATTGCCTACAGTTTGGCACGACTTGACGAATTGAACAAAAAGATTACCCGGAAGCAGTTGGAGAGCAATGCTTTCATTTCCCGCCACTATTTAGCACCGGTCAAAGAGAAATTGCACCGGCTGCTTGCTTCTTCACAAGTAGATGAAAACCGCCTGCTGCAAGAAATCGCATCTTTCAGCAATGCAGACCTCATGAAAGCACACGCAACCGATATGGCGGTCAATCCACGGCAAATGTCCATGAGCGAAATGATGGCTCTTGCGGAAAATAACGGGAATGCCGGAGACAAAAACGAGAACGGTGGTGAAATGAAAATGCCTGCCGGAATGCCTAAAGTAGGCAAAATGCCGGATTGGGTGAAAAAACGGATTGAAGCTCGTAAAAAAGCCCGACAGGAAGGAAAGAAAGATGTCCTTCCCGAAGTCCCGATGGAAGAAAAAGAGTTTTCTTTCGCTGTGCTGGAGATTGAACGCACTTTGAAAAACGTCCTAAATACAGGAACCTGCTGGCTGCTTCTCCCGAAAAGGAACAACAGGCAATCCTTCACGCCCTGAATGGCGGTTATCTCGCACCAACGCCGGGCGGTGATGTCGTTCTGGCTCCTAACACGTTGCCGACCGGACGAAACATCTATTCCATCAATGCGGAAATGACTCCGAGCACACGTGCCTGGGATAATGGGAAAGCCTTGGTGGAAACGACACTCCGGCAGTATTTTGCCAAACACAATGCCTATCCTCGCAAAGTCAGTTATACATTCTGGGCAGGTGAATTTATCGAAACGGGAGGAGCCACTTTCGCCCAAGCGCTCTACATGTTGGGAGTCGAACCCGTGCGTGACGGCATGGGACGTGTCACCGATTTGCGCCTGATTCCTTCCAAAGAGCTAAACCGGCCACGAATCGATATTGTCGTTCAGACTTCCGGACAGTTACGCGACCTTGCCGCCTCACGTCTTGCCATGCTGACGAATGCAATCAAATTGGCAGCCCAATCTGAAAATGATGAATTCGGGAACTATGTAGCCGAAGGAACGATTGAATCGGAAAAGCTGTTGGTTGAGAGAGGAATGTCGCCCAAAGAAGCACGCGAATTGTCCACTATGCGCATCTTCGGTGGTGTAAACGGTAACTACGGAACCGGCATCATGGGGCTGGTGGAAAAAGGGGATGCTTGGGATAGCGAAAAACAGATTGCCGACACCTACCTCAATAATATGGGAGCCATTTATGGCGATCCTGACAAATGGGGAGAAGTGGTGAAAGACCTGTTTGAAGTAGCCCTGCAACGAACGGATATAGTCATACAGCCCCGGCAAAGCAATACCTGGGGAGCTCTGAGCCTCGACCATATATATGAGTTTATGGGAGGTTTGAATCTCTCTGTCCGCAATGTTACGGGGAAAGACCCAGAAGCCTATCTTTCGGATTACCGGAACCGGCATAAAGTACGGATGCAGAATCTGAAAGAGGCGATTGGCGTAGAAAGCCGCACGACCTTATTAAATCCGGAATATATAAAGGAGAAAATGAAAGGCGGTGCCACTTCTGCCGGAACATTCGCCAAAACTCTCCGGAACACATACGGCTGGAACGTCATGAAGCCCGCTACTATCGACAAGGAGCTGTGGGAGGAACTTTACAAAATCTATGTAAAAGACGAACTGCATCTGGGCATTCATTCTTTTTTCAAAAAGGAAAATCCTGCCGCCTTGCAGGAAATGACAGCCGTCATGCTTGAGACGGCTCGCAAAGGATATTGGAAAGCCTCGGAAGAACAATTGAAGGAACTCTCTGCTTTACATGTCGAATTAATCAAGGAATTCCATCCGGCTTGTTCCGGCTTTGTCTGCGACAATGGCAAACTGGAAGATTTTATCGCCGCTCATGCCGCTGCACAGGCAACTGAAACGTATCGCCGCCAAATCAACATGGTAAAAGAGGCTTCGGTAGAGACAGGCAAATCTGTCGTGCTGAAACAAGACCGCCTGGACCAAATTCAGGAACAAGGGAAGAAGGACTTTAACGGCTTTGTCATTGCGATTGCCGTCGTTGTTATTTTCTGCGGCATCGTACTGATTATGAAACGGAGAAAACAATAACAGGTATCAAAAATCCCTGCCTAAGCCTCTTTTTAAAGTAACCGTTGTTTTAAAAAAAACGTCCAATGTTTTTGAAAAAACATTGGACGTTTTCAAAAATTCCTCGTGACGTTTTTTTAAAAACAACGGTATGTTTTTAAGCAGTCAGACTATTTTGTAATTACCAGATAGTCAACCTGTTCTCTGGAGCTACATACATCGGGTCTTCCGGAGTGATGTGGAAAGCATCATACCAAGCCTGGACATGAGGCAACGCTCCGTTCACACGCCATTTGCCCAAAGAGTGAGGGTCTGATTTCGTGTAAACGCGGATTTGCTCGTCACGGATATTCTGAGCCCACAAAGTGGCATAAGCCAAGAAGAAACGCTGTTCCGGTGTGAATCCGTCTTTTTCTCCCAATGGTTTATCTTTCGTCACATTCTGCAAAGCCTGGTAAGCGACCATCAAGCCTCCGTGGTCTGCCAAGTTCTCACCCAATGTCAACTCACCGTTGGCATTCAAGTCCGGCAACACTTTGATATTGTTAAAGAAGTCCACCATCACTTTGGAACGCTCTTCAAACTTCTGAGCATCTGTAGCAGTCCACCAATCTTTCAAGTTTCCGTCCTTGTCGAACTGGCGCCCTTGGTCGTCGAATCCGTGGGTCATTTCATGACCAATCACCACGCCAATGGCTCCATAGTTCATCGCATCGTCAGCGGCCATGTCGAAGAACGGATACTGGAGGATGGCAGCCGGGAAACAGATTTCGTTGGTAGTCGGATTATAATAAGCATTGATTGTCTGCGGACTCATCAACCACTCCTCGACATCCACCGGCTTGCCTACACGGTTCATGTTGTCCGCCAATGACCAAGCAGAAACACGGACAATGTTTGCCCAATAAGAATCTTTGGCAATGTCCAAAGAAGAATAATCCTTCCATTTGTCCGGATAACCAATCTTTACACGGAATGTGCTCAATTTATCCAATGCTTTCATCTTGGTGGTGTCGCTCATCCACTCCTGGGCTTGAATCCGTTCACCCAAAGCGACCTGCAAATTCTTCACCAAGTCCATCATGCGCTCCTTGGCAGCAGCCGGGAAATATTTCTCCACATACATTTGTCCGACAGCTTCGCCCAAAGAGCCGTTGACAGTGCTGATAGCACGCTTCCAACGTGGCTGGTTCTCTTGGCGGCCAGACAATGTCTTGCCATAGAAATCGAATTTCTCATTCACGAAATCATCGCTCAAGAAACTTGCGGCAGCATCTATCAAATTCCACTGCATATAAGCGATATGCTTTTCAACCGGCAATTTGTTTATCAACTCTGCCACTTTTTTAATCGGCTCGATTTGGGCCACGCTCACTTCAGTCACTCCTTCCGCACCTAAGCCAGCCACATAAGCATCCCAATCGATGCCCGCAAAATCCTTCTTCAGTTCATCGAAAGACATCTTATGATAATTGGCAGCCGGGTTTCTCAATTCAACCACGCTCAAGGATGCTTTGGCAATAGCCGTCTCTATTTCCATCACAGCTTCCATGTCCTTCTGCGCCTCTTCTTCGCTGAATCCAGCCAACTTGAAAGAGTTAACGATATGCTGTTTGTATTTGTCACGGATATCCAAAGTCAAAGAATCGGAATCCAAATAGTAATCCTTCTGGCCCAAATTGATTCCACCTTGATAAATCTGGAAAAGATTCATTTTGCTATTCATGACATCTGCTTCAACCGCAGAAACGAAGTAGCAACCAATTCCTTGGCGATATAAATCTGCCACCAACGGGATGATTTCCTGCTTCTCCTTAATAGACGCAATCTTAGCCAATTGCTCACGGATAGGTTCGCAACCGTCGCCATTAAGCTTCACGCTGTCCAAAGCCAAGTTATACAAATCTCCAATCTTTTGAGCCACAGAACCCGGTGCTTGCTCTTTCGCAGCGATGTCGCCGATAAGCTCATTCAAACGGGTTTTGTTTTGTTCATCCAAAACGTTGAACACGCCAAAAGTGGAATATTGCGCAGTCAACGGGTGGTTTTTAATCCAGCCTCCACAAGCATACTGATAGAAGTCAGTTCCCACAGAAGCAGTCGTGTCCATGTTTGCCAGGTCAATCCCGACCTCTTTGGCGCTCTTTTGTTCATTACAACCTGCCAATAACAGAGCAGAAAACATTGCTACTGGCAAAATACGTTTAAAATCCATGTTGTTTTATATTAAATAAATACCAATAATATATCGCTATCCTTCAGACTACAAAAATAGATGTTTTTTTTCATCCGCTCCACTCTTTCGATTTTTTTCTTCATTGTTATGCAACTATTGCAACTTTCCATTACATTTGTGGAAATTTTAAATTAACGACTTATGAAACATTTAAAAAGCCTGTTATACGCTTTTCTGCTTAGCTTGGCAGTTTGCGGCACCGTGTCCGCTTGTCATCCATCCACAAAAGATGCTCCTGCCGGGAAAGGAGAAATTGTTTACCTAACCAAAGCGGAATTCCTGAGCAAAGTTTTCAATTACGAAAAGAACCCGGACAAATGGGTTTATGAAGGGAGTCTTCCTTGCATCGTGGATTTCTATGCGGATTGGTGCGGTCCTTGCAAAACCATTTCCCCTATTTTGGCAGAGCTGGCGGAGCAATACAAAGGGAAAATCATCATTTATAAATCAATGTGGACAAAGAAAAAGAGTTGGCTGGAGCTTTCGGCATCCAGAGCATCCCTTCCATCTTGTTCATTCCGAAAGAGGGCAAGCCTTCCATGTCGCTCGGGGCGATGTCCAAAGATGATTTCATCAAAAGCATCGAGAACCTTTTACTAAAAAAATAAAAAAAGGGACGCTTCCCTGCATCTTTTCCGTTTCCGTTTGCATCTAATCAATAAGAGGGTTATCATATAACCTTCTTATATTGAATGTTAAAGTCTATGTATTTGCAGCGACTTATATGACAAATGACTATTTTTGTACAAAACGATTGCCTCGGAAGACGAAGATTGTTTGATTGCTTAAACCTTTTAACGCATGAGCAGTCTAATTCTAAAAGGTAATGAATTAAACAATAGGAGAAAACAGATATGAAGCCTACTAAATTAACTTCTTGGATGATGATGCTTATCTTTGTTTTGGGAGGAACAACTGCAAAAGCACAATATTTCGACGATGTTTACTACACTTCGAAGAAAAAGATTGCAAATAAAGAAGTTGCCAACAAACAAGTAAAGCATTCGTATTATAATGAGAACGAATACTCGGAAGAGCCGACACTCCTTTCCAGCTATAACCGTTCCAGTTCATATAATGATTATGACAGAAGCGTGGATGAATACAACAGACGCTATTCGTCTAACGATGAGTGGTATGATGACGACTATCGTTACCAAGACAACAAAAAGACGAAAGTAACTGTCGTGCCGGAAAGACGTTCCGACTTGGAATATAGCGAGCGCATCGTCCGCTACCATTCACCCAGCAAGATCACGATTGTCGGCGCAGACCAAGTCGATTTGTACATGAATGACGGATATTATTCCTATGATTATGCAACCGACTATTACGGAGGAGCTTCCAATGTTTCCGTGAACATCAATTTAGGGTCGCCTTGGTATTCATGGGGCGGCTGGTACGATCCTTGGTTCTACAGACCGTGGGGCTATTACTCCTCTTGGTGGTACCGTCCTTACTCTTGGGGCTGGAACCGTTGGTACGCTGGCTGGTACGATCCTTGGTACGACCCGTGGTGGGGTTCTTCCCTGGAGCTGGGGAGGCTGGTACGGCGGCTGGTATGGTTCTTATTGGGGCGGCTGGCATCACCCACACCACCACTATGCTTACGCACCGAACTATTATTATAACGGACGCTCTGCATCAGGAAGATACTCTTCTGGCAGAAGCAACTACCAAGCGATTTGAGGGGCGGCACTTCATACGGTTCCGGAAGGAATGCCGGGAATATGACCTCTTCGTCCCGTTCATCCGGCAGATATTCATCCGGCAGCAACTCCTCCTCTTTGCGGTCGGATAATAATAGCGGCAGGGGAAGCGGAAGATATTCTTCCAGCAACTCTTCTTCTTTGAGGTCAGACAACAACGGCAGAGGAAGTGGAAGATATTCAAGCGGCTCAAGCAGTGTTTCAACGGGTCGCGGCAACTCCTCTTCTTTGCGTACAAATGAAGGAACGACTTCAACCGGCAGAGGAAGCGGAAGATATTCAAGCAGCTCAAGCAGCACATCGACAGGACGCGGCAGCGGAATCAACTCTTCAACGCCGAGGACCCGCATGAGCACAGGCAACTCTTCTTATTCTGGTGGACGCTCTTCAGGACAAAGCAGCTATTCATCAGGCAGAGGAAGCAGTTCAAGCAGCAACAACAGGAGCAGCTACTCTCCTTCCCGTAGCAGCAGCACGACAACCCGCTCTTATAGTGCCCCGGTCAGCTCCGGCAGATCCAGTGGCTCATTCAGCAGTGGAGGCAGCAGCATGGGCGGAGGCCGCTCAAGTGGTGGAAGTGTAGGAGGAAGCGGACGCGGCAGCGGACGTGGAAGATAATTACAGAATCAATAATTTTGGACAGTAATGAAGAAAGTATTGACCATATCATTAGCACTGGTGCTTGGCACCGGTGCTGCTTTTTCTCAAGGCATCACAGATGCATATAAGTACACACAGAACGGAGGTGACTTGCAGGGAACTGCCCGCAGCATGGCAATGGCTGGAGCTTTCGGAGCTTTGGGCGGAGATATTTCTGCACTGAATCACAACCCGGCAGGACTGAGCGTTTACCGCAGTTCTGAAGTAGTAATGACTTTGGATGTCACGGGCATCGAAACGAAGAACACGTGGGCGGGAAACCAATTGACAACCAACCAGACGAAAGTCAACTTCGACAATATTGCTTATGTGGGCTATTTCCCGACGGGCAACGACGAGGGCTTGGTCAGCTGGAATGTCGGATTCTCTTATAACCGGTTGAAGAATTATCACCGCAACTATAAAGCAGCTTTTAGCGGCGGCAACGGTTCTTCCTTGTCCGATTATATTGCGGCCCGCGCCAATGCGGGCGGACTGACTCCGAATGACTTGAACTATCAAACTTCCGGTGACAATATCACTTATGACCCTTATGGGCATGTGAATGACTGGCTTTCCATCCTTGGGAATTGCGCAGGATTCATGGATTATAACGATGGCAAATTCTCAACCAACTTGCCTTCCTCTTCTTATCAGCGTTCATACACGGAGTTGAATGTCAAGGAGAGAGGTGCGATTGACCAATATTCCATCGGCTTCGGCGGGAACTTCTCGGACTTCTTGATGGTGGGTGCCAGCGTCACAATCACCGATTTGGATTATGACTTGTACTCCTATTATGCCGAGGATTATAACAAGCACACCGATTACACCAGTTATATCCAAATCAAGAACAGTCTAAAGACAGAAGGGACAGGTTATGGAATCAATATCGGAGCGATTGTGCGCCCGGTGGAATTCCTCCGCTTCGGAATCGCCTATAACTCCCCGACTTGGTATAAAATGACCGATTATTATTATGGGAGGTCGGAATCGGATATCCAGTCTTTGCCAGACAAATATCACGATGAGTCTCCAGACAACGCTTATACCGATTATAAATACCGCACACCGGACAAATGGATATTCAGTGCTGCGGCAATCATCGGACAGACCGCTTTGTTCAGCGTTGATTATGAGATGATGAATTACCGGAGAATGAAAATGTATGACGCAAATGGCAATGACAATGTGAACACGAACACAGGCATCGACCAGTGCATGGACATTTCCAACACGATAAAAGCCGGAGCGGAAGTGAAAGTGACTCCTCAATTTTCTGTCCGTGCGGGAATTGCTTGGACAGGAAGCGGCATGGGAAGTGACGTGAAGAACGGGCAGCGCGAAGTCGTGACAGTCGGGACGCTTCCTAATTACACAATCGACCAAGATGTATTTAATTACACCGTCGGATTCGGTTACCGCTTCACTCCTCAGTTCTATGCGGATATTGCGTGCATCTACAAAACAGCCAAAGAAGATGTTTATGCCTTCTCCCCATTGTTCGACAATTCGGGAAAAACAATCATCGAAGCCAATTCATCTTCGCTGAAAACGAACTCGACAAGAGTCGCATTAACTATCGGATATAAATTCTAATAAAAACAATTTGTCCTGAAAACTCCCTGATTCGTACAAAAAACAATGGATTAGGGAGTTTTTTTATAAGAAAACAAGGAAAAGATTTGGAAAAGTCAAACCAATTCTGTTTTTTTGTATGAAAATAATTCATGTTTAACAATTAAAACCCCGATTGCCTATTGCATAACATTACTCAAATAAATTAAAAAACAACAGTAATGAGCAAATTGAATCTGATGACCGACGAAGATTTGGTCGTCTCCTATGCAGAGGGCAACAACTCTGCCTTTGATGTTCTATTGAACCGCTATAAAGGCAGTGTGCATTCCTACATATATTTTATTGTGCGCAACAAAGAACTGACGGAAGATCTGTTCCAAGAGACTTTTGTCAAAGTCATCACGACCATCAAACAGGGCAGATACACAGACAACGGAAAGTTCAAAGCATGGATTATGCGCATCGCCCACAATCTTATCATAGATAATTTCCGACAGGAGCGCAATGAGAACCTCATCTCAAACGACGAGGTCGAAGTTGACTTGTTCAACAACATGAAACTGTGCGACCACACCATCGAAGAGAAGCTTGTCAAACAGCAAGTCTTGGAAGATGTGCGCCGATTGGTCGGGTTCTTGCCAGAAACCCAGCGCAAAGTATTGGAAATGCGCTTCTACCAAGACATGAGCTTCAAGGAGATTGCCGACACGACAGGAGTCAGCATCAACACGGCTTTAGGAAGGATGCGTTATGCCATCATGAACATGCGCCGATTGGCAGAAGAAAACCACATGGAATTATCCTTAGCCTGATAAACTTTTTCTGCATATTGTCTCAACAATATGCAACGTTTCCTATCCATTATCCGTTCATATAAATAGAAACAACAACAGGGCGGTGGGCCACTAAAACAACAACTCTGGCGCACCGCCTTTAAGGTGGATCAGAATTAATAAAATGCAAGATGCCGAGGAGGAGACCGACAGGAGTTTACTGACGTAAATGACTAAGGTCGATTTCCGAAGGCAACGCAGCAGTTGGCAATTGTGACACACCGCAAATAGAACAGGAAAATATATGGACGACATCCTTCAACATCTGATAGAAAGCAGCAAAAGAGGCGAAGAGAGCTCTTTGGTGGCTCTATACGACAGATATGCCCAATGGCTGTTCCAAATCTGCTTGCGCATCATCGGGAATGCGGAAGAGGCGGAGGAAGCCATGCAGGACACTTTCTTGAAAGCCTTCTCCTCGATTGGCAAATTCCAAGGAGATTCCTTCTCCGCCTGGTTGAAGCAAATAGCCGTCCACACAGCGATTGATGCACTCCGCAAACAAAAGGAGGAATGGATTGAGCTTTCCGACAAATATGATTCCATCGCGCCGGACGACGAAAACGAAGCAGACGAAGAGTCCATCCAGCTCAGTGTGGAGAAAATCCGGAAAGCCATGCAGCAACTCCCAGACGGCTATCGGATCATTTTATCGCTCTATCTGTTTGAAGGATATGACATGGAAGAGATTTCCTCCATTTTGCACATCAAAGCTGCCAGCGTCAGAAGCCAATATTTACGCGGCAAACAAAAATTGTTGAACATAATAAATCAAGGATAATGGACAAACTGAAAGACTTCATAGGACAAAACAGGGAATTGTTCGACCAGACGGAACTTCCCTCCGGGCACAAAGCTCGCTTTTTGGAGAAATTAGCAACGGCGGATCTTCCTGCCGAGAATGGCTCTCCAGCTGGCAACAGCTCTCTTGCAGGGAAATCCGCCCGCTTCGGAAAAGCTGCTGCTTGGCTGGTGGCTGCCTCGGTAGCGGCTGCTCTCGCCTTCACTTTTTTCACCTCCTTTCCCACGGAAGAACGGGGAGAGAGTTGCGAGCTGAATCCGCAGATTGCCGAATTGCGCTTATACTACAATATGCAGATGGAGGACTTGATGATGCAGATGAAGAGCGAGATGGAAAAAAGGGACAACCCCGCCTTCGCTGTCTTGATAGCAGAAGGGAAAAAAATCCAATCCGCTTGCGAAGAGTTCGACAAGACCATCGCACTGGAATTGCCTTGTTCCGACAAGGGAATCTATGCCTTCAACCAGCAATATGCCAGCAGCTTGGAAGGGATGCAAATCCTATATAAGCAACTGCTATATATCAAAAATGAACAATCAAAAAACTAAATAAATATATGGATATGGAAACGACAAGAAAAAGAGACAAAGGGTTATGGTTATCGCTACTTCTTTAATATGCTCCGTCTGTGCGATGGCTGAACCGGACGAGTTCGTGTGCAAAAAGGACTTCAACTATTCTTACCGCGTCAACAATAATTATGTCTTGGATTTGGACAACAACTATGGGAAGATAGTCATCAGCCATTGGGACAAGGACGAGGTGGAAATACAAATCAATATCATCACCAAAGCCCGGAGCGAAAAGACGGCTCAAGGTTTGTTGGACTGCATCGATGCCAAAGTCGCTGAAAACAAGAGCAGCATCATCGGGAAACAGAAATCGGCAAGAACAACTTCAGCAACTATCACTTGGAGATAAACTATTTCGTGAATGCGCCCACTTGGATGAACCTGAAACTGAAACAGCGGTTCGGCAACATAAAATTGCCGCAAGAGAAGAATGACGGGTCGTGCCAATTTATCGTGAAATATGGCAAGATGGATGCCGGGGACTTTTCACAACCTCTCTCCATCGAGGCTTCGTTCAGCAATATCCAAATAGGGAACGTGGGGACTGCCAACATCAAACTCGAATATTGCAGCGATAGCAGCATAAAGGAAGTTGGCAAACTGACCCTTTCCGACTCATTCTCGACATTGGCAATCGGCAAAGTAGGCAAATTGAAGATGAACAGTTCTTATGGAAAGCTGACAATCAAGCAAGCCGACGAGATCGATGGCAAAATCAACTTCGGGCATCTCAATGTCAAGAATCTCGCCAACAGCTTTTTATGCAGCTCTCAATCCTATTCGGATGTGAACCTTGAAGAGGTAAACTCCGATTTCGAGACCATCCGGACGAAGACCAGCTTCTGCAAATTATCCATCGGCCTCCCGAAATCCGTCTCCTGCAAAATCAAGGCCTATAATTTCCGGTACGGCAATTGCAAGATAGACAAAGGATTTGAATTCACCGAAGACGAAGTGGACAACGAGAACAACAAGGCGAGGACGACCACCCTCAACAAAGGGGGAAAAGGCCTTATCGAATTCGATGGCGGCAATTATGGGTCGTTGAGCGTCAACACCGTTGATTAAGGGAATGGGGCACAAACCAGAGGCAGTCCTTGCGGATTTCCAAAGGCATCTCCACATTGTCGGTGAACAAAGCCCCTGTCCCTAACCCTTGCGGGCGAGGATTCCGGAATGTCGCACACCACTGGGCAATGGCGTTCAAGCCGATGTTCGACTCCAAGGCGGAAGTGATCCACCATCCTATTTGCCGGTCCTCCGCCAACTCTATCCATTCGCCCGCACCATGCATGCCTCCATGCAGCGAAGGCTTCAAGATGATATATTGGGGACGCACCGAATCCAGCAGCCTCTCTTTCGAGGAGCGGTCATTCACGCCTATCAACTCCTCGTCCAAGGCTATCGGCAAAGGCGAGTGCCCTGCCAGATGCGCCATCTCCTCCCATTGTCCCGCACGGATGGGCTGCTCGATGGAGTGCAAGTCCAGCTCTGCCAAACGGCACAGCTTCCCCATCGCATCTTCGGGTTTAAATGCGCCATTGGCATCCACCCGCAGCTCTACCTCGGCAGAGGAGAAACGGCTGCGGATATGCTTGATCAATGCCAACTCCTCTTCAAAATCAATCGCTCCTATTTTCAGCTTGATACAACGGAAACCCGACCGCATCTTTTCCTCAATCCTCTCCAGCATCGTGGCATAATCGCCCATCCAGATCAACCCGTTTATAGGGATGCCGGAATCTCCCCGTGAAAACGGAGTGTCCCAAAAGGCAAACGAGCCGCACTCATAATGGAGCAGGGCTGTCTCCAAACCGAACAAGATGGAAGGATAAGGGCGTAAAGCCTCCCTGTCCAACATGCCGCTCTGCTCGAAACGGGCACAACAATCCCGCAATATCTTCTCATAACCGGGCAAATCGTCACAGCTCAAGGCTGGCAACGGGGCGCATTCACCAATGCCTCTCCTCCCCGGGCACTCATCCGAAGTGAGATGCAGATACCAGACACGGCGCACCGTGTAAACTCCACGGGAAGTCCCTGCCGGCTGCTTGAAATGCAACAGCCGGGGAACAATAGTTATATGGAACATGGCAACAGCGTTATCAAGGGAATTTGGGATAATCTTCAAAGCGGGGGCGGCGTTTCTCCAAGAAGGCTTTTCCACCCTCCTGCGCTTCGTCCGTCAGATAATAGAGCATCGTCGCATCGCCAGCCAGCTCCTGGATGCCAGCCTGCCCATCCAGTTCGGCATTCAACCCTGCCTTTATCATGCGGAGAGCCAACGGGCTGTGCTGCATCATCGTTTCTGCCCACTCCACGACTTCATCCTCCAACCTTTCCAACGGGACAACCTTGTTGACCATTCCCATCTCATACGCCTCCTGTGCGGTATATTGGCGGCACAAGAACCATATCTCACGGGCACGCTTCTGCCCCACGCAACGGGCAAGATAGGACGAACCGAAGCCGGCATCGAAACTGCCCACCTTCGGCCCCGTCTGTCCGAACCGCGCATTCTCCGAAGCGATGGTCAGGTCGCATACCACATGCAAGACATGGCCTCCTCCTATCGCAAAGCCATTGACCATCGCAATCACAGGCTTCGGCAACGAGCGGATTTGCTTCTGCACGTCCAGCACATTCAGGCGGGGAACGCCATCCGTCCCGACATAACCTCCCCTTCCTTTGACATGCATGTCGCCTCCTGCACAGAACGCCTTGTCGCCTGCTCCAGTCAGCACCACGACACAAATGTCCTGCCGTTCCCGGCAAATATAGAGGGCATCGCTCATCTCCGTGGTGGTGGTGGGTGTGAAAGCATTGCGGTAACGCTCACGGTTGATGGTGATGCGGGCAATGCCGTTATATAAATCAAAAAGGATTTCCTTATACTCCTTTATCGGTTTCCATTCTCGTTTTGTTTCCATTCCTAATCTACTATTTTAATCCATTATAATAACTATTCAACAGGCGGATATCCTCGCCCGGCTGGGTAAACACCTCCATGAACTGCGGGTTGGCTTGCTGGTCTGCCTGGACGAATGCGGGCAGGGCGGCTTCCAACTCCTCCATGTCGTGGACGGCTGCATAATCAAACTGGTTTGCTTCCGCCCAACTCCGGGCAGACATGCGGTGCGACCCCTTCACATATTTCTCGACAGGCGATTCAAGCTGCGCCCCCTGCAAAGAGCCAAATATCTCCCCGCCCCCGTTGTTGAGGAGCAGGATGCGCACATTCCCGCGCGAACCGTTGTCCCAAAGGGCGTTCATGTTATAAAAGAAACTCAAGTCGCCCAACAAGATAAAGTTCAACCTGTCCGAAGCCCACGCATACCCCAAGGCGGTCGAGAGGGAACCTTCAATCCCGCTCGTCCCACGGTTGCAACACACCTCGGTGTCGTTGGGCAGCTTGAACATCTGGGCATACCGCACAGCCGAACTGTTGGCGAGGTGCAAGGTGGAGTTGGCAGGCAATGCGTGCAACAGTGCACCGACCGCCGCCATTGCCGAATAACCGAACTGCGGCTCCGGCATCTTCTTGGAAAGGGATTCCCACTGTTTCGGGTACTCCTGCCCCACGTTGGAATCCATCAATACTGCCACCTTCTCTATGAACTCGAAAGGATCCATCTCGATGACGGTCGTCAACACGCCGAAGGTGTCACGCACTTCACCATCCGAAGCCACATGCCAGTGCTCCTTGGGCGGATGGTTCCGCAGCCACTGCTTCAACCGCTTGGAAACGATGTGCCCTCCATACGTCACCACGATATCGGGGACAAGTTTCTCCAGCTGGCTTTCATCCAACGAAGCCAAGAGGGCGTCGAAGTTCTTGACCGGGATGCCCGGCACGGTCTGATTGGCCATGTGCTCGCACAACCATGTGAAATGTTTATACACCAACTTGGCAGTCTTGCGCTCGAACTGGTAAATGAGGGTCTGCTGCCCTGCCACCATCATCCGCTTCGTATATTTCCCCAAGCGGGCAATCAAACTTCCATACTCACGCTCATAGATGTTCAACCCATTGTAACGCTGTATGACACGCACTTCGGGGAGTTGCTCCGCCGTGAAGCTGAAAAGGGGTTCCGACATCGGCACATTGATGTGAACCGGTCCTTTACCGTGGTGGTTCACCGCCAACAAAGCCTCGTTGACAAGGCGGTTGCAATGCCACTCCTCCTCCCGCGTATGGATTTCCGGCAGGGAGACCGAACACTTCACCAAACCACGGAACACCCCGTCCTGCGGCAATGTCTGCCCGTCCATCTGCCCTATCCACGCTGCGGGACGGTCGGCAGAGATGACCACCAGCGGAACCTGCTGGTAATACGCCTCCGCCACAGCCGGATGGATGTTAAGCAACGCCGTTCCGGAAGTGCAGCAGATGGCAGCAGGCTTCCCGCTGTTCAAAGCCAGCCCGATCGCAAAGAAGCCGGCATTCCGTTCATCCGTCACCGCATGGCAAGTGAAGAAGGGATGGCGCGCCAATGTCTGTACAATCGGTATGTTGCGGCTGCCCGGGCACAACACGACGTTCCGTATCTCATGCTCCTTGAGCAAGGCGGCCAGTTGCAGCACGTTCTTTTTATCTGAATACATAAATTTATATCACTCTAAAATATTTCGCATAGTTTCATCTTGTCCTCGGTCTCGTTCCACTCGTCTTCCAATACCGACGATGCCAACAAGCCACCTCCGGCAAACAGGGTGTAACTGTCCGGATGGACATTCACGCAACGCAAATTCACATACAAATCCGTCTTGCCCGCGGGGGAAAGCCAACCGACAAAGCCGGAATAGTAGCTCCGGTCATACTCCTCCTTCTCCAAAATGAACCGGAAAGCATCCTCTTTCGGAAGTCCGCAGACTGCCGGCGTCGGATGCAACAGAGCCAAGATGTCGCCCAACATGCGGGTGTCGGGCAATGTGAACTTGAAGATGCTTTTCAGGTGAGACAATTCCCCGGCACGCACCGAATAGGGACCTTTCTCGTCGGGATGTATATCCAATGCTGCCAACTGCCTGCGTATATAAGAGGCGACCAACTGTTGCTCCTGGCAATTCTTGCTGTCCCAGCGGGCAGGCAATTTGCCCTCCAGCAACCGTTGCGTGCCTGCCAAGGCGACCGTTTGCCAATCCTTCCCTTTCCCTGCCAAGATGATTTCGGGGGTACTACCCATCCATGTGCCCGTCCGGGGCGTATGCAACAGATAGACATAGGAATGGAGGTAACGCCCGCACGCCTTGAAGAAGGAACGGGCAAGGGACAAATCTCTCCTCCGCCCGACCGTCTTGGAACGGGACAACACCAATTTGTCCTGCACACCCCTTAACAGCGGGTCGCGGAAGAGATGGAATGCGGAGCAATAATGACGTTTCTCCTCCTCGTCGTCCGACAAGGGGGGATTGTCATGCGCCACCACCTCGATCATATCCTGCGGGTTTTCCAACACATCTTCCGGCAGGTCGAGGCAGTCGGGCTTGATCAGCACGATAGGGTGCTTGTCCGATACCTGGAACGGGGCAATCACGAACCCCGTGCGCCCGTCCAGCTCCGCCATATCATATATTAATTCAGGGTTACCATACGTCTGCATCCCGAAATGGACGGTCTCCTCGCCCGGGACGCGCCACAAGGCAAAGCTCCTGCCTTGCCTCACCAACGAATCGATTATCGTAAATGAATCTTCTGTTATCATTTCTTTTTCATCACACTGTTCATGACCCTCACCGAAGAGACAAGGCGGTCGGTCGAGGTAAAGATATCCACATTCCAGACGTGCGACGAACGTCCCCGGTGGAGGATGGTGGCAACGGCACGCACCGTGTCGCCTTCATGTGCGGATGAGATATGGTTGCCGCTCACCTGCATTCCCACTACTATTTCATCGGGCTGCACGAGCAACATCGAACCCAATCCTGCCACGGTCTCCGCCAATGCCAAGGTCGCTCCCCCGTGCAGGATGCCGAAAGGCTGGCGTGTCCGCTCATCGACCGGCATCGTCGCCTCTACCCGCGTCTCGGATGCGTAAGTATATTGGATGCCCAAGTTGCCCATCAAGGCGTGCCTTGCCCTCGCATTGAGCAAATCGAGCGGCACTTCGGTCGGCCGTATCGTCGCCAACACGTTCTTCTCGATAGCGACTGCCACACCCTCCTGGCTGTTGGGCAATGTCACCGTGTCGGCACAAGCCTGTACGGAATCCCTTGCGTTTCCCATCGCCACGGAGAGCCCTGCCAACTGCAACATGGGGACATCCGCCACACCGTCTCCTATGGCAATCACCTCTTCCCGTTCCATCTTCAGCATCTCCATCAACAGAGCCAAGGCATTCCCCTTGTCCACCGTCGGCGGCACCACCTCCAGGGAAGTAATCCTCGGAACGGAACACGTCCGCCGTGCCCGGCAATTTCTTTCCAATGGTTCTCCAGCCCGACCAAGTTCTCTTCGTCGTCACTCACCAAGATACATTTGCATGGGTTAAAGTCGATGGCGGCGGGGAAATCGTCCACTCCATATATAGGCAGACCGTTCAACTCCGCCTCACGCACGATATGCGCGTCAAAAGGGGAATCGGTATAAATGGCATCTTCCGAATAGGTAAATATCGAGAAGCCGTTCTTCTTCGCCTTCTTATCCAAATAAGGTATCAATTCGCAGTCGATATGTTTGTCGAACAGCAACGTCCCGTCTGTCATATCGATAATCTGCGCACCGTTGTATGCGATGACAAAACCTTTATAATTGTTCAGTTCCAACTCTTTCGCCAATGGCAAAACTCCTCCCGAAGGGCGTCCGGAAGACAACACCACCTGGACACCCATTTGCTGGGCTTTTAATATAGCAGAACGGATATGCTGGGTTATCTCACCTGCCTCGTTCAGCAACGTCCCATCCACATCTATCACCAATAATTTGTATTTCATACTCATTACTTTTTAGGGATTATGCTACAAATATAAGGAAAAGGTATGAGATGGATAAATAGATGACGGTTTTTAATTCACATGATACCTCCGGAAACGCACATATTCAAAGGCAACTTCTTTATGTCCAGGTTCTGTTTCTTTCACAATCCTTTCTGTTGTGGAGGCTAAACACTTAGCATTTAAAGTCATTTGCGACAATCCCTATCTGTAATTAGTAGGTGACGTGCCCACGTCTCTGTCAACTGCAAATCTTGCCTGTGCGTAGAACAATTTGGAGTCCTCCGGTGCGCCTTTGCTAAGGTTTTTCCTTGCTACTACTGTAAATTTCAATGACATTTGTTTATAGTTTAAAGATTACGGGGGCAAAGGTAAGGCGGCAGGAAAGCGTGGAGTTGACGGAGACGTCATAACACGTCCCAAGTTGCATATTTTTGCACATTTCTGCACATTCCTGCATTTTTCCCGCACCATCTTGCAGTTTCTTCCGCCTTTACGTTCGTTTTACTTCCGTTTACAAATATTCACAGAAAAGGAGGGTTTATTTGGGAAAAAACAACCGTTGTTTTTGAAAAAACATCGGACGTTTCCGGAAAAACATTGGACGTTTTTGGAAAAACATTGGACGTTTTTGATGGGTGTTTTGGATGAAAAAAAATGTGCCACGAAAAAATATAAAAATTGGAACAATAAATCTAAAGAAAAAGGATAATTAAATCATTTTAATAACACATAAAGCGTTGACATTTAGTGTTATGTGGTCGGTTGTGGGTTTAAAACGTGCAATTTTACTCAAAAAAAGGATGCAAAAACTCCAAAAAAACGTGCAAACGAGGCGAAAAAACCGCTCAAAATGCAAAAAAAACGTACTTTTTTCAACAAAGAATAGAATAGAATAGAATAGAATAGGAAAGAATAGAATAGAATAGAATAGAATAAAATTCTCTCTCTCTAATGCGCATGAGAGAAAAAAATTTAATGAAAAAAACGCAAAGTAAAGAAATGTTAATAATAAATTTATATTTGATTTCACTTGCTTTCGCATAAATTAATGCGTATATTTGCAACGCAATCAGATGGGGAAACGGATTCTTCCCCGATTGACTTTTTCAAAAATAAATTTTTTTAAAAAACAACTATGGGAATTTCAAAAAAATGACTGAAATCTTACAAACAACTGAAAACTCGGAACCGACGGAAATTTTAAAGGCAAACGACTGTGCCAGAGCTTTAGCGAAGAACCTGACGGCAAGCAACAAACTTGCCGTGAAAGGCGAAGCCTTATTGAAAGCTATTGACAAAACCGACATCCCTGACAAAATGCTGGAGGAAATCAAAAAGCCCGCTCAATCTCCCGTAAGGAATGGCTTGTTGGATGGTGAAATCCAAGAAGAAGTTTGTTTTCTTCCGTCCTCGCTCCATTGGCTGTTCCGGCTCTTTGCAGTCAATATCAAGAAACTCTGTCAACCGCTGATGCCTTTGGGCGAACAGTGCTTCCAAATGTATATAAATAACAGATAATCAATGACAAATGTTTGACTTAAAATTAAAGAATCTCTAAACAGAAACTGCGGAATAACTGCAGAAATGTGCAAAAACATGCAACTTGCAACGTGTTATGACGTGTCCGTCAACTCCACGCTTTCCCGCTACCTTACCTTTGCTCCCGTAATCTTTAAACCATAAACGAATGTCATTGAAATCAACTATACACTGCAACTATCATTTAGGACAAATTTACGAGACAGGCGAGTTAAAGAAAGAAATTCTGCCGCCCTCACCATTCTCCATTCCGGGGAAAAACGTATATTTGTCGAATGACTGTATAGTCTCCATTGCGAACCCTAACACATAAAATCACTTGATATGAAACTCTATTTATCTCCGCGGCATTGATCCTGTCAGCCTTCATGGCTGAAGGCAAAGAGTCATATAATGCAAGTCCAACCCCTTTCCCCAACGACACCGTCCGCTCGATTGTCTGCCCTTTGGCTCCAAGGCAAACCCTGGAAGGCTGGGGCGTCAGTTTGTGTTGGTGGGCGAATATGTGCGGCAAATGGAGCGACCCGCAAATCGACGAACTGGTTGATTGGATGGTCAACCCCGAAGGGCTCAACTGGAACCTTTTCCGGTACAACATCGGAGGAGGTGAAGAACCCAATTGGGCGAATTGCAAAGAGCACCACATGGGGGACGGAAAAGGATTAAGGGCTGAAATGGAAGGATTCCAGGACGAACACAACGGTGTGTTCCATTGGGAACGGGATGCAGCCCAACGGAAAATCATGCTGAAGATAAAAGAGAAGAGGCCCGATGCCGTCTTTGAAGCTTTCTCGAACAGCGCACCTTGGTGGATGACATTCAGCGGCTGTTGCGCAGGGCATGAAGATGCGGGCAAGGACAACCTCAAGCCTGAATATTACGAGGATTTCGCACGCTACCTTATCGAGGTCTGCAAACACTACAAAGAGGCATACGGTATCGAGTTCCGCACCTTGGACCCCTTCAACGAGGCGATGACAAACTATTGGTACAAGTCGGGTAGCCAGGAGGGATGCCATTTCGATTTCTCCAGCCAAGCCGCCTTCATCAGGGTATTGGCACCCATGCTTGCCCAAAGCGGGCTCAAAACCGTCATCAGCGCAGCCGACGAGACCGACATAAGCGTTGCGGTCGCCGGATTCAAGGAGTACCGGAAGGAGAAGGTCAACCACTATGTCGGCCAATGGAATTCACACACCTATTCCGCCAACGACCGTGACAGGAGCCGGTTCGGTTCGCTTGCCCGTGCGGAAGGCAAAAAGGTATGGATGAGCGAGACGGGTGCAGGCGGGGAAGGCATAGACGGAAACCTCGGATTGGCACAGCGGCTGATTGACGATGTCCGTTACATCGCTCCCGACGCATGGATAGATTGGCAATATGTGGAGGAGAACAACGACCAATGGTGCCTCGTCAGGGGCAACTTCGGGGATGCCACTTATGGCAAGGTGAAGAATTACCATGTGCGGCAGCAGGTGACAAGGTTCATCCGCCAAGGATATGACATCGTGTACAGCAGCGACAGCCATTCGTTGGCAGCTTTGAACCCGGAAGGGAACGAGTTGGTCATCGTGCTGGTCAACCGTGATGCAGGCAAAACACACCGCTTCAGCTTGCCAATGGCACGCATATCCGGAGAGGTCTCGGCATGGCGCACAAGCCCGACAGAATCGACCTCGCCTGTCCATGATTTCCAACTGGTGGGTGAGAGCATCATCGATGTGGCGTTGCCGGACAAAAGCATCACGACCCTCGTCATCCCAGTGGCACTCCAAGCCGGGAGTTCCCGTGGAATTTGCGACGGCAGCACCTACTTGATTGTCCCGCAGTCAAATGCCACGGCAGCCATCTCCGCCCAAGGCAATTCCTTCTCCATCGAGAAGGCGGATATTGCCAATCCTGTCCAAAGATGGAGAATCCAAAAGCAGGGAGATGGTTCGTTCAGGATGACAAACGAAGCTGGAGCAAATGACCTCCCACAAGCTTTCAGGATTGAAACAATAGACGGAATCCATGTAAAGATAAGACCGGACGACGCCCCGGGAAAGTGTTGGCAACTAAAGGATGAAAAGATAGAAACCGGAACAAAAGTGGTCTGCGGCGATGACGGGAATGCGGTGGAAGCAGACCATGGGAATTGGATGTTGGTGAGGGTGGAGTGATATTGGTTATTTCCGTGGCAGCATCTCGCTCCTCATCGCCGCATTATATGCGAACCAAGCTATGATGACTGCGTTATGGCGGATATCATCCAACACCAAGCGGTCGGAGAAGTCTTGGGTGCGGTGTGAATGCCGCCCCCACTCCATCGGGTCTTGTATAAACTGGAAGGCAGGAATGCCCGCTTCATCAAACGGCACCAAGTCCGTGCTTCCCACGCTCCTGTTGGACAAAGTCGTGAATCCCGTGTCTTTAAACGGCTGCATCCAGGCTTCGAACAAAGGATAGACCTGCAAGTTGTCCTGCGTGTAAATGCCCCTGAATTTGCCTGGACCATAATCGGAATTGAAATAAGCGGAGATTTTCGCATGCTCCTTCAGCTTCTTCTCCCCGTCTTGCACATAACGCTTGACATATCCGGTGGATCCATAAAGCCCTTGCTCCTCGCCTCCCCAGAAGATGACACGGATGGTGCGACGCGGCTGGACACCAATCTCTTTCAGGATGCGGACAGCCTCCAACATGGCTATGAATCCTGCGCCGTCATCCCCTGCTCCCGGGCTCATCTGGTAGCAATCCAAATGTCCACCCAACAACACCAATTCATCTTTCAACCGTGGGTCTGTTCCCGGTATTTCCGCCATGACATTGTTAATCGTCCGGTTGCCGGAGAAGTGGACAGCGATATCAATATCCATCTCCACCTTTTCCCCGTGGCGAATCAAGCGTTCCATCAAACCGTGGTTCTCACAAGCTATATTCACTTCGCACGGAGTCGCGCCCGTCAATTCCTTCTTATAGAAACCTAATCCTGGCACGCTGTAATTCCCATTCTCATGGATAATAACGGCAGGCTGCTCTTTGCGGACAAACTCCAACACCTCTTGATAGCTCAATTCCGTCCCTGGAACCATCTGGACAGGACGCGGGCGGCGGGGCTGCATCTTCGTAATCGGGTAATAGGCAATGTTCTCCAAGTCCTTTTCCGTGAGCCTGCGTGCCACCGGGTCAAAGCTGATTTGGTAATCCACGACAGAAGGCATCAGGACTATCTTTCCTTTCAAGCTTCCCTTGAATGCCTCCAGTTCGCTTTTGTCCTTCGGAGAGACCAACACCACTTCCCCTCTCACTGCGCCACCGGTTCCATCCGTCCAAGCCACGGGGCCGGGGAAAATGGGGATATAATAAGGGGCAGTCATCGCCATATAAGCCTTGTCAATGTCCCAGCCGCCACGTGGCCAATCGCAAGCAAAGTCAATCCGGGGATTGGACAATCCATAGGCAGCCATCGCCTCCTTCGCTATCTTCTCCCCTCTTTCCATGCCGTCCGAACCAGCCAAGCGCGGACCTGCATAATCGAGCAACTGATAAGAAAGCTGTTCCACTTGGGAATTCCTCATCTCCTCCAGTTTGATCTTCTGGGCAATGGAGAGGTCAACTGTCTCTTGTTGTGCAAAAGCTGTCGTGAAGCCTAATGCACAGATTAATGTCAGTAATTGTTTCATCGTAATATCAAAAAAGAACGGCGGTGTGTCATAATTGCAAACTGCTGCGTTACTTTCGGAATTCGACCTCAGAGCCTTACATTTTGCTAATTCTGACACATCTTAAAGGGGCTGCATCAAAACTTTCGTTTTGACACAGCCCCGCCCATTATTATTAATAAATAAACGCTTCGTTTCCTAAAGGTAAGTCATTTCCAAGCCGGTTATTGACCGCTGAACGGATTCTGGTCAGACTGGCTGATAGCTTCGTTGTTGGTCAACTCCAATTCAGGAATCTGGTTGATGAAACGATAGTCGTTAGATGCCAAGCGTCCCACCGGCTGCGCATCCGAACCATTGTAACCATCCAGATAAAGCATTGAATAAGAGAAGTGGCCGGCAGGATTGGTAGCAGATGAAGCATAACGGACCAAAGGCTTCTGCAAGCGGAGCAAATCGTATGTTCCAGTCACGCCTTCGCCCAACAGCTCTTTGCGGCGTTCCACATAAATAGCCTCCAACAGGTCGTCCTTGGCAGTCGTGGTAGTCGGTTTAGCCACCTCACGAGCATTCTGCAACTTGTTCAAATCTGCCAATGCCTCAGTCGTATTTCCCAAGTTGGCTTGTGCTTCCGCCATGATCAACAACATCTCTGCGCTACGCATCAATGAAACTTCAGGATAAGTATGTCCTTGAGGAGCACCGTTTGCATCGCCATAATATTTGAACTTGTTGTAAGCCCATTTCGCTTTCACTTCCATGTCGCCATTGGCAGTACGATGCCAAAACATGACAGGCTTTTCATCCGCGTCAGTCACACCAGCAGTCTTTGTGCATTTCGTTCCACGATAATCCGATCCGTCAAACAAATCCACATATTGCTGATCCACGAAGAAGTTGATGAAGTTATAAATAGGTCCCTGTGTCATGCCTTCGCCATAACTTGGGTCCTGGTTGTACCACAAGTTGAAAATGGTGTTGGAACCGATGTTAGACACGTTGGTGAACTTCACACCCCAAACCAATTCAGGGTTGTTACTGCTCATCATATTGTCGAAGCCGCTGCACCATTCAGCCTTGCTCATCAAAGAGTGGTTGTCATAGACGCTCTTGGCAGCCGTGTAAGCATTCTGCCAGTCGCCCATCACTTGGTAGGCACGAGCCAAATAACCGTTGGCAACTTCCGTATTCACCTGCCATTTCTCCGTCCTCTCGAAAGATGACAACAGAGATGCGCCCTCTTTCAAGTCGGAAATGGCTTGCTGATAACCTTCCGCAACTGTAGAGAAGCTCTTAGAAGCCGGGTCAGAAGCACTGGTACGCAAAATAACACCGCGTTTGTCTTTTGCGATGGCGTAAGTCTGCTGGTAAGTGGTCAGCAACACGAAATAGCTCATGCCACGCAAAGTCAAAGCCTGTCCTTTCAACTCCTGCTTTTCCGCATCAGTTCCCGTTGCGTTAGGAAGTGCGTCGATGATGACGTTGCACTGGTTGATAATCTTGTAGAAGTTTGTCCAGATGCGCTTTGAATAAGCACCATTGGAGCGAGTGCGGTCGGGAGAGTAAAAGTTGGCATCCTCCTGCGAACCACCGTAGTTCTTGAAACAAACGATATCCGCACCGGAAGCGTCAAACCAAGTAGCCAGACCGGAAACTCCGGCATAGCAAATATCATTCTGGCTGCCTTTCGCATCTTCACCGCCCATCAACGCATAGTGATAAGCCGATCTCAACGCCATGTTCAATCCAGTCGTGCTGGAAAGAATAACCTCCTCGTCCACGTCAACAGAAGAGCGAGTTGTCAAGTCGTCGTTACAGTTGGTCAACGATAAGGCAAGAAGAGCAACTGTTATATATTTTACTGATTTATATATCATTTTTTCATATCTCATTTAATGCTTTAGAATGTAACTTGAATACCTGCCATGTAAACACGTCTTGAACCTTGTACACCATTGTCGGTATCGGCATTTCCGTTGTAGTTGTTACCAGTCATACCCGTTTCCGGTTCTGTGTGGCGTTTAGCAGCCGCACCGAGTGTCCACAAGTTATCGCCAGACAAATAGACGCGGGCGTTGGAGATTCCCACCTTGCGTGTCAATTGGCGTGGCAACGTATAACCGAATGTCAAGTTTCTCAAACGCCAGTAATTGTTCTTGAACAAGTAGAAGTCTGAGTTGCGGCGAGTGTCGCCATAGTTGGAAGCAGACCAACGAGGGAATTCAGCATTGTCGCCCGGTTTCTGCCATACTTTGCCTTCAACCAAGTCCTGGATGACACCGACACCGTCACGGACTGTCGTGCGTTCCAAATACTGGTAGTCCCACATGTAAGAACCGAATGAAGCATACCACATGAATGACAAGTCGAAGTCTTTGTATTTGAATGTATTGGTCAATGAACCGAATACTGTTGGAATGGCTGTGCCGCACCACTGGTAGTCATTGACAGTCACATCAGAATATTTCTCGGTTGTCTTCCATCCGCCATTGCCGTCTTGGATCCAATAACGCATATTACCGTTTTCAGGGTTGACACCAGCGTTCTTGACCATGAAGAATTCGAAGATGGAATGGCCTTCATCCAATTTGTAACCTGCTCCACGGCTTGAATAAGTGTAAGCTCCGTCCGGCAAATAGGTCACTTCGTTCTTCAAAGTAGAAAGGTTGAAGTCAACATTCCATTGGAAGTCGTTTGTCTTGATGGCAGTCGCTCCCAAAGTGATTTCAATACCTCGGTTGCGGATATTACCCAAGTTGGTGTTGTAACCGTTCGCATCACCAATCTGTGCAGACAACGGAAGCTGCTTGTAATACAACAAGTCTTTGGAGTTTCGGGTATAGAACTCGATTGTACCGTTAAAGCGATTCCAGAATGAGAAGTCCACCGCAACGTTATACTGTTCGTTCTTTTCCCACTTCAAATCCGGAGTAGCCATTGTCTTAGGCTTATAACCAGCCTGTCCGTATAATGGGTTTGTCATGTAGTAGCCTTGGTAAGCATACAAGATTTCCTCATCGGCAGAAGTATAACCGCTGCTTGTGTTTCGCGGAATCAACTTATCGTTACCGGAAGTACCATAACTGCCACGGAGGGACAAGTTGTCAATCCATGTCTGGTCTTCTAAGAACTTCTCTTTGGAAAGACGCCAAGAAGCACCAACGGAGAAGAAGTTACCCCAACGGCTATCCGGGTGGAAACGGGAAGAACCATCACGACGCATGGAAGCGGACAAGTAATACTTGTTCATGTAGTTGTAATCAATCTTGCCGAAGAATGACAACAAAGTATAACGGTTGCGCCATGAATCGGTTGCCCAGTTGGTGGTTGTAGATGACAATTCATATTGGTCCATCTGCATGATGCCTTCACCGTATGAATAGTTGTAAGTCTTGTTGTATGAATATAACTCATGACCCAACATCACGTTGAATGTGTTGTCACCGAATGTCTTGTCCCAGTTCAACACATTGTTCCAAGTCAATGAGGTTGTCCTCCAATTGGAACGGGAAGCAGAACCTCCGGAAGTGCGGACTGTCACACCATAAGGCTTCATCTGACCTTCACCGTGAATAGCGGAATCGTAGGTGTATCTGCTCTTGGTGATGTCATCCAAATTGACAGCAGTCTTGAACTTCAAGTCGAACGGCAATTTGAAGTCTGCGAAGTAATGGGCAGTCACCATGTTGCCATCGTAGTTGTCGAAGTTATCATCGTTCGGGTTGTTCCAGTAGTCGCCCGCATTGTTCAACACGTGGATTCCGAAGAAGTTGGCACTGTTTTCCGCAAAGTCATAGATGCGCTCGCCAGTCTTTTGGGATGTGTACCATGCCGTGTTATCTTCGTTTCTCAACCACGGAGAGTTCAACGTGTTGGAGAATACCAAGGCACGGTTGGCTCCTGAGTTGTTCTGGCGGTAATAAGAATAAGCCAAGCTTCCGCCCATCTGCAACCAGTTGGTGATTTCGCTGGTCACGTTCGCACGGAATGAATAACGTTTGTAGTATTGCTGGTTGGCATAACCTTTATCATCCAAGAAAGAGAGAGAGGTGAAGTATTGTGTCTTTCCGTTCTCTGTGGCACCGCTCAAGTCGATTCCGTAATCTTGGCGCAACTTGCGTGAAAAGACAGCTCCGTACCAATCGTAGTCGCTCTCATCCCAAACCATTTCCAAGTTCGGATTCACATAACCATTGCCGTTGCCATCGTGCAAGACATAGTTGGAAGCGTCGCCCGTCCACTTAAACGGAGTCACATAAACTGTTTCGCCTTTTGAGTTGACACGAGGATTGACCATGTGGCCCAAAACTGTCTGTGAAGCATAATCGCCGGCAGCTTTCGGGTCCAAACCTTCCAAATAATATTTATCGTTGTAAATAGCTTGCCAAGTATTTGTCAATTGTTGATATGGGTCAGCCTTCACCGGATTCTTCACCGCATTGTCGGAAGTTCCCCAAGCACCGCGGAAGTTAAGAGTCGGCTTGCCGGATTTACCTTTTTTGGTAGTCACAACCACAACACCGTTGGCTGCACGAGAACCATACAAAGAAGCAGCTGCAGCATCCTTCAACACTGTCATAGATTCAATATCAGTCGGGGCGATTGTGTTCAAACTGCCATCATAAGGCATTCCGTCCACGATAATCAACGGAGAAGATTGTCCTGACATGGAGCTGATACCACGAATCTGGATACGAGTGTCACCACCCGGGTTTCCTTCGTTGTTGGAGACGTTGACACCGGCACTCATTCCCTGCAATGCTTCAGCGAAACCTGTTCCGGAAATCTTTTCCAACTGCTCTGACTTAACCACGCTGGCAGATCCCGTGAAAGAGGATTTCTTGGTTGTTCCATAGGCAACGACTACCACTTCGTCCAAGTCCTGTGAGTCGCTCTGCAACTGGATGTTCAACACTCCACGGCCATTCCAAACAACTTCTTGTGTCTGATAGCCCACATAAGAAATCTGGAGCACTGCTCCCTTGCTCACTCCCGAAATGGTGAACTTTCCATCCATGTCGGTCACTGTGCCGTTGGTTGTTCCTTTTACTACAACGGAAGCTCCAATCACGGGTCCCATTTCATCTGTCACCACACCTGTAACGGAACCATTACTCTGGTTGATTACAGGCAAACTTTTCTCCAACACACCAATGCTTGATTCTGCATACGCACCGCTGATAGAGCCAGCCATAAGCAAAGATAATAGCATCTTTGAAGTAAAAGGCGTCTTAATGTAATCCATAACTACTTGTAAATTTTTAATTAACTTTAGATTTAGCAAAACCTAAACTATCTATTCATTGGTTTATGGGATATAATTAAAATAATTTATAATTCCAAAAAAACGGCGGCAAATATATTAAAGAATTATTATTTAGGCAAACACAAATATTACATTTTCGAACCAAACCCCGTTTTTTTTAACATTAGACGTTCTGGAAAGAAGAGTGCATAATCATGGAAAATTGGATATTTCCAGACAGCTTAAAACAACGATTATTTTGAAAAATAAACATACCGTTGTTTTGAAAAAAACATCGGATGTTTTTCAAAAAACATTGGACGTTTTCAAAAAAACATTGGACGTTTTTGGAAAAACAACGGTATGTTTTATCTCGTGCCCAACTTCTAATATTTGACGAATGCTGACGTTGCCAAAAGGCGGCAAAACAAAAGGCGGTGTGCCATCATAACCATTTGACACACCGCCTTTTATCTTATTAAATAATCTTGTCACTTGAGCAATTTCCCTGCTGTCGGGTCGCCCAACTCTTTCGCTTTTTCCAAAGCGGCTTTGGCTTCTGCCTCTTTTCCCATCCGCTGATAACAAACCCCTCGCAGGCGATAGCAAGCTGCGAAATCCGGGACAAGCGCAATCGCCTTATCCAAACTATTCAAAGCCTCTTCATACTTTTTCTGGCGAATAAGAATGGATGCCTCTTCTGCCGGATACATCGCCTCTTGCGGGGCAATCGCCATGGCTTGGCGGATATCCGACAAAGCCCCTTCCAAATCGTCCATGCGGAAATTGGCTTGTTCACGGTAATAATAGAAATCATCCGCTACTCTTCCGCCCATTGCCAAGTAATAGAGGTCATAATCTGCCACGGCTTCCTTGTATTGCATCAAACGCAACCGCCAGTCTATGCGCTCCAACAACACCGGAGCAGCTTCTGCCGACAGAGGATTGCCGCAATGCGCGACCGCACTGTCCAACAACTGGATGATGTCTCCTATGTTGGCACCTCTTTGCAATGATTTCGACTTGGCTGCCATAAACCAAGAGTTGGCGGTTGATTCCGAGCTCTTGTTCACAACCATGTATTCATCGTAAGCCGGCGCATAATTCCCTTGGAAATAATAGATGTCGCCTTGCAACTGGTGGAATGCCGGTTTGTCACCCTTTTGCATCGCCTCCTTCAACACCTCTTCCGACCGGGTCAAGCTCCAATCCGGATTGTCCAAAGTCGTGTCCGAGACTGCCACATTATAAATCAAGCGGGCATAATCATATAAAGCCTCGCCCTTGTCTGTTGCCAATTCGACAGCACGTTTCTCGTCCGCCTTCGCCTTTCCCAAACATTCGGCTTCACCCGCAGCATCTGCCGCCATCTCTTTCCGGCGGAAAGCATAATGGGCAGCACGGCGGGAATAACTCTCCCACCAATCCGGGAAGGTCGATACAAAATCGTCCAGCAATCCCAAAAAGTTCTTGGCGTCTTGCGTGTTCTCCATCAGATAAGTGACAATCTTCGCCTGGTCACGGTCGGACGGCCAAGCTTTCCTGATGCCGATGGAAGTATAAATGGTATTGAAAGCGTCGGCTGATGAAACAGAAAGGCTATTTGCATAAGCAGCGGAGACAGCGTAAGAAGCCTCTTTCTTGCCGGACGCATCGTCTTGAGCCAATCCAAATACTTCGCCTGCCTCGTTAAAGACCGGGGCATTGAGCCAATCCACTTGCAACGGGAATGATAGCTTATAATAATGATAGGAGTCTTTCAGCTTGGTGACCTCTTCGACTTTTCCGTTTCCAAAGGATGCCACCTTCTCTTTCCCCTTCACAAATGGCAACAAATAAGCCGGTTGCCCGGTTGACAAAGGTTGGGAAGCGATTTTCAAATAGGAGACTTTCTTCGGGGCACGCACTTTCAGCTTGATTACATCATAAAGTTCGTCTGCACCGAGCACTCTCTCGACGGGATAAGTCACCCCGTTTCCATCCGTCACAATGGCTTTTTGGGCATCTTTAAACACAGAATAGGCAGACAACATCGTCCCCTCTTCGTCCACAAAGAATCCGATTCCGTTGTGCAAAGTCGTCCCGTCGGCTTTATAGGTCGTGACAGTCACAACCGCCTTCTTCTCTTTGTCCATCCATTTAGGAGCTTTCTGGGCAAATGCAGTCCAGACCAAAGTTCCCAAAAGGAGAATCCAAACTATCTTTTTCATTTTGGCATTATTCTATTTTGATGATTATTATTCCTTTTCCCCATCAGGAGTATGCAATATGAATGTCGTCGCTCCCAAAGTCACAACGGCTCCATCTTCGATACGGACAATCTCTTTATTCCCCAATATCTCACTGCCCAAGAATGTCCCGGTCAGACTTGGGAAGTCACGAAGCATATAAACAAACTTCCCCTCTTTGTCCTGCTTCACTTGGATGACGCAATGTTTCCGCCCCATGCTGGGGTCGCTCGTGATAATCGGGACATCCACGCCATCGGTGTCCTTATTCCTTCTTCCAATCACATTGTCGCCCAAGACTAACGGGAGCTTCTGTTTGAAAGCGAAGTTATTCTCGATAACCGTAATATATCCGCATGAGAAATCCGGCTCTTTCACCTCTTTTTCCTGTCCGGACTTGGTGCGGATAACTTTTCTGCCAATCTTTATCTTAAACTGCGATGCACATTGCGGGCACACAAATGCGACAACTTCCCCTTCCTTATATTTTGTTTCATCAAATGTCAATTGATGGTCGCACTTGGGACAAAATACTCTTTTCATTTACTTAATCAATTATTATTACAGGATAAATCCTCGCTTATCCTACTATCTTTGCACAAAGGAACGAAGAATTATTAAGTTCCGCAAATAAATGGAAAGTTATAGCTTGTCCGCCGGATAAACAACGCCCAATTGGGACCGCACTTCGTCTATGATTTCCAAAACCGCCAATGAGTTCTGATGGCTGTTAATGGCTGATTCGCGCTTGCCGGCATTCACCAAATCAATGAACTCTGCCACTTCATAATAATATTCGTCCTTCGGAGTAGGCGCACTGATATCTTCTGCGGGAAGCCGGACACCTTTTCCGGATGCAGCAGCCGCACGAGGTTGCCAAGTGATTTTCTTAATCTGGTTGATTCGGTCTAAGGTCAAATTGCCGGATTCCCCTTCAATCTCCGTGGGCAAATAGGAATCGGCTATCTTGGAATAAAGCACTGTCGCATTCATCCCGTCATATTCAAAGTTGACAGCGCCTTGCCCATCCACTCCGCTGCCCAGTAAAATCCCGGACGCAGAGATGCGCTTGGGTTTGCCAAACAAGACGACCATCGGATAAATCGTATAAACGCCTATATCCATCATCGCACCATTGGACAATTCCGGTTTGAAAGCATTCAAGACAATTCCCTCCTTGAATTTGTCATAGCGGGAAGAGTATTGGCAATAAGAGGCAAAATAACGGCGCAGTGTCCCCGCCTTTGGCAATGCCGCCATCAGCGCTTTGAAGTTAGGAGTCAATGTCGGCTTCATGGCTTCCATCAATGCGACCCCGTTTGCTTCCGAAGCGGCAATCATCGCCCTCGCCTCCTTCGCATTCGAAGCCAAAGGCTTTTCACATAGCACATGCTTCCCGTGATTCATGCAAAGGATGCTTTGCCCGGCGTGCATGAAATTGGGAGAAGCGATATAAACCGCATCAATCAGCGGACTGCTTGCCATCTCCTCCAACGAAGTGAATGTATAAGGAATATGATGTTTGGCTGCAAATTCATCTGCCCGTTCTTGCGTGCGGGAGCAGACAGCCACCAACTCGAATCTTTCATCCTGACGGGCTCCGGCAATCACCCAGTCCGTGATGAAATTGGTTCCCACCACACCAAATCTTATTCTTGTCATCTTTCAGTCATAAAAAAACGTTGCGCCTGCCTTGTCGCATTCGTTTGGAAAACAAACACGTCAAGACCTGCACAACGTAATGTTACATATTATATTAGATTAATAAAAAAAATTATTTGCGGAAAGGAGGTTTAACAACCTGAGCTTTCAAGTTGCGATTACGAACCTTAATGAATATTTCAGATCCTGATTTAGCCAAAGCAGGTTTCACATAACCCATTCCGATTCCTTTCTTCAAAACAGGAGACATGGTTCCGGAAGTTACATTACCAATCACATTGCCTTCAGCATCAACGATTTCATATCCATGACGAGGAATTCCCTTGTCAACCATTTCAAATGCGCAAAGTTTGCGGGTCACGCCCTCTTTCTTCTGGCGTTCCAACTCAGCACGGTTGGTGAAGTTCTTTCCATCAACAAACTTAGTGATCCAACCCAAACCAGCTTCGATAGGAGAAGTTGTGTCATCCAAGTCATTTCCATATAAGCAGAATGCCATTTCCAAACGCAATGTGTCGCGTGCGCCCAAACCGATTGGTTTGATTCCTTCTGGTTTTCCTGCTTCAAAGATAGCGTTCCAAATAGTCATCGCATCACTCGGATAGAAATAAAGTTCAAATCCACCTGCTCCTGTATAACCTGTGTTAGAGATAATCACCTCTTTGCAACCTGCAAATTCACCTGTTACAAAAGAATAATATGGGATAGAAGCCAAATCAACCGGGGTCAATTTCTGCAATACTTCCTGAGCTTTCGGACCTTGGATAGCCAATTGAGCCATGTTGTCAGACGCATTTTCCAATTCTGCGCCTACTGTGTTATGGCTAACACACCAGTTCCAGTCTTTTTCAATATTGGCAGCATTAACAACCAACAGATATTTTTCAGGACCATAATGATAAACCAAGAAGTCATCAACGATGCCACCCTTATCATTCGGGAAGCAAGTATATTGTGCTTTGCCTATTTGCAATACGGATGCGTCATTGGAAGCTACTGACTGGATAAACTCAAGAGCTTTTGGACCTTTCACCCAAACTCTCCCATGTGGGAAACATCAAATACACCAACTCCATTGACAACAGTCATGTGTTCTTCTATGATACTGGTATATTCTATAGGCATATTATACCCTGCGAATTCATGCATCTTTGCTCCTAAAGCAATATGCACATCGGTAAACGGTGTCGTTTTCATTCTTTCACGATTTTAGATTTGTATATAATATTATTTGTTTGAAATCATTTCAATAATCTTCACGACAGTTTCCATTGCCTTCTGCAACGAAGGAAGAGGAATGTATTCATATCTGCCATGGAAATTATGTCCTCCAGTGAACAAGTTCGGGCAAGGCAATCCCATGAATGAGAGGCGTGCTCCGTCTGTTCCGCCACGAATAGGCTGGATAAGAGGTTTGACTCCAACAGCCTTCATTGCTTCAGAAGCCAAATCAACAATAAACATATTGGATTCAACTATTTCACGCATATTATAGTATTGGTCACGCATTTCAAGAGTTGTACTTCCTGGCTGCAACTCATTACTGCATTTCACCAATGTTTCCATCAAGTGCTTCTTTTCTTCAAACAATTGGCGGGAATGGTCACGGATGATGTAAACAAGTGAAGCTTCTTCAATTCCACCGTTCATTCCGATAAGATGGAAAAAGCCTTCGTATCCTTCCGTGTGTTCCGGACGCTGTTCCGCAGGCAACCAAGATGCAAAGCGGACAGCCAAATTTGAAGCGTTGACCATTTTGCCTTTTGCTGTGCCTGGATGGACATTCAAACCTTTGAATATGACTTTAGCCTGGGCAGCATTGAAGTTTTCATATTCCAATTCGCCGATTGCTCCGCCATCCACCGTGTAAGCCCAATCGCATCCGAACTTCTGCACATCGAAATGGTCTGCTCCTTGTCCTATTTCTTCGTCAGGTGTGAATCCGACACGGATTTTCCCATGTTTGATTTCAGGATGCGCTTTCAAATATGCCATGGCCGATACAATAGCAGCCACTCCGGCTTTGTCGTCTGCTCCTAATAATGTCGTTCCATCTGTCACCATCAACTCTTGTCCGACATAGTTGGTCAATTCAGGGAACATGGATGGAGAAAGGACGATGTTTTGTTCTTCGTTCAACACGACATCACCACCTTGATAAGAAACGATGCGCGGTTTAACACCTTCGCCTGGCATTTCCGGGCTGGTGTCCAAATGGGAGATGAAACCAACAACAGGCAGCTCCGCATCAGTATTGGCAGGCAAAGTCGCCATCAAGTATGAATGGTCATCTACTGAAATATCTTCCAATCCTAACTCTTCCAGCTCTTTCGCCAAAGCTTCCGCAAAGACTTTCTGTCCGGGTGTACTGGGTGTAACACCTGTTTCTTCGCTGGATTGTGTGCTAAAAGTCACATATTTGAGTAATCGCTCTACAACTGTCATCATATTCACTTTGGTTCTATATGTAATTGATGGGCGAAAGTTACACATTGATATCGGAATACCCAAATAAAAACAGAAGAATCTACAAATAAAAAAATCCCTGCCGTGTATCTTCACAGATGACGGCAGGGAAAAACCATTTTTATAAAAGTGAAATTACTTCAATTCCTTCACTCGGATATTACGGAATTTCACAGGAGAACCGTGTCCCAAGAATCCGATATGTCCTTTCTTATTGAACAAACCCGGGTGTTCTTTTTGTCCGGTGTGCCATTCTTAACGGCTTCACGGATATTGCCTTCCACGATGACCACGCCATTCAATGTGACTTTAATGTTGTCGCCGTCGCAGATGATTTCCTCTTCATTCCATTCGCCGACCGGCTTCATGGCTGTCTTATGATTCTCATCGGCTTTCAAAATGCCGTAGATGGAACCATGATGCTGGTAAGGAGTGATTCCTTTATATATCGGATGTTCACAATCCAAGATTTGGCTTTCCATTCCGACATACGCAGCGTCGCCTTCCAACGGAGCACGCAATCCGACACCATTATTCGCTCCCTGAGTCAATTGGAACTCGAAGCGGTAGATAAAGTTTGCGAACTCTTTCTTTGTATAAAGGTTTCCACCGAAACTGCGGCTCGGCACCATTGAGATGCAACCATCTTCCAAGATGTAATCGCCTGTGTTACCTTGCCATTCGTACATATTCGTTCCGTCGAACAGCACTTGGAAGCCCTCTTTCTTCTCTTGTTCGGAAAGCTGGAACGGCTCTTGGCGCTTCAACTCCTTTACATATATATTGCGGAAATAGCATTTGCTTCCATGAGCCTGCAATTCAATCTGTTCTGTTGCAAAGATAGGTTTGCTACGATCCCAATAGTTTTCCAAGATGACATTATCCACGACGCGCTCGCCATTGAAATCGACAGTCACACGGTCGCCCACCATCTTGATGTGGAACGTGTTCCATTCGCCCAATTTGTTATCAGCCACTTTGGACGGCTTGCTTTCATTCACCTGGTTGTTGTACAATCCACCTGAACCCACTTGGGCACCCACGTTTACTCGGGAAGTGTCCCAAATCTGGACTTGCGGAGTCGCACGCAAATAAATGCCGGCATCCGGTTCTTTTCCTGCCGGATCCAACATCCATTCCACATACATCTCAAAGTCGCCATATTGCTTCTCTGAACATAAGTTGTCATAACCAGTGCCAAGGTAAACCAAACAACCATCCTCAACTATCCAGTCGGCACGCATGCGCTCGTCTGCCTTTTCCTGTTCTTTCGCCAACTTGGCAGGTTTCAAAGCATAACGTTTATATGGATTTCCGCCTTCGACCATGCCTTTCCAGCCAGTCAAATCCTTGCCGTTGAACATAGGAACGAAACCGACCTCATCCGGCATTTCTGCCAAATGCTTCTTGATTCCTTCTACTTGATAATGGGCATCCGGATTATCCAATACTTTCATTACCTTTCCAACATGGCTCTCACATTCTGACCTGTATATTCAGGATGGCCCAATGCGATATTCATCACTGCATTGGCAGCTGGTTGTTGAACTGGCTTGTTATCCAAATATTCAGCAGCGTAAAGCATAGCCAAATAGGTTCCCGTGCCTTCCACTTTCTGCAAAACCAAACTGCGTACATCATCACTCTTCGCAATATCCATTGCTTTGCGCAGACGGAGCAATTTGTTTTCTCCTGTCATGGAAGATGAAGCAATCAAATTGACATAACGAGTCAATGACCGGTTTGCCAAATCGCCTGAACCTTTTGCTATTTCAAATAAATACTCAGCAGCTTCTATGCCTTTCCAACTCATCAATGCTTCAACAGCTGCAGTCTTAGCTGCTCCAGTATTCTTATTACATCCGTCAATAATGATTTGTAAAGCTTTCGGGTCGTTGGTTGAAGCCAACACAGCATAATAAAGTGACTTCTTTGCTTCGCCCGCTTGATACATCCGGCGTGTCACCGTTGATACTTGCTCTGCTGCCGGCATAAAATGGACGGCTGCCTTAACGGCTTCTTGCATCAGTTTCACATCGTTGGCTTCTGTTTGGGATTCCAATAATCCACAAGTAGTCGTGAAGTCTCTTGCAGTCACCACCTTCTGCAACGCTGTATAAGCAGCACCCTTGACAGAGGCGGAAGAACTCTTCATCTGTTCCAAGACAGTATTGACTTTTGAGTCTGCCATGCGGACTGCCAACAGTTCCAATCCGGCAACTTTACCGTCGTCACCTGCTTTATTTATGGCTTCAGCCACCGCATTGTCTACTTTTCCCGGGAATGCCAACAAAGCATCTTGGGCTAACAACACGACTTGCTTATCTGAATTGGTCAACAAATTGGCAATTGTCGGGATAAACGCTGCGTCACCCAACTTAACCATTGTCCACACAGCCGCTTGTTCTACGGCAAAATCTCCTGATTTCAGTTGCTGTGTCAACACTTGTGCCAATGACAAATCGAAGCGAACCATCAATTTCTTCAGGACTGGGTTCTTTGCCGGGCATTTGGCTTCACGGCCTAACCAGTTAATCACATCCACTTTCACTTCCGGTTTAGCCTTCAAGATCGCTTTTACCACCTCGATGTAATCGGATTCGCCCACATAATCAGAAGCGAAGTTCAACGCCGCATTGCGATATCCTTTACACGGGTCTTTCAATGCAGCCAACAACATCTTGGTAGCATCTTTGTTCCCTTTCAAAGAAAGAAGAATCTTCAATGCCGCCTCCCGTGTCTGGAGTTGGTTTGCCTTCTCTGCCTTCTTCTGCAAATCCTTAGCAGCCTTTTCCGCAGCAGCCACATTGCCCTTGGCTGCTATATTCTTGATTAATTCGATATAAGCTTCGTTAGCCCCGCTCTTTTCCATCGTGTATCCTGCTTGCGCAGCCGCATCGCCCAACACTTTCAAAGAAGCTTCGCCTCCTACTTGGCTCAATGCATACAAAACGGTCTTTTGCAGGTCGATATCCTGACTGCCGACAAATGTAAGCAACAGTTCTTCGGCACCAGCCACTTTAGCCTCTGCAATGGCGTTTATCATATCCCGCTTAGCCTTTGCTCCCATTGCCTCACGGGATTTCAAGCCAGCCATCAATGCTTCGCCCGCAGCCGGAGTTGCTATCCGAGCCAAAGCACGTGAAGCCGGGCCGCTCAATTCCTTGTCTGTCAAATAATCCGCCAATGCGTCCACAGCCTCATCGCCGCCCATGATTTGAAGTTGACGGATGATAAATGCCTTTGTTTCACGCTCTGAAACAGACCCCAACGCTTTCACATACGCTTTTGCCACTACCAGACGTGCGCTCTCTTGCCCTTTTGCCATGACGAAATGGGACAAACCGCTCAACGCATAATCGGTCTGGGCATTGCTTCCCTTGCCCGGAGCATTGATCATGCCCACGATTACTTGGACAGCGTCATCGCCCGCTTGGCTCAATTGCCCTATCAAATCATTATAGGTTTCCTGTTGCCCCGCCGGCATTTGAGCCAATACGTCCGCAGCCACGGTTTTGGCTGTACGGTTAGCCGGAGTTTGTGCCAACATCATGCCTGTGCACAACAAGAGGGCACTGATTGTCATATATGCTTTTCTCATACTTCCAATTCTTTTTAGTTATTAATACCCTCCATTATATATCCCACGGTGAACGAATTGGCTGGTCAATCAAACGATTGGCAGCGTCATCATTGATAAATTCCAATTTCTCTGGATCAAAATGCAAAGTGCGGTTCAACCGCAATGCCACACCACCCATATTCACAATGGTTGCGGAACGGAATCCGTTACGTTCATTCAAGGCAAATGGCTGGCGGGTCTTCACACTTTCGATAAAGTCCGTCACTTGAGGTTCAGGATCTGGGAAGTCGGACAACTTCTTCTCCCAATCCGGTATGTCGCAGACAAAGTTCTTGTAAACATTTCCTTTCGGACCAGCGATATAAGGAGTGTTCGGGTCTCCATAATCACCGCCCCACAACACGATTTGGCAACCATCTTCGTATGTATAAGTGATGGAACGCCATGTTCCTACCGCATCCGGGTGTTGTTGAGGAGCGTCCACTTCCACTTTGACCGGGCTGGTATTATCTTTTCCCAAGATATATTGAACCGGGTCGATGTAGTGCTGTCCCATGTCTCCCAATCCTCCTGCGTCATAATCCCAATAACCACGGAAAGTCTGGTGCACGCGGTGTGCATTGTATGGTTTGTAAGGAGCCGGGCCTAACCACATATCGTAATCCAGTTCAGAAGGAACAGGTTGTGGTTCCAAATACTCTTTACCGACCCAATAGAACTTCCAGTCAAAACCGGTATGTTTGCTGATAGTCACTTTCAAAGGCCATCCCAAAAGGCCGCTCTGCACCAATTTCTTCAAAGGCTTGACCGGAGTGCCCAATCCATAGAACTGGTCTTTGAAACGGAACCAAGTGTTCAGACGGAACATTCTTCCATACTGCTTAACCGCTTCCATGACACGTTTACCCTCGCCGATTGTCCTTGTCATCGGCTTTTCACACCAAATATCCTTGCCAGCCTTTGCAGCCTCGACCGACATGATGCCATGCCAATGAGGAGGAGTGGCGATATGCACGATGTCCACATTCGGATCCAAAATCAAATCACGGAAATCATGATAAGCGGCAATCTTCTCTTTCACCAAATTCTTACCCAATTCCAAGTGGTTCTTGTCCACATCACAAACGGCAACCAAACGTGTTCCTGCATAATTGACATGGCCTCGTCCCATTCCGCCTGTACCAATAATACCCTTTGTCAGCTGATCGCTGGGAGCGATATAACCTTTACCCAAAACGTTGCGCGGAACGATGGTAAACATGGCTACACCTCCAAGCGTTTTAAGGAAGTCTCTTCTATTTGTTCCCATTATACTACTTTATATTCTATTTTCTATTATACTAATTCTATCAAACCTGCTGTTTGGACCCGGTCAGCCTTTTTAAAAGATGCCCGCCTGCCAAACATTAGAATTTCCGAAGATACTTATTTATCCAATAACTCCTGTAAATATTTACGAGTTTTAACTACATAATCGTGCTGTGAACCATTCAATTCACATTCGATTGTCACGGCACCGGAGAAGCCCTGTTTTTTCAATTCCGCAATGACAGCCGGGAAATCCACTTCTCCTGTTGGAATGGGCACTTCCGCTCCCAATTCATACGGATTTTCACGAGTTGGATACTTACCGTCCTTCGCATGGAACTCTTTGATAAGCGGGCCAAACTGTTTTACGGCATCCAATGAATTGGCTTTTCCATACATCAGCAAGTTTGCCAAGTCACAATTGATGAACACATTGCCTGTTCCTATGTCAGTAATCGCACGAATCAATGTGGTCGGTGTCTCCTGTCCTGTCTCGAAATAAATCATGACATTGCGTTCTTTGGCATAATTCGCCAACTCCTTCATGACCTTGATAAAATCCAAATACTGTTCGGATGAACAATCTTCAGGAATGAAACCAAAATGGGAATGCATGGCAGGAACGCCAGCCATCGCACAAAAGTCAATCATCTCATGATAAACCTTGATCTTTTCTTCACGGTTTTCCTTCGGCACCAATCCGATGGTAGATGGACCTTTGCGGAAATTCCAAGCATTGTCTTTACCCGGCACGCCCACCACCGTAGTCACTTTTATATTATGTTTTGCGGATGCGGCTTTAACCTTTTCGGCAAATTCTTTGGTCAAAGTATTGGATCGGTAATTGATTTCACAAGACCCGAATCCCTGGTCATGCAAATCCTTAAAACTTTTGTCTATATCACTTAAATCATACTGTATGACGCCAATTGTGATTTTGTTTTCCGCCTGCACGCTGGTAAATGCAAATAGCAATGCGGCAGCCAATAAAGAGAGTTTAGTGTTCATCGTATTACATTTTTAATTATAAACTGCACAAAGTTAAGACGGGGAACTGAATTGTAGCTCCCCGTCTTTGTTAATTATTTAAAATTCGCTTATTCCATCGTAGGATTGAAAGTTCCACCCCAATTGTTGTTTTGTTCCAAATTCGGGTTTTCATCCAAATTCACTTTCTGGATTGGGAAGAAATAGAATGATTCTTCAATCACGAATTCTCTTTCAGCAGCTTCGGTATAAGGAACCTGGTGGATGATGTAACGGAAATCAGCCGTAGTCAATTCGTAATTATTCGTCTTTTCTCTTGCTTCATTCAAATCCATGTCCGTGCCGTCAGGATTGATTGCAATCGCTTCAATGCCATGTTTCGTCCAACCTGCCAATTTCATCATATTACGTGTACGGCGCAAATCCCAGAAACGATGTCCTTCGTAACAAAGTTCGATTTCACGTTCATCCAAGATTGCCTTACGGATTGCTTCGCGGCTTCCAACGCTCAAACCATAAAGTCCGTCAGCACCCGCCTCGATGCCCGCACGTTTACGAATCTGCTTCAACATATCGATAGCGACATCCGAATGACCCGTTTCATTTGCAGCTTCAGCATAGATAAACATCACTTCGGCGAAACGCATCAATATATAGTCAATATCGTATGTCAAGACTGTTGCTTGTGTCAATGTCATATCCGCAGCTTTGTAGTTGTAGAAGCCACTGTATACATCGTTGTTAACAGCATTTGTATGCGCTGCCGGATTAATACCATATTGGTCGTCGGCATTACTAATACCTAACGCATTATACTGTCTATAACCTGAAGGTTTGCCAGCAACCGGATATTCAGATCCATTATAGAAAAGAACCTGGTTGAAGCGAGGATCCCTGTTCTTCCAAAAAGATTTCAACAAAGCGTTTTCATCTCCTACATAATATTTACCGGAAGGATCATCGAAACGTTTACCATCCAACATCGGGAAATCCTTTACAAACTCCCAAGTAGGATTGGATTGGTTCACGCCACGGCTGATAGAAGCAGGACGAGTTGTGGAAGCCCAACCTGAAACACGGTTCGGATTCTTGTTGACTACCGGGAATACAACCTCAGGTCCCTGTTCTTGCAACCAAATATCAGCATATCTCTCAGTCAAAGCAATCCCGTTTGCCACACAAAAATCATACGCTTCTTTCGCAGCAGCATAGGCTTCACTCCAGTATGCATTATCATACGGATGAGTCGGGTTAAACTGTGGAGAGCATTTCAACAATAATGTCTTTGCTTTCCAAGCCTTGGCAAAACATTGGTCAATGCGGCCATAATCACTTGAACTTCCGGCAATCTTGGCAGGCAACATAGAGATGGCTTTATCCAAATCCTCCACCATGAATTGGAAACATTCCGGAGTTGTATTACGCTTTACAAACAAATCGTCCTTGTCTTTGTCCTGTGGAACCTTGATATAAGGAACTCCACCATGATGCAAGACCATCCAATAATACATATAAGCACGCATGAAATAAGCTTGGCCAAGCAGGTTGTTTGCTAAGCTTTTATCCAATTCGGTACTTGCTTCCAAACGTTTTATCGCCTCATTGATATGACGGATTTCTGTATAAGTCCATTTTTTATAGGAAGAACCAGTCTCGGTGATAGTTCCCAAATACCAAGGCATACCCGTCAATATGTCTGAATTGCCATCCGCAGACACAGACCAATTCGTAAAACATTCCGCATATAAGTTATTTACATAAGCACTTGCCAAATTCGCATCGTGCCAAACCATGGATTCATCGTATGTTTCCAGGTTATCGATATCCAAAGTATCACAACTGGTTGTCATTCCGCCTACGGCAAAGAATGCGCCTACCACAACATATTTAAATTTATTAAGTTTCATGTTCTTTCAATTATTAGTTAGAATGAGAAATTAAGACCGAAAGAGAAGGTTCTCATCAAAGGATAAGAATCGTAGTATTTCTGTTCTGGATCCAAGAACTCTCCGACAGATGAGATACAGAACAGGTTCGTTGCGTTAGCAAACACCTGGGCATGGGAAATGCCTAACGGGTTCAAGATCAACTTCGGCAAATCATATCCGATGTTCAAGTTCTTCAATCGTAAATAGGCTCCGTTGCGCATCCAGTAACTTGTGTTTCCTGCTCCCGATTCATACCAGCTTGAACCAACAATACGAGGATAAACGCCATTAGGATTATTATCCGGGTCATATACTTTGTCGCTTGTCCAAATTGGGAAATAAGGGCGGACAGCACCGCCATGCTGATAGAAACCACCGTCTACACCACCAACGAAACGGTCGTATTTACCAACACCTTGGAAGTGGACATCCAATGAAATGCCTTTCCATTTAATGTTACCACCAAAACCATAATTGATACGTGGCGTACCATTTTCACTCAACAAGTTGTATGAGTCATTGCCGTCAATCTTATTGTCCGGTCCTGGTTTGTAACCATCACTTCGGGTATCTTTATACAAAATACCACCCAAATACGGGTCACGTCCATACTGCTTGAATCCTTTGGCTTTCAGAGCCTCTACTTCTGCCGGGTCTGTCAGCAAGTGGTCTGCGATCAAACCGGTAAGAATCTTTGCGGATTTGCCCACTTTAGACAAATCATGCAAATTGCCTCCCTCTTTATAAATAGCCGATTCGTCCAATACATCCCACTGGTCACGAGCAAAACCTAAGTTTACGTATGTAGAATAGGTTATTTCTCCATTCATTGCCTTATCCATCCAAGTCAAAGCCAATTCTCCGCCTCGCCAAGAACGTTCCGCATAGTTTTCAGGAGCCAATTTCTGTCCGTAAGTACTTGGCAAAGACACGGTACGTGAACCTAAGATGTCTGTCTCTTTACGATAGAATGCATCGAATGTTCCAGACAAGCGGTTGTCAAAGAATCCGAAGTCGAAACCACCATTATATGTCCTTGAAGTCGCCCAAGTCAAAGTGGTGTTAGGTGTATCACCCGCAACAATTGTATTTGCCAAATTGCTGCCGAACATATAAGTTGAACCAGCTTTGTATTTCTGCAAATAAGAGAATGCATCTATCTTCTCATTGTTCACGTCCAAATCATTACCAGTGGTACCATAAGAGGCACGAATCTTCAAATTGCTCAACCAATCGGATGTTCCTTGCATGAATGGCTCTTGGCTGATACGCCATGCGGCAGATACAGACGGGAAGAAGCCCCAACGGTGTCCATCAGGGAACAAGGTGTTTCCGTCATAACGGAATGAGAATTCAGCAATGTATTTCTGGTCGAATGTGTAATTGAAACGTCCAATCCAAGACAAACGGCCGCCTGTGTATTCCAAAGCATCACCGTAACGACGTTCCGCATCTTTTGAATAGTTGAACATCTGGTCCAAGTTGGTCAAAGGCTGCTCACCTTTCGCTGTAACATATTCACCTCCATTTGAAGCTTGCTCGAATACAATCATTGCACCCACGTCATGCTTTCCAAAAGAGTTGTTATAGTTGACGAACCAGTTGAATTGTTCACTCCAAAGTTGTTTTACTTGGTATTCCAAGTTTTCATAATTCTGGGAGAAGTTGAATGTGTTATATTCATCCAAGTTCAATGGAGCAGGCAAGAAACGATTGCCTTCCGGGTCTGCTTGCTGGAATTTATAATTCTTTTGGTAAGTCATGAAACGTTTACGGTTATAGTCATGGCCGATATAGTTTCCAACCACCTTCGTGCTCAAACCTTTTGTAATGAAGTCCAAGTTGATATCAAACGAAACAATACCCGTAACGTTACGTCTACGAGTTTTCAAATAACGATTACCAATTACTTGGTCAACCGGGTTCCATCCTTGCCATGATCCATAGTCTTGATAGATTGGATAATCTGTCTTTACCGCAGAAGGCGTACCATCCAAGTTGGAATAGAACGGAGTCGTCTTCATGGCGTTGAATGTACAACGATACAAGTCATAAACAGCTTGGTCGTCATCGCCAGAGAACGGCCAATAGAAACGTTGGTCGTTTGACTGGTTGGCATCCAAGTTCACATTCATCTTGATGTACTTGCTCAGTTCCATAGTCAAATTGGAACGCAAAGAGTATTTCTTGTTCTTCAAAGAGACATAAGATCCTTCTTCAGCCAAGAAAGAACCCATTACATAATATTGTACCTTTTCAGTACCACCCGTCACGCTCAACGAATGTTTGGTGTTCCATGGATTCTGCCAAATATAGTCATTGACATTGTAATTAATGCCATTGTTGGTGAAGTAGTCAAATTCAGCACTTCCGTTAGGCTCTTTCAAACCTTTGAAACGGGCTACGGCATTTTGGTATTTCAAGTCGTCAACTGCAGTCCATCTATCGGCAAACAACTCTTGTGTCGGTTTGCTGACAGCGTATGATCCTTGGTAATTGAATACCGGTTTACTGTTCTTCACACCTCCTTTTGTGGTCACCAATACGACACCGTTACCTGCTGCCGAACCGTAGATGGAAGCGGTTGCCGCATCTTTCAAGAAACTCATCTGGTCGATTTCGTATGGTTCCAAGGCATCGAAAGCCTCTTTGTCGCGGATGATACCATCGATAACGAACAACGGGTCGGCAAAACCACCACGCATACGGATTTCTGAAGATGATCCCATCAAACCTGAATTACCTACGATGGTAGCACCCGGCGCACGACCTGCCAATGAGTTTGACAAGTTGGTGTTAGGGATTGCCGTCAATTCGTCCGATTTCACATTTGATATAGAACCGGTCATGTTCACTTTCTTCTGGACACCATAACCAACGACCACTACTTCATCCAAGTTCTGGGAATCTTCCTTCATCGAAATGGAATAATCTGCCTGCTTGGAAACCGTTATAACTTGGTCTATATATCCAATGTAGGAAACTTTCAGCTTTGCACCCTCTGCCACATCTTCAATAACAAACTTTCCATCCATGTCTGTAATTGAACCGTTGGTAGTGCCTACCACAATAACATTGGCACCAATAATTGGGACTCCGGCAGCATCAACAACCGTACCGGTAATCTTCTTGGATTGTGCAACTGATTTCACCTCATTTCCGGACTTTGTCCCATGATTTCCGAGGTCTCTTGCCGAAGCAATGTTTGCATTAACCATCACTGATGGAGAGATACTTGCCAGCAATAATGCAAAACTAACTAAAAAAGGTCTTTTTTTCATGATAAAAAACGCTACATGATTTTAAGTTAAATTGTTCTTCAATTGTTACTATTCCGAATGACTATCAGAAAAACTTACATTATTTCTCTTCAAATCTTATTCTCTTTCTGAATGAGGGCTGTGTCTAAACAACTGTTATGACACTCCGCCTCTAATTACCAACCATATATTATACGAATTACCCCCCCCCGGTTTTACTGAGCAAAAAAATAAAAAAATTAAGTTTTTCTTCATTATCAACTACAAACAATAGTGCAGCAAAAGGTTACATTAATAATTTATTGGCATTTTCCGAATGGATTCGTTGCATAACTTAGAATACTTTATTAATTTCGCAACGATAAATTTAGCTTTTCACCTAGGTGATAAATGCTTTTCATCTAGGTGATAAGTGCTTTTCACTTAGGTGATAAGTGTTTTTCATCTAGGTGATAAGTGTTTTTCATCTGGGTGATAAGCTAAAATAATAAACTCAAAAAGACAAAACTTAATATGGCTATTGAATTTGAATTTTACCAGTCTCCCGATTCGCTTGATAAGAAGACAAAAAAGTATTACCCAAAAGTAGTTAACTATCGGACAGTCAACACGCAGGAGTTGGCAGAAGAAATCCATTCAGGCTCTACCTTGACAACGGCAGATATTCGCGCAACAATAGATGCTTTGAGCCATCATATCGCACGACATTTGAGCAAAAGCGAGCGGGTTCATATCGAAGGAATCGGTTTTTTCGAGGCGAGTTTGCAATGTCCGGAAACGGATAATCCGAAAGGCACACACGCTGAAATGGTTCAGTTTAAATCAGTCAATTTCCGGGCAGACAAGATCCTTAAAGAGAAGATGCAATATGCAGAAACCGTTCGTTCCAAACGAAAGGCTCATTCGTCTGCTTTCTCGCCAGAAGAGATTGATGAAAAACTGACGGTTTATTTCCAAACGAACCCGTTCTTGACGCGTCGTGACTTCGAACGGCTTTGTGGACTGACTCAAATCACAGCGAACCGCCAATTGAAACGGCTAATCGAGGAAAAGAAATTGGAAAACAGAACAACTCGTTATCATCCTATTTATGTTCCGATGCCGGGCTGGTACGGGAAAGATACGGAACCGGATAAAGCGGACTAAGAATAGTTCCCTGAAGAGACGTTATTCAGAAGTAAGCTCCTGCTGGTCTCTTTACCGATTCTGACACACCTTAAAGGGGCTGCACAAAACTTTCGTTTTGACACAGCCCCCCCTTTGGTATAATGTAATTTCAACAACCAACAATGTATTTACTTCCCGGCAAATAAGAAAGGAGTTTGCAGGTCACGGCACAGCAAATATAGGTCAAGACTGCGATGCTCGGTATTGCTAATGAAACCGGGATTATCGGATTTGCCGGGTCGCCGTTGACAAAGAACGAGGCAATCACGGACAAGTAAAACATGTGCATCAAATACATTCCATAAGACATCTTGGAGATGGACGTGATCAGACGTGGTGCTTTCACCTGGTCGATACATGTGAAAAGAAGGAATGCGCCGAATGTGGCAAGCAGGACGTTCGGAGTCGTAAATTCCCATGACCACTCCAGCATCGGTGTTTCAATCAATTGCCCCGGTTCCCCTTTCAACCAAAAGCTCCATGCTGTAAAGAAAGCTCCTGCCGCCCAACAGATTGTGCCTATTTTTATCCGCTTGGGTTTGTCCCAATGTATATGGAAACGGATGTAATGCGCCAACACCAAATAGCCTAAATAACCGGAGCAATACCACAACATCGAGAATTGATTCCAAAAGCATTCTCCCCAAATCTCAGGCGACACAAAGCGGTGCAACCAAGGTATCAATGTGGAGAAGCAGAAAAAGAGCAGGAAGAGTTTCTCATCCTTCGCTTTCGCATTTTGAAGCCAAGGGGAAACTACCGGCATGATGATATACAAACTAATCAATGGATACATAAACCAAAAGTGTCCTGCCATGGAAGGGAAATTGAACAGCAGCATCCGCAAGTCATTCATGGATTGTTCCCAACTCATCGCACCCCACAACAAAGGCAAGAAGGTGTAAAGGAGCAGGAAAAGGACAAACGGAGGCAATATACGTTTGAAACGTCTTTTATAAAAGGCGGAGAAGTCCATTCCTGAAGGCAACGGGACTAACAAAAAGGCGGATATAATCATAAAAATAGGGACGCTGATCCTGCCCAAGCCTCCATCGTAAAAGGCGACCCAAAAGCGGTTGCTTTCATTTGCCAACATGGAGACATTTCCCGCCAATCCGGAAGAGTCCGCACCATAAAAATTCTCACTCGCATGCACCAACATGACCAAGAAACATGCAATCACACGGATATAATCCACAAAAACTACTCGTTCTTTCATCTCAATTAATAAATTATATTATAAATGTTTTTCATGATTCTACTAAAATGCCAACCAAGAACGGGCTTAAAGGTAGTGATTTATTCCATTCGCACGACTTTTCCTCCTTTTTTTCTTAAAATTTTATCATTTTCTTGTTATAGGCGGACTCTTTTGCTACTTTTGTAATCTATTAAACAATAAAAACTTTCACCATGAACAAATTCGGAACAATAATCGCTTCGCTTTTATTTGCTTCAAGTATGCAACTAAATGCACAAGGCACTCATAACTTTGTCGTGCAGACCAATAAAATGGGAGCTTCCATCCCATCCACTTTATACGGACATTTCTTCGAGGACATCAATTATGGAGCAGACGGCGGATTGTATGCCGAACTGGTTAAAAACCGGTCGTTTGAATTTCCCCAACGTCTGATGGGATGGACGACTTTCGGCAAAGTCTCTTTGAAAGAAGATGGTCCATTTGAAAGGAATCCCCATTATGTGACCCTGTCGCCTTCCGGACATCGGGAGAAATGGACTGGAATCGAGAACGAAGGATTCTTCGGCATCGGTTTGGAATCGGGTAAATCCTACCGCTTCTCTGTTTGGGCAAGAGGCAACAATGCGAAAATCAGAGTCGAACTGATTGACAACCATTCCATGGAAGAATCGCAAGTCATCACCTCCAAAGAGCTTTCCATCGATTCAAACGATTGGAAACAGTATGAACTTACCTTGACTCCGGAAAAGACAAACCCGAAAGCACATCTGCGCATCTTCTTGATTTCCGACCAGCCTGTCGATTTGGAGCACGTTTCCCTCTTCCCGACAGACACATGGAAAGGGCGTAAGAATGGATTGAGGAAGGATTTGGTGGAAGCATTGGCAGAAACCCAACCGGGAATTTTCCGTTTCCCGGGCGGTTGCATCGTTGAAGGAACGGATTTGGCGACCCGTTATAATTGGAAGAACTCAGTCGGTCCGGTAGAAAACAGACCATTGAATGAAAACCGCTGGCATTATACTTTTCCCCACCGATTCTTCCCCGATTATTTCCAGACTTATGGCATGGGATTCTTTGAGTTGTTCCAATTGGCTGAAGACATGGGAGCGGAACCTCTTCCAGTAGTCAACTGCGGTTTGGCTTGCCAATACCAAAATGACTCGCCCGAAGCGAATGTGCCAGTAGACCAATTGGACAGTTATATCCAAGATGCGTTGGACTTGATTGAATTTGCCAACGGCGACATCTCCTCCACTTGGGGAAAAGTCCGTGCGGAGATGGGACATCCCGAACCTTTCCATTTAAAATTCTTGGCAATAGGCAACGAACAATGGGGCGAGGAATACATCGTCCGTCTGGAACCGTTCGTGAAAGCCATCCGTAAACAATACCCGGAGATTAAAATCGTCGGCACTTCCGGCCCGGGATCAGAAGGTGAAGAGTTTGAATATTTATGGCCGGAGATGAAGCGAATCAAAGTTGATTTGGTGGATGAACATTTCTATCGTCCGGAAATTTGGTTCCTAAAATCGGGCAACCGCTATGACCTTTACGACCGCAAAGGTCCGAAAGTCTTTGCCGGCGAATATGCTTGCCACGGGAGAGGAAAGAAATGGAACCATTTCGAAGCTGCTTTGTTAGAAGCCGCTTTCCTGACTGGAGTAGAACGCAATGCTGATGTTGTGGAAATGGCAACATACGCTCCTCTTTTAGCCCATGTGGAAGGATGGCAATGGCGTCCCGACTTGATTTGGTTTGACAACTTGAAGAGTGTCCGGACTTGCAGTTGGTATGTCCAATCCCTTTATGGCAACAACAAAGGGACGAACGTCATCCCGATTACCCTCAACAAGAAGGCGGTAAGCGGACAGGCAGACCAAAACGGATTATTTGCGAGTGCTGTTTGGGACGGGACGAACAACGAATACATCGTCAAAGTGGTCAACACATCCCAAGAGGCACAACCTATCCAAATTGCTTTTGAAGGATTGAAAAAGAGTGTAAAACTGGACGGTGACGGCAAGCAAATCATTTTCCATTCGGATAATCCGGATGCGGAAAACAGCTTGGAGCAACCTTTCGCCATCGTTCCAAAAGAGAGCACGATTGAAGTGAAAGGAAATCAAATCAACACGACAGTCGGCGCACAAACATTCGTAGTCTACAAAGTAAGGAAATAGAATTAGTGCTATTTCGTCTTTCGTTTCTTTGTTGTATATTTGCACTATTCACAACTTAGGGGGCGGTGTGTCATCATTGCAAACGGCTGCATCAAAACATCCATTTTGACACACCGCCTCCTAATATAATGTGTTCCAGTCAAAAGCAATTAGTAAAATGAAGATATTATTTCGACCTTGAGACAACCGGAATCCGTTATTGGCGGCACGGCATCCATCAAATAAGCGGTGAAATCGTCATTGACGGGGAAAGCAAGGAGTCTTTCAATTTCCATGTCTGTCCCAACCCCAAATGCGATATTGACGAAGAAGCGTTGAAAGTCTGCCACGTCACGAAAGAACAAATAAGCGAATATCCTCCCATGCACGAAGTTTACGGGCAATTTATAGCCATGCTCTCCAAATATGTCGATAAGTATGACCGTTCGGACAAATTTTTCCTTGCCGGCTATAACAATGCCTCGTTCGACAATTATTTCCTAAAAGCCTTTTTCGTGCAAAACGGGGACAACTATTTCTACTCTTGGTTTTGGGTCAATTCCATCGATGTCATGGTTTTGGCAACCCAGTATTTATTGGGAGAACGACATAAAATGCCAGACTTCAAACAAGAGACTGTTGCCCGCTTTTTAGGTATTGATTTGGATAAAGAGAAGTTGCACAACGCCATGTACGATATCTATTTGACAAAGGAAATCTACAAACGGTTACAATCTCCTGCTCTATGCAAATAATCCGTGTTCTTTTATTATTAGCAGCTTTCGGCTGCCTCTCTTGCTTTTCCATCCAAGCGCAAGAAAAGGCGACTCCTAAAAACGGGGAAGGCATCGAGTCGTTCCTGAAACGTTTCGACCGCAACGGTGCCAGCTACCGCAAAGAGTTCATCCGCATAAACAAAGCGAAGCTCGGGAAAAACAACACGCTGAAACTGGGCGTTACCTACACTTTGCCTCCTTTGCAGAAAGAGCCGACGACTTCCGGAAGCAGGAACAAAAGCCGTAAAGGATATGAGCCTCTGTTCGGTCCGGCTTTGGCTTCCTATAAAATCATATCAAACGAACTATCAGGCGCATGCTTTTATCTTGTCAGCGGTCATGGCGGTCCCGACCCGGGAGCCATCGGAAGGATTGGCAAACACGAGTTACATGAAGATGAATATGCTTATGATGTCATGCTGCGCCTCGCCCGAAACTTATTGATGCGCGGGGCGAAAGTGCATATCATTATCCAAGATGCCAAAGATGGAATCCGCGACCAAGTCTATCTTAACAACAGCAAAAGGGAAACTTGCATGGGCAGTAGAATCCCATTGAACCAAGTGAGCCGATTGAAACAACGTTGCGAAAAGATCAACTCCTTGTCTCGGCGGGAACAATACAAATACAAACGGGCATTGTTCATCCATGTTGACAGCCGGAGCCAAAGCAAACAGACGGATGTTTTCTTTTACCATTCCGGAAGCCGGCAGAGCCGCAAACTGGCATCGACAATGAAATCGACGTTCCAACAAAAGTATAACCACCATCAACCGGGAAGAGGCTTTGAAGGAACTGTCAGTTCCCGTGATTTGTATGTGCTCCGCAACACAAACCCTGTTTCCGTCTTTGTGGAAATCGGCAATATACAAAACAAATACGACCAACTGCGTATCACTCTTAGCAACAACCGGCAGGCGATGGCTAATTGGATTAGCGAAGCTTTTGTCAAAGATTATAAAAACTCCAAATAAGATGAATATATCACCTTTCGCACGGCCTATTTATGTCATGCTCAAACCAGCAGGTTCGGTTTGCAACTTAGCTTGCGACTACTGTTATTATACGGAAAAGAGTAAATTTTATCCTTCCATAAAGAATCATATCTTAACGGATGAATTATTGGAAAAGTTCATCAAGGAATACATGGAGTGCCAAACCATGCAAGATGTCTTGTTTACATGGCACGGAGGAGAGACTTTGATGCGCCCCATTAGTTTCTATAAGAAAGCCTTGGAGTTGCAGCAACGTTATGCCCGGGGAAGAAGAATTGACAACTGCATCCAGACGAACGGGACTCTGTTGACGGACGATTGGTGCAGGTTCTTCAAAGAGAATAATTTCTTGGTCGGCATTTCTATCGACGGTCCACAAGAGTTCCACGACGAATATCGCCGCAACCGCCAAGGACTGCCATCGTTCTATAAGGTGATGAAAGGCATCAATTTGTTGAAAAAGCACGGTGTCGAATACAATGGAATGGCTGTCGTTAATGATTATAATGTCGATTATCCTCACGAGTTTTATCAGTTCTTCAAAGATATAGAGTGTCATTATATCCAATTCGCTCCGATTGTCGAACGTTTGGGAACTCACGCTGACGGCACTTTGTTAAGCTCGCCGGACCAAGACTGCAAAGAGGTCAAATTGGCTCCCTTTTCCGTGGATTCCGTCAAATGGGGAAATTTCCTTTGTGCATTGTTTGACGAATGGGTACAAAAAGATGTGGGAGATTTCTTCATCCAGCTGTTCGATGCGACACTTGCCAATTGGATGGGAGTCCAACCGGGCATCTGTTCCCTTGCCAAACGTGCGGACACGCTGGTGTAATGGAGTTCAATGGAGATGTTTATGCGTGCGACCATTTTGTCTTTCCGGAATACAAACGGGGGAACATCCACGACAAGACATTGACAGAGATGATGTATAGCCAAGAACAACTGAAGTTCGGAACGGATAAATATGACAAATTGCCTTTGCAATGCAAGGAGTGCGATTATCTCTTCGCTTGCAATGGAGAATGCCCTAAGAACCGATTCCTAAAGAGTGAAGATGGAGAAGCAGGATTGAACTATTTATGCAAAGGTTATCACCACTATTTCTCACACGTCTCGCCCTTTATGGATTTCATGAAAAGGGAGCTGATGGAACAACGCCCGCCGGCAAACATCATGCAGCATGTCCGTATGGAGAATGGGAAACTTCATCTCTTTTAAATTCAGGAAGTCATGGAAGAATGGTTGTCCTGCTCGCTTTTATATCAAGGGATTTGGTATTCCCGGGAATTGGTCGAACAAGGTTTGCCCCAATCTTCCGGAATAGAAGATGACCTTTTCCGTTTTTTGGAAGATTGGTTCTCCCCGTCTCCCTTTTTGACGGTTCACACTTCCGGATCGACTGGAATCCCAAAAGAGCTGACCATAAAGAAACAGCAGATGATGAACAGTGCACAAAACACCTGTTCTTTTCTCCATTTGCAAAGGCTCGACCGTGCGCTCCTTTGTATGCCACTCCGCTATATTGCTGGCAAGATGGTGGTTGTAAGAGCTCTTGTCTGCCAAATGGAATTGTTGCTTTCCGAACCTTCAGGACATCCCATGTCTCCAATCCATAAGAATATAGATTTTGCAGCATTAATTCCTTTGCAAGTATTCAACTCCCTTCAGAATCCGGATGAAAGGGAGTTGCTGATGCAAGTCAAGAACTTGATTATCGGCGGAGGATCCATTGACAAAGAGATGGAAAGAGAACTCAAATCATTTCCCAATCCGATCTACTCTTCTTATGGAATGACGGAAACATTGTCGCACATTGCGTTGCGACTTCTTAATGGCTCTTCTCCGTCCGGCCATTACACTCCTTTTCCAAATGTAAGACTTTCCCTTTCAAACAATCAGACGCTAATCATCGATGCCCCAGATGTTTGTGACAATAGATTATACACCAACGATGTAGTGGAACTTTATGAAGATAAATCATTTATTGTGATAGGCAGGAAAGACAACATCATCAATAGCGGAGGAATCAAAATCCAAATTGAATCAGTCGAATCTCTCCTGCATCCTTATGTTTCGGGAAAGTTTGCAATCACAGCTGTTCCTAATGCCAAATTCGGAGAAATCGTGGTCATGTTAATCGAAGGGAACGAGCCTCTGAATGAATTGAAGGAAAGAATCGAGAAATCATTACCGAAATATCAACGTCCCAAATCTATTTATCGGGTTGAATCCATTCCTTTGACAGAAACGGGGAAAATCAGCAGGGCGGAGTGCCGCAGATTGGCTGAGGAGATTTCAAGGAAGAAATAAAGAAAAGAGCCGTGTGTCAAATGGTTGATATGACACACAGCCCTATATTTTACTTTAAATCCAATCCGTTTAATCAAGCATTTTTACACCTCGAAAACATCGAAAAAAACATACCGTTGTTTTTTCAAAAACGTCACGAAGAATTTTTGAAAACGTCCAATGTTTTTTCAAAAACGTCCAATGTTTTTTTCAAAACAACGGTTACTTAAAACACGCCATCATCAACAAAATATAAAATACTGAAGATGAGAATGTTTTACCGACATCACTCAACGTAGAGAACCAATCCTTTCAAATATTCACCTTCAGGATGATAAATATTCACTGGATGGTCGGCAGGCTGCGTCAACTGATGCAAAATCCTGACATTACGTTTCGACTGCGCCGCCGCACTGAACACAGCAAGACGGAAATTCTCTTTGCTTACTACTTGAGAGCAAGAAAAAGTAAACAATATTCCACCTGGCTTGATTTTCTCAAAGGCAATAGCGTTCAGCTTGCGATAACCTTGCAACGCATTCCTCAATACATCTTTATGCTTGGCAAAAGCAGGCGGATCCAATATAATCAAATCATAATTGCTTCCCATTCGTTCCAAATACTTGAAAGCATCTTCAGCATAAGCTTCGTGACGCGGGTCGCCCGGGAAATTCAACTCGACATTCCGATTGGTCAAAGATATCGCTTTGGCTGAGCTGTCCACGGAGTGCACCAATTTAGCTCCGCCTCGCATTGCATAGAATGAAAAACCTCCCGTATAACAGAACATATTCAATACTGAACGGCCTTTGGCATAATGCTCCAACAATTTGCGGTTTTCGCGCTGGTCCACAAAGAAACCGGTCTTTTGCCCTTTTTGCCAATCAACATAAAACTTCAAACCGTTTTCCAATGCGATATCATCAACATCTTGTCCCAAAAGATAGCCATTCTCACTGTTCAAATCTGCTTTGTAGGGCAATGTCGTTTCCGACTTATAATAAATATTTTGCAACGCATCGCCAACCACCTCCTTCAAAGCCGCCGCAATCTCCATCCTGCATTTGTGCATACCGACAGAATGCGCTTGCATAACAGCCGTATTGGCATACATATCAATGACCAGTCCGGGCAAAGCATCTCCTTCCCCGTGAATCAAACGAAAAGTATTATTATTTGGAGTATTGGCTAATCCCAATATGCAACGCAATTGATAAGCGGAACGAATCCTATCAACCCAAAACTGATGGTCGATGGAGCGTTTCTCAAAAGAGAGCACACGGACAGCAATGCTTCCTATCTGATAATGTCCAATGGCTAAAAAACGATTGTCGGAACTATAAACTTCCACCAAATCACCCTCTTCCGGCTTTCTTTCCATGCCTTGGATAGCTCCGGAAAACACCCACGGATGAAAGCGCAACAGCGATTCCTCTTTCTTGGGTTTCAAATATATTTTACAGCAATTCATTTATTATGATTGTCATTGATTATTCAATTCTTTATAAATCTGCAAACATGCCCAAGCATCCAAAGCAGCATATTTCTTTTGCGAATCTGTCAAGGCTTCTGCTTCCCAATTGGTCAAGCGTTGTCCTTTAGATATTTTTTTCTGGAAAAGTATCGCATATATTTTTTGCAAACTGACATCTTCAATTCCAAAGTTCCCCACAAGGCTTGCAAATCAATATAATTGTCCGGCTGGATATTTGCCCGTTTACGCAGTGCGTTAAAATCATCACGCAAAGAAAGCCCGATTTTCATCACATCGGTGCTCGCAAAGAATTCAGCTATGGAAGCCGGGAAACCCATGTGATTGAGGCGGAACAGGAAACAAGTGTCATCGGTCGAGACTTGCAACAAAGAGACTTTATAAGATTGTCCTTTTTTAAAGGAGGGGCGAGTTTCCGTATCAAATCCCACAACAGGGAATTTCAACAAATAATCAACTGCCTTATTTGCCTCTTTTTCTGTTGTCAGCACAATTATCCTCCCTGGGAATTGCTCCACAGGCAGTTCCGCAATCACATCTTTCGCTATTGTATGTTCGTAAGTAATCATTCTTGACTTTGTTCCTTTAATTCTTCATCGGCATATCTCAGACAATGCAATGCTTTTAAGGCGTTCAATGCCGATTGTCCCCAATAATCGCAAATTATGATAACATAAAGACAATGCTTCGCGCATGACTATCTCATTTCCTTCCCGGAACAAGGCAATGAAATTTCCTACATCCTGATATATGTCTGCCATGTTTTCCGATATAAAGCTAGCAATGGGCGTTTCACTATATTTCATATCAGCATGGAATGTATCCAAATATATATCTTTATCCGCCAACAACGCCGCTATGCTTGAACGTATGGAATCATACATCTCTTCTGTAATATGGAACTCCGGTTCAAAAAGCTCTTCCGATTCCACTTGGGGCAAAAGGGATGCTTTCAAATACAACAATGGAAGTATCTTCGTTGCTTTATCTACAAAGTCAAACACTCCTGTATTTACCGCATTTTCCACAAATGAACAATATTCCAAAGCGACCGTGACAAATTCCAACGTATTCCTTTCATATATAGGATTGCCTTCTTTTATCATATAATTTTAATATGGAAATTCGTTTTGTCTTTTACTGTGTGCAAAGTTAACAATTATCCACAAACAAAAAAAGTCCATTCGTTAAATCATATCTTCTTCGTCATGACCAAATGGTTTTCATTTCCGATTCGTTGATAACTAACCGAGTCCATAATTTTGCGGATAAGCAATATGCCTAATCCGCCAATCGGTCGTTCATCGGCGGACAAGGTCGTATCTGCATCCGGCATCTGCGTCGGGTCAAAAGGGATTCCTGCGTCAATCAAGGAAAAAGTGAGGATGGAAAGATGCTCATCCCAGTCCGCCGTCAACGTAATATCGCCTGTTTCCCCTTCTGCATAGGCATATTGGATTGAATTAACCAAAGCTTCTTCCAACGCCAAGTTCAAAGAGGTGACTAAAGCAAAGGAAAGATGCAGTTCATCACCAATCTCTTCTATAAAAGGGACAAGTTGTTCCGAATCTTTCAAGTCATTATGAATTGCAAGTTTTTTCCATTCTGCCATGCGATATTTCCTTTCTCCAATTTTTATGATTAGACTTATTATCTCACAAAGAAAGTCACTTCTTCAGTTCCTCTCCTATCAAACGTACCGCAGCCTCGACATAACGTGCGCAAGGACGTTGGGCATAATATTCCGCTGTACGAAGCGACGGAGCAGGATTGTGTTTGGATGCTTCCGCAGCAGGAAGCAATTCACGGCAGATGATTGTGCCGAACTGCTCCTTGAAAGCTTTTGCCAAGCTTTGCACAACAGCATAATTGTGGGTTCGGGCTTCTTGGTCGGATGGTTCGGCAACCGGATATTTGAATCCTGCCAACATCGCCATCGCACTGACCGTACCGCAAACTTCCCTCATTCGTCCCATGCCTCCGCCAAAAGAGACACTGACGCTCTTTGCTATCTCCATGTCCAAACCGAACAAGTCGGAATAGGCAAGGAAAACGGATTGAGCGCAATTATAACCAGACATGAAGTTCTTCACTGCCCTTTCAACCCGTTCTTCTATATCAAATCCGTTCATGGTCAAAACTGATAATCCACACACGCACGGTCCGCTTTCACCGGTCCGATGATGCCTTTAGCAACAGCCACATGTTCCGGATGGTTGGCATAAGTCGCCACATCTTCCAAACTGTCCAGTTCTGTTGTCAATATCAAATCCCAAGTCTCGGCAGGATTGCAATTGAAATTCACTTCAATCTTATGCAGGACATCAATCTTATCCTTCAACGCCTCTAACTTTTCTTTTATCTCAACCATTTTTGCCTCTTTTTCAGCAGGAGTGGCAAACTCTTTCAACTTAAACATTACAATATGCTTAATCATATCTATCTTCGTTTATCTGATTCTATTTATTTTCCGGTTACGGATCAAAGCCCTTTCTCTGACAAATAACGCTCCACTTCGATAGCGGCCTTGCAGCCACTTCCGGCAGCCGTGATAGCTTGCCTGTAATGAGGGTCAGCAACATCTCCCGCTGCAAACACTCCCGCCACTTTAGTACGAGGCGTTCCGTCGATCGTCTTGATATAACCGATTTCATCTGTTTCCAGCCAAGGCTTGAATATGTCTGAATTAGGTTTATGTCCGATGGCCAAGAAGAAGCCGTCGATGGCAATGTCTACATTCTCCTCATCCGCCTCGCCTTTGCGCTTAACCAAATGAGCACCTTCTACTCCGTTTTCACCAAACAAGCCAACTGTGTTATGTTCGAACAATACAGTAATATTCGGGGCATTGAAAACCCGCTCTTGCATCACTTTCGAAGCACGCAAATAGGGTTTGCGGACAATCAGATAGACCTGTTTTGCCAAGCTTGCCAAATAGAGAGCCTCTTCACAAGCTGTGTCGCCACCGCCAACAACAGCCACAGTTTTCTTCCTGTAGAAAAAGCCATCGCAAGTGGCACAAGCAGAAACACCCATTCCTGCATATTTAGCTTCGTCTGGCAATCCCAAGTATTTGGCAGTCGCACCGGTGCATATGACCAAAGATTCCGTTTCTATCACCTTTTCTCCATCAATCGTGATTTTATAAGGAGCAGTGGAAAGGTCGGCTGCCGTCGCGATTCCTCCACGGATGTCCGCTCCAAACGTTCAGCCTGTTTCTTCAAATCTTCCATCAATTCAGGACCAGTGATTCCATTTGGATAGCCTGGAAAATTCTCCACTTCAGTAGTAGTAGTCAATTGTCCGCCAGGCTGTATTCCTTCATACAAAACCGGTGACAAATTAGCTCTTGAAGCATAAATAGCAGCTGTATATCCAGCAGGTCCGGAGCCGATTATCAAGCAGCGAACCTTTTCATTCGTTGTATTCATATCATTCATTTATTATAATTCTTTATTCTTATCGCAAATCCACAATCTCGGCATCCGGGAAATCCTTCCCATCAAAGACGAAAACAGCATCTTTCTGGTTGACCTCCGTTTGCCACTGGCTGATATAGATGCTGTAAGTGGCACCATTCTTATCGGTTATTGTAAAAGCAGCAGGAGCTCCCGAGAGTTTCTCTACCTGCATCTCAACTCGCTTGACATCGCTCTTTTTGTTCGGAGTCAAAACGATATCATAAGCTGCTTTTGCTTGGCGAGTGGTACTGCTTCCTTTATAAACGGCAGTGAATCCCTTTATACATGCGTAAAACCAAGGCCGGGTTGGTAAATTGCAGTTCGTCTCCTGTGGGCGTACTGATATTCACCTCCTCGTTCCGCTCGACATAAACCCATTGCGTCTTCCCATCGTACCATGTTGTCATGTCGGGAGTTTCTAATTTGAACTTATCACCTTTCATCTGTATGATACCTTCCAAACTCTCCGAAACGTTTTGCTGAGGGATAGAAGTGTGCAGGGTGAATTTTGCCTTTATCCCGTTCGATTGCTCATAAAACTGAGCCGATTTGTCCAATATCGCAACTGCATCTTGTGCCAAGCCACCCAATACCGAGCAGACCGACAGTAACAACAGAACTATTCCTTTTTTCAACATTTTCATTCTTATTCCTATTTCAATCCGTTCAACAACACTTCCAATGAATATTCGTCTGGCATCAACACTTGACGAGCTTTGCTGCCTTCCGATGGCCCAACAACTCCGGCAGCCTCCAACTGATCCATCAAACGTCCTGCCCGGTTATAACCGATAGCAAATTTGCGTTGTATCAAAGAGGTGGAGCCTTGCTGTTGCAAGACTATCAAACGAGCAGCCTCCTCGAACAAAGGATCACGTTCACTCAAATCCACTACAGACGAAGAAGACTTGTCTCCATCGTTATCAGGAATATAATCCGGCAATATATAAGCTGTCGGATAAGCCACTTGATGACCAATGTAGTCCACAATACTTTCCACATCCGGAGTATCGACAAAGGCACATTGCACACGCAACATCTCTTTTCCCGCTATCGCCAACAACATGTCGCCTCTTCCTATCAATCTGTTTGCACCTGGCGCATCCAAATAGTACGGGAATCAACCATTGCCGCCACTTTAAAGGCAATGCGGCTCGGGAAATTGCTCTTGATAGTTCCCGTCACGACTTTCGTGTCCGGACGTTGCGTCGCCAGAATCATGTGGATGCCGATAGCACGCGCTTTGGCGGCAATCCTGGCAATCGGAGTCTCTATCTCTTTTCCGCAAGTCGCTATCAAATCAGCAAACTCATCAACGATGGCAACTATATAAGGTAAGAAATGATGTCCTTTGTCCGGATTCAACTGGCGATTGATAAACTTGGCATTGTACTCTTTTATGTTCCTCACATTGGCAGACACCAATAGTTTGTATCTGTTCTCCATCTCTATGACCAAAGAGTTCAATGTAGCCACAGCATCCAACGGCTCGGTCACGATAGGATTGTCTATATTGGGTAATTTGGCCAGATAATGCCTTTCAATCTTAGAATAAAGGCTAAATTCAACCATCTTAGGGTCAATCATCACAAACTTCAATTCCGCCGGATGCTTCTTATAAAGCAAGGAAGTGATAATAGCATTCAAACCAACCGATTTTCCTTGTCCCGTCGCTCCAGCCACCAGCAAATGGGGAGCTTTTGCCAAATCGAACATACAAACCTCATTGGTTATGGTCTTTCCCATTGCGACCGGCAAATCATAAGTGCACTCTTGGAACTTCTTGGAAGCAATCACGGAACGCATGGAGACAGTCTGAGGCTTCTTGTTCGGCACTTCAATACCAATCGTCCCTTTTCCTGGAATCGGGGCAATGATGCGGATTTGCAATGCCGCCAAATTCAATGCAATGTCATCTTCCAAAGTTTATACGAGCAATTCGGACTCCAGGCTCAGGGATAATCTCATACAAAGTAACAGTTGGTCCGACCGTCGCCTTAATTGATGCAATCTTGATGCCAAAATCCTCCAACGCCTTCTTTATGAGCTGCTGGTTATTCTTCAAATCCTCTTCGTTTATCTCGATTTTCCCTTGGTCATACACTTCCAACAAATCTATGTTCGGAAATACATAGCGGGACAAGTCCAAGCGAGGATCATAATTTCCCAAAGCTGATCCGTTATAATCCTCCTCCTCGCCCGGCGCAATCTCTATTTTCAAATCATCCTCCGCACCATTTTCTCCAGCATGTGCTAATTCAGCCTGCTTTTCATTAGCAGGGATAGCCGGTTGGAAAACTTCAGATTCCGTTTTTCCCTCCTCTTCTACATCTGCTCCTTCATGCGAAATAGTGACAAAAGCCTCCTTTTCCGTCTCATTTTCCAAACCAGAAGCAGCTTCTGTTTCTGTAGGCGCATCAACTGGCTCTATCACTTCTTCCCCTTCCGTTGTTTCTGTCTCGCTATCATCCGAGTCATTCTCCGTATCCATGGCAATGACAACTCCGTCGTCTTCTTTTTTCTTCTTCCATAGCTTTAGCTTCGGCATACAGATTTTGGGCATCCACCCAAAGTTCAAAAGACGTTGCAAGAACGGGATTGTCTTTTTGCATGAGAAGATAGCAATAATCAAAAAGAAGGTCAACAGAAACAAGAATGTTCCCATAATACCCAAATTGTCATTCAAAGTCTGCACAACGTAATAACCATGCTGTCCTCCCAAGAACATAAAGGTATCTTCATATCCTTTTATAAAGAAGAAGGCAAAAGCCCAAGAGCCCCACACCAAAGCAGAGGCAGAAAAGATAAAGCGGTTCAGCAGATTAATTCTCCTGATTTTCATCAGCACCACTCCTACCGAACCTATGAAATAAAGAATCATGAAAGAAGAGACACCAAACAAGCGGTTCATCAACAAATCAGAAATGCATGCTCCACGGACTCCCGTCCAATTCTCGACACTTCCGTGATTGGACAACATCTCCATCACTCCTAAGTTTTCAACCTTGCTTTGATCGGCAGCTCCTGTAAAGAAAAAGGAAATCAATGCAAGAGCCAAATAGATAGTCAATACAGAAAGAATCAATCCTGTGATGAAACGTGTCCGTTCTGATGTAAAAAAATTCTTTATCACACTCAACCGAGTTGGCTTTGTATTATTATCTTGCTTCGTACTATTCTTCTTTGCCATTTTACTAAAATCTGATTTTAATGCAAACTTACGAAAAATATCGCCTTCCTATACATTCTTACAAACAAAAAAATCCCGACCTTTATCACAAAAGCCGGGATTAAAAATCAAATGAATTTCTATAGGTGAATTTACTTCATCTTACAAATAACAGGTTAATTTGTAAATATTAATCCATCGCCACTACTTTCACGGTCTATAACAATCGGATGTTCCCGATCCACCTTGCCGCTCAATATCTGTTTTGACAACTCATTCAAAACATAACGCTGAATAACTCGTTTGACAGGTCGAGCACCAAACTGTGGGTCGTAACCTTCATGGCTAATGAAGTCGAGAGCCGCATCAGTAAATTCCAAATCTATGCCGTTTTGTCCTACCATCTTCTTCACTCCGTTCAATTGCAATTTCACAATCTGACGAATCTCATCTTCGTTCAAAGGAGTAAACATGATGATTTCATCAATACGGTTCAAGAACTCAGGACGAATGGTCTTCTTCAACAAATCCATCACTTGCGATTTGGTCTGTTCGACAACCTGGACTCTGTTCGCATCCGTAATCTTCTCGAAATTATCCCGGATTAAAGAAGAACCCAAGTTACTTGTCATGATGATAATCGTATTCTTGAAGTTAACCGTTCTGCCTTTGTTGTCCGTCAAACGACCATCATCCAAAACTTGCAACAATATATTGAACACATCAGGATGTGCTTTTTCTATTTCATCGAACAAGACGACAGAATATGGTTTGCGGCGTATTGCCTCCGTCAATTGTCCACCTTCATCATATCCAACGTATCCCGGAGGCGCACCAATCAAACGAGTCGCACTGAACTTCTCCTGGTATTCGCTCATATCAATACGTGTCATCATGTTCTCGTCATCAAACAAATAATCTGCCAACGCCTTGGCCAATTCTGTTTTTCCGACACCTGTCGTTCCCAAGAAAATAAACGAACCGATTGGACGTTTCGGGTCTTGCAAGCCGGCACGGCTTCTTCGAACGGCATCTGCAATGGCATGAATAGCTTCGTCCTGCCCAATGACACGTTTATGAAGCTCTTCTTCCAAGTGCAACAATTTTTCACGTTCGCTCTGCAACATCTTTGTCACTGGGATTCCTGTCCATCTTGATACGACCTCGGCAATATCATCACTGTCAACCTCTTCCTTAATCATGGCAGCTGCGCCCTGCATACAATGCAGTTTCTCTTGTACCACCTTGATGTCGTTTTCTTTCTCTTTGATTTTGCCATACCGAATCTCAGCCACCTTGCCATAATTGCCTTCCCGCTCGGCTTTCTCTGCTTCGAACTTGAAGTTTTCGATATCGACTTTGTCCTGCTGGATCTTATTAATCAAAGATTTCGCTTTCCCACTGGGCTTTCTGCTTAGCCTCTTCTTCTTTCAAGTCGGCGATTTCTTTGTTCAATTGTTCCAACTTCGACTTATCGTCTTCCCGCTTGATGGCTTCCCTTTCAATTTCCAATTGTTTGATATGACGGGAAACTTCATCCAACGCTTCCGGCACAGAATTCATCTGCATACGCAAACGAGCCGCAGCTTCATCCATCAGGTCAATCGCCTTATCCGGCAAGAAACGGTCAGTAATATATCGACTGGACAATTTAACAGCCGCAATGATTGCATCATCCTTGATACGCACTTTATGATGATTCTCATACTTCTCCTTCAATCCTCGCAAGATAGATATAGCATCGATTTCCGTAGGCTCATCCACCATTACTATTTGGAATCGGCGTTCCAATGCTTTATCTTTTTCAAAGTACTTTTGATACTCTTCCAAAGTGGTCGCACCAATAGACCTCAAGTCTCCACGAGCCAATGCGGGCTTCAAGATATTGGCAGCATCCATGGCTCCTTCACCTTTGCCTGCGCCCACCAATGTATGGATTTCATCAATGAAGAGTATGATCTCACCTTCCGACTTCATCACTTCGTTGACCACAGCCTTCAGTCGCTCTTCAAATTCACCTTTATATTTAGCACCCGCTATCAAGGCTCCCATATCCAAAGAGAATATCTGTTTAGTCTTCAGATTCTCCGGGACATCACCTCTGACAATTCGTTGCGCAAGTCCTTCTGCAATCGCAGTCTTACCGACACCCGGCTCACCTATCAAAATCGGGTTGTTTTTAGTACGACGGCTCAAATCTGCAGAACTCGACGAATCTCTTCATCACGACCGATGACAGGATCCAGCTTTCCACTTCGTGCACGCTCATTCAGATTGATGGCATATTTGCTCAACGCTTCGTAAGTATCCTCGGCAGACTGACTGGTTACTTTGTTTCCTTTACGCAACTCATCAATTGCCTTACGCAACTCGTCTTCCGTAAAACCTGCATCCTTCAAAATCTGAGAAGCACTGCTCTTTTCGGTATAAAGAGCCAAAATAATCGGTTCGATGGAAACATATTGATCACCCATCTTCGATGAATAATCAACTGCTTTCTGCAATACCTTATTCGATTCTCCAGACAAATAAGGTTCTCCACCTGAAACTTTCGGCAAAGATGCTATTTGGGCATCCAACGCTTTTGTCACTTGCTGGGCGTTCACACCCAATTTCTGGAAGAGGAAATTAGAGATGCTTTCGCCCGTCATTATGACAGCCTTTAACAAATGAACAGGTTCAATAGCCTGCTGGTTATTTTGTGTAACCAGCTGCACTGCCTGCTGCACTGTTTCTTGAGCTTTGATTGTAAAGTTGTTAAAATTCATATATTTAATCTCCTTCCTTTATTCTTTGTATTTATTGTTTTCACTCAATAATCTACAAATCCAATGCCAAAGCCCAATACAGACAAATTGTCATAACACAACCTCTTTATTTCTCTTTTTATCTGCTTTTATGTCTTAAATATCGCACTATTGTCAACATCTTTACTTTTACCTGACGATTGCTTCCCAGTTGGCTGCTAATGACGACATTGTCGGGAATAACAAATTGGCACCTTCCGCCAACAGGACCTCATCATCCAACGGACCTGTATTAACAGCAATCGTAAATATTCCAGCAGCCACTCCGGCTCTCACGCCCAAAGGAGCATTCTCCACGACTATCGCCTCGTTAGCTTCAATTCCTGCCTTTTCCAACGCCATCAAATATGGTTCCGGATCGGGCTTTCCACGTTTCACATCAAAAGCTGTCACCATCATCTCCGGGGAAAAGCAACCTGGATAAGTATGTTCCAATTTTCCAATCAAGCTTTTTTGTCCGGAACCAGTCACTACCAAGCGTTTCAGTCCGGAATTCTTTACCTTTTCCAAAACATCCGCAGCTCCAGACATCGCCTCTCCATCGTTCATTTGTTGGAACAGTTTTGCCTTTTCTTCATAAATACGATTGCGTTCCTCCTCCGTGGCGTTCCTTCCAAATGTTTGCTGATATAAAATATCAATGGTGCTTTCTCCTGTTCTTCCTTCATACATATAGAACTCCTTTTCAGAAGCAAGCAAATGGTAACGATCTGCCACCTCCTTCCAAGCTTTCGCATGGAAACGCATGGAGTCATACAAAACTCCGTCCATATCAAATAAAACGGCTTTAGGCATAAGTTCCTTTCCGCTCCTCAATTGATAGTTGGATTTTGCTTTCTCTATTATCTCCTTCCTCATATTCTTTTCTCTTAGAAACATAAACAAAGACACGAATAACATGTCAGAATCGCAAACCGCAAAGGGGCTGCATCAAAACATCCATTTTGACACAGCCCCTTAAGGTGCATTAGAATTAGCAAAATGTTTGATGCTGAGGATAAGACCGACAGGGGTTTACTGAAGTAAATAACTGAGGTCGATTTCCGAAAGCAACACAGTAGTTTGCAATTAAGACACACCGTCCTTGCTTATCGATTTATTATAATCTACTTTTGATTGCTTCGCTTTCCTTCTCGTAACCTGGTTTGTTCAACAATGCAAACATATTCTTCTTATAAGCCTCGACACCCGGTTGGTTGAACGGATTCACATCCAACATATACCCGCTGATGCCACAAGCTTTTTCAAAGAAATAGAATAGCTGACCAATATAATATGGAGTAACAGCCGGGATAGTTATCTTGACATTAGGAACACCACCGTCCACGTGCGCCAATTGAGTTCCCAATTCAGCCATTTTGTTGACTTCATCTACTCGTTTGCCAGCCAAGAAGTTCAAACCATCCAAGTTCTCCTCGTCTGTCGGGACAATCACTTTATGAGCCGGTTCTTCCACAGAAATTACCGTTTCAAAAATAGTACGTTCGCCATCCTGGATCCATTGTCCCATTGAATGCAAATCAGTCGTCAAATCAACAGCTGCGGGGAAAATACCTTTATTGTCTTTCCTTCACTTTCTCCATAAAGCTGTTTCCACCATTCTGCAATATAATGCAACTTCGGATGGAAATTACACAAGATTTCAATCTTCTTGCCATCTTTATAAAGCTCGTTACGAACAGCTGCATATATAGCTGAAATATTCTCGGCAAAAGGAACAGCTTGGTCGGTTGCCTTTTCCATAGAAACAGCACCAGCTACCAAATCACGGATATTCACACCAGCCACAGCAATTGGCAACAACCCAACCGGAGTAAGAACAGAAAAACGTCCTCCCACATTGTCAGGAATAATGAATGTCTTATAACCCTCTGGTCAGCCAACTTGCGCAAGGCACCCTTCTTCGCATCGGTAATTGCAACAATACGATGTTTTGCTTCTTCCTTACCAACAGCATCTTCCAACTGTTTCTTCAAAATACGGAAAGCCAAAGCTGGCTCTGTTGTTGTTCCAGATTTAGAAATGTTGATGATACCAAACTGGCGACCTTTCAACACTTCGCTTAATTCATATAAGTAATCCTCACCGATGTTATGACCGGCATATAACAACACCGGATTCTTTCGGTTTGTTGTATGAAGAGCATCAAAGCTATTATTCATAGCTTCCACTACTGCCCGCGTACCTAAATAACTTCCACCAATACCAATAGCTACAACGATTTCGCATTTTGAACGCAAGGCATTCGCTGTGTTTTCAATATCGGTCAATTGCTCATCTGTAATGGAAGAGGGCAAATGCAGCCATCCTAAAAAGTCATTACCTGCACCATTGCCATTATGCAAAGTAGCAATGCACTCATTTGCTTTCGCTTCTTGTGCGAAAATCTGTTCTTTTGGCACAAAGCCGAACACTTTTTCAATGTTTAAGTTAATGTTCTTCATAAACCAACTCTATCGGATTTATTTAAATGTTTTTGTCAACTGCCTTATTTCAGTTATTGGGGATTTACGCTCATACAAAATAGCATAAAGCGTATTTAAAATAGGCATATCGACTTTATATTTCTCATTGATTTCATGGATACACTTGGTGCCATAATATCCTTCTGCTATCATCTCCATCTCCAATTGGGCTGTCTTGACTGAATAGCCTTTTCCTATCATGGTTCCAAAAGTTCTGTTTCTACTGAAACGGGAATAAGCCGTCACAAGCAAATCGCCCAAATAGACAGAGTCTGTAATGTCCCGGTCCAAACCATGGACGGCATGCAAGAACCTGCGCATCTCTTCAATAGCATTGCAAATGAATACTGCCAAAAAATTGTCCCCGTATTTCATCCCATGGCAAATGCCGGCTACAATAGCATAGACATTCTTCAACACCGAAGCATATTCTATTCCGGTAACATCCTTGCAACAAGAATTCCTCAAATATTGATTTTGGAATACTATAGACAATTGTTTCACCTTTTCAATATCAGGACACGCCAAAGTGATATAAGAAAGTCGTTCCAAAGCAATCTCTTCCGCATGGCAAGGACCACCAATCACGGCAATCTGCTCCAAAGGCACATGATAATACTCAGCGAAATAATCAGCAATCAGCATATTTTCATCGGGTACGATTCCTTTGATGGCTGAAATAATAAATTTATCAGTCATCGGAGTCGTCACCTTCTGCAAATGTTGTTTCAAAAACGGAGAAGGTGTCGCAAATATCAATGTGTCCGATTCTTCAATCGTCTTATTGATATCCGAATAAAAATTAACACGATCCACGTCAAACTCTACAGCAGACAAATAACTTGGGTTATGTCCTGTCTGTTTGAAATCTTCGATTTGGTCAACACGACGCATATACCAATTGATGCTCTTCTGAGTCGAGAGTACAATTTTGGCTAATGCGGTAGCCCAGCTACCGCCTCCCATTATTGCAATTTTTCCTGGCAAATTCATCACTGTACCTGATTTTATTTGGCCGCATTCGCAATCCAGCTTTCTATCTGATTAACAGCAGGATTTTCCAAGCCTAACTTGTATTTCTTATTAAGTTCGCAAAGTTCTTGTCTTACTTTGTTAGCATTCGCTTCTTTCAAAGTATCGACTGTTACATAGCCCGCCTTTTGCAAAACAGGAACCCAGTCTTTGTCTACTCCTATTTCAACATATTTTTCTACGCTATCCTTCTTCACGGTCTTTTCAGGACGCATTTGAGGGAATAGCAACACTTCCCTGGATTGTTGTCTGACCTGTCATCAACATAACCAAACGGTCGATTCCAATGCCAATTCCACTCGTAGGAGGCATTCCATATTCCAACGCACGCATGAAATCTTGGTCGATAATCATTGCTTCGTCATCACCTTTGGCCGCCAATCTCATCTGTTCCTTGAAACGGGCTTCCTGATCGATCGGGTCATTTAATTCAGAATAAGCATTCGCCAATTCTTTACCGTTCACCATCAACTCAAAGCGTTCGGTCAAGCCCGGTTTGCTACGGTGCATCTTAGTAAGTGGTGACATTTCAACCGGATAGTCAATAATAAAGGTTGGTTGGATAAATGTCCCTTCGCAAAATTCCCCGAAGATTTCATCAATCAATTTGCCTTTACCCATCGTTTCGTCTATCTCCATATTGAGTTTCTTGCAAACTTCACGGATTTGATCTTCTTCCATACCATTCAAATCGTATCCGGTCTTCTCTTTAATGGCATCCAAAATCGGCAATCTGCGATAAGGAGCTTTCAAGTTGATAGTCTTGCCGTCCACTACGGTTTCAGTTGTACCATTAACTGCAACACATATCGCCTCAATCAACTTTTCAGTAAATGACATCATCCAATTATAATCCTTATACTGCACATATAATTCCATGCAAGTAAATTCAGGATTATGGGTTCTGTCCATTCCTTCGTTACGGAAATTCTTTCCGATTTCATACACGCCTTCAAACCACCCACTATCAATCGCTTCAAATAAAGCTCAGTAGCGATACGCATATACATATCAATATTCAATGCGTTGAAATGAGTAATGAACGGACGGGCACTGGCTCCACCCGGTATTGACTGCAATGTCGGAGTTTCCACTTCGGTATAACCGGCATTATCCAAAACACTGCGCATCGTCTGCAAGACTTTCGCACGTTTCAAGAAGATATCTTTAACACCGTCGTTGACAACCAAGTCAACGTAGCGTTGACGATAGCGCAACTCTGGATCGTTGAATCCGTCATAAGCCACACCATCTTTATATTTTACGATTGGCAAAGGTCTCAATGACTTTGACAACACAGTCAATTTCTTGGCATGAACTGAAATTTCACCCATTTGAGTGCGGAAAACATATCCTTCAATTCCCACAAAGTCACCGATATCCAACAATTTTTTAAACACGACTGTATAAAGGTCCTTGTTTTCATCCGGACAAATGTCATCGCGGGAAATATATACTTGTATACGTCCTTCCGAGTCCTGAAGTTCCATAAAAGAAGCTTTTCCCATGATGCGGCGGCTCATGATACGCCCCGCAATGCTAACCTGACGAGGTTCAGCATCTTCATCTTTAAAATTTTCTTTTATCTCTTTTGAAAATGCGTTAGTCACATACTCTGCTGCAGGATATGGTTCTATCCCCATCTCACGCAACTGCATCATGCTGTTACGCCTTATTATTTCTTGTTCACTCAGTTCTAATAGATTCATTGCGTTTCTATTTTTGTATAATACACTGCAAAAATACAAAAAAAATATCACTATCTTGATATTATTACATAAGCTTTTTCATTTTTTTATGTCATAAAACTTGGCATAGAAGGCTTTTTAACAGATAAAAAAAGCCGTGCGGAGCGTCAATTTTAAACATACCGTTGTTTTGAAAAAAACGTCACGAGGAATTTTTGAAAACGTCCAATGTTTTTTCAAAAACGTCCAATGTTTTTTTCAAAACAACGGTATGTTTTTTCCGATATCCGCCATCTATCCAAACAAACATAACATCATACTGATTAACAGAGTATTATCAATTTGTAATTGGTATTTCATAATCGTATGAAAACATAAAGGGCGGTGTGTCATAACATCCATTTGACACACCACCCTTTTATCTTAAACTGACACGGCTGTTATCAGAAACAGTCTATATCAATGTGACAACATATCTGCTGTAACCGGAGTAAACTTCGTAGCGTCAGATTTTCTCAACTTGACACTTCCGTCATTCCAATTAGAAGGCCATCCGCCCATAACGTGACCTAAGAATACGACTTTCAATTCGTGCTTACCTTTTGCCAATGCAGCTGAAGTGTCGTGGCGAGAGAAACGTTTTACTTCGCCTCCGTTATCAATCATGCGTTTGCCGTCAATCCAAACTTCTTCCAGATCAGATGAGATATAATACACACCGTCTTCAGGTATTTCCACATAACCAGAAGCAACTGCGGCATACTGATTGACTCCGCGCATTGATTCAGATGTTTTTACGACAGAAACTATTTCCTTCAAATCTTTAATCACTGACTTCTTTGTTTCTTTCTGGGCAGCTTCATATTCTTTGACATTCAAATACATGCCATCTTTCACCTCCATGTTCAATCCAGGAGCTGTCTTTTCTACCTCTACTGCCGGAGCCAACTCCTGTTTGATAACTTCAATCGTACGGATTGGGCTCATCTTTCCTGAAGGTAATACAGAAGCAATCTTAACAGTTGCAGTTTCTGAAACTTCAATAGGAGCTGTATAAGCTGTTGAGTTCGGAGTAGGTTCTGATCCATCCAACGTGTAAACCATCTTGACTGGTCTTGTTGTCTTGAATTCCAAAGAAGCCTTGTCGGTAAAGGCAACTGTGTTACAAGAACCATTAGGTTGTTCCGGTTGTGGAATATGATAATTGATGCCATGGTTGTCCAAACGAACATAAGCATTATTGATACGACGTTCGAAATCCTTGAAATCTTTTCTATCCAAATTAGTCCAACCGATTTCAGCCACTGCTATGATTCTCGGGAATACACGGTAATTGCGGACTTCTTCTGTATAGAAATATTCAGCCCAAGTATTTCCTTGCACGCCTAATACGTAATCACCTTTGCCCAATGTTTTCAATGTATCAGGAACAGGGTCATAGCTATAAGTCTTTTCCAATGTAGCATATCCACCTATTCCGGTCGGTTCCAATTTAGGATCTCCCTGATAGTGGTCTAAGTACATTCCATTCGAACCCGGAGTCATGATGACAGTGTGATTCATTGCTGCCGCAGCGATACCGCCTTCTTCTCCACGCCAAGACATAACCGTAGCAGAAGGAGCCAATCCGCCTTCCAATATCTCATCCCATCCGATGATCTTCTTGCCTTTGGTTGCCAAGTATTTCTCCATGCGCTGGATAACATAACTCTGCAATTTCTCTTCAGCTGAATGTTGTTTATCGCCCTTCAAGCCCTCTTCGCGGATACGTTTCTGGCAAAGCGGACAGTTTTTCCAGCTTGTCTTCGGGCATTCGTCTCCACCGATATGGAAATATTCACCTGGGAACAAAGGAACCATTTCATCAATCACATCTTCCAAGAATTTGAACATATCTTCTTTCCCGGACACATGACCACGTCCTCAACACCCCAAATGACACGAGGAGAAGCTGCTTCTCCCTTACAAGACAATTCCGGATAAGCCGCAATTGCTGCCATTTCATGTCCCGGGATTTCCAATTCAGGAACAACAGTGATAAAGTGGTCAGCGGCATACTGAACGACTTCTTTCACCTCTTCTTGAGTGTAATATCCGCCATGCTCATATCCTTCGCCTTCGATTCGCTTAGAAGCGATTTCCTGCAATTTAGGATATTTCTTGATTTCAATGCGCCAGCCTTGGTCTTCCGTCAAATGCCAATGAAGACGGTTTATTTTAAACAAAGAAAGGACATCGATATATCGTTTGATGTTTTCAACTGGCATAAAGTGACGACACGGGTCCAACATAATACCACGATAGCCGAAACGAGGAGCATCTTTCACACTGACAGTAGGAGCCTGCCAAGCAATTCCTTTTACCACAGACGCACTTTCAATTTCAGCAGGCAACAACTGCATAAATGTCTGCATACCATAGAAAAGGCCTTGTGCTGTTTTTGCTACTACAGATACGTTCTTTTCATTCACTTCCAACAAATATCCTTCATCATTTTCGACATCGGCAGATGGGTCAATCGTAAGTGTAATATTACCTTTGTCACCCACTTGAGCCTCATATCCGGTTGCTGATTTAATTTTAGCAGCGAAAAACTCAGCGACTGTCTTGGCGTTTGGATCAGTTGCTGCAAACGATACTCCATTACTCAATTGGAAGAATCCATCGTGCTGTACCATGCTTTGCGGAGCAGGAATCACATTGACACCCTGATTGTAAGTCTTAACTTCTCCTTGTGATCCATCACATGAAGCCAAAAGACAAAGGGCTATTCCTGCACAGAATGTAGCTAATAATCTTTTCATTTTTTGTGTTTTTTATAAACGTGAATACTCAATAATCAATATAAAAATAAAAGGGGCTGTGTCAAAACAATCGTTTTGATGCAGCTCCTTAAGGTATGTCATAATTAGTAAAATGTTAGACGCAGAGGTCGAATTCCGAAAGCAACACGACAGTTTACAATTATGACACACCGCCAAATGTTTTGATATTACCAAGCAAAGATTGGATATTGCTTCATCATCTGATTAACTTTCTCACGAACTGCAGCAATTGTCTTGTCGCATTCAGGAGCAGCCAATACTGTATCAATCATTTCAACAACTTCACCCATCATATCTTCCTTAACACCACGGGTAGTGATAGCCGGTGTTCCGACACGAATACCAGAAGTTTGGAAAGCTGAACGGCTGTCAAACGGAACCATGTTCTTGTTTACTGTGATATCAGCAGCAACCAATGCCTTTTCTGCAACCTTACCAGTCAATTCAGGGAATTTAGTACGCAAGTCAATCAACATGCTATGGTTATCTGTACCGTTAGAAATGATCTTATAACCTTTATCAACGAAAGCCTGTGCCATAACAGCAGCATTCTTCTTAACTTGTTTTTGATATTCCTTATATTCAGGTTCCAAAGCTTCACCGAAAGCTACAGCCTTAGCAGCAATCACGTGTTCCAACGGACCACCTTGGATGCCAGGGAATACAGCAGAATCCAACAATTGTGACATCTTCTTGATTTCGCCCTTCGGAGTCTTCTTTCCCCAAGGATTTTCAAAATCTTTACCTAACAAGATGATACCACCACGCGGACCGCGCAAAGTCTTATGAGTAGTTGATGTAACAATGTGTGCATATTCCAACGGGTTGTTCAACAAACCAGCAGCAATCAAACCTGCCGGGTGAGCCATATCCACCATCAACAAAGCACCTACTTTGTCAGCAATTTCACGCATACGTTTGTAATCCCAGTCACGAGAATAAGCAGAACCACCACCAATTATCAATTTCGGTTTTTCTTTCAATGCTACTTCTTCCATCTGGTCATAATCAACACGACCTGTTTCTTCCTTCACATTGTAAGCAGTAGCACGGTATAAATACCAGAACTGTTGACTGCAGAACCATGAGACAAGTGTCCTCCATGAGCCAAATTCAAGCCCAAGAAAGTATCACCAGGATTCAACACTGCTAACAAAACAGCTGCATTTGCCTGAGCTCCGGAATGAGGCTGAACATTCGCCCATTCTGCATTGAAGATCTTCTTAATTCGATCGATAGCAATTGTCTCGCTTTGATCCACTACTTCGCAACCGCCATAATAACGTTTGCCTGGGTAACCTTCTGCATATTTATTTGTAAGGCAGCTACCCATAGCTTCCATCACCTGGTTACTAACAAAATTCTCAGAAGCGATCAATTCGATTCCTTTCAATTGACGCTGATGTTCTTTTTCGATGATATCGAAAATGACGTTGTCTCTTTTCATTCTTATTAATTTAAGTCAATCAATGGTATTAATTTTATCCACATGAAACGGTGGATGAGACAAAAGTAGTAATTATTTTTGAATAAAAAACATATTCTTCGTTTCTGTTTTTTTTATACATTTGCAGCGTATAAACATTTTGATATATGAAAAATCAATACCTAAACACTTTAGCTATATCGACCATTGCTATAATGGCATTTAGCTGTCAGCAACCCAACAAAGGCAACAATATTCCAGTGCCTTTTTCCGATGAAATTCAAACGTTGGCGTTAGTAGATACTCCTAAAATCACGGCTCCTCCTGCGGAATTGAAATTGGATCCGTTTTATAAGAAGTATATGAACGTTAACGGCATCCATGTCGTAAGCTCATGGCGTGTGCCCGATTCCTGTTTTTATGCGGCTTACGTTAGTTTAAAGCTCTAACGGATGTGTTGCCGAAAGAGGTGATGGAATCGATGACCAGCCGAAACACTCGAGTCGGTATCATGGCTCGATACGAAGGAACAACGGATATCCCGGAACATGCGGATTTGGTGAATGATACAACTTTAAACTGGGATGTGCGTGCACGAGGATTAGGCGGAACTTTGGAAATGCCCTTCTCTACATGTGCCGAAGAGAATATCTTAGCTTACCAAATCGACAAATATCATGCTGAAGATATCATGATTCATGAATTTGCCCATACGATTCACTTCGTTGGTATTCTTCCTGTATATCCTGATTTCAACGATGAATTACAAGCCAGCCTCGATGCTGCTGTCGCCAAAGGACGTTGGAAAAACGTTTATGCCTCTACCAACATCGCTGAATATTGGGCTGAAGGCGTACAAGATTGGTTCAATGTCAATGCGGAAGTGAACAAAGATGATGGCGACGGCAAGCACAATAAAATCAACACACGAGAAGAACTCCAACGTTATGACCCAGGATTATACTCCATCCTGAAACGTTTCTTCCCTGAAGTGAAAGAGCAAATCAGCCGACATAAGAAAGAGAACTTATACGATTGGAAAGAATAAAGGAAACCCGATTAAAAAACAGAAGTGCCACTACGAGTGAAGCGAACCGCATTCTTACTCATAGTGGCACTATTATTATTTACCTACAATGATAAACTAACAGTTCTGTTATTTGGCCAATAATCCTTTTTCGCGTTGATAGGAACGATGCCCATAAATCACAATCACGACAAAGCAAATAAATGGCAAAACAAAGGAAAGATTGACTGCTGGCAATCCAAACAATGTATGCTGGTCAATAATGGCAGCTTGAAGAGGTGGCAATACAGAACCTCCCAAAATAGCCATTATCAATCCTGCTGCTCCAAATTTGGCATCGTCTCCCAATCCTTGCAAAGCAATTCCGTAAATCGTAGGGAACATCAGCGACATACAAGCAGAAACGCCCACCAAGCAGTACATTCCCAAAATATTCTGGAACGAAATGACTCCGAATGTAAAGGCCATGCCGGCAAATGCCAGTACTTTCAGCAACAATCCCGGACTGAGGTAACGCAAAATGAATGTGCAGATGAAACGGCTGGCACAAAAGATAATCATCGCAATGATATTGTAACGTTGAGACAACACTTCCGCTGCCTGTTCATCCATTCCTTCCGCCATAAATAAGCGCGTTCCATACTGAATCACGAATGTCCAACACATGATTTGCGCTCCCACATAAAAGAATTGGGCAATGACTCCTTCCCGGTAATGCGGAATGCCACAAATACGTTTCAGCGTATTCGCAAAATCAATCCGGTGTGACTGGTCTGCATTCTTAGGCATCTTCACCAAGCAGATAACTAACAGCATTAACAATACCACCAATCCGATAGCCAAATAAGGCGTAATCAACACATTCAAATCCGCATTGCGTATCGTCTCGAATTCTTCCATCGAAAGTTTGCTTCGCTCAATCGTATCCATCGGGTGCAACCGGTTCTGAATAAAGTTCATGGCTACATACATGCCCAATAGTGAGCCCATCGGATTAAAGGCTTGAGCCAAATTCAGTCGCCGAGTAGCTGTCTCTTCGGGACCCATCGACAAGATGTATGGATTACAACTAGTCTCCAGGAAAGACAACCCACAGGTCAAGACAAAATAGGCTATCAAGAAAGGATAATAGCTTCCCGTCATCATCGCCGGATAAAACAGGAAAGCTCCCGCGGCATATAAACCCAGCCCCATCATGACGCCTGCTTTATAGGAAAACTTGCGGATGAACATCGCAGCCGGGAAAGCCATGGCAAAGTATCCTCCATAGAAAGCTACCTGCACCAACGTTCCATCGGACACGCTCATCCTGAAAATCTTGGAAAAAGCTTTTACCATCGGATTGGTAATGTCATTCGCAAATCCCCAAAGAGCGAAACAACTTGTTATCAGGGCAAACGGAATCAGGTAACTTATCCCATCTTTTTGCAGTACGGATCGTTTCTTGTCACTCATGAATCAACGGTATTCGATTATTTATAAACAGGACCGTAAGCAGCACATGCTCTGTAATCAGCTCCTTCTTTATCCATTCCGAATGCGTTCCAAGCTGACGGGCGGAAGATATCCTTGTCTTCTACATTATGCATGCACACCGGTATGCGAAGCATAGAAGCCATTGTTATCAAATCTGCTCCAATATGACCATAACTAATGGCACCGTGGTTAGCGCCCCAATTGTTCATGACACTATATACATCTTTAAAGGCATCTTTCTTCGGATCCAAACGAGGAGTAAACCAAGTAGTAGGCCATGTGCGGTCTGTACGTTCGTCCAACACTTTATGAATAGCTGGATCTAAGTCCACTGTCCATCCTTCTGCAATCTGAAGCACTGGACCTAAACCTTTCACCAAGTTCGCACGAATCATTGTGACAGGCATGCCTCCTCTTGTCAAGAAATTACTTGAATAACCTCCACCACGGAAATAGTCACGGTTAGCCGGATACCAAGTGGTTGCTTTCAGACAAGCTTCCATATCCTCTTCCGTCATTTCCCAAGCTTGCTTCATTATTGGTTTGCCTTCAGCATCTGAACATTGCCCAGACCCGTCCAACGTCGTTGCTCCAGAATTAATCAAGTGAATGATACCATTCTTTGCATCGCCAGTCAATTCCATGCCAGTCACACGCTTCACAGCTTCCGGGCTCCAATAAGTACGTACATCACTGAATATTTGAGCGCGATGAGTCAACAGATGAGCGAACAACATAGCAACACCGTTCAAAGCATCGTTTTCGGTAGCCACTACAAAAGCTTCACGAATGCCATTCCAATCAAAAGACGTATTTAACAACGCCTCAGAGAAATCACCATTCGGTTTCCAGTCTGTCCACTGCCGTTGTCCTTGGAATCCAGCTGCAATGGCATTGTGCCCTAAAGCTTCCTCTTTAAAGCCCAATTCCGACAATTTCGGATTTCCAATCATCAAATCACGCATGATGATTGTCATCTTCACGACAAATTCCCAATCTTTATCCTTGCCAGCACGGTCTTTCACTTTAGCAGCCGGATTGAAATCTTCACCTTCATTAGGTTTGCAGTACTTCTCTGTCCACCTCATAGCCTTTTCAAACTCTTCATGGTCATAAATACCTTCATCCATGCGGCGCAAGATTTCTGTTTCATCCACGCTTTCGTTTCTCATGCCTAAATATTCCTGAAAGAAGTCCGGATTTACGATTGACCCGGCAATTCCCATGGCAACACTACCAAAACTCAGGTAGCTCTTTCCTCTCATTGTTGCAACAGCCATGGCTGCGCGAGCGAAACGCAATATCTTTTCTGCCACATCTGCAGGGATTGTATTATCTGCCAAGTCTTGCACGTCGTGTCCATAAATACCATAAGCAGGCAAACCCTTTTGTGCATGCGCAGCCAATACGGCAGCCAAATAGACAGCTCCAGGGCGTTCTGTCCCATTAAATCCCCAAACAGCCTTTGGCCAATATGGATTCATATCCATTGTTTCGGAACCATAACACCAGCAAGATGTAACTGTAATGGTTGCTCCTACTCCTTCACGTTCAAATTTCTCGGCACAAGCAGCAGTTTCCGCTACTCTTCCTATAGTAGAATCAGCAATCACGCACTCAACTGGTGAGCCATCTCCATTCTTTAGATGTGATGATATCAAGTCAGCTACCGCTTTAGCCAAGCTCATTGTTTTTTCTTCAAGACTTTCACGAACGCCTCCTTGACGGCCGTCAATAGTTGGGCGAATTCCAATTTTAGGATACTTTCTCATGACAAATTCCTCTTTTTGATTATCACCGAAGCAGGTAATAACTTCGGCAGATATATTTAAAACTTAATGTCACGCAAAGTACGGAAAATCATTTTGGGGAAGAAACTTTTAGTATATGTTATACAACATATTATTCGACAGCAGACAATCCTTAAGAGTTATCCGCTTTTTCATTATCCGTCTGGGTGAATGTTTGGAAAGAGATAGGAACTAACGCATCAAAGGTTTCTGCCTGTAACTACATTCTGCATTCGGGCAGTATCCGCATTTACACTCTTCTGAAACATTACATGGATCCAGATGAATTGTCATATCAATCCGTTCACCACATTTCTGCTGCAATAGCTCTTTCATGTAAGCCCCACATTCATGTCCTTTATCCACCGTGTAAAACCAAGGAAGTGTCAAGTCGCAATCCACATGCAAGCAACTTCCGTATTTCAAGACTCTGGCATTATGGATATCTATCCAATCTGGTTGGCGGTTGTTGTTCAAATAGTTTGCCAACTCCTTGAGCAATGTCTCATCCGCCTTGTCCAATAAGTTGCTAATAGTCTTACGTAAGATGGATATTCCGGTCACAACAATAATGCCTCCGAACAAAAAAGCCAACAAGCTATCAATCCAACCTATCTTTGTCACATAAAGCAATATCAAGCCTAACACCAAACCAATAGTCGAATAGGTGTCGGATTGCAAATGTTTACCTCCCGATTCCAAAGCGATTGAATTATATTTACGACCGATGCGCACACTATACCATCCCATTATATAATTCAACAAGCCGGAAAATGCTACAATATAAATACCAATGTCCAGTTTGGATAGTTACCGGATTAATCAGGTGCTCAATGCCTTCATAAATAATCAATATTCCTGCAATGACAATCATCATTCCTTCCACAGAAGATGATATCAGTTCAATCTTCCCATATCCATACGGGTGCTTCGTATCTTTGGGATGAGCAGCCCAATGCAAGCTATACAAACTAAATGCTCCTGCTGCGACATTGACAATGCTCTCCATCGCATCAGTCAAAATGCCCACGGAGCCGGTCAACCAATAGGCTGTAAACTTCCCAATCAATATTAATGTAGACACCAAAAGTATTTGACCCTGGACTTTCTGTTTCAAAACATCTTCAACCATTTGTTCATTCCATTTAATATGAAAGCGCAAAAGTAACTCTCTTTTTTGATAGGTTATCCATTTATTGCGGAAAAGATTTTACCAATTCCTTGTTTCATGCCAAGTTTACTATATTTGCACAAGTTTAAGTGGCTGTCTCAAAACGATTGTTTTGATGCATATCCTTAAGGTGTGTCAGAATGAGTAAACTATTAAATGCTGAAATCGAATCTCGAAAGCAATATAGCGGTTTGCAGTTATGAAACACCGACTTTCATCCTTTAAAAGCAGATACAATGATGAGTCATATAGACAAGAACAACGAGACGTTTCCTCTTTTGGTCAAAATGCCTTCTTTGTGCAGTTGCGCGCAACTAAAAGAGGTTTTGGTTTCCGTCAGGCAGAAATACATATTATGGCATCTTTTCAATGAAGGTTCTGTAGAGTGGAACAATCATGCCATTGGGCGATTGGTCAGGATTGCAGACGACACCCAAGCCGCCATCGTTTATTCGGATTTCAACGAAACTTCCTCAAATTCAGATTCCACCATTCCTCATCCGTTGGCAGACTACCAATCAGGAAGTGTCCGGGATGACTTTGATTTCGGAAAAGTCCTATTGGTACGTACTTCTGCAATGAAAATAGCATTAGAAAAGATAGAAGAAGATTATAAGTTTGCCGGCTTCTACGCTATGCGGTTGCGTTTGGCGGATTCCTATAGAAATAGAATCATTCATTTAAATGAATCGCTTTATACATACCATCACGATTCATCATCCAATGAAGATTCCCATTTTGCTTATGTGGACTCCAAACAGGGAGGTGCAAATGGAAATGGAGCTTGCTTTTACTCATTTCTTAAAGTCAAACGGTGGATACATCCCAGCGTCTACTCTGAAGAGAGTAGATTTCAACGTGGGATCATTCCCTTGCGAAGCGTCCGTCATCATACCAGTCCGCAACCGCGAAAGGACCATTGCGGATGCCATACAGTCTGCTTTATTGCAACAGACCGACTTCAAGTTCAATGTGATTGTCGTAGATAACCATTCCACAGACAACACCACCTCTGTTATCCAATCTTTCGCCCTAAAGAACCCACAAGTGATACATGTTATTCCTGATACATATAATTATGGTATTGGAGGTTGTTGGAACATTGCCGTGACTCATCCCGCATGTGGGAAGTTCGCCATCCAATTGGACAGCGACGATTTGTATAGTAACCCGAATACATTGCAGCAAATCGTGGAATGTTTCTACAGAAAACAATGCGCCATGTTGGTCGGTTCTTACAGACTCACCAATTTTGATTTGGACGAGATTCCACCGGGACTTATCGACCATAAAGAATGGACTGCGGAGAACGGGCACAACAATCTGCTTCGTGTCAATGGCATCGGAGCTCCACGGGCATTTTATACTCCTATTATCCGTACAATATTGTTCCCCAATGTAAGTTACGGCGAAGATTATGCAGTCAGCCTACGTATCAGCAGGGAATACCGCATCGGACGCATCTTTGAGTCATTATACAATTGCAGGCGCTGGGAAGGAAATTCGGATGCACGCCTCACACAGGAGAAGTTAAATCAATTCAACACCTATAAAGATAGGCAGCGCACCTTTGAATTATTGGCACGTAAACATCATGATTCGCTATGAATTCGATACAAACATCCGTAAACGACCTGTTATCCCGCCAGCCAAAAGAATGGAAGTTATTCAAGGATAACTTGGATGCCTTGAATGGAGTACAAACAAAACGGTATCAGATTGGGCAATTTGAAATTGTAGCACAATTCAATCCGGCACGAGTAGTCTCTACGGCAGCCAAAGTTGACAAAGCATCTATCCAAAAACGTAAATGCTTCCTTTGTCCGGAACATTTGCCTGCGGAACAGTTACGTCTGCCTGTTTTGGATGGTTACCAAATACTATGCAATCCTTATCCGATTTTCCCCAATCATCTGACGATTCCAACAGTTCAACACACGCCGCAAAGCATATCACCACGCATCCGAGCCTTATTGGAGTTGTCAAGTGCATTACCTCTTTATACATTATTCTATAATGGTCCGCAATGCGGGGCGTCCGCTCCCGACCATGCTCATTTCCAAGCTGTCCCATTCGGATTAATGCCAATGGACAGAGAAGTGCGTTCCTTCTGTTCGCCCTTGTACCAGCAAGAAGAGACGTTTCTATATAAACTATGCGGGTATCTAAGAAATGGATTTGTCTTGACATCTACATCCATCAACAAATTGGCACGCCTGTTCCACTCTCTTTATATGTGTTTACCGCAAAAAGAGGACGAGACAGAGCCCATGATGAATCTTTTTACCCATTTTGAAGCAGGCGAATACCGACTCATCGTCATTCCCCGCAAATCGCACCGCCCTTGGCAATATCAACTGGAAGCAGGCAAGGAACAATTCTTAAGCAGTCCTGGGGCAGCAGACATTGGAGGATTGTTCGTTACCGTGAGAGCGGAAGATTTTAACCGGCTATCATCAGCCCTGCTTGAAGACATCTATCAACAAGTTTGCTGGGGCGATTCAGATATAAACAGGATGGCTGCATGCTTTTTAGAAAAAGGGTGCGACCTTTTAGAAAATAGTTCGCAATGTTCTTAAGCCTTTCGTTCCTCCTATTTTCAATAAACAGGAGGAATAACGATGTGCAAAGAGAGAATATCAGAACATTCCGGGCAGTATGAGCCAAAGTTGCATTCAGCTTCTTGCCTTCATTGTGTCCCATCTCGTGCCACGTACTTATAAACAAGGCAAAAAAGAGAGCGAACAAGGCTTGCATCCATATCTCCGCCTGTATCAATAACGGCAAAATGATCAATAAAGCCAACAACCCGTTCAGCAAATAAGCGATGCGGCCGAAACGCCTTCCGAAAAGCACAATGGTCGTGCGTTTATGATTGGCTTTGTCTTGGCGATAATCACGGTAATTGTTGACGATAAGGATATTGGCTGAAAGCAAGCCAACCGACAAGGAAAGCAGAAAAAGAAGCCATGTGAAACAACCGGATTGCACATAATAGGTAAAGCAAACCGGAACGATGCCATAAAAAAGGACGACGCAAACATCTCCCAATCCGTTATAAGCCAAAGGGAAAGGTCCGGCGGAATAAGCCAATACACAAATGGCTATCAATATTCCTACGGGAATAATCTCCCATCCTGCGAAACAACAACATACAACCGGACAAACATGCCAATGCCAGCATTATCCATGTGGCTGTCAGCATCGAAGCCGGTGAAACCCAGCCTTGCGCCACAGCACGTTCTGGACCTAATCTGTCCTCTCCGTCAGCTCCTTTCTTAAAGTCATAATAATCATTGGCAAAGTTGCTGGCGATTTGTGCAAACAAAGCCACCAACAGACACAACAATGCTGGAATCCATTGAAACACACCATCTCGATAAGCCACTGCGCATCCGACAATGACCGGACTGATAGAAGCAGGAAGGGTTTTGGGGCGGGCAGCCTCCAGCCAAACACGACAACTTTTCTTCTCCATAAAGCAACTAAATAACTTTTTGAGTACAAAATAACAACAATTAATCGGAAAAGCTTGTCTTTAACCAAAAAAACATTATAAATTTGCCACATGAAACAATTTCTATACATAATCGGATTCATAATTGCGACACTGCTTTTTGTTGATAATGAAGAGCAGCAAGCTTTCTTGTCGGACTTCAGACCGAAAAGCGAAACGATTATGAAAGAAACTTTGGCGAAGAATAGGGAACAATGCATGGTTGTCTTGAGCGAGGATTTGAAAAACGGGAATCTACAAACACCACGCAGAGTTTTCCAATCATCTTCTTCTCATTTCAATGTGCGAATCTTCACGCATAGTGAAAAGCAAATCCAATATTTCAAACTAAAAGGATGTGAACTTTTATCCAAGCTTTCTGAGGTAAAGGCAATCGCATATTATAACAATTTCACTGCAATTTGGCGAAACAAGGGACTTCATGTTTTCGCCTTACGCAAACTACTGATTTAGCCATTTCTTCTTTTTGTCATTAAGGCAACTATTCGTTATACATTCCAAATCCGGAGTGTATCGCCTATTTTATTATCAAAACTTATTCATTAATACATTAAAGAAGAAATATCATGTCTAAAAAATCAAATAAAACAAACTTAATTATATCTATTATCGCTATTCTGGTCGGCTGTGTATTGGCTTGCAGCAATCTTATTCCGAATGACTATATAAAATTGATTGCAGTAATTGCAACATTGGGTTATGGTCTGTTCGGTCTCATGAAATGTTTGAGTTCCGATGAAGAGGAAACAAATGAATGCGCATAATTACACCTTTAAAACGATTAGAATCATGAAAGTAAATAAAGATTTGGTAGATGCCATCATGATGATGTCTACTATTATATTGGTATTAGTAGGAACAACTCCATTCAGTTCTGATGTTACAAAGAATGCTTTAATCGGCGTTTTGGTTTTCCTTGTAATCTCGATGGCAATCATTCGTTACATTGGAAGCAAAAACCAAGTTCCGGAAAACTGAAAATAAGATAATATTGCCGATTGGCAAATTGCTGTAGGAAAGGGGGCTGTGTCAAAATGAATGTTTTGATGCAGCCCCTTTAAGGTGCGTCAGAATTAGCAAAATGCAAGGTGCTGAGGTCGAATTCCGAAAGCAACGCAGCCGTTTGCAATTATGACACACCGCCCTGTTTGTAGAGATTACTTATCCAACAATTCAGACAACTTCTCTCCTATTGCATCACCATGTACATTACGGGCAACAATAGTTCCGTCTTTATCCACAATAATAGTGTGAGGAATGCTGTTTACATAATAAACACTTGTAGCAACACTCTTCCAGCCTTTCAAATCTGACAATTGTGGCCAAGTGATTCCTAAATCTTTGATGCCTTTTTCCCAAGCTTCTTGTTTGCTATCGAAAGAAACACCTACGATTTCAAAGCCCTTGTTCTTATACTGCTTGTAAAGTTCTACCAATTTCGGAGTTTCTTTACGGCAAGGAGGACACCAGCTTGCCCAGAAATCAATCAACACGACTTTACCTTTGCCTACATAATCAGACAATTTACCAGGCTTTCCTTTCACGTCATTCAATTCCAAATCCGCAAATTTCTGACCAACTGCTACGGATTTCATTTTTTCCAAACGGTCTAAAATAGCCGTAACACCCGGAATTGCACGGAATGAATCTGTTGCGACATCGGCAATTTGATACTGGGTATCTTCACTTATATTATAACGGAAATCATAAAATAGTTTTCCACTCAGCGGATTATCAATATTCCCCTTGATAAAGGCTGCGACCTTTTCAGAAATCTCCTCTTCAATTGCTTCTGCTTTTTTTACGGCTTCGCTGCTGACAGCTTCATCTTCCGATTTCATATCAGCCACCAAGCTTTCTTGTTTGTCTCGCAATGTTCTCAATTCAGCCTTAAGCGTTTTAACAGCATCATTCGCCACAGAACCTCCCACATCGGAAAGTGTATCCAAAGTCACTTGCAATTTGCTATTGTCCAAAGCCAAAGTAACAGAGAATGGAGCGTCTTCTCCTTCAATAGCTCTCATCGGTTCAACATCCGCTTCCGAGAATTTCAATTTTCTCAATGCCAATTGATCTTGAACTCCTTTGAACATGAAAGAACCGTTTTGTACCAATGCGCTGTCCAATACAGGAGTTCCTTCCTCAACTGCGCAAAGGTAAACATTTTTTCCTTCCAATGCTGGGTTATTCACTTTACCAGAAATCTGATATCCTGGCTTCTCACTACAAGCAGCCAACAACAAAGCAGCTGCTGAAATCATTACTAATTGTTTCATATACTAAATATTTAAAGTTGGTTGTTCTCCTATTATTTTTTCCAAACGTTCTTTCCAGCAATCAAAAGCCCCACAATAGCGGTTGGCTTTCAATCCGTCAGGTTCAATCACCTGAATCTTCTTCAACGAGGCAAATGCATCTTCCGGCGTCGAATAAATACCAGCTCCGATGCCGGCTCCTTTGGCTGCGCCAACTGCTCCATTCGTATCAAACACCTCAATGACGGTTCCTGTCACACAAGCCAACGCCTCTTTGAATATGTCACTTTGGAACATATTGGAATTGCCGACACGAATCACTTGTATGTCTATTCCCATCTCATTCATGATATCCATTCCATATTTGAAAGAGAAGACAACGCCTTCTTGCGCCGCCCGAGCCAAATGCGCTTTTCCATGCATATTGAAATTAATGCCAAATATGGCACATTCCACCTGTTTGTTTTCAAACATTCGCTCCGCGCCGTTTCCAAATGGAAGAATCGAAATGCCCTCTGAACCGATTGGCACGCTTTCTGCAAGCCTATTCAGTTGTTCATAATTCACACCTTCGGGAGCTATTGTCCTCTTTATCCAAGAATTGAGAATGCCAACTCCATTAATGCACAATAACGTTCCCAACCGGGGCTGTTCCTTGGTATGATTGACATGAGCAAACGTATTAACTCTTGAAAGCACATCGAAGTTTAGTTTGTCGTTGACGCCATACACTACTCCGGATGTTCCTGCCGTTGCAGCGACTTCTCCCGGATTCAATACATTTAAAGAAAGGGCATTGTTGCTTTGGTCACCTGCTCTATATGTAACCGGTATTCCTTTTTTCAATCCCAATTCGGCAGCCACTGTTCCCAATAGTTCTCCTTGAACACCAAAAGTCGGACAAATATCAGGAATGAGCTCCTTATCAAAACCAAAATAAGAAAATATATCATCTGAGACCTTGTTTTCTTGGAAATCCCAGACAACACCCTCAGACAAACCCGGAACCGTCGTCGCTATCTCTCCCGTCATCCGCATGGCTATATAATCGCCAGGCAACATAATCTTATAGATAGAACGATACAGATTTGGTTCATATTCCTTTACCCAAGCCAATTTGGATGCCGTAAAGTTCCCAGGGGAGTTTAGCAGATGATACAAACATCGTTTCTCCCCAATTGTATGGAAAGCGCAATCTCCATAAGGGACAGCACGGCTGTCACACCAAATAATGGAAGGACGAAGGACTGTCTTGTTTTTGTCAACAACTACCAATCCATGCATCTGATATGCCAAACCAATTGCGGCTATATCTTCACCGTTCACTCCCGATTTACCTAATGCTCCCTGGATTGCTTTGGAAACATAAAGCCACCAATCATCTGGATTTTGCTCTGCCCAACCAGGACGAGGCGCCTTTATAGGAGCTTCCACCTTGGGATAGAAATCCGCACCAACGGCCTTCCCTGTTTCGGCATCTACGATAGACACTTTCACAGAAGAGCATCCTATATCACATCCTAACAAATACATATTAATAATAACTGTTTATAATCTAATCTATTGAACATGGAGGCTCTACCATCGATGTTTCGCACCATTATTTCACACAAGTGACCAACACTTTGTCTATGCGTGCGCCATCCATATCGACTATTTCCATATTCAGTCCCATCCAATCCAATTTTTCTCCCGTTTTGGGCAGTCTTTCCAAAATTTCCAAAATCAAACCGCTCAACGTGTTATAGTCGTGCTCTGCATACAACTCTTCCCTGTCAAATAAGAGAGGAACTCATAAAACGGACATTGACCGTCAATCAGACAAGAACCATCCGAACGTTTGATGATGTATTGTTCTTCTCCGGGTTCCGGAACCTGACCGACAAGTCCTTCCATGATATCTTTCAACGTAACGATACCTTGAATATTCCCAAATTCGTCCGCTACAATGGAATACTTCACCTTCGCATTCTTGAATTGCTCCAAGGTCGTATAAACACTTTGGTTTTCCGGCACGAACTGGGCTTCACGCACCATTTTTTTCAAAGAAAAATCCGGATTATCAATAGAGAGGAACAAATCTTTTAAGTAAACAACACCCAATAAATTGTCTAAATTCCCTGATGAAACCGGATAAATGCCAAACAAACTATCTTCTATTTTCTTTTTTATTTTATCAAGACCGTCTGACACATCCAACCAAACAAGCTCTCCTCGATGAGTCATGATGGAATCAACCCGACGGTCACCCAACGTAAAGACCCTATCAACAATATCTTGCTCAACCTCTTGTACTTCCCCGTCGTTATATCCTTCTTTGACGATTGCCTTGATTTCCTCTTCCGTCACCTTCGAACCCTCTTTTTTATCCAGTCCCAATATTCTAACAGTCAAGCAAGTGCTCTTGGACAAAACCCATACAAAGGGAGAAGCAAGCGATGATAACAGACGCATGGGGCGAGCGATGAGTAAGGAAACATGCTCCGGATTTCCCATTCCGATGCGCTTTGGCACCAACTCTCCCCAAATCAAAGTCAAATAGGTAACGACTACAACAATAATCGTCTTGGAAATCGCCAATGAATAAGGAGCCATCGCTGGAATATAACTCAAATATGCCGCTAAACTTCCGGCAAACTTTTCTCCAGAATACAAACCGGTCAAAATACCGATTAAAGTAATGCCTATTTGGATGGTAGATAAAAAGATATCAGGATTCTCAGATAATTTCAATGCTGCCTTGGCTGCTTGGCTTCCCTTTTTCGCTGCTGTTTCAAGTTTTGTTTTTCTTGCGGAAACCAACGCAATTTCAGACATAGACAATACTCCATTCAACAATATAAGTACAAGTATTATAAATACCTCCATAAATTATTCCTTTATACATTCTTTATCAAGTGTAAAGGTAATGTTTTTTTCTTTTTTTCTTCCAACATTTCCATAGATAATTTTTTTCAAAGATGCTATTCTTATGAGAAGGAAAAAAACAGATGGAAAAAGCATCGAAAAAAACATGTCGAAAACATCGAAAAAAACATACCGTTGTTTTTTCGAAAAAAACGTCAAATGTTTTTTTAAAAAACGTCCAACGTTTTTTCAAAAATATCCAATGTTTTTTTCAAAACAACGGTTGTTTAAAATGAACCATTATCAATAAATCCCAAATAGCTAATATTGAGATAAATAACCGATTTTATATATCTGGCAAATGCCTGAATCTGGATTCCTAAAAGCAATACAGCAATTTGCCATGATAGCACACCTCTTCTGTTATTTAGACATGATATCAAGCCATTGTTTTCTCATATTCCTCCTTTACATACTTGCACAACATGTTGGCATCGTCTGCATAGAGTTGTAATTTGTCAAAATCAAACATTTGAAACAACAAATTGGCATAAACCAAATTCCATGTTCCATCCACACTTGGTTTGATACCGCAGAAGAAATAACCGATACGGTTTAATTCTTCATCCCATCCGACAGTAAACGGCTGTTCCGTTGGCAGAATCAAATCAACGGTCACCACTCCGTTTTGACGTACATACATGGTCTGTTTGCGTAACTCAGAAATAAAAGCTTTTCCTATTTTTTTAGCTGTAAACTCGGCATACTGACGAAGAGGGAGTATTTCAGAATTAATAACACTGTTATCCTCAACCGTTTCTTCCACTTCTGCAGGCAAACACTCCACTGCCACCTTTGCCCGTTTCAAAATGTCTTGAATGATCATCTGATGCTTAGCCGGCACATAAATAGATTTTTTGTCAGATTGTTTTCCTAAGAAAGAGATGGAGTAAACCAACGATTCTCGTGAATTGGCATCGCCTTTCATGCCGATAAAAGCAGCATGATGGTAAACGGACAATTGAAACAAACAAGTAGAAAACGAGGTAATGAACGCTTGGGAACGGACATGAGATGTGACACATTTTGCGTAACACAACAAATCCGGATAATTGGTCTTTACTGACCTCGCCGTATTCAACACCAATGACAAAAAAGCCTTGGAACGGCGATAGTTGGGATCAACCATGGACATTCCAGCTTCTCCCAGACGATCAGAATCCAACAAAACCGCATTATGTCCTACAACCTTTCCCGATTCCGTCACAGCCACCAAAGACAAAATCCTCTTTTCTGCAATCCGGGAAGCCAGCTCTTTTTCATTGTAAAAAAAGTCTTTTGCATAGGAATAATGATATGTATTATAAACCAAATTGATGATTCCAGGCACATCTGCCTCCGTAGCCAGACGAACAGTAAAAGGTTCTTGTTCCTCATGTTCATAATCGCTGTCAGAAGCATTAATTTGTTCCAGCCTCTTATAATTCTCGATATGGAAACGAACAGCCAATTCCCAACCATCCTTTCCCATGTTTCGGTAACCAAACTCATAACTAAAACAGCGAACCATCGTAAGAGAAAGTCCATCAGCTGTTTCCGATGCCTTATCCGGGTCAAAAATTGGAACATTACGGGCATTCATCGGACGGCCATGATTAGAAAACATCAGCAACAATCCCTCTTCCTCTTCTTCACAACGCAAATGGAATTTATTATCCAAACCTACTTTGGGAATCCCATTCAAGATAAAAACAAAGGTCTCTTCACCTATCAAGCGTAATTGCAATGCCTCTTTTTCACTGGCTCCGTGGCTTCGTCCTATTTCTTCAACAAAACCACAAACTATATTCAAACATTCTTTGTAATAAGGTAATATTAATTCCATAACTATTTTGTTTTAGAAACAGCATTCTTATCAATTAATGTATAGAAAAAGAGTTTTTTTCTTCAGCGGGTTGTCAATAATCCTGACAGGCTTTAATTGAGCTGAAGAAACGCCTTTCATTATCATCATATCACGATAGAGCAAACAGGTTTCTTGTTGCAAGAAATAGAGTTCATTCCTTCCAACAATTCCACGCTTCAGTTTGTCACCCATCGACGGATTAGCAATGGCAAGGTTCTTATCCAGTATGTCACGAGCCTTTTCCATATCAAAATCATCCGGCAACTGAGCTGGTTCTATCAAGAACTCATAACGAACTGGAACCGTTTCCGGATTCGGATACATACAATAATCAACCATCTCAAAGCCACACTCCTTAGCTGTTTTCTTAACCACTTCGCGGAGTGCATACTCGGTAGTTTTCTCTCCTACCAAATTAACCGTCTGGTCGGCACGGAACAAAAACTCAATGGTCGGCGTATTGTTATATTTGCCAACGACATGGACGACATCACGCATTTTATAACGGTAGAAACCGGAAAGGTTGGTCATCACCACTTCATAGTTCTTTCCTATTTCCAACTGATCCAAAGTTAGTAATTGGCTATAATCAGACGATTCAATCGGCAGGAACTCATAAAACACACTTTCAGGTATCAAGACAGACTCTCCGGAGTCAATACGTATCGGAGTGGAAAAGACTGCTTCCGATGCTTGAACTCCATACATATAAAAATGAATGGTCGGGCCGAAATACTCTTTCAACTTTTCCGTATAAGTACTAAATCCTGCCGTCCCGATTCCTGCCAAGAAGCGGAAATTAGGCCAGATTCGCGGAACCCATGTTTGGGACGGGGAGCGGAATACCGCACGAATCTCTTCCGCTCGTTTCGGATCCGGCTTCAATTTGCTTTGCAAAGAGGCACGAACCTCATCCGGCATCTGGATGGAATCATCAAAACGTCCCTTCTCCATGTCATCAGCCAACAATTCCCAATTCTTTTCAATATAACGAAGAACTTCCAAGAAATAGCTATAGAAAGCACAAACACAATATGACAAACCCTTTTCATACAAAGCATAGAAAGCCTGCAAGTGGCGGGAGTTCATATTGCCTTTTGGAATCATTACTTCAAATGAGGGAATAAATATCTTCTCCAATGCAAAGCGGTTGTTCTCAATTGACCTGCCCGAATAAGCACCACAACTGCACCCGTTCGGCAAAGTCTGTAAAGAAACTTCTATTAAATTCAACCCTTTCGCACATCTCATCAAATGCTCTTGATCCAACAAAGCTAACAAATAGGAAAGAGAATAGTCTGTCGAAATCTGCGCCGCCTTATCCGAGAACGGGATACGTTTCGGATTGCCCATCGTTCCGGAAGATTTGGAAAAATGCTTTATGGGATAGACTGTCAAATATTGGTTTCGCACTTTTCCGTCATTCGGTAAACAGCCTCTGAATAGTCATCGAAAGAACTGACTGGGACACGTTTGCGATACTCTTCGATCGAATGGATAGAAGCGAAATCATATTTCTTTCCAAACTCTGTGTCTTTATTGTCACGCAACAACGTCATCAAAAAGTCCTCCTGCGCTTTCATAGGTGATGCCGTTAGTTTATCCAAACGTTTTCTCACCTTTTTCCCGTCTGAAGTAATCTTATTGATAATCAGTTGCATCATTAATTTGTCAAATATGCCCATAGTTCCTGATATTTATTCAATTAAACTCTTATAACAAGAATAAGCTCGCAGAAAGAAGAATGTGCCCATCAAAGAAAGTACCAAAACAATGCCTGTCATCCATTGAAATATATCAACAGATGAGAAATCCAAACGGTACAGATATTGGGCAAAAGCTACTCCTAACCAAGAGAAAACCTGATTGGAAAAATGGTAATAGCCTGTCGCCGAACCCTTGTTTTCTTTCCAACTACGATGCAATTGCGGATACCGAGAATAGACAGACCGCCAAACCCGATACATTGCAACGAATAGAGCAAGATAATCTCCACCAAAGTGTGGCTACCATAAATAAAATAATAAGCCAACATCGTTACGGTCGTGATTAACGTCAGTGCGGAATTTACAACAAAAGCAACCCGGATGGAATAGTGTTTCTGCAAATACATCGCCGGGAATCTACCCAATATCAAGCCGCAAACAAACAATACATTCAACAATCCCACTTGGGTGGCATTAATCCCCATCTCATTGATGAACAGGAATGAGCTAATAGTAATAAAGCAACTTTGCCCCCAATATAAAGATTGGACTGAAAAAGACATTTTCTCCAACGGTGAATGCAACAGCACTTCCTTGTAATTGCCCAAGATTGATTGCAATGTGATATTTTTCTGCTCTTTTCCAATCGGCACATCTGCTTTCTTCAAATCAAGAGCAAGGATATAGACAGGAATGCTTAGCAAGACAATCAACCAAAAGTCATAACGCCACGATAACCAATCCGCTATGCAACCTCCCAAAACCGGAGCCAACAAAGGAGCCAATGCTGCCACCATGGAAAACCAAGCCAATTGTCCCATCATCCTCTTTTTGTCTGAATGTTCACTTATCCATAACTGCGAAGATAGCATTGTTACACCTGCCGACAATGCTTGGATAGAACGACCGATATTCAATATGGAAATATTGGGAGCCAACGCACTAAGCACACAGCCGACAATACAACCAAGCAATCCCAAACGAAGCAGTTTTGACTTCTGGTATCGATCGCAAATGGGACCTAATGCAATATAACTTATCGCCAAAATGATATAATAAAGGTTCAAGTTAGATGTCGCTTCCGCCTCATCCACATTCAAGTCAGCCGCCATATAGGATATGGAAGGCAGAAAGATATTGCCTGCCGCACGCACAATCAAGGCGACACAAACGACAAGTATCCAACTCCTCAAGAAGCTTTTATTTGTTACTGTACTTTCCATATCTCATCCGCTGGCTCTAAAATTAATACCGGAAGCTTCAATTGGCTCTTCGTAATGCCAGATTTCAGCTTCTTAGCATACAAAGATTCTTGCCATCCCTCTTTCATAGGAACCAAAACCATCGGATTCAGCAGATTTTGAAGACGAGCGAATTCAAATATTTGGAACTGCTCTGCCAATTTAGCATTCATCTCCTCTTCCCATTCCGGAAGGACAGACAAAGTTCCTTCCATCGGTTCCACATAACAAGCATAACGACGATGTTCCAAATCAGGATAAACTTGGACTTGACGGACGGCAACGCCCTTCTCCTTCAAAACTTGGTGCACACAATCATTCACTGCCGATGCTGGTATTTTCTCGCCTACCACATTTAATATCTCAGAGCTCTTCCGGACAAAGCTTATTTTCGGCGTATTTCCGACAAACCCATCTACACAGATGATATCTTTCATGTTATAACGGTAAAGACCTGCCCACGTCGTCACAACCAACTCATACTCTTTCCCCATCACCAGCTGATGAGCCATAAGAGGCTCACCTCCTTCGACAGGAATAAACTCATAGAAAGCCGTTGCGATAGACAGTGCTCCCGCTTTTTCCTCCGGTTCCATCGGTATGTTAAACTTGGCTTCGCTGGATCCATAACCGGCATCCATAAACTGGACAGGCGATGCAAAATAAGGACGCAACTCGTCCACATAATGACCGACTGAAGAAGAGAGCCAAAACATGGCCAACCGCATCTTTCTCCAATAAGTTGCTGGAGTAAATGGTTTGCCTTCTGCTATCAATGCTCGCAAAGCAGCAGTCCGTTCAGGATTGGGTTTCAATGATTTTTCCACTTCCTTACGAACTGCCGGATCCAACTTCAAAGACTCTTTTACTGAACCTCGTTCTATATCATGGAGGATTTCCTCTTTATTCTCTTCTGCCATACGAACCAATCCTGTCATTCGAGCAGCATTGTTACCAAAGACAAACAGAACATTCTCCTGTTCGATGGCAAAACGCATCAACAAATAATCAGTACTGGCGTTGTCTGTGTTTAGAAGTATAGAGAGCGGATATGCCATTATTTTATCTAATCCGGATTTCCAATGTAAGTCCCGAAGCCGTCCCATAAGGAATCCCGGAAGGAGTCTTTGACAATGTCGGAGCATTCGACAATGGCAGGAATTTACCTTCCATCAAATTAGGAATGAATTTGAACAGATGCTTGAGGCGCCACCGTAAAACCAAATTACGCGCACAAGCGGACATGGCATTGTCTGGAATATATTTTTCTTTACCTGAAGACCCGGATGTCATGGTGAAAAAGGTAGCTTTTCCCGGGAACAACACATTCTCTTTTCCTTCTACCAACTGCTCGACATAAGGTTCATAGTCCTTCCACGAAAGCACAGGAAGATGCTTCCTAAAATCATCGAGACTCGTTATGTTGGCAAAACCATATTTCTGTCCAAAGATAGAATCTTCCGCATAAGAAAGCATTTGCATCAACAACTGTTCTTGAATTGCGTCCGATTTTTCAAACAAAGAGTCTGCCTCTTGCATAAAATCGGCATTGGACAGATTCGCCAAATACTGAGTTATAGATGTATTTCTATCGAGATTCAATAATTTATCACATAAACTCATCTGAGATTTATTTTTGTTTCATGACACGTTTCATCGCTGTTTCCAACAATATGCGGAAATAGCGTTCACCTACTTTTTCTCCTTCATAAACCAAGTCGGCTCTTCCTCCAGGAATGGAATTGACTTCTCCAACCACAAATTTACCATCAGGAGCGAACAACAAGTCGATGCCGCCAATGTTCATATTTAAAGCATTAAACGCACGAGTGGCGATATCAAATGCTTCCGGTGACGGTTTTTGTAGTATATAATGTCCACCTTGGTGCAAATTGGAACGGAAATCATCCCCGGCTGAATTATCCCGTATTCCGGAAACAATCACTTGATTGTCTCCGCACAACGTGATACGCCAGTCACGCCCTTTGCTGGTAGCGATGTATTCCTGAGCTAACAATTCCCTGCCTTGCTGACAATATAGTTCGACTATGTTCTTCAACTCCTTTTCGCTGTGTACAAGACAAACGCCATTACCACAAGAGCCATCCACCGGTTTAACAACCATTGGGAAACTTAACTGCTCCACAATCCATCCAACCGGTGTATGTTCAGAGAGATAAATAGTCTTAGGCACAGGAATTCCTGCCTTATGCAAGAGTTCTGTAGTCAACAGCTTATTTGAAGAAACGGACATGACAGAAGCTGTTTGGAAACAAAATACTCCCTTGTCTTCCAAATATTGCAATACGCGCATATGATGAGATTGATTTGCATTCCCATGAACCAAATTGACAAAGAGGGCAAACACAAAATCTGGTTTATTCATAAGTTCCCCTCCAACACAAATCAAATCGTCATCGGAGATGCCAATTTCTACTTGCACATCATAGACATTTATAAATTCGACACCATACTTCTCCTTCATCAATGCGATTCGATCATCTGTCAAATTATATAGTTGCCTGTCCTTTTGTACTTCAACATTCTGTTCTTTGTTGTTGAAATCACACAATATCCAACCTTTCATATCTGAATCTTTCATTTAATTATTATTCTACTTTCAAGATTGTGTCAAAACCTGTCATTTTGAACACTTCTTGAATCTCTGGAGAAAGGTGACGAACAAGTACATCACCTTGGGAATGGTTCATCTGCTTCTTCACTTGAATCAAGACGCGTAGTCCCGCAGAAGATATGTAAACCAAATCTTTGCAATCAAACACGACGGTTTGAACACCTTCCAATTGAGGCAAAAGTTCTGTTGCGCAAGCTTGAGCGTTTGATGTATCTAATCTCCCTGTTATTTTTACTGTCAAAACCTGACCATCTAATTGGGTTGCTAAATTTTCCATATTCTAATTGTTTTTTAATTATTCTTCGATTGTAAAAAGATTAAAGAAGCCAGTAATGGTAAAAACACTCTTCAATTCATTATTGATATGTTTAATGACCATTTCCGCCCTTTGCCTTACATGCTTTCAATAGCACAAGCAACAAACGCAAACCGCTACTGCTGATGTACTCAAGATTCGTGCAATCTAAGACCACTTTCTTATCTGCATTATCAAGCAACGGCTGCATATCATTCTCGAACTGGGCAGAGCTGACGGTGTCCAATCGCCCTTCAGCCACACCCGTCCATGTATCTCCTTCGTTTGTTATGATTAATTTCATCTTCTTTTAATTAAAGTGGGAACAACAATGTTACTATAAATATATTTGCCGCCAATATGATGATATTCATCAAAAGGCCTATTTTCATAAAGTCTGTAAACTGATAGCCTCCGGCTCCGTAAACCAACATGTGCGTAGGCGAACCAATCGGAGTGGCAAAACTTGACGATACGGAAATCATCAGGGCTACGCAGAAAGTCAACGGATTCACTCCCAATGCTACTGCAGCTTGGTAAGTAATCGGATAAAACATCGCAGCGCATGCCGTATTGCTGATAAATTCCGTAATAAACGTTGCCACAAAGCAGATGCAGGTCATGACAACAATCGGATTTGTTCCACATACATTCAATATGCCATCAGCCAACTGAGAGGCAATTCCTGTCTTTTCAATGGCAGTCCCCAAACAGACAGAGCCAGCAAAGACCATCAAAATACTCCAGTTAATGGAATTCCGAGCCTGCGTGATGGTACAACAACGTGCTATCACCATCGCAAACGCAGCCAACAAACAGGATTGCAACAATGGAATGATATTAAATGATGACAACAAGATCATCACCAACATAATCATGGAAGATACAAATGTCTTCTTTCCGATATTTGGAATGTCTTCAGAATCGAAGAAACGCAAATCATTCTTTAAAGTTTTAGCCAACTCAGCATTCAAAGAGGGAGAACATTCAAACAGCAATGTATCACCCATCTCCAACTTAATGTCACGCGGGCTTTCGCTAATGCGTTCTCCTTTGCGTGCGACTGCGACCAACACAATGCCATAACGACTTTCATAATCGCTTTCGCCCATTTTCTCTCCTATCAACGAACTCCCCGGAAGAATAGTTGCTGTACGTAACTTCCTACCTTTTTCTATCTCTTGCAATGTAAACACATGATGAGTGGCATTGACTAACTGGTGTGAACGTTTCAATTCAAGGATAGAGTCTATTTCACCGGAATAAATCAAGCGGTCGCCTCCCAATATAAATTCGTCATCCGCCACGGGGGAAATGATTTCTTATCAAAACGGACAATTTCAATCAAATGACCGCCACTGACATTCTGCAATCCGGCTTCAGATACAGTTTTACCGATTGAAGGGCAGACAGAAGGAACCAACAATTCCACGGTATATTCAGAGGTTGCCTCAAATGATTCTTCCGGTGATTTACGCTCTGGCAACAACTTCTTCAATGCAATCACAGACAAAATACCTACTGCCAAACAGAACAAACCTGGCAAAGTGGTAGTGAATACATTCAAAGCTGTATGGTTGGCTTCATTATAAAACCCGGAAATAATCAAGTTAGGAGGTGTTCCTATCAAAGTACAAATTCCACCCATTCCTGAAGCATAACTCAACGGAATGAGCAAACGGGAAGGCGATGTATGCAATTTCTTCGCCCACACTTTTACGACATTAATAAACAAAGCGACCACGGTAGTGTTACTCAAGAAAGAGCTCATCAAAGCAACCGGAACCATCAAACGGACAATCGCACGGTTGTAAGTCGAAGGGATTCCAAGCAGATAGCGCACTATCCATTGAATCACCCCGCTGTGAACCAAACCGGCTATTACTACAAACAATACACCAACTGTCACAACGGAAGTGGAACTAAATCCGGCAAGAGCCTCTTTCGCTGATAACACACCAGAGACGAACAACACTGTCATTCCTCCCATGAACACTAAATCCGCAGGTAACTTCGTGCATATCATAACACCAAACATGATAAAGATAGTAGCAATCGTTATCCATGCATATAGATTTAGTCCTAAAAATAGAATTGATTCCATAACTATATTTGTTCCTAAAAATTTCTGCTAAGATACAATTATTATTAATAATTTGGTATGCATTTTACAGATTTTTTTTGCATTAATTTGGGAATACCAAGCAAATATATTAGCTTTGCAATGCAACAGAGAAGAGGTAGAAAATCAGAAGTCTGTTACCTGTTATATACAGAATCATAAAAAACAATCACTAAAGACAATGACAATAGAAGAAGATATAAAAAAAGCATGCGAAGTCATGCGGAACGGTGGAGTCATCCTCTACCCGACCGATACGATTTGGGGAATCGGTTGTGATGCCACAAATGAAGAGGCTGTAAAGAAGGTGTACGACCTGAAAAAAAGAGCGGACAACAAAGCCATGTTAGTCTTGATAGATAATCCCGTCAAATTACAAACGTATGTGGAAGATGTGCCAGAGATTGCATGGGATTTAATAGAAGCATCAGACAAACCTTTGACAATCATTTATGACAAAGGAAAGAACTTGGCAGCCAATTTATTGGGCGAGAACGGCAGCATTGGCATCCGCATTTCCAAAGAACAATTCTCCCGAGACCTTTGCTTCCGCTTCAGGAAGCCATTAGTCTCTACATCAGCCAACGTGAGTGGAGAGCCTTCACCTGCCAATTTCTCTGAAATATCAGAAGCCATAAAGAACGGAGTGGATTACATCGTGCAATACCGCCAAGATGATTTGTCCAAGGCTGCTCCTTCCAGCATCATCAAGTTAGGAGAAGGCGGATTGTTCCAGATAATAAGATGAAAGAATGAGTGAACGCTGGCAAACAGTAAGGTATGTCATTTCCGATTTCCTAACAGCATCGGTGGTTTGGCTCGCATTCAACCTATGCCGGTACTATCAATTGGTCGCCCACAACGAGCTTGTCTCTTTGGGGCATTTCTTGACCTACCGGAGTGTCTTACTGGGACAATTGTGCATACCCTTTTTCTGGCTGGTCATCTACTACTTTTCAGGATATTACAATCGTCCACTAAATCGTTCACGCATCACAGAGATGTGGCTGACATTTGTGTCGTCTGTCTTAGGAGTGACTTCCATCTTTCCTATTGGTGATTGACGAAATGCCGGATTCTTATAGAATTTATTACAACTTCCTATTGGAAATGTTTGCCTTGCACTTCTGTATAACGTATGGAGTTAGATTATTTCTGACCAACCGCTTGTTAAAGCTCATAAAAGAGGGGAAAATCGTCCGGAAAATATTGATTTTCGGCACCGGAGAACAAGCCCTTTCCATTTCCAACCAGCTGACAAAAATAGGTTATCAGACTATTGGCTTCATTCGCGTCTCACCGAATGAACCGCTGAAGATAGATTTCTCCCTCCTTTTGGAGACATCAATGATTATGACAAACATATTCCCAAAGTCATTGATGAACTGGTGGTTGCAACGGAAGCTTTGCAAGGAGCAGACTTATCACTCTTGCTATATCAGTTGTTTCCATACAAACGCCCGATAAAGGTGTGGGCTGGCAAACAGATTTCCCTGTTTTCCAAAGTCAAAATCAACACCCATTTGAGTGCACCTTTGGTAGAAGTGACAGAAAACAACTTCTCCCCATCCGAAAGGAACATCAAGCTGTGGGCAGACAGAGTCATTTCCGTTTGTGCCTTAATATTGTTCTCTCCCTTATTCATTTACATAGGTTGGCGAGTACGAAAGGAATCACCCGGACCTGTTTTCTATAAACAAGAACGGATCGGATTGCATGGCAAGCCTTTCTTGATTTATAAATTCAGGACGATGTATGCAGGAGCGGAGGCCAATGGACCGATGCTCTCGAAAGAGGATGATAAACGCATCACTCCGTTTGGTTCCATCATGAGGAAATACCGGTTAGACGAATTGCCCCAGTTTTGGAATGTGCTGAAAGGCGACATGGCATTAGTGGGACCACGTCCGGAACGCAAGTATTACATCGACCAAATCGTAAAGAATGCGCCCTATTATTACCTGCTCCACAACGTGCGGCCAGGCATAACTTCGTTGGGCATGGTAAAATATGGCTATGCGGGGAACGTAGACCAAATGCTTGAACGATTGTACTACGATATGTTATATTACGAGAATATGTCATTAAAATTAGATATTGCCATCTTACTATATACAGTAAAGACAGTGGTAACTGGGAAAGGAATTTAATATTATGTCAACAGAAAAAGGATTGTTTTATCAATTTCTTATTTGGCGGGCGAACAACATCAAAGAGAAACATTTTGTTCTAATCGTCAGTTTTATGGTAGGTATATGCACTGCCACATCTGCTATCATTTTGAAGAACTTGATTCATTGGATTCAGCATTTGTTATCCGTCAATTTCGAGGCAGATCAAGTCAACTACTTATATTTGCTCTATCCGGTAATTGGTATCTTATTGGCTGGATTGTTCGTTAAATATATTGTAAGAGACGACATCAGCCATGGCGTAACAAAGATTTTATATGCCATATCGCAGCGTAAAAGCCGAATCAAGCCACACAACATGTGGACTTCCATTTTGGCGAGTTCTGTAACCATTGGTTTTGGTGGTTCTGTCGGAGCGGAAGCACCTATTGTATTGACAGGAGCAGCAATAGGATCCAATTTGGGAAGGCTTTTCCGAATGGAACAGAAAACGCTGATGCTGTTGGTCGGCTGCGGAGCGGCAGGAGCCATTGCCGGTATATTCAAGGCTCCAATCGCAGGCTTGGTCTTTGTCATAGAAGTATTGATGCTCGACTTGACCATGACCTCGGTCCTTCCGTTGCTGATTACTTCTGTCACAGCGGCTACGATGTCTTACATATTCACGGGGACTGAAGCGATGTTCAAGTTTTCACAGACGGAGACTTTTGCCATTGAGCGTATTCCTTACGTCATCTTCTTAGGCATCTTCTGCGGATTGGTTTCCCTCTATTTCACTCGCGTCATGAACTGGACGGAAGGACAATTCCGAAAAATCGGGACGACCTTTTGGCGCAAGTTTATGCTGGGCGGAATCATGTTGAGTTTGCTGATTTTCCTTTCCCGCCTCTTTACGGTGAAGGTTATGACACCATTACCCACCTGTTGAACGGACAGTTTTACGGGTTGATGGACAACAGTATGTTCTACTCCTTGAATGATTCCTATTTTGGCATCATCATCTTCCTTAATTTGATTTTGCTTACGAAAGTATTTGCGTCCAGCGCAACCAACGGAGGTGGAGGATGTGGTGGAATCTTTGCGCCAAGTCTATATTTAGGATGTATCGCAGGATTCATCTTCGCACACACTTCCAATTATTTCCCTGCTACCATGTACCTTTCGGAGAAGAATTTTGCTCTATTAGGCATGGCAGGAATCATGTCAGGTGTCATGCATGCGCCTCTGACCGGAGTGTTTGATTGCAGAGCTGACAGGAGGATATGATTTGTTTTTACCTCTCATGATTGTATCCATCGTTTCCTACATCACCATCCTCATGTTTGAGCCGCACAGCATCTATTCCATGCGTTTAGCCCAGAAAGGAGAATTGCTGACCCACCATAAAGACAAAGCGGTATTGACATTGCTTAGTGCAGATAGCATCATCGAAAGGGATTTCCAGTCTGTAACTCCGGAGATGTCATTAGGAGACATGGTTAAAGTGATTTCCAAAAGTAACCGTAACATGTTCCCCGTCGTGGATGAAAGGGGTGTCTTGTTAGGTATCGTATTACTGGACAACATCCGCAATATCATGTTCCGTCCTGAATTGTACAACCGCTTCCGTGTATCGAAGTTCATGGTTTCTCCTCCTGCCAAAGTCATCGTCAATACTCCCATGGATCAAATCATGAAGACATTTGATGAAACAAAAGCATGGAATCTGCCGGTCGTGGACCAAACGGGACGTTACATGGGATTCATGTCCAAATCAAAAATATTCAATTCATACAGAGAAGTATTGGTCGATAACTTCTCAGGTGATTAATGTCATACTTATCAATGAATTTATAAAAACAATTACAAAATGGATAAGAAAGATTTACGCATTGTATATATGGGAACTCCCGACTTTGCCGTGGAAAGTTTGAAAGCATTGGTCGAAGGCGGATATAATATAGTTGGAGTCATCACTATGCCGGACAAACCGATGGGAAGACACGGAAGCGTGCTCCAAGCAAGTCCGGTAAAGCAATATGCCGAATCGGTCGGACTGCCGTTACTACAGCCAGAGAAACTAAAAGATGAACAGTTCTTGGAGGCTTTGAGAGCATGGAACGCCGATTTGCAGATTGTCGTTGCTTTCCGTATGCTTCCGGAAGTCGTTTGGAATATGCCCCGGTTAGGAACATTCAACCTGCACGCTTCGTTGCTACCCCAATATCGAGGAGCGGCTCCCATCAATTGGGCAGTAATCAACGGTGATGCAGAAACGGGCGTCACTACTTTCTTCTTAAAGCATGAGATTGACACAGGAATGATCATCCGACAAAAGCATTTGCCTATTGCTGATACGGATGATGTCGGGATTGTCCATGACAGACTGATGGATTTGGGGGCGGGTTTGGTAACGGAAACGGTTGATTTAATCTTAAAAGGAGAAGTTGAAACCGTACCGCAAGAGCAATTCTACAAAGACGAAAAAGATTTACGTCCGGCTCCTAAAATCTTTAAAGAGACATGCCGCATAGATTGGAAACGGCCAATGAATACCATTTATAACTTTATACGTGGATTGTCGCCTTATCCTGCTGCCTGGGCTGAATTGGCATCTGACGATGAAAACCAGAAACGACAAACCGTTAAGATTTACCAGACGGAGAAACGGGAAGCTGCCCACTCTTTTGCCATTGGTTCCATTCATACGGACGGCAAGAACTATATTGATGTGGCGGTGGAAGATGGTTTCTTACGAATCCTTTCTTTGCAGTTGGCTGGAAAGAAACGTATGTCCGCCCACGATTTCCTTAATGGGTTCAAACAAATTTCGCTCTTCCACATGGAATAAAATCACTACATATAGCGATTGCCTGTGTGCTCTTTTTGCATTTCCTTTGCAGCAGTTTAAATAGATAACACAAATGGAAAGATTATATTGGACTGTAGCATGTATCTTGCTGATGAGCACACAGGCTTTTTCAGCGAATGACAAAAATGTGGCGAATGACACCATACGGACTTACAATTTGAATGAAGTTATTTAACCTCTTCTACAAAAGAGACGAACGACCTGCATACAATACCGGCTGCAGTTTCTATATTTTCTCCCCAACAGATTATCAACAGGCAGATTACTTCCATTAAGGACATCAGTTCTTTTGTACCGAATCTTTATATGCCCGATTATGGAGCCAAACTGACTTCTGCCATTTACATCCGAGGCATTGGTGCACGCAGCAGCGGACAATCTATTGGTATTTATGTAGACAATGTTCCCTATTTGGACAAAAGCACTTTCGACTTTGAGTTGACCGACATCCAGCGGATTGAAGTACTACGCGGTCCCCAAGGAACTCTTTACGGGCGTAATGCAATGGGAGGAATCATCAATGTTTACACCATTTCTCCTTTCGATTTCCAAGGGAAGAAAATCTCGGTTTCTGCCGGCAATTACGGACAAATCAAAGCCAAAGCGTCCCATTATGGCGTGATAAATGATAAATTCGGGTTTACAGCCGGAGTTTACTACGACCGGAACAGCGGTTATTTCACCAACGAATACACTGGGAAGAAGGCAGATGACGAGCAATCGATTGGCGGACGTGTCCGATTGGAAGGCCGTTTCAATCCCCGTTTTAAAATGGCTTACACATTTTCGGGAGATTACACCGACCAAGGAGCTTTCCCTTACGGATTATACGACACAAAAAACGGGATTGTCGCACCTGTCAATATAAATGATTCCTCTTCCTACAAACGGACGATGCTTTCCAACAGTTTGCTGACAGAATACAAAGTGGGGAACGTTCAGTTCAGCAGTACAACAGGCTACCAGTATCTCAATGATGACATGAAAATGGATCAAGACTTCTCTCCTAAGTCCATCTTCACCCTCAATCAATTACAAAAGCAACATGCAGCAAGCCAAGAGTTTGTATTGAAACATATCCCTGTCGCAATATCAATGGTCTTTCGGTCTGTATGGATTTTATAACCACTTGAAGACAGAAGGTCCGGTCACATTCAAAGAAGATGGGATAAAAGAGGTATTGCAACCCGTATTCGACCAAATTAAAGAGAATGTGAACAATCCCAAGATGCCAAGTCTGACGATAACAGACAAGGAGTTGTACATACCGGGAACATTCAAAACACCCTCTTTCGGTTTGGCCCTGTTTCATCAATCCACATATAACGGTTTGTTCACAGAAGGTTTATCTGTCACTGCCGGCATTCGTATTGATTACGAAAAGCAGAAAATGGAATATCAATCGGAAGCCAAGATGAACATGGCTGCTTCTTTTGGCAAATTGGAAATACCTTTAAGCGACTTATACGAAACGACAGTCATGGATATTCATACGAACCAAGATTTTTGGCAGTTGTTGCCTAAAGTCTCACTGAAATATACCTGCACGCCATCCACATACACTTACTTTCGATTTCCAAAGGATACAAAACGGGAGGTTACAACGTGCAACTTTCTGCGGACGTAATGCAATCCCAAATGAAATACGACATGATGAAAGCATTCAAAGATATGATTCCGGGAGAACTCCCAAAGCCTGCCCCTGTTGAAGATGTTGCGGCATATAAACCGGAACAGAGTTGGAATTATGAATTGGGAATCCGTTCGGAACTAATCGCAAGCCACCTGAATGCCGAATTAACCCTGTTTTATATGGACATCCAAGACCTGCAAATCACTCAATTCGTGAACAGCGGCAACGGACGCATCCTTACCAATGCAGGCAAAGCTAAAAGTATGGGTTTGGAAGCATCGCTCCGTGCACGCTTGACATCGGAGCTGACGGCTGATTGGAATTATGGGTACACGCATGCCACATTCAAAGATTATGATAATGGCAAAGAGAATTTCAAAGGGAAATATATTCCTTACACTCCGCGTCACACGACCTCTTTGGGTTTGCAATATTCCCATACGATAAATAAAGGATGGATTGACCAACTTTATGCATCGGCACAACTCAGTGGGACAGGCAAGATATATTGGACGGAACAAAATGACATCAGCCAGAATTTCTACTTGACACTAAACGCAAGAGCTGGGGCAAGGAAAGGAAAAGTCAATTTCTGCCTTTGGGGAAAGAACTTGACAAACGCCCGTTACTCTGCCTTCTATTTCGAATCATTCGGAAATCCTTTTATCCAGTTGGGTAAACCCCTACAATTCGGTGCTGAAATTTCCCTTACTTTATAATAACGTTTCTTTATGCGTAAATTGAAATTAACTTTTAAGGAAATAATATGAAACAGACAGCAAGACTCATCGCTGGCTTTTGCGCAGGAGTAGGCATACTATTGAGCACCCAATGCTCACAACCGACTCCCGAAAAAGTCATCGTTAAGCCACAGATTTTGGCTGTGAATAACAACGTGTTGGAAATTGACAGCATAGTACGCACCGACTCATCAACCGTATTCCACATGCAGGCTTTCTTCCAGCCGAAATATTGGATTAAGATTGACCCAAAATCTTTTCTGACCGATAACTTAGGTCAGACTTATCCTATCCAGAAAGGCGTGGGCATTGACTTGGGTAAAGAATTTTGGATGCCCGAATCTGGACAAACAACCTTCCAATTGGTCTTCCCTCCCTTGCAAACCAAAGCTACGTCGGTTGATTTCTCTGAAGGGGATTACCAGGGAGCCTATGGTTTATGGGGCATTCAGCTCACCAATCAGAAGAAGCTGCAGATAGAACTGCCGGAAGGAGTCAAAGAAGCTCACATCGACCCGAAAGAAAGCTTGCCAGACCCAATCTATAAATATGGTATGGCAACCCTAAAAGGCCAAATTCTGAATTATCAACCGGGCATGGCGACGGAAGGTTCTGCGTACCTCATGGGCATTCTGCAAAGCGAACATGAAGCGAAGAAGATTGTGATTGCCGATGATGGTACCTTTGAACTACAAGTGCCGGCCGTAGCACCGTTCTACAGTTTCCTCAACCTGCCTTACGGACAGTTTGATTGCTTGTTGGCACCCGATGAAACGACACAGATTTACATCAACCCGACGGAATGTGCACGCCAGGAATCAAAACTCCGTCGCAAGGAAGCAGCCATCGGCAAGCGCGTATATTATGCCGGTTATCTAGCAGGATTGCAACAGGAGATGGCCGACCACGAACCGCTGGATATTACCTTTGCCGGCAATTATGAAGACTATCTAAAGACAATGAACCAGATTGCGGGCATGACGCCGGATGAATTTAAAGCCTATCTGCTGCGCCAGATGGATGAGAAGAAGCAGCTGATTGAGGCCGGTTCTTTCAGCCAAGCGTATAGAGAATTGGCACACATCAAATTATGCCAGTCTACAGCCAGCTCCATGACCCGTGCGGAAGCATTGCTGAAGGAAGCGCATATTCTGAAGCACCAGCTCAACTCAAAAGAAAGCAGCGACTATTACAAGAATACACACATCGATATTCCTAAATCGTACTTCGACTGCTGGAAAGAGATGCCGCAACTCTTATCACCGTGCGCCTGCTACAGCAGCACCATGGGCGATTGGATTCATGGCGTGAGCTATCTGCCCCAGCTGCCGGGCATCGTGGCAGAAAATAAAGACATGGTCCAATTGTTCCAGGCCGACAGGCTGCTGCTCAGCATCCAAAACTTCAATACGCTATCCGAAAAACAGCTGACCGAAGTGAAGACACTGCCCGAACCCTACCGCCAATTGCTCGAAGCAGCCAACCAAAAGTTGCTTGATAAGATGGAAGCCAACAAGCGCAAGGTGGGTGCCAATATCCATAAGATAGAAAAGGTTAAGAATGAAGACTTATTCCCTGCCCTTCTATCGAAGTTCCGCGGTCACACGCTGCTCATCGATTTCTGGGCAACCTGGTGCGGACCTTGCAAAACAGGGCACAAAGAAATGGCTCCCATGAAGAAGGAATGGAAGGACAAAGATATCGTATATATCTACATCGCCGGTGAAAACTCACCCGAAGGAGCCTGGAAGAACATGATTCCCGACATCCCGGGCGAACATTTCCGCATTACCCAATCACAATGGGACTACTTGTCCAAAGAACTGGGTGTGAGAGGCGTACCCACCTACATTTTTGTCGATAAGAACGGAAACATGGTGCACAAGGTTGTCGGTTTCCCTGGAGTTGATGAAATAAAGAAACAATTGCAGAAAGCCATGGATGCAAAATAACATATTCTACAGAAGAGGGTGTATCAAATTGAGTAATATTTGATTCGCTCTCTTTTCCAAAAGCATACCACCTTTTCTCAAAAAGCTTACTACCTTTTTCTAAAAAGCATACTACCTTTTTGAAAAGAGGTCGGCATCTCAGATAATTTAACTGCAAACATCTTCTCACCACTCCCAGCACTGTACTGAAACATTGTCGTATCCTAAATCTTGTTATAATGGATTCTTGTCTGACTTTTGCCAAGTAGTCTTCATCTTTTAAAACAGCGTTTAAATGGTGTTTTAACGCTGTTTAAACAGTGTTTTATCCTATAGATGTTTATACACAAACTATGTACACACAATGACGAAGTCAGGGGATAATCAAAAACAAAGGACAAAACTTTTTTTCTAAAGATATTATTTTTATCTTTGCACGATAAATTCATATTAGATGAGAAAGATTGTATTTTTATGGATGATGAGTGCTCTCTTGTTCACCTCCTGTGGGGAATACAACAAGATATTAAAGAGCACAGATTATGAATTGAAGTACTCCTATGCAAAGAAATATTTCAATGCTAAACAGTATTCCAAATCTGCGACAATATTGGATGAATTGGTTACAATCTTCAAAGGAACGGCATACGCTGAAGAATCCCTTTATCTATTGGCCCAAAGCTTTTACGGACAAAAAGATTACCAAAGCGCATCGCAGTATTTTGAGACCTATTACAAGACATATCCTAAAGGCGAATACACCGAATTAGCTCGTTTCTACTCTGGTTATGGATTGTACTTAGACTCACCGGACCCTAAGCTGGACCAGTCTCAGACCTACAAGGCTATCGAACAGCTACAACTTTATATGGATTATTATCCACAAAGCGAAAGAGCTGAAGAAGCACAGCGCATCTTGTTTGAATTGCAAGAAAAATTAGCATTGAAAGAGCTGATGGCAACCCGGCTCTACTTCAACTTGGGAACTTACATGGGTAACAATTTCCTTTCCGCTGTCATCACAGCTGAGAACGCATTGAAGAACTACCCTTATTCCAAGTACAGAGAAGAGTTTATGTACTTGACACTTCATGCCAAATATGAGTTGGCTTTGGTCAGTGTGGACGAGAAGTTGCAAGGTCGTTACAGAGATGTCGTAGACGAGTATTATAATTATGTAAACGAATATCCGGAAGGCAAATACATGAAAGAAGCAAACAAATATTTCGAGTATGCCAATAAACGGATCAAGAACACGTATTAAAACTGAATTATTCAATATAAATTAGTATGGATTACAGAAAGACTAACGCTCCGAGTAATACTATTACGCGTGATATGATGAAGCTTTGCGCTGACACGGGTAATGTATATGAAACAGTGGCAATCATTGCAAAACGTTCCAACCAGATTGCAGTGGAAATGAAGCAGGACTTGGAAAAGAAACTGCAAGAGTTTGCCTCATATAACGATAATTTGGAGGAAGTATTTGAAAACAGAGAACAAATCGAAATCTCTCGCTACTACGAAAAGTTGCCTAAACCAACTTTAATCGCTGCTACTGAATACGAAGAAGGTAAAGTGTATTATAGAAATCCGAACAAGGAGAAAAATAATTTAAGCACTTGAGCCCGATAAGATATGAAAAGGAGTTAGCCGCAACTAACTCCTAATTTATTTATTGCTAATTTAAATCGACATGCTACAAAGAATACAGACAGTCTACCTGCTCATCATTGTCGCACTGATGACAGCTACCTTGTTCCTTCCGTTGGCAAGCATCCAGATAGGAAATGCTTTTTGCCAATTTGACGCAACAGGGATTGCCTCTGCTAAAGAGCTTATCTACCCGACATGGGGATTATTCGCATTGGTCGCAGTGATTGCCCTCATTGCATTAATTACTATTTTCCTTTTCAAGAAACGCATCCTGCAAATCCGGCTTTGTGTGTTCAATGCCATCTTGATGGTTTGCTTCTATGCCCTATGGGGTTATTATATATGGAACGCACAGAAAATATCAGGAGAAAGTTTTTCTTTCAATTGCAAAATAGCATTGACCTTTCCGGTTATCAGCTTGATACTTGATTATTTAGCTATACGAAACATCGGAGCAGACGAAGCATTGGTCCGCTCATTGGAAAGACTAAGATAACATTTAGACTCACACGTTTCATAAAAGCGAGCGCACCTAAAAAACAGATGGTCGCGCCCGCTTTTCTATTCAATAGACGACCTCATCTCTTAAATTGCAAAATATTACAGCTTAAGAATTGCCATCTCACTTTTTCTACTTACCTTTGTTCGGTAAATGGCTGCCCATATCGGGCAGCATAAAATTAAAAAAAGATTGTATTACTAAATCCATCAAAATGGCGTCAAAAGTTACGAAGAGTATATTAATATTGTTTTGGACTCTTTTTGCTGCAGGAGTAATTCTTGTCTACTTATTATTTGCTTCCATAGCAAACGGTTCCATCGGATACATGCCTCCTGTAGAACAATTAGAGAACCCAATCGACAAATACGCATCACAAGTCGTATCAGCAGATGGTAAAACATTGGGCAGCTATGCCCACAGCTCAGACAACCGCATCTTTGTCACCTATAATGACCTTTCCCCCTATTTGGTAAAAGCATTAATCGCTACGGAAGATGTACGATTTGCCGAACATAGCGGTATTGACGTAATCGGCTTGTTCAGAGCCATTATCAAACGAGGCATCTTGATGCAAAAGAGTGGAGGTGGCGGAAGTACTATCACCCAACAATTAGCGAAACAGCTTTACTCGCCTAACGCAGACAATGTCATGGAGCGTTTGTTCCAAAAGCCCATCGAATGGGTAATCGCTGTACAATTAGAGCGTTATTATACCAAAGAAGAAATCATAAACATGTATCTCAATAAGTTTGACTTCTTATACAATGCTGTCGGAATCCAATCAGCAGCAACCGTCTATTTCGGGAAAACCCCGAAAACGCTGAGCATAGAGGAAGCCGCCACATTGGTTGGTATGTGTAAAAACCCGTCGCTCTATAATCCGGTACGTCATAACGAGCGGACCAAAGGCAGACGGAACATCGTATTACTCCAAATGGAAAAAGCAGGGTACTTGTCCAAAGCAGAATGCGATTCACTTAGGGATCTCCCATTGAAAATACATTTCACCCGCATGGATCATAAAGACGGGTTGGCACCCTATTTCAGAGAGTATCTTCGCATGGTATTAAATGCCAAAAAGCCCAAAAGAAGCAATTATGCCTCTTGGCAAGGTCAAAAATATTCAGAAGACTCTTTGGCATGGGAAACGAGTCCCCTTTATGGTTGGTGCAATAAAAATAAACGTGCAGACGGAGAGTTTTACAATTTATATACTGATGGTCTGAAAATTTATACGACCATCGATTCCCGCATGCAAAAATATGCAGAAGAAGCTGTGAGAGAGCATATCGGAGAATATTTGCAGCCGCAGTTCTTCAAGGAGAAAAAGGACGCAGCTACGCTCCGTTCTCCAAAGATTTGCGACAAGGCGAGATTGATACCATCATGACACGTGCGATGCACCAGACCGACCGTTACAGAGGCATGAAAAAAAGCGGCATGAAAGAGAATGAAATGCGGAAAGTATTCAATACGCCTGTCGAAATGCGAGTATTCTCTTGGTATGGACCGGTTGACACCATCATGTCTCCTATGGATTCCATCCGCTACCATAAGAGTTTCCTCCGCACAGCTTTCATGTCCATGAATCCTCACAACGGCTATGTGAAAGCGTATGTGGGAGGCATAGATTACAATTACTTCCAATATGATATGGTAAATGGCGGGCGCAGGCAGATTGGTTCTACCATTAAACCATACTTATATTCATTAGCGATGAACGCAGGGATTTCTCCTTGCGACGAGATATTGCATGTGCAGCCCCAATTAAAGGATTACAACGGGAAACTGTGGACTCCTCGAAACTCGAATAAAAAGCGGGTGGGCGAAATGGTAACGGTTCAATGGGGTTTGCAAAACTCGGACAACTGGATAACAGCCTATCTGATGGGACAATTATCCCCATACGAATTTGTTGATTTGCTCCATTCCTTTGGACTACAAGGACAGATTGACCCGGTTATCTCTGTCTGCTTAGGCTCAGCCGACGCATCAGTCGGGGAAATGGTCAGCGGTTATTCAACATTTGCCAACCGAGGCATCCGGGTTGAACCAATGTTTGTGACACGTATCGAAGATTCATACGGCAATACCATTGCAAATTTCACTCCGCAAATGAAAGAGATTCTGAGTGAAGAGACAACCTTTAAAATGTTACACATGTTACGCAGCGTCATAGACGGGGGAACAGGCGGACGTATCCGTGGACGTTACAAGATACAAGCTCCTATGGGAGGAAAAACCGGTACGACCCAGAACAATTCAGACGCATGGTTCATGGGATTCACCCCAAGTTTGGTGTCAGGATGTTGGGTAGGAGGAGAAGAACGATCCATCCATTTCGACCGTATGGATTTCGGACAAGGTGCAGCTGCTGCCCTTCCAATATATGGATTGTATATGCAAAAAGTATACGCAGACAAGACATTAGGATATACTGAGCAAGAGGAGTTTGAGATTCCAGAGGAATACAGCGACCCTTGCAATAGCAAATCGTCAAGAAAAACTTTTAAGAGTGAAGAAAATTTTGACACTGGAATTGACAAAATATTCGAATAAATACCTATATTTGCAATTATCCATTTAATAAAACATAAGCTATGGTTAACCGAGAGTTGATATCCCCAAAAAGCATCGTAGTGGTTGGTGGTTCTAACAATATCCACAAACCAGGAGGTTGTATAGTCAGGAATCTGATTGAAGGCAAATATCAAGGAGATTTGTATGCAGTCAATCCACGTGAGGAAGATGTGCAAGGCATCAAGTCCTATCATTCCGTTCACGACATCCCCGACACAGAGATGGCAATCATTGCGATTCCCAGCCACTCTTGTTTGGAAGCTATAACTGTTTTAGCCCAGCAAAAGAATGTCAAGGCTTTCATCCTAATATCCGCTGGATTTGGAGAAGAGACAAAAGAAGGGGCAGCATTGGAGAGTGAAATAGTCAAAGTCATCAGTGACGCAGGCGCATCATTGATAGGTCCTAACTGCATTGGTTTGATGAATACCCATTTCCACGGTGTATTCACCCGGCCTATTCCTGAATTTGACCCGAAAGGAGTCGATTTCATTTCCAGTTCGGGAGGTACGGCTCTCTTCATTATTGAATCTGCCCTGAACAAAGGTCTACTCTTTTCATCTGTATGGTCTGTAGGAAATTCAAAACAAATAGGTGTAGAAGATATATTGGAATACATGGATAAGAATTTCAATCCTAATGTAGATTCCAAAGTCAAAATGCTATATATCGAGCAAATCAAAAATCCGGACAAATTGTTGTACCATGCTTCGTCCCTCATTAAAAAGGATGCCGCATTGCAGCCATAAAAGCCGGCAGTACTGATTCGGGCAAACGTGCCGCTTCTTCACATACAGGAGCTATCGCCAGTTCCGATTCTGCAGTAGAAGCCCTTTTCAGAAAAGCAGGTATTGTAAGATGCTTTAGCAGGGAAGAGTTGACAACTGTAGCTTGTATATTCACTCTTAAAGAGGTGAAAGGGAAGAATTGTGCAGTCATAACTCATGCCGGAGGTCCAGCTGTCATGTTGACAGATGCCTTATCCAAAGGACGCCTGAACGTACCTGACCTGAACGGTCCGATTGCTGAAGAATTAAAATCCAAACTATTCCCAGGAGCAGCAGTAGGCAACCCTATTGACATCATTGGGACCGGAACACCGGAACATTTGGCAACAGCCATTGACTATTGCGAAAACAAATTCGACAACATCGATTTGATGATGGTTATCTTTGGAAGCCCAGGATTGGTGAAACTATACGACACATACGAAGTTTTACACAACAAGATGGTAGAATGCAAGAAACCGATATTCCCCATCCTGCCTTCAATTGTAACAGCCGGACCTGAAGTCCAGACTTTCATTAAAAAGGGACATGTAAACTTCTCGGATGAAGTAACCCTGGGGAACAGCTTTGGCGCGAGTTCTAAACACTCCTACCCCAGCCAATAACGACATCCAGCTATACGGGGTTGACGTGGCAGAGGTAAGACGCATCATAGAAAGAATCCCTGAAGATGGTTACTTAAATCCTGCCGATACTCGTCAGTTATTAAAGCAGCCAATATTCCATTGGTAGAAGAATTTGTATCAGCCGACAAAGAAGAACTGCTTCGTTTTGCCAATGAAGTACGTTATCCAGTCGTGGCAAAAGTGGTTGGACCTTTGCATAAGAGCGACATGGGTGGTGTTGCACTGAATATTAAGAGCGACAAGCATCTATTATTGGAATACGAACGAATGATGCAACTTCCAGGAGTAAAATCCATCATGATTCAGCCGATGTTAAAAGGAACAGAATTGTTCTTAGGTGCAAAATATGAAGAGAAGTTCGGCCACATCGTATTCTGTGGCTTAGGAGGTATCTTCGTGGAAATCTTAAAAGATGTCAGCTACGGTTTAGCTCCACTCTCCTACGATGAAACATTCTCCATGATTCATTCGTTACGAGGCTACCCAATCATTAAAGGAGCCAGAGGCCAAAAAGGTATAGATGAACAATCGTATGCAGATATGATTGTCCGCTTATCTACTTTGCTGCGTTTTGCCAAAGAGATTAAAGAAATGGACATAAACCCGCTTATTGCTGACTCTCGCGGAATATTTGCTGTAGATGCACGTATCCGCATTGAAAAGCAAGCTGTAAGCGATAAAGATCATAAGAATGAATAACATTGTTTTAAAATTAGCAACTCGATTGATTGCTGTAGGTGCTATTCTATGTTACTTCAGCAGTTGCCAATTCTCGCCTAAAACGAAGAATGACAATAATGTGAAGTTTGATTCTATCAAGATAGAAAAAAGCTATCACATGCTGGGTGACAAGGAGAATCCTAATTGTGATTTGAATATAGAATTCGTATATCCTGTATCGGCAGACAAAGACAGATTGCCAATGCTGCAAAAGGACTTTGTCTCAGCCTTTTTCGGGCATGATTACGACTCGCTTCCTCCTAAACAAGCGATAAAAAAATACGCAGATACTTATATCGCTGAATACAAAGACATGGAGCAAGATTTCATAGATTCCAAAAAGGAACATGGAGTTGACGAAATACGAAGTTGGTATTCTGCTTATGAAACATTTTCAAATCAAATCAAATTCAACAAAGACGAAATTCTTTCCTTTACAATTTATTATGAGAATTATACAGGAGGAGCTCATGGCTCACATTGCACTTCACACTATGTTATTGACTTAGAGAATGGGCAATTTGTAAAAGAAGAGGATATCTTTGTCGAAGATTATCAATCCAAACTTTCTCAAATTATTATCCATCAATTGACAAAGGATTACAAATTGTCATCTCCTGAAGAACTTGAGGATGAAGGAATATTCAGTGTTGACGAAATTTACCCGAACAATAATTTTTATGTTGATGAAACCGGAATCACGTATACATATAATGAATACGAGATTGCACCATACGTGGTAGGAGCCATCACTGTTCACCTTTCTTACGACCAGATTGAGTTATTGTTGAAACCAGATTCTCCAATCACTCGAATCTCGCGCCCGTAAAAAACTATAGGAAATTCAATTGAAATGGAAATAAGCAAGAATTGTTTACCAGAGACAGCCGCCCTGCAGTTAGAAGCTCTCTTCGAATATTTTCCGAACCTGAGCGAACTGCAGAAGGGGCAGTTTGCTGCTCTCTATGATTTATACATGGATTGGAATAGCAAAATCAATGTCATTTCAAGAAAAGACATTGAAAATCTATACCAACACCATGTACTACATTCTTTAGGTATCACACAAATGATGAACTTTCATAGTGGTTCAAAAGTAATGGACTTAGGAACAGGTGGAGGATTCCCCGGAATACCATTGGCCATCTGCTTCCCCGATGTTTCATTCCACTTGGTCGATAGCATTGGCAAAAAGATTAAAGTCGGCCAAGCTATCGCTAAAGCTATTGGATTGAAGAATGTCACATTCAAGCACTGCAGAGGAGAAGAGGAAAAACAGCAATTCGACTTTGTTGTAAGTCGTGCTGTCATGCCTTTAGCAGACTTGGTGAAGATAGTTAAGAAAAACATCTTGAAAAAACAGATAAATGCTCTTCCTAACGGATTAATCTGTTTGAAAGGGGGCGAATTGCAACACGAAATTCTGCCCTTCAAAAATATGGCCATTACTCAGGATTTATCTGATTTATTTAAAGAAGAGTATTTTGAGACAAAGAAAGTAGTTTACGTACCCTTATGATACAGATAAAAACATTCACGGTCAATAGCTTTGGTGAGAATTGTTATCTTTTGTATGATGATACGAAAGAAGCTGTAATCATTGATTGCGGATGCTCAAGTCCAGTAGAGGAGAATGAAATATCTGCTTTCATAACCAGCCATCAATTAATTCTAAAACACCATCTATGTACTCACATACACGTAGACCATCTGTTTGGAGCTCCTTTTATATATAAGAAATATGGTTTACTTCCTGAGGCTGATGCAAAGGATATACAGCAGATGCCAAGCATCCAACAACAAGCTATGTTGTTCGGATTGCCACGCATTTCGGAAGATATATCTTTTGGATGTGAACTTCATGCCGGAGACTGCGTGAAATTCGGACATTCCGAACTTCATGTATTAGAAGTTCCCGGACATTCGCCCGGAAGTGTGGCTTTTTATGCACCAACCATAAAAGCAGTTTTTGTGGGAGATGCCTTATTTGCCGGAAGTATCGGAAGAACTGACTTTTGGGGAGGAAGCCATGAACAGCTTATCCGATCCATCAAAGAACAACTGTTGACACTTCCTGACGAAACAAACGTTTTCCCCGGACACGGACCGGAGACAACAATTGCATACGAGAAAATACATAATCTTTTTTTACATTAAAAACACATAATTATGGATACAACTAAATTTGTTAATCGCCATGTTGGTATTGCAGCTGAAGATTTGCCTGCCATGCTAAAGGCTATTGGTGTTCATTCTTTAGATGAATTGATCGACCAGACAATTCCTTCGAACATCCGCCTAAAACACGACATCAATCTGCCTGAACCTATGACAGAACGTGAATTTGCTGAGCATATCAACGAACTGGCATCCAAAAATGAAGTATTTACTTCTTATATAGGAATGGGATGGTATGATACCATTTGCCCTGCTCCTATCCAACGCAATGTTTTTGAAAACCCTGTATGGTACACATCTTATACTCCGTATCAGGCAGAGGTTTCACAAGGACGTTTAGAGGCATTAATCAACTTCCAAACTGTTATCTGTGACCTGACTGGACTTCCTTTGACTAACTGTTCTTTGCTGGACGAAGCAACTGCTGCCGCAGAGGCTATGACCATGTTCCACGGAGCAAGAAGCCGTGCACAAGTAAAAGCAGGTGCTAACACTTTGTTTGTTGACAACCAAGTATTCGCATCCACATTGGCAGTTATACATACTCGTGCTATTCCTCAAGGCGTCAAAATCGTAACTGGAGATTACAGCACATTTGAATTTACCCCTGATGTGTTTGGAGCTATTGTTCAATATCCAAACGCTAACGGTTCTATTGAAGACTATAAAGAATTCATCGCACGAGCTAACGCTAATGGTACAAAAGTTGCAGTTGCTGCTGACTTGATGAGTTTGGTATTGCTGACACCTCCGGGAGAATGGGGCGCAGACGTAGTATTCGGTAGCAGCCAACGTTTTGGTATTCCTATGTTCTATGGAGGTCCTTCTGCGGCTTTCTTTGCAACAAAAGATGAATACAAACGTTCTATCCCAGGACGAATCATCGGTATCTCTAAAGATGCTTATGGCCATCCTGCATACCGTTTGGCTTTACAGACCCGTGAACAACATATCAAACGTGAAAGCAACATCTAATATTTGTACTGCCCAGGCTTTGTTAGCAACCATGGCTGGTTTCTATGCTGTTTATCATGGAGCAGAAGGCTTGAAAGACATTGCTGGAAGAATCCATGCTACAGCAGGATTCGTTGCTCAAGAAATTGAAAAGTTGGGATACAGGCAACTTAACAGAGATTTCTTTGACACATTGCGCTTTGAATTACCGGCAAACGTATCCATCCAAGCTTTGCGTGAAATTGCACTGGAATGCAAAGTTAACTTACGCTACTTCGACAATGGATTGGTAGGATTAAGTGTAGATGAAACGACTCAGCCAACAGACGTAGGCGTACTGCTTTATATCTTCTCTGGAGCAGCAGGTAAAGAGTACATGCTGAAAGAAGCTATCCCAGCCAAGAGATACTTCGATGAAAAATTCGCTCGTACAAGCTCTTTCTTGCAGCAAGAAGTATTCAAGAAATACCATACAGAAACTGAATTGATGCGCTACATCACCCGATTGGGCAGAAAAGATGTTTCTTTGGCTCAATCCATGATTTCATTAGGTTCTTGTACAATGAAGTTGAATCCTGCCGCTTCTATGTTGCCACTTAGCTTAGGTCAGTTCCAAAACATCCACCCGTATGCTCCGGAAAACCAAGTAGAAGGCTACAAAGAAATGATTGAGAACCTCTCTTCTTATTTGTGCGAAATCACCGGATTCAAGGGATGTACACTTCAGCCTAATTCTGGTGCTGCCGGAGAATATACAGGTTTGCGTGTAATCCGTGCTTATTTGGAAAGCATCGGTCAAGGAGAAAGAAACATTGTCCTTTTGCCAGCTTCTGCACACGGAACAAACCCTGCCAGCGCAATCCAATGCGGCTTTACAACTGTTACAGTGAAATGTGACGAGCATGGTAACATCGACTTGGAAGACTTCAGAGCGAAAGCAGAAGCCAACAAGGATCATTTGGCAGCTACCATGATTACATATCCTTCTACTCACGGTATCTTTGAAGCAGACATCAAAGAGATGGGCGAAATCGTTCACGCTTGTGGTGGTCAGTTCTATATGGACGGTGCTAACATGAATGCCCAAGTGGGATTGACAAATCCTGGTACTATCGGTGCCGATGTATGCCATTTGAACTTACACAAGACTTTCGCTTCACCTCACGGTGGTGGTGGTCCTGGCGTTGGTCCGATTTGTGTTGCAGAACATTTGGTTCCATTCTTGCCTCAACATCCTGTTCTTTGGGGTAGCGACTTCAACACTGTTGCAGCAGCTCCATACGGCAGTGCAGGTATCTTACCTATTACTTATGCTTATATCCGCTTATTAGGTGCTGAAGGTTTGAAACTGTCTACTAAAACAGCTATCCTGAGTGCAAACTATCTTGCAGCTCGCTTTAAAGATACATACGGTGTCGTTTATAGCGGAACAACAGGAAGAGTTGGTCACGAAATGATTTTGGAATGCCGTACAGTGAAAGAACGTTCAGGTATTGACGAAAGCGATATCGCAAAACGATTGATGGATTTCGGATACCACGCTCCTACTTTGTCATTTCCAGTTCACGGTACTTTGATGATTGAGCCGACAGAAAGTGAAAGCAAGGCAGAATTGGATCGCTTCGTAGATATCATGGAGTGCATCTGGAAAGAAATCGAAGAAGTCGAAAACGGAACAGCAGACAAGATTGACAACGTATTAAAGAATGCTCCACATCCGGAATATGAAGTTGCAGGAGATGAGTGGAATCATCCTTATTCACGTGCAAAAGCTGCATTCCCATTGGAATGGTTGCATGATAGCAAATTCTGGGTTAATGTTGCCCGTGTCGATAACGCATACGGAGATAGAAACTTAGTTGCTACAATCCAGTAAATAATCAGTGATTAATATAACAAGAGGTTGTATCTGTCAAAACCAACAGCATGCAACCTCTTGTTTCATAACTTATAATATTCTTCAGAAAAATATATTCTAATAATCATGAAAGACAGATTAAACACATCTTCAGGTCGTGTCTATGCCATTGATGCATTAAGAGGTTTTGCAGTTATGGGCATAATGCTATTACATAATATTGAACATTTCAATTTTTATTCATTTCCAGAAACTACATCGACATTTTTATCCAGTTTGGATAATCATATTTGGGACATGATGTTTTTCCTGTTCTCAGGAAAAGCCTATGCTATTTTCGCCTTATTGTTTGGCTTCACCTTCTATCTCCAAAACCATCATTGTGAGAAACGGGGAGATGATTTCAAAAACCGGTATATGTGGAGGCTGTTGCTGTTGCTCGGCTTCGGTTTCATTAACTCCCTCTTTTTCCCAGGAGAAATTTTGGTGTTATATGCACTCATAGGGATTGTACTTGTCCCAGTCCGCCACTTGTCGGACAAAACAGTAGCTTGGATTGCCTTTTTCTTGATGCTTCAACCTTTGGAATGGTGCAAAGCAGTCTATGCTTTGATTGATCCGAGCGCTAATCCACAACAGATGATTTTTTCATTAGGGGACGTTTATCCGCAATTAAGAGAACATTCCTTATGGGAAATGATGAAAGTTAATTTCGTCACTGGACAGTTGGCAAGCTTGAATTGGGCATGGTGTTACGGACGTGTATTCCAGACTGCTTCCCTGTTCATGATTGGTATGCTATTAGGTAGAAAGGGACTTTTCCAAATGAACGCCGACTCACATCAACGTTTATTTGCTTTTTGGCAACGCGTTATCTGCTATGCTTTGCCGTCAGCAGTTTTTCTTTATTACTTGAAAGATTTCATCTATACCCAAATAGAAAATCCATTCCTTCTTTCTTCGATGAAACGGTTTGGAATTCGTGGTTTAATTTAGCATTCATGCTTGTCATTGTCAGCTGTTTCCTTCTTATTTATTGGACAAACAACGGGAAAATACAGCAGATTTTGGTGCCATACGGTAAAATGAGTCTGACCGATTACGTTACCCAATCTATAATCGGTAGCTTTATCTACTTTGGTTACGGAATGGAACTGCATAAATCCTGCGGGACAACCTATAGCATTCTTATAGGAGTTGTCTTTTTCTTAGCACAGTTGGCTTTTGCCCATTGGTGGTTCCGTCACTTCAAACGCGGTCCGTTGGAAACTATTTGGCATAAACTGACTTGGATTAACAAGAACGTTTAAACGAACAATTATTAGATATGAAGTACTCGAACATTTTAGTAGCAACGCTCCCAGCACTTCTTTCGGGAGTTTGCGACTGCCATTCCGAGAAAGGAACGGACACGGGAGCAGAAAATCCCAATATTATCTTTATATTGTGCGATGATATGGGATATGGCGATTTGGCTTGTTATGGGCAGAAATATATTGAAACGCCCAATATTGACAAACTGGCTCAAGAAGGTATGCTTTTCACCCAAGCATATGCAGGAAGCCCCGTCAGTGCTCCGTCCCGAGCTTCCCTCATGACCGGACAACACACCGGACATTGCAAAATCAGAGGCAACAAGGAATATTGGAGTGGAGAAATCATGTATGGAAAGAACAAAGAATATTCTGTGACGGGACAAATGCCGTATGACACAGCACATATTATTCTTCCTGAAATCATGAAAGCCCATGGCTATACTACTGGCATGTTCGGGAAATGGGCGGGTGGATTCGAAGGTTCTGAATCGACTCCCGACAAACGAGGAATTGACGAGTATTATGGATATATCTGCCAGTTCCAAGCTCATCTTTACTATCCGAACTTTATGAACAGGTACAGTAAATCGGCTGGAGACACAGCTGTCATCCGCATTCCTCTTGAACAGAATATCGCTTATCCTATGTATGGGGATAACTACCGGAAGCGTGTACAATATTCAGCGGATTTAATACATGGCGAAGCGATGAAATGGATAGACAAACAAGATGGGAAACAACCATTCTGTGGAATATTCACTTATACACTGCCTCATGCGGAATTAGTACAACCGGAAGACTCCATCGTCCATTACTATATGAACAAATTCATGGAGGATAAGACTTATCCGGGTTCTGAAGGTTCACGCTATAATCCGGTTATGCACACACACGCTCAATTTGCAGCAATGATTACCCGATTGGACACCTATGTGGGAGAAATCATGGACGCTTTGGACCGCAAAGGATTAGCAGACAACACTCTCCTCATATTCACCAGTGACAATGGTCCACATGAAGAAGGAGGCGCTGACCCTGAGTTCTTCGGTCGGGACGGGAAATTGCGCGGTTTAAAACGGCAATGCTACGAAGGTGGTATTCGCATACCTTTATTGCCCGCTGGCCGAAGCATATCCAAGCTGGAAGCGTGAGTGAACACATCTTGGCATTCTATGACGTCATGCCTACCTTCTGTGAAATCTTAGGCGAAAATGATTTCCCTACCAAGTACCAGAATCCTCGTTTGGAAACAGATTATTTCGATGGCATATCCTTCTTACCGGAACTAAAAGGCGAAGGTAAACAAGTAAAACATGATTATCTTTACTGGGAGTTTGAAGAGACCGATCAAATCGGCGTTCGAATGAATAATTGGAAGTTAGTTGTCAAGAAAGGCACACCGCTCCTTTATGATTTATCCGTTGATTTGCATGAAGACAACGATATTTCGGCAGAACATCCGGACATCGTTAAAAAGATGTGTGACATCATTCATGACCAACACATCGAAAGTCCAGATTTCAAGGTTACATTGCCTAAATAAGGTGTGTACAAAACTTTTGAAAACAACGGTTGCTTAGAATGCGCTATTATTGATAAAACATAAATCACTAATAATAAAGTCCATAATGTCTCAAAAGCATTATGAATGACTGAAGCCAATTTCAGAAAGCAACGCAGCTGTTTGCAATTATGACACACTGCCTGAAGCAAAAAAACTAAGCATTAACTGAATACCTCCTTAAAAAGAAGTATTCAATTAATGCTTACTAAAAGAAATGGGATAACCACTTCAAATATAGAATAGCCTTCCTTTATCTATTAACCATTCATGGAAGCCAAATTCCGCATTGCTAACAGTCTGTTCCATCCGCTGTTTCACAAATTCCATCGCTTCCAAGGAATTCATATCCGACAAATATTTACGTAAAATCCACATTCGATTACGAGTCGCTTCATCTTGAAGCAAGTCATCACGACGAGTACTTGAAGCCATAATATCCACAGCCGGATAAACTCGTTTGTTTGCCAATTTTCTATCCAGTTGAAGTTCCATGTTACCTGTACCTTTAAACTCTTCGAAAATCACATCATCCATCTTAGAACCTGTTTCTGTCAAGGCTGTTGCCAAAATAGTCAAGCTTCCTCCATTCTCAATATTACGAGCGGCACCAAAGAAACGCTTCGGCTTTTGCAATGCATTCGCATCCACACCACCGGAAAGGACTTTTCCGGAAGCTGGTTGAACAGTATTATATGCACGAGCCAGACGAGTGATTGAATCCAACAAGATAACAACATCATGACCACATTCAACCATTCTTTTGGCTTTGTTTAAAACAATTTCTGCAATCTTCACATGGCGTTCCGCTGGTTCGTCGAATGTTGAGGCAATCACCTCCGCATCAACGCTACGAGCCATATCTGTCACCTCCTCAGGACGTTCATCTATCAATAAGATAATCATATAAACTTCCGGATGATTGGCAGCTATCGCATTGGCAATATCCTTTAACAACATAGTTTTACCAGTCTTCGGCTGAGCCACAATAAGACCGCGTTGTCCTTTTCCTATCGGGGAAAACAAATCAACTACACGGACAGCAATATTATCATAAACCTTGGGAGACCTACGTTCTGTCAGCATGAACTTCTCATCCGGGAATAAAGGAGTAAGATGGTCAAACGGGACACGATCCCTTACTTCTTCCGGCAAACGTCCATTAATTTTATCAACTTTCACCAATGGGAAATACTTCTCTCCTTCTTTTGGCGGGCGGATGGCACCTTCAACCACATCTCCTGTTTTCAACCCAAACAATTTTATCTGGGATTGGGAAACATAAATATCATCTGGAGATGTCAAATAGTTATAATCTGAAGAACGTAAAAAGCCATATCCATCCGGCATCATCTCCAACACACCTGAGCCCGTCAGAATGCCATCAAACTCATACGCCTTCTCTTGTATAGGAGCATTGGTATTATTGTTTGGATTAGCATTGGTGTTATTAATACGGGCACGGTTGCTGCGATTGGTATTAACCGGAGGATTATTCTCTTGTGAAGAAGCATTCTGTACTGGAGCTTCTACTGTTTGATTGCTTTGATTAGACGCTTGAACTCGCTTTTCTTGTTTTTCAGGCTTCGCAGAAGAAGTAAAAGGGAACACTTGATCCAAAACTGATTTTGTATCTCTATGGCGGAAAACCAAACGCTTAGGCTCAGTTTCTTCTACGGTTACAGAAGGAGGCAATTCCGTTTTTGGCTCATCAGCAACAGGTTGTTGCGGAATTTCTTCCACTTCTTGAACTACCGCTGGCTGACTCTCTTTATCAAGTTTTTCTGCCTCAATTGGAGAATCAACAACTTTAACTTCTGGTTCTACTGCCTTTTTCTTTTTCTCCACTGTTGTAGAAGCAACTGGCTCTTCTACTATATCTTTTTCTGGTTTCACAGTCTTGTCAACACGCTGGCGACGTTTTTTTTCAGGCTTGGCCTTTGTATCAGCAGTCTCTGTCATTGGTTCTTCCACAGAATCTGGAGTTGTTTCCACTGCCGCTTTTGGTTTACGACCTCTTTTCTTTTCAGCCCTTTTCGCCTCCCTCTCTTTTTCTTTGCCAACCTGTATGCCTGCAAAAGAAATTGCTTGTTGATCCAAAATCTTATAAATCAATTCATCTTTTACCTGTGATTTTGTATCTTTAATGCCCAATTCCGCAGCTATAGATTGAAGCTCTGGAAGGAGTTTTTCATTTAACTCTAAAATGTTGTATTTTTTTGCATATTTTATACTAATATTCAACCTCAGCTTTTCAGTTATATCAACAATGATTTTAACCGAAGTATGAGTTTATTTCTTTTATATAATGGATAATTATAACTGATGTCGTTTATGATGCAACGAATGTACCTTGGGTACTTTGCGAAGTAAGAATCTATTTTATTTGGAAAAACGTAGATTCTAAATCGATGCAAATATACAATTTTTTCTGTTGTACAATGTTATCTGACTACTTTTTTTTTACGATTAACACTATTTTTGTAGCAGAAGTTACTTTATAACGATTATCGGCTCGCTTTCCAACAACCCAAATGATATCATTACCGCTGCACAAAAGCCATTGTTTTTCTTTTTCTTCTAATGAATACTTATGGTCAGTATAAAAATCGCTCACTTTTTTCTTTCCGCACATACCAAACGGGACAAACCAATCTCCTTTTTCCCAATGGCGCAACGACAATGTATCTGCCAACTTTTCATAGTCAAAATAAGCCACTTTGGGATTCGTTTCAAAATGGAAATCTGGCTCGTAGGGAAGCAACTGCCATTCTATCGGATAATTCTGTAGCAACTGGGATGACTGCTCTTTCGCAAATACCAACACTTCTTGTTTGGTTTCTTTCTTTCCGATTAACAGGCAATCCCTATCTTTAATAACCCTCCATCCTGAAGGGGAATAAAATGATTTGCCTGATTCTCCATCCAAGCTGGCGAAAAGAGAAGAAACGACTTGACGGGTAAAGCCATACGGACGAAGCAATTCATACAAGATTGTCTCCGGTGCAGGATAGGAAAGTAATCGGGAAACGGATAAACTATTCTCTTTCCACAATTCCTTTTGTGCTTTCTCTATCACAGACATATATATTTCTTCCGCTGCCGCCAAATGCATCGCGGAGCGAGCCAAAGTCAATCTGACGGACGGATTCAATTGCTCCATGCCTGGCAATATATGAAGGCGTATATAATTACGCGTATATTCATCCGAAAGGTTTGTACTATCCGTCACATAATTCTGGTTCGTCAGCTCCAGCCAATTCAGGACTTCTTGTCTTGAAACGCATAATAAAGGACGGACTACGTGTCCATTCTTAGGACGAATACCGACCAAACCACGTATACCGGAACCACGCATCAAATTCATCAGCAAAGTTTCAACACTATCATCACGATGGTGTGCGACCGCAATAGCTTGAGCATTCAGTTTGATGCGCATCTCTTCAAACCAATCATAACGCAATTGGCGTGCCGCCATCTCTATGGATATCCGATTCTTTTCTGCAAACAAGGTTGTTGGGAAATCAATTCTATAAAACGGCACTCTTTTTTCTTCAGCGTATGCCTTGGCAAAACTTTCATCTCTTTCAGATTCTTCTCCCCGCAAATGGAAATTACAATGCAAAGCAACGCAATCATATCCCAATCTGCACAGAATATCAAGCAAAGAAACAGAATCTGCACCTCCACTTAATCCGACCAACACAACTCCGCCATTAATATCTAAAAGCTTGTGCCCATTGATAAACGAACGAACTCTATCCAACATAATAAAGAACCAAATAACAAAAACGCGAGAAAATACAACAGTACTCCTCGCGCCCTTTATTTTGAAAATATTTCTATTGATAATTATTCTTCAACACCAGCCAACTCCGGATCAATCATTATTCGACCACAATATTCACACACAATGATCTTCTTACGAAGTTTGATATCCAATTGTTTCTGAGGCGGAATCTTATTGAAGCAACCTCCACAAGCATCACGTTGGATATAAACAACAGCCAAACCATTACGAGCACCTTGGCGAATACGTTTGAAGGCTTTCAACAAACGAGGATCGATTTGCGTTTCCAGCTGCTTAGCTTTGTCGCGCAAGTTTTCTTCGCTCTGTTTAGTTTCAGCGATAATCTGGTCCAACTCCTGTTTTTTCTGAGCCAAGTCCGCTTTTCTGCCTTCTAAAATCTCCTTCAATTGAGCAATATCATCTTTCTTCTGAGCAATACTTTCATTGAACTCACGGATTCTTTTTTCAGAAAATTCCATTTCCAAACCCTGAAATTCGATTTCTTTTGAAAGATTATCATATTCTCTATTATTACGCACGTTGTCCAACTGCGCTTTATATTTTTCAATCAAACCAGTTGATTCTGAAATCTTATGCTTTTGATCATTGACAGACACTTCAAACTGTTTGATATCTGCTTGATAATTCCGCATACGAGTTTCCAAACCGGCTATCTCGTCTTCCAAATCCTGAACTTCCAAAGGCAATTCACCACGAAGAGTCCTGATTTTATCTATATCGCTCATTATCTTCTGAAGCTGATACAGCGAGTAAAGTTTTTCTTCAACTGTATACTCTTTTTCAGTTGATTGTTTCTCTGTTGCCATTCTATAAATATTTTACTGGGTTTGAATTAACATTCGACAAATACAGGGCAAAGGTAGGCATTTTTTCTGAAATTATTTCATAAAATATTTCTTTTGTACAAATCTCAGATTCATAATGGCCAATCACCGCCAATAATATACGGTCTTCCACATCATAGAAGTCATTGTATTTCGCTTCTCCTGTAATAAATATGTCAGCGCCATAATTAATGGCATCGTTGATTAAAGACGCTCCGCTTCCTCCGCAAATCGCAACTTCACGGATAGGTTTGCCTATTAACGCCGAATGACGTATCGTGTCCACGTCAAACATTCTCTTTATCCGCTGAAGGAAAGCAATCTCATCTTCCTCCTCGGGGAGTTCGCCTACAATGCCCGCTCCTACCTGATCCCATGTGTTTTCTAATGGATAGAAATCATAAGCAGGTTCTTCGTATGGATGGAAAGCCAACAAAGCACGTAACACATTGGACTTTTTATATGCCGGCAGCACGGTTTCAATCCGCACTTCAGGTTCGCTGTGCAATACGCCTATTTCTCCGCAATATGGATTGCATTCATCTGAAGCCGCCCGGAATTTCCCCTCCCCGGAGACATTAAAGCTGCAAGAATCATAGTTGCCTATGTGTCCCGCACCTGCATTTGCCAAGGCATTGCGCATGATATCCGCATGCGATTCGGGCACAAAAGTGACTAATTTCAACAACATCTGTTTCTGCGGGCTGAGCACTCGCACGTTGGTCAGCCCGAACAATGACGCCAACTTATAGTTGACACCATTGTAGGCATTGTCCAAGCTCGTATGTGCGGCATATATCACCAAGTCATGTTTGCATGCCTTGATTAAACATCGTTCTATATAATTTTTCCCGGTCAGGGATTTAAACGAACGAAAGGCTAACGGATGGTGAGATATAATCAGATTACAACCCAAATCCAAGGCTTCGTCAATCACAGCTTCCGTCACATCCAAACAGAGCAAAGCCCCGCTTGCCATTTGATTGACATCCCCGACCTGCACACCACAGTTGTCATAGTTTTCCTGCAATGGAATCGGAGCGACCTCTTCTATCAGCTTTAATACTTCCTTTATCTTCACCATATTTATACCTTATTTCAAATCTACTTTCAAATGCAATTCGTCCAATTGAGAATCGTCCAATACGCCCGGAGCATCCAACATCACGTCTCTTCCTGAATTATTCTTCGGGAAGGCGATACAGTCACGGATAGAATCCAAACCAGCGAACAGGGAAACCCAACGATCCAAACCGTAAGCCAATCCTCCGTGAGGAGGTGCACCATATTTAAACGCATTCATCAAGAAGCCAAAGCGCTCCTGGGCACGTTCTTCTGTAAATCCAAGCAATTTGAACATCTTGTCTTGCAACTGGCTATCGTGGATACGGATAGAACCACCTCCGACTTCCACACCATTGATAACCATGTCATACGCATTGGCACGAACTGCTCCCGGATCTGTATCCAACAATGGTATATCATCCGGATTCGGCATTGTAAACGGATGGTGCATTGCATAGAAACGTTGATCTTCTTCGCTCCACTCAAACAACGGGAAGTCGATTACCCACAAACAAGCAAACTTGTTCTTGTCTCTCAAGCCCAATTGTTCTGCAACATGCAAACGAAGTTCGCATAATTGCTTACGGGTCTTCATCGCATCATCACCAGACAAAATCAAAATCAAGTCGCCCGGATTAGCCCCGAACGCCACTTTCATCTGCTGCAATACTTCTTGAGTATAGAATTTATCCACACTTGACTTAACTGTGCCATCTGCTTCCACACGAGCATAAACCATTCCTTTGGCTCCAACCTGAGGACGTTTCACGAACTCGGTCAATTGATCCAATTGTTTACGGGTATAATGGGCTGCTCCTTCTGCGCAAATACCACCGATATATTTGGCATTATCAAACACAGAGAAGCCATGTCCCTGCATGATATCCATCAATTCGACAAACTTCATGCCGAAACGCAAATCCGGCTTGTCGCTTCCGTAATATTTCATAGCGTCTTGCCATGTCATGCGCAAGAACGGCTCTTTTATCTCGATTCCTCTAATTGTCTTGAAGAGATGTTTTGCCATTCCTTCAAATGTTTCAATCACATCCTCTTGCTCTACAAAACTCATCTCGCAATCAATCTGGGTAAACTCCGGTTGGCGGTCTGCACGCAAATCCTCATCACGGAAACACTTCACGATTTGGAAATAGCGGTCAAAACCAGAAACCATCAAAAGTTGTTTCAATGTCTGAGGAGATTGGGGCAACGCATAGAATTGTCCTGGATTCATTCGGGAAGGAACGACAAAGTCACGAGCTCCTTCCGGAGTAGAGTTGACCAATACTGGTGTTTCCACTTCCAAAAATCCCTGTTTGTCCAAATAGTTGCGAACTTCAAATGCCATTTTGTGACGCAATTCCAAGTTTTTACGAACTACTGAACGGCGCAAATCCAAGTAACGATACTTCATACGCAAATCGTCACCGCCATCTGTGTCGTCTTCAATTGTAAACGGAGGAGTCACTGCCGTATTCAAGACATTCAGTTCCGATACAATCAGTTCGATATCGCCTGTGGGAATGTTAGCATTCTTGCTGGAACGTTCACGCACAACACCTGTTACCTGAATCACAAATTCTCGTCCCAACTTGTTTGCTTGTTCACACAACTCTGCATTTACTTCTTGGTTGAACACCAACTGTGTTATTCCATAACGATCGCGGAGATCCACGAAAGTCATTCCACCCATTTTACGTGTTTTCTGCACCCAGCCAGCTAACTTGACAATCAAGCCTTCATCAGCTAAACGCAAATCGCCACATGTTCTTGTTCTGTACATATTATTCGTTTACTTTTGTAATCTCTATTATCCTTGCTTTTTGTATAGCCAAATCCTCATTAGCATCCTAATTTTATTCCAAAAAGCGAAATATGTTGCAAAGATAATAAATAATACTACTAATGATTGGCTTGGAAAATATTTTTATTCTTCATTTCACGGGAAATCATCACAAATATGGATTGCTTTGCCCAAGCACACGAAGATTTATTACCTTTGTAACAAAAAACAAATGACACAAGTCTGGATTAGTGCAGCAGGGCTCTGCGGGGCGACCATAATTGGAAGCATTTTAGGATTCATGATCAAGGAGCTGCCTCACAAATGGAACGATACAGTATTAGGATATTGCGCTGGCATCATGCTCGCGGCTTCAACCATCGGTTTGATTGTGCCGGCTTTTGAGATGACAACTCATTGGTGGCTTGTTGTCATTGGCGTCATGTCAGGAGCGTTATTCCTCAATGTGCTTGATTTGATTATCCCTCATCTACACCATATCACGGGTTTGGACAAAGAAGCGCACCGAAATAATTCCACGCTCAACCACATCCTTCTTTTCGTCATGGCTATTGCTTTGCATAAGTTGCCGGAAGGCATGGCTGCCGGCGTAAGCATGAGCGACACGGAAGGTGCATCGTGGGCGGTCAGTTTAGGCATTGCCATTCAGAACATTCCCGAAGGGATGGTTGTCATTGCACCACTACTTTTGGCTGGAATAAAACGCTTGCGCACATTCATCATATCTATCCTTATCGGCTTACTTGAAGTAGCTGGTGTTTGGATTGGATTCGGCTTGGGCAATCTATCCATCTTCCTATTGCCGCTCATGTTAGGATTTGCCGGAGGAGCCATGCTCTATGTGACCAGTGATGAAATGATACCCGAAACGCATGCACATGGTTATGAGAAACAGGCGACCTATTCACTATTGCTCGGCTTCATGACGCTTATTCTCATTGAAAAGATATTCGAGTGAGAGAAAAGCCATTATCCACTGATCGCACAAATTAAAGGAGGAATCTCTTGCATATTTCAAGAAATTATGCGAATATTGCAAGGTTGTTGAATGTGAATCACAAGTAAAATTGGCATCGAATAATAAAAATAGCATGAAGGAAAGTGAACTAATTTTTGGAATCAGGGCGGTTATTGAAGCGATTCAAGCCGACAAAGAGATAGACAAGATATTAATACGTCGGGATTTGCAGGGAGAATTGGCAAAAGAATTATTTGACATTCTAAAAGGCAGGCTCATACAAGTCCAACGTGTCCCACAAGAGCGGTTGGATCGTTATACCCGGAAGAACCATCAAGGCGTCATTGCATTTGTCTCCGCTGTCACTTATCAGAAATTAGAAGATATTATTCCTTTCTTATATGAGCAAGGGCGTGATCCTTTTATTGTTTTGTTGGATGGCATAACCGATGTGCGCAACTTTGGAGCCATTGCCCGGACTTGCGAATGCGCCGGAGTTGATGCCATTGTGATTCCGTCAAAAGGCAGTGTCAGCGTCAATGCCGACGCCATAAAAACTTCGGCTGGAGCATTGCATATCTTGCCCGTCTGCAAAGAAAAAAGCATCCATGATGCGATTCGCTTCTTGCAGCAAAGCGGGGTAAAAGTTTACGCTGCCTCTGAAAAAGCAGCAGAGAACTATACAGAAATTCATTATGAGGGTCCGACCGCCATCGTCATGGGAGCAGAAGACACGGGTGTTTCCTCTGAAAACCTGAGGATTTGTGACTCCATGATTAAGATTCCGCAGTTCGGGACAATCGGTTCTCTCAATGTTTCTGTTGCTTCATCCATTTTGATTTATGAAGTGGTTCGTCAACGGATGAACCAATCAAAATAACACTATTAAACATCTAAAGACATGAAAAAAGTAATTGCGACAAAAAATGCACCAGCTGCAATCGGTCCTTATAGCCAAGCTATCCAAGTAGGAAACATGTTGTTTGCATCAGGCCAGTTGGGTTTGATTCCTGAAACAGGCGAGTTCCCTGAAGGAGGAGTAAAAGCCCAAACAGAACAATCTTTCAAGAATGTGAAAGGTATCTTGGAAGCTGCCGGATATACTATTGACGATGTTGTCAAAACGACCGTGTTCTTAGCAGACATGGGTGATTTTGCAGCCATGAATGAAGTATATGCTTCTCAATTCAATGCTGATTTTCCAGCTCGCTCTGCCGTTGCTGTCAAGACTTTGCCAAAGAATGCTTTGGTTGAAATCGAGATTGTGGCAGTAAAAGCATAAACAAAGAGACAGAACAAAGCTGTAGTTTCTGCTGACTAAGTTTATCGTAAAGCGGTGTGTCAAATAGTTGTTTTGGCACATCGCTTTTATATTCCATACGATTATGCCGTATACACAGGAGTTGGCAAGCAATGAAAAACACCGTTCAAACATAGATAAAATGTGTCGAAAAAACATACCGTTGTTTTTTCAAAAACATCACGAGGAATTTTTGAAAACGTCCAATGTTTTTTCAAAAACGTCCAATGTTTTTTTCAAAACAACGGTATGTTTTTGAGAGCAAGATTATGAGCTTCTATTTTTCCCTTTTATCGTCATCTACCATAACTTTCCCCTATTTTATTACTATCAAATCTTAGGAATTCTGAGGCCAAACAAAAATAATTATTATCTTTGCGAATAGCTAATCTATAAAAACTAATTATGACAAACAGACGTAACTTTTTAAAGAGCTTATCCGTCTTGACGATGGGTGGCATTGCAAGCCAAGGAATATTGACTTCATGTACTCCAGCTTCTAATAAAGCAGCTGAAACAGCGACTACTGCTGTAAAGAAAAAAATCGGATTACAGACCTATTCATTAGGTCAGGAATTGCTGAAAGATATCCCAACAGGATTGAAGCGTTTGGCTGAAATGGGATATAGCGAATTGGAAATCTTCGGTTATCAAGATGCTACTGGCAAATTCGGTGATTATTCCAGAGACAACCAAACTTTCGTGGGTGCAAAAGAATACAAACAAATGGCTGAGGATGCAGGCTTAGTCATCAGCAGTTCCCATTGCAACCCGACTATTTGGGATTATAATCCGAAGAATGCAGCCAAATTTGACGAATTCTGGAAAAAGGCAGTGGATGTCCATGCAGAATTAGGCGTTCAATATTTGGTTCAACCTGGACTTCCTACAGTAGAGAACGAAGATGAGGCAAAGAGAGTTGCTGAAGTGTTCAACCGCGCCGGAGAAATCGCAAAGGCTGCTGGAATCAAATGGGGTTATCACAACCACAACTGGGAATTTGTTCCGGTTCCTGCTGGTAAGGCAAAACCTGAATATGCAAAGAATCCTTGGCGTTCCAAAGGAACTCCTATTCAAGAGCTGTTCATCACCAATACAGATCCAGACAAAGTAATGTTTGAGTTGGATGTTTATTGGACAGTCATGGGACAGAACGATCCAGTAGAATGGATGGAAAGATTCCCAGACCGCATCAAATTATTGCATATCAAAGATCGCTGGGATTTGGGCGGTTCAGGCATGATGAACTTTGAGAATATTTTCAACACTGCCAACAAGAATGGCATTTTGGCTTTCTACGTTGAATTGGAAAGTGACAAGAAAGGTCGTCCTCAATTCGAAGGTGTTGAAATGAGTGCTAAATATTTGAACGAAGCTCCTTTTGTCAAATAAGCAGTTTATCCTCTCCAAATAAAGGGCTGTGCCAAAATCAATATTTGATGCAGCCCATTTATGGTGCGTCAGAATTGGTAAAGAGTCAAATGCTAAGGTTGAATCCCGAAAGCAACGAAGCTGTTTGCAAGTCTGACGCATTAGCTTTAACCTTCCACTACTCGACTCTGCAAAATCTTCGAATGAGGAGGAACGCTGTGTGTCAACCAAATATTACCACCAATAACTGACCCCTCTCCTATCGTTATGCGCCCCAAGACAGAAGTGTTGGAATAAATCGTGACATTATCTTCTATAATCGGATGGCGTGGCACATCTATCGGCAATCCATTATCATCCAAAACAAAGCTCTTCGCGCCCAAGGTCACTCCTTGATATAAACGGACATGATTCCCTATAATAGCAGTCTGACCAATCACCACTCCTGTTCCATGGTCAATGGCAAAGTACTCGCCAATCTCTGCTCCCGGATGAATATCTATTCCAGTCTTTGAATGAGCCACTTCAGTTATCATGCGGGGCAAAACCGGAATGCCCAACTTGTAGAGTTCATGTGCGACTCGCTGATAAAGCATGGTGAAAATTGCCGGATAACAAAAGATGATTTCACTGACACTCTTGGCAGCCGGATCTCCGTCCAACATCGCTTTCACATCCGTCGATAACAAATACTTGATGTGCGGAATCTTATTGATGAAAGCCACCGTCAGTTCGGATGCACGACCCTTGACCGGTAATCCTTCTTCCTTATCGTCAAACTGCAAACTGCTCTCAATTTGTTCAAGAAGCAAGTCATAAACTTCTTCTATATAAACACCGATATAATAAGGCAAGGACCCCTCTTTAATCTCCTGCTCCTCGCCAAAGAAACCCGGGAAGATGATAGAGCGCAAGAGAGACATCACCTTCTTTATCTTATCGACAGAAGGCGTCGGCTTCTGATGCAAAGGAATATATTTATATTCCGGCACATGGACAGCCGACAACTTCACCACATTCTTTTGTATCTCTTTTAATACATCACTTCTATTCATAAATCAATGGTCCCAAGCTGGGTCATATTTTATAAATTTCTTTGAGTCGTTAGTCAAGCCCATATAGATGATTCCGTCAATGGCAAACATGAACATATTATTGAAACTTCCCGTTGAAAGCAAGCTGCCAAAAGAAGTAAGCTGTTTGCTCCAGACATTATTAACAGGGTCAAACGCCCACATAGTAAAGTCTGTATCTAAAGCATACAACTTGTTACTACATAAAACACCTCTCAAAATTCCTTGAGCCGTCGTCGGACAAGCTGATTGCTCCTCCCAATGGAGAAAATCGGATGACGACCATAAAGATTTGCTATAAGAAACACCAGTCAAATGGTTTCCTGTCAAGCCCAAGCCCACATAGGCTTTTGAACCCATCATGACAGCTACACTGTTCATTTGCTGCTCCGGAAACTCTGTTTTCAAAGTATCCCAAACTTGCTGGTTCCCATAAAAACGGAATACTCGCATATTCATCGTGTCGGCAGAACTTCCTCCGAAGTAATAGGCGACATTGTCCAACGCTAATCCGGAAGCTCCATAAAGAGCCGGAGACTCCTGTTTCGGATCAAGCAGGATCCATTCATTTCGTCCTACTGAATAATAAGAGAAGGCGTTTGACACTTTGTCATCATCTGTCCGACCACCAAGACTCAATATAGAGAATGGATTCAATGGGACAAAAGCCGCACCCTTCACCTTCTCCTTAGCTGGAGTCTTCATCGACCAACTATTTGCCCGGATATCATACGAAACGAGTTGGGAAGATCGCTCCCCGCCTAAATCTCCGCCAAATACATATCCTATACCATTCAGCACACAGAAAGAGGCTTCGGTCACACTCTCACCAATATAATTCGGCAATGTTGCAACCACATCCGGAGTCCTGACTTTCCTCACTTCTCCATAAGAAATGGCTTTCGTGTTCTTTGCATAAGCTGCCACATAATAGGTTGTTCCTCCACGCAATCCTTCGATTATTCCTCTAATGACTGTGTCTTTTTCGTTATAGGTCGATAAATAATTCAGCTCTTCCACTGTCGGGGATTCGCTTTCTGACCAACAGAACCCTGCATCAACTATATCGGTTTCTCCTCGATCCAAAATAGCTCCGCTTACTCTGAGTACACCATCCAATACATCATTTGCCTTAATCTCTGAAGTCGTCACTGTAGGAGCTTGGCTTCTTACAATCACTTTGATTGCGCTCTCACCGTCGCCACTATAAACTGTCCCAAAGGAATTGGCCGCATAGGCACGCACATAATAGGTCGTCTGCTGATTCAAATGACCTAATACTTGATACATGACCGAATCATTTGTGATTTCACAAGGAACGATTGTCGTGACAGAAGCGTCATCATCCAAGGACGGAACCGGTTGTGTTGAGCTATAACAGAATCCGCTTTCCGTGATTTCCGAATCGCCTGTCGTGCGCAAGATTGCCTGAACCGTCGCGGACGTGTAATCTTTTGCCACCATTGCAATTGAAGAGAATACCGGTTTTCCCGAAGGAGTCACAAACGATTGCACCTCTCCTTTTACCGTGCCAAACGGATTGGTCATATATGCCCACGCATAATACTTGGTTTCCGGTTTTAAGCTGCCGACCGTCTGAACGAATGAAGAATCTTCCCCAATCGAAGCAATCGCCACTTTGCGGGGAGATGGATCCATTTCAGATGTTGCCACATATACACCCTTCTCCTTGATTTCCCCTTCGCCGGCATCCAAGACTTTTCCGCCCAACGAGACAGAAACCGCACGGATATTCCCTGGTTGCAACGTTTGGACAATTCCCAATCCGGAAGTTGTCGTCACATTCAATTCTTCACCATAACTGATTCCTTTCTTATTCATCGCAAAAGGACGGATATGATAGGTTTGGTTGGCTTTCAAGTTGCAGGCTGTTGCCACATATTCGCCCAATCCTTTTCCGGCAACCGCAGTATCTCCTGCTTCAACCGTCGCATTGCTGTCTAAGCTCCAACATACACCATACTGTTCGACCGGCAATCCGTTTGAACTGACCACCTCCGCTTGGATGGTCACGCTCGTCGCACTTCTCTTCAACTTGTATTCTGCAGAAGTTCCCGTCAACAAGCGCACTTGAGGAGGAGCTGCATTCCTTACATCCGTGGACATATCCGGATCTTCCACACAACTCATCCAGTTATATACAGTTCCTATCGCACAAATAAGAAATAAGAATATATTTTTCCTCTTCATTCCGTTTTCTTTCCTTTAAAAAAACAAACCCACACCCGCACTCACATCTACATATTTGAAGTTGATTGTGCTGCATCCTGCATTGACATAAGCAGGACCAAGTTTAAACATCAATCCCAAATCGGCTGCCACACCGGCATAAGATGCGTCCAAATGTTTCGCCCATGCACTATTGGCATCTTCAGCCGTTTTCGGGTCAACTATCCGATATTCATACAGGACTTTACGATCGCCATATCCCAAACCGATAGAAGTATACAACCAATTCGCACATTTCACTACCATTCCACCTGTCAGCGAATAACAATTCTTCTTCTTTTGGTTGGTGAAATAGTATATCTCATCTGCCGTAGCATTCCCATTAAGCAGTTGTCCTCCGTTTTGGTCGTTACATTCTGCTGTATGGTTGTCAAATGCCATATTCGTACTGAAACGCATATACCATCCGAGTCCTCTTTTCACGCCACCGAACAAGATTCCATACGGAGCCTCGATTGAATATTGATATCCCACGAAGAAGTGCATCTTCTCCTTGAAAGCATCCTTGTCCTCTAATTGATTCCCGTCCATCTCCAAGTCCACAAAACGGCGGGCACGCTCTAACTTGTCCGACCAATAAGCGGCGAGCTCTTCGCTGGCTGGTGCTCCGATTCCCTGTTTATAATAGACAATCAGTTGACTCATAGCAGTCGTGTCCCGCTCTGTCCCGCGGACATTCAGGCAGTTCAGACATTTATTCATCAAGCTGCGCATCGAAGGACGCATCGTTTGATTGTCCAACCAAATCTTCGTCAGCTGATTGATGCTGTACGCATCGCAATAAGAAACACCTTCTTCATACCAAATCTTCGCATCTTGATAATCTTGCCGCGCCATCGCCTCGTCACCTTTACGGTTATATTCCGTCTGTTTTTGAGCATAAGTCCATAATGGCAACAACATACTTATTATGCAGATCCAAATCGTTCTCATATTTCATCAATAATAAGTGGCTCCACGAGTAATCAGCTCCCCATCGGAACCATATATATCATATAAATTATCATCTCTTTGAAAAGCTCTTCCATTTTCAGCCTTGCCGACGCTCAAGTATTTACATGGAATCACTTCCTTTGCGTTTGCGTCAATCACACCATAACGACCTGTCGTTTTTTTGCGGACAACTGTAAACGAACCAAATTGCATCATCTCAACATATTGTAATTTACGCTCCTCGATTCGCTGCTTTTCCCACTGTTGATCGCAATCTATTTGCAAACGTACCACATCTTCTGTTATTTTCAAACTTTTTGCCTTCGAAAGTTCTTTCGAAGCACCCGCAAAATCTTTCTGCGCCATCTTCTCCTTTGCAGAAGCCAATAGTTGCTGATAAGTCGCATCGTCGGATACTTTCTCCACCGTCTTTAGCTTCGTTTCCGGCTTCTCGCCTTTCGCAGGGACAGCAGCTGGAGTTCCCGCTTTCTTTGCCAGAACCTCTTTCGTTTTTTCTATCGGAGAATTTGAAATTCCCTCGGCTTGCTTTCCTGAATCTTTGCCGACTAATTTTTCATTTCCTGCCGATATATTATCCGATTCAACGCTATCTATTTTCTCATGTGGAACTACTGCCGGTTGCTTTTCTTCAGGTTGCTGGGGTTTCACTACAGCCACAGGAAGTGGGCCTGAAGGTTGCTTTTTCTCTTTCCATTCCCATACAGCGGCAACGACACCACCCAAAACCAATAAAGCCACAAGATAGTACACTATCAGCTTATGATTTCTCTTTTTCTTGGACTCTTTTGGCTTCTCATCGGCAGGGCTCTGTTTTTCAAGATTCGTCCCTGTCGTGTCCACTATCGTTTCATCCTCTTCTCGGCCGGAATCTTCCGTATTATACAACAAGGTCGTCTCGTCTTTCTCGTTTTCACCCACTTTTACTTCCGGCTTCCGCACTTTGTTCTCTATCTTTTCACAAGAAGAGAAATCCAACGCGTCCATCATCTCCGCAATGCTCTGATAGCGGTTGGCAGGAATAATCTCCATCGCTTTCAAGATGACCTCTTCCGTCCGGGGCGATATGGCAGGATTCAATTCTCGTGGATGAACCAAAGAACGGGTCGCCCTCAAGATAGACTCTGTCGGGATTTTGCCTGTCAGCAGGTTATACATTGTCGCTCCTAATGAATAAACATCAGGACAAGGAGAAAAGGACTGGATACCTTCGTTGTCATATTGCTCAATGGAAGCAAAACCTTTAGAAAGAGTAAGCATCGTCGTGCTGGTCTCTTGTTCCCCCACGTCATAACGCTTGCTCACTCCAAAGTCTATGAGACGGGCATTGCCCTCTTTATCTATCAGAATATTGCTCGGTTTGATATCCAAATGCAATATATTCTTTTTGTGGACAAACTTCAAAGCCTCCCCGATTTGATAAATATAGCGGAGCACTTGTGGCTCGGGCAGCATCCCTTCATGCGCCAATTTGTCTTTAAGCGAATCACCTGGAATATACTCCATCGCAATATAGGCAGTGTTGTTTTCTTCAAATACTTCCAACACGTTGACGATATAAGGATGATGGACTTCGGAAAGGATTTTTGCTTCCTTAATCAGCTTTTCCTTGAATTTGTCGAACAACATTTTCCCAGTGTCTGAATGGACTTTACAGCCAACGATTGCGGGTCACGCAGACAGTAGTCCTTAAAAAAGTACTCTTTTATGCACACCGGCACTTCTGTCCGCATTGCGCCCAAAGCGCCCTTCACTTCCGTATACCATACTCCTTTGTATGTTATTCCAAAACCACCCTGACCTATAGCTTGTGTGAGTTTGTATTTTCCTTTTTGAAGTAAATATCCGTTTGGCAAATTCATACGTGACAAATGTTGTTTCTCGTTTTTTTAATTTGCCAAAAATACACTATTTAAATAAAAAGAATAAAGAAATGCATGAATATTTTTTTCGAAAAAAACTTGTTTTCTTTTTGTGAAGAATCTACCGTAATTAGATAAAAAGAGAAATTATCCTTGCTATCCGACAAACATTTTTTTCCATCAGTTTTTCTCTTTTTATATCAGGTATTATGTTATCCGTAAAAATCTGTTCCAATTCATCATCGCTGAAGCTCTCGACAACACCGTCCGAACACAACATGAAACAATCCCCTTCCTTTATGTCTTTCAACTCTGCCACTTCCGGCTCTGCGGAATGGTTCGAACCTTGAATCGCACGCAAAATAACGTTTTTCTGCGGGTGGCGACGAGCTTCATCAGGCGTGATACGTCCCATCTTCACCCATGAATTCACCAAGGAATGGTCTTCCGTGCGGAAAACAATCTTACCATTGCGGAACTGATAAATCCTGCTGTCGCCAATATGGGCAGCCCAGACCGATTCATCGCCCACATAGAGCATAGTCATAGTTGTGGCCATACCTTTTGCATCCGGATGGGACTCGGCATAGTCATCAAAACGTGTTTCAACATATTGGATGGATTTCCGGACAAACGAGGCATCCGGCTCCCTTTTCAGGAACGTTCGGAAAAACGTATGCATGACTTCGCATGCCATGTTGCTTGCCACCTCGCCTTTGTCTGCTCCGCCTACTCCGTCACACACCAAAAACAGCTTGTCAGACGCAGCAGCCTCTTCAGACAATGGGAATATACAATCCTCGTTGTTTTTCCGTCTCCCTCTGTCACTTACTCCTAATGGTTTTCCTAACGTTATACTCATAGCACCCTGTTTTTACACTTGGAAACGAAGAACGGTGTGCCCGATAACGATTTCGTCGTTGTTGTTCAAGACGACCACCTCTCCTTCTTCTAAGTAGTTGCTATTATATAACGTATGATTCTTACTATTATTATCCGAAAGATAATGTTTATAGCTTCCGTGCTCATCCTTTTTCACTTCGATACGGATATGTTCACGGCTCATCGACCTGTCTGCCGTCTCTATCATCAGTGTTGCTTTGGAAGCGGAGGACTTCCTGCCTATGACTGAAATTCCTTCCGGAAGAATGAAGGATTGCTGCGGGGTTTCAGGAGCGGGAAGAACCATTATCCTCCCTCTCTTTTCAACCAAAGGATTGACCAAGACAGTATCGGGTTCCTCTGACTCGGTCTTTTTGTCTAATACTAACGACACAGGAATGGCTTGCCTGCACTTAGGGCACTTGAATGAAGTAAGCCCGAGGGGAAGTTTCCCCTCGTCTACTTTCAATCCTACTTGACAATATGGACACTTTATCGAAATCATATTATAAATGAGATATCTGCACCTTCTACTTCAATCGATAAATTACTGTCCATACCAGCATCCCATCCCATTACAGAGTCATCGGACATCGTAATGAAATCCATGCTATCGGCTTGTACGTCGTCAAGCATTACGGCATCTAAAATGCCATCGTCCCCATCTACATCCACCACTACGGCATCTGCCAACAACGGAGCTTCCTCCGGGCTATCCAAAGTGACGAACGTATAATCATTCTCTTGCATAATACACTTCCTTATTCGTTAGTTATTATCCCTGATGCAAAAGTAAAAAAAGGATTTTTCTTGACAGCCGATTCGGAGTCCTTATAATCAAACAATTGGGATTTATGTACAAAAGGTATACTTTTATATTACAAGTCATCATCTACCCATTTTGCCTGACAGCTGGGAATAGGACACTGTTTTTTGTTTTTCAGTGACTCCCATGGGATTTCCCCCAAGAAAGTCCCGCATTTCGGACAGACATAATCTATCTTGAATTGATTGTTCAACTCCTGCAATTGGCGGGGAATCTTAGCGGATTGGCGTGCCCCCATATAGATGCCGCCGACAGGTGCCAGAACCGCCAATGCCAAACAAGTCATCATCCACGAATGGGAACCCTGTCCTGACCCGATAATCATACCCACGATTCCCGGCAAGGCAAAGGGCAAGGATTGGAACAATCTTGTCTTAAACTGATTGGACGACTGGATTTTCACCTTTTCATTTATATAATCGTCATACGTTTTTTTGAGCCTCTTGAATTCCTCGCTATAATCATTCTTGCTCTTTAGCAAATCAGAAAATTGGACGATACAACCATCTCCTAGGCGGATTTGATCGGTCGGGGTCACTCTCTTCTTGACTATTTGCGCTCCGTTGACATAAGTTCCGTTCGAGGATCCGAGGTCTTCCAGCATCCAGAACCCATCTTCCCCATGAACCAACCGCGCATGATGACGGCTTACATGTGCATCATCAACCACATAATCATTATCTTGAGCTTTCCCTATCGTTATTATCATCATCAACCCTCTTCTTCTTTAATATTATCAGTATTCTTCTCTGCTTCTTGTTCCAGCATCTCTTTCAATCCTCTCAGCGGGTCTTTAGATATCCCTAATTCATGAGGCTTGCCATCATGACCTAACAGTACCAATTTCTGCTTTGGCAAATTAATTTGCAGGATATGGTTTTTGTTAATGATATGGCTTTTCCCCACACGCATCAAGGTTTCATTACTTCCTGCCACCTGTTTCTCCAGCAACTCCTCTATTTTTCCGATATTAATGGCAAATGTGAACATTATGCCATTAGACAACAGTAATTTCGTATAATTCCTATCCGCCTCAAAATAGAGTATTTGGCCTATCTTAATACGAAGCAGTTCATCTCTCGTTTTTATTATCAAATATCGGTCCATTTGCTCTTTCTTTTTATTTCACAATTTAAGAGGCAAAAGCAACATGCCTGCCAGCCCATTGCTTTTGCCTCACAAAGATACGGTTTTATTTTCAATCTGCGCCAATTCATTCTTAATTTATCACAATCCCTGTCAGCCGCGCAAAACCAGCAAAGGTGTATTCGTGTGGAATAACATTCGCCTTGCCAAGCTTGGATTGAACATCCGTGCCAACAAGCTCCTCTTATAATTGGTCAAGGCTATCAGATTGATTTGTTTGTCCCTTACAAACTTTTCTATGGCAAGTAGCAAGTCGCCATCGTCCAGCACCGTGAATGAGATGAGAGCATCCGGATATTGTTTCTTGAAGTAGTTTTGAGCACCGCTCAGGCGGATTTCATTCCATTCATCCTTGCTGGTGGAGATATTGAACAGATGAATGTTTATCTGATAGTTCTTCATTATCTCCATGAAGTGTTCGAAAGCTACCAAATCCTTTGGGAGAAGGAAGTGGCAAAGGCGACATTCTTTATCTCTGCCAAGGAAGAGCATGGCACATCCTCCGGAATGGCGAATATAGGAGCTTTGCTCATGTCTATCACTTCCCCTGTCACACTGCCAATCAAATCCAGCTCTTTCCTGTCCTTTCCCCTTGTGCCCATAAAAATGACATCAGGATGGTACTCACGGCAGTAAGCGATGATTTCTTCTTCCGGCAAGCCTTCACGCAAGACATAATCATACTTCACCTTCGGCAACTTCCCTTCAGACATTCTTTTATCTATCTCGCCACACAGCGATGAAATGTCCTTTTGTATCCTTTCCATCGTCATCCGGGCAGCTTCCTCGTTCGTTTGGTAAGCCATGGTGTCACTCAGAGGAATCGCTGACGGAGTGTATGGAGTATAATAGGAATGCAAAATCATCACCTCCGCGCCGATTTGGGAAGCATGATTGATGGCAAACATGCAAGCATTCATGGAATAATCAGAGAAGTCAACAGGAACAAGAATCCGTTTTTCCAACCTTTCGTCCTCTTCTTTCTTCTTTATCTCCTCGTTTCTCCTCTATCCAGGAGTTTTCTTCTATCACTTGCAGAGCCCGTGGCAAATCGCTTTCTTTAATTCTGACACGCACTCCCGCAGATATCACTGGCTGGATTTGATTCACATTATGTATGTAGACCTCAATTCCTTCCGATTCCAAAATCATTTTCAGCATCTGAGCTTTCTCAAATGTATGAATAGCTAATGTTACCAACTTTTCTTCCATATCACTACATTTTTAAAGGTTTACGAATACATATTATCTAACACAATCCTAAAGCAGAGGAGCATAAAGACAAAAAAACCCAAAGCAACGTTTATCTAAAGATACAATTGCCCTGGGATTTAAATACAGATAAATACTTTTTCTCACGCATGACGTGCAGCAGCATCTTGAGCTTCCGCTAAAATCTGCATAGCACGTTCAAAAATTGTTGTATCATCCAACACAACCAAACCACCGTCTGGACCTGGTTCGATGTGGATACCACAGCTTTTGCCGTCCTGGAAATTCTGTCCACCAAAATAATTACGAACTGTTTCCACAGACAGGCCTAACTCATCTGCAATACGATGTGTACTACCATCTGGCAAACTATCTTTAATCTTACGAAGTTCATTAAAAGTGATTGTCTTTGTCATGGCTTACCTTTTTTTTGAGGTTAATACTCTGTTATTTTTATACCGCTAACTTACACATTATGTTTGTAACAAACAAATTATTTCACAACATTATCCCTTATTTGTATTATGTTTTATAACATAACGGTATAACATATATGATTTTGAATAGTATAAAGGTTCGTGCAACGATGAAATATAAAGGTAAAAACAAGCCCTTCACTTCATCCGAAGCAAAGGGCTTGTTTTTTAGTTCCGGAAACCGGACTTATATTATTTGCCAAAACGTTCTTTCAGTTTTGCCAACATATCTCTTGTCATGCCGTCCAAATCAAATTCTGGCTTCCAGCCCCATTCTTCACGAGCGCAAGAGTCATCCAATGAATTTGGCCAAGAATCTGCGATAGATTGGCGCAACGGGTCAACTTGGTATTCCATTTCAAATCCCGGAACATATTTCTTGATGCTGTTGTAAATGATTTCCGGATCGAAACTCATAGAAGCGATGTTAAAAGAGTTACGATGTATGAATTTTGCTGGATCAGCTTCCATGATTTCGATAGCTCCACGCAAAGCATCTGGCATATACATCATATCCATGAATGTGCCGGCAGAAATCGGGCAAACGAATTTTTCGCCTTTGGCAGCAGAATAGTAGATGTCAACTGCATAGTCAGTTGTTCCACCTCCCGGAGGTGTCACATAAGAAATCAAACCTGGGAAACGAACGGAACGAGTGTCTACACCGAAACGAGTGAAATAATAATCGCTCAACAATTCACCGGAAACTTTTGTAACGCCGTACATGGTGCGAGGACGCTGGATTGTATCCTGCGGAGTCTTGTCATGAGGAGTATTCGGACCAAAAGAACCGATGGAGCTTGGAGTAAACACTGCTGTGTGCTTTTCACGCGCAATTTCCAACACATTAAAGAGTCCTCCCAAGCCGATTTTCCATGCCAACTGTGGCTTAGCTTCTGCCACTGCAGAAAGCAAGGCTGCCAAGTTATAGATTGTGTCGATGTTATATTTATCGACAACTTCAGCGATTTGCTGCGCATTAGTGATATCAACAACGGCAGATGGACCTGATTCCAACAATTCGCCCTTAGGCTCTGCTCCTGGGATATAACCAGCAACCACATTTTCGCCGCCATAAATACCACGCAATTTCATGGCCAACTCTGAACCAATCTGACCGGTAGAACCGATAATTAAAATTCTCTTCATCGTTTTTTTGAGATTTTAAGTTTTTGCTTTTTTGATGAAGCAAAGGTATATCTTTTTTTACTTATAAGGAATATTTTCCTCTTAATTTATTTACTATTTGAAAAGATTTTCACTCAAGAGCGACCTCTTGCCAAACTCCTTTCACCAATTCACATGTGTTTTTATATCCTGCCTCTTTCAAAAAGTCAAAAGCGGACTCTCTTCCATCGTTTACCAAATCGGGATAATGGCAGTCCGAATTGACCATGACGGGGATATTTCGTTCTTTCAGACATTTGAGGAAGGCCTGATGCGGGAAAAGTTCTCTTTTCTTGACATAGTTCTTCGTGTTGACCTCGACCATGAGTCCTTTCTCTTGAATCAAGTCCAAGCAATTGAAGAACTCTTTCTTATACCATTCGGCATCCAACGAAAAACCGGGGAATCTCTGCCCGTTCATATAAATCTTATCCAAATGGCCAACCACATCAAATCCGCCTGCTTCGACCATCTCACAAGAGGACTGATAGAAATGGCGGACTACCTTCCGGATATCACCTCCATAATATTCCTCCGTGCTTATTTTGAAAGCATCGTAAGATCCGTCTATGCACATCATGTTTTCCTCTTCCAAAGGCATTTGCAAAGGCAAGTAATGGATGGAGCTAATGCGGTAATCCAATGGCAATTCCCTGGAAATAGGGAATCGAGGCGTTGTATGTCTTGTCCAAGAAGTCTATCTCCAAGCCGCAATAGATTTCCAACTTGTCCACATATTTCTCTTTGAGCCTTCTTATTTCCGTCAAGTATTCGTCCATGTCCTCCTTGGACATATTCCAAAATGTCTCGAAAGGAAGTGGAGAATGCGAGGAGAAGCCATAAGCCCGGAAACCATTCCGGATGGCGAATTTCACAAAATCTTCCGGGAAACTACGTCCATCGCAAAAATCGCAATGGCTATGATAGTTACTGTATTGCATAGGTGAAAGTGCAGGATGATAAAGCTATATATTAAACACAAAAAAAGAGATTGCCCGGTTTGAATGCCAAGCAACCTCTTCTCAATTATAGGGAGATTATTTAATTACACCTAATTCTTTCCAACCTTGATAAATGCAGCAATCGCTTTGTCCAAATGTTCTTTTTCGTGACCTGCCGAAAGTTGAACACGGATGCGGGCTTGTCCCTTCGGAACTACTGGATAATAGAAACCAGTTACATAAATGCCCTCTTCCTGCATCTTAGCAGCAAAGTCTTGTGACAATTTAGCATCGTACAACATAACTGCGCAGATAGCTGACTGGGTCGGTTTGATGTCGAAACCTGCTGCCAACATCTTTTCACGGAAATAAGAAACGTTGCCCATCAACTTGTCGTGCAAAGCATTGCTTTCTTTCAAAATCTTGAACATTTCCAAGCTTGCACCTACGATAGCAGGAGCTACTGAATTAGAGAACAAATATGGACGTGAACGCTGGCGAAGCATATCGATGATTTCTTTCTTACCTGTAGTGAAACCACCCATGGCACCACCGAATGATTTTCCTAATGTTCCTGTGAAGACATCCACACGGCCGTAGCAGTTGAATTGTTCAGCAACACCGTGGCCAGTCGGACCAACAACACCGGCAGAGTGTGATTCGTCCACCATTACCAATGCGTCGTATTTTTCAGCCAATTCACAAATCTTATCCATTGGAGCTACGTTACCGTCCATTGAGAACACACCGTCTGTAGCGATGATGCGGTGACGCTGAGCCTGGGCTTCAATCAAACAACGTTCCAAATCTGCCATGTCAGCGTTGGCATAACGATAACGTTTAGCCTTGCACAAGCGGACACCGTCGATGATAGACGCATGGTTCAAAGCATCAGAAATGATAGCATCTTCTTCTGTAAACAACGGTTCAAACAAACCACCGTTTGCATCAAAGCAAGCAGCATACAGGATAGTATCTTCAGTCTTGAAATAATCAGAGATAGCAGCTTCCAACTGTTTGTGCAAATCTTGAGTTCCACAAATGAAACGAACAGAAGACATACCGAAGCCACGGGCATCCATTGCCTGTTTTGCAGCTTCGATCAATCGTTTGTTGTCAGACAAACCTAAGTAGTTATTGGCGCAGAAGTTCAAAACATCACTTCCTGCATTCACTTTGATATCCGCACGCTGCGGGGTTGTAATGATTCGTTCGTTTTTATACAAACCGGCAGCTTGGATATTTGCCAATTCAGTTGCCAAGAACTCTTTGAATTTTCCGTACATATTATTCTTTGTTTTAAAGTTAATTATGAATCAAGATTCAAAAAACTTAAGTCCATCAGGTTTCTTGGATATAGATTCAAGTTCTGTTTTTTGTTTACAAACACAAAGTTCGTGTTTTTTTTAGAGATAGCAAAGGAAAAAGATGAAAAATCAATCTTTCTCTGCCAGCCACTGCTCCAACAGTTTACAATACTTGTCATTTTGCTCAACAAACGGCATGTGTCTCGCACCGTCAAACAGTTCCCAACGGGCATCCTTCAGATGGTCATACATTGTTTTTGCCACCAACGGAGTACATAAATCGTTGGTGCCGCTGATAATCAAGCAAGGCGCATCAATTTCATGCAAACGGTCTGTGTAGTCAAAATCTTTCAATGTTCCCATCGGCGAGAATTCGTTGGGTCCCCAACCATAGAGATAGGATTCTGTCCCAACCTTCTTAGGACGGCGCAAACATTCCGGGCTGTTCTCATCAACTTCGCCTGCACAATGGAGCAGCATAAAGTGGGCATTCGCCCGTTGATAAGCTTCCCCGCTGAAATCGTTGGTCCGTTCAGCTTCTGCAATCGCAGCCTGATCCTCTTCCGACATGAAAGAAATCAAACGGTGCTGTTCATGCCCCCAAAGCCAGCTGGCGGAAAGCGTGCTCGACAAAATAGCCGACTTGACCCCTTTTGGCTTTTTGTCAATCACATAGGCAATCAAGAGCATTCCGCCCCATGATTGTCCCAGCAAATGGAACTCGTCCAGTTGCAAGTGTTCACGCAGGGCTGTCAATTCGTTCACCCACGTTTCAGGCGTCCACAATTCCGGATGGCCTTCCACGAATGAGTTACCGCATCCCAACTGGTCATACGAGATGATTGCCCTTCCGGACTCCGCCAAACGGTCCAACACTTCAAAATAATTGTGAGAACTTCCGGGACCTCCGTGCATCAACAGGAGTGGCTTCTTGCCATCCCTGCATTCTCCGGCTATCCGGTAATAAGTCTTATAGCCCATGAAAGGCATATAACCGTCTCTTATCTTCATTGTCTCTATTTCTTTTATTATATGATTACTTATCTTTTCATCGATTATAAGGAACGTATGGGGCATGCTGCACATTCAATGTTTTAGGCAACCAAACCCGGTAACGTTGCGCTTTGTCCCATGTGTTTCCTGCCGATGCGAAATCGCAGAAATAAACCGGTTTGGCAGCTGCATTACCTTCCAAATCCGTGCCCAAGACCAAAGGGGCAGTGAACGCCAACCATGCAAAATCGGGAGCTTTCACAGAGGTAAGATCAACATACCCATCCTTACTGACAATAACTGACGTTTCGTCAATATATCCATCGTTGAAACGACTGTCCCGCGCCAACACTATTGGACCACGCACAATAGCCTGCGCTCCGTCCTGTTCAACCAACCGGGCACGCAAATCGAGTTGGATGGTTATTCTATCGCCTTTCTTCCATTTACGGGTTATCGGCAAATAGGCACCCGGCAACGTCTCTTTTTCAGCCTTTCCATTCACGGAAACAATGGTCTGCTTGCTCCAAGCCGGGATACGTAACGCAACCGTGAAATCCGCCCCATTTGCTGGTTCCACTTCTATTTCTATCTTATCCGTTGCCGGATAATCTGTCATCTGTTTTAACAAGACGCTTTTCTTGTTCGGCAAAGTCCATTCCAGTTCCGATGGGGCATAAAAGTTTATGTGCACCGTTTCCTTTTCTACCTGGTATGCAAACTGCGGAATCATGGCAAATGCCCTTGGACCGTTGGCATTGCAACAATTGATGTGCATTCCACACTGCTCCTCTCCTTCATGCCGGCAACCTTCCAACGGACTGTATTTGGCAATCTGCGAAGCATCATTTTTCAAAGATGCCATCAATGCATTATAGGTAGCTTTTTCCATATAATCGGCATAGAGGGAATTGCCCGTGATTTGCAACAACCGGTTGCAAAGCTGCATCCATGTGAAAGTCACACAAGTCTCCATGGTATGATAAGTAGGCAGTGTCTGCCTTTCTTTTCCACCATACCAACATTCGAAAGCGCTTCCCGAACCAGCAATATTGATTTCCTCCCGGACAATATGCCCTACCGTTTTTTCCACAACCGACAAATAAAGGGGATTACGGGTGACTTTGTAAAGTTCCAAAAGTCCCTCATAACAAGACATCATCTCATACGCCTTTTGCCCGTTCTCGCGTGAAAACCACACTTTCGGATGCGGGAATCGATTTGCGACAGGCACATCCGCAATCGCCTTGCTTATCAGCTGGGGACCTTCTGGTGTTTCCCATTCAGCCACGATATATTTGGCAAATCAAGATAACGCACCTCTTTTGTCCGGTTATATAAATACATCACCGGCTCAAGGATGGACGAACTTGGCATCCCTATATAATTACCCGTAGCCACAATGCTGGTCTTGCCCGGTCCTACTTGTGCCATCAGGTGGTCAATCACCTTGCAGGCCGCCTCCAACGCTTTTTTTTCGCCGGACAAATCATACCAGGCAATCAAACCTAACGAACTGTACTTCCTGCCCCAAACATCCCACTCTTTCAATTGGTGTTCGGGAGCATAATTGCCAATATAACCATTGGGCAACTGGGTCGCCATCAACGATTCTGCTGCTTGTTTGATTATTTGGTACAATTCGGGATCCTTGTTATAGCGGTAAGAGGCAATCGCTCCTTGAATCCACTTGCCCCAAAACTCGCTTTGCCAACGGGATTTTTCCTCGTGGTGACGGAATGGTTCCACCAAATGATCCACGTCTTGGGATTTCACACGGTGCTCGATGCAGTCATCAATCCGGTTACCCACATATCCGGATATTTTCACCTGCTTGACAGCGGGATTGTTTGCTATTTGTGCCTCCGCTGAAGAAGAGAAGGCACAAGCAAACAAAAGTACCGACGCTGCCTTTTTAAAAAAACGACCCTGACACATAAATCTATCAAACGTCACAAATACGGATGCACTTTTCCAAAGAGGCAATCTTGTCTTCCTGTTTAGGCACGAACTCATGTCCTACGAAGCCCTTGTAACCACATTCCAAATGGCTTTCATGATGGCTGGATAATACAACTCTTGTGTCTCGTCCAGTTCCGCACGTCCCGGACAACCTGCCGTATGGATATGAGAGAAATAGGTATGGTATTTGCGGATGGTGTCGATGATGTTACCTTCCATGATTTGCATGTGGTAGATGTCGTAAAGCAACTTGAAGTTAGGAGAACCGATCCTGCGGCAAAGCTCAACGCCCCACACCGTATGGTCACACTGGTAATCTTTGTGTCCCACGCTATTCAACAGCTCCATGGTCAAGACAACATTATGTTTTTCTGCCAAAGGCATCAATCGTTTCAAACCTTTCTCACAGTTTTCCCAGCCTTGCAAATCGGTCAAACCGTTGCGTCTGCCGGAGAAACATATCAAATTGGTCAAACCGGCTTCTGCCACCATCGGAATCACCTTCTCATAGCTTGCCACCAATTCGTCGTGCAATTTCGGGTCGTTGAATCCTCGGTCGATGCCCAATCCTGCACCCTGGCACATAGCAACTGTCAATCCATGCTTTTGGACAACTGGCCATTCATCGGGATTCAACAATTCAACGGACTCAATTCCTATTTTTTTGCAAATCTCGCAAAATTCGTCCAAACTATATTTACCAAAACACCATTTGCTTACGGAATGGTGGATATTACCTTTCAAAGGTTCGGGGGCTGCCACTTTCTTCTTTTGCGCCATAGTAGCTGCGTCCACACCAGATACTGCCAAAGCTGCGCCGCTGGCCAACATGGCCTTCAGGGCTGTTCGTCTTGATATGCTTTCCATGTTCTTCTATTTTAGATTATAAAACGTTGCTAAGATAAAACTATTTTTCCGAATATCATTTCTTTTCTTCAAAGAACTTTCCTTGCCTGCTATTTCTTTTTTGTTTTCGTCATGGGTATTTATATGATTGTCTTCAATCTCATACACGATTATCCATCATTCTGCTTCTGCAATAATCGTATTCTAATCAATGAGAATCGCCCATCACTCTACCCAGTACCGTGTCCCGGTAAGTGTTGAAGATATTAGGCTTCATCATTACATAATTTGGCAAACTCTCAAGATATTCCAACTCAAACACAAGACGCGGATCCTTATCTTCCGTTTCCGGATGAATTTCCGCCTTGCTGCCGATGCGGGCAATACGGATAAGATACAAGTCTTTCACCCCTTTGCCTTTAATGTATGGCATGAAATAATAGAGCTTGTTAAGGGCAATCGTAGAAGGGAATGACTTTGTTTTTCCTGTGTAGTAAACCTTTGTTTGACTTCCATCGAGGAAATAATCTATATTGTCTGCTTTCACAAAGCCAATCAGCAAATTCTTGGTCATGTCCAAGACATAGTTCTTCTTGGGCTTGTTCACCTTCAACAGAGGATCCAACTCAGAGAATAAATCAAGATTCAACTTTGGCAGGGCATCCCGCTGAATATCAATCGGACGAGTAGAAATAGGTTCTTTCCCATAGATAAAGCGATAGAGGCTCTTGCCAATCTGCTGCACAATGCCACAAACCAAAGCATTCCCCATAAGGAAAGCCCTTCGGCCATCTGTCACATCCGGGTGACAAGTATGGTTGTCCGGAAACATATTCAGACGCTCCAACTCTAAGGGAATCAATCGGCGATAACGACCTGACGGAGTAAGTATCACATGCTTGAAACGTGATGCGGCAGAACCTCCTTCACCCGTTATAATTGTTCTGGAAGGTTTGTCCAATGAGTCAGGGAAAGCCATTCCTCCCTCTGAAAAAGTATATTTGAAGCCCTCTTTGGAAGTACGCTCTATCTTCTTTGCCCCCTTCTCATATTCCCATTTTGCCACCTCACCATTGGGTATAAAGAACTCTTCAGGCACAAGTGATTCATCGACAATATTGCCTCCCAATGTCATTGTCGGGCCATCATAAACTGCCTCGGCATTCACAGAATAGACACAACGATCGCGCATGATTCCCGCCGAACCAAATGGGCTATTATTGCCTTCCTTGTTGAAATTGTCAGAAACCTCTTTGATTGTACCTTCTATTTCAAATTCGGAAAAGGCATTATCTTTAGGTTTAAAAGGAAAAGCCTTCGCCAACACTCCATCATAAAGTGTCCAATCCTTCAGTACTTGCACTTGGTTTGAAACGTGTGAATCTTCGTGATAACCCACAATGTAAGTACGTCTGCGACGCTGGGGCATACCATATTCGGCAGCATTAATAACACGCCACTCCACAGTATAACCAAGGTCTGAAAGAGAAGCAAGGATAATAGCGAAGTCACGCCCTCGTTGTTTCGCCGGAGAGCCAAGCAAACGGTCAACGTTCTCAAAGAAAATGTAGTTCGGGCGGTTCTCTCCTTTCTCATCGAGAATACGGTAAATCTGCCACCAAAGTACACCCTTCTTTCCTTCAATACCACCAGAGCGGCTCAGAGTGGAAGCTACAGAATAATCCTGACAAGGGAAACCACCAACCAAAAGGTCGTGGTCGGGGATTTCATTCGTCGGAACTGTGTTTATGTCTTTGTTGTTATGTCCTTCCGAGCCGAATCGGGCTCTATAAACAAGCGATGCATCTTGGTGTACTGTTGAAGGTTCTCATTGATTGTTCCAAATGGTTTCATAAGCATCAGAAGCTCCTTCCAATCCAATACGGAAGCCTCCTACGCCTGCAAATAACTCTACAACTTTTATCTTATTATCGTTTCTTTTTGGCATATTTCAAATATATGGAATTTCTTGTAATTTGTTTGCAATGTATGAACCTTTAAGCCAGAAGAACTGTGGCAACATTCGTATGCCATTCACACATTCTGTTCTTGTTTTCTCAGTCGAAACGTCTGCTCCTAAAATGGAATTTCAATGTAGTCGCTAACAGATTCATTCACAATAGAAAAACCTTGATGTTTGCAAATCTTCTATATGGTTTATAAGATTATCATAGTTGTCTTGATTCTCTATTTCCATGCGCCTTGCCTTGCTTAACATGCAGAATTCATCTTCTTGTTCTATTCCTGCAAAACGTCGTCCGCACAAATTTGCAGCGATGCCGGTTGTAGAACTTCCGCTAAAAGGGTCAAGAATCCAATCGCCTTGATTGGTTGAAGCGAGTATCATACGCACAAGCAGACGCAAAGGCTTTTGCGTAGGATGTTTGCCACAACTCTTTTCCCAACGTCCGATGGCAGGCATTCGCCACACGTCGGTCATTTGTTTGCCATCGTTCAAGTCTTTCATCAAGTCATAGTTGAACTTATGAGGAACTTTTTGCATCTTTCTTGCCCAAATAATGAACTCCGTGGAATATTTAAAATATCGACACGAAATATTGACCGGAGGATTCGTCTTTTCCCAAGTGATGACATTCAAAATCTTGTAACCAAGTTCGGTCAGGCAGTTCGCAACGGAAAAGATATTGTGATAAGTGCCACTTATCCAAATCGTGCCATTATCCTTCAACTTATCACGGCATAAACGCAGCCATTCCATATTGAAATCCTTCATTTCTTCCTGCGATTTACCCTTATCCCAATTGCCTTTATCCACGCACACCACCTTGCCACTCTGCAACGATATTCCACCATTGGAGAGGAAGTAAGGAGGGTCGGCAAATATCATGTCAAACTTGAAGTCAAATTCTTTAAGGATTTTGAAACAGTCGCCATGGACAAGTAGAAAATCTTTCAAAGATGATTGATAATATAACTTAGGAGATTTGTCGAGAATAGAAAAATCGACAGATATAAAATCATTAGAGCTTAATATCAGCTCCTCCTTACAATAATATTTACGCACCAATTCAATGGCTTCAGCTTCTGATGCTGCAGCCACTGTTTTTAGCCTTTGTAATCTTTCTGTAATTTGTACTTGATAATCCATATTCGAGCACAAATGTATATCAAAAGGCTTAAGAATTCCCAGAAAGATCAATGTTTGACTTTTGTGATCAAAAAAGATTATTATCAGCAAATTACTAATATTTATTTGTCAGATATATCCAATAGTTCGTTAAAATAGCCAAGCCTAAGCGGCTCTGGCAGTAAATAAAATGAGTTCTTTGAAAAGTTTGTCAATAACTTGCGGGTCTGGGCTAATCCCAAACACGCAAATAAATCGTTCAAGCATATAAGCATTGTGTATGAAAGACTTGCAGGAGGATATGGAATAGGTTATTCCGAGCCTCTTACATGCGGCTTTGACCAAGTTGACAGCTGCAAGCGACGCATTGAAGTGAAAATCCAACTTTCTGAAGTCGGTTGACTGACAGTTGGTGATTCCCGCATGCTGCTTGCCATCTCTAAAGCAAAATTCCAGCTGGAACCTGGTTCTGTAATAATCCAGAACCTCACGTCCATCCATCGAATCGTCTGTAGAGAAGTAAAGTTGCCACTTGTCTGTCCTCCCGTCCATCGGATACCAGATGGCTAAGGAAACATACCTTTTGAGAGCTTTTGCATATACCCTCAATCCGTATAGCTTTCCTTTGTTCACCTCGTATTCCTTGCATCGGGTCAGATCCAGATTGGCAAAGTCAATCCTGCCGTCAAACCACTTGGGAGGACCACGTTTCCCTGTTTTCTTTTCCAATGTCGGATAGTACAGGATTACATCGTTCCTAAAGCGGCTGATGACGTGGAAATTGTTCTCGCACATAGGGCTTATGAAAGTTCCCTTGGAAAAGAATGCGTCTGCAACCACCGTTCTGGATATGCCCTGTAGCTTGTCTTTTCTACTGATAAGATAGCTGCTGTACCAGTCAACGAGGTTCTTGTCCATATTATCCAAGATTTTACAATCCGGTGTCTGAATGGAACCTAAAGTCATGCATTCATGGTTGTCGATGTCTATGACACCGATGCCCATGATTTCCAATCCACGCTTATAATCCCCGGCACAGCCTGACCAGAAGTAACCAATCCAAGGTGCCTTATGACCGGACTTGGGGATATAGGAAGGATCGATGGCGATGACTTATCTTTTACCTATGAGATGCTTGCTGATGATAGAGCCGTTGAACGCAAACCAGTCGAAAGTTTCATTCTCAAAAAGGTGACGGTATGTCTGTTCTGAAAAACAGCCATATCTGCCTAATTGGAGGAAATTTATACGATCTGGGATGGCCATGAATAATATCATTGCATCCATAAAGGTCTTTTCGAAAGGTTTGTGTATATTCACGACTGATTTGAGAGCCGAGAGGCACTCAAATTGGTATTGCATAAGGAGTGTTTCTTTAGTCATAATCAGAAGGGGTGATATACTTCTAATTTACTAAAAATCAATGATTTATGCAATACTTTTTACCTTTATTATCAGCAGGTTAGCACTCTTTTTTCAGCACATTTCTTCATGCTTAACCATTCGTTTTTGACAACATTTCAATGACCTCTTTAGTGTTTTCGAACCAGCTTTTGCCGGTTCTATTGTTTAACTTTTAATTTTTCGGTAAAAATTTACCGAAGTATTGTATATTAAATACTTTATCTATGATTATAAATAAATTGAGGATATTTTTCTAAAAAATCCCCATAGTTTGCCATCATTTCTTCATACATATTTTGATGAGTATCATTTCTATAACAAGGATGCCAACTATTCACTACCAATTTATTGGTCGAAATAGAATAATACATCCAGTCATTTACATATACTAAATCTGGCAAGTAATTCTCGTGAATAAAGTCTTTTATCAAATCACTTCCACCACAACAAAGCAAAATGTCTGCATCATAAAATCTAATCTGTTCTAACAACAAATCTTGATAACGATTTAAATAGCTTTTCAGCTTTTGAGGAGAAATAGAACTTCCCCCTAATTGTTTTTTACAATTGATCCGTGCTATGGGCTTTTCATCATAAAATGGTTGATATACATCTTGCTGGTTGACAGCTTCAAATGATGGTATTGCTTTTCCTTCATTAACTATTAATAAGCCATAAGCCCATCGCATCAAATTTTTATAAAACGAAGCAGAAATGATGACATTTTCTTTCCCTGATGAATTTTTACGTCCTGTTTCAGCTCGTATATCCCAAGGTTCCTCATCGTTCAAGTCTTTTGTAATAATCAATAAACGCATGGGGCAATACGTCCACTTTTCAACTTCATCCCCGGGCCTGCGTTCCCAATTTCCCCATTCATCATAAAAGAAATCTCCCCGGTACAGTAGTCCGTCTGGAACAAATTCATCTCCATCTTCCATTTCCTGCGAACGGGATTGCCATTTTGTAAACAATTGTTCTTCAAATGCTCTATAATCTATCATAAATCATACTATTTGTAAACATTATTCTTATTTATCATTTCAACTCCTTATAGTTGAAATCACCTTGTGAACAACAAGCTTTTTTATAGTCAAAGCCATATAAACGCATATAGACTTCTTGTACCTCTTTGCCTCCGTTTGAGAAAGGAGAACTGTATGGGGTAGTGACAATAACTTCCATTTCGGGAGTCAGAATGGTTCCGTTTGATCGTTTAGCCCTTTTGGGGGTTAACCTTAAATGCTCTTGCCATTGATTTGATATTTAGATGTTAATCCTTAATTCCGCAGCAATTTTATTTTTTAAAAGTCTAATCCATTGAAAATAAATATATTTCATAGGATTAGACTATATCGTTGGAATCACTTATCTTAGTGCTGCGAAATACCAAACCAAGGTTCCACACGATATGAAAACAAAAGTAGCAATTAAAAATCAAAACATAACCGCTTTCGGAGGAATTTTTGGTTCATCCGATATTTCGAGTGATACGGCAATCATGCAGGGCATATAATCTTAGTTTAAAGTAATGTTCATCCCTAAATCCATATGCTGTTCTTTTTATTACCTTTATTTTTATTGATACCCTCTACTTTTCCTGTCGAGATATGGCAATCATACCATGCAAGTTATACCGGTTCTGTGTGCCATTATGGTAGCAGCCATTTTTACCAGTTGCTGAACCTTGCTCTCCTGAGCTTGCCTTATCCAATCAAGCATAATCTTTTCAGCTTCGTCCTTATTAATCTGGGACCAAATCTCCCGGAGTTGCTCTTTCAGTGACAGAGGCTTGTTCATTTCTAATACATAGTCAAACCTTGTCTTATACTCCTTGTCAAAAATATCCTCTCCATTACTCAACAGCAGGTATCGTGTGCCTTTCAGTACCTTGCGTTTATTGATGTCTTTTTCCATACTGTATTGTACCCGGTGTATTTCATCCAATTTTTCGTTCATAAGCTTTACTACATGGAAATAATCAAACACATGTGCCGCATTCGGGCAATTTTCATATACCGATGATATGAAAGCCACCGAGAGGTCTATTGCAACATACCTGATATCAATGCCTTTTCTTTCAATCCATTTCCAAAATCCTTCCAAGGCATCTGCTCCCTTGCCGTCCCCGACATATATGATACGGCCGATTTTCAAGTCAACCACGATTGTCTTGTACACATGCCCTTTACGGACAGCAAACTCATCTATGCCTATACTGTCTACACCTTCAAGAGATGGAGGGGCATAATGGTTTTCAAGATAGCGGGTATGTATCTATTTGATGGTATCCCATGATACGCCCAATAAATTGGCGGTATCTTTCAAAGTCATGCCCCGCAACAGATTGACTACATATTTTGCGAAACGGTGGGTATAGCCACAACTGTCTGTTACAAAAGGTATCTTCTCCTGGCGGTCGTAATCACAATCCATGTTCTTGCATTTGTAACGTTGGACTTTCATACGAATTATCACCTTCTTTCCACCTATCGGAAGACCAATAAAGTCACGAATACGAAAACCATTCTTGACCAAATGACGATGCCCACACTTCGGACATTCTTTTTCACGTTCTTTCGCTTCTACATGTAAGATAATTGTGTTACCATTGTATTCTTCACGAGTGCATTTGTGGGTATAAAGCCCCCAAGCATGATATAGAAAACAGCTGTTCATAACTGTACATTTGTTTATCGTTATTCAAATATACAATTTGTTCAGCGGTTTTCCTTTTTAGGACACTATCACTCGAAATGTCGGATGAGCCTTAATTTTTAATTTTTCGGTAAAAATTTACCGAAGTATTGTTATAATCAAGAATATTTCTAAAGATATTTACCCAAATCTTTGTGTTAAGCATTCCTTCGCAAGATTATGATCTTTCAAATCTTGGTGATTATATTTTCCGAATTTATTTTTCTGGTACTCTCATGGAAGTTCCCGAATATCATTTCTTTTCTTCAAAGAACTTCCCTTGCCAGCTATTTCTTTCTTCAAAACGCTTGTCTACTTTTGCTGTGAACTCATAATTCTTCAATCCCCAATCCGGAGCGATAAGCAACTCCTTCGGGGACTGGGAGACGAATCGCTCCACGACAAAACGAGGGTTCAAACGTTCCACGAAATCAATCACCAAATCGATGTATTCGTCCACTTCGTACAGATGGAAGCCGGTTGGGTCCTCTGCAAACTCATGCGCCATCCGTGTGTTCCGTATCAATTGCAACTGGTGCAGCTTCAACGTAGTCAACGGAAGCTCGGATATGCGGGCGGCATGACCGATAATCTCCTCCCGGCTCTCGCCCGGCAGTCCCAAAATCAGATGGGCACCGACCGGAATGCCACGGGCAGCTGTCTTACGGATTGCCTCTTCCGACTCCTCGTGTGTGTGCCCCCGGTTAATCCGCTGCAAAGTTTTGTCCAACGTGCTTTCCAGTCCGTATTCAATCATGACGAATTTCCGGCGGGCAAGCTGGTCGAAATAATCCAGCAAATCATCTGGCATACAATCGGGACGAGTCCCGACAATCAATCCCACCACATCGGGATATGCCAACGCCTCTTCATATTTGACAATCAGCTTTTCCGTAGCATCGTAAGTATTCGTGTAAGCTTGGAAATAGGCAAGGTACTTCATTTCCGGATACTTGCGGGAAAAGAAACGGATTCCTTCGTCCAACTGCTCCGTCACGCTCTTTTCCGTATGGCAATATTCAGGGCTGAATGTCTGGTTGTTGCAATAGGTGCAGCCTCCCCACCCTTTCGTCCCGTCCCTGTTAGGACAAGTAAAACCTGCGTTGACCGATATTTTCTGCACTTTGACCGGAAATATCTGCTTCAGGAAACCACTGAATTCGTTATATCTTTTCTGTTGCGCCATCTTTTTCGTCTCTTCTTGCTATTAGCCGGCAAATATAGCAAAAAGAACACAATCCCCGATAAGTCGTCAACATCCCTTCGCTTTATGCGACTTTTGCCGTGCCAATAAGTTTTTTTGCTAAAATTCCAGTGCAGCTTGTTGTTTTGGAAAAAATGTTTGTTTTTTAAATTATCACAGTTCGTTTTGTTAAATTTATTTTTCGTTCACCATCCCGTTCGGAATCTACTCCCTTTTTTGATTCCTCCGCAAAGATACAACCTGAATTTAGCGAAAGCAAGTAAAACGACTTTTTATTTTCAGATTAACATTTATTTACTTAACAATCATTTGCTAAGTTTTACTTTTTATTACTTCAATTTTAACCCAAAAGAAAAGGGGGAGAGAAAAATTTTCTTTTTCTTTACACTTTCTTTTTCTTTATAAAGAGAGAGGGAAAAATAATTATAATTCAAAAAAATTCAGGAATGAATTTATTCATGAGTGAATTCCTCCTTTTATTCTTTTCTTTCCTCTTCTATTCTCTCCTTTATCCTCTCCTTCCCCTTCCTTTCCCTTTTTGGCTAAAAATGCAGAGTTTTCCGCGTTTTTGTATGCAATTTCTGCATTTTTGCGTGCATTTTTCGCGTTTTTGCATACAATTCTTCATTTCAACGTTTTTATCCACCTCCTCCTTCTGCTTTTTTCCCTTTTCAGCTAAAATTGCAGGCTTTTTCGCATTTTTGCGTGCATTTTTTGCGTTTTCACATCTGTTTTTCCTGTTTTTGCGCATCATTTGCATACATTTCTCCTGTTTTAACGCATTTTCCTGCAATTATACTCCATCTGGAAAATACTTTTTGGGCTGTCTGCATCAAAGTAAAAATAGGTTAAAAACGCATCTATAAACAAGAAAGTACAAGATTGTGCAGGAAATGGCAGAAAAAATTATCGTATCTTCGCCCCTAACAATACGAAGTTCGTTCGATACTGTTCTTGCAAAGGTGTTTTCAGATGGAAAACAACCGTTGTTTTGAAAAAAACATTGGACGTTTTGGGAAAAACATCGGACGTTTTTGAAAAAACATTGGACGTTTTTGAAAATTCCTCGGCATGAATTTAAGAACCAGTCGGCATGTTTAAACCGGAATAGTATTTACTTAAAAACAGAAAGGATTATGATGATTGCAAAACAAATCCATCGACATTTATTCACTTGCCTGATGAAAAGATGCTTTATAACCGTTGCCGTGCTGCTATCCGTGGCTACGTTTTCCGATGCACAAACCGGCACATGGTCTGGCAAATTGGATGTCCAAGGCAGCAAACTATCGCTCGTTTTCCATCTTGACGAGGAAAATCCAACAATGGATTCGCCAGACCAGGGAGTGAAAGGGATTCCCATCCAAGTCACAAGAACGGATAACGGGAATATTACCATCAAGGTACCTGCTATCGGTGTTTCCTACGAAGGTTTGTGGACGAACGGGCAAATCGAGGGGACTTTCAAGCAGTTGGGCGCCTCTCTTCCGCTGACCCTTCTTCCCGGAGCAGAGAAACTCAATCGACCCCAGACCCCGAAAGCTCCATTCCCGTATGCCCAGGGAAGAGGTATCTTTCAACAACGGAAATGCGGTTCTAAAAGGCACATTGGTATTGCCGAATGGATGGTCTCGCAAAACACCCGTCCTCATCATGGTCACTGGCAGCGGCTTCCAGAACAGGGACGAGGAGATATTTGAGCACAAGCCTTTGCTGTTATTGCGGACGCCTTGGCTCGTGCCGGAATAGCCACTCTCCGTTATGACGACCGCGGTTTTGGCGAGTCCACCGGAGATGTCATCAACTGCACTACGGAAGATTTAAAGAACGATGCCCTTTCCGGCATCCAACTGCTAAGGAAACGGTTCGACAAAGTAGGCATAATCGGACATAGCGAAGGCGGCACCATCGCACTGATGCTGGCAGCAGAGAAAAAGGCGGATTTCATCGTATCCCTTGCAGGAATGGCAGTTTCCGGCAGAGAGACGCTGATATGGCAAAACCGCATTTCACTTGCAGCTTCCGGCATTCCTTCAGCGACAGTGGACTCCTATTGTAAGGCTCTCGGCGAAGTCTTTGATGCGTCTACAGCCGGAACTCCAATACCCCCGGCAAGCCAATACAACCTTCCCGCTGCGTTGGCTCAAAACCTGACAGCTGTGACGATGCAGCTCCAGTTGCCTTACCTGAAGTATTTCCTGACTTTGGATTCCCGTCCGCTATTAGGAAGCATTTCTTGTCCTGTCCTTGCCCTTAACGGCACCAAGGATATGCAAGTGGAATATGAGAGTAATTTGGATGCACTGCGCCGCGGCTTACCCAAGAACGCAAAGAACAAATTGGAAGCAATCGAAGGTGTCAACCACCTGTTCCAACATTGCCAGACAGGAATGACCTGCGAATACCGGGACATCGAGGAGACCATCGACCCAAAAGTGTTGGAGAAGATGCAACAGTGGATCTCTGATTTCAAATAGAAATACACCACCATTTTTTTGCCCGAAACACTTGCAATTAGACAAAACCGTTGTATCTTTGTAAAAATATTTTTTCATAAAAACGGAGATGAGGATTAAAGAGAAATGGCCTATTATGTAGTGTTGGTGGCAAGCTTCTTCTTGCTGCTTTCTGTTGCCATCCCCCATCACCACCATAGCAATGGTTTGCCGTGCATTGAATGGATATTCGGGGCTTCTGCCGACCACCATTCCCATCGCCATACCGAGGACACAGGATGCACAGACCACAACCAAGCATTGAATCCAACTATCGACAAGCATGTGATTGAGCACAACTTGTATGTCCTTTTATCACCCTTGTCTACCCTGTTTGAATATACCCATACCGCCCCCTATTTCCTGCTTCCTAACAGGACAGGGACGGTTTATATCGAATCGCTCCATGATGTCTGGATAGGAAAAGCGAAGGGACTCCGCGCACCACCTGTGACAGGCATTACTATCGCCTGACCATTCGGGCTTACTACGCTTTATTTAATTATATTTCAAACTATTACATTTACATTTATATTTCATGAAAAGAATATATTTGACATTTGTCATGGTTGCGATGTTATGCAGCTGTGGCGGGAAACATACACATACCGGGCATGAACACGAACACGACCATGATCATACAGAAGCACATGCACATGCGCATGAACACGAACATGACCACGACCATGATCACAAAGGGCATGACCATGAAGGACACAATCACGAAGCGCATGAACATGACCATGGACACGAACATGCAGCCGGAGAAATTGTGTTCAAGAAAGCCAATGCAGAGGCAGTCGGTTTGATGACTGAAAAAGTCGCTCCAGCCCCCTTGCCGAAGTCATCAAGACGAGCGGGCAAATCCAAGCTGCCCAAGGATCCGAGTCCGTTTTGGTAGCAACCGTACCGGGCATCGTGACATTGGGATCTACCCGTTTTGTTGACGGAACAGCCGTGCGCAAAGGAGAAACCGTCCTCTCGTTAGCATCGGAAAACCTATCCGATGGAGACGTGGCTTCACGGGCTAAAATCGCATACGAGACAGCACAGAAAGAGTACGAACGCATGAGTGACTTGGTTGGTGACAAAATCGTTTCACAAAGAGTTCGAGCAGGCTAAGTTGGCATACGAAAACGCAAAGGTGGCTTACGAAGCAGTCAAAGGGAAACATTCAGCCAAAGGAGTAGCTGTAACAGCTCCCATCCAGGGCTTTTTGAAGAATATCTTAGTCAAAGAGGGCGATTACGCCACGGTCGGACAGCCTTTGGCCACCATCGCACAAAACAACAGATTGGTTCTAAAAGCAGATGTGTCGGAGAAGTATTATGCACAACTGCCATTGATCCGTTCCGCCTATTTCAAAACGCCTTACGACGACCAAGTATACCAGTTAGACCAACTGAACGGCCGCTTGTTGTCTTACGGGCGATCATCGGGAAGCAACTCATTCTACGTCCCGGTCTTGTTCGAGTTTGACAACAAAGGAGCCATCATCCCGGGTTCATTCGTTGAAATCTACCTGTTGGGCAAACAACTGGAGAATGTCATAAGTGTGCCCATGTCCGCCTTGGTAGAAGAGCAAGGGTCGTATTGGGTCTATATCCGCTTGGACGAAGATTGCTACAAAAAGCAACTAGTAACCATCGGTGCTGACAACGGGAAGCAGGTCCAAATCCTATCCGGCTTGAAAGCTGATGACGAGGTCGTGACCCAAGGAGCCTACCAAATCAAGTTGGCTTCCGCTTCCAATGCGATACCCGCCCATTCACATAGCCATTAATGAACCTTCAAGAATATAAGTCATGCTGAATAAAATCATATCTTATTCCCTGCACAACCGGCTATTGGTGCTGGTTTGTGCCATGCTGCTCTTGGTAGGTGGCGTCTACACCGCTTACCATACCGACGTGGATGTCTTTCCCGACCTGAATGCGCCGACCGTGGTCATCATGACAGAGGCCCACGGTATGGCTCCCGAAGAGGTGGAACGGTTGGTAACCTTCCCTGTCGAGACAGCCGTCAACGGAGCCATGAACGTCCGCCGTGTCCGTTCCTCTTCCACAACGGGATTCTCCGTCGTATGGGTGGAGTTCGACTGGGGAACGGACATTTACAAAGCCCGCCAGATTGTTTCCGAGAAATTGGCGATTGTAGGAGAAGAATTGCCCCAGAATATCGGCAAACCGACATTAGGTCCGCAGTCTTCCATCTTGGGTGAAATCCTGATTATCGGAATGACCTCCGACACGACCTCGTTGTTGGACATGCGAACCATGGCAGACTGGACCATCCGTCCGCGCCTGCTCTCTACCGGAGGTGTCGCACAGGTTGCCGTATTGGGCGGAGACATCAAAGAGTACCAAATCCTATTGGACCCGGCACGCATGAAGCATTATGGCATCGGCTTGGACCAAGTATTGTCCGTATGCCGCCAGATGAACCAAAATGCGAATGGTGGTGTCTTGTATGAATATGACAACGAATACATCATCCGCGGTGTCCTTTCGACAAACAAAGCGGAAGAGATTGCCAAGGGCGTGGTAGCCATGACACCCGACAACATCCCTGTCTTGCTGGAGAACATCGCCACGGTAAAAATAGGCGGGAAAAGCCCTAAGTTGGGCCTGGCATCCGAAAAAGGAAAACCAGCCGTATTGATTACGGTGACCAAGCAACCGAACACCAGCACCATCGACCTGACAGAGAAGTTGGACGGAATCGTGGCAGACCTGCAAAAGAACATGCCTGCGGACGTACACATCTCGACAGATATCTTCCGTCAAAGCCGATTCATAGAAAGTTCCATCAACAATGTCAAACAGTCTGTTTGAAGGAAGTTTCTTTGTCATCGTCGTGCTGTTCTTCTTCCTGATGAACATCCGCACGACTGTCATCTCATTGATTGCCCTGCCTCTCTCCTTGTTGGTTTCCATCCTTTCGCTCCATTATATGGGATTGACCATCAACACCATGAGTTTGGGTGGCATGGCGATTGCCATCGGTTCATTGGTAGACGATGCGATTGTCGATGTGGAGAACGTTTACAAGCGTTTGCGTGAAAACCGCCTTTTGCCGGCAGAGGAACAACGTTCCACTTTGGAGGTCGTATATGACGCATCGAGGGAAGTCCGCATGCCTATCCTGAACTCCACGTTGATAATCGTAGTCAGCTTCGTTCCCCTCTTCTTCCTGACCGGAATGGAAGGACGCATGTTGATTCCATTGGGTATCGCCTTCATCGTGGCACTGTTTGCTTCAACGGTCGTTGCCTTGACATTGACCCCGGTACTTTGTAGCTATATGTTAGACCGCAAAGGAGAGAAACCTACCCAAGACGCTTGGATTGCCCGTAAACTGCGTGTCCTATACAAAGTCGCACTTACCTATGCCGTAGAGCATAAAAAGGCAGTGTTGGGTTCAACCTTTGCCGTATTCTTGGTTGCCTTAGGCCTCTTCTTCACCTTGGGAAGAAGCTTCTTGCCGGGCTTCAACGAGGGTTCATTCACCATCAATGTCAGCACCTTACCGGGCATCTCCCTGGAAGAGTCGGACAAGATAGGACAAAGGGCGGAAGAGCTGTTGATGCAAGTCCCGGAAATCCAAACGGTCGCACGCAAGACCGGACGTGCCGAACTGGACGAACACGCCTTGGGTGTAAACGTCAGTGAGATTGAAGCCCCATTCGAACTAAAGAAACGTCCGCGCGAAGAGGTGATGGATGATGTCCGCGAAAAACTATCGACCATCAAGGGTGCGAATATCGAAATAGGTCAACCCATCTCCCACCGTATTGATGCGATGCTTTCCGGTACGGAAGCCAACATAGCCATCAAGTTGTTCGGTACGGACTTGAACCAGCTATTCTTGATTGGCAACCAAATCAAGGATGCCGTCAACGGTGTTCCCGGATTGGTAGACTTGAAAGTAGAACAACAGATTGAACGCCCGCAGCTAACCATCACCCCGAAACGGGAAATCTTGGCGAAATATGGCATTCCGTTGCCGGAGTTCCAAGAATACATCAATGTCATGTTGGGCGGTGAGGTTGTCAGCCAAGTATATGATGACGGGAAAACATTCGACTTGACCGTCAAAACTTCCGACGAGAGCCGTGCGACCATGGATGACATACGCAACTTGATGATTGACGCACAAGGGGAAAAAATACCGTTCAGCTATGTGGCAGACATCCGTTCCGCAGCCGGACCGAACACCATCAACCGAGAGAATGTCCAGCGTAAGATTGTAGTCAGCGGAAACGTTTCCGGACGAGATTTGCGTGGAGTCGTCAACGACATCCAAAAGTCCGTCAACGAAAAGATTCAACTCCCGGAAGGCTATCATGTCGAATATGGCGGACAGTTTGAAAGCGAACAGGCAGCCAGCCGCACCCTGTTGCTCACATCGTTCATGTCGTTGTTAGTCATATTCCTATTGATATATAACGAATTCAAGGATGTGCGTGAGAGCGGTGTCGTGATGCTGAATTTGCCATTGGCACTGATTGGCGGTGTATTCATCTTATGCCTCACCTCCGGGGAAATCAGTATCCCTGCCATCATCGGCTTCATCTCGCTATTTGGTATCGCTACCCGAAACGGTATGCTGCTAATCAGCCACTACACGCAACTCCGCTCCGAAGGGAAGCCATTGGGGGGAAGCGGTGATACAAGGTTCGTTAGACCGATTGAACCCCATCTTGATGACAGCCCTCAGCTCTGCTTTGGCACTGATTCCATTGGCCATCAACGGAGACCTTCCGGGCAATGAAATCCAAAGTCCTATGGCAACAGTCATCTTGGGCGGATTGTTATCATCCACCTTCTTGAACGGATTCATCATCCCTATTATTTACTTGATAATGAATAAAGAAAAATGAAAAAGTATATCATTGCTATCTTGTCATCCATCGCTTCTATCGGCATTGCTCCTGCTCAAACAGCATGGACAAAGTATTGCAATCCGTCTTAGAACACAACAAGGAGCTAAAGGCCGGAAGCTCCCAGACAGAAGCACAGAAGCTGCAAGCACGGACAGAAAACAACCTGCCCGACCCGGAAGTGTCGTATGTACACCAATGGGGAAACAAAGAGGGAATGGGATTCTCCGGGGAATTTGTGGCAAGCCAATCCTTTGATTTCCCGACATTATACAGCCAACGGAGCAAACGAATCAAAGCGGAAAGCAGGAGTCTGGACTCTCAATTCGCCTTGCTCCGCCAACAGGTCTTGTTGCAAGCCAAGCAGGTTTGCTTGGATCTAATCTACCTGAACCAGCTCCGCTCCCTTCAAAAGGACCGGCTGCACAATGCTGATATCCTAAGCCGCTTTTACGCTTCGCAGTTGGAAAAGGGGGCAACCAATGTGATTGAAACGAACAAGGTGGATTTGGAACTGTTGAATGCACGCAACGAAGCACGGCAAAACGAAGTGGCCATCAAAGGGAAATTGGAAGAGCTGAAGGCTTTGAACGGGGGAATAGAGATTGCTTTTGCAGACTCGATTTATCTTCCAGGCAACGAATATCCGGAAGATTTCAATGCCTTCTGCATGCAAGCTCTCGAATCCTTGCCAGAGATACAATCCCTACGGGAGAACCAAGCAGTGGCAGCACGGCAATTGACTGTCAGCAAGCAGCAATGGTTGCCCAACCTTACTTTAGGCTACCGCATGAATCCCGCTTCCGGAGGTGAACGCTATGACGGTGTATTGGTCGGCATCTCCATTCCTATTTTTGCCAACCGCAACAAAGTCAAGCAAGCCAAAGCGGAACATTTATGCGGAGACCCGTTTGGACAGCCAATCGGATGCAGAGAAAGCTCAACTCAGGCAGTTATGGATGAAAGCCGGGGAGTTGAGGAAATCCATCCAAGAGTATTCGTCCGTATTGAAGCAACAAGACAACATGGCATTGCTCAACAAAGCCATCCAAGCCGGACAAATCTCAATGATTGAGTATTTTGTCAATGTCTCGACCTTCTATCAAAGCATGCAGAATTATTTGCAGCTCCAGAACGAATACCAAAAGGTAATGGCTGAACTTTACCGGTTCTTATTGTAATAGACATTCCATAAAAGAGAAAAAGGCGGTGCGTCAGAACCAGTTAAACGCGCACCGCCCTTTTTCTATCAAAATTTCTTGAATATATCATCCTTTCGCAATATTTTTGCAGCTATGAACAGAAAAGATTTAACCAAGGGAAGCATTTCAGGCAATATCATAACATTTGCATTACCCTATATTTTAGCCTATTTCCTGCAAATCCTATATGGACTTGCCGACCTTTTTATCATTGGACAATATTGCGACGTGGACAGCACGACAGCCGTTTCCAATGGAGCACAAGTCATGTATCTCTTGACCTGCACGGTCATCGGTTTGGCAATGGGAACCACTGTCCGCACGGCTTATGCCATCGGTGCGAAAGACAACAAGCAGGTGTCGCATATCATCGGGAACACCGTCACACTCTTCCTTGTGTTAAGCATCGCCCTGGCTATCGTCTTGTTAATTTGCCGGAATGGAATCGTCAGCCTGATAAACACGCCGACAGAAGCGGTCGAAGGGACAAGGGATTATCTCACCGTCTGCTTCATAGGCATTCCCTTCATCATGGCATACAACATCATCGCCTCCATTTTCCGCGGATTAGGAGATTCAAAAAGTCCAATGTATTTTGTGGCTGTCGCTTGCTCGGCAAACATCCTCCTCGACTATTTCTTCATCGGGTTCATGGGCTGGGGAGCAATCGGTGCCGCATTGGGCACAACCCTCTCGCAGATGTTCAGCGTAGTCATTTCGCTCATTGCCATCCGCAGGCACCGCCACATTTTCGACGTGAAGAGAGAAGACCTCAAACCTCACCGGCAAACCATCACAGACATCTTGAAGATTGGTGTCCCTATTGCCATGCAGGATGGTTTCATCCAAGTGGCTTTCATTGCCATCACCATCATAGCCAATGGGCGAGGGCTGTATGATGCGGCAGCAGTGGGCATCGTGGAGAAATTCATCGGCTTGGTGTTCATCGTGCCATCCGCCATGCTCTCCTCTATTTCCGCAATAGCATCACAAAACATTGGAGCGCACCAAATGGATAGAGCGAAGAAAACCATGTGGACCGCAATGGCTATAACCACTTTCTACGGCATCATCGTCTCCACCATTTTGCAATTTGTGCCGGACATGGCTGTGCGGATCTTCACAAACGACGCTCATGTGATTGCATTGGGAGGCGAATACTTGAGAGGTTATGTTTGGGACTGCATCTTCGCAGGCATCCATTTCTGCTTCAGCGGATTCTTCACGGCATGCGGCTACAGCCTCATCTCTTTCCTCCACAACTTTATCGCTATCATCACAGCCCGTATACCGTTGTCTTATCTTGCCTCAGAAATGTATCCGGACACACTCTATCCCATGGGACTTGCCATCTGCTTAGGTTCGGTGACATCGTGCCTGATTTGCATAGTCGCCTATCAATGGTTAAAGAGGCATTTCCTTAAAGCTGCCGGGGCGGAAGAGAAAAAGAATTGACACCAAAAGTATGTCCTGTCAAATATTATGTTTAACTTTACCCGCTCCGTCAGGAAAGAATATAATTGAATCAAAAAAGATACAAACATGAATAAAAGAATCGCGACAGTATTACTTGTAATGATTTTGGCATTGGCGTGCCAAGCTGAGGCTGCATTGAAGAAAGTTTATAACGAAGACATCAACCCGGTGGAACAAATCGACCAGGCATTGGCACAAGCCAAAAGCACAGGCAAATTTGTCATCTGCCAAGTGGGAGGCAACTGGTGTCCATGGTGTTTACGCTTTGCCGATTTCATCGAAAATGACAGTGACATCAGCAAAGTGGTTAATGACAACTTCGTGTATATCCATGTCAATTACAATCCCCGCCAATCAGCAGGAGAAGAGAAGACACGCCAAGCCGCAGAAATGATGAAACGATTAGGAAACCCTGCCCGCTTCGGATTCCCAGTGTTCGTTGTCCTCGACACGACAGGCAAAATCCTCCACACACAAGACTCCAGCTTCTTGGAAGAGGACAAGTCATACAGCAAAGAGAAAACACTCCGTTTCTTCAAGAATTGGACTCCGGCAGCAGTAAAATAACCCCAACATCTAAGATAATATAAAATCGAAATATGGAGAATAACGAATCTCTAAAGTATTCTAAAGAACAGATTCGGTATGCAGTCCTTTCTTTTTTCATCGCACAAGGATTGTGTTTCGCCAGCTGGGCAAGCCGCATACCGGATGTAAAAGAGATGTTCGACGTATATGACGTGTTCTATTGGGGACTCGTCCTGTTCTTAATCCCTATTGGCAAATTTGTCGCCATTCCGCTTGCCGGCTATCTTGTTTCACGCTTAGGCAGCCATATCATGGTGCAAGTGAGCGTCTTGGGATATGCCCTTTCACTGTTTTCAATCGGAATGGTGTCGTCCATCTATCTATTAGGAGTAAGCCTTTTCTGCTTCGGTGTGTTTTGGAATCTATGCGACATTTCCCTCAACACGCAAGCTATTGTCATCGAGCGCATCTATGGCAAAACCATCATTGCATCGTTCCACGGCGGTTGGAGTTTGGGAGCCTGTTTAGGTGCATTGATAGGATTCATCATGATTGCCAACAATATCCACCCGTCCATCCATTTCTCTATGGCAGCCGTTGCGATTGCCTGCATCGTATTCTCAGGACGCAACTTCTTGCAGGAAGACCGGGCGAAACAATTCGAGGAGGTGGAAAACAAGAGCGAGAAGAAAGAGGCTCCTGCCCTGCTGAGCTTTATCCGCAAACCGGAACTGTTACTGCTCCAATTTGGATTGGCAGGACTATTCGGGTTGGTTGTCGAGAGTGCCATGTTTGACTGGAGCGGGCTCTATTTTGAATCTGTATTGAATGTGCCCAAGTCACTCCAAATCGGATTCTTAGTATTTATGGTCATGATGGCGACAGGACGTTTCCTTGCCAACTGGGCTTATGGGAAACTTGGCAAGCAACGGGTCTTGCAATGCGCAGGAGCATTTATCTTCGTGGGATTTTTTGTCTCCGCCCTGTTAGGAAGCCAGTTTGAAAGCATAACAGCCAAAGTGGTGGTCAATTCCCTCGGCTTTATGCTGGTCGGCCTTGGCATCTCTTGCGTTGTCCCGACTATTTATAGTTTGGTTGGAGCCAAATCGCATACTCCGGTGGGAATAGCATTAAGTATTTTATCAAGCATCAGTTTTATCGGCTCACTGATAGCCCCTATTCTTATCGGAGCCATTTCCAAAGCTTTCGATATGCAATATGCCTATATAGTTGTGGGACTATTAGGACTTTGCATCTGGGCTATGACAACATTCTGTAAAGCATTCAAAGAATAAACAAAAAGACTTTTATGATATCTATAGACGGACTGACAGTGGAATTTGGAGGAAGTACACTGTTTGCAGACATCTCATTTGTAATAAACGAAAACGACAGAATCGCCCTGATGGGCAAAAACGGTGCGGGAAAATCCACTTTATTGAAAATCCTTGCCGGCGTAAGAGAACCGACAAGAGGAAAAGTATCAGCCCCGAAAGATACGGTTATCGCTTATCTGCCGCAGCATTTGATGACTGAAGACGGGAAAACCGTATTCGAAGAGACTGCGCAAGCGTTCGCACATTTACACCAAATGGAAGCGGAAATCAACCGCATCAACAAAGAATTGGAGACTCGCACGGATTATGAGTCTGACGAATATATGCAGCTAATCGAGCAAGTTTCCACCCTGAGCGAGAAGTTCTATTCCATCGAAGAAATCAATTATGATGCCGACATAGAAAAGACGCTTTTAGGATTGGGCTTCAAACGTGAAGATTTCACCCGGCAGACCAGCGAGTTCAGTGGAGGCTGGCGAATGCGTATCGAACTTGCCAAACTGTTGCTGCAAAAACCGGATGTGTTATTATTAGACGAGCCAACCAACCATTTGGACATCGAGTCAATCCAATGGTTGGAGGATTTCCTCATCGAAAGCGGTCAAGCGGTTGTCGTCATCAGCCACGACCGTGCTTTCGTGGACCACATCACGACACGCACTATCGAAGTCACCATGGGAAGGATTTATGACTACAAGGTGAATTACAGCCAATATTTACAACTACGCAAAGAGCGGAGGGAACAACAGCAAAAAGCATTTGACGAACAGCAGAAGTTTATTGCAGAGACCAAAGAATTCATCGAACGTTTCAAAGGCACCTATTCCAAGACACTCCAAGTGCAAAGCCGCGTGAAAATGTTAGAGAAATTGGAGCTGTTGGAAGTGGATGAAGAGGACACATCTGCATTAAGATTGAAGTTCCCGCCCTCTCCCCGTTCCGGTTCATATCCGGTGATTATCGAGAACGTGTCAAAGAGATACGGGGATAAGACTGTCTTCAAGAATGCAAACCTGACCATCGAAAGAGGAGACAAAATAGCTTTTGTAGGAAGGAATGGTGAAGGAAAGTCCACGTTGGTGAAATGTATCATGAAGGAGATAGAGCATGACGGCAAATTAACAATCGGGCACAATGTGATGATTGGGTATTTTGCCCAAAACCAAGCCTCGCTGTTGGATGAAAATTTAACGGTTTTCCAAACTATTGATGATGTCGCCAAGGGAGATATCCGCAATAAAATCAAGGATTTGTTGGGCGCATTCATGTTCGGAGGCGAAAACTCAGCCAAGAAAGTGAAGGTCTTGTCGGGAGGGGAAAGAACCCGATTGGCAATGATCAAACTTTTGCTTGAGCCAGTCAACCTGCTGATTTTGGACGAGCCGACCAACCATTTGGACTTAAAGACGAAAGATATCCTTAAACAGGCTTTGCTCGATTTCGACGGGACTTTGATTGTCGTTTCCCACGACCGAGACTTCTTGGATGGCTTGGTAACCAAAGTGTATGAGTTCGGCAATCAAAAAGTAACAGAGCACTTGGAAGGCATATATGAGTTCATGCAACGCAAGAAGATGGAAAATTTACGAGAACTGGAAAGGAAATAAGAATGAAAGAATTGCTATCGCTGCTGAAGAAGTTTTTTGGTTATTCCTCTTTCCGACCTTTGCAAGGAGAAATCATTGAACACATCTTGCAAAAAAAAGATGCGTTAGTCTTGATGCCGACAGGTGGTGGCAAATCCATTTGCTACCAATTGCCTGCCATCTATCTTCCTGGCATCACTTTGGTCATATCGCCCTTGATTGCCCTGATGAAAGACCAGGTGGAAGGATTGATAGGCAACGGAATTCCTGCGGCTTCCCTGAATAGTATGCAAAGCGAAAGCGAACAACAGCAGGTGAAGCAACTCTGTATCCAAGGAAAGATAAAACTACTCTATGTTTCGCCAGAGCGTGTCAAGGTTGATGCGGATTGGTTCTTGCCACAATTGGACATCTCACTGATAGCAATTGATGAAGCACATTGTGTTTCGCATTGGGGGCATGATTTCCGCCCGGAGTATACACAGTTGGCCATCCTGAAGGAGCGTTTCCCTTCTGTCCCTGTCATTGCGCTGACAGCGACAGCGGACAAAGTGACTCGCACGGATATCGTCAACCAACTCCATTTGGATAATCCCCGCACATTCATCTCCTCTTTCGACCGTCCCAACCTCTCGCTTACTGTGCAGCGCGGGCTGAACAAAAAGGAAAAGATTAGAGCCATCGTCCGCTTCATCCGCCAACACAAAGGACAAAGCGGAATCATCTATTGCATGAAAAGGAGCGACACGGAAATGTTGGCAGAGGAACTCTCCCTTTACAATATCCAAGCCGTTGCTTATCATGCCGGACTTTCCCCCAATGCCAGGGAACAAGCACAAAATGATTTCATCAATGACCGCATCGAAGTCATCTGCGCCACTGTCGCCTTTGGAATGGGAATCGACAAAAGCAATATCCGCTGGGTAATCCATTTCAATATGCCGGGAAGCATCGAAAACTACTATCAAGAAATAGGCAGAGCCGGAAGAGATGGCGCAAAAAGCGACACCTTGCTTTTCTATTCCTTGGGAGACTTGATTGTCCTGCGGCAGTTTGCCGAAGAGAGCGGACAGCAGGAAATCAATATGGAAAAGCTGAACCGGATGCAACGCTATTGCGAGACAGATATTTGCCGAAGAAGGATTTTGCTCAGCTATTTTGGAGAAGAGGTGGAACATGATTGCGGGAATTGCGACGTCTGCAAGAATCCTCCTGTCCGCTTCGATGGAAGCATCTTAGTCCAAAAAGCGTTAAGTGCCATCATCCGGACAAACCAACAAATCGGAGTGGAGATGCTCATCCTGATTCTCCGTGGTTCCGCCCGCATGGATTTGACGGAAAAAGGATATCACCATATCAAGACTTATGGGGCTGGAAGGGACTTGCCTTATATTGAATGGAAAGAGTATATTTATCAAATGATCCAATTAGGATTCATTGAAATAGACTATACTAATGGCAATAAACTAAAGGTCACAGCTTTGGGAAACAAGGTTTTGTATGGCAAAAGCCAAGCCCAATTGGCGAAATACTTTCCTGCCGACAAGGAACAATCAGGGAAAAGCAAAAAGAACGGGTTTAAGGCACAACCCATCCGCCCGAAGCAGAGCGATTCGGTGGACGATCAATTGTGGGATGCTCTCAAACAGTTGCGCAAACAATTGGCTGAGCGGGAAAATGTCCCCGCTTATCACATTTTCTCAGATGCCTCATTGGAAGAAATGGTGCAACAGAGACCAACAACCTTAGGGGATTTCAATACCATAAAAGGAGTTGGACAAATCAAGCTTGAAAAATATGGACGAGTCTTTGTCGCCCTCATCCGCTTTGTCCTCAAACTGCCAAAACTGACTGTATAGGCAGCTCTATTTCCCCGAATGAAATCATGGCATTGAATAACCGGAGGCGGGAAAAGTGCGACAAATCTTCCACTCTTATCTTTGCTTCCTGTATTTGGTGAGAATCCAGAAGGGAAGCACGCATGGTTCCTTTCAACAAAGGAGTTGACGGAGTAAACCAAGTTTCTCCATTCCAAAAGGCGACATTGGCGATTGTCGTATCAGTGACATCGCCATTTTGGACAATCAGCACATCATCGCACGCCCCCCGCTGGGCAAAACAACGGTTCAAAGCGGAACGATCTGCATATTTGCATCTATAATCCACTTGATTATCCTCCACCAATCGGAGTGTTTTAACCGGTCTGATTTGATAAGGGAAGAATTCGACACTCCGAATCTCTGTATCATACACAATCCGGCAACGAGTGCGTTGCTGATAAATGGAAACATCTCCAATGACAGCTTCCAAATCCAACCCGTCAGAAAAGCCCAAGCGGGCACGGGTTTCGTTCATTCTTTGGTTGTGATAAGGCAAATGACAAGCCCTTCCCTCTTCGATGCGGATTGTTTCTAAATATTGTTCCATCCTATTGCTTTAAAGGAATATAGATTTTTTGATTTATCTCTTCATATTCTTTGGCACACTCGCTTTTAGCCGTAATGCCTCCTCCACTTTTGAAGAAGAAGCCGTTTTTGGTCTGCTCAATAAAGCGAATCATCACAGCACTATCCAATGTCTCGCCATTGAACACGCCCATCACTCCTGTATAAAAGCCTCTTTGATAGGTTTCTGCCTCATGTATAATCTGCACCGTCTTCCGTTTGGGTGCTCCCGTTATTGAGCCGGCAGGAAGTAAAGAGAATAAAATGTCGCCTAAACTCTGCTGCCAACCCTCGGACAATTGCCCTTTCACTTCCGAACTGACCTGCAACAGTATCTCTCCCGTCTGTGTATGAATTTCGTCTATATAACGATAATGCGGAACTGACACATGAATGGAGATTTGGCTCAAATCATTCCTTATCAAATCGACAATCGTCGCATGCTCCGCAGATTCCTTCACATCTGCCATAATCACTTCACGAGCATTCGGGACAGAAGCAGAGATAGTGCCTTTCATAGGATAAGAACAGATAAAACCATCTTGGATACGGACAAATATTTCTGGAGAAAAGACCACGAACTGCCCGGGCACGCACAAACGATATTTGGCTTCCGTCAAATAAAACAAATCGACCAACGATGTTTGCATCTCGATAGGAGTTGCACAAGTCAGATTGGTCAAATAGGAATTACCAGCTAAAATATGGTTCTGGACTATCTCGAACGATTTCCGGTATTCCTCCTTGTCAGTCGGATGAATTTCCAACATGCATGACGGCGCATGAAAAGGATGTTCCTGCTCCACATTCCTCCCATCCACATTCGTCAATCCATTAAAATCATACAAAAGCACATCCGGGGTGATTTGCTCCAAACGCTCAACAAATATGCGTTTAATATCATAATCCACTATAAAAAGAAAAGGCTGCCTCTCCTTTCCCCATTGATTCATCAAAGAAGCAGCCTCTTTTTCCGTATAAAATCTCATTCTGTCAAAGCGTTTACTCAGCCCGTCAAAGGCATCGATGCGACGATCTCGGAAGAAAGGCCACCACCTGCGTACATTTTCACTTCGCGTCTTATCAATTTCGACAACACGGACTTCTTCTTCATGATTGGGAAACTCCGTTAACATCTCACCTTGAGGTCCGGCGACAAAGCTATTCCCCCAAAACTGGATGCCTGCTGTTTGTCCGGATGGATCGGGTTCATGCCCGGTACGGTTCACTGTGACCACTGGCAAACCATTGGCAACAGCATGTCCACGCTGGATGGTTATCCAAGCACCCAACTGGCGCTGTTTTTCCTCTTCCGTATCAGAGCTCTCCCATCCTATTGCCGTCGGATAAATCAGCAGTTCGGCTCCTCGCATTGCCATGAGACGGGCAGCTTCAGGATACCATTGATCCCAACATACTAACACTCCTAATCTGCCAACCGATGTGTTGATAGGCTCAAACCCTAAATCACCCGGCGTAAAATAGAACTTCTCGTAATATGCTGGATCATCCGGAATGTGCATCTTGCGATATTTTCCGGCAATGGTTCCATCTTTTTCCAACACGACCGCAGTATTATGATATAATCCCGGAGCACGGCGTTCAAACAAGGAGAGCACTAACACAATCCCCAACTCTTTGGCCAGCTGCCCAAATGAATCAGTAGAAGGACCAGGGATTGATTCTGCCTGGTCAAAAAGTTGCGTATTCTCCGTCTGACAAAAATAAAGCCCGTTATGAAGTTCTTGTAAAACAACCAACTCTGCTCCCATCGCTGCTGCTTTCCGGATATTATCCTGCAATTTAGCGATATTCGCTTTATATCAGCACTATTCTTCTGTTGTATCAATCCTACTTTCATCCTGTCTTATTTTATAAATCCTTCCGGGTACTGCATCGTCACACAATGCAAAGACCCATGTTGTTTAATTAATGGCAAACAATTCACACCCACGACTTCCCGGTCCGGGAATGCTTCCTGCAATAGAGAACGAGCCTGCTCATCTTTAGGCGAATCATAGAACGGCACCAAGACAGCCCCATTCATAATCAAGAAATTCGCATAAGTCGCTGGCAAACGTTCACCTTGCCATTCCACTTTGTCAGCCATCGGCAGAGCAATCAATTGATAAGGTTCTCCATTCTCTTGGCGGAAATCCATTATCTCTTTTTCCATTGCTTTCAACTCATCATAGTGTTCATCCGATTCATCGAGACATTGGACGTATGCAATCGTATGTTCATTGCAAAAGCGAGCCAAAGTATCCACATGGCTGTCCGTGTCATCACCTGCCAAATAGCCGTTTTCTATCCATAATATCCTTTTCAACCCGAATACCTCTTTCAGGTAATTCTCTATCTCCTCTCTATGCAGATACTCATTCCGGTTGACGGAAAGCAGACATTCAGCAGTTGTCATCAATGTCCCTTTTCCATCCGATTCGATGCTTCCGCCTTCTAAGACGAATGGAGCCATATTCGCAACCTGGACCTGATCCGTAAAGAAACCGTCCGCAGCTAAAGTCCGTGTAATCAAATTGTCTTTGCTGCTGCAAATTTCATTCCCCAGCCATTAAACAGGAAATCATAAAGCGTCAATCCAAATGAATCAACCACTGAAATTCCACCGTGATCTCTTGCCCACGTGTCATTCGTCTCCATTTCTGCAAAGCGGACACGGCTCTCATCATATTCCCCTAATTGCTGTTTGACCACAGCTGCATCCGGGCAAACAATCAATAAATTCTCACGTTTCATGATTTCTTTGGCAATGGACACGAAACAAGGAACCACTTCGTCCAATATCGGAGCCCAGTCCGTCTCTTCATGAGGCCAAGTCAACTGCACTGCGCTCTGCTTAACCCATTCTGCTGGTAAAATAATAGACATATCTTCCATCACTAACTTTCTCTTTTAAAATCCTTTTAATTCTTGATATAGCCGCTGGACCGGCAATCCCATGACATTATAAAAACTTCCTGTTATGCTTTCAACACCCACATAACCTATCCATTCCTGTATCCCATAAGCTCCCGCTTTGTCGAATGGTTTGTATTTATCCACATAATAGGTAATTTCCTCCTCCGTCAAAGTGGCAAACCGGACGGTTGAAGTTACAGAAAAAGCCTTCTGCTTCCGGGTCGTCGTCAAGCAAACACCGGTCACGACATAATGTTCATGACCGGACAAACTCTTCAACATCTCAATGGCTTCATTCCTGTCTTCCGGTTTTCCTATCACGCTATTCCCATTCCATACCACTGTGTCAGCCGTGATCAACAATGTATCATCATGCAAATCCGGAATATAAGCTTCCGCTTTCAGTTTAGACAAAAAGAGAGGAATTTCTTCAGGCTGTAAAGAGTCTGGATAAGTTTCCTTCAATCCGGATATCACTTTCACCTCAAAATCCAAATCCAATCCTGCAAGCAACTCTCTGCGGCGCGGAGAATTGGAACCTAATATAATATGGTATTGTTCTAACATAAACTTCCTTTATTTACCAACCAAAAGCCTCTCCCTGCATCCAACAATCCTGAGCTTTCAACGTTTGCTCGATCACATCACGGGCAACTCCGTCTCCCCCGTTGAAACGGGAAATATACTTGGCTATTTGTTTTATTTCCGGTGCCGCATCTGCCGGGGCAACCGGCAAACCTGCCTCTTTCATCACATGATAATCAGGAATATCGTCACCGCAATAAATCACCTCTTCCGGCTGGACTCCTGTTTTCTGTAGAAAATCATGATAATCGTGAATTTTCACAGCACTCTTCATATATATATGTGTTATTCCCAGTCGGGAAAATCGGATCCGAACCGATTCCGTATATCCTCCTGTGATAATAGCAACGGCATATCCCAACTTGACGGCAAGCTGAAGAGCATAACCGTCTTTTATATTCACTGTCCGCATGGGATCGCCATTAGGATGCAATGAGACAACATCCCGGGAAAGAACGCCATCCACATCAAAGACAAAAGCCTTTATCTTCTTCAAATCGTAATTAATACTGCTCATTTCTTTGAATATTGATGAATACTCTGACTTAACAACTGATAAACAGCCGACATTTCGGGCCTGTTCATCTCTGCCAATAAATCCAGATGCTTCCGTATCACATTCTCGTCATAACGGATGGCTGGACCTGTTTGCGCTTCTTTTGCCGGCATCCTGTGGACTTTAGCTGCTGTCTCATCCATAAGAGGAAGCAACACATCCTCTGGAATGCCGGTGTCTCTTAATATTTGACCTGCCAAAACATACATGTGGTTGGTGAAATTACAAGCAAAAACAGCAGCCAGATGCAAATGCCTGCGCAATTCGGAAGACAAAAAGCGCACATCATTAGAAAGCTCTCTTGCCAAGCCTTCCAATATTGGACAATCCGCCTCTTGTTTGCATTCCAAAAAAAGAGGAATAGAGGCAAAATCAACCTCTCTTTGTTTGGAAAAGGTCTGTAAAGGATACAAGACTCCATATCTTTTCGTGTAATTGGCAAACAGTTCCATCGGCATGCTTCCTGCCGTATGAATCCAAAGTCCGCCGTTCGCAGGAATGGAGGCTGCAATGCCTTCCAATGCTGTGTCTTTTAAGGAAAAGAGATACAAGTCCGCATCTGTCCGGATTTGGGTTGGGTCATCACAAGCCACAGCATTCAAACACCCAGCCAACTCTCCCGCATGGATTTGTGTATGGCTATAAACTTGCACTATCTGGATTTGCGGCAAACGGGACATCGCCAATGACAAGCGTGTCGCCAAATTGCCAGCACCCACCATCACCACTTTCATTCTTCGCTTGCTTTTGGTTCTTCAGGCAAAGTGAATTTGCCCAAATGAATCTTTTCCCATTGTAAACGAGATTCGTCAAAAGGGTTGCCCGGCTTCTCTTTATAACCGAATCCTATGACAGACAATACCTCCATTTGATAAGGGATATCCAACAATCCGCGGATATATTGGGCGGAATCCTCTTCACTTTCTGTCTGCCGGTTCCGGATTTGACACCAACAGCTTCCCAATCCTAAATCTTCTGCCTGAAGCTGCATCATAATGGAAGCGATAGAGGCATCTTCTATCCACACATCACTCTCCATCACATTGGCTAAAACCACGACTGCCAATGCACAACCTTCCAGGAAAGCTGCGCCATGGGGCTTGCAAAGAGACAATTTTTCAAGCATCTCTTTATCTTCAATGACAACAAACTGCCAAGGATTCTTTCTCTTGGAAGCGGGAGACATCAACCCCGCTTTTAATATAGCAGCCACTTGATCCGGATTCAATAGTTGGCTTGTAAACTTACGTGTACTTCTTCTGTTCTTAATTAATGATGCGAAATCTTTCATTATTTCTATCTTTGCAAAAAAAATTACATATCGGACAAAGATAGGAATAAATATCAGAGCATTTATACGCTTTCTCCTTTTTTGACGTTATTACAAGTAATTATATAATGAAACAAGGTAAATCAGCAACATATATGATGGTTCGTATCGTAGCTTTATGGCTATTCATCCTATTTTCTCTCCCGCTTTTTGCCCAAAAGCGAGTAAAAGTAACGGGTTATATCCGTGATGCGGAAGGCAACCCGTTAGAATTGGTCAACGTTTTGGTTAAGAACACCTTGAACGGAACCATGACAAACGAGAAAGGATTCTACTCTTTGAATGTCGCAACAGGCGATTCGGTTGTTTTCCTTTATTCTTGTATTGGATATAACAAAGCCGAACGAATTGTCCCTTCTTTGCAAGCAGACCTGCGCTTGAATGTGCAAATGAATTATTCTTCCATCGACTTGGGGGAATTTTCGGTTACTGCTATCCGGAAGCAGACCTCGACCATGGAAACCATGCAAGCGGACAAAGTAAAATTATTGCCGGACCCTGCAGGTGGAAGCATCGAAAGCTTGGTGGTCACTTTTGCCGGAGTCTCGTCCAACAACGAACTAAGTTCACAATATTCGGTCAGGGGCGGAAGTTATGACGAAAACATTGTCTATGTGAATGGCATTGAAGTATTCAGGCCTCTATTGATTCGTTCAGGACAACAAGAGGGACTAAGCTTCGTCAACCCGGACTTGACAGAAGAGGTCAATTTCTCAGCCGGAGGATTCGAAGCCCGGTATGGAGATAAAATGAGCTCGGTTTTGGATATCCGGTACAAAAAGCCTAAACAGTTCGAGGGAAGTGCTTCTGCCAGCCTCTTGGGTGGTAATGTATCCATAGGAAGCTCGACAGGGAAATTCACTCAGGTAACCGGATTCAGATACAAGAGCGGGAAATCATTATTGGGGACAATGGACACGGACGCTGAATATGATCCTCGTTTCATGGATGCGCAAAGCTACATGACTTTCCAATTTTCCCCCAAATGGGAAGCGACATTCTTGGGGAATATTGCCACAAACAAATATCGTTTTACGCCTCATAGCAGGGAAACCAGTTTTGGTACTGTCGAAAACACTCAAAAGTTCACAGTCTATTTTCCTAACAGCAACGAAACGACAAGTTCCAAACTTTGTTTGGAGCATTGACCCTTGCTTATAAGCCCAAAAACGATGTGGAGTTGGGCGTGCAAGCTTCCGCATTCGACAGCCAAGAAGACGAGCGTTATGACATCATGGGTGAATATTGGCTAAGCGACGGGACGGAGAACAATTCCGGCTTGGACGCGGGAAGTTCCGCTTTGTCCGTTGGACGTTATCAAGAACATGCCAGGAACCGTCTCCACTCCAATATTATGAATGTAGGACATTATGGCTCTGCCCGTTTATGGAACAACACGCTTCGCTGGGGAGTTCAAGTGCAGCAAGAAAAAATAAACGACAAGATTGTCGAATGGGAAAAACGGGACTCCTCCGGCTACTCTTTGCCTCATACGGGCAACGGGGTCAACTTGATATCCAATCTTTATTCAAAGAACGAGTTGGAAAGTACCCGCTTCTCTTCTTATGTGCAAGATGCTTTCAAGTTCCGGACCAAGCAAGGGTTGTTCACATTGGTTGGAGGTGTGCGTGGCAGTTATTGGAGTTATAACAAAGAATTCATCGTCAGTCCCCGTATTTCATTTGGATTTGTACCCAATTTCAACCAGCAACTGACATTCAGATTGGCGTCCGGTCTCTATTATCAATCACCTTTTTACAAAGAATTGCGCTTGATTGAGACGGATGGAAACGGGAACGATGTCGTCAAACTTAACAGCAACCTAAAGTCCCAACAATCCATACATATCATCGCAGGCGGAGATTATACGTTCAAAGCGTCTGGAAGGAATTTCAAATTGACAACTGAACTTTACTGCAAAAAACTGAACAATTTGGTTCCATACACCATCGACAACGTAAAGGTCCGTTATTACGGAGAGAATTGCGCTTCGGGTTATGCTGCCGGCATCGACTTGAAATTCTTCGGAGAATTTGTACCGGGAACAGATTCATGGATTAGCTTATCCTTGATGAAATCAGAACAAACCATCCGGGAGAAGACAAAAGCCCCGCTTCCAAACAGTCCGGGATATAATATCAGCCTTTTCTTCCAAGACTACTTCCCCGGATATGAACGTGTCAAGCTGAATTTGAAAGGTGTGTTATCGGGTGGACTTCCTGTGACAATCCCCAATAAAGGATATGAAGATGGCTTCTTTAGGACTCCTGCATATAAACGAGTAGACATGGGTGTTTCCTATGAGCTGATAGCAAAAGGGGATGCTATCCACGAACGGTCGTTCCTTAAATATGTCAAAAGCATATGGTTGGGAGTTGACGTTTTCAACCTTTTGGATATGAAGAACGTAAATTCTTATTACTGGATAACCCGCGCAGATCAAAACCAATTCGCCATTCCGAATTATTTGACCGGAAGACAAATAAATGCACGATTAATTGTGGATTTCTAAAGGAGCGCCACTATTATTAGTGGAAACAAACCCCCGGCACCTTGTTAATTGGGTAAAGACAAAGTATAAGAAATATCATAAGAGCTAAATTATCCGAGACACGACCTCTTTTCCAAAAGGTAGTATGCTTTTTGGGAAAAGGTAGTATGCTTTTCAGAAAAAGGTAGTATGCTTTTGCCGGGATTAGTTTAAATGAAAAAGTACCGCAGCTTTCTCAACTAAGGAAAAGATGTTCAATCAAAATCTTTACTCCTATTCCTATCAATATAAGCCCGCCGACCAAATCCAATTTGAAATCGAACTTACCTCCGACATGACTGCCAAAACAGACACCAAACACGGAAAAAAGGAACGTTACTGCTGCAATTGTAAGCAAGACTACATATAAAGATGTCTGTAACATCGCCAACGACACTCCTACCGCCAACGCATCTATGCTGGTCGCAACACCTAATCCACATAGCGTTTTCAAGCAAAGCGGATTCATTTTCCCATCCTCTTCTTTTTCCTGGAAGCTTTCGTAAATCATCCTGCCGCCTAAATAAAGCAACAAGCCGAAAGCTATCCAATGGTCGATTTCCTCTATGTACCGGAGAAAACTAAATCCTAAAAGATAACCGCCCAATGTAAATGCAGCTTGGAAAAATGCCAAAACAAAAGCAATCTTCGCTATATGAATGTAAGCACAACGCTTCAAGATTGCCCCTGAAGTAGCTGAAACAGCCAGACTGTCCATAGACAGTCCGATTGCCAGCAATACGATTTCAATAAACGACATATTTAAATTTCATCTGAAATCTTATAATTATTCCGGTTGGGGGAGTTTCGAGATATTAACTCTCCAACGAAACCAGACAAAAACATTTGGGTTCCTAACACCATTCCCGTCAAAGCAATATAAAAGAATGGCGAACTTGCCACCAAAGGACGTGGCGAACCAGCCCACAATGAGAATAATTTTGCACCCAAAACCACTACCAAAGAAAGGAAACTAAGAAAGAACATCACACTTCCCCATAATCCAAAGAAGTGCATCGGCTTCTTTCCAAACTTGGATGTGAACCATAATGTAATCAAATCCAAATAACCGTTTACAAAACGATCCAAACCAAATTTTGTCTTACCATATTTACGGGCTTGGTGATGCACGACTTTTTCCCCTATTTTATTAAAGCCTGCTATTTTCGCCAAATAAGGAATATAACGGTGCATGTCGTTATATATCTCTATATTCTTCACCACAATATTCTTATACGCTTTCAATCCGCAGTTGAAGTCATGCAGGTTATGTATCCCGGAGAACTTTCGTGCAGTCGCATTAAACAGTTTCGTAGGAATCGTTTGACAATGGGTCATAGCGTTTCTTCTTCCATCCTGACACCAAATCGTATCCGTCTTCCACTATCATGCGGTACAATTCGGGGATTTCATCCGGACTGTCTTGCAAATCGGCATCCATGGTAATGACCACGTCACCTTTTGCCCTCTGAAATCCGCAATGCAAACCAGGGGATTTTCCATAATTACGACGGAAGCGAATGCCATGCACGCAAGCAGACTGTTGCTTAAAGCATTCTATTATCTTCCATGAATCATCCGTACTGCCATCATCCACAAATATGACTTCATAGGTAAAATGATGTTCATCCATCACACGCTCAATCCATGAGAACAACTCCGGAAGAGATTCTGCCTCGTTATACAACGGTATGACAACTGATATATCCATTTTATGTTTATTTGTTAATTTCCTTCTTTTTATTTCACAGAACCCGTCTGGTTATTCCGGCATAGCAATGCAGCTACCGGAATAGAAAATATAATGCCGTAAAAAACATTATTCAAAATTCCTTGTAAAGCCATGTGAATAGGCGAAAAATCCAAGGATTTGACTGATTGTATCACTTTCGAATCGGCCTGCAACTGAGCCAACGACTCCAAAGTCTGATTAATGGCAGACTTGACGAAATCAGGCGGTGCCACGAAACGATAGAAGATGTAATGCATGACTGCCACAATCAATGCCGCAAAGAAGTAGATAAATATCCCGAACTGCCATGCCCGGAAGAAACTGATATTACCTCCCAAATCGTTCCTGTATTTTTTCGTCAACAAGTATGCCAAATAGGGAACAACGAAAGACATGCCCCAATAGATTGTGACCAAAAAAGGATATTTCAAGCTCCCCATGTAAAAAAGATACTTGAATACCCAAAACATTCCTAAAGGGAATCCATATCTCATGGAGGCTTGAATCAATGAATTATTCACATTTTCCATATTTCTTCTAAAAATCTCATTCACTACAAAAGTAATCTATTTTACACGAAGCCAAAAACAAATGTCTTTGATTTTCACATCTAACACAAATTAAAAAAGCCTCTCACAGACTTGTATCTGTAAAAGGCTTTAACTAAACAGTTCTTCAAATTCGTGACCTCGGAGGGGCTCGAACCCTCGACCCAATGATTAAGAGTCATTTGCTCTACCAACTGAGCTACGAAGTCATTTCGTTCGCTTCTTTTATGTGACCTCGGAGGGGCTCGAACCCTCGACCCAATGATTAAGAGTCATTTGCTCTACCAACTGAGCTACGAAGTCATTTCTGTCCGTTCTTTTATGTGACCTCGGAGGGGCTCGAACCCTCGACCCAATGATTAAGAGTCATTTGCTCTACCAACTGAGCTACGAAGTCATTCCTGCAATCATCTCCTTGATTGCGGGCACAAAGATATGGACTTTATTTTTTCTATCCAAGAATTCATGCGCTTTTTTTACTAATTTCTTTCACGCATTCTTCTTTTCTATTGATAGTCAGTTCTATCCCATGAAAAGATTTAATAGCGAACGGTATGCCATCAAATTTCTGCGTCAAATTCATAAACATCGGAAGGAGTTGTACGCTTCAGTGCCACCAATTGCACATCCTTTCCTACCCGTATGCCCTCCTCGAACAATCGGATGTCTACTGTTTTATAAGCCAGCTCCGGATGGTTGTTGTCCCGGCTCAAATGGCATAACCAAATATCTTTCAGTTCCGGGATGTAATGGGTCGCTAAAAACTCGGCAGCCTCCCTGTTGCTCAAATGCCCAGTCGGGCTTGCCACACGTTCCTTTAAGAACTGAGGATATGTTCCAAACTTCAACATCTCTTCATCATAATTGGCTTCCAGCACAAGATGGTTAGCCATGCCGATATATTTCCCTACAGTATCTGTAATATGCCCCATGTCAGTCGCAATGGTAAAACGCTGGTCGCCAAACACGATATGGAATCCGACACTATCCGTACTATCATGCGGGACGGGAAAGGCCGTTATCTCAAAATCTTTTATCTTAAACGGTTTTTCCTTCTCTATGATTCTTTTCGAAGAACACAAAGTCTCCTCGACATACCGGCTCTTGGCAATGCCCTGATGCACTCCTTCTGTGGAAAAGACCGGGATATTCAACTTCTCGCCTAAATAACCAACCGTCTTGATATGGTCGGCATGGTCATGGGTGACGAGCACTCCCATGATTTGAGACATGTCCACCGAGCGGTCTTTCAGCACCTTTTTGATTGTACGGATACTGATTCCTGCATCAATCAGTATTCCATACTCCGGAGTGCCCAAGTAGTAGCAATTGCCACTGCTTCCGCTCGCCATGCTAAAAAAAATCAATTTCATATTTATGTTTTTACCTTTCTATATTTATGAGCACACGGACGAATCGGGTAGAGTGATTTCACCTATCAGCGAACAGTTCATGTGTTCCTTCACTTCGGCAGGAGTCAAGCCATGACCAAACAAGAACATCAGTTTGGTAACTGCACTTTCCGTCGTACTGTCATAACCACTGATGACTCCTATTTCCAACAACTTTTGTCCTGTTTCGTAACGATGCATTTCCACGCAGCCTGCACGGCATTGGGTCACATTCACGATAATGATATTCCTTTCGACGGCCTCCGCCAACAATTTCAAGAACCACTCGTCGAGAGGAGCGTTTCCACAACCGAACGTTTCCAAGACAACACCTTTCAGCCCCGGAATGTTCAATATGCTCTCCACGACTTGAAAAGAAATACCTGGAAATAATTTCAATATCGCAATGTTACGATCCAACAGATAATGCGGCTTCAACGGACGGCGGGAAACCGGATAATATATCTGCGAAGTGTCGTATTTAATATGTATCCCGGCATGAGCCAATGGAGGATAATTATAAGAACGGAATGCGTTAAAGTTGTCGGCATTGGCTTTGCAAGTACGATTCCCACGCATCAGTTGGTTTTCAAAAAAGATACAAACTTCTGGAACAATGGGGAAACCTCCCTCCTTGGCTGCCGCTATTTCAATAGCTGTTATCAAGTTCTCCTTGCCGTCTGTCCTTAACATGCCTATTGGCAATTGAGAACCCGTCAAAATAACCGGTTTCCCTAAATTTTCCAACATGAAACTAAGCGCAGAGGCAGTATATGACATGGTATCTGTCCCGTGGAGCACTACGAATCCATCATATTTCTGATAGTTTTCTGCAATTATCCGGGCTATTTTCATCCAAGACTCCGGTCCCATTGCCGATGAATCAAGCGGTGGTTCAAATTGATAAGTATCCACTTTGTGACCTAACTGTTCCAATTCCGGAACGCGTTCCACCAAGTGTTGGAAATTAAGTGTTTCCAATGCACCTGTTTCCGTATTCTCAACCATACCGATTGTTCCTCCGGTATATATTAACAAAATTCCCGCCTGATTCTTATCCTTTTCCATGATAGCCATTAATTAGGAGAACAAAGATAGTGTAATCAGAATGTAGAACAAAGAAATTATTGACAAAAATTCACGGACTGTCATTAAGAGAAAAAGGAGGAAATTAGTACCTGTTTACGTTTTATCTGAAAAAAATTTAAATAAGAGCCTACTAAAACTATCAAGGATAATCGTTAATTTTGCCCTCAAATTACATATATACAAAAAGCAAAAATTATGAATGAAAAAATGACTGCCGTCAACATGCCTTGGGAAGAACGTCCCGAAGGTTGTACAGACGTGATGTGGCGTTATTCAAAGAACCCGGTAATCGGGCGTTATCAAATCCCCACTTCCAACAGTATTTTCAACAGTGCCGTCGTTCCTTTTAAAGATGGTTTTGCTGGTGTGTTCCGCTGCGACAACAAAGCTGTTCAGATGAATATCTTTGCAGGCTTCAGCAAAGATGGTATCCATTGGGATATCAACCATGAGCCTATCCAGTTCAAGGCTGGCAACACAGAGATGATTGAATCCGAATATAAATATGACCCTCGTGTAGCTTGGATTGACGACCGCTATTGGATTACTTGGTGCAACGGCTACAATGGCCCGACCATCGGCATCGCTTATACATTTGATTTCGTTGATTTCTTCCAATGCGAAAATGCGTTCTTGCCTTTCAACCGTAATGGCGTATTGTTCCCACAGAAAATCAATGGCAAATATGCTATGTTGAGCCGTCCGAGCGACAACGGACACACTCCTTTCGGTGATATTTATATCAGCTACAGCCCGGATATGAAATATTGGGGAGAACACCGCTGCGTAATGAAAGTTACTCCGTTCCCGGAAAGCGCATGGCAATGCACCAAAATCGGAGCCGGTTCTGTTCCTTTCATGACTGAAGCAGGATGGTTGATGTTCTACCATGGTGTCATCACGACTTGCAACGGATTCCGTTATTCAATGGGCGCAGTTATCTTGGATAAAGAAAACCCGGAAAAAGTCCTTTACCGTACACGCGACTACATCTTAGGTCCGGCTGCTCCTTACGAATTGCAAGGAGACGTGCCTAACGTTGTATTTCCATGTGCAGCGCTGCAAGATGGCAAACGTGTAGCTGTTTATTACGGTGCAGCTGACACTGTAGTCGGTATGGCTTTCGGTTATATTGACGAAATCATAGAATTTGTGAAGACACATTCTATCTGATTCAATTTATAGTATTACTTATATCATCCGCCAACTATTTCTTTATCCAATCAATAAGGGAATAATGGCGGATTTTTTATAACGATACATTTTAAATACCATATCATTATGAAACAATTATTATTAGCCGCAGGCATGGCTGTTATCCTGAATGCTTGCCAATCAGGGACAAAGGAGGCAACCGGAAGCGTTGACAATCCTTTCTTCCAAGAATACGCCACACCGTTTGGCGTTCCTCCTTTCGACAAAATCAAGTTCGAACATTACAAGCCTGCTTACCTTCAGGCTCTCAAAGAACACGACGAGGAAATCAAGGCTATCATCGAGAACAAAGAGGCTCCCTCTTTTGAAAACACGATTGTCGCTTTGGACAACAGCGGACAGTTGTTGTCGAAAGTGTCATCGGCTTTCTCAAACGAATCCAGCATCAACTCTACTCCTGAAATCCAAAAATTGGAACAGGAAATCTATCCTCTTCTATCCAAGCATAGTGATGACATCAACTTGAACCCTGAACTGTTTGCTCGTGTAAAAGCTGTTTACGACCAGCGCGAATCATTGGGATTAGACAAGGAGCAGGCTAAATTGTTGGAAGAAAAATATAAGAGATTTGCCCGCAGGGGAGCAAACTTACCAGCAGACCAACAAGCTAAATTGAGAGTCTTGAATGAAGAAATCTCCAAACTGGAATTAACCTTCGGTCAAAACTTGTTGAAAGAGACCAATGGTTTCCGGTTGGTTATTGACAAAAAAGAGGATTTGGCAGGATTGCCAGAAACATTGATTGCTTCCGCGGCTGAGCAGGCTCAAAGCGACAACATGGAAGGAAAGTGGGTTTTCACTTTGCATAACCCAAGCATCATGCCTTTCTTGCAATTTGCCGAGAATCGTGATTTAAGAGAAAAGCTGTTTACGGCTTACTTGATGCGCGGAAACAACGGAAACAGCAATGACAACAAAGAAGTTGTCAAACGCTTGGTTACTGCCCGTTTGGAAAAAGCCAAATTATTAGGATATGACACCTTTGCTAATTATCAGTTGGCAGAAAATATGGCGAAGAACGAAAACAACGCCTACAAGTTGTTGGACGAAATATGGAAACCGGCTTTAAAGAAAGCAAAGGAAGAATTGGCGGACATCAATGCGGAAATCAAGAAAGAGGGAGGAAACTTCGAAGCTCAAAGTTGGGATTGGCGTTATTATGCCGAGAAAGCCAAGAAAGCCAAATTTGATTTGGACGAGAACGAAGTTCGTCCTTATTTGGAACTCCAGAATGTTCGTGAAGGCGCATTCTATGTGGCTAATCGCTTGTTTGGCATTTCTTTCACAGAATTGAAAGACATTCCATTGCCAGATCCAGATGCACAGGCATTCGAGTGCAAGGATAAAGATGGTTCTCATTTAGGAATCCTTTACATGGACTTCTTCACTCGTCCAGGCAAAGCTGGTGGAGCATGGTGCGGTGGTTATCGACCACAAGCATACGACAAAGATGGGAAGCGCATCGCTCCGGTTGTCACAACCGTCTTCAATTTCAGCAAACCTGCAAACGGACAAATGGCATTGCTGAGTGCTGATGAAACAGAAACTGTTTTCCATGAATTTGGCCATGCGTTGAACGGATTGTTCGCTGATGTCCACTATTTAGGTGTCGCAGATGTTCCTATCGACTTCGTGGAGCTTCCTTCACAAATCATGGAGCACTGGGTATTTGAACCGGAAGTTTTGAATGTATATGCAAAACATTACCAGACAGGCGAAGTAATGCCGAAAGCTTTGATAGACAAAGTTGTAAAGAGCGGTAAATACGGACAAGGTTTTGCCACAACTGAATATACAGCTGCTGCTTTATTGGATTTGCGTTACCATTCATTAAAGGAGATTCCTGCTAATTTCAATACTGATAATTTTGAAAAAGAGGTATTGAACAAAGAATATGGATTGATTTCACAGATTCCTCCTCGTTACCGCACAACTTACTTCTCACACACTATGGGCGGTGGTTATTGCGCTGGTTATTATAGCTATATCTGGGCAGAAGTTTTGGACGCAGATGCTTACGAAGCTTTCAAAGAAACAGGTGATATCTTTAATCAAGAAGTTGCTAACAAGTTCCGCACTTGTGTTCTTTCACCGGGCGGCATTGATGATGCCATGGTCATGTATAAGAACTTCAGAGGCAAAGAACCGAATACTGATCCTTTGTTGAAGAATAGAGGATTGCAATAATCAGGAATAATTAAATAATCAGAAAAGCCTGTTTAAACCTCCGCTGGGTATTAAACAGGCTTTTCTGATTTTCTAAAACACTTATTATATGACGCTTACGCAACTTATTTGCTGCAAAAACCGGGTCGTTATATCTATTCAAAAAACATACCGTTGTTTTAAAAAAAACGTCACGAGGAATTTTTGAAAACGTCCAATGTTTTTTTAAAAACAACGGTATGTTTTTTTCGATACATTTTGACGGTTTTTTTCGATGTTTTGCGCATAAAAAAAGAGGACAAGTGAAACACATGCCCTCTTCTCTAATTTATATAGAATTGTTATTATGCAACTTTTTCCAACTTCTTCATGACAGAGAAGATAAAGATTGCAGACAATAAGCAAAGGCCTACTAATACGCCCCATACAATCCACAATTCCAATCCGCCCCACAACCAAGCAGCAACAGCTGTCAAATAATTACCTACGGCAGTAGCAACGAACCATCCGCCCATCATCATTCCTTTGTACTTTGGAGGAGCCACTTTTGACACGAATGAAATACCCATCGGAGAAAGAAGCAATTCACCAAATGTCAAAACCAAGTAAGTAGATACCAACCAGTTTGGAGATACAAAAGTAGCTGTTCCAGCCTGTAATGCTTCTGCTTGAGCAGCCGGAGTCAACAAGCCGAATGAACCCATCATCATGAGAATGTATCCGCAAGCAGCAACTAACATACCCAATCCAATCTTTCTCGGAGCTGAAGGCTCTTTACCTTTTCTTGCCAAAGAACCAAATATTGCCATAGAAACCGGGGTCAAAGCAACCACAAAGAACGGGTTGAACTGCTGGAAGATAGGAGCATTTACGTCAACAGACCCTTCTAATGTGTTATAACGATAGCCCAAGAAAGCAAGAGCCAACACGATAACAGCGGCAGAAATAGCCTTTGCTTTACCTGTCTTTGATTGAACCAATGAGAACAATGCATAAACAATAAAGATGACAGCAACCAAGTTCCACACGTCAAACATCATGCTTTGCAGGCCATCTGAACTCTTAGCCGTAAATTCATCTGCGAAATAAGTCAAAGTCAAACCATTCTGGTGGAATGCCATCCAGAAGAAGATAACAACTGTAAACACCAAGCAAAGTGCAATGATGCGGTCTTTTGTTTCTTTCGGAGACAATTCTGGATACTCTGCTTTCGCTTTGCTGTCATTACTTTTCTGTTTGGTTGATCCTTCAACATGCTTGAATGAGCTACGGCAAAGATAATAGATTGCCATAGAAACAATCAAAGAAACACAAGCTACACCAAATGCGAAATGATAAGAGTCATTGACACTTACACCAAATGTATGCTGCGCATATTCCATAATAGCTACCGCAGCAGAAGGAGCGAACAACGCACCTATATTAATTGCCATATAGAAAATACTAAATGCAGAATCTCGTTTTGCCGCATATTCCGGAGAATCGTACAAGTTGCCGACCATTACTTGGAGGTTTCCTTTAAACAAACCTGTTCCTGTACTGATTACCAACAAAGCAGCAAACATACAAGCTAAAGCCGGAGTTCCACTTCCCATCGGCAAAGCCAACAGCACATATCCGACAAACATGGCAATGATACCAATCGTTACCATTTTTCCATATCCGAATTTATCGGCCAAAATACCTCCAATAAATGGCAAAAAGTAAACCATTGCCAAGAATGTAGAGTAAATAGTACCCGCTACTCCGGCAGACAAGCCGAAATTAGCTTTCAAAAACAAAACAAAAATAGCCAACATGGTATAGTAGCCAAAACGTTCTCCCGTATTGGCCAAGGCTAATGCATACAATCCTTTAGGTTGTCCTTCAAACATAAAATAAGTAAGTTTATATTAATAAATTATTGAATAATCTGTTTAATTGCTCCTGTTTCTGGATAAAACAACACCTTGACTGGAGCTTTTTATCTTCAAACATAACTGGAGCCAACGCTTCTTGGGTTCCAAATTCAGTCACCTGAACTTCACCTTTGTAGAGTGTCTTCTTTGAGGTAAATAATTCTACAGATGCTTTTCCTGGTACATTATAAACGATGCCTTTCATCATTTTTTCCTTTTTCTCTGCCTCTTTCGGATCCAGTTGTGGAGCTCGGTCTATCGCCTTCAAATTCATATAAATCGGAGCACCGCCTAAATCGTCAGCGTCAACAATACCTAAATGTTCGGAAACGGAATACGACCTCTTTCTCCAAATCTTCCGTAGGGACAATCGTAACCTCGTAATGGTCGGTGACACGAGTTGTTTCACCCACAAAAAGATTGGTCAAAGCCTGCTCCTGCTGTTCCAATTGCTCGATGACCAATTTCATTGCTTGTCCATCAGGTGGCAAATTATCCGCATCACCTGTCAATATATTCATTCGACTTTCACGAATGCGGTAAATTTGTTTGGCTGCCACTTCCGCTTGCTTTGCGGTTGACCCAGCCATCAACAACTCTTCAGAAAGGACAGAAGCATTAGAAGCTGCCGCTTTCTTCTTGCTTTTTGATGCGTCATCCTTCTTGTCAGAGGCATCATCAGGCGAATATTCGGTATTGATTGAACACAAAAGCCCGTCAGACGTCAAGTAGGCATAAGGAGCAACCGTGCCCGGCTTGAAAGAGACCACATAAGTGTTTTCCTTGTCTGGTATTCCACGGTTTAACAGTTTCACTTTTCCTAATTCATAAGCCACGGCATCTTCTGTTATCACTTTCTTCACGCCTAAATATTTCTCGGCATAAGGATAATAAGGTCCTGCTTTATATGTCACTTTTGTCACTTCCGCATCAACCACCAAATGGGTTTTCGGAAGAGAATAAGTTACTCCATAATCATTCGCCTTGACGGCATTCGCTTTGACGACTTTTGTCTGCGCCATTCCCGGAATAGCAATCAGCAAGCCAACAAGCAAAATCATATTCTTCATATTATTCGTATCTTTAATTGTCTTTATACATTCAAAGCACAAATCTATTAATTTTTTTATATAATGTTGCTATCTTTTGCAGCTAAATTCACTCCTTCACAAGCTCTTTTAGTTTAACTACTTGAAAAGTCATGTGTGCAACACTGGATTCATATAAAATGCCAACGGTTTCTTCATCAACCATAGTCAAACATGAATATCCCCATCCATCTTCTTCGTCCAACAATATTTGGTGGCTCTTGAGCCATGTCACACCGCCATCCAAGCTTGCTTTGATGGTTATATGGTTTCTATTTGCTGTCGTATTCGGATTAGAGAAGAGCAAAAGGTCTTTGCCTAAAATGTTCTTTTTAGCATCAACATGTATCAAACTTGCCATACAAACAGGTTCCTGCAATGCCGTACGGGTTGAGATATGCTCTTCCCACGTTTTGCCTAAATCCTTGGTAATAGATACAGCCCGGCTACCACCTCTGTTATCACGCATATTAAGCATCAACACACCTGGAGCGATTTCCGCCACTTGTGATTCTGTCGTATTTGAACGTGCCGGCTGGTGGATAGCCCAAGTTTCTCCCCGGTCTTTACTATACATGATTCCGGCATGAGGCATCCGCTCCGAATCAATAAATTGAATAGGGAAAACCAATGTGCCATCGTGCATTGTAATACCTCTTCCGGGACCTTGCAACAAGAAATGCCAAGATGGATCTTTCACTTGTTTCGTTATATTGATTGGCTTGCTCCATGTCTTTCCATCATCGGTACTTTTCACCAGGACCAATTGCGCCGTTTCATCCGGAGTCATGCCCTGACGGGAATTAAACCAAGCACGTTGATTTCCCATTCCATGACACCAAGCAGCAACAATCCAAAGAGTGTTCGTCTGCTCATCCACTAAAATTGATGGATCTCCCACTCCATTCTGTGCATGAGGCAATCCACCCTCATTTTTAAAAGTCATAGCGATTTGCATAGGTTTCCAAGTCTGCCCTTTGTCTTCACTGCGGCTTACTCCTATGTCAATCTTCTCCTGCAAATCAACAGAACTATGATAACGCACGTCATAACATCCGACCAAAGTACCGTTATTTGTTGTCACGATTCCCGGTATTCGACAGGCAGCAACTCCGTCATCCCAAGCACTTCTCACGGCATAGCCCATTCTCCGTTTGGGTGAAAGGTTATTTCCTGCCACCACAGCTTTACTTTTATTTATTTCAGCTGATTCAATTGCTGCTGTGATTGTATGTGAAAGTTGCGTCTTAGGTTTCATCTGTAAACTAACCCAGAAGTAGTTGATTCCTTTCAACATTGGCTGTTCGCTACTTAAGGCCAATCGTTTGCCTGGAGAAGACTTTTCATCTTGTTTGACCGAATAATCAGCAAAAACTTCTTTCAAGGTTGCTTGTCCCGATTTCCCTAACAACACAGAAGGTGAAGAATAACTCTGGTTATCAGTAGGGCTGAAATGCACGCCTCTCCGGGAAACTCCTTCCGTTCCACTATAAAAAAGGCGGACAGCTTCAACTTCCGACAAATCTTCTGCATCCAGACTTATATCTAACTGATTTAAAACATCTCCCTTATCTGCGTTTACTCGGATTTCAAAAAGAGCATTATCTTGTTGGTTAGTCAAAACCGGTATTTCCGGAGCGCGAACAAACAACGTATCGGCGGCATACACACTGCTGCTCAATGCCAGCATTCCTATTAGTAGAAACGTATTTCTCATGCGAATAATATTATTATAAAAATCGTATTCTTTATTTAGCGTGGGTAAAGATAAGTTTTTTTGCTTAAATAATGGATAAATCGTGAACTTTTTTCAAACTTCTTCTGTTATGGTTATATAGTGTTTTTCATGGTATTAGAATTAAGTTAGGTTATGCTGTCCGGTTCGAGAGAATAGGACGGCTAATTTTTTGCCGTCCTAAACATTTGTCATTCTGGTTTGTACTTAGACTCATTCAAGAATTCCTGAGCATGGGTTTTCTGCACCAATGTTACCAAGGTGGCATTTGTTTCAGCCATATACTTCTTTACAATCTGCCAACCCACCCAAGCACCTATATTGCCAGGAGCCCCGTCTGCCAAGAATTTGGAAGGAGCTTCCTCGAAATACTTGTCGGTCGTCATCTTATCCGGAGTAAACAGGTGCTTCCTTTGTACGATAGCCCGCCAAATGGAGCCTTCATGTTCCACACACCATTGATATTCGGATTGAGTATAACCCATAATTAGAGCAGGATCCATTTCCGGAAATGCGAGAGATAATATATATTGTATCTTTCCCTGATAAATCATCCTATCCAACAACACATTCTCTTTTCCAGTAAAAGGAAACTCGCTCATCATCCATCCTGCCAAATAGTCCACAACACATCTTGCCCTTTGCATTTTGATTCGTTGGTAGCCATAAAAGAACTGTAGGTATAACGGGAATTCCTCACCCATATATTTATCTATCGACAAGGAGAGCAAACTGTCTGCCACCAAAACATTCTGGTAGAAACCGGAAACGTGCATATATATTCTCGGAATGGTCATATCCGGGAAATTAGCCTTCAAGAAAGAGAAGCCTTGTCCCAATTGTTTTTCTATATCATCAACTGATGTATATTGAGCATCCGCATCTTTATATAATTGTAAAAGTGTAGGCTCTGCATAATAACTACGGACATTCTCCATAAATCCCTGCGCATCCAATGAGCGCAAATTCAATACAGCTTTACCAAGCACGTCCAACATGTCGGGATACACCGTATATAATGAATCCAAAGCTGAGGAATCTTCCTTTTCAATCCATCTCAACAAGGTTTTGTCAAAACGATTCACAGTGATTGTCAGCGTGTCTACCGTTTGGTTGACAGATGCCGTTCCTGCATTGCATGCCAGCATGGAAAACAAGAGCAAACAACAATATGCTATTTTATTCATCATTCGTTTCATATCTTAATTAACCATTATTCCCGTCAGGCTCTTCTTTTATATTTTCTGCTTTACGGGGCTTGAATGTCCGGACTGATGACGCCCGCATCCTTCCATAACGTCCATAACCGGAATGCCGCTTTTTCATCTTTTCCATCTCCTCAAACTTCCGTTCCAAATAATTATCTGCCATTTTCTTTTATATTAATTTCTCTACGTAAATGAAGGATATTCGTTATTTATCATGGATAAACTGAATCACAAATTAGCAATCACCTCCTCAGAAAGCCCGGTAATGGAAGCAATAGTCGTCACAGGAATACCAGCCGCCTTCATTCCAACAGCGGTTTTCATGATTCCTTCCTCTTTCCCTTTTGTCCATCCTTCTGCTATTCCTTCAGCTCGTCCTTCAATTCGTCCTTCCTCTTTAGCAGAATCGATTTCATCGTTCTGCACCATTTGGTCGATAAGGTGCGCCTTGTAAGCCTCACGATCTGATTCCGACATGGAGTAGTATTGTAATTTCTTGCGTGCTTCACTCAAACCTGGCGCAGTAGTATTCTCGTCAATCACCCCATTTTTCAAGTAATTCACCCACTCCTCTAAAGGAGTCTTCGCCACTTTGTTGAAATCGTTTACACGTATCAAGATGTACTCAGGGAACACAGCAGATGGCATTTTCGGAGCAATAGCATTGCGTTGCTTCTCACTCACGTTCAATTCATCGTGGCAATGCACGCCGATAAAGCGGTTTTGTCCATGATAAAGGAAATCCTCCCCTTCTCCCAAATCAAAGTAAAGGATACTAATGGAGTACACCTTCTTCACCTCCACATATCGTTCGCCTAAAGAGATGTGTTCCGTAATGGCTTTTGCCACTCCATAAAGGATACCTTCCAAGTAATGTATCTCCCGTGTATTCTGGACTTCAATGATAATAATCTCTCCTTTGCTGTTGCGCGCCTTGATATCTACGCGGTTGAACTTGTCGTTCACCGCCTCTTGGTTGGATTCACTCTCAAGGATTTCCTCAATTGTCACTTTTTCACCAAGAAACACCGTAAGGAATCCCTCCAAGACACCAAAGTTTGCCTTTTGACGCAGCAGACGCTTGATAGCCCAGTCGAAACGGATATATTTGTCTTTCAATTCTTCCATATTCGTTTGCATTTCTACCACGAAAGTACTTATTCTCTTCTTCATATCCAAGCCCTTTACCTCTTTTAAAATATTCTTTTCTTATAATTACTGATAAAAAAGAGTATGAGAGTTTTGGAAAAAGAAAAGAAAGCGCATAACTTTGGGTCAAATATATATATAAATCCATGAGAACAGTTCATTTCATCCTCCGCAATTTGTTTGTCGTTTGCGGACTGTTACTTTCTTTTAATCTATCTGCCCAATCAAACAAGGTGGATAGTATTGACATACACGTACTTTTGTACCCAGACGGTTCCGCATCTATTCATGAGAACTGGCATATCCAAATCAGGGAGAATATAACGGAATGGTATTTGGTACAAGGTAATTTAGGAGAAATAGAAATAACGGATTTCTCGGTATCAGACGAAACCGGGAAAAAGTTCATTTTAGAAGAGGAATGGGATGTTGACCGTTCAAGGAGTGAGAAAGCAGGCAAATGCGGCATTGTGGACAAAGGCAGCGATGGATATGAACTTTGCTGGGGAGTCGGAACCTCCGGTGCGCATACTTATTCAGTTTCTTACAAAATGAGCCGTCTTGTCAAATCCTATTCCGATGCGGATGGCTTTAACCACATGTTTGTCGCACGAGGCATATCTCCTTCCCCTAAACAAGCCCGACTGACCATTGCTATGGCAGATACGTTATTTACCCAAGAAGACGTTCACATGTGGGCTTTTGGCTTTATCGGAGAAATAGCTCTAAAAGATGGCAAAATAGTAGCCGAGTCGTCTGAACCATTCAGAGAAAACTCTTCCATGATTGCTTTAGTCCAGATTAAGAAAGGTCTTTTGCATCCGGTAGCGGAAGCGAAAGGTTCTTTTGAGAAAGTAAAAGAGCGGGCATTTGAGGATAGTGATTATCTGAATGGCAATTCGGATCTCAGCGGAGAGGATATAATATGCATAATCCTTATGTTCGGCATTCCTCTCGGTATAATATTAATTAGTAAATTATGCATCTACTCCCGTAGACGAACATTATTAGGCAAATCCATTGATAGGGCAGATTACAGGGACTTGCCGGAGAATTGTTCCCTTCTCAAGGCAAATGCAATCCTCAACTATCTGAGCTATTTACCAAGGAGCAATAAATATCTGTTCCAAGCCTACATGACAGACTTCTTCGTCAGAGGCATATTGGAAGTACGTACGGAAAAGAGGCGAGGTGGTTTTACTGAAACTTGCCTGAAGATACATGATTGGAACGATAACGGAGTGGAAAAAGAAGATGGCAAAATAGAATCCTTATTATACAAGATGATTTGCAAAGCTGCTGACGATGAAAAGATTTTGCACGCAAATGATTTAAAGAAAATCAAAGACAAGAAGTTAGCAGTGAAATTATATGGGGCATTGACGAAGAAAGTGGAAGTCTCCAAAAATGACCATAAAGAAGCGAAACAACTATTCGGACTGAAACGGTATCTTGAGCGTTCCACCCAAATCAACGAGCTATCCCTTTCGGAAATGTCTCTTTGGAAACGCCATTTAGTCTATGCCGCTCTTTTGGGTTGCAACAAACGGGCGTTTAAGGAGCTGGAGAAAATCTGTCCGGATATCACACAGTTGTCCCAACCTGATTTCAGAGGGAAACAAAAAGGCAAAGTTCCTTCTTCCTCATTCCACCCAACAATCCAACTGCTTTACCTCTATTCTACTTTGCTCAACAAAATCTCCAGCAAGGTATACGAACAAAGCGGAGGTTCCGACGGATCAGGCAGAAGTGGAGGTTACGGAGGAAGTTCTTCTTTCGGAGGAGGTGACGGATTCTCCGGCGGAGGTTATGGAGGCGGTGGAAGATAAACCGTTCCCTTTCTATCACCCAAGCAGACTTAATTAAATGAATACGATGAACAAACAGATAAAAAAGAATAGCAGTCTATTTCAATTGATAAAACAAACCGGAAGTTTGTTATTGCTTATTTTAAGTAGCTCTTTTTACGGAGAAGCACAAGTCGAAGCGTGGCGGAGTCCACTGGAATTCCCTCTGTTTTTGGCAGGGAATTTTGCAGAACTGCGCCCGAACCATTTCCATGCCGGCATCGATTTGAAAACTCAAGGTGCCACGGGGAAAGCTGTACATGCGCCCAAAGCGGGATATGTTTCACGCATATCTGCGAGTCCGTGGGGTTATGGTTATGCTCTTTACTTGAACCATCCGGACGGAGTTACTACCGTTTACGGGCACTTGGAACGCTTCGCTCCTAAGTTAGCCCAGTATTTATGGGAGCAGCAACATCAACAAGAGAAATTTGCAATCAATTTAATCATGACTCCTGAGCAATTCCCGGTCGAAGAGGGTGAAATCGTAGCTTATAGCGGCAACACAGGAAGTTCCGGAGGACCGCACGTCCATTTTGAAATGCGTGAAACTGCAACCGACAAACTAATGGATGCTCTTCCCTATTATCGCCATCTTATCAAAGACACGAGGGCTCCGAAAGCTTTGGGAATATTGGTATGTCCACAAGCAGGAAATGGCGTGGTAAATGGCAAAAGCAGCAACCAAGAAATCAACATCACGACAGACAAGAAAGGGAATATGGCTCTTTCTTCCCGCATCGAGGCTTGGGGGAAAATCGGATTAGCCATTCGTGCGAATGATTACATGGATGGAACCACAAATATCTACGGAGTCAAAGAGATTATCTTGAAAGAAGGTGAAACTGAATGTTTCCATTCCAACATTGAGAATTACCACTTTTCGGATGACCGATATGTCAATGCTTGGACAGATTATGAGTTATGGTCAAAGAAACGGATTTTTTATCAAAAGTGTTTTATAGAACCCGGCAACCGATTGCCATTTTTCCAAAGTAAAAACAGAGGTGTCATCACAATAGACGAAGAGAAGAATTATTATTTCCGGTTCATCTTACGTGACTTGCATGGCAATCAAACGGAACTAAAAGTGACCGTCGTAGGGAAAAAACAAGATATTCCTGCCGTGAACACCGAAGGAACAGAACATTTCCATTGGAATAGCAGCAACATCTTCGGGGCAAAAGGCATTCGTTTACATATTCCTAAAGGCAATCTATACAACGATTTACATTTCAAGTATGCGGTTCGGGAAGAAGAAGGGCGGTTGTCTGCCGTACATATTCTACACGACAAACCTGTCCCTTTACATAAGAAAGCCAAGCTTTCCCTGCGCATCATGGATGACCGGATAGAGAATAAAGAGCAATATGGCATCGTCCGCTGGAAAGGTCCGAAAGCGACATGGATAGGAGGAACGTTCCGGGAGCGTTGGATAGACGCTTCCATATCAGAATTAGGAACTTATACTATTTCAGTAGACTCTGTACATCCAATCATTACTCCTATCCAGCCAGCCCAATGGATGGCTAAAAAAGAGTTCGTATTCCGACTGACCGACAATCTGAGCGGAGTGGCAAACTATCGCGGAACCATTGACAATCAATTCGTATTGTTCCGTATGGACAATCGTTCTGTCATACGTTGTGCTTTCGATAAGGAAGAACTGCCCAAGGGACATCATCTCCTTCATTTGGAGGTTTCCGATGCCTGCGGAAATCGCTCCACTTACGAGCATTCTTTTATTTTATAGTAAAGGCTTTCACCTTTATTCATCCATTTAATTACGACTCATTTTACCACAGGTTGCAGCTGCTTTTCGCAGGCTTCCAGTAAAAAGATGAAAAAGGGCAGTATATAAATATTTCAAACAAAAACTTTTTTACTAAAAGAATTATATCTAATTTTGTTTTGTTAATTACCGGGCTACATTGCCCAAGTTATTAGACACGCAAATAATTTTAATATAGAGCATATGGAAACAACGATTTACTCCAAATGGTAAGAAGTAAGGCACAAGGATGGCTTACGGATAGTTATGACGAAGAAACAAGAGCTGAAGTTCGAGCTATGTTGGACAAAGAAGACCCGACAGATCTTATCGAAAGCTTCTACAAAGACTTGGAATTTGGAACTGGTGGATTGCGTGGTATCATGGGGGCAGGTTCTAACCGCATGAATATTTACACGGTGGGTGCTGCTACCCAAGGTTTATCCAACTATTTAAAGAAAGAGTTTTCTGATTTGGAAGAAATCAAAGTCGTTATCGGACATGACTGTAGAAACAACAGCCGCAAATTCGCTGAAGTATCTGCAGATATTTTCTCCGCCAACGGCATTAAAGTATATATATTTGAAAGTTTACGTCCAACTCCGGAAATGTCATACGCTATCCGCAAGCTGGGTTGCCAAAGCGGTATTATCTTGACAGCGTCCCATAATCCAAAAGAATACAATGGATACAAAGCCTACTGGAATGATGGAGCACAGATGATTACTCCGCACGACAAACACGATTGCGGAAGTAAACAAAATCCGTTCGGCTGCCGACATCAAGTTCAAAGGAAATCCGTCTCTGATTGAAACAATCGGGGAAGAAATAGACAGCCAGTTCATCCAAGATTTGACAACTTTGTCTCTTTCTCAAGAAGCTATCAAACGTCACCACGACATGAAGATTGTTTACACTCCAATCCATGGAACAGGTGTGAAATTAATCCCTCGTGCTTTGGCTGCATTCGGCTTCACAAACATTATCCATGTTCCTGAACAAGATGTCGTAAGCGGTGATTTCCCTACTGTTAAGTCTCCAAACCCTGAAGAACCGGCTGCTTTGGCGATGGCTGTTGCTAAAGCAAAAGAGACAGATGCTGAATTAGTATTAGCTTCTGACCCGGATGCTGACCGCGTGGGCGCAGCTGTCAAGAACAACGAAGGAGAATGGGTATTGCTTAATGGTAACCAAACTGCATTGATGTTTGTCTATTACTTGATCCGCCGTTGGAAAGAGTTGGGCAAGATTCAAGGCAAAGAATATATCGTTAAAACCATCGTAACTACAGAGACTATCCGTACTATTGCAGAAGCAAACGGTGTTGGATATTATGACGTTTACACTGGATTCAAATGGATTGCCAATGTGATGAGACAAAACGAAGGCAAACTGAAATACATCGGTGGCGGCGAAGAGAGCTACGGTTTCTTATGCGAAGATTTTGTACGTGACAAGGATGCTGTTTCTGCATGTTCCGTTTTGGCTGAGATTGCAGCTTGGGCTAAAGACAATGGTATGACAATGTATCAGTTGCTTCAGAATATCTACGTTGAATACGGATTCTCCAAGGAACAAGGCATCTCTGTTGTGAAGAAAGGCAAGAGCGGTGCTGAAGAGATTGAAGCAATGATGAAACATTATCGTGAAACTCCTCATACTGAAATCGCAGGTTCAAAGGTTTCACATATCAATGACTTCTCAACTTTGAAGAGTTTTGACTTGCTTGAGAATGAAACTATTTCTTTGGATATGCCTACTACTTCTAATGTTCTGCAATACTTTACAGAAGATGGCACTAAGGTTTCTATCCGTCCTTCAGGAACTGAGCCTAAGATTAAATTCTATATAGAAGTGCATTCTAAAGTCAAAGGTTTGGACGAATTGGAAGCAGCTGATAAAGCAGCAGCAGCTAAGATTGAAGAAATCAAGAAGTCTTTAGGAATCTAATCTTTTACATTACAAGAGTTACGGGAAGGGGCTGTGTCAAAACGAAAGTTTTGATGCAGCCCCTTTAAGGTGTGTCAGAATTAGCAAAATGCAAGGCTCTGAGGATGAAACCGACAGGAGTTTACTGATGTAAATGACTAAGGTCGAATTCCGAAAGTAACGCAACAGTTTGCAATTATGACACACCGCCTTTTTATAATTATTATTTTCCACCAAACAGAAGGCGGAACTCTTGTAATAAAACCTCTTTGCAAGCGGAGAAATCCTGCTCTTCGCCTAATTCTTTCGCTAAAGAAGTCACTCCCTTATCTGTAAATCCACAAGGATTGATTAGCGTAAAATAGTCGAGGTTCGTATTGATATTCAAAGCAAAGCCATGCATCGTGACGAAACGGCTGCTTTTCACTCCAATGGCACATATCTTCCGGGCACGGCCTTTAACCAATGGGTCAATCCAAACACCCGTTGCTCCGTCCAATCGTTCTCCTTTTATTCCATAATGATCCAAAAAACGGATAATTACCTCTTCAAGACGGTAAATATATTGCTTCAACCCCAAATTCCAAGTTTCCAAATCAAAAACCGGATAGCCCGTGATTTGCCCTGGACCATGATAGGTAATATCACCTCCGCGGTTCACATGAAAATATTCTACTCCCAATGATTGCAAACGGGACTCTGTAATCAACAGATTTGAATCTTTCCCGCTCTTGCCTAACGTTAAAACCGGATTATGCTCACAGAAAAAAAGTCGGTTCTCCCCTTTTTCTCCTTTTGCTTTCCGCTCAAGCGACTCTTCAAAAGCAGAAGTCTGTATTGCCAACGCCTCTGGATAATCTATTCTTCCAAGGTCTTTATAGATGAAGCTCTCCATTTCTTTTTATTGTTTAATCTTTTAGTATTGAATTCCTGTTTTTTAACTCTGTAGCCCATATCCACAGGCAATATTTTTGCCATCAAAGATAGAATTTGTCCTTGCCTCCTTAACATATAAGGTGACGGTTTGGCAGAATTGAAACGAATCGGATTAGGCAGCGAGGCAGCAATCATCGCAGCTTCTTTGTCAGTCAGCTGAAAAGCCTTCTTCCCAAAATGGACTTGGGCAACCGCTTCAGCTCCATAAATGCCATCGCCCATTTCTATCGAGTTCAGATAAACCTCCATAATACGCTCCTTTCCCCACACAAATTCAATCAAGACGGTAAAATAGGCTTCCAAACCTTTGCGGAGATAACTCCTGCCGGGCCACAAAAATACGTTTTTAGCCGTCTGCTGGCTAATCGTGCTGGCTCCGCGCAACTTCTTTCCCCGCCGGGCATCACTCCTTGCTTTTTGTATCTGTTCAATATCGAATCCCCGATGCTCAAGGAATCGGTTATCTTCAGATGACACTACCGCTTGGGGCAAAGATTGTGAGATTTCACCCAAAGGAACCCACAGGTGATTCCATTTCATTGATTTTCCCTCCTTGGCATGCTCCACCGATCGAATTACCATCAAAGGAGTCACGTAGACCGGGACAAAGCGATAGGCTACGACAGCTAACAATGATGATAAAAAAAGAAACAAGAAAACATTTCTACATCCTATCAACAACCGTTTAATCATTTCCATTCCTTCTTCATTTATAACGCACAAACTTATTCAATTTTTCGATTATTTCGACTATTTCATTTGTTTTTTGCTCCGTTTGCCTTAATTTTGCACAGAATTTGGCCATAAGATTTAAACCATATGTGTTGGATAAAACTTAAATGGATATATGCAGCCGTATCTTGCATGATGGCTGTGCAGGTTACAGCACAAACAACTAATGACGTAACCTCTTTTGTAAATCCCATCATCGGAACAAATGGAATGGGACACACTTTCCCTGGAGCTTGCTATCCTTTCGGGCTTGTACAACTGAGTCCGGACACAGATACGATTCCCCATAATATCGACGGAAAATATCAACCGAGAGCTTATGAATATTGTGCCGGCTATCAATATAAAGACAGCAGCATTGTCGGTTTCAGCCATACTCATTTCAGTGGAACCGGGCATTCGGATTTGGGAGATATCCTAATCATTCCTACGACCGGAAAACTCAAGCTGAATCCCGGAACGGCTACACGCCCTGATGACGGTTATCGTTCCCGCTATTCACACCAAACAGAAATATCACGTCCGGGATATTACGAGGTCGTTCTTTCTGATTATGAAATAAAAGCCCAGTTAAGTGCAACACGCCGGGCGGGCATCCACAAATATACATTTCCAAAAGACAGCAAGGAGCAACGAATCGTATTGGACTTGATTCATGGAATCTACAATTACGACGGAAAGGTGCTTTGGTCTTCCCTTCGTGTTGAAAACGACACGTTATTGACAGGCTATCGTATCACGAACGGTTGGGCTCGAACCAATTACACTTACTTCGCCATCTCTTTCTCCAAACCTATCATAAACTATGGATGCGATGAGAAAGCGAAAGTGAATTACCGGGGAGGTTACGGGAAATTCGACATGAAGCATAATTTCCCGGACATGGGAGGCCGCAAGTTAGTCTCTTATTTTGAATTCTCTCCGGAAAGCGGAAACGAATTGGAAGTCAAAGTAGCTCTCTCGGCAGTCAGCCCTGAAGGAGCTTTGAAGAACTTGGAAGCAGAAACAGCGGGGAAAAGTTTTTCCCAATTGGCTTCCGAAGCTCACGATGTCTGGGAGAAATCCCTCTCTTCCATCCAAGCAGAAGGAAACAACGACCAACTAAGCATGCTTTACACCTCTTTGTATCACACCATGATTAATCCGTGTACATACATGGATGTGGATGGTAAATACAGAGGATTAGATCAAAACATCCATCAAGCCGATGGCTTTACCAACTACACGGTCTTTCCGTTTGGGATACTTACCGGGCTTTGCATCCTCTGTTCAATATCATCAACCGCCAAGTCAATACAGACATTGCCAAATCGATGTTGAAACATTACGAGCAAAGCGTACACCATATTCTTCCGATTTGGAGCCACATGGCAAATGAAAACTGGTGCATGATTGGCTATCATTCTGTTTCCGTCTTAGCAGACGCTATTGCAAAAGGATTACCTATCGACAAAGAGGAAGCATTGAAAGCCATGGTAAGCAGTTCTACCTTACCTTATTATGATGGATTGAAAGAATACATGGACAAAGGTTTCGTTTCGTTGGAGAACAACGGAAGTGCGGGTTCCCTTACGTTAGAATATGCATACGACGACTGGACAATCTATCAAACCGCGTTGCGTGCAGGCAATAGTAAGTTGGCAACCGCCTACCAAAAACGCGCCCTCAATTACCAGAATGCGTTTGACACCTCTATCGGCTACGCCCGTCCCAAACACAAAGATGGAAACTGGAAAGAGAATTTCAATCTGTTTAGCACGCGTGGCGAGGGTTTCATCGAAGGCAATGCCTTAAACTATTCGTTCTATGTGCCGCAAGATGTAAATGGAATGATTCGAATGATGGGAGGTGAACAAATGTTCATCAACAAGTTAGACTCTTTGTTCACCATGCACTTGCCTGCTGAGTTCTTCGCCGATACGGAAGATGTGACAGAAGAGGGATTGTTAGGCGGATATGTTCATGGGAATGAGCCCAGCCATCATATTCCGTTCCTTTATGCTTGGACTTCCCAGCCTTGGAAGACCCAATATTGGCAAAGGGAGATCATGAACAAAATGTATAAAAACAACATTGACGGATTGTGCGGGAACGATGACTGCGGGCAGATGTCGGCTTGGTACATATTCTCAGCGATGGGCTTCTATCCTGTTTGCCCGGGAACAGACCAATATGTCTTAGGTGCGCCTTTCCTTCCTTATATGAAAGTCACATTGGAGAATGGGAAAGCATTAGAAATCAAAGCGCCCAAAGTAAGTGACAAAAACCGTTATGTACACTCGGTTTCTCTCAATGGCAAACCTTATACAAAAGGATATATCAGCCAAGAGGAGATTATGAAAGGAGGTGTCTTAATCTTTGAAATGAGTTCCAAGCCCAATAAAAGCCGAGTATTCAAAGGAGAAGACAAACCTCACTCCTTGGAATGAAGACTGAAGCGATTGAATGCTTACAATGCGAATAACATATATTAACAACAATTACGATATATATATATATATATATATATGAACACTTTAATTGATTAAATTTGGCAAATCAAATATAATAATTATATTTGCGAAACTATTATATGATATTCGCCTTACTTACTTAAACTAGAACGAAGATGAAGATGAGAAATTTATTTAACTGGTATTTTAGCAGAAGAGCTCTCCCTTATTGGTGTGTGGTCATATTCGACCTCACATTGGCTCTTTTCGGTGCGCTTTTCGTATTATGGTTACGCCACCCAGCCACAGAAATCATGCGCAATTGGGAACTACTATTCCACACCTTTATGGTGTTTAGTTTATTCAACTTAATCGGAGCACGTATATTCCACACTTACTCGGGGATTTTACGTCTTTCCCAATTTGTTGACTTGCTACGTATCTTAGAAGCTTGTTGCTTTTCATACGTTTTATCGCTCATTTTTAATTTTATTTCTATCCATGAAGGATGGGAAGATATATTTTATGCGTTCACCGGACGTATGATTACTTCCATGTACTTGATGAGCTTAATGTTTTTATGTGCCAGCCGAGTCTTTATCAGACAACTATTCGACAATGTTTAGTTAGCAGAACGGCACCGCATTCCTTGATTTACGGGACTTTCTCCGGTGCTGTTTCTATCACCAACACCATTAAAGATGCTAAGCCTATCCAGTTCATCATTAGCGGATATGTCGGTGATGACCAAGAACATTATTCCGAACGGTTAATGGGCAAACGTATTTATTCCATACATGAAGACTTAAAAAGCATCATCCAACAAAAGCAGATTAAAGCCTTTTTCGTTGGTCCAATGAAGTTGAAAAACTTCACAAATAACAAACGCTTCAAGACATACTCATAGAAGCCGGTGTAAAGATTTATATCGCACAGAACATTGAAGAGTGGATTAAACAAAAGAATCCAAACAAGGCTGTCCAAATGCGCGAAATAGAAATTGAAGACCTCTTGCCTCGTGACGAGATTGAAGTGAACATGGAAAAAGTGGGCGCACTGCTTCGTGGGAAGAAAGTGCTGATTACGGGTTCCGCGGGAAGCATCGGTTCTGAAATGGTCCCGCCAGATTGCCTATTACAAACCGGCAGAAATGATGTTAATCGACCAAGCAGAGACTCCGCAACATGACATAAGGCTTATGATGAAATGATTTTCCGGATATCAAAGCACATACTGTGGTGACAAGCATCTGTAAAGAGAGCCGCATGGAAGAGATTTTCCATAACTTCCAACCCGACTATGTGTTCCACGCCGCAGCATACAAGCATGTGCCCATGATGGAAGACAACCCAAGCGAAAGTGTACAAAACAACGTTTGGGGAACAAAAATAATAGCCGACTTAAGTGTCAAGTACAACGTGAAAAAGTTCGTGATGGTGTCTACGGACAAAGCAGTAAATCCTACAAATGTGATGGGCTGCTCCAAACGTATCTGCGAAATATATATACAAAGTCTGGACAAAGCCATAAAAGAGGGGGGGGGGAAAGTAAAAGGCATCACACAATTCGTGACGACCCGTTTCGGCAATGTGTTAGGAAGCAATGGTTCAGTCATTCCACTATTCCGCAAGCAATTGGCAGCCGGTGGCCCTCTGACCGTCACTCATCCGGAAATCATCCGCTATTTCATGTTGATTCCGGAAGCTTGTAAATTGGTTTTGGAAGCCGGGACTCATGGCAATGGCGGAGAGATATTCGTATTTGACATGGGAGAACCTGTGCGCATAGCCGATTTGGCAAAACGCATGATCAAACTTAGCGGAGCCAAGGACGTGCAAATCAAATACACAGGATTAAGGGAAGGCGAGAAACTTTATGAAGAAGTGCTCAACGAGAACGAGAATACACTTCCTTCTTTCCATAAAAAAATCCGAATCGCACAAGTCCGCAATTACGAATACGAAGATGCTGAACGGAAATTGGAAGAGCTTCGGGACATTGCATTGAAATATGATGACATGGAAACCGTCCGCGAGATGAAAATAATCGTGCCTGAATATATCAGCAAGAATTCCCGTTACGAAGTGCTGGACAAAGCAAATGAGACAACAAAAGAAAAAATTGTTTGCTGACCACACTGACAAAAAAGCAGGAAGCAGAAATGAATGTGCAATATATTTTATAACTTTGCAGCCTATTAATGAAAGTTATATCTAAAAATATAAATATTGTAACAATGGCAAAAGAATTGAAAGAGCTGACTCCGAGAAGCGAAAACTACTCCCAGTGGTATCAGGATTTGGTTATCAAAGCTGATTTGGCTGAGAACTCGGCAGTGCGCGGTTGTATGGTTATAAAACCTTATGGATATGCAATATGGGAAAAGATGCAACGCATCTTGGACGATATGTTCAAAGAGACAGGACATGTCAACGCTTATTTCCCCTTGCTCATCCCGAAATCTTTCTTAAGCAAAGAAGCAGAACACGTTGAAGGCTTTGCCAAAGAGTGCGCTGTGGTTACCCATTACCGATTGAAAACCAACCATGATGGTACGGGTGTAGTTGTTGATCCTGCTGCCAAATTAGAGGAAGAATTGATTATCCGTCCAACATCGGAAACAATCATTTGGAATACATACCGCAATTGGATCCATTCATACAGAGATTTACCATTGCTATGCAACCAGTGGGCAAACGTAATGCGTTGGGAAATGCGCACCCGCTTGTTCCTTCGTACAGCTGAGTTCTTGTGGCAAGAGGGACATACTGCCCACGCAACAAGGGAAGAGGCTGAAATTGAAGCAAAGAAGATGCAAGGCGTTTATGCAGATTTTGCAGAAAACTATATGGCTATGCCGGTAGTCAAGGGTGTCAAATCCGAGAGTGAACGTTTTGCTGGAGCTTTGGACACTTACACTATTGAAGCGATGATGCAAGACGGAAAGGCTTTGCAAGCCGGAACATCCCACTTCTTGGGACAGAATTTCGGTAAAGCATTCGACGTAACCTTCGTAGACAAAGAGGGTAAGATTGATTATGCTTGGGCTACTTCTTGGGGCGTTTCAACCCGTTTGATTGGAGCATTGATCATGTCCCATTCCGATGACAATGGTTTGGTGTTGCCTCCTCACTTGGCTCCTATCCAGGTTGTCATTATTCCTATCTATAGAAGCGATGAGCAGTTGAACCAAATCCGTGAGAAGGTAGGCGGCATTGTTGCCAACCTGAAGAAGTTGGGCATCTCTGTCAAATTCGATGATGCAGACAACCGCAAGCCGGGATGGAAATTTGCAAACTACGAATTGAAGGGAGTTCCTGTTCGTTTGGCGATGGGCGGTCGTGACTTGGAAAACAACACCATCGAAGTGATGAGACGTGACACTTTGGAAAAAGAAACCGTTTCTTGCGATGGCATTGAAACATACGTTCAGAACTTATTGGAAGAAATCCAAAACAACATCTTCCAAAAAGCATTGAAGCATCGTGAAGAACGCACTATCACAGTAGACACTTACGAAGAGTTCAAAGAGAAAATCGAACAAGGATACTTTATCATGGCTCATTGGGATGGAACTCCGGAAACAGAGGAGCGCATCAAGAATGAGACAAAAGCAACTATCCGTTGTCTTCCTTTGGAAGGCGACATGACTCCGGGCAAATGTATGGTGACTGGAAAGCCATCAGCCCGCCGGGTTCTGTTCGCACGTGCTTACTAAACAATCTACATATATATCGCCTTTTAAGGTGTTTCAGAATCAGTAAAATGCAAGACGCTGAGGATGAAAAAAAACATACCGTTGTTTTTTCAAAAACATCACGAGGAATTTTTGAAAACGTCCAATGTTTTTTCAAAAACGTCCAATGTTTTTTTAAAAACAACGGTATGTTTTAAAGCATCCCAATAGATTAAACAGAAAATACTAATAATGAATTAGTTATATATTTGTGAATATAAATAACCGAGGTCGGATCCTGAAAGCAGCCGTTTGCAATTTTGACAAACCGCCTTCTTGTTTATAGGAAAAACACTATGATTAGCCAAACGAATTATGTATATTTGCGAAACAAACAACATAGACAAGGGAAACGATGAAATTAAGCGATAAATGGTTTACCGCCCTTTCGGAAAACGAGAAGGGAGATTTGATTACAATCTATGGCCGTGAAGAATTAGAGGAGTTCGTAACTTCCGGGAAATTCAAAGAACGCGTAGAAGTAACTTGGAAATACACACCTGATGCCAAGGGTCTGCCTTCAGACAATGAAGCAGAGTTGATGGAAAACGTAGAGATTGCTTTGCGGAAAGTCATGGAAAAAGACAAGTTGGCCATACTCAGCAGCGTATACACTGGCGGAGGCGAACGAATCTGGGTGTTTTACACTCGGACTTCCCGGGTATTCGGAGAGAAGTTGAATGATGCCTTGAAAGATTTCGAACTGCTCCCTATCTCTTTATATGTGGAAATTGACCCGGAATGGGAAGAGTATAAAGACATGTACGAGATGAAAGAGTGGTCGGTTGACGAATAAAAAGAAAAAAACTTCTTCAGCAGGATTAGAATTATTGATATTTTTATGTGAATGTTTTATCTTTGTCCGAAAAGCAAAGATATATTCGAGGAACATGGCAAAAAAAATTAAACTAAAAGTCCAAGGACTGACAAGCAGCCAAGTACACTCAGGTGCTTATGCGTTGATATTGGCAGAAACCGATGGTCCGCACCGCATACCAGTTATTGTCGGGACATCGGAAGCCCAATCTATTGCTATCGCTTTGGAAGGCATCACCCTGCCAAGGCCATTGACGCACGATTTGTTTGTCACGTTGACCCATTCATTCGGTATTTTGCTGCAAGAGGTATTTATTTATAAATTCAAAGAAGGCATATTCTATTCGGAACTGGTATTTTTCGATGGTGAACGCCAAGTCCGGATAGACTCCCGGACATCCGATGCGATTGCGATTGCATTGCGTTTGCATATCGACATATATACAACGGAAGCTATTGTGTCAGAATGTGGACTGATATTGGGAAAGGCAGAAAACAAAGAAGAGGGGGAAGAGGATTTCGATGAAACTCCGACCATATATACAGACGCAGATTTGAATCCTGACAGTTTCGATAATCCAGAAGACTTAGCAGAGTGGCTCTCCTTGCTATCAGACGGGGAACTTTCTGAAAAACTAAATGATGCGGTTGCTTCTGAGAATTATGAATACGCCAAAGTTTATCAAGAAGAATTGAAAAAAAGAAAAAAGGAATAATATGATTGAATCAACAGGATTTGGAGTCATGTCTTTAGTGAGAGGCGTGGCCGGGGTATTAGCCGTATTGCTAATTTCCTATTTATTAAGTTATGACAAAAAACGTATAGACTGGAAATTAGTGGGCGGAGGCTTGCTGATTCAGATTGTTTTAGCTTTGTCAATTCTTTATATTCCCATAGTAGGCAGCTTGTTCAAGTCTTTGGGCATTGTCTTTGTGAAGATAATGGATTTCACCAACGCAGGTTTGGAGTTTTTATTAGGTCCGTATGCCAATAAAGCGGCAGGATTCAGCTTCCTTCTGCACTCCCTTCCCATTGTCATATTCTTTTCCGCATTGGTTTCGATTTTCTATTATTGGGGAATTATCCAACGTGTAGTAGGCGTTCTCTCTTGGTTGCTCCGCAAAGTGATGAACATTTCCGGCACGGAAGGTTTGGTCTCTTGTGGAAACATCTTCTTAGGAATGACCGAATCACCGGTATTAATCAAGAATTATCTGCCAAGCATGAACCGTTCAGAACTATTCTTAGTCATGGTTTCCGGAATGGGAACTATTGCCGGATCGGTAATGGGTAGTTATGTCGGGATGCTTGGAGGAACAGATCCAATAGCACAACAGGTATTTGCCACCCACTTGCTCACCGCTTCTGTCATGGCAGTTCCTGGATCAATCGTAATTGCCAAGATTATTTGTCCTCAGACTGAGCCTATCAAAGATGACAAGAAAGCTGAATGGGGAGATGAAGGCCATGCCAACGTATTGGGTGCCATCTCTTCCGGAACGGTAACGGGTGTAAAGCTGATGACCAATATTGCTGCCATGCTTTTGGTATTCATCTCTTTGGTTGCCATGGTCAATTATGTGACAAACAATGTCATTGGCCACTACACGGGCATCAACGACTGGATTGTACGTGTAACAGATGGGAAGTCGGATGGATTGACATTCCAATTCATTTTAGGAATCATCACTGCCCCATTCATGTGGTTGATTGGTGTTCCGACAAATGACATCATGTTGGTTGGTTCCCTTTTGGGACAAAAGACCATCTTAAATGAATTTGTCGCCTATTTCCAACTACAACAATGGCGCGATGCCGGATTGTTCTTTTCACAAAAGTCTGTAGTCATGGCTACATATATATTATGTGGCTTCGCCAATATTTCATCAATCGGTATCCTGTTGGGAGGTTTAGGAGTCTTAGCACCTGAAAAGAAAGACCTGATTTCCCGTGTTGGCTTTAAAGCCATGATTGCAGGAGCCTTGGTGTCTGTTTTGTCTGCCACTATTATTGGAATGATTTGTTTAAGAAGGATATGCAAATATTTTATGCTCCGGATATAGAATCGACCTTGGTTCTTCCTGAAGAAGAATCAGGTCATTGCGTACGCGTCATGCGGCTGGCGGAAGGCGATGAAATCATGATAACAGATGGCAAAGGGAATTTCTACCGAGCTTCCATCACAAACGCCCACCCCAAACATTGCCAAGTCGAAATAACTTCATCTTGGCAACCGGAAAAACCGTGGGACGCTTACATACATATCGCTGTCGCTCCAACGAAAAACATGGACCGGATGGAATGGTTTGCTGAAAAGGCGACAGAAATAGGCATTGACGAGATTACCTGTTTGAATTGCCGCTTCTCCGAACGCAAGGAGGTAAAGACCGCACGTTTGGAAAAAATCTTGGTAAGTGCCATGAAGCAGTCGCAAAAAGCTTTATTGCCCCAATTAAACGGGATGACAGATTTCAAACAGTTTGTCCGGCAACCTTTCAACGGGAGGAAATTCATAGCCCATTGCGAGGAAGGCGAAAAGCCTTTGATCAAATCCATCTATCATCCTGGCGAGAATGTCTTAATATTGATTGGTCCGGAAGGAGACTTCAGCCCAGAAGAGATAAAATCAGCAGAAGAGAATGGCTTCGAAGCTATTTCTTTAGGGAAAAGCAGGTTACGCACGGAAACTGCTGCACTGACGGCTTGTCACACCATCCATGTATTGAACCAATAATAATAACATATTTTAAATACCAGCCTGTCCGCATTCCTGCTATCAGCCCCGGTTTTCACCACAAAGGTTGATACGGTTTTGCTAAATAATGTGTATCTTTGCACAAATTTCATAAGACAATGAGAAGTTTTGCAAGTGACAATAATTCCGGTGTCCATCCTTTAGTGTTGGATGCCGTAATAAAGGCGAATGATAATCATGCCGCCGCATACGGGGATGACCTGTGGACTGAAAAAGCAACAGCAAAAATCAAGGAAGTGTTCGGGGATAATGCCGAACCTTTTTTTGTATTTAACGGGACTGGAGCTAATTCCGTCGCACTTCAGGCAATTACCCAATCCTATAATAGCATCTTATGTGCAACAACTGCCCATATAAACGTGGACGAATGTGGTGCTCCCGGACGGCTCTCCGGTTGTGCTTTAGTTCCTATTGAAACAAAAGATGGGAAATTGACACCCGAATTAATCCAACCCCATCTGCATAACTTTGGATTCTGCCACCACTCTCAGCCCAAGGCCGTATATATTTCACAAGCTTCGGAGTTGGGGACAGTCTACACAATAAACGAAGTCAAAGCGATTGCTGATTTGCTCCATTCGTATAGGATGTTCCTGCACATGGATGGAGCGCGCCTTGCCAACGCCTGCGTTTACTTAGGTTGCTCCATGAAAGAGGTGACAGTAGATGCCGGAGTCGATATCCTAAGTTTCGGCGGAACCAAAAACGGAATGATGATGGGTGAAGCCGTCATCTCGTTCCATCCGGAAATAACAGCAGCTCTACCTTACATCCGTAAGCAGTCTACCCAATTGGCTTCCAAACTCCGCTATATGTCAGCGCAGTACATTCCTTATTTGGAAAATGACTTATGGCGTAAGAATGCGGAGCATGCCAACAATTGTGCCCAAAGATTGGCTGCTGTATTGGGAGAGTTCCCACAAATAAAGATGACTCAAAAGGTGGAAACCAACCAGCTATTCTTTACTTTGCCAGAAGAGCCATTGAAGAAGCTGTTGGAAAAGTACTTTTTCTATATTTGGGATGAAAGCAAGAACGAAGCACGCTTTGTAACATCTTGGGATACGACCCTTGAAGATATCGAATCAATGGAAGCTTCCCTTCGGGAAGTATTGAACGACTAACACGAAGGATGCCATGATTGATAAAAGAAGTTTATTAAGGATTTTCCTTCCGCTTGCGGCATTGGCTTTGGTCGCATGCAACGGGGAAAAGGAGCTTCGGTACATGAGTTATAATGTAAGGAACGGAAGTGGAATGGACGATTCTACCTCCTACACCCGCACGGCTTCTGTCATCAAACAATGGAATCCGGATGTAGTAGCCATACAGGAATTGGACAGTGTGACCGAACGGAGCAAACAAAAGTATGTATTAGGAGAATTGGCTGAACTGACTGGAATGCACGCAACTTATGCCGCAGCCATCGACTACTCAGGAGGGAAATATGGAATCGGCATCTTGTCCAAAGAGAAGCCGATGCAAATCCATCGATACGCTTTGCCGGGAAGAGAAGAGGCAAGGACTCTGTTAGTAGCAGAGTTTAAGGATTATGTGTGTTGCTGCACGCACCTTTCGTTGGTAGAAGATGACCGTATGCTCTCTTTCCCTATCATACAAGAAGCTTTATCTCTTTTCAAAAAGCCAGTATTCATAGCTGGTGATTGGAATGCTACGCCGGAATCTGATTTCATCAAACGGATGGATGATAAATTCATCTTCATGACAGACACCATGCGTTTCACTTTCCCAGCTGATACTCCAAACTGCACATTGGATTACATCGCTTTAGGCAAGAATGTCCCGGTTCGTATCATTGAAAAAGAGACAGAAGTAATTGATGCGCCCGCAGAATCAGACCATCGGCCAGTGACAGCGACAATACGATGGAAATAAGGAAATGAGATTATTGATTCATGTAAAAAAGAAATATCAAGCATAAAATGGAATTATTAAAGCAACGTATTTTACAGGATGGAGCCTGTTTCCCTGGAGGAATCCTGAAGGTGGATAGTTTTATCAACCATCAGATGGATCCACAATTGATGTATAAAATCGGGGAAGAGTTCAAACGCCTTTTCTCCAACAACAAAGTAAATAAAATCGTAACAATAGAAGCAAGCGGTATCGCACCGGCAATCATGACGGGCTATATCATGAATCTTCCTGTTGTCTTTGTGAAGAAAAAAATACCGAAACAATGGAAAACATGCTGACTACTGTCGTACACTCATTCACCAAAGACAGAGATTATTCGGTCTGCATCAGCAACGATTTTTTGACAGAAGAAGACAACATCCTTTTTATTGATGATTTCCTTGCCAATGGAAATGCGGCTTTAGGTATCATTGATTTAGTGAAACAAGCAGGTGCTAACATCGCAGGAATGGGATTTATCATTGAAAAAGCATTCCAGAAAGGAGGAGAACTGTTACGGGAGAAAGGCATCCATGTTGAAAGCTTGGCGATTATCGAGAGCTTGGACGACTGTGAAATAAAAATCAGACAGTACTAATCCTTTAAATAACAATGTCATGAAAAAATTAGTTTTATTATTAGCAGGTTTATTGGCAATGAATATGGCAAATGCACAAAGACAATCAAGTTATTCCCTGATGGTGCTCCGGGTGAAACCCAGAAACTAACAGAAAAGAGTGATGATTCCGGGGCTAAAGTAGGCGGGACAAATGTAATCCGCATGACCGATGTGGGCGAACCGGAAATTGCCATTTACCCGGCAGCAACAGACATAGCGTCTGGTGCGGCAATGATTGTTTGCCCCGGAGGTGCTTACAATATTTTAGCATACGATTTGGAAGGGACAGAAATCTGTGATTGGCTAAACGCTGCTGGTATTACTGCTGTTTTGCTGAAATATCGTGTTCCCCGCAGAGAGAACCGCCCCAAACACGAAGCTCCTCTTCAAGATGCTCAACGTGCCATCAGTTATGTCCGTTCCAATGCAAAGAAATATAACATCAACCCGGATAAAATTGGTATAATGGGATTCTCGGCAGGTGCACATTTGTCTGCCATGGCTTCTACAGCATTCAACAAGAGGAGTTATCCAGCGATTGACGAGGTAGACAAAGTAAGTTGCCGTCCCAACTTCTGTCTTTTGGTTTATCCCGCCTATTTAGACGGTGAGAACTTCAAGCTATCACCAGAAATCAATGTAACGAAAGAAGTGCCTCCTACTATGCTTATCCAAGCTGAAGACGATGCCTCTTGTATCAACAGCAGCTTGTTCTATTTCTATGCTTTAAAACAAACCGGAGTGCCAGCATGGATGCACCTTTATAGCACCGGCGGACATGGATACGGCTTGAGAGATACAGGATGCATGGTAAATGAATGGCCAGACAGAGCTGAAGATTGGTTCCAAGAAATTGGATTGTATGAGTAATTGGTACAATATTTCCCAATTTACGATAGATAAACAAAGAGGTTTGTGGCAAAGTCTTGCATAATGCAAGATTTTTGCCTACCTTTGTAATTGTTATGCTAAATATAGCACACACAAGCCATGGGGCTGACCGGTTTTGACAGCGGGTAGAAGTGGTTTGTAAGCATGTAGTGCGTGGTCGGCTTGCACTATAATCTCAGACGGCAGACAATTAACTGGCGAAGAAAATTACGCTCTCGCTGCTTAATCGAAGAATAGTAGATTGAAGCTTAATCCCTGCAAAAGTTGCGGGGACGTGACATCACCCGGATGCTGTTGCTCCGAAGCGTTCCGATAAGGTGGTGCAGCAATATCGGAGATAGTTTGACGCACGCCTTGGGCGGCAGGCGAAATTTTAAAGGATAAGGTTCAAGTGGGTGGCTTCGGTCTTGCTTGTTCCCGACAATTAAAGCGAAGATAAACATGTAGAAAGCAGATTAGTTCCTCGTTTGGACGAGAGTTCGAATCTCTCCAGCTCCACAAATAAAGGGGCTGTGTCAAAACAACTGTTTTGATGCAGCCCCTTTAAAGTATGTCTAAATTAACAAAATGCAAGATTCCGAATCTCAATACGGCTTCATTCAGCCAATAAGACTTTTTCTAAAAATTCTGCCGCATCAGTAACACAGTCATTGCATTCACGAACCACCTTTTTGTTTCCAAGCCTTTCAATTGCTTGCAAACCGTACAACCATTTCGTTCTTTAAAGGCAAGCAATACTTGCTTTTGGGCTTTCATGGCTTGTGCCTTGTCTTTATATTTCAAGCCTAAGACGATACCTGCACCGATAATTGCTCCGCAAGTTCCTTCCATACAACCCATTCCTGCAGCAAATGCTGCTGTTGCATTATACACAGTTTCTTCATCAAGATGGGCAATATCTGCATAAGTACATGCGACTGCTTGTGCACAATTATACTTTCCGGAAACCTTTTTATTCAGTACTTCTTTTACTCTCGATTCCATATATCCTTCCTATTTTACTTTCTTCCCATACTTTTGTTTGATTGCAGGAAGTTCTTTCTGAATATCTGAAATACGACGGGAATCACTTGGGTGCGTACTCATAAATTCGGGAACCTTTCCGGATGAACTGGCAGACATTTTCTGCCAAAACTTAACAGCTACTTCTGGATTGTAACCAGCTATCGTCATTAATATCAATCCCATATAATCCGCCTCAGTTTCATGTTTCCGAGAAAAAGGAAGCATCACACCATACTGCGCACCGACACCATAAACAGAACTGGCAACCTGTTGCACAGCAGCACTCTTATTGGAAACGGCAGCTCCCAATATCTGGGCTCCGTATTGTGCCACGACCTGTTGACTGATTCGTTCATTGCTATGTTTTGCCACAGCATGCGCTACCTCATGTCCAAGTACAACCGCCAATTCATCGTCCGATGAAATAATATTCATCAAACCATCATAGACAACAATCTTTCCACCAGGCATACAAAAGGCATTGATTTGGTTATCTTTCACCAAATTGAACTCCCATGAGAAGTTCTTCACTTCATCCTGTAATCCGTTTTGTTTCAAATATTGCTCGGTTGCTGCTGCGATTTTCTTTCCTACACGCACCACCATGGAAGCATCCTTTCCGGAAGTTTCTTTCTTGGCAGTCTTCATGTATTCCGAATATTGGGTCAAGCTGGAAGAGAGCACCTCTTGGTCACTCACTAATAGCAATTGTTTTCTACCGGTTAATGGTACACTGCTACAACCAGCCAAAATGAGCAATGCCCCGGCATATATCATCCACTTTTTCATCTTTTCTTATATTAATGTTTCTCCTTAAGTAAATCTCTGATTTCTGTAAGCAACTGGACATCTGCAGGTGGTGCAGGAGGAGTAGCAGGTTGAGCCTCTTCCTTCTTACGGCTAAGCTTATTAATTAGTTTAATAAACATGAAAATAGAGAAGGCAATTATCAGGAAGTCAAATGTTGACTGCAAGAAATTACCATAGTTAAGCGTCACGGCTGGAGAAACAACTGTCTCGCCATCCATCACAGCCTCCTTTAACGTCAATTTCAAGTCTGTAAAGTTAACACCTCCTACCAAAACACCTAAGACGGGCATTACTAAATCATTGACTACAGATGTTACAATTTTCCCAAAAGCTCCTCCGATGATTACACCGACTGCCATGTCTACTACATTACCACGCATGGCAAATTTCTTAAATTCTTCTATAAATCTTCCCATATTCGCATTAATTTTTGCGAAAGATAGCAATTATCTTCACAACATACAACGGAATGTGACATTATTTGCATAATCGGTTATCTCATCGTTATATATACAAAGAAAGGATTCAAACAATGTCTGAATCCTTTCTTGCAGTGTTGCGGAGGCCTGATTCGAACAGACGACCTTTGGGTTATGAGCCCAACGAGCTACCACTGCTCCACTCCGCGATATAATAGCTGTATCCTCCTGAATACGGTGCAAAGGTACACATTATTTTTTAATCTGCAAACTTTTCCTCTATTATTTTCCCATAGGACAAAAAGGCTGCCCCTTTTGCAAGAAGCAGCCCTCATTTATATATTGGGAAGAGATTACATCATACCACCCATTCCGCCCATACCCGGATTCATAGCCGGAGCAGCAGGTGTTTCTTCTTTCTTGTCTGCGATAACGCATTCAGTAGTCAAGAACATACCAGCGATAGAAGCTGCATTTTCCAAAGCTACACGAGTTACCTTGGCTGGGTCAATCACACCAGAAGTGCACAAGTTCTCGAAGCAGTCCTTACGAGCATTGTAACCGAAGTCACCTTCGCCCTCTTTCACGCGCTGTACGATAACAGCACCTTCTTTACCTGCATTAGCGACAATCTGACGCAACGGCTCTTCAATTGCACGTTTAACAATTTCGATACCTGTTGTTTCATCTTCGTTTTCGCCCTTCATGCCTTCCAAAGCAGAGATTGCACGGATATAAGCAACACCACCACCAGGAACTGTACCTTCTTCGATAGCTGCACGAGTTGCATGCAAAGCATCGTCAACACGGTCTTTCTTCTCTTTCATTTCAACTTCAGAAGGAGCACCTACATACAATACTGCAACGCCACCAGCCATCTTAGCCAAACGTTCCTGCAATTTTTCCTTGTCGTAGTCAGATGTTGTATTTCCATCTGGATCTTAATCTGGCCGATACGATCTTGGATAGCCTGTTTGTCACCAGCACCGTTAACAATAGTAGTATTGTCTTTGTTTACAACAATCTTTTCTGCTGTTCCCAACATATCCATTGTTGTACCTTCCAACTTCATGCCCTTTTCTTCTGACACTACGATACCGCCTGTCAATACTGCGATGTCTTCCAACATAGCTTTACGACGATCACCGAAGCCCGGAGCCTTAACTGCACAAATCTTCAAAGAACCACGTAAACGGTTTACAACCAATGTAGCCAATGCTTCGCTGTCGATATCTTCAGCAATAATCAACAATGGACGGCCACTTTGTACTGCAGGTTCAAGGATAGGAAGCAAGTCTTTCAATACAGAAATCTTCTTGTCATAAATCAAGACGTATGGATTCTCCATCTGGCATTCCATCTTCTCTGTATCTGTTACGAAGTACGGAGAGATATAACCACGGTCGAACTGCATACCTTCTACTACGTCTACTGTAGTTTCAGTTCCTTTAGCCTCTTCTACTGTGATAACGCCTTCTTTCTTCACTCTCTGCATAGCCTCGGCAATCAATTTACCGATAGCTTCATCACCGTTAGCAGAAATCTTAGCAACGTGTTCTACCTTTTCAAACTTGTCACCTACTTCTTCTGCTTGTGAAGCGATGCTTTCTACCACTTTGGCAACCGCTTTGTCGATACCACGTTTCAAATCCATTGGGTTAGCACCAGCTGTAACGTTCTTCAAACCTACACCGATAATAGCTTGAGCCAATACAGTTGCGGTAGTTGTACCATCACCTGCATTATCGTTAGTTTTAGAGGCTACTTCACGAACCAACTGAGCACCCATGTTCTCGAACTGGTTAGAAAGTTCGATTTCTTTTGCTACAGTCACACCATCTTTTGTGATATGTGGAGCACCGAACTTCTTCTCGATAATAACGTTGCGACCTTTCGGACCTAATGTAACTTTAACGGCGTTTGCCAATTCGTCCACACCTTTCTTCAAAAGGTCGCGGGCATCCATGTCATATTTGATTTCTTTAGCCATGATTCTTATGATTTAAATTGTTATTATATTAAATGATTGCCAAAACATCTGACTGGCGCATAATCAAGTACTTTTCACCTTCGAATTCGATTTCAGTACCTGCATATTTGCCATACAATACAGTGTCACCTTCTTTTACAACCATTTCCTCATCTTTTGTTCCGTGTCCGACAGCCACAACTTCACCTTTTAAAGGTTTTTCTTTAGCTGAATCTGGAATAATGATTCCACCGACTGTCTTCTCTTCTGCTGCAGCCGGCTTGATTAATACGCGGTCTGCTAACGGCTTAATGCTCATGATTTATATAATTTAAAGTTTATAATTTTATTACTTAAACTCCATGAATCTTTTTACGATTCACACCTACTCTTCTACGAATAGTGTGCCAAACTATTTGTCAGCCTTGTTTCCTGTCATTATTTCGGCAGTCTGTCAGTTTAAGCATTTGTTTTCCGTCAAGCTGTCAGTTTTAGCGGATAATTCTGGCATAACCCTCTTTCCTTGGCTTAGGCTCTGCCGGTTCCACAGCTGCATAACCGACCGAAATAGCTCCAATGCCACCCAAACCATCGGGCAACCCCATCTTTTCCATCAATTGTTTACCATCTTCCGTCGCAAACATCTCGATTTCCCGATTAATCCAACAACTGCTCACGCCTAAGGCATGGGCTGCCAACATCATGTTTTCCAACACGCAAGTGCCGTCTTGGATAGCGAACCGGCAATCCAGCGGGGCAAATACTAATATATAGGTAGGAGCATCGTAATAAGGATTACCGCTCAATCCACGGACTGCCGCATTCATCCTCTCCAATTGTGCTTTCATTTCCGGATTTTGGACAGCCACGATATAAGGGGATTGCTGCCCCATGCCAGTTGGTGCATACGTACCTGCTTCCAAAATAGCATTTAACTCTTCGTCTGTAATTTGTTCTTTACGATATTTACGGCAACTGCGGCGCGTATTGATCATCTTTAAAAATTCATTTCCCATAATCATATACAATACTTCGGTAAATTTTTACCGAAAAATTAAAAGTTAAACAATAGAACCGGCAAAAGCTGGTTCGAAAACACTAAAGAGGTCATTGGAATGTTGTCAAAAACGAATGGTTAAGCATGAAGAAATGTACTGAAAAAAGAGTGCTAACCTGCTGATAATAAAGGTGGAAAGTATTGCATAATTCGTTGATTTTTTTAGTAAATTAGAAGCCTCTCAACTCTTCTGATTATGACTAAAGAAACACTCCTTATGCAATACCAATCCGAGTGCCTATCGGCTCTCAAATCAGTCGTGAATATACACAAACCTTTTGAAAAAACGTTCATGGATGCAATGAAATTATTCATGGCCATCCCTGATCGTATAAACTTCCTCCAATTGGGTAGGTATGGACGTTTTTCGGAACAGACCTACCGTAACCTTTTTGAGCATGAAACTTTCGACTGGTTTGCGTTCAACGGCTCTATCATCAGCAAGCATCTCACAGGTAAAAGAAAAGCCATCGCCATCGATCCTTCCTATATCCCCAAATCAGGCAAGAAGACACCTTGGATAGGTTACTTCTGGTCTGGTTGTGCAGGAGAGTACAAGCGTGGATTGGAAATCATGGGCATCGGTGTCATAGACATCGACAACCATGAATGCATGACTTTAGGTGCCATTCAGACACCGGATTGTAAAACCTTGGATAATATGGACAAGAACCTCGTTGACTGGTACAGCAGCTATCTTATCAGTAGAAAAGACAAGATACAGAGCATATCAAGAACGGTGGTTGTAGACGCATTCTTTTCCAAGGAAACATTCATAACGCCTATGTGTGAGAACGATTTCCATGTCATCAGCCGCTTTCGGAATGACGTAATCCTGTACTATCCGACATTGGAACAGAAAACAGGAAAACGTGGCCATCCAAAGTGGTTTGACGGAAGAATCGACTTTGCCAATCTGGATCTGACCCGGTGCAAGGAATACGAGGTGAACAAAGGAAAGCTATACGGATTGAGGGTATATGCAAAGCTCTCAAAAGGTATGTTTCCTTAGCCATCTGGTATCCGATGGACGGGAGGACAGACAAGTGGCAGCTTTACTTCTCTACAGACGATTCGATGGATGGACGGGAGGTTCTGGATTATTACAGAACCAGGTTCCAATTGGAATTTTGCTTTAGAGATGGTAAGCAACATGCAGGAATCACCAACTGTCAGTCAACCGACTTCAGAAAGTTGGATTTTCACTTCAATGCATCGCTTGCTGCTGTCAACTTGGCCAAAGCGGCATGTAAGAGGCTCGGAATAACCTATTCCATATCCTCCTGCAAGTCTTTTATACACAATGCTTATATGCTTGAACGATTTATTTGCGTGTTCGGGATTAACCCAGACATGCAAGTTATTGACAAACTTTTCAAAGAACTCATTTTATTTACTGCCAGAGCCGCTTAGGCGTGGCTATTTTTTAACGAACTATTGCATATATATTTAAACGCAGGTAAAAGTAGTGGTTTATTTTGAGAAAAGAAACGAAGGTGTGCCAAAAACGGAAATTACTAAAAAGGAATCCGTTTTGCTTTGACACACCTTCGCAAGACACTAAATCTGCTGAATTTCATTTAGTCTTCCGTGATAACGGAAAATTCAGCAATTCCTATACGTTTTACGTCATCCACTACTCGTGTTGCCTTAAAAACTAATTTTTGGCCTTTGACTGGAGCAAAACGTATTTCTTGTTCGATCGGGTTATGCTTTATGTTTGAAAACTCTCCTGAAGCAACGACCTTGCCATCTACCAATAATTGATAGTTTGAAATATGCCCTTGCGCATCGCGTCCCTGGTTAGGAGTGTAAACGAAACCGCTTATTGCATGAGGTGCAGCCAATACGACTGCAATTTCTTTTTTGCCTTCAGGCAAGTAATAGGTGGAATAGCCGTTCCCGTCAAACATAAGATTTGTCTTCTCCTCAGCAGGAGTGACAACTTTGTAATCTGCTGCTGGCAAGTCGAAACGACGGATAGCCACTGGTCCTGATTTGCCTGACTGGGCATCGTAAGTAATCGCTTTGACAGTTCCTTTCGTGTCAAGCGTGAACGGAACTTCATATTTTGCAGACTCAGCCGTAGGTTCCGAACCATCTATCGTATAGAAAATATCCGCACCTTCACTTTCCACATCTATATGCACTTCATTCTGTGCATTTCGTGCGATACGCGGTTGTTCGAGCAACGGAGGAGCAAGGAACGCTTCCACATTATTAATACACAACGGACCTTTCGCTTCCGTAAACTGGATGCGCAAGGCATCAGCCTGAGTCGTCTTGAAACGGACGATACGTTTATATCCCACGGTTGAAAGCGTGTCGGTTGTTTCCACCGGCATCCATTTGCCCTCTTTTTCCACTTCTATGGTAAAGGCACAAACACGTTGTCCGAGCGGAATATATTCCTGAATCAACACTCTGTTCAATGAAGTCCCTGCCGATAACGGGAATGTCAAAGATCCGGTCGTCACGCCATCGGAAGTTGCCCAATAGGAATCCCAATTACCATCTGTCACGTTTGCAGGTTTATAAGTTCTGCCACGAGATTCACTTGCTTTCGGCTTGATGCCTGCCAGCAGGTTATTTTGCAACTCTGCCTGCATGGTATGATACCAATCTATTGCACGGGCAGAATCGAGAGGATGAATCTGTCCAGTAAGTGCGACGGGGAAATTCAACAAGAAGTTGGCATTGTGACCAACGCTCCGGTAATATAAATCAACCAAGTTGGGAACTGTACGCACTTGATGGTCTTCACGATGATGATAAAACCATCCCGGACGGATTGACACGTCACATTCTCCCGGCAACCACTGGGAACCGTCTTTCATACCCCATTGGTTCTGTGAATAATGCGCCTCCTTGTCCAAAGAATAGGATGACCAGTTTGTTTCTCCTGCCCAACCAGATTCATTTCCAATCCAACGGATATCAGGAACTGTACCACCAAATATCATAGCTCCCGGATGTTTCGCTTTAATCATTTCACGGGCAGTCTCGTAACCGTAATAGGTTTTCGGGTCGATTGAACGTGTTTCATTCGCTCCACCGTACCAGCCATTTCCTCCGTTTGCCCCGTCAAACCAGAACTCAAACAAAGGACCGTAGTTGGAGATTAGTTCGTTTATCTGTTCATGATAAGTCTTTTGGTATCCTTCTTGTCCATATTCAGCATTATGACGATCCCAAGGAGAAAGGTAAAGACCAAATTTCAGACCATGCTTTTGGCAGGCATCTGACAATTCCCGTACCATATCGCCTTTCCCATCTTTATATGGAGAGTTAGAGATATTATAGTCAACCGTTTTGGTTGGCCAAAGGCAAAATCCGTCATGGTGTTTCGCTGTCAAGATTACCGCTTTCAAACCGGCAGCCTTGATAATCCGTACCCATTGCTCACAATCCAAATCTGTCGGATTGAATGTTTCCGCAGGCGTATTTCCATAGCCCCATTCCAAATCATTGAATGTATTCAACCCGAAATGCACGAATGCATAATTCTCCATCTTCTGCCACTCAATCTGTTCCGGTGTCGGAACTGGCAAAACAAGTGTAGGCGGCTCTGCTTCATTACAGGAAAGAAACAGCCCGACAAACATACCGGCAATCAAAAGATTCTTTTTGTTCATTATACTATTGTTTTATAAATTATTTTATTCAACATGATTGCAAACTTTACTTCCTGAAGATTCCCTTCTTTTTTGAAACCAACAGATAAGTGTCCGTTTGCACTTTGCCTTCGACAAATTCCAGGATATTATACGATTTCATAAAGCATCCCTTTATGAGCAAGCACCAAGTCCAAACCACGCATACGGCGTTTATATAGAATGGTTTGATTAAATGTAGCTATCTTATTCCTCTTTCCATTGCGGATATAATAGTCTTGTTCAAGATAATCAATCGTATCCAATCGTCCCCGATGAACGAATCCCTCATAAGTGATGAACCCCATCGTCACCCACTGAAATCCGATCCAAATACATTTTTTCTTCAAAGATACAGTTTCTTTCCATTTTATCAAATATGCCTCTAATATCATCATAATTGGTATGTCATACCATGAGTAATAAATGCGAGGGAAATGCCCTTTAGAGTGTTCAAAAAACATATCAAAATAAGTCAAAAAAACATACCGTTGTTTTTTCAAAAACATCACGAGGAATTTTTGAAAACGTCAAATGTTTTTTGAAAAACATTTGACGTTTTTTTCAAAACAACGGTTGTTTAAAATGTGCCATCATCAACAAAACATAAATCACTAAGAATTAAACAAATACAAGTTTACTCATCTAAACATGCAAGTTCTGATTCAAAGCAAAACTGCCGTTTGCAATTATGGCGCATCGGATTCTAACAAATTATTTAATTACCAACCCGGATTCTGTTTCAAATTCGGATTCAATGTCAACTCATCTGTTGGCAATGGGCTAAACCAACGTTTGTCGTTAGGAGACCATTTACGACCAGGATCGTCCAAACTCTTGCTCGGATATTGGAACAAGTAAGTTTTTCCTTGGTATTCAACAGTAGGACGACCGTCCGCACCTCCGAAAACGACATTGCCTTCATACAGTTTCCTACTGCATCTGTGATGCGGATACCTAACATTGTCTTCGGGTTTTCAAATACCTTCATTGCATTCCAACGCTTCAAATCGTCCAAGCGATGACCTTCCGTTACCAGTTCGATACGGCGTTCGCGACGGATTTCATAAATCAGAGGCGTCACCTCATAGCCATAATCGATAGCAGCCGGGTCAGCCACCGGACTTGTCGTCATGTGAGGCATACCGACACGGTCACGTAGTTGGTTCACTGTTCTATCCAGAACTTCTTGTGTGCAAGTGCCCAATTCCGCATGAGCTTCCGCATTGATCAACAAAACTTCAGCATAGCGGTAAACGAACCAATCATAAGTGGTCTTGTTCGCCTCCCACTGCGCCTGAAGCGGAGAACGGAACTTCACACACGGATATCCAGTTACTGCGTCATTCGCTCCACAAGCAGGGAAAGGATTCACTTGCTGTTCGCCATTAATAATTGTAAAAGGTTTGTTACGGTTGTCTATGATTTGATACATACGGGGGTCTCGATTGACAAACTCATCCTCCAAGCTTTCGTCACCTTTATACATTTTGCTGACAGAAATTGGCAATCCGTCCGTACACAAGAAAGACTCCACAAAGTCTTTTGAAAGTCCTGTTCCTAAAGATCCTGCCTGACGGCCAGTTTGATGCATCAAAACACCATCTTCGTAATAACGAGCCAAAATGGTCTCTTTGTTAGAAGAGAGATCCTCTTGTACAAACTGGTTAGAGTAATACAAAGGATATCCTTCAAACGGTAATTGTCCGCAACCTGCATCCGTACCTTTCACGATTGCGTAATTATTGCTATTCATAATCTCGTTAGTCAGAGTAATAGCCTTGCTCAACAACTCTCCGGAAGTCGGTGGCCCGGATTCGTTGTGATACTTTTTATAGGTACCATAATATAAACAGACACGAGCCAACTGTGTCCGTGCCGCGTCTTTTGTCAAGCGACCGCTCTCTTGCTTGCCCAAATCCGGCAGCCAAGTGATTGCGAATTCCAAATCCTCTATGATTTTACCCAAAACAAAATCCTTGGAGTCACGTGCTTTATATAGTTCGTCCTTGTCTGTCGTCTGTAAATCCTTTTCATACCAAGGCACATCCCCGAACGCTTTGATTTTGCCAAAGTAGTCCAATGCGCGGAAAAAACGAACCTCCGCTACGTACTGGTTGATTTCACTTTCCGTTCCGCTTACAGTTTCATAACGCTGCAAGAAGAAGTTGCAAGTACGGATATTCCCCCAAGTCCATCCAGCACTACCTGCCGTGGCAGGAACGCTCGATTCGTTGAATAGCCATGAACTATAGCTGGTAGTCACGCAATTGTCACTCGTGTTGTCTTTTGTGACACTTGGAGCATCCAAATTACCATACAAGCCGTTTGCATACAATTTCAAATCCTGGACAGTTCTCCAATAGGAAGCATCTGTCAAAGAATCAATCGGCGACTTGTCAGTCACATCGCAAGCCGTAAAAGCACCCGCAAAAGCCGCCATGCACAATATATATTTTAGTTTCATTGTTTTATTTCGTTTAGAATGTTAAATTAAGACCTACAGACACTTTTTTGGTAATCGGATAAGTCATGTTATTGATAATTTCCGGATCAAAAGCATCAATCAGCGGAGTGAATGTCAACAAGTTCTCACCTTGCACATAAACTCTTAAGCGGCTGATGCCGGCTTTCCCCAAGATGGTTTGAGGAATCGAGTAACCCAATGTGATGTTCTTCAAGCGGAGATAAGCTGCATTCTGCAAATAACGGTCACAAGTCTGTCTGTTACCACCGTTGTTCCAGTTTGGACGCGGGAAATAAGCATCGGTATTTTCAGGAGTCCAATAATCCAAAGCAGATTTCAAAGGCGTGTCCCATTCCGACGTGAAGCCCCAGAAAGCATTGCCTCCCGCCATGTAATCACGTTTGCCGACACCTTGCCAGAACATTTCAAAGTCGAAGTTCCTAAACTCAAAGCCAGCAGTTATACCGTAGCTGTAACGCGGTGTAGAGTTACCAATGATTGTCCTGTCACCCGGATCATCCAAAGTGTTTTTACCGATGTTAATCTTGCCATCATTGTTCAAATCGACATACTTCACGTCTCCGGCTGTCCATTTTCCACCATACAAATATGATTGGTCTGCATGACTTGCCACTTCCGCATCGGACTGGAACAAACCAGTTGAGCGGAATCCCCATATTTCACCCATTTTCCTTCCAACATAATAGTTGTTGAGTGAACCTGCATCATTTGTAAATTTAGTGATTTCTCCTTGATAATCGGAAAGCACAGCTTTTACCCAATAAGAGAATCCGCTTGACAACCGGTCGCTCCATCCCAAAGACAATTCCCAACCGGTCGTTTTCAAATCGGCAGCGTTTTCTACCGGAACGTTAGTTCCCAATACGGCAGGCAGAGACTGGCCCGCTGTCAACATATCTTTTGTATCACGGCGATACCAATCGAAAGTCGCATTCAAACGATTGTTCAATAGGATAACATCAAGACCGAAGTCCATTTGTGTTACAGTTTCCCAGGTAAATGTACCACTGACCAATCCTGACGGATTAACAGCTACAGGTCTTGAACCACCCAACAGATAAGGATAACTTGCATTCACGCCATAACTTGGCAAATAAGGGAAGTTGCCCAATGCGTCAACCACCTGATTTCCCAAAGAGCCCCAAGAAGCACGGACCTTCAAATCATCAATCCAGCTCTTTGCTGGTCTGAAAAACGATTCTTCAGAAATACGCCAAGCAGCTGATACGGATGGGAAGAATGCATAGCGGTCGTCTTTGGCAAATTTGGATGAACCGTCATAACGTCCGTTCAATTCCAACAAATAACGTTGCTTGAAGTTGTAGTTGACACGTGCAAAGAAACCGTTAATAGCCCAATGGCTTTCAGAATATCCCAGATTCTTTTCACCTGTTGCCTGGTTCATAGCCGGATTGGCATCATTAATCAACTCCTTACGTCCTGCCCAGAAATACTTCGTATGCTTGTATTCTTGGTTATAACCTGCCATGACTTTGAAATTATGCGTATCATTCAGCGATTTCGTATACTCGGCAAAAGCATTGAACGCAGTGTAATAATCTTCATTATTCGTCATTGTCACACTGCTCGGGTTCGTCCAAGGATAATAGCCTTGCGTTCCGGCTACGGCTGTGTAATCATAAAAACGCTGGACATGCTGTTTTTGCCCCTTGTTATAGAAGTTGAATGTATAATCGGCATTAATGTTCAAACCTTCCAACGGTGTAATGCGGACGGCTCCCGTCATCCATAAGTCGTTCTGCTTATAAAGACCGTTACCACCTTGCTCCTGAATAGCGACAGGATTGGTGTAACTGCCCTGGCCCGCATAATAATGTATTCCGTCATCTTGGTAGAGTTTGCCTCCTGTAGTGATGATATCAGACTGGTTTATGGCAGGAGCACCGAGATTTGTATACAGACGGCCCGTATGACCATGGCGAATCGGCATAAGCGGACTCAAGTCGTTCTTCATCATACCACTATAACTTGACAGACCGGAATAAGCCGTTGAGTTCATTGCCGTAGTACCGCCTGTTGGGTGCTGCTCTTTCGTATAAGTGTGCATGATTTGGCAGAAACATTCAACCATTTCGTGATATCAGATGAAACATTCACATTTGCATTGAATTTCTTGTAATAATCGTCCCCGGCTTTCAACATACCTCCGACATCATTAAAGCCCAAAGAAGCATAATAGGTCGTTTTTTCCGAACCACCGTTCAAATTGACATTATACATCTGGGAGAATGAGGTCTTATACAACTCTTTGAACCAATCCGTATTACCGCAATATTGCCATTTGTTCGGGTCTATCGCTTCATTATAAAACTCAGGATACTCATACGTGCCATTAAAATAGGCTTCCGCATATTTGTAAATGGCATCATTGTAGTAGTGACCACTTCCTCCTCCATTCTGATAAGCCAAGTCCTTCATCGTCAAGAACTCCATTGAGTTCACATTCGTAACCCGTACAGCTGGACTTTGCCAATAACCGCTTGCAGAGAAAGAGACTTGTGGTTTTTGTTCTTTCTTACCATGTTTCGTTGTAATCAAGATAACACCATAAGCCGCACGCGCACCATAAATCGCGGCGGAAGCAGCGTCTTTCAAAACGGAAATGGAAGCTACATCATCGGGATTGACCAAATTGGCATCCATTTGGACATTATCAACCAACACCAACGGACTACCGCCATTCAAAGAGGTCGTACCACGAATATTAAAAGAAGAAGATTGTCCTGGAGCACCACCGCCAACGTTTACATTCAAGTTGGGGACAACTCCCTGCAAACCTTGTCCGATATTGGCGATAGGACGGTTTTCCAAAACATCACCTGCCACTTGCGCAACGGCTCCGGTCAAGTTGGCTTTCTTTTGCGTTCCGTAACCAACAACCACTACTTCTTCAAGAGCTTTTGAATCTTCTTTCAAATTCACCTTCAAGACAGACTGTCCCGTGTACTTAATCTCTTGAGTGACATATCCGATAAAGGAAATCTGGATAATGTCTCCTTTCTTTACATTTTCCAAAGTGAAATTTCCATCCATACCGGTAACGCTACCATTAGTAGTTCCTTTTACTACAACAGATGCACCGGCAACAGGGCCAAAGGCATCTTTTACAATACCGGATACTTTTTCGTTTTGTTGGGAAGTGTTTGTTTCTTGCTTAAACGGTTTAGTTTCAGCAAATGCGCTCTGGGGGGGAAAAAGCTAAAGCCCCCGAAAACATGAGCAAACTGACAAATTTAGTTTTGTTTAACATAGATGATATATTTAATAGTTACTATCCCGCCAAAGTGGATAAAATAGTCCTGAAAAATTGAAATAGAACTACCGTCTCCCCTTTCCGGGGTTATTTTGATTAATATATAATCCGTCCCAGCAGCGGGACTCTAATTGATTTAAAAGGAAAACACATTCCACTAAAGTGGTTTTCACCCATTGAGTGCCTTGTTTAAATCAAACTCTTTAACTTTAGCATATTTTTTTGTGTTCTTGTTTTTATTTATTTTAGCTCTCTATGAACTATGGCTTTTTGGAGTTTTAACGTCCGTGCCAAAGATATGAAATTTTCACCCCAATACACAATTTTTTAGCCGATAAAATTTCAAATCAGCTTATATTTTAACATTCATATATAAAATAGCCGCAAATGATTAGTAATTACACAGGGTTATTAAATAAATTATCCCAAGCAGTCGATATTTATTCATCGGTTAACAGATACTTGCACTTAAACAAATGCAAAAGCATAAAAAGAGTATGCTCTATCAAAATGCACCTTTTTTCAAAGAGTTTATTTATCTTTGTAGGAGACAAGTTGCATCTCAATAAAAACAAGCAAAACAATAAGTATTATGGCATTGAAACTTTATCCTTTAGGTATACAGACATTTTCGGAAATCCGAAAACGAGACATGCTGTACATAGACAAAACAGAATATGTGTACCGCATGGCATCAAATGGCAAGTTCTTCTTTCTGAGCCGTCCAAGACGGTTTGGCAAGTCTTTGCTTGTATCTACGTTAAAAAGTTACTTTGAGGGTAAAAAAGAATTGTTTAGGGGACTCGCTTTAGAACAATTGGAAAAGGAGTGGACGGAATATCCTGTGCTGCACTTCGATATGAGCGGAGGGAAACACATGGAGAAGGAGCAACTTAACCGCTACCTGCTTTATGTTTTGGAAAGCAACGAAGAACGGCTTGGCATACATTCTAATTCTACCGATCCCAACATCCGACTTATCGACTTGATAAACACTATTTATAAAAAATCCGGCAAACAGGTTGTCGTGCTTATTGACGAATATGATGCACCTTTGCTCGACGTGGCACATAAGAACGACAACCTCGGTGAATTGCGCCAAATAATGCGTAACTTCTATAGTCCGCTTAAGCTTTGCGAACCGTATCTGCGCTTCGTGTTCCTAACAGGCATCACAAAATTCTCACAACTAAGTATATTCAGTGAATTGAACAATATTAGCAATATCAGCATGGACGAACCATATTCTGGAATATGCGGCATCACTAAGGAAGAGTTGCTGACACAGATGAGTGATGACATAGATGCACTTGCCGAAAAGATAGGACTTACTCGAGAACAGACCATCGATAAACTGAAAGAGAACTATGACGGCTACCATTTCACATGGCCAAGCCCCGACGTGTTCAATCCATACAGCCTGATCAATTGCTTTTCTAAAGGAAAGATTGATGCCTATTGGTTCGGTTCTGGAACTCCGACTTACCTTATTAATATGTTGAACAGGTTTGATGTCTTGCCTGCCAACATTGCTAAAATGTATGCAAAAGCTTCTTCATTCGATGCTCCTACCGAGAACATGACATCCATAACTCCGCTGCTCTATCAAAGCGGATACATAACGATAAAAGATTATGAACCAATGTCGGAAATCTACACCCTTGACTTCCCCAACAAGGAAATCAAGGTAGGGCTCTTTGAAAGTCTGTTGCCCAATTATCTTGAAGGTATGTATGCAGAGACTGGCAATGTGACGATTGCCCGAATGTCGGTACTTATTCGACAAAACGATATGGACAGAGCACTCAAGTTGCTGCAAACTTTCTTCGGGACAGTGCCGTATTGCAACAACACCAACTATGAAGGACATTATCAGCAAGTGCTTTTCATCATCTTCTCTCTCTTGACACACTTCTTGATAGATGTTGAAGTGCATACGCCAAATGGCAGGGTTGATGTGGTTATGCTTACCGACTCTCGTCTGTACATCATTGAGCTGAAACTCAATAAGGATTCCAACACCGCAATGCAACAAATCAACTTGAGGAATTATGCCCAGCGATTCGCCCTTTGTGGAAAACCTATAACAAAAGCGGGCATAAACTTTAACACGAAGAGTGGGCATATTGAAAATTGGATTATAGAATAAAGAATAGCTTAAACCCCCTTTTTAGAATAAACACCGTTTAAACAGCATTAAAACACCATTTAAACGCTGTTTTAAGATTCTGCAAAGATTTAAATATTCCATTATAATAAGAATTAGGACACCTTATGCACAACTTTTAGCCATAATTCTTTTATATTTTTCATCCCGTCAGAAGAAAGGGGCAAAGGGACATGGCATCGGCATGACGCTGTCGCAAAAGATTATCCATCTACACGGAGGAAACATCGCCGTACATTCGGAACAAGGGAAAGGCACACTCTTTGTCGTGGAGCTTCCGCATGTGTAAAAGTTCCGGTCACGCCCTGCCTGAATAAACCTCTGCCCAAGTTGGCTTACTTCTGTAGCTTTCCTCCAAGCACCACCTTTTTTACAATAGGCGTAGTGTAGGCATAAGGAATAAAGTCAACTGACGGAAGTGGATGGGTGATAAAGAAATTGGCAACTTTACCTTTCGCAATGCTTCCATAGTCAGCACTCTCTCCCATGGCATAAGCTCCGTTTATTGTCGCTGCATTCAATGCCTCGTTTGGTAACAATCGCAACTTTATGCAAGCTAACGAAACAACGAACTTCATGTCGCCAGAAGGAGTTGACCCAGGATTGTAGTCGCTGGCAACTGCCATTCCCAAACCAGCGTCAATCATCTTACGTCCCTTGCCATAAGGCATATTGAGGAAGAACGACGTGCCGGGCAACACCGTTGGCATGGTTCCGCTATCACGTAATATCTCGATTTCCTCTTCTGTCATACTTTCCAGATGGTCAACCGACAATGCTCCATGCTTCACTCCTACTTCCACTCCACCCGACGAAGCTAACTCGTCGGCATGAATCTTGGGACGCATTCCCCAAGCAGCAGCGGCATCAAGGATCAAGCCGGTCTCTTCCGGAGTAAAGAATCCACGGTCGCAGAACACATCCACAAAGTCAGCAAGACGTTGCCGTCCCACTTCGGGTATCATCTCTTTCACAATGAGCTTCACATAGTCATCCTGCGTCATACCACGGGCTACGGCATGCGCACCAAGGAATGTAGAGACAATCTTTGCCGACGAAGCCTCCTTCATGCGCTGTATCACACGAAGCATTTTCAGCTCATCTTCAAGATTCAGTCCATAACCGCTCTTAATCTCTATACATCCCGTACCTTTGCGCACTACTTCATCCAAACGCTGCATGGCTTGGCGGAAGAGTTCTTCCTCCGTAGTGTTGTGCAGCAGGTCAGCGGAATTGAGGATGCCACCGCCTCGGCGTGCAATCTCCTCATAGCTCAATCCATTGATTTTATCCACAAATTCCCTCTCCCGGCTACCGGCAAAGACGATGTGAGTATGTGAATCACACCATGACGGCAACACCATTCCGCCTTCCGCATCGATAATGTTATCAACATCTTCGAATGACGGCATACCGTCTGCCACACTGCCGAACTGAGAGAAGCGTCCGTCCTCAACAAGGAGCCAAGGCATCGTCAATAATATTGACATTTGCCATCTCCTTGCCTTGCAGACGAAGTTTTCGAGTTCATATTCGACACCTGCCAGGTGTCGAATATTCTTTACAAATAACTTCATTGTCTATTCGATGTTATTTATTATTCATTGTAATCAATCACTTCTCCGGTCAACCACGCAAGAAACTAATTGAGTTGGCTATATGCGGATACATTACCTCATCGTGAACGATAAAAGGAACGATCTTTCTGTAGCTTTCGTGAATAGCTTCCACTACTGGAGAAGACTTCAACGGACGACGGAAGTCGAGGGCTTGTGCGGCATTGAACAATTCTATTGCAAGCACACGCTCCGTGTTGAGTACCACTTTGTATAGTTTTATGGCTGCATTAGCGCCCATGCTCACATGGTCTTCCTGTCCTTGGCTCGAAGGAATGCTATCCACTGAAGAAGGTGTAGACAAAGTCTTGTTCAAACTTACAACTGAGGCGGCTGTATATTGCGGAATCATAAAACCACTGTTCACGCCTGGATTGGCAACAAGGAAGCTCGGCAGTCCGCGCGTGCCACTTACAAGTTTGTATATTCGACGTTCCGAGATGTTTGACAATTCGCATAACGCAATAGCAAGGAAATCCATTGGCATGGCTATCGGTTCGCCATGGAAGTTGCCGGCAGATATTATAAGGTCTTCGTCAGGACATACTGTAGGATTGTCCGTCGCAGAGTTTACCTCCACGTCAATGACCGAATTGACATATTCTATGGTGTCCTTCACAGTTCCGTGCACTTGCGGAATACATCTGAATGAATAAGGATCCTGTACGTATGGCTTCGGCTTCTCGATTATCTCGCTGCCTTCGAGCAACTCCCTCATGCGCGCTGCCGTAACAATCTGTCCTTTATGCGGACGAACCTGATGGACTGCATCAATGAACGGAGCCGTAAGTCCGTAATAAGCATCCAACGACATTGCTGCAATCTTGTCTGCCCAGTCACTCAACCTATGTGATTGCAACAAAGCCCATACAGCAAAGGCTCCCATGTTCTGTGTACCATTAAGCAATGCAAGTCCCTCTTTTGAGGCAAGCTGAATAGGAGACCAATCAAACCTCTGCAACATCTCAGCTCCAGAGATAACCTTACCTTCATATTCCACCTCGCCAAGCCCGACAAGCGGCAACGTAAGATGCGCAAGCGGAACCAAATCACCCGATGCTCCAAGCGAACCTTGCATGTAAACAACAGGATAGACATCGTTGTTGAAGAAGTCGATAAGGCGGTTTATGGTTACAAGCTGACATCCTGAGAAGCCATAGCTCAATGACTGTATCTTAAGCAACAACATTATCTTCACGATGTCGTTAGGCACTCTGTCACCTGTGCCGCACGCATGCGACATCATAAGGTTTATCTGCAACTGTGCCAAATCATCCGAACCGATTTTCACGTTACAAAGCGATCCGAATCCAGTCGTGACTCCATATATGGGCGAAGTCGTCTCTTCTATCTTATGGTCGAGATATTCCCGACATTCCACAATACGCTTATGCGCATCATCACTTAGTTTTATTTTATAGTCACCATATACAATCTCACCAATGCGTTCAATAGAAAGGTGTTCTGCAGAAATCTCGTGTATTTTCATATACTGGCATTATTTTTTGTTTGTAGTTCTCTAATTTTAGTTCACATATTTACTGATAATCTCGTCATCAACAATGTTTGGCATAGTCACTTGCAGTCCTTGCGAACGGAGCATCTCCCGCTCAATGCTATGGATGGATCCTTCGTTGCGTGCCCACGCCCTTCGTGCGATACCATTGTTCACGTCCCAGAAAAGCATCTCCCGGATGTGACGGTCGCTCTCAGAGCTGCCATCAATCACCATGCCGAAGCCACCGTTTATCACTTCACCCCAGCCTACACCGCCGCCGTTATGCAACGACACCCATGTAGCACCACGGAACGAATCGCCTATGACGTTCTGCACAGCCATGTCGGCACAGAACTGCGAGCCGTCGTAGATGTTGCTTGTTTCACGGAAAGGAGAGTCGGTGCCCGACACATCGTGATGGTCGCGTCCAAGGACAACAGGACGGGTTATTTCGCCTTTTCGTATCGCTTCGTTGAATGCCAACGCTATCTTTGAACGACCCTCTGCATCAGCATAAAGGATGCGAGCCTGCGATCCTACCACAAGATTGTTACGGCTTGCCTCGCATATCCAATGGATATTGTCTGCCATTTGTCCCTTTATCTCATCTGGCGCATTTTGCATGATTTCTTCCAAAACAGTTGCCGCTATCTCGTCGGTCTTTGCAAGGTCTGCCGGATTTCCAGAAGTACATACCCATCTGAACGGGCCAAAGCCATAATCAAAGAACATCGGTCCCATGATATCCTGCACATAAGATGGATAACGGAACTTACCGTTCGCCTTACAGATATCCGCTCCCGCACGTTTTGCCTGCAACAAGAAAGCATTGCCATAATCGAAGAAGTACATGCCATCGGCAGCAAGGCGGTTTATGGCAGCCACTTGGCGGCACAACGAAGATTGTACATGTTTACGGAATTCATCCGGATTCTCAGCCATCATCGCCTTTGATTCCTCGAGTGTCAAGTCCGCAGGATAATAACCGCCAGCCCATGGATTATGAAGCGAAGTCTGGTCACTACCGATATCTACATGCACACCTTCTTCAGCAAGGCGTTCCCAAAGATCCACCACGTTACCGACATAAGCCATTGATACAGTACGTTTCTCCTCCACGCTACGTTTAATAGCAGGTATCAGTTCATCTAAATTATCATGAAGCTCGTCCACCCATCCTTGGTCATAACGTTTCTTCGCAGCCAATGGATTTATCTCAGCCACCACGCTTACGACACCGGCTATGTTTCCAGCCTTGGGTTGTGCTCCCGACATGCCTCCAAGTCCTGACGATACAAACAGCATTCCGTGGATATCATTCGAACCGCCCTTTTCACTCCGTTGTTTGCGGGCAGCATTCAACACCGTAATAGTTGTACCATGCACAATGCCCTGCGGGCCTATATACATATAAGAACCTGCCGTCATCTGTCCATACTGGCTCACACCAAGGGCGTTCATACGTTCCCAGTCGTCCGGTTTTGAATAGTTAGGGATAACCATTCCGTTTGTCACAACCACTCTCGGTGCATTAGGATGTGACGGGAACAATCCAAGAGGATGACCAGAGTACATTACAAGAGTCTGTTCGTCTGTCATCTCGCTCAGATATTTCATGGTAAGCCTGTACTGCGCCCAGTTCTGGAATATTGCACCATTACCGCCATAAACGATTAGTTCATGAGGATGCTGTGCCACCTCCGGGTTCAGGTTATTCTGAATCATCAGCATAATGGCAGCAGCCTGCTCCGAACGGTGAGGATACTCGTCTATTGGTCTTGCATATATCTCATAATGCGGACGGTAACGATACATATAAATACGTCCGTATTTGTTTAGCTCGTCAATAAACTCAGGAGCCAACTGTGCGTGCAGATGTTTTGGGAAATAACGCAAAGCATTGCGCAAAGCAAGCTGTTTCTCCTCGTGCGTGAGTATCTCCTTGCGCTTTGGCGCATGATTTATATTGTTGTCATAAGGCATCGGTTCGGGAAGACAATCAGGGATGCCCAGTCTTATTTCTTCAGCAAATGTCATAATAATAGTTATTTATATTCGACAGACCATTTTCTATTCTCGTTACAACTTAGCCTCGACAAGTTTTGTAATCTCAGCCTCTACGCTGTTTGCCTTGGCTATTAGCTGATTTGCCTCGTTTATCAAAGCTTCTGCTTTCTCACGGTCTTTCAGTGAACCAGCGTTTATCTTCACGTTCATACCTGCTCCAAGCACAGCGGCACGTGCTGCCAATGCGCCTACTCCGGCATCAGAAACACTGTTAGGATTACCCGTTTCCACCATCTTTCGGCACACATCAAACACCTCGAAAGAAGCCTTCATTGTTTCAAGCGGGACTTCTGCAGCAAACAGTGTTGCCTTCTGTATGGCTTCCGACCTTGCAGCCTTCTCTTCCGGTGTGTTCTTCGGCATACCAAATGCAGCCATGATGCGGTTGAATGCTTCCGTATCCTCATCGACAAGGTGTAACAAACGCTCCTGCAGAGACATGCCTGCCTCGGCTACGCTTGCGAACTCGCTCCACTGAGCATCCCAACCAGGTTTGTGGCTGGACAGATTGGCAACCATTGTAGCCAATGAAGCTCCCAACGCTCCCATGTATGCAGAAACGGATCCTCCTCCAGGTGCAGGACTCTCACGAGATGTCTCTTCGGCGAACCCCTTCACGCTCATGTCTACAAGAAGATGTTGCTTTTCGGCATTTTCCGCCATTACATATTCTATTATCTTTTCTTCCGGTTTGAATTCCTTAAGGTCGGACAATCCCAACGATTTGATAGCGATATCAAGGATGTCTTTCTTAGGTATGCCGGCAGAACGTTGCTGTTTGGCAAGGAAATAACGCCCTGCCTCGATAAGCGTCCGTTCCGGTACAAGTCCCACTATTTCTGTTCCCGTAACACGTACCCCGCGGTTCTGTGCACAGCGGCACACTTCGTCGAATGCTTTGTGCAAAGGAGTGACATTGATATCTGTTATATTCATTGATACTTGGGCGATACCGTACTCGTCTATATACCATCCGATGGCTTTAGTGCCCTTCAATGTTCCCGGCTTCATGACAGGATTGCCTTCTGCGTCAAAGAGTTTCTTGCCCACGATAGGATTGCCTTCGCGCATCTGTCTACCTTTTTCTCTCACGTCAAAAGCTATGGCATTGGCGCGTCTGGTAGAAGTGGTATTCAGGTTGAAATTCACAGCAATCAGGAAATCTCTCGCTCCAACGACCGTGCATCCTGTACGTGCCACCTGCTCGTCAAACGGGCGTCTGCCAAAATCAGGAGCCTCTGCATCATCGTCGATACGCTCCGCAATGCCCTCATATTCACCCTTGCGGCATACCGCCAAATTCTTCCGCTCCGGAGTGAAAGCCGCAGCCTCATAGCAATAACAAGGGATGTTCAACTCTTCGGCAATCCGTTTCGCAAGGCGACGCGAAATCTCCGCACACTCTTCCAAAGTTATTCCGCTCACTGGCACAATAGGCAACACATCCGTTGCTCCGATACGGGGATGCGCACCATGCTGCTGGCGCATATCGATAAGTTGTGCGGCTTTTCCCACCGCTCTGAAAGCAGCCTCCACCACATCGTCCGGCTCGCCCACGAATGTTACGACTGTACGATTAGTTGCCTCGCCTGGATCAACATCAAGCAATTTCACACCTTTTACGCTCTCTACTGCATCCGTAATCTGACGGATTACGTTCATATCGCGACCTTCGCTGAAATTAGGTACACACTCTACTATCTGCTTCTTTTTTGCCATAGTGTTATTATAATGTTAGTAGTATAATAAGTATTTTTAAAAAGTATCGATTGATACGCGGTAAATATAGCAAAAGAGAGGGATTAAAGCAAGAAAAATGGCAAAAAAACATTTATCTTGCTATATTTACTATAAACAAGGAGTCTGAAGTTTACAATAAGTAAGGAGATGAATATTCTTTCCCTACTGGATTAATTGCATAACTCAGGATACTTCGTTAATTGGTAACGACAATTTAATCTTTTGCATCCAACAGAATGTTGGACAGGGTCTGTACTCCGAGTATCTTATGAAACCCGGAGACTATTTTTCTAAAAACGTTCATGATATTTTATGAAGCTTTACCTGTCAATAGGCGTCTTTCCCTTTTGAATACTCTTTCTTCTTTTCATTAATATCAAGAGGTTTGTTCTCCATGATAAACTTGATATGATCCATATAAATGTCCAAGATGGCAGCATTCTGTCCCAAACCTTCGTTCAAAACGGAAACCTTGTATCCTTTCTCTTCCAAAGCCTGCTTCATATCGACAGCAATATCATTTTTCGCATGGTCGCCTGCAACGAACAAGAACGGTATCAGTTGCACCTCTTTGATTTTTTTCTGGCGTTCCGGCAAACGGTTGACAGCATCCTCAAATGAAGGATAGCCTTCAACAGTTCCTACTGCAAAGTTTTTGTGCCCCTCAGCTTGGAACATATAATCCAACATGGCATATTGTGCAGTTTCCGGTTTGTATGTTCCATGCCCAATCAAATATTGACAGCATTTTCTTTGGCTTTCGGAAGAAGCGCATCAATCACCAATTTGTAATCTTCCGGGAAATACAAAAGAGGAAGTCCCAAACGAATCTCTTTAAATAGGAAATTGACTTGGGCGATATCCTTACGGAGCGATTCCATTTCCACACCATCTATGATATTGGCAGATTGTACCAAAACATGAGTGTAACCATCCGCCTTCAATTGTGCCAATGCCTCGATTGGATTCTTCTTGATAACTCCACGTTTTGCCAAACGATACATGACAATACGCGAAGTATAAGCTTCTCTCACATCCAAATTCGGATAGGCTTCTTTTACCTTCTTATTCAATGCATCAATAGTCAAAGCCCTTGTGTCGTCATGGGTTGTCCCGAAATAGACCATCAACAAGGCAACTTTATCCCCAGGCTGTAAATTTTCAAAGACATTGGAAGGAGCAAAAATCCCTTCTGCTTTAACTGGATTCAAAGCACTACAAAGCATAGCTATACACGCAATGAGCACAACTTTAATCTTCATCATACAATAACAAATAAATAATTAAACTATAATATTAACTGACCGTTTCTAATCCCGGAAACTATTCCAATCAGCATTTGCTTATTTCGGCAGGTTTCCTGACTTCGCCGAAGATTCGCCTTCCCGTAATCTTATTACAGTGGCAAGAGGATTAAGAACCTTCTTTTCACGGCATTTACAGTAGCGGGTACTGTTCCGGACTCTCACCGGATTCCCTTTTCAAGCTGTCATCGAATCTTGCATAACACTTCACCGAAAAGCACTGCAAAGTTATATATAATCATTTTAAAAATAACAACTTTATTATTCAAAATTATGTTCCTGGTGTTTTTTATTTTCATAGTGAATATCGTAATGTATTTCCAACTCTTGGTAACATTCGAAGCAAAACGATACGGAACGTTATTCTATTATTCGGCAAAGTTTCCCTATCTTTGCACTTAAAACAAAAAATTACACCATGAACAGAATCATTTATGCAGCCTCAGCTACTACGCTTCTTGCTATGACGTTGCTGACAAGCTGTAAAGAAAAGACAACCTATAACTTGGCAGATTATGGAATTGTTCCAGGCAAAGAGATCAACGTTTCTCCCCTCATCGCCTCCGCACTGGAAGAAATTGCTCCGAAAGCAACGGGGAAAGAAACCCTTACTTTACAGTTGCCCAAAGGTGAATACCATTTCTATCCAACCGGGGCATCAGAACGTGAATATTTCATCTCCAACCACGACCAAGACAATCCTAAGTTGGTCGGAATCCCTTTGGAAGGACTGAAAAATATCATCCTTGATGGACAAGGTTCGGAATTCATCTTCCACGGAAGAATGTTGCCTATATCGCTTCTGAACTCAGAGAATTGTACTTTGAAGAATTTCAGCATCGATTTTGACAATCCACATATCGCGCAAGTGGAAGTTTTAGAAAACGACTCTGTTGGTGGAACTATTACTTACAAAGTTGCTCCTTGGGTGCAATATGAAATAAAAGACAATGCTTTAGTCGCCAAAGGTGAAGGTTGGGAACTTCAACAGCACATAGGCATTGCCTTTGAAAAAGAGAGCAAGCGGTTGGTATATACAACCAGCGACATACGTGTCGGAACCAAGGATGTCGAAGAGGTTGCTCCTCGCACTTTCAAGGCTCCTTGGAAAAACAGCAAGCTGGTTCCGGGAACAGTCGTAGTATTTCGCAGTTGGGAACGCCCAACTCCAGGCATATTCGTTTCATACGACAAGAACACAACTTTGGAAAATATCAATGTCCACTATGCAGAGGGAATGGGATTGTTAGCGCAAATGAGCGAAAACATCACCTTAGACCACTTTTCCGTTTGCCTGAGAGGGGAAAATGATCCTCGTTACTTTACGACTCAGGCTGATGCCACCCACTTTTCAGGTTGCAAAGGAAAAATCGTATCTGTAGATGGATTATACGAAGGAATGATGGACGATGCCATCAATGTACATGGAACCTATTTGAAAGTTGCTAAACGAATTGACGACAAGACCCTTTTAGCATCCTATATGCACGGACAAGCGTATGGCTTTGAATGGGGATTTAAAGGAGACTCCGTACAGTTCATCAACTCAACGACAATGGAAGCTTTCGATGAAAGGAATTGTATCGCATCCATCAAAGCAGCAGATAAGCCATCGGCACACGGAGCCAAACAGTTTGAAATCTCTTTCGAGAATGAGGTTCCTGCTGATATAAATGAAAACGGAACCTTTGGCATAGAAAATTTGGAATGGACTCCGGAAGTCTATTTTGCCAATAACACGATTCGGAACAACCGGGCTAGAGGTAGTTTGTTTAGCACTCCTAAAAAGACATTGATAGAGAACAATGTATTTGACCATACTTCCGGGACAGCCATATTATTATGTGGAGATTGCAATGGATGGTTCGAGACGGGAGCATGCCACGATGTCACAATCCGCAAGAACAAATTCATCAACGCCTTGACCAACATGTTCCAATTCACCAACGGTGTCATTTCCATCTATCCGGAAATACCAGATTTGGAAGCACAGAAGAAATATTTCCATAGTGGCATCACGATAGAAGACAACGAGTTTGACACGTTCGATGAGCCTATCTTGTATGCCAAATCAGTAGACGGATTGGTTTTCCGGAATAATATCATCCGGCAGAACAACAGTTATCCGGCTTTCCATTGGAACAACCATCGTTTCCTTTTCGAACACGTCACCCATTACACCATCGAAAACAACCGTTTCGACACTGGATTTGATGAGAAAAAGGATATCGTAGTGAAATAAACATCGGTTAAAAATAATTTTTTATTACTTTTGTCGTCTAAACGCATAATAATAATCAAATATCATGGCTAAAACGAAAGAACAGCTATTAGAAATTCTGAGCAATTTCGATTTAAAAGAAAATGTGGTATCAGCAGAACCATTTGGAAACGGACACATCAATGATACATTAAAAGTAACTACTGCCAACGGTGAAATCAAATATGTGTTGCAGCGTGTCAATCATCTTATTTTCACAAATGTAGATATGTTACAAAACAACATCCATGTGGTAACTTCACACATCCGTGAAAAGTTGGAAGCTAAAGGAGAAACAGACATCGACCGCAAAGTATTGACCTTCCTACCAACAAAAGAGGGCAAGAATTACTATTTCGATGGCGACAGCTATTGGCGTGTTTGTTTGTTTATCCCACGCAGCAAAAGCTATGAGGAGGTGACTCCTGAACTTTCATACGAAGCAGGAAAAGCATTCGGTGATTTCCAAACTATGTTGTCAGACATTCCTGAAGGAACATTGGGAGAAACAATACCTAACTTTCACAACATGGAGTTCCGCCTTCAACAATTCCACGATGCTGTAAAAGACAATGCAGCAGGACGCTTGGAGGAAGTGAAGGACTTGGTAGAAGAAATAGAGAAACGTGCGGAAGCTATGTGCATCCAAGAACGCCTCTACCGCGAAGGAAAATTAAAAAAACGCACCAACCACTGTGACACCAAGGTAAACAACATCCTGTTCGATGCAGACAGCGACTGCGTTTTGTGTGTAATCGACTTGGATACAGTCATGCCGGGATTCGTATTGTCCGACATAGGAGACTTCATCCGCACAGCAGGAAACACTGGAGCCGAAGATGATGAGAACCTGGACAATGTCAATGTCAATATTCCTATTTTCCAAGCTTATACAAAAGGATATATGGAAAAGGCCAAGGCGTTCTTGACACCGACAGAAATTAAAATGCTTCCTTATGGCGGTCGTTTGCTGACTTACATGCAGACTGTGCGCTTCTTGACAGACTACTTGAATGGTGACACATATTATAAAATCCATAGCCCGAAGCATAATTTAATCCGTACTAAAGCACAGTTCAAATTATTGCAAAGCCTCGAAGCTCATGCTGCCGAGATGGATGAATTCATGAACCAATGGTTATAAGCAGCAAGCACGACAAATGAGCATCGATAAGATTAAACGTACTATATCTCCCGTAGCATGGGTGCCTACTGTGTATTTTGCTATGGGAATGCCATTCGTGGTATTGAATATGGTGACCGCTTTGATGTTTAAAGGTTTGGGCATCAGTGATGCCCAAATTGCCTTTTGGACATCTATCATCATGTTTCCTTGGACAATCAAACCATTATGGAGTCCATTCCTCGAAATGTTCAAGACAAAGAAATATTTTGTTGTCTTAACGCAATTCTGTTCGGGTATATTCTTCGGATTGGTGGCTTTGTCCTTGCAACTCCCCCACTTCTTTGCCATCTCCATCGCCTTGTTGGCAGTCATTGCTTTCAGTGGAGCAACGCATGATGTGGCGACTGACGGAGTTTACATGGCGGTACTGAGCAAAGAAGACCAAGCCAAATACATAGGTTGGCAAGGAGCCTTCTACAATGTTGCCAAGTTAGCAGCTACAGGAGGATTAGTTTATTTGGCAGGATACTTGATTGAACGGGTTGGAATCGTCAACGCATGGATGATTATCATGGGATGCTGTGGAGCCATCATGCTGCTGTTAGGAGTTTATCACTGGAAGATGCTTCCAAGCGATAAAGAAGCAGCCTCCAACCAAGTCATATCCGCCCACGACACATGGATTGCCTTGAAAGATGTGATTGTCACATTCTTCCAGAAGAAGTACATCCTGCTCTATATCTGCTTCATCATCCTCTACCGTTTTGCAGAAGGAATGGTGATAAAGATTGTCCCATTGTTTATGAAGTCAGGCATTGAAAATGGAGGTTTGGGATTAACAGAACAGCAAATCGGTCTTTATTACGGTTCGTTCGGAGCTGCAGCGTTCGTCTTAGGTTCATTCTTGGCTGGATATTTCATTTCAAGCCGTGGATTGAAAAAGACACTCTTTACGCTCTGCTGCGTCTTCAACTTTCCGTTTGCCGTCTATCCTTTGTTGGCTATTTACCAGCCGGACAGCGCATGGTTAATCGGCGGAGCTATCACATTCGAATATTTCGGTTACGGATTTGGTTTCGTGGGATTGACTTTATTCATGATGCAACAAGTAGCTCCCGGCAAGCACCAGATGGCACATTACGCTTTCGCTTCCGGAATTATGAACTTAGGCGTCATGATACCAGGCATGATGAGTGGTATCTTAAGCGACTGGTTGGGATACCGCACTTTCTTCATCGTCGCCCTGTTAGCAGCCATTCCTGTTTTAATATTGGTCAAGTTCTTACCGTTCACTTATTCGGACGAAAAGAAATAAACTCCTCATTTCAGAAAGTTTGTGAGTTGATAGATATATACAATCCTATCAACTCACAAACTTTTTTTGTACCTTTGTACCCACCAACAAAAGCTATCAATATCTTTAATTAAATATGATTACAGTAAACAACCTGGATGTACAGTTCGGCAAGAGAATTCTGTTTCAAGATGTGAATCTGAAATTTACGCCGGGCAATTGCTATGGTATTATCGGAGCAAACGGAGCCGGTAAATCCACATTTCTCAAAGTTATCAGCGGACAATTAGACCCAACTCGTGGAACTGTTTCCATGGGACCGGGAGAACGTCTGTCTGTATTGGCCCAAGATCACTTCGCATTCGATGAATACACCGTTTTGGATACCGTATTGATGGGGCATTCCGTATTATGGGACATCATGAGCGAAAAGAATGCGCTTTATGAAAAGCCGGATTTCAGCGATGCGGATGGTATTCGCGTATCCGAATTGGAAGAGAAGTTTGCCGAAATGGAAGGCTGGAATGCCGAAAGCGATGCGGCTTCACTTCTTAGCGGCTTAGGCATTTCCGAAGATTTACACTATATGCTGATGAAAGACTTAAGCGGTAAGCAAAAAGTCCGTGTATTGTTGGCAAGAGCTTTGTTCGGTCAACCGGACAACCTGTTATTGGACGAGCCTACCAATGACTTGGACTTGGACACTGTTGCTTGGTTGGAAAATTATCTTTCTAATTTCGAGCACACCGTATTAGTAGTCAGCCACGACCGTCACTTCTTGGACTCAGTATGTACACACACCGTGGACATTGATTATGGCAAGCTGCAATTGTTTGCCGGCAACTATAGCTTCTGGTATGAATCCAGCCAGTTAGCTCTCCGCCAGCAACAACAACAGAACAAGAAGGCTGAAGAAAAGAAGAAGGAGCTGGAAGAGTTCATCCGCCGATTCAGTGCCAATGTTGCTAAATCAAAACAGACAACTAGCCGTAAGAAAATGTTGGAAAAGCTGAACATAGAAGAGATCAAGCCTTCTTCCCGCCGTTATCCAGGCATTTTGTTTACTCCTAACAGAGAGCCGGGCAACCAAATCTTGGAGGTCAAAGGTTTGACAAAAAGCATTGAAGGCAAGTATTTATTCAAGGATTTGAACTTCAATGTCGAGAAAGATGACAAGATTGTCTTCATCAGCCATGATCCAAGAGCTATGACTGCGCTCTTCCAAATCATCAACGGCGAAGAAAAGCCAGATGAAGGCACTTATCAATGGGGACAAACCATCACAACAACTTACCTGCCTTTGGATAACACCCAATACTTCAATTCAGACTATAATTTGATTGACTGGTTATCGCAATTCTCACCAGACACAAACGAAGTTTTCTTGAAAGGCTTCTTGGGCAGAATGTTGTTCTCCGGTGAAGAGTTGTTGAAGAAAGTAAGTGTATTGTCCGGAGGTGAAAAGATGCGCTGTATGATTTCAAGGATGATGTTGACTGATGCGAACTGTATCGTATTGGATACACCAACCAACCACTTGGACTTGGAATCAATCCAGGCATTCAACAACACATTAAAGACGTTCAAAGGCAATATCTTATTCTCCAGCCATGACCACGAGTTTATCCAAACAGTGGCAAACCGTATCATTGAATTGACACCGAATGGCATTATTGACAAGATGATGGATTATGATGATTACATCTCCGATCCAACTATTGCCGAACTCAAAGAAAAGCTCTATAAGGGATGAAAAAGAGACTCCTCTTTCTAATCTTGAATTATTTTGCCTGGCTTCCACTGTTTATCATTCAGAAGCCTTGGTTTATGACATACAACCATCCATCGACGGGCAATTGCTCGTTGGCGGATGGCTGGAAAGTCATTCTTCATGGATTGAAATTAGATTGTACAGTTGCCGGCTATCTTACCATTATTCCGCTCCTAATGACACTCTTGTCCACATGGATTCCGGGGAAATGGTACAAAAAAGGGATTTATGCATATACCATAATGGCGCTATTGCTAATTACAGCCATATTCTCGGTAGATGTCGCTTTGTATTCCTTCTGGGGATTCAGGATAGACTCCACGCTTTTCTTCTATTTACAATCACCTAAAGATGCTTTCGCCAGCATCCCTGCCCGTTTGTTCCTTCAGCAGACGACCTCTTTTCTTATTTACAGCACATTGGGTTATATTTATCTGAAAAAGGCAGTCATCGACCATGTGCCAACAGAATTAGCACCTGATAAGATACGTTCGACATTCGCCATCATTTTAGCCGGGGTGATTATGTTTATACCCATCAGAGGAGGAATCACAACATCAACAGCAAATGTCGGCATGGTCTATTTTAGCCAAAATCAATTTTTGAATCATTCTGCTATCAATCCTTGCTTCAGCTTATTATCATCCCTCTCCAAAAAGGAGGATTTTGCCAAACAGTTTAATTTCTTGGACGAAGAGGAACGACAAGAAAACATAGAAGCCTTGTTATCTCCAGTCGATTCATCCGATTCAACCCGTTTCCTATTAAAGACAAAGAGACCCAATATCTTAATTATCATTTTGGAGAGCTTCTCAGCCAATGCGGTAGCAGTAACAGGAGGAGAAGCGAATGTCACACCGCATTTAAACCAAATAGGGAAAGAGGGCATCCTCTTTTCCAAAGTATACGCCAATTCGTTCCGGACAGACAGAGGATTAGTGGCTGTATTGAATGGATATCCTGCCCAACCGACGACATCCATCATGAAATATCCGGCAAAGAGCCAGACTTTGCCATCCATTGCTTCAAGCTTGAAAAAAGAGGGATACGAGTCTGACATGCTTTATGGAGGAGATATCAACTTCACCAACATGCAAAGCTATTTCTTCAGTTCGGGTTATAGCCAAATAACTTCCGACAAAGATTTCCCTTTAAGCGACCGGTTGAGCAAATGGGGAGCGAACGACGACGTCACTTTCAATTTCCTTTACAACCACCTGAAGAAAAGGGAGAAGGCGACTGCTCCTTGGATGACAACTTTCTTGACATTAAGCAGCCATGAACCTTTTGAAGTTCCTTTCCATCGTTTCAGCCATCCTTACCTCAACTCTGTGGCTTTTACAGACAGTTGTTTAGGCAATTTCATTTCACGACTGAAAGACGGAAGTTTGGGACAATTTGCTCATGGTGTTGGTGGCGGACCATGGATTCCGCTATCCGGAACATTTGACAGAATACGAGCCCGACCGTTTCCATATTCCGATGATTTGGTGCGGAGGAGCGATAGCTAAACCAAAAAAGATAAAAAACATCTGCAACCAGACAGACTTGGCTGCGACTTTGTTAGGGCAATTGGGCATTCCCCATCAAGAATATTTCTTTAGCAAAGATATCCTTTCGCCACACCGCTGCGATTATTCATTCTACACCTTCAACAACGGATTTGCCTTTGCTGACAGTAGTGGGCAATATACAGTCTATGACAACGAGAGCAACCGTGTATTGATAGAAGACCAGGGTGACAATAATGATAGGTTATTGAAAGGAAAAGCTTTGTTACAAACGCTCTATGACGATTTGGGAAACAGGTAAATATAGAAAAGGGCTGCTTCAAAACAACCTTGACACAGCCCCTTTCTATATTATCCTTTAATTTCTTGTTCCTCTTTCATATCCACTTCATTCTTGTCCTCATCATAGAACCGATATTCCAAGAATGCCAAACTTTGATTTGGAACAATCTTTAAGCCGTGCGAATATTTCATTTTCCATTGCCAGCTCAAAGAGAAAAGACCTTTGTTTAAATAGGCCGCCACATAGGGATGTACATGTAGAGTAAATTTCTTCACATGGTGTCTGTTCACTAAGCAATCCACTTTTCCTTCCAAACTATCCGTGAACAAGATAGAGGATTTGACAACTCCCGTCCCAAAACAAGCCGGGCATGTTTCAGTCGTATCCACATCCATCGCCGGACGGACACGTTGGCGAGTTATCTGCATCAGGCAAAACTTACTTAGGGGCAAAATATTATGCTTGGCGCGGTCATTCGCCATGGCTTTTGTCATGTGTTCAAACAATTTGCTTATTAGCAGCGTCATGGATATCTATAAAGTCAATCACGATAATTCCTCCCATATCACGCAAACGAAGCTGGCGGGCAATCTCATCCGCAGCAGCCAAGTTGACTTCTATGGCCGTTTGCTCCTGGTCGTCGCTTCCTTTAGCTCTGTTACCGCTGTTGACATCAATCACATGCATTGCTTCTGTGTGATCTATTACCAAATAGGCTCCGCTTTTATAAGTGACCGTGCGTCCAAATAAAGATTTAATCTGCTTAGTAATCGCAAAATTATCAAAGATAGGCAATGCTCCCGTATACAACTCAACTATTTTCTCGTTTTCAGGAGCAATCAAGCTTACATAATCCTTGATGCTATTGCAAACCTCTTTGTCATTTACATAAATGTGTTCAAACGAAGGATTATATATGTCGCGCAACAAAGCAACGGCCCTGCTCGTCTCTTCATAAACCAAAGAGGGCAGAGAGGCATTCGGCAGTTTCGCAACCGTATCTTCCCAACGTTTCACTAATGTCTTCAATTCGTGATCCAGTTCCGCCACTCTCCTTCCTTCAGCCGATGTACGGACAATAACAGTGAAATTTTTCGGTTTGATGCTGGTGAGCAACTGGCGTAAACGGGCACGTTCTTCAGCCGTCTTGATTTGATGAAACAGATACTTTATCCCCGAAAGGAATCAAGACGATGTATCTTCCGGCAAATGACAATTCTGAAGTTAAACGCGGTCCTTTAGTAGATATAGGCTCTTTAGCTATTTGGACTAAGACTTCTTGTCCGACTTTTATCACATCTCCAATGCTGCCATTCTTATCCGTTTCCGGGTAAATAGAAGCTTTCTGCATGGTCGGGAGCTTCTTGAAGTCGGTCAAAGCCTGCTTTATATATTTTTGCTGGGAATTAAAATTAGCCCCTATATCTTGATAGTGAAGAAATGCATCCTTTTTGTACCCCACGTCAATGAAAGCAGCGTTCAAACCAGGCATCAATTTCTTCACTTTACCCAAATAAATATCACCGACAGCGAACTCCACATTGAGTGCTTCTTTCTGAAGCTCAACGAGGTTCTTGTCTTCCAAAACGGCAATAGTCATTTCTTTTGATTGAACATCAACTACTATATCACTTATCACGTCTGGTGTTTTTAGAATGTATTAAATTGATTTTGTTATAAAACAAAGCAAAGAACAAGCTTGAAATTTATTTTCGAGCTTGTTCTTTCCCCTTTAAGACCTAAAAATAGACTTACTTCTTCTTATGTCTATTCTTCTTCAGTCTTTTTTTACGTTTGTGCGTAGACATTTTATGTCTTTTTCTTTTCTTTCCGCTAGGCATCGCTTTAAATTTTAAAAGATTAAACGTTAAAGATAATTATTTAACTTCATTCAAGAAAGTCTTTGCTGGCTTAAATGAAGGAATGTTGTGCTCAGGAATAATAATAGTTGTATTCTTTGAGATATTGCGGGCAGTCTTTTGTGCTCTTTTCTTCACGATGAAACTACCGAAACCTCTCAAATACACATTCTCGTTTTCAGCTAATGAGCTTTTAACAATGTTCATAAAAGATTCAACGCTCGCTAGTACTGTTTGTTTGTCTATACCAGTGCTTTTTGAAATCTCATTCACGATATCTGCTTTAGTCATGTCTAATTATTTTTTATTATTGATTTAGTCCTATAATTTTTTGGAATGCAAATATATAGCTTTTTATCGAGGTGCGAAAGGAAATCATTAGCTATTTTTTTAAAAATAGTTTCCCGTATTCCGAATTATATGTGTATGTTTGCAGTAATCAACCAGTTACAATCATTATTACGAAAGATATGCCAAACGGATTTCTTCAAACGGATTTTTATGATAGACTCTTTAAATGGTACAATATGAGCCGGAGATGCTTACCATGGAGAGAGACCAACGACCCTTATATTATCTGGATTTCAGAAATTATATTACAACAAACGAGGGTGGCGCAAGGCCTGGATTACTTCAACCGCTTCATTTCCAGGTTCCCGAATGTCAAAGAGTTGGCAAATGCTCCAGAAGATGAAGTGTTGAAATATTGGCAAGGATTGGGATACTACAGCCGCGCAAGGAATTTGCATGAGGCTGCCAAGGTGATCTGCGACCGGTTTGGTAGTATTTTCCCTTCTGGATATAAAGATGTACGTGGGCTTAAAGGCATCGGCGACTACACAGCTGCCGCCATCGTTTCTTTTGCATGGAATCAACCTTACGCAGTGGTAGATGGAAACGTTTACAGGGTTCTTTCCCGCCTATTCGCCATTTCCGAACCCATTGATTCGACCCCGGGAAAGAAAATCTTTAAAGAGTTGGCACAGGAAATCCTTTATCTCCGCCAGCCTGGTTATACAATCAAGCCATTATGGAATTGGGAGCCTTGCAATGTATTCCTCAGAATCCGGATTGTCCCGGCTGTCCATTGTCCGGCTTCTGCTTGGCTTTCCAACATAATAATGTACAAGACTATCCTGTCAAACAGAAAAAAACCAAAACGGTTGAACGTTATTTAAACTATTTTCAAATACTGTTCAAAGGCCGCACATGGATTCATAAACGTAGCGGGAAGGACATCTGGAAAGGATTGTATGAGTTCCCTTTGATAGAAACGGAAGAAGCAACCGGAATAGAGAAATTGTTAGCCCACGAAGAGCTGCAACAATGGTTGGGAAAAGGTCAAAACGATTTGACAATAAAAGGCTTCCCGGAGATAAAGCATGTGTTATCCCATCAAACCATCCATGCTTCCTTCTACCAAATCTACCTCCAAAAGCCAGGAAACCTCCCCGGTTCGTTTCTCATGATTAAAGAAGAGGATTTGGACAACTACGCCTTCTCCCGCTTGACCGAAAAGTTTCTGGAAAATGTTTCAAGAGATGCAGGAGCTGTATCGAAACAGTTGTTTTAATACACTTCCCTTTAAGGTGTGTCAGAATTGCTAACGGCTGCTTTGATTTGAGAATCCGATCTCAGCCACCTACACTTGCCAACTCATAACCATCTCATTATTAATATTTTTCAATCCCATCAAGGATGGCTTAAAAAACATACCGTTGTTTTGAAAAAAACATTGGACGTTTTTGAAAAAACATTGGACGTTTTTGAAAATTCCTCGTGACGTTTTTTTCAAAACAACGGTATGTTTTTTTCGATGTTCTCACACTAATTTTTCAACTTATAAGTTTGCTCTCCTACACGCACGATGTATTTGCCTTGAGGCAGATTTTCCACATTTTCTCCTGCGGACAAAAAGAAGCTCTTGTAGAGACGTCCGTCATAAGTGAAGATGAATGCTTCTTCAGCCTTCGGTGTAAAGATAAACAAACGATTGCCCATTGTCCATACACGCACCGATTCTTTTGTTACCAACTCGTTTGCTGTCGGGCTCTTAGAATCCACCACGAGGGACGCAAGTTTATATGTTATAGGAATAACGTATCCTTCTGCTTGCAATTCTAAACACAAATGTGGAGCTGAAGATTCCAAAAATTCAACATCGCTTTTGATATAGAATGTACATGACATATCTTCCACAACGTTTCCTACCGGAGCCGAATCCCATTCTAATAATTCTCCTGCCTCATAAGACAAAGGAATTTCTTTTTTCTCGGCATCAAACAACTGAATCTGACCTCCTTTCTTTTTTGTGAATTTTATGCCAACTCCCACTTTTAAAGGTTTCCCCATAATAATAGGATCAATATCTGTCATCTGGACGGTAAATGGAATTTCCTGACCGATCGATCCCCGGATTGAATCCCTATCAAATGCTACAGGAAGGTGATTCATAAATTTCATTTTATTCCATTTTTGTTCAAAAAGCAGATTCTCCTTATCCGAAAAATCAAACACTTGTATATCATACGTCAGTTCCCCGCTTTTTGCAGATAAGACTTTTAAAAAGTTCCAAAAGTAACCGCCTTTACCTAATTGCTTAGGACTTACGGATATTTCAAAAGAATCCGACTCGTCTAATTCAACTTTCTTTCCTTGATTTTCAGCAGAAAGGGACTTCCCATCTTCACCCGTGTAAATATCCAATTGTCCCTTCCACGCTTCATAATCTTGCAAGGTGTAACGAAACACAATCGTGTCCGTGAGATTTGTTATATGATAACCGATAAATTGGGTACACTTTTCATGACGTATTCCGTTATCCAAACCAGAAACCGGTAAATATGTATTTCCAAAAGTATTCATATGTATATATATATTTAACGGATTCTTATCCGGTTCATTTGAATCATCCTCGCCCGGATACTTCACGCCATTTATCAATATAAAGAGCCGCTTCAGATGACCCTTCCATAATCCGCCATTCCCCATCAACGTTATAAACAGGCTTTATCACTTCCCCATCGGATAAATCTTGTGACAAGTAGCAATGTACCTTCCATTTCTCATATTGAATTTCGTCAAGCGACGTTTCTAAACGTTCGCTCTGTATTTGCTTTTTTATTTTCCCATCCGTTCCAATCACCGCAATACCAAATTCTCCTTTAAAAGTGGTACTTCCGATGTTAACCATAGTAATTTCTATCAAAAAAGAATCGTCACAAGTAGGTTTCCCATTCATAAATAGTCTATCATACCTCAACTCACAAACCGCTTTATCATCCGCAAGCGGCTTCTGTATTCCTATTCCCATGCAGTTATTGGCGAATGGCTCACCTGTACCTTCTGCATCAAGAGCGGTAAGCAAGAAATAACCATCAGAATAACCACTCCAACCCCAATTGATATGGAATGCCTCTCCTTCTCTATAACCATCACACACAAAAGCATGACCACTTTGCGAATCATAACCTTCATACACAATAGGTCTATTTTCATCCAGTTCTTTCCGCACCATTGCCTTCCACTCTTTCCAAGTAAAATCAGATTTGAAAAGATAACGAGCCGCCTTGCTATAACCAAAGAGATTCCTAAGTGTGACAATTGACTCCCATGTAAACGCACTACTTGCCGTAAGAGAGTACTGCATCTTAATATTAGCACCAATGTTCCACATCAAAGCGGCCACTGCTTCTCCCTCTTCTTGGGTATATTGACCATCATTATACTCCAAAAGCATCTTGTCCCATTGATAAGGAGCATAAGTGACTTTTTGTCCCATATATTCCGAGACTCCTTTTTTTTGCAACACTTCAGCATCTGCAGAATATTGATGATAATGCATTAATATCGCTGACGCAGTCGCCACGCAGCCGGTCAGTGTATGCTCTCCTTTCTCCAAAGGAGTGTATAAGTTAAATGGCTCACCCTGCCCCCATTTGGCTGTTTTCAACAAAACTTCTTTCGAAGAGGTACGCAATGTTGTCCCATTTAGATAACGTTCCCATTCAGCAGCAATAGCAGGAGTGGCATCTATTCCATTCCCTTCTGCCCAAGAAATCTGTTTTTGGTAATAAGCTAACATTCCACGCAAGTTATCCGGCAAATTGTCCGGGTCGAATAGACCTTCATCGGAATAGCCCAATACAGGATATGCACGGTCATCTCCCGACACAATAGCAAAACCTTTATTAGCCGGGAAATTAAACGAAATAATCAGCGGTTCCTTCCAACGTTCCACTACGCAAAGAAGAACCGGATTGACCCGGTCGTGCCGCATAGACCAACTGTAAATCATCGGTAGATCGTAATCCAGTTACACTTTCTTGTCGTGCAACATTTCCTGCAACCTTTCTGGCAGTGGCTACATCAATCCTTTCCGCCCAAGTCTCGGAGATTGACAGGCAGAAAAGCAATAAGAATAGAAATTGCTTTTTCATAAAATTTCCTCCATCCAGGATTGGCATTCAACCCTGTGTCTTTTTATGGTTTATAAAAAATAATGCGAAGCTGTACTCGTTAACATCGAATTTCAACACCATTCCATGGATAAATACATGCGACTACAAATATATCTTTTTTTCGCAAACTAACAATTTTTCTGCAAAAATATATGGCGGATACGCTTACGAAAAAAATATGCTTTTTATAGAAAACCTCAATGGTACGAAGCATTAAACACGGATAAAGACACTTACGATGAAAATATTCATCGTCTTGGCAGTCTTACGTTTACAGCACAAAACGATAGCAGTAAAATGAGCAACAAAATGTGTATTTGTTGAATGCTTACAAAATATGAAAGAATTGCTGTTTTGGGGCAATTATTCGGAGGAAATTTATCATAGAAAAGGGGCTGCATCAAAAATTTCGTTTTGACACAGCCCCTTACTTTTATATTAACCTGTACCTATTAATAGAAACGGATTCTATTATCTTCGATTTCTGCTTTGTCTACCAATGTCTGGATAGCTTGGTAAGACAAACGATAAATATTGTTAGCATCCAAAGAACGCATTACTTCAGCTTCGTTGAAAGTTTTAGCATCCGTGTTCTCTGCATATACTTTGAATACATAAACGCCATTGTTACCCTGGACAGGAGCACTTACTTGACCAACTTGTGCCAAAGATACTTCAGCATTCAAATTAGGTTCAACTCCGATACCAGAAATACGACGAGTACCGAATGATACAAACTTGACAGAATCAACGGATGAACCCATAGCCTCAGCATAAGCTTCCATGCTTGAAAGGTTCTTTGCAGCCAAATCAGCAGCAATCTTTTCACCCTTCTTCTTCGCAACAAGCTCAGCTTTCAAAGCCGGAGCAACCATTTCCAATGGAGCATAACCAGCTGGAACGCTCTTTTCAACTGCAGCGATGATAAATTTGTCATCACATTCAAAGATTTCAGAAACTGCACCTTTATCGTTTTGGAATGCCCAACGGATGACCGGACGAGAATTCTTGATAGTTCCAATCAATTGGTTATCCGGAGTAACAGACACATTGGAAATCACATTGTAACCTGCTGATTGGGCAGCCGTATCCAACTTAGCGATGTCACGGTTCTTAGAAATGAAGCTGTTCAGCTCATTGTAAATATTGCTATAAGTCTTAGAACTTGGAGATACAGTCATATCAACATCAGCCATTTTATATTTAGTGACATTAGCTGTTTTCTCAGTTACTTTCACCAAATGAGTCCCGTACATAGATTTAACCACTGCTACTTGATTAACAGGAGTTGAGAAGATAGCATTCTTGAACTCTTCATTTACGCCTCTCAAAGCAGTAACTTCAGTAAACCAACCCAATTCACCACCATTTTCAGCAGCATGGTCTACAGAATGTTTCTTTGCCAATTCAGCGAAATCAGCACCAGATTTGATTGCACCCATCAAGCTGTCTGCCAATGCAGCAGTTTCAGCTTCACTTTTGCCTGCCAACATAATATGGCTAACTTTCACTGAATCCGGAGCGTTAGTCTTATCCACTAATTTGAACAATCTATATTTGTCATTTTCAAAGATAGGGCCATAAACAGCACCCACTTCAGCAGTTGTTGCAAACTGTTTCATTTCCGGGTCGAATGATTTATCTGTAAAGAAAGCATCGATATATGGAATTTCAGAGTTTTCATTCACTACATCAGCTATCTTGTCAGTACTTGCCAATTCTTCTTTCACTGCTTCAATCTCTTTTTGTGCAGCATTATAATCATCTTGGCTCGGGCGGATGTCAACTGCCAAATACTTCAACACCTTAGTCTCTTTTTGTTTGAAGAGGTCTTTACGTTGATCATACAAAGCCTTAACGTCGCTATTGCTAACCTGGATGGTTGAATCAGGAATTGTAGCATAAGCCTGCATTGCATAAACAATGTCAGCACTTTTTGCATTTTCGTCAAATGATTCTTTAGCTTCCAATTTGTTAGCACCTACAGCTTTCGCAAGCAAAGTAGTATACTTTTGTTCCAAACGCTGACGTTTGATGTTCTTTTCCCAAAAAATCCAATAATTCTTAGCCTTAATCAATTGTTCTTGTTGTTCAATTGGAGCTGCTGCGATAGCATCGCTATCAATAGCCTTCAAGAAGTTCAACAAAGCGTTACGGTCGAATGCACCTGTTTGAGGATTCTGGAACGTCGGCATCTGTTGAATCAGCGGAGAGATATTTTCACCTTGAACCATGTCAAATAACTCATCAGCACTTACTTCCATACCCACTTTTTCAGTTGCTTCACCTAAAACGATGTCCTGGGACCATTGTGTCAAACACACTTTGGCGAATTTGAGCCATATATTCATCAGGCAAACTTGTTTGTCCAGTTTGCATCTTATACATCTCTACCATTTCGTCGATGCGTTCCTGATAGTCGCGTATTGAGATAGCCTCTCCATCAACTTCAGCGACACGTTCTTGTGTTTGTTTGAAATAGGTTGAACCTGAATTCAAAAAGTCTCCAATGATAAAAGCGAACAATGCCAATCCAACTACAAGGACAAGCAGTCCAGCTTTGCTTCTAATTTTCTCCAGCGTAGCCATTTATCTTTTTTCTATTTTTAAAGTTTATATTTATCTTTTTTGCATATTCCATATTAAGAGCACGAAGATACGAAAAAAAAGAGACTCTGACACCTTTTGGTCTTTTTTTTTCATTTTTCATTCACCTTTAGCCTAATCAGCTCTATTTTTGTCGAGCTTGCCTTGACTATTTTGAATACATACTTATCATAAGCAATCTCTTCATTCAATTTCGGAAACCGTTGATAAAAATGCAATATGAAGCCGGCAACAGTGACATAATCATCCGATTCGGGCAAATCCAAATCAAACATTTCGTTCAAAGCATCGATTTCCATTCTTCCGGAAACAAGATACTCATCGTTCGCTACTTTCTTTGCAATATGAGTTTTCACGTCATGTTCATCTTCTATTTCCCCGAAGATTTCTTCCACCAAATCTTCCAACGTCACAATGCCCGATGTTCCGCCGAACTCATCCACCACCACTGCAATGCTTTTCTTGTCACGGAGCAACTCTTTCATCAGTTTGTTGGCTGCCATTGTTTCGGGGACAATGGAAATAGAACGTATATGGGTTGTCCAGTCATTCGGATGTTTAAACAACTCGGACGAGTGGATATAGCCAATTATATTATCAATATTCTCTTGGTAAATCAATATCTTCGACAGACCTGTCTCAATGAAACGGGAACGAAGCTCGTCCAACGAGACCGTCTCGTCGCAAGCAACCATTTCCGTACGAGGCACGCAACAGTCGCGCAAACGGACATTGGAAAAATCCAACGCATTTTGAAATATCTTCACTTCCGTATCCATCTCCGAGTCACTCGGCGCATCTTCTATGCTTTGTTGGATGAAATAGTCCAAATCGACTTTTCCCAAGCTATAAGCGGCTGATGTCTTCAAACCTTTCACTCCAGTTATTTTTAAAATAAAAAGCGACATCAATGAAGAGAATTTGGATATCGGATATAATACTATATATATAATGTATAAAGGAAAGGCGAACAACCGTAATGAGAAGTTCGGGTTTATCTTAAATATGGTTTTGGGGATAAATTCACCTGCAAAAAGGATTAGAAGGGTAGATATAATAGATTGGATAAGGACAATTAATGCCGGCACGTCTACAAAAGTACGAATTGATGGCTCCAACACGAAAGCCATTTGCAAACCATAAACGACCAATGCAATGTTATTCCCGACCAACATCGTCGATATGAACTGATTGGGATTATGGAAGAACACATCCAATATTTTGTTCGTAAGGCTTTTGTCTTTTTTATCAAGTTCATATCTCAGCTTATTTGCCGAAACAAACGAAATCTCCATTCCGGAAAAGAATGCAGAAAAAGCAAGTGAAATCAATATATAAAGTAGAGTATTCACGTTATTTCTTTTTTAAAGTCTCGAATGGCAAACCTTTCGGGGCTTGTTTTTGCTCTAATTTCGGTTTTTGCACATCCGTTTTGTCCAATGTCTCCTCTGCAGGCGGGATGGAATCCGCAGGAATGTCCGAAGAAGCGGAAGCCTCTTCTTCCACAGGAAACACACCTTGGGAATCACGGATTACATATTTGGTCATATCCTGATTCGATTCAAACCCGTTTCCAGTGATAATCTGCTCCTTTTGCTGGATACGGATATATTTGTCCGAATAGACCTTTTCCTCCTTTGAATCCCAAAACAGTTCAGATGTATCGAACCGCTCACCTTTCAAACTCTCAACCGACACATTCCCGACAAGACGCCATAAACCTTTTTTGTCGTAATAATAAGCAGTATCCGCTTGAATACTGGCTTCAGTCTGGAACAAGGTATCGAACTTTTCCACATAAATGCTATCCGGAAAATACCAATACGGCTCTTTGGCATTGCCAAAAACCAACCAAGTCTTTGTTTGGATACGGTAACGGGTAATACCCGAATCGGAAATCAATGTATTGACTTCCGTAGCTTTCATAGTATAATCCTTCTCCGGGTCAGTGGAAACCTCAATGACCTCTTTCTTTCCACCCGAACAAGAAAGGGAAAACAAAAGAAGCATAACAGCTATTACTAAAATAGCTGTTATGCCCTCATTATGCGTTTTACTATGAAAACGTTCAATCATACAATATATTATCTGATAACTGTTGTTTCACCAATCCAGCCACCGATAGTAAATGATTTACCTTTTTCAACATCTGGATGCATGAAGACTTCTTCTTTACCTGGCAAGTGAGCCGTGTAAGAATTAATCAAACTTGTAGCTTCTTCTGCACAGCTTGGGTCAACTGCTTTAGCCTTAGCGAACTTATCGATAGCTGCATAATATACGCATCTCATCAATACTGGGTCATTAGGATAAACAGATTTAGCTGTTGCAGCATACATCTTACCGATAATGATATAAGGAGCACCGTAGTTTGGATTAGCTTCAATTGCTTTGCGGCAATATTCACGAGCCCTGCTATAAGTATTATCATCAAAGTACAAAAGACCGATAGTATAATACAATTCAGACTTTTGATCCACGTCAGTTGCCAAAGAAATAGCTTCTTCAAACAATCTGATTGCAGTCGGATAATCCTTCTTTCTTGCAGCTTGTTTAGCCAATCCCATAGCAGATTCAGCTGTCGGCTCAATCTGGTGTGCAAATTCTGATGCCTTGAAGTAAGTTTCAGAATCCATACAACGAGATCTCTTGAACAATGCGATAGTCTGTCTCAAGAAATCCAAATCAGATTTCTTTTCGTCAATCTTGGAAGCATAAACATTTTCCAAAGTTTCGCAGTCGGCAGCACCACTGTTAGCGAAGCCAGATTCGATATTTGCCCTATAAGCATCCAATGTCTTCAACTGTTTCTCGTTGTTAGCAGCAGTAGCAGCTTTGATTTGAGATTCAACAATAGCTGAGCACTTCAAATAATCCTGGATATATTGGTCTTTGAAGTTAGGATCAGCCTGCATCTTCTTCAATGAAGCGAACATATAATAAGAAATAGCTTTGACTTCACATCCTTCACCTTTCTCATCAATGACTTCCTTCAACCAGCCATACAACTTATTGATGTCCAGGTTTTCACCGGCATACTTCACATAATCTTCTGCTTTGTTTCCGACAATCCAGTCTTTGCCATATTTACGGTCGTTACCGAAATATTTAACACGTTTGTCGTAAACTTCCATCAACTCATTGACCAACTCAGCTTTCTTTGCAGCATCCTTTTCGTTGTCAATCTTCCAAGTAAGGATACGAACACCATACAAATACAAGTCTTTCGTAGAAGCAGGACATTCTGTGTAGCTAATTCTCCAAAACTGTTCTGCATCTTTGAAATTACCACTCTTTGCGTATGGTACAAACAAACTGATGTTAGTAATACAACGGACACTGTCTTCGCCTGAACCAAAACGAGTTCCATTGTCCACTCCTTTCTGGGCATAAGATCCAAAAGAAACCATTGTGCATCCCAGAGCTAATAACAATACTTTGATCTTCATATCTATTTTTCTTATTAAAGTTAACTAACCTATTAGTCTAATTTAAACTTAAAGAACCACCGTTCGTTGAACGTATAATTCAGAGTTACCCGGAAATATTGCTCGTCAATCATTGAGACGTGACCCGGTTTTACTTTCACATACTCAAAAGCTACATTGACCAGTGAGCGATAGTCTATCATCGGCAGACCTAAACCAACGCTTACCCCATACTCTTTGTAACCATAACTCTTATTGTCAAGGGCACTCTTTGCTTTCACATACGAGTCTCCAAAATGTACTCCTGCACGGTAGTGGACACGCTTGAAAAAGTTCTTCGCTCCATAATCGGGTTCGTATTCCGCACCCAATGCTATGCGATACCTATTTTGGAAATCTCCGGTTGTCTTGCCATAATTGGCTTTGCTCCATGTCTCATACAAGAAATCAGCCGCTACACGAATATGATTTGTCTTGGTATAAGACGCTCCGAAACCAAAAGAGTTGGGCAAATCGTATGCCACATTTTTTAGTGTATCCGTTGCTGTCTCTATGACAGCTCCGGCCTTACTCGTCTTTCATCACGTCATAAGCCTTCGCATTTAATTTATTCGAAGGAGAGAAAGTTGCGCCGAAGGTCAAATTTTCAGTTGCACTGATAGGATGAGTATATTGAACTCCGAAATCCATCTTCATATCACGCACTTCCAAACGCTGTGTACGCTGGTTCACGTACGATGTGTTTTCTGAGAAGTACAAATTTTGATAATGTTCGATGTTGCCAAACAGAAAACCGAAATTTGCACCCACTGCCAATCTCTTCTTCCATATATCTATAGACAAACCACCGTACACTTGGTTTAATCCACCTGATCCAGAATATGTGTTTGTATACTGCAAACCATTTTCTTCAAGCACTTGTCCAAACTTATAACCCACAAAAGAATAAGGCAGCAGTCCAGCACTCATGGCAAGCCATCTTGTTATCGGAAACTGGACAGCCAAATATTCGATATTTCCATTTAAGTTTTTATACTTGTTTGTCCCGTCACTGTACCTCGCCGACTGGAAAGAAGCACCGAAGTCAAAGATAAACGTCAGAGAATCCATACAGCTGTAAGATGCCGGATTCATAGGATTTATCTGTTTAGGAGAACGCAAACCAATTCCCACACCTCCCATGGCTCTTCCGGCACCAAATGAACGATCCGCCAAATCTCCATAGCCCAAGCGGGTATAAGGAGATGAAGTGTTGTTCTGTCCGAAAACAACCAATTGGGTCAACATCATGACTCCTAAAAAAATAAACTTTTTAATTTTCAACATTGTATTCTAAGATTCTATTTAATCCTGTCATCACTAAATTAATGTCTGCAAAGATGGAATTTTTTAATCGGCTTTCAAAATAAAACGAATGTCCGCCAGTTAAAAAAACAAAAATATCCGGATACTTTTGCTTCATCTGCTCTATAAATCCATCCATTTCATACACGATTCCATTCACAACACCTGCTTGTATTGCCTCTTCCGTGCTTTGCCCGATGCAAGGCACATCGTCCGTTTCCTCGACATACGGCAATTTGCTCGTATAATGCTCCAATGCTTTAAAACGGGTAGTCATTCCCGGAGAGAGATATTCCCTCCGATGTACCTGCCTGCCGCTTCTACGACTTCATACGTTATGCAAGTGCCCGCATCAATGACCAACAAATTCCTGCCAGGTTGATAATGATAGGCTCCCACAACGGCTGCAATCCTATCTTTGCCCAAAGTTGCCGGCGTTTTATATTCAATCGCAATCGGCAGTTTCACCTGGCTATCAAAAAAGACAAAGCGGGAAAGGTGGCTCTCTAAGTAAGCCACAACATCTTCGTCCACTGCTGTCACAGTAGAAAAAATACCTTTATCCAATGGATATGACCTAAACAATGATGCCAAAACATCTTTATTGAATACTCGATAAACAAATGAAGCCACTACTTTCCAGTCTTTTACCACGGCCACTTTTGTAGATGAGTTCCCTTGTTCTACGATTAAATTCACGTCTTTGTTCTTTTCGAAAACCAAGGACATTCCAATCTTTTCTGCCGTCTATCCTCTTATAAACGAACATCAAGAAATGCCCTATTCTTTATTTTCACTGCAAAGAAAAGCAAAATTTATATGAAATGAAAGTTTTTAGGGAATCAATGTGAGCCTTACAACATTCTTTTCACTTTTTCCCTGTCAGTTTGTTCCGTTTCAAACTCTGATAAAACAGCGCTACTTCCCATTGGGACATTTTCATTGCGATATGCCATCTGGCTGTAAACTATGCTTCTGGCAGACGTATGAAACTCTTTAGCACCCGTTTCTTCTCTATTTGTCCTATGTTGTTTTCCCTGATTCCACAACCGGGCATGATGATGATCCGTCCTGCTGACTTTTCCACCAATTGTTTAATCAACGGGATTCCTTTTACCGCATTGGATTGCTGTCCGGAAGTCAAGATTCGGTCACATCCCAAACTAATCAACTCTTCCAAAGCCTTGAACGGGTCACGACAAACATCGAACGCACGATGGCAAGTCACAGACAATGGTTGTGCCGCCGCTATCAACTTTTCCATCAAGGGAACATCAATGTCTCCCTCTTTGGTCAGGCATCCGAACACGACACCATGAACCTTCAGGTTCTTGCACAACTCAATATCCATCAGCATCGAATTGATTTCCGCCTCTGTATAAAGGAAGTCACCACCTCTCGGACGAATAATGACATTTATGTCGATATGATGGGCTAAACGTTGCGCCATGACTATTTCGCCATAGCTGGGAGTCGTTCCTCCCTCGGGTATTCCGGCACACAACTCAACCCGCTTGGCTCCTCCTTCTTGGGCTTCCAAGCAACTTTGTGCCGAATTTGCGCAAACTTCTATGATTCTCATCCGTTCAATCTATCAAAATCCGAAACATTCTCTATAAAAATCAAATGATGCCACAACATCCTCCTTGCTGACATGCTGGTCGATACGGACATCGCCCACTTGTGAAAGCAGTGTAAAGTTGATGACTCCTCCTTCATTCTTCTTGTCATGCGTCATCAACTCGTACAACGCATCATAATCCTTGCAATCAAACAGGAAAGGAGGATAATAACTCTTTATATAATAAACGACTTGGCTCAATTTGTTCATCGGGAAATCGCATACTTTGTGTGACAAGAACAACTCACTAATGATTCCGGCTGCAACAGCATGTCCATGCAACAATGGTTTGCCTTTCTTGAACGACAAACTCTCGTAGGCGTGCCCTATGGTATGTCCGAAATTAAGGGCTTTGCGGATGCCTTGTTCTTTCGGGTCTTTTTCGACAACTTCCTCCTTGACCGCAACCGATTGTGCGACCAAGCGGTTCAGGAATCCATAGTTCATCGTGTCAATATCATACAACAAGACCGACGTATATGTTTCCATCGAGCTTATCAACCCATGTTTTATCATTTCGGCATATCCGGAAAGGACATTATCTCTATCCAAAGTGCGCAGGAAACCACAATCAATAAACACACACAAAGGAGGATAGAAAGCTCCTATCTCATTTCAAGCCGTTAAAATTGATTCCTGTCTTTCCACCGACAGCAGCATCCACTGAAGCCATCAATGTAGTCGGCACATTAATCGTGCGTATGCCCCGCTTGAAAGTAGCACCAGCAAAACCGCCCATGTCGGTGACCATTCCACCTCCCAAATTCAAGAGAACAGAATGGCGCGAAGCTCCCTCATTCGACAAATGCCTCCAAATAGTGGACAAAGATTCCAAATCCTTGTGCAAGTCCGTCGCCTCAACCACAATCAAACGTGCGGATTGGATTGCGGGCACCTCCTTGACTAACGGGAAACACTTTTCCACTGTATTTGTATCCGTCAATACAAATAATTTATCATAATCCAAACTATCCAGAAACGATTGCAACTCAGCTTTTAAATCCTGGCAAATTACCACTTTTTGCTTTGACATCTTATGAGCTTGTTAATATTTTCAGCGAGCAAACTTAGCGTTTTTTTTGCAGATATTTCCCAAAAAGCGACTCCATTGTATTGGAGATACGTAATATTTAGCTAATTTTAGCACCTGAAAATAGAAGCAACAGTTCATGCAAAAAGCAATAGACATAGACAAAGAGCTTGCAAGTCAATTACAAGACCCTTCGAAAAAGCGTTCCACATTCGAAAGAATCGTGACGCTTTATGGGGAGAAACTGTATTGGCAAATCAGGAAGATGGTCTTGAACCATGAAGATGCCGACGATTTGCTGCAAAATACATTCTTAAAGGCATGGAGCAATTTGGATTATTTCCGGGGGGAAGCCAAAATATCCACTTGGCTCTACAAGATTGCAATCAACGAATGTATCACTTTTTTAAACAAACAGCGAAACTCAAATAATATATCCATTGACGATACGGACGTTTATCTGTTAGAGAAACTCAAAAGTGACACCTATTTCAATGGAGATGACATCCAAAGGAAATTGCAGGAAGCAATCCTGAGATTGCCGGACAAGCAGCGTTTGGTATTCAACATGAAGTATTTTGATGATATGACCTACGAGCAAATATCCGAAATAGTCGGAACGACAACCGGAGCATTGAAAGCGTCATACCATTATGCCGTCAAAAAGATTGAAGAATACCTGACAAAAGATGTTTAATGTTTCCCTACAAAAAAGTAGAATCCATTAAACCTTTAAACAGAAATATAGTCATACATATATATATAAAATTATATCATGATGGAAGCCAAAGACAACAAACTTGAAAACATGCGGAAAGAGAACCCCTTTCGTGTGCCGGACGGTTATTTTGAAGGTTTCACAGCCCGGATGATGGAACAAATACCGGACGATGAGCCCCAATTTGAGGACAATAAGGTAACGATGTGGGACAGAGTCCGCCCGATATTCTATTTAGCGGCCATGTTCGCTGGATTAGGACTCTTTTTCAAAGCAATCGTTTTTTTTGACAATTCCGATAAGCTGTCCAACCAAGCAGACTCTCTTTTAGTCAGCACGCAGAATTCTACATACATGGCGGACGAATCTGAATATGACTTCGAAAACGAGGAAAATGAGTATTTACAATACTTGGAAGACCAATATACGGAAGCTTTGATTCTTAATGAATTGAACAACGAATAATTGGAATACAATAAATTAAGTTTTTTTAATTATCAACATTAATATGAATAGAGCAATAATTTATATATTTGCAGCGTTGACAATAATGCATTCCATTGATATGGATGCTCAAAAGCCCAATGAGAACAAAAAGTTCAATTTGGAAGCGTACGAGTCAAAAAAAGGAGCTTTCTTGACAGCAGAATTGGGGCTTACGCCAGAGGAAGCTGCGGAATTCATTCCTTTGTGCAATGAATTGCAACGCAAGAAGTTTGAAGTTGGTCGGGCTTGCAGACACAAACATAAGCACGTCAGAATGTCCAAAATAGCTAATAAGGAAATTTCTACTGACGCTTACAAAGAGGTAATGAATGCTTGTTTGGAAAGCCGGATTAAAGAAGCTGAATTGGAAAAAGAGTATTATGCCAAGTTCCTTCAGATATTACCACCTGAAAAGCTTTATAAGTACAAAGATGCTGAAATGAAGTTTTGGGAAAAGTACATGAAGGAGCGACATAAGAAAAAAGAATAAAGAGATTATTATCATTATTTGTGTTTTTTGTTTAGATTTAGTTTTGGCGTTTAATTTTTAGGGAGGGGCAGCGATGTGAATCGGTCCCCTTTTTATTTTTATACCACTTCCATCCATACAATCGTCCACATTACAAATAAGACAAAGAAAATTATCCATGCTTTCTTAATGCATTCTAAGAGAATATTCCAATACGCTCGACACATTGCTTACTACCTTTTCTTAAAAAGCTTACTACCTTTTCTCAAAAAGTATACTACCTTTTTCAAAAAAGCATACTACCTTTTTCAAAAAAGCATACTAGCTTTTGGAAAAACCTGACTTTGTCATTGCATCACTCTAAAACCTTCATCAAAAAGTTTGGCTATTTTTTGATACCTATGAACATGGTCTGCATGTAAACATCCATGTTCATAGGTAGCTTGATTTGCATTCTCATATCTTTGGGTTATTCCATGGCTTCAGAAGGCGTTATATTCTTTTTCCCGATATCTATCAGCATCAGTACATAAACAGGATGATAACGTGTTGCCCATGTTTTTGAGTTTTTAAGTGCAGTGTTTAAACGCTATTTAAACAGTATTTAAATGGTGTTATATTCTATAATGTAGAGTGCATCAAAAACAGTTTGCTTCCGACCGAGAGTAAAGGGCAAAAAAAAGAGGCTTACTCTCACGAGTTACCTCTTATTAGCAGACTTAATCAAAAAAACACTTTAACTTACTACTCTTTTACTTTTTTCAAGTAAAGACTTAACCTATAAAAACGGATAAATGTAGAAACACTTAATTATGTATGTCGCATAAATATATGCGAAATTCGTGCCAAACTTCTTCATTTCAGGATTTATGTCCCAAAAAAGGAGAAATAATGCTTTTATATTCCATTTTTGGAGGAAATTCAGACTTTATGCCCTGGGGAATATTGGGGAAACGAGGAACAACTACGGGGAAAGCGGGGAAATATTCCACACTTTCTATTCCCCACTCACACTATCGCTTTCGTCATTGTAGTGTTGTTTGGCCTGACAAACGATTTCCGAAACGTTTCCAATCACTTCATCCAACAGCTTGTGCCAACCTTCGTCCGTCAGCTCATCATCATTCTTTTCTAAGATACGCAGCTTCTGCACCAAATGGTTTGCGCCCATCATCGTCAATAAAGGTATCAATTTATGGGCAATCCGTGCTGCTTCCGCCCTATTGCCCTCTTGCAAACAAGTATTTAACAAGGCGATGCTTTTCGTTGTCTCTTCTATAAATGTATGAAGGATAGACATGGAAGCCTCTTTGTCTCCTCCTGCAAATGCCGTTAATTGCGTAAAATCAATATGGGCAACAGGTTTCAAATGCGTAGTTAGCAATTTATTCAACAATTCTATGAGCTGTTCGGCTGTAAACGGCTTATTGATGAATCCGGTAAATCCAGCTTCTATATAATGATTATGATCTTTTGCCACACTGGCAGAAAGGGCAATGACAGGCACTTTGTCCGTACCAGGAATGCCAGACTTGCGAATCATTTCCAATAAATGGTAACCGTCTGTTCCCGGCATCTGGATATCAGAAATAATAACATCAAACGCAGTATTCTTAAGAATATCCAATACTGCAAATGGATTGGAAACACATACAACTTCGACATGGCTTTGCTTAAGCAGCTCTTCCGTCAATGCCAACTGGATGGCATCGTCGTCCACCAACAAACAATAAACGACTCTCTCTTCCGTAACAGGCAATATTTTATCAGGCTGGTTTATTTCCACAACCGGTTTCACCTCCACATCTGAAATCCGCAAAGGCAAAGAGACGATAAAATCACTTCCTTTTCCCACTACGCTATGCAAACGCAATGTTCCTTTGAGCAATTTGACCAAACGGCGTGTGATGGACAAGCCCAAACCATATCCTTCTACCTGTTCTGCATCATTGAGACGGGTGAAGTCGCCAAAGACCCGTTCTTGCTCGGATTCCGGAATGCCAGGACCCGCATCAGAAATAGTGATGTCCAATTGATACATTTTCAAGTGGATATTCCTCACAGACACACGAATGACAATCTTCCCCTCTTGCGTGAACTTGATTGCATTGGACAACAGATTGCTGATGATTTGCCTCAAGCGGATGATGTCACATATATAACTATAACCCCGTTCATCCATTTGGATATCAAGTTCCAAATCCAACCCTTTCGCTCCAGCAATCGGCCGGAAGCTATCATAAATCTCTTTCATGAAAGTATCAACTTGGAACGGGACAAAGTGCAATTCCACCTGTCCGGACTCCAAACGGTGGAAATCCAACAAATCATTCACCAATGACAATATATGTTGGGATGAACCGGACATGTTGTCCAAATAATAAGCGGAACGCTCATCGGGATGCCGATGCTGCAAAAGTTCTATATAACCGATAATGGAAGAGAGCGGAGCCCTTATATCATGGCTAATCATTAGTATCAATTTCTCCCTGCCCCTCAACAGTCCTTCAGCGTATAATTTGGCTTTCTCCAACTGTTTACGGTAATAATGGCTTTTGGAAATATCACGTATGATGATAACCAAGAAAATGATAGCGATAAACACAGCCACCAATCCAATCGTGGCAATTGTCCGCGTCGTCTCCTTCAGCAACTCTTGCTTATGACGTACACGCACAAAAGAATCATCCACTTCCTCCTCTTCAATATCCCTCAGCATTTGATTGATTTTACTGGATATGACAGAGTTGCTATATCGTAAATTAGCAGCCCGGTGAAGCAACTCATCTGCCAATTGCCTCCTCTTAAAGGCGACCGTGTCTTGTAAACTCCTCAACACTCGGACAATCGTATCCGCAGGGTTATAAGCCACTTTCACCGTGTCAGCGACTATTTGGCGGGTCGTATTGACAACAATACTTGTATCAACCATATTTTTGTGGGAAAAAGCCTCGGCAAGCCGTTTGAAGAAACCTTTCTTTTTCTTTAATACAAGCACCGTGTCTTGTTGGACATCAATCACTTCATGTATGACAGGCGGAGTAATTCGTATCGAGTCTTTCCTTACTTCGATAGTTTCCTGAATGGCAATCACTTTTTCGATATTCTCAAAATAGATTTGCCCGGCATTCCATTCATCCAATGTCTCTATCAGCTTCAACGTGTTCCAACGTTTCCGCTTCAACAAATCCTGAATGGTATCCAATTTGAGTTGTTGCGTAGAGTCGGTCAATAAACCGCAAAGAGTCCAAATTGCGATGAGCCTGCTTTATGGTGCGGTTAAAATTGCGATAGTCTTTGTTCGGCATACCGACCAGCTGCCCCAAGGCTTCACTTTCATAAATCAAGGAGAGCGTATTGGTCACCAAATATATTTTCTCACGATTTGAGGTCTCAGGTGGATCATCCACAGCCAATTGTTGGAGGATGGTATAAATATACCACACAGAACAAACCGCAGTAAGCAACAAGAGCAAATAGCTCCATACTACTTTCCAGGTAATGTAATCGTTCTTTTCCCCCATACAACCAACTACTTTCTAACGTTAATTCCTACACCTTAGCACTTTCTATCTTATGCAAAATATCCATGAATTGTCCATTAGTGATGGAAACCTCTTTGTCAACATATTTCACATAATCCTCAAAATAGTCACTTGCGATATCTGCAACTATCTCTTTTCCATCCAAACCATAAGACGTAAGCAACTCTTCCACTTGGGAACGTATCCTGCGGATTACTTTCATCCTAACTTCATAATTCTCCGGCTTGTCCAAGTCAGTCAAATGCTCATTCCTTGCGATTAGGTAAATTACCTCATACATCGCTTCAACAGAACCAAAGACAGGAGCAATCCGTTCTTTCGTCTCTTGGGGCAAACCAGTCAATGTCTCTTGAATCTTCGTCATAATTCTCGTCTTATCAATATTGCTCCTTTTCATTCGGGAAATCACCCGTCTTGATATCCTCGATATAGGCTTGCACCGCACGAGTGATATCTTCCGCCAAGTTAGCATAACGACGGAGGAATCGCGGAGAGAATCCTTGGTTGATTCCTAACATATCATGCATCACCAAAACTTGTCCGTCCACACCGCCTCCGGCTCCGATACCAATGACAGGGATACTCAACTCCTTCGCTACACGTGTTGCCAACTCTGCCGGAATCTTCTCCAACACCAAGGCAAAACAGCCAACATTTTCCAACATGCGGGCATCTTCTATCAGCTTGTTTGCTTCAGCCTCCTCACGGGCACGCACCGAGTAAGTACCAAATTTATTAATGGACTGTGGTGTCAAACCCAAATGTCCCATGACCGGGATGCCGGCAGACAAAATACGTTCGATAGATTCACGCACCTCCGAACCTCCTTCCAATTTGATGCAATCTGCATGTGTCTCTTTCATAACTCTGATAGCAGAAGCCAAAGCCTCCAAAGGATTACCTTGGTAAGTACCGAAAGGCAAGTCCACCACAACCAACGCACGTTGCACGGCTTTGGCTACGGACCTGCCATGATATATCATTTGATTAAGAGTGATAGGCAAAGTCGTCGTGTTTCCTGCCATGACATTCGATGCAGAGTCACCCACAAGAATGACATCCATACCCGATTGGTCAATCAATGTCGCCATGGAATAGTCATAGGCTGTCAACATCGATATCTTTTCCCCCTTCTGTTTCATTTCAAATAAACGGTGCGTAGTAACTTTACGCATATCATCATCTCTTTTTGCTACTGACATTTCTCTCTATTTTTTGTTTTAATAGTACAAAGGTAAGAAAAAATGAAAAGATTCCGATTATTCCTAATTCAAACTAAATTCATACATTTGCTGCGATTATTAGTATTTACTCATTCAATTGTATTTTAATCATGAAACAGTCCATATTATTCTTCTTAATATACATCCTTACAATATTGCCTTCCAGGGCACAAACTGTTTATCAAACAGAAGTTTTCAGTCCGAAACGCATCAAGTCGCTACAAGTAAGACAACCGGGTGAAATATTCACGATTCCGGTTATCTCTTTGGGAAGTGACGAACAAATAGAAATCAATTTTGACGATTTGTCTTCCCATTACACACGTTATGCTTACAACATCATCCACTGCAACGCAGATTGGACAGCTTCTCAACTCACTCAAGTCGAATATATGCAAGGATTCCAAGGATTGACGATAGATGATTTTGCCAACTCTTTCAATACGACTGTGCAGTATGTGAATTATCAGCTCTTATTGCCCAATGAAGACATACAGTTGAAAGTATCGGGGAATTATGCAGTCCGTATCTACGATGAGGAACAACCGGAAAAGACCATTTTGACTGCCTGTTTTTCCGTTGTAGAGCCACAAGTCAACATCAGCGGCGAGGTGAAAGGGAACACATTGATTGATACTTACCAACGCCATCAGCAAGTCAATTTCTCCATCCAGAAGAAAAACTTTCCTATTGCTTTTCCCAAAAGGGATCTTAAATACGGATTCTCCAAAACAATCGTCCCGACCAACGTGTTTCCGACATCCAGCCCAGCACAATCCTCAGTGACCAAATTGTATATGAGAATTGCCGCAGTTTGATATTCCCAGCTGGAAATGAATACCGAAGAATGGAGTTCTTAACACACAAATACAATGGAATGCATGTGGAAAACACCTCTTTCTTTAACCCCTACTATCATGTAGAGTTAAGCCAGGATATTCCCACTGCCATGAATAGTTATTCATACGACCAAGACCAAACGGGAGGTTCTATCCTGCATGCAGCCGATGCAATGATGCCAATACAGAAGCAGATTACTACATCGTGCATTTCATACTTAACATGCCGGAAGCAAAGGAAGGAAAGGTATACCTGAATGGTGATTTTGTCCAAAACCTTTTCAAAGAAGAGAATGAGATGGTCTACAACCCGGACACTCACCGATATGAAAAAGCCCTGCTTTTAAAACAGGGCAATTACAATTATCAATATCTGTTTGTAAAAGAGGGAACAGAAACGGGTAGCACTGGTGCCATCGAAGGAGATTTCCATGAAACAGAAAACGAATACACGATATACATTTATTACTGCCCTGCCGGTGCTCGATATGAGCGGCTCATCGGCATCCAGTCCTTGCGTTCCACGCAAGGACAATTATAATTCGTGGACACAGTTCCCGGCAACAAAAGTCGCCTTTATTGCTCTGTCGTCCGCCATTGTCTGAAGTCCAAACAATTTCTGCTCAATCGTCAATCGTCCCAGTTTCTCCAAATAATCCATCCGGAGCCGCTGGGGAATAGTCGAGGCATAATCAACGACAATGAAATCAGCGAACTGGCCAGGCAAAAGGGAACCTATCTCCTTTTCCAGATGCAAGGCAGATGCACTTCCTAAAGTCGCTTTATAAAATGTCTCCATGACAGGCATCATGTATCCTTTTATTTGTTGGACTTTGTAAGACTCGCCCATTGTTTGGAACATAGAAAAAGAAGTTCCAGCACCCACGTCAGTCCCCATGACAGTCAGAACACCCGCACTATTGACTCGTGCCATATCATAGATGCCACTGCCAAGGAATGAATTGGAAGTGGGACAATGCACAACCACCGCCCGGCTGTCTGCTATCCGCTTCAATTCTAAGTCCGACAGGTATATGCCGTGGGCAAACAACGTACGATCTGTCAACAATCCATATTCCTCATAAGTATGCAAATAATCTTTTGCTCCCGGATACAACTCCATTACCGTTTCCACTTCGGATTTGTTTTCCGACAAATGCGTCTGGATATAAGTATCAGGGAACTCTTCATGCAAAGCTCCGCATATTTTCAACTCCTCCTCTGTGCAAGAAACCGAAAAGCGAGGAGTAATAGCATAATGCAAACGCTTATTCCCATGCCATTTCTCAATCAAACGCCTTGCGTCCTCAGCGCCTTCTTCCGGTTTTTCACAAAGAGAGTCCGGAGCATATCGGTTAGAATGGGCTTTCCCCGCTATCATGCACATTTGATATTTGGCTGCCACACCAAATAAAGCATCAACTGAATCCGCATGGATAGAACCAAACGCTGCACAAGCAGTTGTCCCGTTCCGGAAAAGTTCTTTGACAAACACGTTGGCAATGCGTTGGCAATGCCCCATATCCGTGAACCTTCCTTCCAAAGGGAATGTATAATCAGTCAGCCAATCCAACAACTGAGGAGCAGGCATGCCTATCATTTCAGATTGGACAAAATGGATATGTGCATCCACAAAGCCTGGCATTAACAAATATCCCCGGTAATCCACCTCTTGGGGATTAGGATACTTTGATTTCATAGAAGCATAATCACCTGTCGCCAAGATACGACCTTCATCCACACACAATGCGCCATCTTCATAATAAACCCATTGAGGCTCACCCTTTACGGACAAGCCTGTAAAATAGAACAATTCTCCTCGATATAATTTCATAACTAACTTTTTCTTGTTTTTACCAATCTATTATCACTGATACGCCATCCGGATCATTCTCAAAGGACAAGAACAGAGTACGGCTTTCTCATCCCATTCGTTAGATGCTGTTACAACCTTTTCCCCTTTCACATCACATACAACCACCTGTATAGGAGCAGATGGAAGCAATATCCGCATAACATTCGTTGTATTAAGCGGACCTTTTGCTGTCAGCTGATATGAATGGGAAATAACCTTTTCGTCCGTCACATGCGCAGCTGCACACAAGACTTGAGGTTTTTCTGGATTAGAAACTCTGTTGACATCCAATAGGAAGGCTTGCTCTCCTGGATAAATTACTTTTTCGCTTAAGAGAGGAGCCGATGGATCAAACAAATCAATCAAAGTCCCTTCCAAACGATAAGGATCCGAAGTAACACTTTCATCTAAAACAGACACCAAATCATAAGCTCCCCGTTCCAAATAAAAATAATTTAAAAGAGAGTCCTCCCATATCTGTTTTCGTTTCATACAACCGTTTTACTGTTTCCACTAAAGTTCCATCTCCATTCTTGTGCAGGACGAACTGTTTAGGGTCTTGGCGGATTACACAAACAGTGCCTTTACCCACTGTATATTCCCCTTCATTTGCATCCTGTGGCAACTCCATCAATTGGAACAAATGTTCAGATGGAGCTTTAAACTTGTTATCTCCTTGATTCCACCACTCTTCAACTTGCTGGAAAGAATCACTATCCGTGGATACATAGACCAAAACACCACCTTTTTCCACCCAATCTGCAATATATTGGTGCGCCGAAGCATCCAAAGGTTTCATATTGGTGTAACTCATCAACAACACTTTCGTTCCTTCCCAATTATCCGGATTGGCAACATTCTCTATATGCATCAAATGGACAGGAACTCCACGTTTAATGAATGGAAGCACTTGTCCATAAAAATTCGAGAAAAGAGGATCGTCATAACCAGAAACAGGTTGAGGTGTACGTTGGAACATCAAGAATTGGCCATCAACACAGAAATACCTGACGATCCATTAATCCTGTTATCAGATACAGGCATGTTATTCAACGCATGAATCATCAGCTGCATTTGCGTAGAATAGAAACGAGGAATCTGTATTTTCTCATCACTATCAGGAGTGGATTTATACCAGCCTTCATAAATACGTTCCGGCCAAGGCATCACTTCATAATTGTTATTCTGGGGATATAATAATTTGGCAGTAAATGTAGCTTGATAATTCCTCCGGTAATCTTCCCAATCACGAACCCTGTCTTCTATCGGATCTGTCAAGAAATATACTTTCCTTTGGGTCGGGGCTGTCATTGATTCCATACAGCCATATTCCAAAAAGGCATTTTCAAAGACCCGCTCTTTCTAACCCGTCATAGTAATTAGGGACACGTGATGTTCCTGTCCATACTTGTGCAATGTAACCATCCACACAAGGTAAAGAAGCCAAGCTTGCCTCCGGACTAACGATTTGCCACTGGGAGTAATTAATCAAAGAATGAGTAGGGACATAACAACGAACATCCATTCCTTTGGATTTGCCATACTCCTTGGCATAAGTGAACATTTCATTCAATGCCCGGTAATATAGATGGTATTTTAATTTGTTCGATAGATATGTATTCTCTGCCGATTCGTGTTGAGGGCGCCAATCCGTTCCATAAAACTCTTTCCATTCCCGTTTAAAGGCTTCACTATATCCCGCTCTTGCCCAAACTCAGGTTCCTCAAGATAGATAGCATCAATGCCTGCGTCTATAGCACGTTTGATATGTCTTTCCTGCATATAATGAATGAAATTCTCAGAAGGGACAATATAGGGAGCAGACTTCCCATGCCAAATCGTATCCCCTTCACACGTCACTTGTCCTTCATCCAAATGCGTCTTCCCGTCCCATTTGCCCATAAAGTAATCTTGGTAGTCACCCCAAGCACTTCCTGTCATAAAATGAGTCAAATAACCTCTATCCTTCCAACTTTTCACCCTCTCTTCAAAAGTATAGCTTTTGCTATCAAACGACGAATGCTTATGCGATGTTCCATAAACTATAGCCACATCTGCATCCACATTTAATTGTGGCTTCCAAGGAGAAGATGTCTGGAAAGCTGTCTTCTCTTGCGAAGCTGACAACAAAGATTGTGTATTTGTATTATCTGTATGGCAACCAATTAGCACACCCGTAAAAAGGAGCGCAAATGCACCAGTCCATTTTTTATTTTTCATTTTTCCCTTTTAATATTCTAACAAAATCTCTTAAGATAAAGTTGCTAAATCTATTCAAAACGAATACTTTTAGCCGGGCTAATGCGTGTAATCAAATAAGAGGGTCCTAACATCATTAGCATAGAGACAAGCAATGTCCCTATATTTAATAAAGCCAAAGAGACGACATTCAAATCAACAGGTACAGCATCCAAGTAATAGATGGATGAATCCAATTTGATTAAATGTGTATACGATTGCAATAGGCTAAGCGAAATGCCTATCACATTTCCCCATAACATTCCTTTCCCTATCAGAAAGAAGGAAACATATAAGAATATCTTCCGAATGCTCCGGTTATTTTCACCTAAAGCTTTTAGGATTCCTATCATGTTGGTTCGCTCCAATATGATAATCAACAGTCCGGAAATCATGGTGAAGCCTGCCACAGCAAGCATCAGTACCAATATAACAACCACATTGATGTCCAATACTTCCAACCAACTAAATATCATCGGGTTCAACTCTTTTATGGAACGGACATAATATGTATTTCCTTCTCTGTCCTGCTTATCCATCAATTCAAAATAGAGATTTTCCGCCAACGAATCCACCTGACCATAATCATCGACCAACAATTCCACTCCGCTTACCTGATCATCCGACCAACCATTCAACCGCTTGACCTGACGAATGTCTGCGATAACGAAAAGTTTGTCATAATCGGCAAAACCCGTTTCATAAATACCCGTAATATGGAATTTCCTCGCTCGAACATCCTCCTCGACAAAATAGGTCAAGAAAGAATCTCCTACCTTTAATCCGACCAAATCAGATAAATAGCGAGAGATAATGACATCCGACGAACGTTTGGCAGAATCCAGTTGGAAAACTTCCCCCTCTTTCAAGTTCTTTTGGAAGAAAGACCAATCATATTGCCTATCTACACCTTTCAACACGATTCCTTGGAAATCTGTTTCCGTTTTCAATATCCCCGGCTTGGTCGCAAACGTTTCTACATGGCGAATCCCTGACCTCTCTTTCAATGCCACTAAAAAAGAGTCAGAAACAGCAATGGGCTTTGTCTGATAGGAACTATTGTTGTCGAAATTGGTTATCTGGATATGGGAACCGAAACCTATCACTTTGTTTCGTACTTCTTTCTTAAATCCAATCACGATAGCAACAGAAAGAATCATGACCGCCAATCCCAAAGCTATACCAATCATAGCTATACGAATAGCAGGGGGAGTCGCTTGCCGTTCCCCCTGCTTCGAAAAATGAATCTTTCTCGCAATGAAAAGTTCCAAATTCATATTAAATCGTCCTGCCCGGATAAGCTTCCAAAGCTTTCCTCAACACAATCAATGCTTTGGCAAGGTCTTCCTTTTTCAGCACGTATGCCATACGTACTTCATCTCTACCTAATTCAGGCGATGTATAGAAACCGGAAGCTGGAGCCATCATTACGGTTTGTCCTTCATATTCAAAATCACTCAAGCACCATGCACAGAACTTATCTGCATCATCAACCGGAAGCCTCACTACGGTATAAAAAGCTCCCATCGGTATTGGAGAATAACAGCCCGGAATCTTATTCAAACCGTCAATCAAGAACTTTCTGCGCTCTACATATTCATTATATACATCCAATATGTAATCTGCCGGTGCATCCAACGAAGCTTCCGCAATAATTTGTCCAATTAAAGGAGGGCTCAATCGTGCCTGACACATTTTCATTACATTTTCACGGACTTTCTCGTTCTTGCAAAGTAAAGCTCCGACACGGATTCCACACTCACTATATCGCTTAGATACTGAGTCAATCAATACGATATTATTCTCTATACCTTTCAAATGGAAGGCAGAGATGTAAGGAGCTCCCGTATAACAGAATTCACGATACACTTCATCTGAGAACAAGAACAAGTCATATTTTTTAACAAGATCCCTCATTTGGTTCATCTCTTTCCTTGTATATAGATAACCAGTCGGATTGTTCGGATTACAAATTAAAACGGCTTTGGTACGTGGTGTAATCAATTCCTCAAACTTTCCATCGGAGGCAAAGCGAAGCCATCTTCTATAGTAGATGGGATAGTTTTAATAACTGCTCCACAAGCTATGGCAAACGCCATGTAATTGGCATAAGCTGGTTCCGGAACGATAATTTCATCTCCTGGGTCAAGACATGCCATGAATGTAAAAAACACAGCTTCTGATCCTCCGGTAGTGATGATGATATCGTCCACATCTACCATGATATTGTACTTTTCATAGTACTTCACCAGTTTTTCCCGGAAACTGCGAATTCCTTCACTGGGTGAATACTCTAATACTGTCCGGTCAATCTTGCGCATCGCCTCTAATGCGATTTCCGGAGTAGGAATATCCGGTTGACCGATATTCAGATAATACACTTTTACCCCCTTTGCCTTGGCTTGGTTAGCCAACGGTACAAGTTTGCGAATTGGAGAAGCAGGCATGCTTATTCCACGTTGTGATATATTCGGCATCGCTACAAATTTTATAGGTTTACTATTTACAAAGATATAAGTATTTCTTGAAAACCAACAAAGCAAGGAACAAAATCAATCTTTATTTTTTCTTTTTATTGAATTTCCATTCCAAAGCCTTATTGCCATTCCTTTTTCATCTTCTTCAACTCTATCTTTTGGCCTCTTTTGCCATAAAGAGCAAACCCGGAAACAGGAATCAATGTATATTTATCGTCTTCCACTCTAAACCTGAATGTTCCAGATTTATCTTGATTCCTCTCTATTGAATACATATCTCTCAGACGAAAATCACAATCATATGAATCATCTCGCTTCACTACTTCCAAAAAGCTTCCTGCCCAAAATTCCGCCACTTCGTATGTGGTTGTAACCATGAGTACCATTCTCCAGTTGCTTGTCAAAAGCAGTGTCACATGCTCCCCTTCTTCTGCCGTCAATGCTTCATAAGTATACTTCCCGTCATCTAAAAAGACAGGTATTTCATGGCGGCCTCCGGTCTTGTCTATTCCGAAAATAGTACCGTAAGAGAAGCATCCCGGTTCATACTCGCCAGCTCCTCCCTCTTCAAAGGACCTGATATCGGAAAAACCGGGTAATGCGGGGCTTGCTGCAAAGTCTTCCCTATGTAATGCGTCAAACAAGCCCAAAGTCTTGACTGTCCCATCATCCATAAGTAAGCAAAGCCAAGGATTTATATCCTGACCGATACTACCAACAAATACTTGGCGACAGATACCATTTATTTCGGAAACCACACGGATATTACTATAGCTATCCTCTCCATTGACTTTGATATAACCGCTTGAGTTTAATTTATCCCAATCAAACAATATAACGGCTTTGCCATTCTTCACCATTGCACGTATTCCCATGTCCACATACTGTCCAGATTCGTCCGGTTCGGATTGCGGCAAAGGACGGGATATGTCCCTCACATGAGGATGATAAGGCAATGAACCTTGATTCAAATCGAGGTGCGGGTAATAGGTTTCCAGGCCTTCCGCTCCATCTATCACCAACATCGTACTTGGGAAAACATCTGAATAATTACATTTCATCAAAAATGGTTTTCCACCCAAAGAAGCATCGTAGCCATTCTCTGTCTTATAATATATTTCCCCTTCAAACTTATCGGTAAGTTGCATATACATATCGTATGTGCAAGCATTAACCACAACATCATGTCCTTTTGATGGTATAACCAGATAGAACTCTTCACCAGGCGTATCAACCGCCAAATTTTTAATTGTTTGCAAATCCGGATAAGTTTGACACAATTGTGGATAAGAAGCAGAAGAGACAAAACTATTATAATCCGTATAATAACCCAAAAAAGCAATACTCATCCAACAACCATTATCTTGTGCTTGAGCTTTTACTTTCCCTATTCCAGAAAGTTGCATGACACAAGCAATCGCCAAAGCTACTATTAATCTTAATTTACTGTTCATTTGATTTTTCTATATAAGTGTTCAAGAGAGCGTGGATTTCACGAAAGCCATCATCTTCTGGGTAACTGTTATCACCACTTGAGGTAAATTCTGTTTGGTCTTCAAACTTTGCCGCATAAGACCATCTGTAACCATCCAATACTCTCCACAAAGATGTATAATGACTTTTGTAATTATACATTTTATGCTTCCACATCAAACTCTTGATTGAATCCAAAACTGATACAGGGATGGGGATTTCTACTTCATCCCTCTCTTGAGTAAAGTTATGTTGAAGCATTGCCTTTCCATCTGGTTGCAAATATACCCTGTAAACTGCTTCTGGATGAGACATCATGCCATACCGGACATAATCATAACGTACCAATTTTGCCTCTGGCTCTGATGGAGTTTTATAACAGGACATATTGCAAACAAATAAAAAAGACAATGCTACTAATAAACAGTTCTTCATCTCATACTGTTTCCTTTTTATCACGCCCCCGTTTGACCAAATAAACCACCCCGGCAGCCACGACAACCAACAGGGTTATCGAAATGACCGGACGATAGAAAAGCCAAGCAATTGAAATGACGATAAGTGACCATATGAAGCCAATAACATTGCAAACCAAACCTACGCCCAATCCCGCAATGTCCGCAAGGAACGGAAGTACTTTCAACAAAGTAACCAGGATATTGAAAATACCTTTTAAGCCTGTCACAACTAATATCAATCCTATAAATCTAAACACCCATGTCCATATCGTATTGCTCTGATGTTCCTGTTCAAACATCTCATCCATACTAATATTGCCCATAGAAAGGACAGATAAGCGTTTTCCGTTCTTTGCTGTATAATCCTGCAACTGCTTTCCATTCACCTTTGCCAATACAGAAACTTCCGCAGGTTCTACCTTTGTAAAGGTGATACGCACATCTCCTACTTGAGGTGCATCCGGATTCTTACCCAAATAAATTATATTTTTATTTATATGAACATAATCTGCTTTAACTACAGCCTGAGCACTCCCTGCCCAGGCTGTAGAAGCTGAGTCTGTCTTTGTTTCGGCAGACTGCTCTTTCACACCTATTTCGCTAATAGCATCATTCGGTTGGTGTATTTTCTTGTTCCATTCCGCAATCTCTGCCTCGCTCATTGCCAATGACACAGGAGTTTCCCCCCGATACCATAGAAATCAACTGCTTAGAGAGACTATAAACGCCAAGGTTAACATTTTTGGCCATATATGTTTGAGGTTCTATATTAGCAAGTACAAAATTTTTCTTGCGATATTCCGGGTCTTTGAATTCTTGGGAATTAACAGGAGAATTAGTCCATTCTTTATCATAAGTATAAGTAGTCACCTCTTCCTGCGATCCTCCAACTTTATCAACCGTTTCTGTCTTTGAATCTTCTTCCCATTGGTAATATTCCACCTTCCTATTCAGACGGACAGCCACTACGCCAACGTCAAAAGTATCGTCTGCCAAAGAGTCCTTCGTGACAGCCATGCCTACTACATGGATCAACTTGCCATTCACATCCGGATTCTCCACTGACGCATCGTCTACATGGACTGCTACTTTCTCCGCCTCTTCCAACATCTGCGTTGTCTTGACAGCACGTCCTTCATTCCACCACAAGAACAATGTTCCTGCAATGAACATAACGAATCCCGCACCTATGCCTTTTATCGAGCCTGACAGTCTACTGCCATAACTCGTAGTTTGTTTCTTGAAATGCCATATTACCTATCTTTCGTATGAATTAAACATTATCTTCCTATCTCTTCTCCGGTTTCTGTGCACCGAATCCCTTAACAACACCAAACAAAGCGAATGCCTTCTCAAATGGATAACGGTTGGCAAACATTGTCACACGGATGGTTTCCGTACCTTGCTGGTTCAAACCGAAAATACGATTCACCTGGTTGGCTGCACTATTCGGCTGGTAATCCTGCGATTGCTTGATAGAAATAGAAGCGAATCCTTTCAAATAAGCCGCATCAATCGCTTTAATGAAAGCTTCATTTTCATCGAGTTCTTTATTTCCTTCATACTCCTTCAGCTGCTCCACATCTTCAAACTGGTCTGCCGGAACTTTCGTCCACTTTCCACCACCAGAAGGCAAAATCAAATCTGCCGAGTTCATGAAGAAGCGGTTGTTAGTAGCAGATGTCACGCGCATAGCCTCCTTTTTAGCATTGCCATCCACGAACGTTCTTTCCAAAGCTGCCAAGTTGGAGCAACCAAAGATATTATTATAGACATTGGCGTTAATTCCCGTCATATAGCGAAATCCTAATCCCATTGTGTCCATTACCTTTGTCCGACACCAAGAGAAAAGAACTGTATTGTGATGAAAATCTATCGAACAGAGCGATGGGTCTGCATTCATACCCCGTACTTCGCAAGCTGCCATTCGGTTCGCAACAAATACATTATTATATATATCGAAATGACCGGCTACACAACCCATCTCTATCGCAAAATGGTATGCGTTCACAAAGGTACAATTACGGATAATCACCTCTCCTTCCACATTGCCATGTATCAGCTGTTGCGCCAACGGAGCACCGCCCACTTTGGTTCCTACCGGGCTTTCACCCACCAATATCATGCGTCCGGTTTCACAACCTTCGGGAGCAGCAGCTACCGGATTGTTCGTAATCGCTTCGCAATAGGCATTCATTTGTCCTTTATCAAAACTCAATCCGTCTATCAAGACCACTCCTTTGCGATTGCCTCTTACATAAATATCCAACAAGCCATGTGAACCACTGGTTCCTGCCTGCTCCACACCCGGACGGATAGAGGTAATATACCGAGTCGGATCCCAAGATGAAAAGTCTGATGAGAATCCACCCACAATGGATATATATTTTTTCACCTCAATATAACCTTGGTTTAGCTTACCTAAGTAATTGCCTTCAGATACATAGATGGTAGAACCTTCCTCTGCCGCATCTACAGCTTTTTGCAAATCTTTAAAAGGAGCATCTTTGCTTCCATTATTACGATTCGACCCATTCTTTACACTCACATAATAAACATTATCATTAGGGGTAGCCGAATCCACAGATGGCAACACACTATCCTCTTCCTTGTCGTTCCATCCTTCATGACCCTGTACCACACTCAGTGACCCAATGAACAAGAGCAAGCTGAAGCTCCATATTAACTTACGTTTCATACTATTTCCCATGACCATTATTATTTTAAAGTTTCACGACTCCTTATCCTACTGACGGCATTTCTATATAAAGTCCTTCTATAGACACCGAATTCGATTCAAAACAATTCTTCTTATCTCCTCCTACTTTACGTAAGATGATAAAACCATTGTAAAAAGTTACAGAAATTTGGTATCCGCACTCAAATGTATAAATAAAAGAAGCACCATCTAAACGGCTTTCCCCTTCACACAATACTTGATAATTACGGACACCACCAGAGTAACATTCCAAATTAAAATTCACATCCTCCCAATCTTCGCCGAACAAAGAGATATCAATATGTCCTGTTGCTCCATTGGGCAATGAAATCTCATAGATTCCCGCACGGTTTCTACTATCGAAAGGATAAACATAATCTTTTTTAAAAGGACTACAATAGGCGTCTGATTCCCGATCCATCGCATACCGGATGTCTCCTTTATATTTTTTCAGTTTTGACTCTTTCTGTATACGTTCATCAAAACATACCAACTGGTTTCCATTCATCTCACCGGTCAAAACCATTCCTATAGAAGAAAACGTAATGCCATCCGACACATAAAAGGTAATCTCATTTTCGTTGTCTTGGCTTGAAACCAATCACTGGCGTGGAATAGCTCGTTTCATCATACCAAAGTTCGCCTATCACGACTCCCGAACGCTTGGCAAACGCCAAACGGACGTCTTCAATACCATTCAATTCTCCTTGATAATAATGATAAGTACAAACTTCTTCATTTGCCACCTTTGAGTAGTCTTTCACCTCTGTAATTGCATTCTCTTCGACAACACAAGTTTTGAATTCGTAAGCTTGTACTTCAGAAGTGAATAGGACTCCCCCTATCATCAACAAAAAAATTAAAATACTACGTGCAACCATTATTTTCCTATTTTATGGCTTTCTTCCGAACCTCTAATCCTCCATAACAACCGACCGAAAGATTACCTGTTATTAATATTCACAAAATTATCGGATTTTTTCAAATGTTAGTAGGAAAATAAAGAATATAATTGGTAATATTGAAACAAATTTACTTTTAAGAATGGTACAATTGTGACTATTTTAAAAACTAACCAGCTTTTTATCAACTATTTATTTGTCCTATTTTTTCATACAAAATAAAACGGGCACGAGTTTTTTTAATTACTCGTCAGTGCCTTCTTTTTGAATGTCCGGCATCTTCCTATACTGCGTCGGCGTCATATTAAATGCCTGTTTGAATACACGGGTAAAATAGCTCGTATCATCAAATCCACAAATAAAGGCAATATCGCCAATTGGTTTTTCCGTCGAACCAAGCAAACGTTTGGCCTTGTCCATTCGTAATTGCATAATAAAGGTTGTCGGAGTAAGTCCCGAAATGGAACGAAGTTTGCGGGTCAACTGAGTACGGCTCATACAAACTTTATCTGCGAGGAAGTCTGCATTCAAATTCCTATCTCCTAAATTAGCATAAACCATAGTGGACAACCGATTAATGAAATCCCGTTCGTTTTGGGTCATTTCCGTAATCTTATTTTCTCCTGTTCGCAAAGCCTTTCCATACTTTTCTCTCAAAATCCTGCTATGTTCAAGCAAACGGTCGATTTGGACGAACAACTCCTCTGCATTGAAAGGTTTCATAAGATAAGCATCTGCACCATCTTTCACACTTAGAATCCTATCCGCCTCTTCACTTTTTGCCGTCACCACGATAATCGGGATGTGATTTATAATATCTGAATTCCGCACAGCTTTACAGAATTCATAACCATCCATCTCCGGCATCATCAAATCCGTGATAATCAAATCCGGCATAAACAACTTTGCTTTCTCTAAAGCTACTTTGCCATTCTCCGCACAATAAACTTGGAATTTGTCCTTCAATAAAGTGCTTATATAATAAGATACATCCAAATTGTCCTCAACAATCAATAGGGAAGGACGGCTATCAGACTCTTCCGCTTCAGATTCTTCCGGCAAGACAGGATCTTGTATCTGTAATGGTCCAACATATTCCGTTTCTTGCCAATCCGTCTTTTCAACAGCCTCTTGGCGCAATGGCATCGACAAGGTAAAGGCAACTCCTCCGCTTTTCAGATTGCATGCACTTATCTTCCCTCCCATGCTTTCCATCATTTGACGTACATAAGGAAGTCCCAAGCCTGTTCCGTTCTTTGCCATTCCATCTCCACCTTGGTAAAACATATCGAAGATATGGGGTAAGTCCTTTTCCTCTATCTGCTTTCCATTGTCAGCAATTTGCATGACAAATGTTTTATCTTCTGCTTTTACCTTTATCGTTATGCTCCCATGTTGAGGCGTGAATTTCAAAGCATTGGAAAGCAAGTTCCGCAGTATCTTTTCAAAGTATTCCGGTACGAAGTCCATATCCAACACATTGACTTCGGGATTGAAGTTCAGACTTACTTGGCAAGAAGCAGCATAATCTTTATACGACTCCAAAATCATGCGGATATAAGCAATCACATTGCCGGATCTCCACAGCTTTTGGTCTGCTTTCGCCATCAGCTTCGACATATCCAATAACTGGTTGACCAAGTCAAGCAAGTTCTTTCCCTGTCTTTTCATCGAATCGAGATAGTGAGCTTCGTCCGCTTTGCTCACTTCATGGGTCTGCATCCTCCCCACCAAACCCAATATTACCGTGAGAGGTGTTCGGAACTCATGCGTCAAGTTGGTAAAGAAGGTCGTCCGCACCATCTCCATTTGCCTCAACGCACGATGCGCCTTCATTCTCATCCGCAAAGCATAGAACAAGAATCCGATGGCAGCACATGCGATTACGAAAAACATAACAGATATGAATGCTATCACCTTATTACGCCTGTTCTCCTCTTCAAACTCTTTACGTGCCCCATCAATCTCACGCAAGCTCTTCTCCTTTTCATAGTTCACCCGCTGGTTTTGCACCAGGTTATCCTTGTAATCTATGCTGTCTTTATAGGCTTCACTACGAATATAATTATCCAACGCATTGCGGCAATCTCCTTTCTGGTTATACCATTCGTATGCCAAATAATATACGGCTTGCAAATGCTCAATGGAATGAATTGCCACGGACACCTCTTTGGCTTGGAACAAATAAGTCCTCGCCTTGTCATACTCCTTCATAGCTAAATGTACGCGTGCAAGGGAGAGACAAGATTCCAGCCAATGCCAACGGTCACCGCTACCTTGCATGATTTCAAAGGATTTTTGATAATACTCCAACGCTGATTGCAATTTCCCGTTCTCCTCATCGATTTGCCCCAAATGGTTATAACAGAGGGAAACTCCTACATCCGAATGAATAATCTGATTGTGATGCAAAGAGTAGTTGTAGTAGACATAAGCAGAATCATACTCTTTCCTTTCTGCAAAGATGGCGCCTATATTAGCATAGTTAATGGCTTGTCCCAAATCGCTTTCCAACTCCTTCTCTCCTACAAGAGATTGGCGGAACATTTTCTCCGCCTCATTGAAATTCTGAAGTGTAAGATAGATATTGCCTATCCCGTTCAAGGCGACAAGCCGGCTTTTTTTAATATCCTTCCTCGTAGATTGGCATTGATCCACCAAAGCCAATGCCTTGAAATGGTACTCAGACGCATCCGCCATAACACCCAAGCGTCTATAATTGGTTCCTATATTATTTAGAGCTTGCACTACCGCCAAAGTATCATCCAGCACCTTTGCCAAATCCAAAGCTTTCTGATGTTCTGCAATCGCATCCGGAAAAGCGGAGTTTTCACGGTAAATCTTACCTAAAGTTTCATGAGCCAGCACTTGTCCATATAAATCTCCTTGACGTATAAATGTGTCGAGAAGAGACTTGACACTGCCGGAATCTTTCGCAGAATCCATGATTGCCTTTATTCTCTCCTTATGAGCATTGGAATAATGATTGCCAAAATCCCTATGACAAGAGGTGAGAAAGGCAACTATTACCCAAAGAAATAACAACGAAGCATATTTAACCATGAAGATATACTTTACTTTTTATATAGAACCTATTTCATTTCCAACTTATGTTATTCGCAAAGATATATATTCATTGAGAAAAACACAAAACAAAAACCCGAAATCTCTCGACTTCGGGTTTCTTAATAGCTTATGAAAAAAATTAAAATTGAGTTTGATTTATATCAAATATCTCTATTCTATTTCTCTTTATTGTATTCACTTGTCACAATGACAATCTGCCGTGCCTCTTTATCTTTCTTCAGTTTAACGCCCGAAGGAGACAAATAGTTACTCATAGAGGTCGTTGTAGTTGTCGTTCCCGAATTCCAATAACCAGAAGAAGCAACAGTTGTCGTCGCACAATAAATCGGAATAACCAACAATTCCATATCTTTGTCCGGATTGTTAATCATATGCATTTGCAGGACATTCGAAATATTACCAAAATCGTAGGTGCGTGTATCAGAGTCATAATCCCCTCTAAACGCCGTCACGTTGTCGCTCATTTTGTTCTTCTCAAAGAAATTCTTCATTGAATCCTGCGGCATCAACAAGACCGTGGAAGGAGCCTCGAACGAATACTTCCATTTCTCCTGCGGCATGGCCTTCAATTTAAAACGGAAATCATTCAAAATACGGGTTCCTATTTTCTCTTGGATTGTCTTAGCCGGTACGACTATCTTTGTACATACTCCGGAAGGAGTTTTCATATAACTGTACTCTTCATTCGGTTCCAACAACGCCTCCAAGTTGTCGTTCTTCACCTGATTCATCTGAATGACCTCTTTCGTCACATTGAATTGCTCACGAGTATTGATAATCGTATCTTTCCCGGCAGAGGTCTTAGACATATATTTATAATAGATGAAGAATGAAGATTGCGCCACCTTCAAAATATTGCCCGTCCCATAACCTGTCGTCACATAAAAACCGGGGAAGAATTGGTTAAAAGTATCCTGGTTTAAACGATTGCGGATTATTGACCGTTTCATCATAGAATGCCTGTGCCAAATCGGTTGAAATACGGATACGGACATTCGGAGTATAATAGTTGTTGTCGGTTGCGCTGGTAATAGAGCGGATAGAATCAGAAATGCTCAAATCCCTCGGCGTATAAGTTTTCTCACCCAACAATGTCTCCATGTCACAATAATCCGCCGCATTCATATTCGTATAATAATTGCGCTCCAACGGTTTTGTCACTTTGTAAATCCGTGCTTGCATAGGAGCCAAAGTGTCACCAATACAAGAAGAGGATATGTTACCCTTCGTATCGCGTTGATACAGGATAAAGAACGCCATGGAATCCACCTTTCCTTCAATAGGCTCATGGGAAAATTTATAATTCTCCGGACAGTAAAACTGGCAGATATAATCAGCTTTGATGTTGCCATAAAGCGGATCATACAATTCGCCTAATAATCCACTTACTGTCCTCGCATAAACCGAATCGAGCTTGATAGTAGACATTTCCACCTCGAACGTGTCGGTAAAAGCTCTGACTTTGTCAGCCTCGGGCTGAATACTTGGTCCAACCAAACTCAAATCATCATTACACCCGCCTAAGAAAGGATCCCAATGCGAGCCCAAGTATAAGACGTTTCATCTTCATTGTTTTAATTATTATTTAGATTCCAAAACGACATCATAGAATTTATTGTACTCATCCATATAAGTTTCAGGTGACTGGTACGGCAAGAAAGGTGTCTTCTTGGTTGAAATATAATCCATGAGTTCCGGATTTATTGTTTCACTTCCTTGGATTATTCCATCTGCGAAGTCAATTGCCAGCTTGGAAAGTCCCACAAAACTGGTATCCTCCTTGATCCCAACAAGGTCCTTATCCAATGCACCATCCATTTTCAGCTTGTTGGCAAAGTTGGCATCCAACGGATTCTTGAACTCTTCGTTATATACAGAATAGACAACCTTGGCATCACGGAAACAAGGATCATCAGCGTACATGCGTTTGATATACAAACCTGTTACTGCTGACATCCATCCATGGCAATGAATCAGGTCAGGAATCCAACGGAGCTTCTTAACCGTTTCCATCACACCGCGGACATAGAAGATTGAACGTTCATCGTTATCTTCAAATTCCACGTTATTATCATCAACCACTGTGCCTTTGCGAGCGAAATAATCATCATTGTCGATGAAATAAATCTGCATGCGGGCAGCTTGGATAGAAGCGACCTTGATAATCAATGGATGGTCTGTATCGTCAATTATCAAGTTCATACCAGACAGACGTATCACTTCGTGCAGTTGGTTCCTACGTTCGTTTACGTTACCGTATTTAGGCATAAAAGCTCTTATTTCTCGTCCGCGTTCCAAAATACCTTGAGGTAACTCTCGACATAACTTTGAAATCTCAGTTCCTGGTAAATAAGGGCTGATTTCTTGATTTATAAACAATATTCTTTTAGCATCCATTCTATAAAATGATTTTGTAAACGGTACAAAGGTAATAAAAATCTTTCATTTCTGATAATTATTTTGTTGCTTTGCAAAGTTTTTTTAAGCATCTATTAAGATGAAAGTAGTAAATAAAATTGAAGATTTGAAACTTTTCTTGTCACAAGAAAGGGAGAAAGGCAAGCATATAGGACTGGTTCCCACCATGGGTGCTTTGCATGCCGGACACTTGAGTTTGGTTAAACGCTGTGTTGCTGAAAATGACATTTGCGTAGTGAGTGTATTTGTCAATCCGACACAGTTCAACGACAAACACGACCTGGAGACCTATCCTCGTACATTGGACAACGACTGCGCTTTATTGGAGCCGGCGGGATGTACGTACGTATTCGCTCCTTCTGTCGAAGAAATGTATCCAGAACCAGACAACCGAGTATTTGATTTAGGACCTGTCGCATCCGTCATGGAAGGTCCGCGCCGCCCGGGACATTTCAACGGCGTGGCACAGGTGGTCAGCAAACTTTTCTACATCGTGGAGCCGGATCGTGCCTACTTCGGAGAAAAGGATTTCCAACAGATTGCTGTCATCCGTGAAATGGTCAAGCAACTGAAGTTGCCGGTGCAGATTGTGGATTGCCCTATTTGCAGGGAAGCTGACGGATTAGCATTGAGCAGCCGCAACACCCGGTTGTCTCCTGAATTGCGCAAGAAAGCGCCTCTGATTGCAAAGACATTGAAAGAGAGTGTGGAAAAGGCTGCGGACATGTCCGTGAAAGAGGTACACGATTTCGTAGTCAATACAATCAACCAAGATCAGGACATGGAAGTCGAATATTACGAAATCGTTGACGGAAACACCATGCAGCCTATCCAGCAATGGAGCGATACGGATTATCCGGTTGGATGCATTACCGTTTATTGCGGTGAAGTACGCCTGATTGACAATATTAAATATTAACATAATATAACGATGTACGTAGAAGTAGTCAAGTCGAAAATTCACAGAGTAACAGTGACAGAGGCCAATCTCAATTATATTGGCAGCATAACTATTGACGGCGCATTGATGGAAGCAGCCAATTTAATCCCAAACGAGAAAGTGGCCATCGTGAATAACAACAATGGGGAAAGGTTTGAGACTTATGTCATCAAAGGTGAACCGGGCTCCGGTGTTATTTGCCTGAATGGAGCTGCTGCCCGCAAAGTGCAACCAGGCGATGTGGTCATCATCATGTCGTATGCCTATATGGACTTCGAGGAGGCGAAGACATTCAAGCCTTCTGTGATTTTCCCGGATACAGCGACAAATAGATTAATCTGACACTCTTATTAAATTAATAAATCTTATGAAACGCATTTTGTGCTGCAGTTTGTTATTAGCAGCAGGTTTGACCATTACGTCTTGCCAAATGAACAAGAAGAACGCCGATGCTTCAACTACCGAAGTAACTGCCGTTCAAGAATGCAACATCGACCCTGCAACCGGAAATTTATTCCACGGGGAAGCTTCGGAGAGTTTGCAAACAAGCATGAAAAACTACTTGACTGCCCTTGATGAAAGAACATAAACGTCGAGAGCATCATGGTTGTCCAGCATGGGAAAGTGGTTGCTGAACATTGGAGAGGGGAAGGAAAGCCCGATGTCCCTCATGGCTTGTGGTCTGTCAGCAAATCGTTTACCTCTACAGCGATAGGGTTTGCCGTGGCTGAAGGTAAATTGAATGTAACTGACAAAGTCATCTCTTTCTTCCCGGATGAATTGCCGGCAGAAGTAAGTGATAACTTGAAAAAGATGGAAATCCGCCATTTGCTCACCATGACTTGCGGACAAGACAAAGAGGTGGGAACTGTGCGCGACACCATTAACAATGTGAGCTGGGTAAAAGCTTTCTTGGCAGGTCCAGTGGTACACGAACCGGGAACTTATTATGTTTATAACAGTTTGGGCACATATATGCTTTCTGCCATCTTGCAAAAGGTTACAGGTGAAAAGGTTATCGACTATTTGAAGCCTCGCTTGTTTGACCCATTGCACATCAATGCTACGAAATGGCAAGAGAGTCCGCAAGGCATCAATTGTGGCGGTTGGGGATTATTCCTTAAAACGGAAGATTTGGCAAAGATGGGATTGTTCTTGCTCCAAAAAGGCGCATGGAACGGCCAGCAACTTCTGCCACAAGAATGGGTTGAAACAGCCTCTTCCGCTGTTGTCCCTTCTGTTCCTGCCGGTGTCCGTCCTGAGGAGGCAGCAGAGAAAAACTTGACGAAGGAGAACAGTGATTGGGTACAGGGATATGGCTACCAATTCTGGCGTTGCCGTCATAACTGTTTCCGTGCCGATGGCGCCTTTGGACAGTATATCATTGTCATGCCGGAAAAGGATGCAGTGGTTGCAGTCACTGCGAACTTAGGGGATATGCAAGAAGAGTTGAATATGATCTGGGATTATATTTGGACTGCATTATAATCTGAATGGCGGTGTGTCAGAATTAGCAAAAAGTCAGATGCTGCAATCAGATTCCAGAAGCAACGAAGCTTTGCAATTCTGACATATCGACCTCGAACAATCTACATTTTAATGGTATTTTAATGCTATTAAAACACCGTTTAAACGGCGTTAAAACAAAGATAAAATGTATCGAAAAAAACATACCGTTGTTTTTTCAAAAACGTCCAATGTTTTTCAAAAAACGTCCAATGTTTTTTCAAAAACGTCCAATGTTTTTCTCAAAACAACGGTATGTTTTATAAGATACTAACTATCAAACAAATAAACGCCCAATAATCGAGCTGTGACTATTTCACTCCGGCTGTCCGATAAATATAATCCACATCCGCATGGGCACGCACCCAATCAGCCAATTTATCGTATTGTTCCTCTTTGAAAGCTTCGTAATCGAACGGTTTGGAAGAGTCTTTTGTCAAGCCCTTTGCCAAGCGGTCCAACACTTCCGGATTATCCAATATACCATGCAAATAACTTCCCCAACAACGGTCGTTCATATAATAGCCGTCCTCCCTGCCATCTTCCAATTTAGCAACAGGCCGGGCAACTGTTCCCGGCAATAAGGATGTCTGTCCCATGTGTATCTCATAACCCCGGTTGTTGTAGGTCGTTGCTGCCTTATCCGTCTCGCTTGCCACAAAAGCGAACCGGCTCTGCTTCGTCACTTTCTCGGTTTCGATGCGTGTCACTTGGGGAAGTAAACCTATTCCCGGAACAACCGGCAAACTGCTTTCTATCGCTTCCGGGTCTTCCAAGCGTGTCCCCATCATTTGGTAGCCTCCGCAAATGCCAATCACTTTCTTGCCCGATTTATATGCACGGACAATTGCTTCTGCCACGCCATTGGCACGGATGGTCTGCAAGTCAGCCAACGTACTTTTCGATCCGGGAAGGATAACGATATCAGCCATTTCTATCTCTTCAGGATTATTGGTATAATAGGGATTAAAGCGTCCGTCCGTCTCCAAGACATTGAAATCGGTGAAGTTGGAAATACGTTTCAACAAAACAATCGCCACATTGATTTTGCCTTGCTGGTAAGTTTTGTTCTTCATTTCCAAAGCGACGGAATCCTCCTCTTCTATCTTTATATCCTTAAAGTAAGGAATGACGCCCACCACCGGGACACCTGTCAAATCTTCTATAATCTTTTTACCCTCTTCAAACAGGGAAACATCCCCACGGAATTTGTTTATGATGACGCCTTTGATCAAAGCCCGCTCTTCCGGTCTCAGCAAAGCAATAGACCCGTACACCGAAGCAAATACGCCTCCGCGGTCTATGTCCGCCACCAGATAAGTATCAGCCCCGGCATAAAGAGCCATGCGCATATTGGTAATGTCACGGTCACGCAAATTGACTTCAGATATACTGCCAGCACCTTCTAACACCACTGGATTATAACGTTCTCGCAACCTTTCAAACGCCTTTTGAGCCTCTTTGAACAGCTGTTCTTTCTGTGCATGAACGCCAAAATAATCCTTTGCGGACATATTTCCTACCGGTTTGCCGTTCAATATAATCTGGGAACCTTTGTCGGTAGTCGGTTTCAGCAATACCGGATTCATATCCGTATGAGGGGAAATTCCACAGGCTTCCGCTTGTACCACCTGCGCCCTTCCCATCTCTCCTCCTTCCGGAGTGGAAAAGGAGTTGAGGGACATATTCTGTGCTTTAAAGGGAGCAGGAGAATAACCATCTTGCTTGAAGATACGGCAAAAAGCCGTATTGATAATACTCTTTCCTGCATCCGAACAAGTTCCTACGAACATAATCGGTTTCTGAAACCTCTTTGCCATATCGATCTTTATTTTATAAAATACCTATCCATTTGTGTGTTTGCAAACTAAGCCGCCACTGGGGATGCTCCTGAATATAAGCCACCACTTCTTGGGTGTTCTTGCACGAACAGGGCTGGAGGAAGTGAACTTGGGCGGGCAATGACAAATAAGGTTCGACATCTTCATCGCCTGTATAAACGACCTTAACTTCGTCAATCCGTGTCAAGACGACCGGAGCTCCTTTGGGAGAACAGGTAATCCAATCTACCGAGTCGGGGATTGGATGCGTGCCGTTCGTCTCAATACAAACATATTTTCCTGCCTGATGCAGCTTCTCCACAAAAGCCTCATCTATCCATAGTGAAGGTTCTCCGCCTGTCAATACGACCATTTTCGTCGGACATTCCTTGGCTTTTGCCACAATATCCTCATCGCTCATCCACTCCCCTTCTTCATGCTTCGTGTCGCAAAAGCTGCATTTCAAGTTGCAACCTGAAAAACGGATAAACAAAGCGGGAGTCCCGGTGTGGAATCCTTCTCCCTGCAAACTATAAAATATCTCGTTAATCTTTCTCATAAATGGCTATATTACCTTCCGATTCCTGCACTTCGACTTTGAAACAATTAGGGACTTGAGAACAAATCCAGCAAGCGATATTTTCGGCTGTCGGATTAAACGGGAGCACATCATTCAGGACTTTATGATCCAATTGGTCCTGCACGATATTCTTCACCAATGAAAAATCCGTAACCATTCCTTCTTGATTTAACTCTTCAGAGCGGCAATAAACAGTGATAATCCAATTATGACCATGTAAATTCGTACATTTACTGGTATAGGAAAGAGCGAGCTTATGAGCTGCAGATATTTCCAATCTTTTGATAACCGTATACATAAAAATAAAAGTTAGGAATTAAGATAAGAAGCGTCTGATGTCACCTTAACGTTTCGCAGGCGCAAAGATACAAATATTTTCAACAGCCTTTTCCACATCTTCCCGATTATTAGGATACTTTTCTCCATTTCCTTTTTCTTTCTTTCCCAATTTCGCTTCTCTATTCGCCTCTTTCCATTATCTTTGTCCCCAGAAAGGGATATTATTGAGTAGATGAGATTCAAGAAGAAAACAATAACCAAATACATTTTTTGCATTGCGTTTCGCTCTGTTTGTGTCATGCCAACAGGAAACCCCGATAACATCCGTCATCCATGTGGATGGAGAAGGTGTTTTGCAAGAGGTGAACTCAAACATGTACGGCTTATCTTTGGAAGAGATCAACCATGCCATTGACGGAGGACTTTACGCTGAGATGATACAAAACAGGAGCTTTGAAGACGGCGTACCTCCTTTGAACTGCCCCTATGATTTCCGACGGAATATGTTGAGAACTCCAAACGGGTATGACTTGCCTTTCATCCGTCCGGATTCTATTCCCGGCTGGAAAGCTTTATCTACTTCCACATGGCTCTATTTGGATACGAAAGAGTTGTTGAACACAAAGAACCACCGGTCGCTATTGGTGGGAATATCAGCCTATTCCGGGCAGCGTGGCGGCGTGGTTGCCGAAGGATACAACGGTATTTCCATACGGGAAGGGGAAAGTTATAACCTCTCCTTTTATGTCAAAGGAGCCTCTTTCCTGCCGAAGAAGTTCCAAGTGGCGTTGGAGGATTCCATAGGAAACCAAAGGCTGAGCGACGTATGCACCGTGACCACTCGCAATGAATGGATAAGAGTACGACACACCTTCCATGCCAACCGCAGCAGCGACAAGGCAATCCTGACCTTTTCATCCGACAGCAGCCAGATGTTTTGGTTGGATGTCGTTTCCCTTTTCCCTAAGACATGGAAAGGGAGGCCAAACGGACAAAGGGCTGATTTAATGGAAGCAATAGCTGCCTTGCACCCCCGTTTCATCCGTTTCCCGGGCGGGGCTTTTGCCGAAGGATATACTGCCGGCACCTATCCTGTCTGGAAGGAGACGGTGGGGAACATTGCCGAACGGAAACATTTTTGGGGAATCTGGGGATATGGAACGACCAACGGAATGGGCTATCACGAATATTTGCAAATGTGCGAAGACTTAGGGGCGGAACCGGTTTATGTGATCAACAGCGGCATCACGAATATGTCACGCCGCCCGCGTTATGAGTCCATCACGGAAATGGACAAATTGGTACAAGATGCTTTGGATGCTATCGCCTATGCCAACCACCCTGCAGACTCGACATTGGGCGAAATGCGTGCCAAGAATGGACATCCGGCTCCTTTCCATCTGAAATATGTGGAAATAGGCAGCGAGAACTACGGATATGAATATACCAAAAGATATAATTTGTTCAGGGAAGCTATCCAGAAGAATTGGCCGGAAGTCACGGTCATCAGCAATACTTTGGTGGGAAAACGTCCACGTTCGGATTGGCGGGACACCCATTTCAATGGCAAGAACTCCTTTTTCTTGAACAATTCAGGGAAATACGAAAGCATCCGCAGCCGCTACCAATGGGAAAACACGTTTGTCGGGGAGTTCGGGAACATGCAATCTTTGGAAGCGAGGACGATGGAGGCAGCCATCGGGGAAGCCTGTTTCCTGACCGTCGTCGAGCGGCATCCTGATTTGATGAGCCGCATCGCTTACTCGCCAGTCTTGGGCCATGCCGATTATACCGGTGCACGGTTGCCGATGCTTCTGTTCAACAACCATCAGATTGTCCCTTCTCCCTCTTATTATATGTACCAGATGTTTTCCGAATATCGGGGAGAAAAAGTGGTTCCAAGCTCTGTTGATACCTATATGCGTCCGCACTTCACAAGCGGTTATGCTTCTATTTATATGTTCGACAACTGTTATACCTTCGAGGATGTACAGATAAATGGGAATCCGGTGGAAGATGGAACGACGCTTAGCGGAGGATGGAATGTCACATCACCAGGAATTATACAAGCCATCCCGAACCGGTGGAATTATCTGTTGATGGGCGACTCCACAGCTGCAGATTATTGCTTCGAGGCGAAAATCAAACGTGTCAAAGGTAGCGAGCCTATCCAATTCCGCATACGCAACAATGGTTTCCAAAGGGAACAGCAAGACTATATCTGCTTCACTATCGGGAATAGCAAAGCTGCCCTTTTCCATCAAAGCGGGAATGTAACCGACTCGCTATCCACCTCTTCCGCTCTTTCTCTATTGAACAACCGCACGTATGGTGTCAAAATAGAGTGTTCAATGGATTCCGTCTATTGTTATGTAGATGGTTCGTTGGTTCAAAAAGGAGGAATGCGCAGTTATCCATCCTTGTCGTCTGTCACGACAATCGACTACACAAAGGGTTATCTTTATTTGAAGGTGGTGAATACGACCCAACATGAAGAGAAAACGGAACTGGATATCCATGGAATATCGGTTGACAACAAGGCGGAGATAATTGAACTTGCCGGAGAAATGGAATCTACCAACACTTTCGAGCAGCCCGACCGAATCAAGCCTCAAAAGAAAGAGGTCTCATTCATGATAGGCATCCCTAAAGTATATAAATTCCCGCCATCCTCCATCACGATTATGAAGTTTAAAATCAATCCTTGATGCTCCAACAGCCCATCTTCCATTGTTTTTGCAAAAAAACATGCGCCAACTATTGCATTATAAAAATAAATCACTACCTTTGCAACGCATTTACAAAAGGATGGTCAGGTAGCTCAGCTGGATAGAGCAACAGCCTTCTAAGCTGTGGGTCCTGGGTTCGAATCCCAGCCCGATCACAAGAAGGGGCTGTGTCAAAACGAAAGTTTTGATGCAGCCCCTTTAAAGTGTGTCAGAATTAGCAAAATGCAAGGCACTGAGGATGAGACCGACAGGAGTTTACTGATGTAAATGACAGAGGTCGAATTCCGAAAGCAACGCAGCAGTTTGCAATTATGACACACCGACTTTAAGTTTTACCAGACAGTAATGGATAGTTTCTCTAATTAAATACTTACCTTTGCCTTAAAATAGAACGTAAATATTGATGTACTCTGAACAAATACTTTCACTACAGGCGACAGGAGGAGCCTATATATGGCACTAATGCAATTTGTGTTAGGCTGTGCTTCGTGTGCTTTTGCCTTATGTGCTTTTATTCTATGGATGCGCCGATGCGATGGCGACCGGTCTCGGCGCACTCTCAGCATTGTGTGGCTGCTCTCGGCGTTGCTGTTCTCCGGTCGAGCTTTGGTGGACGGGCAGTCGATGCCGCCAGATGTACTTCCACCGGTGAATTTGGTGGGCGGGCTGTTCATGTTGACGTTACTTTATTTCTACCCGATAGAGGTGATTCGTCCGGGATGGCTCAATGCGCAGCGCACGTTCTACCTGTTACTGCCTACCCTCATTATGGGTGTCATCTTTCATTTGTCAGGAACGAAGCTCCGTCAGTTGCAGTCGTTCGGAGATATGCTTGCCCACATCAGCGAGCCGAATGTCTATGGACGTCTTATCCTCCTCTTCGGAATCATTCTTCCTTCCGCCATACTACTCCACGTCATCCCCTATAACTGGATGAAGAGCCGTGTCCGTTTGCGCTGGATAAAGCATTATACGTGTACCATTCTGTTAATCTCCGCTCTCTATACCGTATTCATGCTGACCCGCAGTATTTCAGTCAGCGTGGTGCATCTGTTGGTTTGCCTCACTTTGGCTCTGATAGTGACCTACGAGGAACTGTTCACCCGCTTCTGCCTTCCTGCAGATTGCTCCGTCGCACCAACCGTAGAACCGGTTATGCCCAGCCCGCCGTTGGTGGTAAAAGACAATCCTCTTGTCATCCAGCTAAACCATCTGTTTGAGGAGGAGAAGATGTGGCAAAACCCGGACCTCACCGTTGCCGGGCTGGCTCAGATATTGGGCACCAACCGCAGTTATCTCGCCCAAGCCATACAGGAAGCAGGCTACGTCAACTTTGCCGACCTAATGAACCGCCACCGCGTGCAGGCTTTCTGCTGCATGGCGGAAGAGGGCAAGGTGGAGAGCGTGCAGGATGCTTTCTTCCACGTGGGCTTCCGCTCGAAAGAAACTGCGTTGAGATGCTTCAAGAAATACACAGGCTCTTTGCCCAGCGAATACCTGATGATGGTAGCCGCAGAACATTCCAAAACGTCTCAATTGCAGAATTGACACCCGATTTTGCGGTTTTAACACGTTGCCGATACCTTTTTTGTATACTTTCACGCATTATTAATCCATACTAATGTAAAGAATTATGCGAATGAAGTACCTGAAAAGTTCGGTGGCACTCCTGCTGCTATTAAGCGGACTATTCTGCTTGACCGGATGCCAAGAGAACACGAAAGACAAAGAAGAGACGCAGTACAGTATCACCACACAGAAGTTGGTCGATTTGGTAGAGAAAGACAGCCGCATCAAGATGCTCCTGACGGAAGCCATCGAAAAAGGCAAAGAAATCAATCCGGACAAATCCACCAACCCTGCACAGTCGTTGGAAGAGTATTATGACTTTATCGACCGTTCGCAGACAGCCATGCCATGGGATGTCATCTTCTGTCCCGGACAGCCCAGCATCTTCGGGCGGATGTATCAGGCGCTGTGTTATTGTTATTTCATCAACTGCATGCCGCTGGAGTCGTTGGAAAACGAAACGCTTTTCACAAATTCGGTGCAATATGTGGAACCTTACCGCAGTTGGCTGATAGAATACTGCAAGTCGTGGGGAAGCTTCTTGTCGTCACCGGAATCCTGGAACAAGAAGTACGAGGAACTGATGATGCAACAAGAAGAGTTAGGCATGACAAAGGGATGGTATGAAGACCCTTCCAACTGGCATTCGTTCAACGACTTCTTTAGCCGCCACTTGGCATCTCCCGACCAACGGCCTATCGCCTCACCAGACAACAAGTCCATCGTGGCATCTCCTGCCGATTGCATTCCGCAAGGTGTTTGGGAGATAGACGATGAGTCTTATATCATCACAGATGAGAAGATTGCGGTAAAATCTCGCGTATTCAATTCGGTACGCAACCTAATCGGTCCGGACAGCCCTTATCAAGATGCTTTTGCCGGGGGAACATTCTTTCACGCCTTCCTAAATGCCAACGACTACCACCGTTACCATTTTCCATTGGCAGGCATTATCCGCGAACTACGTGTCATTCCGGGCGACGATGCCTTAGGGGGAAAGATTACTTGGGAACCCGACTTGAAGCAATATGTGGTGGATTGTTCCGTTCCGGGCTGGCAAAGCATAGAGACACGCGGGCTGGCTATCATCGAGACTGACGCACATGGATTGGTGGCAGTGATGCCAATCGGCATGTCGCAAGTCGCCTCTGTCAATATCACGGAAGGATTGCAGGTAGGACAGCGGGTAGAAAAAGGGGATGAATTGGGCTACTTCTTGTTTGGTGGTTCGGATTTCGTGTTGGTATTCCAAAAAGATGCAGGCTTCCGCCTCTCCTCTCCGAAAGATGAAAGCGGCGCATGGCAACATATCTTGATGGGCGAAAAGTTAGGCGAACTGAAATAAATTAAAGAATAGAACGGAAATTGCAAAATTGACACCCGATTTTGCGGTTTTAACACGTTGCCACTACCTTTTTTGTATACTTTCACGTATTATTTATCCATACTAATATACAAAATTATGCAAATAAAGTATCTGAAAAGTTCGGTGGCATCGCTGTTGATCCTAAGCGGACTATTTTGCTTGACTGGATGCCAAGACGATGAAAATCCGAAAGAAGAGGTAGGAATCGAAGAGTATGTACCGCAAGGCACAAGTGACGTCGTTGGCAGTGTGCTGATACATATTATAGACGAGGACGACAAGGATAGTCTTGCCTTACCGCTGAGCGTTCTGCGCATGGTGGACATAGAGACTGCGCAGAACGAGTACGTGAAATTCAACTGCGAGCAACACAATGACGGCAAGTGGTATGCCGTTGCCCAAATGCAAAAAGCACTCGATAAACCATTTGAGGTCATTCCGGTAAAGATCACGCCTAAAGAGTTTCCCGAGAAGGCGCGCACCGTGCTGGTGGTACTCCGACAGGGCAGCGCAGCGACCAAAGCGGGCGATGCCATCACCTCTGTCTATAGCGAAGTGTTGGGCAAGGGCACCCGCTGCTACGGCCCGGTAGGCAACACGCTGGGCAGCGTGCTGCTTTACGACCAAATCAGCAAATTAGGCGAGAAGTATCTGACAGCAAACACCACGCAGAAACAGTTCTCAATGCTTGAATTCTCGGGCGACAGCTACGAAAAGACGATGGAGAACTGGTCGGTCAACGTGGGAGCATCGTTTCAGAAGACACGTAAGAAAGGGCTGAACGCTTCTGAGAAACTGTCATTGAAGGACATTAAGGCTAATAAAGGGGAAGCAGAGTATAAAAAAGAACTAACCTCGATACTGAATATTAAGCCCACCTATGTCTGGTCTGGCTCGTTTGACCTTGGCGTGAGTGGAAGCCTCTCCACAAGCGAGTCTTACGAATACTATCTGAATCTGTATCGCGTGAAGATGTCGGAAGTACGCATGAACATGTCTGCCTTCGAGCAGGAGAAGAAAGACCCCACCCTGCTGGCACTGCTTTCGCCCACCTTCGCCAAGGCATTGAATGTGGACAACATCAATACGACCGCATTTTTCGACAACTGGGGCACAGATGTCATCACGCAAGGTTCGTTCGGAGGCTACAACATCTACATTTACGGCCGCCAGGAAAACGTCTATGAATACAGTGTAGGCTTCGACGCACAAGGCAAGCTCTCTCGCAGCAAACCCACAAGCACCGGCAAAACGTGGCAAGATATCTATGAGAACGCCCATAGCGACTATGCGGAGAAGCACTTCGACGTGGCCTACCAAAACGAGAACTACGAGAAAGCCAGCAAGGCCGTATCCCTGCAAACCTCGACTGGTGGCGACCTTGCCATCGACGACCCGCAGAAGTGGCTCGACGGCTTCAACACCGATGGTTCTGACAGTAAGTGGGCTCTCATCGGCTATAACGTGAGCAGCGATGAGAAAAGCGACACCCTTTGCCGTCTGTATCCCATCGAAGAACTGGTTGGCCAGATTGCGTTTACCTACGACCAAGTGGTGACAGATAAAACTGAAGCCGACATGGAGGCCGTTAGCCGCCTGCTGAACAACTACAGCGAGTTGCTCAACGCCAAAGACGACTATCTGGATTCTAAACAAGTGATACAGCGGGCCAAGTCGAGACTGGTGTTGGCGGACATCCTGATCAAGAGCGGCACGAACGGACATAAGAAGGGCGAACCCGTCCCCTTTGTGGCCCAAGACCCGAACGATCAGAACAACTACCTGACTTACTATCCCATCATGGCGAACTCCAACGCTCCGTGCGAAAACGGATATGCGTTTGAGGTGACCTGCCATCATTATATAGATGCCACCGACAATGACGACAAATACTTCTACTACGCACTGGCACCGAGCGACAACTGCTTAGGCATCGTGGATGCCGTGTTCTGCCAAGAGGGAACAGCCAAGGGCTTCAACGGCGGAAAGTACTACATCCCCCGAGGCGTGCATGCGGACAAAAATATGCCAGGATCGCTCGACAACAACTACCTTTTTGTGAAGTACTACGACGAGGGCGTGGACCACGACCCGGCGAAGAAGATTACCGCCATTGGTTTTGCCAATATCGACAACAAAAATGCGATTATCTCATCAACCGGCGGAAGCGAACTGCGCATGAACGCCACACAAACGGAAGAGAACAGCTTCAACCAGTTCTGGGATAAGAAGAATTGGAATTGGTATGCCGGCGACCGTTCAAGCAAGAGTTGGGTCTTCTACGAGGGCGGATTAGTAAGGCATAATCGCTTCTATGTAGTTTACACTACGCAAGATCTCCCCATCAAGCATTTCCGCGAAAGTTCCGTATGGCAACCGAAGAAGTGGGGAGAGTAAACCGGTTCATTCCGTTAGGAGGCAGTTCTTGTTAGGTGCATCAGAATTAACAACAAACAATTACAAATAACCTAATTAAATCATTCGTATGAAACAGTATTCATTACAGGAGGTTCTACCGGCATCGGTGCCGCTTCAGTCAAGAAATTCATCCAACAGGGATGGAACGTGGGATTTATGGACATCAATGAGAAGGCGGCACACGAACGGATGGAAGAGATAAATCGTCCGGATCAATTGATTTTCGTTCCGGGCAATACCAGAAATCGTGAAGATATCCGCAAGGCCGTCGAGGAAACCGTGAAACGGTTCGGTCAATTAGACAGTGTGGTGGCAAATGCGGGCATCCACCGTTGCAACACCTTGTTGGACATCTCGGACGAAGAGCTTGACCTCATGATCCAAACCAACATCTATGGCACGGTGAACACGCTCCGCGAGGCGGTGCCGCACATCATCCGTGCCGGAGGAGGAACGGTGGTTATCAACGCTTCCGACCAATGGTTCGTCGGCAAGGCGCATAGCTTTGGCTACGGACTGACCAAAGGCGCATTGGGACAAATCACCCGAAGCCTTTCTATCGACCTCGGTCCTAAGCACATCCGTGTCAACGCTGTCTGTGCAGGAACCATCCACACGCCTTTGGTGGACAACCTGTTCGAGAAGTTCGCCCAAGAGAACCATTGCAGTATCGACGATTATTGGCGCACAGAGAACGCCCTATATGCAAGAGGTTCTGCAGGACGTCCTGAGGAAGTGGCAGAAGTAGTGTATTTCTTGGCTTCAGATGCATCAAGTTTCTGCACAGGAGGGCACTATTTGGTAGACGGAGGTCTGGTGGCGCATTGATTTCACCTAAGTCACAAGTTGATCATGACATACCCTTAAAACGGTGTTTAAACAGTGTTATAATGCCGTTTTAAGGGTATTAAAATAACAGTCCTCATTATTCTCGATTATATATTTCTGAACCTTTGGAAAGAAATGTCGCATATACTTGCAGACCTTTTCTTGATAGAAATGCTTCAGACAACGATAGCCTGAATCTTGAAGAAGTATCAAGATCAGCATGATTTCTGCCTTGGACATGGTGGAATCACGGTGATACTTACGCTTTGTGGTAGATGGAAGAGTATATTTTGTCATCATTGTATCAAGATTCCATAGACAAACGCCCCAATATCTACCATACACACTGATTCATTCATTTTTTATAACTTCAGACAAATTTCCATTGGCAGCTCTCCATACTTGTAGCAATACTGTAAAAAGCACTATCGATGTAATGCCCCCGAATATTACACCTAATAGCCACAATGGAATATCCACATGGTAGGCATACCCTTGAAGCCAACGTTGCATGACATAATATGCCAAAGGCAATGCTATAAGATTAGCGACAAAAACAAGTTTCATATATTCGTTTAAAAACATATTAACTATATCTTCGGTCTGTGCTCCTGTTATTTTACGAATGGCGATTTCTTTACGGCGGCGCAAGGTGGCAGTCGTAGTTACTGCATAAATGCCGAAGATTGATATAAACAAGCTTACCATTGCCAATATGGAAAACAGTTTAAGACCGACCCGTTCTGAATAATTAAGTCGCTCATATAGCTCTTTAAGCGTTGTTAAACGGCAATCCGTTAATCTGGGATCTATGTCCTGTAATATTGAATTTATCTGATGAATGACCTCTTGTTCTTGACCTGGCGCCACTCGGACATACCAAATATCCTCCATGCCTGGCCGCAAAATGCTTGGATAAATAGGATTTCTAAAAGATAGCGAGTGGAAATTTTTCACCACGCCGACTATCTCGTATTCCTCCATCGATGCCATTCCGTCACTGCTGATTAAAAAAGGAGACATACGAATGATTGTTCCTATTGGATTATCAAGCCGCATTATGCGAACCGCCTCTTCATTAATAACTATCTTGTTTTTTTCATTTTCCATCCACCATCTACCTTTCGATAATTCTAAACCAAACGTTTCCGCGAAATTTACGCCTACAGGGATCCATTGAAACACAGGTTTATATGAAACGTCTTTTTGAGGCCATTCAACCTCACTTGTCATCAAATTCACTTGTGGATTCTGTCTTGGCTCAAACGACGTAGTAGTAATATTTACAATTTGGGGCATTGATTCAAGCTTTTGCATCAATGCCGGTTTGTCATTCTCAAGTTTTGCGTTAGTACTGTACAACTGTATGACCCCATTAAGATTAAACCCTAAATCTTTTCGGGAAACATAATGTATTTGTATCATTATCACTGAGACAGAAACAATAAACACTATACATACGGCTAATTGCAAGGACAAGGCTATTCGCTGCAAAGAAGTCTGTTTACTTGTCTTTTTTATCGACAAATCACTCTTTACCACACGAATCAAATTCCAATAAGGAACAATACTCATGAAAATAAGGCATAATATAACAGACAAACTGCTAAAAATAAAAAATCGCAGCAATAGCGGTGTGTTTACCGGTATATTCAACAAGTTTGCTAATGAAGGCATAAATAGAAAAATCAAGTATCCTCCTAACAATAGAGCAATGGATGCAAATGCTGTTTGTTCAAACATCATTTGCAAAATAAGCCGATTGTTTGTTGCCCCATATATTATGCGTTGACGAAATTCATGTGTGCGCTCCCGGAAAAGCCCTATAAACAAATTAAGGAAATTGAACAATGCACTAAACATCAATAAAGCTCCGGCAGTCACCATTAATCGAATAAAATTAAGAGTAAAAAGCAAATTGGAACTTAAACCATGGCGAACTTTACTTATCGGCAACATCTTCAATTCTATATCCGGGTTTACTTTTTTTTGCGAAGTGAAATCTCTAAGTTGCATGGCCAATCGGTCTATATCTATATGCGAATGAACCTTCACATAAAGATTGTTGTTAAAATAATTCCACTGTTCCGATTCGGGCATTATCATTGAAGCATCTTGCAAAGCCGGATAATTAAGAAGTGCATCAAATGGCAAATTAGTGTTTAACTCAGTATTCTTGACTACTGCAATAACCGTACAAGGACCAAAAATACGGGAAAGTTGATTTTCCAATTTTTGACCTATAGCTTTTTCCGCACTTCCGAACAACCGAATAGCGACAGATTCAGTCAAAGCCATATTTCCCGGGACCTGCAATGCTTGGTCCACATCACCAATAATACTCCTTTGTGGAAAAACTCGAAGGAATGCAGTGTCAGCACAGATAGTATTCAATTGAATATAATTTGTCTTTTCAATATCGTTATAATCCAACTGTTCACTAATGAAATCAGAGGAAAATTCTATTTCAGGGAATTGCTTAACCAATTCTTTTCCCAAAATTCCCGGTACTCGTTCGTTTACTTTGCCTGACTGTTTTTCTTGTAAAACAACACGATATATTAATTCCGCATTAGGGTAAAAACTATCATATGTCGTCTCGTAATATATCCAATAAAGTGCTGGAACAAAACATGACAAAGCGAACGCAAGCCCAAAAAGAGCAATATAAGCCTGCGTTTTAAACCTCAAAAGATTATGAATAGCTATTTTGAAATCTTGCTTGATAAGATATATCTGATTACTCATGACTATTGGAATCATGGTTTAACATTGCATAAATTTGTTCAAATACGAACAATAATAATCACTATGATTACCGAAAACAAAAATACTGAAATATTTTGTATGGCAAATGATTTTTGCAAGTTTTTGATACAATGATGACAAAATATACTCTTCCATCTACTACAAAGCGTAAGTATCACCGTGATTCCACCATGTCCAAGGCGGGAGCAATCGCAGCTTACTGCTATAGACTACATCATTTCTCTTTTAAACCAAAGTTCAAATACACTATCAGCAAGGAATATACCATCTTTCTCAATGGTGATAATCTCTTTATCAACCAAACTTTTCTTTATGCGGTCTATATTGGACTTACTACCCAATGGGTATATTTCAGAGACCGCTTGAGTGGTAAATCCTGAATGTATGTCTTTGCACAAAAGACGAATGAAGTTGAGTTGATAAGTAGTAAGACCCTCTGTCTGTTGTATAAAGAGACTACTGTTTTGCTCCAACAGAGCCTTCAAGCCTTCTTCGAAACTCTCCTCGTTTACTTCTTTTCCTGTTTCGGCCATAACATTCCATGCAAGTTGCTGCACATAAGATGAGTAATTCTTTACCACTTGGCATATTCTGTCAGCATATTCTTCTGTTATCTTCTTGCCGTACTTCTCGAATCGAGAACAGATGAAGGGAACCCAATATTCCGTAGGAATACACTTGAGATGCAGCATTTCCCCAAACTGATAGAAAGGCATGCGGCGACTTTGGAAAATATTCTCCATCAGATGTTTCTTACTGCCAAAGAAGCAATAAGACACATTTTGATGGTGCTGCCAAACACCGCGCAGACGTTTTTGTATAGTCAGCGAGTCTGTGAACTCACCTATCTGCTGAAACTCATCAATACATACTACAAGGCGAACGCCCTGTTCCTTGGCAATACGTTCAGGAAGATTCAAAATTTCCTCTGGAGAATAATCCTTAGGCGTTATCCCCAATGATACAGAAAACTCAGAGTTAGGTTCTGGGCTAAATGAAAGCTTTGGCGAGATTCTAACAAAGAAACGCTTGATATTCTCCATTACTTGTCCCAAATGGTTGCCAGTGGACTTCATGATTGTTTCGGCAAATCGGTTATAGAAATCATATTCACCTCGGCAGTCATATATGTCCATATAGACGATTTTTAGCATAGGATCGTCAATCTCTGAAATAACCTTTTTTATAAGTGAGGTCTTACCCATGCGTCTAGGAGATATAAGAATAACATTAATGCCGTTTCAAAGTCAAGCTTGATACGCTTGGTCTCTTCGATTCGGTCAGTAAAGTTGTTGCCTCCAACCGACATACCATATACAAAAGCTTTCTCCATAATCTTTACTCCTTTTCCAATTAGATTACAAATCTAATGAAAAAAACGCAGTTCACAAGGTTGTGAACCACAATGTTGTGAACTTGATTAGAAAATCTCATACTTCTGGATGAGATTATTCTCTTTTTATTGTGGCTGCAGCCTATTGCAACCCCACTTTTCCACGATGCCACTTGTTTCGTGAACCATGCTTGCCCAATGTGCAATGCCAATGCTTACGTCTATTCTTTATTGTACTTGTACACCTCAACTGGAGTTTTCTTTTTCCTGACTTCGTCATTGCGTCACCCAAAAATCTTCATCAAATAGTTTAGCTATTTTCTGATGCCTTGTCATCAGCATAGTCTGCGTATAAACCTCCTTGTTCAGAGGTAGCTTAATTTGTATGGTTGTGATTGTCTTTGCCAATGCAAGCACCTTGTCTACGCTCATCTTTATCTCTGAGACTTTCAGCATACGCTCCAATTCCTTGTAGACTTTCAAAGCCACAAAGCAGATGCATATATGAGCCTCGATGCGTTTGCGCGTAAAATGAAACATGGGGCGTATCTCTATCTTTGATTTTGCAATACGGAAAGCCCGTTCTACGTGCCAAAGGTTGTGATATGCTGTGTATACATCCTGTATTGGTATATCCGTATTGGTGAGATATCCTTTTAGGCCGTCCCATTTGGAGTCATCAGCTACACGATCATAGTTGATGGCTACCTTCACTTCACCCTCCATGGATAAAAACTTATTGTAACCTCTTTTGTTGATGTTGCCTTTAGTGAGCGCACCATGCTTGTAAGCCTTTCCAACCTGCGTATTCCCTTCTCTCGGTTATAGGCATCTTTCTTTGCACGGTCATCTGTATAACCGACCAAGAGACGACGTCCGCCTCCTTTGTCATATTCTACCATCTGGCAGTCGCGCTTGGGCTGTTCCAGTATCCAGTTCTTGACTTCCTGACTTTCATTCTTTATTTTCGCACCTATTATATACTTGTAGCCGTGCGCCTCAAGTTCCGCTATATTTGCATTGTTCATCAGGCCGGAGTCAGCCACCACAACGAAGTTTTCCAAACCGTATTTGCTTACAAACTCATTTATCGTCGGCAGCATCGTGTGGCCTTCATATTTGTTGCCCTCATGGATGCAATAGGCAAGCGGATAGCCGCCCAAACTAACAAGCAAGCCGAGTATGATCTGAGGATTACTGTGTCGTCCCCCTTTCGAGAAGCCTGTCTTGCGCAAGTCGTCCTCATAATCCGCTTCAAAGTAAAGTGTGGTGACATCATAAAATAACACACCGATATTGCCCCCAAACAGTTTCGCAGTATGGCGTACGCTTATGTCCTGTACTATTTCGTGCTGATGGTCGCTAAGCTTGTCAAGATAGCGATAGATCTTGGAAAGATCCACATCCTCGTCAAAGTGGTTTTTCAGATATTCCACCGTAGCAGCCTTGCTCGTTGGATATGCCAAACGAGCTTTTACAAGCTTGCGGAATACATCATCGTCAATACGATTGAAACCAATCCTGTCAAACGTGCGGTCCAATATCAAGTCGCATCCGTTGAGAAGGATGTTGCTGACATTGGACAAAACACGGCGGACTTCTTCACGTTCACGGTCACACGCTTCACGCTCCTCACCATACAAATCGAGTTGTGGATGGCGCCGGGATTCTTCCTTGGAAATCCATTCTTTTGCTTCATTGACAAGATTTTCGACCTCATATTCATTATATGCAACACCTATTGTGGCAAGTTCCTTCATCTTGCCACCGATTTTCTCAACAACTATAACTCCGATATTGCCAGAACGATGTCTCTTCTTTCTGATAAACATAGTTAAAAAAGCTTTTGCGTCACCCAACATTACGTGACGCAAAGATACAAAATATTGTTTATCAAATAGTTGTAAAATACATGTTTTTTGAGTGACGAAGTCAGGAAAATCCAGATAAAAACATATTCGTCTGGTAGAAATGTCAGCAATCCGCATCCGACACCGAAGATAAGTGCCCAATAAGTGAATATGGAAAGCCATTCGATATATGTACCTGTATCCGGATAAATTAAACCTGTAGCCGGTCAAGGTTAAAACAATGTTTTAACGGTATTAAAACAGTATTAAAACAGTATTAAAACAGTGTTTAAATGCTATTTCTGCTTTATTTTATACACATTTCGTTTTTGCATAAAACATCACATTTCGTTTTTCGGGATATAAATGTGGCTGTCTTGGCGAACAGCATACGCTGATTTGCCTTATTGGTCTGGTCGCTTAAAAAGTAAATGTCTTTTCGCTTCCAGTCCATGATTTCCCTGATAAGTTTCGACTTGCCTATTCTTCTGCGTCCGTAAATGACGATGAACTGCGGATTTTCTCTTTGCAAGGCATTATTGATCCTTTCAAGATAGTCTTTTCTGTCGATGAAGTCTTTAAATTCCATATTGCCTTAAATATATCTTTCACAAAGATAATCTTTTTCAAAGATATTCCAAAGGGGGATATGATTTTATTTTATTACATAAATCTTTTATCAATTTAATTCCGCCAACAAGTTTTATCATTCTTTTTTAGTTTCTTTAGGCTCTTGCAAGTCTATGTCTAATTCCATAGCTTCCAATTCTTCCTCTGAAATATCAACCTCATCATCTGAAGAACCTAAATTCATTTCTGACAAATCATGAATATCCTCCAAATCAGGAAGTTCTCCTTCTTCTTGCGGAAGAAGAATCGCCTGGTCAGTTGATCCTTCCAGTTGACTCTTCCTCATTGATTGAGTTGCATAAACTTGTTTTTTAGTTGCATTTACAATATCACGAATTTCTCCATAAGCTAATTTGACAATGGAAGGTCCACCTTTCAAACATTTGGCATACGAGAATGCCAACAAAGGGTTTTCAGCCAATGACAAAGATGCAGAAGTAGTCTGTAACGAAATTGATGCAGCATCCAAAACAATCCCACTTCCATTCAAAATTAATTCCATGCCTTGCTGAATAGAACGAGAGAAATTCCGAGGATTCCCTTTCTCATCCGTAATCCTGACAACTTTTATCAATTGTCCGGATTCATTATCCCTAGCCCAAGTCGTATCCACATTAAAAAACATAACGGATTCCTTATAGTTTTGGATACGATTCCAAAGCGTGTCACACGAAAGAATATAGGTATCCATACTCTCATTCCCACTTAATTTCTTCGGGCGTAACGTTTCCCAATTAAATGCTACCTTGGCTTTTTTTTGAGCACTTACCGGAAAAACACCCAGCAAGAGCAAACTCACTAAAATTGTTTCAAAAACCTTCCACATTATCTTATCTTTATATTATTTCAATACTTCGGTAAATTTTTACCGAAAATTCAAAAGTTAAACAATAGAACCAGCAAAAGCTGGTTCGAAAATACTAAAGAGGTCTTTGAAATGTCGTCAAAAACGAATGGTTAAGCATGGGGAAGTGAACAAGGGAAAACTATACGGATTGAGAGTATATGCAAAAGCTCTCAAAAGGTACATTTCCTTATCCGTCTGGTATCCGATGGACAGGAGGACAGACAAGTGGCAGCTTTATTTCTCTACAGACGATTCGATGGATGGATGCGAAGTTTCGAATTACAGAATTAGATTCCAACTCGAATTTTGCTTTAGAGAAGGTAAGCAGCATACAGAAATCACCAACTGTCATTCAACCGACTTCAGAAAGTTGGATTTTCACTTCAGTGCATCGCTCGCTGCTGTCAACTTAGCCAAAGCGGCATGTAAGAGGCTCGGAATAACCTATTCCATATCTTCTTGCAAGTCATTCATACACAATGCTTATATGCTTGAACGATTTATTTGCGTGTTTTGGATTGATCCATACCCACAAGTTATTGACAAACTTTTCAAAGAACTCATTTTATTTACTGCCATAGCCGCTTAGGCTTGACCGATTCTTAACGAACTATTGTTATTTGTTATACGTATTTAAACTTTTAGGCGAAATCTTGACCACGACATCGGCTTCAACATCTACATCCTTTGGCATGTATTTATATTCATGCGAAGCTTTTGTAAAATTCTTATCTGCGGAAAAATTTAGCACATAAATTTCATCCTTCGTATTGCGTTTTACCAGCACTTTAAATAGACCTTTCTCGTCTGTTTTTCCAAGATACTCTCGCAGATTCTTATCTATTTCTTTTCCATAAGTAGGAACCTTTACTCCGTTGACATTCTTATAATCCCGTTCATGAACACTTAATACTATATACACATCTTTGATAGGTAAATTCCGGTTATAACGATCCATTCGGGAATTATCAACAACCTTTCCAGATACCATTCGGGGAATCGTCTCTTTAAACAAGTCGAATTTACGATTGTATTCCAAGCAATATGGATCGGAAGCATTCGATTTCAAAATATAGTTCCTATATTTATAGGATTCAGCCTGATAATACATGCAACTATCAATCTCCCCATTTGCCTGAAAGCGTTCAGCTTTTACATAATAATTGTGTGCTTTGATCAAAGCGGCTGCCAGACGATGCATCTTTGTCATGTTTTCTTTATCACCAGCTAAATCTGACGGCTTGTCCGGACATTGGTCCGTTTCAACAATTTGTTTATAAATCTGCCAAGCATCTTTATAAGCACCATTCAAAAAGCAGTTCTTAGCCATATTTATTTGCTGCTGATAACAACTTTCCTGAATCACTAACACAGCAATATCAACTCCTTGCTTCGGAGACAGCGCTCCTAAATCCTGTGTCAAGAAATCTTTATTGTTGGCAGAAATACGTAAACTCCTTACTTTTGAACGGCTTTCTTCTGAACTCAAATCAAAAGATACCGTATAGGTAAATTGACGTTTTACTTCATCATAATTGGGACCTTCTGTTTTCTCACCGGTTACTGACTCAATATAGAGTTTTGGATAAATCGAAGTAACGATTGCCATTGCCGTATTTTCTTTGGGAACAACAATTGGCTGCTCAGATACATTAATTTCCCCGATGGAAGCAGAAATTTCTTCTACTTCTACTCCATATTCACGAAACTCACCTTCCTTGATAAATACGGCTACCGATTGAGTGCCTGTTACTCCCTGAACAGATACATTAAACTTAAATTTATTGGTGTCCATTACATCACACAAAAAAGTGTAAATGTATTTTCCATCCCCTCGTTTCTGTACGGGTTCACCCGGTGTTCCACCATTCTCATCTATCAATAAGTCGGCATTCGTTGAAATGAAATCAACCCTTGCCGTATGCTCTCCGCTATCGCATGTTTTATCCATATCGGTTGGAGCAACAATGTTGATATTTTGCCCCCAAACCGGTCTCATAAACAACAGCAGGATACAGCTTATAAAAAATAATTTATGATTCATCTTGTTTTTTTTAGATTTGACTAGTTTAGGGAGAGATTAGTTACTCAATTGTTTTAGTTTGAAATCAGATAATTCAAACACCTGTTCCTCTGAAGTTTGCTCATAAGGCTGCCACGTACGGACATGTATTTGTGGTTTGCTTTCGTCCGAGAAGTCCCACAATAAGAATAAATAACCTTTGTCACTATACGAATCTGCATTCCAATGTTGTACCAGTTTAACGCCATAGATGTGTTTTAGAGTCCGATGGGTCTGAACTTTGACATCCTCAAAAACGACATTAATCCGTTTATTGTTAGCAAAGACCCTTGCCAAATTTGTCAGATACTGCCGCTTGGTTTGGCTTTGTATTCCACGCCCGGTTTTAAACCATAACTTCCATCAGCAGCCTTACGCGAGATGACTTTTCCCGTAATAATCAAGGCATCATCACTAAAGACATCTTCCAAGAACTGCATATCTTTCCGATTGTAGGCAGTACGAAACTGTTCCACAAAATCAATGACCATACTTCGACGACGCAAATCAGTTACTTCTCGGTCACTATTCATGATTTGTTTATACATCACGCTACTTAATGCAAAACATAGGCTAGAGATAGAGCCATCTTTCCCATAATTCAGCACAATTTCTTGATATCTATCCTCATCAAAACGCTCTCCATCACGAGGTTCCATAATGACAGGTATATTCCGAACCTGATATCCGTTTACAGTATTGAGACAAGCCTCCTTAACCTCCATCTCGTCACAACGGAAAGGACAAACTTCCCACATAGTATATAACGAAGAGGCTGCCTCTTTATCCAAACGAATTCCATCCAATTTCAAAGCCCGATGTTCTCCTTGGGCATTATTCAATTCGGTCAACAGCTTGCTTCCATTATCTTCCAATTGCTTTTTTACTTCCGCACTGGGTGAATCTGCAACGGTTAAAGTCGTCGCATATTGGGCGTTTATCAAGTCTGTACAAAGCAGACCAACACAAACCAACCACCTTCTTATACTAATCTTTCGTATTTCTATCATAATTTCATTCTTTAGTTTCATCATTTGGTTTCACCATCATATAAATTCCCGATATTCCCAATAGGGATATACGGATATAATTGAACTGAAATTTCACCCGTAACTTGTTTGAATAAATGACGAGGAAACTCAAAGTAAAGCATATGCTCATACATCAGTTGCCGATTCACATAAAATACGGTTCCAGTCAGTTTCTCTTTTTCTACTGTTTCCATTCCCACATATGCCTGGCAACCTATGTTCCGCATGTAGGAAGAAAATTTCGATAGCGGGCATTTTGTTTGAGAATAATAAGTGTATCCCTTCACCACCAGATCCAATGTAAAATTCTTGTCCATCACATCCGCTTGAGTGAATAAATTCAACATAGACTCGTTGGGAAAATCCTCTCGAAACAATAAGATGTTCCCGATTGATGTTTTTTGGATATAGGAACCAGACTTAACCTGAGGCAATATATACGATCCTGTTATCTTCTCGAATAGATTCTCATACCATAAATAAGCCGTATGATTAGAATCATCTAAGGTAGAAATCTTTTCTCCGAGAAAACAGGACAAGTCTTCAATAAAAAGAGCTGTCAGTTCCTTTTTATCTTTGCCTAATATCAGGTCGTATTGTTTTGGAAACGCATCTGTAATACTTCCGTATTACCTTGTAGCCACTTTGCCTCAAACAATAAGGAATCTTCTTGCAGGGTAAATGAAGATATTCCAACTAACCGGCTCACAGCCAATTTCAATCCGGATGGATCCGTTGCATAATCGCGCCCTGATACATATAACTTGACAAAATCCTGACGCAACAAGTCTTGCTGTTCTGAAGGATTTCCTTTTAAGACTAAGGCAAGTAAATACCGTTCCAAGAATCGCAGTACTACCTGCGAATACTTTGAATCCTCTTCCAATGGAAATAAACGCAAACGCATATCCGTCAGATACCCATTCCGCCAATCCAAATGGGCAGAAACATTCGGGCAGTAGTTTGTAAGATCCAAAATTCGCTGTTCAGGTTTCAAAGATAATCCCAATGCCCCAGCATCTTCTACCATTGTACTTAAAGTCCGGCAGTCAGTCAGGATTTGAGAGATTCCTACCCTTGGAAACCCCAAGAACAGGAATCCCACCAAGATAATATGTACATAAATGAAACATACGTATGTTTTATTCGTTTCCAGTCTGCCCAATAATCAGCGTGCCTTTTGGGTTTCCATCTTTATCAAACCACTTCCCCTGAACCAACTGGTTGTTATAGAACTGACCACTCACGTAATCTCCAGTCTGCGCCATGCGTTTCTGCGGATCTTTCGCACTGATCAGGCAGGATTTGAAGAAACGGAATGTCCCATTCCCCGAAGCCTTCCCATCTTTCAGTTCTCCTTCGTACTTGCCGTTGTCGGTACTGATGGAACCCTTACCATCGCCATCATCTATGGAATGCCCTTTGGCTAAAGCCTCAGACATGGAAAATTCAGCCAAGGATATTAAGCTTGTTGTTGTTTCTGTTTCTAAATCGGATTTTTCGATTCCCTGCGTAGTTGCCTGATCCGTTTTATTCACCAATGAATCAAGCCAACCAGCTTTAAATCCGTAATACCCACCACCTCCTAAAAGGAGTAAGGCAGCTGCAACAGCCATAATCCACCATGGGAAAGGTGTATCTTTAACCTCAACCAGCGAACCTCCACATTCCGGGCAAATAAAGTCTTCACCTACCTTGACTTCAAGAATTTCCTTGCTATTGGCTTTCGAGCAATTTCCGAAATTTATACATTGTCCTCTTTTAATTGTAGTATCCATTTTATTATCGTTTATTAATGATTTCTAAAGCTTGCAACGCAGCCTCATAATATTCTTTGAATTGCTGTGAACCCTTATTCCCACCACATTCCGGCAAGATAGTCTTCTGGATCAGTGTTTGTACTGCCGTTACCAACCCTTTCCGTTTATCTACGTGGAAATAGTCGGTTTTAAGAGCCACTTCTACCTTTTCACGTAATTCTTCACCAAAGGCTTCCGTAAACTTTTCGGTATAAGGAATGTCGATGAATTGGTCGGCCAGCGGAGTCAGCACCTCAAAACCCAAAGCATCTTGCTCCACCGTGCCAAAAGCACTCGTTCCCGAACCATCTTCCTTGTCAGCATAGCGAATGACGCCCATAGCAGAAGCAATCATCAAGTATGGGATGTAAATTTTACGTACTTCGCTCGGTGACTTTTCGTTTTCAACAAACAAACAGGGGAACTGCTCGCCTGTCCCTTCCGTATGCAACACGATTTTGTTCTGTCTTGCCTCATTCGGATTGCTGACCAGATAATCATAACGTTCTTTCAAAAATGGCAAAACTTCCAAAGTACGCAGCGGGAAGCAATAAGTGATAGTAGAAATCGTGATCTCGTTCTTTCGTTGACTGGTCATATCCACCTTTACCTGAATACCACCACTGACGGCATTCATCAAGGCATTCTTTAGCTTTTCGGCAAATCTCAAGACTTGGTCGCTCCCTTCAGGATTCGGCAAATAGACAAATACGATCTTGCGGTCGATGTTCATTCCCTGGATAGGAGCAGGATTGTTCTTCACAGCCTTCGCCATTTCATTTGGGTTGAAGGTAAGATACACACCACTTTCTTCAATGACGGATGTGGCAAACTTTTTCAGACCATCTTCCGAATGATATTTCTCGCTCAATTGTTCCAATATATTCCGGTTGATGAGTTTCTCGCTGTTCTCTATCAATACCTCATCGTGGATAGATATCGCCTTGCTACGCACTACGGTGTCCAGCAATTTACTGATTTCATCGGTCGTAACATTAGCATTGGCTTTCGCGAAAGTACAGTCGTTACCAATCAAGCCTACCAACCGGGTACGGAACTCATCCGCAATGCTCTTCTGACGTTTTTTGTTCTTGATGATATCGGTCGTAAACTTCACGACGGCTTCTTTGTCGTAAAAACGGATAATCGCTTCTCTCAAGTCAATCGAGTTTCCGGCATCTTGGCAACGCGAAGCGATTTGCTTTTCAGTATCCTCTATAGCCTCGTTGATAATGTTCACAAACTTTTCTACTCGACCGCGCAGACCATTCAGTTTAGTTAACAAGTCCGCCAACATGCTGTCGGCAAACCGCAAGCCAGCCAATTCAGTCTTCTTCATATACAACTGTTGCAAAATCGTAGAATGCGCTTGGATCAATTTGTTTTTTGAGAAGAGACCACCGATAATTGTTTTACTTGACCAATCGAGCTGGTTTAAAGCCTTTGCTTTCCAATTCGTTGATTGAATGATTCCAAGCGGTAATCTTTCCTTCGAAATCTTTTCGTTTGGCATCCGTATAATCGTAGATGCAATCCATGAACTCCAACAAGTTAAACAAACCATAATCACCACTCTTCCATTTGTCAAACAGGAAATCTTCTACCAGCCCGGCAATTTCATTGGCATGAGCTTCCTTAGCAGATACCTTCCCTTCAAAAAAGCTTTCTACACCAGCCCTACGAAAGAAATTCTTATAACCTTCCATACAGAATCTTTCCAACTCGTTCAAGGGCATATTCTGTTTAGATGCCTGCTTGGTCCATACTGGTAAAACACCACCCCAATAATCGGCAAAACTGGTCCATTTTTTCTGGTCATCCGGCAGAATGGGTCGATCCAGAATCAGGTGTTTATCCGTCATCCGCCATTTCTCCAAATTTTCCGCCTCTTTGACAAACGTATGGAAATCGATGCTCTTCGGTTTGTCACGATAGCCCAAATCGTCATTCCAGTTATTAAAGCGTAACTGAAGTAATGCTTTTTCACCAAACGAATAGGTAAAGTAATCGATAATCTCTTCTTCAGGTATGATCACCCGCTGGATACCAAAAGAACTGAAGGTTTTCGGACGACATGGATCGATCATCCCGTCTTTTGCCTTCTCATTGTTTTCAGACATCCAATCATTAATGTTCTCGAAACTATAAGAGCGGATAAACTCTGCGGTATTGTCATTCTTTTCCAAAAAGATGCGATTATAGGCGAAATCGGATACCAACAAAGGAAGTTTTTTGAAGGAATCGACTATTTTCCCATGTTCATTGGTATTGCTATACAAAATACAGCCGTCTGCCACCCGTTCGATGGCGTCCAAATTAAGCCGTTCAGACAAACCGGTCACATCATGGGGTTTGTACTTCTTGACCAACAAAGCGTTCAATTCGGTCAAGGCGGCATACCCGTTGGCATGATACCGTCCGGCATCACATGTACCCGGAGGGGTCATTTCCGGAACCATACAATATACCACGATATTTGTCCCCGAATTGCCATCTGGGCTTAGCCCACTTTGGAACTGAGGAATCATGCGTGTCTGCGCTATCACATCGATAATCGACCCAGACCCAGTTCCGCCTGCCAAGCCTGTAAAAATATGGATGTTTGTACGGACAGCACCACTAATGGTGTTTACTTTATTGAATTGCTGCAGCAAGGCACTTTTATAGGCTTGAATGGAGTTGGCAAACAAAATACGTCCCGCACGTCTTTTCTGGGCTGCTGCTGCCCCTACTTCACCCAAACTTTTTGCCATTACCTCCGGATCTCCAATAAAGCCTTTCAAGCCTGGATAACCGCTTGGATTTTGCAAAACCTGCGCCGGTGTCACACCCTTGATGAAAACGAACTCGCTGTTATCAAAGCAAGCATCTTTCCCAACACTCGCCAAGTGGTGTCACCCGATTCCATCATCTCTTTGCTCGAATCGACATATAAATAACCAATCGGCAGCATGGCTCGTTCTTCTGCACTATATTCCTGAAACATCCGCTTGCGGAATGCCTTTAATATCTTACCGCCGGTACCTCCCAGCCCAATCAAAATATGGTTTTCTTTTAATTCCATAAATATATGTTTTTACTTGTTGAATTAGATAAATAATAAATGTACTTACAGATATAACTCATATGGTTACTTAAGCATCCCGTCCAGGGTAAAACCGCCTTGACATAATGGTAAAACAACCTCTTCGAAATGCTGTTTATCCAAAAAGACCGAAAACCGAGGATTACCCGACTGCGGATACAAATTGATTCCCATATGGTATTTCAGAATGTGCAAAGGCAACTCCGAACAAAAAAAGGCAGTACTGTCTTTCCAGTCAAACTGATGGTCGAAGGGGATTTTCCGGTTCAGGTAATACCGGGCTTTTCCGGCCAATACCTTTGCCGAGCCTTGCTTTAAACGGGCAATCCTGATTGACCCCTTTTCACTTTCAGCAGTGAATTGATCTAATGGGCAACTCTGCACCCCATCTGTATCCGAAACTTCTTTCGACAATACATGGATCACTTCCCAATCAGCTTCGGATTTCACCAAGATGCCACAATGGGATACCCGTATTGTATCATGCAAGTGTTTGCAAATAAACTGGCTGAGCCATCCTTCGCCCATACGCAGAATGATGTCGCCTTCTTGGATAAGAACCTTATCTTCTTGAGACAGAAAATAAGATTCCGAATGCAGGTTATCTCCATAACGGCAACTCCAAAGGCTAACCGACAGGATCAACAGGACTATTTGGCCTTGAAGCGAACCATCCATGTCCCGTCATATTTCACCAAGTTGACCTTTGTCTGGCCTTCTTTCTTCCCGTCTTTTGGCGAAGTATAAGTTACGGACAAATAAACGGTTGCTTCTGTTTCATCTTCCGATAATTCACATTTGGCAGCCTTCACACTTACCCGGGTCGGCCGGTCTTCCTTGAAGTCTTCACTCTCAAAAAATTTAGCCATAAAATCAAGCCCTTCTCGTGTTTCGGGCGTACAATACTGTTTGGCTTTCTCAGCATCCCCAGCATATAATGCTTGGGTGAAATCCTCCGCAACCGATTCCGGACTATTGCTTGAGCAACCTGCCAAGAAGACTAGTATGAGGCAAATAGATAAAAATAAATTAATCTGTTTCATCTCTCTTAAATTAATCGTTCGTTAATACTGATAACTCTTTGAATCCTTGTGCCGCAACAAATCCAGCTCTATCAAATCATCCAACTTAGTGTTACTGTAACCTCCGCTCTTATCCCAATAGGTCCGGATATATTGTGTGGATTTCAATTCAACCAAGCGCCACTTCCCGTCCATTTTTTCAAATCGAAAAGAACAAGGCATTTTAGTCTCTACCTGAGCCTTATGTGGCGTATGTTTTCTTTCTGCATCATATTTTTGGCAAGCCGCCGTCTCATTGGCTGGTTCGATAAGCAGGATACCTGTTGCGCTATCATCCGATAGCTGGAATTTGCCAATGCCAGCGACCCTGTAATTATACGCCTTGTAGTAGTAATGTCTGTCTTTTCCCAAAAAATCCGCCTTCAAATCGGATTGTTCTTCATCGAAAAAGCAAGTCGCATATAATGTGACGGCCGGTGATTCGTCAAAATACGCCGCAGCTGCATCCACGTCCATTTTAGAACTACAGGAGGACAGTGCAAATAAAAGAACCCAAAGGGATAACCCCGATAATAACTTACGTGCTAATTCCGTTTTCATGTTTTCGATGTATTTTAAGTTAAACATTATTGTTCCCTTTTGAAAGTCATGATGCCGTCAGTACCGCGGATTCCATAATAACAAAAGGTCAAAACCAACGTTTCAGCATCTACCGATTGAATCGTATAGCCGTTGTCTTCTTCATCATCTGTAATTGAGGGGAAGCTCATGACGAGTTGGTTATCTGTACCATGAATAATGGTATAGCCGCTCATTTCCGACTTGCCGGCAATCGTTTCTATCAGGTCTTTATTATACGGATTGTCTTTCGGTGTATCCAAAAATTGCAAAGAAAAAGGAGAGAAAGATTGCTCCTTGCCATCTTTTTCAAGGAAATCAATTCCCATTTTCCAATAAGCCTTTCCAGTTTGGATGCTGCATGTGTAGGCTCTTGTTGAGTAGTCAAAGAGGAAGAAGTTGTCATCGTGTTCCCTGTCGATGTCAAATTCGTAGAAACAGCGGTTGTAGCCACAGGATGTTCAATCGGGATATTGTAGAATGTGACCGGGGTATTGAAGCCTTCCACCCGAAGGCTTAGCATCGTTATCAACCTTGCCGTTGGTTCGACTTGATTGATGTAGATGTGTATTTTGACTGGCACATGGGTCGGGAACAATTCGGACTGAGTCACTTCAGGCGATTTATCTCCGATGCTGATTTTGATTTTCTCGTAATCATACGAATTATCCTGCTCATCCACCATGATGGTGCGCACATGCCGATCATCCCCACCAAACATGAAATGCTGGTTCTTTTCTAGGTTTTTAACAGTCAGCTCCAAGACCACGGTAGAACCTGCCATTGTACAACTCCTGACTTTAAACGCCAAGTCTTTGAAAGGAGCCGTGATATGGAACCCTTGCGGTACGCCGCCCATCTCGACCGTTGCCTGAACTGAAACCTCATTTTTCTTTTCCGCAGCCGACTTGCTCGATCTGCTGAGTTTATCAACAGCATCTACCACTTTCAATGTTTTTTCAAGGAAAGACTGCGCTTGAACAGTCGTTGAAAACAGGACACTCCCAAGGAGGAAGCTGCCCACATAAAAAAACTTTCGTATCATTCTATTTATCTATTAATTCCACAACACTTTTAGAAAACAATTATTACTGTCCCGTTAAAGCGGACTAATCGCTCTTTGAATTAATTGAAATACAGTCTTTTAAATAAGCCTCAAGGGTGCGACAATTTGAATTTGTACTTTTGCTGTTATCAATGATACTGCACGATGAACAAAGACAAATACGTTTTCGCTCAACTTATGGAGCTTGCAGATTCTAAGCATCTCTCTAACGGACAAAACTCACTTACGTGATCTATTCAATAAGACTATTTTCAATGATGTTAAAGAACACGATTGTCCCCTTTTGGAAGGAGTATTTGATTAATTATTTAACTCATCCATTTTTATTGGACACTAATGTTGATAAATAAATAATCCTTATTAACCTTGCAATGTCATTTGGATGATGTAAATCATCTAAATTGGGTTGTTGATTGCAAAATAGGGATACAGATTCTTTTCTTTTCTTCGCTCATAGAATTATATTTTATATTCTTCCCCGCTCCCTTTGGAAAAGATTAACAAATAAAAAAGGTGTGGGAACTGTATTTACTTTATCCTGTTCTCAGGCTTCTCGCATTGCCCGTAGTATGGATAAAGCAACAGCAACCCACACCCGTTTTGTATATTGTTTATCCTCACAGATAAGCATATATCAAATGATGCGGGTGCTATTGCTACCATCTTCATACTACTTTCAAATTTTGCGAGAATTCGAGAAACAGAAGATAATTTCAATAACACCTTTCGTTAAACGTATGTCCTTCTATAGAGGTTCAACGCCATAAACTTGTAGAATTGCAACAAAGTTACGAAAAAGAACTTTATATATCAAAAAAATATGTGAATGAAAAAAACTCAAAGAACACATTTTATTTTACAAATCCGCTTAGGCTTGGTTGATTTTTAACGAACCACTGACATTGTTTAAACACAGATTTAATCACAACTCAAAAATCACAGATCCGACCTCTTTTCAAAAAGGTAGTATGCTTTTTGGAAAAAGGTGGTATGCTTTTTGAAAAAAGCTCGTAACCTTTTGTCGGATGAGTTTAGATGAAAACTTATTGAATGCTGTCACAGCACTCCGCATTATGTCTTTTCAGTTTAGTATTCTTTCCGTTTGAACATCTGCGGGAGCAATGTTCATGCTCCACACCCTATTTCCTTAAACTCTCGTCCACGGATATATGAAAGGGCTGCTCCTATCGCTGTGCGGTATTCCGCATATCCCGGTATGATGAAATGCTTCTTGAACATCTTTTCAAATACGGGGAAAACCTCTTTGCACTGCGGCATGCGGGTCAAATTGCCAATCAAAACGAAGTCATTGACGTTTGTGTTCAACGCCGAGAGGATGGCTGCCTGGCCGATGCTTTGAAGCACCATGCAGACGATGCCGGTAGCCACATCTTCCATAGAAGCATTCGCAGCTGCTTTCCCGAATATCGAAGCGGTCGCCTCCAAAGGCAGTCCGGGCAGCGGCTTGTTACAGATGTCCTGTATCTGCAAATCGATGTTTGAAATGTTGCCCTTCATTGCCAATTCGATGATTTGCTTGAAGTCTTGTGTTTTAAGCAACAAGCGGGACAAGCCTAAGATGGTGCCTCCTCCAATGCCTATTCCGCCAATATGTTTCACCTTGTCGCCTTCGACGCTGACAAACGATGTACCTGTGCCCATGCTGATAACGACCAACTTATCCAAATGGGTCATATATTGCGCCCCCAGTCCGTTTGCCAAAAACTCATCTACCGTGGCAGTCGGCAGTCCATATAACGGCTGGTGGATATAAGCGCTTCCCACCCCCGTCAACACCACCTTTCCACATCTTTCAACGGTATATTGTTATCATAAAGATACTTCCCGAAGGCTCCGAAAAGAGAAGCAACCGGATCCGTCGCACGGACAAACAAAGGATTACATATTTTCTTATTGCGGATTCCAACCACCTTAGTGGTACTTCCTCCCACATCAATTCCTATTACTACACCCATGTCATATTTTATTTATAACACCCCAAAGATACATCTTTTCCCTTAAAATGCCATTTTAATAGCGTTTAAGTAGTGTTTAATAGTGTATTAACATTTCCTCCTACCTGAGTTGGTAGACAGGCTTGGAGATAAGCAGACCGAGGACTCATGAAGAGGGGAAACTCAAAGGTGATGGCTTTGTCGTGTTCTGCTTTCTATAATCATTAGGTGTTTGCTTTACCACCTTCTTGAACAATCTTGTAAAATGCTGTGGATATTGGAATCCCAATTCATACGCAATCTGACTGATAGTGTATTCCGGATTCAATATGAGTTCCTTTGCAATATCCATTACCTTGAACTGGATATATTCCTGTGCTGTTTTTCCTGTTTCTTTCTTGATAAGGTCACCAAAATAGTTGGGTGACAAACAAAGTTCGTTAGCACAATATTTCACCGTCGGCAATCCTTTTTGCTTAGCTTTTCCACTTGTAAAATATCCATTTAACAATGATTCGAAACGAATCAGTATATCACTGTTTACATTTTGCCGAGTAACAAACTGGCGTTCGTAAACGCAGGCAATAATCCAGCAATAATTCAATGCTCGTGGATATAAGTCGTTTACTGAGCCTGTCAATGGCATGTTCCAGTTCTAACCGTATTTTCTCCAAACAATCAATAAACAATGCCCGCTCACGATCAGAGAGATGCAACGCTTCGTTAACTTCATAAGAAAAGTAGGTGTATTCAGCGATATGACGACCAAGAGTTGTGCCCCGTATCAACTCTGGATCAAAGCATAATGCATAACCTTTCGGTTGGAATATCTCTCCCGTATCCTCCACTCCGATAACCTGTCCGGGAGCAAGACACACAACAGAACCTTTCTGATAATCATAACGCTGACGACCATAAATCAACTCACAATTCTTCTCTTCCTTGAGAAATATCACATAGAAACTGAACGTATGCCGCATGTGACGCATAGGTTTGGCTTCGGACAAATCTATCACACTTACCAATGGATGCAGAGTTTCTACTCCAAGCATGTCGTTATACTCCGTGACGGTTTCAACATTCAATATATTTGCCATAATTATTATCCAATTATTTTTGCTTACAAAGGTATGCAATAATTGATTAAAACAAATAGCCAGAAAAGCATGAAATGTAATTTCGGTAGAAGAAACCGTAATCTGTATAAGTTTGAGAAATACGCTGAAAAAGAACATGATAAAAACCAGTAATTTCGGTAAGCCAATCTGTAATCCGCTTAATGCTTATCCAAATGTTTCCTTGTACCTTTGCAATAAAATAATATTCACAAGACAATTATAAAAAGTAAGATTATGAGAAAATTGGGCCCAGTTGCAAATATCCGTGGCTTAAATTTGTAGTATAGGTATATTTTTTCTTGTTTAATGTTTAAATGTTCATGCGATGTCTTAACTTTGTAGCCATGAGTAAACAATCAACATTTGACTATAAGATTCTGGCAAGTTACCTTCTTCCCAAAGGCATACTTGAGTTCTTCGACGTTACAGCCGTTAACGAAGATCACACAGGCATTATTGAAGAGACGGGTGATGAGCGTATCCTTCTTCACATCTATCTTGACGAAAAAGATTCACGAGAAGAAGAGTGGCACGACCTTAAGCCCAATGGTTTTACGGAAAGCCGTCAGGTTAACGACTTTCCTATCCGTGATCACAAGGTCGTTCTTCATGTCAGACGTCGCAGATGGTTAACGGCAGAAGGCAGAAACGTAATCCTTGACAGGTATTCGTTGCTTGCTGATAACACCAGCTACTCTAAAGAGTTTGCTGATGTCTTAAAAAAAATATTTGGATACCTACCCGATAACGGCCCGCTCGCTGGGGCTATACTTTAAGGTAGATGGCAATAACCTGGAGCGTGCTTACAAGGATCATCTGAGTGGTTTCCGTAATTGGGAACAAGCCAGTCATGCAGAGGACTGGGTGCTGCATCCTGAGAACATAGGCAAACGGCTGGGCATTGACGAGACCATGCTTCACAAGGATCTGATGACATTCTTGACCAACAAAGAAGGGCATGGTAAACGTCACACCTTAATAGCAGCTGTAAAAGGCACTAAGACCTCAGATATTATCAATGTTCTTATGCAGATACCGCAGGAACAGCGAGAGCAGGTCGAAGAAGTTACCATGGACTTCTCTGACAGTATGTTTGCTGTCGTCACGGAAGCCTTTCCTAATGCAGCCATAGTCATCGACTGCTTCCATATCATCAAGCGTTGTATCGAAGCTGTGGAGGAACTCCGTCTCAAAGCTAAACGAGAAGCACAGAAAGCACAAAACAAAGAGAAAGTCAGGTTTAAAAAGAAACTTGAACAGCTGGTAAAGAACCGTAAATACTACCGTAAGAAACATCCAAAGAAATACAAAGGTAAGAAGCGGGGACGTAAGCCACAGAGGTTGAACAAACGCTTCAGGCCAACCATGCTTGCCAATGGCGAAACTGTCATAGAACTGCTGACAAGAAGCAAGTATCTGCTGAGTGTGAGTGGTGAGAAATGGACTGACAGGCAGAAAACACGTGCAAAAATACTCTTCAAGATGTTCCCAAAGATAAAGGAAGCATATACTTTGATTTGCAGCCTAAGAAGCGTGTTTAGCAACAAGTCTATCGACCGGGTTACAGCTAAGGTTAAACTGCATGAGTGGTATCAGAAGGTATCAGCTTGTACGTTGCGTGAAGTAAAGGCTGCAAGGGATGCCATCAAGTACAAGGAAGACGAAGTACTAAACTACTTCATAAACAGGTCAACCAATGCTCATGCTGAATCTCTTAACTCTAAGCTGAAAGGATTTAGAGCACAACTCCGCGGTGTGCAGGATTTACCATTCTTTATGTTCAGAGCGTCTATGATCTTTGGATAACATGATTATATTGCCACGGACTTATGCAACTGTGCCGAAAATTGATGTTATTGGCATTTATAATGGCGTATATCATTCCATGTAAAGCAACCCAGCCAAATACTGACCGCTATCCAGGCGGGAAAGGTTGGCAACCCGGGCCGAAACAATACGGATATGAAATCTTGCGTGATATATTTATCCAACTCGATGACAGCATACGGTTAGAAGCGGAGGTCGCATATCCCATAGACACGCTGACAGGCTGTAAAGCTAATGGAAATTTCCTGTGCTGGTTGAATTCACTCCTTATAAACGTGCCGGTCAAGAGAGATTGCGGCACACCTACTTGGTTGAACATGGCTACATTGTTGCACAAGTCCACCCTCGTGGTTCCGGTTCATCAACCGGAGTTCTAGAACAATTCACCAGCCGTGATGGGTTGGATGGCGTAAAAGTGGTGGAATGGGCATCGCATCTTGATGGAAGTAATGGCAAGGTAGGATTTTTTGGTTCTTCTTATCCGGCAGCACTCGCCTTAGCCACCGCAGCAAAGGTGGGCAAGAATTCTCCTCTGAAGGCTGTTTTGGCAGCCAGCATAGGTTTAGGGGCACAATACCGTCAAGCATGGACGAACAACGGACTACCGACCTTTCTGATGATGGGCTACGGGAGCCATGCCGCTGAAGCAATGGGAGGCAATAAAGGAGCTGAAACATATTTCAAAGAGTTCGAGCGTAGTTTTTGGGCAGGAGAAACGCCTGCCTATGACGGTGAATATTGGGAAGACCGCCTCCCACTGTCTTGGGCTAAGGATATTGTCGATAATGGCATTCCTGTTCTAAGTTGGGGCGGATGGCAGGATTTGAATGAGACAGGAGCATTGCGAGGTTATGTCGCTTTTCAAAATGAGGTGGCAGGACGAGACATATATCTACCAATGGAAGAAGGACAAAAAACATCCCCATGCTACCAACAAATCATGGGTGATTGGGGACACGCCATAGGTATGGACATAGGAGTCTATTTAGAGTGGTTTGATACATGGCTGAAGGGTTCTGACACGGGATTGGCTGAGACAGACACCCCGCTACACCTTTTCGAAGTGGGCACACAGAGATGGGTCAATCTATCGGTTTTTCCTTCCGTAAAAAGATATGTTACATGGAAGCTTGGAAACGAAGTAATCACACAAGGCGATGTTCCGAAAGGAGAAATTAAACTGGCATGGGGAAAACCAACGGAACACAATGGTATGGTTGTCTTTGACAGTGAACCAATAACAGAAGGTTTAATCATATCCGGTTCGGCATCTCTACAACTTTATGCCAAATCGAGCAACACGAATATGGAGATTCTCGCACGACTTTATGATGTAACCTCCGACAACCATGTTACTCAAATATCCAAAGGAGCAATGCTGGGAAGTATGAGTAAACTAAATGAGCTTATGTCATGGCGTGACGAAAACGGTGTCAGCCGTTGGCCTTGGCCTTGTCTTGACCGTGACATTTATCTGATTCCAGATAGTGTACAGCTTTTTGAAATGGCACTTAAACCCATCCAGTATGGGTTGCAGCCCGGACATCGTTTACGCCTTGTCCTCTCAACCCAAAGTCTCGGACCTGTTACGGAAGGGAGAATGCCTTCTGAAGGAAACAGGGGGTTTCTTATTGCTGAACCTGGTGAACTGACAGCTCCTCAAAAAGCTACGCTACCCGGTGGATGTTACACCTTATTTGTTGGGGCTGACAATCCAACATCTTTGAGCATTCCCCAATTGCCTTATAACCATTTCAGCACAGTCGAAGCACACCACAATTCAACCTCTTGGAATGAATCAACTCGTGATTTTGATCGTACAGGTTATACGATTCCAATAGATTGGTGAGACATGTCATCGCATAGACTGCGTGGGTTAATCTCTTGAAACAAACAAACAGTAATTTAGGTAAATCAATCCGTAATTTGTCTAATCTCATTTTGAAAACGAGCATCTACCTTTGTAATCAGAACATTCCAACAAAGGGGAAAGCGTTAATTCGTCCAATGCACGGAAGTTTAGAATTGGCTGCAGCATACCTTGTTATTGATTAACTGACAACCCAATATGAATAAAATGAATAATTATATGGCAAAAGATGTAATGATCTTGACCGGTGCGGGGCAAATTGGTATGGCTATCGCCCGGCGCATGGGGCACGGAATGAAAATAGTCATCGGAGACCGGTATATGAAATGCCCGTGCCGTCCGCAATACAATGAACCTGGCAGGTTTCGATTCGGAAGCTGTAGAGATGGATTTGTCATCGAGAGAGTCAATACGGGCGATGCTTGCCAAAGCGAAACAGTATGGCAATATTACAATGCTTGTCAATGCAGCGGGTGTGTCACCAAGCCAAGCATCTGTCGAGACTATACTAAAAGTGGATTTATACGGCACAGCCGTGTTACTTGAAGAAGTGGGTAAAGTAATCAAAGCTGGCGGTACAGGAGTAACCATATCCAGCCAGTCTGGACATCGCATGGCTGCCCTTACAGCAGAGGAAGATGAATTGCTTGCCACCACTCCGTCCGAACAACTGCTTTCACTTGAAATGCTACAAAAAGAAAACATCCACAACACCCTGCACGCCTACCAAATGGCGAAGCGTTGTAACGAGAAACGTGTCATGGCAGAAGCGGTAAAATGGGGACAAAGCGGTGCACGCATCAACTCCATATCTCCTGGTATCATCGCAACTCCGTTGGCAATGGATGAGTTCAACGGTCCACGTGGTGATTTCTACAAAAACATGTTCGCTCAATCTCCCGCAGGCCGTCCCGGAACAGCAGACGAGGTTGCCGATGTAGCCGAGTTGTTGATGAGCAATCGGGGGGCATTCATAACAGGTGCCGATTTTCTCATAGACGGTGGTGCCACGGCATCTTATTTCTACGGACCGTTGAAACCCAAAAACAAACCAATTTAATCCATACAATAATGAAACAGATTTTATCAACCATTATGCTACTTCTTGCTGGTGTATTCACCATCTATGCACAAAGCAGCGCAACTCAAACAAACAACATGAAAGAGAACAAGAAAGTACTTGTGGCATTCTTCTCCCATACGGGCGAGAATTATGGCGTTGGTCATATTACGAAAGGGAACACGCACATCATAGCCGAAATGATTGCGGAAGAAACCGGTGGTGAATTGTTTCAAATAGAAACTGTCAAGCCTTATCCGGACGGATATAAAGCATGTGTAGAAATAGCGAAAAAGGAAAAAGAGAGCAATGCCCGTCCGGAAATCACAGGCGATATTGCTGTTGAGGATTACGACGTAATCTTTTTAGGTTATCCGAACTGGTGGGGTGAAATGCCCATGCCGGTTTATACCTTTATAGAGAAACACAACTGGCAGGGCAAGACTGTCATTCCGTTCTGCACGCATGAGGGCAGCGGGTTATCGGCTACACCGCAAAGCATTAGGAATACATGTAAAGGTTCAACGGTCAGCGAAGGTCTTGCCGTCAGAGGAACAACAGCCCAAAAACAACGTGAACAGGCACAAAAAGCGGTTCGGTCGTGGTTAGAAAAACTAAAAACAACGAAAAAATAATAATGCCTTATGCTGAGAAAAATAAGATTGACATTAGCCGTGCTGTTTTGTGGCAGTCACTGCTTTGTTCCTCGACTTTACGGGAACAATTCATTCGTGGTTTGGTTGGATGGCAAAGATTCAATTTCTTCCAGCCATATTGGCTTTGAACACTGGAGCAATACTATTCCTTGTGCTGTTGACACTCCTTATGGGGCGTATCTATTGTTCCGTTATTTGTCCTTTAGGCATTATGCAGGATCTCGTATCGTGGTTTAGCGGTCAAAGGAAAAAGAAGAAATACCGTTTCAGCTATTCCCCTGAGAAGAGGTGGTTGCGATACGGAGTATTGGTATTATTTATCACCGCCTTAGTCACCGGTATCGGTTCGTTTGTGGCATTGGTGGCACCTTATAGTTCATATGGACGTATAGCCAACAATCTTTTTGTTCCAGTATATCGTTGGGGAAACAACCTGTTTGCTTACTTTGCTGAACGAGCAAATAGCTATGCTTTCTATGAAACGGAAGTATGGTTAAAGAGCCTGCCCACATTCATCATTGCCATCATCACATTCGTTGTTTTGATTGTCTTGGCATGGCGGAACGGACGCACCTATTGCAACACGATTTGCCCGGTAGGAACAATACTTAGTTTCTTGTCTCGGTTTTCCTTGTTGCGTATCACCATAGATGAAAGCAAATGTAACCAATGCGGCCTCTGCTCACGCAAGTGCAAGGCTGCATGTATCAATGGTAAGGAGCATAAGATAGACTACAGCCGTTGTGTGGTTTGTATGGATTGTATTGATACTTGCAAACATAAGGCTATCCAGTACCGTTTGCGTACCAAGAAAACAGCAGCACCCACACATTCGAACAAGACAAACGAAGGTGTTTCCTCTGACCAAATAGATGCTGCCCGCAGAACATTTCTGACTGCAACCACTTTATTTGCAAGTACTGCGGTCTTGAATGCACAAGAGAAAAAGAAAGTGGATGGAGGTTTGGCTGTTATCGAAGACAAGATTGCCCCTAAACGGATGACACCTATTACGCCTCCCGGCTCACTCTCTGCGGAGAATATGGCCAGACATTGTACAGCCTGTCAACTCTGTGTGGCAGCATGTCCCAATGGAGTGCTTCGACCATCTACCGACTTGATGAAGTTGATGCAGCCGACTATGTCATACGAGCGGGGCTATTGCCGACCGGAATGTACGAAATGCAGCGAAGTATGCCCTGCCGGAGCTATCAAGCCAATCGCTATCTCGGATAAATCGGCAATGCAAATCGGTCACGCAGTATGGATAAAGAAGAACTGTGTGCCATTGACTGACGGTGTTGAATGTGGAAACTGTGCTCGCCACTGTCCTACGGGAGCCATCACTATGATTGCATCAGATGCGACAAATCCCGACTCTCCGAAAGTCCCTGCCATCAACACGGAACGATGCATCGGTTGCGGTGCTTGCGAAAATCTATGTCCAGCACGTCCGTTTAGTGCCATCTATGTGGAAGGACACGAGATGCACCGTATTGTCTAACTATAAAACAACAGAACAATGGCTAAAGATATAAACAGAAGGAATTTCCTAAAAGTATTAGGAGGAAGCACGGTGACAACATCTGCGTTGCTGACCGCCTGCAAAAGAAGTGATAACAATCCAACGTCAAGTCCGTCTGAACCCGCCAAGGGGAAAATGACCTACCGCACGAATCCGAAAACAGGAGACAAAGTTTCCATACTCGGTTATGGGATGATGCGCCTGCCAGTGGAAGGCGGTGGCACCGAGCGTGACCACCCCGATGCAGATATAGACCAAGAGATGGTGAACCGCCAGATAGACTATGCCTTGGAGCACGGGCTGAATTATATTGACACATCTCCTGCCTATTGCAAGGGAAGGTCTGAACGGGCCACCGGCATAGCCCTGCATCGCCACGACCGTTCGGAATATTTCATTGCCACTAAACTGTCCAATTTCTCTCCGGCGACGTGGAGCCGGGAAGCGTCCATCGAGATGTTCGAGAAATCGCTCCAGGAGTTGCAAGTGGATTATGTGGACTATTTGTTGCTGCACGCCATAGGGATGGGCGAGCACGGAATGGAGGACTTCTTCCATCGTTACATCGAGAACGGCATCCTCGATTGGCTGGTGGAGCAACGTGAAAAAGGGCGGATTCGCAACCTCGGCTTCTCTTATCATGGAGATATCAAAGTGTTCGACCTTGCCCTGCAATGGCACGATGAAGGGCGTTACCACTGGGACTTTGCCCAAATAGAAATGAACTACTTGGACTGGAACTATGCAGATGAGATTAATAGTCGTAACACAGATGCCGTTTATCTATATGGAGAGCTCCACAAACGGAACATCCCAGCTACCATCATGGAACCATTACTGGGTGGACGCCTTGCCAATGTGCCCGACAATATTGTTGCCAAAATGAAACAGCGTGAACCGGAGAACAGTGTGGCGAGCTGGGCGTTCCGTTTCGCAGGGACACCCGAAGGTGTGCTGACGGTGCTTAGCGGTATGACGTACATGGAGAACCTAAAGGAAAATTTATGTACTTTTTCTCCTCTACGTCCTATAAGTGAAGAAGAGAATGCCTTCTTGATGGAAATAGCGGATGATATTTACAATCTGAAGACCATTCCATGCAATGAATGCAACTATTGTATGCCTTGTCCTTACGGTATCAATATTCCAGCGGTATTCTCGCATTACAACAAATGCATAAAGGAAGGCAATATGCCGAACAAAGGAAGTACGGATCCCGATTACAAGCGGGCGCGCCATGCTTACCTCATCGGTTACGACCGTAGCGTTCCCAAGCTGCGTCAAGCGAATCATTGTATCGGCTGCGGGCAATGCGTCATCCATTGTCCACAACGTATCCAGATTCCACAAGAGATGCAGAGAATAGACAAGTTCATAGAACAATTGAAACAAAAAAAGATATAAACAGAATCAAAGATGAAAGATTTGATTGATTTGCTACATGACGGTGGACATTCGTTAGTTGTTGCCAATGGGGATATTTACACATTCGACGGCAGAGGAGTTTCAGACCTTTTCCGGCTGTTGAAGGAAAATTCCGGATTTATGCATGGTGCTTCGATTGCGGATAAGGTTGTAGGAAAGGCCGCTGCCGCACTGATGGCTTTGGCTAAGGTCAAAGAGGTATATGCTGAAGTCATCAGCCAACCCGCTTTCGATTTGCTGTGTGTTAAGGAGATAAAGGCAATATACAAAATAGCCGTACCCCATATATTAAACAGAACAGGCATGGGATTATGCCCTCTTGAAACACGTTGCATGACATGTATGACACCTGAAGAGTGCTTCGAAGAAATCTGTGCTTTTATAAAAGAAACGAAAACGAATAAATTAAAGGAATGACGAAAACACAAATTACAACAGCTATTCTCTTCTTAGGAGTACTTCCGTATATGGGGCAAGCGCAAGAAATGACGAGTGAGCAAGACTCACTTTCCAGAAAGATATACAAGATTGATGAAGTAGTAGTGACTGGCACACGCAACGCAACAGATGTGCGCCACTTGTCCCAAACTGTTTCGATTGTAAACCGAGCAAAAATAGAGCATGCCATGCAGCCTTCGCTATTGCCTGTGTTGACGGAGCAAGTGCCGGGACTGTTCACCACCAGTCGTGGTGTGATGGGTTACGGCGTCTCAGGTGGTGCGGCAGGAGGCATATCACTACGCGGTCTATCCGGTGGCAATGCAAGGCTGATGGTACTTATTGACGGACATCCGCAGTATGCCGGGATTTTCGGACATCCGATAGCAGATACATACCAGACAATGCTTGCCGACAAGGTGGAGGTGCTTCGCGGTCCTGCATCCGTACTCTACGGCTCCAACGCAATGGGCGGTGTCATCAACATAGTTACTCGCAAGATGCAAGAGGATGGAATACGCACAAATCTGCATACAGGCTACGGTTCTTACAACACCCTGGAAACAGAACTGACCAACCGCATCCGCAAAGGACGTTTCTCCAGTGTCATAAGCGGTTCGTACAACAGCACGGACGGGCACCGCGAGAACATGGCTTTCGAGCAATACGGAGGATATGGCAAATTAGGATATGATCTTACGAATAACTGGAATACATACGCTGATGTGAATGTGACGCACTTCAACGCCTCCTATCCCGGTCCAGTGACAGCTCCTCTGTTGGAAGGAGATCAACGCATTACCCGAGGTGTTACCTCCTTCGCTTTGGAAAACCATTACGAACGGACTTCCGGAGCATTGAGCTTCTTCTACAACTGGGGCAAACACTGGATTAACGACGGATACACACCGAGTAAAGGAGAATCGCCTCAAAATGGACGTTTCAATTCACGCGATGATATGATGGGCATTTCGCTCTACCAAAGCACGCAGTTCTTCAAAGGTAACCGTATCACATTGGGCTTCGACTGGTTCCGTTACGGCGGCGAAGCATGGACGGAATTCGTAAAAGGAGAGAATGCGGGCACTGAGAGAAATTTGGTAGATAAGCATGAGAACGAGCTGGCTGGCTATGTGGACTTCCGACAAGACCTTGGCACATGGGTGACTATCAATGCAGGATTGCGCATAGACCACCATTTGCGCATAGGCTTGGAATGGGTACCGCAAACAGGTCTTGCCTTCCATCTGCCTTTGGGAATGGAGTTGAAAGCATCAGCGACGAAAGGATTCCGTTATCCCATTCTAAGAGAGATGTATATGTTTCCACCGCAGAATCCCGACCTGAAGCCAGAGTCAATCTGGAATTACGAACTTGCTTTTTCGCAAAGATTGTTGGACGACCGCCTTTTCTACGGTGTAAACCTATTCTATATAGACGGCAAGAATCTGATAATGACCCTGCCCAATCCTAACGGCAGCGGAATGTTGAATCAAAACTCTGGTAAAATTGACAACACAGGCATAGAGTTGCAAGCAGCATATCGTATCAACCGTCTTTGGTCAGTGGATGCTAACTACAGCTTCCTACACATGGAGAATCCTGTCATCGCTGCTCCTGTTCACAAGTTGTATTCAGGAGTTGCTTTCTCGCAAGGTCGCTGGAACGTATCGACCGGACTCCAATACATAACAGAACTTTACACCTCTGTCAATCCTGACACAAAGGAAAATTTTGTGCTATGGAATATTCGGGCATCGTTCCGTGCTGCAAAATGGCTCGACATTTGGACTCGCGGAGAGAACCTACTGGCGCAGAAATATGAAATCAATGCCGGATACCCCATGCCACGTGCCACTGTGATGGGCGGATTTAATATAAACTTCTAAATCAATCAAGGACATGCAAACAACGACTGTAAAACTTTATTCTTTAGGCTACGCTGAAGCAAACCTATTTGGCAACCCTATTATTCGTATTAGGCAATATCGCCCTGCCTCAGCTCTTTCATCTCATACCGCAAGGTGGAATGATATGGCTTCCCATTTACTTCTTTACTTTAGTAGGAGCATACAAATATGGCTGGAGAGTAGGTCTTCTTACGGCTATTGCTTCGCCGTTGATAAATTCATTATTATTTGGCATGCCGGCAGCCAACAGCTTACCAACAATCCTGTTAAAATCGGCATTGCTGGCTGCTTTTGCAGGAATTATTGCCACCCGTTTCAATAAAGCATCCCTATGGATGCTACTTGTAGTAGTGCTGGCTTATCAAATCGTTGGCACATTGGGAGAATGGGTGATGAAAGGAGATTTATATTTGGCAGTGCAGGACTTCCGAATCGGCATTCCAGGAATGCTTTTACAAGTATTCGGAGGATGGATATTTATCAACCGTTTCATTCGTAAATAACCATAAGTAAATTGTTGTCTCAGGGCTGTGTCTAAACAAATGTTTTGACGCAGCCCCTTTAAGGTGTGTCTGAATTAGCAAAATGCAAGGCACTGAGGATGAGACCGACAGGAGTTTACTAATGTAAATAATCGTGGTTTAATCCCGATAGCAACAAATCAGTTTAAAATCCTGACACAAAGTCTTGCCCTATCATATTTTCAAGTCAAAATACTCGCAATAACGGTCATAAAGATGGCCGGCTTGGAGATAAGCGGACTGAGGACTCATGAAATGGGAAAACTCAAAGGTGATGGCTTTGTCATATCCTGCCCTCTTGGCTGCCTCCAATTTCATGCGTAGTTTATCAAACTTGATAGGTAAGAACTTGATAGGCATGTCCCTGTCGAAACTCTCCGCATTGGTCCAACATTTCATGCCATATTTATCTGCCAACTTCTTGTTCACTTCAAAGAAAGCATCCAGTTCGTCATAATCGATGTGCCCATCTTGGAAGGCGCAAGCATCCACCACCTCATGGATGCCATCAAATATTTCATTCCACTCCTTTTCATGCTGCTCGACTGAAACAGCTTCCGCTTTGGTGAGGTTTGCCCCGCTTGCCGCAACAGCCTTCTTTCCATCAATCCACGGAGATATGAATGTAGGCAAACCATTGGAAACCTCTTTGCACTGCTTGCCCATCTCATAAAATGCCTTGATTGCCCCTTTGGTCGCACGGCTTATCTCACCACTGATATACCATCCGCCAAAACTTTTATGATGCCCGTAAGTCTGCCAAACCTCGTCGATGACATATTTATTGTCCTCTATTTCATAGCTCAAATCGTGTGTATCCCAATAATGCCCCGAATCATAAAGCCCGAAATAGAACTTCATATCATATTTGTCCGCAAGTGTCAAGAAGAGTTCCAACAAATCGACCGAAGGCATATAACACCCTTTCTTCAATAAATAGGAAGAGGGATAAGTAATGAATTTGCGATAACCCGAACGAATCATAATGACCGTATCAATACCGATTCGCTTCATGTATTGGAAGTCCAAGTCCCACTCATTCATTCCCCAATTTTGATGAGGTATGTCATGGGATATTTCATCCAAGAATGTTCCTGTAATCTTAAGCCCTTGGTTCTTCGGGACAATCAAAGGAGTTTCCAATCCTACTGCTTGCACCGATTCCGGGGAAGAACAATTGGCTAAGATAGCAGGTGCTGTAATAAGGGAAGCACCTGCCAATGATGTCTTTTTGATAAAATCACGTCTGCTGTTTGTCATGGTCTCTATTTCTATTATTTTACAATTCGTGTATTGTTTCAATGTCAGGTGCTGCATAGTTTTTTGCCACCACTATGTTCATCTTTCCATCTTTAAATTGGAACTTCAGCTTCACCGCACTCATCCAATTAACAAAATGCAATCGGACTTCCAACACTTCCGGACTTGTCCATGCATATCCAGCACCCACCTTGAAGTTCTTCGGGACATTGCTAAAACTCCCCAAAGTTGTCCTCCGGGCATTGGGTGGATAAAATCCAATAGGGGATGTCAACCACTCTTTATAACCCAAAGCCATTTTACTCTCTTTACCGCTGGTGTCCATCACATACATAAACATTTCCTTACCAATATATTCAAATCGGACGCTTTCCCACTCTAAAGAGTTTTCTTCTAATTTGAAAGCCTTCGATAAAAAATCCTTGGATCTACTTGATAGTGCTTTCCCTTTAGGCAAAGGAAGCTCATACTTCAGGCATCTTTTCTTCAATTGTCCAGGATGTTTTTCTTTCAACGGAGCTTCCGTAACATACGGCAAAAGCGTATTCCATATATAATTCTGCTCTTTTCCTCCATCGCCAGTCAAACATTGTGTAATAACTACCACCATATCTTTATCCGGTATGATGATGATATATTGGCCATACGCTCCATCCGCACGGAAAGCTCCCGGATAATCGCACATCCACATTTGAAATCCGTAATCATCTCCATGATTATTTTTCACATGACAAGTTCCCATTTCTTTCACCCATTCCGGAGACAATAGCTGCACACCGTTCCACTTTCCTTTGTTGAGTAACAATTGCCCGAACTTCGCCAAAGATTCAGGTTGCAAATAAAGCCCCCATCCTCCTGTATTAATAGCTTCAGGACTCTCCTCCCAGTAGACTTCCGTGATACCCAACGGTCCAAAAATACGTTGTTTCAGATAATCGACAATTTTCATGCCGGTGACACGCTGTACGATAGCAGACAACAGATAAGTGTCTATGGAATCATACGCAAATCTTTTCCCCGGTTCTGCCACCATCGGATGATGCAAATAGCTTTCAATCCAATTCGTCGCAAAAGTACGCATCTTCGTATCCACTTCAAAACCGGAAGTCATCGTCAATAAATCCCGGACTGTTATATCCGCCAGCCAAGTAGTTACCGAATCAGGTAACAGTTCAGGGAAAAAAGCCGCAAGGCGGTCATCCAATCTCAGACGGTTGTCCATGATGGCAAGCCCGACCGCTGTTGCCGTGAACGTTTTGGAACAAGAGAAAAGTTGATGTCCGTATTCCGGACGGAAAGGAGCCGGATACATTTCCGCTATGACTTTTCCATTCCGCAAAACCATCACACTATGAATCTCCGTATCCGGGAATGCCATCAAAGAGTCGAACAAAGCGATTATTTTCTCTGAAGACACGCCTTCTTTTTCGGGAATAGAGCGTTCCAAACCACCGACTTGTCCCCAACTTACCATTGGGAGCAAACTACATAGGGCACACAAAAACAAATGTTTCATATTTTTCATTGATTAATTATTATTAGTTCTTTGGTATTCAGATTTGGTCATTATACCTTCGCTTGCTTTCTCCATGTTTTCAGCATCTTTATAGAAAATCCAATGAATAATAGGATTTCCACTGTAGACAGAAGAATATGCTTGTTGAAAAGTCCAACCTCTATCAACCATGTAATTAGCTGCATCAACCATGCTGTTGAATTTTATTACCTCACCATTTTCATCAACAAACTTTAGTTTGCTACTTAAATCACCCCAAATATTATAAGAAGCTTTAGTTCCAAAATCAAATATAATTTTCAAACCGGAAGAGAGCTCTTTTTCTATACCTTTGATTTCGCAATAGTATCTGTGCTGAGCATATACGTTACCAACACACAAAATAAAGCTAATAGCTAATAATAATCTTAAAATATTCTTCTTCATGTTGTTTCTTTTTTTATTCTATCTTTTCTACTCTATTACACATTCATCTTCACAATGCCCCCTCCCAAACAAAACAATCGGAAAATGATTCCTTTAAACGGGGCGTTTCCCTAAACAAGCCGAACACAGACGAACCCGATCCGGACATGGAAGCATAAACGGCTCCTGACGCATACATCTTCTCTTTGATTGCTTGTATGGCAGGGAACACAGGAAAGACACTGGCTTCAAAGTCATTGACCATCGCCTCTTTCCACTGCTCCACCGGCAAGGTGATTATCTCCTTTAAAGAACGGGAAGGCCGGGCTGGTGTTACCATGGAATAGGCTGCTGCCGTAGAGACAAACACATCGGGCTTGACCAAACACAAATGCCAACCTCGCAAATCAACCGAAACGGGTTCAAATACATTCCCTATGCCGGAAGCGAAAACAGGAGTATTGCGGATGAAGAACGGGCAGTCTGCCCCAATCAATGCGGCAATCTCCTCCAACCTCTCCGCCGGAATCCGCAACTGGCAAAAGTCATTGACCAACTTCAACATGAATGCGGCATCGGCTGACCCTCCTCCAAGTCCTGCCCCGAAAGGAATGGCTTTCAATAAAGCGACATTCAATCTGGGAACCGGGTAAAATTCCCTCAACTTGTTCAAAGCCTTCATCACCAAGTTCTTCTCCACCGGAGCATCGACCGGAATACCGGACGGATGGAATTCATCCTGCCCTGCCGCAGTAACTTCCAATGCGTCTTTCAGCGGAATCGGATAAAAGACAGTTTCTATATCGTGATAGCCGTCCGGACGTTTACGGACAATATTTAAGCCTAAGTTTATCTTAGCATTCGGAAAACAAATCATGATTCGTTCTTTTTTGATTCAGTTATTTTCTTCCAAAAATTACTATTTTTATCATATTTTTCCACCAAATATTCAAGTAAAAGTTTTAAAGATATCCTAAATTTGCAGCAAATATAAACAGAGATGGGATTAAAACGATTCGGAGTATCATTGGATGACGAGGTGTCTGACGCATTGGATCAATACGTCATTGACAATGGTTTCCCCAACCGGTCGCAAGCCATCCGTTTCCTGATAGAAAAGAACATTGCTGAAAAGAAATGGCTTTGCAACCATATCGTTGCAGGTACGATTATCATCATGTACGACCAAGCCAAGAAGGATATCAGTGCGAAGATTACCTTGATAGAACAAGGCTATCAAGAGGTGATTCTCTCCTCTTCCCAATACTACATCAACAAGAATTTTTGTTTACACATTGCGACGGTAATGGGTGAGGCACACCGGCTCACGGAGTTGTCGGACAAACTGACGACTATCAAGGGAATCAAGCACGGGAAATTGGTGATGAGCCGTGCGGATTAATCCTTTTTTTGCATTTAAAGTAACACGAATCATTAAATACGTAACACTAAACTCTCATAAGGATGAATAAACATTTAAAAAGAAACATCTTAATAATCACTGGAGTTATCGCATTCCATTCCGCACATGCCATTGAGCTGATGGAAGTAGACAGTTTGATAAGGCTCAACAGTTTGGTGGTTTCCGCCAACCGCATTGAAGTAAACCGCAACTCCGTTCCATTAACAATATCCGTCATCAACCGGGAAAAGATAGAAAGCAGCAGCGAATCCGCCTTGTTGCCTGTCTTGTCTGAACAAGTACCCGGACTATTTGTCACCGAAAAGGGAATTACCGGATTTGGAGTTTCCACGGGTGCTGCCGGAACCATCAACATCCGTGGCGTGGGAAGTGGAAACAAAGTGTTGGTTTTATTTGACGGGCAACCGCAATGGGCAGGTATTTTCGGGCACTCGCTGCCAGACACCTACGTGGCTTCCGATGTCGAGAAGGTGGAAGTAATCCGTGGTCCGGGTTCTTTGTTATACGGTTCTAACGCCATGGGTGGTGTCATCAACATTATTACCCGCCGCCAGCACCAAACAGGCAGGCGCACGCAAGCCCGTATCATGTACGGTTCGTACAACACCCAAAAGTACATGGCAAGCAATGGTTACAATGCAGGGAACTTCAGCAGCTTCATCTCCATCAACCATGACCGAACCAACGGACACCGACCTAACTCCAAATTCCATATCACCAACGGATTTGCCAATTTGGGTTACCGGTTTAATGATATCTACAAGGTCACAGGAGATGTCAGCCTTGCCAAATACAAATTCCAGAATCCGGGACAAATCACGAACCCTATCTTCGACAATAAAATGGATATTCTCCGTGGTACCACGTCATTGGGACTGGAAAACAATTACAAAAGAGCCCAAGGAGCAGTCCGCCTGTTCTATAATTGGGGCAATCACGAAATCAACGACGGTTATTATTCCGGGGAAAAGCCAAAAGATTACCTCTTCCGGTCGGACGACCACAATTTAGGTGTCCTTTTATATGAATCATTCCGCCTCTTCCCGGGGAACAATTTCACGGTGGGAATCGACTACAAGAACTGGGGCGGTCATGCGTGGAATAACAAGAACGATGGCAGCCAACAAGAAATCATAGACAAGAGTGTGAATGAGACGGCTGGATATATCATCATGCAACAAGACTTCTTCGAGAAATTCGGTATCAATGCCGGAGTCCGTTACGAACATAACAGCGCATTCGGAGGAGAATGGGTTCCGCAAGCCGGCATCACGGTCCGTCCTTGGGAAGGCACAGCGTGGAAAGCATCCCTTTCCAAAGGTTTCCGAAGCCCAAATATCCGCGAGTTATATATGTTTATGCCGAAGAATCCCGATTTGAAGCCGGAAAACATGATGAACTATGAATTATCTCTCGGTCAAACACTGCTTGAAGGGCGTTTGAACGCTGAATTATCCCTCTTCTACATCGACGGGAAAGACATGATCCGGGTTGCCAAAATCGACGGGAAACCGAAAAACGTAAACACAGGCGAATTTACAAACAAGGGTATCGAAGCTGAAGTCAATTACCAGATATTGGACAATCTCTCTTTCCATACAAACTATAGCTTCTTGCATCAAAGCGACCCTATCGCCGGTGCGCCCAAGCATAAGTTCTATGCAGGCACGACCTATTCACCCGGCAGGTTCACCTTCAACTTAGCACTCCAATCCATTTTCGGATTGTACACAGATGAAGCATGCACGAAGAAGGAAGATTACACAGTTATGAATGCCAAAGTTTCCTACCATTTCGGTCCGACAAAGGAGAAAGGGATGAATCTGTTTGTCAAAGGAGAGAACTTGACAGCGACACGTTATACCATAAACGACGGTTTCCCGATGCCTAAAGCCACCGTCATGGGCGGTATAGACATCGCATTTTAATTCATCATGGATATAGGATTATAAATGTCTATTCGAAAATAAAGCGTATCTTTGCAAAAAGAACCAAAAGCACAAATATTCATGAACAAGAATTTCCTTTGGTCTTGTATAGTAGGTGGAGTCCTTTGCGGCTTCGCCTCTTGTACAAGCACATCGACAAACAACCCGGCAGACGTGAACATCATTCCTCTACCGAATGAAATCCAACTCGCACACGGCCATTTCTCCCTGAAAGAGGGCATGACCATCAGTTTCTCCGACAAAGGTATCCAACCGGCAGCAGAATACCTGACTTCCCTTCTGACCCGTTCCACTGGCTTTGTGTTGAACACAGAAGAAGGCGACCAAGGCAATATCCGGCTCATCTTGACCCAGGAAGCGGAAGAGAAAGAGGGAAGTTATACCGTCAACGTAAAAGCTGATTATGTAGAAATAGCAGCAGCTTCCTACGGCGGCATCATCTCCGGCATCGAAACGGTGAGACAATTATTGTCCCCGGATATAGAATCAACCGAAAGCATACAAGGTAAAACATGGACCATTCCGGCAGTCAATATCAAAGACGCTCCCCGTTTTGAATGGAGAGGATTGATGTTGGATGTTTCACGCCACTTTTATACCAAAGAAGAGGTTAAAGAGCTGTTGGATTTGATGGCTCTGTACAAGATGAATAAATTCCATTGGCACTTGACTGACGACCAAGGTTGGCGTGTGGAAATCAAGAAGTATCCGGATTTGACAGAGAAAGGGGCTTGGCGTGCATTCAATGCCCAAGACCGCGAATGTATGAGACGCGCGATAGCGGAAAACAATCCCGATTACCAAATACCGGAAGAGAAGTTGAGAATCGTCCAAGGAGACACTTTATATGGCGGTTACTACACACAAGAGGATATAAAGGAGGTGGTGCAATATGCATCGGTCAGAGGTATCGACATCATTCCGGAAATAGACATGCCGGGACACATGCTTGCTGCGGTCGGCAACTACAGCGGTGTTTCTTGTTTCTCGACAACCGGTTGGGGAAAGACCTTCTCCTCTCCTGTTTGTCCGGGTAAAGAGAGCGCTTTGGAGTTTTGCAAAAACGTGTATGCCGAAATCATCCCGCTGTTCCCTTATAAATATGTACATATCGGAGGCGACGAGGTGGAAAAATCCAACTGGAAGAAGTGCCCTGATTGCCAAAAGAGGATTAAGGACAACGGATTGAAGGACGAAGAGGAATTACAGGCTTGGTTCATCCATTATATGGAACACTATTTCAATGAGCAGGGAAAAGAGCTGATTGGATGGGATGAAATCATAGAAGGAGGATTGTCCGAAACCGCTACGGTCATGTGGTGGAGAAACTGGAACCCGCAGGCGATACCGACAGCTACCGCACACGGCAATCCGGTCATCTACTGCCCGAATGCTTGTTTCTATTTGGATTACCAACAGGACCGTTCTTCTGTCAAGAGCATCTATGAATATACCCTTGCTCCGGATTCGTTGGGCAAAAAACAACAAGATTTGGTATTAGGCGTACAAGGTAATATTTGGACAGAATGGATTCCTTCACGCGAAAGGATGCAATATATGGTTGTCCCAAGAATGATGGCTATCGCTGAAAAGGGATGGAGCCAGCCGGACCAAATGGTTTGGGAAGAGTTCCAAGAAAGAATGGTCGGGCAATTCCCACGCCTCAGCGTCATGAATGTCAACTATCGCATACCAGACTTGGAAGGATTCCATACTACCAACGCATTTATAGGAAAGACTGAGGTGTCGGTTGTTTCCCCCGATCCAAGCTGCGAAATCCATTATACGACAGATGGCACCGCTCCGACATTGGAATCACCGCAATACGAAGGAGCTATAACCATAGACACGACAACCTATTTCGCTTTCCGTTCTTTCCGTTCCAACGGGAAAGAGGGCGATATCTTCCAAACAGCTTATCTCAAACAAGAGTATTCTAAAGCTGACCAACAAGCATCACCGGAAAACAATGGGTTGAAAGCGACTTGGCATGAATGCCGTGTGGACTCTTGCTCACAAATCGACCAATTCCCAGTCAAAGGCACATACGAAATCAACGATGTGACCATTCCGGCAGAGGTAAAAGGAGACATTGGTTTAATCATCAATGGATATTTCAATGCTCCTAAGAATGGAATCTATACTTTCTATTTGCTTTCGGATGATGGCAGTTATCTCAAAATAGACAATGAGACAGTGGTTGACAACGATGGCCCTCACGCTCCTGTCGAAATTGTCGGACAAAGAGCCTTGTCCAAAGGATTACACCCAATAGAAATACGTTACTTCGACTATAACGGTGGAACTCTGTCCTTACGGATTTATAACCCGGATGGGCAATTGCTACCAGTAGAGTCTGGAATATATGCCTATTAATTGACAAACAATACTTTGGTATTTTATCCAAACTCATTCCGACCAATGCTCACGACCTCTTTTCCAAAAGCATACAACCCTTTTGGAAAAGAGGTCGGCATCCCGGATGATTCAACAGTCGATTAATTAGCGTTTAAACGCTGTTAAAACATCATTTAAACGCAGTTTTAACAGCACTGAAAATTTGCGCTGAATAAAATAAGCAGAAAGAGTTGGCTATTAAAAAAAATATACCTATCTTTGCACCCCGTAAGCGGTTAAGAGAGAACTTCAAAAACCGAAACAATACACTTCTGCCTGATCGTGATGCTAGTTCAGAAAAGAAGTTTTTAGAGCGAATATGAGAAGTAATATTTTGCATAAACCGATATTTATGCCTAATTTTGCATCCCATAAAGGTATTTATGAATCATTACATGTAATAAAAAGAAGATAGAGATGTCTAAAATTTGTCAAATTACCGGAAAAAAAGCAATGGTTGGCAACAACGTTTCTCACTCTAAGAGAAGAACGAAACGTAAATTTGATGTTAACTTATTTGTGAAGAAGTTCTATTGGGTAGAACAAGATTGCTGGATTAGCCTGAAGATTTCTGCAGCAGGCTTGCGCACAATTAACAAACTTGGTTTGGATGCTGCTATTAAAATGGCCGCAGAAAAAGGTTATTTAAACGCTTAATTTGGAGGAATAAAAAATGGCAAAGAAAGCAAAAGGTAACAGAGTTCAGGTTATTTTGGAATGCACCGAACATAAGAATAGCGGTATGCCGGGTACTTCTCGTTATATCACTACTAAGAACAGAAAGAATACTACTCAGAGATTGGAATTGATGAAATACAATCCTATCTTGAAAAAAATGACTTTACATAAAGAAATTAAATAATAGGAGATTTGAAGAATGGCAAAGAAAGCAGTTGCAACATTTAAAAAAGGTGATGGCCGTACTTTCTCTAAAGTAATCAAAATGGTTAAGTCTCCGAAGACAGGTGCTTACATCTTTCAGGAAGAAATGATTCCTAACGAAGCTGTTAAAGAATACTTCAACAAATAATTATTATTTGTTTCCCCATAAAAAAGGGCTGTGTCAAAATGGATTTTTGATGCAGCCCTTTTTAGGTTTGTTAGAATTAGTAAAATGTTAGTCACTGGGGATAAAATCGACAGGAAGTTACTGATGTAAACGACTGAACTCGAATTCCGAAAACAACGCAGCAGTTTGCGATTATTACAAACTGCCTATCACTTGACTTCCCAATCCTCTATCGTTCCTGTCTTTGAAGAGAAACTTGCACCCACCTTATACAACTTGCGCCGGTCATTGGAATACGGACGGGCATAGCCTTTCTCCTCTATCTGCGACAAGGCCTCTTCCGCCGTCCCGTCAAGCTTGAACTCAAATATATAAACGGAACAAGGGGTCTCGATGATGCAATCCGCACGGCCTTCGCTCTGCTGCTTCTCTACCAACACGAGGTAAGTGCTCAATATCCGGAATATGAGGTAAAATGTATAATGGAAATAACGCTCTCGTTCACGCTCATCTTCCTTGCGGCGCATCGTATAAGGTATGCTCGCAAAGAACGCTGTCAACTGATTGCATAAATCCTCCAATTTGCCGGCGGCTAATGAACGGACAAGCTGCGCCATTTCTGACAATACCGGGGATTTGCTCTGCAGGTAATTGTTTGCTATGGCCGTGGCAAATCCGCGCTTGACCTCATTGTTGGGGAAGTCCAATTGGAACGTGCCCGTCAGCTTATCATAATCCTTGATGGTTAGGTAGCCGCTTTGATATATCATCGGCAACGGACGCTCAACGTCTGCCTTGTAATCTATAAACTCAGAGGTGTCATAATATTTGCCCGTCAATTCATCCAGGTTTTCATTCGTGTGATTCAACAAGCGCACGAGGTAAGTCGGGGTACCCGTCCTGAACCAATAGTCACCCAACGCTTGGTCTGATAGCGCATTCAGGACACTGAACGGATTATATATGTCCGTCATCTTGCGGCCAAAGTGATAACCATCGTAATGCCTTTTCATCATATCCCTCACCTCTGCCGGTGTAGACTCCAACGGTCCGGACATCTCATCCATCTGTACATGGAAATACGACTCAAGCTCTTCCCGTGTAATGCCACAAAGGGATTCATAAGAGCTGTCCAAGCTCAAATCCTTCGGCTGGTTGAACCCGCTGAACACGCTTACCTGTGAAAACTTCGTCACACCGGTCAGCAGGACGAACTGCAAATGCGCATCAGCTGCCTTGAAGGTTGAATAGAAGCCTTTCAAGATGCCACGGTTGTACTCCTCTATCTGCATCTCGTTGCCATTCGCATCCTTCATCCGAAGGCCGGAGTCCATCACGTCTAACAAGGGCTTGTCGTATTCGTCTATCAGCACTACGCTGCGCTTTCCCGTCGTCTTGTGGACACAGGCCAACAATTCCGCAAAACGGTCTCCTACACTGAGTTTCTTGTTCCCTGCATAGTTATATTGTTTCTCCCAATTTGATACATAATTCTCCACCTTGTTTTCCAATGCCTGCGGAACTTCAAAGTTAGTGCTGTTAAAGTCGATATGGAACACTGGATAGCTTTCCCAATCCTGCTCCAACCCTTCAATCGCCAACCCCTTGAACAACTCCTTCTCGCCTTTGAAGTAGTATTCAAGCGTGGAAACCAACAGGCTCTTTCCGAAACGTCGCGGGCGGCTCAGGAAGTAAATCTTCCCCCCTTTGACCAATTGATAAATCAAGGCGGTCTTGTCAATATAGACATAACCGTCTTTTATGATGCTCTTGAAATCTTGTATTCCTATCGGGTATTTCATGTCTTACCGGTTTTATTTCTTTGCAAACTTAATCAAACAGGCGTTATTCCAAGCATAACGGAATGTATCACTTGACTTCCCAATCCTCTATCGTTCCTGTCTTTGAAGAGAAACTTGCACCCACCTTATACAACTTGCGCCGGTCATTGGAATACGGACGGGCATAGCCTTTCTCCTCTATCTGCGACAAGGCCTCTTCCGCCGTCCCGTCAAGCTTGAACTCAAATATATAAACGGAACAAGGGGTCTCGATGATGCAATCCGCACGGCCTTCGCTCTGCTGCTTCTCTGACAACACCGTATAGGTGCTCATCAGGCGGAATATCAAATAAAAGGTGTAATGGAAGTAACGTTCACACTCACGCTCGTCTTCCTTGCGGCGCATCGTATAAGGTATGCTCGCAAAGAACGCCGTAAGCTGTTTGTAGAACGTTGCCAAGTCTCCAGCCTCCAATGTCTGGACCCAATCCATAGCCTCTACTGCCGTATCACGTTTCACTTGGAGATAATTATTTGCCACCAGGCTGACAAAGCCCTCCTTCACCTCATTGTTGGGGAAGTCCAACAGGAATGTGTTGAAACGGCGGTTGTAGCCTTTTATCGTCAGGTAGCCGCTTTGGTAGATCATCGCCAATGGATTCTCCACGTCCGCCTTGTAATCTACAAAGTCTGCCGGACGGTAATACTTGCCTGTCAAATCGTTCAAGTTCTCTTGGTTATGCTGGAGCAAGCGGATGAGGTAAGTGGGCGTTCCCGTGGAAAACCAGTAATTGTCCAAGCGTTTGTCGCTGAATGCATTCAACAGGCTGAATGGATTGAACACGTCTTTCATGCCACTGCTGAAATGGTATCCGTCATACTGTGCCCGCAACATCTGGAACATCTCTTCGGCTGTCACTTCATACACCTTTGCCATCTCCGCCATCGGAGTCGCAAACATGCGTTGCAGTTCCTCCGTCGTTATGCCACATAGTGCTTCGTATGTATCATTCATGCTGATATCCTTCGGCTGGTTGAACCCGCTGAACACGCTGACCTGTGAGAACTTCGTCACGCCGGTCAGCAGGACGAACTGCAAATGCGCATCAGCTGCCTTGAAGGTTGAATAGAAGCCTTTCAAGATGCCACGGTTGTACTCCTCTATCTGCATCTCGTTGCCATTCGCATCCTTCATCCGAAGGCCGGAGTCCATCACGTCTAGCAAGGGTTTGTCGTATTCGTCTATCAGCACTACGCTGCGCTTTCCCGTCGTCTTGTGGACATAGGCCAACAATTCCGCAAAACGGTCTCCTACACTGAGTTTCTTGTTCCCTGCATAGTTATATTGTTTCTCCCAATTTGATACATAATTCACCACCTTGTTTTCCAATGCCTGAGGAACTTCAAAGTTAGTGCTGTTAAAGTCGATATGGAACACTGGATAGCTTTCCCAATCCTGCTCCAACCCTTCAATCGCCAACCCCTTGAACAACTCCTTCTCGCCTTTGAAGTAGTATTCAAGCGTGGAAACCAACAAGCTCTTTCCGAAACGTCGCGGGCGGCTCAGGAAGTAAATGCTCCCCTCTTTCACCATTCGATAAATCAGGGCGGTCTTGTCTATATAAGCATAACCTCCCCTTATTATCTTTCCAAAATCTTGTATTCCTACCGGGTATTTCATGTCTTCTCAGTTTTATTTCTTTGCAAACTTAATCAAAAACAGGCGTTATTCCAAGCATAACGGAATGTATCACTTGACTTCCCAATCCTCTATCGTTCCTGTCTTTGAAGAGAAACTTGCACCCACCTTATACAACTTGCGCCGGTCATTGGAATACGGACGGGCATAGCCTTTCTCCTCTATCTGCGACAAGGCCTCTTCCGCCGTCCCGTCAAGCTTGAACTCAAATATATAAACGGAACAGGGGGTCTCGATGATGCAATCCGCACGGCCTTCGCTCTGCTGCTTCTCTGACAACACCGTATAGGTGCTCATCAGGCGGAATATCAAATAAAAGGTGTAATGGAAGTAACGTTCACGCTCACGCTCGTCTTCCTTGCGGCGCATCGTATAAGGTATGCTCGCAAAGAACGCTGTAAGCTGTTTGTAGAACGTTGACAAGTCTCCAGCTTCCAATGTCTGGACCCAATCCATAGCCTCTACTGCCGTATCACGTTTCACTTGGAGATAATTATTTGCCACCAGGCTGACAAAGCCCTCCTTCACCTCATTGTTGGGGAAGTCCAACAGGAATGTGTTGAAACGGCGGTTGTAGCCTTTTATCGTCAGGTAGCCGCTTTGGTAGATCATCGCCAATGGATTCTCCACGTCCGCCTTGTAATCTACAAAGTCTGCCGGACGGTAATACTTGCCTGTCAAATCGTTCAAGTTCTCTTGGTTATGTTGGAGCAAGCGGATGAGGTAAGTGGGCGTTCCCGTGGAAAACCAGTAATTGTCCAAGCGTTTGTCGCTGAACGCATTCAACAGGCTGAATGGATTGAACACGTCTTTCATGCCACTGCTGAAATGGTATCCGTCATACTGTGCCCGCAACATCTGGAACATCTCGTCGGCTGTCACTTCATACACCTTTGCCATCTCCGCCATCGGAATCGCAAACATGCGTTGCAGTTCCTCCGTCGTTATGCCACATAGTGCTTCGTATGTATCATTCATGCTGATATCCTTCGGCTGGTTGAACCCGCTGAACACGCTTACCTGTGAGAATTTCGTCACACCGGTCAGCAGGACGAACTGCAAATGCGCATCAGCTGCCTTGAAGGTTGAATAGAAGCCTTTCAAGATGCCACGGTTGTACTCCTCTATCTGCATCTCGTTGCCATTCGCATCCTTCATCCGAAGGCCGGAGTCCATCACGTCTAGCAAGGGCTTGTCGTATTCGTCTATCAGCACTACGCTGCGCTTTCCCGTCGTCTTATGGACATAGGCCAACAATTCCGCAAAACGTTTCCCGTAATCATAGTCCGTATTGGCGGCATAACCATTTTCTCTTTCCCAGTTTTCAACCGTCCCCTTTATAAAAGCATCTAAAGTCTCCCCTTTTTCAAAGTTAGTGCTGTTAAAGTCGATATGGAACACTGGATAGCTTTCCCAATCCTGCTCCAACCCATCAATCGCCAACCCCTTGAACAACTCCTTCTCGCCTTTGAAGTAGTATTCAAGCGTGGAAACCAACAAGCTCTTTCCGAAACGTCGTGGGCGGCTCAGGAAGTAAATGCTCCCTTCTTTCACCATACGATAAATCAGGGCGGTCTTGTCTATATAAACATAACCTCCCCTTATTATCTTTCCAAAATCTTGTATTCCTACCGGGTATTTCATGTCTTATCAGTTTTATTTCTTTGCAAACTTAATCAAAAACAGGCGTTATTCCAAGCATAACGGAATGTATCACTTGACTTTCCAACCCTCTATCGTTCCTGTCTTTGAAGAGAAACTTGCACCCACCTTATACAACTTGCGCCGATCATTGGAATACGGACGGGCATAGCCTTTCTCCTCTATCTGCGACAAGGCCTCTTCCGCCGTCCCGTCAAGCTTGAACTCAAATATATAAACGGAACAGGGGGTCTCAATGATGCAATCCGCACGGCCTTCGCTCTGCTGCTTCTCTACCAACACGAGGTAAGTGCTCAATATCCGGAATATGAGGTAAAATGTATAATGGAAATAACGCTCTCGTTCACGCTCATCTTCCTTGCGGCGCATCGTATAAGGTATGCTCGCAAAGAACGCTGTCAACTGATTGCATAAATCCTCCAATTTGCCGGCGGCTAATGAACGGACAAGCTGCGCCATTTCTGACAATACCGGGGATTTGCTCTGCAGGTAATTGTTTGCTATGGCCGTGGCAAATCCGCGCTTGACTTCATTGTTGGGGAAGTCCAATTGGAACGTGCCCGTCAGCTTATCATAATCCTTGATGGTTAGGTAGCCGCTTTGATATATCATCGGCAACGGACGCTCAACGTCTGCCTTGTAATCTATAAACTCAGAGGTGTCATAATATTTGCCCGTCAATTCATCCAGGTTTTCATTCGTGTGATTCAACAAGCGCACGAGGTAAGTCGGGGTACCCGTCCTGAACCAATAGTCACCCAACGCTTGGTCTGATAACGCATTCAGGACACTGAACGGATTATATATGTCCGTCATCTTGCGGGCAAAGTGATAACCATCGTAATGCCTTTTCATCATATCCCTCACCTCTGCCGGTGTAGACTCCAACGGTCCCGGACATCTCATCCATCTGTACATGGAAATACGACTCGAGCTCTTCCCGTGTAATGCCACAAAGGGATTCATAAGAGCTGTCCAGGCTCAAATCCTTCGGCTGGTTGAACCCGCTGAACACGCTTACCTGTGAGAATTTCGTCACACCGGTCAGCAGGACGAACTGCAAATGCGCATCAGCTGCCTTGAAGGTTGAATAGAAGCCTTTCAAGATGCCACGGTTGTACTCCTCTATCTGCATCTCGTTGCCATTCGCATCCTTCATCCGAAGGCCGGAGTCCATCACGTCTAACAAGGGCTTGTCGTATTCGTCTATCAGCACTACGCTGCGCTTTCCCGTCGTCTTGTGGACATAGGCCAACAATTCCGCAAAACGTTTCCCGTAATCATAGTCCGTATTGGCGGCATAACCATTTTCTCTTTCCCAGTTTTCAACTGTCCCCTTTATAAAAGCATCTAAAGTCTCCCCTTTCAAAGTTCGTGCTGTTAAAGTCTACATGGAACACAGGATAGCTTTCCCAATCCTGCTCCAACCCATCAATCGCCAACCCCTTGAACAAGTCCTTCTCGCCTTTGAAGTAATATTCAAGCGTGGAAACCAACAGGCTCTTTCCGAAACGTCGTGGGCGGCTCAGGAAGTAAATGCTCCCCTCTTTCACCATTCGATAAATCAGGGCGGTCTTGTCTATATAAACATAACCTCCCCTTATTATCTTTCCAAAATCTTGTATTCCTATCGGGTATTTCATGTCTTATCGGTTTTATCAATTCTATCTTTTCGCAAACTTACACATAATTACGTGATATTGCAAGACAAACATGAACTCCCTTGCTTTTTGAATCCATGGAATACCCTGTTAGATTATTCCAAATGCTTAGGATTCCAAGTATAACTTCCACCCGTATGATTACACTTTCCATGCAACTCTTCATCCACAAGTTGCATGATGGGACAATCTCCGCCAAGCTCTTCATAATGATGCCAAATCTTGCCACTGACCTTTTCCCGCCCAGCCTGAATATCATCCAGCTGCTCCTTTGTAAACTGCTTTTTCAATGCAGCATTCCGTTCAAGCATCTCCTTCAGCTTTATAGTTGCAAGCCGCATCGTCCCATGGTAAAATGCATAATCGGTATTGCCCAATTGTTTGTACAAAGCATCGACACTGCCGTCCAACACCACTTTGATGCCCTCAAAAACGGGAAAGACTCCTGTAACCCTCTTCCCATAAAGAAAAATTGTTTTTTCTCTATAAGGGACACCATTTAACGATTTCCCTGCATAAGATTCATTGATTGTTTTCATATTCATTTGATTAGTCCATGACGATAAAAGCCCATTATTTACTTTTACGGTATCTTTCCAACTCGTCATTGACGGATTTTAGCACAAAGAGGAAGACTGTAATATCATCTGTAAAGCCTACTATCGGAATAAAATCAGGAATAATATCTATTGGAGACACGACATAAACCATACCGGCTACAAGCGTTATCAAAGCTGTCATACTATAATCCTTGTATCTTCCGGAAAAGACATCCGACACATAGTTGAATGCCTCTTTCATATTGTCCTTGATTTCTTCCAAACTACTATTATTAAAGAATTCCTTGAACCTATTCAATAAGTTCTGCATCTTCTCTTTATCATTAATAAACGCCTTTGCTTCTTGCACCCAAGAACTATTCGCCAAGAACTTTTTAATTACTTCTGCTGCTCCCATGGTATTATTATTTAATAGTTTAACTTTATACTTTATTATCTTTCATGTGTCATACATTCGCACACGGATTAGATTCATCACAAATGTAAGCAATTTATTCGTTCATTATCTTCCAAATCTCAATAAAATGCAAACATACGACACCTCACACTATCTATTCCACATTTAGTCAAGAAGACGATTGAAATAGAGTAGCTTTGTCCACAACGTTGGTTTCAGCATCTTACTGCCACATTGAGAACAGCTACTTGCAGGAATCACCTTTATCGTAGCCTCAAATTCAACCAAAGGAGTTTTGAACACCGTACCACATTCCCTACGATAACTTTCTCCTGTCCCTACAACCATATTTGTCAATATTTTATAGATTAAAACCTTACGTTGTACAAATCCTGACCGGATGATTAATGAATTCAACCATCTTCAACCGGTCGGGATTATAAAAGAAACATCACAACTTTTTAAACATAAAGAATGCACTGCTTAGAATATTTTCGTGCCCTTTGATATCAATGCCTTCCAATGCCAAACGTTTCAAAACTGCATCTTTACTTCCAATCGAGTCGAAAGGTAAATGCGAAAACGGCAAGTTTACCTCAAATTGTTGTCCTTTCTCTATTTTCATTCCTCCTCCAAGGGGAATGTTTACTTTTGCAGTCAATTCAAATTTCGGCATAACTGTTTATTTATAATGTTTCTAACTCCTTAGCACGCTCTTCAGAAATACCAAGCATCTTTCTAAGCTTATCCAACAAACGTCTTTCTTTTGCTGTTATTTCACCATCCGCAGCACATTCTTTATACTCCTCCAAATACTCTTTCTCATCATCTGTGAGAGCTGGTGCCAACAGACTTTCTTCTAACTCTTTCGCACGCTCTTCTGTGATTCCCAACTTAATCCTTAGTTTCTCCAGCAAGCGACGTTCACGTGGAGAAATCTCCTCATCTTCCTCCAAACAGTATTTAATTTCTTCGATGTATTCTTGTTCGGAAGATGAATAGTCCGTATCTGACTCTTCTCCACCTGTGTCATTACTAGTTACATTTCCAGAAAGAATCATCTCTAATTCTTTCAATTTTACCTTTGCTTCTTCACAACCTAACTCTGCCGATTTCTTATACCACTTGATAGCAGCGGACAAATCTTTATATTGGTCGCAATATTGATATATTTCACCCACTGTTTCCATAGCTGCCTCACTGCCTAAATTTGATGCCAGCATAGCCTGCTTATATGCTTTTCGATAATCTACAGGTGTATTCCCATCTCCTGAATAATAGCTCCATGAAGAGTTCGTCAAAGCTTTAAGCCATTCTAAATGGAAAAAATTATTAGCATCAAATTCACTCGTATAATCCACTAAGTCTGCAGCTTCTTGCACACATTCAACACCTTTAACCTTGTCAATTCCTTTTCCTGCGTATAACCTGCCCATGACACTTAAACCAAAGCTTTTATATGCGTTATCTGGCAAGTCTGTTATTAGCTTGTAAATAGATATAGCATCTAATATTCTATTTTTATTTTCTAATGCTTTTGCAGTTTCGCAAAGCGAGGAGAATCTAATCTCTGCATAGAATTTACACTTAAACAATTTACAATGATTATCAAACAAATGACATTTTTCTGAAATCAACCGCTGCTCCGCAAGCACATTGTCTTTATCATTATCGATACACAATGATTTCAAGCAATAATAAATAATATTTGCCTCTTCGTCCGCATGATATGCTTTTTTAGCTATATTCATTCCTTTCTCACACAAAGACATATCTTTTTTTTGATTTCCCTCAGAATAAATCAAACAACATAGCGCTTGAAGGACATTAAATTTTATCTTGTTTTCATCCAGTATCGATAGTAAAGTTTCATCAATCCCTGATATATACTCTAACGCTTTTGATTTATTTGTCGCAATATCTACAACTTCTTCTTGAAGAGTCACCAGCTGTTCATTGTATTTATCATCAATGTCACTAGATACATCCTTTGATGGATTCTTTGATGGATAATTATAAGAACCTACACTCGCAGTACGGAAAAGATTGTTTTCTATATAAGGAACATCTTTCAAACTAACAAAGCCTGTATTTTCACTTGCATTTTGGCTGAGATTCCTCCATGTATATCCACATTTTAGGCAATGAAATTCAAAATCTGTTGCATCCCCATATAATACATTATTCAGTTTTTTTGCTGTTTTATCAGAATTCATGCTAATTAAAGTTCCTACACCAGGAACTTTTTGATCTACTAATGTACCAACTCCTTTTATAGCAATCTTTGTAAAACCTCTTTTAAAATCCTCTACCACTTCCCCTTCTGTATAATTTCCACACTTAGGGCATCTTTGACTTATTGTATTCATGACTATTAATTTTATGTTCAACAATTATCTACAGTATTCACCTTACACCTCGTTGAATACTATAGGGATAATCATTTAATTCCTTCAATCTGAGTTAACCGGCAGACGTTCCCGTATTTTCCCGATTAAACTCATCGTGTTTATATCATCGGCTCTGGTTTCAGAGCCGATTTTCTCGTTTTCAGTCACGTCTGGAGCCACCACTCCCATAAAGTTGCGCTCCATGCGTAGAACATCAGGCAGCAAGGGTGATTTGGACCGACTCTCGTCTTGCGAGGTTGACCACATTTGCTGTGTGGATACCGAAGAAAATCAGCAAGATCTCTGTCGACTTTATTCTCGCTGCTATCTTTCGCAGTCCGTAATGTTGCTTCTGGGTACCGAATGAGCCTTCCATCTCTGTAGCTCTCACTCTGGCAAGTTCTCTTTTGGTAGCATTCTTCACCTCGTTCTTGCCAGTCCTGCCTTTCTGAGTGAAGGAGGTCTCAATACCATTCTCTTTGCAGAATGTTCTGTTGTCGTTTCCGGAGTAACCTTGGTCGCCACCTATCTTCTTCACCGGTACTCCGGTAAGCTTATTAGACAATGACACGCAATGCTTCAGCCTTGTACCCTCATTGAAGGCGTTGAATGAGAGTTTCTCAATGAATGAGACCCCATCAATCAATATGTTGTTGCTCTTCGCTCCAAACTCTACAGTCTTGGTTTCCTTGCCTCTGACAATCGGTCTGATATGAGGTTTGTCGAGACTTACGATGCGGTTCGGTATGCTCTCGCGAGAGTCGCCACTCTTGAAGTGGTTCTTCTGCTGACGATATACCCTTGTGATGATCCCAAGCATATTCAACTGCTTGTCGCTCAGCAGTCCCTCGCAACTATGGACACGCATCTGTCTGTGGATCTCACCGAGCATCTTGCACAGCAATGCAAGCAGTCTCATTATCATCTTTCGTGTCTGCTTGTGAGTGTGCTTACGCTGCTTCCTGTAAGCCAGATTCGCCTTCTCTATATCGTTGTACTTTGTCCTCAATCTATGTTCTCCTAGCTTGGAACTGATACTGCACATCATCTTGTATGCTCTTTCAACACATTCCCAAAGCAACTTCACATCGGTCGGGGAAACGCATCAGACTTTCATAGCAACTGGCATCAGTATACACTGTATCAAGGTTCTTCATGTATGGCTTCCACGCATCTGCAAGCACCTTCTGCTGCTCTTGGATCTTCAGCTTCTTGGACAGTTCCAACAATATATTGTCAATCAACTTATAGTTTGTCAACTGGTTCTTAGGACTGATCCTGATGCCGCAGAAGATCTGATAATAGATGTTTCCATTCAATGCCTCCATCAATTTCGGAGCCGACAATCCTGTATACATCTTCAAGAATGCCAATGCCACCTTGCTTTCAGGGGTGAAGAAGGACTTTCTGCCTCTTTTAGCCCTTATGTTCTTTGGCTTTTCCCCAATCAACCCAAACGATATCGCCATTTCTCGAAGAGGAAGAAGTGACTGGATGCGTCCAAGTTCACTCGTTTTGAAGGTTTCTACATATTGCTGATAAAAATCAAACTCTGTGAATGCAATCTCTTGCTGAATGTCAGATAAATTTCCTACTTTTGCCATGAGTTATTTTTGCCCATTTCCTCCGAAGTTTACTTTTCTACGGTATTCGGAGGAATTTTTATTTCCTTTAGCTAAATTACAACAAATATACCACATTAGCAATCAATAAGTTGTAAACTTTCAAAGTATTTTGCGACTATCCCTACTATATTTTGCTTTCTCTGGGTCTTTGATTAACCAATCCATCGTCAATAAGGCGGCAGGATAGGTCATATCAAACTTGTGCTTCAATTCTGAAAGTTTAAAACCCTCAATAGTATATTCCGCCTCTGTTTCATTCTCCAACCAATGGGAAAGACCGTCTGTCAGTTGACGGTCAATATCCATCAAGTCAGAAGCTACGGAAGTGGCTTGTCTTTCCGGATATCCTCGGTTTAAAAACGGGGAAGATAAATCTTATTGTATTTGTTGATATAATTTTACTTTCAACTTTTTTCCTTCACCTATACCATAACCTTCCATTCGCTGAGGCGTAATAAATTCAAGTTCAAAATTCACTTTTTCACTACTATTTGTGCCTATCATATGTAGTGAATTATCAGAGTTCTTTTCTCCTTTCAACTTCAGCGTAGTTCCATACTTCACATTTTTATATACGCCATTCACTTCATTACCTAGAAAAAATAATGTCATCTTTATTGGAAATCCAGACATATATCCTTCCCACATGGTAGCTGAAGATTCATTTTCTATTTTAGAAATAGAGGTATTCCTTCTATCTGAAGGGAAATTTATATCTGATTCTAATTTCAAAGGATTTTCTATATTTTCTACATGAATATTATAATCGATATCTTTATTTATCAAATGATTTACACGTTCAGATTTTAATAGAGATTGCCAAGCATATTCTTTTATATCATTAAAAGAGTACACTTTTCCATCCTCTACCGTAATAGAGTATGTATTGCTATCGAAATTTGTACATGTACCAACAATATATCCTATATCTTTTTTATTTATATTTAAAACAGATTTATCATTTGTCAACACAATACATTTATTCATTTTTATACGATATTTATAAAATGACAGCCAAGGTTCATCAATATCTATAATCTTTCCTTTTATCATCAATGTCCTATTCCTATATTGATTATTAAATCGTATTGCATTTTGTGAACCAATTTCTATCAAGTCTTCTATGGATTGAAAAACTACCTAAAACGTTCTCTATTTCATTCTCAAATTCCAGCTTTAATTTTTTATTTATTATTTTATTAACAAAGTCTTTTAATTTCTCATCTGTTTGTATATCTTTTGCATCACCACAAAATTCACCATCACTATTATATAATGTACCAGTCGGAACAATTCCTCCATTTGTGATGCTTGCATTAGAATACATCTCCATATTAGCAAATTCAAAACGTATATCTTTTAATTCAAAACCGTCTTTTATAAACCCTGCAAACTCGTGTTCATAGTGAGTGATAGACATTGTGCTATCTGATTTTATTAAAAGAATAAATGTATTAGGAGTATATTTGTCTATATTTTTTTGTAACAGAGCAAACATTCTCAAATCAGATGATTTTTTTAACACAATTAACATATTCAATAAACCCTTGTAATTCTGAATCAAGATTGCTTTCTATATATGTTTCATCTTTTTATATTTATTTCTCCCAAATAAACATTAACATCATCTTTTCTTTTGTAGATAAATTTAGATGTATCCACTTGACCTAGAATAGAAACATATCGCCATTGTTTTTTCAATGCTATCTCATTTATTAATTCTATAGAAGACACTTTGCCCTCTCTATTCTTCTCTTCTTTAGTTTTTTCTTTACACGCACATATCAATAAAGTAAATAAAAAACAACATAAAGCAGGATGTCTAAGGCTGGAAATATTAAAATACTTGATTAATCGTTTAATAGCTAATATAGCCTTTTTATCATTAAAAAATAAAGTAAAATGATTCCGTTCCATGATTTTTAATTTTTTATAATAATACCTTTCTTTGTAGGTTTCTCAGCGAAGTGTCATAATGGCAAACTGTTGCGTTGCTTTTGGAATTCGATTTTTGTCATTTACATCTTCAAAGCCTTGTCGGTTTTATCATCAACACCTTGCATTTTCTAATTCTGAGAAACCTAAAAGTGACCACATCAAAACACCCATTTTAACACAGTTCATATATTTTCCACACATCTTAGAAGCTGTTTAAATTTTAGTCAATATAAATTTTATGAGGAGTTTTCGAGGATATTTTTCTGACTTTTTGATAAAGATAGCAGAACTATCTGACTGAAAAAGTCAAAAAAAACGAACCGGGAAGAACCATAAAAGAATTTTTTTGAATACTTTTTTTAAACAGTTTCTTATTTTAATCCTAATCATTCAATAAACAGAGATTACTTACAATAAGCATAATTCCCATCTTCATCTACAAATGTTCGAGCTATATTTTCTGCCGTATCACCATCTCCTTTCTTGTAGAAATAACGATATGCAGCAGCTATAGCACTAAATAATGCTCTTCCACTTAATCCTACTATAGAAGCAATATCAGAGCCTTTTATTGTTTCTCCTTCGGCATTATTAGCAATCTCTCCTAAGACTTCATATCTTTCTTCTTTTTCCATATCACCTGTATTTAATTGATAATTATAAAAAACATCTACTTAATACAAATAAATCATTAGAGGATATCATTCATTGCAAAAAGGCCAAACAGAAATATTTAGTTTCAATCTTTTGAATTATGATAATCACTAATGAGCTATTAAAGTTAAAATAACTCTTCTATTTTACATCCAAAATGAACTTGACTTATATCACAAAAACATAGCTATCATACTTGATTCATTATTAAATATTTACTATTTGTCACTTGGATTTCCACACCAACCACAATTATCGCATTCATAGCAAGTCCCTTCCCAATATGCATCTCCATAGCATATTGGACACTCAACAGTCTCATTTGGATCAAATTCACCACCGTCGTCATCATCTTCTTCCTCCTCTAAATCCGCATAATCTTCACACTCATCAGTCCTTTTTATCTTGCCAAAATTACCACTACCTATAGCACAATAATACCAAGGATGATTTCTGCCAATACAATTGCCACATATGAAACAAGCAGAAGGCTCTAATTTTACAACATGTAATTTCTTTACCATAATTTTCTTTTTTTATATAATTAAACAATACCCCGGTAAAAATTACCAAAATTTTAAAATTCAAACATAGAACTGACTAACATCAGCTTCGAATGCTTACAAATCTGTGACATAAAACAAGTTTTATTGTATGCCACAGATTTCTAATCACCCTATCCTTTGCACATCGCAATAGACAGTTGATAGGATTCCTGCCTTCTTTACATCTATTCCGTATTTTCGCATAAAAGCATCCGCTACAGCTTGTCCTCCGTTTGTTAACAACGGATTCGACATGGATGAAGTCACTACTTCTACGCTCATTCCTTTTTCAACCCGAATGCCATTCACATTCTTGGATTGCTTTACTGTTACTAAAAATAGTGGCATAATCTATCTGTTTTTAAATTAACCAATCAATGAATTATATTTTCCTATTTGTTTTTCCGTTGCCTTGTCTATTGCATCCAATAACATAACCTTATAAGATGCTACACTCTGCTTAATTGCAGACAAATCTTTAGCAGCATTCAACATGAATAAAAAGTCAGATAAACTAATACCTATAACTTCATATACATATACTTTCGATAGTAAAGAATCTTTTTCCGCTTCATTTAATGAAGACGAAGAAATGGCGGATTGAACCTCTTTCTGATTCATTTCCATAAATTGTTCCCATTCTTTTGTCGTTTTCGTTACTGACTCACGAACTTTGGTTCTTACCTCATTCTTTAAAGAGTCTATATCGAACACTTGAGAACTGGTGTTTGCAGAGGTATTACTTTTATTCTTATGTGAAAATTTATATCCTCCGTACGCACAAGCTGCTGCCGCAGCTAAATATAATAACTTTGAAGATTCAGAAGATTCAGAAGATTCAGAAGCTATCATTAAAATAAATGACAGACCCGCTACACCATACAACATATAAGAAATTGGAGGAGTTTTTGCATCCTTTCTTCCTTGTACTGATTGTTGCGGTAGCTGTCCATTAGGGACTGTGATAGTTAAAAAATATCTTTCTACCTTCTCTTTAAGCCTATCTCTCGTTTCTTCGATAGAGCGATTTATTTGATTAATTTTTTCTTTCATAACATTCATCTATATAAAGTTGATAATTCAGAAATACAAGATATTATATTATCCAACTGTTTCAGAACAGCAGATTTTTCAGTCATATCTTTTTCTAATTTTGCAAGATATTCCTCTCCTTCTTTTGTCAGTTTCTCAGCAAAATCATTTTTCATCTTTTCTGCTGCTCTAATTGCCTCTCCCAAATTTTGCTGAACCTCTGTTGAGAGATCGTGTTTAATAGAATCCGCAATGCTACGGAATTCTTCGATTAATCCTTTTTTATGATCATCAAGTTTTTCTGAAATATGGGAAATATATTTTTTTTCATCGAGTTCTTTTATTTTTTCATCTCTTGATGGATCATATCGCTTATCAGCAGTATCGTCCCCAAGCCGTTTATATTTAGTTCTTATCTTATCTATGTCCAATGGATAACTACTCAAATCCGTTTTTAAAGATTGAGTAATTAAATCTCGATAATAGCTATCATCAAATGAAGAAGTCATTATCTCAACCTCTGCTTCGCTGATTATTTTTGTAAGTTCTTCAAACATCTTGTCACGATTATCTTTAAAAAGTTTTCCCCACTTATCATTCCAAGAATTCAGATAAGCATCAATCGCTGTTTTTATTTGGTTTCTTAACGCAAAAGAATTAACTTGTTTAATAGTCACTTCTTTTGTATTTGTTCCCCAAAGCTTACCTTTAACTTCAACATCTACAGTTTGTTCCTCTGTTGGAATTGTCCCTATCTCTTGAAAAGGGATATCATTAGAAATATTCTTTACGTTATTTTGTAAGCTTTTAGAAAAACCGTCAAATTCTGTTTTAAATTTCGTTTTAAGCCTTTCAAAAATAGATGATTGTCTATCCTTCTGTTTTTGAATCTCTGCAACAGTAGTCTCATCAAGCAGTTTACGACGATTCTTAAATTCATCAAGAATATGACCGATAGTAGATGAAATCTCTTCTTTGTTTTTAGCAAAGAAATTCTCGACTTTTTCTGCTATTATGGTATCCTTGTTTTGCATAAATACATCATCAAGATATCTCTCTTTTATATCAGCAATATTTGATAAACTTTCAAATGTCTCTTTTATATCAGCATCTGTAGAGAAATAATCCGGGTAATATCGCTTCATTTGTTGCACTACTTGCTTCTCCACATTGTCCCATTTATCTGCAGGTTTATGGGCAATAGAGTAACCAATACCTGCCGTTGTATCCAGTTTTATGCGTCCTCGAAGTTTTTCATCAATCGTGTCAGACAATTCACGTAATCTTTTTTTGAACTTTTTTGTCTGAAAGTCTGCAATATCTGCCAAATCTCCTCGTTCCTCTTGTTTCATTTCTCGCTCGGCACCAAGGTCCTGAAGAACAGAATCAAATTTACTTGCAAGTATGACAACTGCTCCTATGCCTGAACCACCTATACGAGCATTCAAGAAACAAACATCGCCACTTCCCAAAAAATCGGTAGATGCGCTTAATAAAAATACGCCATGACAAGAATGTAAGAACGTACGCGTTCGATTTTCTCGAGAAACAACAGGGTCGTTGACCCCCGGAGTATCAACAATTCTGAGACCTTTAAGTCTCTCATCTTTCATCTTTATGTAAAGACTCTTTACAACAGAGGTATATTCTCCATTAGCTCCAACATATTGTTCAAGAACATTTTGTAAATCTTCAATGTCCGTGAATTCTTTTGAATCATTCTTTTGACCTATCTTCTGTCTTGCTCGTGAACCACAAGTAGAAACCATTTCGTGAGCAGAACGGATTCTGTCAGATGTCCTATTCTCAATTTCTTTCTTGATTATAGATTCTGATGCTTCAGGATTATGAGCTCGTACTTCTTGCTCACATTTCTTGAAAACCTCATCTTGTTGTACAAATATATCCCAGTCCTTTTCGTTGAAATATTCCACTTCAAACGTATTCTTATCAGCATATTCAATAACAGTCAAGCCCGCAGTCATCGGAGTTGAAGCCTTAGGCAAAACATCCTCACCATTAAAAAATAGAGAATTAAGGAATGATGATTTTCCTGCTTTCACCTGCCCTACAATACCAATTTGTAGCACATCGCCTTCAGAAAGTAGATTTTCACCTCCCTCCTTAAATTCTTTGAATACACTTTCTAATTCTGTAATCTTTTCCTTCAGACCATCATATTCAATAGCCTTCAAATTAGCCAATTTCAACTCGGAATTTTGAATTAGGCTTTTTAGTTGTTCTCTATTCATATTATTAAGCATAGTTTATTTCTTGTTCAATCCATTTTGCAAATGTTGCTTTCTGAGCTAATTCTTTTGCAGATTCACCTGAATCAGTTTCTGTTGAAATCAAATCGGGGTCAACTTCCAAAAGTAATTTGCAAATATCACGATATTGATTTTCCACAGCAGTATGAAATGCATTATATCCCCTTCTATCCTTAAGAGAAGGGTCTGCATTATGGTCAAGCAGGAATTGTACCATTTGATTATTACCTGCTTGCACAGCAAAAGTAAGAGGATTGTATCCATCCGTATTACATACAGATAAATCAACGCCTTGTTCGAAGCTAAGCAAGAAATGTTTGTAATTATCTTTTTGGATACTCTCAAACACATTGGGTATAAAGTCATCATCTTTATAAAAAGTTGTTGCTTTATTTTGCTGTTTGTAGAGTCTAATGCCCATATCAAGTGCTCCCATAAATAGATTCTGATATCCTTGCATATTCTTTATGATTGCTTCTAGTCTTGTTTTTTCTTCAAGTAAGCTCTTACATTCTTCACACATTGAATCATAAAATTCTTTGAATCTATTGGCAATATTGTTTTGAATCCTCTTTGATAAATCCTTTCTATAATCTTTGTTATAATAGCTATATTCAATTGCACTATTATGTCTATCACAACATAATTTATATCGATTCAATGCAGAATCTATCTTAGGTCTTAAAGTATTAACCCAACATTCATGTTCTGAGTTGTCCCATGAAACCATTTCATCAAGGAAGTTGCTGAATTCATTCAAAGACTCTAAACTTGCATGAGCGATATTATCAGCAATTTTCAAAACTTCTTCATAACCTTCCACCAAAACATCTCTCAACTCTTTTGTTATATAATCTTCATCGTTATCTTCGCTACGTACCTTACGAAATTCGGATTCTCTTTCATTTTTTAAAGCTACTTTCTCTTTATAAACTTCTTTAATTTTATCAATATTAATATTAGCCCAATTTATTTCATCATCAAACAGCTCAGAAATCTGTTCTTTAAGATTATTCAACTCACTTATTCCGTTACCTTCCCTTTTTGACTCAGTCACAATAGTACTAAGCGTTTTTTTATTCTTTGAATAGTAAATCTTATTATCAAGTGTTGAAAAATGCTATTATATCTATGATTTCATCTTGAGGAAACTCTTTATATAAAACACGAGCTGCATTCTCCACAATTTTTTCACTTTCTTGATATCCTTTCTTGTCTGCCTTATTAAAGATAAAAACCTTCTTCCCTTTAAACTGTTTTATGATTTCAATATCATCTGTTACAGTTGTTCCTCGTTCACAATCAACTAACCAAAACAACACATTTCCTTCTTTTAAAGCTTCGAGGGCTGTCTCCCTGTCCGTTTTCCCATTTGATTTGTTTGCCTTATTGGAATTGTTATATCCAGGAGTATCTATAAACAATTCCATCCAAACTCTTTGAAGGGATTTCCACGAAAAGTTTATCCAACACGGATGCCAAATAAACATTGGATTGTTTAGCATGCTGGATAGCTTGCAATACACCTGTATCTAAATTGACAAGTACATTCTTTAAATTTACACCCTTTACTGATACCGTGTTGTTATTTTCAGAGCAATACAAGTATGTTTTAACAACCGAAACGGGTTCTACTCCTGTAGGGAGCAAATTGACACAATTGGTAAGCCTATTAAGGAAAGATGATTTTCCTGACGAGAAACCTCCAGCAACCACTATTTGGGTATGTTCTGTATTCTCTCGTCTATCAAGACACAATGATATCTTTTGAAATAAATCGTTCAAATCATGTCTAAAATCAATATCAAACAAGTCCACCCGATTCTCATTAAGATATTCTTTTAATGATTTTCCTCCTACCTGTTTATCATAAGCATCTCTGATAATATTCCAATAGGTATCCGTATCAACAGAAGGCTGAGCAGAACAAATGTTTGCCATCAATTCCATCACATTTTCTGCATTCTCATAAGGATTAACCTTTATAATCTGTTTCCTATGCGGAACTTCTTTATTAACTTTTCTCTTTAGTACCATAATACGTCAAGTTAAATATCCGTTGGCAGAATTAATATAGAGTAAATTAATTCTGCCAACATCAATTAGTAAACATTATTCTGATTTAAAACCTTCAGACCGTTTCATTCAAAGATTCTAATTCTGTTATCGCATTACGAAGGATATTAATTTCATTCTCTACAACAGTCTTATTCTTCTTTTCGTCAGCGATTTTTTCTTGCAAACCTTCCTTCACACGCTCCATTTTAGAAACAAGTTCGGATTGGATACGAGTTCTGATTTTCATTTGATTCTCTGCCACAATTTTCAGCACATTCGGTCTTAAATGTTCTATAATAGAAGGCTTTGTTTTCTCCATAATTATAGATACAACTTCTGCCTTTTTATCTTCATTTGTTTTTCCAAACATCCAATTCAAGATTTTATCAAGTTGTGACACTACGACAGCTAAAACTTTACCCATAGCTCCTCCCAATTTGCCAACCAATTGGACTAAAGCTAATTTCAGAACATCAATTATGCCTTCATAATCTTCCAAAAAATTGCTATCTATATCCAAAGTTGCAAGATCTTTTAAACTATCTTGGACAGAACCTCCTATTGCAGCAGAGTATTGTTGGCTCTCATCTTTTAAGGAAAGGATTAATTCAGAACGTATGATGCTGATTATCTTCTCTTTTATTTCTTCCGAATCTGAATGATTGACTATCATTTGAGCTATTTCTTCGGTATTCTCATCTATAGCTTTTCCGATATTTTCTAATATATCATCGGTTGATTTTTCAGGAGTATCAGCTTCACTGCTTTCTAACGGAAGATCGTTCCGCACATTCGCTATTTCATTTTCTATTTGTTTCACCTTCTCATCTACGTTAGAAATCTCCTTGCTACGTAAATCAATACGAACCTTTAACTGAGAAATAATCGATGCAATAATCAACTTTAAATGATTACCAACCCTTTTTGCCAGTAATTCATCAGCATCTAACACATCAAGATAATTCTTCAGCCCTGCCAAATCATTGTTTACAGCGCAAACAGTTGAGACATAAGGATTGTTGATTCCCGCACGTTCCATTTGATATTGGATATATTCTACAATTTCTTTCACCTCTTCTTCTGGCTTCTTATCTATTTTTGATACCAATACAGCAGGGTTCAAATCATATTTAGAAAGCTCGCTTAAAAATGTCATAGTTGAACCACGTAATGAACCTTGTTCAGCATCAACTAATAGAATAAACGCAGTTCCTGTATTGATATAATTAATAATTGCAGCATCATGACGTTCAATTCCAGAACCAATACCTGGCATATCGACCAATATAATTCCTCTATCTTGCAATTGCTTGACAGGCTCACTATTACAATAAACTTTAGCAATATCTCCCGGGGTTGTTCTTAAATCCTTAATATTAATAAGAGAAGTATCTTCAATCAATTTACCATCCCTATAAAGCTCTACTCTTTCTGGCGTACCATAATATAATTCGTATGCAACAGCTGTTTCAGGCAGTGTGTCAATAGGCAGCATCTCCGGTTTCTGGGTAAACACATTTAATAATGAGCTTTTTCCAGCACTAAACACGCCCACTAATGGAACTTTTATATACCGTGATTCTTCAAGTTCTTTACAAAAATCTGAAAGCTTTGCTTCGCATTCTTTTTGTGCCGCATCAATTAATAACCCATTTGTTAATTCGCCAATTTTGTCAACAATAAGTTGGTACTTTTCAACGTTTCCCATGATCCTATTCCTTTCTTCCCCCCAACGTCCCGTTCCCCATAAACATCAGGTATTAATTTAAAAGTTATACAAATAAAAAAAGCGCGGGAACTGCTGTTATCATCCGACTTAGAGGTATCGCCAAACACCCTTATTCCAGATAATAGAACAACAGCCCGCGCTCTATACTGATTCTATCGGTAGATTCACACGTCCAGAATACAGCAGAGCGCAAGCATTTGTTGTCTATTATTCCTGGAATAATAAAAAATTTGGCGATTTTCTAAGTCAGGAATAATATTTTTTAAACGCTTTTTTGCTTCTCCGCAAGTCCTTCCATTCAAACCTCTCTTGGCTTTCATGGAATTGCTCCAAATGTAAGCAAAAAAAACGTTAATTGCTTCTTTATCCTTCTATTTTTTGCAAAATAAATATAAACACCTATTCATAGGTGCATCGGGGGTTATTATTTATAATGATTTGTATTTTGATGCGGTTCAATTTTCATCATGGCAATTCTTAGCTGTCCAAATATTAAATAATTAACACTTTTCGGGGTTTTCAAACCGTTTATCCAATACTCCGGCGGTTTTTCATCTAAACTCTTTCCGACAGAGGTCACGAGCTTTTTCCAAAAAGCATACTACCTTTTTCCAAAAAGCATACTACCTTTTGGAAAAGAGGTCGGCAACTGCCAATTCTTCCACAATTTGGCGAAACCCGTAAACACCGTTAAAACGGTATTAAAACGGCCCAGTTGCAAATATCCGTGGCTTAAATTTGTAGTATAGGTATATTTTTTCTTGTTTAATGTTTAAATGTTCATGCGATGTCTTAACTTTGTAGCCATGAGTAAACAATCAACATTTGACTATAAGATTCTGGCAAGTTACCTTCTTCCCAAAGGCATACTTGAGTTCTTCGACGTTACAGCCGTTAACGAAGATCACACAGGCATTATTGAAGAGACGGGTGATGAGCGTATCCTTCTTCACATCTATCTTGACGAAAAAAAGATTCACGAGAAGAAGAGTGGCACGACCTTAAGCCCAATGGTTTTTACGGAAAGCCGTCAGGTTAACGACTTTCCTATCCGTGATCACAAGGTCGTTCTTCATGTCAGACGTCGCAGATGGTTAACGGTAGAAGGCAAAATCTTATTCCTTGACTGGTTTTCGTTGCTTGCGGATAACACCAGCTACTCTAAAGAGTTTGCTGATGTCTTAAAAAAATATTTGGATACCTACCCGATAACGACCGCCTCGCTGGGGCTATACTTTAAGGTAGATGGCAATAACCTGGAGCGTGCTTACAAGGATCATCTGAGTGGTTTCCGTAATTGGGAACAAGCCAGTCATGCAGAGGACTGGGTGCTGCATCCTGAGAACATAGGCAAACGGCTGGGCATTGACGAGACCATGCTTCACAAGGATCTGATGACATTCTTGACCAACAAAGAAGGGCATGGTAAACGTCACACCTTAATAGCAGCTGTAAAAGGCACTAAGACCTCAGATATTATCAATGTTCTTATGCAGATACCGCAGGAACAGCGAGAGCAGGTCGAAGAAGTTACCATGGACTTCTCTGACAGTATGTTTGCTGTCGTCACGGAAGCCTTTCCTAATGCAGCCATAGTCATCGACTGCTTCCATATCATCAAGCGTTGTATCGAAGCTGTGGAGGAACTCCGTCTCAAAGCTAAACGAGAAGCACAGAAAGCACAAAAACAAAGAGAAAGTCAGGTTTAAAAAAAGAAACTTGAACAGCTGGTAAAGAACCGTAAATACTACCGTAAGAAACATCCAAAGAAATACAAAGGTAAGAAGCGGGGACGTAAGCCACAGAGGTTGAACAAACGCTTCAGGCCAACCATGCTTGCCAATGGCGAAACTGTCATAGAACTGCTGACAAGAAGCAAGTATCTGCTGAGTGTGAGTGGTGAGAAATGGACTGACAGGCAGAAAAACACGTGCAAAAAAATACTCTTCAAGATGTTCCCAAAGATAAAGGAAGCATATACTTTGATTTGCAGCCTAAGAAGCGTGTTTAGCAACAAGTCTATCGACCGGGTTACAGCTAAGGTTAAACTGCATGAGTGGTATCAGAAGGTATCAGCTTGTACGTTGCGTGAAGTAAAGGCTGCAAGGGATGCCATCAAGTACAAGGAAGACGAAGTACTAAACTACTTCATAAACAGGTCAACCAATGCTCATGCTGAATCTCTTAACTCTAAGCTGAAAGGATTTAGAGCACAACTCCGCGGTGTGCAGGATTTACCATTCTTTATGTTCAGAGCGTCTATGATCTTTGGATAACATGATTATATTGCCACGGACTTATGCAACTGTGCCATTAAAACACTGTTTAAACACTGTTTTAACGGCACTCCGTCTCCATGGAAAGCAAGTTGGGCATATCAAAATAAGGATAAAATGTGCCGGAAAAAAACATACCGTTATTTTTTTTAAAAAAATACATCACGAGGAATTTTTGAAAACGTCCAATGTTTTTTCAAAAACGTCCAATGTTTTTTTGAAAACATCAAATGTTTTTTTTGAGAACAATGGTTACTCTAAATTTCCCCTCAGGATCTTCCATATTGAATTATTATTTACACTTTTATCAGGACGTTTTTTTATAGATTCAAAGCAATTTTATATGCATCTCAACCTTTCCATCAACCTTCCCAGTTCTGAGTAAGTATAATCTCTGCCACTCTTCAGTTTCTCATCCATAGACAGAGTGGCATTGGTCATAGCTCTTTCAAGGCTTCCTCCATTGCGTTCAAAGTAACTGTGTAGCCCCTTGGTCTTGATGAAGAACTCTATCGTCTTCCGATACTCGACGCATTGATTAAGGTCTTTGAGCAATGGCTCCTGCTCGTCGTATGGACGTGAGGTGTAGCGGAAATAATAGAGGAAGAACAGTTCTGTGCAGCGGTGAGTCTCAAAGAATTCCACCTCGCAATAGATGCCTTTCTTTGGCTTGTCGATAGGCTTGGCATACTTTGCCTTTAGCTTCTGATATTGTGAACGCTCTGGCTCGTTGTCCTTCGTATCCATATCAATGATGCAGAAGATATGGCTGTAACCCATTGCCACACCTTCCGCGATCTTGGCTTCCAGTTCCTTGATGTTGGTATGCTTCGGATAGTCTGGCTTGATAGTCAGACGCTTGAACACGTCGCACAGGGATTTGAAATAGAAGAACTCGGTTGGTCCCTCGCCCAAAATAAGTGCCGTCTGACGTTGTTTTCCCATATCAGTCCTCCAGATTTATAAAGATGCTACCTAGTTCTGGCTTGGCTCCCAGTCTGCCAATGCGATATGAATTGTATAGCGAGAGATTCTTGTGTAAGCCGAAAGAGTCGCCACGGGCATATTCGGATGAAGCCGTCTCTTTGTTCTTCTCAACAAACCACACCACGCCTCTGTTCTCGTTAATCATATCCTGCGACAGGAGGGTGGTCTCCTGACTCGTGATAACCAACTGCGACTTATCTGAGTTGAAGATAAAGACATTGAGGTAGTAATACAACAGGTCGTTGTGCAGATCCTCGCCCAGTTCATCAAGATAGTACACGTGAGGACTCGTTATCAAGTCGTATAATGCATCGAGAATGCGGATGTATTTCTGAGTACCCTTTGACTGCCATCTGAGTGGGATGTCAAAATCGCCATTGTCAGAATGATTTAAAAAAGTGATGGAATCTGTAGTAGGCTTCAACAGAACATCTTTCATTTTCTCTGGGATATTCTCTTTTTGGATACGTTCGCGGAAATCGTTGGGCACAAATCGGTCTTCTACAACAGGACGATATTCCAGAATGTTCAAGTCTGCCTTCTGAAGCATGGTGTTATAGAACTTACGCTTCTTAGGATTGCTGTAAGCATCCTTCAAGATTTCAACAAGTCCCTTTTCTACATCACCATCTACATCGTGATAATTGGACATAATCCAAGCGTGAAGCGTGTTGAATGGAGCTATATCTTCTTTCAAGGCAGCCTTTCGGCAAACAGACAACACACTGTGGTTGTTCAGCGTGTTTTCGCGGATGCTTTCCTGTGTCTTGACTTGCAGTTTGAGACTCGCACCAAACTTTATGTCGGCCTGTACATTCTCGCCCACAAAACTACGTTCATAAAACAGAGACTTTGATTTGTTGGGGTAATAGTACAAGGCTTCATTCAGAATGTGCTTGCCGTTGAACTTGACATCATAATCATATCGGATGCCATCGGCATAGAATGATACATGCATTTCCGTTGGCTCATCTTTGGTGAGCACAAATGGAATGCAACCGCCAATTTCGACTGTCGCATCCGATTTTGCCATGACCAACAGGCGGAACACCTCGTTCATGGCTATCAGCATATTCGACTTGCCCGAAGCGTTTGAACCATATAGGATGCCCAGCTTGTATAAGAACACGCCATCAGCAACTTCGGTGACAAGTTCTGAAGAAGGTCCCTTGGCCACGAAGCTTAATTCCTGCTTGTCACGAATGGAAAGGTAGTTCTTTACCCAAAAATCTCGTATCATACTGCAATATTTTGTCTGTTATTGTAATTATCCTACAAATAAACAAACAATATTTGAAACAAATGCTACATTTGCCGTTTATTTCCGTAACTACAATACGTTTTTGCATATATTTAACTATATAATGAATATTAAGATAGCAAATTAGCACCAGTTTACGCTCCGAAGTTGTTATCCGATAGCTCTTTTACCTCTCGCACATCAGCAACACGACTGAATTGGCAGAAGTTCGCCATCTTTTCCCCTTTCAGTCAAATTCCTATAAGGAGATTGTATCACACATTTCATCCAATTGTAACAACATTTTAATATAAATCCATCCCTAAAAACAAACATTTTATTAGTAGCGAAGAATATATTAAAAATAACCAAGAAATTTGATAACACTTTACAAAAATGCTTTATCTTTGAGCCGAATAACACAATCCTTTAGCAGAATTAATATCTATACCGACAATATAAAGGCAAATACGAACCTTTTGTTCAGATTAACTCTGCCAATGGATAACATAGTATTATATCTTTTTGATAAATGGATAAAGAAGTTGATATTTTGATAACACGGATGGTCGGCAACAAAGTGGAGTTCCACAAGATGTACCAGCAGTATCATCCTTCATTGATGTCGTATGCAAGCTCTATCGTAAACACGGATGCCGCAGAAGACATTGTCCAAGACTCATTTCTATATGTTTGGGAGCATTGGGAGTCGCTTTCGGCAAACCGGAACATAAAAGCCTATCTCTACTCCATTGTTTATAGCCGCTGCATTGATTACTTGCGCAAGACGGCAATGATAGGACGGCATATCGTCTCCATAAAAACAGGTGACAACAAAGAGCCAGAGAGTGAGTACGAAAAGCAAATCCCCGATAAAAACAACACGTTGGAATACCTCTATAAAAAAGACTTTTACAAACACTTGGATTTCCTGATGAAACAAATGCCAACCAGGCGGAAAGAGATTTTCTTCATGGCTTATTTGGAGGGGATAAAGGCAAAAGAGATAGCCAAACAGTTCCAAATGCCCATAAGGACGGTCGAAAGCCATCTCTATTTGGCCGTCAAGTTTTTGAAAAAGAACATGACACGGAGTCATTTTACCTTGATTTGCCGGTTTCTCCAACCTCAATGAGTAACTCAAATTATGACATAACAGGAATTGGTTTTCAATTCTTGTCTACCTTTAGCATGAGTTCAGCATTTAACTCCTCATCCTTACCTAACAATTGTCGCACAAGCCGATAAACTGTCGTGCATGGATTCTGATTTGCATAACGAGAATCAGTATATTCAAGATGCTTTGTTTTTGCGTATTGTATAGCAGAATCCATTGAACCGTATGTGGTCATTATCCAGAAGTTCTCAGGATCTTTCTTGGCATACTTGTATTTCTTCTTCGACTTATATTTAGGTGAAACATTGACCGCTGCGGAAATCTTTTCTTCATAGTGTTTTCTTGAGACACCTGTTGTCACATTCTGAAAGTGATACAGATACCACAGTTCGAATGCTTCATTGCTCCAAGCTATCTCAATGCCATTATTTTGCCCCATTAAAATTGCCTCGTTGAAATCTTTAGCTGGAAATTCGTCTTTATCAAACACAGCCCATACCCGGTCGTAATTGTTCTTATTTTTCAGTTCGATTGCTTTCTCTACAACACCCTTTGTCCCACGACCAAGCCCTTTGACTTCGATATCGTAAACAATCACTCCTTGCTGTTTTTCAGCAAATGCCTCAAAATAGTTGGGTTCAGTCTTAGTCCCTTCACATACAATTAATATAGAACAACGTATAAACTTTTGCTCACGTCTCTGTGACTGTCTCTTGAATTTCAAGGAAGCATTATCAATCTTTATTTTCTTTGCTGCCATGGCCTTAAAATTAATCGTTAAGGATATAAGGAATAGCACCATATCGTCCGGTAATATAGTTTCTCTCGTAGTTGGCATCGTTGCGAGGCTTTGTACCATCAGGAAGAACTATGTCCATCAGACTATACAAGTCCGTCTGCTCCTTCGAGTTTTTCTCTGTAAACCAAATCTGGTCGCGACGAAGTATTTTCTGTGACAGCAAATGTGTGTCGTGAGTAGTAAAAATCAGTTGGGCATTCTTAGGATTTGTTTCAGGATTATTGAATAACTCAATAATATACTGAGAAATCAAAGGGTGCATCTTTGCATCCAATTCGTCAATAACCAGCACGGCACCAGTATACAAGGTTTCAAAGATAGGACCGGAAAGGTCAAACAATTTGTTTGTACCTGACGATTCCCTCTCCTCAAACGAAAAATTAACTGAGCCTACGACCTTCCCTCTATCCGAGTAGATGTTATGTACGGAATCCAATTCAATGCTTTTCTTTTCTTGCATTTTTTTTTGGAAATAGTTCTCAACTCCGTCGGTAAATCCATTGGCACATTTGGATCTTCCTCATGAGTAAGAATGCTATTAAATCCAAGTCTCAGTTTCTGAAAGAATTTAAGTGCTTCTGTACTGGATTGTTCTTTCTTATGGAAGAAAAGCTTTGAATATGATCTATACTGCTGATTATTCAAACCAGAAATCACATTAAAATCCGACTGAAACCAAGAGATAACCTGTCGAGATATTTCCCCTCCCAATTGTTGACACAATGACAAAAACAATCGATTATCGTTGGTCTTTTCTTCATACCCTACTCCTTCCGAAAAATTATTCTCCTCTACGCAAATTCCTTCCTCATTTCTGACGAACATCATCTGTTCTTTAGAACGAGGTGTGCTCTTACGGAACAGCCACTCATCAATTATACGTTCAAAGTTATACCGGAATCCATATCTGTAGCAATATTCACCCTTGAGGAATATTACCTCAAACATAGTAGGCCGCTCATTGTCTTTTAAAAGAAGAAACGGATCATACTCCAATTCTTCATTGTCATTTAACTTCACAGACAACAATATGCATCTTGCCATCGTGAGCATTGCACTAACAAGATTCGACTTTCCACTAGAATTTGCTCCATATAACGCAAGTGTACGGAGCAAAACATGCTTGTTACAGGCAAATAGATTAGTATCCGAGCATTCTTTCAGTGCCTTATCTGCTTCTAATACCAAGGTCTTCTTTCCATAGAATGACCTGTAATTCTCTACAGTAAATTCAAGTATCATATGATTTAACCTTAAAAACCTTATTTAGAATAATATTTCAGATACAAAGGTAATAATAAAGTCCCAGCTAACGTACTAATTTGAGATTATTTCTCAAATTACAACACGGTATTCTTTCTGGCTGGCGAAAAGAAAATAATGATGAACTAAGCAGCCAAAGCTCGTCTTCGTTAGGGTAAAAGTGGTTTAGTTTAGAACTTGAAGAGATATACAACAAACTAAACCTATTTTCTTACTAAAGTTTCCCACCCTCTTTATTGGGCGTGGAAAACTTTAGTTGAGTAATCCGAATCGGTTTATGGAACAAATAAAATAAAAAGGAGTATATTTGTGACTCGAACGAATAACTTTCACATGACGGAGAAATGAAGGACTTGAGACAAATAGTACGCTTTGTGATTATCGGGACATCCAATGCCTTGATAACTGCCGTGGTGGTTTGGCTCATGATGACCTCCTCCATTTCAACTATTTGTGGTCTAACATAACCGGTTATACGGCTGCGTTGCTGAACAATTTCTTTTGGAGCAAATTCTGGATTTTCTCTTCCGGCAAAGGCAACTACCTGCGGGAATCCGCCCTATTCTTAGCCGCTTTCCTTTGCTCCTACGCTTCGCAATTCATCTGCCTGTTGGCAATGGTCGAAGTCTTGGATTGGAATGAATATTTGTCTCAGTTCTTGGGCTTGTTTGTGTACGGCGGAGTTAATTTCCTAATGAATAAAAAAATAACGTTCCGCCATACAACTTCCTGATTTATCTTTTCACTTTGACAACAACCTTGCGGATTACGCTTGAACCCATTCCCGGCGCATGGGCATCTTCCGGATAAAAGATGGCAAACTGACCGGGATAAACGGTGGCAACCGAAGTGGGCTTGTCCTGATAAAAAGCAATATCCTTTTCCGCATCATACGGGGAAATCTGTTCAACCAAACCACTTGTCGGTCTCCAGCCCATTTGCTCCACGCCTTCGATACACATTTGAATATCAATATACGCTTGATGGTATTCCATAGGCGCATCGTCTCCTTTGCCGTCAAATGTCTGTACCGACAAAAACAAGTTCTCACCATCTATCTCATGCTTCCCGTCTTCCATCTTTGGAAATCGGCATGCCGTAAATAATCAAATGCTTTGGGGAACAGGGGATGCAAACCCTCCACCAGTACAGCATCTTTCAAATCCAACTGAATCATATCGTATTATTCTTTATCGTTAGTCTTCTAATCAAATTCCACTGAAATCCACATCTTCAAAATGAAGGCTGGGGATTCTCCAACTTGTACAACTTCTCGGATCGTTGCCCACTTCCACCAAATGGTTCCACAAGTCAATCATATTGCCCGTGATGTTCATTTCGGAAACAGGCTGGACCAAACGACCCTCCTCAATCAAGAAGCCCTCGATGCCATAAGAGAAGTTTCCCGTGGCAGCATTGCAGTTTCCGCCATTAAAACCGGTCACCAATATTCCCCGATGAATACCCGAAACCAACTGCTCCTTGTCCTTTTCCCCCCAATCCATAGTCAGGATGGAAGCAGACGCAACAGTCGGATCCATCTTCAATTTATTGGCGCGGTATGTGTCTATCAAGAAGGTATTCAACACGCCTTTGTCAAAGATTGTCCTCGGCTGTGTGGCAACTCCCTCTTCATCGAAATAACGAGCCCCGTAAGCCCCGACCAGATGCGGTTCGTCTCTCAGTGTAAACAAACTATTCATGACCGGTTCATTCAAGCGGTCCATCAAAAAGGAATTCTTCTGTTGGATGGCAACACCGTCAATCGCATCCATAAGAGGAGACAACAACTGGGAAGCATTGAGGTTATCGACAACCATCTCATATTTGCCCGACTCAATCTTCCTTTGCCCCAACTTAGACAAAGCCCGGCTCAAAGCCTTCTCGCCAATCCCCACATTCTTCAGATCCTTATATAAAAGAGAGGATTCAAACCAATAAGATTCCGGCCGTGCTTCCGACTGGTCTTTCACGCTGACATTGGCATAAATGGAGAAATAGGAAGAGGAAGATTCCCCTTCAAACCCATTGCTTGTTATCATATATTTAAAGTCCTGCTCATCCCCGTACGCAGAGGCGGCAGAAATAACTTTGGCATCTTTTCCGCACATCTCCGCACAAGCCTCCAAAGCCATCGCCTTCTTTTCCTCCGGAGTTATCTTGTCAAAACCGGCATCCAACAACTGCAAATCAGGCATTCCGCCCTTATAATAACGGGATTCGTCCGGCAACGTGCGTGCCCGGTCTTCAGCCAAAAAGCGTGTCGCCTCGATGTTCATCGGAATATATCGTTCCAACTCCTGCTTATCCAAGCGATTGGTCGAGAAAGAGCCGAATCTGCCATCGACATAAAAATTGACAATAAACATATTCTCCGAAGCCTGTTGCAAACGCTCCACCTGCATGTCCCGGATTTCAAAAGAGCTGCTCGTCCCATTATACAATTTCACCTTGGACTGCTGGCAACCATTTTTCAAGGCAAACTCCAAAGCCCATTGAGCCAAATCTTTATTATCTTTTGTAATCATACGTATTCCAATTAATGATTAAATTTCACCTCCCACGGTCAGTTTGTCCACCAAAACGGAAGGCATTCCACAAGTCACCGGACAAGATTGCCCGTCCTTGCCACAAGTCCAACGGCCGTTATCAATCTTCGCATTGTTTCCCACCATCGAGATATCGGCAAGAGCCTTAGGACCATTTCCTATGATGTTGATATCTTTTATAGGCTGCGTCAGTTTGCCATCTTCTATCAAGAAGCCATTGGAAACATAAAACGTAAAATCCCCGGCTCCTATCTGGACTTGCCCATTCGTGAAGCCGCACGCATAAATTCCCCGTTTGACGGATGAAACAATCTCCTCTTCCGTGACGTTTCCGCCCTCCATATAAGTTGCCCTCATCCGTGGAATCGGAGCTTGGCGGAAACTCTCCCTGCGTCCATTTCCAGTCGGTGCGACATGATAGTAATTGGCACTGATGCGGTCATGCAAATAACTTGTCAGGAGTCCATCTTTCACGATATAAGTTTTCTGCCCTTCAATTCCCTCATCGTCCATATTCACAGATCCGCGGTTAGCCACAATCGTGGCGTCATCCACCACATTGATCTGGCTATCGCATATTTTCTTATGCAACATATCGGAGAATATGGAAATTCCCTTGCGGTTGAAATCAGCCTCGAAAGCATGTCCTATTGCTTCGTGCAGCAAAATGCCCGAACCTCCTGCCGCCATCACCACAGGCATTTCTCCCCCTTTCGGTTTTATGGCAATCAAAGACAAAGACGCATTTTGGATGGCTTCACGTGCCAAATCATCCATCAGCTCTTCGGTCAGGAATTCCGCCCCCATCCTGAAAGAACGTGTAGCCACACCTTTCTCAATCCTGCCCTTCTCTTCCATGATGCAGCTGGCACTTATGGAGACAACAGGACGATAATCGTAAAACATTTCCCCCTCGCTGTTGCAGAAAAACACATGGGAAGTGGCATCACTTAAAACCGCATTCACTTTCACGACCCGCTTATCCAACTCGAAAAACAGGTCGTTCAGCTTTTGCAAGAAAGGAATCTTTGCATCAATAGCCAAAGCATCCCAAGGAGTATCTATCGGGTAAATCATTCTTGTGCACCTTTTCCGTAAGATTCGGGATAGAGCGTGTTTGGCTGCCGCAATCCGCAATCTGTGCAGCCGTCCGTGCTGCCGAAACCATTTCATCTGTCGTTATATTCTCCACATAAGCATATCCGGTCTGGTCGCCTTTCAAGACACGCACGCCCATGCCAAAATCGACATTCGATTGCGCATTGTTCACTGTGCCGTCCAATAATTGCAATCCATGATAAACAGTATGTTGGAAATATAAATCTGCATAATCGCCTCCCTTTTCCAATGAGGCTGCTAAAACTCGTTTAATATCTTCTTCGGAAACCTTAAAATAATTACGTCCGAACTCTGCATTCTTTTTATCTAACATATCCAAACCTTTGGTTCTCGCACAAAAGTAATTATTTCATCAGAGTTTCCTTATCCATATCCAAGATTCTCCATTTGCGACTATCTTTGCAGCGGTATAAACAAAGACACAATGGAAACAAATCAAACAATCAAACATACTTTCCCGGTATTAGGAATGAGTTGTGCAGCCTGCGCTATTCGGGTTGACAAGACTTTGCATAAACAAAAGGGAGTTGTCGGAGCAAACGTGAACTATGCCGCTGCCCTTGCGACAGTCGAATACAATCCATCGTTGTGTTCCCCGGAATCTTTAAGGAAGTCTGTCCAAGATGCAGGATACGACTTAATCATTGAAACGGATAACAAAGCGGAAGTAAACGATGCACAAACCCAACGCTTGCAACAACTGAAGCGCAAAACAATCGGAGCGGTACTGTTATCGATTCCCATCGTTGTCATCAGCATGTCCGGCATGGATATTCCGTATGCCAATTACCTCTTATGGATATTATCGACTCCCATTGTATTCGGATTGGGCAACATCTTCTTCCGCAATGCTTGGCGGCAGTTGAAACATAAGACATCCAACATGGACACATTGGTCGCCAACAGCACAGGCATCGCCTATCTGTTCAGCGTATTCAATCTTTTCTTCCCGGAGTTCTGGACAGACAGAGGAGTGCAACCTCATGTCTATTTCGAAGCAGCCAGCGTCATCATCACCTTTATTTTATTAGGACGGTACTTGGAGGAAAGGGCGAAAGGCAATGCTTCATCTTCCATAAAGAAACTGATGGATTTACGCCCCCAGCTTGTAACCATCATCGACGCAAACGGGAATGAACAAAAAGTCTCCGTTGACCAAATAGGAAAAGAGACCTCATAGTAGTGAAACCGGGAGAGCGGATTGCCGCAGACGGCATGGTGACGGAAGGGAATTCGTATGTGGATGAAAGCATGCTCAGCGGAGAATCTGTTCCCGTGAAAAAAGAGAAAGGCGGAATGGTCTTTGCCGGCACCATCAACCTGAAGGGAAGTTTCCGGTTCAAAGCGGACAAGGTGGATAACGACACCGTGTTAGCCCACATTATCCACTATGTACAAGAGGCACAAGGCAGCAAAGCCCCTATCGAGAAGCTGGTAGACAAAGTAGCCGCCGTTTTTGTGCCTGCCATTCTCATCTTCTCTTTCGTCACATTCGTGGCATGGATTTGTTTAGCTCCCTCAACTACCGGCATTACTCAAGGATTATTGAGTGCGATTACCGTCCTCATCATTGCTTGTCCTTGCGCATTGGGATTGGCGACACCCACTGCCATTATGGTTGGAATCGGGAAAGGTGCTGAAAACGGCATCTTGATCAAAGATGCGGAAAGTTTGGAGATTGCTTGCAAAATAGATACAGTCATCTTGGACAAGACCGGAACCATCACGGAAGGGAAACCAGTCGTTACCCAAGCGATGTGGGCAGAAGAGGACAACCGCCGATCAATATCCATTTTCCACAGCCTGGAAAAGCTTTCCGAACATCCATTGGCTGATGCCATCACCCACTATTTATCTGCCGCCCCGGATTGTCCCATCAGTCAATTCGAGAGCCGGACCGGCAAAGGCATACAAGGCTATGCGGACGGGAAACTCTATCTTGCCGGGAACAAAAAGATGATGGAAGAGAATCATATCCATTTACCCGATACGCTAAACCATGAGGCAGAAAAAGCGGCGGCAAAAGCCAACACCATTGTTTGGTTTGCAAACGGACAGGAGGCTTTGGCTTGGGTGGCTGTTGCCGATCCAATCAAACCCACGTCGCAACAGGCGGTGCGTTCATTGGAAGAGAGGGGAATCTCCGTTTATCTACTGACCGGGGACAATGCCAATACGGCAAAAGCAATAGCGGAACAGGCAGGCATTCATCACTACCAAGCCGAAATGCTGCCCGAACAAAGCGGCATTCATCAAACAACTTCAACAGTCCGGCAGATGCGTGGCAATGGCTGGTGACGGCATAAACGACAGTGCCGCTTTGGCGCAAGCCAATCTAAGCATTGCGATGGGGAAAGGTAGTGACATCGCCATGGATGTTGCCCAAATGACCCTCATTTCATCCGACTTGACCAAGATAGCAGAAGCCATACAGCTCTCTTCTGCCATCGTCAAAACGATTCGTCAAAATCTATTCTGGGCATTTATCTACAACATCATAGGCATTCCGGTTGCAGCCGGGATATTGTACCCGATAAATGGCTTTCTGCTGAACCCGATGATAGCCGGAGCGGCTATGGCATTCAGCAGCGTCAGTGTAGTGAGCAACAGTTTACGGCTTAAATTCAAGAGGACAACAAAAGAATCAAATGTTCAACCTATCATAAATAAGACAAAAATGAAACAGACGTACAACATCGAAGGCATGATGTGCAACCACTGCCGGATGAGAGTAGAAAAGATTCTAAACCAGATAGAAGGTGTGACAGCTACTGTTACTTTAGATCCTCCTGTCGCAACAATCGAATTTGAGAATGAAGAGAAAAGCGTGGCTGAACTACAAGCCGCATTGGAAGAAGATGGATATAAAATAACCCCAAAGGGACTATGACATGGGGATGGATTCAATGCAGTCCCTTAAGGTGTGCCAGGATTAGTAAAATGCTGCGTTATTTACGGAATCCGACTTCATCCATCCTCAACAACTTCCAGCCGTCAAACTGCATGATGATTTTGTGAAGCTGTGTCCCTTGGCGCAAGGCTTCCACCCTCGGGGCAGCAGCATAACGCAGGATTTGTTCTTCCGCTTCGTCCCATTGCTTTTGGATGAGCAAATCATGCTCTGCCTTGTTCATGCCCTTCTCCCTCTTCGGGACAATCTTAAGCTCCAAGATGTAACTGTGCTTCGTGGCATAATGCGTCAAGTCGGGCAAAAGGAAGAAGTCGCAATAACCATGGTTCAATTCAAGTTCCGGTGCCGTATAATAGTAACTGTTGAGGCTGAGGTAAGCCATGAAGAAGCCCTGCAAGTTGCGTTCCCCTTCAATCAAATCACGGACGGATGACACGGTTGCGTAGGCATCTGCCATGTATGTCAATACTTCACGCCATTTGCCTTCATAAGCCATGTAAGTGAATTTAGTTTCCAATCCTCCCAAATCTATTGGGTTCAACACTTGGTATTCACCCAACAAATACTCATAATACTGCTTGCGGACATTATTGTTCGGAATGCCCAAGACCATCTGGCTTCCAAATGTGCCCTTGATGGTAAGCATACCATAATAGAACAGCAAACTCGTGAATATCTGCGGCTGCACTAATTTCTTGGCAGGGAAAGACTCCTCTATGCTTGACACGATTTCACCCTTCTCCGCAATGGTCTGGATAATGCCTTTGCGGTCACCGTCCAACTTGTCCAACTGGAGGAGCTTCTTCATCTTGGCATAGTCTGTCTTCGTGTTAGGATCAATCATCTGTTCCGGAGCTTCACCCGTTTGCATATAGTTACGGAGATAATAGAGCACCATGTCGCAATTGAAAACCTTGCTCTGCGTCTTCAAGGCATTTTTAGAAAAGCAGTAATTGTCATACCACGGTTTCATGTCCTCTATGATAGATTCCACATCGCAATCCGGACGCAATTCATCTCTGCTCTTATAATAGTTGAGCATGTCACGTACATCCTCCGTGGAGAAGCCGAGCATTTGGTTAAACGGGGCTTTTGTTGAGATATGCCAACCTATGTTAAATCCGCTGGTCAAGTCATCAAGCGTCACCGGGCTGACTCCCGTCATGAAGATGCGGGAAAACATGCCCTTGAACACCTTGAAGATGTCACGATAGAAGCCACTGGCATGAGTCAATGCCCAATAAACCTTCTCACCATGCTCATTCAGCACCGTGTTTGTGAAATTATCATACTCGTCAACGATAAGATACAACTGATAACCCTTCCTTTTTGCCTCCAAATTTATCGCATTCAATTTGCCAGCTGCATAGCCCACTTTGTTCACCTTCTCTATCGTTTCCTGAGAATAGTAATCTTTATATACATTTCCTATGAAGAAATCTATACATTGACCGCAATAACTGTTGAAACGTTCCTCTAAAGAATTGACATCTCCGCCAATCCTTGAGAAATCGAGATACAATACTTGGAACTTCCCTTGCAAGGGAGTGGGATGCCGGCCTATCCACAAGTTACCGAACAGCTCTTGGAACCGCTCCTTCATGCTGATATCATAATAGGCAGCCATCATGCTTATCAAAAGGCTCTTTCCAAAACGGCGGGGACGGATGAAGAACAGGCAATCCGGCTCGTTCTCTATCATTGGCAAGTACATTGTCTTGTCAACATAATACTGGTTACGCTGGACGATGTCTATAAAGTCCGATATACCATAAGGGATTCTTTTTGCTTGTTCCATAACTGCTGATTTTCGCTGTTTCCTATTTGGGTTAAAAATCTCATGCTATCAATACCAACTTGAATAGCGCAAGTCATCTTATCCTATACAAAGATAGGACACATATATGTAATCAACAAGTTTTCCTAAAAAAGATGCAATATCTTATGGATTAATTACTATTTTTGTTATGTCATTCATTTTTCCCTGCTTATTGATTTCACAAACCGATTGTTCAGTAAGATGATGGCATGACAACAAGGGACTTATATTTTAATCAATAGTGCTAATTAAAATCAATAACAAGATGAAAAGAAACATCATGAGAAACATGGCGGTCGGCATTGCATTCATGACGCTGTGGGGATGCGGTTCTCCCTCTTCCGACCAGCTTACTTCCCGCACTGCGGCGTTAGACAATTCCGCATGGCATGAATCCGAATGGATATCGGCTGCCAATGCGCCTGTGGTGACAGGCAAGATCACCGGTAATAACGAACGGGCGGCTGATGGTGCCAGTTGGTTTGTCACCACGCTCCGGAACGAGCAAAAGGTGACCAACGCACGCTGGATGACTACCGGATTGGGCGTGTATGACCTTTATGTCAATGGCAAGCCTGTCGGGGAAGAGATACTCAAACCGGGCTTTACCCACTACATTAAGACCAAACGTTCTTTCACCTATGACATTACCAAGGCTTTCCATACGGCAGCTGATGCCGAGAACCAATTGGCTGTGCAAGTAACCCCGGGATGGTGGGCTGATAAAATCATCACTCCTGGCGGACATGAAGGGATGATTGGTAAGAAAGTAGCCTTCCGTGGCGTATTGGAGCTCACCTTTGTCGATGGTTCCAAGAAATTGTACGGCAGCAACACTACTGACTGGAAAGCCGGTATCGCAGGTCCAGTGAAACATGCCGCCATCTTTGACGGAGAGGAATACGATGCCCGTGAAGTTCCAGGATTTGAGAACCTGCAAGCGTTGGGCACTCCTGAGAAGAATACCGAATTTAGTGGTGAAATCCTCCCTTCAGACGGTGCAGAGATTTACTTGCGCCACGATTTGGCATTGAAACCCAAACTTGCTTATGCATGGAAAGGTGTGACGGGTGAAAGCGAGAATGCTTACGGTAAAATTGTAATCACGAAAGAGTTTCAACCGGACCAAGAGATAGTCTTACCGGCTGGCGAAACATTGGTAGTCGATTTCGGGCAGAACGCTGCCGCTGTGCCTTCATTTGTATTCAGCGCGAAAGCTGGCACCAAGCTGACTTGCCTCCCTTCCGAGTTGCTTAACGATGGAAATGGCGCAAAAGAGCGTGGCATGGATGGTCCTGAAGGTAGTTGCCATCGCACCAACTTGCGTATGCAAGACACGGGCATGATTCTTGACTATACTTTCGCCGACAATAAGGATTATGCAAGCTTTACTCCGCATAACACTTTCTTCGGCTATCGTTTCATCTCTGTGACAGCAACAGACGAAGTTAAGATCAAGCAATTGGAATCTATCCCTGTCACCTCCATCACCAAGGAAATGGAGACAGGAACCATCACTACTGGCAACCCGTCAATCAACCAGCTTATCAGCAATACCATTTGGGGGCAACGTTCCAACTATCTCTCCGTGCCAACCGACTGCCCGCAACGCAATGAGCGTCTTGGCTGGACTGCCGACACCCAGGTGTTCTCCGAGACAGGCACCTTCTTTGCCAACACCAACAAGTTCTTCCATAAGTGGATGCGTGACATGCGTGACACCCAACATGAGTTAGGCGGATATCCGGGCGTGGCTCCTGTGGCTCAATATGGGGCAGAACCGACCTCGATGATGCGCTTAGGCTGGTCGGACGCCGGTGTCATTGTGCCTTGGGTCGTTTGGAAGCAGTTTGACGACAAGCAAATCATCGATGAGAGTTGGGTTTCCATGGAGAAATACCTCGACCATCTTAATGAAACGAAATATGACCATAACGTCAACAGCGACCAAAATGGCAATTACCAATGGGGCGACTGGCTGAGCTACGAACCTCTTGAAAGTTGCGGTGGCGGCATATTCGACCATGACAAGAACGGAAAGAGTTTCATCAAGCCTGAAGCAATCAACTACTGGAACTACCTGAGTGCTTGCTATTGGGCTATGGATGCGGGCATGATGGCTGAAATGGCTAAAGCCACAGGCCGTGACGTGGCTAAGTATGAAAAGATGCAAGCAGAGGCAAAGCAATATGCCCAAAATACATTCATGAATCCTGACGGCACATTCAAGTCTGTCATTCTCAACACCATGCAGACCCCTGCCCTCTTCGCCTTGAAGAATGGCTTGGTGGAAGGCAAAGCGAAAGAAGATATGATTGCCCGCTTGCGTCAAAACTTCACCGACCACGGCAACTGCTTGCAGACTGGTTTCTTGGGCACTTCCATCTTGATGAATACATTGACGGAAAATGGAATGGTGGACATTGCTTATGAACTGCTCTTCCAACGCAAAAACCCAAGCTGGCTCTATTCTGTGGACAACGGTGCCACCACTATTTGGGAACGTTGGAACAGTTATATGCTCGATAAGGGCATGGGACCGGCTGGCATGAACAGCTTCAACCATTATGCTTACGGATGTGTCTGCGAATGGATATGGAAAACGGCAGCCGGAATCTCTGCGGATACGCAACAACCGGGTTTCAAGAACATCATTATGAAGCCTGTACCCGACAAACGTTTGGGATTCATGAAAGCAGAATATAAATCTGCCGCCGGTCTTATCCAAAGTGAATGGAAATACGAAGGCGACAAATGGATTTGGAAGTTCTCCATCCCGGAAGGTGCTACCGCAACCGTCACTCTTCCTGGTGAAACAGAAGCAAAAATCTATACGGCTGGTACATATAACATAGAGAAAGACCTCTAAGACTTTAAGAGAAAAGGTATAGGAAGGGGCTGTATTCAATGATACAGCCCCTTTTTGGTGTGTCAGAATCAATCAAAGTCAGGTTGACAGCGACATGGACACGTCGCCTACTAAATTAGCAGGTGCGGTGTTATAAATCGTCATTAAAACACTGTTTTAACGCCGTTTAAACGCTGTTTAAATAGCAGATTATTCTTCGAAGAATAGAACCTCTTCGTTCCTTTAATACTGAACTGCTTTTGATATTTGCTCATGTTATAACATACTAAAGTTCAAGCATTTTCCATGCATACACCATGATTCTCTAATGCCCTGCGGATACTCATAGCGACATGGTAAGCAAGGTTAACTGGCACGGCATTACCTATCATCTTATATCCCATATCCACATCTGTATAAAGAAAAACATGGTTATCTGGAAAGGTTTGGACACGTGCCACCTCCCGTACTGTCATTCTTCTGTACAAATGCTCCTGTCCTGGTACAAAAATCTGCTTGTTTTTCTCAACTTTAATCATTTTAGGAGCCTGAGGGTGCAACTGACATTGACGTCCACTTGCCTGAACTGTAAAACCCGGTTCATCCCATCCTCTTACCCGATTTCGTGACATAAATTGGAGAGAAAGCCCCTATGAAATATTCATGATTAGGAATTGCACATTTGTCGCCATTTGTTTTATTCTTTTCCAAAGCAGGAATAGCATTCTCTTTTAAATCCCAAATGTATTCACGAAGAGTTGGTTTATGCTCACATGGGGCGGGGTATTCGAAATCATGAATATTCAAGTCTTTCCTAAAGCCTATATAGAACACGCGATCTCTGTCTTCAGGACAATCATAATCATTCGCATTTAACATTTTGAGATTAACATCATACCCAGCTTCATCAAATAAGCGCATAAAGCCCTTGACTGCTTCAGTATGGCGTTTTGCTAACATTCCAGAAACATTCTCTGCCACAAAGAAAAGAGGTTATCTGGCTTTCAACACTCGAATATATTCATAGAACAACTGTCCTCGGGCATCTTCAATCCCCTTAAGACTGCCTGCTTCACTCCAAGATTGGCATGGAGGTCCACCTATGATTCCTGCCACATGTTCAGGAAATTCGCTCTCTTTAACATTGCGAATGTCACCTTCTATAAGGTGTGTATCAGGAAAGTTCGCCTTAAATGTTGGGCAGATTTTGGAATCGAACTCGTTGGCTACAACAGTACGAAAGCCTGCTTTATGAAAGCCTTTGTCAAGACCTCCTGCTCCAGAAAACAAACTAATAAGTTTCATTTATAAATTATTCTTGAATTTGATTTGTATGAATTACCATTTACAGTTATACTTAATATTGACATCTGCAGGCATACCCTCTATTTGAATATCAAATTTCAAAGATGTTTCAACCATCTTTTTTGCATTATGTATTCTAAACGAAAATTGCCAACCGTGGTCAAAACATACTACAACAGTTGTCTTACTTCCCGGTTTAAAGCCAATATGTAACAATGTTGTCGGAAGATTGATTATCGGAATTCTGTTCTATAATATTGGGTTCAAGCGCAAATATTGTGTCTATAGTCGATTTTGCACTAAGATTATACATACTCTGTTCCATTTGGCTTAGCGTATTCCATGCATGTTCGGCTGCATCATAACTACTATTCCTTATAATCTTTGCAGGACGTATCTTTGAGATTGCATTCTGCAAAGTGTTTAAGCAAACAAACTCGTATGCCCTTCCTTGATTATTACTTGCGTTACTCATAATTGTTTCTCTCTATTATCAACCAACACTTCTTTTTAATCTATTCAAGATTGCTCATGGGCTTAATTCTTTTAATTAACGTGAGTTCGATGAATTATAACAGTCTAAAAAATGGTGATTAGCGAAAATTGTTGTATCTTTATAGTGTTGAAATACAAATAAATACAAACAATAATCGCTATAATTACCGAAAACAAAGTTATAGAAATATTTTGTATGGCAGATGATTTTTGCAAGTTTTTTGATACAATGATGACAAAATATACTCTTCCGTCTACCACAAAGCGTAAGTATCACCGTGATTCCACCATGTCCAAGGCAGAAATCATGTTGATTTTGATACTTTTTCATGATTCAGGCTATCGTTGTCTGAAGCATTTCTATCAAGAAAAGGTCTGCAAGTATATGCGACACCTCTTTCCAAAGGTTGTCTCTTATAACCGTTTTGTGGAGTTGGAAAAAGAGATTGCCATCCCCTTGGCTTTGTTTATCAAAAGGTACTTTTAGGCAAATGTTCCCTGGGATGGTTCTTCGGATTCCGTTAATGACGAACTCAAGAATATAGCACAAGTGGAACATTCAAGACATAGGACTTTTGATAATTTCATTGTCAACCTCTTGGGTGCAATCGCAGCTTACTGCTGTTTCCCAAAGAAACCGTGTATCAATGTTTCGAGAACGATTGATACACAGCTTGCCTTATTTTAAATTCGTCGAACTCACCCTATTTATAACAGCAAAGAGCTATCGCCGTAGCTCAAGAAACGGAAGTCGTGCGACAACGCATACTCATAAATCGGTTTCCAGTTTCCCTTCACAAAAGCGGAAATCAACAGAATCAACGTACTCTTGGGTTGGTGGAAGTTGGTCACGATACCACGTACAATCTTAAATGTATAACCCGGAGCAATGATGATTTGCGTAGCTGTCACCAGGCGATCGGCATCATGACGGTCCAAGTAATCCAATATCTGCTGCAAAGCATCGTAGGCAGACAAGACATTGTTCTTTTCCTCATACGGCATCCATTGCTTGACTACCAAATCTTCTGAAGTGGCATCAGGATGGTTAGAGAGGATTACCCCCATATAATACAGGCTTTCCAAGGTACGGACCGAAGTGGTGCCTACGGCAATGATATTACCCAAACTTTTCTGTATTTTCTCGATAGAACTCCTACGCACCGAGATAAATTCGGTATGCATCTCATGCCCTTCCAGCGTTTCACTCTTCACAGGCTTGAAGGTTCCCGCACCCACATGAAGCGTCACCTCTTCCCTGCCAATGCCATGAGCATCGATATCTGACAACACTTCCGGGGTGAAATGAAGCCCGGCAGTAGGAGCAGCTACAGACCCCTTTATTTTTGAATAAACCGTTTGGTAGGTTTGCAAATCGCTCTTCTCCGTCTCCCTATGCAAATAAGGAGGAATCGGCAACACGCCAGCCGCATCCAAGAGGTCAGCAAACGTATATTTGGGATTGTCCCAAGAGAACTCCACGATGTGGGAATCGCCATGGCTCTCCTTTTTCTCCGCAGATAAAACCACCTCTTCCCCTTGTATAGAGACAGTCCGTTGCAAAACGCCCTCTTTCCACTTCTTCAAGTTTCCCACCAAACAGTTCCAGCTACACCTCTCCGTTTGCTGGAACACCAAGGCATAATCACGAGGAGAAACCGGCTCTAAACAGAACACTTCAATGCGCGCACCCGTACTTTTCTGGAAAAGCAGACGTGCCTGAATCACCCGCGTATTATTAAATACCATCAACGATCCAGCAGGAAGATAATCTGTGATATGCTTGAATATGGTTTCACCAACCTGACCCTCTTTGTATAATAACAATTTCGACTCGTCACGTTTAGCCAAAGGGAACTTAGCGATTCTTTCATCCGGCAACGGATAATCAAATTCATCTATATGAATATGCTGAGCTTTTACTTCGTTCATTACTAATCTCTAATTTTTGTGCAAAAGTACACATAAAAAGGTCAGACTGAAAAGGTAGAAGCAAAAAAAAGCGGTAAGCATCCCGCCTCCCGCTTCTCCACTGTTTAATATATACGCTTATGAAAAGATTTCGTTGTAGTTTGAAAAAGGAATAACCATATTCTGTACATTCATATCGTATTTGTTTGTCTTATTGTTCCACAAACCATATACATACCGAATTTCGTTATTCTTTTCATCATAAGTATATTCAGCCTGATAGAAAGGTACCCATTTCTCAACCATGGCATTCCAACGATACGCTTTCTTCACTGATACTTTACCATTAGCCCCGTAAGCAAATTCATATTTCACCTGTTTGTCCAACATACCATTATCGGATTGCAAGAAAATAGTTTTTGAAACGATTAGGCCATTCTCCTCCTTTGTGTCATACAGATAGTTACGCGGAGAGGATGCCTGAGCTGCAAAACCACACATTACTGCTAACAGCAGAGTAAAAATAGCTTTAGATAGAATTTGAGTTCTCATGACTAATTTATCGTTTTTATAGTTTTTATTAGGTCGTTTTAATTTGACACTGCAAAGATGATATATAAATAGGATACCACCAAATATTTCGTGACATTTTGATATGTTATATATATTATTTAACTCTTATATCAAGATATTTATCCTTATAAAGCAATATTTACCCTCGTAAAATATCATATTGATAGTTACAAATGATAACCAATTACGCAACAATGGCAAATCAAAGCCCTTGTTTTCTCGGTTTTTTTATCCCTTTCTGTCACTATTTCCCTTTTTTGTTATACCTTTGCATAGAGTAATATGAGAAGTCTGTCCTGATGAAAGTTTCAATTATCATTCCTGTATATAATGTGGAGTCTTATTTGGTTCCCTGCCTGCAATCTGTCAGCCAACAATCTTTCACGGATTTTGAAGTTTGGTTGATTGACGATGGCAGCAAAGACCGATCAGCCGAGATATGCGATTCATTCGTTTCCCAAGACCCCCGTTTCCATGTCGTACATAAACAGAACGGAGGAGTCAGCACGGCCCGCAATTTGGGTATCGAGAAATCGGAAGGTGAATGGATTTGCTTCATTGATTCGGATGATACCGTTGAACCGCACTATTTACAAAACTTATACGAGGAAGCAAACGGGCATCGGGACACGCTAATCATGCAAGGTTACACCAAACTCTACACCAACGGGAAAAAGGAGCCTCACTGCTTTGAGGATGAAACATTCGGAAAGGGAACATGGATGTGGCTTTCAAAGAGCGGCACCTCAACAGACAAGGATTCATGGTTGGCAAACTCTACAACCGCTCTGTCTTAAACCAACATGGTATCCGTTTCAACACGAAGATCCATTATGCGGAAGATGTGATGTTCATGCTGACCTATCTTTGCCATATTGATAAAGTCAGGACCATCAAAGGGGCGAACTACAACTATTTTATCCGAAGCAAATCGGGTTCCCTCTCCCAAAAGATCAATTCGTTTGAGAGCGAATATACCTGCTATGAGACGTACCTAACCAATATGCGCATCATAGCTGAACGGTTCGATATCCCCGAATCATCGCTCCCATTCGTATACAATGTCATTTCCGAATATTTAGTCAGACGTTCGATTGGTTCACTCTACCAAAAGAGTACTGCCAAGCCGAAAGAGGAACGCATCCGTATCCTGAAGAGCCTGGCTCCGGAACAAATCCTGTTCCTACAGAAATATTATAAAGAGTGTGCTTGGTTTCATAAAGTAACGGTATTTTTACTTTCCAAACATTGGTATGCTCTCTGCGACTGGCTCAATGCTTGTATCGTTAAAGGAAGGTCCATCAAAAACAAATTTTAATGCTGAAACAAATTGACATAACCGAGTGCCACCGGCAACTACTACATATCGCCATTGCTTTTGACAAATTGTGCCAAAGCATCATATACCATATTATATGTTGGGAGGAACCATGTTGGGAGCCATCCGGCATCAAGGATTTATCCCTTGGGATGACGATATGGATTTCGGGATTCCACGTCCCTTCTTCCAGAAGTTCATCTCCATAGCCAAAGAGGAGCTGCCGGCATCCCTCGAACTTATCGGCCGGAACGACTCGGAGGCCATGAAGAAAGGGTTCGTCAAAGTGCAACTCAAAGGGAGCAAACTCTTTGAAAAGGTGTTCGGGGAACAAAAGGAAGGTTTCTACAACGGCATTGCAATCGATATTTTCCCTTTAGACGGGGCAGATTCGGAATCTTTCTTCGGGAAACTACATAGCCGGATTGCCTTCTTGTTGGAACGCATCCATGAAGGTAAATTCTGCACCCTTTCCATTCGCAAAGGAGGGAAAAAATGGGTAGCCGCCCTTATCAAGGCTCTCCCTTTTCAGGAGAGGGATTTGGCAGACTTCATCGACCAATGGATTCAAAAACCGGATTATTCAACCAGCAAACAGGTAAGTAATTATTATGGCCATTGGAAAGAGCGCGAAATCATGGATAAGTCCATCTTAGGAGAACCGGTATATTATCCTTTCGAGTCTATCCGGTTGTTAGGTGCGGAACGGTATGACGATTACCTGAAATCGCTCTATGGAGATTATATGAAGTTACCGCCCGCCGATCAACAGATCACACATGCGGATGAGATGTATATAGATGTATAAACAATCCTGTCTGATTTATTGCACAAGCCATCTTTTAAAACAGCATTTAAATGCTGTTTAAACAGCGTTTAAACACTGTTTTAATGGACATATTAATAACAGCTAAAATTCCAAGTTCCGACCTCTTCGCCAAAAGGTAGTATGCTTTTTGAAAAAAGGTAGTATGCTTTTTGGGAAGAGGTCGGAACCTCCATTTTTTTACTCTTCTTTACCGTAATACTGTTTGTTGTAGTATTGTTCGTATGAACCGTCCACAATATCTTCCACCCATTTCTGGTTATCCAAATACCAACCTATCGTTTTCTTGATACCCTCCTCGAATGAGGTTTCAGGAATCCATCCCAATTCATCATGAATCTTCGTAGGGTCGATGGCATAACGCTGGTCATGCCCCAAGCGGTCTTTTACAAAAGTAATCAGGCTGTCATTTATCCAATCTACGGACAATTCCCCGTCAGCTGCTATTACCCGCTTCTTTAAAACCTGGCGGTATGCAGGATGCTCTTCCATCAAACTGCGAATGGTACGAATGACCAACTTCACTATTTCCAAGTTTGTCTTTTCATTATGCCCGCCGACATTATAAATCTCGCCTACCCTGCCTTTACTTACCACCCAATCAATGGCTTTGCAATGATCCTCCACGTAGAGCCAATCCCTTACATTCGAACCATCGCCATAAATAGGCAACGACTTCCCTTCCAATATGTTCTTGATGAGTAACGGTATCAACTTCTCCGGGAAATGGTAAGGTCCATAGTTGTTGGAGCAACGGGTTATGCTTACCGGCATCTTATATGTATCCTTATATGCCAACACCAACAAATCCGCACCGGTCTTGGATGCACTATACGGACTATGCGGAGCCAACGGAGTCGTTTCCGTAAAATAGCCCTCCGCTCCTAAACTGCCATACACTTCGTCCGTTGAGACTTGATGGAAGCGCACACCTTCCCGCCAAACCGGATACCCAACGGGATCCTTGCCAACAGTCCAAGCCTTTTTTGCCCCATCCAACAAGGCTTGCGTACCCAAGACATTGGTTTCCACAAAGAGACCCGGATTCATGATACTACGATCCACATGGCTTTCGGCAGCAAAATTAACGACATTCGTAATCGGATATTTCTCAAACAACCGTCTAATCAAATCCGTATCATTGATGCTGCCATACTCAAAGAAGCAACGATATTCGTCTATATCCTTTTCAATCGTCTTGTAATTGCCAGCATAAGTCAGCGAATCCAATATGACAATACGTACATCATCATGATTTGCCAACATATATTTAATAAAGTTCGCACCAATAAATCCAGCCGCACCCGTCACCAAGTAAGTCCGCTTCAACTTCTTGTCCGACAAGTTATCCAACTCCGCCTCCCCAAACAGAGGAGCTTTGATCTTTCTCAGAGAGGGAGAGTTGTTCATCCGGTTCTATCTTCCAATCCACCGCAATCTGCGGGTCGTCATACCGGATGCCCCTTTCATAAGCAGGACGATAAGGATTGTCCACTTTATATGTAAATACCGCCTCTTCGCTCAGCACATGGAATCCATGGGCAAAACCTTGCGGAATAAACAATTGCCGCTTGTTCTCGTCCGACAATTCAACCGATATATATTTACCAAAAGTTGGCGAATCTTTCCTTAAATCCACCGCTATATCCAGCACACGACCTTTGACCACTCGCACCAACTTGGCTTGCGAGAAAGGAGGTAATTGGTAATGCAATCCGCGCAATACGCCTCTTGACGAACGAGATTCGTTATCTTGTACAAAATCCACCTTCCCAACATGAGCTTCAAACTCCTCTTGCTTGAAGGCTTCCATGAAATATCCTCTCGCATCATTGAACACTTTCGGTTCAATAATCCATACTCCGGAAATATCACACTCTTTGTATACCATAATTATATATATATTGTGATGATTCTGTTTATATTTTAAGACCTACTGATTTGCAATCCTTTTTAGACAATGACATTTCAACCAAACGAGCATTGGCATTTACCGGATGAAGCGTCAATTCCTGGCGGATTCTTGATGCCGCATCCGGATCTTTTGCTACCATATAAAGATAGCCTCCACCTCCGGCTCCCGGCAACTTATATCCCAACGCCCAATCCTTGATCCGATGGATAATGGACTCTACGGACGGAGGATTGGTTCCCGCATCCAACGCCTTGTTTTGCTCCCAAGATTTCAACACCAATTTGCCGTACTTCTCAAAGCTGCCCTCTTGAATCACATCGAACAGTTCCAACGCATGCTCCTTCATTTCGGAAAGGAGCTTCAAATGGCTATGGCTATTCAAGAACATCCCTTGGACAATCTCTTCCAAGATACTCTTTGCCACACGGGTAATGCCTGTATAATAAAGGATATGGCAAGATTGGTATTCCGGATCTGTAAAAAGGTATTCCGGCAGCCAACGTACTTGTGGGTTTTGATTGAATCCATCGCTGGTTTGAAGCAACTTCAAACCATGTAGCACTCCACCGAACTGGTCTTGCCAACCACCGCCCGTCGTCAGGAGCTGCTCCAATACCAAGGTACGGTTTCCTATCATCGCTTTATCCCAACCCAATCCGCAGAAATCAGAGATAGAGCCCAACACGGTTGCAGCCAAAATAGAACTTGTACCCAAACCAGATCCTGCAGGGATTGCCGCCAACAAGGTTATTTCCAAGCCACAACCCAATCCCTTTTTCAACTGTTCCTCCAGGGAGGCATAACAATCCGCCGAGAAACGAGGCAAGAAACCAGCCAAAGACAATGCTGCTTTCGGAATGGAGAAAGGAGAACCGACCTTACGGAAATCAGCCAACTCCTCCCAAGTCCTCACCACCTCCATCGCTCCCAAATCTATTGAACGAAGGATGATAAGCGGTTCTTTGGAAGGTTTGATATAAACTTGCAAAGGCGGTTGCCCATTCAATTCTATTGCCACATTCACCACGTTCCCACCTGCAAAGAGGCAATAGGGAGGCGTATCCGTCCATCCACCAGCCAAGTCTATCCTCACCGGGCTACGTCCCCAAACTATTTGGTCGGAATAGACATTCAGCTTTGGAGACATCTTCTCCAATTCAACCATCCGCGTCATTCCTTCCCTCAACAAGGCAAAGGCTGCTTGTTGCTCCTCCTTCGCCTCTTTTCCTTCCAAATGGAAAATACGGGAACGTAACATCCGGTTGTGTATCTGCTTCATCAAAGGTTCATCTTCGGGAAGAGGAGCTGGAGCCTCCAAACCTAAACGCACAAACTCCGAAGCGGCATCTTTCAAGTCCAGCTGATAAAAGACGCTCTTTAAGTGGTTCTTTGCCAACAACGACCAATCTTCCTTCCGGAAAGATTCCCGCTGCGCCATCAACCGGCGAAGGTTCGCTTGGTCCGACAACTGGTTAGCGGAAACTTTGTATACCTTTTCCCATATTGCTTTACCCTGCTCCAATCCCGGCTCTTTTATCATCCAACGGAATACCAGCTCCAATTCTTCGACGGAATGGCAGACCGGGAACAACGGTGCATTTTGCAAATCGGCAAAGTCCGGCAATGTGACATCCCGTTGCTTCATCCATTCTCCGACCGGCATTTCCATCCAAACGGTCGTTTCCTCATCCCTTGCACCCTTGAACAGGTCATAATAGCCATACGGACGAGCCACGTAATCGTGTTCCTTCCAAGGAACGACATCCAAACAGATTCCGGCAGGCAACTCGATATGCCAATCATTCACCGGCACACCCGTAATCACATGATGGTCATTCAAGATCCAGTTCGAGCCTATCATACTATTCTCAATCCAGACATTGGAATTGGCAGCCGTAAGCGGTTTACGGATTATCGTATTTTGGACAAACATGGCAGGATGGGGCTTTATCTTACGCTGCATGATAACACGCTGGTCAGCCACTAAATTCTGAACTGTCAAGGTGGAAGAAATCAGCTCTGGCGTTGTCCCATAATGATAGAACTCACCACCTGGCAATGGCAAGATGGCAACAGACAACTGGTTGACATCCTCATCTGAAACAGCCGGATGCGTTCCCAACGCACGACCAAAGTCAGAATAGAGGTCATAGAAATTCCATGCCTTGCCATCTACACTCTTGGAATGTCTCTGCAACAAAGCAACCGCCTTGTCACTCAACAGCCAAATGCCGATATCCATTAAGAAGAGATGTGTTTGCGACCACTTGCCCAACTCTTCCAATGATGGCTTTTGCAACATGAAGTCCAACACTTCGGGAGTCCTACGGTCAGATACAAACACGCCATGATGGGTAGCTAATCCGGGGTCAACCCACAAGCCATAACAAACCACATCGGCATCCGGTATATTTTGCAAAGGAGCCATTGAACGGATATACACATCCCCGCTGGCAATCAACGTGTGCAGCGAAGCGGGTGCTTTATCCATAATCTCCCGATATAAAGGCAGTTGTAATGAAAGCAGATTCTGGGAGAGACGCTGTCCACGTGCCCACCTGAACACCGGAACCGGAGTCAACACCTTGCCCGATGGTGCGTAAGCAGGAAGCCTTCTGCTCTGCCCACCCGCATGAAGCAGGATGCGTTTTTCTTGTTTCAACCAATCTTCAAACGGTTGATTACTCCCCCTCCTTCTGCCAACAAGCCTCCAACAACCAAGTCGTTCCTCCACCAGAACCCAATCTTTCACCGACCGGGTCGGAAGAGCAAAACCACTCTTTTGGCTCCGATCCTTCCAATTCATGAAAGCAGTCCACCAAATTAGGCGGCAATGATAACAATGTCTTATACATAGATATAGTTATATTTTCAAGTCCATAAACCAAATGAAAAACATTTTTTTCATCAATTTCCCTCCGTATTTGCTTGGGAAACACACAAAAGTAACTATAATTTATTTCTTAATCACAATTAAATAGCTACATTTGCAGCATAAGAACAAAGAATATAAGAATAAAGAATATAATAATCTTATAATTTTAAAGATGAGTTTAAAAATAATTGTATTAGCAAAACAGGTTCCTGATACTCGAAACGTAGGAAAAGACGCCATGAAGGAAGACGGAACAGTGAACAGAGCTGCTCTTCCTGCTATTTTTAATCCGGAAGACCTGAATGCTTTAGAACAGGCTTTACGCCTAAAGGATGCGCATCCTGGATCAACCGTCACCTTGTTGACAATGGGCCCTGGACGTGCCGCAGAAATTATCCGCGAAGGATTGTACCGAGGAGCCGACAATGGCTATTTGCTCTCTGACCGTGCTTTTGCCGGTGCTGATACATTAGCCACTTCGTATGCGTTGGCAACAGCTATCAAGAAAATAGGCGATTATGATATCATCATCGGTGGTAGACAAGCCATTGATGGAGATACCGCGCAAGTTGGTCCACAAGTTGCTGAGAAATTAGGACTAAGCCAAATCACTTATGCTGAAGAGGTGCTGAATGTCGATGAGACAACGAAACGAATCACTGTCAAACGCCACATCGACGGAGGTGTTGAAACAGTAGAAGGTCCATTGCCTATCGTCATTACCGTAAACGGTTCCGCTGCGCCTTGCCGCCCACGCAATGCCAAATTGATACAAAAATATAAATATGCATTGGGCAAACAGGAGAAAAACGGAGAGTTGAAATATGCAGATTTGTATGAGACCCGCCCTTATCTGAATATCCAAGAATGGACGGTTGCCGATGTCAACGGCGATTTGAAACAATGCGGTCTGTCCGGTTCACCAACCAAAGTTAAGACTGTACAAAATATTGTATTCCAAGCCAAAGAGAGCAAGACTATCACGGGTTCGGATGCAGATGTAGAAAATTTGATTGTTGAACTGTTAACCAATCATACGATTGGATAAATATAGGATGCAAGGACAATGAATAATGTATTCGTATATTGTGAACTTGAAGGCACGACAGTAGCCGATGTAAGTTTGGAACTACTGACCAAAGGTCGGAAACTGGCGAATCAATTAGGATGCCAGTTGGAAGCGATTGTTGCCGGCAACGACTTAAAAGGTGTAGAGAAACAGGTATTTCCTTACGGAGTGGACAAATTGCATGTTTTTGATGCTCCGGGATTGTCTCCATACACCACATTGCCTCATGCTTCCATCCTCATCAACCTCTTCAAAGAAGAGAATCCGCAAATTTGCTTGATGGGTGCAACCGTAATCGGACGCGACTTGGGTCCACGTGTTTCATCCGCATTGACCAGCGGTTTGACAGCAGACTGTACCTCTTTGGAAATCGGCCCTCACGAAGACAAGAAGGCTGGCAAGACGTATGAGAATCTTTTGTATCAAATCCGTCCTGCTTTCGGAGGCAATATCGTAGCGACCATCGTCAATCCGGAAAACCGTCCGCAGATGGCGACTGTCCGCGAAGGTGTGATGAAAAAAGAAATCATCGATGCCAACTACGCAGGTGAAGTCATCCAACACGACGTGGCTAAATATGTAGCTGAAACGGATTATGTGGTAAAAGTAATCGACCGCCATGTTGAAAAGGCTAAACACAATCTGAAAGGTGCTCCAATCGTCATAGCCGGAGGTTATGGTATGGGATCCAAAGAGGGTTTTGATATGTTGTTCGAACTCGCCAAAGAGCTTCATGCCGAAGTAGGTGCCAGCCGTGCGGCAGTGGATGCAGGATTCTGTGACCACGACCGTCAAATCGGACAAACCGGCTTGACTGTGCGTCCGAAGCTTTATATCGCTTGCGGTATATCCGGACAGATCCAGCATATCGCCGGCATGCAAGATGCAGGCATCATCATCTCTATCAACAACGATGAGAATGCTCCTATCAACACGATCGCTGATTATGTAATCAATGGTACAGTGGAAGAAGTTATTCCTAAAATGATTAAGTATTACAAGAAGAATTCGAAATAATGAATTACTATATAGATAATCCCAGCTTGAAACATCATTTGCATCATCCTTTGATGAAGCGTATTGTCGAGCTGAAGGAGCGCGGCTTTGCCGATAAAGAGAACTACGATTACGCTCCTCAAGATTTTGAGGATGCGATGGACAATTACGAGAAAGTTTTGGAAATTGTCGGAGAAATTGCTGGCGAAACCATTGCACCCAATGCAGAAGGTGTTGACCACGAAGGTCCAAGTGTAGCAAACGGACGTGTAACTTACGCTTCCGGAACACAAGTAAACTTGAAAGCAGTGCGCGATGCAGGGTTGATGGGCATGTCTATGCCTCGCCGATACAACGGTTTGAATTTCCCGGTTGTGCCTTATATCATGGCTGCCGACATCGTTTCCCGTGCAGATGCCGGATTTGAGAACTTGTGGGGATTGCAGGATTGTGCCGAGACATTGTATGAATTTGGTAGCGAAGACCAGCGTCAACGTTTCTTGCCTCGTATCTGTGCAGGCGAAACCATGTCTATGGACTTGACAGAGCCGGATGCTGGTTCTGACTTGCAGTCTGTCATGTTGAAGGCTACTTACAGCGAAGCGGACGGATGCTGGTACTTGAACGGCGTTAAACGTTTCATCACGAACGGTGATGCTGATGTTCATTTGGTATTGGCTCGTTCAGAAGAGGGAACACATGATGGACGCGGACTTTCCATGTTCATCTATGACAAACAGAACGGAGGCGTGAACGTTCGCCGCATCGAAAACAAGATGGGTATCAAAGGATCTCCTACTTGCGAGTTGGTATTCAAGAACGCAAAGGCTGAATTGTGTGGCGACCGCAAATTAGGATTGATTAAATATGTAATGGCTTTGATGAACGGTGCCCGCTTGGGCATCATGGCACAAGCTGTAGGTTTGAGCGAAGCTGCTTGCCGTGAAGCTTTGGCTTATGCACAAGACCGTAAACAGTTTGGCAAAGCTATTGAGAAGTTCCCGGCTATTTATGAAATGTTGACATTGATGCGTGCCAAAGCGGATGCTTCCCGTTCAATGTTGTACGAGACAAGCCGTTTTGTAGATATTTACAAAGCGTTGGATGACATTTCCAAAGAGCGTAAATTGACTCCGGAAGAGCGTCAAGAGTTCAAGAAATACAGCAAATTGGCGGATGCCTTCACTCCGTTAGGAAAAGGCATGACAACTGAGTATGCCAACCAAAACGCATACGATGCCATCCAGATTCATGGAGGTTCAGGCTTCATGAAAGATTATGCTTGCGAACGTATCTACCGTGATGCCCGTATTACCAACATCTACGAAGGAACGACTCAATTGCAAGTAGTAGCTGCTATCCGCCACGTGACGACAGGCACATACCTGAACCGTTTGAACGAATACGACCAGATTGAATACAAGGAGGAGTTGCAACCGTTACATGCCAGATTGCAAGCAATGACAAGCAAATATGCTGCTTTGGTTGAAATGGTAACTTCTACTAAGAACAATGAGTACATCGACTTCCAAGCGCGCCGTTTGGTTGAAGCCGCTGCTCACTGTGTATTGGGTTATTTGCTGTTGCAAGACGCAAATTCAGAAGACTCTTTCAGACGTTCTGCTGAAGTTTATATTCGCTACGGAGAGGCAGAATTAGATAAAATTTACTCTTTCGTAGAGAAATTTAAACCTGAAGATTTGGATTTATACAGACATTAATGCGAACTTTGTATTGCTTTTAATGAACCTTTAAAACAATAATGTCATGTTATTAAGTACAAAATTATCAGAAGCATTCAACACACAAGTGAATGCAGAAATGTGGTCTTCAAACCTTTATTTGTCAATGGCTGTTTATTTCAAGAAAGAAGGATTGAACGGTTTTGCCAAATGGATGGAAGCTCAGTCTAAAGAAGAACTTACTCATGCCTACCAACTTATCAATTATGCAATCGACCGCGGAGGTGATGTCATGATAGGCCAGGTAAATGTTGTTCCTACTGCTTGGGGATCTCCTGTAGAAGTATTCGAACATGTCTATAAACATGAGCAGCATGTATCAGAAATGATTGACAAATTGGTCGATATCGCTGAAGAGGAAAAAGACCATGCGACAAGAGATTTCTTGTTCGGCTTTGTTCGTGAACAGGTTGAAGAAGAATCTACAGCGAAAAACATTCTGAATGATTTGAAAAACTATGGTGATCATCACTATGGTATCATCGACCACCAATTAGGTAAAAGAGAATAATGGCTGATAACATGATGGTGTCTCACCATTGAGGCGTAATATTTGCCTGACCAATCAACAAATACTTTATTGCCTGATGTGATAAAGTATCATAAAAAGGCGATGTGTCATAACAATCATTTGACACACCGCTTTTTTATTGCTTTTTACTTTTGGAAGTTCTTAATCAAATGGAAGGATTGATTCGTAAGTAGACGCCCGCTGAGAAACTCGTTGCTGATGACTTGGGCACTAATTCCCCGGTCGCAAGACTTTTATCTCCTTTCAAATGACAATAAACATCTAAATCAGCACCAACAGCAAAAGCTTTGGCAAAAGGATATGTATACTCCAAACCAGCACACACCATTTTAGGAGAATGGAATACTGTCCCTTCGTCTTGCATGGAAATAGCATTGTAGAATGGACTTCCGGTTAAAGAGACAAACTTTTCACATTGCCAATAGGCGGCTTTGACACGAAGCCTACGACAATCGGCATACATTCTCAAATAGGTTCCCCAGCCCGTATCAAACGGCCATAAATGTCCTGCTTGCTGATAGGAAAATGCAGCATCCGCCTCAATTCCCACTTTATTAACCAGAGAATGCCCGGTATTCCAAACAGCACCCAACCCGAGAGCCCCATTCATCAAGGTCTGTACGGAATTGGTGTAAATCGTATCTATCTCGCCTCCACGATGCTGTGCCATCAGCTGAACAGGAAGATAAACATTCACTTTGGCTGAAGGATCATTCAAATTGATTTTAGATGAAAGTCCTATGATAAATGCCTCTTGGTGCGTGTCCTCCCTAAATATAAAACTTTGCCAATTCACCCATACATCCAAAAAGAAGCGGGAAGAATTATAAAGCAGTTGCACTCCGGCTTCAGGGTCTGCCATCAGGTTCATCTCAGGATTATAAAGCGGTTCAATCAATTGATGATTGGCTGCCCCGTAAATATCACCTAACACCAAACTGAAACGCCGGGAGAAATCCACTTGGGCACGAAACCAAGGCAAAGCATGGAAACCTTTGTGATATTGGCTTCCGCTCCACTTTGCTATATCATGATAGGCATAACAGGGATATTTCTTTGCGCCCCAATAATGGAGCAAATGCGCCCCTAATTCCACTTTGATATTCTTCAATGGAAAATAAACCAGCTTCGGTTGAATCCAAAACCCGGGCAACGTATATCCTTTCTGAAAACCTCCGGCAAACTCATCATCCTTGAAGAAGTTGACGTTATCCAATTCAAATCTCAGCTCACCAACACTGGAACTATCTATCGCCGCAGCCGATTGGAATACCGATTCATTGATTTGGGCAGTAACCGAACCAGCTATCAATGATAGACAAAACCAATATAAAATCTTTCTCATCTCTCTTATCTTAACACAATGAAAGGGGATGCGCCTAAATATCCATTATAACACATCCCCTTCTGAATTCTTTATACTATTAATATCCGGGAATAACTTCTCGAACACTGATTGCACAGTCCTCGCTTTCTACACAAGAACTTACAAGCTATCCCCTTCTCACAAGCCTGCCGCTTTCGCATCATTCCAAAGCGCATCCATTTCCGCCAATGACATATTCTTCAGTTCCACGCCCTTCTCTTTGGCATGCTCTTCCAAATAATTAAAACGACGGATGAACTTTTGATTGGTCCGCTCCAAAGCGTTGTCCGGATTGACCTTATACAAACGGGCAGCATTGATAAGGCTGAAAGAGGTCACCAAACTCAGCTTCCATTTTATCGCTGTCTTCTTTGCGCACCTCGACCATCAGTTCGTCGAACTCCTCCTTCACCTTGTCCCAGACCTGTTCACGTTCTTCCCAATCAAAGCCCACATTGCGGACTTTGTCTTGGATGCGGTGTGCCTTTACGATGGAAGGCAAAGAAGAAGGAACTCCAGCCAATACGGTCTTGTTGCCACCTTTCTCTTTCAGTTTCAACTGTTCCCAATTCTGTTCCACCTTTCCGGCTGTTTCCGCCTCAACAGTCCCGAACACATGAGGATGGCGATAAATCAACTTCTCACACAAGGCATCACACACATCCTTGATGTCAAAAGCCTCTTTCTCCTCGCCTATCTTCGCATAGAAAACAATATGCAGCAATAAATCGCCAAGCTCCTTTTTGATGTTCACGTTGTCTTCCCGCATCAAAGCTTCGCAAAGCTCATACGTTTCCTCTATCGTATTGGTACGCAAACTTTCATTTGTCTGCTTCTTGTCCCAAGGACACTTCACCCTCAGTTCGTCCATTATATCCAAAAGACGACCAAAGGCTTCCATTTTCTCCGCTTTCGTCCGATCCATTATTTACCTCCCAGATTATTCTGAAATTCGCTCAATCCTTTATTCAAGAACTGGATATACTTACTTACATCTTCGTCAAAAGCATAGGAAGGAGACAATGGTTTTCCATCACCATCCAAAAGGACATAGAAAGGCTGTGCATTCGCACCAAACTTACTTCGTTGCAGATAGCTCCACTTGTCACCTACTGTGCGTAAAACACGAGTCTTGCCATTCTCTACGATTTCAATCGGTTCCGGCAATTTGCTCTTATCATCGACAATCAAGGTAATCAATACATAATCTTTCTCCAAGATGTCCTTTACACGTATATTCGTCCAAACAGAAGCTTCCATCTTACGGCAGTTCACACAGCCATAACCCGAAAAGTCAATCATGACAGGCTTGTTGTTCCGCTTAGCATACTCCATACCCGCTTCATAATCGGTAAACGCAGCATGCACTTCATTGTCATACAAACTGAAATCTTGTGTATACAACGGAGGAGCAAACGCACTGATTGCCTTTAACGGAGCACCCCACAGACCCGGTATCATGTAAATAGAGAAGCCAAATGATATAATCGCCATAAACAGACGAGGCACGGAAACATGCTTCAATTCGCTGTCGTGGCTGAAACGGATCTTACCTAACAGATAGAATCCCAAAAGTGCGAAGATGACAATCCAAAGCACCACAAACACCTCTCTATCCAACAAGCGCCATCCGTATGCCAAATCTGCTACCGAAAGGAATTTCAATGCCAATGCCAATTCCAAGAAGCCCAATACGACTTTCACAGAATTAAGCCAACCTCCCGACTTCGGCATGCTCTGAAGCATGTTCGGGAAAACAGCGAAGAAACTGAATGGTATGGAAAGAGCCAAAGCAAAACCAAACATACCGATAGCAGGACCTACTTTCGACCCCATGGAAGCCGCTTGTACCAACAATGTCCCGATAATCGGACCTGTACAAGAGAAGGATACCAACACCAAAGTGAATGACATGAAGAATATACTGATGATACCCGTTGTCGAATCTGCTTTCATATCCAACTTGTTTGTCCAAGATGACGGCAACACGATTTCAAATGCTCCAAAGAAAGAGACAGCAAACAAAACCAACAACAAGAAAAAAATGATATTAAATATGGCATTGGTAGAGAGGTCGTTCAAGGCACTCGCACCAAAGATACCTGTAATCAGCAAGCCCAACACCAAATAGATGACAATGATGGAAACTCCATAAGTCACAGCATCGCGGATAGCTTTTTTCCGGTCTTTTGTACGTTTCAAGAAGAAACTAACTGTCATAGGAATCATCGGCCAGACACAAGGTGTGAGCAATGCAATCAGTCCGCCCAAGAATCCGGCAAAGAAGATGAACAACCAGCTGGTATCAGCTGCCGTAACAGTCGTATCTCCAAATGCTTTCAGCTCCTCGATAACCGGTTCCCACAAATCGGAATGGACAAGAGAAGAACTTGTTCCCACTGTATCCGCTGTCTTGTTCGGCTTAGCGACAGAGACATCTTCGGAAACCTCCTCAACGACACTAACTGTATCAGACAACTCCTCAGCAGGAATATCTTCCACTTTGGCCATTGCCTGCAATGTCTTCTCCACATTTATATTCGATTGGTTAAACGAGAAAGACTCTTTATCGGGAGGAAGGCAGTTCTCGTCGTTACAAGCCATAAACTCGACATATCCCTCTACTTTGAAAGCTTTCGGGTTGGTTATTTCAAGCTTTTGCGTGAAAGAGACCTCATGGGCATACCAACTCAGGTTCATCTCAAACTGTTCGTCATAAACCGTCGTCGCTTTCTTTGAAGGAACGGGAGAACCTACTGTCTTAGCACCTTTCAACGTTTCATAATTAAACGAAGTGGAAATGGGACCTCCTTCCGGCAGGTTCATGTCATATAAATGCCATCCATTATCCAACTTGGCGGAAAACAACAAGGTCTTTACGGAGCTATCCGAATCTTCCAACTTGATTTCCCACTTGACCGGAGTCAAAATCTGTGCTTCGGCTGCCCAAGCTATCATAAGGAGCAGCATAAATGATAGGACTTTCTTCATTTGTGTTATTTGCTAAATTACCAATTTTTACTTACTAACGATTTAAAGAATCGGGGATGCGAGTGTCAAAGTGCATCTCCTCGCCTGTCTCGGGATGGATGAAATAGAGGCGTTGCGCATGCAACATCAACCTTCCTGTCGGATCTGTTTCCGCACTGTATTTGTAATCCCCTGCAATCGGATGCCCGATATATTCCATTTGGGCACGAATCTGGTTTTTCCTTCCCGTTTCCAAATTCAGTTCCAAAAGGGAATACCTGTCATTCGAGCGCAACACATCATAACGGGTTATCGCCTCTTTCCCCCCTTCAGGCACGACATAGACCCGAGCCTCCGCGTTCTCCTTCAAGAAAGTCGTCAACACATCCGAACTCTTCTCCGGTTTGCCTTCCACGACAGCCACATAGGTGCGCTCTGTTATCATCTCATTCCAGTTACTTTGCATTTTCTCTTGAACCGCACGAGTTTTGGCAAACATCATCAATCCGGATGTCTCACGGTCCAATCGGTGCAGAACGAATATTTTATTGCGCGGGTCGCTTTTCTTCAAATAATCACTGAGGATATGGTAAGCCGTCCGTTCATGCACACGTTCCGTACCGACAGACAACAAACCTTCGCGCTTGTTCACCACGATAACGGCATTGTCTTCATAAATGATATTCAACAGACGGTTGTTAAACTCCACCTTCCCTCGAATATAACTGACCATCACTTTGTCGCCGGGCTGTACAGGCGTGTCGAATTGTGTAACGACTTGGTCGTTCACCAAAATCTGCCTATGGCTTAAAAGGGATTTGACAGCACTCTTACTCCTGTCTTTCAATGATTCGAATAAAAAGGAAAGTAAAGTCGTCTCTTTTTCCACCGGGAGATATTGTCCCCTCGGTTGGTCACCCTGACTTCTCCTTCGTGTTGAATAATTATTTCTCTTCATAATGGCTTCTAATATATATATATCCGTGCAAAGATAATGACATTTTTTTGCAATTACGGAAATTATTCCATTTCTTTGCTATGATTAGTTATAACTCGTAAACTATAATAATATGAAACGTTTTTGTCAAACATTGGATTTGAAAGACGACCCCAAACTCATTGAGCAATATTGCTATTGGCACCAACACATTTGGAAAGAGATTCCGGAAGGCATCCGGGCTGTGGGCATCAGCAATATGGAGATATACCGCTTAGGCAACCGTCTTTTCATGATAGTGGAAACCCCGGATGATTTCAATTGGGATGAGGCATTCGCCCGCTTGGCGACGCTGGACAGGCAAGCAGAATGGGAAGAGTTCGTAGGACAGTTCCAAGAGAGCAAACCCGGCAGTTCTTCAGCGGAGAAATGGCAGTTGATGGAACAGATATTCAAACTTCCTGAATAATGAAAGGCAGTGTGTCATAATTGCAAACGGTTGCATCGCTTCCGGAACCAGACCTCATTTTACAACCGTAAACTTTGGATCCATTCCTCATAGCCTTGCATTTGATTAATTATGACACACCGCACAACTATATCAATTATTGATAATCTTCAACAACTCATCCAATTTCGGTGCAATAATGATTTCCGTACGACGGTTCTTGCTCCTGCCTTCTGCAGATTCATTGTCTGCCACCGGCACAAACTCGCCTTTTCCTGACGGTTCGATCTGCAACGGGCTTACCCATATTCAGTGGTCAGGATACGAACGACCGAAGTGGCACGGATAACGCTCAAATCCCAGTTATCCGCAAAGCGGGCAGTATGGATAGGCTTCGTGTCCGTATGACCTTGTATGTTCACATCCACATCCTTCTGTTGGTTCAACACGGAAGCCAACTTCGCCAATGCCTCTTTACCACGTTTATCGACAGTCGCACTGCCCGACTGGAACAACAGTTTGTCCGACAATGCCACATATATCTTACCATTCTCCTCACGGACACTCAACTCGTCGCTGCTGAATCCCATCAATGCCTCTTTCACACCTTTCAGGATATTCTGCACCTTGTCATTCAAAGAGGTCATCATGTCCTGGAGTTGGTTAATCGTCCTCTCCCTCTCATCCAGTTCCTGCATTTCTTTGTCAACAGCTCGTTCAACTTGTCCTGTTCCCCCATGTTCGCACTGAGCATCTCTTTGTAACTACGGATATTCCTCCGCATTTCTGCCGTATCTTTCCTCAACCGTGTCAAATTCTCATTCAACAGGTCATTTTCATCGCGACTATCGATCAGTTGCTTTTTCAACTCCGCTTCACGAGCCAAAGCATCCAAGCGTCCATTCTCTGCCAACAGGTATTTCTTTTTCGTAACACAAGATGATGTTCCCAACATCAAAAATGCCAAAGCAGCATATACCAACCTTTTCATATCAATTTAATTATTTTTATAATAGGCAAAGATAATGACAAGCTTTCATACATTACCTTTGTAAGAACGAATTAATAGATAAATAACATGAAAAAGAGAGTATTTTTACTTATCACAGCATTATTCATAGGCTCCCTCGTTTCCGCCCAAGTAAAAACGAGCATCAATATATGTCCGCAATTCAATGAGAACTTTGGTTTCCGAGTCGGATCCGATTTAGACATTCCTCTAAACTACAACTGGAGTTTTGTTCCAGGAGCATATTGGTCATTACGGAACAGAATCGAAACAAGAAACACAACGACCAATAACGTGGAAACAAATATCAAATATAAAGATGAAGCCCATTTCATCACCATGCCACTGCGTTTCGGACTACAAATCCACTGCAAGGACGATGACCGTTTCACCGTGAAACTCCTCTTCGGTCCCTATTTGGCGTATGGTTTGAGCGGAAACAGCAAATCAATCACACAGGAGAACGGGATTAAAAAGACATCGGAAGTGGGAGCTTTTGAAAAGGATGGAAGATACAACCACCGCTTCGACTATGGTTTGAACTTAGGTTTGAACGCACTCATCAACCAGAGCCTCCAACTCGGCTTTTTCGGAGAAGTCGGTTTCCGGAACATTTACAATCAAAAAGGCTGGATTGAAGAGCTTACCACCTACCTCTTCCACATTACCAATAAGAACTTTGCATTAGGCTTAACATTGGGGTATCAATTCTGAGAGGGAGCGCAAAGGATAAAAAGAAGAAAGACAGGGATTTGCGAAGTAGAGTAAATCTTAAAATCATGAGGGTTAGATTGAGAACTTTCAAACGTAACGACAGGGCTGACGCATTACTTAATTTCTTCATTATGCCATGGTGCATCTAAAAGTTCAGCAAGAAACTCATCACTCCATCCTGCCATTTTTCTTTTATCTTTAAGGCTTGCTTTTCTCTTGTTATTCTTTAGTTGCGTCATGGCAATCTTGTTCAGCACTGAAAAATTCCGTGCTGCATTTCTTTTTCTTCTGGGCATCCTCATTGAATGAGACATCAAGCTGCCAGTGAAGATTGTTCTCTATGCTCCAATGGCTTCTGATTGTTTCAATTATACGGTCTGAATCCAATGGAAGTGATGTTATGTAATAGTGTTTCTCTATCGTAGTCTTTCCTGACTTAATATATTTCTTCGTATTGGTCAGACAGACTACCGAGTTGACACCTTTCCATTCCAGTACTTTAGACAAGACTCCATTGTTATAAACCTGACAAACACGCTTTTCCAATCTCCCATGCGAACTTTCTTCACTTATACTGTACCTGTATCTTGTCTCTGGTATATGTCCCTTGCCATTGAGCTTATTACCGTAAATGTCTATTTCAGAGAAATAATCTTCTATCGTCTTACAAAGTTTCTTCTGATCATCTAGGCAGGGCTGACGCATTACTTAATTCACTGATTATAAAATAAATTTTGACAAACTCAGTAATAAAGACTATTTACGAATACTTTTTTTACTTTTGTCTTATATATTCAAGTTAAACAGCAATGGAAATCATCTCAATACTCCGTACAATAAAGGATCCCCGCCGTGAACATTTACGTGAACACAGTTTCGAATGTATATTTTATATAGCTATGGCAGCAGTCATCGGTGGTGCAGAAAGCTGGTATGAGGTTGCCGATTTCGGCAAGATACACGAAGCATTCTTCAGCTCACGCATAAAGGACTTTAAACGTGTCCCCTCCCACGACACATTCAACCGTGTATTTTCCATTCTGTCTCCAGATGAACTTGAGAATGGGTTTCGTACGTGGATACGTGATATATGTGGCAAATACCGTGGGCTCGTAGCGATAGACGGCAAGGAGATATGCGGAGCTCGTGAAGAGAAATGCGATGGCAGTTTTGAGTCGCTCCGTATAGTAAGTGCCTGGGCTTCCGCCAATGGTGTCTCCCTTGGCCAGGAGAAGGTGAGTGAGAAGAGCAACGAAATAAAGGCGATACCATTGCTTATAAAGGCTCTTGACCTTGAAGGCTGTATAATAACTATTGACGCTATTGCCTGCCAACATGAAATTGTAGATGTAATTATCGATGCAAAAGCTGACTACCTTATAAGTGTAAAGAAGAACCAAAAGAAACTTTGTAAGACGATAGAAGATTATTTCTCTGAAATAGACATTTACGGTAATAAGCTCAATGGCAAGGGACATATACCAGAGACAAGATACAGGTACAGTATAAGCGAAGAAAGTTCGCATGGGAGATTGGAAAAGCGTGTTTGTCAGGTTTATAACAATGGAGTCTTGTCTAAAGTACTGAAATGGAAAGGTGTCAACTCGGTAGTCTGTCTGACCAATACGAAGAAATATATTAAGTCAGGAAAGACTACGATAGAGAAACACTATTACATAACATCACTTCCATTGGATTCAGACCGTATAATTGAAACAATCAGAAGCCATTGGAGCATAGAGAACAATCTTCACTGGCAGCTTGATGTCTCATTCAATGAGGATGCCCAGAAGAAAAAGAAAAATGCAGCACGGAATTTTTCAGTGCTGAACAAGATTGCCATGACGCAACTAAAGAATAACAAGAGAAAAGCAAGCCTTAAAGGTAAAAGAAAAATGGCTGGATGGAGTGATGAGTTTCTTGCTGAACTTTTAGATGCACCATGGCATAATGAAGAAATTAAGTAATGCGTCAGCCCTGATCATCTAGGTGATAAGTGCTTTTCATCTAGGTGATAAGTGTTTTTCACCTAGGTGATAAGTGCTTTTCATTTAGGTGATAAATGCTTTTCATTTAGGTGAAAAACAATATTTGGCTACACGGAAAAATCTTATATTGTACCTGTTGGCGGAATTAAATAGCGCATATTTAATTCTGCCAATAGGCTTTTCATTTTTGTAGTTAATATATTGAAGGATTGTAAGTGCGCTAATCTTCCCGACAATCCGGGCAAACAATCCATCTGTATCTTTCGCATAATTCCTTATAATCATAAACTGGTCACACAATTGGGAGAATAGGGTTTCAATTCTTTTTCTCGCTTTGGCAAAAGCCGGAAATGTTGGCTTCCATTTTTGGTTACACCTGTATGATACCTCCAATCTGATATTGGCTGTTTCAAACAGGTCCAATTGTACTTGGAAACTTATATATCCTCTGTCCCCTATGACTGTACAATTACCATAGTACACCTTCATATCCTTCAGGCAATGAATGTCATGCACGCTTGCCTTAGTAAGGTCAAAGGAATGGATGACTCCACTTAATCCACAGACCGCATGGAGTTTATATCCGTAATAGTACACCCCTTGTGATGCGCAGTATCCGATTGACGGGGCTTTCTCAAAATCCTTCTTCCCCATGCTGCAACGCTTGGAGCGAGCAATACGACATACTTCTATCGGCTTAGAATCAATGCAGAAATAATCTTCGCCTCCATCCATTTCTGCCGCCATTCTTTCCCGGATTGCATTACATAGGGACGAAGTAATTTTACGTCTGTCATTGTATTGTCTGCGGGATATAAGATTGGGAAGTTCATTACTATATTCCTGTAGCTTTGCAAACAACAATGATTCACTGTCAATGCCAACAGCCTCTGATGTCATGTTCAATGCCACTATTTCAAGGTCTGAGAATCTAGGAACCACCCCTTTCCTTGGGACATTCCCTGATTCATTGACTAAATTTCCGGCTACTTGCTTGCATATGTTCAGGATTTTTGCGAATATTGCATATAGGTTGTGCATACGATATTTGTCTATTAAACCCAATTCGGTCATTAGATTACGATTCTTGTTGGTGCTTGTTTTGAGCAGATTGCAATGGCTCTGCGTTAAAGGCATAGCGGGCTATGTCGAAACACAGGCGGAAGCAAGATGTTGAAAGAAGTGCTGACAAGAGTTGGAAAGAATAAAAATATTCAGCTGTTTTACTTTTTTCGTTTGAATGACTGATTTGGGTTTAAAATTACGCTAAAATCTGCGAACAGCTAAAAAGAGCTATTATAAGAGTTTCATCTCAATAGAGGAATCGTTATATTAACTTTTTACGGTTCTTTTCTGTAATTATATAATGTGGCATAACCATAATCGCAGAAAATGATGTATTTTCGTAGGCAAAGCGTATATAAAAACAAGTCCCGATAGCTTGACGAATCAAGTTTGAAAGAATAATGATAGAGGCTGCTTATGAATAAAGGAAAAGACGGTTTCTCCCTCCATTCCAGCGAGGAGCATCATATCAGCAAGGAAGATTACGCCAAGATAGAGCTATTGGTGAATGCGGCAAAGGCTTTTGCCCGCAGCACTTACCAGTGCGTCTATATCATCGACTATTTTCATCAGGACTTTATCTATGCATCGGATAATCTCGCTTATCTCTGCGGATTAGAACCCGAGCAACTGATAAAGGCCGGTTATCAGATGTATATCGACCATGTTCCGGAAGATGACCTGCAGATACTGCTCGAAGTGAACAAGAAGGGATTCGACCTTTTCAACGAATTGCCTGTGGACGACCGTCTGGACTATACCATCTCGTATGACATTCATCTTACCAACGGCAAACAGAGCCGATTGATTCACCATCAGCTTACCCCGATTCTTCTTTCCGACGACGGAAAGATTTGGCTTGCCCTCTGTACCGTGTCATTGGCCGATACCTATGTGCCCGGCCATATCATCATGCAAAAGCACAGAGACAGCAGTTACTATGAGTATTCCACAGATAGACACCAGTGGGAAAAGAAAGAGGGTATAACCTTGAGCGAGACAGAGAAAGATGTATTGAGATTGTCTGCCCAAGGTTATACGATGAATGATATTGCCGACCGATTGTGCAAGTCGGTGGATACGATAAAGGCTTGCAAGCGCAACCTCTTCACTAAGATGGGCGTGAAGAACATTGCCGAGGCGCTGTTTCATGCTGTCAATCATCAGATGATATAGTTTCCTACATCCTGTTCTTCTGACTTTCTCCTGCACCCGTACCCTTATACTTACTCCGGGTAGTATTGAACTTATAGCGGACAGTCAATGATATTTGCTCGTTGAGAACTCATCAAAGATGGTTTCCTTCAGTTTGCCGTATTTACCTATAATATGGCTGTCGTTCGTACCAAACAAATCTGTGACATAAAGTTGGAAAGACAAGCAGTCTTTCAGGAAGCTTTTGTATATAGACAAGTCGGCGTTGAACATCGGTTTGTAAATATAATGGTTCTGCTCATATCCCTTTGTGATGTAAGTCATCATAACGGAGAGCATCGCCCATTTAGTATCGAAGGTGTTGTTGATTCGGAACATTGCCAGTGGTTTGTTAAGATACCGTCCGTCTCTTGTCTCCAACTTGAACCATTGCTTCTCAACCATTGCGGACAGCATAGGATGCCAGATGCCGAAGGTAGGCTGCAGGTTGATCGTAGAAGTCACATTGTCGTATGATTCTCCATTTATCATCCTCATCAATCCGATGGTCGCATTTTCCTTATACATCTCTACGGTCTGGTAAATAGGATCGGATGTATAAGCATAAGTTAAGTTGAATGTCAGCCATTTGTAAGCGATATCGTAACTGATGTTTCTTGCAATCTCTGCGACAAGAAACGGGTTTCCGGTCTCGTATGTATAGCGATTGCTATATTGCACACCACTTCTTAAGACCCAGTAGTTAGGCCGATTAATGTCGGCTGCATAGCTCAGCTGCATCTGCACCTCACCGAACGGCATCGAAAGGCTGAGAGATGGAAACCAGTTGCCGTAATTCTTGCTTTGGTCTGCCATGTATTTACCATCATCGTAATACTTGAAGTCCACATTCTCGTATCTCAAACCCGCTTCCATGTTCAGCTTGCCAAAGTCACTACTATAGGTGACGAACGCAGAAGCCATGCCTTCCTTGATGCGGTCTTGCACATTGTCGGCAAGTGTGTTTGGTATGATGGCGTAGTTGGTGTTACGATTTGTGAATGAATACTCACCGCCTACAGATAAGTTACCACCCAAAAGCGGATAAGAAAGCACCATTTTGGAAGCAATCAAGCGGTTGTACTTTGAAGTGGTACTGTTTACAAGTTGGTTTTGCATATCCGAGTTCACCTCCTGATAATGCTCATCTATATTGTTGTTATTGTTTCCTTTCGACCAGAACCAGTCGGTATTGAAGTCTATACCCAATTTTCCTACTTTGCCTACATAATATATATTACTTGACAAGTTGCTATTCTGCCCAAACTCTGATCTAATAGAAGTGTTAGTCTCCGTCAATTCTTCATCTTTCAGCACAGAGCCTTCCATCTTGCCGCCTGACAGCAGTTTAGGATTGCGCAAGAAACTAAAGCTTGCTCCCAACGAATTGTTGTCGTCAAACTGATAACTGGCATTCAAGCGAGAACTAAAAGTCTCGGTTTTGTTCTTCCAACGTGTTTTATCCTGCTGGTTCCAGGTCTTGTCGAGATAGGTCATTTGCTGCAAGTCCTTCTCGTCTGGCGATGATTGTTTTGCGCCATAGGCGTAGGCTCCAAGCTCCAATCCGTTCTTGCGGTAGTACATATTCAATTTACCATTTCCTCCGAGATTCTTTTTCTCATCATACTCGCCTTCCGTAGTTGCATCAAAACCGAATCCGTCGCCCTGTATCTTCTTTGTGGTGATACGGATAACAGCCTTGGTACTTGCCTCATAGCGAGCGCCAGGGTTAGAGATTACTTCTACCGACTTGATGTTGTCCGAACTCAAGCGGTCGAGTTCGCTTCTGTCCATCATCTGCCGTCCATTGATATAGATGATAGGTTCTCCACGTCCGAAAACTTTGATATTTCCATTCTGCGCAGATACGTTTGGTATGCGGTCGAGAAGATTTTCCATTGTTCCTGCCTTTTCAAGGACAGAGCCAGCTACAGTCGTTGCCATTCCGCCATTCTTCGGGATAGTCTTGGGCAAAGTTGATTTCACCACCACTTCACCAAGCATCTCGCTATCCTCTTCCATTGTGATGACGCCCACATTCTCGCCCACGCAATCCTTGCAGATAGTCTTATAGCCCACAGATGTTACCTTGATGATTCCGCCATTGCAGGGAGAATCGAGGATAAAACTACCATCCTCTCCACTTACTGCGCCCTTGACGAAAGCCGAGTCCTGACGATTCAAGAGTACAACATTGGCAAAAGACAGAGGTTCACCCTTGACATCCATCACCTTACCAGTGACATTCTGTGCCATCATCGGAGTCATTGTCGAGAGGCACAACGCTGTAACAATCATTTTCTTAATCATGGCTTCTATATTTTTATCTCACTAATGGCAAAATGTAACTATTCAGCGGTAGAAAGAATGGTCTGATTCGGTCTTATTTCTTTGTAGGATTTTCTTGAAAATTATCTAAAATAGAGCCAAGTTGAGACTGCTAAGAAACACGACCAAACACCTTTTAATGCAATTCAAGCCTTATTTGAGGTTTGACGATTTGTCATGCATCTATCGCTGAATAGTTACGGCAAAATTAAATTGTGTCTATAAAAAGACTTTGACACAAAAGTGTATTTTTTAGGTAAGTGGAAGGAAAATGCGTCAGATTCAATAAACCCAAATCGGTCATTAGAAAAAACTTCTTGTCATTTCTAATGACCGCCATTAGGGAAATAGTTTTGCATATATCTGATTCATAAATATTTACTAACTTTACCACGAAAAAAGTATATATTCCGATGCGAAACTGTGACCTAAATATATCCGGAAAAACGAAATGTATATATCCGGAAAAACGAAATGTGATATTTTATGCAAAAACGAAATGTGCATAAAATAAAGGAGAAATAACATTTAAGCACTGTTTGAAACGGCGTTAAAATACTATTTTAATGCTGTTTTAACGCCGTTAAAACAGCGTTGCAAGACACACGGATATTACAACCCGTCCAACTCGTACACCCCGTAATCAACCGCATCCTTGCTCGCCCATCCGTCTGCGAGGCATTGCTCAATGTGCCTGTATACGGACATGTAGAACTCTTTCAGCTCGTCCATCGTGCCGAAAGTATGATACACCGGCTGCTCGTCAGAGCCGAACTTGAACACCACCGGAAGCGTCTCCCCTCCGGTTTGCACGGCAAGGTCGTATGCCGCCTTGTAGTTGCGCTGGTTCTCGTCGCTTAGCCACACGGGCATGCCGTGCCACGTAAAATCCTGCAATATCTTGCGGTCGGTTATCCCGTTGTAGTAGCCGTTGATTATCCGCCGCATCTCGCTTTCCGCCGGCTTGTTGTATAGCATTTCTTCCGCCCATACGACCATGTTGCCCCCTTCCGGGAGCGGCTTGCAGTCCCAGCGGACGATATACACGCCGTCCGTCACGTTAATAGCCTCCAATGGCTTGTAATCTGTTTTTAATCCTGTCGATAGTATCATATTTTATGATTTTAATAGTTGGTCAATCGTTAGTAAATTGTGCAACGTAAATAGTCTTTATTACTGAGTTTGTCAAAATTTATTTTATAATCAGTGAATTAAGTAATGCGTCAGCCCTGACGTAACGACAATTTTAGCTTCTCACCTAAGTGAAAAACACTTCTCACCTGAGTGAGAAACAAAAAATGTTGGATGCAAACCCCAAACATCGACAAAACATTATCATCCTGTTTATGTCCCGGAACCGGACGGGTACGATAAGTTTATCTATTCATCCATCAAGTATCGCTATACATATATATAATGTATGAAAAAAGCGTACCTTTGTGGACAAGACAGAAGAAAAACGAAAAAAGATGAGTCAGCCGTTAGCAGAGAGATTACGCCCAAAGACATTGGACGAATATATAGGTCAGAAACACCTCATAGGGCAAGGAGCAGTCCTTCGGAAAATGATTGAAGCAGGACGTGTCCCCTCCTTTATCTTATGGGGACCTCCGGGAGTGGGTAAAACAACCTTGGCACATATTGTGGCAGAAAAGCTCAAAGCCCCATTTTATACGTTGAGTGCCATCAGTTCCGGAGTAAAGGATGTAAGGGATGTGATTGAGAAAGCCAAAAGCAACCGTTTCTTCAATACCGTTTCACCTATCCTTTTCATTGATGAAATCCACCGTTTCAGCAAATCCCAACAAGATTCGTTGCTGAACGCCGTGGAAACAGGTGTCGTCACCTTGATAGGAGCGACCACGGAAAACCCCTCTTTTGAGGTAATACGCCCTCTCCTGTCCCGATGCCAAGTCTATGTGCTGAAATCCCTCGGGAAAGAAGATCTGTTGGAGTTGCTCCACCGTGCCCTAAAGGAAGACATCGTCTTAAAAGAGAAAAACATCCAACTGACAGAGACCGATGCTTTGCTACGATATTCGGGAGGAGACGCCCGCAAACTGCTAAACATATTAGAATTGGTTATTTCCGCAGAGGAGAGCCATGATATCACCATCACCGACCAAAGTGACGGAAAGGTTGCAAGAGAACCCTGCCGCATACGACAAAGGGGGAGAAATGCACTATGACATCATATCGGCATTCATCAAATCCATCCGAGGAAGCGACCCGGACGGAGCCATCTATTGGTTGGCACGCATGGTGGCAGGAGGAGAAGATCCCAAATTCATTGCCCGCCGCCTTTGCATCTCCGCGGCAGAAGACATAGGCTTGGCAAACCCCAACGCACTGCTACTCGCCAATGCCTGTTTCGACACCATACAAAAAATAGGATGGCCAGAGGGGCGAATCCCGTTAGCCGAGACTACGATTTATTTAGCTTGCAGTCCCAAAAGCAATTCAGCCTACAAGGCCATAAACGATGCAATCGCCTATGTGGAGAAGACCGGGAACCTGCCCGTCCCGTTACATTTACGGAACGCCCCGACCCAACTTATGGCGGAATTGGACTACGGAAAAGAGTACAAATATGCCCACGATTACGAAAATCATTTTGTAAAGCAAGAATACCTACCTAAAGAGGTTGGAAGCCAACATTTCTGGCACGGGCAAAACAACCCTTCAGAAAGTAAGTTATTGGAACAAATGCGTAAACTTTGGGGAAATCGCTTTAATTTCTGAATTTTATAGCTTTTTTTTTGTTCAATTCAGAAATAAGTTCTATCTTTCGGCGTCCAATTCAAAAAGGTTGGAAAATTGACAAATTGTTATATTAAAATTTATAGGACATGAAGAAGCACAATTTTTATGCAGGTCCCTCTATTTTGAGTGAGTACACTATCAAAAACACAGCAGCAGCTGTAGAAAACTTTGCAGGTATGGGATTATCTCTGTTGGAGATTTCTCACCGCAGTAAAGAGTTTGTAGCAGTAGTTGACGAAGCACAAGCTTTGATTAAAGAGTTGTTGAACGTTCCTGAAGGATACGAGGTTGTATTCGTAGGTGGAGGTGCCAGCCTTCAATTCTGTATGGCTCCTTTCAACTTGTTAAAGAAAAAAGCAGCATATTTAGATACAGGTACATGGTCTTCTAAAGCCATCAAAGAAGCTAAACTTTTCGGAGAAGTAGATGTTGTCGCTTCTTCTAAAGATAAAAACTATACTTATATTCCTAAAGATTATACAGTTCCAGAAGATGTGGATTATTTCCATGTAACTACAAACAACACTATCTATGGTTCTGAAATCCGCAAAGACTTAGACGTTAAGGTTCCAATGGTAGCTGATATGTCTTCAGATATCTTCTCTCGCCCAATAGACGTTTCTAAATATGATTTGATTTATGCTGGTGCACAGAAGAACCTTGCTCCTGCTGGTGTAACATTGGCAATCGTACGTGTAGACGCTTTGGGTAAAGTAGACCGCGTTATCCCTACAATGTTGAACTACAAGACTCACATTGATAAAGGTTCTATGTACAATACTCCTCCTGTATTGCCTATCTTCTCTGCATTGCAGACTTTGAAATGGTACAAAGAACAGGGTGGCGTTGAAGCAATGGAAAAGAAAGACATAGAAAATGCAGCTATCCTGTATGACGAAATCGACCGCAACAAATTGTTCCGTGGAACAGTTGCTCCGGAAGACCGCTCTATCATGAACGTTTGCTTCGTCATGAACGATGAATACAAAGAATTGGAAGCTGACTTCAATGCATTTGCTACTTCTAAGGGTATCGTAGGTATCAAGGGTCACCGTTCAGTTGGTGGTTTCCGTGCTTCTTTATACAATGCAATGCCTAAGAGCAGTGTTGAAGTATTGATCGCAGCAATGAAAGAATTTGAAAAACAGCATTAATTATGGCAAAAGTTTTAATAGCAACAGAAAAACCTTTTGCAGCAGTTGCTGTGAAAGGTATCCGCGAAGTTGTAGAACAAGCAGGTGATGAATTGCTTTTGTTGGAACGTTATACCGAGAAAAGCCAGTTGTTAGATGCAGTGAAAGATGTTGACGCTTTGATTATCCGTAGCGACAAAGTTGACAACGAAGTATTGGACGCTGCTAAACTTAAAGATTGTCGTACGTGCCGGTGCTGGTTATGACAATGTTGACTTGGAAGCTGCTACTGCTCACAAGGTATGCGTCATGAATACTCCGGGACAGAACTCAAATGCAGTTGCTGAATTGGCATTAGGTTTGATGGTTATGGCTGCCCGTAACTTCTATAATGGTACTTCTGGAACTGAATTGAAAGGAAAGAAATTGGGTATCCATGCATTCGGTAACGTAGGTCGCAACGTAGCCCGCATCGCCAAAGGATTTGGCATGGAAGTTTATGCTTATGACGCATTCTGCCCGAAAGAAGTAATCGAACAAGCTGATGTAAAAGCTGTTGATTCAGTTGAAGAACTTTATTCTACTTGCCAGATTATCTCATTGCATATTCCTGCTACTGCAGAAACAAAGAACTCTATCAATGCTGCATTGGTAGGTAAAATGCCTAAAGGCGGCGTATTGGTTAACACTGCCCGCAAAGAGGTTATCAATGAGGCTGAATTGATCCAGTTGATGGAAGAACGTGCAGACTTGAAATATGTAACAGACATCATGCCTGTTGCTAACGAAGAGTTTGCAGCGAAATTTGCAGGCCGTTATTTCTCAACACCGAAGAAGATGGGAGCTCAAACAGCTGAGGCTAATATCAATGCCGGTATTGCTGCTGCTCGCCAAATCGAAGGTTTCTTGAAAGAAGGATGCGAAAAATTCCGTGTGAATAAATAATTAAGAAAAACCAAAGGGCGTATCTCTTTTTTGCTGAAATAAACAAGAAGATGCGCCCTTTTTCTTGTAACATTTAAAACAGACAAATACCATGGCTACAATAAAACCTTTTAAAGGTGTTCGCCCACCGAAAGATTTAGTAGAACAAGTGGCATCACGCCCATACGACGTTCTAAATTCTGAAGAAGCTCGCAAAGAGGCTGAAGGAAACGAAAAATCATTGTATCATATTATCCGCCCAGAAATTGACTTTCCGGTAGGGACAGATGAACATGCTCCGGAAGTCTATTTGAAAGCTGCCGAAAACTTCAAGAAGTTCCAAGAGAATGGCTGGCTTGTACAAGACTCTAAAGAGTGCTATTACGTTTATGCCCAAACAATGAACGAGAAAACACAGTACGGCTTGGTAGTAGGAGCTTACGTGCCTGACTATTTGAATGGTGTCATCAAAAAACACGAATTGACAAGAAGAGACAAAGAAGAAGACCGTATGAAACATGTGCGCGTGAACAATGCAAACATCGAACCGGTATTCTTTGCATACCCAGACAATGCTGAATTGGACAAGATTGTCAGCAAGTATGCAGCAACTGAACCAGAATATAACTTCATAGCTCCGTTGGATGGTTTCGGCCATACATTCTGGGTTATAGACCAAGATGAAGATATCAAACGTATCACTGAGATTTTCGCAGAAATCCCAGCTCTATATATCGCTGATGGCCACCACCGTTCAGCAGCAGCTGCTTTGGTAGGCGCAGAAAAAGCAAAACAGAATCCTAACCACCGTGGCGATGAAGAGTATAACTATTTCATGGCTGTCAGCTTCCCTGCTAACCAGCTTACCATCATCGACTATAACCGAGTTGTAAAAGACTTGAACGGATTGACTCCGGCTGAATTCTTGGCTCGCATCGCTGAAAACTTCGTTATTGAAGAGAAAGGTGAAGAGATTTACAAACCTAATGCTTTGCATAACTTCGCCCTCTATTTGGAAGGAAAATGGTATTCATTGACTGCTAAACCAGGCACATACGATGATTCTGACCCGATAGGCGTATTGGACGTAACTATCTCTTCTAATCTTATCTTGAACGATATCTTAGGCATCAAGGACCTTCGTTCAGACAAACGAATCGACTTCATCGGTGGTATCCGTGGCTTAGGCGAATTGAAGAGAAGAGTGGACAGCGGTGAGATGAAGATGGCTTTGGCTCTTTATCCTGTAACCATGAAACAGTTGATGGATATCGCAGATACTGGTAATATCATGCCTCCTAAAACTACTTGGTTCGAACCTAAATTACGCTCTGGATTGATTATCCACAAATTGGAATAATATAGATTTTTATCTTAAATAACAAAATAGCACACGAAGATTGCCTCTCGGCAAAGATTTGTGTGCTATTTGTGGATTAAATGAAGTAAGAACGCATTAATGTTTGAATAAATGAGAAGATGGCATTCGATTCTGCTTATGCTCGCCTGTTCATGGGGAGCCTGGGCTACCAACCGGGAAGTTAAAATCAAGTTAGTTGAAACCAGCGACGTGCACGGGAACTTTTATCCTTATAATTTCATTGAGCAAAAGAAATGGGGCGGAAGCTTGGCTCGAGTCTATACTTATGTGAAAGAAGAACGGAAGAACTATGGCGACAACCTTATATTGGTAGACAACGGGGATATCTTGCAAGGACAACCGTCCGCCTATTATTATAACTTCATAGACACCACCTCTACCCATTTGGCTGCTTCTATCATGAATTACATGGGATACGTTGCCGGAAGCATGGGAAACCATGATGTGGAAGCTGGACGTGCAGTTTTCGACCGGTGGATAAAAGATTGCCAATTCCCGGTCTTAGGGGCAAATATCATTCAAACTTCTGATGAAACTCCATACCTCAAACCTTATACAATCGTGGAACGGGAAGGGGTCAAAATTGCTATCTTAGGCATGATTACCCCAGCCATTCCGACTTGGTTGCCGGAAACATTGTGGAAAGGGCTACGTTTTGACGATATGGAGCAAACAGCACGTAAATGGATGAAAAATCATCCAAGAGAAGGAACATCCAGATGTAGTTGTCGGTGTATTCCATGCAGGTCGTGAAGCCCGCACCGTAGGAGAAAAAAATACAGAGAGGACGCTTGCCTGGAAGTTGTCGCCAATGTGCCTGGATTCGATGCTATCATGATGGGACACGACCACAGCCGCTACTGCGGGTCTGTTAGTTCCCAAGATGGAAAGACTGTTTATGTGGTTAATCCTGCCAGCAAAGGGAGCTATGTCGGCACCATTGATATCGCTTTGACCCTCAATGATAATAAAGTCATTGAGAAAAGAATATCAAATGCCATTGTCCCTATGGACAAATTGGATCCGGATCCAGACTTCATGCAGCAGTTCGATGCGCCTTACCAAACAGTAGAAAAGTTCGTTTCGGAGAAAATCGGGTCAATAGACAACACCATCACAACCCAACCAGCCTATTTCGGTTCTTCCGCCTTTATCGACTTAATCCATTCAATCCAATTGGAATTGACAGGAGCGGACGTCTCTTTTTCCGCCCCGCTCTCTTTTAATGCGAAAATAGAACAAGGTGACATCTTTATCAGTGACATGTTCAACTTATACAAATATGAGAACTTGCTCTACACCATGCTTCTAAGCGGAAAGGAAATCAAAGACTTCTTGGAAGAATCTTATGCGGGATGGACCAACCAAATGCAATCCGCAGATGACCATTTGCTGTTAATCACTCAACGCAAAGACGGGAACGGATATACATTCAAGAATCCGAGCTTCAACTTCGACTCGGCTGCCGGCATCATCTATACGGTGGACGTGAGCAAACCCAAAGGTGAAAAGATTTCTATCCTAAAGATGGCAGACGGCAGACCATTTGAAATGGATAAACAATATAAAGTGGCCATCAATTCTTATAGAGGAAACGGTGGAGGCGACCTCTTGACAAAAGGAGCCGGCATTCCGCTTAACCAATTAAGCAGCCGGATTATCGCTTCAACCGAGAAAGACCTTCGCTATTACTTGATACAATATGTAAAAAGCAAAGGAACCATTTCACCGAAAGCCATGAATCAATGGAAAATGATTCCGGAAGAGTGGGTGGAAAAAGGCAAGGAAAAAGATTCAAAGCTTCTATTCGGAAAGTAAGATTCCAAAAGAAGAGTCATTGGGCATCTAACAACTTGCTCATCTTGACAAATAGTAAAGGTGGTGTGTCATAATTGCAAACTGCTGCGTTACTTTCGGAATTCGACCTCGGGTAAACTCCTGTCGGTCTCATCCTCAGCACCTTGCATTTTGCTAATTCTGACACACTTTAAAGGGGCTGCGCCAAAAACAGTTGTTTTGACACAGCCCCTTTTCAACTATCTATCTACACAGAACAATTACTTCTTGAAGTAGCGGTTGTAAAGGCCTTCAAATCCTTTACCGTGACGAGCTTCGTCTTTTGCCATTTCATGAACAGTGTCATGGATAGCATCCAAGTTCAATTGCTTAGCACGAGTGGCGATACGTTTCTTGTCCGCACAAGCACCGCTTTCAGCATTCATACGTTTCCAAGTTGGTCTTTGTATCCCAAACCACATCACCTAACAATTCTGCGAATTTAGCAGCATGTTCAGCTTCTTCCCAAGCATAGCGTTTGAAAGCTTCAGCCACTTCAGGATATCCTTCACGGTCTGCTTGACGACTCATTGCCAGATACATTCCCACTTCGGTGCATTCGCCATTGAAATGAGCGTTCAAGTCTTTCAACATCTCTTCGTCACAACCTTTGGCAACGCCAATAACATGTTCGTCTGCAAAACTCAAAGCACCAGCTGTTTCTTCCATTTCTTTGAATTTGCTCTTAGGAGCTTTACACTGTGGGCAGAAATCAGGAGCTTCATCACCTTCATGAACATAACCGCAAATTGTACAAATCCATTTCTTTTTCATATCGCTAATTTTTAATTGGTTGTTATTTCGTTTTATTTATCTAATGCAAATTTAGTTATTCCAATTCAGCTTGTCAACTTTTCTTCCATTGAATTCATTTATCAAATTATCGAAAAAATTTATCAGAGGCTCAATCAGACGAATCGAACAATAAAGGAAGTCCCTTCTCCAAGGTTGGAATCAACCGATATTTCTCCTCCCAACTTCTCGATAATCTCTTTGGACAAAGCCAAGCCAATGCCATGTCCCGACATGCAGCTGGAGTTTTCGGCGCGGTAAAAAGGCTCAAAGATATGAGGCAAATCCGCATCAGGAATACCTATGCCTTTATCCTTAATCTCTATTTCATTAGATCGTACCAAGACGGTTATTGGTGGCGTTTCCGAATATTTGATTGCATTACTTATCAAATTCCGCATAGCAATGAGCAAAAGACCTTCGTCTGTCAGGACATAGAAACTGGATTCAACCTTGATTTGTACCTCACTACTTGCAAACTGCTCCATAAACAGAGCCATGTCCACCCGGTCAGACAAGGAGTGATCCAACTTTTCTGATTTAGCATGGGAAAACTGAAGCAGGCTGCGCATGATGTCAATGACACGGGTAGTCTCTTTGCTTATCTTCGTCAGGAAATGGCGATACTCTTCCGGAGTACGTTCCCGCATCAAGGCAATATCGCACTCTCCTTGGATTGCGGTCAGCGGATTGTTTATCTCATGGGAAGCATTGTTGACAAACAGTTTCTCCCGTTGGTAATTGCGGTCGATGCGATCCACCGCCTTGATTGCATACAAACGGCTAATCAGATAAAGGACTATGGAAGATAAGGAAATAAGAATCAGGACAGCCAAACCAATCGTCCGGCTAATCTCCTTTCCATACGGATTCCTGCTGAGCACAACGACAACATACGTCCCCTCATTGTCGTAATAGATAAATGAAGTCCCCACTTCATCGCCTCGCCTGAAGAAAACCTCTTTTCCTTGTTTGACCTCCTCGATTTGGGCATCGTCCAAATACTGTCCCAAAGAATTATCCGCCATCTCCTCATCTGCCATATTTATAAACAGCTCATGCGAAGTCGGGATGGAATTTTGCCGATGAAGCACCGCATTCCGATATCTCACAGGATCCATCTCATCTTCTTCAAATCGTTCGACAGCCACGGCATGCGCTTTCTCCGAGATATATTTAAAATAGAGGTTCTCGACATAACGTGAACTCAAAACATAGAAAACGATTCCCGTCACTACCACCAAAGAGATGGTAATGGCTGAATAGACCCACGATATTTTCCGCCCCGCTTTCATAATCGAGAAACCTAAACTACTTATTCCTTCATGATATAACCTACACCGACAATCGTATGAATCAGTTTATGAGGAAAGGGTTCGTCTATCTTATTCCGCAAGTAACGGACATAAACATCCACCACATTCGTGTTGGTGTCGAAATCCTTGTCCCAAACATCTCTCAACAACTGCTTACGTGAGAGGATTTCCCCCTGGTGGCGGATGAAATATTCCAACAAACGGTACTCTTTGGTTGATAAATCTACCGTCAGATTCTTCCGTGTCGCCCGATGAGTAGACGGGTCACAGAGCAAATCGCCGCAATGTATCTTCTGGGAATTCTCCGCAACGACAGCCGATCGGCGCAACAGCGATTCGATACGGGCAAGCAGTTCGATAAACTTAAACGGCTTCGCCAAATAATCATCCGCCCCGGCATGCAAACCTGCCACAATGTCCTCCGTCGTATCCAATGCCGTCAACATCAACACTGGCACCTTATACCCGAAATGGCTCCGGAACCGCTTGCATAATTCCAATCCATTCATGCCTGGCATGCGGATGTCCAACAACAGCATGCAGAACCGCTCCTCCAGCATACCATCCTCCATCATCAACCAAGCTTCATTCCCATTGGATGCCACGCTTACTTCATAACCGCAATCCTCCAATCCCCTTTTCAGGAAGTCGGAAATATTGGCTTCATCTTCAGCAATGAATATGTGTTTGCTCACAGACATATTTGATACAATCTTATTTTCCCGGTTGGTAAAGTTAACAAAGAAACGGATGAATCCATCATAGTTTCCGTTGCTTTAACACTCCTTCCCCGTCAAAAACCGTCCGCTTGTACACTTTCTCCACAAATAGCGGGAAACAAAGAGAGTAAAGAGCGTGGCAAACACCAATCCTCCAATGATGACTATTGCCAAAGGACGTTGGCTTTCCGAACCAATGCCATGACTGAGAGCTGCCGGCAGCAATCCCAATGTCGCCATCATCGCTGTCATCAACACCGACCGCATACGTGATTGCATTCCCAAATCGACTGCATCCAAAAGGGAATGCTTATGCCGGATGAAATGTTTAATATCCATAATCATAATCACTCCGTTCTGGATACAAATACCAAACAGGCAGATGAAACCGATACCTGCTGAAATGGAGAAGTTAAAACCGGTGAGCAAGAGTATCAAGATTCCTCCTACGGCAGCAAACGGCACATTTAGCAAAACCAGCAGGGCATCACGGGCACTACTGAACAGCATATACAAAATAGAGAATATCAGAAGAATGCTGATGGGGACAACATGAGCCAAACGGGCTGAAGCTCGCTTTTGGTTCTCAAAGTCACCATTCCATTCTATCCGGTAACCGTCCGGCAAATCAACCGCACGGGCAACTTTGGTCCTCGATTCATCCACTGCGGATCCCATGTCTCGGTCACGGACAGAGAACTTGACGGCACAATATCTTTGGTGGTTGTCACGATATATAATCAGCGGTCCGGTAATCATACGGATATCGGCAATCTCTTTTATCGGAATCATTGCTCCATCTGAAGCCGGCACCTTTATCTTGCCAATCTGTTCCTCGTCTTGGCGGAAGGGTTTATCATAACGCACCACGATATCAAACTTCCGTTCGCCTTCATACACTTGGGAAGCCACTTTTCCACCAATTGCCATTTCCACCGTGCGTTGCACATCCGACTTGCTCACTCCATAACGAGCCAACCTTGCTTCGTTTATATTTATCTGCAGCTCCGGCTGACCAATATTCCGCAAGACTCCCAAATCGGCAATGCCCGGAATGGGACGCATGGTCTCTGCTACCTTTTCCGCTATCCGTTCACTTTCATAGAGGTCATTGCCATACACTTTCGCCACAATAGCTCCTTTCACACCACTTACCGCCTCTTCCACATTGTCACTAATGGGCTGGGAGAAGTTGAAATCGACACCTGGATATACGGAGAGTTTCTTGTCGATAGCGGTGATAAGTTCCTCTTTCGACATTCCCGATTTCCACTCCTTCTCCGGATACATCTTGACAAACAGTTCAATGTTGTAAAATCCGGTAGCATCCGTGCCATCATTCGGACGACCGGTCTGCGTCAGCACCTCCCGGATTTCCGGGAAACGGATCACTTCCTCCCTCAATTGGTCGGCAATCTTGACAGACTCCTTCAAGGAGATGCTTTGTGGCATCGTCGCACGGATATAAATAGATCCTTCGTTCATCTGCGGCAGGAATTCCGTACCCAACATGACGAAAGAGGCGATTCCGGCAATCATGACGAGGATAGAAACGGCAATCGTCTCTTTGGCATGGGAGTGGCAATAGCTAAACGCCCGGTTGGAATAGCAATGGACCCACTCCAAGAAACGGTTCTTCTTCTCCTTCACGTTCTTCTTCAAAAGCATGGAAGATAGAACCGGCACGAGCGTCATCGTAAACACCAAGGCTCCAAGCAAGGCAAAGCCCAACGTGAAAGCCAAAGGTGAAACATCTTCCCTTCTACTTTCTGGAAGGCAAAGATGGGCAACAATGCCGTGATAATAATCAACTTGGAAAAGAAGACGGACTTCGCTTTGCTGCGGGCTGTCACTCGTATCAATCCCGGTTTTGAGAGTTTATTGAAGGAGTCCATGCCGATTTCACCCGCTTTGGCATCCAACATCACATAAATCGCTTCTATCATCACCACCGCTCCGTCTATGATAATTCCAAAGTCTATCGCTCCCAACGACAGCAGGTTCGCACTCATGCCCCGTAACCAAAGGCAGATGAAGGCAAACAACAGAGCCAACGGGATGACACTTGCCACGATTACTGTCGTGCGCCAGTCACGCATAAACAAGAACATCACCAAAGTCACCAACAAGATGCCCTCTATGACATTATGGAAAACTGTAGAGACTGCCAAGTTAACCAAATCTTCACGGTCATAAAAGGGCACTATCTTTACATCTTCCGGCAATTTCTCCTTTTGTATCCAGTCTATCTTTTCTTTCAGGGCCGCAATGACACGTTCCGCATTCTCTCCTTTGCGCATCACCACAATACCTTCCACCACATCGTTGTTTCCGGCACGTCCCACTTGTCCCAAACGAGGTTGGCATGCTTCGTTGATTTTCGCCACATGGCGCACCAATATCGGATTTCCTTTTACGTTTGATAACGACATTTCCTATTTCCTCCGCATCATTAATCAAACCAATTCCTCTTACCACATAAGCTTGGGCATTCTTTTCAATGACATCTCCTCCCACATTGACATTGCTATTGGCAATCGCCTCATAAAGTTCCAAAGAAGAGATTCCGTATGTCGCCAACTGGTTCGGGTTGACACTTACTTCGAAGGTCTTGACCTCTCCACCGAAACTGACAACATCCGCCACTCCCGACACTGCCCTCAGATTGCGCTCCACAACCCAATCTTGCAACGTTTTCAATTCCCTTACGCTCTGCTTGTCACTTGCCAACGTATAACGGTAAACTTCACCGGTCGGACCTTGCAGGGGTTGCACGTCCGGTTCGACTCCTTCGGGCAAATCCGCATCTTTCAACAGATTGAACACCTGCTGGCGGGCAAACTCATCATTGGCGTGATCGTCGAAGAGGACCGTCACCACCGACAAACCGAACAGGGTCGTGCTGCGGATATCCGTCTTCTCTTGTGCCGCATTCATGGCTATCTCGATGGGAATCGTGACAAACTTCTCTATTTCCTCCGCACTGCGCCCCGGCCATTGCGAGATAATGGTCACCTTCGTATTGGTAACATCTGGAAAAGCATCGACCGGAGTCTCCTTGAAACAGAAGATGCCTGTAATCGTCAGCACTGCCGTTAGACACAGAATCATATATTTCCGCCTCAAAGAGAAAGCGATGATGAAATCTATAAACTTATTCATAAGACCTTTATCTCAAATTACTAAATACCAACAAAGCGTTTTCACAAACCACCTGTTCTCCAATCTTCACTCCATTCTCAATGTATGCAGCCGTTTCGTCCTGGTGGGCAACCTTAACCTTTTGGCGGTAATATTTCCCCTGGTTGTCCACTGCCACCACATAATTGTTCCCGTTCTCAAAGACAATGCACTTGGAAGGCACTTGCATCATTTTCTTTCCCGGACCGGTGAGGGAGACATGCACGTTCGCAAACATACCCGGCAGCAACTTTCTCTTTGTTGTCCAAATTGACACGCACTTTCATCGTCTTGCTCTCACTATCCAAATTGGGATAGAGCTTATTGATGTGCCCTTCCCATCTCATTTCCGGATAAGCCAAGACGGTAATATATACCTTTTCGCCCAACGCTATGTGTTTGATGTCGCTTTCATATACATCTGCCACAACCCACACACTTTCCAAGTTCGCAATTTCAAAAGCAGGCGTGTCGTTGTTCGTATCATCTATATATGAACCGTTATAGACACTCTTTGCAAAGAGATAACCGGACATCGGAGCCGTGATGGACGCAATGGATGAAGCCGCGTAACCGTTGACATGAGCCACCGCTTCCAACCTTTCCTTTTCAGAAAGAGCCATATCTACCCGGCTTTGCGCCTCCTCCACCTCTTTGTCCGAAGCCATTCCGCTTTGATGGAGGTCTTTCTTCAAGCTAAGCTCACGGTTTGCCAACTTGATTTCTGAAAGGATATCGCTCATTTGTTTCCCATATTCTGCGGCATCTTGGGAATAGACCGAAGCCAGCAACTGCCCGCTTGCGACATAATCCCCCATTTCCACTTTCACCCCTTGGATCTTACCGCTACAAGGAATATATACTTTGCTTACCTTATTTTCATCATAAGCAATATCGCCATTCAACACCAGTTCTTCCTCCAAAGCCTTCGCTTACGGCTATCGTGGATAGAAGCGCGTCATTGGCACTATTTTCGTCACTCTCTTTCTCCCCGTTGCCACAACTTGCCAAGAGACTCCATGCCATCATCAACACACATAGCAACCACACATCTTTACCTGCTCCGTTATAACCCATTTTCATCTTACTTTTATTGAATGTTTATCCCCATTTCAGCCATTCCTACCAACACATCCTTTTGACTGTCCATCATCAGGAAATGCGTATTCTTGTAGGTCTGGTAATAATCCGCCAGTTCGAGAAGAGAGATATTGCGCTTCATATATTGCGCTTGCACCTCTTCCAACATCCGGTCAATCTCCATCCCTTGATGCTTTTCAGCCTCCTTGACAATCGCCAAGTCCATTTGCAGTTTCTCCCAAGCAATCTCCATCTCCGAATGGGCCTGCCGCAAATTCCAATCCTGCAACAACCGCTTGCTGTTGAGCGAAGCCCGTGCCGCACGAATGTTCCCTTGGTTGCGGTTCAAGACAGGAAGGGAAAAAGTGACGCCAAACGCAAAGAAATTCCTACCGATGCTCCCGTTTTTATCCCATTCTCCTGTCAGGTTGATTTCCGGAAGGGCATTTGCCTTCTGCAACTTGACATGATGTTCAGCCGATTTGACCTCGTGTTCATCTGCGCGGATATCCGACCGGTCGCTCAATTCCCGCTTCATCGTGCTTAATTGTATCTTTTCCAACATGGCGGCATTGGCTGCATAATCAATCTTCGGGACGATTACCGTTTGCGCATCCAAACCGCCCATCAACCGGATGGATTGTTGCAAACGGGTGATGCCTGCCATCAACTCCGCCTTTTCCTGCAATAATTGCAACCGCAAACCGCTAATCCGCATGATTTCGATAGACGAAACATTCCCTTTCGCCTTTTGTTCTTCATACGCTTGCAGGATCGTATCCATCGAGAGAACCTCTTTTTGGACAACATCGACCTTCTGCTGAAGTGTGAAAAGCTGGACCATCTGCCCGGACAGCTCTTTCGCATGAGTCGCTCCGCATCCAGCTGTCCATATTGCGCCCTCGACATCTCCTCGGAAGCCATTCGTATGCGTTCGCCACGCTGGCCGGCAATATAGATGCGTTGAGAGATTTGAATGTCCGTCTGTCCCTCTTTATTGAACTCAAAATAGCGGTGCGTCACCGGGTTATTGATATTATGAGATAGGGAAATTTGCGGATTTTCCCATAACTTTTCCTGCGCCAAAGATGCCTTGGCAACCTCGACCTCTTTCTGTTTGGCATTTAAAAGTAAATGATGATGCAAAGTCCGTTGCCACATCTCCTCTATCGAACAAGCAACTGAATCTCTACTTACGATTGATTCTCCTCCTGCATAGGCAAAAATAGGGCATTGGATGGCCAATGCCCAGAGAATCGTCAAAGAACGAATCCTCATAATTAATATAAGCTATTTAATTCGAGGGCAAAGGTAGATGGTAAAAAGAAAGGGAAATCGAAATTCCAATTAGAAGACTTTTAAATGGTATTAGAATTTTCTAATCTCATGTGGGGAAAGGGATTTTTATACATAGAAAACAACTCGAAAAAACATACCGTTGTTTTCCCAAAAACGTCACGAAGAATTTTTGAAAACGTCCAATGTTTTTTCAAAAACGTCCAATGTTTTTTTCAAAACAACGGTATGTTTTTTGGGGGAAATTACAACATTGAAAACCAATCATTTAGAAAGAGGAAGAGGCGAACGGGAAACCCCGTCCACCTCTTTTAAGAGAAATTTAATGTATTAAGAATATTGTTTAATAGTTCTTTGTACAAAGCGGATTATAGTCTGTTTCAATCTTAGGAATTTCCCATATCCAACCCTGAGCATCTTTATCCTTTTCAAGGAATGTACAGAATGCTATATCGAAGTTAGAACCTCGTTTAATCGGTAAGTTTAAACGTTTCAAGTCATAGAAGCGGAAACCTTCACCCCATAATTCGATACGGCGGCTGTTCATGATTTCTTCTGCCAAAGCATCACCGGAATTACCTTTTGACTTATAAGACGGGTCACGAGTAATCTGGAATTTCGTAAACACTTCCTGAGCTTCTGTCGTTTTACCAGCACGAGCCAAAGCTTCAGCCTGAGTCAAGTACATTTCAGCCAAACGCATGAAAGCAACATCACCTACTGCATCAGCAGAAGAACGAGCTGTGAACTTACGGTTCTGATACTTATTCTTGATAAAGTTTTTTGCCGGTACAGCTGCTTCACCTGTCGGATCCCACCATGCACGGCGCAAGTCTGTTTCAGACATTGTATCATAAGTCTCTGCATTGATACACTTCACACCCTGACGGATAGCCGTTGAGCTAAAGTTCCAAGACATATAAGCATAGTAAGAGTAGAAATAAACAGTCTTGTCATTCGGAGTCATTGCCGCATACATCGCCTCTTTGGTATCGGAAGTGATATTCGCAAATCCACAGTACAACTCGCTACCAGACATCAACTTTCTTTTGCTTCCTGTTTCAGCCAAGTTAATAGATTTCGCCGCATAGGTTGCTGCATTGTTATAATCTTGCATAGCCAATGCCACACGAGCCTTCAAACCCCATGCCACCATTTCGCTATAATGGTTGACATCATTTACTTTGATACCTTCCAAAAGCTTACAAGCCTCGTCCAAATCTTTGTTGACGAAAGAATAAACTTCGCTAACGGTGCTACGAGCCAACTCTTCTGCCAGCGGTTTCACACGATAAGGAATACCAGGCTGTGAATTGTCCTTGCCAGCATCATAACGTCCACCATAAAGCTGAACCAAATTAAAGTGAGACCAAGCACGGATACACAATGCTTCACCCTTTATCTGGTTGAACAACTCTTGGTCCGTTACTTCAACTTTCTCCAAACCATCCAATATCTTGTTGGCGTTCAGGATCCATTGGTAATAAATCTGCCAATATTTATAGTTATAGCCGTTGGATTCATTTGTATTACACTGCCATCCTAAATAGGCAGCCTTCATCCATGTGTTCGTCAACCAAGTAATATCGTCAGCTTCCACATCACGACACATCATAAAACCAGGCTCACCACCCAAGCACTGGTATCCTGTTTCCTGGGAAACCATTTCCTTATGAATACCGTTCAACGCTATGTAAAGGTTGTCCAACGAACCATTTATTGTCGATTCAGAAACAGCTGTTGACGGGACAGTGTCCAGGTAATCACTGGCACAACCAGTTAAAGACATTATTCCAACTGTCGCTAATCCTAATGTTATATTTTTAATCAATCTCATAATCCATTAATTTTTTAGAATGAAACATTAAGTCCTATCGTAGTATTACGGGACGGCATATACTCATTATAAGTAAGACCAGTGTAGTTTGCCATCGGGTTCAAACCTTGGCGTGCCTTCAACATGAACAAGTTCTCCATTGTCAAGTTCAAACGTGCGCTCTTAATCATCACCTTGTTCAACAAAGACTTCGGCAACTGATAACCAAGAGTAATAGATCTCAAGTTTAAGTAATTTGAGCTTGTCAACCAACGAGTTGAAATACCTTGACCAATATTGGTAGAATGAGTTGCGTTGTTGTCTACGCGAGGAACATCTGTGATATCTCCCGGCTTCTTCCATGCGTTCAGCAAGTCTGGACTCTGGGCATAACCAAATTCTCCCATAGCCATCATGGTGCCGTAATTGCTATCCAAAAGCTTGCCGCCCAACTGGTAAGAGAATACAGCAGCCAAATCGAAGCTCTTATATCTTGCTTTGATATTGAAACCACCGAATACATCAGGAATAGAAGAACCGCTATAATCATATTTCGCATAAGAATAAGAGTTAGTCAATTCCTTACCATCCACGTTCACAACAGTTTTCTTATAAGCATCATACTGAGCCTGAGTAATGTTGTCTTCTCCTGTACCAATGTTTCCTTGGTTATACTTGCTTAAATCAGGAACATACAAGCCATTACCTGTTTGAGGATCTACACCGTACCATTGACGAAGCCAGAAGTCATAGATAGATCTGCCTTCTTCCCATTTCTTAGAACCATTGATATAACCATGTTCTTGCATAGAAGCCGGCAATTTCTTAATCTTATTCTTCACGAATGTAGCATTTAAGCCAACAGAAACTGTCCAATCCCTATTCTTGAATGCGGTATAATCCAATTCGAGTTCAACACCTGAGTTAGAAACCTTACCGATGTTCTGTATAATGGATGATACACCGACAGAAGCTGGCTGTGAAACATCAAACAACAAATCCTTTGAATCTTTTCTAAACCACTCGATTGTACCTGTCAAACGGTCGAACAAACCAAACTCAAGAGCGACGTCTGTAGAAACCTGAGTTTCCCATTTCAAATTGGAATTGGCAATCACCGTGAAGAAAGCACCTGCTTCCGTACCATTCTTATAACCTAAATAATACAGAGTCTGATATGGATAATAGTCAGCATCACCATCACTATCCAAGATAGCATCATTACCAGTTTCACCATAAGAAGCACGCAATTTCAAATTGTTCACCCATTGTAAGTCTTTCATGAAATCCTCTTCACTGATTCTCCAGCTTGCACCGAATGACCAGAAATTACCCCAGCGGTTGTCTTTTGAGAAACGAGATGAACCATCACGACGATAAGAAAGAGAACCGTAATACTTATGATTGTAATCATAGTTGATACGAGTGAAGTAACCTTCCTTCTTGTATTCATCTGTATAAGAGCTAAGAGAACTGATGTTTACGAAGTTACCAAACTCATACATGCCAGCAATTGTTTCCTGGGTCTTCATACCATACAGATACTCATACTTATAAGAATAGTTTTCATGTCCCACCAAAACATCGAAGTTGTGATTTCCAAAAGATCTGTTATAAGAAATCAACTGGTTGAATGTCTGTGTCAATGAACGGGTGGAAGTTTGGTTCAAACGACCCGGACCTGCAGTACCATCACCTACATAAGGGTTTTCATACACTTTACCACGGTAATCAACATTATTGATAGAGTAGTTGGCAGTAAGGTTCAAACCTTCAATCGGAGTCAAAGTCAAATAAGTGTGTCCTGTCTGGTTAGAACGAACAAAATCACGGTTATTCAACACTGTTTCAGCTACCGCATCACGACCTGTATTTGACAAACGAGCACCTTCGTAGTCATAAACATATTCACTCGGATTGGTAGTTACTTTTCCTTTAGCATCCAAATAAGCACCAGTTTGCAAATCGTGCTTGTGAACAGGGTAAATAGGAGCCATCGTACGGATGTAACGTGTCAAGTTGTTATATGAACTTGAACTACTTGCAGTTGAAGAAGAATAATTGGAAACCGTACGGGTTACGCCCAAGTTCAAACCAGTCTTTAACCATTTAACTGGATATACGTTATAATTCAAACGGCCAGAATAACGTTCGAAGTCAGTCTTGATCATGTAACCATCATCTTTCAAATAACCAATAGATGCATAAGTATCACTCTTGTCAGTCTTTGTATTATAGCTCAAGTTATATTCCTGACGGTAACCGGTCTTGAATGCTTCATCTTCCCAATCCAAGTCATCACCCCACTTCAAAGTTTTAGCAGCAGAGTTCAATTTACCATCTGTTCCAACAATAGCATCGTTTGCTACACCAACGAAAGGATTATACACCAATAAATCCCCAATTTTAGAAGAAGCCAATGAAGCAGCAGTTGCAGCATCCTTGCCAGCTGAGACATAGGAATTCTTCAACATCTCCCATTGCAAAATATAGAAGTCATTAATTCCCACCTTGGCATAATCATTATAAGCTCTCTTTGACCAACCTTGGTTGATAGTCAAGCTAAGACCTGTCCCGGCAGACTCTTTACCTTTCTTCGTAGTAATCAAGATAACACCGTTACCGGCACTTGAACCATACAAAGAAGTGGAAGCTGCGTCTTTCAAAACTGTCATAGACTCAATATCAGCAGGGTTGATGTCACCTATGCTACCATTGTAAATTGTTCCGTCCACTACATATAAAGGAGCATTGGATGCGTTGACAGAACCAAAACCACGAATACGGACAGAAGATGATTCACCAGGCTGTCCAGTAGCAGCTGTCACCTGAACTCCGGAAGCATTACCTTCCAAAGCAGCAGTTACGTTGGAGATTGCACGTTTCTCGATAGATTGAGCACCCACTGTGGAAGCAGCACCGGTGAAGGATGATTTCTTCTGTGTACCATAAGCCACAACAACGACTTCATCAATCATTTCCGTATTACTGTGCATCACAACTTTTTGTGGACCACTCTTGATTGCCAATTCCTGAGATTTCATACCCACATAGGATATTACCAAAATCTTTGAATTAGCAGGGACATTGTTAATAGTATACCGACCGTCCATATCGGTAACAGTTCCAAGAGTTGTACCTTGGACGAAAACTGAAGCCCCAACAATCGGCTCATTGTCCTCTGCAGAAATCACCGTACCCGAAACAGTGATTGTCTGAGCGCATACTAATCCCATGCTAAGGAAGAAGCATGCCAATAGCATTAGTAACCTTTCTTTCATAAATTTGCTCTTTTTAATTAATACTTTTAAAATTGGACATCTCTATTTGCAAGAAACACATACTCCAATGCATAAATCGCAAACAAACAACAAAAACAGACAAAATTTTTTATTCGCATTTATTTGGCTTCCAATTAAATTCACATAAAAACAGGTACACTTTATAACTATTTGCATAAAATATTTCCTTAAACTAAATACATTTGTTTTTCTTCAAAAATAGGATTTTAACATGAAATATTTTTATTACATTTCTATAGATTGATTATTGGCAATACCTGTTTTTTATATCATATCACAGGGGGATTATATATTATTTTCAAATCTAACGAAAGAATTATGTCAAAAGTTGGTGAAAGTTCTCTGAGGGTGTAATTAGGAGAAGATAGTAAAATAAATGATTAACTTTGCACATTATATAATGTAAACACTTTATAAGATGAAAAGATTCTTTCAAACGTTATTTCTTACGTCGGTTGCCATCACATCAACGGCACAGACGCTGAACAACGGCATCACATTGCCCTCGGTGTGGCCTCCACACTATCCGTTGCCAACGGAAAGGCATGAAATGCCAGTTCCCTATCTTGACCACAAACTCGAAGTGCTACCAGTGAACAACGGCAGGCAACTTTTCGTCGATTCGTTCCTGATCAGTTCCACCAATCTACAGACGGTGTTCCATACGCCCAACTTCTACCACCTGAATCCGGTGATGGAGCCAACCGAAGAGTGGGAAAAGACTACGGAAGGAGCGCCATACGCCTCACCGTTCAGCGATGGCATTTGGTATGACGAGAAGGAGAACGTGTTCAAGATGTGGTATCTCGCTGGAGCGGGAATGATGCACAAACAAAACAACCAGACATTCTACACCTGTTATGCCGAGTCGAAAGATGGCAAGAAATGGAACAAGGTGAAGCTCGACGTGGTGCCGGGGACCAACATCGTGGACACTTGCCGGCGCGATGCGGCTACGGTGTGGCTCGACCGCAACGAGACAAACCCGGAACGGAGATGGAAGATGTTCATCGTGCAAATCATGCCCCGTGACAGCAGAGGACAAAGCTACAGCTGGCAAATCGTACTTAAATATAGTGCGGACGGACGCAAATGGAGCCGGGGCGTGGCTCAGTCGGGCGAAGTGAACGACCGCACCACTGCCTTCTACAATCCGTTCACGCAACGTTGGGTGTTGAGCATTCGTGGAGAATCGCCTGTCTCATCCCGTTCCCGTTACTATGCAGAGGATGCCGACCCTGCCACTTTGGTAAGTGTGGCACACCGCCCCTTCTGGCAGAACGATGACAAATACATCCATTTCTGGTTCTCTCCCGACGACAAGGAGCTGCGCCACCCGAAATATCCGGAAGTCGAGCCGGCAATATATAACTTCGACGCCATTGCCTACGAGAGCATCATGTTGGGACAATATGCCGCTTGGTGCGGGCCGGAGAACAATATATGCGAACGAGACGGCATCCAGAAGCGCAATGTGATAGAATTGGGTTACAGCCGCGACGGATTCCATTTCTATCGCCCCTCGCACCAGCCGTTCATGGATGTCAACGAGACGGAAGGCGCATGGAACTGGGGCAATATGCAATCCATCAACGGGACACCGCTCATCGTGGGCGACTCGCTCTATTTCTACAGTTCGGGCAGACGGCTGAACAAGATTATGTGGGACAGCTATTCTTCCACAGGACTTGCCACCTTGCGCCGTGATGGTTTCGTGTCGATGCATGCCAACAAGAATGAGGGATATCTGACAACCGAGAAGTTATCGTTCGACGGCAGCTACTTCTTCGTCAATGCCGATGTGAAGGGAAAAGGGGCTATGCTGAAAGTGGAGTTGCTCGATGCCGACAACCATCCCATCCCCGGCTTCACCAAAGACGACTGCGTAGCCATGCGGAATGCCGACCAAACCAAGCAAATGATTACATGGAAAGGAAAGAGTGACCTCTCCGAATTGAAGAGCCGCATCATCCGTGCGAAGTTCTATCTCACCCGAGGCGACCTCTATGCCTTCTGGATTTCCCCTTGGGCTTCCGGAGAGAGCCGCGGATTCACTGCCGGAGGCGGACCCGGACTCAATGCCAAAGGCGTGGATATGATTGGACGCTGATTGGATATTATGGAAAGAGAAGAGGCTGTGTTAAAATGGAAGTTTTGATGCAGCCCCTTTTATGTTGGCTTCATTTCACATATTTGGACAAATAGTAGAAGGTTTCACGGGACGGGGCGCTCTCGATATGGTAGCGGGAAGAAGAGGTGACGACAAATGTATAACCCAACTCTTTCCCTTCCGGCACGGAGATGAACAATTCATTGCCTTGGAAATGGGTTGCCAAAATGTTCTTTGGGTCTTCCAAGTCCAAAGTGTCCTTTATCGTATAATATAAGGTATAAGTCAAATCCTGCGTCTCGGTTGCCGGTTTGTCCCAGCTCAACCGTAATTCATTTCCTTGGCGTTCCACCTTGACCTCTTCGGGAGCATGCGGCACCGAATCATCCAGCCATTTCAAAGGTGGCAACTGGGCAGGATAAAGGTAATAATTGTTTTTCAACTCATCGTAGATTCCTTTCTCATTGGAAAGCACATTGCCCGCACGGAAGAAAGCACAACCGGCACCTCCGTAATAGCGGCTATAATCAATCTGGTCAGTCAAATCGTTCAACGTCCAATCCGCCTCCTCTTTCAACAGGCGGTAAGCACCCAAACCGGGGACAATCAACCTGCCATTGCTATTCGCCACCCAGTTATCGACAAAGGGGAAGAAATTCTTATGGAGATAGTACATCATCGGGAGAATCATGTCTTGCTTGCCGGCACGGAACCATTGGGAAGGATCCTGGAATACGCTTTCATAAGCAGTCCAACCCGCATTCGGGACTTCGGGAATCCTGTTGTATTTGCCCAAAGGAGAACTACTCACCTGCACCCACGGCTTCATCGCCTTGACAGTGTCGTAAATCCGGGCGACCATCTTATTGATATTATCCCTGCGCCAATCGTCCAAACTCACCTTTTTCCCATATTTCTGGTAATTCCTCTTATCAGGGAAACGTTTGGCATCCTCGGGATAACGGATATAGTCAAATGTATGCCGTCTATGTCATAGCTGCTCACGACCTCACGCACAAGAGACAAGATATAGTCCGAAGTGCCGGGCACACCGGGATCCAAATACCACTCGCCATTGTGCTTCTTGCAGAGCTGCGGCATCCGCTTGACCAAAGACTTCTTGCCCATTTTCCGCACATGCTCATCTTTGCCCAACGGGAAAGTCACGAACCACGCATGGCACTCCATTCCCCTCTTGTGGCACTCCTCAATGGCAAAAGCCAAAGGGTCGTAACCCGGAGAACCTCCCTCCTTTCCTGTGAACACATAGGAAAAAGGCTCGATGGAAGAGCGGTATGCCACATCCCCACGCAGGCGGGCTTGGAAGAAAACCGTATTGAAGTTTGCCTCTTGCAGCTTGTCCAACATCTCGCACAACGCCTGTTGTTGCAATTTCCGGGAAGCGTCATTCGTTGCAGTCCGGCGAGGCCAATCCAATCCATATACCGTCGCCAACCACACAGCACGTATTTCTGTCTTCAGGGGCTTGACAGCAGCTGAATCCAACACAAACAGACAGAGAAATAGAAAGAGAACGATTTTCTTCATCTTAATTTAGTTATCCGCGGCAAATGTACAAATAATTATTAAAATGAAGAAAACCGCTCCCTTTTCATTCAAGACCTTCGTCCTTCAAACGGGCAATCCAAGCATCCAAACGCCCTTCCGTAAGGTCACTTTCATTCATTTCATCCAACGCCAAGCCGATAAATTCGCCATTGACAACCGAAGAGGATCCATCGAAAGAATAACCACCGAGAGCTGTCCGTCCGATAAACTGGCAACCTGTATCCTTCAAATCCGCATAAATGGTGCCAAGGGCATCACAAAAGGTGTCGCCAAACGAAGAAGAGTCGCCACAGCCAAAAAGAGCGACCAGCTTGCCCGATAAATCTTCTTTCCTCAATTTAGGTAGGAAATCATACCAATCATCCTGTAAGTCGCCGGCGCCCCAAGTCGAACTGCCCAACAACAGCACGTCATAGTTTTGCACGGCACCGGCTTCTACAGAACCTACATTATATATATCAGCGCCCGAAACGCCCAACTTTCCGGCAATACGACCCGCAATGTCTTCAGTCGTCCCGGATGAAGATCCAAAAAAGATTCCTACTTTCTTCATTACACTTTAATATTATGAATTAACCAATGCAAATATCATGGATTCTTTTTCATCCATCAATACCTATAAAAGTGTATTTTACACAAGACAAATACCTGAATTTATGTACTCTGCTCCTATTTCCGCCCGTGAAGGAACTTGCCGGACAAGAAAAGGGAAACAAGCCGCAAAAGTTGTAAATCTTAGGACAAACCCTATATAAAAGTACGAATTTCATTACTTTTCAACGGCATTAATTACGTTTCGTAATTTTTTTTGATAAAAAAGAGAGCGAAAATCTTTGATATTCCAGAAAAGGAAGTATCTTTGCAGCGTTATAAACAGAAAAAGAATGTTACAGAATTTACAAAACATCCGATTGCAGGCTTTGGCCATTATTATTATTCTATTCCGACATCAGAATGGGAAGTAAGACGGTGCGTGATTCTGTCATGAGTAACTAAAGATTGAAAGCCTTTCTTGCTTCCGAGCGAGAAAGGTTTTTTTATTATCCATAAAGCAACAAACAAGTATAAAATATGTCAGACAGGTTATTTATTTTCGACACGACATTGCGAGACGGCGAACAGGTGCCGGGATGTCAATTAAACACAGTAGAGAAAATCCAAGTGGCGAAGGCTCTCGAGACCTTGGGCGTGGATGTGATTGAAGCAGGCTTCCCTATTTCAAGCCCGGGAGACTTCAAGAGCGTAGTGGAAATATCCAAAGCCGTTACTTGGCCTACCATCTGCGCACTCACCCGTGCCGTTGAAAAAGACATAGACGTGGCAGCCGAGGCGTTGAAGTTTGCCAAAAGGGGACGCATCCACACTGGAATCGGCACATCCGACCCTCATATCCGCTACAAGTTCAACTCCACCCGCGAGGAGATTATCGAACGCGCCATAGCAGCTACCAAATACGCCAAGAGATATGTGGAAGATGTGGAGTTCTACTGCGAAGATGCCGGCCGAACGGACAATGAATATTTAGCCCGTGTCGTCGAAGCAGTCATCAAAGCCGGAGCCACGGTGGTCAACATCCCGGATACCACCGGATATTGCTTGCCGGACGAATATGGCGCCAAAATCAAATACTTGATGGAGCATGTGGACGGCTTGGACAAAGCCATCTTGTCTACCCACTGCCATAACGATTTAGGCATGGCGACAGCCAACACGGCGCAGGGAGTCTTGAACGGGGCACGCCAAGTAGAGGTGACTGTCAATGGAATCGGTGAACGTGCCGGGAACACTTCCTTGGAAGAGATTGCCATGATATTCAAGAGCCACAAGGAGTGCGACATCGTCACCAACATCAACACCACCAAAATCTACGGAATCAGCCGCATGGTCTCCAGCTTGATGAACATGCCTGTCCAACCGAACAAGGCCATCGTGGGGCGCAATGCCTTCGCCCACTCTTCGGGCATCCACCAAGACGGCGTGTTGAAGAATGTACAGACCTACGAGATTATCAATCCGAAAGACGTGGGCATCGACGACAATGCCATCGTATTGACAGCCCGCAGCGGACGAGCAGCCTTGAAGCACCGCCTGCATGTGTTGGGCATCGAGATGGAACAGGAGAAACTGGACAAGGTCTACGAAGATTTCCTAAAGTTGGCTGACAAGAAGAAAGAGATTACAGACGATGATGTCATGGTATTGGCGGGTGCCGACCGCACACAAAATCACCACATCAAACTGGAATATTTGCAAGTGACCAGCGGCGTGGGCGTCCGCTCCGTTGCCAGCCTCGGCTTGAACATAGCAGGCGAGAAGTTTGAAGCAGCGGCAACCGGCAATGGTCCGGTCGATGCAGCCATCAAAGCATTGAAATATATCATACACCGCCAGATGGTATTGAGGGAATTCACCATCCAAGCCATCAGCAAAGGCAGCGACGACGTCGGGAAAGTACACATGCAAGTAGAATATGACGGACACGTCTACTACGGCTTTGGCGCCAATACCGATATCATTGCCGCTTCCGTAGAAGCATACATCGATGCCATCAATAAATTTGTAAAATAACATATCCATTATGAATACACTATTTGATAAGATTTGGGACGCTCACGTCGTGCAACAAGTCAGCGACGGTCCTATACAATTATATATAGACAGGCTCTATTGCCACGAAGTAACCAGCCCGCAGGCTTTCCAAGGCATGAGGGAAAGAGGACTCAAATGTTTCAGACCCGACCATATCATCTGTATGCCGGACCACAACACGCCCACCCACGACCAGGACAAACCGATTGAAGATCCGGTGTCCCGTACACAAGTCGATACGTTGGCAAAGAATGCGGCAGATTTCGGGTTGACACATTTCGGCATGATGAATCCCAAGAACGGCATTATCCATGTGGTGGGACCCGAAAGAGGGCTTTCCCTTCCGGGCATGACTATCGTGTGCGGGGATTCGCATACATCCACCCACGGTGCCATGGGAGCGGTGGCTTTCGGCATCGGCACCAGCGAAGTGGAAATGGTCATGGCTTCCCAATGTATCTTGCAGGCACGCCCGAAAACAATGCGCATCACCATCGACGGAAAACTGGGGAAAGGTGTCACTGCCAAGGATATCGCTCTCTTTATGATGTCCAAGATGACCACCAGCGGAGCGACCGGCTATTTCGTCGAGTATGCAGGAGAAGCCATCCGCAACCTGACAATGGAGGGACGCTTGACGCTTTGCAACCTCAGCATCGAGATGGGAGCCAGAGGCGGCATGATTGCCCCGGACGAAGTGACATTCGAATACATCAAAGGGCGTGAATATGCCCCAAAAGGGGAAGCGTGGGAGAAGGCATTGGCGTATTGGAAAACGTTGAAGAGCGATGACGATGCCGTGTTTGACAAAGAGGTGTGTTTCCATGCGGAAGAGATTGAACCAATGATTACCTACGGAACCAATCCGGGCATGGGAATGGGCATCACACAGCATATCCCGACGACCGAAGGCATGAGCGCAGTAGAAAAGAGCTCATTTGAGAAATCCCTAAAATACATGGGATTCGTAGCCGGGGAATCGCTGTTGGGCAAAAAGGTGGACTATGTATTCTTGGGGGCGTGCACCAACGGGCGCATCGAGGACTTCCGCGCATTCGCATCTCTTGTGAAAGGGAGGAAAAAGGCAAAGGGAATCACGGCTTGGCTGGTGCCGGGTTCATGGATGGTGGATGCCCAGATTCGGGAAGAAGGATTGGACAAGGTGCTGGAAGAGGCTGGATTTGAAATCCGCCAACCAGGTTGCTCTGCTTGTTTGGCAATGAACGACGACAAGATTCCGGCAGGCAAATATGCCGTCTCCACCAGCAACCGCAACTTTGAAGGCCGCCAAGGTCCTGGCTCAAGGACATTGTTGGCAAGCCCATTGACCGCTGCTGCCGCTGCCGTCACCGGTGTAATCACAGACCCGAGAACCCTTTTATAAAGACGAATAGAAATGAAACAGAAATTCAATATCATCACAAGTACTTGCGTCCCTCTCCCATTGGAGAATGTGGATACAGATCAGATTATCCCTGCCCGCTTCCTGAAAGCGACGACCCGGGAAGAGAAGTTTCGGTGACAACCTTTTCCGCGACTGGCGTTATCATCCGGACGGAAGTCTCAACACGAACTTTGTATTGAACGACCCTACTTATGGCGGACAAATCTTAGTCGCAGGCAAGAACTTCGGAAGCGGTTCCAGCCGTGAACATGCCGCATGGGCAATCGCCGGATATGGATTCAGGGTCGTGGTCAGCAGTTTCTTTGCCGACATCCACAAGAACAACGAACTGAACAACTTCGTGCTGCCGGTGGTCGTCAGCGAACCTTTCCTTAAGGAGTTGTTCGATTCCATCTATGCCGACCCGAAGACAGAGGTGGAGGTTAATTTGCCGGAACAAACCATCACCAACAAGGCGACCGGCAAATCCGAGAAGTTTGAAATCAATGCCTACAAGAAGCATTGTTTGATGAACGGCTTGGACGATATCGACTTCTTGGTACAGAACAAAGATAAAATCGAAGCATACGAAGCTAAACATAAATAAAGTATGGAGAATCATCCAAGAATAGAAATCATGGACACGACACTCCGTGACGGAGAGCAGACCAGCGGAGTATCGTTCGTCCCTCATGAGAAATTGATGATTGCCCGTCTATTATTGGAGGAACTCAAAGTAGACCGCATCGAGGTGGCTTCTGCCCGTGTGTCGGACGGGGAACTGAATGCCGTCCGGATGATATGCGATTGGGCGGCACGGCGCAACTTGCTGTCGAAGGTGGAAGTGTTGGGATTCGTCGATGGCAAAACCTCAGTCGATTGGATCCATAGCGCAGGCGGGCGCGTCATCAATCTGCTTACGAAAGGGTCGGAGAAGCATTGCCGTTACCAACTGAAGAAAAGGGTGGACGAACATATATCCGATATCTTGCAGGTCGTCCGCTACGCCAACGAACTGGACATGTCCGTCAATGTCTACCTTGAGGATTGGAGCAACGGGATGAAGGACTCTCCGGAATATGTATATGCCTTGGTGGACGGATTACAGGATTCGGGCATCAAACGGTTCATGTTGCCGGACACTTTGGGAATCCTGAACCCTTTGCAAGTCATCGAATACATGCGCAAGATGAAGAAACGTTATCCCGACTTGCATTTCGACTTCCATGCCCACAACGACTATGATTTGGCGGTCAGCAACGTCTTGGCTGCCGTCTTAAGCGGCGTAAAGGGATTGCACACCACCATCAACGGCTTGGGGGAAAGAGCAGGAAACGCACCTTTGTCCAGCGTGCAGGCAATCCTGAAGGACCATTTCGGTGCCATCACAAACATAGACGAAAGCAAACTGAATGAAGTGAGCCGTGTCGTGGAATCCTATTCGGGCGTTTCCATTCCAGCCAACAAACCGATTGTCGGGGACAGTGTCTTTACGCAGGTGGCTGGCGTCCATGCGGACGGGGACAACAAGAACAAGCTCTATTGCAACGACTTGCTGCCGGAGCGTTTTGGAAGAGTCCGGGAATATGCCTTAGGCAAAAACTCCGGGAAAGCCAATATCCGGATGAACTTGGAGAGCTTGGGGCTGGAACTGGACGAAGAGTCCATGAAGAAGGTAACCGAACGAATCATCGAACTGGGAGACAAAAAAGAGTTGGTGACGCAAGAGGATTTGCCTTATATCATCTCGGATGTGTTAAAACATGACATTAGCGGGAGACGAAAGTGAAATTGCTCAGTTATTTCGTAACTTTGGCAAAAGGTTTGAAACCAATGGCCACATTGAGCATTGAAATAAACGGCAAGACCTACCAGGAAAGTTCTTCGGGGGACGGACAATACGACGCATTCGTCCGTGCCTTGCGGAAAGTTTACAAAGGGACACTGAACCGGAGATTCCCGATGCTTACCAATTATGCTGTCAGCATCCCGCCGGGAGGACGCACCGATGCATTCGTGCAGACGGTCATTACTTGGAGCTTTGACGACAAAGTATTCCGGACACGTGGATTGGATGCCGACCAGACCGAGGCGGCTATAAAAGCGACCATGAAGATGTTGAACATGATTGAAGATGATTATAAATAAATAAACAAAACAATAAGGAAATACGATGAATTTTAAAATAGCTGTATTGCCGGGCGATGGTATCGGACCGGAAATATCTGTACAGGGAGTCGATGTCATGACTGCCGTTTGCGAGAAGTTTGGCCATAAGGTGAGTTACAAATATGCTCTTTGCGGGGCGGATGCCATTGATAAAGTGGGAGATCCTTTCCCGGAAGAGACTTTCCAAATCTGTAAAGAGGCGGATGCTGTATTGTTCTCCGCCGTGGGCGACCCAAAGTTCGACAACAACCCGACTGCCAAAGTCCGTCCGGAACAGGGATTGCTTGCCATGCGTAAGAAACTGGGATTGTTTGCCAATATCCGCCCGGTACAAACATTCAAATGCCTGTTGCATAAGTCGCCCCTTCGTGCCGAATTGGTGGACGGTGCCGACTTCCTTTGCATCCGTGAACTGACAGGCGGCATGTATTTCGGGGAGAAATACCAAGACAACGAAAAGGCATACGACACCAACATGTACACTCGTCCGGAAATAGAGCGCATCTTGAAAGTGGGATTCGAATATGCCATGAAACGCAACAAGCACCTGACTGTGGTGGACAAGGCGAATGTGTTGGCTTCTTCCCGTTTGTGGAGGCAAATAGCACAAGAAATGGCTCCCGATTATCCGGAAGTGGCGACCGATTATATGTATGTGGATAATGCAGCCATGCGCATGATACAAGAACCGAAGTTCTTCGATGTCATGGTGACGGAAAACACTTTGGCGATATCCTGACAGACGAAGGATCTTGCATCAGCGGCTCCATGGGCTTGCTTCCATCTGCTTCCACTGGCGAAAGCACTCCGGTATTTGAGCCTATCCACGGTTCTTGGCCGCAAGCCAAAGGTTTGAACATTGCCAATCCATTGGCACAAATCCTTTCAGTTGCCATGTTGTTTGAATATTTCGACTGCAAGGCAGAAGGTGCTTTGATCCGTGAAGCGGTCAACGCCTCTTTGGATGCCAACGTGCGCACTCCGGAAATCCAAGTGGAAGGTGGTGCGAAATACGGCACAAAAGAAGTGGGCGCATGGATTGTTGACTATATAAATAAAGATAAATAGACTTCTCATTAACCACTTAACCAAGACGGTTTGTGCTATTTGCAAACTGCGGCGTGGTTTCCTGTACTCGATTCAATGCAAGCATTGTAAGTATATCAGTGATTCCACAATGGAAACAAATGAAGAGGGCTGTGTCAAATGGATGTTTTGATGCAGCCCTTTAAAGTGTGCCAGAATTAGCAAAATGCAAGGGTAACAAGCTTGCACACCGGCTCCATATTTCTGGAACATCAATGTTTTATATTCATTTGGGTAAATTCAATCTTATACAAGCTCATAGCGCATCCAGAAACTTATTAAGTTCCTCCTTTGTAGTGCAGGTCGTGACATTGCCCTCCCTGTATTGCCTTCGCCCCTCTTCGAGCCTCTCTTCAAGCTCCGGGGAAAGAACAAAATCCTCTTCGTAAACGGGGGTCAGCATATAGGAGATTTTTCCCCTGCGCCTGATTACCACCTGCTCCTCTTTGTCGGCGAGTGCGAACAGGGCTGCCAGCCTTCATTCCCTGATCTTATCCGGGTTCTTCTTGATAAAATCCTTCCAATCGGTATATTTCTTTTCCATAGCCGGTCGGTTGGTCTGAAAGAAATGGCACACTGCCGCAGCCAATCCGTCGGTGGCATCCAATTGCGGCAACATACACTCTTGCGGGATATGTAAATATTTTTGCAACACTCCGGCAACCTGTTCCTTGGAGGCGCTACCATTCCCGGTGATGGACATTTTTATCTTTAGCGGGGCATACTCAAAGATAGGAATATCCCTTTCCAAAGCGGCAGCCATTGCAACTCCTTGGGCACGTCCCAACTTCAGCATGCTCTGCACATTCTTACCGAAGAACGGGGCTTCAATCGCCAATTCGTCCGGATGGTAATGGTCTATCAATCCCAGCACCCGCTCGAAAATCTTTTTCAAGCGCAGATAATGGTCCTCGTACTTGTTGAGTTGGATAACTCCCATCGTCTCCATCCTGGGCTTATTGTCCTCGACATACAAGACTCCATATCCCATCACGATTGTTCCCGGGTCGATGCCCAATATCACTCTCTCCTTAATCATTCCGACAAGTCTATCTCTTCCAAAACAGTTGTGAAACCAGCCACCTTATCACCAAAACGTTCGACGAGCCGCTTGGATATATGCTGTCCCTCATGCTCAATCCAATAATTCAACGTGTCCACATTCTTCACATTGAACTGGATGGCATAACTGCCCGACTGGGCATCACTATCATCATAAGGGAGCACCTTGTGGATCTTCGGGGAGTGCATTACTCCGCTTTGAGTCGCTTGCGGTACATAAAAACGCTTCAAATAATCCAAGCACGCCTCGGTTATATCATTGTCTATATTCAGAGTTATGTTGTAAAGAACCATAAAAGAATTTTTGAATAATATTTAAACAGCTTCTTAGTTGCTATATGAAAAAGAAAGGGGAGACGTCCCATCCGAAAACATGACGCATCCCCTTTTTTATAAATGTCAATGCTTAATTACAACTGAATCCAGCGCACAAAAGCAAAGTCCATACGGTGAGGCAGATCCGGGTTTTTCGGGAAGATACGGAAACCGATTTCCATATTACCTGCTTCCGTCGGAGTCACGTTCAATTCAAAGAACATCTTCGTGCCTTCCTCTTTCTTCAATTCAAATTCTGTCCTACAAACAAGCTCCTGTTGGTTCTTTTCCAATTCGCGCTTCGTGATCACGATTTCCGCACCCAATTGGCCCTGCAATTCATGACGGTCGATAACCAACTCGAAAGTAGCTTTCTTACCTACTTCCGGGCCGTTTGCGGCAAAGTCGGCATCGCTTGTGAAAGAGCAAACTTCAAATGAATCCCAATGGGCAGCCACCTCTTCCTTCCAAGCCGCGATAGCCTTAGCCTTCGCATAGTTGTCCTTCTTCAACACGGCAGAGCGCACAGCCAATTTGTTGTAGAAGCGGTCGATATAATCATCCAACATGCGCTTCATTGTATAATTGTATGCAATCTGGGACATTGAGTTCTTGATATACTGGATCCAATCAGGAGAATAACCCTTGCTATTCTTAGCATAATAAGCCGGGATAATCTCTGCTTCCAGCATGTTATAAATAGTAGCGGCATCCAATTGGTCCTGGTACTGCTGGTTGTCGTAAGTGCGCTTTTCAGTCAAAGCCCATCCGGCACCTTCGCGGTAACCTTCATACCACCAACCGTCCAATACAGAGAAGTTCAATACACCGTTCATCTCAGCCTTTTCTCCAGAAGTTCCGGAAGCCTCGAGCGGACGGGTCGGAGTATTCAACCAAACATCCACACCCGAGATCAAGTGGCGTGCCAGACGCATGTCATAATTTTCCAAGAAGATGATCTTGCCTTGGAATTCCGGACGGCGGGAAATCTCGATGATGTGCTTGATCAAGCCCTGTCCGCCACCATCAGCCGGGTGGGCTTTACCCGTGAAGATGAACTGGATTGGGAACTTCTCGTTGTTGACAATCTTGGACAAACGATCCAAATCCGTGAACAACAGGTGGGCACGCTTGTAAGTCGCGAAACGACGGCCGAAACCGATCATCAAAGAGTTCGGGTTGATCTTCTCCAAGATAGAAACCACCTTGGCAGGATCTCCCTGGTTCTTCAGCCAAGTAGTCTTATATTCGTTCTTGATATATTTGATCAACTTCTTCTTCAAAGCCATACGGATATCCCAGATATCTTCATCCGGCATGGTCTGGATAGCTTCCCAATATTTCTGGTTGGACTGGTCGCTGAAGAATTTCTTATGGAAGCGTTCGTTGAAGAAACGTTTCCACTCCGTGGAAGCCCAAGTCGGCATGTGCACACCGTTTGTCACATAACCCACGTGCAACTCTTCAGGGAAGTAGCCTTTCCATATCGGGGCGAACATCCGTTGTGAAACCTTGCCATGCAACCAGCTGACGCCGTTGGCCTCTTGACAAGTATTCAAAGCGAACGTGCTCATACAGAACTTCTCGTTCGAGTTTGGATTAACACGGCCCAAGCCGATGAAATCGTGCCAGCTGATACCCAACTTGGCTGGGAATTCACCCATATAGCGGCCGAACAAATCCTCGTCGAAATAGTCATGGCCTGCCGGGACCGGAGTGTGCACTGTGTACAAAGAAGTAGCACGCACGACCTCCATGGCCTGGTTGAATGACAAACCTTCTTTCTGGATATAGTCAACCAAACGCTGGGCATTGATCAAGGCAGCATGTCCTTCGTTGCAGTGGTAAACCTGTTTCTTGATGCCCAACTTGTTCAACATCAAGATACCACCGATACCCAACAAGTACTCTTGCTTCATACGGTTTTCCCAGTCGCCGCCATACAACTGGTGAGTGATGGAACGGTCCCTTTCGCTGTTCTGGGGGATATCAGTATCCATCAGGTACAAAGGAACACGTCCAACGTTCACTTTCCAAATATTTGCATAAACGACACGTCCGGGATATGGGACTTCCAACACGACCGGTTCTCCGTTTTCATTGGTCACCTGCGTCAAAGGCAGCAAATTGAAGTTCTGGGCTTCATAGTTGGCAATCTGCTGTCCGTCCATGGACAATGTCTGTGTAAAGTATCCATAACGATAAAGGAAACCGACCGCGCACATGTCGATGTTGTCGTCACTCGCTTCTTTCAAATAGTCGCCTGCCAAGATACCCAAGCCACCGGAATAGATTTTCAAGACATTGGTCAAACCATACTCCATGCTGAAGTAGGCTACGGATGGCTTGGTTTTATCCGGCTCCACATCGACATAAGCCCTGAAACGAGCATACACCTCCTTGATTTCAGCCATCAATTCCGCATCAGCCAAGATTTCTTCGATACGTTGGAAAGAGAGGCTCTGGAGCAATTGCACCGGGTTGCCTGATGTTCTTTTCCAAAGTTCGGGGTCTATTTTACCGAAAAGTTTAGCCCCTTCGTGATTCCAAACCCACCATAGGTTAGTAGACATTTCCTTCAAAACTTCCAAAGAAGCTGGAAGTTTGGATTGAGAATAGACCTCTTTCCAAATAGGATCATTCGATTTAATATTCATATAATGATGTTTATTTGTGTTACCCTTTTCTTTTAATATAGCACAAGACGTTGCAAAGATACAACATTTTACAACGTCTTGATTGTTTTATTTCAAGATTCTTTCTGCCGCATGGGACAGCGCAATGTCGAAAGCTTCGAAATAATAGGTTATGAACTTGTCCCATTCCGCTTTCCCGGACAATGCCAGGCAGTTCTTTTTAATCTGTTGGCGTTCTTTCTCTGTTTTGCCGGAAAGCGACAAGATTTGCTCCATGATGGCATCTGCCACTTCAAAATAATTAAAGTCCGTGCGGTCGATAACGGCTACTCCTTCAGACAAATCCCCTCCTGAGACACCCGCTTTCTTCGCCCACATCCCGAATCCTGCCAGGTTCGTGGTGACAGTAGGGATACCGAAGGCAATGCTCTCCAGAGGCGTGTAGCCCCAAGGTTCATAGTAGGAAGGATAGACGGTCGCGTCCATGCCGATAAGGATATCGTAATAGGTCTTGTCCAAGATGCCATCCTTGCCATTCAAGTAACAAGGGACGAAAATGATCTTCAACTTCTCATCCTTGCTGTTTTGGAAACCCGCACTGCCTATATAGTTGATCACTTTGTCGTCCTGCATCTGGTGGAGCCAATGCGTGATGAAAGGGCACTGCATCGGGAGATGGTTCTCATAATTGGTCTCTATCGCCATTTTCAAGTCGGCGCGCACCTCTTTGACCCAAGCCGGCACCAGGATGAAGGCGATGGTCTCACGCTGCAGGCGGCCGGAAGTCCGGACACGGTTCATCGCTTCGATAAAGACATCGATGCCTTTGTTGCGGTACTCATACCTGCCGCTCGTTGACACCAACAACACGTCCGGGTCGATCGTGTAGCCCAACAGTTTCTCTGCCATGTTGATCAATGCCTTGCGCGCCTCCGCCCGTTTCTTGGTATATTCCAACTTGGCGGGGACGAAATTCGGCTCAAAGCCATTCGGGGTCACGATATCCGGCTCCTTGTCCAACAACTGCTTGCATTCGCGGGCAGTGATGTCGCTCACCGTCGTAAAGCAATCCACATGATGCGCCGCCTGCTTCTCAATGGAATGTTTCGCCTCCATGTTCAGCTCCGCAGCCATCTGGTCGCCGTTGTAGCCATCCATATAGGCATAAAGGGCTTTGTTGTTGCCCGCGATGGAACGTCCGATGGAAGTCGCATGGGTCGTGAACAGCGTTGCCACCTTCGGCAGCTGCTTTTGGATATAGAGGGCAGCCATGCCCAACATCCACTCGTTCAACAAGGCAGCGACCTTTTTGTCTTCCAACTGGTAGAAGTGGTAAAAGCTCTCGACCACCTTCCCGACGGCGTATGCGAAGATGCAAGACTCGTCATAGTCGCCATAAGCGTGGAGGGAATCCACCCGGAATTGCTCCCACATGGAATAATACAATGCGTCTTTCTCGGCGAAGAAAGGTTTGAAGTCAACCAAGATGACCGGAGGATTTCCCGGGACATCCCAACGTCCCACTTTCACCTTCAATTCCCCGGTCATGCCCACCTTGTTTTTCCATTCCTTAAACAGGGATTTGTCTTCCAAAAAGTCAACTGGAAGGGCTTCATTCCAGATATCAGGGCCAATGAATATAATCTTATCATTCAATTTTGTCTGCAACGTCTTTGCTTTCGTTGACAAAACGGTATATATGCCACCAACCTTATTGCATACTTCCCAACTGCTTTCAAAGATATAATCAGGCGTATTAATTATATTAGCCATTCTATTGATATTTAATCTTGTATACAAATTCAATACGAAATAAAATTTCGCAAAGGTAATCTTTTTTCCTGTTTTTTGAAGCAAGGATGGTTCGATTTATTATAAAATTCGTAGCTTTGCACAAATTCCTAAAAGAAAATATTATGGCTAATAAAAGACTTTTAAAGAAAGAAATCGCTTGCGTGGCGAGTGAATTATTCACAGAAGTATTATTCTGTTCTTTGTTTATCCCTGGAACAGACAAAGATAAAGCAGACCAGTTGATGGCACGCGTCTTGGACATGCAAGACGACTTCATCTGCCGCGCGGGAAAGCCGGACGGGAAGGAGAATCCTGCCATGGTGAAAGCCTATTACAAGAAATTGAGAGCCGAATTACAACAAGAAGTGGACGCTATCGCTGAAGAAATCACAGCACTGAACAAGTAAAGGCAGGAGATGAAGCAACAACTTTGCAAGTTCATCTTGCACATTGCCGGATGGAAATCAGGTTCATTCGAGGGGGCTGAATTAAACAAATGCGTGATATGCGTGGCTCCGCACACCAGCAACTGGGATTTTGTCTTAGGTAAATTATTCTACACGTCCATCGGTTTGACTGCCGGCTTTTTAATGAAAAAAGCATGGTTCTTCTTCCCGATGAATTTATTATTCAAAAGCATGGGCGGAATACCTATCGACCGGGACAAACATACCTCCATGACGGACCAGGTGGCTGAGATGTTCCGCACAAAGGACCGGTTCCAAGTAGCTATCACGCCCGAAGGCACGCGCAAAAAGGTCCAGGACTGGAAACGAGGTTTCTATTACATTGCCCTGAAAGCGGGTGTCCCTATCTTATTGGCATATATAGATTATGCGAAAAAGGAGGCCGGGATGCTCACCGTCTTCCACCCCACGGGCGATGCCGACAAAGACATAGCCGCCATCCGTTCCTACTACAATGGGATCAAAGGATGCCATCCGGAGAATTTCAAGGGATAATACAATCTATCCATGCCCGGTATCGGCCAATGCCTGTTCTTCTTGTTCATTCAAAGCGGCAAGGGACAGGCATTTGTTTCATATCATAAAGCAGATTCACATGAAAGAAGATTTAAGGATAAGCGTCATACAGTCTTCCCTGTTTTGGGAAAGGCGACAGGACAACCTCTGCCATTTCGAGGGACTGGTAGCGGAAGCGGCAGGGAAGAGCGACTTGGTGGTCTTGCCGGAGATGTTCACCACCGGCTTCTCCATGAACCCGGGGCGGTTGGCGGAGCCGATGGACGGTGCCACCATGCAGGCGGTAAAAGAGTGGGCTCGCAAGTTCGGGCTGGCGGTCGCGGGAAGTTTCATCGCGGAAGAGGGGAACCATTATTACAACCGCGCCTTCTTCGCGGAACCGGGCGGGCAGCTGGCTTGTTACGACAAAAGGCACCTCTTCTCCATGGCGGGGGAGGACAAGCACTACACGGCAGGGAAGCAACCCCTCGTCGTATCTTACAAAGGGTGGAACATCGCACTGTTCATCTGTTATGACTTGCGGTTCCCCGTATGGAGCAGGAACACGGGCAACCGGTATGACATGGCGGTTTACATGGCGAACTGGCCTGAAGCACGTGCTTCGGTATGGAAACCCCTGCTCCTGGCAAGGGCTTTGGAAAACCAGGCTTATGTGTGCGGCGTCAACCGCACCGGGGTTGACGGGAAAGGATTTGCCTACCGGGGCGGTTCGGTCGTCTATTCCCCCAAAGGGGAAACCATCTTGGATGCGGCAGACAGGGAGGAAGCGGTCGAGACGGCAGCGTTGTCTTATGCCGGGCTGGACACTTTCCGGACGAAGTTCCCGGTTTCAAATGATGCAGACACATTCCACATCGGATAAGACTAAACCGGACGAACATGAAAAACAACAAATCCGCATGGTATTGGATCCCTTCGCTCTATTTCGCGGAAGGACTTCCCTATGTCGCCGTCATGACGCTATCCGTCATCATGTATAACGGCTGGATATATCCAACACGGACATCGCCCTCTTTACGAGCTGGCTCTATTTCCCTTGGGTCATAAAGCCTTTATGGAGCCCCTTTGTCGATTTGGTCAAGACGAAACGTTGGTGGATATGCGCGATGCAACTGCTGGTCGGGGCAGGAATGGCAGGGGTCGCCTTCATGCTGCCATGCAGCTCCTTTTTCCAAATGACCCTGTTCTTCTTCTGGCTGGTGGCATTCTCGTCCGCCACCCACGACATTGCCGCGGACGGTTTTTACATGTTGGGGCTGACACAGGAGAAGCAGGCCTTTTTCATCGGCATACGAAACACCTTCTACCGGATTGCCATGATAGCGGGGCAGGGGCTGTTGGTCATGTTGGCAGGATTCTTGGAGCAAAGGACGGGGCATATCACTGCCGCCTGGTATTCCGTGTTCCTTGTCCTGTCGGGACTGTTCATCGGTTTGGCCCTTTGGCACAAATATGTATTGCCCCGTCCTCAGGCGGACCAACCCCGCCACGGGGTGAACATCCGCACCATTTGGCAGAACTTCCTCAAGACCTTCCTCTCCTTTTTCCAAAAGAAAGGGGTCGGCTTGGCTGTCTGTTTCATGCTCACCTACCGCCTGGGGGAATCCCAACTGGTCAAGCTGGCATCCCCTTTCCTGTTGGACTCGCCTGATGCGGGCGGATTGGGATTGAGCACCGGCCAGGTCGGGTTTGTTTACGGGACTGTCGGGGTAACAGCCCTCTTGGCCGGAGGAATCATAGGAGGCGTCTGCATGGCCAAAGACGGGTTGGGACGCTGGCTCTTCCCCATGGCATTGGCGATATCGTTGCCCAACCTGGTTTACCTCTACCTCTCCTACGCGCAATCCTCCGATTTCCTGCTGGTCAATGTTTGCGTAGCCATCGAGCAATTAGGATACGGCTTTGGATTTACAGGCTATACCATGTACCTGATGCAATTTGCCGAAGGGGAATACAAGACTTCCCACTATGCCATTTGCACGGGGTTCATGGCTTTAGGCATGATGCTGCCGGGCATGGTTTCAGGATGGGTGCAGGAGCTTATCGGCTACCGGCATTTCTTTGCCTGGGTGATGCTCTGCTGCGTGCCGCTGTTCATCATCCTCCCGTTCATCCTGCGCAGCCTTAAAGGTCAAGGGTCAATTGCCCGCCCCCCTAAAAGGTTAAAAGACCTCCGGTGGTACGGAGTCGTACCGTGTTGCGCAATCGCAGCGCGGTGCTTGGGCGTGGGATATCCTTTGTTATGGTCCCAGCCGTATAGCGGATACTCTTCGTGCAGGGCATCCATATAATCATCACGGTAGGTCTTTGCCAGGATGGAGGCTGCCGCGATGGAGAGATACTTCGCATCCCCTTTGACTACCGTAGTATGCGGGATGCCCGGATAGGGGTTAAAGCGGTTCCCGTCTATCAGCAGGTGCCCGGGGCGCACGCCCAACCGGTCCACAGCGCGGTGCATCGCCAAGAAAGAGGCATTCAGGATATTGATTTTATCAATCTCTTCCGGGCAAACAACCCCCACCGCCCAGGCCACCGCCTCTTTTTCAATGAGCGCCCGCAAGGCATAGCGTTGCTTTTCCGAAAGTTGTTTGGAGTCGTTCAGCTGGTCGTTTTTGAAGCCCCGGGGCAAGATAACGGCAGCGGCATACACCGCCCCTGCCAAGCAGCCCCTTCCAGCCTCGTCACACCCCGCTTCTATCTTATCTTCATTCAAATAGGGAAGTAACATGATGTATGAATTAAATTTACCGGTTGCAAAGGTAGCAATTCAGACACAGCTTGCCGCCTTTGGAATGCTAAAAATTACGACAAGACTTTGGCTATGACGCAATACAGGACCAAAGTCTACTTTTTTCCCATCAGAACAAAGAAAAATAATATTTTTCTCCAAAAAAAGATTGAAACACGAAAATTATGCTTTATATTTACGGCGGACAGCTGCAATGAACTCATTCGGTTATCAGAATTTGTGTCAGTACACATAAAGAGAAAAGGCGGTTTCGGCTTATATATTGTTGCCAAATGGCAATTGGGAACAGGAAAACATAAAGAGCCGGACAGTTAAATTTATAATTTGTCGCTGTTTTACAAATATTGCCGTACGTTTGCAGCCATTATCTAACATTATAGGATTTTTATCTGTGTTCCCTCTGGAAGATTTAAATCCATAAAAGAGAGCAAAGGAAATTGTTAAATTAGAAAAGCAGATTATAGAAAGGAGGAAATGTCTGCAGATTACTATTTATTATCCCTTTTTACAAACTAATTCATCCTGCGTATGAAGAATATTTTATTTTTTTTAGCTGCAACATTTAGTGGATTAATCTGCTTTTCTTGCACAAAGGTGTATGAAAACGTAAATCCTACACCTATACCTTTGACGGTAACTGAAAAGAGGATGGCTGCAGAGCAAAACACTTTTGCTTGCAACTTGTTTGATGCTTTGTACCAGACAAAGGATTATGCTGGGAATGTGTTGGTGTCTCCATTTAGTCTACAATGTGCATTGGGCATGTTGCAAAATGGTGCGGAAGGAGAAACTTGGGAGGAAATTGTCCAGGCCCTTCAATTAGGGGGTTATACACCAACTGAAATCAATGATTACTTCAACAAGTTAGTGGCAGGCATGAGCAAGATTCAACCTGGCATTACATTCCGAACAGCCAATTCCATTTGGAGTAATCAAGACATTCAGATGAAAAAGGACTTCGTACACGTAAACCAGAGTAAATATTTGGCAAAAGTTTCTTCTTTGGATTTTTCAGACATTTCATCTTTGAAAAAAATTAATGATTGGTGTAAAAAAGAATCAGAAGGCATGATTGCCAAAGCAATAGACGAAATCAATGGACTTCTTCCGCACTGATGTATTTGCTCAATATCGTCTACTTCAAAGCAGGATGGGAGACGAAGTTTCAAGCTAAAAACACAGCAGAGTCTTCGTTTTATGCAAAAGATGGCACGATGAAAATTCCATTTATGACAAATAAGCTTAAAGGCCATGGATTCTTCCAGAATGAACTCTTTGCTTTGTCGTCTTTACCTTATCTCAACCATGCGTTTTCTATGCGCTTCATTCTGCCCAATGAAGACACTCCCATGGGAAGCGTAGTTGAAGCTTTGGCTCAAAAAGGATATTTGGAGAGTTGCCTTCAAAAGATAGAACGTTGCAATGTTGTGTTCAAGATTCCTCGGTTTGAAATACAAATGGAACATCTGGATTTAGAAAAATCTTTGCACATCTTGAATGTAAAGAAGATTTTCAGTTCAGAAGCCGATTTTGACAAATTGGCAGACATAAAATCGTACGTGTCTCAAATATTCCAAGCATGCCGGCTGAAAGTGGACGAAGAGGGGTCGGAGGGAAGTGCTGTAACTACGATTATATCTGATCCTACAGACATAATCAGCCCAGAGAACCCGAAGGAAGTAACGTTCTGTGCAAATCGTCCTTTCTTATTCCAAATCATAGAAAACCAGACGGGAGCAGTCCTGTTTATGGGGAAAGTAGAAAGTCCTGGACAATAAGAACAATACTTCGTAAACCTTCATCTTGACTTCTCCTGGGTTCTTCCCTAAATCTGTCGGTCTCATCCTCAGTGCCTTGCATTTTGCTAATTGTGACACACCTTAAGGCGGTGCGTCATAATTGCAAACTGCTGCGTTACTTTCGGGAATTCGACCTCAGTCATTTACATCAGTAAACTCCTGTCGGTCTCATCCTCAGTGCCTTGCATTTTGCTAATTCTGACACACCTTAAAGGGGTTGCATCAAAACTTTCGTTTTGACACAGCCCCTTCCTCATTTCTTGTAATGTTTACTGGCATCATACCTGTACCGGTAATCAATCCCCAGCAATGCCCCGGCGAAGGTGCTCATCTCCCCGAATGCGACGAGGACGGAGCTGTCGATGATGCCGACCGGGGGGACCCAGAAGCCCAGCAACAGGAGGAGCACGCCCGACAGGCAAAGGAATGCCGCTATGCATAATTGTAATTTCATCGTTTGATTTTGATTATTAAAACAAGTACTAAAGTCAAGACCAACAGGGGCTTCCACGGAAATGGCGACGCACGTTCCTTGGTTGTTGATTGCCCGTAAGCCGCACTTTGCCGTTGCTCGTAATATTCGACCAACTGCCGGAGGCTGTCACATGTTGCATAGACGTAAATCGTATCATGCGAAATGCGCACTTCCACGGATGCTTGCCCCGATCTTTCAAAATATGACGCCCCGGCTGGCAGGGATGGCAGCCGGCTGCCGGTGGCGGGGATGGCGAGGCGTGCGGCGCTGCGGGGTATCGCAACGCTCTCCGTCCGCCTCACTTCCACCTTGCCCGCCACGGACGAAGTGCCGCACTCCAACGTGTTGCGGCAACCCGCCAATGCCAGGCAGGGCATCACAAGGAGCAGCATCTTACGCCCCCGGGCTTTCATTGCCGCCTCCACCCGCTTTCTGCTCCTCTTTCTTGGCCACGAACTTCTCGAAGCGGGCCTCCTTCCTTGCGCTCCGCAGCCGTTTGCCCGGATAGAACAACAAGTTCGCCTTCCTGATAAGCGTGGCGTTCATTTGCTCTTCCGTCTCCACGCCCTTGGAGCTGATGCTCATGCGGAAGTTCCCCAATTCGCCCACCTGCACGCTTCTGCCCTCTTTGGCATGCTTGGCAATCGACCACGCAAGGCGGTCGAGCGCACATTTCAAGTCCGCCGAGGTCAGCGTGCACGTTTCAGCGATTTCATCGCACAATTCGTCAATGCCCACCGTTCCCATTTGTCTTGCCTGTGCGTAGAACAATTTGGAGTCTTCCGGTGCGCCTTTGCTAAGGTTTTTCCTTGCTACTACTGTAAATTTCAATGACATTTGTTTATAGTTTAAAGATTACGGGGGCAAAGGTAAGGCGGCAGGAAAGCGTGGAGTTGACGGAGACGTCATAACACGTCGCAAGTTGCATATTTTTGCACATTCCTGCATTTTCCTGCACATTCCTGCATTTTCCCGCACCATCTTGCAGTTTCTTCCGCCTTTACGTTCGTTTTACTTCCGTTTACAAATATTCACAGAAAAGGAGGGTTTATTTGGGAAAAAACAACCGTTGTTTTTGAAAAAACATCGGACGTTTCCGGAAAAACATTGGACGTTTTTGGAAAAACTTCGGACGTTTTTGATGGGTGCTTTGGATGGGGAAAAATGCTCAAAAACGACTGTGATAACAAAAATCGGACAATTACCTAAAAAATGGAACAATCGCAGTTTGCTAAAATGTCTATAACGGATTGAAGTTTAATTATTTAGGCCATTATGGCAAATTTGATGATTGCATAAAATATTGGCAAAAATACGCATGGAACTCGATTAAAGCATGAAATTTTGATGCAAAACCGCAAAAAAACACGCTTTAACTCAAAAAAAGTATGAAAAAACCGCTATAAAGAATAGAATAGAATAGAATAGAATAGAATAAAAATAAACACATACAAAAAGCGCGTGCGAGAGAAAAAAATTTAATGAAAAAACGCAAAGTGAAGAAATGTTAATGATTAATTTATCTTTGGTTTTACTTGCTTTCGCAGAAATTAATGCGTATATTTGCAATGCAATCAGATGGGGAACGGATCCTTTCATGATTGACATTTTCAAAATAAATTTTTCAAAAACAACTATGGGAATTTCAAAAAAGACTGAAATCTTACAGACAACCGAAAACTCGGAACCGACGGAAATTTTAAAGGCAAACGACTGTGCCAGAGCTTTAGCGAAGAACCTGGCGGCAAGCAACAAACTTGCCGTGAAAGGCGAAGCCTTATTGAAAGCTATTGACAAAACCGACATCCCCGACAAAATGCTGGAGGAAATCAAAAAGTATCACAACGATGCGCCTATACATGACGACCTTGCTTGATAGAAATGCTTTAGAGAACGATAACCCGAATCATGGAAAAGCATTAAATACTTGCAGAAATCATCTGCCATACAAAATATTTTTATAATTTTGCATTCAGAAATGCATAGCGATTATTGCTTGTAATCCTTTATATTTCAGAACTATAAAAACATAATATCTTTCGATAATCATCAAATTTTCAGTCTCTTATATTTCATAAAACTCACGTTAGTAATTGATTGTTATGGGTAATTTTTTAGTAAAGATTCTCTTATCGTGTATAGGAATAGGCTATGCCATATCCGTGAACGCTCAAGACAACATAACCGGAAGAATCTTGGATGAACAAGAACAAGGGCTTGATGCCGTTGTCGTCATGTTAGCATCTTTGCGGGAGAACGTCCTGATTGAAACCGCAGTCACCGATAGTAACGGGCATTTCTATTTTCCAGTCCACAAAGGGGAGTTTCTCCTATGCGTAAGGACATTAGGCTATAAGGAGATTAAGAAGAACATCACCATTGCAGGTCCTCAGACCCTTCCAGACATTCAGATGGAGCCAGATAATATTTCTTGCAAGATGTCGTTGTCACAGCACGGAAATCCCGTCCTATGGCAACTTCTTCAAACGGCAAGATTCAGATTCATATTGCCCAATCCTATCTGACCGACATAGGAAATGCTTTGGATGTCCTGAAACATACCCCTGGTGTTTCCGTAAACAACAAAGGCGGCATTTCCTTAGCTTCACTCGGCGGGACAGCCATATACGTCAACGGAAGAAAGCTCATGCTGCAAGGAGACGAGCTCTCAACTTACCTCCGTTCTCTCTCTTCAGAGAAAATATCACAAATAGAAATATCTCATAATCCTAATGCCAGTTTCGGATCCGATGGTGCCGGCGGTATTATAAACATTATGCTGAAAGCATCTGAAAAATCCGGTTTCTTCGTAACGACATCGCATAGCATGGGTTATTGGGAAAACCTGAAACAGAATTCAGATATCGCTTTATCTTACAATACGAACAAATGGCAACTTGGCATGAACTACAATCATAGTTTAGGACACTATTCGATGGATTATGGTTACGAAAAAATCCAGAACGGGGACAAGAACATATCGGAGACAACAGATACCGACAAGCGCAACACTTACTCGGCAGGCATCGACTTTTCCTGGCAGCCTAATCAAAAGAACAAACTCTTTATGAGCAGCACCGTGAACTTACTTGCTGGACCCGGAGAAACACAGACAACAACCTATATCTATCAAGGGACAAACCTGCTGGACAATATCCTTAAGGCACGCAACAACTATATCGAGCAGAAAAACCTCCAATACAACAACAGCGTGAACTATCTGTACAAACCAACATCCAAGGCACAATTCTCATTCTCGGCGGACTGGACGCACTTTGATGGCAAAGCCCGCTGCGAACAGCCTAATGAATACTTCTCGCCAGCCAATACGCTTATCCGCTCCGACTTCTTCTATTCAGAACCTGACAAGGATATTGATATCTATGCGCTCTTGGCAGACTATAAATACAACCCTGACGAACAGAACGAACTCCTTGCAGGCATCAAGATAACTCTCATCAAGAGTCATAACGCATTCCTCTTCAAAAAGAACGGTGATGTAGACCCGCAACGTTCAAACAGCTTCTTCTACAAGGAGAAAAATCTTGAAGCTTATGCACAATATACCCATACTTGGAATAAACAGAACTGAGTGCAGGAGTACGCATGGAATATATGCACACATACAACAGGCTACATTCGCAGACCTACCAAGATGCGGAGACGAACAGTCAAGATCATCTTCGGTTATTTCCGAACCTGAGTACAACATACACCATCAACGAAAAGAACAAGATAGCATTGATTTACAGCAGACGGCAGGACAAACCTCGGTACGAGGACCTGAACCCATTTGAATATCTGCTTGATGAATTAACTTATTGGAAAGGCAATCCCTTCCTCAAACCTCAGATAAGCAATAAGGTCATGCTGTCATACACCTGGAGCAATCTGTCATTGAACCTCTATTACAACAAACTCGATGACTATTTCACATCACTCACTGATGTGTATGGGGACAACAAGACCATCATGACAACGAAAAATATTGGAACGCAGCAACAAGTCGGACTGGATGCCGTTTTCTCAAAACGCCTTACTTCATGGTGGAACTTCAGTACAAATGCGGGACTCTACTACTTCATGAATAAACTGGACTACGAAACATACAAACATGAATACAAGCGTCCATCCTGTTTCTTGTCTGCGACCAACAGTATTCTACTGCCATTAGGCATCAACTTTGAAATATCCGGACGATACTACTCAAAGCGGCAGGGCGGAAGCTATGAGGTCAGCAAAGCAACGGGAGGCATGGATTTAGGCATAAACAAGAACTGGCATGAGGGAAGTATGCGCCTCTCCCTACTAATGACAGATGTCTTCCATACCGAACGTTGGGACAGTTATGGGATAAAAGACGCCTTGGACCTGTCATCCTGGGGTTATGGAGAAAGCCGTAAAGTCCTGTTACGGTTCAGCTATAGTTTCGGAAAGCAAAAATTCGAGAAAGCAGACAAGAATATCGAAGAATTAAACCGATTATAAATTCCGTCACGGCAACATTAAAAAGTCGGTGTATCAGAAAAGCAAACCGATATTTTATATTGTCACTTCATCAGCATAATATGTGCAATCTTTCATTTTGATAAAAACAAAACGTAAAATGGCAATTATGCCGTTAATGGAGGCTATATTAATATAATATGCGAGTGCAATGAAAAATCGACAGAACGGCCTGTGTGTAAAAATCGCCATTACACAATACGTTTTTTACATTAAATTCGCCAATTTAAAAAACAATGATTATCTTTGCATCAGAATTGCAAAGTATGGAAACAATAAATAGAATACTTCAAGAAAAGATTACAACACGAATCGCTCCTAATAAAGCGGTATTGATTTTTGGTGCCCGTCGTGTCGGTAAAACAGTAATGATGCGTCAAATTGTAGATAGTTATTCCGGTCGAACAATGATGCTTAATGGCGAAGACTACGACACGTTAGCATTACTAGAGAATAGATCGGTTGCTAATTACCGACATTTGTTGGATGGTATTGATTTGCTGGCTATTGATGAGGCTCAGAATATTCCGCAGATTGGCAGTATCTTGAAGTTGATAGTTGATGAAATACCGGGAATAAGCGTATTAGCCAGTGGTTCGTCTTCTTTCGATTTGCTGAACAAAACGGGAGAGCCGTTAGTTGGTCGTAGTACACAATTTCTGCTGACGCCATTCTCGCAACGGGAAATTGCACAAATGGAAACAGCACTCGAAACCCGCCAAAATCTCGAATCTCGTTTGATTTACGGTTCTTATCCCGAAGTGGTAATGATGGAAAACTATGAGCGTAAAACAGACTATCTGCGCGATATTGTCGGCGCCTATCTGCTTAAAGACATATTGGCGATTGATGGCTTAAAAAATTCGAACAAGATGCGTGATTTGTTGCGCCTCATCGCCTTTCAGTTAGGCAGCGAGGTGTCTTATGAGGAGTTGGGAAAACAACTCGGCATGAGCAAAACAACTGTTGAAAAGTATCTTGATTTATTGGAAAAAGTCTTTGTTGTATATCGATTAGGTGCTTACTCGCGCAATCTCCGCAAAGAAGTCACGAAAGCCGGGAAATGGTATTTCTATGACAATGGGATTCGCAATGCGATTATCGGAGCATTTTCACCATTAGCTATTCGACAGGATGTTGGCGCACTGTGGGAGAACTACATTATCGGAGAGCGACGCAAAGCTAATTTTAACGAAGGGCTTCATAAAGAGTTCTATTTCTGGCGTACTTACGATAAGCAAGAGATTGATCTTATCGAAGAGAATCCTAATAATCTGACCGCATTGGAGTTTAAATGGGGGGACAAGATGCCTACTGCTCCAAAAGCATTTCAAGAAGCATATCCACACGCTGAGTTTCATGTGGTGAATAGGGAAAATTATTTGGAATTTGTATAATGTCAAAATTCATAAGAGCATATATTCAAGCCTGTTGCATATTAGTAAGGTCTTCCATACCGTCGGAATACGACCTCGGCATTGGAGATTTTACTAAATGCCGTCACGGCAAAAAAAAGGGCTGCATCCAAACTTTCATTTAGACGCAGCCCCATCCTATCCAATAAATACAAATGTATTCCTGATTATTTCTTGTTACGGTTACCGTAGCGGCTCATGAACTTATCAACACGTCCGGCAGTATCGACCAACTTAGACTTGCCAGTATAGAACGGGTGAGAAGTGTTAGAGATTTCAACCTTAACCAACGGATAAGTCACGCCATCAATTTCGATAGTCTCTTTCGTATTAATAGTTGAACGAGTGATAAACATATCATCGTTAGACATGTCCTTGAATACAACAGGACGATAATTTTCAGGATGAATACCTTTTTTCATTTCTTTATTGCACTTTTAATTTAAACTTCAATTAAATGGTAACCGGTATATTTCGGGTTGCAAAATTATCCATAAAAAGCGAATAAAAAAAGTTTTCCGGCTCTTTTTTTACCCCAATGTGTTTTTTGCTTTATTTCACAGAAGCAAAGGGATTATTTTTAAGATTTTCCAGATAAAAGTAGTATCTTTGCACCCGATTTAAATCGTTTAATATAATACAATCATGGTAAGTTACAAAGAACTGGGCTTGGTGAACACTAAAGAGATGTTCGCAAAAGCTATCAAAGGTGGTTATGCTATCCCTGCATTCAACTTCAACAACATGGAACAGTTGCAAGCAATCGTCAAAGCTTCTGTTGAAACTAAATCCCCGGTAATCTTACAGGTGTCCAAAGGTGCACGTAACTATGCAAACCAGACATTGCTTCGTTACATGGCAGAAGGCGCTGTTCAATTCGCAAAAGAATTGGGTTGTGAAAATCCTCAGATTGTTCTCCACTTGGACCACGGGGATTCATTTGAATTGTGCAAGTCTTGCGTAGACTTAGGTTTCTCTTCAGTAATGATTGACGGTTCCCATCTCCCATACGAAGAAAATGTCGCTTTGACCAAGAAAGTTGTTGAATACGCTCATCAGTATGATGTAACTGTAGAAGGTGAATTAGGCGTATTGGCTGGTGTTGAAGACGAAGTTTGCGCTGAACACCACACTTACACAGACCCTGAAGAAGTTATCGACTTCGCTACCCGCACAGGCTGCGACTCACTGGCTATCTCGATCGGTACTTCCCACGGTGCTTACAAATTCAAACCGGAACAGTGCCACGTTGACCCGGCTACCGGCCGTTTGGTCCCTCCTCCATTGGCATTCGACGTATTGGACGCAGTAATGGAAAAACTGCCAGGTTTCCCTATCGTTCTCCACGGTTCTTCTTCTGTTCCACAGGAATATGTTGACATGATCAACCAGTATGGCGGTAACTTGGAAGCTGCAATCGGTATCCCTGAAGAAGAATTGCGCAAGGCTGCGAAGTCTGCTGTTTGCAAAATCAACATCGACTCCGACTCCCGTTTGGCAATGACTGCCGCTATCCGCAAAGTATTTGCTGAAAAGCCAGCTGAGTTCGACCCACGCAAGTACTTAGGCCCGGCTCGTGACGAAATGGAAAAATTGTACAAACACAAAATCTTGAACGTTTTAGGTTCTAACGACAAATTATAATTCGTCGTTTGATAAAAAATCATATAGGGCGGCGTCAAGCAATTGTCTTGACACTGCCCTTTTTTAGTGTCCCGGAGTTGATAATTCCTCCCTTTACACGAGGTTTTCCCGCATATTTTACGTAAGTTTGCGTAAGATAATATCAAAATAGGATAGCATGAAGAATAATGTATTCAAATGGCTTGGATTGTGCGCAGCGTCCAGCCTCTTCGCTGTTCAAATGGCAGCGTCCAACCCTGAACAGCATGAGAAGTATGTACCGACCCAAGAGAATTTAAAGTCGCGTGAGGATTTCCAAAATGACAAGTTCGGCATCTTTATCCACTGGGGCATTTACAGCATGATGGGGCAAGGCGAATGGGTCATGAACGATTTGGGATTGCCGAAAGACGAGTATTCCAAATTGGCTTCCGGTTTCTATCCTGCCAACTTCAACGCCCATGACTGGGTGGCTGCCATCAAGGCTTCCGGAGCCAAATACATCACCATCACATCCCGCCACCACGACGGTTTCTCCATGTTCCATACGAAGCAGTCGGACTACAACATCGTGGACGCGACCCCGTTCAAGCGCGACGTGTTGAAAGAGCTGTCCGAGGAGTGCCAGAAACAGGGCATCGCCCTACATTTCTATTACTCCCACTTGGATTGGTACCGGGAGGATTATTATCCATTGGGAAACACCGGGCACAAAGCAGGAAGGAAGAACCACGGGGAATGGAAATCATACGACGCGTTCATGAAGAACCAGCTGACCGAACTATTGACCAACTACGGCCCTATCCGTGCGATTTGGTTTGACGGCTGGTGGGACAAGCCAGACTGGGATTGGCATCTTTCCGAACAGTATGCCTTGATACATAAACTGCAAGCCAACTGCATGGTCGGCAACAACCATCATGTCAAACCGTTTGAAGGAGAGGATTTCCAATTGTTCGAAAGAGACCTGCCGGGTGAAAACAAAGCGGGTTTCTCGGGAGGACAAAGCATCAGCATTCTGCCTTTGGAAACTTGCGAAACGATGAACGGCATGTGGGGATATAAAATCACAGACCAGAATTATAAGTCCACAAACGATTTAATCCGTTACCTGGTCAATGCAGCCGGAAAGAATGCGAACCTTTTGATGAACATAGGCCCGCAGCCGAATGGCGAATTGCCCGCTGTCGCTGTCCAACGATTGAAAGAGATGGGTGAATGGATGAACGTTTACGGTGAAACCATTTACGGGACAAGAGGCGGTGCCGTTGCTCCTCACGACTGGGGTGTGACGACCCAAAAGGGGAACAAGTTGTTTGTCCATATCTTGAACTTGAAAGACAAGGGTTTGTTCCTCCCGTTGTCCCAGAAAATAAAGAAATCAATCGCTTTCAAAGACAAGTCCCCGGTCAAATTCAAACAAGACAAGCAGGGAGCTGTTTTATACTTGGATGAAGTCCCGACTGACGTGGATTTTGTCGTGGAGTTGACGCTTGAGTAAGAGTTTAAGTTTTTAATAAAAAGGCGGTGTGCCAAAAAGTTGTTGACACACCGCCTTTTCTATTTCAAGATGGAATATCCTTCATAATCTCCGGCAAGATCTTGTCCGTCGCTCCCACTTGCCGGCTGACGTAATTACCGGAAGCTTCCCCAGCGCCATGCAATGCTTTCGCATCGGCCATCAACCGTTTCATGCAAGCGGCAAACTCCTCCCCGCTGTTGACCGGGAACGCTCCGCCGGCTTCCACCAAATCTTTCGCCTCCTTGAACTTGCCATATTTCGGCCCGAACAATACCGGGACTCCATAAACGGCAGCCTCCAGGGTGTTATGGATGCCCGCACCGAATCCTCCGCCGACATAGGCTATCTCGCCATAACGGTAAATGGAAGAAAGCAAGCCGAAGCAATCGATGACCAAACAATCCACGCCTTTCAAGTCATCCGCCGAGCGGACGGCAGACAAACGTTTGCAAGGACGCTCCAATGCTTTTTCTATCGCTGCCAAATGCTCTTCATGGATTTCATGCGGAGCAATGACCATTTTCATCTCCTTGTGCCCGTTGAAGAACGGAAGCAGGAATTGTTCGTCTTGAGGCCATGAACTTCCCACGACCAACGTCAATTGCTTATTGCCCTTTTCATCACGGGCCAGCGCATCCACCAATGGCACCTCCTTTGCGGCATCGCGGATGTCTTGCACACGGTCGAAACGAGTATCTCCCGCGACAGTCACATTCGTGATCCCGTACTTTGCCAACAAAGCCTTGGAGGGCTCATCCTGGACATACAGGTGGTTGAAAGCATGAAGCAGGCGGCGATACGAAGCGCCATACCACTTGAAGAACGATTGCCCGGGGCGGAAGATGGCAGAGATGATGAACACCGGGATGTCCCGCCTCTTCAATTCCCCCAAGTAATTCCCCCAAAACTCATACTTGATAAACACGGCGGCAACAGGGTCCGCCAAATCCAAAAACTGTTCCACACGGCGGGGCGTGTCAAAAGGCAAATAACAAATCACATCCGCCCCTTGATAGTTCTTCCTCACTTCATAGCCGGAGGGAGAAAGAACGTAAGCAGTATCTTATATTGAGGATAATGGGCTTTGACCTGTTCCATCATGGGACGTCCCTGCTCAAATTCCCCCAATGAAGCCGCATGAAACCAAATGTACTTTTCATCCTTACGAATAAGCGAACGCAACACCGGATTGGTCTGCTTCTGCCCTTCACACATCAGACGGGCTTTCTTATGGAAGGGAGAGGCCAACCGGGCAGCCAATGCATAAAGATGTATCAACAAGCTATACATAGTCCAAGTTCGTTATCCTCTGTCTTCGGGGTCATTATTTATTTCAGGATTTCAATCGCACGCTGGATACGGCGGATAGACTCTTCTTTGCCCAAGGCTTCCGTGATATCGAAAATATGAGGGCCTTTGCCTTCACCTACCAAAGCCAGACGGGCAGCATTCATGATATTGCCCAAATGATAGCCCTTGCTCTCGATCCACGCCTTTGCCGCATTCTCCGTGCTCTCGATGTCGAACGGTTCGTGCGCACGCAAAACCTCGATGAACTCCGTCAACTGGGCTGCGCTGTCCTCCTTCCAACGTTTCTTGCGGGTCTTCTCGTCATATTCCGCCGGAGCCACGAAGAAGAAAGAGCAAACATCCCACAAATCCTTGATGAAGCTTACGCGGTCTTTCATCATGCCCACCACTTTCTCCACATATTCCGGAGTGGCATGTACGCCATGGGCTTCCACGATAGGCATGAACAAAGAAGCAATCTCTTTGTTGTCCTTCATCTGGATATATTGATGGTTGAACCATTTCGCTTTCTCGTAATCAAATTTCGCCCCGCTCTTGCTGCAATGGCTCAAGTTGAAGGATTTGACCAGTTCTTCCATGCTCATCACCTCCTGGTCGTTGCCCGGGTTCCAGCCCAGCAAAGCCAAGAAATTGACAACGGCTTCCGGCAAATAGCCGCTTTCACGGTATCCCGAAGAGACATCACCGCTCTTCGGGTCATGCCATTCCAATGGGAAAACAGGGAAACCCAAGCGGTCGCCATCCCGTTTGCTCAACTTCCCGTTCCCTTCCGGTTTCAACAACAGGGAGAGGTGTGCAAACTGTGGCATCGTGTCCGCCCAACCGAAATAGCGGTAAAGCAAAACGTGCAACGGCGCGCTTGGCAACCACTCTTCCCCGCGGATCACATGGGTGACTTCCATCAAATGGTCATCCACGATATTCGCCAAGTGATAAGTCGGGAGTTGGTCTGCCGATTTGTAAAGCACCTTGTCGTCCAAGATAGAAGAGTTGATGACGACCTCGCCACGTATGATATCATGCACATGGACATCCTCGTTGGGTTCAATCTTCACACGCACCACATACTTATGCCCCGACTCGATCAAGGCCTTTGTCTCTTCTGCCGAAAGCGTAAGGGAATTGCGCATCTGCGTACGGGTAGAAGCGTCATACTGGAAATTGGGAATCTCCTTGCGCTTTGCTTCCAACTCCTCAGGAGTATCAAAAGCGATGTAAGCATGACCCGATTCCAACAATTGGTCAACATATTTCTTATATATTTCCCGGCGTTCGCTCTGGCGATAAGGACCATAATTCCCGCCAAAACTTACTCCCTCATCGAAATGAATGCCCAACCATGTCAAAGCTTCAATGATGTAGGCTTCCGCCCCTGGGACAAAACGCTGGGAATCCGTGTCTTCTATACGAAGGATTAAATCTCCGCCATTTTGTTTGGCAAACAAATAATTATATAAGGCAGTACGAACACCACCGATATGCAAAGCACCCGTAGGACTGGGCGCAAAACGTACTCTTACCTTTCTTTCCGTCATAATTTGCTGTTGATTGAATAATAATGGCACAAAATTACTCTTTTTTTTCGGTTAATATACTTTTTTTGTGTACATTTCGCCTCCAAACACAATGGTCATGAATATAAAGCATTATAATGTACACCCGGCGGTCTACTTTTTCGTGGCTGCCCTGCTGATGGCATACTTCTTTCCCCGTGAAGCAAAATTCAAATACCAGTTTTACGAAGGGAAACCATGGAAATACGGGCTTCTGACCGCCTCTACCAACTTCCCGATCTACAAGACGGACAGCGAAGTCAAGGAAGAGCAAGACAGCGTCATGAAGAAGTTCCAACCCTATTATCGCGTCCATTCCAAAGTGGAGACTTCCGAAATCGACAAGCTGAGGGCGGATTACAACCAAAAGCTGAACCAAAAGGTCAACGCCACCTATATGAGGTATATCGAGGATATGTTGCGCCAGCTCTATGACAAAGGCATCGTTTCCCCGCAAGACCTGGAGGAGATGAAAGAGAAGCAGTACACGAATGTGAACCTACTCCAAAACAATGTCTCGTTTTCACATTATGTCTCGGATTTCTTCACGGTAAAGACTGCCTATGAGTTCATCATCAACAATTGCCCGGCAAAGCTGAACAAGTCGTTGTTGCAGTCTTGCGACATCAACAACTATTTGACGGAAAACGTCACCTACGACGAAGAGATGTCGGAGAAGGTAAAGAGGGAGCTGCTGCAAAGCGTCCCTATCTCGTCGGGCGTCATCCAAGCGGGAGAACGCATCGTGGACCGGGGGGAGATTGTCGATTCCAACACATACAATGTGCTTCGCTCCTTGAAGATTGTCTATGAGTCCAAGTCCGGCGGCAACCAAAGGCATAACTTGATGCTCATTGGACAAATCATCCTGGTATTCGGCATCATGTTCTGTTATTGGCTCTTCTTATGGTCCTTCCGAATCAAAATATTGTATAACCGGAGGAACACCTTCTTCCTGCTTTGCTGCATATTCGTGCCCGTCTTATTGGCAGAGATATGTATCCGCAGCAGCTTGTTCAACATCTACATCATTCCATTTGCCATCGTACCGATAGTTGTCCGGACATTCTTCGACTCCCGGACGGCACTGTTCACCCATTTGGTGACCGTCTTGATATGCTCCATCATCGCACCTTTCCCCCATGAGTTCCTGATCCTGCAAGTCATAGCGGGAATGGTCGTCACCTACAGCTTGAAAGAGCTGTCGCAACGTTCACAGCTGATGCATTGCGCCTTATTCGTATTCCTCTCCTACACCCTCTCCTATTTGGGATTGGTGTTGTACCAGGATGCGGACATCAACAAGATACATTGGCCGATGATCCTCTATTTCGGCATCAACTTCGTCCTGCTGATGTTCACCTACGTATTGGTTTATATGCTGGAAAAGACATTTGGATACCTCTCTCCCATCACATTGGTGGAACTCTCCAATATCAACACGGGAGTATTGAAGAAGCTGAGCGAGAACTGCCCGGGCACATTCCAACACTCCTTGCAGGTCTCCATCTTGGCTTCGGCAGCCGCAAGCAAGATCGGGGCCAATGCCCAATTGGTAAGAACGGGTGCCATGTATCATGACATCGGGAAAATGAGCAATCCTATCTACTTCACCGAAAATCAAAACGGCATCAATCCGCACTCTTCCCTCTCTTTTGAAGATAGTGCCAAAGTCATCATCAGCCATGTGACAGAAGGGGTCAAGATTGCAGAGAAAGCATCCTTGCCTAAAGAGATTATCGACTTTATCCGCACCCACCACGGGCACGGGAAAGCCAAGTATTTCTATAATTCATACCGCAACAAGTATCCTGACAAGCCGGTAGACGAATCCATCTTCACCTATCCGGGACCTAATCCTTTCACGAAAGAGACGGCCATTGTCATGATGGCGGATGCCGTAGAAGCGTCTTCTCGCAGCTTGAAAGAGCATACAGAAGAGGGAATCACCGAATTGGTCAACAAAATCATAGACGGACAAATCGCTGACGGACTCTTCAAGAATGCCCCGCTGACTTTCAAGGATGTGGAAAACATCAAGAAAGTCTTTATCGAGAAGCTGAAAATCATCTATCACACCCGCATCAGCTATCCGGATTTGAAAAAGGCAAATTAGCTAAGATTTTACTAATTCCGACATACCTTAAAGGGGCTGCATCAAAACTTCCATTTTGATACAGCCCCAGTTTATTCATGCGCCCGCAAGAGCGTGACAAAATCAGTTTTTACCTACGAAGTAAGGTTTGATAACGAATGAGCAAGTAAATGTGCCCGGCTTCATTTCATATTTCTCCAACGGACCCGGACCGCAGCTCTTGTTGCCCAAACCTCTTTGGATTGCATCAATACAGAGAACCGTCTCTTTCAAACGGTTTGCGTCCAGTTCATGCCCATGCTTCATATCGTTCCACAACTGTTTGTCCGTGAAATGCAAAGCAGAGAAATTGAAGTTCTTGTCGGCTTGGATAAGCAATCCGTTGCCGCCATTGTCGGTAAACTTCACCCAACGGACATCTTCACGATTTCCCATGCTTTCCGAACGGACATATTCTTCTTCAAAGCCGGTAACTGTATTCTCGTAAATGCCCAAGAAAGCAGAAGCCTTTCTATCGGAATAGTTTTCCCACGGGCCGCGTCCATAGTAAGTAACGTTTTCCAACTTATCGGTCAAGCTTGCCACAAGACCTAAACGAGGAACTTTATAAGCATCGTCTTTCAACGTGAAGCTGGCTTTTACAGCAACTTTGCCACAAGGAGAAACGGAGTAAACCACTTCATAAGGATAAGTAGCATTCTTTTCATTAGCGACCGTTGCCACAGCCTTCACTGTAATCACATAAGCACCCTCCTGCTGTTGAGCATGGCAATCCTGGACATTAACAGTTGTTTCCTGATATTTACGTCTATCATTGTTGCAAGAGCGATACCAGTTGAAAGTGAATCCTTGGTTGTTATAAATCATCTCGTTTCCATTATACACCAAAGAGGTGAAATAACCTGCCTTCTTATCGAATTCAGCCTCAAACTCAGAACCCTTGATTTGGATTACACCTTCGTTGTCGGTGATGGCCAAAGGAGCGGAAGGATTCTTCGCATAAGCACACACATGCTTCCCTGCATCATTCTTCTTTTCCAAAAGAATCTGTTCGCTGGCAAAGTAATGGGAACGAGGCACCCAGATTTCCGGATTCTTCTTGAAGAAATAGACATTGATCGCATATTCATGGCCGTCGTCCGTTGCAGCCTGGTAAGGAACATTGACTTCAACCGTTTGGTTTGGTTTCGCATCCGGCAATTCCATTGTTCCACGTTCGATGACTTCACCGTCCTTCAACAAAGACCAATCCATCTTGAACTGGTTGAGTGTCAAGAAATCGTATTTGTTCTTGATTGCGATGCGCTTTTCGTTGCCTGCCACAGCTTTGACTTCGATATACTGATATACCTTCTTTACCTCCATCAACTTCGGAGTCACCTTGCGGTCCGGAGTAATGATGCCATTACAGCAGAAATCATCGGAATTAGGTTTGTCCCCGAAATCACCACCATAATAGAATTCGTTTTGAGGACGGCCTGTCATGCACAAACCTTGGTCAACCCAGTCCCAAATACAACCACCAATCATACGGGTTGAATGGTTTTCAATATAATCCCAATATTCAGGCAAGTTACCGATAGAATTACCCATCGCATGAGCATATTCACACAAGAAATAAGGTTTGTTACGAGGTTGTTTGTCAGCAGCAATCATATTATCGACAGACGGATACATCTGTGAATCCATATCAGCCACATCGTTCTTACCCTCATAATGAATCATACGGGACGGATCAATGTCTTTAGCCGCCTTATACATAGCTTCAAAGTTATTTCCTCCTCCACACTCGTTACCCAATGACCAGAAGATAACAGCAGGATGATTCTTGTCGCGTTCCACCATTCTTACCACACGGTCCACCATGGATGGCTTCCAATTCTCTTTGCCGGAGATGGAAGTATTACCATGACATTCCACATCGGCTTCGCACATAACATACAATCCATAATAGTCATAAAGCGCATACATGCGCGGGTCGTTAGGATAATGTGACGTGCGAACCATGTTCAAGTTATTCAACTTCATCAGTTCGATATCCTGCTTCATGGATTCAACCGGTATCGCTTTGCCTAAACAGGATGAGTATCGTGGCGGTTGGCACCCTTGAACAATACAAGCTCATTGTTGATATATACTTTGTTGTTCTTCTGTTCGATTTTGCGGAAACCATATTTGTTTGACGATACTTCGATCAAGTTCCCAGCAGCATCTTTCAAGGAAACAATAAAAGTATACAAGTTAGGAGTCTCGGCAGACCACAAATCCACATTGGCAGGAATCCGACCTTTGACATTGAAGATTTGTTCATTGCCCTTCTTCACGGAAGGAACAGCGATTTCCTGTTTTGCCACCTCTTTATATGACGGGTCAAGCACTTGAACTTCCAACTTCAGATTGCGGTAAGCCTTATCGTATGCTTTGAGGGAAGAAGCCACATTGAAAGAAGCACTCTTCAAATCATCGCTCAACTGGTCGGTGATATGGAAGTCACGGACACGCACTTTCTGAGTAGCATACATATAAACGCTACGATGGATACCGCTTAAACGGAACATGTCTTGGTCTTCCAAATAAGAACCATCGCTCCAACGATATACCTCGCAAGCCAATGTATTCTTTCCCTCCTTCAAATATTTGGTCACATTGAATTCGGCATCATTGTTAGCACCTTGGGAATAACCGACCGGTTGCCCGTTAACCCAGACATATAATGCGCTATAACAACCATCGAAATGCAAGAACACCTCTTTGTTTGCCCAATCCTTATTGATATTGAATTCCCTTCTGTAAGAGCCGACCGGATTCTTTTCCTTCTCGATTGTCCAACCTTCGACAGGACGGATGAAAGGAGGCTGGTTTGTGAGGATAAGTAATGTTGGTATAAATAGGAGTGCCGTATCCTTGCATTTCCCATGAAGAAGGGACTTGGATTTCTTTCCAACCAGACACGTCATAAGTTTCCTTATAGAACTCTACCGGCCGCTTCTCCGGAGCTTCCACCCAATTGAATTTCCACATGCCGTTCAAAAGCATATAGTTGTCTGCACGAGGAGTTTCCCAAGGCTGCTTGAAGCTCGGGTCATTTTTCAAAGCCTCCATAGAGAGGAAAGGGATGAATGTGTTTCTTCCGTTTTCTTTGTTGATAGCGAATATCTGTTCGTTTTCCCAGTTTTCTTTACCAACCAAGTTCTTCTCCTTTGGCAATTTCTCGTTTGTCTTTTTAATCACCCATTGTTGAGCCGGTTCAGATTCATTTCTGTCTTCCAACTGCAATTTCCCATCCTTGCGATAGGTCAATGCGCGTTTGTCCGATTTCTCGGAGAGATAATAAAGGTGTTGTCCCCGACTTTCGTCAACTTCCACTGCTGGTAATCCAAGCCTTCGCTTGCATCCCATTGGATAATCAATAAATCTTCTTGGAACTCCGGCACATGGCCCATACCTTTTTCAGAAGCGGCGAAAGCCAAATGGACATAATCGCCCTCTTCGCTAATCTTAATAAGTTGCCCTGCGGCACCTTTCATTTCTTTGGACAAGTTGACGTTAGTAAAGTTTTCCCCCGAACCAGCATTGTCCATCACTTCTCCTTGGTCATTATATATCTTATATAACGACTTGGAGTCAAAACTTTGCGCACATAAGAGGAATGCACAAAGGCTAAAAAGACATGTCAAAAATTGTTTTCTCATATTGTGTTTATTATTGATTGTTTTTCCCTATCAAAAGAAAACCCATGGTATTTTGGAAACCAGCAAAAGTATTGCAAATCCAATCAGGAACAACACTGATCACCTCAATCGATAATTGCCATAGCCAACTATGCAAAATTAATAAAATTTCCTATATTTCAAACATCTTCTAAAAATTTAGAGCTTTTATTATTGGATGGCACGACAAGGGATTTAAAACAGTAGAAAGGCTAAAAAGACAAAAAGAAGAAGTGGCCTTGCTTTTTACTAATTCTGACAAATAACAAAGGGGCTGAATCTGTGACACAACCCCTTCATTAAGGATATATTTACTTCTATTTAGGCAAAGAACAGTATTAACAGCTGCGCCGTCAACACACGCAAGAACATTGTCAAAGGATAAACTGTAGCATATCCGACAGACGGAGCATCGTTTCCCGCAGTCTGGTTGGAATAAGCCAATGCTGGCGGGTCAGTCGTACTACCCGCAATAAGTCCCATCAATGTGAAATAGTTTATCTTGAAGAAATATCGTGCGATAAAACCGATTGTCAACAGAGGAAGCATGGTTATAATCACACCATAACCGATCCAAGCAAAACCGCCATCATTGATAATGGTATCGACGAATCCGTCTCCTGCACGCAAACCTACACAAGCCAAGAACATCGCAATGCCGACCTCTCGCAACATGAAGTTCGCACTCTGCGTCGTATAGGTGATCAGTTTGTAATGATAACCAAAACGGCTAATCAGGATGGCTACAATAAGTGGACCACCAGCCAAACCCAACTTGATAGGCTGAGGAATGCCCGGGAAAGTCATCGGAATACTTCCCAAGAAGATACCCAAAGCGATACCAACAAAGATGGCAATCAGGTTAGGCTCGTTCAAACGTTTCAAAGAGTTACCTAACACTTTCTCGACATTGGCAATAGAAGCTTCCGTACCCACCACGTTCACACGGTCACCGACTTGCAAAGTCAAGTTCGGCTTAGCAACCAAATCCACGCCGGCACGATTGATACGGGTAATGTTGATACCATACAATTTACGTAGTTTCAAATCTCCCAAATGCTTTCCGTTCAATTCCGGTTTCGTAATCAAGATACGGCGGTTGATGAACTGGCTTTCCATACGGATCCATTGCTTACGCTCCATATCAATAGCTTCACCAATAAATATCTTCAAGGTCTCGGCATCTTGTTCAGTAGTGATGACAAACACCTTATCATTCTCTTGGAGGACAGTGTCCGCTGAAACCATTTCTATCTTCTTGTCATTATCCCGCCAGATACGTGAGATTACAAAATCACGATGTTCCAACAGACTGGATATTTCACGCACCTTCTTATTAAAGATTGCGGGATTCTTCACCACCAAAGAGATTGGAATCGCTCCGTTTGCATGTGAATTATCCTCCTTCTCCAACATCTCATTCTCTTTTTGGAAAGAGACGCGGAATACGTAACGTATGATGATTGTCGATAAAATAATACCAATGACACCTAATGGATAAGCAACAGCATATCCCATAGGAATGGAATTGTCACTCACTCCATGCATATCTGAAAATGCCTGCTGGGCAGCACCCAAACCAGGCGTGTTGGTTACAGCTCCGGATAAAATACCTACCATCGTTGGCATTGGGATATTTGTCATGTAGTGAATCACAATGGTGGTCAAGACACCCAAGAAGATTACACCGCACGCTAACATATTCAAAGTGATTCCACCTTGTCTGAAAGAGGAGAAGAAACCGGGTCCGACTTGCATTCCGACTGAATACACAAACAAAATCAAACCAAATTCTTGAAAGAAATGAATCACATGGGGATTAATAGTTATCCCGAAATGTCCCATAATGATTCCCACAAACAGGACAAAGGTGATTCCTAACGACACACCGAAAATCTTAATTTTACCCAGTTGTATGCCTAATGCGATGACAAAAGACAACAACAATATGGAGTGCCCGACACCTTGCCCCCATATCAATTCATTTATCCAATTCATATGATAGAAAGTTTAACGTTACCGCTAAAATATTAAATTCTATTAATACACGAGCGCAAATATACGACTTGTTTTGCATCATCAAAGATTATAGTATAACTTTACAACAATATTTATGATACTCAGATGAAAAATTTAGGCTATTTAGTTTATTTTATCAGTTTGCTTGTAATAAGCTCTTTCTCCCACAACGCAGTCGGACAAGAGGTCGTCATCACGACAAGCGAAGGGGTGATGAAAGCCCGTTTGTATGAAAACGTACCCAATCATGTCAAGACATTTATAGAGCGGGCACGCTCCGGGGCTTTTGACGGAACGCTATTCTCCCGTGTCATTCCCGGCTTCATCATCCAAGGAGGTTCACCCGATTCCAGAAACGCTTCCCCCGGTGCCCGGATAGGTTACGGCGACAGAAGTTCTGAAATCATGCCTGAAATGAGACCTGAATATTTCTTCAAGAAAGGGACATTGGCTGCTCCGCGGCAAAACGATGATATCAATCCTAAAAAGAAATCGGATATGTCCCAGTTCTTTATCGTACAAGGGAAAGTATATCGTAGCGGGGAGTTAGACACGTTGGAAAAGGTTCAAAATTACAAAATCCGTCAAAAGGCCCTCGATTTGTTTTATCGTCCGGTAAGGACAGAACTCCAAATGCTCAAGACGGACAATCCTAAATCTTTCAACAAACGAGTTGCCAGCATCAATGCCCAAATCGACTCCATGATTTTAGCAACCCCCGGACATCTGATTTTCACAAAAGAACAGAGGGAGGCTTATACCACAATCGGTGGCTGCCACAACTTGGACGGTCAATATACTATTTTTGGCGAATTGACAGAGGGATTCGACATATTGGACCGAATCGCCAACCAAAAGAGGGACAAATATGACCGCCCTTTGAAGGACGTTAAAATCATTAGCATCAGAATAAAAAACTAAATTGTCACAAGGTATGTTGAAAAGAGATTTCATCATGGTCCAAATTGAAGAGATTGGCAAAGCAATCGCTTTACTGTTTTTTAACCGAAATAAAGGAAAAGGACAGGATAAAAATCCAACCATCTTGTCCGAAGCTTACCTTGCCCTGAAGATAGACTCCCCGTTCCTATTGCAACATACGCCAGAAGAAATCATCGCAGAGTTGAATCATGATGACGGATGCGGGATGCAACGATTGGAATTGGCTGCCAAACTGCTGTTAGAAGAGAGTTATCTATCCACTTTGCCCCTGCCTCTTTTGGAAAAAGCACAAGAACTATTCTATTACCTGCAAATACATGACAATACTTACTCGTTAGAAAGAGTAAAGCTATTACAAGATATTGAATTTGAAATTAATTATAGGAGGGTATAAAATAAAAAGTCGGGGTACCAGGATTCGAACCTGGGACCCCCTGCTCCCAAAGCAGGTGCGCTAACCGGACTGCGCTACACCCCGTCTTTTTCTCATCTGATTGCTATCCCTTTCGGAACTGCGATGCAAAGGTAGGCATTATTTTTATATAAGCAAACTTTTCATGGATATTTTCAATAAAAAACAATACTAAAATCTGCCGGATAGCTTTAAAGAACTATTTATAAGCTTTCAACCCCAATAGAGGAATGATTTGGCAACTGTTCTAATTTCTGCAATTATAGAATGTGGAGTAACCACAAATGCAAAAATAATGTATTTTTGTACCGAAAATATATAAAAACAAGACCCGATAGTTTGATGAATCGGGAATCAGATAGAAAGAGTAATATTCAGAATAGCTTATGAATAAAGAAAAAGACGATTTCTTCCTCCATTCCAACGAGGTGAATCATATCAACAGAGAAGATTACGAGAAGATTGAATTATTGGTGAATGCGGCAAAAGCTTTTGCCCGCAGCACCTACCAGTGCGTCTATATCATCGACTATTTTCATCAGGACTTCATCTATGCATCAGATAACCTCGCTTATCTCTGCGGATTGGAACCGGAGCAGTTGATGGAGGCTGGTTATCAGATGTATATCGACCATGTTCCGGATGCTGACCTGCAGATGTTGCTCGAAGTGAACAAGAAAGGATTTGACCTTTTCAACGAATTGCCTGTAGGCGACCGCCTGGACTATACCATCTCGTACGACTTTCATCTTACCAATGGCAGACATAGCCGATTGATTCATCATCACCTCACTCCGATACTTCTTTCTGATGATGGAAGAATCTGGCTTGCCCTCTGCACCGTATCATTGGCAGCAACCGATGAACCGGGACATATCATCATGCAGAAGAATGGTGAGCGTAGCTATTTTGAATATTCCGCATTGCGCCATAAGTGGGAAAAGAAAGAAGGCATAACCTTGAGCGAGACTGAGAGAGATGTTTTGAGATTGTCTGCCCAAGGTTACACGATGAATGATATTGCCGACCGACTATGCAAGTCGGTGGATACGATAAAGGCTTGCAAGCGCAACCTTTCGCCAAGATGGGCGTGAAGAACATTGCCGAGGCGCTGTTTCATGCCACGAACTATCAGATGATATAATTAATAGCCAACTCAATATTATCTTCTTGTTTTGCCAAATACATCGGAATGTGTACCTGTTGTCAGCATTAAGAGAGTCAATTCATCATCATTCTGTTCCCAAACTAACAACCAGTCTGGGTTTATATGCGCCTCCCATTCACCTTCATGGTTGCCATGAAGAATGTGTGGTTTATATTCTAATGGCAGGCTACCATTTTCTACCAATATAGCTATGGCCTTTCTTAGTTCTTCTATTGGATAGCCACGTTTTTTACAAAGCTTTAAAGCCTTGTCAAATCTTTTGGTTGTACCAAACTTATACATCATTCCCCTAAAACAGTATCAAACATTTCGTCAACAGAATTCCATTGAGTTACTCTACCTCTTGCCTTGTCCTCTTCAGCAAGTTCCAAATCTGTCTTCTTAGGTCTCAGAATAGAAATAGAACTAACACCATTCAACATTTTGATGGCGTTTTTCAGCTTTGTCAACATAGCAGGATCAGATACAGTTACCAAAAGCTGCGGCTCATTTATTACTGAAGTATTCATACTTACTCCTTATTTAATATATACATTGATTTTTCATCAGCAAAAATACGTTTTATTATTGAAACTACCAAGCAAAAACCTATAAAACTCCTGATACAAGAATCATATCTCTTCCAACAATGGCGAGAGATAGAACTTGGGGAAGTATTTCACCTCCTTGCCTTCCGCAAGGTTTGCGAGAATGTTGGCACAATAGCCGGCGGCAATATATGCCCCGATGCCCAGTTGCGGGAAAGACTCAGTGAAATAATGCATGATGGCTTCATCTATCCAAGGCACAGGCATCTGCCAGAACATACCATACTGCGAGATATACTTGCCCAATGAGTACCGGAAATCATCCGTTCCTTTTTTCACTAATTCGCTGAATGGATAGCCTTTCGGTTTCTCTACAGCGAGAAAGGCAGCCTTGCCAAGATTGACAACATGGATAACGGTGATGCCCCGTTCCTTGCATTTTTCATCGAAAGCGAAGGAGGCTTCGTTGTCATGCAAGGTTGCATTCACCGCATACCGGATGCCCGACAAGTCGCATGCATCCACATCTTCCATCGTCAGCGTATCCTTTTCTATGCGATAGATTTGAAATCTATCTTCCTGCCGAGAGCTTTTATGGAAGTCATGGTGCAAGGCACAGGAAGCTATTAAGCTTCCCATGTCTGCGCCACTAATCAACAATTTTATTGGGTTGTTCATTTATAGAGAGATTTATTGTCATTACACCATTACCGGATGCTGCAGACAGATTACATTCTGTTCTTCTGGCTTTCTCCAGCACCCGTACCCTTATATTTGCTTCTTGTAGTGTTGAACTTATACCGTACAGTAAGCGAAACTTTGCTTGTTGACAGTCCATCATACACCATTTCCTTTATTTTGCCAAAATGAGCAATCATGTGGCTATCGTTTGTCCCGAACAAATCATAGATGAAGAGCTGAAACGACAAATGGTCTTTCAAGAAAGCCTTATATGCGGAAACATTCGTGCAAAACATAGGCTTGTACAGATACTGGTTCTCTTCATGGCCTTCGTGATATACGACATCATCCACGTAAACATTCCTAATTTGGTGTTGAGCGTATTGTCAAAACGGAATGAAGCCATTGGCTTATTGAGCGATTTCCCATCGTGCGTCTCCATATCAAACCATTGCTTGTCAATGGATGCTGTAAGCGAAGGATGCCAGATGCCAAACGAAGGGCGCAAGTTGATGGATGCCTCTACGTCATTATACGAATTCCCATTCACAGGCTGCATCAAGCCTATTGCTGGATTATCCTTATAAGTCTCCACTGTGGATATAATCGGATTGGAAGTATGGCTGTAGGTCATATCGAATGTCAACCATTTGTAAGCCAACTCGTAGTTGAGATTTCTGCTTATCTGAGATACCAGAAATGGATTTCCCGTTTCATACGTGTATCGGTTATCATACTGAATGCCACTGCGCAAATTATGATAGGAAGGACGATTAATGTCGGCTGCATAGCTCAGCTGCATCTGTACCTTGCCCACAGGCATCGATAAGCTGAGCGATGGGAACCAATTGCCATACGACTTGCTTTGCCCAGGCACATACTTGCCATATTCATAGTAATTGAAGTCGATGTACTCGTATCTCATACCTGCCTCCAAACTCAGATTACCGAAATCTCTTGAATAGGTCAAGAATGAAGATGTCATACTTTCTGTAATACGGCTGTTGTCATCCGATACCAAGTTAGTTGGCACCACTTGATACTTTGAGGTACGATGGGTATTGGAATATTCACCACCTAAAGATAACTCACCGCCCAACAGAGGATAAGAAAGAACCAGCTTGGAAGCAAGCAAATGATAGTCCTTGTTAGTCAAGCTATGAGCCGTTTGGCTTTGTGCATCCATCCCAACCTCCTGATATTGCTCTTTGGTAACATCGTCCTCGTTATTCTTCGACCAAAGCCAGTCGGTATTGAAGTCGATGCCGAGCTTGCCAATCTTTCCCACATAGTAAACATTACTTGAAAGAGTGCTCTTCTGCTCGAAGAAATCAATATGGCTATCAGAATTTTCAGATAAATCTTCGTCTTGTAATATCGAAGTACTCATATCGCCGTTCCATGTTTGCTTAGGATTTCTAAGAAAACCAAAGTTGGCACCAATAGAGTTGTTGGCATCCAACTGGTAGCTGGCATCCAGGCGAAAGTTCATGGCTTCGATAATACCTACTTGTCTTATCTCACTTTTCTGGTTCCAGGTCTTGTCAAGATAAGTCTTCTGCTGTAAGTCTTTGTTGTCGGGTTGGTACTGTCTTGCTCCAAAGGCATATGCGCCCAGCTCCAATCCATTCTTGAGATAGCTCATATTCAATTGGCTAAACCCACCGAAGTTTCTTCTCATCATATTCACCAGTAGTCTTCGCATCGAATCCGAATCCTTCGCCTTGTATCTTCTTCGTTGTGATACGGATGACCGCCTTGGTGCTGGCTGCGTAACGGGCACCAGGGTTAGTGATGACTTCCACCGACTTGATGTTGTCGGAATGCAAACGGTCCAGCTCGCTCTTGTCTCTCATCTGTCGTCCATTGATATAGATAACAGGCTCGCCGCGACCGAATACCTTGATGCTGCCATTCTGGGCAGACACGTTAGGGATGCGGTCGAGCAGGTTCTCCATGGTTCCTGCCTTCTCAAGTACGGATCCGACAATGGTTGTCGTCATTCCGCCATTCTTCAGGATAGTCTTAGGCAGGGATGACTTCACGACTACTTCGCCGAGCATCTTGCTGTCTTCTTCCATCTTGATAATGCCCATATTCTCGCCCTCGCAATCCTTGCAGATAGTCTTATAACCTACGGATGTCACCTTGATGATTCCACCGTTGCAGGAAGAGTCGATGGCAAAGCTGCCATCCTCTCCACTCACTGCGCCCTTGACGAAAGCCGAGTCTGTTCTATTCAATAATACTACATTGGCAAACGCCAAAGGTTCTCCCTTGGTATTCATCACCTTGCCGGTGATATTCTGCGCCATCATCGGAGTCATAGCCGAGAGGCACAACGCTGTAACAATCAGTTTCTTGTTCATAATCCCTTTATTAATGTTTTTCTGAGGGCAAAAGTAAAAGAGAAGACTAAAACGCCTTTGACACAAAAGTGTATCTATGAGGTAAGTGGCAGCGAAATTACACTTTTGTGTATATAAAAAGAACGAAATGATGCAGTAAATTGTTGATTTACTGACTTTGGAAGAAAAAAACCTTTACTTTGACGAGTAACTCCAATAGTTTTAAGTAGCTGAAAACATACTTTGCCGTGTCTTTATGGACATAAGTTTTAGGGAAAACTCTATATGAAGGAAAGGCTTTTCTCGAAATATATTTGTACTTTTATCTTTCCTTTTAAATGTTTTATTACGATAGTATAGAAATATGAAAACAATGACCCCTTCCCATAAAAATATTGTCACTGAAAAGTGGTTGGACGGAATAGCATACGAAATAGCATTTTGGAAGAATGTGTATCGTTGGCCTCATACATTTAAAGGAATGATGGGATGGTCACACTATGGTTCAAAAATAAATTTAGAAGGTTTTGATGCTAATGATTTTCTGTTAAAGTTCAATAATCCTAAAGTTTATGATGTAGGTTCAGGCATGAGCTACGCTATTGGCGACCGTATAGAAAAACAGGGCGAGGAAATAGCGTTAGATATTCATTATATGGATCCGTTGGCTTTTCATTTTAACCATATTCTGAGCAAATACAAGAAAGACTTGCCAAAGATAGAGTTCGGTATGTCAGAATATCTTTCTTCGTTTATTCCTGATAAAGATGCTGCGCTGATAACCATTCAAAATGCGCTTGATCATTCTTCGACTCCAAAAAGGTATTGTTGAAGCTTTGGTTTCATTACGCAAAGGAGGTGTGCTTTATTTGAACCATCATCGCAATGAAGCCGAAATGGAAAAGTATAAAGGCTTTCATCAATATAATGTTGATGAAAAAGAGGGCGAACTGATAATATGGAATAAGACAGAGAACATAAATGTCAACCAATTGCTCATAGGCTTTGCCTCTGTTGAAACAAAGAATGGATACAGGGCGTATTGTGGCTGTCATAACTCGTAATGGTTCTGAAGATGCGCTGCCATCATCTCTACAATGTTATGTAGATGATAAATATGATAAAGCAGAACTATGCAAAGTGTTATTGCAGTTTCAATATATAAACACATCGTTCGGTAAGAAACTTAAAGATAGCTTTTATGCGGCAAGTGTAAACATTATTCAATTTTTTGCTCAAATGCTTCCATGGCATATAAAGATGAAACTGAAGCGTTTGATAAAACAAGCATAATAAGTATTGAATTTTTCAGGAAAGAGAAATAGCTCGTAGTTCTTGAAGGTTGACAAATCAAAGTGGAGTACAGGATATTCTATCCATTCGTTCTCCAAGGTTTCGATTGCGAGTCCATTGAAAGCTCTTTCTTCCCTTCAAAGTAAGAACGCAGCGTACTGCTTAGTAAAGACTTGCCAAAACGGCGCGGACGGCTAAGAAACACATATTTGTATTTCTTTACCATATTGTAAATGAGGGCAGTTTTATCTACATAGACCATACCTTCCTCTATGATGTCGCTGAAGGTTTGCACTCCTACTGGATAGATTCTTCCCCTTACCATAATCTTCGATGTTTATATTTCCACCGCAAATTTACAATTATTATTTGATATATGCAAATAATCGGACGCAATTATTATCTTCAAAATCAGTTTTAAAGGTTGCAGGGACAAGATTAAAAGGAGTTGACCTACTGTAAGGCTTCTATTATCCTTTCATGAATCAAGAGAAGATTCAAAATATTTACTACTTTTGCACCAAACAATTCAATCAAATGGCACTTCCTGTTGATTTTATTACCCGTACACGCACTTTATTGGGCGATGAATACGAAAAATTGGAACAAGCGTTGCAAGACGATGTCCCGGTGAGTATCCGGCTCAATCCTGCCAAAGGATTGCAATTGGCGCAAGGAACTCCTATTCCTTGGAGCCAATATGGTTATTATCTTCCTGAGCGGTTGTCTTTCACGTTTGACCCACTGTTTCATGCGGGAACTTACTACGTACAAGAAGCCTCTTCCATGTTCTTAGAGCAAGCCATACGGACTTACATCCAGGAGCCCGTTGTCTGCCTGGATCTTTGTGCAGCTCCGGGCGGGAAATCAACCGATTTACACAGTATGCTTCCGGAAGGAAGTGTGGTGGTCAGCAATGAAGTTATCCGTTCACGCAGCTATGTATTGGCGGAGAATATGCAAAAATGGGGTTATCCCAACCAAATCGTCACGAACAATGACCCGGAAGAAATCGGCAAATTGACGCATCTGTTCGACCTCATCGTGACAGACGTCCCCTGTTCGGGTGAAGGCATGTTCCGTAAAGATGTTGACAGCACTGGCGAATGGAGTGTGGCAAATGTCCAACTATGCGCAGCCCGCCAAAAGAGAATCATCCACGATATCTGGAACGCTTTGAAACCGGGTGGAATCCTCATCTACAGCACTTGCACATATAACACGGAAGAGAATGAAGAGAACATTCAATATTTCATCGAGGAATTGGGAGCAACGCCTTTAGCCATTCCCACTCTTCCGGAATGGAATATACACCCTGCTCTGAAATATGACAATCCGGTCTACCATTTTTTCCCTCACCTCACAAAAGGGGAAGGTTTCTTTTTAGCAGCATTGCAAAAAACGGAGGGGGAAATCGAGACCATCCGTCCAAAAGGGAAAGATAAGAAACAAAAAAACAAACAGACGCCGACGGCTCCTTCCGAAACGGCAGAATATTTGTCGGGCGGTGACTGGAAAGCCGTTTGGAGAGAAACAACCCTTTTCCAATTATCCCCGGAGTGCTTCTCCGTTTACTCCCTTTTATCTGATAAATTGCATCTGTTGTCATCCGGGGTTGAAATCGGGATGTGCAAAGGGAAAGACTTCATCCCGTCACAATCATTAGCATTGAGCACGAAGCTGAACCCCGATGCTTTTCCAAAAGTGGAAATAGGATGGGAACAAGCGGTCGCTTATCTGCGGAAAGAGGCGATGTTCCTTCCGGAACAGACTCCAAAAGGTTATGTCCTATTGACCTATAAGAAGTATCCTTTGGGCTTTGTAAAGAACTTAGGGAACAGAGCCAACAACCTTTATCCGCAGGAATGGCGCATCCGAAGTGGCTACAATCCGGAAGAATTGAAGATATTATAAGTTTAGCACAAGGTCTATTTGCATAACATCAAAAATATTTGAATCATGATAGAGACAATGAAGAAGAGACGGAGCATCCGCCAATATACAACTGAAGATATTCCAAACGAACTCCTCAATGAATTATTAACGACGGCTTCAAGAGCCTCCAATACGGGGAATATGCAACTTTATAGCGTGGTGGTTACACGCCATGCGGAAAACAAACAGAAGTTGGCTCCTGCCCATTTCAACCAACCTATGATTACTTCCGCCCCTGTTGTCTTGACATTCTGTGCGGATATCAATCGTTTCAACATCTGGGCTGAGAATAGGAAAGCGCAAGCAGGATTTGACAACATCCAAACCTTCATGGCTGCCACCATCGATTCCATGTTGTTCGCCGAGGCTTTTGCAGAAGCTGCGGAAGAGAAGGGATTGGGCTTATGTTATTTGGGCACGACCACTTACAATGCCGGACAAATCATAGAAGCTTTGCAACTGCCCAAAGGTGTTGTCCCCATTGTCACAATAACAGTAGGATATCCGCAGGAACCGCAACCGGAGCAAAGCGAACGCCTGCCATTGGCTGCCATCATTCATGAAGAGCTATATCAAAACTATTCTTCCGAGTCGATTGACCGCCTTTATAAAGAGAAAGAAGAACTGGAAGTCAACAAGGAGTTTGTCCGCATCAACCAAAAAGAGACATTGGCACAAGTATTTACAGACATCCGTTATACAAAGGCCAACAATGAATACTTCTCTACTACTTTTCTTGAGGTGTTGAAGGAGCAGGGGTTCCTGCACTAATCTTAAAGAGCCGGCGGCGGTTTGTCATAATTGCAAACTGCTGCGTTACTTTCGGAATTCGAACTAAGTCATTTACATCAGTAAACTCCTGTCGGTCTCATCCTCAGCGCCTTGCATTTTGCTAATTCTGACACACCTAAAGGGGCTGCATCAAAACATCCGTTTTGACACAGCCCCACCAATTTCCTATTATCGTTGGCTTCCTCCCATTATATCCAGCAACTCATTGGTAATTGCTTGTTGACGGGTCTTATTGTATTGCAATGTCAAGTCAGCAATAAGTCCATTCGCATTGTCGTTAGCTGTCTGCATCGCCATCATGCGTGCAGCATGCTCTGACGTGGCAGCATCCAACAACACCGTATAAATCTGCAAATTCAACATTTTCGGGAAGAGCAAATCCAACAGTTCTTTGGCAGAAGGCTCCAATATATAGTCATAAAAGAGCCCGTTCCCCTCTTTTCCCTCTTTAGATTCATCCCATGCAAATGGAAGGTAATCGCAAGATGTTATAATCTGCTGGACCATATTATGGAAATGATGATAGAGCAATTCCACTTTATCCACCTTCGCTGAAAGGAAAAGATTTTGCAACAGATGAGATAATTCAACTGCCGAATCAAACGAAGGCTGATCACCCGCCAAGAGGAAATCAGGTTGATAGGCATAGCCGGCTTTCTCCAGCTCTTTCGCCACGCTTTTCCCGACAGGATAAAAAACCATGCGGATGTGCCGTGCCTCATATTGAAGGATGCGTTCTTGCAAAGCCTTCCATATATTGGCATTAAAGCCTCCACACAAACCATTATTTGATGAAAAGACAACCACGGCAACGCTTTTAATGTCCCGTGCAACCAACAATGGGGAATTCACTTCTCCGCATTCAGACAACAAACTCTTAAATATCCCGGACAACTCCTTTGAATAAGCCAAAGTATGTTCGGCTGCTATTTGAGTATGATGCAGCTTTGCGGATGAAACCATTTTCATGGCAGCCGTTATCTTCTGCGTACTTTTGATAGAAGCTATTCGGCTTTTGATTTCTTTCAATGATGCCATAGCTATCTACTCTTAAGATTTAAAGGACACTGCAACTTCTTGGGCAGTCTCTTCTATCAAATGACTTACTTCATCATTGATGGTTCCCTTCTTCAAGACAGCTAAGACATCTTGGCTGTGATTCCTTTGGAGGGAATCCAAGAACAATTTCTCAAACTCATGAACTTGTGTCAAAGGAACATCCTTCAACAAGCCATGTGTTCCACAATAAAGAATGGCTATTTGCTTCTCAACAGGTATCGGTGAATATTGAGGCTGTATCAATAACTGCGTATTCTTCTGCCCTTTGTCAATGGTAAAAGCCGTCACCGGATCCATCTCACCGCCAAACTTGGCAAAAGATTCCAACTCGCGGTATTGAGCTTGGTCTATTTTCAAAGTTCCAGCCACTTTCTTCATCGCCTTAATCTGCGCACTTCCTCCCACACGAGATACGGAAATGCCGACATTGATAGCCGGGCGGTTTCCCTGATTGAACAAGTTAGTTTCCAAAAATATCTGTCCGTCCGTGATGGAGATAACATTCGTCGGAATATAAGCAGAGACATCACCCGCCTGCGTTTCAATAATTGGCAAAGCGGTCAATGAACCGCCTCCTTTAACCCGCGACTTCATGCTTTCTGGCAAATCATTCATCCGGCTTGCCACTTCCGGTTGGTTGATGATTCGTGCAGCACGTTCCAACAAACGGGAGTGGAGATAGAAAATATCACCCGGATATGCCTCACGGCCGGAAGGACGTCGCAGAATCAAAGAGACTTCACGATAAGCAACCGCCTGCTTTGACAAGTCATCGTAAACGACCAAAGCATGACAACCGCTGTCTCGGAAATATTCCCCAATGGCTGCTCCTGTAAATGGAGCAAAATATTGCATGGCTGCCGGATCTGCTGCAGTGGCACTCACCACGATAGTATAATCCATCGCACCCTTCTCCTCCAATGTCTTGACCAACGCTGCAACAGTAGATCCTTTCTGACCAATAGCAACATAAATACAATACACAGGATTCCCTGCTTCATAAGCAGAGCGTTGGTTGATAATCGTATCTATAGCAATGGAAGTCTTTCCCGTCTGGCGGTCTCCGATAATCAACTCACGCTGTCCACGGCCAATCGGGATCATGGCATCAATTGCTTTGATACCGGTCTGCAACGGCTCGGTCACCGGTTGGCGGAAAATCACACCCGGAGCTTTCCGTTCCAAAGGCATTTCACAAGTTTCCCCGGTAATTTCACCCTTTCCATCCAACGGATTACCCAACGGGTCAATCACGCGCCCGACCATGTTCTCATTCACATTGATAGAAGCGATACGCCCCGTGCGTCTGACCGTATCACCTTCCTCGACCTTATCGGTAGGACCTAACAAAACCGCCCCGACGTTGTCCTCTTCCAAATTCATGACAATAGCTTCCATGCCATTGTCAAAGCGGAGCAATTCATTAGCTTCCGCATTGTCAAGGCCATAAATCCGGACTACACCGTCACTGACTTGCAACACAGTTCCCACCTCTTCCAACTTAATCTCAGAGTTGACACCTTCTAATTCTTGTTTCAAGATGGCGGAAACCTCACTTATTTTTATTTGGTCTGTCATATCGTTCCTTTGTTATTTTCTTTCCAGCAAACGTTCGCGGATATCTCTCAGCCGGGTGGCATAACTGGCATCCAACCTGTCATTATCCAACTGCAAACGAAAGCCTCCTATTAATTCCGGTTTGACTTCACCAACAAACTCTATCGTATGACCCGTCAACTGGTGAAGCCTTTCAATCAAATGTTTCTCTGTAGCTTCCGCTACGGGAGCCGCACTGGAAAAGAGAACACGCGAAATCCGTTTATCCTTACGATACATGTCCATATAATGATAAATGATTATCGGCAAACAATTCTCTCTGCCATGATTCAGGAGCATTTGGACAAAACGCTTGTACAATCCGCACACACTACCTCCTGCGGCTGTAACCAATAATGTTTCCTTTTTACAGTTTGCCACCATCGGATTGCATAAAGTCGTCAGCAGCTCTTTCGTTTCATGCAGACTCTCCTTAAGTACTTTCAAGTCATCATAGACACGCCCGTCCTCTCCTTTCTCTTTAGCCAAAGAAAAGAGGGCACGCGCATATCGAGATGAAATAGTTCCTAAATCCATATACTAAGATTTACTGAATGACATTTCGTCAATCAATTTATTGATGATTGCTTCTTGACTCTTATCTTGATTGATTTTATCCTTCATGACTTTTTCCGCAATGGCAATCGCAAGGTCGGTTATTTCAGAACGGACATCGCGGATGGCGCATTCCTTCTCCTCTTTGATTTGCCGGGTTGCCGCCTCTATTTCCAAACGGGCAGCATCAGCGGCTTTTTGTCTTGCTTCATCAATAATATGTTCTTTTTCAGCCATAGCCTCCCTTAGGATGGTGCTCTGCTGTTCTCTCGCCTCTGCCAATATTTTCTCAGCCTCTTTTTGAATGTCGGAAAGTTGTTCATTCGCTTTCCGAGCATTCTCCATAGACTTTCTATAAAGGCTTTCCGCTCCTCTATCGCTTTTATGATAACTGGAAAGCCATATTTAGATAAAATGACAAGTACAATGCCGAACGACAGAATCATCCAAAAGAGAAGACCTGAATCCGGTGTTAATAATGACATACGCTATCTTGATTATTGGAACAAAGCCAAGAAACAAACAACGATAGCAAACAATGCCACACCTTCAATCAACGCACCCATAATCAACATGGAAGTACGAATATCACCTGCCGCAGACGGTTGACGGCCAATAGCTTCAACAGCACCTTTACCTATCATACCAATACCGATTCCTGCACCAATAGCGGCAAAACTTGCACCTATTGTTGCACCCAACTTTGCCACTCCTGCAGTGGCTGCCTGTAATAAAATAGCTGATAACATACGACTTTAATTTTAATGAATTCTTTTTTAACCTAAACTATCACTTTATCCTTGCAGCGCCTATATAATTGGCAGAGAGCAAGGTGAAAATATATGCTTGCAAACAAGCGACAAACAACTCCAAGCAGTTCATAAAGACAGAAAACGCCACAGAAACGACTGTCATGCTGCTATTAATCCAAGCCCCTAATGAAACGGTAATGAATATCACACTCGTCAACGCCAAAATGATTGTATGTCCTGCCATTATATTCGCAAACAAACGAATCATCAAAGCAAACGGTTTGGTCAACACACCGAAAAATTCAACAAAGGGCATTATTGGCATCGGCACCTTCAGAAACAAAGGTGTTTCCGGCCAAAAAACTTCTTTCCAATATTTCTTCGTCCCGAACAGGTTCACAGCGACAAAAGTACAAAAAGCCAACGTCATGGTGATGGTGATGTTTCCTGTCAAATTTGCTCCTCCCGGGAAAACGGGAATGACTCCCAATAAATTGTTGAACAATATAAAGAAAAACACCGTGAACAGATAAGAAGAAAACTGACGGTAATCAGGGCCAATGCCTTTCTTGATCACATCTTCATAAATATAATCAATGACAAAGTCAAACGCTCCCATCAAACCTCCCGGAGCTTCGCCAGGATGTCTTTTATACCATCGGGCTGCACCTAAAATCGAAAGGGACAATAGCATGCAGCTAAATAGCAAACCGCAGGCATTCTTTGTCAATGACAAATCAAGCGGACGAATCCATTCTCCATTTGCCGACCTCTCGACTATTTTTCCTGCGTCCTTTCCTTCCCGGGCAAGCACGAATCCCTCGTATTCCTTTCCCTCATCCAATCGTGAAGAAGAGAAAATGTGCCAACCGCTCGTTTCCCCTTTCACTATCACTGGCAACGGAATCGTAATTTCGTGTTCTCCTATCTCCGTGATATGCCAAGAATAGGCATCTTTGATATGAGAGGAAAACAACATCTTGGACATCTATTCCCTCTCCCGCCTTCATCTGGAAAGGGAAAGGAAACAGACAGACAAGAAGTATGCTTATCCGCCACCTATTTATTATTCGATTCATTTTTCCTCATTTTTTCTCGTCTTATTCTTTTCTTCTCATAAAGATAGATGATGTATGTTTCCATTGTCAAGTAGATAAAATAGAAGAGCATCAAAGTAAAACCAAATGTCATCAATTTATCCCCGACTTCAGTCGCATACAACCATAAGAATATGCAAGCCAACACGAACTTACACAATCTGACTATCATGTAAGTAGTAATGGATATGTCTCCCTTTATGCTTGACCATTTCCAAACAATAGGTCATAACCAATGCCGTTATCCAATAGAACAACGGAATAGAAGGGAACCACGTAAAATAATGTTCCGGCCATACCGTGTAGAGCAGGCCACCTAAAGAGACCCCTACAACTGCATTGACAAACGTAATCAATACAAAAAGTCTGATTTTTAATTGCGCGCGCATGATATTATTTTTTATTCAATGCAGACGGTAAGCACGTCATTTTCCACCTTGACAAAACCACCGCCTATCGTTATTTCGTTCTCTTTTTGGTTGACACGATACCGGATAACTCCTTTCCCTAAAGCAGAAATGAGCGGGGCATGGGAAGGAAGGACATCAAACAATCCGTCCACTCCCGGAAACGCCACCATTTCCGCCTCTCCATCGTACTGGATTCCTTTCGGAGTTATTATTTTCAATTCCATATTACATTGCTTGCTGGGCCAACTGCTTGGCTTTCTTTCGCATCTTCGATGGTTCCGACATTCAAGAATGCCTGCTCTGGCAAATCATCCGTCTCTCCATCCATAATCATATTGAAACCTCTAATCGTATCCTCAATAGAAACCATCACACCCGGGACTCCTGTAAACTGTTCTGCCACAGCAAACGGCTGGGACAAGAAACGTTGTACTCTGCGGGCGCGATTCACTGTCTGCCGATCTTCGTCAGACAGTTCCTCCATTCCCAAGATGGAAATGATATCTTGTAACTCCTTATTACGCTGCAAAATCTGTTTCACTCGTTGGGCACAACGATAATGCTCTTCCCCGACTACCAACGGATCCAAGATTCGGGAGGTCGATTCCAACGGGTCAACTGCCGGATAAATACCCAATTCGGTAATCTTACGACTCAAAACGGTCGTTGCATCCAAATGGGTAAACGTAGTAGCCGGAGCCGGGTCTGTCAAGTCATCTGCTGGCACATAAACTGCCTGGACGGAAGTAATGGAGCCTTTCTTGGTTGATGTGATGCGTTCCTGCATGGCTCCCATCTCCGTTGCCAAAGTTGGCTGATAACCCACTGCTGACGGCATTCGTCCCAACAAAGCAGACACTTCAGAACCTGCTTGCGTAAAACGGAATATATTATCTATAAAAAAACAGAATATCTTTATGTTCTCCCTCGGCAGCCAAATCCCTGAAGGATTCAGCAATGGTCAAACCGGAAAGGGCAACCGACTGACGTGCTCCCGGCGGCTCGTTCATTTGTCCGAACACCATAGAAACTTGCGACTTTTCCACTTCGTCCGGGTCAACCTTCGACAAGTCCCAATTCCCCTCTTCCATGCTCTTTTCAAACTCTTTGCCATAACGGATAACGTCTGATTCTATCATCTCACGCAACAAGTCATTTCCTTCACGTGTACGTTCTCCCACTCCGGCAAAAACAGAAAAGCCATTGTGTTTCTTCGCAATGTTATTAATCAACTCCTTGATAAGGACAGTCTTGCCAACTCCGGCACCTCCAAACAATCCGATTTTGCCGCCTTTCAGATAAGGCTCCAACAAATCAATTACTTTGATTCCGGTATAAACACCTCTTTGGAAGTTGTCAAATCCTCAAACTTAGGAGGTTGGCGATGAATCGGGAAAGCTCCTTTTCGGTCTAAATCAGCCATTCCATCAATTGGATCACCTGTAACATTCATCAAACGGCCTTTCACTTGTTCCCCGACGGGCATCGTAATGGGCGACCCTAATGCGACCGCCTCCATTCCTCTTCTCAAGCCATCCGTTGAATCCATTGCAACCGTTCGGACTGTATTTTCCCCGATATGCTGCTGTACTTCAACAATCAACTTCTTTCCGTTCTTACGGGTTATTTCCATTGCATCGTGAATTCTGGGGAGGACGATTGGCTGTTCCGATTGAGAATCAAAATGAACATCCACGACTGGACCAATAACCTGTAAAACATAACCTTTACTATCTCCCATATCTTTATTCCTTAAAGTTCACATGCAATATTACAAAAGATAAGGGTTGTTTTTCGGATTAAATTACTTTTTTGTTCTTTTTACACTATCTTAAACTTCACCTGTTTTTTATTTGAAGAATTTAAAACCAATCATATAGAAAAACAGACCAATTTACTTTCTTTATGATTTTTATCCATCTATCAGTTTATCAACCCAATAGCGCATATTATCCTATCAAAAACCTATCAATTGGGGGAAATATTATTCTTTGTTAACCGCCTTGTTGTTTCTTCTATATAATGAAAGAGGCGGTTTGTCAAAACGAAAGTTTTGATGCAGCCCCTTTAAGGTGTGCCAGAATTAGCAATTTGACAACGAATATCTGTTATGCGTGAAACTGTTGTTAATCAGACGATTGCAAAACGTGGCGACCCATCAAAAAAACATACCGTTGTTTTGAAAAAAACGTCCAATGTTTTCTTGAAAACGTCCAATGTTTTTTCAAAAACGTCCAATGTTTTTTTTAAAACAACGGTATGTTTTTTGAAGCAGAATCAGAGGTTCAAAACCGGGGTTGAATCATCGGAAAGGAATGCCGCAAGTAAAAGGATATTTTAGGTTTTTCGCTGATTCAAAGAATACTTCTGCTTAATGTACGTCAGAATGTAACTTAAAACTTCTTTGTCCGGATATGGCAATAAGGCTCACCGCCTGTCTTATCATAATAATGCTGGTGATACTCTTCTGCCGTCCAAAAGGTAGAAACCGGAGTCAGCCGGGTATTTACCACATAACCTTTCTCCCTCAATAGTTCAATAACCGCTTCCGCCTCCTCTTTTTGACGATTGTCGTAATAAAAGATTTCACTTCTATATTGCGGACCCAAATCCGGTCCTTGACCGTCTGTCTGTGCGGGATCATGGATTTCAAAGAACACCTTACACAAATCTATATATGAGACGACATCGCTGTCGAACTCGACCCATAAAGCTTCGGCATGTCCTGTCGTATGCGCCTTCACCTCCTGATATGTCGGGTTATCTTTAAATCCTCCTATGTAACCGACTTTTGTCTGTATCACACCTGCTGTTTTTTCCATTTGGTACTGGACACCCCAAAAACAACCCGCTGCAAATATTGCTTCCTCCTTTTTCATGTTTTTATCATTAGATTATACAAAAAAGGGCTGCATCAAAATCTATTTTGATACAACCCCTTTATTGTCGGGGTACCAGGATTCGAACCTGGGACCCCCTGCTCCCAAAGCAGGTGCGCTAACCGGACTGCGCTACACCCCGAATAACTATTTTAGTTTCTCTCTTTCTTTCCGAAAGCGTTGCAAAGGTACGCAATATTTTTAAACCACCAAACATTTTCCCTGTTTTTTTCTTACATTGCCTTTTTTAATGCTTTAAATTGACCAAATAAGTAAGCTTGACAGCTATGACTTGATTGGCAGAACGGGAAAATGGATCTTTCTTCTCACTATTGAATATATCACCTAAAGCATAATAATAACGCCCTTCCAACAAAAAAGACCCGACTCCAGTTTTTAATTCAACGCCAGGGCCACCACACAACCCCCAGTCAAATTTCTTCTGTATCTCAAGGTCGTGTTGCGCATTATTCCTGTTGGGAGCCGCACCGTTCAAATTACTCTTCGTGCTTTCACCCAAAGCGTAACCAATCTTAGGTCCTAAATTCACAAAGACTTTGAAACGATTTCCACCAAAATAGATATGAGTCAAAAAAGGAAGCTCCACATAATTAATAGTACGGCTATATTCATACTCCGGTTGCTCCTCAAACAACTCCTTCCAACCTTGTTGTGTAAAATTAAGTTCGGCCTGCAACCCCAAATTCTTCTCCGTATTCCATCTCAACGTGACTCCGCCAGCAAATCCATTCTTCAAGGATTTGTTTACCTTCGGGGCAAACGAGATACTGGACAAAGTCATGCCAAAAGAAGGACCTACTGACAATTCCTGTTTAAACGAATTTGATTGGGAGAAGAGCTGGCAACCCCAACCGAGACCTATCAAGATTAAAAGAATACGCCTGAACATACAAGTTAATGATATTTTAATCACGTGTTACGGTAAAGTCTTTCCGGTAATGAACAATGAAAACATTCGTATTGATAAATCCTCCCCAAGTATTCACCCGGTTAAAATCAAAACCTGTCTGAATGCAAGAATAACGGAACTTGTCCAAATTATCTTCAAAGTTTGCTCCAAACTTTTTCATCGCTCCAAAGAAATACATACCCGTATCGAATCCCAATATTCCATATTTCGGATAAGTATTTATCAAATCCCTACTGTACCATGTCTTGAACTTATCGTAAAAGTCATGCATGGGCTGAGACAAATTATCTGCATAGAAATTCGTATAAATATAGGTGTCCAAAACATAGAAATCGTCCAAAGCATCACGCACATAGGTTTGCCATTCAGGATAACCAAAGAGAGAGATTTGCCGCTCCGGTTTGCTATCGGCAATCAACCGAAGAGGTGTCTTGATTTTCTGCAAAGCTTCAAACGAAGAAGAGGTCGGAACAATCACGTTGCGCTGTCCTTCAACCATGTAAAGGGAATCAATCGTCTCCGCAAAACGTTCCGGTTCATAAGTCATCTCTTTATAGGCAATCTTATGGTCAGACAGCTCCTCTTTGAAAGTCTTTATAAAATCCTTCTTCTCATCTTTGTCAGGTATATTGACAAAGATGATATTATCCGCAGCAAACAGCTGGCGACCTCTTTCGGCTGCCTTGGAATACAAATAAGAATGGGGCGTGTTCACTTGGAAAACACATTCGTTGGAAAGCACATCATCGTTCTTGGATGTAAACGGTATTACATATTTTATATGATGTTCCTTGGCGAAATCAGCAACCATTTATCTGGTCGTTCTGCACGGCTCCAATAATCAAATCCACATTCGGCAATGTTTCGCCCGTCAAAATCTCCCGGATTTTGGAAGTACCGTTTCCCGTATTGTAAACGGACAAATCCAAAGAGAAGCCTTGGTTACGCAAACTATCCACTGCCAATAACAGACCTTCATAATATTCGATAAACCGGTAAGAGGCTGCATTTTTATTATCCGGGTTGAAGGGCAAAAGCAAAGCCACCTTCAGTTGGCTTAAGCGTTTGATGTCCTTGGGAGCGTTCAACATTGCATTCACTGTTGCCTCGTCTTGGATGACAGACTCACTGCTCACCTCGTTTTGTTCGTTTGCCGCCAAATCTTTCGACTGGGGAACCTTGATTATCATACCAGCCTTCACCCCTTTTTTCAAAGCAGGATTACGTTTTATCAATTCATAACTGGAAATATCAAACTTACGACAGAGGCTATACATTGTTTCTCTCTTCTTCACCTCATACTCCATGTCACCCACAACCTTTTCCGTCTTGGGAGCATCCGTAAGGGCTTCGCCCTCCTTCTTCAAAGATTCAACATTCTTCGACAAAGGGATTCGAATGGTCCTGCCAGCAGTAAAGGTTTTAACAGATAATCCCGGATTGGCAGCAACGATAAACTGTGCAGGAATCTTATATTTCATGGAAACCGCATACAATGTCTCCTTGTGCTCAATCGTATGGAACGTATATGTTTCCGTTTGTTCCCCTTCATTGAACGAAGAAGCCTGCTTCGGAATAAGCAACACTCCACCTGCTTTGATACCTTTTTTGCTATCCGGGTTCAACTTATAAATTGCGTCCGTGGAAACGCCGTACATGGTTGCGATAGAATACACTGTCTGTCCCAACTCTATCGTATGACGAAAAGTCTTATCATTTTGAGCCATGACATTCATGCAATAAATGCCCAAAACGAATGCCATTATATATGTCTTCAATTTATTCATTCTTAATCCGACGTCTTTTCAATCAACTAATATATTTATACCTAATGAAATTGCAAATGTACGGAATTATTCTGTATGGCAGCAGATTTGCGAGAGTTATTTCTTTCCTCCTCCACTGAAACTGCCCTCACATTCTTCTATTTATTCATGGCAAATACAGGAAGAAATTTTTTAATATCTATTTATTTTGCTAATATGCATACTAAATTAAGCTAATTCACTATCTTTACGACATATTTACGGCGGTGTGTCCTAACTGCAAACTGCTGCGTTGCTCTCGGAGTTCGACCTCAGTCTTTTATGACACATTCCCCCGGATCAACCCTTTTAAATATTTACTCACATGAAAAGAAGAATTGTCTCTCTTGCTGTTTTTTGTGCAACCGTAGCTTTGCCATCAATAGCTCAAAAGCCGCTTAACAACGGCTATCCGTACACTCAAGTTCCGTTCACGAGTGTGAAAATTGCACCCAACACCTTTTGGGGAGACCGCCTCAAAGCTGCACGTGAAGTCACTGTTCCATTGGCATTCAGCAAGTGCCAAAGCGAAGGACGATACGAGAATTTCGTAAAAGCAGCCCATCCAAGCGACCAATACGACGTCAGCACTTTCATGGGATACTCATTTGATGACACAGATGTCTATAAAACAATAGAAGGCGCAAGCTACATCTTGCAGACTTATCCAGATAAGAAATTACAAGCATACATCGACAGCGTATTGACCATTGTCGAAGCAGCGCAAGAACCGGACGGTTATTTATATACCGCACGCACCATCAATCCTAAAAAGCCCCATGAATGGGCTGGCGAAAAGCGTTGGGAAAAAGTGGAAGAGCTGAGCCATGAGCTATATAACTTGGGACACATGGTCGATGCTGCTTGCGCGCATTACCAAGCTACAGGAAGCACCAAGTTTTTAGATATAGCAAAACGTTATGCCGATTGTGTCATCCGAGAAGTCGGGGCAAACCCTGGGCAATCAACAGTCGTTCCGGGCCACCAGATTGCAGAGATGGCTTTAGCAAGGCTTTATGTCCTCACTGGAGACAAACGCTATTTGGATCAAGCCAAATATTTCTTGGATTATCGCGGGAAAACAAAAATCCATGACGAGTACAGCCAAAGCGACAAACCGATTTTGGAGCAGGACGAAGCAGTCGGGCATGCTGTTCGTGCCGGATACATGTATGCCGGCATTGCTGATGTGGCTGCATTGACCAATGATTCTGCTTATATAAAGACAATCGACCGCATTTGGGATAATATTGTCAGCAAAAAATATTATTTGACAGGCGGCGTAGGAGCTTTGCATTGGGGAGAAGCTTTCGGTGCCAATTATGAATTGCCCAACATGACTGCCTATAACGAAACTTGTGCCGCCATAGCCCAAGTGTATTTAAATGAAAGGATGTTCTTGTTGCATGGCGACAGCAAATATATCGACTGTTTGGAACGTACATTATATAATGGTGTCATTTCTGGCATGAGCATGGACGGCGGACGGTTCTTCTATCCCAATCCATTGTCAAGCGATGGCGTTTACAAATTCAACGCAGACGGGACTACGACTCGTCAACCTTGGTTTGGCTGTGCTTGTTGCCCAAGCAACTTGAGCCGGTTCATTCCATCCATACCGGGTTATCTGTTTGGTGTGAAGGAGAATAATATTTATGTAAATCTTTTCGCCAGCAACACCTCAACCATCCAGGTTGGAGATAAAGAAGTTGAATTGGAAGAGACTACACAATATCCATGGAATGGCGACATTGAAATCAAAGTAACCAAAAGCAAAGCGAAAGATGCCAACTTATTCATTCGTATTCCCGGATGGGTTCGTAACCAAGTTGTACCAAGCGACCTTTATGCTTATAGTGACACACAAACGCCTTCTTATAGCGTCAGCTTAAATGGAAAGAAGGTTGAAGGCGACATCGATGCCAACAAAGGTTATCTTCCTGTCAAACATCCAAAAAGGAGACATCATCCGCATCCATTTTGATATGCCGGTTCGCACAGTTGCTGCCAATAAACGAGTAATCGACGACAAAGGCAAAGTAGCCGTGGAACGAGGTCCGTTGGTTTATTGCGCAGAGGCAGCGGACAACCAAGGGGAAGCCGTGTTGCGTGTCATCATGAACCCCAAAGAGCAGTTCTCTTTGATAGAGAATTATAGCATTGAAAACAAAGAGGCTCAGGGAGCAGCCCCTTTCACGGTAAATGCCATCCGCACCAATGCCCAGATCCTGAAAGAGAATGGAGGGAAAGTGGAGGTAAAGGGGTTAAACTTGACACTTATTCCTTATTATGCTTGGAATCACAGGGGAAGCAACCAAATGAACGTATGGTTCGTGAAAGACCTCACAGCATTGGATAAATAATAGATAAACGGATAAATATAGAAACACTTAAATATTTATTAAATGGAAACACAATTAAAATCCCAGCGTTTACAATCGCTAGACGCACTTAGAGGTTTTGACATGTTCTTCCTGATGGGAGGAGATGCCATATTGGTTGCTTTGGCAGTCCTCTTCCCTATCCCGTTCTTCCAAACCATAGCAGAGCAGACTGAGCATGTGGCGTGGCACGGACTTGCTTTTGAGGATATGATTTTCCCGGTATTTCTTTTCATTGCCGGAATCTCTTTCCCATTCTCTTTGGCAAAGCAGAAAGAAAAAGGGATGGACACAGCAGCCATCTATAAGAAATCATCCGCAGAGGCTTGACCTTAGTCCTTTTAGGATGTATCTACAATGGTCTGTTGAACTTGGATTTTGAAAACCAGCGTTACGCCAGTGTATTGGGACGCATTGGTTTGGCTTGGATGTTTGCCGCATTGATTTTCATCAACACGAAAGCAAAAACGCGCGTCGGAATTGTCGCACTCCTGCTCGTCGGATATTGGTTGCTGTTGGCTTTCTGCCCGGCTCCGGATGGGAACGGAGACCCTTTCTCAATGGGGGGATGTTTGGTTGGATATATCGACCGTCTCTTTTTGCCAGGCAAACTATATAAAGGAATCCATGACCCGGAAGGAATATTGGGCATCATTCCAGCCATCGGTACAGCCTCTTTAGGCATGCTCACTGGCGAGTGGATAAAATTAAAGAGAGAAGGATTAAGTGAAATGCGCAAAGTGTACTATTTGCTGGCTTGTGGTGCAGGGTTGATTGTCATCGGCATCCTTTGGAATTTTGTATTCCCTATCAACAAAAACCTTTGGAGCAGTTCATTCACCTGCGTAGTCGGAGGAATCGCCATGATTCTGTTTGCTTTGTTCTATTATGTCATCGACATCAAAGAATGCCGCAAATGGACTTTGTTCTTCCGGGTTATCGGCATGAACTCAATCACTATTTATATTACCCAACATTTCTTTAATTTCAGCTTCACCAACCAACTAATCTTTGGTGGTTTGGCTTCTTTGTTCCCGGAAACAGCACAGCCGCTCATCCTTGCTTTTGGATATACAGCGTTGACCTGGGGATTCTTGTACTTCCTTTACAAGCAGAGGATATTCTTGAAGGTATAAGATGAAATGAATGAACTTCTATTCCGGCTTTTTAATAATATCTGATGACAGGAGCAGCCCCTCATTCATGGGGAGTTGCTCCTTTTTCGTAATGGCATGCTTGCAGCATTCAACAGGTGAGATACTACCCGCTTATTCAATAGCCTAACGCAAGAATAATTTAAACTGCCAATAAATAACATTTGCATAATAAATATTATTTACACATCAAAACCTTGTATAATGAAAAACTTTTTGTTAAATTTGTGCAAGTATAACCTAAAAGCAGATAAGCAAGAAAGGAGTTATTACTTTATCTGCCTTCTGTTCCTATTGTACCTTGATTATGGGTTGTATTTTATTGTTAATTTAATTTCATGGAACATGATTATAACATTTAAAATCAAACATTGGATAGGACTAAAGTATAGCCATATCCAATTAGAAAGCTTGTCTTTTATATTTATCTTTTTTATGGCAAGTTGTACTAATGAGGCATCGGACTCATTCATTTCAGAAACTTTTGAAGCAGGAATATCACGGAGAAGTATGCCTGTCGTAGTAACTATTTGTATAGATGCATATATTACCATTGGCGGAGGAGGCAGTTTGGGCGGTGTTTCCCATACCGTATACAAAGGAACAACATGCCGCACCTGTTTAGTGGATGAACAATATGAACTAAATCCTGATGAATATGAAGCAGGTGGTTTTCCCGACTACGGAACTGCCATAGATAAAGGATCGGGAGGAGGAGGAGGAGGTAATGGAAAGCGATATTACGTTGGCGACAAATGGGAGTTTAATTTTTCACAAATGGCTAAAATATATGCATCCAATTCCAATCTTAACGCTTATCAAAAAGGTTTATTGGAAAATGTCATTTCTAAATTTAATGAGCTATATAAACCATATCCTGCTTTATATGACAGATTGGTAAAGGACAGCATTAGGATTAATTTCAAGATGGATACTACTATTATAAGAAGTGCTGGTTATAAACCTCATGATTGTTCTATTTTATTCAAAGACGAAGCATCTATTAATTGCGAAAACTTGGCAGAGGAAATAATCCATGCTGTACAACACCAAGTATTTTATGGGAAAGATATGGATGAGAAATATAAGAATTTTGAATTTGAAGCCAAGGTATTTCATGACTTTGTCTATAGCAAAGCTCTGTTTTATGACAATTTAGATGCTAACTTTGCCTTTTGGGCAACTATGACTTATTCTGATCCTTTATTCGTAGAACAATACCAAAATTGGATTTGCGAATGTGCAAAAAAAGGATGTATGCCCAGCTCTGAATTCAAAACATACAATGACTTATGTAAACAATGGAAAGGATATCCTGGAGAATACAAGGAATCCATGACACCTAAGCTTTTAGAATTCTATTTCAGAAAAGCCGATCCTCCTATCAAACCGAACAATAATGAATATTAATTACAAATTAAACCAAGTATAAAATGAAAACATATATAGCAATATTACTACTTTCTTGCCTTTATTCTTGGAATGCGGCAAGTCAAGAAATAGTTGAGTTCAAAAAGAGTGAACTTGACAAATCAGTCTTCCTATCAATAAAGGATAAAAGTAAAGAAAAGTCAATTCCTGATAAAGCCAATCATATTTCATTTGAAAGAGAAGGTTCTCTAAAATGGTTTAGAGATTGCCAACAACTCTTTAAAAAGGAATTCTCCAATCTCTCTGATGAGGAATATGCTTATCTTAAAGACATTAAATGGTATATGTGGATTTTCCATGATGGAACTTGCCAGCACCAATTTTTTTGTATTCCAAATGGGGAAGAAACGTTCAAGCATGTAAAAGATTTAGAAACACATTTGGCTAATTTAGTGAAACAAATGGATAATTTAAGGTTTCAACCGGATCAGATTGTGTTGTCAAATCCAAGAAATCCAAATAACAACATGGGATTAACGGTTGTTCCACTTTACTATTTACGGAAAAAGATAGACGACAAGTGATAAAGCAACCATTAAAGACCTCGGTATGCGGCCGAGGTCTTTTTTAAGCCTTTTGAAAGAGAATGGGAAACTGCTCGACAATGCGAGGAGGTAATGTGAAATTTCATGGAATAACCTACCGGATCTGTTCCCTATTGTCAGTAAAAACAAGCTTGCAACGACTGGATAAAACTTTTTTCTGATATAGCATCCTGCTACAAATAAAAATTGTAATTTTGCCACTCATTCAAATTATCCTATAAGAATTAACAAGAAACGTACAAAAATAGAAGCAAATGGAATTAGCAAGTAAGTACAACCCCGCGGATGTGGAGGGGAAATGGTACCAGTATTGGCTGGACAATAAGCTTTTCAGTTCTAAACCTGATGGACGAGAACCTTATACTGTCGTCATTCCGCCACCTAATGTGACTGGTGTGCTCCACATGGGACACATGCTTAACAATACCATTCAGGATATTTTAGTTCGCAGGGCACGCATGATGGGCAAGAACGCTTGCTGGGTGCCGGGTACGGACCATGCCTCTATCGCAACAGAAGCCAAAGTTGTAAACCGCTTGGCACAGCAGGGCATCAAAAAGACAGATTTAACACGTGATGAATTCTTAAAGCATGCTTGGGCATGGACGGAAGAGCACGGAGGCATCATTTTGAAACAGCTCCGCAAGTTAGGTGCTTCTTGCGACTGGGATCGTACTGCATTCACGATGGATGATGTCCGCAGCAAAAGTGTTATCAAGGTATTTGTTGACTTATTCAACAAAGGCTTGATTTACCGCGGTGTCCGCATGGTCAATTGGGATCCGAAAGCCTTGACAGCATTGTCCGACGAAGAGGTCATCTACAAAGAAGAACATAGCAAACTCTATTACTTGAAATATTATGTTGCCGAAGACGATGGAACGGGTGAAACCGGAGCTGAAGGTGAGATCGTACACCGTGACGCACAAGGTCGCCGTTATGCCGTCGTAGCTACCACTCGTCCGGAAACTATCATGGGTGATACTGCAATGTGTATCAATCCGAATGACCCGAAGAACCGTTGGTTAAGTGGGAAAAAAGTAATCGTTCCATTGGTAAACCGTGTTATCCCGGTAATAGAAGATGATTATGTAGACATCGAATTCGGTACTGGTTGTTTGAAAGTAACCCCGGCACACGATGTGAACGACTACATGCTGGGTGAGAAATACAACTTGCAAAGCATCGACATCTTCAACGACAACGGAACCTTGAGCGAAGCAGCCGGATTATATGTCGGCAGGGATCGCTTCGACGTGCGTGAACAAATCGAGAAGGATTTGGAAGCCGCTGGATTAATGGAAAAGACAGAAGCATATACCAACAAAGTAGGTTTCTCTGAACGAACCAACGTTGCCATCGAGCCTAAACTTTCCATGCAGTGGTTCTTGAAGATGCAACACTTTGCAGAAATGGCTTTGCCTCCGGTAATGGAAGACGAATTGAAATTCTATCCAGCCAAATACAAGAACACATACCGCAACTGGTTGGAAAACATTAAAGACTGGTGTATCAGCCGCCAGTTGTGGTGGGGACACCGCATCCCGGCTTACTTCCTTCCGGAAGGAGGCTACGTTGTGGCAGAAACAGCAGAAGAGGCATTGAAGTTAGCCAAGGAAAAGAGCGGCAACGCCAACTTGAAGGTAGAAGACCTTCGTCAGGAAGAGGATTGTTTGGACACTTGGTTCTCATCTTGGTTGTGGCCTATCTCTCTGTTTGACGGCATCTTGAATCCAGGCAACGAAGAGATTAACTATTATTACCCGACCAGTGTATTGGTAACCGGTCCGGATATTATCTTTTTCTGGGTAGCCCGTATGATTATGGCTGGTTATGAATATCAAAAGGAAATGCCATTCCGCAGCGTATATTTCACAGGTATCGTACGTGACAAATTAGGAAGGAAGATGTCCAAATCCTTAGGAAACTCTCCTGACCCATTGGATCTGATTGACAAATACGGAGCCGACGGTGTTCGTATGGGTATGATGCTTTCTGCTCCTGCCGGAAACGACATTTTGTTTGACGATACGTTGTGCGAACAGGGACGAAACTTCAACAACAAGATATGGAATGCTTTCCGTTTGGTGAAAGGCTGGAACGTGGCAGACATCGAACAACCGGAATATGCTAAATTAGCAACAGACTGGTTTGATGCGATATTGGCAAACAGCAGCAGAAGTAAATGACCTATTTGAGAAATACCGTCTGAGCGAAGCTTTGATGGCTGTCTACAAACTCTTCTGGGATGAGTTCTCAAGCTGGTATTTGGAAATGGTCAAACCGGCATACGGACAACCTATCGACAAAGTCACTTATGAAAAGACATTGAGCTTCTTCGATACTTTGTTGAAACTGCTCCACCCATTCATGCCGTTCATCACTGAAGAACTTTGGCAGCATATCTACGACCGAAAGGAAGGAGAAAGCATCATGATCCAGACATTGAACGTTACTTCAACCTACGACGAGGGAATCATCCAATTGTTTGAAGTTGTAAAAGAGGTAATCGGTGGAATACGTACCATCCGCCTCCAAAAGAACATCGCACAGAAAGAGGCTTTATCTTTGGAGGTTGTCGGAGAAAGTCCAATCGCCACCTTCAATGCTGTAATAACCAAATTATGTAACCTTTCTGCCATTGCAACAGTGGCAGCCAAAGCAGAAGGTGCAGCATCCTTTATGGTTGGCACAACCGAATATGCCGTTCCTTTGGGCAATCTGATTGATGCGGAAGAAGAGCTTAAGAAATTGGAAGCTGACTTAAAATACCAAGAAGGTTTCTTGCAAAGCGTCATGAAGAAGCTAAGCAATGAGAAGTTCGTCAGCAAAGCTCCAGCCAATGTAATCGAGATGGAACGGAAGAAGCAAGCAGATGCAGAGACAAAAATCGCCGCATTGAAAGAAAGCATTGCCGCACTAAGAAATAAGAAATATATTTTCTCCCCTCATAATGAAGAGGCTGTGTCAAAACGAAAGTTTTGATGCAGCCTCTTTTAGGTGTGTCAGAATTAGCAAAATGCAAGGCACTGAGGATGAGACCGACAGGAGTTTACTGATGTAAATGACTGAGGTCGAATTCCGAAAGTAACGCAGCAGTTTGCAATTATGACACACTGCCTTTTTTCATGATAGCTCTAAATAATAATTAAAATTTATTCAGCCGATAACTTGCAGCATCCAAAATAAAGGAGTATTTTTGCACCCGAATACTTCATAAAGTTAGAAGACAATGATTATTGAACAGATAAAAGAACTGCTTCAACAAGTAGAAAATATAAACGCAGCGAATGCAGAGGAATTAGAGGCATTACGCATCAAATACCTCAGCAAAAAGGGAATTATCTCTTCGCTGATGAATGACTTTCGAAATGTTCCTGCTGAACAAAAAAGAGAAGTGGGAATGTTTATCAACCAATTGAAAGAAAAAACACAGAACAAGATTAACGAATTGAAAGAGAGCTTCGAGAATGCCCAAGCATCTGACAACGAAATTGATTTGACACGTTCTGCTTATCCAATCGAATTAGGAACAAGACACCCGCTTTCATTGGTAAAAAAAGAAATCTGTGATATTTTCGGACGCTTAGGCTTCAGCATCGCAGAAGGTCCGGAAGTCGAAGATGACTGGCATGTATTCTCTTCATTGAACTTCGCCGAAGATCATCCGGCACGCGATATGCAAGATACATTTTTCATTCAGCATAGCCCGGATGTTTTATTACGTACACATACATCTTCCGTCCAGAGCCGTGTAATGGAGAAACAACAACCTCCTATCCGTATCATCTGCCCGGGTCGTGTTTATCGTAATGAAGCTATTTCCTACAGAGCACACTGCTTCTTCCACCAGGTTGAAGCTTTGTATGTAGACAAAAACGTTTCTTTCGCCGATTTAAAGCAAGCATTGCTCTATTTCGCTAAAGAGATGTTTGGTCCAGAAACAAAAATACGTTTACGTCCGTCTTACTTCCCATTCACAGAGCCTTCTGCTGAAATGGATATTTCATGTGACCTTTGCGGTGGCAAAGGATGTGCATTCTGCAAACACACTGGCTGGGTAGAAATACTTGGTTGTGGAATGGTAGACCCTAATGTGCTTGAGAACTGCGGTATAGACAGCAAAGTTTATACAGGTTTTGCATTAGGCATGGGCATCGAACGTATTACAAACTTGAAATATAGAGTTAAAGATTTACGAATGTTCTCGGAAAACGATGTTCGTTTCCTGAGAGAATTTGAATCAGCCAATTAAAATTGTAACCTAATCACATGTACCTACAAACCCCGGACTTATAACCTTAGTCCGGGGCAAACACACTCGTGAAAAACAGGTTTTACCATTTTATTGGCAAAACGGAAAGCATGCGGAGACAGGATAGATACAAAAATGTTTTCGGTTGGTTTCAAGCCAATGTTCCAATTGCTGAAACTGAACTTCATTACAGTAATCCGTATGAGTTACTGATTGCTGTGATTCTGTCCGCACAATGTACAGACAAGCGGGTGAACCAAATCACTCCCGCCCTGTACGAGGCTTTTCCAAAACCCGAAGTCTTAGCAGCCTCTACTCCAGAGGTGGTTTATGAATATATCAAAAGCGTTTCTTATCCTCATAATAAAGCCAAACATTTGGTTGGCATGGCGAAAGTGCTGACAGAGGTATTTCATGGCATTGTCCCATCAGATGTGGATGATCTTCAGAAATTACCCGGAGTAGGACGAAAGACAGCAAATGTGATTGCTTCCGTTGTCTACAATAAACCGGTCATGGCTGTAGACACACACGTATTTCGTGTCTCAAACCGTATAGGATTGACCCAAGACAGCAAGACTCCTCTTGAAACGGAAAAAACATTAACTAAACATATTCCAAAGGAGCTGATAGCAATAGCTCACCACTGGCTTATATTGCATGGACGCTATACTTGTTTGGCTCGTAAGCCGAAATGCGAAATTTGCGGATTGCAACGTTGGTGTAATTATTTTCAAACACACTTATGAAACGGTATCATAGAGAAATATCTTTCCTCATAATCTGTTTGATAATTGTGAGCGGATTTGTCTCCCTATTTTTCCGTCACATGGAGCAGGAAAAACAGCGATTGGATTGCTATGCGCTTATTCCAGAAAGGGCAAACGCCATCCTGCGAATAAAAGAAAGAAAAACTGGAACAGACATAGCTCGCTCCAAAGAAATGGAACGCTTTTTGCCTAAACTATTTGGAGAACTCATGGGCAGTATGGATTTGAACGAATGGATATTTAGTTTTCATGAGGCAGGAGTAGTTTGTTATGTCAAAACTTCGCATAAGGATGCCAATAGGCTAAAGAACACGCTCTCTTCATTGCTCGGCAGTTTCCCACCGGAAAAAGTATGCAAATACGGGGAATCGATGGAATATTATGCAGACTTGAACGGTAAATTCATTGGGACTTTTCAAAAGGGCGGATATTGGGTGGCAAGTTACAACTCTCCTTTATTGACCAAAGCATTGCAAAAAACGCTTTACTCGGGAGAAACACCTTCCATATATTCATCGTTGGAAAAGAAGAAGGGGAAATCTGGAGCTGATGTTTGGATTTATACACCGCTCATCGATGTAGACATCCAACAACCCGACTCTTCTCATTGGAGCATTTCCCAACCTTGGTTCCAAGCAGATATTTATCGCAAAGGAACTGATATGATTGCCTTCTCTGCCCTCTCACCGAAAGCGTATAACGATTCGACTGCATCCGTCATTTCCGACAGTGTCCGCAATAAAATTGCCCATTTATTACAAATATGCAATGATTCCCTTCTAATACAACATACTCAAGATGACAAGTATCTTTATTTGCAGTTTAAGTTAAACGGAGAAACTCCTTTGCCCTAAAACTCTACTTGTAAATTATCGTATGCCAAATGTACATGAGGAGGCAACAATTTCTCCACATCTGCGTGCAATCCAATTTTATGCGACTCGTGTATCAAATAAGCCTCTTTGGGTTTGATTCTTTCAATGTAGGCAAGTGCTTCTTCCAATCCGGCATGCGTCGGATGCTTGCTATCCAAACGCAAAGCATTTATCACTAACAAATCCAATCCATCCAATTTGGCAAATTCACTTTCTGGAATAGTCTTGACATCCGTAAGATAAGCCATCCGACCTATTCGGTAACCTAAAATCGGAAGCTTGCCATGCATTACTCGGATTGGGATAATCGTTTCATCATTTATTTCAAAGGATTCCAATGATAGCGGGTGAAAACCGATATTGGGGACTCCAGGATATTTATGTTCTACAAAGACATAAGGCAATCGTGTCATTATTGCCTCCGCTACATTCTCTTCCGCATATACATTTACTTGCCCTCGTGCACAAAAAGGACGCAAATCATCCAAGCCACCAACATGGTCATAGTGCTCATGGGTTAGCAATATCGCATCTAAACGATAAATGTGATTGCAAATGACCTGCCAACGAAAATCAGGCCCGCAATCTATCAACAAACGAGTACCTTTATCGGTTGTTATAAACGAAGAGCAGCGTAAACGCCAATCCCGCTTATCCGTACTGGTACATACAGGGCATTGACACCCGATTTCAGGAACCCCCGTAGAGGTTCCAGTACCTAAAAAAACGATTTTCATCATGCGATATATTTAACTTCGGGAAGAAGGTCGATATCGAAACGTTCCTTGACAGCCATCCGGATACTTTCCGCCACCAATGCGATTTCATCACCGGTCGCACCACCATAATTGACTAAAACCAAAGCCTGTTTTTCATAGACACCGACATCTCCATGTCTTTTTCCTTTAAAGCCACATTGTTCTATCAGCCATCCAGCCGGCACCTTTATTTTCCCATCTTCGAGTGGATAAGAAGGAACCGCCGGATAAGCGGAACGAATACGCTCAAAATGTTCCTTTGTAATGACCGGGTTCATAAAAAAGCTACCAGCATTACCCAGTTTGTCCGGATCGGGCAATTTATCTTGGCGAATAGATATGACACAATCTCTTATAGCCTGCAACGAAACTTCTTTTTGCTCCAATTGCTTTTGAAGAGCACCATATTCCATCTTATACACAGGGTGTTTGGATAAACGCAATGTCACATAAGTCACGATATAAGGATCTTGACCCTCTGCTTTAAACCGGCTGTAACGATAAGCATACTCACATTCATCTACAGAGAAAACATGTTTCTCAAAGGTAAGTTGGTTCCAAGCTTCCACAGATTCTATGACATCTTTTATCTCTACTCCGTATGCTCCAATGTTTTGAACAGCTGCAGCACCGGTTTCTCCTGGTATCAACGAGAGATTCTCTATACCGCCCCAACCTTTGGAAACCGCATAAGCTACAACATCATCCCAAACCTCGGCTGCTCCTATCCGTAAATAAACGTAACCGTCATTTTCTTGAGTCACTTCCATGCCTTTTATAGCAGAATGAAGGATGATTCCATTGAAATCATTAATGAAAAGCAAATTACTTCCTTTGCCGATATGGATGGAGATACACTCTTGAAAATACTCATCTCGCAATATCTTCTGTAAGTCGTCTTCATTCTCATACTCCATAAACCAACGCGTTTTGGCAGGCAAATGGAATGTATTGTATTTCTCTAATGAATAGTTATTTTCAATCCTCATAATATTGTTTTGACTATGAATAATAAAACTTCTTTCCCGAAAAAAGCATTCTTTTCCCGGCCAAGAAAAACTTTCAAAGATAGAGATTTAGGATGATTTGAGCAAGATTTTATGGGAAAACCGACACCATACGATACTATTGAGTTTCCAATTTAAGACAAAGGGTCGCAGCATTGGAAAAACACTACGACCCTTTACCAAGCAATATACTATTTTATCCGAATTGTATCCTCATCCTTATATTCTTTACGAAGGCGGATTAAATCCTCTTTCATATCTGCTATTATCTTCCGGTATCGCTCTTCATGATATGCATTATGATTCTCATGCGGGTCTTCCTGCAAATCATAAAATTCCCAAGCCGGAGCTGTTTTTTCTTTAGCCGAGCCTGTCATCGTCAACGGATCGCCATAGAAATAAATCAATTTATACCGTTCATTACGAATACCCAAATGGGCAGGACGGTTCAGATGGTGCGTCCAATACCTATAATACATGTTTTTCCGCCATTCCTTAGGTGTATTTCCAGCCAAGTTCTTTCGGAAACAACAGCCCTGCGACTGTTCTGGGGCTTTTACACCCGCATAGTCCGCCAATAAAGAGGCAAAGTCTATGTTGAGAATCATGTCTTTATTCCTCGTTCCTGCCGGTATTTCTTTAGGATAGCGGATAACAAAAGGCATACGCAATGAAGGCTCGTACATAATCCGCTTGTCAAAAAAGCCGTGCTCTCCCAAGAAATAACCTTGGTCAGAAACATACACGACTATCGTGTTCTCAGCGATTTTCATTTCGTCCAAAGCTTGTAACAACTTGCCAAGTCAGAAAAATCACTTAACGTAGTATCGCAATAAAAACAAACAAATCTTCAAATGACGTGACAAAAATGCAAATATAATCCAATCAACTCATATCTTTTGGCAGCATATTTCCTATCATAGAGAAATTTGACAAAACACCATTCCCCTCAATAGACTGTTTGAGTAACAAAATGTATGGCTATCAATACTCTTATCATTCTTGTATAAAGGCTTATAGCCTCATTCCTCCAAAATGACAGCGGCTGAACGAACATCCCCGCCAAAAGGTGGATTCAGTTTTGCCACCTTTACCCGTACTTTCATTATCCGGGAGAACTCCTTATGCAATGCAGCTACTATCCTTCCTGCGACTGCCTCCAAGAGCAATGAAGGGCGGTCCATCTCCTGCTTGACAACGGCATAAACCTCGGCATAATTGATTGTATCATCCAAATTGTCAGATACAGTAGCAGCTTCCACATCTGCTGTCAATAACAAGTCTACTATAAAAGTATTACCTACGGTTCTCTCCTGAGGAGCCACTCCATGAAATGCATAAAAATTCATGGAATCTAATTCAATTTGTACTTTCATCAATAATTTAATCTTTTCACTCCAAAAATAGTCTTATATTTGTAGAAACAAATATAAGCATGATGATTGGAGGTAAACAAAAAGAAGAAGCGGTCAATACCGGCTTGCACAACACATTAGCAACAGGCACGTTCGTCAAAGGGAATCTAACAGTTGAAGGGGATTTACGAATGGACGGGAGAATTGAAGGAGACATCGTGTGCAGCGGCAAAATTGTTGTTGGTCCCAAAAGTGAAATAAAAGGCAATACTCAATGTGCAAATGCAGAAATACATGGGCAAATTGAAGGGAATGTCAATGTTAAGGAAAAATTAGTTTTAAAATCCAGCTCTATCGTAAAGGGAGATATCTGTTTACAAACACTCGAAGTAGAACCAGGTGCTAAAATTGAAGGCAGAATCAGTTCTAACAGTTAAAATATGGTTTGAAGCTATAATGGGCTGGCATAAGCAATAATCAACTACGTAAATGGTCTGCACTTCCTAATTATCTGATAATTGCATACATTATAGTAAGGATAAATAAAAAGCTTTTCGTATTTTTGACAAAATTTTGGAGGTACAATAAGCATGGTAAAAAGAACAAAAACAGATAAAAAGACGATAAGCACGGTGAATAAAGTTTCTTATCATTACCGACCAGACAATATGACTTTGAAAGACTGGCAGATTGCTTTGCGGAAGCAGGCGGCAATGAAAGAGATGTTTGTAATATCCGAGAAAGACAAAAAAGAATATCCTGGTTATTTTACAGTGATAAATCCCGCATCCGGTAATGAATATAATGTAGTATATAGAGGACATAAGAGTCCTTGGAATTATTGTTCATGTATGGATTTTAAGGTAAGTCAATTAGGAACCTGCAAGCATTTGGAAGGAGTCAAATTATGGATTAGAGAGAAAAGACGTAAAGTTTGCCGCATCACACCATCGTATTCGTCCGTATACCTGTCATATCATGGAGAGCGTAAAGTTTGCTTGCGAATCGGTACGGACAATGAGGAAGAGTTCCGCAAATTGGCAAGTCCTTACTTTTCCCCCGACGGAGTGATGCGCCCTGCCGCCGTTGACTCGATAACTGAATTCTTGAGAGCTGCTACCCGCCTAAATAATACATTCCGTTTGTATCCAGACGCACTAGGATTTATACTTGAACAGCGTGATTTGCGACGGCGATCGCAATTGCTACAGAACTATGCTTCGGACACAGCATTGGACACATTGCTGAAAACAAAACTTTACCCTTACCAGAAAGAAGGAATCCGTTTTGCTTTTCGTGCCGGAAAATCTATCATCGCAGATGAAATGGGACTGGGTAAAACCATTCAGGCCATCGGAACGGCCGAACTGATGAGGAAGCATCAGTTTATATCTTCCGCTATGATTATATGTCCTACATCATTAAAATATCAATGGAAAAAGGAAATAGAGCGTTTTACCAATACCAAGGCTATTGTGGTAGAAGGGAATCACCTGACCAGAAAAGTGCTATATGGAGCTGAAGAATTTTACAAAATAGTATCTTACAACAGTGTGTGCAATGATATTAAGACCTTGAAGTCTCTTCATACTGATTTCCTTATCATGGACGAAGTGCAGCGTCTGAAGAACTGGAATACTCAAATAGCCAAAGCTGCCCGTCATATCGAGTCGGATTATTCGGTTATTCTATCCGGTACTCCATTGGAGAATAAGTTGGAGGAGCTTTATTCCATCATGCAGTTTGTTGACCAGTTCTGTTTGGGACCTTATTATCAGTTCATCGACCAGACTGTTGTGCGGTCGGATACTGGAAAGGTGGTTTCTTACAAGAATCTGAATGCCATTGGCGAACAGATTAAGAACGTACTGATTCGCCGCCGGAAAAAAGATGTAACTCTCCAATTGCCCAGTCGGATGGATAAACTTCTGTTTGTGCCGATGACTGAGCAACAGAGGAATATGCATGATGAATATCAGTCTATCGTGTCCCAATTGGTGTTCAAATGGACGAAAACCCGTTTCTTGAGTGAGAAAGACCGGAAACGGTTATTGTTGATGCTTAGCCAAATGCGCATGCTTTGTGACAGCACTTATATTCTTGACCAAAAAACCCGTTATGATACGAAGGTAGAGGAAACGCTGAACATTCTCAAAAATGTCTTTGAGAGTGGAGATGAAAAGGTGGTTATTTTCAGCCAATGGGAAAGGATGACTCGTCTGATAGCGAAAGAATTGGACAGCTTAGGTATTCGGTATGAGTATCTTCATGGGGGCATTCCTTCCGAAGCCCGTAAATCTGACGGATAACTTTGCAGAACTACCGGAAAGCCGTGTCTTTTTGTCAACTGATGCCGGAAGTACAGGGTTGAATCTACAAGTAGCGTCTATACTTATCAACCTTGACCTGCCTTGGAACCCTGCTGTTCTTGAACAACGTATTGCCCGTATTTATCGTATCGGCCAGAAAAGGAATATTCAAGTGATTAATCTTGTTGCCAGCCAAACTATTGAAGAGAGGATGTTGTCTACTCTCAATTTCAAAACATCTCTTTTTGAGGGCGTTCTCGATAATGGCGAAGATACTATCTTCTTAGAAGACAGCAAGTTCAATAAAATAATGGAAAGTCTCAAAGTGGTGGTTGAACCGTCTGAAGAAGTGAGCGACACGCATAATCATATGGCAGGCAGCAGTATTGATTTGAATGATAATGAAGAGAAAGCTGTGGCGAAAACGGATGGTTTGCAAACAACTGATGCGGATTCATTGGTATTGCCTGAGGTAGAAACACCTGAAGAAGGGGCTACAGAGGTGAGTACGGAAAAGAAACCTTCCGTATATACGGCAGATAATAATCCGGAGCAATTGCTTCAGCAGGGATTTTCTTTCCTTAGTGGGCTGGCACGTACTCTTAGTTCACCGGAAGCTACTAAGAATTTGGTTGATTCTATTGTAGAAGAAGATAAGGAGACAGGACAGATTAGCATTCGGATACCTGTATCTGATAAGGAAAGTGTGACAGGTATTCTGAATTTATTCGGGAAGCTGTTGGTCGCTGGAAATAAGTCATAAGATAAACAACTTGAATTCTAAGACTATAGCAAGTATATTCTCCTCGTATTTATTGTTACAATACTTCGATAAGTTTTCATCTAAAATTTCCCAATAAAAGGTTACGAGCTTTTTTCAAAAAGCATACTACCTTTTTCTAAAAAGCTTACTACCTTTTTGAAAAGAGGTCGGATGGTGGTATTTGAGCTGTTATTAAACCGGTGTTGGAAACAGTGCATACATCCAAAAATAGATACCGTTGTTTTTAAAAAAACATTGGACGTTTTTGAAAAAACGTTTGACGTTTCCAAAAAAACATTGGACGTTTTTTTTAAAACAACGGTATGTGTCAAGACCTGTATTGGAGATGCTGTTAAAACAACGTTTAAATGGCGTTTTAATGGTGTTTTAATGCTGTTTTAATGGTATCCAATACTTCGGCAAATTCTGCCAGTTTTCCAAGACGCCATTTTTTTAAATCCTTTCAATCAGAACAAATTATAGTTTGTCCTGATTACTTTAAACTCTGTCCGTCTGTTGATTTGATCCGCTATTTCTTGTTGTTCCGGAGATAATTTCAATATAAACTCTTCAGACAAAACATCACCTTCATTTAAGAAGTCATATTGCTTTGCCATTCTCTTGTTAATGGTTTTCGGGACACTTTCCCCGTAACCTTTAGCTTCCAACCTGTCTTGGGCAATTCCACCGGCAATTAAGTAGTCAACAACCGATTGTGCTCTTCTTTGAGCCAAACGTTCATTGTATTTGTCAGAGCCTTTTCTGTCTGTATGAGCACCCAGTTCTATAGTCACATTTGGATTGTCATTCAACATTTTTATCATTTCATCCAATGCCTTTTTGGATTCCGGCCGCAATGTAGCCTTGTCAAAATCATAAAAAATATTCTCAATGACAACCGGTTTGCTAATAGGAGACAGATAAAAATCCACGATATAAGTTTCATTCTTCTCTTCCGGGCTTGTATGAAGTTCATAATTCTGGTTCAGATATCCTTGCGCACTTGCCATCATGACATATTTGATGTCTCTTTCCAATTCCACTTGATAAGAACCATCTTTCTTGGTTGGGACTTTGGCGTTCAATCCATCTCTACCTACAATGCGGACAGTGGCATTCTCTATCGGATATTCGTCCACATCATTGACAAAGCCTTCGATATGAACGGTAATGACAGGCTTCTCAAATGAATAAAGATGGTCAAATCCTTTAGCATCATTTCGGTTGGAACTAAAGAAGCCTTTTTCTTTTTTGCCTTCAAAAGTAATGCCAAAGTCATCACTGGACGAATTGATAGGAAATCCCATGTTTTCAACACTCCAATTACCCAAGCTGTCTTTGTTGCTTTGAATAAATCCAGCCCTCCCATTCCGGGATGTCCGTTAGAAGCAAAATAAAGAGTTACCGAATCCCTTACGTATGGGAACATTTCATCACCGCTGGTATTGATTTCTTCTCCTAAATTCTCCATCGGTCCCGTTTCACTACCAGATATTTTACATCTATAAATATCTTTTCCCCCGAATCCTCCCACTGCATCAGATACGAAATAAAGGTATTTACCATCTGGAGAAATGGAAGGATGTCCTAAAGCCGTAATCGAGTCCTTGACGATGTTGACACGAGAACCTTTCCCCCATTTGGCACTGCTTCTGTTTGAAACATAAATTTCGGATGTCCTGTTTCCCGTTTCATCTTGTGAGCAATAGGTATAATACATCGTATTCCCATCTGCCTTGAAAGAAGGTGTTCCTTCATCAAAATCAGTATTAACCTCATCTTCCAACTCAACAGGAGAAAGCCAATTCCCTTTTTCATCTTGCTTTACTTGAAAGAAATTGTTATTGTATTGTCCTGTTATGGCATTCAGCTTAGCCTCTTTATTCTTTGTGCGAGAAGAAGCGAAATACAATTGGTCATGCTTTTCGCCTGTCAACATGGGAGAAAACTCACTGCGGCGTGAGTTGAATTTTTCCATGCGTTTCACTTCATATCGTGTAGGAGACTTTTTCCATAAAGGGGCATTGTTACTTCCTTCTATTCCATTAAAGCCAATTGGCTACTTGGGTTGTAGGCAAGGTAAGAATCATACTGTTTGATGGCTTCTGCATATCTTCCTTTCCGTTGCAACATTTGTCCAAGCCGCAAATTAATGATAGAGTCCGGATAATTATAGCGTAATGCATTCATATACCCGCTGATGGCTCTGTCCGTATTATTGATCATCCGGTTACATTCAGCCATGCGATATGCGATATAACCACGTAAATCCCGTTTGGAAGGAGATGTTTTTGTGTAAACTTTTCTATATATAGAGGCTGCCTCATAATATTCGCCGATTTTTAGTTTCTCTTCCGCATCGCTTAGTTTGACCGATTTACAAGAGAGAAGGAAAACCGCAGATAAAATGAACCCAAGTCCTATATGGATGAAATGTTTTTTATTATTCATATTGCCGCATATCTTTTTAATCACTACCGCTTTTGCAGAGGATAACGTGAAATAATTCAGTTTATTGTGGAAGTTCGTTATAATGTTTCTTCCCTCTAAAGTAATATTGCCAAAGTAAACTATACGATTTCAGCTCTGGTATTTCCTTCAGGGTTGTTGCCCGTTGGTTCTCTTCCCGTTTTGCTTTGTATTCAGGAATAAGCAAATGAAATTCTTTGCGAGCCAAATAGACAGCCTTTGCATTTTGCCAATTACCTTCTAATAAGAATTTAAAGGCAGCTACATAATCCAGCACAGTGCGTAAACGCAATACGGGTTCCAAATATCCATTGGGAAGATTCTTATATAACATCAACAGATTGTTCCGGAAATTCAGAAAAGTTTTCCTGGGACTTTCCGAGTTCAATGTGCCGCCTCCAACATGATAAACTTTCGATTGCGGTGTACAGACAATCCTATATCCTCTGCACCTCAACCGCCAGCACATATCTATTTCCTCTTGGTGGGCAAAGAACCCGCTGTCCAATCCTCCTTCATTTATATATATGTGTGTCTTGATAAAAAGGCATGCCCCGGTTGCCCATAAAATATCTATCGGAGAATCATATTGTCCATTGTCCGTTTCAATATCTTGGAATATTCTGCCCCGGCAGAAAGGATAACCATATTTATCCATGAATCCGCCACAAGCTCCTGCGTATTCAAACAATTGCCGATTGCGTTCGGATAATATTTTAGGTTGCACGGCAGCTACTGACTCTTCTTTTTCCAAAAGGGCCAATGGAGCATCCAACCATCCTTCTGTTACTTCCACATCGCTGTTCAGTAATACGCAATAAGGATTATCCAACTGTTTAATGGCCTTGTTATATCCCTCTGCGAATCCATAATTCTTATCCAACTGTATTATTTTGACAGTCGGGAATTTTTGAGCCAACATAGGGAGTGAGTTGTCCGTTGAACCATTGTCGGCTACAACAACCTCTGCAATCTCGCTTGGAGAATACTTCAGGACGGAAGGCAAAAACTTTGCCATCCATGCCTCTCCATTCCAGTTGAGAATGACAATTGCAATTTTCTTATTTGTTCTCATGATGAGTTATAGCATCACTACGTTTATATTTCCATCGTTTATGAGTCCATAGCCATCCTCTTGGATCTCTAAGAATACTCCGTTCCATTCTACGGGCATATTCTTCCGTCAACCAATTTTCCGGAGTCTCTTTAGAGTTTTCGGAAAGAAGCTGCATCTCCAAAGTATAATAACCCCGTTTGAGCATTTGCACATCTAAATAGATGACAGGAAGGTTCAATTTACGAGCCAAGCGTTCTACTCCTGTGAGGATAGCGGTGTCTTGATTCAAGAATGAAGTCCAATAGTGCAGGTTTGCGGGACTGGGTGTTTGGTCCGCCAAAAAAATAACAACCGACCGGACTTTGTTCCGTTGCAGTTTTATCACCTCTTTTCCCGCATCGTTCTTCGGGATGACATAAGCACCAAAGCGAGTCCGGAGTCGGATAAACAGATTGTCCACGGCTTTATTTTTCAGAGGCCTGTATAATTGGTAAATTTTAGCATCCTTAAACCGGCTTGTTGAACCAGAATACCATTCCCAATTCCCATAATGTCCCATCAATAACAGGCAACAAGGATGACCTTTCTCCATCATTTCGTCGATGAGTTCCGGGTTTTGTATATATGCTCTCTCTTGAATCTCTTTCAGGGAGATGTGTGCCAATTTGATGGTCTCTACTACATAATCTGAAAAGTGATGGTAAAAGTCTCGTTCTATTTTCCTTCTTTCCGCATCACTTTTATCAGGGAAAGCAGCGGACAAATTATTCCTTACCACCTTTTTGCGATACCCCAGCACTTTATAGATGATTACATAAAATACGTCGGACAAGACATACAATATGTTCATCGGAAGCAGAGCATGTATTTTTGCCCAGCTATATATAAATATGTAGAGTAATTTATTCCCCATTCCCTTAATCAATAAATGCTTCAACCGTAAGAGCAGAACAATCCTTATTCCAATCGCCTAATTTGATGAGACGAGTCACATTCACCAACGATTCGTCATAAGGAATTTCCACTTTAATATAATTCTCTGTAAAGCCGTGCATCATCCCCTCTTTTGAAGTATGTTCAAATAGCACCTTGGCACTCTTCCCTTTGTGCGCTTCATAAAAAGCATGTAATTTCTTGTCAGATATGTCAAGCAATATTTGGCTTCGAGAATGTTTGACCTTAGGATCAACCACATAATCTATTTTCAGGGCTTGCGTACCAGGCCGCTCTGAATAACTGAACACATGCAACTGGGTGATATCCAAACTTTCTATAAACTCTTTAGCCTCTGTAAAATATTCATCCGTCTCCCCTCTTGTTCCGACAATGACATCCACACCGATGAAGGCATCTGGCATGATTGATTTGATTTTCTCTATCTTATGGCGGAACAAAGCGGTGTCGTATCGACGGCGCATCAATTTCAATACGGCATCACTTCCACTCTGCAAAGGAATATGGAAATGAGGTGCGAAACGTTTGCTCTTTGAAACAAAATCAATCGCCTCATCTGTGATTAAGTTAGGCTCGATGGATGAAATCCGATAGCGTTCGATTCCTTCCACCTCGTCCAAGGCACGGATTAAATCGATGAATGATTCCCCTGTCGTCTTTCCGAAATCCCCGATATTTACACCGGTAAGGACAATCTCTTTTCCTCCCTCTTTGGCAACCTCTTCGGCTTGTTGGACCATTGAGGGAATAGAACCATTGCGGCTTCTTCCTCTTGCAAAAGGAATGGTGCAATAACTACAGAAATAGTCGCATCCGTCTTGCACTTTTAAGAAATGACGAGTACGATCATCTGCCGAGCATGAAGGAGTGAACTTACGAATGTCTTTAGAAGCTGATGTAATGACTGTTCCTGCTTCTTCGTTTTTGTTCAGCCCGTCCAGATAGGATAAAATATCCAACTTGTGCTCTGCGCCTAATACCAAATCGACTCCCTCGATATGCGAAACTTCTTCCGGCTTGAGCTGAGCATAACAGCCAGTTACGACAATATAGGCTCCAGGATTTTCTTTCCCAATGCGGCGTATGGCTTGCCTGCACTTTTTGTCGGCCAATTCTGTCACCGAGCAGGTGTTGATAACACAAATATCAGCGATTTCCCCTTGGCGAGCTTTTCGAATTCCTTGTTCCGATAAAATCCTGCCGATCGTGGATGTTTCTGCGAAATTCAATTTGCAACCTAATGTATAATAAGCTGCCTTCTTATTTTCAAATATGGAGTTGTCTATCATATACTTTTCTGTTGTGATTGCAAATGTACGGCAAAAAAGTGAAAATCGGAAAAATAACGTTTGCAAGCAACACTATGCGAAGCATTCTCTCTCCTTTCATTACTCTTTTATGACATAATTCTCTTCCAATGGACCGATTTCAGGAATAATCCTACGAGCTTCTTGTGCACTAAGAGCATCAACATCTTTTAGTGTCCGTTGGATGGCTCTTGTACGGACACCCAAGACATTGTCAATTTGATTATTTGCCGTCTCAATATGCTTTTTGGCTTTCCAACATTCCTCCCATCTGTTCAAATTCTTTCTTCACGGCTCCTAATATTTTCCAAACTTCCCCGGAACAACGTTGGATGGCAAGGGTGCGGAATCCCATTTGCAAACTATTCAATATGGCAGCAAGAGTCGTCGGACCAGTTACAGCAACATGATAATTGCGTTGTAAATCCTCTAACAGAGCCGTTCTTCTTACGACTTCTGCATAAATGCTTTCAAACGGTAAAAACAGAATGCCGAACTCCGTTGTGGATGGAGGAGCCACGTATTTGTCAGATATGTCTTTTGCCATTTTGCGAACAGTGCTTTCCAACAATTTCCCGGCAGCATCTATTTGTTGCGAATCACCCGTATCATAAGCATCAAGAAGCTGTTCATAAATATCTTTGGGGAATTTGGCATCAATAGGCAAATAGACCGTTTCGGATGAATCGTCTTTGCCCGGGAGTTTGACGGCATATTCTACTAAAGCATCAGATCCCTTTTTCGTTTTAACATTGGCTTCGTATTGCTCCGGTGCCAATATTTGCTCTAAAAGCATGCCTAATTGGATTTCTCCTATATTCCCTCTGGTCTTTACATTAGTCAATACTTTTTCAATCCTCCCACGTCTTGCGCCAACGCTTGCATTTCACCCAAACCTTTTTGGACATTCTCCAACTGCTCGTTTACAAGCCTGAATGATTGGGCAATCCGTTCGTTTAGGGTTTTCTGTAATTTTTCTTCAACAGTAATACGGATTTCATCCAATCGTTTTTCCGTATTCAAAATGAGTTTTTGCTGCTCCTCTTTCAAATCTGAAAACTTCTCACGTTGGATATTATTAAAACTATCAATAGCCTTTTCAAACGTCAGTTTGAATTCTTTCAAAGAGGCAGCCAATTCTTCCCGGTTGTCTCTCGCTATTTCCCTGCTTTCTTCGCGGTTCAATTTGAAATCTTCCCGGAAGTTTTTCTCTATTCGTTCAAATGCTTGATTGAGTTCAACCTTATTCCTCTCTTGTTTGTTTGTGGACAACTGTCTATAAATTAAGAGCTGAACAAGTAAAATAGTCAATAATAAAGCCAATATAATCCAATTCATGTTCACGTTCATTATAGTTTGATGTCAAAGGTACAAATATTATCTGTGACGCTTATCATTAAATTAAGTTAATTAGCTAAACTTTGTCAAGTATTACTTGTTCATTTAATAAAAAGCATACTATATTTGTATCGCTTTGTTATGGTTAAACATTTAAATGAATTCATAGCAATGGCAAGAATAACGTTAAAAGGTAATGAGATTCATACGAATGGATTATTACCAAAAGTAGGAGCAGAGGCTCCAGCTTTTTCAGGTGTGAAGAATGATTTATCCGATTTGACTTTGTCTGATTTAAAGGGCAAGAGAATCATCATCAATGTTTTCCCCAGCTTGGACACAGCAGTGTGTGCCAAATCTGTACGAAAATTCAATGAGATGGCATCTTCACTTCCTAATACAGTCGTTTTAGCTCTGTCTAAAGATTTACCTTTTGCACAAGGAAGATTCTGTACGACAGAAGGAATAAAAAATGTAGTTAGTCTGTCTGCTTTTCGAGATTCCGACTTTGAGAACAATTATGGAATGTTGATGATTGATGGACCTTTAAAAGGGCTTTTAGCTCGTGGTGTTATCATAGTAGATGAAAGCGGTAAAATCATTTATACGGAATTAGTTCCGGAGATTACAAATGAACCAGACTATGATGCTGCATTGAATGTATTAAAATAGAATATAGATTATTGTTTTTCATTGGTTAAAGTTAAGGGTTAGTGTAGAAGGCTATTGGATGTGAATCCGGTAGCCTTTGTTATTATAGAATATCCTTGTTTATTGAATGACCGACATCTTTGCTAATTTCAGGAGCGCACCAATTGATGATGGCAACATATATAATAATCCTACAAACCAAGCAATATGCCTATCGTGTAATTGGGAAATAGCGAGTAAGGAGGTTTAAGAAAAGCAATTCGGCAGTTTGCAATTATGACAAACCGCCGAATAGTTGTAACTTTTGTTATGATTATCCGCAACGGGATGCACCGCAATTGGTACAAATCAAGCAGCCTTCTTGGTAAACCAAAGTTTCTTGACCGCAATTTGGACATTTTTGCCCTTTGGCTTCCGTCCCGTTAGGAAGATATTTTTCAAAGCTCTTTCAACACCGTTCTTCCACGTATTGATAGATTCATTGTTCAAATCCAAACCTTGAACCAGCTTGATTACTTGGTCGATTGGCATGCCATATCGCAAGACTCCAGAAATCAACTTCGCATAATTCCAATATTCCGGATTGAACTTGCTGTCCAAACCTTCAATGGTCATCTTATAACCTCGTTTATTCTTGAACTGGAAATCATAATGCTTCTTGCCATCTTCATCGTAACATTTGATAATGCAACCTTTGGAGATGTTCTTTGGCAACATAATTCCCTCTTCATCATCCGCAAGTCCAGTAAATATTTCATACGGGCGACCATTCAACAATCCTACAAAGGCAATCCACTTTTCTTTCTTGTTTTGGAAACGAACCACATCCGCTTCCAATTCTCGAGGCCGAGTCGATACAATGATTGGAGGTTGCAGACAATTACAATCTTTGTCCGCCTTCTTTTTCTTCTCTACTGAAATAAGCACGCCCGAACGAGATCCATCACGGTAGACAGTGCAACCTTTACATCCGCATTTCCATGCTTCAACATAAAGCTTATTCACCAACTCCTCACTAACATCGTTCGGTAAATTGATTGTCACGCTAATAGAATGGTCAACCCACTTCTGGATACGTCCCTGCATGCGCACTTTTTGCAACCAATCAACATCATTAGAGGTAGCTTTATAATAAGGTGATTTCGAGACAAGTTCATCTACTTCATCCGCTGTATAGCGTTTGGTCGTCGGATAACCTTGCGCTTCCATCCAAGTAACAAACTTATGGTGGAATACAATATACTCTTCGAAACAATCACCTGTTTCATCCACAAAATCGACATGAGCTTCCGCATCATTCGGGTTCACTTTGCGGCGGCGCTTATAGACAGGCAAGAATACAGGTTCAATGCCTGAAGTCGTTTGCGTCATCAAACTTGTCGTTCCCGTAGGAGCAATTGTCAAACAAGCGATATTACGTCTACCATAACGAACCATATCCTCATAAAGTTCCGGATCCGCCTCACGTATACGGTTGATAAATGGATTCTTTTCTTCACGGGCTGCATCGTATATTTCAAATGCACCTCGTTCTTTAGCCATATTGACAGAAGAACGATATGACGCCAAAGCCAAAGCTCTTTGCACTTTTTCTGCAAATTCCGTAGCCTCTTCAGTGCCGTATCGATAATTCATCGCTGCCAACATGTCGCCTTCAGCAGTAATACCCACACCTGTACGACGGCCTTGCAATGTCTTACGCTGGATCTTTTCCCACAAATGTCTTTCTGCTTGTTTGATTTCCATTGATTCCGGGTCAGCATCAATCTTATTCAAAATCTTTCAATCTTTTCTGCTTCCAAATCAATGATATCATCCATTATCCGCTGAGCCAACTGAACGTGTTGCCTAAACAGCTCAAAGTCAAAATAAGCTTCTGCCGTGAATGGATTCTTCACATATTCATAGAGATTGATAGCCAACAAACGGCAACTATCATAAGGACAAAGGGGAATCTCACCGCATGGATTGGTAGAAACAGTCCGGAATCCAAGGTCTGCATAAGAATCTGGCACAGATTCACGCAAAATTGTATCCCAGAAGAGTACTCCCGGTTCTGCGGACTTCCACGCATTGTGTATTATCTTCTCCCACAATTGAGGAGCATAAATTTCTTTCTTATATAATGGAGTTGAAGAATCAATCGGATAACATTGACAATAGTTTTTGTTCTCGACTACCGCATTCATGAAGTCATCGTCTATCTTTACAGACACATTCGCACCTGTAACTTTTCCTTCAACCATCTTGGCATCTATAAACGCTTCCGAGTCGGGATGTTTAATTGAAACCGACAGCATCAATGCTCCACGACGCCCGTCCTGAGCGACTTCACGCGTGGAGTTGGAATAACGTTCCATGAAAGGAACCAAGCCTGTGGAGGTAAGTGCTGAATTTTTCACAGGAGAACCTTTGGGACGGATGTGGGATAAATCATGTCCTACACCGCCACGGCGTTTCATCAGCTGGACTTGCTCCTCATCTATACGGATGATTGCTCCATAAGAATCAGCAGAACCGTCCAATCCAATAACAAAGCAATTGGAAAGGGAGGCAACTTGATAATCATTTCCAATGCCCGTCATCGGGCTTCCTGAGGTATTATATAACGGAAATGGTCAAACAAGTCAAACAAAACCTGCTCCGACAATGGGTTCGGATAACGGCTTTCTATGCGAGCAATCTCACGAGCCAGACGATGGTGCATATCAGCAGGCGATTGTTCATAGATATTGCCATAAGCATCTTTCAAAGCATATTTGTTTACCCAGACCTTGGCTGCCAACTCATCTCCGGAGAAATAATTCAACGAGGCTTTATATGCTTCATCAAATGTATAGATTTTACGTTCCACAGCTGTATATTTATTTAATTATTCTCTCAATTCTTCAACAAATTCTCTATCTCCAGGACAGAAGAACGGAAAGTCTTATTGGTCTCTATCTGGTCTTTGATTGTCTTGCAAGCGTGGAGAACAGTCGCATGGTCTTTTTTACCTACAATCTTTCCAATATGAGAAAAAGAACAATCAGTATATTTCTTTGCCAAGAACATGGTAATCTGCCTTGCCTGAACAATTTCCCGTTTGCGGGAATTTGTCTGAATAGCAGACAGCTCTAAATTGAAATATTTACAAACTGTTTCCTGAATAGATTGCACCGTTAGCTGTTTCTTTTCTATGCGGACAGCCAATCCCACTACCCGTTTGGTCAAAGACATGTCAATCTCACGGTTATACACTACCGAATTGGCCTGCAAGGAAACTAATATACCTTCCAAGTCTCGTACATTTTCCGTAACATTATTGGCAATGAAGTTAAATACATCATCCGGCATTTTAATGTTATCATGCACGATTTTGCTTTGAAGGATTTTCTTACGAAGATCCAAATCAGGACGGCTCAATTCCGCAATCAAACCCCATTTCAAGCGAGTAAATAATCGTTCCTCCATTCCTTGCATTTCAACAGGAGGTTTATCGGAGGTCAACACCAACTGCTTGCTTAACAGATGAAGGTGATTGAATATATGGAAGAATGTATTTTGTGTCTTATCCTTTCCTATTAACTCTTGCACATCATCCAAAATGAGGACATCCACGCTTTGATAGAAGTAAAGGAAATCATTAACGTTGTTTTTGCGAACCGCATCCGTGAATTGCGTACTAAAAAGATGGGCTGAAACATACAAGACCTTCTTGTTGGGATGGAGTTCTTGGATACGATTACCTATCGCATGGCACAAGTGTGTCTTTCCCACTCCAGAAGCTCCAAATATAAACATTGGGTTAAATGCAGTCTCTCCTGGTTTTTGGGCAATCGCTTCACTCGCCGAGCGGACCAACTTGTTGCTCACGCCCTCAAAATAGTTGTCAAAGCGGTATTTAGGGTTCAAATAAGAATTCCAATCTTGTGGAGCACGTTGCTGTTCGAACATATTAGACACGGACATCTTCACCGGAGCAGGTTGGGGTGCCGGCTCGGATGGATATTCATCCGCAAAATCCACATCATGCCCTGTTCTGTAAAACAAAGAAACACCTTTGCCCATCACTCGTTGCACAACGGACATCAATAATTGTCTGAAATTCGCCTCGATGTATTCACCAAAGAAATTCGAAGGCACAATAATCCTCAACTCTTGCTTTTCATTAAAAGAGTGAGGGATTATCGGTCTGAACCAAGTATTAAACTGTTCCTCCGACAAATTGTCCTTGATGATTTCAAGACATTTTCCCCATAAAACCTTACAATCAGACTGCTGCATTGTATATATTTCCCCTTTATCTTTTATACGCTTTTAGAATACAAAGTTTAGAAAAATAAAATCAAAAAGTCCTTTTTCCTCTTGTTTTTTTCCAAAATATTTTATCGGTTTCACTTTCAAACACTTAAGAAATATCATTCTAAATCAACAAATTAAGCTTGCTTTGCTTCAAAAAAGGAGAATAGAGAGGCAATTAGCAACAAAAAGTCACAGCCTTATTCGTATTCCTTTAATTGAAATCCTTTCTATTATACTTACAATAAAAGGATTAAGCCTCGCTTCAATATCATATTCCCTTATACAGGAATAAACAGAATGACAAAAAACACTTTTTATTTGGAAGAATCTTTTTTTCCGAAAATTGAGAAATGGACGTATCGTTTCGGATGCTCTCGCAAATCCAACAACAACTTGGAAGCATTATCTGCCGTGCTGTTCAAGTTATCATATAACATTCGGTCGTTCAACAACAAACCGATGCTATTGTCCGCTGAATTAAACTTATCCGTCGTCACTTTCAAATTCGCCAAAGTAGCATTCACACTCTCTAAAGTTTGTTGAAGGTCTAATTTCTTCAATTCCCCACTTACTTCAGAGAAATTATGAGTGATATTTTTCAAATCCGCCACTATGCCCGGAACGTCATTAGCCATAAGAGCATTCAAACGGCGAGTGGAAACTTCCAAGTTCGAGGTCGTTCTTTCCACATGCTCCAATGATTGCTTCAAGGCTGGATGGTTTATCAATGTTTCGAGGCCAACCAATATCGAATCGATTTTAGGCAACATGAGCTCCACGCTCGGCAATATTTTTTCTTGCACGGATTGCATCATCTCCTCAGCCACCCTGCCTTCAACTTGATCGCCCGGCTTTAAAAAATCATTTACATATTTATTCAAATGGATATGCAACTCGGCACCTCCCAAGAAGCTATTGACAATCGTGATATAACTTCCTTTGTTGATTCGCATCTTTTCTTCCAGACTCACATCAACAATGATTTTATCCATTTTATCGTAATCGTAACGGATTTCCCGTACCAAACCGACTTTAAATCCCTCCACATACACGGGACTCGATATAGTAACACCCTTCACATTGTCAAATACCACTTCGTAATGGTTGACCGGCTTAAACAAATTTATGCCTTTCAAATAATTGATTCCAAAATATAAAAGAACCAAGCTTACGATTGTTACCAAACCAATCTTAGCCTCTTTGGAGAAAATCTGTTTCATTATATCATTTCAATTTATTCAATTAATACTTAACGCTCTTGCCATCCTTGAAAGCTTCAATATATGCATCTTTGAAATCTTTCGCGACTTGGCGGCGCAATTTTTTTATTTCGTCAAAGCTCGTGCTTTCACCGTAATAATATTTATAAAAACGGCTTCCTTTGACACAGGTCACGTTTTTATATCCTTTCAACAACCGAGAATTAGCCGGCAGTTTTTTATCCGACGACAATATCCGTATCTTATAAACCACCTGTCCTTTTGAAGGTTGGGTTTGAACAGCTTTCCCGCCATTCTGATTCGATCGTTGAACGGGCTTTGCAGACGAAGTATTCTGTTTCATCTGCTTACGCCGCATGATATCCTCCTCACTTCCGGGAGGCGGATTATCGGAACCCGACACAGGCAAATTATCAACGTACGACTGTACAGTAGTTGACGCAACCTTAGATGAAGTCGGAGCGTCTGGCGTTTTCTTTACAAGCAAAGCTCCTTTCCGCGCATCTATTGTCTTTTTATAAGCGTCAAACGCATTCGAGATAGAACGAGCCAACTTGGCCTGCCCATCCGCGGAAGCCAAGAAACGCTCCTCTTCGCTATTGGATATGAATCCTACCTCTATCAATACGCTGGGCATACTCGTCTTTCTTAACACCAAGAATCCTGCTTGGCGGACACCGCGGTCCAAACGATTTGCCTTTGTAAAGTATCTTTGTACTTCAGAGGCAAGCCCTATGCTTTGTTCGACATGCTTGTTCTGCATAAACTCGAAGATAATATACGACTCCGACGAGTTTGGGTCAAAGCCTTCATACCGTTGCTGATAATCATCCTCCAATAATATGGCAGAGTTTTCACGCATAGCCACCGCTAAGTTTTCTTCAGTGCGGGCAAGACCCAACGTATAGGTTTCCGTACCTTTGACTGCGTTGCCTTTTGCCACTGCGTTCGTATGTATTGAAATAAACAAATCCGCCTTGTTCCGGTTCGCTATCTCCGCACGCTCATCCAACTCCACAAACTTATCCGTCGAGCGGGTATAAACGACTTTGACATCGGGATGATTGGACCGGACTAACTGCCCCAACTTCAACGCGATTTTCAAATTTATCTCTTTCTCGTTGATTATCTTCCCTTTGCGCCAGGGTCTTTCCCTCCATGACCTGCATCTATCACAAGTGTGAAAGGCTCTCCCGCTTTCAATTCAAGCCACATAGGGAAAAGCAGAAGAGATACGGCAAAAAGAGTTAATAATTTACGAGCCATACTTTCTCAAATAATAAAATCGAGCACAAAGGTAGTGTTTTTTTTGAATAGGATAACTAAATGCAGCAATCTATTTCCCCTTTTCAGACCAGTCCTAATAATAAATCTTTCCAAGGATGGCAGCCTTATGATCTCGTTTCCCTTCTCATTCCTCTCGCAACCAACAGATGATTCGCACATCACATCCTCACTTGTATGCTTGAACGATTTATTTGTGCGTTTGGAAACCGAGTCAACTTACTTTATTGATAAGACATTTAGTAGTCAACTAAAACGCTAACATACAAAACGTTAACACACACATACATTTTCACCTAAGTGAAAAGCACTTATCACCTAGGTGAAAAGCACTTTTCATTTAGGTGATAAACAAAAATAGCCAAAAACTTGAGGATTTTTGGGTGAGATAATGACCGAAACGGGAAAAATTATCAGGTTTTGTTTGTAATCAATGCCCATGAAATGCCTAAATCTACCTTTTTCCTTAATTTATCGACCCATATTTAATCCAGCGGACGACAATAAACAAACTTTAACGCTGCGGTTGAATTATTTCATCCAAACCATCGTGTCGATTTATATTTTTACTTATATTTGCAGCAATATTTCGTTAGATATTAAAAACGGCGACTTAACAATGTTAATTTCCGAAGGGGAATTACTAACAATTAGAAACGGTTTAACAATTATTGCAGTTATGGTCAAAAGGTATTTGATGCTTATTTCTGCGCTCTGCCTATCGTTAGCGGGTGAAGCGCAGCAATCCTTCGACAGTCTTTTTGAAAAGAAAAGCCTGCGCATAGATTTTTCTTTATCCGGGAATGCACAATTCCAAGCAGCCGCTATTGAACAATTGCGGGAAGAACCAGTGTGGGGAGGACCATTGAACAACTTGATAGACCAATTCTATTACGGAGGCTATTATATTAATGTATATAGCAAGAAGGATAACCAACTGATTTACTCAAGAGGTTTCAATACCCTTTTTGAAGAATGGCGCACAACGGACCAAGCGCAAACAGAAACGCAAGCATGGACAAATAGTGTTTCTATTCCATTCCCTAAAGATACTATATATATTGAGTTAACAGCAAGAGACCGTAAAACGGGTAAATTCTCGCCTCTGTTGAAGCAAGAAGTAGCACCTAAAAGCATATTTATCGACCGTAGTCCGCTAACAAACAATCCTATCACTAAGATTTTGGACAACGGAGACTCCAATAAAAAAGTAGACTTGGTGTTTGTGGCTGAAGGATACACAGCACAAGAACAAGATAAATTCGTAGCGGATGCCCGTCGTTTCGCTGACGCCTTATTTAATACACCTCCATTCAACAACCATAAAGATGATTTCAATGTTTGGGCAGTGGGGACAATCTCGGGAGAATCGGGAACGGATGTTTCCGGAAAAGGGATTTACAAGAACACGGCATTAAACAGCGGCTACTACACTTTCGGAATCGACCGCTATTTGACTACCCAAGATATGAAATCCATCCGCAATGCGGTATGGAACGTTCCGACAGACGCCATCTTTATCTTAATCAATACAGATGCTTACGGAGGAGGCGGTATGTACAATTTCTATGCATGTGGAACAGCGGACAATCCAAGGACTCCGGTCGTTTTCACTCACGAGTTCGGGCATAGCTTTGCCGGATTGGCAGATGAATACTTCTCTTCAGAAGTGGCATACAACGACTTTTACAATTTGGAAATAGAACCATGGGAACCCAATATCACGACATTAGTTGATTTTGATTCCAAATGGAAAGATTTATTACCCAAAGGTACTCCGGTACCAACTCCATTGGACGACAGCCATAAAGACAAATGTGGCGTATTCGAAGGAGGCGGCTACTTAAGCAAAGGCATTTACAGGCCTATGGACCATTGTATGATGCGCGACTACGCACCATTCTGTCCAGCTTGCTCAAGAGCAATCGAGAAAATGATCAAATATTACTGTGACGAAAAATAAAACGATTTAACCTACTATCTACATTGTAACCTTATAATACCTAAAACACAATTCGCAGGGGCTCTCTTTTTTCATTCTAAAAGAGGAGCCCCTTTTCTTGTTTTATCAACGAATATTTATACCTTTGCATGATAAAAACTTTCATCCAGTAAATATTATAGAATAATATGGCAATTTACTTAAATGATGTATCAAGGACCTTTGGTGAATATCTACTCATACCAGGGTTGACGACAAAAGAATGTACTCCAGGCAATGTATCGTTGAAAACGCCTTTGGCAAAGTTCAAAGCCGGAGAAAAATCGCCTATTGAATTAAACATCCCGTTCGTTTCTGCAATCATGCAGTCTGTTTCAGGGCCGGAACTCGCAATCGAATTAGCACGCAACGGTGGTTTATCTTTCATTTTCGGTTCACAGCCTATCGCAAGTCAGGCAGAAATGGTCCGGAAAGTAAAAAAGTTCAAAGCTGGATTTGTTATCAGTGACTCCAATCTGACTCCTGAAAATACATTGAAAGACGTAGTAGACTTGGTTAGACGCACAGGACATTCAACCATCGGTATTACTGAAGACGGAACACCTAACGGTAAACTTTTAGGCATGGTTACAAGCCGTGACTACCGCATAGAAAAAGATGATATAAATACACCCGTCAAACTTCATGACTCCGTTCTCCAAACTGATCGTAGGGAAAGCCGGCCTTACTTTGTCCGAAGCAAACCAAATCATTTGGGAGCACAAATTAAACACGTTGCCAATCATTGACCAACATCAGAATTTGCAATACTTCGTATTCCGCAAGGACTATGACAACCATCGCGAGAACCCGTATGAATTGTCAGGCAAAGATAAAACGTTATTAGTTGGTGCGGGTATTAACACTCGTGACTTCAAAGAACGTGTTCCTGCATTGGTTGAAGCGGGAGTTGACGTTGTCTGCATCGACTCTTCCGATGGATATTCTGAATGGCAAAAAGAGACTCTCCAATGGATCAAAGAAACATACGGAGACAAATTGTTGGTCGGTGCTGGAAATGTCGTAGACCAAGAAGGTTTCAACTATTTGGTTGAAGCAGGTGCGGATTTCATCAAAGTTGGTATCGGTGGCGGTTCTATCTGTATCACACGTGAACAAAAAGGAATCGGCCGCGGCCAGGCAACTGCATTGATTGACGTGGCAAGAGCTCGTGACGCTTACTTTGAAAAGACTGGTATTTATGTGCCTATCTGTAGCGATGGCGGTTTGGTTCACGACTACCACATGGTCTTGGCTTTAGCCATGGGAGCAGACTTCCTGATGATGGGACGCTACTTTGCCCGTTTCGATGAATCTCCTACCAAGAAGTTAAAGATTGGCAACAACTTCGTGAAAGAGTATTGGGGAGAAGGTTCCAACAGAGCGAAAAACTGGCAACGTTATGACATGGGCGGCAGTGAAGCCTTGAAGTTCGAAGAAGGAGTTGACAGTTATGTTCCCTATGCAGGAAAAATGAAAGACAACTTAGCTGTTACTTTGGGCAAGATCAAAGCGACAATGTGTAGCTGCGGTTCTATTACGATTGAGCAACTGCAAAAGAGCGCAAAAATCACATTGGTTTCATCTACTTCTATCGTTGAAGGAGGCGCGCACGATGTTATCTTGAAAGACCAGAATTAATAGTTAATTACTGACACACCTTATAAAGGGGCTGCGACAAAATTGTTGTTTTGATGCAGCCCCTTAAAAATGTCTCAGAATCCGCAAAATGCAAGACAACTTATATACATTTTACCAAGAAAGAATAGGCACACTCACAGATGAATTAACGGGACTGAAGAAACATATCCATTTGATTGGTTCCTTACGTCTCGCCATCGTTGTAGCAGCCGGTTTTACTCTCTATTTTTCCTCAACGGACAGCAAAGGATTGGCTTTCATCTGCTTATTATTCGCTTACCTTTCATCGGATTAATGATTTATCATAATAGACTATTCGAGAGAAGGCGTTCTGTTGAAATATTGATTGATTTGAACCGAAACGAATTAAAAGCTATTGATAATGATTACTCTGCTTTCGACGGGGCAGAAGAAGAAAAAGACCCGTCGCACCCTTTCTCTTTGGATTTAGACCTTTTCGGGGAACACTCTCTTTTCCAAGCTATAAATAGGACGGTAACGGATTTGGGGAGAGAGAGATTAATCGAATGGATGAAACTGCCGGCAAACAATAAAGAAGAGATTCTAAACCGCCAAGATATCATCCGAGAACTCTCTTCCAAACCGGAAATGTTTCAACATTTCTATATGATTGGCAAGCAAAACAAAGGGAAAAGAGCCGATAAAGCCATCTTGAACCAAATAAGTGAAAGCTTCGACATGTTCACATCTACGATTTGGAAAGTTTTCATTTGGCTGATTCCGGCAATTTGGACCATATTGCTTGCTCTTGTACTCCTTCACGCACTTCCCGAAAGTTCGTTAGGCATCTATTTTGCTTTTTCTTTGGTAATCAGCTATTGGAAAAGTGGAAATATCCAAAAGATTCATCATCAGGTTGACCAATTAGAGCATCTGTTTTCTTCTTATGCCAACCTAATCCATTATACAGAGAAAAGCAGTTTTAAATGTGCAGGCTTGCAACAGCTACAAAATGCTTTCTGCAACTCTTCATGCCCAGCCTCCAAAGCATTAAAGGAGTTGTCAAGGCATATCGGGGCATTGAACCAACGGTTCAGTGCGATAGGAGTATTGATGAATATCCTGTTTATGAGAGACACCCGCCGTGCCATCGCATTAGAAGTTTGGAAACAAGATTATGGCAAGGAGATGATTCAATGGTTGGATGCTTTAGCCGAATGGGATGCTTATTACTCTTTAGGGCAATTTGCCTTCAACCACCCGGATTATTCCTATCCGACCATTGCCGATTCTTATTTTAAAATGGAAGGAGAAGCATTGGGGCATCCGCTATTAAGCAGGGAGGTTTGTGTCAAAAACGATATTAACATTCCACAAAGCCCATCGTTCTTAATTATTACGGGAGCGAACATGGCAGGCAAAAGCACTTACCTCCGGACAATTGGATGTAATTTCCTTTTGGCTTGCGTCGGATTACCGGCTTGTGCAAAACGGCTGGCAATTTATCCCGCCCGTTTAGTTACCAGCCTGCGGACTTCAGACTCCTTGGCCAGTAACGAATCTTATTTCTTTGCCGAATTGAAACGGATAAAAATGATTATTGACCGGATTTCCAAAGGCGAAGAACTGTTCATTATATTGGATGAAATCTTAAAAGGGACCAACTCGATTGACAAACAGAAAGGTTCGATTGACTTGTTGAAGAGGTTTGTTGCAGAAGGGACTTGCGGAATCATTGCCACCCACGATTTGATTTTAGGTACATTAGAGAATGAATTTCCGGATAAGGTCAAGAATTATTGTTTCGAAGCAGACATCGTAAACGACAAATTATCATTTACATACAAACTGCGGGAAGGCGTGGCAAAAAACATGAACGCCAGCTTCTTGATACATCAGTTACTAAACGGATAATCAAGCTTACACGTTTACGGAAACAATGCGACATCTTTCAGAAACATTGTTTCCAACGGAGCTGACCTGTCTGCCAAGGCGAAGACAAGCGGCCAAGCAAAAACCTGTTTGGTCCAGCCTAATGGCTATTATTTTCATCCTTTGTCTTGCAGATATCAAGGATTTTCACGAATATTGCACTTAAATTGCGCATAAGTTGGTTCTATATTTACAGCCGCAGGGTCTCAAATATACTAAGACTCTGCACTATGTGTGATTTATCAGTATAAATAGTTTATCATTTTATATTTCGCAACGGGCACCGTTTTTCAAAAGTTATGAAGATAGGATTCGATAATGAGAAGTATCAGAGCATTCAATCTGAACATATCAAAGAAAGGATTTCGCAATTTGACGGGAAGCTTACCTTGAACTGGGAGGTAAACTTTTTGATGACCATCACGCCAGCCGTGTTTTACCCGGTTTCCAACCCGACAGCAAGTTACGCATGTTCCAAAAAATCAGCGATAGCATCGAGATTGTTATTGTGATTAGTGCGACAGACATTGAGAAGAACAAGAAACGCGCCGACCTTGGCATCACTTATGACGAAGATGTGCTCAGGTTAAGGGGTGAATTTACAAACAGAGGCTTCAAAGTCGGGTCAGTCGTCATTACACATTATAATGGCCAACCTGCTGCCATCACCTTCAAACAACGATTGGAGCGCAACGGCATCAAGACTTATTGCCATTATCTCATCGAGGAATACCCGCATAATGTCAAGCTTATCGCATCTGACGAAGGTTTCGGGAAGAACGATTATGTAAAGACGGAACGTCCATTGGTCATTGTGACCGCACCGGGACCGGGAAGTGGCAAGATGGCTGTTTGCTTGAGCCAGCTTTATAATGAACACAAACGGGGAATCCGTGCCGGCTATGCCAAGTTTGAGACTTTCCCTGTTTGGAATCTCCCATTAAAGCATCCTGTCAATATCGCCTACGAAGCAGCAACGGCAGACCTCAACGATGTGAACATGATTGACCCTTTCCATCTCGAAGCGTATAACAAAATTGCCATCAATTATAATCGGGATGTAGAGATTTATCCCGTTCTCAACGCTCTGTTTGAAGGCATTTACGGTTCCAATCCATATAAATCCCCGACGGACATGGGAGTGAACATGGTAGGTTTTTGTATCTCTGACGATGCCGTATGTTGTGATGCGTCAAAGAATGAAATCATCCGCCGTTATTATGCTGCCACTAACAAGATGGCAATGGGGGCTTGCAATGAGGCAGAAATCAACAAAATCCAAATGTTGTTCAACCAAGCCAAAATTACAACAGACTACCGTAAAGTAACCATTGCAGCCAAGCAATACATGAAAGAGACGAATCATACCGCTTCGGCTATCGAGTTGGAAGACGGGACTATTATCTGTGCTCATTCCAGTGAATTATTAGGTTGTAGCGCTGCTTTGCTGCTCAATGTAACCAAACATTTGGCTGGCATCGACCACGAGCTGAAGTTGATTCCACAATCGATGATCGAACCAATCCAATACACTAAAATCAACTATCTCGGAGGACATAATCCTCGCCTGCATACAGACGAAGTGCTTGTCGCCCTGTCTGTCCTTTCCGAAAACGATGATAATTGCCGCAAAGCATTGGAGCAATTGCCTAAGTTACGTGGTTGCCAAGCCCACTGCACTGTAATGCTTAGCGATGTAGACCATAAAATATTCAAGAAATTAGGAATCAGCCTCACATGCGAACCTGTGATGAAGAAACCGTAATCATACGGCAAGGCAAATAATCCACAGTTTGGCTGGCAATATAACGACAAACGACAAGGGGCTGTGTCAAAAACGAAAGTTTTGATGCAGCCCCTTTAAGGTATGTCAGAATTAGCAAAATGCAAGGTACTGAGGAAGAAACATCATCCATTGTCCATCATGTATTCAAACGGTCAACGCTTTTAACTCCTTTTACGGAACTTATCTTCTTCGTCAGTTGGGTCAAAGCAGCCGTATCTTTTACCGATACGGTAAAGGTTCCTTGGAAAAGGCCATCCACTGAATTTATATTTAATGAACGAAGGGAAACGCCATTTTCTTTGCCAATGACAGAAGTAATATTGGTTACGATGGCAATGTCGTCCCTGCCGACTACACGTAACGTGACAACATAACCATTGTCTCCTTTCCCACTCCATTTCGCACGGATGATTCGGTAACCAAACCGGCTGAACATTTCAGGAGCGTTCGGGCAATCCATGCGGTGAATCTTGATCCCTTGCGTAGAAACAAAGCCAAACACTTCATCTCCATAGATTGGATTGCAGCACTTCGCCAATTTATATTCGATGCCGGTAAGGTTCTTGTCAATTACCAATACATCCTTGCTCGTCGCTATCTCTTCAGCCGGAGTAGTGGTGACAAATTCTTCAGCACTTCTTGAAGCCAAGTGTTCCGGTTGTTCCGTTTCCTTCTTCAAGATCTCCAAATATTCATCAATCACGCTGTTGGCATCCAGCCTCTCTTCGCCCAGATCCAGATAAAAATCAGTGACAGTCTTGTATCCTTTCTTCTTGATGTAACGCATCAACGCAGGCTCATCCATTTCCACCTTCCTATTCTTGATACGCCTCATCAACATTTCACGGGCAAAATTAGCAGTCTTGGCCGCTTCTTCACGCAAAGCTTGTTTGATGCGGGACTTGGCTTTCGAAGTCACCACGATATTCAGCCAATCCCTCTTTGGATATTGCGAAGGAGCCGTGATGACAGAAACGGAATCGCCGTTGTTCAGTTCGTATTTTATCGGGACATTCTTCCCATTCACCTTTGCCGAAACGCACTTGCTTCCCAATTGAGTGTGAATTGCAAAAGCAAAATCCAAGACAGTCGCACCTTTTGGCAACTTAATCAATTCCCCGGTTGGGGTAAACACATAAATCTCATCCTTATACAAATCCATCCGGAAATTCTTCATCAAATCCATTGGATTCGTTTCCGGTGATTCCAAAGCAGCCCGGACAGAGTTCATAAATTCATCCAGCCCCTTTTCCGCCTTGATTCCTTTGTAACGCCAATGGGCAGCCAATCCCCGTTCGGCAATCTCATCCATTCTTTTCGTACGGATTTGCACTTCCACCCACTTGCTATCAGGTCCCATCACCGTAATATGCAAACTTTCGTAGCCGTTCGACTTAGGAATAGAAATCCAGTCCTTCAGACGCTTCGGGTTCGGTTGGTACATATCCGTCACGATTGAATAAACCTGCCAACATTCCGAACGCTCTTTCTCCAACGGCGTATCCAAAACGACACGGATAGCGAACAGGTCATAAATATTCTCAAAGTCAACCTGCTGTTTCTTCAATTTATTATTAATGGAATGGATGGACTTTGTACGCCCTTTGATTTCAAAATTTAATCCAGCCTTTTCCAACTTCTCTTTGATTGGCGCGATGAAGCGGGCAATATAAGCATCACGGGATCGTTTTGTTTCATTCAACTTTTGTTTGATGAAATCAAACTGCTTCCTGTCAAGATATTTCAAAGACAAATCCTCTAATTCGCTCTTGATTTTATACAAACCCAAACGATGCGCCAATGGAGCATACAAATATGCCGCCTCCGTAGCCAACCGGATCCGGTCATCTTCCGTCAGCTTCTTGCCCATACGCATCAAGCAAAGACGGTCCGCAATCATAATCAAAATAACGCGCACGTCCTCGGCAAACGAAAAGAGCAAATGGTGGAAGTTTTCAGAATTGACAGCTGTATTACGGGCATACAAATCAGAAGTCTTCAATAATCGTTGTATCATCAAGACCACATCATCTCCAAACAAACCCCGGACTTCTTCTTCCGAGATCAGTTTCTTGTAAACCGGGCGATAAAGCAACAGAGCAATAGCAGAAGTGCGTTTCAACCCGATTTCAATAGTAGCAATCAAAGCTGTGTCAATATTCCTCAGTAATCCATTGATTCCGTTCCTGTCTCTGCCATAACACTCCTTTGCAACGACCTGCTTCATCAATTGCTTGATTTTAGGCAAATCATCTTCCTCCAAACGGCCATACAGATGGCGCAGCAGCACCCTGTATTTAGAAAAGAATTCTCTCTTTTCCTCCTCTGTAAAAAAAGGTTGTGTCTCCATAACTTTATTTATTTTGAGCCCCGCAATGCCGGACTTCATCATAATTCTATCGTAAAAGTATCTTTTTTTATTTTGAATTATAGCAACTTTATTGACAGTATTTTTTTATACATTTGCGTATTGCAAATAAATTAATCAAATAAAACGACATACTATGTTAAACGCAAAAGACTTGTCACAAATCGCAGAAAGAGGCATTTCTGAAGAGAAAATTAACGAGCAATTAGCTTGTTTTGAAAAGGGTTTTCCCTTTCTGGAAATAGAAGCTTCCGCTTCTGTTGAAAAAGGGATCATGGCTATTGCCCAAGAGAAACAGAAAAAGTATCTTTTGGACTGGGATGCTTATTTGACAAAAGACAAACGCATTTTGAAGTTTGTTCCTGCTTCCGGCGCAGCAAGCAGAATGTTCAAGAATCTATTCTCCTTCCTGTCTGCCGAGTATGATATACCCACTACAGATTTCGAGAAGAAGTTTTTTGCCGATATTCAGAAGTTCGCATTCTACTCTTCGTTGAATAAAAAATGCGAGCAGAATACGGGGAAAGACATTCCTGCACTGATGGCGTGCAAAGAGTACAAGCAAGTGGTTTCCAACCTGTTGGAAAAACATGGATTGAATTATGGAAGCCTTCCTAAAGGTTTGCTCCTTTTCCACACTTATCCGGACACATTCCGTACGGCAATGGAAGAGCATTTAGCAGAAGGTGCCATGTATGCCAAGAACAATTTCGGGAAAGTGAACATCCATTTTACAGTTTCTCCTGAACACAAAGCCCTGTTTGAAGAGTTGGTTAAAGAGAAAGTTAGTTGTTATGAAGATAAATTCTCAGTAACTTACGACATCTCTTTCTCTGTTCAAAAGCCGAGCACAGACACTATTGCGGTTAATTTGGACAATACACCGTTCCGTGACAAAGAAGGCAATCTGTTCTTCCGTCCGGGTGGACATGGGGCATTGATTGAGAATTTGAACGATATGGATGCGGATGTCGTTTTCATCAAAAACATCGACAATGTCGTTCCTGACAGCTTCAAGTCTGCCACTATCATTTACAAGAAGTTAATTGCCGGAGTATTGGTATCCTTACAAGAACGGATATTCAACTACTTGAATTTAATTGATACCGGGAAATATTCCCATGCCCAAATCGAGGAAATGATCCATTTCTTGCAAGACGAGTTATTCGTTCGCAAATCAGACATCAAATACATGGAAGATGCCGAATTGGTTCTTTACATAAAGAGCAAACTCAATCGACCTTTGCGTGTATGCGGCATGGTCAAGAATGTTGGCGAACCGGGCGGCGGTCCGTTCCTTGCCGTAAACCAGGACGACTCAGTTTCTTTACAAATATTAGAAAGTTCGCAGATTGACATGAATGATCCTGCCAAGAAAGCCCTGTTTGACAAGGGAACACATTTCAATCCGGTTGATTTGGTTTGCGCCCTTAAAAACTACAAAGGCGAGAAATTCAACTTGCCGGATTATGTTGACAAAAACACGGGGTTCATCTCCTATAAGAGCAAGGACGGAAAAGAGTTAAAAGCTTTGGAATTACCAGTTTGTGGAACGGTGCCATGAGCGACTGGAATACAGTGTTCGTGGAAGTTCCGATTGAAACATTCAATCCCGTAAAAACGGTAAACGACCTTCTTCGTAAAGAGCATCAACAATAACTTGCATTCATAATAATAAAAGGAAGTGTGCCATGATTACAAACGATTGCATTGACTCAGGAATACGACCTCTGTCATTTGGTTTGTTGATTATGGCACATTTTTAACAACCGTCGTTTTGAAAAAACGGACGTTTCCAATAATTCCCCGGGCTTTTTCCCGGCATATTTTATCCTGTTTTTTTGAACATAATACCTGCCCGATAAAGCGGAATGGATTTATCCAAAAACATCACTTCATCTTCTCTTTATCCAAAAGATAATTCGGCAAATAGAGCACCGGCTTCACCGTTATCCTTCCATTTACCTTCTTGCATATCAAGCACTCCTTCCTCAATTTACGCTGCTGGAAATTGAACACGTAATTCGGATTGAAATGCACGCCGTCAATTCTCACCTCAAAATGCAAATGAGCCGTTGTCGCCCGCCCTGTCCTTCCTGTTAATCCAATCGGTGTTCCGGCTTTAACCACATCACCCGGTTTGACAAAATTCTTGGAATTATGGCTGTACACCGTTTCCAACCCATTATAATGACGAATGACGATTACATTTCCATAGGCAGCATAAGATTTGGCAAAACGGACGACTCCGTCAAAGGCTGCAAGTATCGTGTCGTTCGGGCAAGTCTTGATATCATATCCGGAGTGATGTTTCCTTCTTCCTCCATATGGGGAAATCACTTTGGCTCCTGGCAAAGGGAAAGCGTAATCATTTTCTTGAATCATGGACAAGTCGATGATTTCAGTTGAACTGTTCTTAAAACGCTCCGGATCTTTCACTCCCACATGATTGATGTCACGTGATGTAAAATGGGTTGTTATGGCTTTGCGGGGAGAAGCTAACGAATCCAATTCGGTGTCATAAGGGAATGTCGGGAAATCAACGATTGGTAAAGGAACATCATTGGAAGGGTAGCGGATATCGACCGCCAAAACAGTCGGAATCGTTTTTGACTTTTTAAGAGAAATGGCTTCTATGATGGTTACATTGACTGCAAATCCAAGAAGAAGTAAATAAATGTTACGTTTTGTCCGGAAAAACATCTTAGCTATTATTTTTCCGGACAAAATTATAACAAAAAGAGCTTAATTCCTATGCAAAAAAACTTTATTCATCAGTTGACACCTTTAATGGACTAAAGTTTTCCACCCTTCTGTTTTCAGAGGGTCAGAAAAGAGCAAGCCTCATAACCACCTGTAAGAACGTGCTTTTAACGTTTACATAAAAAATGTTCCTATGCAGATTTCCTAGCCTCCAGCGCTTTGGTCATTATTGAGAAACTGATTTTACGCCCATTATTTGAGGGTGGGAAACTTTAGTAATGGACTGTTTAGCAAACGGTAAGTATAACATTCCATCATCATGATTAAAGGTATTGCCACGAAGTAACCGATTCCCAAAAGACAGAGTCCGATAATCGTAATCAAAATTTGAGTAAGCCCCAAAAGGAACAAGAAACCGAACCTGCCTTGCGTCAATCTCCAGCTCTTCCGCATTGCTTCGATAGCTCCTGCATTTTCATCCAAGATAAACATTAGAAAGAACTGCAATCGTATTGCTACATAAATGCCAGGAATAATCAACAGGACAGTTCCCAACAAAACGACTATTCCGTAAACTAAAGTGGCAACAATTACATTGATAATCTTTTGTGGGCTTTGCAAATATGCAGAGAACTGAGGCTCTTCCCCGTCCATCGTCTGGAACATATTTTGGAAATAGCCCAAATAGAACATTGCCGCCAACACCATACTAACCAATGCGCTTAACAAACCACCGCCAACTGAACCATTAGCTGCCGATACAAATATACCAAGTGTAAAGCTTATGATTATATATCCAATATACAATCCGGCTAAAATCCAAATTTGGGACTTCGTGTATTTCCAACTTGGTTGGAATACATCTGATACTCTAATAGAACTATTCATAATATATTAATGTTAATTTCGCTCAAAAAAATAGACGATTCAACTGAAAAAAACAAAGTATTTAATAATTTATTTACCCGTTAACGGAATAAAATTAACGCATATTCAATTCTGCCAATGGGTCTTTAAGTTTCACAAGTTAAAAAGAAGGGTTCACATGATAGCTAAAAAGGCAAAGGATTTTCTATATATCGCAGAAAATTAGTATCTTTAAAGTAATCAAACAACATATTTCATCGAACTCAGGTTAAATAAAAGGGAAACTTAAAAAATCGGAGACAGCCGAATTCAGCCCAAAGGCAGCCGACAACTTGTTTAGCGGGTCGATTGCATTTTCCACCGCCGTGAATTTGTTGCGGATTGCAAGCAAAACGTCCGTGATCGGTTTGCGTTCCGCCCGCATTTTCGCCACTTCGTTTTTGCAATCGGCAGTGTACTTTTTGATTTCCTCCAGCATTTTGTCAGGGATGTCGGTTTTGTCAATAGCTTTCAATAAGGCTTCGCCTTTCACGGCAAGTTTGTTGCTTGCCGTCAGGTTCTTCGCTAAAGCTCTGGCACAGTCGTTTGCCTTTAAAATTTCCGTCGGTTCCGAGTTTTCGGTTGTCTGTAAGATTTCAGCCTTTTTTGAAATTCCCATAGTCGTTTTTGAAAAATTTATTTTGAAAATGTCAATCACGAAAGGATCCGTTCCCCATCTGATTGCATTGCAAATATACGCATTAATTTCTGCGAAAGCAAGTAAAACCAAAGATAAATTAATTATTAACATTTATTCACTTTGCATTTTTTCATTAAATTTTTTTTCTCTCGCACGCGCTTTTTGTGTGTGTTTATTTTTATTCTATTCTATTCTTTCCTATTCTATTCTATTCTATTCTTTGTTGAAAAAAGTACGTTTTTTTTGCATTTTGAGCGGTTTTTTTCGCCTCGTTTGCACGTTTTTTTGGAGTTTTTGCATCCTTTTTTTGAGTAAAATTGCACGTTTTAAACCCACAACCGACCACATAACACTAAATGTCAACGCCTTATGTGTTATTAAAATGATTTAATTATCCTTTTCTTTAGATTTATTGTTCCAATTTTTTTATTTTTTCGTGGCACATTTTTTTCATCCAAAACACCCATCAAAAACGTCCAATGTTTTTCCAAAAACGTCCAATGTTTTTCCGGAAACGTCCGATGTTTTTTCAAAAACAACGGTTGTTTTTTCCCGAATAAACCGTCCTTTTCTGTGAATATTTGTAAACGGAAGTAAAACGAACGTAAAGGCGGAAGAAACTGCAAGATGGTGCGGGAAAATGCAGGAATGTGCAGGAAAAATGCAGGAATGTGCAAAAATATGCAACTTGCGACGTGTTATGACGTCTCCGTCAACTCCACGCTTTCCTGCCGCCTTACCTTTGCCCCCGTAATCTTTAAACTATAAACAAATGTCATTGAAATTTACAGTAGTAGCAAGGAAAAACCTTAGCAAAGGCGCACCGGAAGACTCCAAATTGTTCTACGCACAGGCAAGACAAATGGGAACGGTGGGCATTGACGAATTGTGCGATGAAATCGCTGAAACGTGCACGCTGACCTCGGCGGACTTGAAATGTGCGCTCGACCGCCTTGCGTGGTCGATTGCCAAGCATGCCAAAGAGGGCAGAAGCGTGCAGGTGGGCGAGCTGGGGAACTTCCGCATGAGCATCAGCTCCAAGGGCGTGGAGACGGAAGAGCAAATGAACGCCACGCTTATCAGGAAGGCGAACTTGTTGTTCTATCCGGGCAAACGACTGCGGAGCGCAAGGAAGGAAGCCCGCTTCGAGAAGTTCGTGGCCAAGAAAGAGGAGCAGAAAGCGGGTGGAGGCGGCAATGAAAGCCCGGGGGCGTAAGATGCTGCTCCTCCTGTTGCTGGGCTTCTGGGTTCCCCCGGTCGGCATCATCGACAGCTCCGTCCTCGTCGCATTCGGGGAGATGAGCACCTTCGCCGGGGCATTACTGGGGATTGATTACCGGTACAGGTATGATGCCAGTAAACATTACAAGAAATGAGGAAAGGCGGTGTGCCTGCATCCAACGACCATCCGGATGCAGGCACTTTAATATTTTGATTTCAAGGTGAAACTATCTCCTTTAATTGTTTGTACTATCTACTATCGGACACTGACCACTTTTTTTACAATCACATATCATGAGGATAACTCAGTCTGAACTCAGTCAATATCAATGGATAGAAATCCACATTCTCTCCCGGCTTTTCTTTAACGATACCGGACAACGTATAATCTGAACAATGTAAATAATGTTTCCGGAAATCATCCGGCAACCTTGTTGGATAATAAAAAGTACCATTATGCAATAAAAAGATGGAATCATTTCGCAGAATTATGCCAAGGGTATCACTCATAGGTATGCTGTGGTCTGCTATCGTTTTATCTCTTCTATAATTCACATCTTTTAAGTTGCCTTTCTTTTTCAAATCCTTGAAACGACTGTCTTTTTTATCCAACTGCATAACTAATATGCCATCACGAGGATAATATGTATGATTGCCCCAATAACCTCCTGTTATTCCACCAATTGGTTCATCCGGCTCATCCGAACTACATGCCATGCCTATAACTACAAACACCATCGACAAAAGCAAGATCCACCCCTTGTTATGTTTCATAGTTTCATAAATACCTCCATTTTAATTGTTTATACTTTCTTGTTTATGATACGGGCAAGTGGGCTATTTGCCTACTTGCCCTTTATATTATAATGTCAATGCGAAACTATCACTTTATGCACTTCCGGCTGAGCTATGCCTGACTTGTAAATATGTAAGAAATAGATTCCATTAGACAAATTAGAAACATTGATACTCATTTGTCGTTCGACCATGCGTAAATTACGAACAAGCGAACCTTGCGAATCGAACAAACGTAATTCATACGAATTGGATGGTACGGCTTGTCGTGCTGTTACTATTGAATTCTCTTCCGTTTCCATCAATTCAGACAGGTTTACATACAAGGTATGATCAACCGGATTTGGAGAAACAAAAGAACGGCTTCCTGTAATAGACGTTGTTGCGATTAAATGCCCACACGGTGTAACTACTCGACATTGCACTGTATAGTTCCCTTGGGGAATTGACCACGTTCGTTCATTTGGTCCCGCTGTATAATTATAGGAAGTTCCAGAACCCATAGCATTCCATATAAATTGACGTATACCATATATGTTAGGTGTTTTAATCTCAAAATTAACATTGTCACCTCCATAAACATAAGAAATATAAGGATTTCCAGTCGAAGAGGATACTTCGATTTCTTTAGAAAACATCATACCATTGCTTAGCTGTGCTGTAATTGTAGCACCACCTGGAGTTATAGCATTTACGGCACAAGAAGTTCCACTTGGCACGATAGACACGCCTCCTGTGCTTGTCCATGTTACAGAAACAGCACTTGGCACATTCGATACATAATAATTATGGGGATTGTCATACGAACAAATTACGTCTGCACCATGAAAAGCTGGATAATACGAACTGCTTACTGTCAGAACTCCACTTCCATCCGAATCTAACCAATCACTTAAACGAGACGTAATCGACCCTCCCCCTATCCAAGACTTATGAAAAGCACCTGAAAAACAATGGGCATTAGTGGCTAAACAATCTGTAGACAAAGAAGAACCACCATGATGTTGTCCGATAATACGCTTGTTTTGATTCAAAAGAGGAGCTCCAGAAGAACCTCCTTGAACTACACCATTATCCAAAAACAATTTCCAATGGGTATTTATGGGGCTTATATTTGTTCCTAAACAAGCGCCCCATGGTATACTCTCAGTTTCCAAAGCCAATGGTTGATAATCAAATGAAATCTTCATTGGTGCTCCGTTTGGATGATGAATGTAAGTACCTGAAGAGGGTGTATTTCCCGACCTATCCCATCCTAACCATGCATGAGAATTTGAAGCGTTTGTCAAATTAGACAATAACTCAAGCAAGGCAAAATCAGAATCAAAGTTTCCGGCTCTAAAAATTGCACCATTATAAGAGACACCTGTATTTATCGCTCCATTTCCACATCCTTTTTTATAATTAAATATAAAGTCCATTGATTTACCGCATTCTGTTCTGCCGAAGACAAGGATTCAGAGCAATCAGAATCCAAACAATGGAAAGCCGTCAAGAAATATGGCTTGAAGCTATAATCAGCAGACATAACCAAAGACCCACTACATAAATAATCTGCACTTCCTAATAAAACTTTAGCTACGGCATGGGATTCCATATTCCAATCCGAGAAGCAATCTACGTCATTGTGGCACGGAGCTAATTCTCCAGATCTACTTGATTCGTTATCCCCATTATAAGAAAATCCACGATAGGCATGAACAACCCTTGTGATTTTCAACTCCGATTGTCCCATACAAATTCCCGGTTCATATAATAGGATTGACACGTCATCTCCAGGTATCAAGTCTGTCATGAAAAAACCGTTTTCAGGAATACACGGAGCCGTAACCGGTCCATATAAAGCCGTTCTGTCAGAATTGACGATATACAATTCCGCACTATCCGGCAAATGAAAATCTTCAAAAATGAAATTCAAAGATTTTGCTCCGGGCGAATGAAAATGCATCGTCCACATCCGTCCATCGTCCGTGTTCTGCCATGCTCCACTTTTCGTAAGGGAAAGATCCGTGTCGAACCCTTTCCGAAACGGAAAGGAACACTGACATTTCCAGCAGAATTAATACTGTCTTCTTGTAGCATTTCCTGTACATTAAACGATGGCAACACCATTCGATTAACATCCACATCACCTCTCTTAGCCTTGCCAACACTATTGGCAGCCACATTAACTTTGGTCAACTGGTCTGTTGTCGGCTGGTAATACATCCGAACTTGTCCATTGAGCCAATAGGCTATGGACAAAAATAGAGTCAAAAGAAAGATTTTTTTCATAATGCTATTATTTAAATTAATACTAAGGTGAATTATTATCAAAACATTAAAATCCAACTCTATAACCTACTATATCAGGCTCAACTAATCCGTATTAGATGGCTCATTTCCAGCCAATAAATACTCCATCGCCGTAATGTAATGCTTTTATAGATATAATCCAAATTTTTAGAGCAGTTTTTGAATTTTATCCAACTGATGTTGTTTAGCTTGATTCTCCTATGAATTTAACGCTAAAATGAACAAGATGCTTTAGGGATGATGCCAAGGTCCTGTATTGCGGCATTGCCAAAGGCTTGTCGTAATTTTTAGCATTCCAAAAGCGGCAGGCTGTGTCTGAATTGCTACCTTTGCAACCGGTAAATTTAATTCATACATAAGCATCATGTTGCTTCCCTATTTGAATGAAGATAAGATAGCACCCACATATATTCATAAAGTGAAACGTATGTTTCACAAAATACGCCTGACGTATGCCCACTTTTTTAGAAACTTTCGGCTACTTTTATCGCGAAATAAAACAAAAGCATGGAAGATTACCTCATAATTTCAAACACCACTTTTCTGTTGAGAGTGGCAGCCCAGCAAATAGCGTATATCTGTTCGGATGGTAGCTACAGCGTTCTGAAACTTGTTGATGGCGACGAATATACATTCTCGTTCAATCTCGCAGTGTTTGAGAAAAAGATCGTTGAACAGTTGCCAGACAGCGCACACTTATTTGCCCGCATTGGCAGAAACTACATCATCAACAGCCAATACATCTTCAGCATCGGGAGTTTACGACATAAGTCCAGTCTTCCGCATGGATGCCAAGCTGCAATGGTCGTCGCATGATGGAAAATGGGGATTACGCCTCAATGGCAGCAACATCTTCAACAACCAGTTCGACACCCGTTCCACGCAAGGCAACCAGGACTACCGAATGAAACTCAACTACAACTGGGCATCCTTCAACTTTGCTGTCATCTATAAGTTTGGAGGCTACAAGGAGAAGAACATCAAGTCAGTGGATACCTCACGCATGGGACACTAAATCTCCTTGCGCTCGATGCTGTAATGGATGCTGGTTTTTCGATGCAGCTTGAAATTCCCGAGAGGAGTGCGCCCATTCATTTCATGATGCCGTTATCAGTATCCCGCAGGTTGATTTTCTTTTCCCCGGATTTATGTTTGCTGCCCCGGCTTAAACGCCAGGAGATGTTCAGGGAAACTTGGTTGCCGCTCTCCTTGGAATAACCGACGGTGTGTTTATAGAGATTGCGGTTCAGCAACTCGTTTTCATACGACTTGTAATGGTTGTCGAATGGATTTGCCCATGATAATGAAAATTGCCAGTCTTTCCATGCATAGGATGCTTTCAGGACCGAGTAAGCACCGTTGTAGCCTTTCGACTCGCCCTCCAAGAACCGGCTGCCGTTGTCAACATATCCTTGCAATGAGAAGTTGCCGAGATAAGCCGTGATACTGCCTACATAGAACCACGAGGTGTAACAATGCGTGTAATCATAGCCGAAATTAAAGCATCTGAACATTCCTCCATTGGCAGCAATCTGGAGCTTTTCGGGCAAAAGCCAATAGCCAGCGTATGCCATGACGTTCAATGCGTCTATCTCCTTTGGTTGATTTGCGTATAGATGAATCGGTTGTCGTCAGTCCGCTCGTAATGAGCCATATTCGGTCTGAGGCATTGCTTGAAGTAACCGTCTACGAAGGTCTGCAAGCGATCGGTGTTATACGAGAACTGCAACCGGTGCTCCATATCGTGCGAAGGCTTCAGGTCAGGATTGCCGGCAGTCCATTCCATGCTATTGGTACGGATCGTGGCATCGCTCGTCATGGCAATGCGAGAAACTCTGTCCTGCATCTGGAAAGTATATCTCAACTGCATACTGTTATTGATCTGATACGTCAGAGATGCCTTTGGACGGAAAGTCCAGAAATTATATTCATGGCCGTTTTGGGTGTAATGAATGTAACTTACACCCGTCCCCAATGTGTAACGCAGTTGCTGGAGCGACCCTTTTATTTCACCGAAGGCATACAAGCGGTTGTTGTTGGTCTTGGTCAAAGAGGAAGCATCACCAAGATAGTCGTTCTTGATGTATTTATAGCTATAGTTCAAGCCTGCCGAGAGCGTGAAAGGCCTCAGCCTGTTTTCATAAATCACCTCAGAAAGCAGGGAAGCCGTCTTGCCATCCACATCATATTTATAAGGTGTACCCTCGTCATAATAACTGCTTGTCTGTGTGGAGATATACGTTCCTACAGCATTTGCAGTAAGAGACTGACGTGGAGTGAGTTGACGAAAGAAATAAACATCCAATACGGGCGAATAGTTCTTGGCTTTTGCTCTACTTGTAGCTCGATATTGACGAGTGCCGTCTATTATGTCCTTAATATTATAATTGTCGGGAGCGTTGTTGAATGCTCCACTCAATGATGTCTGGAAGACGGTGGCTGTAGAGTCAGCCCAATTGTATGTTAGTTTCGTATCGTGTGCTATGGATTTACGAAGCGACTCCACATCGTTACGTTCAATAGTATAAATGCTGCCGTCCGTCAAAGTGTATTCAGCCAACTGCGTGCTCTTTGCGCCTTTGGTTTTATACCCGCTCACATCATACGAAAGAGATAATTCGCTTTTTCCACGGTTCCATTTGCCATACACCATGCCATTGCCTTGCAAGTTGGTAAGTCCAGAAGTAAGATCCGTGCCGATAGTGTATCCGCTCTCGTTCCTGCGTATTACAATATCAATGACATAAGCAATGCCATCACCATAACGAACACCGGGATTGTTTATAAAGTCAATCTTCGAGATGTCCTTTGGATTGAGAGCCAACATCTCCGGTTTGCCAACCACGATACCGTTTATTCTAATTTGAACTCCTCCCCTATTATCTATGGCTGTAATAGAATGGCTAATGTTGTCGACACGAAGATTGGCAAGTGTGAGTTTCTCAAGAATGCTGTAGCCATTATTCGAAGCCTTCTTCTGTGCTTCGGTCGGATAAATGGCCATGCCATCCGGATTGTTGATTACTTTGGCAGCTTTTACAGTAACCTCATCGAGTGTGACGGACTTATCCACATCCTGGGCATAGGCGCAGAATGCCGATGAAAGGATAAGGGAAAATGTGATAATACGTTTCATTTCGCACCAATTACAATTTTGGGTGCAATGATAGTCCAAGGGTGGGAAGAAGCCTTTTTATTTGTCTGACATTTGTCTGACATTCTACCGACAAAAACCTAACTATTTAGGTTCCAATGTATAACTCCTACCCCTGTTGGACTCTATTTCAGATTGCTATGAAGCTCGATAATAGGTTTTATGCGGCGGATAAGTGTATATAGCGTGTCGTTGGCGTCTGGTTTCTTAGGCCACAACCGGTCGCAAATTTCCTGTTTTGACAATGTGTGGGAATCAGACGTGAAGAACATTTCAAGCAGGGCGTGCTGCATTGGGGTAAGGCGTATTTCCTCCCCATGGAGAGTCATGAATTTGCCATCATGGAACACGATGCCTCCGTATGACAAACCTTGTTCAAGTAGCTCGGGTCTGTTCTTTTTCGTATACCACAAACTCCCCAGCAACCATAGAATGCCAACGAAGAACATGATGCCCGAAGCCTTCTGGTTGGACATTTGAATATGGTCATAAAGTCGCAGTTCGCTTCAGCCACCAGTTGCGTTTCCAACCGTTCCTCCTTGCGCACAGTCCGCATCGCAATGCCAGCCGTATCCTTCAATCCGGCAATGGTGAGATAATTCCGGTAGCACTGGATTGTATCGGCAGTGACTACGTTGCCAGGCATCTTCATAAGGGTCAGTTCCAATGCTTGATTCACATCTTCAACTATCCTGTTTTCGGCACGATGGTAACTTCTTATACCGGTGCTCAGCGCACAAAGCATGAGAAAGCAGAACGCTATGTATGGGGGAATCTTCATATCCAAACAATTTTATATCCTTTACCCTTTCACGTCAACATCTTGTAGTCATAATTGCCACAAAACATGGCGCAAGGTTTTGCTACAAAAATACACTTTTATCCTATTCCATGAAAATATTTCCTGCTTTTTCATGCTGCCATCCTTTTTTATGCCATACGGAAACGAATGAAAGAGGTTCGGGCAGGCAAAAAATATCCTTAAACTGCTTTCAGAAAATACGGCAGTTACTTGTTGTCTGGAACATTGTTTATTCATTATACACCAATTTAATAAAAGCTTTTTGGCAATTATACGATAGCGTACCCAATTAAGGTTAAACCATTCATGTAACTTCTAAATAATAAATAAATACTGTACCTTTGCATTAAATATTGTATTAATTCAACATAAATAAATCGCAAATAACTATTCAAACAATCAATATATGAAGAAGCATTTCTTGAAATTTTTAGTAACCCAAAGCAAGTTCATAGCAATATGTGCTGCAGGGTTTATTTTATTCTCTTGCGGAAACAGCCAAGGTGGAATGAAATTAGGTGATGATGAATTTGCTGTATCAGCAGTGAGCGTATCTTCAAGCAACCAAACGACTTCTTATCCTGCTACAATCAAGGGTACTCAAGACATTGAAATACGTCCTCAAGTATCAGGTTTCATTGTCAAGCTATGTGTGGATGAAGGCGCGACTGTCCGCAAAGGTCAAGCTTTGTTCCAAATAGACCCGACCCAGTACCAAGCAGCATTCAACCAAGCAAAAGCAAGTGTTGAATCCGTAAAAGCTAATTTGGAAACCGTTAAATCAACTGAAGCAAATAAGAGAATCTTGCATGAACAAAAAATCATCAGTGACTTTGAATATCAAACTGCACAAAACAATTTGTTGACGGCAAAAGCTTCATTGGCACAAGCAGAAGCGGCATTAACTGCAGCCCGCCAAAATTTAGGATTCTGTACCGTAACCAGTCCGTCCGATGGTGTCATCGGGACTTTCCCGTACCGCGTAGGTAGCTTGGTCAGCCCGTCAGTATCCAAACCATTGACTACAGTTTCTGCCATCAAGCAGATGTATGTTTACTTCTCCATGACCGAAAAAGAATTATTGCGTTTGACAAGAGCAGGCGGAACCCTGAAAGAACAGTTGGAGAAAATGCCTGAAATCAAATTGCAATTGGCAGACGGGACAATCTATGCCAACTCAGGTAAAATTGATGCCGTCAGCGGTGTGATAGACCAAACAACCGGTTCCGTAAGCATGCGCGCCATCTTCCCGAATGAACAGAACATTTTGCGAAGCGGCGGTATGGCGAATGTTATCTTCCCGTACACAATTGATAACATCTACGTCATTCCTCAATCAGCTACTCAAGATATCCAAGACAAGAAATTCGTCTTTGTCCTTCAGTCGGATGAAACGGTCAAACATACCGAGATTACCGTTTCCAACTTAAATGACGGCAAGAATTATTTAGTGACTGGCGGTTTGAAAGAAGGCGACAAGATTGTTGTTGAAGGTGTACAGGTGTTGAAAGATGGTCAAAAGATTACTCCAATCACACCGGAACAGAAAAAAGCCAAATACGACCAGGCATTAAAAGACCAACGTGACGGAAACATCGCAACAGCTTTTAAATAATCAAGAAGCGTCACTGCAATGTAAATTCAGGTCATAAACGCAAATATTAAACAAGAAAGTAAATGAAGTTAGATAGATTTATTAACCGCCCGGTACTGTCAACGGTAATTTCCATATTGATTGTTATCTTGGGTGTGATTGGCTTGGCCACTCTGCCTATTACACAGTATCCGGATATTGCACCTCCAACTGTTTCAGTGAGTGCAACCTATACGGGTGCTAATGCACAAACCGTATTGAACTCCGTAATCGCCCCGTTGGAAGACCAAATCAACGGTGTGGAAAACATGATGTATATCAGTTCTTCCGCAACCAATACGGGTGCAGCTTCCATCAGCGTCTATTTCAAACAAGGAACTGACCCGGATATGGCAGCGGTAAACGTTCAGAACCGCGTGTCCATGGCTCAGGGTTTGTTGCCTCAAGAAGTAACAAAGATTGGTGTCACGACTCAAAAGAGACAGACTTCCATGTTGTTGATTTTCTCAGTCGTAGATACAGAAGACAAATATAACATCGAGTTCTTGGAGAACTATGCCAACATCAACATCATTCCGGAATTGAAACGTGTAAAAGGTGTGGGTGATGCGATGGTCATGGGTCAAGATTACGCCATGCGTATTTGGTTGAAACCAGACATCATGGCTAAATACAACTTGATTCCATCCGATATCTCTTCAGCCTTGGCGGAACAGAACATCGAAGCCGCACCGGGCCAATTTGGTGAACAAGGTAATCAGACTTACCAATACACCATCCGTTACAAAGGTCGTTTGCAGGAACAGGAAGAGTTTGAGAATATCGTAGTAAAAGCATTGCCTAATGGAGAAATCCTTCGTTTAGGTGACGTTTCCACAATTGAATTGGGACGATTGAGCTACCGTTTCAACAATACCGTGAACGGACATAAGGCTGTAACGGGTATCATCTTCCAGATGGCTGGAACGAATGCGACCCAGACGATCATGGACTTGGAAGAGTTGTTGAAAGCGGCGCAAGAGAACTTGCCGGCAGGTATGGAAATCAATATTGCCCAAAGTGCGAATGACTTCTTGTTCGCCTCCATCCATGAGGTTATCAAGACTTTGATAGAGGCATTTATCTTGGTATTTATTGTAGTATATATCTTCTTGCAAGATATGCGTTCAACTTTGATTCCTGCGATTGCCATCCCGGTAGCCTTGATTGGTACATTCTTCGTTTTGAAGTTGATTGGCTTTAGCTTGAACTTGTTGACTTTGTCAGCTATGGTGTTGGCTATCGCGATTGTGGTCGATGATGCCATAGTCGTCGTGGAGGGAGTCCACGCCAAACTGGACCAAGGTTATAAGTCCGTGAAACAAGCATCAATCGATGCCATGAGCGAGTTGGGTGGAGCTATCGTTTCCATCACATTGGTCATGATGTCCGTGTTTATCCCGGTAAGCTTCATGGAAGGAACAGCCGGTACGTTCTACCGCCAATTCGGTTTGACCATGGCTATTTCCATCGGTTTCTCCGCATTGAACGCCTTGACATTGTCACCAGCCCTTTGTGCCCTATTCTTGAAACCACATGATGAAAATGGACATGAGAAGAAATCCACTTTCATTTCACGTTTCCATACTTCATTCAACGTGGCATACGAAAAGATGTTGCAAGGATATAAGAAACGTGTCGTATTCTTTATTCAGAAGAAAGTTCTTTCTTTCAGCATTGTTGCTGCTTCCATAGTTATTTTGGCAGTCTTGATGCAGACTACACCGACAGGTATGGTTCCGACAGAAGATACAGGTACAATTATGGGTGCTATTACTTTGCCAGCTGGTACTTCACAAGAAAGAGCAATGGAAATCTTGAACCAGGTTGACAGTTTGGTTGCCTCTGACCCATCTGTTGAATCTCGTACAATCATCTCAGGATATAGCTTCATCGGTGGTCAAGGTCCTGGATACGGTTCTGTCATTGTGAAATTGAAAGATTGGGAAGAACGCTCTATGATGCAAAATGCGGATATCATCTATGCTACACTGTTCATGCGCGCGCAAAAGGTAATCAAAGATGCACAGGTGTTGTTCTTTGCTCCTCCTATGATTCCTGGTTACTCCGCATCAAGCGATATCGAGTTGAACATGCAGGATAAAACCGGAGGTTCGTTGGATCATTTCTCTGAAGTTGTCAATAGTTATATAGACGCATTGAAAACCCGTCCGGAAATCAAGACAGCCCAGACAACCTTTAATGCTAATTTCCCGCAATACATGTTGGACATTGACGTAGCGGCATGTAAGAAAGCAGGCATCAGCCCAAGTGCTATTTTGTCTACCATGCAGGGATATTATGGTGGTTTGTACGCTTCTAACTTCAACCGTTTCGGTAAGATGTATCGTGTCATGGTACAAGGTTCACCGGACGACAGAAAGAACGAAGAGACTTTGAACCGAATCATGGTTAGAAATGGCAATGAAATGGCTCCTATCACACAGTTCGTCTCATTAAAGAAGGTGTATGGTCCGGATATCATCAACCGTTTCAACCTTTATACATCTATCAAAGTGATGGTTTCACCGGCAGCAGGTTATACTTCAGGCCAAGCATTGGCAGCTATTTCAGAAGTATCCAAGACTAACCTTCCAACCGGATTCGGATATGAATTAGGAGGTATGGCGCGTGAAGAGGCTGAAACCAGCGGTAGCACGACAGGTTTGATTTTCGTTCTCTGTTTCGTGTTCGTGTTCTTGTTGCTGAGTGCCCAGTACGAAAGTTACATCCTTCCGTTAGCAGTATTGTTATCCATACCATTCGGTTTGATGGGTAGCTTCATTTTCGTCAACGGTTTTGCAGCTTTGGGCAGCATCTCTGCATTGAAGATGATTATCGGTACGATGTCAAACGATATCTATATGCAGATCGCATTGATTATGTTGATGGGTCTGTTGGCAAAGAACGCCATCTTGATTGTTGAGTTTGCCTTGGACCGTCGTAAGATGGGTATGAGTATAAGCTGGGCAGCTGTTTTGGGAGCTGCAGCCCGTCTACGTCCTATCTTGATGACCTCATTGGCCATGATTGTCGGTTTGATTCCTCTGTTGATTGCAACCGGAGCTGGTGCCCACGGTAACCGTACATTGGGAGCTTCCGCAATCGGTGGTATGTTAATCGGTATGATCTTCCAGATCTTTATTGTTCCGGTATTGTTCGTTGTATTCCAATACTTACAGGAAAAGTTAAAACCTATTGAATGGGAGGATTTGGACAATAGCGATATGAATTCGGAAATTGAACAATACGCAAAGAAATAAGAGAAACATTATGATTCAGAAAAGAAATATAATCATGATGATGTGTGCAACTGCTTTATTAAGCAGTTGCCATATCTACAAAGCATACGACCGTCCCGACTCGATTGACGCATCCGGGATTTATCGAGATCCTATCTCGGAGACAGACACTTTGGCTGTAACTGATACCGCCAATATTGCTAATGTCTCTTGGAAAGAGATTTTCACAGATCCGAAACTACAGGCTTTGATTGAAGAAGGATTGGAAAACAATGTGAATATGCAAGCAGCCGTGTTGCGTGTAGAAGAAGCGAAAGTAATGCTTACATCTGCCCGCCTTGCTTATCTTCCATCCATCAACCTCGCTCCTCAAGGGACCATTACTACTATTGGCAGTGGAGATTATGTCAAGGCTTATTCTACACCGGCAGTGGCAACTTGGCAAGTGGACTTGTTTGGCAAATTGCTGAACTCAAGCCGCGGACAAAAGACGGCATATCTTCAAAGCCAATATTCCCAGCAGGCTGTACGTTCTCAACTCATTTGTGGCATTGCGAACACCTATTATACCTTGCTGATGTTGGACCGTCAAGTGGAAATCACAGCCGAGACAGTAGGTATTTATAAAGAGAATGTACGAGTTATGGAAGCTATGAAAATAGCAGGTATGACTACGGAAGCTGCCGTAACGCAGATTCGTGCAGCCTATGAAGCAGTACAGGCTTCTTTAATCGATTTGAAGCGCAGCGTACGTGAAACAGAGAATTCTCTTTCAGTCTTGTTGGCAAAGGCTCCTCAGAAAATAGACCGTAGCACATTGGATCAGCAAGCAATGCCGGAGGAACTGATGACAGGTGTTCCATTGCAACTATTGGAGAACCGTCCGGATGTGAAGATTGCTGAAATGACATTGGCAAAGGCTTATTATTCAACGAACCAAGCTCGTGCGGCATTCTATCCTGGTCTTAGCATTACAGCTACAGCAGGATGGACAAACGGTTCTGGCATTTCAGTAGCGAATCCAGGTCAATTCATGTTCCAAGCTTTAGCTTCATTGGCACAGCCTATTTTCAACAATGGTAAATTGGTTGCCAACTTGAAAGTAACAAAAGCTGAAGAGGAAATTGCCAAAATGAACTACCAGCAGACTATCTTATCCGCAGGGAAAGAGGTCAGCAATGCTCTTCACTTGTATGAGGCATCTAACAACAAGTTGGTTCATGACAAAGCAAGAGTCGAGGACTTGACAAAAGCTGTCACTTACACGAAAGCTTTATTCCAAAATGCCCAGGCTACTTACTTAGAGATTTTAACTGCTCAGCAAAACCTGTTGAGTGCACAATTAACAGAAGTCTCAGACAACGTACAACGAATGCAGGCAGTCATTTCCCTGTATAGTGCTGTTGGCGGAGGCAGAAATTAAAATCTAATTCTTATGAGCAACGCAAATATTAGCCCATTGGCATTTGTTGATCCTACAGCACAATTGGGGGACAACGTTACGATTCATCCGTTTGCCTATATTGATAAGAATGTGGTTATCGGTGACAACTGTGAAATCAAGCCTTATGCGAGCGTCTTAAGCGGAACACGCATGGGGAAGAACAACCGTGTATTCCAAAATGCGGTTTTAGGTGCAGAACCTCAAGATTTCAAATATAAAGGGGACGAAACAATCCTACAGATCGGAGACAACAATGTGATTCGCGAGAATGCGGTGATTAATCGCTCCACCTTTCCTGATGGTAGAACAATAATTGGGAATGGGAACTTTATCCACGAAGGAGTTCATATTTCCCATGATACTCAAATCGGTAATTCCTGCGTGATGGGATACGGAAGTAAGATTTCCGGGAATTGCTTATTGGAAGATTGTGTAATATTCGGTGGCAATGTTTTGGCAAGCCAAGGTTCTCGCGTGGGAGCTTGGTCATTGATACAGACAGGCTGTCGTTTCCGTAATGATATACCGCCTTATATAGTGGCAGCAAAAGAGCCGATATCTTATTATGGTGTGAATGCTGTCGTATTAACCCATGAAGGCTTTGCGGAAAAGGTCATCAAACATATCAGCCATGCTTACCGAATCATTTACCAAGGCCATTGCAGTATCTTTGATGCAATTCTTATGATAAAGGATCAGGTTCCTATGAGTCCTGAAATTCAGCACATCATTGATTTTGTCAATGCGACCAAGTTAGGTATTATTCGCGACTAACAATTTTATAGGCACAAGAAGGGGCTGCGTCAAAATAGATGTTTTGATGCAGCCCCTTTAAGTATGTCAGAATTAGTAAAATGCCAGATGCAGACTTTAAAGGATATCAATCCAATTTCAAGACAGCCAAAAAGGCTTTCTGCGGCACCTCTACGGTTCCGATTTGCTTCATGCGCTTCTTTCCCTCTTTCTGTTTCTCCAACAACTTACGTTTACGGGAGACGTCACCGCCATAACACTTTGCCGTCACATCTTTACGAACAGCCTTTATGGTTTCCCTCGCTATGATTTTCGCACCGATAGCTGCCTGGATAGCAATCTCAAACTGTTGCCTTGGTATCAATTCCTTCAACTTCTCACACATACGACGACCAAATGTGACACTATTATCAATATGTGTCAATGTGGATAACGCATCGACTGGCTCGCCATTCAATAAGATATCCAATTTGACCAATTTACTTGGACGATAATCATTCAAATGGTAATCGAAAGAGGCATATCCTTTTGATATACTTTTCAACTTGTCATAGAAATCAATTACAATTTCTCCTAACGGAAGGTCATAGAAGATTTCGACACGGTCGCCAGAGATATAATTTTGTCTCACCAAAATGCCTCTTTTCCCCAAGCAAAGTGTCATAATCGGACCAATGTATGCCGTATTTGTAATGACTGATGCCCTTATATATGGCTCTTCAATATGATCTATCAATGTTGGATCTGGCAATCCGCTCGGATTATGCACCTCTTTACAATTTCCTTTCTTGTCATACACATTGTAAGAAACGTTAGGCACTGTCGTAATCACGTTCATATTGAACTCACGATCCAAACGTTCTTGCACAATCTCCATGTGCAACAAGCCTAAGAAACCGCAACGGAATCCGAAACCCAAAGCTGCCGAACTTTCCGGTTGGAATGTCAAAGAAGCATCATTCAGTTGCAACTTCTCCAATGAAGCACGCAAATTCTCAAAATCTTCTGTTTCGATTGGATAAACACCTGCAAAGACCATCGGCTTTACTTCTTCAAAACCGGCAATGGCTTCCTTCGCTGGATTAACCACATGGGTTATCGTATCGCCGACCCGGACTTCACGAGAGGTTTTGATACCGGAAATGATATATCCCACATCACCCGTCCTCACTTCATCACGAGGCGACATATCCAACTTCAAAATACCTACCTCGTCCGCTTCATATTCTTTTCCTGTTGCGATAAACTTCACACGGTCGCCTTTGCGGATTACACCATTTTCAACTTTGAAATAGGCAATGATACCACGGAAAGAGTTAAAGATCGAATCGAATATCAAACATTGCAACGGCGCATCCGGATCTCCTTTAGGAGCCGGCACCTTCTCGACAATGGCATTTAAGACTTCTTCGATGCCTTCGCCTGTCTTACCACTCGCCCGCAGGATTTCACTACGGTCGCATCCCAACAGCTCAATGATTTCATCTTCCACCTGTTCCGGCATAGCACTTGGCAAATCAATCTTGTTTAGTACCGGTATGATTTCCAAATCATTTTCAATAGCCATATACAAATTGGAAATTGTCTGAGCTTGCACACCTTGAGAAGCATCGACAATCAGCAGAGCACCTTCGCAAGCTGCAATGGAACGAGACACTTCATAGGAAAAAGTCAACATGCCCCGGAGTATCAATCAAATTCAAGATATACTCCTCTCCCTTATAGGTATAATTCATTTGGATAGCATGGCTCTTGATAGTGATACCACGTTCACGTTCCAAGTCCATATTGTCTAATACCTGAGTCTTGCAAATCACGGCCTTCTACTGTCTTAGTATATTCAAGCAACCGGTCTGCCAAGGTACTTTTTTTCCATGGTCAATATGGGCAATAATACAAAAAAATTGCGGATATTCTTCATTCTTCCTGTCTAACTTTGTCTTTATCTATTTATTATCCTTAAATGCATCTGCCGTTTCGCAATTCCCATTCTTTACCAAAAGTAGGCTTCCACTTTCGGCTATGCAAAGTTAGCTATAAATCATGACTTATAAAAAAATGTAAAAAGAAAAAGTGGCGCTCCAATATCAAACCCACTCGAAATTGTCTTTCCCTGCTCCTATCTCAAAATGGAGTTTTGCTATTCCAAGATCCATCTGAGTATAACCAACTATAGAGAAACGTCTTGATGCTTTCACTTTATGGACTTTACCGCCTTCTGCCGATTGGTATTCAAAATAGAACTTCTGCTGGTTGATGGCTGTAGGAGCAAGAAGAGCTGCCGTCACTCCCTCTTTAAACCATTCCGGAGCGGTATCGTATCCATTGCTTACCTCTTCGATTGTCCTGCTTTTATGATTTACACCTTGACTCTCGCCATAGCCAAGGGCTATCATACAGGCGAGCTTCTCATCCTCACGAACGACATAGGCATCTTTGACTTTCCGGTAGGACAAACCAGCCCAACAGGTATTGAGTCCCAACTGTTGTGCCAAAAGGACCAATTCTTCTCCGTAATATCCAATTCGTTCATCCAGTGTAGCGTCCTTCTTCCCGACCATCACCAAGTAGTTTTCAACACCGGAAAACTTACCGTAAGCCATTACTCCGGAGAAAGCCTGCGTTTCATTGACTACGAGTTGGATATTCAACCCGCCCGACCTGTTACACTCATCAATCTTTGCTTGCAATTTGGCAATGATATCCTCCGTCAGAGCTTTATGAATGTATCTGCGCACACTGTGCCGTGCTTCTATTGCTTCCTGTATTGTCATTTTATTGATAATTGACATTCTTCTTTTCTTCGAGAACCCGTCTCAATTCCTGTTCATATTGCTTTGCGTCATGAAACACGATGCCTTCCATTCCCAAAGCTCTTCCTCCTTCAATATTCTCTGCCCTATCATCCGTAAACACACATTCCTCCGGTTTAAGATTGAACCTTTCAAACAAGCATTGGTAAATAGCAGGTTCAGGCTTGATAGCATGTTCCTCTGATGAAATGATTTGCCCATCCAAAAGCCGGAAGATATCAAAACGCTCCATTGTGGAATAGACCTTGCTGCACCAGTTTGTCAAGCCATAAAGTTTATAGCCCTCCTTTTTCATTTGAATAAGCAAATCCTTCATTCCTTGGATTTCCCCGGTAACAATCTCAGGATAATGCACCTTGAAAAACGGATTTCCGGTTCAAGACCTTTGTTCTTATTGACCACATCTTCCAAGATTTCATCGAAAGACTTTTCTTCCCTGTCAAGTTGGCGTTGAAACGCTTCATTGTATAACAGAGGTGTGAGTTCTTGACGCCTTTCCACATCGGGAACATGTTCCTTGAAAAACGCCTCGAAGTCATAGTCAACGAGAACTTTCCCGAAGTCAAATATCAAATTCTTTATCATTTTTGTTTAACTATTTTATTCTCAACTAAAAACACAGCTTGTTACCTTTCGCCTTCTCAAAGAGACAAATCAGACTTCTATTTGCACATCCGCATCAATTCATCGACAATAGCCGAATCATAGCCCATTTCTTTTGCTTTCTCCAAGTCCTTCAAGGCTGCCGCTTTCTCATATTGGGCTATCTTCACCTTGCTGCGTAATATATAAAGTGATGCCGTGGGCGTTGTTTCCACAAACAATTTGTTCAAATCAGCCATCGCCCTTGAGTTTTTCCCCATAAGGAAATACAAATCAGCCCGTCCTTCATATAATATCCAGTCACGGGGCATCTCCCCTATCAAGTAGTTATAAATCTTCTCGCTCTCCTCGTAGTTGCCTCTCGTCTTTTCCAATATGGCATAACCCAAACGGGCCCTAACCGACTTTTCATTCAACGACAATATCTTGTCAAAATCCGCTTCTGCCGAAGTATATTGCTTCTTTGCCAAATAAAGCAACCCACGGCAATAGAGAGCCTCTTGATCTTCCGGTTCTATAACCAACAGGGCATTGTAATCGTTAATGGCTTTATCATTTTCTCCCAATTCAGTATAGAGAGAAGCCCGGTTCTCCAATATAGTCAAACTGCGCGGGTGACGGGCCAAAGCTGCCGTATATGAAACCACAGCCTCCTCTTTTTTCCCTTGGCGGCGTTGCACCGTCCCTAAATTACAAAGCAAAGCGAAATTTGCCGGATTGCCCGGTTCTTCACGCATTGCATTTTTCAACGCCTCTTCTGCTGCCATCCAATCATTCTTATCTATGCAATCACAACTTTTCTGTATCCATTCTTCATAAGTTTGGGCAGGTAATGTATTGAACAGCTGCAACAAAACAAATATTCCTATAACAAGAATTTTATTACTCATCATTCGCACACATATATTTTTCTGCAAAGCTAAGTATTTATTTCGGCCTCTTCACTCGTATTAAAAATAATTTATACCTTTGCTACTTCTTTTATAATAAGCGACAAACATAAATTACTAATTTATTAAACTAACATTTATGGTATTATTAGAGCTGGAACAAGGGACGCAATTAAGTAAATTGATTGATTCGTTATTCACCCAAGGCGCAGAATTAGGTTTGACTATAATCAAAGCATTGCTTGTTTTCATTATAGGAAGACTATTAATAAGTTTAGTCAATAAGCTTGTCACACGGATTTTGATCAAGCGGGATATCGACCCTTCAGTAAAAACTTTCGTCGGAAGTCTTGTCAATGTCGTATTAATGATACTGTTAATTGTATCCGTAGTGGGTGCGTTAGGCATACAAACCACATCGTTCGCAGCATTGTTGGCTTCTGCCGGTGTCGCTGTCGGTATGGCATTGAGCGGGAATCTTTCCAATTTCGCCGGAGGTTTGATTATCCTATTGTTCCGTCCTTATAAAGTGGGAGACTTCATCGATTCACAAGGAGTACAAGGAACTGTAAAAGCCATACAAATCTTCCACACGGTTTTAATTACAGGAGACAACAAGGTCATTTATATTCCTAATGGTTCTCTAAGCGGTGGCGTTGTGACCAATTACAGCAATCAAGAACACAGAAGGGTCGATTTGACGATTGACGTTGAATACAATACAGACTTCCAGCGTGTCAAACAGGTTTTGGAGGATATTATCGCACGCGATGCCCGCGTCCAACAACAAACGCCAGCGGCTCCGCAGATTTACCTGAGTCAACTGGCCGAAAGCAGCGTGAAAATTTCCATACGCATGTGGGTGAAGTCTGCTGACTATTGGGCTGTATTCTTTAACATGAATCAAACGATTTACGAACGGTTTAACAAAGAGGGCATTGGATTCCCATTCCCGCAATTGACTGTTCACCAGGCGAAAGAGTAATCTTGCCGATTAATCCAACAAGGCGGCATATCACTCAAAAAAAGGAACATGAACAAGATAATAATGTGTTGTCCATGTTTTTGAGTTTGTATCCAACATTTTTTGTTTCTCACATAGGTGAGAAGTGTTTCTCATATAAGTGAGAAGCCAATAGTATCCGACTTCAGTCAATATCCTATCCCGCCTCCTCATTCAATTGTAACCAAAAGTCACCTAAACTGGTTGTTTTGTACATTATAACCACTCATTTGATTAATTTATGAAATCCTTTAAGGCTGGAATAATAAATAATACTTACCTTTGAAACGACAAATGAATATGAAAACATATAAAGAAAGGATATTTATGAAGAATAAGTTTACTCTATTTTCTACATTATTATTAATGGGAATGAGCATTCCCTCTTTTGCGGCTGCGGATGAAGTTCCAGCATCAGAATGGAAGGCTGGTAACTACTACCAATTAAAATGGGGGAATGATTGCATCGCATTGGACGGTGCTAAGTCTGACTCGTTGATTTCTAAACAACTTGAAGCAACAGCTAAAAAAGAAGCAATCGACTCTACTCTTTGGCAAATTACTGAAAAAACGGTTTCCGGTGCATTGGTATATGAATTCAAGAACAAAGCGACGGGCGCATTGTTGGCACTTCCGACTGACAAGAAAAGCATGAGTTTGGATCCTAACGGCATCTCTTCTTGGACATTCAATAACGGTAAGATCATTGGCTACTACGGCAATAACAAAGCATTAGCTCTGTATTCACCTACTGAAGGCCTCACTGTAACAGATGTTATGTCAGATGCTACTGAATTTAAAGTAAAAGCTCCCGAAAAAGAGTATATCATGTCTGCCCAGGAATTGGGTGCAGGTCTTTCCACTTTCTATATGGAGATGGGAAAGACATCACAGGTAATCCATTCGACTCTAAAGAGCTTGTGGCAAAAGACTTGTCTGGTGATGACAAAGGCTATGTAACTTTGCAGTACAAAGGCGATGAAACATTTCCAAATGGAATATCCAAATATTTAGGTCTGGACACGACCCGCACTAAAATAGATGGTGCTCAAAATGTATTCGGAATCAATTTCAAAGCCGATTCAACCTATGCAAAAGGGAAACTTCATTCTTTCGGTAATGAGGATTTCCAGAAATTCAAATTCTCTATCGACCTAAAGAACGACTCCATCTCCCTGTTTGTCAAAGGTGCTCCTGCTGATGAATCCTTAGCGACAGCGATTTATCAAGTGGTGTATGCTTCATACGAAAACACGAAACGTCTAACGGTTTCACAAATCGTAGATGGTGAAATCCAAGGAACGGCTCCGTTTATTACTACACGACGCGGGGAAGCTGCCAAATTATCAAATGGTTCTGGCGTTTACTTCTTGAAGAATGCTGGAAAAGGAAATGGTAAATATTTACACTGCTTCTGACCTCAAGGCAGACAAGCCTTCAATTTATTTGGCAGACGGACAATGGTATGTCAAAGAGAAAGATGGTAAATATAGTATCGTTGAGCGTAAAACAGGAACAGCTTATGCAAAGACAGCTGAATTGTTCCCTGTCAATGGCATGAATGACACTTATACCGTCGCAGGCAAAGCTGACTCCATTACTTTTGAATACCAAAAAGGAGTAGATATCAAAGATAAGTATTTGGGTGCTCGTTATATGGATGATAAAGAGACGAAAGACAAAGCGATTCTACTTGAACTGGATGCTATCGGAGGAATCGTTCCGATTACTACTGTCGATAGTGCATTGGTAACACGAAAGGACGGCGAAGTGAAATTGGCTTTCAAAGCCATCAAAGATAAAGAAGTCATGGTTGGCGGTGCAAAATCTTTGGGCGATACATTATACACTGTTTTCTATAAACTGAAAGCCCTTACATCAAACAAAATGGTTGTCAACGACATCGACCACCAAAGCCGGTTAGTATTGTCCAACCATAAAGCTCAAACGGACATTCTTTCTATCGTATTTGTCAATACTTCTGAGAAAGACCGGTATCAGTTGCATACTGTAGAAGGAAAATACATCACTTACAATGTGGATGGAAACTTGATTATTGGGGACCAAGCTGCCAATTTCATTGTGGAATCCGTTGATGCTCCTGATTATAAAACAGTGGAAAGTACACACATCCGCTTGGAATCTAACGGAAAATATTTGGCAATGAATCCACTCACCAAAATGGCAGTACTGAAAAGCGAAGGTCAAGTGATAACAAAAGCAACTTATACCAACGATCATTTTGCTTTGAAGATTGAAAAGGCGGACACTGTCATTGCTGGAGAACCGGTGTATAAGATTTCAACTAAATTGTTCGAGGAAGAGAATAATAACGAACGCTACTATTTGTCTACTATTAATTTGACAGGCAAAGATGGCGTAAAATCTCCGGTTTATGCCTTTAACATCAATACAAAAGATACGCCGGCTGGTTTGTTTGCTTTCAAATCTTGTTACGACGAAGAACATAAAGATTTGTATATGTTGGAAGATGTCAGAACAGGCAAATTAATCTCGTTACAGAATGAAATCCTTACCGAAGGCACGGAAGGCTTGCATTTCAGCATCGAGAAAACGGCTGCTCCGACCGCTGTTGAAACAATCATTGCAGAACCAGCGTTCAAGGTTTCAGGAGGACACAACATCATTGTCATCATGAATGCTAAAGATAAAAAAGTAATGATTACTGATATCTTAGGTAAGATTGTTGGCAACTACTTGATTACTTCTGACCGCTTCACTGTACAAGCTTCCCGAGGCATCAACATCGTAGCAGTTGAAGGAGAAACTGCACAAAAAGTAATTGTCAAGTAAAGCATACATTTAGTTTATACCTTAAGGGGCTGTGTCAAAACGGTTGTTTTGGTGCAGCCCCTTAAATGTATGTCATTGCTAAATCATAAAAGTGCAAGCACGCTGAAAACAAAATCAATAATGGATTAAAAAACAAAATGCTATTCATCGAGAGATTTCATACGATTATAACAGCGTTTGAATGGTGTTTTAACAGCGTTAAAATAGTGTTTTAAGAGCGATTTAATGACAGCTGAAATATTTCATGCTGACCTCTTTCCAAAAAGGTAGTATGCTTTTTGAGAAAAGGTAGTATGCTTTTGAGAAAAAGGTCATATCTTTGTTTTCCTAATCAATTGTTTACGATTTATGAGAAAGTTTATTTACAATGTAGTTTTACTGTTAAGTATAAATAGTATGGTACAAGCTGAATCAAATCCATTCTTCGGGAAATACAACACCCCGTTTGAAACAACTCCTTTCGACAAAATAAAGACGGAGCATTACGAACCTGCTTTCCAAAGGGGCATTGATGAACTGAAAAAGGATATAGACAATATCACAAACAACCCGAAACCAGCGACATTCGAAAACACAATTGTCGCATTGGAACGAAGCGGGAAGTTGTTGAACCGCGTCTCCGGTGCTTTCTTCAATGTATTAAGCGCCAACGCAAATGATGAGATGATGGAAATATCGCAACGGGTTTCCCCAAGCTTGACTGAAAGTTCCAATTATATCTATCTGAATGAAAAGCTTTTCAACCGGGTTAAAGCGGTTTATGACCAAAGGGCTTCTCTTAACTTGAATACGGAAGATGCTAAATTATTAGAGGAAACTTTCCGATCTTTCCAAGAGAAAGGAGCTAATCTGAATTCGGCAGATAAAGAGAAATATAAAGAGTTGACAAAAGAGCTTAGCCTCTTGACTTTGCAGTTCGACCAGAACTCCCTGAAAGACCAGAACCGCTTCGAGATGTTATTGACAGACCAAAAAGAGGTGGCTGGACTTCCAGAAAGTGCTTTGGATGCTGCCAAATTCGCGGCTAAAGAGAAAGGCAAAGAGGGATGGTTGTTTACTTTGGATGCGCCAAGCTATGGTGCTTTCGTCAAATATGCCGACTCAAGGGATTTACGGGAAAAGATGTACAAGGCATTCATGAGCGTCGGCAACAAAGGGGACGAATATGACAACCAGGAAATCATTCGTAAAATTGTCAACGACAGATTAGCCATTGCCAAATTAATGGGCTATCCCAATTATGCCGCCTTTGAATTGTCTCATAAGATGGCTAAAAACTCCGAGAACGTTTACAAGCTCCTCAACCAGCTATTGGATGCGTACAAACCGGTTGCCATCAATGAATACAATGCTGTCCAAGGATTTGCCATAGGAAAAGAACAACAGAATATTGTTGTCCAACCTTGGGATTGGAGCTACTATTCAGAGAAATTGAAGAATATCCGCTTCAATGTAAATGATGAAATGACCCGTCCTTATTTCCAATTAGAGAATGTCAAAAAGGGAGTCTTTGGATTGGCTACACAATTGTATGGCATCACATTCAAAGAGAATAAAAAGATTCCGGTATACAATGAAGAAGTCCAAGCATACGAAGTATATGACGAGGACGGGAAATTCCTTGCTGTTTTATATACCGACTTCTTCCCAAGAAGTGGCAAACAGTCTGGTGCATGGATGAACGGAATCAAGTCCCAAAGCAAAGATGCAAAGGGAAAAGACAACCGCCCGCACATCATCATTGTCATGAACTTTACACGACCGACAGAGAGCAAACCTGCCTTGTTGACATTCAGTGAAGTGGAAACTTTATTACATGAATTTGGTCATGCCCTTCATGGCATCATGGCTTCCGGCACATACGAAAGTTTGTCTGGGACAAGCGTATATCAAGACTTCGTAGAGCTGCCATCTCAAATCATGGAGAACTGGCTGACAGAGAAAGAGTATTTGAACCAAATAGCCGTCCATTACCAGACAGGAGAAAAGATTCCGGAAGATTTGGTGCAGAAACTTATCGACGCATCTAACTTCAACGCAGGTTATGCTTGCTGCAGACAGTTAAGCTTCGGACTCTTAGACATGGCATGGCATACTCTTACCGCTCCTTTTGAAGGAAATGTGATTGAGTTTGAGAAAAAAGCATGGAAGGCTGCACAAGTCGTTCCGGAAGTTCCGGGAGCTTGCATGAGTACCAGCTTCGGACATCTATTTGCCGGAGGATATGCCGCAGGTTATTATGGATACAAATGGGCAGAAGTTTTGGATGCAGACGCATTCTCCCTGTTCAAAGAGAAAGGCATATTCAACAAAGAAGTGGCAAAATCATTCCGCGACAACATCCTTTCCAAGGGAGGCGTGGAAGATCCTGCTGTGTTGTATGAACGCTTCAGAGGCAAAGCTCCATCCATCGATGCTCTGCTCATCCGAAACGGCATCAAAAAATAATAGTTGAAAGAACTGTTTTATACTTATATAGCAAGGCGGCGTGTCATAATTGCAAACTGCTGCGTTACTTTCGGAATTCGACCTCAGTCATTTACATCAGCAAACGCCTGTCGGTCTCATCCTCAGACCCTTGCGTTTTGCTAATTCTGACACATATCGAGTAGGAGGAAAACGAAGTAGTTTTTCTCCTACTTTCGTTTTCCGACCTCTCACACCACCGTACGTGCGGTTCCGCATACGGCGGTTCCTATTTTGGGTGCCATTCGATGTATGAACCCATCAATGTAGCATAGCCTGCCATGCTCAACTTTTCGTTGGTAATCGCACGACATAGTATGTAACTGCCAGCTATGCGCCAATAACCCAAACGACTATTGCCCCACATGTAAGCTTGGTATTTGTCAATACCGCACTTTACCAAGTTGGCAATTCTCGTTTTCACCCTCTTCCACGACTTCCATATACACATACGTAGCCGTCGCCTTAGCCACTCGTCAGTTTCCACGAGGAAACGTTTCATGTTAGCGAGACAATAGTAACCTACCCACCCCTTTATGTACTCTTCAAGTTTTCGCTTCCTCTCGGCATATCCCCAGCCATTGCTTCGGGAAGTCAACTCTTTGAGTCGGACTTTCATCTTGGCTTTGGCTTTTGGATGCACAGTGAGTTGGCATTTGCCTTTCATCACATAAAAGGAGTAGCCAAGGTATTTCACACCCTTCACATAGGACACTATGGTCTTATCTCTGTTTACCTTCAGATGAAGTTTTCCTTCGATGAATCGGGTCACGGAGTTCTTCACACGCTTGGCTGCACGCTTGGACTTGCAAAATATCATCGAGTCATCGGCATAGCGAACGAAGGGGAGACCTCGACGTGTGAGTTCCTTGTCCAACTCGTTGAGCATGATATTGCTCAAAAGCGGACTTAGCGGTCCTCCTTGGGGAGTGCCTTCCTCACTTGTCTCGAACATACCTTTGCTCATCACACCACTGCGGAGATATTTGTGGATAAGGCTTATCACCCTGCCGTCCTTTATCGTGCGGCTGAGGATTTCTATGAGTTTGCTGTGGCTCACTGTGTCGAAAAAGCGCTCCAAGTCGAGGTCAACCACATAGATGTAGCCTTCATCGACTATTTTCTGCGCACCTCTCAGGGCATCATGGCAGCCTCTTCTCGGGCGGAAGCCGTAGCTTCTTGGAGAAAATTGACGCTCATAGATGGGGGTTAGGGTCTGATTGATGGCTTGTTGAACCAGACGGTCTATGACCGTGGGGATGCCCAACAGGCGCATCTTGCCGTTGTCTTTGGGTATCTCTACCCTTTTTACTGGGTTCGGACGGTATGAGCCGTCAAGCAAGGAACGGATTAGGACATCCTTGTTAGCCAAGAGCCAAGGGAGCATTTGCTCACATGACATCTTGTCGATACCGCTACAGCCCTTGTTATGCTGAACTACCTTGTAGGCGTTGAGCAGGTTTTCGGGACTGAGGATGCGCTCCAACAGGTGTTCCTTGTCGAATGGTACTTCCACGATGTTGTCTTCACATATCCACATGAAGGTCTGCGCTCCCACATATCGTTCGGATTCCGTCCTATCTTTCTGTGGGCAGCCCTTGACTTCTGCCAATGTTTCTGCATTCTTTCCTTCATAAGGTGTGTTTCAATTACTATCGTTTAATTTATAGGTTCTGCCCTTCGTGGAACGTTATCGAATACTCCACTACTATGGCGTCTGCTGACTTCTCACGGCAGGCTTTACTCCATGACTTTCGTAAAGGCAACTAATCGTCATGTCCGTGAGACCTCCTCGGATAAGGGCTTATTCTTTCCATCTTATACCCACTTCATTTACACCAACCATTCCGAATAGCTATAGGACTTTGATTTGTTAGGCAATCTCATCCATGGTCAAATGCCTTATATGAAGTTTCTGTACGTTAGGTCAGATGTTTGCCGCCAGCTTCTTTCAGATTCCACCTCGCAGTGGACACCCTTGCTATTGGCTATACAATTCCCGCTATTAGGGCTTGTTAGGGACTTGCACCCATTAGAATAAGCTCATGCCGAGCATACCTAAACGGGGCTGCATCAAAACTTTCGTTTTGACACAGCCCCTCTTGTTTTTTGGCGAAATTTTGTTCCTTTAAAACGCCCTTTCTTCATTTTAAATCACTACTTTTGCGGGAATTAATGTTAGAGGAATGTAATCATGAGCAAAAACTCAGACAAACAACATGAATTAGACACAAGATATTTGAGAATGGCTTCCATTTGGGCTGAAAATTCATATTGTAAACGAAGGCAAGTCGGAGCTTTGATTGTAAAAGACAAAATGATTATTTCAGACGGATATAATGGAACGCCGGCAGGATTTGAAAATGTATGTGAAGATGAAGATGGCATTACCAAACCGTATGTGTTGCACGCAGAAGCGAATGCAATAACTAAAGTGGCAGCTTCCTCAAACAGCAGCAAAGGGGCAACGATTTACATCACGGCTGCTCCGTGCATAGAATGTGCCAAACTGATTGTCCAATCCGGTATCGTCCGTGTTGTATATTCAGAGAAATACAGAACAGAAGAGGGATGTGATTTACTGAAAAGAGCCAACATCCAAGTTGATTATATCGATATAAATAACAAATAGGTCGTATGGACAAAAATAAAAGACTGGCAACTTGGATGCCGGTCATTATTGCAGCAAGTATTGCATTAGGCATTTTTATCGGAAATAGATTTTGGTTACTCAGCAATGGCAAAGCAGAAACTATATCAGCGGGAACAAAATCAATGCCGTTCTCGATGTCATTGAAGAGCAATATGTAGACACTGTTGACATGAAGAAACTGGTTGAAGGAACCATTCCTAAAGTATTCAGCGAATTGGATCCCCACTCCGTTTATATACCAGCGGCAGATGCTGCTGCCGTGAAAGAGGATTTGGAAGGTTCTTTCAGCGGTATCGGTGTCTCCTTCAATATGGAGTTGGACACCATTTTGGTAATCAACGTCATCCCGGGAGGTCCGTCCGAAAAGGCGGGAATTAAACCTTTCGACCGAATTGTGACCATCAACGACTCCGTATATGCTGGCAATCATACCAACCGGAACAAAGTACAGAAACTTTTGAGGGGCATGAAAGACAGCACAGTCAAATTAGGCATCAAGCGTGACGACCAACCCGATTTGATAGAATTGGAAGTGACAAGAGGAGATGTCCCGGTCAATACAGTAGATGTTGCTTATGAAGCCGGCAAAGGCATCGGTTATATAAAAGTCAGCAAGTTTGGAAGAACAACATACAACGAGTTCATAACCTCCATCGCCAAACTAAAGCAAAGCAATTGCCAATCATTCATCATTGATTTGCGTGGCAATACCGGCGGTTACATGGATGCTGCGATAAAAATGATCAATGAATTCATGCCGGGAGGTCGGATGATTGTGTATGCAGAAGGGAAGGCTTTCCCGCGGTTTGAATCATTTGCCAATGGCACGGGAACCTGTCTGGACAACGATATCATCGTGCTTACCGATGAAATATCAGCTTCGGCAAGTGAGATTTTCTCCGGAGCAATCCAAGACAACGACCGGGGATTAATCGTCGGGCGCAGGACATACGGCAAAGGCTTGGTACAATCTCCGATCAAACTGAATGACGGCTCGGAAATTCGCTTGACAGTAGCCCGTTACTACACTCCTTCCGGCCGTTGCATCCAGAAACAATACAAATTGGGCGACCAAGAAGATTACGACCAAGATATTTACCAAAGATACATGCATGGAGAGTTTGACTCTGCGGACAGCATCAAACAGATTGACTCTTTGAGATTCGAAACAGTAGGAGGAAGGGTTGTCTACGGCGGCGGCGGCATCATGCCGGATATTTTCATCCCGAGAGACACAGCCGGCTACACCTCTTATCTATCAACAGTCATCAACAAAGGTACATTATATATGTATGCACTGATTTACTCAGATACTCACAAGAAAGAATTCCAGCAATATAAGAATTACAAGGAGTTGTGGGCTTACCTGAAAACGCAGCCGTTGGTGAATGATTTCACGAATTATGCGGTCGGAAAGGGAATACGCAAACGGCCTAACCTGATTGCCATTTCTTATAAAATCATTGAGAACCAACTGCAAGCCTACATTATAAAGAACTTCTTTGATGATGCCGGTTTTTATCCCGTGTTCTTAAATGATGATGTCACCTTGAACAAGGCCATTTCCATTCTTTCGGACGGGAAACCTCTCATGGAACATTCTATGAATAAATAAGTATAACGATTAAACATCATGCGCTGTGCCTAAACAGCATGTCAGCTAAAGCACAGCGCTTGCTTTATAATATGGAAGAGAAGAGTATTTTACGAAAAGAGATAGCTGCCCGCAAAAAGCAATTTTCATCTGAACAATTAAACAGCTGGTCCGAACAAATCATGGAGAAGCTCTCAACAACCGATTTGTTCCAACAAGCTCGTTGCATAGCCATCTATCATGCACTGCCTCAAGAAGTGCAAACTGCCGTTTTTATCGAGAAATGGTATCAACAAAGAAATTGGCTCTTCCACTCGTACAAGGCGACGACCTGTTATTCCTTTCTTACACAGGAAAGGATTCAATCCAAAAAGGAAGTTTCGGCATCTTGGAACCGATTGTCACAAAAGATTCGGAAAGTGTTGAATCCGAGATAGACTTGATTGTCGTTCCCGGCGTGGCATTTGACCGCCAACATAACCGGATGGGACGAGGCAGGGGGTTTTACGACCGCCTTTTGTCAACTCTTCACGTACCGACAATCGGAATCTGTTTCGACTTCCAATTGTTGGCAGAAATACCGACCGAGCCATTCGACAAGAAAATGGATTTGATCATCACCGAAAATGAAATTATCGAATAATCAAATCAAACAAAAAGGCAGAACCTACTTCCCCGTTCAGGCTTTTAAGTAGTTTATCTTTGCACAACAACAACTCACTGCGCAAAACTGCCGAGTTCATATAAACATATAATATCCGGTCTTTCACATACATGTTGCGCGTGTACTGCATCGCCATTGGTCCCAAGAGCTTTTGCCAAGCACGTTGTATGCGGACATCCATGATCTTTTCGTAGATTTCCGTATTATCTTCAAAGATTTCCCTTATCACCTCTCCTATTGATTGAGTATTGAGTCTTCTCATACATTAGCCCTTTCCATAGATGTGATGACTCCGCCTTTCACTTCAAATAGTGCGTAGTCATGATTGATATTCCTTATGATATCATCCAAATACTGCCGGTTCGTGTCCGTGATAAAGATTTGTCCGAAATCTTCCTTGCTGACTAATTTGATTATTTGGGCAACGCGCCGGGCATCCAACTTGTCGAAAATATCATCCAATAGCAACAACGGAGTAGTCGAACCTTCTTCTGAAAGCAGGAAAAACTGGGCGAACTTCAGTGCAATCAGGAAAGTTTTCCGCTGCCCTTGTGAGCCTAACCTTCTAATCAACGAATTGCCCAATGTCATCTCCAAATCATCTTTATGGACACCGGAAGAAGTATATCCCAATATCATGTCCCTTTCCCGGCTTCTCTGTAATTTGTCGTACAAAGGTTCAGCGTGTAATTGGGAAGCATAATTCAGTCCCACCTCTTCAGTCGATTCGCATATTTGTTGATGATAACGATTAAATATAGGGACAAGAGATTCCACCAACTCCTTCCTCTTCATATAAATATACTCGCCGAAACGAACCAATTGCAAATCCAAAGCTTCAAACAAAGAAGCATCAAGGTTCTGCTCCTTCAACAAAGCATTCCGCTGGGTCAAGGCTTTATTATACTGAATCAAGGAATAGAGATATTTCTTGTCATGTTGCGAAATAATCAAATCCAAAAAGCGGCGGCGGTCTTCACTGCCTCCTTGGATCAAGTCCGTATCAGCAGGAGAAATCATCACTAAAGGCAGAAGTCCGATGTGATCCGACAACTTATCATATTCCTTTTTGTTACGCTTGAACTGCTTGCGCTGCTTGTTCCGTATCGCACATAAGAGCTCTTCAGTTTTCCCTTCGAAATCATAGAAACCTTGCAAGACACACATATCTTCGCCAAAACGAATCAGCTGCGTATCAGGAGTATGGATATGGCTCTTACAAAACGAGAGATAATAAATCGAATCCAATATGTTCGTTTTTCCCATGCCATTATTCCCGAAAAAGCAATTTATCTTTTCCGAAAACGCCACTTCAGCCTGGGCTATATTCTTATAATTTACGATTGAAAGTCTGTTCAGTATCATCTTGGAATCCTATTAAAGCATACAAAATTTAAAAAAATATACTGATAATAGCAGTTATTTCAGCAAAAAAAGCTACTTTTGCACATTGAAGTCGGAAGAGACTTTTTTCAATAAGAAAAATAATAAAATAACAATAAGTAAATTATGGCTACTAAAGAAAAAGGAACAGTAGAAGTAGAAGAATTAGTTTCAAAATCAGAGTTGTTCATCGAAACATACTCCAAGAAGATTATTTCAGGAATTATTGCATTAATCGTTGTAGTAGGAGCGATTTTTGCATACAGACAACTCTATTCATTGCCTCGACAGCAAAAGGCAAGCGCAGCTCTCTTCAAAGGCGAACAATATTTCGCAAGAGATTCATTCCAATTGGCATTGAATGGTAATGGAGCTGATTATGATGGCTTTGAAGCTATTATCAAAGAATACGGAAGTACAGATGCCGGCAATTTGGCAAAAGCTTATGCAGGTATTTGCTATGCTAAATTAGGTGAAAACGAAAAAGCATTGAACTACTTGAAGTCTTTCAGCGCAAGCGACAACATGATTTCTCCGGCTGTCACCATCGCTCTTGGCGACTGCTACGTAAACATGGACAATACAAAAGAAGGCATCAAGTGTTTTGAAAAAGCTGCAAAAGATGCGAACAATGTCGTTTTAGCACCTATCGCCTTGAAGAAAGCAGGTATAGCCTATGAAAGCTTGAAACAATACAAAGAAGCTATCAAGGTTTATACAACTATTAAAGAACAATATTTCAATTCCATGGAAGCTGCTGATATCGACAAGTATATCACAAGAGCTTCTGAATTGGCTAAATAAACCCGGCACTCATGGCTACAGCATATCAAAACTTATCTGAGTACGATTTCAACAGCGTGCCAGATGCATCAGAGATGAACATCGGTATTGTTGTTGCCGAATGGAACAAGAATATCACAGAAAGGCTGCTTGAAGGCGCATGCAACACGTTAGAGAAACATGGCGTCAAAATGCAAAATATCATCGTCAGACGTGTTCCGGGCAGCTTTGAATTGACATTCGGAGCTAAAAGATTGGCAGATAGCAAAGAAGTCGATGCGGTAATCGTATTGGGATGTGTAGTAAAAGGTGACACTCCGCATTTCGATTATGTTTGTTCCGCAGTGACACAAGGCATCACCGAATTAAACCTCATGTATGATATTCCTTTCATATTCGGTCTTTTAACTACTGAAAATATGCAACAGGCTGAAGACCGCGCAGGAGGAAAATATGGGAACAAAGGCGATGAAGCAGCAGTTACCGCAATAAAAATGATAGATTTTTCTTGCAAACTTCAAAATTAATTCATACCTTTGCAGCGCAATTGAGAAACAGAGGGGCAGTTACCAGAGTGGCCAAATGGGGCTGACTGTAACTCAGCTGGCTTACGCCTTCGGTGGTTCGAATCCATCACTGCCCACTCTTCTTAAAAGCGAATCTTGCGGAAGTAGCTCAGTCGATAGAGCACTAGCCTTCCAAGCTGGGGGTCGCGGGTTTGAGCCCCGTCTTCCGCTCTGATAAAAAGGGGCTGTGTCAAAATCAAAAGTTTTGATGCAGCCCCTTTAAGGTGTGTCAGAATTGGTTTCGGACAAATCCAGCCCGTTAACCAAGGTGCTTTTGCGTTAAAAATGGGATAAAATGCGCCTCTAAAAACATACCGTTGTTTTTTTGAAAACGTCCAATGTTTTTCAAAAAACGTCCGATGTTTTTTCAAAAACGTCAAATGTTTTTTTCAAAACAACGGTGTGTTTAAACACGCCTCTATTAACAAAAAACAAGGTGCTGAGAATGAGCTTAAAAGCAACTCGGCACCTTGCATTTATGACACACTGGTATTTTATATCTATTCTTTCCCTTTCCCTAACTCATCATGGAATCACAATCAACTATTCGCAACTTTCCTTGCGCCACTTATGAATTAAAGGCGATAATCCTTCAACTTCTGTTGAAGTTCCTGACGGGCAAAAAAGATTCTGCTCTTTACGGTTCCCAAAGGGAGCTTCAACCGTTCGGCTATTTCATTATATTTGTATCCGCTAAGATACATGGAAAACGGTATCTTCAAATCGTTGTTTAACGACTCGATAGCCTTAGATATTTCTAATATCTGGCACGAGCTATCCGGAGTGACGAAGCTATCATCATTCGTTATATCCAAATTATACAAGTCCACACTCTGGTCCACAACCGTCTGCGTTCTAACAATCTTATGATAATTATTGATAAATATATTTCGCATAACGGTCAGTACCCAACCTTTAAAGTTTAAATTATCAACATATTTCTCTTGATTATCTAATACTTTCAAAGTCGTGTCTTGCAACAAGTCTTGTGCGTCATCCCGGTTTGCAGTCAGCATCAAAGCAAAACTCATCATATTCTCTTGCAAACCGAGCAAGTTCTTTTTAAATTGCAAAGCATTCATATTATTTCATTAAGTTAGAGTTCATTTACCCTTCAAATACTTCTAAATCACATCTTCACATAAGGAAGTTCACAAATATAATGAAAGTGCTTCTAAAAACCTATTGATTTGGCTATAATTAACAGATTAACATACATTTGTTCAGTTGTACCCCTATCATCCAATTACTCAGCAGCCATTGATGAACGCCTTGCGTTTTCCAATGTCGCATCAAATGTCCTGCCAGCCCTATAATGGAAACTTTTCCCTTGCCAGAGATATTCCAAAATCTCCATGGCAATCAAATCGCTTAATATTTGTCTTGCCACAGAAGTACGGATATGCGCAACTCGGCAGAATTGCCCGATGCTGATACAGGGATGGCATTCGAGGTAATCGAACAAAGAATTAACCGGTTGAGTCAGCTTCAACAAACAACCTTCCGGAGAACGCATTTTTTGCCAAGCCAATGTGATGACCCCATTTGCCAAAATGTTTTCATCATCAACTCGGACATAAGCTTTATATTCTCCCTCTTTATCCGGAGCAAAATAAGGCCGTTCCGTTCCAGGCTCAATATCTATTTCCAAAACACACTTGCCGTTAACATCCCAATGCTTAGCCGTAAAAGGGACATGGGGCATTGTATATATCTGCGAAGCAGCCTCAATCATATAATATTCCTCATCACTGCGTACGCCGGAAATATGTCCGTTATCTTTCACACCGATCAAAAGCCTTCCACCGTCAGTATTGGCAAATGCACTCAAGGTTCGCGCGATTTTTTTGCTGTCGCTGACTTCAAACTTGAAGTCCTGTTGCTGGTGCTCCCCTTGCTCAATAAGTTCTTCTAAAGAATGTATCTTCATCACTCGACTATTTTATAGGTGCAAAAATAGGATATTTCTATAATATTCACACAAAAAGAGTGCCCTACTCAAAGCGAGAAGAAAAAAGAGAAAAAAAACGACCAACTATTACATCATATCAATAATAATTCCTATCTTTGGGCGAATCTATTATATCATTGATTATGCTTCATAAAGGGTATAGAAAACTTTATAGTTGCTTAATGTTCTACATCTAAGAACATTTCCTCCACTGTAAGGAAGAATGCTTATGACATTCTTCCAAGTCCTTAATTTATCAACATTTTATAATCAAGTAAAAGCATGAATTCAAAAAATGATATCATGTCACCTTGCTGTGGTGACGACACAATGTTTGCACCGTCTGTTGCGGCAAACAATTTCGGCATGAACGACCGAATCAAACGCTTGCGTAAAGAATCTTTCGACGCAGCTCCATCCTTGTCTATCGAAAGAGCTTTAATCGAGACTCGTTTCTATAAAGAGAACGAGGGCAAATATCCTATTCCTGTCCTTCGAGCTCTCAATTTCTTGGAAGTTTGCAAAAACAAAACTATCTATATTGGAAAAGATGAACTGATTGTCGGAGAACGTGGCCCACGTCCTAAAGCCGTGCCTACTTTCCCTGAACTGACTTGCCATAGCGTAGAAGACTTGCATGTTTTGAACACCCGTGAGTTGCAACGTTATACAATCAGCCAAGAAGATATAGACACTTACGAAAAAGAAGTCATTCCTTATTGGAAGGGCCGCACTCAACGTGAGCGTATCTTCAGCCATGTTCCACAAGAATGGCGTTCTGCCTATGAAGTAGGTATGTTCACCGAATTTATGGAACAACGTGCTCCCGGACATACTGCATTAGACGGCAAAGTATATAAATATGGTCTGTTGGACTTGAAGGAAAGAATCAAAAAAGAGTTGGATGCTCTTGATTTCATGAACGACCCTGAAGCAACAGACAAACAGGAAGAGCTTAAAGCCATGTCAATATCTTGCGACGCAGCGATTATATTTGCTGAGCGCCATGCTGATTTGGCAGACGAGATGTCTCTGACTGAAAAAGACCCTAAGCGAGTTGAAGAACTGAAGAAAATAGCAGAAGTTTGCCGTTGGGTTCCTGCCCATGCTCCAAGGAACTATTGGGAAGCTATCCAGATGTATTGGTTTGTTCATTTAGGAACCATTACAGAATTAAACGGTTGGGATGCCATGAACCCGGGACACTTCGACCAGCACTTGGCCCCTTTCTACGAAAAAGACATAGCAGACGGAACTTTGACACGCGACATGGCGAAAGAGTTGATGTCTTGCTTCTTTATCAAGGTAAACAACCATACAGCACCTCCAAAGTAGGTATTACTGCTAAGGAAAGTGGTACATATAATGACTTCACCAACTTGAACATCGGTGGTATCAAAGCTGACGGCAGCGACGGCGTGAGTGAAGTTTCTTACATCATGTTGGAGACTATTGAAGAATTGCACTTGTTACAACCGGGAAGCTCTATCCACATTAGTGTAAGAACGCCGGAACGTTTCTTGCGTGCAGGATGTAAAGTAATCCGTCAAGGACATGGTTATCCTTCTGTTTTCAACCCAGATGCTTACGTTGAAGAGTTGATGCGCCAAGGAAACTCTGCATGACGCTCGTGAAGGCGGATGTAGCGGTTGTATCGAAGTTGGTGCATTCGGTAAGGAAGCTTATGTATTGACTGGCTATTTGAATGTCCCGAAAGTATTAGAGGTAACACTTCACAATGGCGTTGACCCAATCACAGGAAAACAGGTTGGCTTGCGCACTGGAAATCCAAGAGAATTCAAGAGCTACGACGAACTATATGCAGCATTCTTAGCCCAAATCCACTACTTCGTGGATATGAAAGTGCGTGTAAGCAACTATATTGATAGAATGTTTGCCAAATATGCACCCGCTACATTCTTGTCTCTATTCATTGATGACTGTATTGCCAAAGGTAAAGACTACTACAATTGTGGTCCCCGTTACAATACAACTTACATCCAATGCACAGGATTGGGAACTATCACGGATAGCCTTTCTGTATTGCGTAAACATGTCTTTGAAGAGAAGAATTACAGCATGGAAGAAATCTTGGATGCTACTGACCACAACTTCGAAGGCTACGAAGCAATGCGCCAGTTTATCTTGAACCGTACTCCGTTCTTCGGAAATGATGACGAATATGCAGACGAAATCGCAGTGAAAGTATTTGACGATTTGTATGACGCTATCGAAGGTAAACCAAACACAAAAGGTGAATGTTTCCATTTGAACATGCTTTCTACAACATGCCACGTTTACTTTGGTAAAGTAATGGGAGCAACACCAAACGGCCGTTTAGCTGGCAGAGCCATCTCTGACGGTACTTCTCCTTCACACGGTGCAGACACTCACGGGCCATCTGCCGTTATCAAATCATTGGGCAAGTTGGATCAAATCAAGAGCGGTGGTACTTTGTTGAACCAACGTTTCTTGCCATCATTGCTTAAACGTGAAGAAGATATATCTAAATTGGCATCACTTATCCGCAGTTATTTTGCTTTGGGAGGACACCATATCCAATTCAACATTGTGGATACAGAAACATTGTATTCAGCACAACGTTGTCCGGAAGAATATCGCGACTTGTTGGTGCGTGTTGCCGGATATAGTGACTATTTCAATGACATGAACGCTGACTTACAGGCAGATGTTATTGCCCGTACAGAGCAAGAAAGTTTCTAAAAGATGTTGCTTTTCGATATCAAACGATATGCAATAAATGACGGACCGGGCATCCGGATCACCCTATTCATGAAAGGATGCCCGCTGTCCTGCATTTGGTGCCATAATCCGGAAGGCATATCACCTGCTCCGGAGAAATTGTACACAAAGAAGAAGTGCATTGGTTGCCAAACTTGTGTGAAAAAATGTCCAAACCATGCGCTGATGCTTACACCCGATGGCATTGTTACAGACAAGTCTTTATGTACAGTTTGCGGCAAATGCGCTCAAGTGTGTCCTACATTAGCGATGCAAATTTCTGGTGAACAGTACACAACTGAGCAAGTGATGAAGGAAATAGAGAAAGAGACTTTAGTCTTGGACAACTCAAAAGGTGGCGTAACATTTTGCGGTGGAGAACCGCTCATGCACCCGAATGATTTGTTGGAGCTACTAAAACGTTGCGGAGAATTAGGCATTCACCGTGCTGTTGACACGACTCTTTTTGCTAATCCGGAGGTTGTACGCCAAATCATGCAACACTGTGAACTGTTTTTGGTTGATTTAAAATTGATGGATTCCGAAGCCCACAAGAGATATACAGGTGTGCCCAATGAAACCATTCATGCTAACCTGAAAATGGTAGCAGAAGCCGGAATACCGTATTGGATTCGCATTCCGTTAATTGAGGGAGTCAACGCAGATGAAGATAATTTATCCAAGTCAGCTGCCTTTTTGGCGTCTCTTCCAACGAAACCGGAAATAGTAAACTTATTGCCTTATCATGACATTGGCAAAGGGAAACACGAGAAACGTGGCACCCAATACAATCCGACACAGATTTCAATGTCCGCACCTTCTGAAGAGAAAATCCAGCATGCAATTCAATTATTTGAAGCTTCTGGCATAAAAGCCCAAAAGGGGGGATAAGACAAAGGACTTCTATTATCCATCTTCAAGAAACGAAGCGCTGGCAGAATCCTATTGGGGATTATCACAAATCCTCGTTGAAGAAAGAAGTCTGGGGTATTAGAATAAAGATGACGGTGTGTCAGAATTAGTAAATTTACTAAATCCGGCGCACTGCCATTTGTTTATAAAATCATTATAGAGTACGATTATATTGAGCTGATGTTCGTTAGAAAATTTTAATGATGGCATATATGATAATGGCTATATGCGTCAGTAAAAAAGCAACAATTATTGCATCCGTTCTTCCCTTTCCATAAGATATGACGGGAGATTGTGGAAAATAATGAGAATGCACACGGAGACAGGAATAATAGCCAATCCAACCGAATAACAGACCAGACAAGGCACCTGGAACAATATCAGAAATGAAGTGTACTCCTAAATAGATTCTGCTATAGGAGTTGATTATTGCCCATAAGAAAAGCGATAGCGACAACCATTTATTCCGAACCAACAAAGATAGAAATGTGGCAAAGCCAAAGGCATTGGCAGCATGACTGGATATAAAACCATATCTGCCTCCTCTGTAACCAAACACAGTTTTCACTTCATCCATAAAATCGGGATGATGAGTTGGACGGAAACGGGTGAACAAAGGTTTGCATACATGGGAAGCAAATTGGTCACACATCAATATGACAAGGACAATCGACAACAAGACCAAAATTGTCTCACGCCAATTCTTTTTATACACCAAACAAAACAAGATGGAGACAGCTAATGGAAGCCAAGCAATTTTCCCTGAATACGCCCAAAAGAAGTTATCAAAGAAAGGAGAATGGCAACCATTAAGCCATAAGAAAAAATCTCGTTCGTAGACCAATAAGCTTTCCAACATAATCGTTATATTTTCACAATATCTTTGGTTGGCATCCAGCCGACATTTCCGTCTTCGAGTTCGACCTCACTCCATTCACCCAAAGTGCTTTTCACAGCAACTTTCGTGCCTTCATGCAATACGACTAAATCCGTTCCGCTTACATCCGGAGAACTCTTCATCGACACACTTGGAGCGAAAACAATCGCTTCTGAATGTTCACGCAATGCATTCATCTGGCTAAAACCAAAGACATTTGAAACAACCACCATGACAAAGAGAAGCAAACCCAAATAGAAGGCAACCTTTTTGAAACGGACAACCTTGGAAAAGAAAAAGACCACCAAGCAGAAAATGAACAACAAGAAACAAGTTATACCAATTCCGCCCCATGTGTCTGCTCCCGCTATGTCTCTAACCGAAACAAACCAATCCGCCAAAAAGAAATGACCCAACGGCTCTATTTTATCAACTGCCCGCTGCTTTGCTATTTGCAAATTAAAACGGATGTCTTTATCTCCCGGTTGAAGCAATAATGCCCGTTCGTAATTCAAGATAGCTGGAGCAATCTGTCCATCCTTATAATAGGCATTACCTAAATTATAATAGACAGCAACTGACTCTCCAGTGTTTTTCAAGATGCCCTCATACAACTCAATAGCAGCTTTATAATCTTCTTTTGTATAAGCCACTTCTGCCTCTTTCAAGGAAGCTTCTTGCGCTGTTGCTATTCCAGTAAACAAAAGAAGCATAGCAATCAGCCAACACGTTTTCATATATTTTCCTGTTTTCATCTTGTTACTTTTTAATGGTATTTTCCATCTTTTCAATTGCGTCTGCTGTCAACTCATACAATTTATCCATTGCATCTGAAGCTTGGGATGGAGCATAACGAGCAAACTCACAAGTATTCAAAATATCCATAAACTCCTTTGTAAGCAGTTCATCGACACCATATTTAGCCAATTCAACCTCAACATTATCTTTCGTCAAATCAGCTTGCGGAATGTTCAATTTATCACTTAAATAGCCCCATAAAGCTCTTAATATTTCTTCGTAGAAGGCCTCCTTATTCTGTTCCTGCATCAACTTGACTGCATTCTTCAATCGTTTCACTGCCATCTTATTAGCCTTCTTTGTTCTCACTTTTGCCAAGTCAGAATTCTCTTTTATCTGTTTACGATACATGATAAAGAAAATAACAAACAAAATAGCCGGTACGATATATGCCAAATAATAGGTGAAAGAACCAAAGAATATATCTTCACGCTGAGATACGAAATGTATTCCTTTCGTTTTCAGGAAGCGAATGTCTTGTCCTAAATATTTTACAGATTCCTTGTTGCTAAAATTAGTAACGACAGGCGAAGATGTTGAAGACTCATCTCCCTTTTCGACATGCAGCTTAAAAGACTCGGAAGTCAATGTCTTATAAGATTTGCTCTTTGTATCAAAATAAGAAAAAGAAACAGCTGGCATTTCAAAATCTCCTGCGTAACGAGGAATCGCCATATATTCTATACTCTTGCTTCCAGTCACTCCTGCAGTAGTCGTTTTCGTATCAACATCAACTTTCGGGTCATAAACATCAAAATCATTCGGGAAAATAACTTCCGGATTCTTCAACACCTTTAAATTACCGTTCCCACTTATTTTGACTTTTACAGTCACTGCTTCGTTCGTCTTCACATGATTACTACTTAAAGCGGCAGACATTGTAAAATTACCCACAGCTCCTGAAAAAGAAGCTGGCTTGCCTGAAGGCAACGGCTTCACATTAATTGTAGCAGGCTGAGAAACCAACTGCTTATTTACATCCCTATAAGAATCAAAGAAGTCGTCAAAGATACTTCTTGCTTTGCTTGGAGTTGAGATACGTATTGTTGCATCATATGTGCCCTTTCCAATTGTCAACTGCCCTGAACGTTGCGGATAGAGCACGACTTGCTTCAAGTCCACCGTGAAATAGTTACGGTCTTTATAGCGGTCTTGAACCCATTGCTTATCTGGCAAATCAATTTCTTGCGCCAAAAAACCTTCGAATTCAGGGAATTTAGCACCACTTAATCCGCATGGACGTGCTGCATAAAGCTTAAATGTCACCAAGAAACCTTCTTGCTCATAAACGTTAGCATTAGAAACAATCATCCGGACGAAGAAATCATCATTACTAATTGTCGTGCTGGCAGATTCCGAACTGGAAGATCCGGAGTTAGAAGAGGATTTCCCAGATTTATCTGCCGGAAGCACTTTAATGGTAAGCCCATTGGATGTATACGAAGCACCTTTCACCTTGATAGTAGCAGGGGCGATTGTATACGTTCCCTCTTTCTTCGGCATCAATATATAAGTGAAACTAACAGTCGTCTCACTTGTATTCTTTCCATTTAACCAACTACTACTGTATGACGTTGACTGAGATGGTCCCATCAAAACATCAAAATCAGGCATTTCTTGCACTCTTAATTCTTTACCTTCTGCATTCACTACAAAAGAAAGACGGAACTGCTCTCCCATCACCACAGATTGAGGAGCAGAAGCCTTAAATGTGACCTGATCTGCAGCGTATGCCGAGAAAAGCGTAGTCAACACAAAAATGAAAAAGAAAGTCAATTTCTTCATTATTCCCCCTTTTTTATTTCTTACCATTGTTTATCTATTTTACGGCGTTGCTGCTGTTGCTGCTGTGCCTTCTTCACCTTTTCTTGTGTATCTTTCTCATCCTGCAAGAACGCATCCAACATCTGTTGAGCATTATCTTTACTCATTTGCTCATTCTGTTGTTCCTGTTCTTGCGTCTTATTTTGTTGCTGATCATCTTGCTGCTGTTGTTGCTGCTGTTGCTGATCATCTTTGTTATCCTGATTTCTTGTTTATCCTCCTTATTCTGCTGGCTTTGATCTTCATTTTGTTGATCTTGGTACAATTTCTGAGCTAATGCCAAGTTATACCGTGTTTCATTATCCGAAGGATTCAAGCGTAAAGACTGTCTGTATGCGGCAATGCTCTTACCATAATCTTTTGCTTGCATACAAACGTTACCTAAGTTATGAAATACTTCTGCCATTTTTGCTTGTCCATCTTTTGTTTCCATCACCTTCTCAGCTTGTCCTGCTAAAAGTTGATATTGTTCGGCGGCTTCTTGGAACTTTTTTTGTTTGTACAATGAATTACCCAAATTATAGGTTCCTTCAATGGAACGGGGATTAACATCCAATGCTTTTCGGTAAGCAACTTCCGATTCAGTAAATTTTTCTGATTTATAAAGACTATTACCGCTCCTTACTTGCTTTCTCTCCTCCTTTTGTGCAGAAACCAGGCAAACGCAGCAAAATAACAGTAAGAAGCTAACAGCCACTTTCCGTATATTCTTTATCGAGTTATCCCTTTTCTTTATTATCATACTCATAGTTCGTCTCCTCTACTTATTTAAATAAAGTAAACCGTTTAAACACATGATTCTTACGATCCAACAATAGAACCTCTACAATTAGAAGTATCAAAGCCAGCCACGCCAACGACTGGAACTGTTCATCATACTCTGAATAAACTTTACTGTCCATTTCCGTCTTGTTCATCTTCTCTACCTCTTTCTGCAAAGCTTTCAAGGCAGAATTAGTATTATCCGCACGGACATACATGCCATTACCCGCTGCTGCTATCTCTTGACACATCTGTTCATTAAGCTTCGTGACAACGACATTTCCTTCGTTATCTTTCATGAAGTTGTTGGTTCCATCTATTGATATAGGCGAGCCATTCGGATCACCAATACCGACTATATTGACATGGATGCCTTTCTCTGCTGCTGCCTTAGCTGCACCCACAGCATCATCCTCATGGTTCTCTCCATCCGTTATCACGATGATTGTTTTATCAGATGTTTCATTCGGAGTAAAAGAACGAGCAGCCAAATTAAGTGCCGCCCCTATCGCTGTACCTTGCGTAGAGACCATTGAAGGAGAAATGGATGACAAGAACATCTTGGCAGAGATATAATCGGATGTAATAGGAAGTTGCGTGAAAGCATCTCCTGCAAATACAATCATTCCTACTTTATCATCCGTGAAACCATCGGTCAGCTTAGACAGCATCTGTTTAGCCTTTTCCAAACGATTCGGAGAAACATCCTGAGCTAACATGGAGTTGGAAACGTCCAAACAAACCATGATTTCCACGCCTTGGCGTTTCACCGTTTCTAATTTCGTGCCAAATTGCGGACCTGCTATGACAAATATCATGACGGCTATAGCTGCAAACGAGAGCGCAAACTTTAAATGTTGACGCTTCACAGACACATCAGGCATCAATTCTGCCAATAATTGAGGGTTACCATATCTCTTGATTGCTTTCCGTTTCTGCAAAGAGGTATAGACATAATACAACACCAATACAGGTAAAACGAACAACAAATATAAAAATTCCGGATGTGCAAAACGAAACATACTCTTTTCTGTTTTATGGAATATTTCTAAATATCGAATTTCTCAACAAGACTTCAAGCAATAACAAAGCGAAGACAAGCAAAGCCCAATTCTTATACTCTTCTTCTTTCTTACTATACTCTTGTACACTAATTTTTGTCTTTTCCATCTTATCGATTTCCGAATAAATCTCTTTCAAACTGGCATTGTCGGTAGCACGGAAATATTGCCCACCAGTTGTAGCCGCAATCTGTTTCAACACAGGTTCATCAATCTCCACAGGTATATTTTGGTATTGTACGCCAAATGCTGTTGGTATTGGATAAGGAGCTTCTCCCTTTGTACCCACACCAATAGTATATACACGTACACCAAATGTCTTAGCAATTTCTGCTGCCGTTACCGGTGCAATCTCTCCCGTGTTGTTCACACCATCAGTCAACAAAATTATCACTTTTGATTTGGCTTGGCTATCCTTGATACGGCTGACCGCATTTGCCAATCCCAGTCCGATAGCTGTCCCATCTTGAATGATTCCCGGCTGAATATCTTTGAACAAGTTCAGCAATACGCCATGATCGGTAGTCAATGGGCATTGGGTAAAACTCTCTGCCGCAAACGACCAATCCTATATTATCATTCTGTCTGCCATTGATAAACGAAGCAGCCACATCTTTCGCCGCTTCCAAGCGATTTGGTTTCAAATCTTCAGCCAACATACTACTGGAAATATCCATAGCCATTACGATATCGATACCTTCGGTCGATGAATTCTGCCAACTATCTGTTGATTGCGGGCGCGCCAAAACGATAATCAAGAAAGCAACAGCCAACATCCGCAAAGCAAAAGGCAAATGTCTCAAGTAAACTTTCCAAGACCTCATTCCGGAAGCATCAAAAGCTTCAGTTGACGAAACCTGCATACTGGCTTGACTCTTGCTCAGCTTGTAAATATACCAAGCAACCAGAGGAATAAGCAGCAGCAATAAATATAAATATGTCGGATTCGCAAATATCATTTTATTCTTTTATTTTAGAATCGTTTGTATCATTCAAAGCTTCATTTTCAGACCCGTTCCCATCTTTGACAGTGGAATCCTGCGCTTTTTGCTTTGTTTCATTCACAAACAAATAGGCATTCGTCAAGCTCAAATCATTCTCATCTGGCAACGGATGTATTTTCGCAAACTTAACGAAATCAGCAAGCAAAAGGATTTGTTTCAGCCGATCATAAACAGAAGCGACCTCTTCATCTTTCCTAAGACTGTCCAAAATCTCAGCAGAAGTCAACTCCATGGCATTTACACCAAAGCGGTCTACTATATACCTACGGACTGTTTCCGTCAATGCCGTATAATACTCTTTATTCAATCCTTGTTGCCACAATTTCATCTCTTTAATGGAATCAAGCTCTTTGATAGCTTGTTCATAAGGAGGCAACTTAGGTTCAGATACCACCATTGTAGGCAATATACTCTTTTTGCTCCGTAAACGTTGAAGAATGTACATGACTACGCATATAATAAAGAGAGTCAACAACACCCCATATATTATTGCATAATAATCTGCCAACACAAAAGGAGCTTTCCATACCTCTTTGATATCATAAAACTCTTCCGGCTTATCAACATTGACAGGCACCGTTGAAACTTTCAATGCTACTTGATTGGACAAAATAGTGTCTCTTCCATCAATAACTCTCAACGGAGGCAACAGATAAAGAGATGAATCAAATGATGTAAGCAAAAGATTCTGTCTTATCACCAATTTATCATTCTCTATCAAAGTTGAATCCGGTGCTGAAACAGCCAAGATTTCTACTCCTGCCATTAAGGTATCTGCCGGGATGAGAATCTGCACAGCTTTATCTTTAGCCGTTGTGACAGAAAGATGCAACTCCGTCTGTTCCCCAATCAAGATAGCAGCCGAATCAATCCGGACATCTATCAAAGCTTGCTGCGCAAACATCACTCCACCCATGTTAAGCAGAGCGAAAAGCATGCCAATAGATAATATGACTTTCTTTATCAAGTTCATTTCTTTCTTAATTACGTTTATCAAAAAGAGTCATCAACGATTTCACATAATCATCATCCGTAGGAATAGAAACAGAATCAACACGGCATTTCTTGAATGTACTATCCATTTCAGTTTGACGCTTCTGCCACCACTGCTTATAGGCTTCTCGAACATGGGCAGACGAACTGTCTATCCACTGTTCTTTACCAGTTTCAGCATCTTTCATTTTCATCAAACCCACAGATGGCAATTCGGTTTCGCGCTTATCGTACACCTGTATAGCAACCATATCATGTTTCCGATTGGCAACGGTCAAGGCATCTTTATATCCGCCCTTATTGATAAAATCAGAAATCAGGAAAGCGGTGCACCGTTTTTTGATGGCGTTTGTCAAATATTTCAATACTTGAGCAATATCTGTCTTACGTTCTTCCGGTTGAAAATCGATTAATTCCCTAATTACATATAATATATGCTTTTTGCCTTTCTGAGGAGGAATAAACTTCTCCACTTTGTCTGAAAAGAATATGACTCCAATTTTATCATTATTCTGGATAGCTGAAAAAGCAAGCGTGGCAGCAATCTCGGTTATAATCTCTTTCTTCATCACATTGACCGTTCCAAATTCCCGGCTTCCGGATACATCAATCAAAAGCATAACCGTTAGCTCACGTTCCTCTTCAAACACCTTGACGTATGGACGGACATAACGTGCTGTTACGTTCCAATCTATGTCACGGATGTCATCTCCATACTGATATTCACGAACTTCACTAAATGCCATACCACGCCCTTTAAATGCGGAATGATATTGTCCAGCAAATATATTTCGTGAAAGGCCTCTTGTCTTGATTTCTATCCGACGGACTTTCTTTAACAGTTCACTTGTCTCCATATCAATTTTAGTTAGTGAGTTTTATTCCTTAGGGCTGTATCAAAACGATTGTTTTGATGCAAGTCCTTTAAGGTGCATCAGAATTAGTAAAATGTTAGATACTAAAGATAAGACCGACAGGATTTTACTGATATAAATCACTGAGGTCAAATTCCAAAGCAATGCAACAGTTTGCAATTATGACACACCACCATGGGACGTTATCAAGGCACTTCAACCTTGTTCAGGATTTCACTAATTACCTCTTCAGTTGTCAAATTGTTGGCTTCCGCTTCATAACTTAAACCAATACGGTGGCGCATAACATCATGGCAAACGGCACGGATATCTTCAGGTATCACATAGCCTCTGCGTTTGATGAAAGCGTAGGCACGTGCTGCCAAAGCCAAACTGATCGACGCACGTGGAGAAGCTCCGAATGAAATCATATTGCTAAGCGTAGGCAATCCATACTCTTGAGGGAAACGTGTAGCAAACACGATATCAACGATGTAACGTTCTATCTTTTCATCCAAATAGACTTCACGTACTACATTACGCGCTTCAATGACCTCATCCGTTTTCAAGATAGGTTTGATATCTGGTTTTACGCCTGATATATTCTGGCGAATAATCAATTTCTCTTCCTCTTTCTTTGGATAATTGATGACAACCTTTAACATGAAACGGTCTACCTGGGCTTCAGGAAGAGGATAAGTACCTTCCTGTTCTACCGGATTCTGTGTTGCCATTACCAAGAAAGGCTTCGGCAGCTGATAAGTTTGCTCACCAATGGTTACTTGACGTTCCTGCATAGCTTCCAACAAAGCACTTTGCACTTTTGCCGGAGCACGGTTGATTTCATCAGCCAACACAAAATTAGCGAAAATAGGTCCTTGCTTAACTTGGAACTCTTCGCTCTTTTGGCTATATATCATTGTACCAATAACATCGGCAGGAAGTAAATCCGGAGTAAACTGTATGCGGCTATATTTAGCGTCAATCAAAGAAGACAATGTTTTTATGGCCAAAGTTTTTGCCAAACCGGGTACACCTTCCAACAGGATATGTCCGTCAGCAAGTAATCCTATTAACAATGATTCCACCAAATGTTTTTGTCCTACAATTACTTTATCCATACCCATCGTAATCATATTTACGAAGGAACTTTTACTTTCTATTCGTTCATTTAATTCACGAATATCTACTGTCTGACTCATAATTGAATTATTATTGTATTATTTTTTTCTTTCTCGTAAAGAAACTATGCCTGGTTTCTTAAGCAGCACAAAATTAGAAATGTTAAATTCGTATTTTCTACTTTTGCAGTTAAATAATACTAATTTCTATTTCTATAACAAGCTCTTAATCTGTTGTAACAAAATTGCCATTAAAAAGCCTGCAACACATTGCTGTTTCAACGTTGTTCTAAATTTGACAATATCTCCGTTTGTTTGGCTGCTGCTTTCTCTATTATAGTCCTATCATTGGCATTTATCCCGTATTTTTCTGGTGCCGGAATCCGCAAAGAGGTTCCTATCGGGACATTGTTGGGGTCTGATATGACATCTTTGTTATATTCATATATATAAACCCAGAAAAACTTATGACCGTAATAACGACGTGCAATAGAGGTCAATCTATCACCATGTTGTATGGTGATAGTATCCAAATCGTTGAACTGGGCTGGAGGAATAATCGTATCATGAATAATCGAATCCTTTGGGCTGGAAGATAGTTGGCTGTATCAATTGCCGCAACTTCAGGCGTAACAGAAGGAGTTGTTATCACTTTGTTATTCCGATTCCATACATAATAACAGATTAGACCGGAAAGAATCAATCCCAGCAAAAGGGAATAACTGATTTTTCTATTTTTAGCCGAAGGGGTTTCCTCTTTAACAGGAGCATCAACTTCATTAGCTTCAGCAAGCTCGTCCGGTTCTTCCGACTTTTCCATTTGGAAATTACCAGAGATGTTTTCATCGGGAACTTCAAGCTCCTCTTTTTGCTCATCCGTAACTTGAGGAGAAGGAGATATGCCATTTGGGGTATTTTCGTTTGGAAGAAAAGCAGACTTAGATTGAAGTTCTTCTATAGAGATCTCTTTATTCTCTTCTTCATCCTCCAATAGTTCCACTTTTTGCAAACCTGGGAATTCAATGCCATTACTTACCTCCACCTTTTCAAACATTGAAAAAGGATGGTTTACCAATTCTTTGAAATCCTTGTCAGGGGAAAAGCGGAATAGGTAATGAGCCGGTAACATAGATTGATTACCTGTATCGGATATGATTTCTTGTGCTTCTTTTTCTATCAGTTCAAAAGTGCCAGTTCCTTTCACTTCGACAATTTTGTCTTCACACAGATTTCCGACAATACTTTGAATAAGTTCTTGCAAAAAAAGTTCTGAATCAGGCACACTTTTCCCTGAGTGTTCAGCTAAGAGAGCAGCAATATCATGTAATGTCAAACGATTATCCATTATTTCCCCAATTCTTTTATCGCTTCCTTTACAGATGCATCCAGCTTAAACGTTGGTATTATCTTTGGAGGAATCAAATAACTTTTCCCAACGGCAGAATCAACTTGAATATGTTCAACTTCTTTTTTCGTTTCAAATAGTCCTAAAGAGTCCAGACAAACAGAATCCCCTTCCATCAGCTTTGTACCAATGGCAGAACCGAATGCAGAAAGCATCTCGGCGACTTCTTTGGGAGTCCATCCCATTTTATTTGCCAATTCCGTTATCAACTCTTTACTGTTCATCCGAATATATCTTTAAATTTCAGATAATACCTTTCCATACAAGTCGAAAGCTTGAGCATCTTCTATCTGTACTTGGTAAAAATGGCCTGGGTCTAATTTCCTGTCTTTGTGACCAGTACTTCGGGATCCACTTCTGGAGAATCGTATTCGGTACGTCCCACATAGAAATCATCCTCTTCCCTATCCAACATGACTTTAAATGTCTTGTCTATTTTAGAAGTATTCACTGCCAATGATATCCGTTCCTGGATACGCATCAACACGTCCAATCTTTCCTGTTTCACTTCTTGGGGAATATCATCTGAATAGTGATTGTAGGCATACGTTCCAACCTCATTGCTATAAGCAAAAGCCCCCATCCTTTCAAAGCGGGCTTTCCGAACAAATTCCACCAATTCTTGGAAATCCTCTTCCGTTTCTCCTGGATGACCGACCATCAAAGTCGTACGAAGATGGATTCCAGGCACCTCTTCTCGCATTCGTTGTATCAAGTCGTATGTCTCTGCCTTCGTGATGTTTCGACGCATCAACTTCAACATATTATCACTGATATGCTGCAGTGCTATATCCATATACTTGCAAACATTATCACGTTCACGCATGACACGCAACAAATCCAACGGGAAATGGGACGGATAACCATAATGCAAGCGGAGCCATTCCACACCCGGAATCTCAGACAAGCGTTCTACCAATTCGGGCAATGCCATCCGTTTGTATAAATCCATGCCATAGAACGTCAAATCCTGGGCTATCAACTGGAATTCTTTCACACCTCGCCCTACCAATGTACGCACCTCTTGTTCCAAGTCTTCCATCGACCGGGATTGGTATGCGCCGGTTATTATCGGAATAGAGCAATAAGAACAAGTTCTGTTGCAACCCTCTCCGATTTTTAAATATGCATAATGCGAAGGAGTTGTAAGGATACGGTCGTTCGCCAAGTCCTGATAATAAGCTTTACCCAAGTCGGAAATCAACTCCTTCCAATTAAACTTGCCATAAAAACAATCTACTTCTGGGAGTTCTTTCTTCAAGTCCTCCAAAAAACGTTGAGACAAGCAACCCATCACAAACAACTTTCCAATCTTGCCTTGCTTTTTTGCCTCTCCCAACTCCAATATCATCTCTATTGATTCTTCTTGGGCGTCACCGATAAAGCCACATGTGTTCACCACGACAATCTCACCGTTGATTTTATGGGGATCGTGTTCAACCTTATATCCATTAGCCACAAACTGCCTCATCAGTTGCTCCGAATCCACTAAGTTTTTTGAACAACCTAAGGTGATGATATCTACTTTATTCTTTCTCATTTCTTCTCTTTACTGATTATTCGCCAAACAATGAATTGACAAATTCACGTTTACGGAATACTTGCAAATCTTCAATGCCTTCACCCAAACCTATATATTTGACAGGAATATGGAATTGGTCTGATATGCCAATCACCACACCACCTTTGGCTGTCCCGTCCAATTTGGTAACAGCGAGAGCGTTTACTTCCGTAGCAGCTGTAAACTGTTTTGCCTGTTCGAATGCATTTTGTCCAGTCGATCCATCCAACACTAATAATATTTCATGCGGAGCATCCGGGACTACCTTCTTCATCACATTCTTTATCTTTGTCAACTCATTCATCAAGTTGATTTTATTATGCAAACGTCCAGCTGTATCTATGATAACAACATCTGCATCGTTGGCTTGAGCAGAACTTAATGAATCAAAGGCCACAGAAGCAGGGTCTGAACCCATTTTCTGTTTAACAACCGGCACACCTACCCGTTCGCCCCAAATAACCAACTGCTCAACCGCAGCGGCACGGAACGTATCAGCAGCTCCCAAATATACTTTTTTCCCTGCTTTCTTGAACTGGTATGCCAATTTACCTATAGTCGTAGTTTTCCCCACACCGTTTACACCTACAACCATTATCACATAGGGTTTCTTATTTTCCGGCAAAGTAAAGCCATCACCATCTTGAGTGTTGTTCTCCGTCAACAGATTGGCAATCTCTTCCCGCAAAATACGTGTAAGCTCCGAAGTCGTGACATATTTGTCACGCTCTACTCGCTCTTCAATCCTTTTAATGATCTTCAACGTTGTTTCAACTCCTACATCCGAAGTAATCAAAACCTCCTCCAGATTATCCAATACAGCATCGTCTACCTTGCTTTTACCTGCGATAGCACGAGTTATTTTGGTAAAGACGTTTTCTTTTGTCTTAGAAAGGCCTTTATCCAAAGTTTCCTTTTTTTCTTTGCTGAAAAAACTAAATATACCCATATTTGATTCTGATTTTATTTTCTGTATTACCAACGTGAGCGTAAAGTTACAAAAAACACTTTAACCCACGACTTTTAGCCTTGCGAATTTTAATAAAAGTTGCTTTTTGCCGAAATTATCAAAATCCACAAGAGCCTTTTTATTCTGTTCCTCTCCTTCAATAGCTAATATGACTCCTTCTCCAAAGCGGTCATGGCTAACCCGCTGCCCCACTTCCAATCCTGCACAAGACGAATTTGAACCTGTGCGGGACGAAACTGAAGAAATCTTCGTCAACTTGCGATGAACCGAAGGAGTCTGAACACTCTCACCCCCCCGTTGCGACATTGGGTTAGATTGAATTGGCGGAGCAATCGCATAAGATTGGTAAGAACACCTCGCTTCATCAAAAGAGTCCTTGCGCGGCAGGTTATACGAAGCCGAGGGCAATTCCACATATTGCATATCCAAGTCTCTTAAGAAACGGCTCGGATAGCAAACATTCGTCTGCCCGTTCTTGAAGCGGCTACGCGCATAACTAATGCAACAGTTCGTTTCCGCTCGGGTTATTGCCACATAAAACAAGCGGCGTTCCTCTTCTATTGCTTTTATATTATCTTTAGACATGGAAGATGGGAACAACTCCTCTTCCATTCCTACAATAAACACGTTAGGAAATTCCAATCCTTTGGCAGCATGCACGGTCATCATTGTCACCCTGTCTTTCTCAACATCGTTCGGGTCGTCTTGGTCGGTTAGTAAAGATATTTCAGCCAAATAATCATTGATGACTACCAGTTCAATTCCCTCTTCCTTCCGGATGTCGCAAAACTCATAAATGCCTTTCAGTAGTTCTTGGACATTCTCCAACTTGGCAATTCCCTCTGTCGTACGGTCTTGTGCCAACATGGTCAATATTCCGCTCTGCTTCACCAGATCTGAAGCGATGGAGTCTGCCGACTGGGAAGAAGCCTGTTGGACAAAGGACGCAATGAATAATCTGAAGTCTGCCAATTTGCGAGCTGTCCCCGCATTGATTTTCACTCCAAAATCCAAAGGGGATTCTAACACTGTCCATAAACTGACATTGTTTCCGGAAGCTGCCGCCATCAATTTAGCCACAGTCGTGTCTCCTATTCCTCTGGTAGGATAATTGATGACCCGTTTCAAAGCCTCTTCATCATGCGGATTGACAATCAAACGGAAATAAGAGACTACATCTTTCACTTCCTTTCGCTGGTAAAAAGAGAGCCCTCCATAGATCCGGTAAGGAATACCCCTTTTCCGAAACGCCTCTTCTAAAATCCTGGATTGCGCATTTGTCCTGTATAATATGGCAGTATCCATATATTTACCGTGCGTCCTGAGCTTCATGTCCCAAACCAATCCGGCTATCGTATATGCCTCCTCGTAGTCGGAAGTGAGAGCCATGATTTTTATCCTCGAACCCTCTTCCTTTAGAATATATATTTTTGGGTATCTGCTCCTTGTTTTTATCAATCAAGCTATTTGCGACATTTACTATATTTTGGGTAGACCGATAATTCCGTTCCAACTTGAAGACCTTACAACCACGGTATATGTTCTGGAATTTCAAGATATTGTCTATATTAGCTCCTCGGAACGAGTAAATGCTTTGTGCGTCATCGCCTACAACGCACAAGCGTCCTTTCTTTTCACATAAACGTTGGATAATCAAATGCTGGGCGAAATTCGTATCTTGATATTCATCTACCAAGACATATTCAAACAGGTTTCTGTATTTCTCCAAGATATCAGGATTGTCCCGGAACAAAATATTGGTTTGTAACAACAAATCATCAAAGTCCATTGCTCCTGCCTGCAAACAACGATTTTGATAACGCTGGTATATTTCGGCTATCAGAGGAACTTTAGACCTTGCATCATGCTCCATTATTTCCTTATTCTGAGCATAAGACCGCCACGTAATCAACGCATTCTTTGCATTCGAAATATTATTCTGCACCAAGCCGGGGCGATATGTCTTATCATCCAGCTGCATTTCCTTAATGATAGCTTTGATTAGATTTTTGGAATCTGTCGCATCATAAATAGTGAAATTAGAAGAGAACCCTATCCGGTCCGCTTCCCTCCGCAAGATACGCGAAAAGATAGAATGGAATGTTCCCATCCATATCCTCTTAGCTACCGGCTCACCTACGATTGCAGCGATGCGCTCTTTCATTTCACGAGCCGCTTTGTTCGTAAATGTCAATGCTAGAATAGAATAGGGAGGCAGTCCTTGCTTTATTAGCCAAGCTATTTTATAAGTGAGCACACGCGTCTTGCCCGATCCCGCTCCCGCAACGACCAAAGCAGGTCCATCACAATACAGGACAGCTTTACGCTGGCTCTCATTCAATTCTGATAAGTATTCTTCCACACAAATTCAATTTACTCGCACAAAGGTAGTGAAAAAAACAGAAACCAACGTAAACAAGACGGGCTCTAGGCCTATCGAGCCATCTTTAACCTAAAGCCACACGTATAATATCGACAAAGATAGGTTTAGCACCGCTCACAAAGCACTCGACTGCAATTACCATCAGAATCAGACCCATGAGCCTCATCATCACATTGTTCCCCGTCTCTCCCATGAATTGGACCAAACGGGTAGATGCTCTCAACACAACAGAAGTAATGAAAAAGACCAAAGCAATGATTCCTACCAATAGGAATTTCTTCAGCCATGTATCTGCATCTTCCATCAACACAATACCATTGGCTATGGCTCCAGGACCGCAAAGCATAGGAATGGCCAACGGAGTAATAGATATATCATTGGCAACATGTTGGATTTCTTCTTCATTAAATTTGATATGGGTGTACTTTGCCTGAAGCATGTCATATCCTATTTTCATGATAATGATTCCACCTGCAATACGGAATCCATTCGTTGACAAACCGAAAACTTGGAACAAAAAACGACCGAATATGGTAAATGAAATCATAATGATGAAAGCCACCATGGTTGATTTCATGACAATTCGTTTTCTTTCCTTATTAGACATCCCCCCTGTCATGGAAAGGAAAACGGGCATAGTTCCTAAGGGATTGATCAACGTGAAAAACGAAGTAAAGCAAAGCAGCGCAAAAGGAAGTACTGATTCCATATGTTTTTATTTTAGTTTCATTAATTTTTGAAGCCTTTTCTTATTACTGGCCTCCTCCCGTATGCAAAGATAACAATTTTCAATCAATACACCTTATTATTCATGTTGTTTTTGTTAATTCTTTCTAAACCCCATATACCAATTATAAAAAGCCTGTACTCCTTCCTCAATGGAAGTCGAAGGCTTGAAATGGATGTCATTCTCCAACAAATGGGTATCCGCATAAGTAGCCAACACATCTCCTTGTTGCATTCCCTTATATTCCTTCTTCACTGTTTTACCTGCGCACTTTTCCAACAAATGGATAAAATCCATTAAATCAAGCGGGGATGAATGACCTACATTGTAGATTCTATAGGGGATTTCTTCACTCGGAGGATTATTCAAAACCCGGACAGTCGCTTCCACGACATCATCCACATAGGTAAAATCCCGTTGCATCTGCCCGTTATTGAAAACTTGTATGATTCCGTCATGGACAATCTTGTCAAGAAATAAACGGAGCCATATCCGGTCTGCCCCATGGGCCATAGACGGTAAAGTAACGTAATCCGGTAGTGGGCAAATGATACAATTTACTATAGGCGTGAGCCATCAATTCATCCGCCTTCTTGGTCGCCCCGTACAAGCTGACCGGCGCATCTGTTTTGTCTGACTCCTGAAACGGGTAATGATCAGCCAGTCCATACACGCTACTTGAACTGGCATAAACTAAATGTCGAACTGAAGTATGCCTGCAACCTTCTAATATATTCAAGAAACCGACTACGTTCGATTGGACATAAGCGTAGGGATTTTCAATCGAATAGCGGACTCCGGCTTGCGCTGCCAAATTGCAAACCATGTCAAACCTCTCCTTTTCAAACAAATCCTTGATAAACGAAAGATCCGTTATGTCTGCCTTTTGAAACCGGAACCGGGGATAAAGAGAACTAACAGCCCCAACCGCCCTTACGTCCAACTGTATGCCTAACTGTTTCAAACGGCTATATTTCAAATTGACATCGTAATAATCATTCAAGTTATCTATGCCCACCACTTCTTCTCCTCTTTTCAACAAAGCTTCAGCTAAAAAAGAGCCAATAAATCCGGCGGCACCCGTAATCAGTATTTTCATTTTTATTCCTCTTTTTCCTTACTCCTTTTCCCTAAGATAATATTCCGCGTATATACGATGAATCCGGTTGACTGTCCCAATATCAATATGGGATCCAAACGGATGATGCCATACGCAGCAATCATCAATGAGCCCACCAAACTAATCACCCAAAAAGGGACGGGCAAAGCCGATTCTCCTTTTTTCCGTGAATAATACCACTGGTAGACAAAACGAAGAGTAAATATGACTTGTCCTGCCGAACCCAACAAAATCAACCATAAGGGCACCGCGCTGTTTTGGAAAAATGTTTCGATAAACATCCAAATCTTGCACGGCAAATACGGCTGCCACCAAAGGAGTGACAGTCAATATCCCGCGAGCGACGACCGGCAAGCATCGCCAATAACCTTTCTCATTCAAATTCCAAATATAGATATAAAAAGAGATGAATTGCCCCAAAATGATGGAAAAATCATCACGCAACCAACCGTATATACAAAGCAGATAAGATCCTATCAAACTAAATACCCAATATAACGTAGGGGAAACGATTTCCTTATTCTTCTCGGACAGGATCCATTGCACCATCATCCTCCCTGAAAAGAATAGCTGCGCTATCAATCCGATAACATATATTCCTTTCATTCTTTGTTATCTTGTAAGTCCGTCTTTGCTATTTGGTAATTGATATATCTTTTTCCATCCAGCGATAAGCGAAACAATCCACGAAAGGTGAAATCAAACGGTTCCACAGGTGATATTTGGACACACCAGCCACACGGGGATAATGGTGGACAGGAATCTCTTTCATCTTTCCCTGTTGCAACTGTATCATTGCCGGCAAGAAACGGTGCATCCCGGTAAAGAATGGAATACGTTTGGCATACGATGTCTGCATAATCTTCAACGGGCAGCCCGTGTCAGTAGCTTGGTCGTGGGTCATCATCCGTCTGAATCCATTTGCAATCTTCGACTGCATGTTCTTAAACAATGAATCCTTCCGGTTGGCACGTATTCCCATCACCAGTTGATATTCGTCGGCAAAAGGCAGCAACAAGTTGAAATCCTCCGGGGCAGTCTGCATGTCGGCATCTATATAACCCACCAAACGGGAGCAGGTTTCATCTATTCCCGCTTTCAAAGCGGTACTTAACCCTCCGTTCTTTGCCAAACTGCAATAAAAGAAATCGGTATTACGTTCGCACAGCCCCATCATTTTGTCCAGGCTGCCGTCCGTCGAGCCATCATTCACGAACAGCACGCATGAAGGCACGATCGCTTGTTTCAAATAAGCAGATAGTTTTTCTTCCAAAGCCGGCATATTATCTTCCTCATTATATACCGGCACAATTATCGTCAGTTCATATTTATCAGTAATATTCATATTTTTCTATTTTTGTCGCCAAACCGTCACATACTTAATAAAGTCTTCCGTATAACGCCTATGTCCTTGAGGCCAAGGATTATCATCATAGCGCCCCACAGGTGTTATTGTAACGCTTGATTTCCATTTTTCCTCTCCAGAAATATGCTCCGTGCTGGATAAAAGCACAAAGGGCAAAGCCTTTCACTGCAGTTGTGTCTGCCAAATCAATATCCTCTATTCTTTTATGAGCTTCATAAACCAATTCGATACGCAATGTGTCCGTCGATAAGTAATAGAACGGCAAGGGTTTCAAAGTTGCCATAGTCCATGTCTCACTTATGCTTTTCTTCTCTTTATTGGTTACGAATCTACCGATATATGGCATCATGAATATCTCAATAAACATAAACAATCCCACCACGCTCATCAAGAAGCGATAGGGTTTCATCTTTAATGATTCCAAGCCCATCAATAATCCAAAAAACCAAACTCCCATGGAAAGCCAGAAACATTCAACTCCATCCAGCACTCCCTTTTTATAGGCAAAATGATAGAGAAGAAAAGGGACAATCAAGATAACCGCTGTTATCGACAATGCGTGGGCACGGTAAGAGATTCGTCCCCAAATATCTTTTTTATCCATTTTACAAATCCAATAAAGGAACAAATGGGCTCCTGACAAGGCGCACGGAATCAAAATGGGAAGCAGATACCTGCTTTTTTTCTCAGGAACAAGAGAAAGGAAGAGCAATATCGACAACATCCAGACCAATGAAAAAAGATAATTTCTTTTATCCAGCACCCGCTTTTTCCATAACGGGACACACAACGCCAAAAGCGTCAACAAAGCCCATATTCCACTTTCAAGGAAAAATTTCCAATAATAATACCAAGGGCGGACATTGTGATTCACCCATGAGGACGATTCTTTCTTGAAAACGAATTCACTCAACTCGGGATGACACGTATATATATATATATACCACCATGCACAGATGAGTAAAGCTAAAGCGGACATCCATGCGATGCCTTTCCACTTCCCGGCTAAACTCTTTCTATAATATAATGTATATGCTACTCCAAAAGGAATCAACAACGCATAAAAGGAAACCGGGCCTTTTCCTAAAAAGGACGCTCCCATTGCCAATCCTGCCCATGTGAATTTCCCCATCGGACATTCTTCTGCTTGCAATCCACAAAACAGGAAGTAAATGGCAATCATCATGAATGCATGGCAATATATATCCCATGAGGCAGTACGTCCCATAAGTATCAGGTTATACGATGTACAAAGCAACACGGCAGCCAAAAATGCGTAAATCCGGTTGCGGGTCATGCGATACGCCAATAATGCGGTGAACAGGACCAACAACACGGCAGCCACGCCAGCCATCGAACGTTGAAGCATCAGATTGTCCGGAGAAAAGGTCTCCACTGTCGCTGCTATCCAAGTAGGAAGAGGTGGCTTCTCAAGGCGCAACTCTCCATTCATCGTCGGAATCAACCAATTACCTTCTGAAACCATTTCCCTCGCTGTTATCAAATTGCGAGATTCCATGATATCCACAAAGATAGCTTGGTTATGGATAAAAAAGGTACAAATTAGAAGGAAGCCTAATAGAACCCAGCTGGATGTTAATTTTTCTCCTTTTAACGACATCTTCAAAAACAAAAAAAAGACGATATGGGACTGTGTCAAAACGACTGTTTTGATGCAGGTCCTTAAGGTGTGTCAGAATTAGCAAAATGCAAGATGCTGAAGATGAAACCGACAGTGATTTACTATTAGTTTTATTCCGAAAAGCAACACAGCAGTTTACAATTCTGACACACCGCCTAAAGATGTATCAGAATCAACTCTTACTTTAACTCTTTAATCTTTATATTACAGAAATATACTTCATCTCCATGATCTTGCAATAAGATATGTCCTTCTGCAGCCTCTCCGAATTTGCCAGAAGTGTTATATTCCGGAGCTGCATATTTACTACCTTTCACCAATTCACGGAACTCGTTGCTTCCTCGTTCATACTCTAACACTTTCACCCCATTCAACCAATGTTCAACATGATTGTTTGGAAATACTTTAACGACAGCAGTGTTCCACTCGCCTACACCGTTGAAATGTACATTCTCGCTCTTTATCAAATCATACAAACTGGACAAAGTACGGCTGCCTGGATAAGTAGTATATAATTTCGCATCAGGGTGCACGGCATCGTCCAAAATTTGGAATTCCAATCCGTATGCCGAACCTTTCTGCTTTTCCCCTTCTGTCACAAAATACTTGATGCCACTATTGGCTCCTTTTGTTATCTTGAAATCAACACTCAACTCAAAAGCGGAATATTGATCTTCGGTAACGATATCTCCTCCGTTGGTAGATTCACCTCCATTGGAACCTTCAACGACCAACATGCCATCTTCGATATGCCATCCTTTTTCAGGAAAGGCATCCTTATGGGCACCACGCCAGCCATTAGTAGTCTTGCCATCGAATAATAATTTCCAGCCTTCTGCTTTTTCTTGGTCAGTTAATTGGTTACGGACATTTTCTGTGCTTTGCACCTCTTCTTGTACAGCAGTTTCCGTTTCCTGGGCTTTCTTGTTTCCTGAACATCCGAACAACATTGCAGAGGATGCCAAGATACATAACATTTTTATTTTCATCGTACCTGCGAATATTTAATTGTTACTCTTTTGTGGATATTTCTTCCAAAAACTCCACCATTTCAATTTTAACACGCCAAACAAAGCCTCGCCAAAGATGGATGAATTCATTTTAGACGTACCTAAAACACGGTTGATGAATATGATTGGCACCTCCACCAACTTGAACCCACACTTATAAGCTGTGAACTTCATCTCTATTTGGAACGCATAGCCTTTAAAATGGATATGGTCTAAATCAATGGTCTCTAAGACACTACGGCGATAACACTTGAAGCCGGCAGTCGTGTCTTGGATATGCATGCCGGTAACAGTCCGCACATAAACAGAAGCGTAGTATGACATCAGTACTCTGCCCAACGGCCAGTTCACCACATTCACGCCATTACAATAGCGGGATCCAATCGCCACATCGGCACCCTGCTCGACACAAGCCGCATACAATCGTGGCAAGTCGTTCGGATTATGGCTGAAATCGGCATCCATCTCAAATATAAAATCATATTTATGTTCAATGGACCACTTGAATCCACATATATATGCTGTGCCCAAACCCTGTTTCCCAGATCGTTCCACCAAAAAAAGACGGTCTGGAAATTCTTGCTGTAGCTTCTTGACTATCGTAGCCGTTCCATCGGAGAACCATCATCTATTATCAATATATGGAACTCCTTCTCTAAGCCGAAGACGGCCCGGATAATATTTTCGATATTCTCTTTTTCGTTATACGTCGGTATAATTACAATACTATCTGTCATCTTACATTTATTTATTAGCTATTTCCGTTATCAGCACAACAAAAATAATCTAAACAATCTATAATCCCACCATATTTTTAGATTTATTATCCTATTTTTTTGTAACAAAAAAATTGACAAGAACATGAAAATTAAAAAGCTGCTTTATTCGATTTTGATGGTGTTTTGGTTGACACGGAAAGATTATACGACATCTTTTGGGCTGATATGGGAAAACGTCATCACATTCCTGACCCCAACTTTTCCAAAGCCATAAAAGGATCGACCCTTGAAGGAATCATCAATAAATACTTTGCGGATCGTAGCGAAGAAGAGAAACGCCAAATCATGGACGAATCGGACAGTTATGATGTGAATATGGATTTTCCTCCCATGCCGGGATCATTGGAGTTTGTCAGAATGCTGAAACAACACCAAGTGCCTGTCGCTTTAGTAACCAGCTCTGGTGATGCCAAACTGAGCCAAGCATTCAAACAACTACCTATCAAAGACCTGTTTGATACGATTGTCTCGGCTGACAGGATTACCCGTGGCAAACCTGACCCATTCTGCTACCTTTTGGCTGCAAAAGATTTGGGATATGACCCTGCGGATTGTTTGGTCTTTGAAGATTCTTTTACGGGGATTGCTTCAGGAAACAATGCAGGAATGAATGTCATTGCTTTGAGCACAACGAATCCGGCAGAAGAATTGAAGGACAAAGCATATAAAGTCATTCCTGATTTTCAAGGGCTGACATTCGACGACTATTTGAAATTCTGTTTATAATCCTCAACGATAATCAATATCATTAATAATATATATTTCCATGACAACACGTAGAGATTTCATCAAACAAGCTTCATTGATTGGGGCAGGACTTACGTTTAGTCCTTTTTATATCCGTTCCAATGTGAACGCAGTAAGTGCAAACGATAAATCCATGTCGGACTTATCGGATGCAACGGAATGGGATTCGAAGACTTGAAAGCCTTTGTCCGCAACCCGGAAGTCGAATGCATCGCATTGGCTGATATCGATGATAACGTACTGAATACAAGGGCTACCGATTTACAGAAAATCACGGGCAAGAAAGTTAAAAACTTGTATAAAGATTGGCGTAAACTAATTGACAACAAAGATATTGATGTCGTCATCGTTGGTACGCCCGACCATTGGCACTGCCTGCAAATGGTGGCTGCTTGCGAAGCAGGGAAGGATGTTTATTGCGAAAAGCCTTTGGGCAACAGCATCGAAGAGTGCAATATCATGGTGCGTGCCGCTGAAAAATATAACAGGGTCGTGCAAGTCGGGCAGTGGCAACGCAGTGACCCTCATTGGCAAGACGCAATGGATTTTGTCCACAGCGGAAAATTAGGTAAATCCGCACCGTCCGCGTTTTCTCATACCAAGGATGGTGCCCGTCCATTCCTGTCAAGCCAGACGAACCCGTTCCTGCAGGAGTTGATTATGACATGTGGCTGGGTCCGGCTCCCAAACGCCCGTTTAACCGAAACCGTTTCCACTTTACTTTCCGCTGGTTCTGGGATTACGCAGGCGGTTTGATGACCGATTGGGGCGTGCATCTTTTGGATTATGCCTTGTATGGCATGAATGTGACTGCTCCCAAATCAATCATGGCTTCCGGTGGCAAATTTGGTTATCCCGACGATGCTTGCGAAACACCAGATTTGTTACAAACCATTTACACGTTTGACGGCTTTACCGTCATGTGGGACCATGCCATTGGCATTGATGATGGCGCATACGGCAGGAACCACGGACTGGGCTTTGTCGGTGAAACGGCACATTGGTTGTCAACCGTGACGGATGGGAAGTTATACCGGAAAAGGTTGACGGCAAACTTCGTATGGAAGCGGTCGATTTGAAGAAGCCATACGGTGAAGGCGGATTGAATTTACATGTCAAGAATCTGTTGGAATGTATGAAGACCCGCAACCGCAATTGTAATGCCAGCATTGAGATTGGCGCACACATTGCCAAATTCTCCCAATTGGGTAATATTGCTTATCGTACAGGCAAGAAACTCTCATGGGACGGAAAAAGCTTCCATGACGCAGAGGCGGACAAATATTTGTGCAAAGAATACCGTGCTCCTTGGGAGTTGCCGAAGATTTGACGAGGAATAAAAAGAATACGGGCGGTGTGTCAGAATGGTTATTTTGATACGCCACCTTTAGATTTATCAGAATCAGTAAAGCTCCTATTGCCCCTCTGTTCCGCCAAGAATATTGAAAAGAGCTTGAGGAGGAATTTTGGGAGCATACTACCTTTTTCCGAAAAGCATACTACCTATTTTGGAAAAGCATACTACCTCTTGGAAAAGAGGTAGGTTTTATAGTTCTATTACATCCAAATCATCGGGTACGACAATCCGACCTTTGAAGTTCTCGGCTGCTTCACGTGTGTAGTTTGCCCGGCGAGTGGCAAGCGTCTTTTCCTCTGTGTGGTAAAGGAGAAGGCTCTTGACTCCGAGTTCTGCCGCAAGCTTACCGGCATCGAGGGCAGTACTGTGGCTCTTTTCATAGGGCTTGAACTCATCACGGTCTGCATATAAACAGAAGGCTTCACACAAGAGCCAGTCGGCATGCTCCACCAAAGAACGATTGAGCGGGTTATAAGGCTCGTCGCCCAAGCAAGCTATGCTAAGAGTTGAGTGCTGACAGGGAACAGGCAGTTCTGCACGGAAACCAAATTGCTTCTCTTTGGTAGAATGTATGTCAAAGCACTGCATGTGTATATCACCAACTTCGAATATTTCGCCATCTTGCAGCTCATGGAATACGACACGTTCTGCCACCTTTGCCAATTGCTTTTTAGCCAATATCATATCAATTATTGTCCGTATCACACGCTGCACCTTGTCATTGCCATAGACGTGGAGCTTTCCTTCATAACCTTTGCATTGTGCCACCATGCGGACGACCCAAACCACGCCTAATATGTGGTCGGTATGCGCATGCGTTACATAAAGATGGTGAATATCCGCAATCGCCACACCCGCCTTCTTCAGTTGCCCGAGCACACCATTGCCACCTCCTGCATCCACGAGCAATAAGGTTGTATCTGTTTCAATCATAAAGCATGTATTATAGCATTGGGTAACGGTGGCATTGCCTGTACCAAGTATCGTAATCTTATTCATGTTATTAATTTTTAAGTTGCACAAAGGTAGCATCTTTATTTGTGCCATGAAAGGAAAAACAAACGGCGGTGTGTCATAATTGCAAACTGCTGTGTTACTTTCGGAATTCGACCTCAGTCATTTACATCAGTAAACTCCTGTCGGTCTCTTTCTCGCGCCTTGCATTTTGCTAATTCTGACACACCTAAACGGGACTGCATCAAAACTTTCGTTTTGACACAGCCCCGCTAAATATATTCCTGTAACAGTTATTCAGGATTCACCCAATAGGCAAGTATTAATAACCTGGATTCTGAACCAAAGCTTTGTTCTTATCCAATGCCGACTGAGGGATTGGCAAGTACTGGTTATGAGAAGCGAATGTACGGTTTTCAACCAAGTCAGTACCTGAAACAGTCGCACGCTTAGTTGGATCCGATTCACTTTCGTTCACTGTACCTTTGATACGAGTCAACGGACCGTTCATAAGAGTTTCAGCCAACATCTTGCCACTTGCATCCTTCCAACGGATAATATCCATACGGCGCAAGCCTTCACCAGCCAACTCTACAGAACGTTCACGGCGAATCAATTCACGCAACTTATCCTTAGAGCCATATTTAGCCTGGTCTACATTCGGCATACCTACACGGTTACGAACCTGGTTCAAAATGCCATAAATTTCAGCAGAAGGACCGTTCAATTCGTTTTCAGCCTCAGCATAGCTTAACAACACTTCTGCATAGCGGAACAAGATAGCTTGTGAAGCGTTAGACCAAACATTCTTATATTGAGCCATAGGAGTCAAATATTTAGCCCAAGTCAAGCAAGTCTTAGATGCATTGTCGGCACCATCCGGCTTGTTCGGGTTAGAAGATCCATCGCTCAAAGTAGGATCCAACGTATTCAAGATGGTATTGCCTTTGATACCTTCCCAATCCATACCCGGATAAAGGATTGTCATTGCCATACGAGGGTCACGGTTTGCGAACGGATGTGTAGCATCGTATCCACTGCCAGCCTCTTCTTTTGTCAAACCGTTGCTCATTTCGTAAGCATCAACCAAGTTCTGTGTCGGAACCATAGAAGACCAACCACCATCTGCGTTGTTGTACATAGTAGCAACCATCCAGTCAGCATACAAGTTTTCATCGTGCTGGACAGATGCGATGATTTCCTTAGAGCCTCTGCCATCCAAAGTAAACAAGTTAGCATAGTCTGCATCCAACTCATACTGTCCCAAGTCCATCAACTGCTTAGCAGCATCTTTTGCAATCTGCCAATCACCGTAGAACATAGCCACACGAGTCTTCAACGCCAATGCAGTACCTCTTGCGATATAACCACTTGCAGCAGGAGCAGCATTCAACATAGGAATAGCAGCATCCAAATCTTCATAGATATACTTCTTCACATCTTCTACAGAAGCACGAGCCACACGAGCATCTTCTGCAGTCTCGTAAGCGTCAATGATAGGCACACCACCATACAACCAGTTCATCGTGAAATATTTGTAAGCACGGATGGTACGAACCTGGCCAATCATATCGTTCTTCTTTGCAGCGTTGGCAAATGGAACATCCTCGATTCTCTTCAAGAAGTCGATGCAACGGCGAATCATAGAGAAAGAATAGTAATTGGCAACCGCATTGCTGGAAGTCATACTACCGTTACCGATATTTCTCCAACCTTCATGGATATGGAAGTTGAAACCGAAGTCAGAAGCACAATCCCAATAGAAAATGCCTGTCGCATCAATCCATCCATCATAACAACCAATCAAAAATTTGGCTGCATCGTCTTCTGTCTTCCAAGTCGTGCTTGGGGACAAAGCGTCATTTGGAACGGTTTCCAAAAAATCTGAACAGGAAGTACCAGCCAATGTCAAACCTGCCAGAGCATATACTAATAAACGTTTCATATATTCTTATTATTATTTTTATCTTAAAACTATCAGGTTACTTAGAATGTCACGTTCACACCAAAAGCATGTGTCTGAGTCAACGGGAAGTTAGAAGCGCGTTCGCTTGGGATTTCCGGATCAACATTGATCAACATGTTGTGGATAGTAAACAAGTTCTCAACAGAATAATAGAAGCGTACGTTCTGGATACCTACACTTGACAAGACTTTCTTCGGCAATGTATAACCGAACTGCAAGTTCTTCATACGTAAATAGCTTGCATTCTGAATCCAGAAGTCAGACATCACATTTGATGACAAACTTGGAGATGTGGTATTGTAAGCCACACGCGGCATCTTGGCATTCTGGTTTTCCGGTGTCCAAGCATCCAACCAAACAGTAGCCGGGTGAGAGTCATCGCCCAAGAAATAACCAGTAGCTTCCTGGTTGATCAAACGACGTACACCAGCTGCTCCAGAGAATACCATAGACAAGTCGAAGCCTTTATAACCAGCGTTCAACGTCAAACCAAATGTCACCTTCGGGTTGGTAGAACCAATGAATGTACGGTCCTTAGCGGTAATCTTTCCATCACCATCTGTATCCTGATAAATCAAGTCACCACCTTTGAATTTGCGGTTACCGAACGGATAACCCGGCTGTCCAGCATATTTGTCCATCCAAGCTTGTGCCTCAGCATCTGAACTGAAGAATCCGTTAGTCTTGTAAGCATAGTATGTGCTCAAAGCTCTACCAACCTCACGGCGCATGTTACCGTTGTTAGGATCGGACATACCTTCTTCGTTTGCGTCTTCAGAACCCAAATCCAAGATTTCGTTCTTGTTGTAAGCCATGTTAGCAGTTACACCGAATGACCAATCATTCCATTTGTTACTATAGCTAATCAAAGCTTCCACACCACGGTTTGCCATTTCACCTACGTTGTCCTTGTATGCACCCAAACCAAACTCTTGTGGAACTGGCACATCCATGATGATACCTGTCGTTCTACGGTCGTAGTAGTCCAATGTCACATTGATCTTGTTATTGATTGTAGCATCGAAACCGACACCCCATGTACGGGCTTTTTCCCAAGAGATAGTGTTCAACTTATAAGAAGCCTGGTAATAACCTGTCTGCAAAGAGCCACCCAACGGATAGTTTGCATTCAAGCTATAAGTATTCATCCAAGGATAGTAATCAGACAAAGCATCCTGGTTACCCAAAAGACCCCAAGAAGCACGCAACTTGAAGCTGTTCAACCATTCGCGGGCATCTTCCATGAAGTTCTCTTCGCTCAAACGCCAAGCAGCAGAGAATGATGGGAAGTAACCCCAACGATGACCATCTGCAAAACGGGAAGAAGCATCCGAACGGATATTACCTTCAAACAAGTACTTGCCAGCAAAGTCATAATTGACACGGCCGAACCAAGAAACCATCGCCAATTCACGGTTGTAACCGTTGTTCTTCTGGGTAGAAGCGTCACCGGCGTTCATGTCTGTCAAGTCATTTGTCGGGAAGTTCTTACGTTCCATTGTGTTCTCGCTATAGTCAAACTTTTCAGTATGCCAACCAGCCATCGCTTTCAAGTTATGCTGTCCGAAAGATTTGTCATAGTTCAATAACGCATCGAATGAAGCACGGTGCCAACCATAGTAGTTTTCGTTCAACTTGTTCGGTTCAGTCTTCTTATTCGGGTTATATTGGATGAACTTCTGGAATGCACGATAGTGTTGTTGGTTGTTTACGTATGAACCAGTCACTGTAGCTACCAAGCCATCGATAATCTTGTAATCGGCAGCCAATGTACCAGAGAAGTTCTGGTTTTTGCGGTCTACTGTCTGGTTAACATCCAACCATGCGATAGGGCTACCATCGGAGATTGTACCCCATGTTCCGTCTTCGTAACGGCTCACAATCCAAGGAGCAATACGGTTCAACTGACGGAGGATCTGGTCTGAGCTACCACCTGCATAAGATGAGTTAGGGTCAGAATAGTCGTTTTTGATATAAGCCAAGTTCAAACGGACAGTCAAACGGGAGTTCAATTTCATATCCAAGTTGGTACGGCCGTTGAACTGTTGTCTTTCTGAATTAGGAAGGACACCTGTCTGGTGCAAATATCCCACAGAACCCATATATTTCACATCTTCTGTACCACCGCTTACACTTACGTTGTGTGAATGCTGAACACCTGTCTGGTAAGCCTCATTGTACCAGTCTGTATTCGGGTGAGTATAAGGAGAAGAACCATCTTTGAATTTCTTCAAATCGTCATCAGAGAAACGAGGATTCAAACCTTCAGCTACCAAAGACTGGTTAAACAAACGAGCATAGTCGTATGAGCTAAGGCGGTCAATTGTTTCAGTCGGTCTCTGGATACCTACATAACCGTTGTATGAGATACGAGCCTTTCCTGTCTCACCACGTTTTGTTGTAATCAAGATGACACCGTTAGATGCTTTAGAACCATAGATGGCAGCTGAAGCAGCGTCTTTCAATACAGAGATGCTCTCAATATCGTTCGGGTCAACAGAGTTCATTGTTCCTGTTTCGATACCGTCCACCAAGATATACGGGTCAGCAGTATTCAATGTACCGACACCACGCACGCGGATTGTCGCACCATCCTGACCCGGACGGCCCTGTCCTGAAGTCACTTGCACACCCGGCATCATACCTTGCAAACCAGAAGAAACGTTCTGGATAGGACGGCTTTCCAAAGCCTTGCTGTCTACCTGTGATACAGAACCAGTCATGTTTACCTTTTTCTGTACACCATAACCTACAACGACAACTTCTTCCAAATTCTGAGAATCCTCAACCAATTTCACTTGCAAAGAAGGCTGACCTGTGTACTTGATTTCTTGAGTTTGGTATCCAATGTAAGAGATCTGGATAACATCTCCTTTGTTCACTTCCGGCAACTCGAAGTTACCATCAAAATCCGTAACTGTACCGTTGGTTGTTCCTTTTACGATAATTGAAGCTCCGATTACGGGACCGGTTGCGTCTGTAACCGTACCTTTCACACTCTTCTGCTGCTGAGTCATGTCAACTCTCGGTGCTACTACATCGGCTGCATAGATAGCTCCTGACGAGCATAAAGCAGCTGTAAGCAAGAGATAGTTGACGGTTCTTGCATTTTTCAACATACAACTTTTCTTTTTATTTATAATTTTTAGTAAGGCGACTTTAATAACGGATATAAGTCTATTAGCTTATTTTTCAATTTGATTGCGAAATTATTACAAAAACCAAACCACCCCCCCCATTATATTACTTTTTAACATCGCAACATTTATTTTTTTATAAATATAAAAAAATACACTTGATTTATATCAATTCATAATCATATCCTTTGCACAAACTTATACATTCGTATTTTATCCTTGTTAATTAGATTAAATCAACACAATGTTAATTTCACCAACAAGTTCCTCTATTGATAATATTATTCACAACTTTTTAGTTATCAGCATCTTTTTGTTTTGTTTCACATGACGCATTATTCATTCTCTTATTTTAAAGATTTTCGGCACAGTTGCATAAGTCCGTGGCAATATAATCATGTTATCCAAAGATCATAGACGCTCTGAACATAAAGAATGGTAAATCCTGCACACCGCGGAGTTGTGCTCTAAATCCTTTCAGCTTAGAGTTAAGAGATTCAGCATGAGCATTGGTTGACCTGTTTATGAAGTAGTTTAGTACTTCGTCTTCCTTGTACTTGATGGCATCCCTTGCAGCCTTTACTTCACGCAACGTACAAGCTGATACCTTCTGATACCACTCATGCAGTTTAACCTTAGCTGTAACCCGGTCGATAGACTTGTTGCTAAACACGCTTCTTAGGCTGCAAATCAAAGTATATGCTTCCTTTATCTTTGGGAACATCTTGAAGAGTATTTTTTTGCACGTGTTTTTCTGCCTGTCAGTCCATTTCTCACCACTCACACTCAGCAGATACTTGCTTCTTGTCAGCAGTTCTATGACAGTTTCGCCATTGGCAAGCATGGTTGGCCTGAAGCGTTTGTTCAACCTCTGTGGCTTACGTCCCCGCTTCTTACCTTTGTATTTCTTTGGATGTTTCTTACGGTAGTATTTACGGTTCTTTACCAGCTGTTCAAGTTTCTTTTTAAACCTGACTTTCTCTTTGTTTTGTGCTTTCTGTGCTTCTCGTTTAGCTTTGAGACGGAGTTCCTCCACAGCTTCGATACAACGCTTGATGATATGGAAGCAGTCGATGACTATGGCTGCATTAGGAAAGGCTTCCGTGACGACAGCAAACATACTGTCAGAGAAGTCCATGGTAACTTCTTCGACCTGCTCTCGCTGTTCCTGCGGTATCTGCATAAGAACATTGATAATATCTGAGGTCTTAGTGCCTTTTTACAGCTGCTATTAAGGTGTGACGTTTACCATGCCCTTCTTTGTTGGTCAAGAATGTCATCAGATCCTTGTGAAGCATGGTCTCGTCAATGCCCAGCCGTTTGCCTATGTTCTCAGGATGCAGCACCCAGTCCTCTGCATGACTGGCTTGTTCCCAATTACGGAAACCACTCAGATGATCCTTGTAAGCACGCTCCAGGTTATTGCCATCTACCTTAAAGTATAGCCCCAGCGAGGCAGGGCCGTTATCGGGTAGGTATCCAAATATTTTTTTAAGACATCAGCAAACTCTTTAGAGTAGCTGGTGTTATCAGCAAGCAACGAATACCTGTCAAGGATTACGTTTCTGCCTTCTGCCGTTAACCATCTGCGACGTCTGACATGAAGAACGACCTTGTGATCACGGATAGGAAAGTCGTTAACCTGACGGCTTTCCGTAAAAACCATTGGGCTTAAGGTCGTGCCACTCTTCTTCTCGTGAATCTTTTTAGTCAAGATAGATGTGAAGAAGGATGCGCTCATCACACGTCTCTTCAATAATGCCTGTGTGATCTTCGTTAACGGCTGTAACGTCGAAGAACTCAAGTATGCCTTTGGGAAGAAGGTAACTTGCCAGAATCTTATAGTCAAATGTTGATTGTTTACTCATGGCTACAAAGTTAAGACATCGCATGAACATTTAAACATTAAACAAGAAAAAATATACCTATACTACAAATTTAAGCCACGGATATTTGCAACTGGGCCAGATTTTCCCGTAATTTATATCGCCTCATTCCTTTCCCATTCCAAACAAATGAGTTATTTTTGTGAGTAGAAATACAAATAACGACAAAGCAATGCTTATGAAAAGGAACGGATTGCTGGCGATTGTTGCCACTTGCATAATGATGTTTGCCGTATGCTTGCCTGCATCAGCAAAAGACAAGAAAAGCGTGGAACGGGGCATGAGCAAGGAGGAGGTTGTTGCTATACTTGGAGAGCCAAAACTGACAAGCTTTGATGCCTATGGCGACAAATGGGAATACATTAAGACTTCTAATTTCATCAGAGGCGAAGCCAAACACATCACCGTCCTGTTTGACAGAAGTGGAAAAGTCGTGCAGTATGACACCAAAATCACAGAAGCCAATAACAATAAAGACCGCTATCAGCGACCCGTTCCGCCATACGGGGATGGATCATTTCCTGACGTACCTGCGAACTTTGTTTGCTGCATTGATGATGCTTCCTTTTCTAAACTATATAATAAGGTAGAGAATGCGACTTTTAAAGATAACAAATTCGAAATATTGGAAATCGCCAGTATCGGTTGCTTCTATTCTTGTGCTCAAACTGCCTACATGATGAGAATATTCTCTTTCGGCGATGAGCAATTGAAAGCCCTACGGATGATGGCACCACGTATTGTTGACCCTCAAAACGCCGCCGTCATCTACAATGTCCTCACATTCGACAGCGAAAAGGAAGAGGCTGCCGAGATAATAAGGAGGTGCAGGTATTGATTACGCCTTACTTTTGACTATTAATATTTTTAAAATTCAGCCTTCGAATAAGCCCGTATTTTAATTTTGTATGCAAATACAAAACAGATACACAAACCATTTAGGATAAATGGATATTTTTTTCATAATATCTTACATTTTTTTATTTGCAGTTCTCATTTTAGTTTAATATGTTTGCGCAAAGAATCAAACTCAAACATATTTAATTATGGCACAGAAATTATTGATCAGAGACCTCACTTTAAGAGACGGACAGCAATCTTCGTTTGCAACCCGCATGACTCAAAAGCAGGTAGATAGAGTATTACCATTTTACAAAGATGCTAATTTCTACGCAATGGAAGTTTGGGGAGGCGCAGTACCCGATTCTGTAATGCGTTACCTAAATGAGAATCCTTGGGATCGTTTGGAGAAAATCAAAGCAGCTGTAGGCAATGCTTCCAAATTGACAGCTTTGTCCAGAGGACGTAACTTGTTTGGATATGCACCGTATACAGATGAAATCATTGAAGGTTTTTGCCGCAATTCCATCGAATCCGGTCTAAGTATCATGCGTATTTTCGATGCGCTGAATGACGTTAACAATGTCAAGTCAACCATCAAATATGTAAAGAAATACGGTGGAATAGCAGACTGTGCTGTATGCTACACCATCGACCCGAAATATCCGAAGCTTAGTTTCTTCGACAGATTGAAAGGCAAAAAGAATCCGGAACCGGTATTTACCAATGATTATTTCCTTGACAAAGCTAAACAGATGGCTGCGTTGGGAGCTGACATGGTTACCATCAAAGACATGAGCGGTCTGATTTCTCCGGCAAGAATTGCCGAATTGATTCCTCTGTTCAAGAAGAACCTATCCATACCGGTTGATTTCCACACCCACTGTACTCCGGGCTACGGATTGGGCGCAGTATTAATGTCTATCATCAAAGGCGTGGACATCGTAGATACCAACATTTGGAACTTTGCAGGTGGCACTGGTGCTCCAGCTATCGAATTGATATACATCTTCTGTAAAAAATTAGGCGTTGAAATGGACGTTAACATGGAAGCTGTGGCTAAAATCAATAAAGAGTTGTTCGGCATCCGCAAAGAATTGGAACCATACGATGCCAGCAAGCAGTTCCCGAATCCTTTCAATCCTTTGACAGACAAATTACCTGCTAACATTGACAAAGAATTCGACAATGCCATTGCAGCAGCCAAAGCTAACAACGAAGAGGCTTTATTGGCAGCTTGCCATGCTATTGAGGCTTATTTCAACTTCCCGAAACCAAATGAACTGGTTAAGAAAGCCGAAGTTCCGGGTGGTATGTACAGTAACATGGTGGCTCAGTTGAAGCAGGTGAACTCTTTGGAAATCTTGGAAAAATCAATGGAATTGATACCTACGGTCCGCCTTGCTGCTGGTCTTCCTCCATTGGTGACTCCGACCAGCCAGATTGTGGGCGTCCAAGCAGTAAACTGCGCTATGGACCTCAAGGCTGGCAAACCGATGTATAGCAACGTGTCCAACCAATTTGTCAACCTGGTTAAAGGTGAATATGGAAAGACCCCAGTGCCTATTGATCCGGAATTCCGCCTCAAAATAGCAGGCACTCGAGAAGAAACTCCTTATGACACAAGCAAAAACCAAATGCAACCGAACCCGGAACTTCCAGAAGCAGGTGGTGTGAAATTGGCTGCTACGGAAAAAGAGGTTCTTTTGCTTGAATTGTTCCCGATTGTGGCTAAAAACTTCTTGACAAAACAAAAGGTCGAGGCTTATGCCGCTCAACATAAGGCAGAAGGAGGTAATGCAGCTCAAGGCGCAGCAGACGACTTGGCTAATGCTCCTATTACAGGTCCTACCGTAACGGCTCCAATGCCTGGAAACGTTTTACGGTTCATGGTGAAAGCGGGAGACAAAGTGACCAGAGGACAGACGGTTGTCATCTTGGAAGCTATGAAAATGGAAAACAGCATCACTTCTGATTACACAGGTGTCGTAAAACGCCTATTGGTTAAAGAAGGAAGCAGCGTTGCTGCGGATGCTCCGATGATTGAGATCCAGATCTAATAGAATAAACCCAACGTAAAAGGGGCTGTGTCAAAACGATTTTTTGATGCAGTCCCTTTATGTTTTGTCAGAATTAGTAGATGCGAAAGATGAGACTGACAGGAGTTTGAAAGCAATGATAAGTCAACAATTTTCCCTGAAAATATATCGAAAAAAACATACCGTTGTTTTTTCAAAAACATCACGAGGAATTTTTGAAAACGTCCAATGTTTTTTCAAAAACGTCCAATGTTTTTTTCAAAACAACGGTATGTTTTTAATATGCAAAAAAGTTCCTACTTTTGCACCCGGTAATTCTAACTGATAATACAAGAATGGGAAAGTTTAGTTGGCAAGGTCACGCCTCTATGTTTGGAGCGAATGCCATGTGGGGATTAATGTCGCCTGTTTCAAAGTCTCTTATGTTAGGGGGCGCCATTACGCCCATTGTTATAACCGATTTGCGCATCGGTGGAGCCATGATCCTATTTTGGATAGCTTCCTTTTTCCAAAAGCCGGAGCACGTCAACCACAGGGATATGGCAAGGCTGTTCGGAGCCTCATTGTTGGCAATCATCCTGAACCAAGGATGTTTTCTGTTTGGAGTAAGCCTCAGCTCCCCAAGCGATGCCTCCATCATCTCCACCAGTATGCCATTATGGGCCATGCTATTGGCTGCCCTCTTCTTGAAAGAGCCTATAACGGGAAGAAAGTATTAGGTATAGCGGCAGGAGCATGCGGAGCATTACTGCTTATCTTAGGAAACAGCCCAAGCCCTGCTGCTTTTGGATCCTCCAATAATACGGCAATATGGGGAGATTTGTTAGTCTTATCCGCCCAATTCTGCTATGCTTCCTACATTGTACTTTATAAAGATTTCGTCAGCAAATACTCGCTGTTCACCATCATGAAATGGATGTTCACGTATGCCTTCATCTGCTCCCTTCCTTTCACGGCACGAGAAATGATGCAGACAGACTGGGTCGGGCTTGACTGCATGGAAATAGCCGGCATTGCCTTTATCGTGATTGGAGCCACGTTCTTCAGTTATATTTTAGTGGTAATCGGACAGAAACCTTCGTCCCACGGTTGCCGGGATGTACAACTACGTGCAACCCATCATTTCGTGTATTGTAGCTGTTTATTGGGGTCTCGACTCTTTCAACTTGACCAAAGGCATCGCCATCCTATTCATTTTCGGAGGTGTTTACTTGGTTTCTGCCAGCCGCAGCCGGAAAGAGGTGGAAGCGTATGAAGAAGCTCTCAAGGAAGAGAGTGGCAATCATCCACATGATAAGCGACCAGAATGATTACCGCCCAATGACAAAATCCCTTCTTTCGTTTGCGGGAAAACCATCTATTCCGAGTCCGCATCTCGCCGTTTAAACAGTGTTATAACGGTGTTATAACGCTGTTTAAACACCGTTAATTTCCTCTATTGGTAGACCATTATAGATGAGAATGGCGTTAAATCCAAACATTGCGTTTGGCCAAGATTGTTCTCATCATTCATGTTATATGTATCCATCGTATAGCTCAATTTTGTTCCCTTTTCCGGATCGGTAGTTTCCTCATAGCTATGATAATACTCAAGGTCTCCTTCAGAATTGAGACCGCTGAACCAATAATGCTCGCAGCATAACTGGTTGTTCCTATATGAGAAAACGCCACTCACCACACAAGCGGCACTCTCCTCTCCGGTCATATAGAAATATCCATTGTCCTGATAGAACCATGAATTTTGCCTTGTGCCAGAGAGGAGGAGCTTCGGTTTTCCGTCACTCATTCTGTAGAGAGCCAGAATCATTGTCTTATGGGGACTTCCTATATAAGGGATAATGTTTGAACCAATAACCAACTCGTTTACACCGTCACCGTCAAAGTCGTAGAACGCATAGCCCACCATCTTGCGCACTTGTTCCCAAGACATTACTTCCCCGTCCTCCGGGTTGATTCTCATTTCTTGGATGCCATACAATCCTTCCGGGACTTCTTCACAATCGCCAGACATGAATTTTGCCGCAAGCTCAAGAGGCTCCTTATATCCCTTTGCATCTGCGTTTTTACCGATATCGGACGGTGGATTTCCTGCGATTTGGGCACTTGCCATAAACAGAAAAGCTATTATATAAGCCGTTAATTTGCCGCACATCATCTTTTTATTATTGTATTAGTAAAACCATTGATGGAATTAAAGATATAAAAGAGTTATGGAGTCACCTTGACGATTCCCGGTGAACGAAGTCCGGGCTTCAATTCTCCTCCTACATAATATAAAGTTTCTCCCTTCAGAGCTACTTGTGCACCGGCTCTTGCCAAAAGGGAGTTCTCCTGGAAAGGTATATCCCATTGCCCGGTTTTCAAGTTAAAAGTCAAGAAGCAATCATTGAACTTATACCATGAGATATCCTTTTTCAGATAATCTGCCTTGGCAACCATTGAATATGTGCCGCTGATGGCATCCCAAAAGATTTCTCGGTTCACTCCACCCGCACAAACAATCCGGGCTTCACCTTCTGATGAAACCACCAACATGGCTGTGGCTCCAGTCAATGTAAGTTCCGTGCCCTGCAAGTTCCGTGGCGCAGGAAGCGTAGTCCAACTTTTAGTTGTGAGGTCATAGCGTAATCCGGTCGTAGGCACTACACTGGATTTGCCATTCTCATAGAATCCACCCCAAATAAAGAGTTCTCCTTGATAGGCTGCACATACGGGCTGCACTCTTGGATTCTCCGGCAAATTATTTTCCACCGTCCACTCTTTCTCTTTCCCAAGTTCCAAGCTAAGCAAAGAGGCAGATGCGCATCCATCCTGATTGCCACCCACCACGAAAAGACGAGTCTCCAACAAACATACTCCCATGTTATCTACTGTGCACGGCAGCTCCGGCAAAACATTCAATATCGGTATGCCTTTCTCTTGATCCAAATGGATGCTCAAAACCGTTTTCAGACTATGCTCCGTGTTGCAACCACCTACCAAAACAAGACTATCTCCTGTGGAAACGACACCTCCGTAAGCGGCGGGTTCAGGCAGATTGCCTATCATCTCCCAAGTCAAAGCCTCTTCCTTGCCTGTTACTTTCGCAGCATAAATACCTGAATAGTACTTTTTCTTTCCCGGCTCGGGGAAATTGCATCCTCCAGCCACAATCAGGTAATCGCCGATAAAGCCGGCATAACATGCTGAAACACCAAGTTCATATCCAGCCTCCCCGGAAGGAAAGCCAGACATGGAACTTATATTTGTTGCTTGATCTTTTATATTTGCATTCATTGTACAACTATTTATGATTATAATAATAGATAAGACGAAAATCGAACTAATATATTTCATATCGGGAAGAAATTACGAATGGTTGCTTTATCGGTTATTTGACTTCTCCCCGGAACGTCGATGCCGGCAAACCATCCTTGTTGACCAAATTGGCACGAGTGAAAGGTTGCCAAGCATATCTCACATACCTTGGTGCTTTCAAATCAGGAGAAGTGAGCCGCACCTTATCTCCCACAATCGTCACATTGGCAGGATAGTACAGTCCCTCTTCTTCCGCTATTTCAAAGCAGGATGGAGAGTTGCCATCTGAAGTACGGAGTCCTTCGCCAAAGGCAAATGAAACGACCAAGGCTTCTCCTTCCCTAACTACACTTTCAAAGAGAGGTCCGGAAGGAGTGATAGAATAGCCATAAGAGTCGCTTAATGCCCAACGAGCCAAACGTTCCCCAATGGGTTGTTTATGCGTCGGATGGACATTAAGGGAATCACCATGATCCGAGGAGACTGCCATTCCTGTATGGGGAATAGATTTCATCAGACGGAGCTGGCTATCCCTAAACCAAGTCCAAGAAGAACGATCCAGGCTGGACAACTGCACAAAGTAAAAAGGCAGCTGCGGATTCTTCCAATTACTCCTCCAACTATCCACAAGCAGTTGGAACAATCTTTCGTGGGCTTCCATGTTATGCGTATTCGATTCACCTTGATACCAGATGACACCCTTGATAGGATATTGCTGAAGAGGCAAAACTCCACTTTCATAAAGATAGCAGGGCTCATAAGGATGGCGGCTTAGTTTTGTGGAGTCGAAACCAAGATTCTTGGCAGCCCTGCCTTTTACCCAATCTTGGATAAAGTCATTGTGCAACCAATCATTCAGGATAGCAGGGAACTCTGTTTCCAATGTATTCCTATCTATCCAAGACTCCGTAGGAGAACCACCGACGGCATTGCATATCAATCCCACCGGCACTTGCAGACTATCCCGCAACATTTTACCATAATAATAGGCAATGGCAGAAAACTTGGCTGCACTTTCCGGAGAGACATCTTCCCATGTGGTATTCCCGAAATATTGCAAATGATTCAGAGAATCCAGACAAGAAGCAGGCCATGCCCCATCATAAGTCTTCCATCTCCCTTTCATGTCGAAAAGACGGAAACCGGGGTCATTTGCCAAAGGAATGTCTTCCTTGGCGGTAGATGCTTCGTTCAGCATAAACGCCATATTGGATTGGCCGGAGCACAACCAGACCTCACCGGCAGCTACACGGTGGAATTCTCTCTTTTGATTGCCGGCTTGAATGATTAATGTGTAATCGGTACCCACTCTCAATGGCTGCAACGTCACACTCCATTCGCCACGGTTATTAGCAACCGCTGTCACCTTTTGTCCCGCAATGCTAACCATTACCTGTTCGCCGGCATTGGCTGTGCCGTGGATATCAAGGGGCATATCCCGTTGCAAGACCATATTGTCCGCATAGAGTTCCGACAGCTTCAGACCTCCATAATCACCTGTGATACCACCATATACCGTTTTGGCAAGGATTCCTGCCCCTTCCGGATTGGGATGAATGGCATCTGGCAACAAGTAAGGATAAGGATAAAGGGGAGCATGGAAATCTATCAATTCCGCACCGCTCACTCTTGCCACGGTTTGGATGGCTTCTTGTATCTCTCCATGCCAAAGTTTCGTACCTGAAATGAAACGGGGATGACGGTCTGCAATAGGTGTCATGCGAGCCAGAATGAAGCGGACTTTGGGATTGGCGGAGCGCAGGGAATCCATCAAGGAAAGATAGTCCTTTACGAATTCGTCACGGTAATTCGGCCAATTTCGGGGATCGGTATCGTTGATGCCTAAATGAATCACAGCAATGTCTCCCTTGAAAGCCATTGCCTCCTTGAATTCTTCTTGCTGCATATATGGGCGATGGCCATGATTCAGCAACGTGGCTCCCGGCTTTCCGAAATTCCCGACTTGGTACTTCTCCCCCAGCATCTTCTGGAGTTGCACGGGATAAGAGAAATGTTCCCTATCTTCGATCCCTGTACCATAAGTAATGCTGTTTCCTACGCAAGCGACCTTTATTTTCTGCACTTGTTTCTTCGGGGCTGCCGAGATAGAAAGGAAGCCCAAGGATAGCATTGACAATAGGACAACTGCCAACGCCCTTCTAATTATCAAATTAACATTCACCATAACTTATCTGTTGAGTCTTGTTCATCTATGATAGCAGCTGTAAACATCCATTTCACCAATCTTGTCTCCGGAGCGGAGAACTTGCCGACAGGGAGTTTCAGCATAAGTTTATTCCATCCTTTGTGGAGTGTAATCTCAATGGGCGGACGGGACACGCAATTCTCATTCCTCAAAGGAATCTCATTGGAACGAACCGTATGGGTGTTTTCCCATACAGGAGGCAAGAGCTCAACGCCATTCAGCCAAGCCCGGCTCCCTTTATAATCCCATGTACCTTGACGAGGGGGCAAGTCGCTTTCCGACCTGCTGTAATTGTGGAACTCCAGCATCAACCTTGTCTTCCTTTCCTCTGAAGAATAAATCCATGAAGTCGCGTATGCCGTATGGTTTTCTTGTGGATTGGGATAAAAGCCTGGCACCAAGGTTCCCCACACATGGCGAAGATAAATGCCATTTCCTGTAATCTTATGAGTCTTATATATTTTGCCTTCATAATGATAGATGGAATCCTCTTGCGCTTCTGGCGGGAAAACTTTGCCCAAGTCCCCTCCGTTTGGGAAAGCATCTGTGATTTCCCAATGCATCTTTGTCTGGCAAACATAAGGGAATGGTTCATCCTTCAGCCAATGCCTCTTTTGCCATAGCAGGCGATGCTCAAACTCCGTGAATGCTGCCAATTGCTCCGGTTCATCGTCCCACAACAATGTGCCTTTACCATCAAAATAACAGTTTCCTCCACCACGCCAAGCCCGCTCTGCCAAAGTAAGCATATAAGGATAGAAATTGTTCTCTGCCAGCAATTGAGGGAGATTGTCGATATAACGGTCATTCCAGAATGCCAATATGCAACCAGCCAGATTGTCACCGCCTTCGGGCTGGTCATAGATACGGCTATTGAACAACGCAACCAAGTCGGCATAATTGTCAAAATGGTTGACATAGTGGAAACGGCAGTCAATGGCAGGAATCCCCTTCTGCGCCTTTCCGCAGTAGCTCCAAAGCTGCGTCATATCAATCTCGCCCGGCTGATAGTTCCATCCAGGATTCCAAGAGATGACCTTTTTCCCTTTGCTGCGGACATACGCCACCATCTGCGGCACGAACTCCGGATTGGTGAATTGCACCTCATCTGTCCCGATATGAATATAGGGCACATCCAAAGCAGAGCAGACCTCATCCAATATATCCCGGAGGATTTGAGTTCCCTTCTCGCTTTGCATATCGCATCCGAATGTACGCTCAAAGGCTGCGCTATGCCCAGGCATATCTATTTCCGGAATCAGCAACATATTGTGTTGTCCACAATATTCCACAAGATTGCGTGCCTCATCCAACGTATAAAACTTCCCTTTCTCACGTTCCATGTTTTCCGGGGCATTGAGTTGGGGATATCGTTTGCTTTCCAGTCGCCAGGCTTGGTTTTCGGTCAAATGCCAGTGAAAGACATTAATCTTATACCGGCTTAACAGGCGGATTTCCCGCTTCAGTTCTTCAATAGGTATAAAGCTCCTGCCCACGTCGTGCATAAAACCTCTTATGCGGAAAGCGGGCCAGTCGGTGATTTCACATTGTGGCAAGTATGTTTTCTTCTCTTCCGTGTATTTCAGTTGCTCCAACGTCTGTCGTCCCCAATAGATTCCTTTGGGCGTGGTTGCCTCCAACAGGATCTCTTCCGGGGTTATCAATAGATGATAAGCCTCTTCTTGGAATTTAGCTCCATGGATTTGAGCGACATATTTCTCCTTTACAGCCATATCGCCATCGGCATGCTTGCCATTGAAACTATACTTCTGGGGCAAAGGCAACAATGAAGGATGAGTGGATTCCGCCGCTGCAACGTACCAAAATAAGGAAATAATAAAGGCTAAGAGATGTTTCATATATAATCAGGTAAAATAGAATTGCATTTATGATTTAAGTGTAATAAAGAGTAAAACGTGACAAACCTTAAAGGGAGGGCGTGTCATAATTGCAACGCGGCAGTTTGCAATTATGACGCACCGCCTGACTTATCGTCAAGCCCATCCTTCCTTATTCAAAATCTCTTGGCATAGAGAATAGGCTTTGACCATCATTCTCGGAATATGGAAAGGACCTTTGAAGAGGTTTCCTTTGGCTGGCTGTGCCACTGTTCCGTCCCGGTGCAGATAGCCATACCACTCTCCCAACTCATTGTCGGGGAAATGGGCGTATGTCCATTCGCTGATGCGCTGGTGCTTGTAGATATATTCATCATCACCCGTCGCAAGATAAGCATAAAGGGAAGCGATGATGGTCTCGCATTGCGGCCACCAGAACTTCATGTCTTGTGAATAGTCCTGCGGGGGAAGATTCTTGCAGTCCTTGAAGTTGATGATTCCACCATACTGCTTGTCCCAGCCCCAGTCCCAAGACCAGTCGAAGATTTGAAGTGCCATATCGGTCATATCCTTGTCCCAGTTTCTCAACTTCGCCTCCTCGAAGATAAACCAAGAGGTTTCGATGCAATGGCCGGGATTGATGGTGCGGGTCATGTTGGTGTCAACAAATTCCCCATTCATGCCCACTGTTTCCAAGAGGCATTTGAACTCCGGATGCATGAAATACTTCTTCAGCTTGGCGATTGAATCATCTATCTGCTGTGTCAACTTAGGGTCATTGATCACTTTACGGATGCAAGATCCCACGTTGATAAGGATCATGATGATGCTGTGGCTCTGGAGCTGCACGGTTTCCTCGAACTTGGGAGCCAAAATGCCCGGAGTTGTCAAGAAACGCTGCGTATCTTCAAAGATTTGCATGGCACGCTCAGCATACTTCTGTTCGCCTGTTGCCAAAGCATATTCAGACATGGCTATCGCCGCAAATGTCTCTGAAAAGACATAACGGCGCATGCGCAATGGTTTCCCTTCAGCCGTGACTGAGAAGTACATTCTTCCATTCTTGTCGAAACAATATTTCTCGATGAAGTCGAGGGTGCTCTTGGCTGCCTCCAACCAGACTGGGTTCTTCTCTACATTGTTATAGGCGTATGCGCAAATAAAAGCGAATCGGCCTTGGAACCATACAGACTTGGTGGAGTCCATCAAACTGCCATCTCTGTCCAGACAGGTATAAACGCCTCCGTTCACCTTGTCCCATCCATGCTCCATCCAAAATGGCATGATGTTTTCAGTTAGGTCTCTCTTATAAGATTCCGCCCACTGCTTGATATATTCTTTTATATCCATAACCGTTTGTTTAAGAGGTTCTACTTAAAACTGGTTGCAACGATCGAAGAAGTGGATATCTTCCAGCTCTTTCTTCATCGCCAACTCCTCTTCGTCCGTCATGTTGCGGAAAGGCACACGGTTAGGTCCCAAGTCGAAGCCCATCAATTTCATAATGCGCTTGCCGCCCACGATGTTACCACGATAATGGCAAATCACATTGATGACCTCCTGTGCGAAGTTCTGCTTTTCACGGGCTGTCTCGATGTCGCCTTTCTTCCATGCTTCGATGATTCCTACCAACTCTTTACCATTGTAGTTGGTTGTTCCACCGATACCGCCTTGTGCACCGCCTTGAGCCAAACTTGGGAGAATCGTTTCGTCCTGTCCGTGAAGCATGTCGAACTTGCCATCCTTGTACAAACGGCACTGGTTGTACTCATACAGGCTCTCGAAAGTGTATTTGATACCGGCAAAGTTAGGAATACGTCCATCCACAGCCTTCAACAAGTCCAGCATAGGCAAGAATGCGCCGTTGAAAGCAGGAATATGGTAGTAATAGAAAGGAAGTTCGGGAGCTGCGGAAGCTATCTCCTCGCAATATTTCACCAACTCCTCGATGCGGCCGATGTGCGGGAACGGAGGTGCCATCGAACCGATGCCCCAAACACCTAACTTCTGTGCATGCTCTGCCAAACGGCGGCTCTCACGAAGGCAGCAACTGCCCACATGGACGATAATCTTGAATTCTTTCGGAGCGACCTCCACCCATTTTTCAGCAAGGCGCATTCTCTCCTCGGTAGTCAACATATAGCCCTCGCCGGAGGAACCATTGATGAAAACACCCTTAAGACCATTCTTCTGAAGCATCTTGGCATAAGCCTCGATAGGTTCCAAATTCACATCACCGTTTGCATAAAAAGGAGTAAACGGTGCATCTATTAATCCAATAATCTTTTCCACAATTATATATAGTAATGTTAATTAAAATAGAATCATTCCATATTATCCGTTGTCGGTTTCAAGCATACCAATTGGAGGGCTAACGCCAAGACGACAACAACGCCCAAGACGGCAAAGGCAAATCCCAAACTGCCTCCATCCGAACATTTGCCCATCACCTGCGTCACCATGGCTCCGACAAACACGCCCACCATGTTCATGACTCCGTATGCCGTCGCCCTGTATTTGGCTGAGATAATCTGACAAAGGATAGGCATATTGTTGGCATCAAACATACCGTAACCAACACCGAAGAGCAAGCCGGCTCCTACCACTGCCACCAAACTATGTCCAAAGCCCAAGAGGACAAGTGCAGGTATGGTCATTCCCAATCCGATGGCACTCGTGTACACACGTCCGCGGATGTTACGCTGCACCCACTTGTCGGAGAGTATGCCCCCAAAGATGACTCCGACCAATGAAGAGACGGCTATCGTGATGGTTGACATCGGCCCTGCCTGTGACATCGGAATGCCTAAGTTCTCGGAGAACAAAGTAGGAAGCCAGTTCTTGGTCGCCCAACCGGGAAGGGAGGGCACTGCGAAATAAAACAAGATAACCCAAAATGCCCAAGTGGAAAGCACGACCGACAAACCTTTGAACAGTCCGCCTTTGGCAGGGGCTGTTTGTGAGGCTGCCGTATTCTCTACTACCTTGTCGTGCAACAGCAATAGCAACACGATGGAATAAACAATCCCGATGATACCAAACCACTGGAAAGTGGCGTGCCAAGAGAACGCCGCAGCCACCGTTGCGCCAAATCCTCCGACCGCTTGACCTACATATAAACCAGTCATGTGAATGCCAATGGCCAAAGACCTCGATTTGCCTTCATGCCAATCGGCTATCAACGACAAGGCTGAAGGGATATAAAGGGCCTCGCTGATTCCCATCAATGCCCGCAACAGATAGAGTTGTTGGAAATTGGAGGCGTATCCCATAAGGCAGGTCACCAACGACCAAACAAAGAGACTGCCTACCACCAATTTCTTACGACTAATCCTGTCAGCCACAATGCCCGCAAAGGGACTGACCAGTCCATAAACCCAAAGGAAAACCGCCATCAAAGCACCAAAGGCCTCGGCTTGTTGTAATTCCACGATATCTACCTTCATCTCCGCCTGCATCGTGGAGAGCATCTGCCTATCCATATAGTTAAGAAGTGCAACAACCCAAAGAAGCGCAACAATCAACCATGGGTAAAATTTTCTATTTATCATTATTAATGTTTTGTAAGTTTGTAATTCAGCTACAAACTTACAATTATTTTCCTAAGATTCCTCTATTTGAAAAAGAGTATTTCGGCAACTACAGCTAAATGACCGAGAGGGAATATATGGATAGGCACTGCATACCCACTATTTTACAAGAGTGAATATCGGTCCATCTTTACTTTTATTTCTGTCCCATAAAAGTTCCCCGTTTATGTAAACTTTACGGATATTGTCATACCATGAAGGGTCCACTTCGCATACAACCGTGTCAGCTTCCTGTTCATTCCATTTGACAATGACGGTCGAATGGTTATCCTGAATGATATCGGTATAGACGACAATCAAGTTTGTATAGTAATGTCCAGTAGCAACATCCTCGCCTAAAAAATTAACGCCAAAAACAAGGTCTTGGGTTCCATCTGCATACAACGTCTCTTTCCCATCTTGGACTTTATAAATACGTATTTTTGCAGGATCATAAGCATTTTCATTTTCCACATTCAATAATTCATTCCCTTCTTTGTCAACCAATGCCACAGTTATCATGTGTTCTATGATGACTTTTCCCGGGTCTACCTCTTTATCACAGGAAATAAAAAGGAAGGACAAAAGCATAAGCAGTAATAATTCTATTTTTCCCATAATCTTGTTATTTATATATTGTAACATAAATTTTCGCAATATAAAAAAAATCACAAGCAATCCAAACATTATGCAAGATAATTGTCAAAAAAAGCCTCCCGACCCATTGAAAAAAACATGTCGAAAACATCAAAAAAAACATACCGTTGTTTTTTCAAAAACATCACGAGGAATTTTTGAAAATGTCCAATGTTTTTTCAAAAACGTCCAATGTTTTTTTTAAAACAACGGTATGTTTTAAAATGCCACCATTAACAAAATTGAAAAACGTTTATAATGAGATAGTTATAGGAATGAGTTTAGATAAATAGCATGCGTAAATGTAGACCAAGAAACAGCATACCATTTTGTTGACGTCAGCAAAATGGTAGATTTAATGGACTCTGTAATATTAACAAAGTTGATTTTACTTTATCTTGCAGTAATCCATGTTTAATCCCATGGGTTGTATTTTACCGCAGATGAAACTGATATCCCAAACTTATCCCAAAGAAACGGTCGGTGTCTTTGATGATGTTTTGAAAAGTATTAACCGCAAGATGCCAGTGTTGATAAGCCGCACCCACTTCTGCTGATATTCCCATATCGCAGTCAGCACCCAATTGGCCGTGAGGTCCGACATTGAAATCCCAAACGACTTTCTTGACGGGCAGTTTGTATGTGGCATAGACGGGAATGACGCAATAAGTATTCTTGTAAGAATGGTTGTTCAGACCTACGCAGCTTATCCCCGGACTGATATAAAAACGGTTGTTTACCTGGAATGAAGTTAATACTCCTACGTTAAATCCGGAACGGCTGTCTGAAGAATAGCGGCTTGATGACTGGAAAGAGAAGCCAGCACGAGGCTCGATTTCAATCGCTTTCTGCTGAGCAAAAAGCAGATAATCCCAACCATGATAAAGAAACAATTAATACTAAATTTTTTTCATGTCATAAAATTAATTAGCAAGCATTTCCAAACAATGATTCAACCCGATTGTTTGGAAACGCTTTGTTTGTTATCTTTTTTTATTTAACGGCAATTGTTATCCAAAAATTACTTTTACCATAATATTTTTCAAATCATGGAACTTATGAAGAAACCCAATTGTCCAATATCGGCATCGCTTCTTTCTTTTACTTTATAGATGTTACTTGGTGAACAACGGGATGAATAGACTTATATTCAAGTCCGAAGCACGCCCTTTGTCAAACGCATCTTTGTCCAAAACATTCAAGAAGCCTTGGCGATATGTCAATGCCAATTCCACTCTCTTGAAACTATAACCGACCCTGCAGAAGGCTGGAATATCGAAATGCTTTCCGTTAGTCACAATGTTCCATGTCGGTTCAACACCAACTCCGGCAAACAAACGATTCGTTATCCTATAATTTGCAGACGGGGATATTGCAAATTGGAAGTTGATATCATGCGCTTCTACGGAAGGAGAATTGTAACCACCTTTGCCGGTTGGATATTCTTTTGTGGTTTTAAAAGCCTGTAATTTAAGCAACGGGTCAACGTCAAAGAATATTTTAGATGTAGGAGCATTGCCCGCTTCAAACCGGAAACGGTAGCCAAGTTGCACATCATAATTGTAACTGATTTTGTTTTTGATGCCGATCTTAAAATCTTTGCTGTTTGTATTTGTGGAATAGCTCTCAAATCCTATACCACTTCCTACTATTATTCCCGACTTGTTTTGTGAATGGAGATTCACTGAAACCAATAATAAACAGAATAGCAAACTTAATAGATTTCTCATTTTCTAATGCTTTAAATTGTTAATAATTAATTCACCCCACAATGGAACAATCAATCCACCGTTTCAGTTTAAGTTTGAATTTCGCTGCAAACATAGATGGATTTTACTCCGTTTGCAATTATAATGGCGAAAAACAATAGGACAAGGCACTACTGATTATCAGCAGTTTACAAATAAAGATTAGGACAATTGAGGAATTTACCTAAAAAACTCGTAGAATTGGGCTTGCTTTGGATTGAATAAACAATAAAAGATGTAGCTGTGTCAAAACGATTGTTTTGATGCTGTCCCTATAAGGTGTGTCAGAATTAGTCAAATACAAAGCGGAGAAGACGAGAACGGAAGAAGTTTACTGATGTAAATGACTGAAGTCGAATTCCAAAAACAACGCAGCAGTTTGCAATTACGACACACAGTCTATCATTCTTTCAAATCCACTAAGAATTGATACAAAGTTATTTCTCTGCTGGGTATGGATAGTTTTTTACGTATGCGCTGCCTACATTTATTAATGGCATCCACACTACATCCCATCAGAACAGCTTCACCACTTGCGCCCAAATCAAACAATGACAAATAGTACAGTTCTCTCTCTGTTTTGGTCAGATTCACTTCAAAGCCTTTCTTTATCACCTTGGGATAAGAGAAGTTTAATAAGTTCATGACTTCTTCCCAGTCCTGTTCTGTCAATGATTTCCCGGTTTTATTCGGCACAACAGAGCTGGATAATTTTATGAGTTTTTGGGTAATGGCCGCCTCCTTGAAAAAAGTTAAGCGTTGCGATTTTATTTGTTGGATTAAAAAAACGATATCATTGATTTTATTTTGGTAATCTGCCACCATATCCAAAGTTTGCTGTTTATTCCTTAATTCAGCAAGCGAACGATTCAAGGCTATTTTGCTATCTGTTAAACGTTTTTGCAAATCGGACAACGAAACATTTTTACGTTCTAATTCCAATCTTTGGTGATAAATCTTTTTAGAAAAGCGGGAACGGAAATAGGCGAAAACTATTACAATCAATAATAAGCCTAATACGCCTAACAGTTTTAGCTGCGCTTTATCTGCTTTGAGTTGGATATTATCCATTTGATATTTGGATTGTCTGTATCTATTCTCAATTGATGCCACTTTCGATTTGTTTCTGGTCTTAGTCGAGCCTGCTATTAAATCCACATACTTATCCAAATAACTAACAGCTTCTTTATATTTCCCTTGAGCGTTATATATTAAATAATAATGATAGAAAATATCGTTTTGGACATTCTTATTTAAAGAGGGTTTCTTAGCCTTTTCTAAACAGTCTAGAGCTTTTTCCCATTGGGATAAGTTTGTATAAACTCCTGCAAGAGCCAAATAACTGCTGGAGTTCTCATCATCTCCTATTTCTATTGATTTCAAGAAGTGTTCTTCTGCCAAATCATATTTTTTCAAATACATGTACACATTACCAATATGATTATAAGACAAAGATATACATCGTTTATTATTAATACTTTCAAATATTCTTTTCGAGTTTAATATTTGCTGCAATCCGGCATCTATCGAATCAGAAAAAACATACATTTTACCAACTTCTGCTAAAGCCAATCCTTCACTCCGTTTATTTCCTGCCTGCTTAAAATAATCAGCCGCTTGCAAATATTTATCTTTTGCCAACAAATAGTCATATTGAAACTCATACACATCTGCAGAATAACTGCTTATATATCCAGCGAGGTTGTAATCTTTCCTTTGCAAGGCGATATCCAAAGCTTGCAAATAGACTTTCATAGCTTTCTCCACATCTTTTTCTTCCATATATGACCTGCCAAGATATAATCCGATGGTGGCACATTCAGGCAACTTCTTTTTATGAGAATATTCCCAAGAGCGTTCCAAATAATAACTCCAAGGAAGTTCAGTATGGATGCTGTCTGCCAATTTTCCAAAGGACAAACACCACTTTGTCAAGTCTTTGTCGCTTAAGTCGCCTGGATACTTGACACTATCCAAAAGGGCATGAGCTTGATGCGGATCCGACTGGAGCAACGATTCCGCTTGGTTGATAAGAGAAACCTCCTTTTGGATCTCGGAGGACGTACAGCCCGCCGCTAACCAAAAGAATAATAGTACTATAATTGATTTTATATTATCCATGCTCCACCGCTTTTTGACGCTGCAAAGAAAAAGAATTATTTCTCAAGAAAAACAAACTTTGGTAAAGAGCCTTTGTGATAAATAAAAACTTGCCGCAGACATTTCAATGCATGCAACAAGTTTTCCCCTATAACTAATCGTTACCTTAAGAAAAAAGGAACGTATTACAATCTAAACAAATAACCTAAAGATAGTTGGATAGCATGTTTCTTCATCCCACTATACTGCTTGTATTCATCTGAAACTCCACGAACATACCGTGCATCAAAATAGCAGTTAGCAGGAATTTCGAAAGCCAAACCACAGACAAAGGAGCAATTGACAACTTTGCGTTCATATAAATCAGTTTGTTTGTATGTCTGTTTCCCATCGTTAATTCTCTCTTTCAGGAAAAAACCTGGCTGAATGCCAAATTCCATATTCAGACCTTTTACCTGCTTAAAAGGTCTGAATTTGACCAATATAGGAACATCTATATAATAACTATGAATGGAAGCATTATTGATAGATTTTAATTGACTTCCACTTGATAAATTATCTAAATTGGACAATACATTGTCATATTTAACAGCATATTGAGCTAATAATAGTTCACCAAGAAGTGAAAATCTGTCATTAATGCAATAATCACTTACAGCACCTATATTGAATCCTATTCGCTGTTTCATGTACTTAGCCTTTTCTCCTCCATATAAATTAGAAAAGTTCATGCCCGCCTTTCCCCCTATGCTCCATTGGGCAGACAGATTACTGCAAAACAACACACAGAAGAGTGTTTTTAATATTTTATTTAGCATTATCATGGTAATAATATCTTATAATCCCATACTAAATCATTTGGAGTGACAGGCCACCATTTATTGACATTTTTTCCTAATGCATCATATTTTATATGTGTTAGATAAGTCGTTAATATAACTACATTACTTGTCATAGACATAGCATACCCCCTTGTTGACTCCATATCGGGCTTAAATCCACAGTTAGGAGATTCATCAACATATAGAAACTGTTCGCCTGTCGCTAAATTTATCTTGATTTTTGCTTCACAAAAATCGACAATATAAACGCCATAAGGTATTCCCATAATATTGCAAGCACTTTGTGAAAAACGAGCTTTTAAGTTGTTTTTTCCTTCTCTAGCAGAGCAAGATGTATATCCATAAACAGATTTGTTTTCTATTGTCATTCTATTTAAATTTAAAGGATTTTCATATTCAATAAACTCTCCTTTAGAAGACATTATATTACGCCATACTTCTTTTTGTGATATCTATGATGTCTGTTTTTTTGTAATTCTATAATATCCTTTGTCATTGAACTTGATTGCATTTGAAGTTGCTCAAAAATCTTCATTATTACAAGCAACCAATACTAACAAACACATTACTACTAAAAAAACACTTTCTTCTTCATCTCTCTATATGTTAAAAACTATTGATTAAAAAAATACTGCACTAATTTTCTTCAAATAAAAATCGTCTATATTTGATATAATACTTCTGTAAAAAGCACTACAACCTTAACACTAATTTACATTAAATAAAACTCCGTTTGAATGAATTTGATTTACTGTTGTCGCCAAAACAGCGGATTCATTTAACTCATTTGTTACTACATCAGCATCTTCTGAACAAGAGAAGAATGCGCAGGCTAACGCTGCACTTAAAATTAACTTTTTCATTTTTATAGACTATTAATGTTAATAACTAAATTCACCCCATACGGTATTATTCCCATCTGATACAGAAACAACACCTTCGCGAACAGACAATTCTTCCAAAGAGACAATCAAAGGAATTCCCTCTTCTGCGAAAACACCTTGTTGGTAAACAATATTGCCCCTTGCATCCGAAATAGTGACAACTACGTTTCCCAAATCTCTTAAGAAATCTAATTGTAGATTGCCGTTATTACCTTCGATATTTCCTTTAATAGGCTTTTCTGTTACAGATCTACCTACTCCCCATGTTCCCTTAAGTTTTATTACTTTACTGCTGGCAAATGTTGTAGCTAAAAAAAATACAGCTACAAACAATAATGATTTTCTAAAAGCTTTCATTTTTTTATTATAAATTTTGCTGCAAACATATGGTAAGTTCATGAAGCAACAAAGAAATAAAACGAAAAGAGTTAAGACAAAACTATATTGATTATCAATATGATATATTTTTCAATTAAGACACTATTAAGATATTTGAATGATTATTTATATGATTCACAAGTATTTAGATAACTTTTTGAAAATACTCATATAATGAAGTAAAATCATCTGGAAAATTCAGTTTTTCTTTTATTCGCTGTCTGTATTTATAGACAGTATTAACAGATAATGCTAACAAAGTTGCCTCTTCTTTTGCATCAAATTTAAAGGGAGATAAATAACATAAATATCGTTCTTGTTCACTTAAAGAAGCATTGATTTGAGTTTTAACATAAGGGTAGATAGAATCTATTAAATCAAAAATAGATTTCCAATCTTTTGATGTTAATGGGGATGATTTTTGATTTGGCGATATAGTTGATGCGTATTTACGCAATTTCTTTGATATTGGAGTAGAATTCAAAAGTTGCTCTCTATGTTTTGATAGCAATAGTTTTAATTTTTCTACTTCTTCTGCTTTCTTTTCACGTTGTATATCGGCACAGTTGCATAAGTCCGTGGCAATATAATCATGTTATCCAAAGATCATAGACGCTCTGAACATAAAGAATGGTAAATCCTGCACACCGCGGAGTTGTGCTCTAAATCCTTTCAGCTTAGAGTTAAGAGATTCAGCATGAGCATTGGTTGACCTGTTTATGAAGTAGTTTAGTACTTCGTCTTCCTTGTACTTGATGGCATCCCTTGCAGCCTTTACTTCACGCAACGTACAAGCTGATACCTTCTGATACCACTCATGCAGTTTAACCTTAGCTGTAACCCGGTCGATAGACTTGTTGCTAAACACGCTTCTTAGGCTGCAAATCAAAGTATATGCTTCCTTTATCTTTGGGAACATCTTGAAGAGTATTTTTTTGCACGTGTTTTTCTGCCTGTCAGTCCATTTCTCACCACTCACACTCAGCAGATACTTGCTTCTTGTCAGCAGTTCTATGACAGTTTCGCCATTGGCAAGCATGGTTGGCCTGAAGCGTTTGTTCAACCTCTGTGGCTTACGTCCCCGCTTCTTACCTTTGTATTTCTTTTGGATGTTTCTTACGGTAGTATTTACGGTTCTTTACCAGCTGTTCAAGTTTCTTTTTTTAAACCTGACTTTCTCTTTGTTTTGTGCTTTCTGTGCTTCTCGTTTAGCTTTTGAGACGGAGTTCCTCCACAGCTTCGATACAACGCTTGATGATATGGAAGCAGTCGATGACTATGGCTGCATTAGGAAAGGCTTCCGTGACGACAGCAAACATACTGTCAGAGAAGTCCATGGTAACTTCTTCGACCTGCTCTCGCTGTTCCTGCGGTATCTGCATAAGAACATTGATAATATCTGAGGTCTTAGTGCCTTTTTACAGCTGCTATTAAGGTGTGACGTTTACCATGCCCTTCTTTTGTTGGTCAAGAATGTCATCAGATCCTTGTGAAGCATGGTCTCGTCAATGCCCAGCCGTTTGCCTATGTTCTCAGGATGCAGCACCCAGTCCTCTGCATGACTGGCTTGTTCCCAATTACGGAAACCACTCAGATGATCCTTGTAAGCACGCTCCAGGGTTATTGCCATCTACCTTAAAGTATAGCCCCAGCGAGCGGGGCCGTTATCGGGTAGGTATCCAAATATTTTTTTAAGACATCAGCAAACTCTTTAGAGTAGCTGGTGTTATCAGCAAGCAACGAATACCTGTCAAGGATTACGTTTCTGCCTTCTGCCGTTAGCCATCTGCGACGTCTGACATGAAGAACGACCTTGTGATCACGGATAGGAAAGTCGTTAACCTGACGGCTTTCCGTAAAAACCATTGGGCTTAAGGTCGTGCCACTCTTCTTCTCGTGAATCTTTTTCGTCAAGATAGATGTGAAGAAGGATACGCTCATCACCCGTCTCTTCAATAATGCCTGTGTGATCTTCGTTAACGGCTGTAACGTCGAAGAACTCAAGTATGCCTTTGGGAAGAAGGTAACTTGCCAGAATCTTATAGTCAAATGTTGATTGTTTACTCATGGCTACAAAGTTAAGACATCGCATGAACATTTAAACATTAAACAAGAAAAAATATACCTATACTACAAATTTAAGCCACGGATATTTGCAACTGGGCCTGTATATCTTCTTTTTCATGTAGTTTACCTTCTGCTTCTAAAACATTTATTTTATATGACAGCTCTGTTAATTGAGCGAGATGGCATGCTATATCTTTTTGAAAAATCACTTATCTTTTTAGCTTTTTACTATTTCTGTTTGTTTTTGCTTTAATAAAGTGATATAAACAAATATAATTACACTTGATAAGAGAATTGAAAAATAATAGCACAACAACTATTTTATACTTCACTTTCCTTAATTGTATATTTTCCAATTTCGCTTTCGTATGGTTGTATTTTTTCTCTGAGTCTATCAACTTTAGTTCATTTTTTTATTAATAAGTCAGTATAAGTCGTATCAACATATTGACTCAAATAATCATACGCTTCTTTATATTTACCCTCTGCATAAGCCAAAGTGGAATACTGATATAAATTATCCGTATGAGTGTAAGCATTATTTGTAGGAATCTTTGAAGAATCCAAACACGCTTTGGCTTCCCTCAATTTCCCTATTTCCAAATATACTTGAAAAAGGGCAGAATAACTTGTTGCGGAATATTCTTTAGAATAGGCTATTGATTTCAACAGATATAATTCTGCCTCACTAAACTTCTTCTGTGATAAATAGACATTTCCCAATCCATTATAAACAATCGACAAACCTACACTATCTCCAACAAAAGACATGATAGAGTCTGCGTAAAAAATATAACGATAGGCCGTTTCCAATGAATCAGAAAAAGCATATTGTTTATTGTCGTTAAAGTACATATAAAAAGTGTTTGAGAGAAGAATGAGGAAAGTTTACTGGTTATCAGTTACTTTCCTCATTTTGGTTAAAAGTGGCGAGGACAGACGAAGACGGGAATACGACAAGATGAGACAGAGGAACGTTACCTATCCGTAACCTATACCCAAAATGGTGAATGTTGAGGTTCGGAAGAATAAGGAAGGTTACGAATTGAAATTTAAGACTCTGATTTATAGTGAGTTACTGATGAGTAACGTAAGTTTTTTGGTTACGAACCAAATTTGCCGTGTTCTGCCGTGAAATGCGTAGCAAGAAAAGACTCTTCATGTATTAATTTTGAACGCAAAAAAGAATGACGTTATGAAGAGTACATTTTCAATTATCTTCTACCTCAAAAGACAGGTAGTAAAGAAAGATGGTACTGTTCCAGTTATGGGACGTATCACAGTGGACGGAACACAGGCGCAGTTCAGTTGCAAGACAACTGCCAATCCAGATTTGTGGGACACCAAGGGCGGACGCATGATAGGTAAGAGTATGCAGGCTTTGGAAGTGAACCGCAAATTGGACAAGATGCGTGTGAGTATCAGTAAGCATTATCAGGAGATTATGGACAGGGACAACTTCGTCACTGCCGACAAGGTGAAGAACGCCTTTCTTGGTTTGGAGTATCGTTGCCATACACTGATGAAAGTCTATTCTCAAAGCCGTGATGAAATGGAAAAGCAATATAAGGCTGGCATGAAATCTTTGAGTACATACACGAAGTATAGAATCGGGTGTGCCTATGTGGGCGAGTTCTTGCAGACGCATTACCATGTGAAGGATATTGCTCTGAAAGAGTTATCGCTGCCTTTTATCACGGACTACGAGACTTTTCTCAGAACCGACAAGCACTTGAAGATAAACTCTGCGATGGTGTTTGTCCGCAATCTCCGTGCAATGGTATTCCGTGCCATAGATAATGAATGGCTCGTAAAAGACCCATTCAGACGATATGAGTACAAGGAAGAAGAGACCACAAGAGAGTTTCTGAGCAAAGAAGAGATTCATCTGTTGATGGAGACACCTATCACAAGAAAGAAGATGAGTATGGTGCGTGACTTGTTCCTGTTCTGTTGTTTTACAGGTCTCGCTTTCATTGATCTGTACAACTTGAAGGAAGAGAACATCAAGGATTTCGATGAAGGTGAATGGATCGTTATCCATCGACAGAAGACAGGAACGGAAGCCAACATCAAGTTGCTTGATTATCCCAAGCAAATTATGGAAAAATACCGTGGATTGTGTGAAGACGGCAGGGTGTTTCCAGTACCCAACTACCAAAGTTGTATGGATTCGCTCAAAAGACTGGGCAAAAAATGTGGTATCACCAAGCCGCTGTCCTTAGCACATGAGCCGTCATTCGTTCGCAACCTCGGTTTTGCCTCTCCAACGGAGTCCCAATAGAAACCGTGAGTTCAATGCTTGGTCACAAGGACATAAAGACAACTCAGGTGTATGCCAAAATTACCAAGGAGAAATTGAGCAAAGACGTGGAAAAGTTGTCTCAGCAAATAAATAACATTGAGGAATTCACGTTTGGAAATGTTTGCAACGATAATACAAACACTATAAATGGCAGAGTATGAAACGACAAGTGATAACAATACAAGAAGATATGGTCATCTACGCCCCACATCATGGTGAGGTGTGGATGACAGTTTGGGAGATTGCCGAACTGTTGAATGTAACAGGGACAGCAGTGAAGAATACCGTCAAGCACATTTGGAAACAAAGTGTGCTGAAAGATTTCCAGCATTCTCAATACATCAAACTTGAAAATGGATATTCTGCGCATGTCTATGATATGGAAGTGATTATCGCCATAGCACTTCAAATGGATACATACCAAGCCTTGTTGTTCAGACAATGGTTTATCAGTAAGGTTGTGAACCGCAAGGATTGTCAAGCAGAGCAAGTAAAACACGAGTATCCGATGATTATTGTGATGAACGGAACGATGCCAAAAGGTACAAGTTAGAATCTCTCATCTTTTAATAAGATTCCTACACCTTTATAATATAATAGCGTACAGAGGAAACGATTTTTGTCGTTGTACCCTGTACGCTATTTTTGTTTCGCTATTATGAAGCAGTACCCTCCCCTTGTGAAACAGTGCCGTCGATTATCGGCTTGCGGTAATTACCAGTGAGAAGTGCTTGTATCTCGGATTCCGGATAGAGGGTTTTGCCACATAATATAATGTAGGGCAAGATGCCTTGCTTGCGATATTCCTGCAAGGTACGGCGACTAAGCTTCAGGAACTCGGAGAGTTCCTTGTCGGTGAGGTATCGCTCCCCGTCCAAAGGTGGGCTGTAGGACTCGATGAATGAGGATAGCCAGTTGTTGGCTTTCTTCAAGGATTGCATGGCGGTGTCTATCGACTTGCTCTCATGCGTAAGAAGTTGGTTCATGTTCATTGTTTACAATTTGGATTAAGTGGTGAATGTAAAATGTGTTGGCTCGCCCAGGGTGAAGTTTTCGGCTTTGCCTTGGGCGAGTTTGGCTTTACGCTATACCGATTTGATTCTGGCGATAAGCGGAACGATGGCTTTGACCTCTTCGGGGCAGTAATAGAATTGGCGACCTATCTGGGTATGCCCCAAGAAACGGCGGTCACGAAGTTTTTGTAAGGTGCGCTGGCTGATGCGAAGTTGCTGGCAGACCTCATGACCTGTAAGCCATTTGTTCAGACGCTTGCCGTTAGCCTTATGCTTCAGCAACTCCACTTTCTTTACCAAGGCATCGTATCTTGCCATCATCAAGTCGAATGCCTTCTTTTCCATTGTTACTACTTCCATATTCTCTGTTTTATTGGTTCAACAAATTCGGGTGCAAAGTTAATGTGTGTATGTAGAAAAACAATGAAAATGAATAACTGTGGCAGTGCTTTTCTGGGGTTTGCCGACCGCTTGGCAAGAAAAATCAAGAAAATTATACGTGGGTCATTAATGAGTTGTTAAACGGGTATTTCGCAAATGGTTAATTTTGCCGTCGAGAAATCAAAACAACGAATTATATAACTTTTCAAACGGAATCAAAATGGAAGTAATAACAATGGAAAGTGCAGCCTTCAAAAAAAGCTGACAGAACAGTTGACAGAAATAGTCCAGTACGTGCGATTGGCAAAAAAATGGCATTTCAAGAGAACTTGACGGGTAAGGGATTGAAGCCGATGTTGACCAATGACGATGCAGCTAAGATGCTTGGTGTGAGCAAGCGCACCTTGCAGCGAATGCGCTCAGAGAACCGCATTGATTTTATTAAAATTGGTAATCAATGCCGATACCAAGTTGAAGCCATTGAAAGAATGGTTGAGGAACGAACCATTGCCAAGGAGACATGAGTATGGAAGATGGAACATTGAGACGATTGGAATTATATCTGCATGACCTGCACAAGAAGATTGACGGCATCTATGACATGCTGATGTTGAGACACGAACGAGAGACGGAGCAAAAAGAAAGTTCTGCCATCAATGAAAAATTGCTTGACAACCAAGACCTCTGCCTCTTATTTCAAATCTCCCCTCGTTCCCTTCAACGCTATCGTAGTCTGGGAGTGCTTCCCTACAAGCGTTTGGGGCAGAAAACATACTACACGGAAGAGGATGTGATGCAGTTTGTAGAGAATAATGTAAAAGAATTCAAGAAAGAGAATGTGGAGCATTACTTGACTCGCATTCATCAGAAATTCAAATAACAACAGTATTCACCATTAAACATTTACAATTATGGTACAAAAGAAAAAGAGTGATGAACAGGACGTGCTGGTAGTCCGTGACGAGAAGACGGGCGAAATCAGCGTCGTCGCCGGACTCAGCAGAGACGGCACACCGAAGCGAGCGCCCGCCAAGGCGGAGAACACGCCCGACTTCCTGCGTTTTGACCGCAACAGTGACCTGATGGACAGTTTCTTTAGAAACTTCTTCCGCCAGTGCAAGGAGCCAAGCCGATTCGGATTCTACCGCATAGCGGCAGACCAGGTGGAAAACCTGCTTGGCGTGATGAAGGAGTTGCTGAAAGATCCGGAGGCTAACAAGGAGATTCTTTCCGCCCACAAGGTTGACATCTCCAATTATGAGAAAGAGGCAAAGCAATCGGAAGGTCAGGCGAAAGAAACCGCATCATCGGACGATGCGTCCAAGACGCAAGCTAACACAGAAAAAGAGAATGTATCATCTGAACAAACCAACGAAAAAGAGAACGACAGGGAACAGAAAACAGAACAGACCGCAACCGAACAGCAGGCACAGACCGCTCCGGGTGTAAAGCAGAACCTCATTAGTGGTAACGATGTGAACCTGCAGGAACTTGGTGCCAAATATGGCATAGACTTCAACAGTATGAATGAGAAGGATATGAAAGCCCTGCTCAACTACGGCAAGACGGGGCTTGTGATTGTGAAGCCGACCTTCGGTGGTGAACAGATAGAGATACAGGCCCGTCTGTCATTCCGCAAGGACGATAACGACCAGTTGCAACTCGTGCCGCATTTCGTGCGCAACGAGCCTAAACTCGATGTCGCTTACAAAGGCTATACCTTCACTCCAGAGGACAAGAAGAACCTGTTGCAGAACGGTAACCTCGGAAAGGTTGTGGATTTCCCCGACAAGAATACAGGTGAGCTGCGTCCTCATTTCATCAGTATCGACCGTCTCACCAATGAGATTGTTGACATCCCTACCAACAAGGTGCGCATACCCGATACCATCGGCAAGACACCTATTACCAAGGACGACAAGAGAGTGCTCTACTCAGGTATTCCGCTTCGCAAGGAGATTGAGCTTGCCAACGGGCGCAAGTTTACACCGCTGTTGCAGGTGAATGTGGAACAGCGTGGCGTGGAGTTCGTGCCTGGCAGCACAAGACAGGCGCAAGGTCAGAAACAGAATGGAGACAAGAAGCAGACCGCTGACAAGCAGGAGCAGAAGGCAGAAGGTGACGTGGGTGGTCAGAAGAAGCAGCAAGATCCCAACCACTGGCTCAATGAGGACGGAACCATCCGCCGACTCAATACCTATTTCAAGAAGGAACTGACCGAGCAGCAGAAGAACGACTATGTGGCAGGCAAGACCATCGAGATCAAGGAAGTGCCCAACAAGAACGGCAGCGGTACCTATACCGCCTATGTGAAGTTCGACTTCGACAAGATGCAGCCACGTTCCTACCGCAACAATCCAGACCTCAAACAGGCGAAGGAACAGATTCCGACCAATGAGAACAAGGTACAAGTCGCCGTCAACGAGCAGGGCAAGACCCATGAGGCGACCAAGCACACCAAGGAACCCTTGAAGCCGGGACAGTCTGCACCGAAGAACGAGAAGCAGCAGAAGGAGCAGACCGCCGAGGCACAGAAGCCGAAGCGTAAGGCAAGAAGCGTGAAGATGTAGATGCCGCCACTTAATCCATTTGAATAATCCATCAGTAAAGAATAACCGACACCTGCGACCGACTATCCCACGGTTGCGGGTGTCACAAAAGACATCAGAAAATGAAGACAATCATCGCAGAGAAACCAAGCGTAGCCAAGGAAATCGCCCACATTGTAGGAGCTGACAAGCGTGAGGAAGGCTATATGCAGGGCAATGGCTATTATGTGACATGGGCATTCGGACATTTAGTGCAGCCAGCCATGCCGGAAACCTACGGCATGAAGGGATTCCATGCGGAGAATCTGCCTGTGATTCCCGACCCGTTCGTTCTTGTTCCCCGACAAGTCAAGACTGAGAACGGCTACAAACCAGATGCAGGTGTGCTCGCCCAGATCAAGATAATCGGCAAGCTGTTTGACAGCAGTGAGCGCATTATCGTAGCAACCGATGCCGGACGTGAGGGAGAGTTGATTTTCCGATACCTCTATGCGTATCTCGGTTGCAGGAAACCTTTCGACCGTCTCTGGATCAGTTCGCTTACGGACACCGCCATCCGTGAGGGACTCCAGAACCTCAGGGATGGCAAGGAGTATGACAATCTCTATCATGCAGCCAAGGCACGAAGTGAGGCAGACTGGCTCGTCGGCATCAACGGCACACAAGCCCTGACGATAGCCGCAGGACGTGGCACCTATTCCGTAGGTCGTGTGCAGACTCCGACCCTTGGCATGGTGTGCGAACGCTATTGGGAACACAAGCGTTTCGAGTCGAAACCGTTCTGGCAGGTACACTTCGGTGTGGTTGATGCAGACAGTGGCAATATACTGAAGTTCACATCAGTCAACCGCTGGACAGACAAAGCTACCGCAACCGATATATATAATAAGGTGAAAGAAACAGGTTCTGTCATCATCACAAAGGTCGCAACCAAGCGAAAGGTGGAGAAGGCACCGCTCCTTTACGACCTCACCACCTTGCAGAAAGAAGCCAACTCCCAGCATGGCTTCACGGCAGAGCATACACTCTCCATCGCCCAGAAACTCTACGAGGCAAAGTTCATCACCTATCCAAGAACATCAAGCCGCTATATTTCGGATGATGTATTTGCCACCCTCCCCAAACTCTTTAAGAATCTGGAGAATCATTCGGAATATGGAGAAAAAGTGAAACTCTTGCCTGGCAGTGAGGACTACAGCAAGAACAGCGTGAATGCCGCCAAGGTGACCGATCACCATGCCCTGCTCATCACAGAAATGCAGCCATTGGTCTTTTCAAGGACGAGAAGATCGTTTATGACATGATATTGTGCCGGATGATTGAAGCGTTCTCGGCAGACTGCATCAAGGACATCACATCAGTATCGGCGCAAGTGGATCATGAAGTTGAGTTTGGCATCAGTGGCTCCATCATCCGACAGACTGGCTGGCGAGCGTTGTCGCTCAAGGAAAAGAACAACAGGCAGGACAAGGATGCAGACGCAACAGACAATGAGGTCAAGGAGCAAGTCATTCCCAACTGGCAAGAAGGACAGCATGTCACTCTTTCTGGCTGCACCATCACGGAGGGCAAGACCAAACCGAAGCCATTGCATACGGAATCCACATTGCTTGCAGCAATGGAGACCGCAGGCAAAGAGATAGAAGATGATACGATGCGCCAGGCAATGAAGGACAGCGGTATTGGCACACCTGCCACACGTGCCGCCATCATCGAAACCCTGCTCAAACGAGAGTATATGGTGCGCCAGCAGAAGAAACTTGTGCCGACGGAAAAAGGACTCGCCCTGCATTCCGTGGTGAAGAACATGGCGATTGCCAATGTGGAGATGACGGGCAAATGGGAGGCGGAACTTGCCAAGATTGAACGAGGTGAAGCAAGTGCAGACGGGTTCACCCATAGTATCGAAGGTTATACCCGTGAAATCACTGCGGAATTGTTAGGTTGTGACAGACTTTCAGCCACAAGGATTCCGGCTGCCAGTGTCCTAAATGCAAGCAAGGTACCATGCAGTTCTTCGGAAAGGTAGTAAGATGCAGCAACAAGGAGTGCGGTATGCCAGTGTTCAAGCAGGTAGCAGGAAAGTTGCTCACTGATGCCGACATCACCGACTTGCTCACCAAGGGCAAGACCAGAACGCTCAATGGTTTCACCAGCAAGCAAGGCAAATCATTCTCCGCAGCCATTGCCTTTGACGAGAATTTCAACACGAAATTCGTCTTTGCAGAGCGCAAAACAGCAGAAAAGCGAGGAAATGTGAAGAGATACAAGAAATAGTTTGTACCTTTGCCACCGAAACATGGTTCATAAATGGTGTCTTTATTCAGGATGCTTTTATTTACTGTGGATTAAGTGGCGGCACTCGGAGGGATACCGAGTGCCTTTTTCTTGCTTTCACACCAACCGCCATCCACGGTTTATTATTCACCACTTAATCCATTCAACAGACAGATGAACAGAAAGAAACAGGCACAGACAGAACTGTCCTATTACGGACTGTATCTCTTGAACCATCTCAGAGAGAACCGTTTTCCACAAGCCAGCGATGCGGACTTTATCCGCGAACGTGCAGACCATGCCGCAGAAGTATATGAGCAGGCACGGCGTGATGCCCTCTTTGCCGATGCGGCACAAGAGCTTGCCATGGCAGCATTGCTGAAAGGTCTCCGCTTTTCCAAGTACAGCATCCTGTATGATGTTGTTGACAGTGAGTTTCCCCTGGAGGTAGCAGTAGAAGACCAGGAAGCGTTTGTCAAGAACCTCCTGCCTCTGGTTGACAACGTGTATTCCATTTACGACCTCACCGATGACGATTTTGCCCAGTCACCGGACTACGACCAGCTCTACACAGAGTTGACGGGAGCCGTAGCCCTTTTCATAGAGTCAAATGGCGTACAATAGAAACAACGTCTGAACGACAACATCAAGGCGATAGAGACAGCATTCATCCTTGACAGGGAACAGCGCACGCCGACCGCCCGTGAGCGTCTCCTTCTGGAGCGTTATTGCGGATTCGGTGGATTGAAGTGCATCCTGAACCCTGCCAGGGAACTGGCGGATGCCGTCCATTGGGCAAAGTCAGACCTTGAATTGTTTGCTCCAACCGTGGAGCTGCATAGACTTATCCGTGAAAACAGCAAGAATGAAAGCGAGTACAAACAGTTGATGGACAGTCTGAAACAGTCCGTCCTTACGGCATTCTACACGCCGTCAGCCGTTACGGAGGCTCTGACGGATGTGTTGAAAGAGCATCAGATTATCCCCGAAAAGGTACTTGAACCCTCGGCAGGCATCGGTGCCTTTGTCGATTCCGTCTTGGATAACAATCCCAAGGCAGACATTATGGCATTTGAAAAAGACCTGCTTACGGGAAAGATACTCCGCCATCTGCACCCGGAGCAGAAAGTGCGCATAGAGGGATTCGAGAAGATAGAAAGCCTTTCAATGACTACTTCGACCTCGCCATTTCAAATATTCCCTTTGGCGATGTTGCCGTATTTGATCCGTCCTATACAGCCATGAAAGGCATGAGGGCACTTGTCACCAGACGCATACACAACTACTTCTTTGTCAAGGCTCTTGATACGGTAAGGGACGGCGGGTTAGTTGCCTTCATCACCTCACAAGGCGTATTGAATGCCAAAAACAACAGTGCCGCGCGTTTTATGATGCTCTATCATGCTGATCTCGTGTCAGCGATTCGTCTTCCCAACAACCTGTTCACGGAAAATGCCAATACGGAAGTGGGCAGTGACCTCATCATTCTGCAGAAACAGCCAAAAGGAGTCGCTGCGAGGAGACGACAACCTGCTTGACACTGTCTATAATGACGAGAACCGCATTCCGACAAACAACTACTTTCTTGAGCATCCGGAACGCATTATCCATACAACGGCAAAGTTGGATACTGACCCGTTCGGCAAACCTGCAATGATATACACGCATGAGGATGGTGTGGAAGGCATTGCAGAGGATTTGCGAAAGATGCTCCATGAAGACTTTAAGAAGAACCTCAATTTGAACCGATACTTGGGGATAGAGGAAACAAAGGCTGAGGAAGTTAAGGAGGTTGAAGAAACAGAAAAGATAGAAAAAACAGAGAAGATGAAGCCTTCCATTGAGGAAAAGCAGAACGATACGGTAATATCCTTGCAAAAGCAGGAAAAGCCTACTGATGATGCAGAGCTATCCCAAAAGTCCAATCATCAGCAGCCACCAGTCCAAATGACTCTGTTTGACCTATGGGGAATGGAAGAAGAAAACCGTCTGACTGTCCATGCTACAAAGAAGAAAGCAGAGGTAACAGTGGGTGCTGCCGCCAAGAAAGAGAGCAAGTCCGTTGGTAAAAAGCGTCAATCCGACTTTTGAAGTTGTGACAAAGCCTGTGGAAAAAGAAGAAAAGCCTTCGTTGACAGATGCAAAAGAGCAGGAAACAGCACAGGAGACAAAACCAATCCTGCCTGGTGATGAGCCATACGCAAGCATCTCTTGGGAAGAGAATCCGCCAATCAACGGCTTTTACGAGATGATGATGACCATGGCTCCTGAAGACAGGGTGATGCTGCGCCAAAAGGCGGAACTGCACCGTCAGGAACAACTCAAGGCTCTGGGCGTTGAAGATACGCTTGATCCAAAGTTCAAGCCGCCGATGGAACCGATAGAAGTTCTCAAAGCTCAAATCGGGCATGGACAGTCAAAAGGGAATGAGCCAAAAGAAGATTCCAAGATTCAGAACACATTGGAAGAAACAAATCATGAGCGGGAACAACAAAAAGAGCAAGAAAGAAAGCGGGAGGAGCTGGCAAGGAAGAAAGAGGATGCTATGAAGCCCCGTCCATTTGATGAGAAACTGGAAAGTTTTCATCGTGAGGGTTCTATGGTGTTCGACTCTGCCAGAAACATCGGTGTATTGAAAGACCTTACCAAGTATGGTGCTACCTTCATGCCGTTGGATCTGAATATGGAGCAGAAAGAAAAGGCAGTCTTGTATATCGCCCTCCGTGATGCCTATCAGAAACTTTACACCTATGAAGCGGAAGAACAGACGGAAAACAAGCAGATGCGTGAGAGTCTGAATGTCTATTATGATGCTTTCTTCATCCGCTTCGGCAACCTCAATGCCAAGCAGAACGTGAAGTTCATCCTCATGGATGCCTCAGGGCGCGACATGTTGTCATTGGAACGGGTGGAAAACGGGCAGTTCACAAAATCAGACATCTTTGACCACCCGGTCTCTTTCTTGACGAGGTCAGCCATGTGGATTCACCAGAGGAAGCGCTCACCGCCTCGCTCAACAAGTTCGGCCGTATCGACTTGCCGTATATGACTGAATTATCGGATATGCCGGAACTGGAACTGACGGAAGCGCTTAAAGGGCGCATCTATTACAATCCGCTCATAGACGGCTACGAGATAGCCGACCGCTTCATTGCTGGCAATGTAATAGAGAAAGCGGAGCGTATAGAAGAATGGCTGAAGGAAAATCCAGACCATGCAATCGTGAGGGAGTCGTTGGAAGCCTTGAAGGCAAGCTTTCCCGAACCGATAGCCTTTGAGGACCTGGACTTTAACTTCGGTGAACGTTGGATACCTACAGGTGTGTATTCCGCTTACATGAGCCACCTCTTCAATACACAGGTCAGCATCGTCTATTCCGACAGCATGGACGAATATTCGGCAAAATGCAGTATGAAGACCATGGCCATCACGGATGAGTATATGGTGAAGGGATATTACCGCCACTATGACGGCATGAGTCTTCTGAAACATGCCCTGCACAACACCTGTCCCGACATGATGAAGAGCATCGGTGAGGATGAACACGGCAACGACATCAAGGTGCGTGACAGCGAGGGCATACAGCTTGCCAATGCCAAGATTGACGAAATCCGCAACGGGTTCACTGAATGGCTGGAGGAGCAGTCTGACTCCTTTAAGGAACGCTTGACCACGATGTACAACCGGAAGTTCAACTGCTTCGTGCGTCCGAAGTATGACGGTTCTCACCAGACCTTCCCCGGCTTGGACTTGAAAGCCCTTGGCGGAAAGTATGGTGTCAAGAGTGTGTACCCAAGTCAGAAGGACTGTGTATGGATGCTTTTGCAGAACGGCGGCGGGATATGTGACCATGAGGTCGGCACTGGAAAAACCCTTATCATGTGCATGGCTGCGCATGAGATGAAACGTCTCGGTATGGCTCACAAGCCGATGATTATCGGACTGAAAGCCAATGTCGCGGAGATAGCTGCCACCTATCAGACAGCTTATCCCCATGCGAGGATACTCTATGCCTCGGAGAAGGACTTCCACCAAGAACCGTGTCAGTTTCTTCAACAACATCAAGAACAACGACTATGACTGTGTAATCATGTCGCATGACCAGTTCGGGAAGATACCGCAATCGCCAGAACTCCAGCGGCAGATATTGCAGGCGGAGCTTGATACCGTGGAGGAAAACTTGGAGGTGATACGCACGCAGGGCAAAGACGTGTCACGGGGAATGCTCAAAGGCTTGGAAAAGCGAAAGTTCAACTTGGAGGCAAAGTTGCAGAAGATAGCCTACAGCATCGAGCAACGTACCGATGATGTGGTGGACTTCCGCATGATGGGCATCGACCACTTGTTTGTGGACGAGAGCCACCAGTTCAAGAACCTTATGTTCAACACCCGTCACGACCGTGTGGCAGGACTTGGCAACAGCGAGGGAAGCCAGAAGGCACTCAATATGCTCTTTGCCATCCGAACCATACAGGAGCGGACAGGCAGAGATCTGGGAGCTACATTCCTGTCGGGAACAACCATCAGTAACTCACTGACAGAGTTGTATCTGCTCTTCAAGTACCTGCGCCCCAAGGAACTGGAGCGTCAGGACATCCGCTGTTTCGATGCGTGGGCGGCAATCTTCGCCAAGAAACTACCGACTTCGAGTTTAACGTCACCAACAACATCGTGCAGAAGGAACGTTTCAGATACTTCATCAAGGTGCCGGAGCTTGCTGCTTTCTACAACGAGATAACCGACTATCGTACGGCGGAGGCGGTTGGCGTGGACAGACCACAGAAGAACGAGATCCTTCATAATATACCGCCGACACCCGAGCAGGAGGACTTCATCCAAAAACTGATGGAGTTTGCCAAGACAGGTGATGCCACCATCCTCGGCAGACTGCCTCTGTCGGAAACGGAAGAGAAGGCAAAGATGCTCATAGCCACGGACTATGCCCGAAAGATGGCTCTCGACATGCGCATGATAGACCCGACTTGTGAGGACCATCCCGACAACAAGGCAAGCCATTGTGCCAAGATGATAGCGGACTATTACAAACGCTATGACAATCACAAGGGTACGCAGTTCGTATTCTCAGACTTGGAACATACCGACCGGGCGAATGGAACGTGTATTCAGAAATCAAGCGTAAGCTGATAGAGGATTACGGAATACCGTCGTCTGAAATCCGCTTCATTCAGGAGTGCAAGAACGAGAGGGCAAGAAAGGCGGTGATAGCAGCCATGAACGAGGGTTCGGTACGAGTATTGTTCGGCTCCACATCTATGTTAGGTACAGGCGTAAATGCACAAAAAAGGTGTGTTGCTATTCATCATTTGGACACACCGTGGCGACCGTCAGACTTGGCACAACGTGACGGTCGAGGTGTGCGTGCCGGTAACGAGATTGCCAAACTGTATGCCGACAACAAGGTGGATGTCATCATCTATGCGGTGGAAAAGTCGCTTGACTCGTACAAGTTTAACCTCCTGCACTGCAAGCAGACTTTTATCTCACAGTTGAAAAGCGGAGCCTTGGGGGCGAGAACCATTGACGAGGGAGCAATGGACGAGAAATCGGGTATGAATTTTTCCGAGTATATGGCTATTCTCTCCGGAAATACCGACTTGCTTGACAAGGCGAAGTTGGAGAAGAAGATTGCTTCTCTGGAGGGTGAGCGCAAATCGTTTAACAAGGGCAAGCGTGACTCAGAAACAAAATTGCAGTCAAAGACGGCAGAGCTGGGCAACAACAAAGCCTCTCTCAAGGGAATGACCGAGGACTACGGCAAGTTTATGGGCAAAGCCAAGAAAGACAAGGACGGCAACATCCTCAACCTCATCACTCTTGATGGTGTGGAGTCCACGAACTTAGAGGTTATAGGAAAGCATCTGCAAATGTTGGCGGAGAAAGAGACAACTGGCGGACAATACAAGCGGATTGGAGAAATCTACGGATTCCCTGTCAAGATTGTCAGCGAGACAAGTTTCGAGAATGGTCTTCCATTTGTTGACAACCGCTTTTTTGTCGAGGGCAATTACAAGTACCAATACAACTACGGTCACATTGCCAAGTCGGACCCGATAGCAGCGGCAAACAACTTTCTGAATGCCTTACAGAAGATACCAAGCTACATTGAGCAGTATGATTCAAGATGCAAGGCTTTGGAAAAGGAAATACCGCAACTGGAAGAGATAGCTGGCAAGACTTGGAAGAAAGAGGAAGAACTGAAAGGTCTTAAAGCGGAACTGGCGGCATTGGACAGGAAAATACAGTTAGAATTGGCACCACCACAGGAGCAAGATACTGCTGAAAAACACGAAACAAAGAATATAGAAACAGAACAAAGCATAGTTGGAAAACAAGCACGCTCCGTCTGTCGGTTATGACACCTTATTATATATATAGGGGTATCTTGATGTTTTTATCATAATAAGATACCCCTGTTTTTCTAAAATGGCGAAATCTTCAATAAATAGCCTTTAAAACAAACTTTTTGGAAATATCACAGCGATATTTAGAATAATTATTGTATTTTTGCATACGAATTATATATCTATAAAAGTATGGCAAAGAAATATGTAAACAGATTGAAGATAATGTTGGCAGTAACCAGGCACTCAAACAAGTGGTTGGCAGAAATGTTGGGTAAAGACCAAGCAACCATTTCTAAATGGTGCACCAACACTTGCCAACCAGACTTGGAAACCTTAATACGGATTTCTGATTTGCTGAAAGTGGATGTAAACGATTTGTTGAACAAAGAATGTATCAAAGAATGATGGACGATATATTGAAACAGATAAACGCTGGCGAGGTGTCGGGGGTGCAGTTCAAGGAACGCATTATCGACAAATATGATATTGCTTGTGAGTTAGTGGCGTTCAGTAATTCACATGGTGGAAAGTTGGTAGTTGGTATAAAGGATAAGACTGGAGAGATCAATGCCTTGTCGTATTCTGAGGTACAAGAAACTACCAACTTATTGAGTGACATTGCTTCAGAAAACGTAGTGCCATCCATTCTGATAAAGATAGATACTATAGAAGTTGAGGATGGCAACTTGGTTATTGCTACAGTGAAGGAAGGACTCAACAAGCCTTATCATGACAACAAGGGAATCGTATGGGTGAAGAATGGTGCCGACAAGCGTAAAGTGTTCGATAATGCTGAACTTGCAGAAATGATGACCGACTGCGGTAGTTTTGCTCCAGACGAGGCTGGTGTTAGGGATGCAACTGTCAACGACCTTGATGCAACGACCATCAAGCAGTTTCTTGGCAACCGTTTTGAAAGAGTTTTGGAGAAGAAAGGCTTGACAGGTGACGCTTTTAATGAAGCATCACTTGATATGATTTGCTCTGCCATAGCTAAGGGACATGACTGTGAGAAGATACTTCGCAATCTGCGATTTATCCGTCCCGATGGCACACTGACCGTTGCTGCCATGCTTCTGTTTGGCAAATACACCCAGCGCTGGATGCCAATGATGACAGCCAAGTGTATCTGTTTTGCTGGCAACAGTGTTGGCAGCAAGGTGTTCCGTGACAAGGTGAATGATGCAGATATGGAGGGGAATCTGCTTCATCAATATGACACTATCATGGATTTCTTCACTCGTAATCTGCATAATGTGCAGGTGGGAGATGAATTCAACAGCATGGGTAAGTTGGAAATACCTTATACCAGTTTGGTTGAGTTCACGGTAAACAGCCTTGTACATCGCTCGTTGAACATGAAAGCCCCTGTTCGCATTTTCATTTTCGACAATCGTGTTGAGATTCACAGTCCTGGTGCATTGCCTAATGGACTTACTATTGAGGATATCAAGGCAGGAACTTCCATGCCTCGCAATATGTTCCTTTTTAACAATGCTATATACTTGCTGCCATACACTGGTGTAGGTAGCGGCATCACTCGTGCTCTGGATGAAGACATCAATGTCACATTTATGAATAATAACAAGGCACAGGAATTTGTCATCACGGTTTGGAGAGGAGAAAGTAACCAAGTCGGTAACGAAGTCCATGAAAAAAGTACCCAAGTCGAAGACCATGACACTGGACTTAGACACTCTGACACTGACTTAGCCACCGACCATGACACTTTTGCCGAAGACCATGACACTATACATAGTTACCATGACACTAACCATGACACTAAAAGAGTGCCATTGACGAATAAACAGAAGGATATAGTAAACTTCTGTAGCGTGCCAAGAACAAGTAGGGAAATTTTGGAAAGAGCCGGTGTTGTCTATCATACAAAAAATATAGCCAAATACATCACCTCCCTTGTTGCAGCAGGATATTTGCAGATGACTAATCCAGATAATCCTACAGCAAGTAATCAAAAATACAAGAAAGTAAACAAAAGATAAGAAGCGTATGGATTCATTATTTCTATTTCAGTTTGCATGCTTCATATTCATGCTCATCAATGCCTTCATCGTAGCACTCTCTCATCTGCATGTAAGATGGGAGAACAAGCGGTATGAGCGTTCTCGATGGATGATCGTTGCTGCCCTGATAGGACTGGCGATACAATATGTGCTGCAGATGACTTTCGGGTTCCGTGCTATGCACGATAATCTGGGGGCGGTCATCAACATCCTCCTCTATACCCCCTGCTTCTCGCTCATCTCCATAGGAATCTACAACATAGAAACCACCCGTGCTAACCTCAGAAAGATGATACTGATGTGCAGTGGTATTTATGCTGCCATCATTGTGGTCTTTTGCGTGGGTATCAATCTCCATCATAGCCTGTATATCAGAGAAGGGCTTTATCTGATGCTGACTCTGTTTTGCGTAAGTGTTTTCTATTGCATATACATGATTATTCAGGAGATGATTAGGCGTAAAAATATGTTGGAGACAATGGCGGCAACTGATTTGTTGCCTTACGTGAGATATTCCCGAGCAAGTGTAATCATTCTATGGCTCGCAGTTCTCGCTATGCCAGTTGCCATCTGTTCTACCACCTTATTATATATAGTAGGTCCTGCCGTATTGCTTGCCTTGTTGTTCTTCAACCTTACGTTTATCGCTCTCGGCAGCAGTTATATTCCAACAGAAGAGCTATTGGATAAAGAAGAGGAAAATCAACGAAGTGGGGGGGGCAGAGAGAAAAAAAATTTACATCAATTGTCTGAGGAGCGCAGAAACTTTATCCAAAACAGTCTTGACCAATGGTGTATGGATTTGGGCTATAAGGATTGTAATGTAAACATGTTGACGCTTTCTCGCACACTTTGTATCTCCAAGGATGAGTTATCTGTATTCTTCGACCAGTATCTGAAAACTACATTCAGAATATGGCTTGGTGATATACGTTTCAATGCGGCAAAGAAGATGATGTTTGAATTTCCAGACTATAGTAATGACATTATTTCTGCCGAGTGTGGCTTCTCTGCCCGTACCTATCTGTACAGGATATTCAAGTCAAAGGAAGGTTGTACGCCTACCGAATGGCGAGAAGAACAAGTTGCAAATGCAGCCCCAGATGATGAAAAACAGGATTAACCATTTTTCAATAAATACCAGAAAAACGCATAATAAAAGGGAATAAATCGTTAAAATGGGTGTCTACTTCCTACGAAGTAGACACCTAAAACATAGGAAGTAGACACATTGACAGGGGAATGCGCCTCCTTTTTTACATGAAAAACACTATTTTTGTGCCATTAAAATAGGCATACGCTTCACTTTTTTTATTGTTGGCTTTTAAAGCACTTGGCTGCTTCGTCTGATTTATCTTTAGCTAACAAATATGCATCTTGATATGTATAAACATCTGCCATGTAAGTACACACATATCCAGCCAAATTAAAGGCAGAGTCAGATAAGGCAAGTTCGAGGGCATCACAATAGAGCTGCATGGCCTTTTCCGGATTGGAATCATCCATGTAAGCTCTCCCCAAATAAAGCTTCACTTGGGCTTGTTCAGTAGGCGAGCCATGACGCTGAAAATATTTGTCCGCCAGATTGAGTTGGTAGGTATAAGGCAAAGGCGTTGATATGGAATCCGCCAACTTGCCAACTAACATACACCAGCGTGCCCCTTGTTTCATACTCAACTCTTCCGGATACTTGACACTATCCAAAAGGGCATGAGCTTGATGCGGATCCGACTGGAGCAACGATTCCGCTTGGTTGATAAGTGAAACCTCCTTTTGGATTTCGGAGGACGTACAGCCCGCCGCTAACCAAAAGAATAATAGTACTATAATTGATTTTATATTATCCATGCTCCACCGCTTTTTGACGCTGCAAAGAAAAGAATTATTTCTCAAGAAAACAAACTTTGGTAAAGAGCCTTTGTGATAAATAAAAACTTGCCGCAGACATTTCAATGCATGCAACAAGTTTTCCCCTATAACTAATCGTTGCCTTAAGAAAAAAGGAACGTATTACAATCTAAACAAATAACCTAAAGATAGTTGGATAGCATGTTTCTTCATCCCACTATACTGCTTGTATTCATCTGAAACTCCACGAACATACCGTGCATCAAAAATAGCAGTTAGCAGGAATTTCGAAAGCCAAACCACAGACAAAGGAGCAATTGACAACTTTGCGTTCATATAAATCAGTTTGTTTGTATGTCTGTTTCCCATCGTTAATTCTCTCTTTCAGGAAAAAACCTGGCTGAATGCCAAATTCCATATTCAGACCTTTTACCTGCTTAAAAGGTCTGAATTTGACCAATATAGGAACATCTATATAATAACTATGAATGGAAGCATTATTGATAGATTTTAATTGACTTCCACTTGATAAATTATCTAAATTGGACAATACATTGTCATATTTAACAGCATATTGAGCTAATAACAGTTCACCAAGAAGTGAAAATCTGTCATTAATGCAATAATCACTTACAGCACCTATATTGAATCCTATTCGCTGTTTCATGTACTTAGCCTTTTCCCCTCCATATAAATTAGAAAAGTTCATGCCCGCCTTTCCCCCTATGCTCCATTGGGCAGACAGATTGCTGCAAAACAACACACAGAAGAGTGTTTTTAATATTTTATTTAGCATTTGGTAATAATATCTTATAATCCCACACTAAGTCATTTCCCATAATATTACAGGCTCTTTGTGAAAAACAAGCTTTTAAGTTGTTTTTTCCTTCTCTTGCAGAGCAAGATGTATATCCATAAACAGATTTGTTTCTATTGTCATTCTATTTAAATTTAAAGGATTTTCATATTCAATAAACTCTCCTTTAGAAATCTTCATTATTACAAGCAGCCAACACTGAGAAACACATTACTACTAAAAACACTTTCTTCTTCATCTATATGTTAAAACGTTACTTGGTGAACAACGGGATGAATAGACTTATATTCAAGTCCGAAGCACGCCCTTTGTCAAACGCATCTTTGTCCAAAACATTCAAGAAGCCTTGGCGATATGTCAATGCCAATTCCACTCTCTTGAAACTATAACCGACCCTGCAGAAGGCTGGAATATCGAAATGCTTTCCGTTAGTCACAATGTTCCATGTCGGTTCAACGCCAACTCCGGCAAACAAACGATTCGTTATCCTATAATTTGCAGACGGGGATATTGCAAATTGGAAGTTGATATCATGCGCTTCTACGGAAGGAGAATTGTAACCACCTTTGCCGGTTGGATATTCTTTTGTGGTTTTAAAAGCCTGTAATTTAAGCAACGGGTCAACGTCAAAGAATATTTTAGATGTAGGAGCATTGCCCGCTTCAAACCGGAAACGGTAGCCAAGTTGCACATCATAATTGTAACTGATTTTGTTTTTGATGCCGATCTTAAAATCTTTGCTGTTTGTATTTGTGGAATAGCTCTCAAATCCTATACCACTTCCTACTATTATTCCCGACTTGTTTTGTGAATGGAGATTCACTGAAACCAATAATAAACAGAATAGCAAACTTAATAGATTTCTCATTTTCTAATGTTTTAAATTGTTAATAATTAATTCACCCCACAATGGAACAATCAATCCACCGCTTCAGTTTAAGTTTGAATTTCGCTGCAAACATAGATGGATTTTACTCCGTTTGCAATTATAATAGCGAAAAACAATAGGACAAGGCACTACTGATTATCAATAGTTTACAAATAAAGATTAGGACAAGACCAATAATAACAGTATGATTGATTGAATTTTTACGTCAAATCGGCAAAATTACGCACAAACAATTATTGATAAAACTTTTTTTCTGTTGCATACTTTTTTTAAAAATAAATACCTAAATGTAATCCTTATTTTTTTATGTCTTATTCCTGAAATATTTTTTTCAGCATTAGTTAACCCCATTTGATAAGCTCCAATCAATGCTATTCTTTCATAAGCTAATCCTAAACCACAATTCAAGCCAAAGTCAGGACGATTATAGGCCACAAAAGAAGATTCTTTTATTGTTTCTGTATCATTTGAAGATTTATATTCTTTATTACCGAATAATCCATATCTCATGTATAATCCAAAATCAGTAATTAGCCTTAAATTTTTTTTCAGCTTGGGACGCAAAGAAAGATTTAAAGGAACTTCTAACGCATACATTCTTACTGATTTCTTTTTATATAAAAAAATAATCTGGTTGAAAATTAAATCCGTTAGATGTGAATAATAACCCTGGCTGAAAATAAAAGTTAGAAACTAAAGGAACATCATAAGTAGTTCCTAAATGGAAACCCATTTGCATCTCCGCACTCTCCGAATTCGACAAAGAAGAAAAATCACATCCTCCACTTACACCCCATTGGGCAGATACATTGGAAGTTACAAATATACTAATTCCTAATAGAAGCCATTTTGTGAATTTTGTCATACTCTAAATAATACTTCGGTTAAATACACCATGACTTTAACACTAATTTACATTAAAGAAAACTCCGTTTGAATGAATTTGATTTACTGTTGTCGCCAAAGCAGCGGATTCATTTAACTCTTTTGTTACTACATCAGCATCTTCTGAACAAGAGAAGAATGCGCAGGCTAATGCCGCACTTAAAATTAACTTTTTCATTTTTATAGACTATTAATGTTAATAACTAAATTCACCCCATACGGTATTATTCCCATCTGATACAGAAACTATACCTTCGCGAACAGACAATTCTTCCAAAGAGACAATCAAGGGAATTCCACCTTCTGCAAAAACACCTTGTTGGTAAACAATATTGCCCCTTGCATCCGAAATAGTGACAACTACGTTTCCTAAATCTCTTAAGAAATCTAATTGTAGATTGCCGTTATTATCTTCGATATTTCCTTTAATAGGCAATCCTAAAATTGCTTTACTATGTTTATCCCAATTCCCCTCAAAAGGAACATCCTTCTTTTTCCCAAAAGCGGAAAACACACAACAGCATACTATCGTTGTCAATACAGCAACTCTTATTCTATTCATCTTTTCTTTTATGTTTAAGTTTGAATTTCGCTGCAAACATAGATGGATTTTACTCCGTTTGCAATTATAATGGCGAAAAACAATAGGACAAGGCACTACTGATTATCAGTAGTTTACAAATAAAGATTAGGACAAGACCAATAATAACAGTATGATTGATTGAATTTTACGTCAAATCGGCAAAATACTCTTCCAAGGAGGCATAGTTGTTGGGGATTTGTAATTTAGCCTTCGCTCTTTGACGGTTCTTGTACAATGTACTCTTTGGTGTATACAGCAAAAGGGAGATATCGGCAGTGCTAAATCCCAAGATGCTCAAGTAACATAATTTTCCCTCTTCCTCGCTAAGGCGTGAGGATGAAATTATCCTGAAAATTTTCGGATACGCCATGTCGATTAACGCAATGATATTTTGCCAGTCTATGGCATTCAAAGGAGATTGTGTTTGTTGAGGTATATTTTTACCTGCCAACTTTTGCATTTTTTTCAAAATAGGAGCAGACTCTAAAAGTTGCTTTCTCTTTTCGACAAGCAAAGCATTTAATCTTTCTACATTTTTCTCATTCTCTGCGAGCAACTTTATTTTGCTATCCAAATCCACGTTTTTCTGCTTCTCCTCATCTATTTCAGCCAATAGTTTTTTCATCCGGACCTTGTTGGTTGTTAATTCTTCGTCCATATCACTGATATACTTCTGTGTGGTTAGTAGTTCGATTTTCTTCCTGTTCAATAGGAGGAAAAAGACAGCAACAATAATAATAAGGACAAGTATCAAGAACACGATTCCGGCAAAAATTCTTGCTTTTAGCTTTTTCAAATGTATATTTCCAATGTCGCTTTCGTGTGGTTGTACTTTTTCTCTACTTCCAATAACCTCAATTCATTCTTCCGCTGTAAATCCATTCTAAGCGTATCCACATAATGTTTCATATATTCGTACGCTTTTCTATAATTACCTTCTTCACTCTCCAACATCGAATATTTATAGAGGTTATCTATATGGGTGTTCGGATTGTTGCTTTTGGATTTTTGTGAATAATCCAAATACATCCGCGCCACGTCATATTCTTCTTTATTAAAATACACTCTTGATAGTACCGAATAGCATGGAGCTGAAGTTTTAGGGTTATATTGTATAGATTTTTTCAGATAATATTCTGCCTTTCCATAGTTGTTTCGCAGAAAAAAGATATTCCCATATCCGTTATAAATAACCGCAATATCTATTGAATCGCCTACTGCCAACATGAGAGAATCTGCATGAGACATATTAGCCAAAGCCATATCCAATGAATCAGTAAAAGCATATTGTTTTCCCATATCAAAATAAGCATACGCTTCGCTTTTTTTATTGTTGGCTTTGTTAAAAAACATAGCAGCATCATAATATTTCCGGAGTGCTAATAAATATGAATTCTGATACTCGTATAAATCAGCCATATAGCTTGAAACATATCCAGCCAAATTAAAGGCAGAGTCAGATAAGGCAAGTTCGAGGGCATCACAATAGAGCTGCATGGCCTTTTCCGGATTGGAATCATCCATGTAAGCTCTCCCCAAATAAAGCTTCACTTGGGCTTGTTCAGTAGGCGAGCCATGACGCTGAAAATATTTGTCCGCCAGATTGAGTTGGTAGGTATAAGGCAAAGGCGTTGATATGGAATCCGCCAACTTGCCAACTAACATACACCAACGCGCCCCTTGTTTCATACTCAGCTCTTCCGGATACTTGACACTATCCAAAAGGGCATGAGCTTGATGAGGATCCGACTGGAGCAACGATTCCGCTTGGTTGATAAGTGAAACCTCCTTTTGGATCTCGGAGGACGTACAGCCCGCCGCTAACCAAAAGAATAATAGTACTATAATTGATTTTATATTATCCATGCTCCACCGCTTTTTGACGCTGCAAAGAAAAGAATTATTTCTCAAGAAAACAAACTTTCCCCGAAAGTCATAAAAGCATCTTATAACCAGCAACTTGCTTTTTGTTACAGTTTGACGGGGCGGAGTGCCTAATAAATGGCGGTTAAAACAGCGTTAAAACAGCGTTTAAATGGTGTTTTAATGCTGTTTTAATGGCGTTAAAAAAGTACGCACGGGGAAGAACTGCACGTACCATGAATTTCTGCTCAGCAAAAGGAGCCTTAGATATATCTGGTCTATCATTGAATCAAGTTCAATCTCTATCAGGCGCACATAGAAAATTGCTTTTCGCATGGTAACGCAATCGTATAAGCAGTCACGTCTTATGTCGCAGACTTAGCCATCTGTTCGCACCTTCCATAAATTGACATATACGTCATCTATTGAATACAAAAATCACTATCTGACATAATATTTCATCAATATTATTCGTCATTGTAGCAGGAAGTCACTACTTTTGCATATCCAAAGAATTATACACAGATATGAGTAAAGATATAAACAGACTAAAGGTTGTCTTGGCAGAAAAGAAGCGAACCAATAAATGGCTCGCTGAACAATTAGGCAAAGACCCTGCAACTGTCTCAAAGTGGTGTACCAACACCATACAGCCGAATGTTGAAACATTAGTAGAGATTGCCAAATATTTGAATGTCGAGATACAGGATTTGTTTTGGCCAATTGAGAATATTGACATTAAGGATTTGTCTGAAGAATAAAAAGAAATCTTATGAAAAAAGAAGAAATACAAGTGTTGTTCTCTCAGTTTGAGCAAGTTTCGTGCATTCTTAACGACGTGGAATGTTGGAGCGCAAGAGATTTGTGTACATTGTTGGGATACAAAGAATGGCGTAATTTCACAAAAGCAATAGAGAAAGCTAAAAATGCTTGTTCTAATGTCGGACATATTATAACAGACCATTTTGTTGACGTCAACAAAATGGTTGTGTTAGGTTCTGGTGCTGAACGCCAGATAGATGACATTATGCTAACGCGCTATGCTTGCTACCTTGTCGCTCAAAATGGCGACCCTCGCAAGCCACAGATAGCATTTGCGCAAACTTACTTTGCTGTGCAAACTCGTCGTGCTGAACTTATAGAGCAACGACTTATTGAAGTTGAAAGAGTTAAGGCACGTGCTAAACTACAGGAAACAGAGCGTAAACTTTCTGGTGTACTTTATGAACGAGGTGTGAATGACAAGAGTTTTGCTGTGATACGTTCCAAAGGAGACCAAGCATTATTTCGTTTGAATACTGCAACGCTGAAGCGACGCATGGGAATCCCCGAGAAACGACCATTGGCAGATTTCCTCCCCACTATCAGTATCAAAGCAAAAGATTTTGCGGCAGAAATGACGAGCGTGAATGTGCAGACCAAAGACCTTCAAGGAGAAAGTCGTATAAGCCAAGAGCATATTGCCAACAATGCTGCTGTTCGGGACATGCTTGTGCAACGTGGTATAGTTCCAGAGGACCTTCCTGCAGCAGAGGATGTGAAAAAGGTAGAACGAAGATTGGCAAGCGAACAGAAGAAAGCGTTGGAGAACAAGGGAAAAAAGAAATAATTAACGATGAAGAAGAAATATAAGGGTATAGATTTATTTTGTGGTATAGGTGGATTCCGTCTTGCCATGAAGCGTAATAATACCAAAAGTGTTACCACTATTATTGTACCAAAGTTATGATACAAGAACAAACTATTAGCTTCGATAAGTTAGTTGCTGCCCTAAAAGAAATGAATGATAAAATAGGGTCGCTTTCTTACTATTTGTTTGCCCTTAAATATGGCAAGGTCCTTAAAAATCATAATCTGACAGAAATAATCCGCTCTGCAAATCTAACAGAAAGCATGTCAAAAGAACTTAGCAAAGGGCTTCGCCTTTATAATGTTCTTACAACAAACGATTTTGGGATAAGATTGAAAGAGGATAATAATAATAACATAATATGGAACTCCCAATTACAAAATGCCGTACTACCTTCCGAACAAAGAGAATCTTTTCAACAAATTTTCTATGGTGCTCCTGGCACAGGTAAATCGCATACCATCAATGAAGAAACCAATGAAGAAGACGTAATCCGTACAACATTTCATCCAGATACAGACTATTCAACATTTGTAGGTGCGTATAAGCCAACAACGAAAGAAGTTGAATTGCGTGACCTCTCTGGGCATAGAGTTGTAGAGAATGGCGAAATTGTAAAAGAAGACCGCATAGTTTATGAGTTTGTTGCACAGTCCTTCTTGCAAGCATACGTAAGTGCATGGAAGAAATACGCTGATGCGAATGAGGATGAGCCTCAAAAGCAATATTTGGTTATTGAGGAAATCAACAGGGGAAACTGCGCTCAGATTTTTGGTGACTTATTCCAATTGCTTGACCGCAATGATAGAGGCTTTTCTGATTATCCAATAAAAGCGGATGCCGACATGAAGCGACAACTTCAAAAAGCCTTCAAAGGATTGGTTATTGCACAAAAGGACAAAATAAATACCTTGTATAAAGGCAAGGATGTTGTGTCGCAAGTGTTGGGTGGAGATATTCTAATCTTGCCTAACAATCTTTATATATGGGCAACCATGAATACAAGCGACCAAAGTTTGTTTCCAATAGACTCTGCTTTCAAGCGTCGTTGGGATTGGGCTTATATGCCTATTTCTAATGCAGAAAAGCGATGGACGATAGAAGTTGGTGGCAATAGCTATGACTGGTGGCAGTTCCTAGAAAAGATTAACGAGAAGATTGGTTCTACAACTAATTCAGAGGATAAGAAACTTGGCTACTTCTTCTGCAAAGCACAAAAAGGCGTTATTTCGGCAAAGACTTTTGTCGGTAAGGTTATCTTTTACCTTTGGAATGATGTATTCAAGGATTATGAGTTTGGAGATGCAATTTTTAATGATGAGGACGGAAGTAAATTGTCTTTCGATAAGTTCTATACGTCAGAAGGGACAAAGTATGAAATCGTAGAGGAAAAGGTTGCCATATTTTTGAAAAACTTAGGTATTGAACCTGTGTTGACATCCGTTTCTCTTATAGATGAAAACGAAGAAGACATCGAGACATATGAAAATGATGAGGAAGATGAAGATTCTAACGCACAATCATCTACTAATAGGGATAGATATTCCGTCAATGGGAAAGGTTCGTATGGTAAATGTCGTGCTCCATTCGAAGCGGTAAGAATTTATGTTTCCCAAAATCCTCAAATAACGGCTTCCGAAATAGCCCAAAAGTGGACAAGTTTGAATGTTACTCATTTGCCTCATTTGGTAGAAACAGAGCAAGAGTTTGAGCAACGTGCTACAGAAACCAATGATGCAAAATTCAGGACAAAGGCTAAAAGATTGGATTTATCTAATGGCGAGACAATATATGTATCAAACCAATTTAACCCTTCTCGTATAAATGAATTGATAAGCAAACTTGAAAATACTAATTGGGGCGTACACATAGCGTTAATAAATAATTAATTATGCGCATACTAATAGAAGAATATCAATACAACGTTGCCGATATAAAGAGCATTCTCTATGGCATTGATGCCTTAGAGAATGTCGAAGGCAAGGTGTCTGTTCATTACGTAGGGTATTTTTATAATATTCTACTAAAGGATTGTGTCTTTATTCTTCCAAAGGTGTTGCTCAAAGATGTTGAAGGACAAGAACTTGTATTTGGAAAGTATAAGCCAGAAGGCATTGCTAACTTGGATGAAACAAATCCACTTGATGCTGTAGAGAGAAATTTTCTCTATAAGTTTGCAGTTTGGATTTATCGTGCCATTGTGGTTTACAAGAACGACAAACGCAACGATACCGATATTGTATATCATTCGCAAATAGCCCAAGTTGGTAATGGGCAGCGCAGATTGAGCAATACTTATCTTGATATTCTTCTGTCGTTGTTACAATTCAATCGTGACAACCAAAGTTTCTTATTTCTAATTGTGAAGAACTTGCATTGTGGCTTGAACAAAATCAATTGGACTCGAACAATTGGTACGCAAACTGCTATCGTCCAAGATGGACGACCTATATATTTGAATCCAGTCAATAAAAAGCGACAAATCAACTTTGATGAAGAACTGCTCGTTATCTTCTTCTCAATTTTGAATTATATCGGTGAGACTTATGGCTTTCCGAAAGAAATCTGTTGCCAGTTTCAGTTGATAACAGGTAAAAAGTTTGAAACGTACTTGAATGGCTTCGGCAAAACACGTTTGCGCCAAATCAAATATAAGTATTTTTCTGACAAAGCGCTTCAATTATGGCAATTGTGCTACGTTTTCTTTGATGAAGCAAGACAAGTGTTCATCACGACAGAGCAGAAAGAATACCTGTTGGTCAAGAATTTCTATATTGTGTTCGAGGCTATCATAGACGAACTGATTGGTGACAATCCATTGCCAGATGGTATGGAGAAAAAACAAGAGGACGGAAAGATAGTTGACCACCTCTTTACAGCCAAGAGTCTGATTGAAAATGAAAACAAACAGACTTATTACATTGGTGATAGCAAGTATTATAAGATGGGACATGAACTTGGTTCTGAATCCATCTACAAACAATACACATATGCAAGGAATGTAATTCAATGGAATCTTGACATTTTCAATAGTGGTAAAACAACGGAGTCGGGCATTCGTCTTCGTGATGATGTGACGGAAGGATACAACATCATTCCGAACTTCTTTGTGTCTGCCAAAATGGATGAAAGTTTTGACTATACTAATGATGGTATTGAAAAAACAGACCGTAAAAAGAACCGCCACAAACAAATGCAATTCCACAATCGTTTGTTTGACCGTGATACATTACTCCTGTTCCACTACGATGTAAACTTTCTCTTTGTCTTATCGTTGTATGCAAGAAACAACACGGAACAAAAGGCACAATGGAGGCAGAAAATCCGTGAGCGTTTTCGCACCGAAATACAAGAATGGCTACAGCTGGATTATGACTTCTATGCGATGAAGGCACATCCCGATGTGAATGGTGAAGAATACATCAAGACACATTTTAAAGAGCTGCTTGGCAAAGTATATACTCCATTTACAGATAAGAGTGTATATTCTTTAGCATTAGATACTACAACAGAAGTGAACAAGGCGGAGAATGAACAACTGCTAAGTGAATTGAAGAAATATTTCTTTGTAGCAGATTGTAGACTTGGCGAACACCCTGACAAGGTTCTGCATAAGCCAATATCCGAAGGATACTCACCTGTTACAGACCCAACAAAAGATGGTGTATTGATGGTGATGATGGAGAACTACGAAGGAAAGAAACAAAAGTTCCTGCCTACAGGGAAACTTGCAGTCGGTATCAAATACACAAGAGACGGCATAGAAATTGCAGAGAACTTGCAATCTATTGGATATGTGTTGTTTCATACTCGTAAGGATGTCGGTCAGCATCTTTTCCGTGTGAAGAGTGTTCAACTCATAAAGTCAGTAGACAACTTGACAGCTGGCATATACAGGAACGTCAGTACAACAGAAATGTATGTTGTAGTTGATATTGAAACATCTAATGAAATGGATTCATCTGAGATACATTCTTCGAAGAAGGCATATACTCCTAATACGAGATATGATGCACAATATATCAAATTATCACAACTAAAGAGTACGAAATAGAGATATCCTAAATATGGTAGATAATAAAAGGAAACATAAATATACTAATTCAAGAAATAATGCATATTCATTCTCGAAGAAAAAAGAGAGTGAAGCCAAAGAGATTTTCTATTGGTGTATTGAACACTATAAGTTTTGGATAGTTATATTTTCTATATTCGGTGGAATATGTGTAGCTTGTTATAAGTTTGGTATGTTTATTTCTGATGTTGAGTCTAAAATTGAATACAATAATCTCATTCAAGAGAATAATGAAAAATTAGCAAAACAAAAGAGTGAATTTGACCAAGCTATACAGGCACTTAACAAAGAAATTCGAGACTTGGAAAAAGAAAATACATCTTTGAAAACAGAATGCTTGCAATTAAAAATGTCAAAAGAAAAAAGCAATTAACAATGAAGAAGACTTCTATTATAAAAGGTATTTACGCACTCCCAATTATTGTTCTATTGGATTGTCTATTCCATGTCATTTCTTTGACAGATAAGTTACAGGAACAAATAGAACAAAGAGATAAAACAATACAAGATTTAGCTTTTAGTGATAGTCTTGTACATAAATATTTCTTAATCAAAAAGGATTCAATAAAAAAAGAAGATTCAATAATTACGACTACAACATATATATTAAAAGAAGAGTATCAACCCAAAGAAATAACAAAATATACGGATATTCATCATTATCATTCAGTGCAATATGAAAAAACAGAATATGCATTGAGAGGTAATGATACACTATCTCTTAGCAGCAGTATTCAAGAAACAAAACAGCTTGTAGCTAAATACAATGCACTTGTTAAAGATTATAACTCATTAGGAAACAAATACAATTTATTGGTTAAGGAGAATGGAGCGTTAGATAAATCATACCAAGCATCCAAAATGGCATTAGGCTTAATAAAGAGATCTTATGACATTGATTATCATGTAGAAGATGAAGGAGAAAATCAAATAAAAGTATCAATCTCTGCTGAAAAGGCAGACTCTGCATTTATGTTATTGCCCTATTATCGCAAAAAATTAAAATTTAACAATATAAAGAATGTTTGGATTATAAAATGACAAATAGAAACATATATGAACTTCTATCTGAAGGTGAGCGTGTAACGCTCGAATGCAAGAAAGCCACGAAAGGTGTGCCAAATTCGCTTTGGGACACTTATTCCGCTTTTGCCAACACATACGGTGGAACCATTCTGTTGGGTGTGGTGGAACATATGGACGAGCAAGACAATACCAAGCGGTTTGAAATCGTTGGTGTTGAGGATGCAGACAAAATCCGCAAGGACTTGTGGAATACTGTAAATAGTCGTGAGAAGGTGAATATCAATCTTCTGTACGACGATGACATTCAGACGATAGATATTGACGGCAAGAAGATTATTGCCATCAACGTACCTCGTGCCGATTATACAGTCCGTCCTGTCTATATCAACAACAATTTGTCAAGAGGAACTTTCAAACGCAACCATGAAGGCGACTATCATTGTACGGAGCAAGAGTTGAAGATGATGCTTCGTGATGCCAATGAAGCTGGCAATGATGGATTGTTGTTGGAATACTACACAATGGACGACATTGACATCGCAACATTGGAACGCTTCCGTCAGATGTTTCAGAACTTGCATCCAGAGCATCAATGGAACTCGGCAGAACATAAGGAGTTTCTAACGAACTTTGGAGGTTATACACGAGACCGAAGGACAGGAAAAGAAGGACTGACTATGGCTGGACTTTTAATGTTTGGCAAAGGATTGCCCGTCCGTGAGCGTTTCGACAATCTGCGAATGGACTACATTGATAAATCCAATTTGATAGGCGACCAACGCTATAGCGACCGATTGACATACGATGGGACTTGGGAAAACAACCTGTTCAACTTTATCCGCATGGTCATTCCGAAACTGACACGTGATTTGCCTCACCCTTTCAGTATGGACGGTGTAGTGCGCAAAGACGATACGCTTCAAGCCAAGGCTGTGCGTGAAGCCGTTACAAATATGGTTATTCATTCCGATTTTATGGTGAATGGAGTGCTGAAAGTTGAAAAGTATGACGATTGCTTTGTTCTGACCAATCCAGGACTTCTGAAACTGCCTATTGAGCAGATTTACAAAGGTGGCGAGTCAAAGGCACGTAATCAGCGTATGCAGAATATGTTCCGCATGATAGGCTATGGCGAGAACCTTGGCTCGGGTTTCCCACTCATCCTAAACGCATGGAATGAAAAGCATTGGATAAAGCCTGAGTTATTGGAACAGCCAGAACTTATGCAAGTTAAATTGACTCTGCATATTCAGAACAATGTTGCATCTGGTTCATTGAATGACCCAATAAATGACCCAATAAATGACCCAATAAACTTGACCGAGAGGCAGAAGATGATTTTGCGGATGTTCTCAGAGGAAAAGAATCTAAGCAGAGAAAGGCTTTGTGAGAAAACTGGATTGTCGGATGCCACCGCCAAGCGTGAAATAGCATTTCTCAAAAAGACAGGCTATTTAGAACGTGTCGGCAGTTTCAAGAGTGGATATTGGAAAGTGTTATCAAAATAATTGTATTTTGAGCCAAATGTTCAATGAATGGGAAATACCATTGAACATTTGGACTCATTATTTAGGGATAGTCGCAAAATACTTTGAACGTTCACAACTTATTGATTGCTAATGTGATATATTTGTTGTAATTTAGCTAAAGGAAATAAAAATTCCTCCGAATACCGTAGAAAAGTAAACTTCGGAGGAAATGAGCAAAAATAACTCATGGCAAAAGTACGAAATTTATCTGACATTCAGCAAGAGATTGCATTCACAGAGTTTGATTTTTATCAGCAATATGTAGAAACCTTCAAAACGAGTGAACTTGGACGCATCCAGTCACTTCTTCCTCTTCGAGAAATGGCGATATCGTTTGGGTTGATTGAGGAGAAGCCAAAGAACATAAGGGCTAAAAGAGGCAGAAAGTCCTTCTTCACCCCTGAAGGCAAGGTGGCATTGGCATTCTTGAAGATGTATACAGGATTGTCAGCTCCGAAATTGATGGAGGCATTGAATGGAAACATCTATTATCAGATCTTCTGCGGCATCAGGATCAGTCCCAAGAACCAGTTGACAAACTATAAGTTGATTGACAATATATTGTTGGAACTGTCCAAGAAGCTGAAGATCCAAGAGCAGCAGAAGGTGCTTGCAGATGCATGGAAACCATACATGAAGAACCTTGATACAGTGTATACTGATGCCAGTTGCTATGAAAGTCTGATGCGTTTCCCGACCGATGTGAAGTTGCTTTGGGAATGTGTTGAGAGAGCATACAAGATGATGTGCAGTATCAGTTCCAAGCTAGGTGAACATAGATTGAGGACAAAGTACAACGATATAGAGAAGGCGAATCCGGCTTACAGGAAGCAGCGTAAGCACACTCACAAGCAGATACGAAAGATGATAATGAGACTGCTTGCATTGCTGTGCAAGATGCTCGGTGAGATCCGCAGACAGATGCGTGTCCATAGTTGCGAGGGACTGCTGAGCGACAAGCAGTTGAATATGCTTGGGATCATCACAAGGGTATATCGTCAGCAGAAGAATCACTTCAAGAGTGGCGACTCTCGCGAGAGCATACCGAACCGCATCGTAAGTCTCGACAAACCACATATCAGACCGATTGTCAGAGGCAAGGAAACCAAGACTGTAGAGTTTGGAGCGAAGAGCAACAACATATTGATTGATGGGATCTCATTCATTGAGAAACTCTCATTCAACGCCTTCAATGAGGGTACAAGACTGAAGCATTGCGTGTCATTGTCTAATAAGCTTACCGGAGTACCGGTGAAGAAGATAGGTGGCGACCAAGGTTACTCCGGAAACGACAACAGAACATTCTGCAAAGAGAATGGTATTGAGACCTCCTTCACTCAGAAAGGCAGGACTGGCAAGAACGAGGTGAAGAATGCTACCAAAAGAGAACTTGCCAGAGTGAGAGCTACAGAGATGGAAGGCTCATTCGGTACCCAGAAGCAACATTACGGACTGCGAAAGATAGCAGCGAGAATAAAGTCGACAGAGATCTTGCTGATTTTCTTCGGTATCCACACAGCAAATGTGGTCAACCTCGCAAGACGAGAGTCGGTCCAAGTCGCCCTTGCAGCCTGATGTTCTACGCGTGGAGCGCAACTTTATGGGTGGCTCCAGACGTGACTGAAAACGAGAAAATCGGCTCTGAAACCAGAGCCGATGATATAAACACGATGAGTTTAATCGGGAAAATACGGGAACGTCTGCCGGTTAACTCAGATTGAAGGAATTAAATGATTATCCTTAAAATACAAGATTCATGACAGCCAATTATTCATGCCGAAGCGAGCCTTTTTCAAATAGGTAGTATGCTTTTCCAAAATAGGTAGTATGCTTTTTGGAAAAAGGTAGTATGCTTTTGGAAAAAGGGTCGTAAGCATCTCATCGCCATGAACGCTGTTCAAAATACTTTTAAACCGACCTTCAAATGATAGGATAGATTCCCAATTGCAAGCCGGCCTCATCCTCTGTGTCTTGCATTTTGCTAATTCTGACACACCTAAAAGGGGCTGCATCCAAGCTCCATTGGACACCGCCCCTTATTGTGTTATCTACTGACCTTTAAACAATCAATACGGATAAAGCCGGAAAGAGTAAGACATGCGTCTTGCCGGGATTAGATATTGCTGGTGAGGATAAGCACCCCAAGAAGTGTCACCACCCAAGCCCATTTGCTTCCAGTCGATGTTCCATGTAACCATGTCCTTAGGCTGGATATCGCTCATGTGGCGCTGATGCTTTTTAGCATCCACTTCGCTCAATTCTTCCGTTGTGAACATGTATGCGCTTGTGCTCAAGTAAGGAGCACCTACGGCTTTCAAACCATTACCTTGGGTATTTGACAATGTCATCCAACGGACATCAATCTTGTTGCCATTTTTCCTGAGGACGGTCATAAGGGAAGTATTGTTCCCAAACCGAACCTTTATACAAGCCAACAAAGGCACTTGTGTAACGGTCTTGATAGTTCTCGTGCGGGCCACGGCCGAACCATTCCATCTGGTCATACTCTTTCTGCAATGTCAAGCTGACACCCAAACGAGGCATCAATGGCAATGTGTCGTGTGCGGGGATGAATGTACAGTTCACATCCACATAACCTTCACCGGAAATAGTATACTTAACGATAAAATCGGAAGAAGCAAGCTTTTCTGGCAACTGATAATGGGAAACAACCTCATAAGTCTGGTCGTCCACGGCACGTTTCTCAACCTTTGTCAGGCGGGCATCACGCCCTGCATGACGCCAAGGATCACAGATTTTCACCAAGTCGCTGCCCAAGTCGTTATCCGTGGAAGGACGCCAGAAGTTAGGACGCAATCCCTGTTTAACCATTTCACGACCGTTATACTTGATAGAAGCCAATGCACCGTTCTGGATGCCGACAGACATCTTGCCCGTGTTAACAGTCACATCGTTCTGGGAGCCATCAGAGACAGACAACTTTTCAGCCTTGGCATAAACCTTGGCAGGCTGGTAGAACGGAAGCTTGACCTGTTCAGAAGCCATCTCATCTCCTGTCTTCAACAAACCATCGTCGTTCTTCTGATATGCATAGAAGTTCAAGAAGTATTCGACACCCGGTTCCGGATTTATTGCCGGGAAATTGGTCTTAAAGATGCCTGTTTCACCTGCTGGAAGAGAAACATTATCAATAGTGCCTTCACCCAAAACCTTGCCATTGCCTTCCAAACGCCATCCGAATGTGAAATCGGACAAGTCCGTAAAGAAGAATTTATTCTTCAATTCAACCAAACCAGCGCTGTAATCAGCCAAGCGGAACGCCATATTCTGGTAAACCTTCTTTACTTCCCAAATATGAGGTTTCAAACTGCGGTCGGCTGCAATCAAGCCATTCATACAGAAGTTACGGCTGCTCGGTGTTCCTTCTGGAGCCATGTCGCCACCATAAGCCCAATAGAAATGACCCTCTTTGGTCTTCTGCGCAATTCCCTGGTCCACCCAGTCCCAAATGTGTCCACCTTGCAAACTCGGGTATTTCTCGATGACATCCCAATAGTCTTGGAAGTTACCGACGCTGTTACCCATTGCGTGCGCATATTCACACAAAATCAACGGTTTGGTTGGCAAATACAATGTATGGTTGATCAACACATCAATCTTCTTATACATCGGACAGAAGATATCGGTAAATGGTCCCTTGATGCCATCTTCAGAGTGGACAGGGCGATGGGATTTATCATTCGCATGAATCCATCTGTAAGTAGCTGCAAAGTTACAACCCTCACCCGTTTCATTACCCAAAGACCAGATAATCACAGACGGATGGTTCTTGTCACGTTCGAACATGCGCTCTGTACGGTCAATGAAAGCACCTTCCCATTCAGGTTGGTTCGCCAAACAAATTTCAGGATTGTAACCCATTCCATGGCTCTCGATGTTCGCTTCGTCCACAACATACATTCCATAGATGTCACACAATTCATACCAACGAGGATCGTTTGGATAGTGGGATGTACGAACACTATTAATGTTGAATTGCTTCATCAATTCAAGGTCCTTGATCATGGAAGCCTCATCAACATAGTGTCCCGTATATGGATCATGTTCATGACGGTTGACACCTTTGAAATAAATAGGCTTGCCATTCAACAGGAACTGGGCATGCTTGATTTCTGATTCACGGAAACCGATATTGCGGGCTACAACTTCCTCTGTCTTTCCATTCACACGCAAAGTCAAAACCAATTTGTACAAGTTCGGCTTTTCAGCACTCCATAACAACGGCTTTTCGATATGCTTATGGAATTCGATAAACGGAGAATCCTTCTGCTGGCGCTGGCGTTCCGTATAAATGGATTTGCCTGCCTTATCCAACAGATTCAATTCCACTTCTGCGCCTTTCAATTTCTTAAGATTAGGATTACCCAATTCAAGATACAAACTGAAATCGGCATCTGTGTAAAGATCATCCAAATCCGTTACAACTTCAAAGTCACGAATGTGGGTCATCGGGCGTGCGTACATATAGACATCACGCTGAATGCCGGCGAAACGCCAGAAGTCCTGGTCTTCCAAATAATAACCATCACTAAACTTAAATACCTGTACTGCGATTTCATTCTCGCCACCAATCTTCAAGAAATCTGTGATATCGAACTCGGCAGGAGTCTTTGAATCCTGGGAATAACCCACCTGCTTGCCGTTTACCCAAACAAAGAAAGAAGATGCCACACTGCCGAAGTGCAAAACGATTTGGCGGCCTTTCCATGAAGCAGGAACCGTGAAATTACGCTTATATGAACCAATCGGGCTGTTGTCAGCAGGAATCAAAGGAGGGTTGCGTTTGAAACCATAACCACTACCGACATAGAAAGGATAACCAAAGCCTTGCAATTCCCAGTTTCCGGGGACTTTGATATCTGCCCAACCTGACACATCGAATCCCTTCTGCCAAAAGTCCATTGGACGGTCGGCAACCTTCGGGACATATTTAAACTTCCATGTACCGTTCAAAGAAGCATAATAAGGAGTCGCTTCTTTCCCCTTTCAATGCCATCTCCCGGGAAGGATATCCCAAGAAGGTAGCAGCAGACGGCAGACGGTTGATGTGCAATACATCAAAGTTCTCCCAAACATTGTCTGAATGGGGATACTTGTCTCTACGAACCTCTTTCTTAACCTCTTTCTTGGCTTGGTATTTCTCCATAGGCGCACCATCATATTGTGCAAAAGCCGGAGAGAAAGCCAATAGAGATCCTAAGGCAACAATGATTGACTTTTTCATGTAATATTCTATTTTATTGATTCAACAACATTCTTAATGTAACAGCTGAAGACCAACCAAAGTTAGGACAGTTCAGTGTCTCTCCCGTCAATGGATTATAGTTTCATGGATAGGACCATCTGTCAGAAGTCCTTGCGCATTGGCAATATATTTGCGGACGAACATGTCGGCTTCCTTGTCAAATCCATACTTGCGCAAGCCCATTACACCGAAATAAACTTGGTCGATCCAAACCGGACCGCGCCAGTAGCCACGAGTAGGACGGAAACGCAAATGGCTAATCTCCAATGTGCCCAATGGTACAGTCGAATTGAACTTCGTCGGATCCAACATCTTGTCAAGCACTTGGCGGGCTTGTTCCGGGGTGGCAATACCTGCCCACAAAGGCAACCAGCACTCTGCTCCCATCACCTTAATGAACTCGCCTGTCCCGATGCGGGTATCATAGAAGAAACCTGTTTCAGGGTCGAACATCTTTGTCTGGATGTGCTCTTTCAACGCCTTTGCCTCTTGAGTCAACTTGTCAGCCAATTCATTCTTGCCCAACATCTGAGCCATCTTAGCCAAATAACCCTTTTCAGCATACAAGAAAGAGTTCAAACAGATATTCTCCTGGTTCATTGACCACGCATTTTCAGGTTCGTTTCAGCATCTCCGCCTCGTCGAAGCGAACACCGTTATCCATTCCGCTCTCCCAAGCAGCAGCAATCAATGTGCCATCCGTAGAACCATATTCGCAAACGCCATTCTTGTCATGGTCACGGTCTGTATACCACCATTGGTGATATTTATAGAGCTTGTCAAACATCTCCTCAACAAATGCCTTATCGCCTGTGTTTTCATAAACGTTCATCACTGCCCAAGCAGCCAATGGAGGTTTTGTATCGCGCCAGTTGATACGCTCTTTGAAGCGACTCACATAGTCAGGAATCATCCCATTTTCAGCTTGATAGTCGAAAAGGCATCTGATTTCATTCTTTGCCAATTCCGGATTGAACAAGGCTGTGGCAGAAGCATGTTTCCAAGAGTCCCATGACCAGACACCAAAGAACCCACAATAGGAAGGATAACAACCATCGTGCAGGATGTCACCTGCCGGAGTACGCCAGTTGGAAACCAACGTAATCATTGCCTTGACCATGACACGGCGGTATTTATTCTCCTTCAAATATGGGCTTTCACCTTTGAAGATGGATGCCAAATAACCATTCCAACGTTCTTCATTCTTGGTGAAAACCTGTTCCACATTCATGGAAGACTGGGCTTTCAATTCATTCTGCAAAGAGGCTTCGTCAAAGGCGAATGTTTCAGTATAAGCCCCTTGATATTCTGCGCCTGAAGCCAATGCCAAAGAGACTTTTTCTGCGACACGCAAACTATCCTTGCCGACAACATTAACTTGGTCTGCCGTCAAGAAGCGCACAGCCAATTGTGCATCCTCGACACCCGTATTGATCAGGACTCCTTTGTCCATTGCTTTCAAGGAGGCATTCTTGCCTAACAACCCTCCTTCATAAGAGAGTGAAATATCCAATTCTTTATCTGAAATATTGCGGACAGAGGTGCGAATAACAGCTGTTTGAGCAGACTCATAACAGAGTTCAGTTACAAAATATACCTGTTCATTACGGAACTCCTGAACTAATTTGCCAGGATAATATTTTGCAGTTTGGATGTTTCGGGCGAAATCGAATCTCTCGCCATTAACCGTCATGGATGGCTGAGCCAAAGTAGAGGCAATCCAACCTCTTCCCGTCATCATGTACGGTCCCACGAAACCACCGGTGTTTTCATTCGCTTCATTCTCAGGCAAAGCATATCCTATCCATGAGCCCAAATCAGAAAAGACAAAGCAGTCTCTATCACGTTCATATTTAGGAGCATTCTTGATATTGATCAGGTTATAATAGCCATTACGGCTATCTGCCAATTTCTCCGTTTCTGCCTGCTGCCCCCCGTTCTGCGTACAAGACAGGAACAGGGAGAAGACAGAAAGAGAAAATATGTTCATTAATTTCTTCATTATTCTCTATTTACTTTTTACTTACCGTGGTTAGGATTCTGAACCCAATCCGGATTCAACAAGAATTCCGAGTGCGGTATTGGCAACAAGCGATGCTTGGAATCGATGTAGTTCTCAACGAATTCTTTATTATGGTCTTTCAACGCCTTTTCAGTGATACCCCAGCGCAACAAGTCATACCAGCGAGTTCCTTCCAATGCGAACTCTGCCGGACGCTCAACATCTTGCAAGTGCTTCAACACGGCATCCTTGCTCATGCTCTTATCCAACAACTTGACATTGGCACGTTTGCGCACGATATTGATATAGTCAATCGCTTCAGCAGTAGCATTGCGGTCGTTCAAACATTCTGCATAGCTTAACAACACATCAGAATAACGCATAATCATTACGTTGAATGCACTACGGTCCGGGTCTGGAATCAAGTCTTCATTCCAAGAAACATATTTCTTCCAATAGTATGTTTTAGGCTGGTGATAATCCAAGAAATGCTTACCTTCATCAAAATAGAATGCACTACAGCCTTCGTCGTTGAACAACAATGTAGCATACATTCGCTGGCTATATTTGTGTTCACCACTTGCTGCCAATTCATTCTTTTTCATCATATCGAAGAACCACTGGGAAGGATAAGCCTCTTCATAACCACCCATTGGAGCATCTAACGGACACAAGTGATACATAATCCAATGGTATTCGGAACGACCACCTGTCCTGTCTCCGGAGAACTGGACTTCAAAAAGAGATTCTTTATTGTTCTTATGCAAACCGTCAAAGTTATCTTCATAATTCTCCATCAATTCATAGCGACCACTCTTAATAACCTTAGCAAACTCATCTTCAGCCTTTTTCATCTGGTGAGTAAACATATAGAAACGTCCCAACATGGCAGCGGCAGTGTATTTAGTCACGCGACCAGCGTATTCAGCAGGATAAGACTCCGGAAGATCATCTTGACATGCAATCATATCCGTTTCTATCAACTTAAGGATTTCACCCTCATTTGCTTGGGCTGGGTTGAACTCTTCGTCTTTTCCCTCAATCTGTTTTGTAAACATGGGAATGCGTTCACCCCAGTTCCGGTACAAGCGGAAGTAATAATAGGCGCGCAAGAAACGAGCTTCAGCCATTGCCTGCTTCTTCAATTGGGCAACATCAGAAGAGTTTTCAGGAACATTAGGAATGTTATCCAAACACTGGTTGGCATAGCTGATACCTTTGTAGCAATTCTTCCATTCACCTTCGGCTGTACCGTTTGTAGAAGTGTTGGTAAAGTTAGCCAAAGAACCCCATGAACCCACATCCGGACGATAACGGAGCAAATCACTGCGGTAACAGTCAATTACAATATGTCTTTTAAAAGGAGCTGCCCAAGCCTGGTTTGGCTGCAATGCAGCATAAACACTGACCAAGCCTTTTTCAATATCTGATTCATTTTTCCAGAAAACACTGGGAGATAAAGTATTTGGATTGGAATCCTCATCCAAGAAGCCTGTACAAGAAGAGAACATCAGACCTCCAAATACCAAAGAACTCAATAATATATTTTTTAGTTTCATAATTTTATCACTTGTTTTTTTAGAATCCAAACTTCATACCTAACATATAAGAACGAGACAACGGATAGATTGAGCTATCCACACCCATGCTACCAGAACAAGGATCATAACCACTATAAGAAGTAATCGTGAACAAACGAGTAGCAGCCACATAAAATCTCAGATTATTAATCTTAAGATCTTTACAAACTGAATGAGGCAAGTTATATCCCACCTGCAAGTTGTTCAAGCGTAAAAAGTTTCCGTTTTCCAAGAAGAAGTCAGATGCTTTGATGAAGTTTTCATTCGGGTCACCGACAACCACACGAGGAATACTTGAATTTGGATTTTCAGGGGTCCAAGAATCCAACAATTCACGAGGACCATTGAACTTCTTAGAAGCAGAATGATACTGGTCTGAACGGTGCATGTTATAACGCTTAACACCAAATGAACCATAGAAGTTGGCTATCATGTCAAAGTTCTTATATTCCAAAGAAATATTCAAACCGACTGTCGCTTTCGGAGTACCGCAACCCATCTTCACCTTATCATTTGAATCCAAGATACCGTCACCATTAGTATCTATGAAACGCAAGTCACCAGGAGCAGCGGCTGCCTGCAAAGGAATCCAATTACCTTCGTCATCCATTTTACCATGCTCCTTGTTCCAGTCATCCACTTCTTGCTGGTTTCTAAAGATTCCGGCAGTTTTATAGACCCACATTTCACCGATTTCACCACCGACATAAGTACGAGCAGGTCCCCATTCGCTCAAGTAACCCGGGTCTGCCATGTGTTTCAAAACGCTCTTATAATGAGTAACGTTCATATCCACGTCATACTTGAAATCGCTCACAGTGCCATGATAGATTGCCTGGAATTCCAAACCGGTTGTACGCAACTTACCATCATTGACTGTCAAAGAACCGAAACCGGTTGACGAACTGATTTCCTTATTTGAAAGCATATCCTTCGTATTCTTGATATAACCTTCCAAAGAGAGTTCCAACTTGTTGTTCCACAAGCCCATATCAATACCGATATTCTTATAGATAGTAGTTTCCCACTTAATGAATGCAGAAGGAAGAGTGGTGATAGCATAACCCAAATTGATATTCTTACCATTCCACGGATAGTTCAATGTAGAAGTATCGTAAGACATCTTAGGAATATACATATAGTTGGAAATGTTCTGGTTACCCAAACCACCATAGCTTAAACGCAACTTAAATGTGGAAATCAACTCTTTTTGTTTTTCCCAGAATGACTCGTTAGCAATGTTCCATGCAGCTGATACAGAAGGGAAGAAACCCCATTTGTTGTTTCCGCAAAACGAGTGGAACCATCATAACGCATGGAAGCCATGATTATATAACGCAAGTCATAGTTGTAGTTCAAACGAGCGAACAAAGAACGAAGACCGCTACGATTCTTGGTTCCACCCACTGCGAAGTTTTCCTGCCCATGAACCAACAAGTCCATGCTGTTGTTTTCAAACTTTGCCGCTGAAGCTGAAATGTCTTCATATTTTTTCTCTTCCTGTGAAATACCTAACAATGCAGACAAGCTATGCTTTTCAGCTAATGTGATGTTATAGTTTGCTGTCAATTCCAACAAATCTTCTGTTGACTTGGATCTTGTTTCATCCAACTGAGCTCGCGTATTCACGTTATAATCGCCCACCTTATAAGTCGGGACGAAAGAGCGTGTGCCATCAAAGTAAAGATTCCTGCTTGCACGGAACTTGATAATCAAGTCTTTGATTGGTTCATACTGGACATAACCGGAAGCTGAAATATAGTCTTGATATTTCTTCTGACGAACCAAGGAGTTGAATGCAACTTGGTTGACAGCATCAGACATACCCATGCTTGATATAGAACCACCAAATCCGCCTTCGTTTTTATCATCGTAGCAGAAAATCAACGGTTCCAAGTTAGAAATCTGTGACAAGGCAGGCCAACCGGTATATATCTCAGGTTTGATTCCCAACGGCCATAGCTGACTGATTCTCCCATCTTGAATTTGCCACGAACGATATCAGAGTTCAAACGGAAACCATATTTCGTTTCATCAGTGCTCTTGACGATACCGTCAGTAGAAGAATAGAAACCAGACAAAGCGACGTTCATATTCTCGTTACCTGCTGTATATCCCATGGTATACTTCTGAGTCAAACCACGGCGGAAATACTCTTTCTGCCAGTCTGTGTCTGCAAACTGATTAGGATTCTGATGATAAGCCTCGATATACTTAGACCAACGGCTTTGAGGAATACCGGCATTTGTATAAGCCATCGTGCGTAATTGGATAAACTCAGCAGAGTTACACAAATCCAAACGTTTAGGAAGGTCATCAACTCCTACATAACCAGAGAATGTGATTTTCGGTTCCTGCTTGGCACCGCGGTGTGTTTCAATCAAGATAACACCGGCAGCAGCACGGGCACCATAGATTGCCGCTGTAGCAGCATCCTTCAAGATAGACATCGTCTTGATGTCTTCAGGGTTCAAGTAAGACATATCACCCGGAACACCATCGATGATTACCAACGGAGCATTGGAAGACAAAGATGTCATACCACGCACCTGCAAGTCCGGCTTCTCGCCCGGAGCACCACCATTAGAGTAGTCTACATTAAGACCCGGAGCAGCACCTTCCAATGCGTTTTCAGCATTAGCTGTCGGCAACTTGGCCAATTTCTCACCCGTTACCGTTGCAACAGAACCAGAAACATCTGATTTCTTCTGTGTTCCGTAACCGATAACGATTACTTCGTCCAAGTTCTTGGAGTCTTCTTGTAACTTGACGTTAATTGTTTTTTGATTGTTTACAGGAATGGTTTGGGTGTTGTATCCAATATAAGAAACTTGCAACACTGCATTCGCTGGAACTTCCAATGAATAGTTACCATCTAAATCGGTAATTGTACCTAACGTTGTCCCTTTAACGACAATATTGGCACCTATAATAGGTTCTCCGTTTTTATCTGTTACTGTTCCTGTAATAAGTTTATTTTGTTGGTGAACTCCATTTTTCGTGGCTGATGAAGGAGCGGCATTCTTAGCAAAGAGGAAATCTTATCGTTTGATATTTCGTATGCCAAATCTGTTCCCTCAACAATTTTATCCATAACAAATGTTAGATCTTGGTTGTCTGCCTGGATGGATATAGTTCTATCCAAATTGACAACTTGATTGCTGTAAGCAAATGATAAACCAGTCTGCTTGGTTATTAATGTGAGTGCTTGTTTGACTTTCACGTTATTAGCTGACAACGTGACATTTCGAGCTGATAATCCTTCCGTTGCAAGGAATAATGGAACGGAAAGGATAATCAGTCGAGGATTAATAGTGTTTAATAAATTATCCATACATTCATGATATAAGATTATACATATTACTCATAAGTACAGGGAGAGGAAATTCCCCTCCCCCTGTAAATAGACACACAAATGTTTAATAGGTATGAGTTAAAATGTTTGTTTTTTTATCTTTTATTTCTTTTCGACCCAAATCGTATCACCGAGAAGCGTGAACGTGACGGGAGAAAGTTTGTTCAATTCTTCTAAAATATCGTTCAAAGTCGTGTCTTCGGTTGCCAATGTAAAATTATAGCTGAAGGCATGAGGTGTTTTTACAATGAATTTTTTACCGAATCTCTGGCTTAATTGGGTCAAGACTTCCGACAAAGAGGTGTTATCAAATGACAACGTATTATGAGTCCATTTTAGAGGAATGTTACTATTCTCTACCTTGCTAATCATACACTCGCCCGTTTTCTTGTTGTAATTCGCTTGTTCGCCCGGCTCGAGGTCCTTAATATTCCGATTCCCTTTTAACAAAGAGACTTTCCCGGTTTCCAAATAAACTTCAATATCGGCATCTTCTTCGTAGGCTTTCACATTAAATGTTGTGCCTTTTACCTCTATTTGAAGACTCTTGGCATCAACGATGAAAGGCCGATTGGGATTCTTAACCACTTGGAAATAACCTTCTCCCGTAAGCTCTACTTTCCGGTTATGGAATGAGAATTTATTAGGATATCTCAGCATACTTCCAGCATTCAGCAGCACTTGCGAACCGTCTTGGAAAGCGACATGCAGCTTTTCTCCTTTGGGCGCGCAGATTTCCGTATATTCTTCTTCACCAAAGAAGTTGGTTTGCTTGCCAAAATAGTAGAATTGACTGACAACTAAAATAAAAGGGAGTAGCACAGCTGCCGCTTTCCATATCCTTTTTTTCCATTGTCGCTGTCTTATTTGTTGGAGGATGAAGTTAAACATCTCCTCTTTCGGGACAGGAGCATCCAAATAATCATCTGCAATTTCCGGCGTATAATTCTGCAAATCTGCATCTATCTCGTTAGATAAAAAACTTTCCCCTTCAGATGTATTCATCCAATGTATTACATCTGATGCTTCTTGTTTGTTTGCTTGATTTGCGATGACTTTTTTTAGTGTTTTTATATCTGGGGTATTCATTTATTCTATTTATGTTTTTATTTATAGACACATGAAAGAGAAAAAAGTATGAAAGCATTACATAAAAAAATAAATATAAATAAATGTTTCATTTTGTTTCTCAGTATTTTGATGGCTTGTGTATAATGACTTTTCACAGTTGGAATCGTTATGCCAATCTTGTCAGCTATTTCTTGATTCGACAGTCCGTCCCTGATTTTGTATAGACAAACCATACGTTTCTGTTCCGGCAAAGAGGATATGCAAGAGTAGAGCTCTTTAGAAACCTCATCTTCTTCCAGCCTTGAAGTGATATCCTCTTCAAATTCACTTGTCTCTTGTGCTATTTGGTAATTTTTCTCCATAGCGGAAGTGTTATTCCTTATTTCATTCAAGATATGATTACGAGTCATGGTAAACAGGTAGTTCTTTATGCTGATTTCAATGGATATGGAATGACGCAACTCCCACAACTTAAGGAATATTTGTTGGGTGGCATCTTTTGCCATATCTTGGTCCTTCAAGTATTTGTATGCAATGGTATATAATATCTCCACATACATATTATATATATGTGTAAAAGCATCTTGACTATCACTGTGCAATGCCATTATTAAATCAGATTCGTTAAGGAATCCGTTTATGGATACTCTTTTCATGCCAGATACTAAAGTGTTAATCTTTTGCGCGCAAATATATGTATTATTTCGATTACATCAATATATAATAGAAAGCAAAAGCGGCTATTTTGCGATAAAATGTGCAAAAAAGCGGCTACTGTTTTCACTTTGCCATCTATCTTAAAGGGGCTGTATCAAAACGAATGTTTGATACAACCCCTTAGCAACTTTAAATGAAATTAATATTATGAAATGAATGAGAGAGCTTAGAATGAAGTATAACCCGGATTCTGAGTCAACTTATTGTTTGTCTGCCATGCATCTTGTGATACAGGGAACAATCTCAAATAAGTATCACTCTTTCTTGGGCAGTTGGACGCAGACCACATTCCTTGTTCATAACTGCCGAAACGGATATCATCCTGACGAGAATGCAATTCCCATGCTAATTCAAAGCGACGTTCCAACTGGATTTCTTTCAACGTTACGGTTGAATAGTTGTGGGATGAGTTGCCATAAGCACGGGCACGTACTTGGTTAACCAAGTCTGTTGCTTCTGTTACACTGCCACCGCTACGAAGCAATGCTTCTGCCTTCATCAATAGGACATCGGCATAACGGAAGATATGGAAGTCATTACCCATTGCGTCTACCAAGTCAGGAGCAAATGTCCATTTGATACAGCGAGCACCATCATGCTGGTTGACAGCAGCCCAAGGTGTTCCGTCATATTCTGTACCTGCAATCATGTTCACATCAATCGTATGATCCAATTCATAACCGTGGTCAGTGATGATAACTTCACCAGTAGCTTGGTTGATTTGTTTACCTATCAAATAAGTTCCCGTGAAACGAGGATCTTCTGTATCGAACTGCTTAACATAGTCCGGCTGTGCACAAACACCGTTCCAAGTACCGTTAGCTGTGATACCCAAAGACAAATAGTCTTTGTAGTGAAGCGTACGGTTCATCAACTGGTTACGATTGTCTTTGTCTGTATCAGTCTGTGAATATGGAGCAGACAAGATGGCTTCTCTTGAATTTTCATTTGTCAATGAGAAATTGTCCTTCCAGTTCGGTTCCAAGACATAGCCCATTGCCATTACTTTGTTGCAGCAATCAATTGCATTCTGATAAGCATTAGAGCACGTAACGCCCCAAGCTTCAGCATTCAAATACAATTTAGCCAACAAGGTATAAGCGGCACCTTTGGTGAATCGTGCATAATTGCCGTCACGGTCAGGTAATTGGTTCACGATTTCGTTCATCTCTTTAATCAACCAATCGAAGACGGTTTGACGGCTTTGGCAAGTAGGCAATTCCTTGTCTGAATAGTCTGTTACCAAAGGAATGTTTCCCCATTCATCCATCATCTTGTAATACCAGAAAGCACGCACGCCGCGCATTTCAGCAATCTTCATCTGTTTGTCAGATTCAGAAAAGATAGTTGTTCCTTCAACTACCTGAATATTGGCATTACAAGTACCGATAGCTTGTGAAGCATCAGACCAAGCATTTTTCACAGCAGAAGTCTGTGCTGTATACGTATGGGTATAAATTTCACGGTATTGACCGCCGTCGTACCAGTCACCACCAAAGCGGGTCGGGGTAACTGCGCTGGAACCAGCCATTTCATCCAATGCCAAGAAGTTACCGCCTGCCATATAGACTTTCAAAGTCTTGTAGACCGTTCCTACCAACGCATTAACTTGGGTCTCGGTTTTACCAAACTCCTCAGCCGGAAGTTTGTCGTATACATCTTCGTCCAGGTTTGTACATGCCGGCATCACCGAGAACAAAGATGCGCACGCCAAAGCTGATATAATTAATTTTTTATTCATATTGATTCAGAGTTTTAAATTAGAAAGTTAAGTTAACACCAAATGTGAATGAACGTGCCTTTGGCATGTAGTTACGAGGTTCGATACCAGGAGACAATCCTGCATCAGCATCGCTTGCTTCACCACGGAACAATTCAACTTCAGGATCCAAACCTTTGTAACCAGTGATTACAAACAAGTTCTGTGCTGCAACGTATACTCTTGCTCTGTCTAACCAGTCGATTTTCTTCGTATTGAATGTATAACCGATAGACATGTTGTCCAAACGAGCGAAAGAAGCGTTTTCTACATAGTATGAACAAACACGAGAGTTTTCATGCATTGTCAACAAGTTGTCGTTCTTCATAGCGTTTGTACCGCTGATGTATGTGTTGTTACCGTAAGCAGCCAATGGGTTATCCAATACCTTATTACCGATTGTTCCACGGATAAAGAAGCTGGCATCCCAGTTCTTCCAAGAGAAGGTATTGTTCCATCCGAATGTCAAATCCGGTTGGGCATCGCCACAATAAGTACGGTCGTCATCTGTAATCTGTCCGTCACCGTTGATATCTTCGATGATGAACTTACCGTTTGCGTCAATGCCGTTGCACTTCAACATGAAGAACTGACCAACAGGGCGACCTTCTTCAACAACGTGTGAAGTCACACCTGATGCACCACGAATCCATGGGTCACCGACGTAGATACGGCTGGTTGAATACAAGTCATTAGACAACTTCGTAATCTCGTTTTTGTTGTGAGACAAGTTGATGGCAGTATTCCAGTTGAATGTCTTGTTACGGATAACGTCAATGTTCAACATGACTTCAATACCTTTATTGGTCATATCACCTACGTTCGCAGAAATCTTATTGTAAACGTATGTCGGAGTCGGAACTACATAGTCATAAAGCATATCGCTTGTTTTCTTGTTGTAGTATTCGATTGTACCACCCACACGACCATTGAACAACTGGAAGTCCAAACCAACGTTGAACATCGCTGTTGATTCCCATTTCAAATCCGGGTTAGCGTTCTGGGAAATACGGAATGAAGTCAACTGGGAACCGTCGCTGTAATAAGTACCATAAGCTTCGTAAAGCTGCAATGATTTGTAAGGACGAAGACCATCTTGGTTACCTGTCACACCATAACCAGCGCGCAATTTCAAGTCTGTAATCCATTCGATATCCTTCATGAATGCTTCTTGAGAAATACCCCAAGCTGCTGATACGGATGGGAACCATCCCCATTTGTGATTAGCACCGAACTTAGAAGAACCATCACGACGTACAGTAGCTGTAATCATGTAGCGTTCATCGAAGCTGTAGTGTGCACGGGCAAAGAATGAAATCAACTTATATTTATTGTTGTCAGATGTTACGTCACCAATCTTCAAGTTGTTACCCGCTTGGATGTTGTCTGCACCCATGCTGGATACAGCGAAGTTAGTAGCTTTGGCATATTGGCTGCCAAATGAATTGGATTCCCAAGAATAACCAGCCACAGCATCAACTTTGTGCTTTTCATCAGCACCAAATGCTTTGGTGTAATTAGCTGTCCACTCCATCAAGTCACGGTCCCATTTCATGTTTCTGCGGACTGCCAAACCATGGTTATCGTCACCCAAAGAGTTTTCAGGGTCTTCCCACTGTTTGTAGTCGTTCATGAAACGGCTCTTATACAAGTTTACTTTCACGTTCAAACCTTCAATAACTTCGAATTGGGCATCACCCTGTCCGTAGAAGTAAGAGTTGCTGCTCTTCTTGTAGTTTTGATTCTGGTTCTGAACCGGGTTACCTTGGTTATAATTCATGTTGGCATCCGTGAAATAGCTGCCGTCTTCGTTATATACAGGGTAAACAGGAAGCATGTTGTATGCCAAGATGTAGTCATCAGCAAACGGCATCTGCATATCTGTCAAGGTTGTTGAACCTGTCAATCCAATACGCAAACGATCGTTGATGGCACGCTGCTGGAACTGGAAGCGGAAGCTATGACGTTTCATCATGTTGTCTCTCGCAATACCTTTACGATCCAAGTAGGTGTAAGAAGCACGGTAGTTACTCTTGGAACTACCACCAGACATAGACAAAGAGTGATTCTGGGAAATACCTGTACGAAGCATTTCATCGAACCAGTCTGTATCTGCATTATATTTGTCATATACACTGATGTCATTGCCCAATTCTTTGTTAGCTGCACGCCATTCAGCAGCATTCAACAAATCAGGTTTGTTGGCAACGAAGTCTGCTGTTACATAACCATCATACTGAATCTGAGTCTTTGAACCGGAACCACGTTTAGTTGTAATCAAGATGACACCGCCAGCTGCACGAGAACCGTAGATCGCTGCGGAAGAGGCATCTTTCAATACAGAGATGGATTCGATATCAGAAGGAGAAACGGTGGACATGTCACCACCCGGAACACCGTCGATAACAATCATCGGACCTTGGTCGTTCTGCAAAGTAGATGTACCACGCAAACGGATTTGAGAAGCACGGGTTACATCACCTGAACCGGAAGTAATGGTCAAACCGGCAACTTTACCTTGCAACAAGTCTGATGCATCGCGGTTGACACCTTTGTTAAAGTTTTCTTCGGATACGTTTGCCACGGAACCGGTAATCTCTTTACGTGTTTGAGTACCGTAACCGATAGCAACTACTTCACCTAAGTTTACTACAGAAGAAGACAATTGCACGTCAACCGTACTTCTTCCTTTCACAGCCTCATCAATGGTTGTGTAACCAATGTAAGAGAACTGCAAAACTGCCTTTTTCAAGTCTTTTACAGTGATGGTGTATTTACCATCCATGTCCGTAATTGTTCCATTCGTAGTACCTTTTTCTACAATGTTCACACCGATAACCGGTTCACCTGTTTCATCTTTAACTACACCCTTAACAGATTGGGCGAATGCCACTGTGCAACATAGGCACAGAAACATAGAAAGCAAGGTCATCTTTCTATGTGTGTTGAGCATGGAAAAAACTTTTTTTCGCATAAAATTTAAGGAGTTCTAAATATAATAATACATAATTCTTTTTGATTAGCTTTTGATTAGTCGAACTCATTAACTCTAATCTCCGTGCTTTTCGTTCTGCAATTATAATAAATTTTGACAAAACCCCGCAACCTCGAACTTAAAAATTAACTATATTTTTCAATTTATTTAACAAATACGGCTTTCTTTAAGCCATGCGTAAAGTTGCTGTTGTGATTTTATGTTCTCTTCTAAATTTATATTACTTTTTGTCTGATAAAACATAGTATAGGAATTAAATAGAAGAGTTATGAAAGTAGGCGATAAAGTACGCTTCCTCAATACAACAGGAGGCGGAGTGGTAAGAAGCTTTAAAGGCAAGGACCAAGTTTTGGTGGAAGATGAAGACGGGTTTGAAGTCCCAGCTTTAATCCGCGAGTGCGTGGTTGTTGGTGAGGGTCCGCAAGTGCATACTGATAACCGTCCTAAAAAGAATGCAGCTGAGTTGGAAAAACAGATATTGAGCACAAGGCAGCAGCCGGAAAATAAACCCAAAGAGGTAATCGAAGAGACATTGGAAGGCGAGAAACTGAATGTCTTTTTGGCTTATCTTCCACTGGATCCGAAAGCCATCCAGCAATGTGGTTACGAAGCCTATTTCGTGAACGACAGCAACTACCATTTGTTCTTTAATTACATGAGCAGGGAAAACAATAGTTGGACGAGTCGTTATCACGGGGAGATTGAGCCGAATACGAAAATATTCATGGAGGAGTTCCAAAAGGCCGACCTGAACCAATTGGAACGGATTTGTGTGCAGTTGATAGCATTTAAAAAGGACAAGCCTTTTGCCTTGAAGAATGCGGTTTCTGTCGAGTTGAGACTTGACACGGTCAAGTTTTACAAGCTGCATTGCTTTATGGAAAATGATTTCTTCGACGAAGATGCCATCATTTGCCCGATAATCCGAAACGATTTGCCCGAAAGGACCATGTTGGTTTCTGCCGCTGATATTCAAGAAGCAATGAAGTCAAAGGCGCATGCGGATAAACCCAAGAGCGTCCCGCACCAATCCATTATCAAGAAGAAGGAGACCAACTCTTCTGTTTTGGAGGTTGATTTGCATATTGATGAATTGTTGGACGACACGACAGGAATGTCAAATGCAGATATGCTGAATTACCAGTTGGATAAATTCCGTGAAGTGTTGGATATGTATGCCGGACGAACCGGACAGAAGATAGTATTTATCCATGGTAAAGGAGACGGAGTGTTGCGCAAAGCGATAGAAAAGGAATTGCATACTCGCTACAAGCAACATTACTTCCAAGATGCCTCTTTCCGTGAATATGGTTATGGTGCAACCATGGTGACAATTCATTAAGCGATGGTTGAGATTGAACGTAAGTTTTTGGTGGTAGGAGACTTTAAGCCAAAAGCAGAAAGCAGCAGCCGTATTGTCCAAGGATATATCTGTTCCCAGCCGGGAAAGAGTGTAAGGGTAAGAATCCGGGGGGACAAAGGCTACTTGACCATCAAAGGCGCATCGGACAAGAAAGGAATGAGCCGTTATGAGTTTGAACGGGAAATCCCGTTGGAAGATGCAGAACAACTCTTGTCGCTTTGTGAGCCGGGTGTTATCGACAAGGTGCGCTATTTGCTTAAACAAGGCAAACATACTTGGGAAGTGGATGAGTTCCATGGAGCCAATGAAGGATTATTGATGGCTGAAATAGAACTATCATCGGAAGATGAGGAATTTGAGATTCCTGAATGGTTGGGAAAGGAGGTGACAGGCGACCGGAGATATTACAATTCGATGCTGACGAAACACCCCTACTCTGAATGGAAATGAATAACGTGTTGGTAATAATAAAATGTATAATGTATGAATGTATTGTATCGGATAAAACAGATAGTGGCACTTTTAGGTGTTGCTTTATTGACATTACCCGCAAAAGCGGATGAGGGAATGTGGTTGCTTCCTTTGCTGAAAAGTCAACAATTGGAAGAGATGAAGGCTTTGGGATTGAAACTTCAGGATTATGACATCTACAGTCCGGAGAATGCCTCTTTGAAAGATGCGGTTGTGATTTTCGGTGGAGGTTGTACGGGTGAAGTGGTTTCATCGGACGGATTGGTGTTGACCAACCACCATTGCGGATATGGTGCCATCCAAGCCCATAGTTCTGTAGAACATGATTATTTGACGGATGGTTTTTGGGCGACAACCCGCAGCCAGGAGTTGCCGAACCCGGGACTTACTGTTACATTTATTGATAAAATCGAAGATGTGACAGCTTATGTGAAGAAAGAGCTGGAAAAAGACAAAGACCCGAACAGCATGAATTTCCTTTCTCCTAAGTATTTGAATAATTTGGCGAAACAAAAGGTAGGAGAAAAGTTCTTGAAATCAAATCCGGGTACGCAAGTGGAGATCCAAGCTTTCTTTGGAGGCAACCAGTATTTTATGTTTACAAAGAAAATCTATTCAGACGTTCGTTTGGTAGGTGCGCCTCCTTCGTCAATTGGCAAATTCGGTGCAGATACCGACAACTGGATGTGGCCTCGCCATACGGGAGATTTCTCAGTCTTTCGTATTTATGCGGACAAGAACGGCAATCCGGCTGAATATTCAGAGAATAATGTGCCGCTCCATCCGAAGCGTTGGATGAAGATTTCCATCAAAGGATTCGACGAGGGTGATTATGCGATGATTATCGGTTTCCCGGGTCGCACGAACCATTATTATACATCTTGGGAAGTGGCTGAGAGAAGGGACATTGACAATGCCGTGCGTATCAACATCCGTGAGTTGCGCCAAAAAGCAATGTTGGAAGAGATGTTGAAAGACCCGAAAGTCAGGATTCAGTATGCCAGCAAATATGCAAGTTCCGAAAATGCTTATAAGAACTCTATCGGAAGCAATTGGGCCATCAACAAACGGGATTTTGAAGCAGTCAAGCGAGCAGAGCAAGAGGCGTTGTTGGCTTGGGGCAAAAAGCAGAACGATCCGCAGTATGAGAATGCTTTGTTGACTTTGGAGCAAATTATTTCAGACCGTAAAGACCTCCGATTCCGCAAATGGATGTTGGAAGAGGCAATACTTCGTGGCATTGAGTTCTCGGCAGTCCCTACGGAGGTGGATTCCGTTGTAAAAGCATTGGAAGGCAAACCAGAAACGCATCCAGTCACAGATGTCAAGTTTGAGCAATGCCTTCCGCCGTTTCTTCGATAAGAATTATGACCCGGAAGTGGACCGGAAGATTGCCAAAGTGATGTTGGCCGAATATCGCCGCTTAATCCCGTCCCGTTCTTGTCCTGAGTACATGAATTTGATTGATACGAAGTACAAAGGGGATGTGAATCGCTTTGTAGATGACTTGTTCAAAACATCCATCTTTGCTTCCCCTGAAAACTTCGCCCGTTTTGTAGAGCATCCATCTGCCAAAGCGTTGGACGAAGACCCGATGATTCTATTTGCCCGCTCCGTCAAAAAAGAGAGAAAGGCATTGAATGAATCGCTGCAAGAATTCGATGACGGATATAATTTAGCACATCGCATTTATGTGGGAGGTTTGCTGAAAATGAAATCGGACGAACCTCAATGGCCGGATGCCAATTTCACCATGCGTATTACTTATGGACAGGTGAAAGGCTACAGCCCGCGTGACTGTGATTATTATGGTTGCCAGACGACATTGGACGGAGTGATGGAAAAAGAAGACTCAACCAATTGGGAGTTTGTCGTTCCAGCACGGTTGAAAGAGCTTTATACACAGAAGGATTTTGGTCCGTATGGATTAAACAATGGCAAAATGCCGGTTGCTTTGTGTGCTACAACGCATACGACTGGAGGAAATTCCGGTAGTCCGGTGATGAATGGCAATGGAGAATTGATTGGTTTGAACTTCGACCGCAACTGGGAAGGAGTCGGTGGTGATATTGAATATTTGCCAGATTACCAGCGCAGCATCATAGTGGACATCCGTTATGTGTTGTTCTTGATTGACAAATATGCAGGAGCAGACTATTTGGTAAAAGAGATGGATATTGTTTCCAAATAAGGACTTTGTTTCCAAATAAGTTAAAATAGAAATCCATTTAGGGAAGAAGCGATTGCAAATTCCCTAAATGGATTTTTTTTTGACTGGACTAATTGCATAACTCAGGATACTTTGTTGATTAATAACGACAAATTTAGCTTATCACCTAAGTGAAAAGCATTTATCACCTTAATGAAAAGCACTTATCACCTAGGTGAAAAACATTTATCACCTAGATGAAAAGCACTTATCACCTAGATGATAAACAAAGAGTAGTTTTTTCGAATAAATTCATGCACTTCAAACAAATAATGTTTAACTTTGACACATCTATTGTATAAATATATCTATATGGACGAGCAGATTAAACAAATAGCCGAGCGACTGAAAGGCTTGCGGGATGCTTTAGAATTGGAGCCAGCCGAAGTGGCAAAAGTTTGCCAGCTGACGACAGAAGAATATTTGCTTTTGGAAAGTGGAACCGTGGATATCTCAGTCAGCGTGTTGCACCGAATCTCACAAGCTTACGGGCTTGAGTTGACAACCCTGATGTTTGGAGATGAACCAACGATGAGTTCCTATTTTGTCACAAGAAATGGGAAAGGGTTGGCAGTAGAAAGGGTGAAAGCATATAAATACCAATCGTTGGCAGCAGGATTCAGACGCCGTAAAGGAGATCCTTTTTTAGTTACCGTTCATCCCAAACCAGAAGGAACGCCCATGTTTTTGAATAGCCATCCGGGACAGGAATTTAATTATGTCTTAAAAGGCCGAATGGTTATTGAGATAAATGGAAAGCGATTGACCTTGGAGGCAGGAGACAGCATTTATTTCGACTCATCAAAGCCGCATGGAATGTTGGCACTTGATGGAGAGAAAGTGAGTTTCTTAGCAATTATTATTTAATAAATGAATTTGTAGAATAACTGGGTTTTACGATATGTTAGAAAGATTTTTAGAGCAGACCTCTTTTGAGTCCCAAGAAGATTTCAAGAAGCATTTGAAAATACACGTCCCCGACAATTTCAACTTCGGATATGACATAGTGGATGGATGGGCAAAAGAGGAGCCGAATAAAAAAGCCCTTTGCTGGACAAATGATAAAGGTGAGCATTTGGATTTTACCTTTGCTGATATGAAGAAATATACAGACCAGACCGCCGCTTACTTCCAATCATTAGGCATTGGGAAGGGCGATATGGTCATGTTGATATTAAAACGCCGTTACGAGTTTTGGTTTTCTATCATTGCTTTGCACAAGTTGGGCGCAGTTGTTATTCCTGCCACCCATCTTCTAACAAAGAAAGATATTATTTATCGGGCCAATGCTGCTGACATAAAGATGATTGTATGTGCAGGTGAAGAGGTCATAACAAATCATATAGTTAATGCTTTGCCGGAATCTCCTTCAGTGAACTGTGTGGTTTCTGTGGGACCGTACGTTCCGGAGGGATTCCATGATTTCCATAAGGAATGGGAACAAGCTCCTGCTTTTGTCCGTCCGGGACATCCCAACAGCAATGACGATATCTCTTTACTATACTTACTTCCGGCACGACGGGAAATCCCAAAATGGTGGCACACGATTTTACTTATCCTTTGGGACATATCGTGACAGGAGCGTTTTGGCATAACCTTCATCGTGACAGTTTGCATTTGACCATTGCTGATACCGGATGGGGCAAGGCTGTTTGGGGAAAATTGTATGGACAGTGGATTGCGGGTGCTACCGTTTTTGTGTATGACCACGAGAAATTCACTCCGGCTGACATATTGCAAAGATTCAGGACTATAAGATTACGTCGCTTTGTGCGCCTCCTACTATTTTCCGTTTCTTGATTCGTGAAGATTTGACGAAGTATGATTTGTCCTCCTTGCAATATTGCACGATTGCGGGAGAGGCGTTGAACCCTGCTGTCTATGAAACATTCTATAAATTGACTGGCATAAAGTTGATGGAGGGATTCGGACAGACGGAAACGACTTTGACCATTGCGACATTCCCTTGGATGAAACCGAAACCGGGTTCAATGGGAGTACCTAACCCACAATATGATATGGATTTGTTGAGACCGGACGGAACTCCTGCGGAAGATGGAGAACAGGGGCAAATTGTGATACGGACAGACAAAGCAAAGCCGTTGGGTTTGTTCAAGGAATATTACCGAGACGAGGTCCGGACACGTGAAGCTTGGCATGATGGTTTGTACTATACAGGCGATGTGGCATGGCGCGATGAAGATGGATACTTCTGGTTTGTAGGCAGAGCTGATGATGTGATAAAAAGCTCCGGTTATCGTATCGGACCGTTTGAAGTAGAAAGTGCCTTGATGACACACCCCGCCGTGGTCGAATGTGCCATTACGGGCGTTCCCGATGAGATTAGGGGACAAGTGGTGAAAGCTACAATCGTGCTGGCAAAGGAATACAAGGAAAAAGCGGGCGAAGCGTTGGTAAAGGAGTTGCAAGACCATGTGAAACGAGTGACTGCTCCTTACAAATATCCGCGTGTGGTGGAATTTGTAAACGAATTGCCTAAAACCATCAGCGGAAAGATTCGCAGGGTTGAAATCCGTGATAAGAATAAATAAGAATAACTTACGAAAAACAATATGAGAAATTTCACTTGTGTACAAGATCTGGGCGACCTGAAGCAGGCGCTCAATGAAGCTTTTGAAATCAAGAAAGACCGTTTTCAATTCAGCGAATTGGGAAAGAACAAAACATTATTGATGATATTCTTTAATTCCAGCCTGCGAACACGTTTAAGTACGCAAAAGGCTGCCATGAACTTGGGCATGAATACGATTGTGCTGGATGTCAATCAAGGCGCATGGAAATTGGAAACAGAAAGAGGCGTCATCATGGATGGGGACAAACCAGAGCACTTGCTTGAAGCCGTTCCGGTCATGGGTTGCTATTGCGATGTGATTGGCGTTCGTTCGTTTGCCCGTTTTGAGAAGAAGGAGGATGACTACAATGAAAAGATATTGAACCAGTTCATCCAACATTCCGGCCGTCCTGTGTTTAGCATGGAGGCTGCGACGCGCCACCCTCTGCAGAGCTTTGCCGATTTGATAACCATCGAGGAATATAAGAAAACGTCCCGTCCCAAAGTTGTCATGACGTGGGCTCCTCATCCGAAATCATTGCCGCAAGCTGTTCCTAACAGCTTTGCTGAATGGATGAACGCAACCGACTATGACTTTGTGATAACGCATCCGGAAGGTTATGAGCTGGATCCGAAGTTCGTCGGACGTGCCCGTGTTGAATATGACCAGAAAAAGGCTTTTGAAGGTGCTGATTTCGTTTATGCAAAGAACTGGGCGGCATATCAGGATCCCAATTATGGCAAAGTTATCAATATGGACAGAAGTTGGACGGTAGATGCAGAAAAGATGGCTTTGACCAATAATGCTTACTTCATGCATTGCCTGCCTGTAAGACGAAATATGATTGTGACGGACGATGTGATTGAAAGTCCACAAAGTTTGGTAATACCGGAAGCTGCGAACAGGGAGATTTCTGCTCAAACGGTGTTGAAAAAGATTTTGGAAGGACTGAAATAAGTTGATATAATATGGATAATAACTTTAAAAGGGAAACATTGTGCGTTCAAGCAGGATGGAATCCCAAAAATGGCGAGCCTCGTGTTTTGCCTATTTACCAAAGTACTACATTTAAATATGATACGAGTGAGCAGATGGCTCGCCTTTTCGATTTGGAGGAGAACGGCTATTTTTATACTCGTTTGCAAAACCCGACCAATGATGCCGTCGCTGCGAAGATTGCCGCATTGGAAGGAGGTGTCGGAGCCATCTTGACATCTTCCGGGCAGGCAGCCAGTTTTTTCACTTTCTTCAATATTTGCGAAGCAGGAGATCATATTGTAAGTGCAACCAGTATTTATGGCGGGACATACAATCTGTTGGCTGTTACGATGAAGAAGATGGGCATCGAATGCACGTTCGTTGACCAAGATGCCAGCGAAGAAGAGATAAACAAGGCTTTCCGCCCGAATACCAAACTGATGTTCGGAGAAACCATTTCCAATCCGGGAGTGATGGTCCTTGACATAGAAAAGTTTGCCAAGATTGCACATGCCCACGGTGTTCCATTGGTTGTGGACAATACATTTGCAACTCCAATCAATTGCCGCCCTTTTGAGTGGGGAGCCGATATTGTGACTCATTCAACTACCAAATATATGGATGGCCACGCTTGTTGCATGGGTGGTTGCATTGTGGATAGCGGAAACTTTGATTGGGAGGCTCATGCGGATAAGTTCCCAGGACTTTGCCAGCCGGACGAATCCTATCATGGTTTGACCTACACAAAGGCATTTGGCAAAATGGCATTCATAACAAAAGCAACCAGCCAGTTAATGCGAGACTTGGGTTCTGTCCAGTCACCACAAAACGCATTCTTGTTAAATTTAGGTTTGGAATCCCTTCATCTTCGTGTGCCACGGCATTGTGAAAACGCCCAAATGGTGGCGGAATGGTTGGAACAATGTGACAAAGTGGCTTGGGTGAACTATCCAGGCTTGAAGAGTAACAAGTATTATGAATTGGCTCAGAAATATCTTCCCAATGGTTCTTGTGGTGTTTTGTCATTTGGACTCAAAGGAGGAAGAGATGTTGCTATCCGTTTTATGGATCGCCTGAAATTGGTGGCAATTGTGACGCATGTGGCGGATGCGCGAACTTGTGTGCTTCATCCGGCAAGTCATACTCACCGCCAGTTATCGGATGAGCAGTTGATAGAAGCCGGTATTGCTCCTGATTTGATTCGCTTCTCTTGCGGTGTTGAGAGTGTAGAAGATATCATCGCAGATATCAAGCAAGCTTTGGAAATATAATTTATTACTGTCCGGTAATCGGTCAAAAGGTTTTACCGGACAGTAATAATTCAACATCTATCAATCAACCGTTTTATGGCGCAAAGATTCCAAAAGCCCGGAACAAGCATCTTCCAACAAGTCAAGAACCAACTCGAATCCGTCAGCTCCGCTGTAATATGGGTCAGGAACATAATCATAAAGGCGATGGGTCGAATACTCCATCATGGCATGAATTTTATCTACTGCTTCCAAATCGGGAGCTTTCTCTTTCAAATCTTCGACGTTCCGGTTGTCCATTCCGATAATCAAGTCGAAATCATAGAAATCCGCCATTCTAACCGGTCGTGAAATAGAATCCAGTTTGTATCCTCGACGAGCAGCATGGGCTTTCATTCTTGGGTCTGCGCCTTCTCCTTCATGATAACCGATAATTCCAGCGGAATCAACTTCGAACACGGCATCTAATCGAGCCTGATGGACAAGCTTCTTCATGACAGCTTCCGCAGAAGGTGAACGGCAAATGTTCCCGAGGCAGACAAACAATATCTTATATTTATCTTTATTTTCCATATCATTTTCCTTTAACATTATTATTAAATGAGTTTTTATAGCGGATCCACGTCATAATACATTGAGATTTGACGGAACGCCGGTTTGTTTCGCATCTCTTCGCATGTCATTTCCAAGAAGCTTCGCATGGCTTGGATGGAAGCCGAGGATTCTATTTTCATCACAATCTTCCGTATATGATAAGTTTGGATATAAGAGATCGGAGGAGTTACCGGACCCAAAACCCTCTCTCCCAATTTTGCCCTCAGTTTCTCTGCAAACAGACGTGACAATTCTATCAACGGGGCTTCATTCTTACAGCGCATGACCAAGACAATTATCCGGAAATAGGGAGGATAACGGAACATGCTCCGCTCAGCAACTTGCCAGTTAAACATCTCCTTGTAAGCGGAATGGATGACCATTTGGATAAGAGGATGCTCTGGCTGCGAGGTTTGCAGTAAAACTGTTCCTTGCTTGTCCCTTCGTCCTGCCCTTCCGCTGACTTGCACCAACAATTGGAATGCTCGTTCGTGGGCACGGAAGTCGGGATAGTTCATCAATGAGTCAGCATTTAATATTCCAACGACTCCCACACGGCTGAAATCGAGCCCTTTGGAAATCATTTGTGTCCCGATTAAAATCTGAGTTTTCCCCTTTTCAAAATTGCCAAGGATGAGTTCATAAGCACTTTTGCTCCGTGCCGTGTCCAAATCCATTCGCTCCGATTGATATTGGGGAAAAAGCGATTTGACCTCTTCTTCCACCTTTTCCGTTCCAAAACCAAGCATCTGGAATTCGGTGCTTCCACATTCCGGACATTTCTCAGGAAGAGAGATAGAGTATCCGCAGTAATGGCAAACCAAACGGTTCTGATGCTTATGGTAAGTCATGCTGACATCGCAATTGATGCAACGCGGAACCCAACTGCACTCATTGCATTCAACCATTGGAGCAAAGCCTCTTCTGTTTTGAAACAGGATAACTTGTTCTCCCTGTTCCAATGCCTGCTGCATTTTCTCAATCAGCAGAGGTGAGAAAATCGGGTTTTTCATGATTTTCTTCCTCTTCAGTTCCCGTGTATTCACCGGGATGATTTGAGGCGGCAAGCAATCCCCATAACGAGAAGATAATTCCACAAAACCATATTTCCCATTGGTCGCATAGAAATAAGATTCGATGGAAGGAGTAGCCGAACCCAAGAGGACTTTTCCTCCGTGCATGTTGGCAAGCACCATCGCTGCATTCCGTGCATTATAACGTGGGGCAGGATCTTGTTGTTTATAAGATATTTCATGCTCCTCATCCACAATAATCAATCCCAAATTGGAAAAAGGGAGGAATAAGGAGGAGCGCACACCTAAATAAGGAAAGGGGAAGTGCTATGGAGTAGCTTGTTCCATATTTCCACACGTTCATTGTCGGAGAACTTGGAATGATATACCAACATCTTATCTCCAAACAATTTGCCTAAACGCTCGGTGATTTGGGTTGTGATGGCAATCTCCGGCAACAAATAGAGCACCTGCTTTCCTGCCTGGAGAACTTGTTCTATCAAATGGACATAGATTTCTGTTTTACCGGAAGAAGTTACTCCATGTAACAAACAAATATCCTTCTGTTTGAGATTGTCCAATATTTCCCAATAGGCGTGCAATTGAACATCGGACAAAGGGTTCAAAGGTTGTATGCGGCAAACCTTCATTTGCAAGCGGCTCACCTCTTTTTCGTAAGCTTCCAAGATTCCCTTCTTCAGCAAACTATTCAAAATGGCTGTGTTTTCCCCACATTTGCCCAATAATTCTTTTTTAGAGACTTCCTGTTGTGATCCGGATTCGAGGGAATGGCTTAAGTCAAGATAGGCAAGAAACAACTGTTCTTGTTTATGCGCCCGTTTCATCAAGTCGAATGCCTCTTGCATCTTATCCGGAGTGTTCCAAGCATTTGCAATCCGGATATAAGTTTCTGTCCGGGGAGAGAATCCTTGCCTCAATCGTTCATTGATTTCTATCGCTCCTTTAGCAATCAACGACGTAAGTATGGGTACAATATTATGAAGCCCGGATTTCCGCTCCAGCTCAGAAACCGTCAGCTGGATTTCTTTCCCGCCAAAGGCATCTAAAATGGCAGATTCATTCGGTTTGAGGGGCGAAGAAGATACAAAATCCTTGTGGAAGATAACATTTGTCTCACTTTCTATTTTCAAACCGGAAGGAAGGGCTGCCTTATACACATCACCTAATTTACAAAGATAATAGGATGCAATCCATTCCCAGAAACGGAGTTGAGGTCGTTTCAAAACAGGGATTGCATCCAATAAGGCAAAGATTTCCTTGAATTCATATTGTGCTTTCGGCTTATACTCAGTTACCGAATGCACAATCGCTGTATAAAAATGTTTCTTCCCAAAATGTACAATGACCCGGCAACCGGGAACAACCGAGGTTTCCAAGTCGGCAGGAACCTTATAAGTATAAAGGTTCTCTAATGGTAATGGAAGTATGACATTTGCGTATTTCATCGCACCAAAGGTACGAATTTTCTACTTAAAACAGCAAAGCAGCTGAGATTTGCCAGCCCCTGTTCTTGCCGTCAGAACCAAGTTTGGCGATGCTATAGTTGTCAGTCATGCCTAAATGATAGTTCACGCCTATTTGGAGATGTTGGATAAGTTCGACACCACCTCCCATGTTAAGACCAGCACTGAATGTCTTGGCTTCTATCTGGTTGCTGATGACTTCCCAAATCTTTCCGCCTCCCAACCTAAATCCGACGAATGGACCAGCTGCTACAAAGACCTTGGCGGCAGGAATTCCAATCTTCCATTTCAAGTTCAAAGGAATATCTAAGTAATCTGATTTGATAGTCGTATTTCCTATGTCCATGCCCATCTTTGAATAAAGCAAAGAGAAGTCTAATCCCAATCCCACTACCGGTATCGTCCATTCTGCCGTTGGACCGATGTGGAAGCCGCTGATGTTTTTAGATTTCAATTCGGAAGGAAGATCTTTAAAATGCACGTTCGCTACATTAGCTCCACCTTTCACACCCCATTTGAATTGAGCCTGCGCTGGCATTGCGATAAAAGCCAACAATACTACGAGAGTTAAATAAATTCGTTTCATAAGTTATGTATTTTATGTTTTAATTACAAATAACGATATTTCTTGTTAATGCACAAAAAGTTTTTGCCATTTTGTTGATATGTTTTCTACATTTGCGATATGCAAACACTAATCATCATAGATAAACAGGCTATTTCCAATGCCGGCATTCATTATTTGGCAGGAAAGACGGGAGAATTGGTAGAGGTGGTAGATGCACAGACGACAAAAGAGTTGGCGAATCTTTTGGAAGAACACCCGGCAGCTTTGGTTGTCATGGATTTTACTTTCTTGGATCTCTCCATGGAGTATTTATTGATTATGCACGAACGATTCAAGCAGGCTCAATGGATGTTGTTCAGTGAACAATTAAGTAATGACTTTATCCGAAGAATGGCTTTCTCTTCAAAGGCTTTCAGTATCGTATTGAAAGATGCTACCCAAGAGGAGATTATGGTGGCCTTGGTAAAAGGGATGCACCATGAACAATATTTTTCTGCGCGTGTCGAGGAGTGTTTAAAGAAACAGGAAGAGATAGAAGCTTCTCCGCTTACTTCCACAGAAAAGGATATATTGAAATGGATTGCGATGGGAAAATCGGCAAAAGAGATAGCGGAAATCAGGCATTCCAGTGTTCATACCATCACAACGCACCGCAAAAATATTTTCCGGAAAATACAGGTCAACAATGCTTATGAAGCGACCTGTTATGCACTAAGGGCAGGAATAGCCAATGCAGCCGAATATTACATTTGAGAAGTTTCAAGTGCAATGGCCGGCTGCATTAATCAATATCCATTGGGAACACGTCACCTTTTCCTCCTTTGTTCCTTTATAAAGGATAATCTTCAAAGGCATATAGGACAGTGGAAAGGTATCGTTCTCCCGTATCGGGCAACAACACAACTATGCGTTTCCCTTTGTTCTCTGGTCGCTTTGCCAATTGGATGGCTGCGAAGGCGGCTGCTCCGGATGAAATGCCCACCAATAAACCTTCTGTCCTTGACAACTCCCGGCTGGTGCGAATAGCGTCATCATCAGCAACTTGTACAACCTCGTCAACGACAGATGCATCATAAATTTTAGGAACAAAGCCTGCACCGATGCCTTGTATTTTATGGGGACCTGGCTTACCTCCTGACAAGACTGGTGAATTGGCTGGTTCAACAGCCACAATCTTGATGCCGGCATTGTGCTGCTTTAATCCACGTGCTGTTCCTGTCAACGTTCCGCCCGTTCCGACACTTGCCACGAAAATATCCACTTTGCCGTCTGTGTCCCGCCAAATCTCCTGGGCTGTTGTCTTTTCGTGTGCTTTCGGATTCGCTTCGTTTTCAAATTGCTGCAAGATGATGGAACCAGGATTGGACTCTTGCAACTCTTTTGCTTTGCGGATGGCTCCCGACATTCCTTCCGAACCAGGAGTAAGAACCAATTGTGCGCCTAATGCTTTAAGCAAATTCTGTCTCTCGATGCTCATCGTTTCCGGCATCGTCAAGACGAGCTTATACCCCTTGACAGTTGCCACCCAAGCCAATCCGACACCTGTGTTGCCACTGGTCGGTTCTATGATTAATGCACCAGGTTTTAGCAAACCTTTCTCCTCAGCATCCTCAATCATGGCAAAAGCGATACGGTCTTTACGCTTCCACCCGGATTAAAGTATTCAACTTTAGCAACTAACTCAGCTTGCAAATTCTCAGCAGCTTCAACATGTTTCAACTCTAATAACGGCGTGTTGCCGATAAGTTCTGTCAAATTACTTTTAATATTAGCCATCTCATTATCGTTTTGAGTTATTCTTCTTGTTTTACAAAAGCAAAGATATGGCAGGAAAATGCGTTTGTAAATACCATAATCAGGGTATTTTGCAAAACCATCCTTATAGACTTCTGAAAATGGCGCACAATCTATTCGCAAAAAGGACATACCTATTCAATAATAACAGTTATGAAAAAGAAAAAGAATTGGAGAGAATGATAACGTCAAAGGAGGCATGAAAGAAGGAAGCTATATAAAAAAGAAAAGGTTGTCAACACGACAACCAATCTTCAATTGCTAACCTTAAATCTAATACCATGAAAAACATGGTGCAAATATATAGGTTTTATGTTATACAGCATATTTTATCAACATAAATCTTTGCGCAATTAACGTTATTTTCAGAATAAGCATCTTTTATAAAGACTTGTTTAGATAAAGAAGGGATATGTCATAATTGCAAACGGCTGATTTGATTTTAGGATTCTACCTCGGTTGTTTATATCTGAAGAAAAAAATATAACTATTTCATGCTTTACCTATTTCATTGGTAATGGTATGTTTTTGAGTGGAATCAAGTCATTTTTATTTTTCACTAATGTGAAAAGCTAAAACATACAAAAACTAAGAGCACTATACTGTTTAAACGGTGTTTTAATGGCGTTAAAATAGTGTTTTAACAGCATTAAAGTGGCGTTCCAAACTGGTATTATGAGTGTGTTGTCCACGAAAACTTATGTCAGTACATTTTCCCAAAAGTACCTTCTTCATAAAGATTGCAAGCAGAATGGCAATGCTCTTCTGTTGTTCCACAAACCGGTTATATGACACTACATTGGGAAATAAATGTCGAAGATGCACACATACATATTCCTTATAAAAATGCTTCAGGCAGCGAAAGCCTGAACTATGGAAAAGAATAATGATAACCATTATTTTCAGCTTTTACATGGTGGAATCACGATGATATTTGCGTTTAGAATTGCTTTTTATGGTGTATTTCTCCATTTGGGTGTCAAAAACTTTGCAGAAGTCATCCACAATACAGAAAATTTCAGTAACTTTATCCTCGGTGAACATAGCGATTATTATTGTATACCATTGATATTGAGCACATTAAAACTACCATAATTTTCGCTAATCGCCAAATTTTCAGTCTATTATATTTCATTGAACTCACGTTAATTATGGCAACTTGGTCACATATAGAAATAAACGTAGAAGGACAAATTGTAAAAGCACAGACTCCTATAATCGTATCTGCTAGTAGAAGTACTGATATTCCGGCTTTCTATGCAGACTGGTTTTTTGACCGATTAAACAAAGGGTACTCTGCATGGACCAATCCATTTAATGGTATCAAATCCTATGTTTCATATGCCCAAACAAGATTCATTGTTTTCTGGTCTAAAAATCCACGCCCATTATTAAACCATCTTCATATTCTTGAAGAAAAAAACATCAAGTGTTATATTCAATATACGCTGAATGATTACGAAACTGAAAAGTTAGAGAAAGTTCCTTCATTCGCTTCGCGAATAGAGACTTTCAAAATGTTAGTAAAGCGTTTAGGAAAAGGTTCTGTTGTTTGGAGATTTGATCCGTTGATTCTTACCGATGATATATCTATTGATAATCTACTAAGCAAGGTGCAAAAAATTGGTGATCAACTTAAAGGATATACTGAGAAATTGGTTTTCAGCTATGCTGACATCAAAACTTATAAAAAAGTAAAGTCCAATCTTGAACGCAACGGAATCCCGTATCATGAGTGGAATGAGATTCTTATGGAGGAATTTGCTCGGGAGCTATCTGTAATGAACAAGAAGCGAGGCTGGAACTATACATTGGCAACTTGTGGAGAAAAGATTAATATTGGCAAATATGGCATCGAGCATAATCGTTGTATTGATGGTGATTTGATTACCAAATTGGCTTGGAAGGATACTAAACTGATGGAGTTCATGAAAGTCAAAATAGAGAGTGTTCCTTCTCCTACCCTTTTTGGGAATGCCAAGATTCCAGATAACGCCATGATACTTCCAGATAATCATTATTTCATCAGTGCTCATAAGAAAGATTCTGGACAGCGTGAACTTTGTGGCTGCATGGCAGCTAAAGATATTGGAGAATATAATACATGTCCACATCTTTGTGAATATTGCTATGCTAATACATCTAAGGACACTGCAATAGCAAACTGGAAAAGACATCTAAATAATCCCTATGCAGAAACAATTACCGGAAGATAATGGACTCAATTACAGAATATACAGACCAAATTAAAGCATTGCAGCATCCTACTTTCCAAAAGATAAGGGAAATAGCATGTGATGCCATATCCGACTTAGATGCGAATGAGAGAGATTCTATATACTATTCATTGAATAGAGGAGTAAACCTGCTTAATTCCCATGAACAGCTATGTCAATATCTATATTCTTTTGGCAAAATGCATGAAGCAAAAATTCATGCCGCCCTCTCTCATTTACAACCAGAAAAATATCATGGAAAGACATTACAAGTCATAGACTGGGGATGTGGACAAGGCTTGGCTTCAATGTGCTTTTTAGATTATCTAAGAGAAAATAGTATAGATGCTGGTATTGAGCGTATCTTGCTCATAGAACCATCACAAATTGCATTAAATAGAGCAGAATTACATTTATCCGCTTATATAGAAACTGCTAAAATTGCAGCTTTTAACAAGTATGTGAACGAGATTACAGCAGAAAATATCGCTTCTGATGTAGATATCACAATACATTTCTTCTCTAATATACTTGATGTTGATTCTGTAAATATTAAACAGCTTGCAGAAACACTTGCTGATGCCATTTGCGCTGAGCACTATTTTGTTTGCGTTGGACCATTAAATGCAAACAATCAAAGAATTGATGCTTTTTACAATTGGTTTCAGAATCCAAGACTGATTTGGACAGCAAGCCACAACAAAGAAAACCACAGCTACACAGCCAGATACAAGATTTTTAAAATTGAGCGATATGAAACTGATGAAATCCTTATCTGTTACAATCCTCCTAAACAGTTTCATGCAGCCTATCGTCTTGATTGCGTTAATGAATTATTCTCTTCAGATGACGAAATGGCAGAAAAAGTCAAATCATTATACAAATCTTTATCAGCATTTGAAGTATCCACACCATTCGATATTGGAGCCAGCATCTATGAGGATGTAAATCCAATATATGCAGTTCTTAGTAATATTATAGTCCGAGGACTACCAACAAAGGCGAGCAGATTTGTCGAAGAAGCCTTTAGCAATTATGGTAACACTCTACAACCTGATAATTTAGGTGGCATACGCTATTCTATAAACAATTTAAATAGCGATGACATTTTCTTGGCTCTTCATGCTCTTGATAACAGGCAATCACTTAATAAAAGTACGTATAACTGTAAAGTCCTTGATTCTGATTTTGAGGCTCACTATATTTGCGATGTAGCTCCCAAGATGTTTCAGCAACTCTTTTATCCGCAAAGGGTTTTAAGTTCCATAACCAACAACACCACAAATCAATCTCAAAGAGTTGATTTTTCTTGCCAATTTCCATATGGCAATAATATCAAAGGTATTGTCATAGAATTAGATGGTGAAAGATATCATAACTCTTCTCACAAAGACAATGACGATTATCGTACAAACGCACTTCTACGCAGTTTTTGGAATTGCATCAGAATAGGAGAAGCTGAGATTTCCAATACAGATTTTGACTGCTTTGATAGTGATTATATACGTTATGTAAAAAGAGCATATAATAAACAATTTGACGATTCATGGAAAAAGAATCTTCAATTGACATTATCTCCTATAGGAATCGCAAGAGTTCAGAAGGTTCTTGTTGAAGCTCTTTTGATTGGCAAACTCGATATTCTATCACCAAAATGGAATATTCTCGTACTTGAACGCGATGTCCCTTGCGCTGTGCTAGCTATTGTAGACTTTAAACAAATGTTTAACCACTTGGTTAATTTAAGCCAAACCTATAACCATTTGCCATTTCCTAAGGTCAACCTGACAATCATCAGCACACCTGAATTTGCCTCTTCATCTCTCCATCAAACTGATGACATGTCGGTTAATGTTTATGAGAAATCTAACACTGCGATAAAAAATCATTTGTATGATTTAGTCATTGATATAGCTGTAATGAGCAGAGCCGGGATAGAAAACATATCGTTTAGTGAATACAAAACTAAAAATGATTGTTATTTTCATATCAGATCTTCACATTTTCATCGAACTGATAGACAGATATATACTAGTGATATAATCGATTATAAACCTTTAGTTATTAAGAAACCTAATGGTGAATATACAGATATATCTGATACAAAACTCCATTTGAATTATTTCATGCAGACTTTATTTAGAAAAGAGATGTTCCGTCCTGGTCAATTGCCTATTTTAAACAGGGCTCTACAGAATAAGTGTGTTATCGGACTATTACCAACGGGAGGTGGTAAATCTCTTACATATCAGATTGCGGCCATGCTTCAACCAGGTATTACCATAATCGTAGATCCTCTGCGTTCTCTTATGAAGGATCAGTATGATGGTCTCCTGAAAGCCGGAATTGATACATGTACTTATATCAATGCTATGATTAACGGTTCAGAGAAAGAAAAACGAGGTAAAGCAATGGAGGATTCGCTTCTTCAATTCGTGTTCCTTTCCCCAGAACGTTTGTGTATATACAGTTTTAGAGAAAAACTGAAAAACATGCACGAGCTGGGAGTATATTTTTCTTACGGTGTTATCGACGAAGTGCATTGTGTATCAGAATGGGGGCATGATTTCAGATTTACTTACCTTCATTTAGGTCGTAATCTATATAACTATGTGCTACCTAAACAACCGAGGAAAGAAAACACATAACACTATTTGGATTAACGGCAACAGCATCTTTTGACGTTCTTGCAGATGTTGAAAGAGAGCTTTCCGGCAATGGTCAATTCCCTCTGGACTCCAATACAATTGTCAGAGATGAAAACACAAACAGATTGGAGCTTCAATATAAAATAGAAAAAGTTCCTGTTGAGTATTCGATAGACCAATACTACGATCCTAATCACCATCTTGATAATTACCCCAGGGCATTGAGTATAAAAGACAAATGGGCTGCATACGAAGCCAAACAGAAATTCATAACACACTATATAAAGGAAATTCCTCAATATATCCGTGAACTTCAAAATGACAACAATAAAAAAGTCATCACAGAACAATACTTTACAAGACAAAATAAAAAACCAACAAATGTTCCTGAACTAGAAGTTTCTATGCCTAATAATTATGCAGAAAAAAAAGAAGAATACTCTGAATCAGGCATTGTATTTTGTCCCCATAAAAGGAATGGATTAGGAGTTATTCCTATAGCACAAGACATTTCTAAGTCAACACGAGTTGGAACATTTATGGGAAGTAACGGTGAAGATGCAGATAAAAACGATAGCATAGATAACGAATCGTTTAGAAATCTTGAATTATTCAGAGATAATAAACTTCCCATAATGGTTGCGACAAAAGCCTTTGGTATGGGAATCGACAAACCCAATGTACGATTTACTGTGAACATGAATTATTCCAGTTCTCTTGAAAGTTTTGTACAAGAAGCCGGTCGCGCAGGAAGAGATCGTCACATGGCTTTATCTGTTATTCTTCTTTCCGATTATAAGCTTGTTAGAATAAGCCCAAAATGTTCTATATCACAATTTCCTATGGGTATTATTAAGAGAAGATGGTTCAAAGAAAAAGATTTATATTACATTCTTCAACAACATAACCTTTATATTGATGAAGAGTATATAGATGTGTTTTCTCCTGATCGAGATATGGTAAAACTTAAATGTACGGTTTGCAATACTAGATTTGGATTCGGTCTTTGTAATCAGACATGTAATAAGTGTAATAAGGGTCCTTGTGAAGTACAATGCACCTTCTATAATCAATGTCAATTAAAGGATGTCCCACGAGAAGCAAAAGGTTTTCAATATATTGAGGATCTTAATGAAATATTTACTCAAAGGAACATCACTATTCCAAAAGAAAATCTGGAATACATGAATGCAGACTATGAAACAGTAATGTATTTCTTCAACAACAACTTCAAAGGATCTCTAACAGAAAAACGTACTATGTATGAGCTTCTAAGCAAATCGACTGTTCCTTTGTTCATTGGAAATAATGCAGAATTGAGAGAACCAACTGAAGAGGTAACTAACTTCCTAAGGAGACTGTTGGATGCAAAGTCTGGTACGGAACTGGTCGCATTTATCTCTACTAGAACGATAGTGAAAAACAAAGGGCAACTGGCATATATAATAAAAAGCAACAATAAAGAGACGCAAATCGAATACATTAAAACAAGGACGCTTGAAACGATTGCCACAAAAGATCTTGAAATATATCGTGACAGTGCAGATGTTGACAAAGCGATATATCGTATGAGCTGTATAGGTCTTATTGATGATTTCACAAAGGATTATAATAAAAATCGATGCAGGATTGTAGCAGTAAGGAAACAAGACGGTGATTACTACAAAGGACTTCAAACTTTCTTAGAAAGATATTATTCAAAGGAAAAGGCTGCTGAAGAAATTGTCAAAGTGCCAAAATATAAAGGCGAAAACGAAATTCACAAATGTCTAGGCTATCTTACAGAATTTATATACGATAAGATTGCCCTCAAACGAAAACGCGCTATTGATGATATCAGAACATTCTGTATGATTGGTGCTGATGATAAAAAAGATTGGCTCACAAAGAATGAAATACTGAAAGATCACATATACTACTACTTCAACTCAAAATATGCGAGAAAGGATTTTATTTATGACAATCTCAATGAAACGGATAAGTCTTTCTCTCTGACTAAAGACACAAAAGAAGGCACCGTGTACTCTATGGGCACTGTCTATAAATACATGCGTGTAATTGATGATGATATTATCAGCCTTGATTCAAGTTCACAGATTGATAATGCAAAACATCTGCAAGGTGCTGTACGACTAATCAGAAGATCTCTTATCAGTCCTAACCCCACCATAGATTTACTAAACGTATTTTGTCTCTTGTTTTTAGGTGTTAGTGATAATGAAAACCTTAAAAATGAACTTAAGTACAGTTATATTTCTGCATATATCACACTATACAAAGATCATAGTACAAACAAGACTGCTTTTTATAAAATCATAGAAGAATATAAAAAGCAGCTCAATGCAAACAATCGTCATGTAGCATTAATAAAAGATTTACAAGACATAGACAGCTGGGAAATAGAAGCAGAGGTTGTAATACACTCAGAATGGTTACATAATTTCAAAAATAAATACACTAAAAATATACAATAAGATATGGCAAATGATATTTTAAAAACGCTCCAAGCAATGGAGAGCGAACTTGCAGCGATTAAGTCTGCTAAAGAACAGGTTGAATCTGTAATAACAGCAGATACTGCTATCAATTCAAATCTGAAAAGTTATGCTAATGCCCTTTCTAGTATTTCCAACAAATTGAATTTGATAAAAGATAGTCTTGAAGGAATTGCAACAACTGTTATTGATGAGACAGGTAAATTCAGTACTTCTTTGAATGCAAGTAAAGTAGATATTGAATTTGCAACGAATAAGCTTTCTGGTTTATTAAATGAATTCAAAACACAAACAAAAGTTCTTGGCATAAAACCTATCGCAGAAGCAGCGCAACAGATACAACTAGTTTGCGAAGGAATGAAAACAAAACTATCAGAATTAGAATTTCAGCAGCAAAATGCAACTACGATTATTTCACAATCTGTTGATAAGTCAAATGCAAATCTGAAAAAACATACAGATAATGCAAAAGAAATTATATCGAAAGCAATTGAAGCTAAAGTATCTGAAATAAGCTCATCCATTTCTTCATTTGGAACAGAAATTAAGCATTCTATTTCAACTATCGATGATTCCCTTTCATCCAAGAGCAAGGAAATCTTAGATAAGATATCTATTGCTGAATCTTCCACTGAAAGAACAATAAAGAAAGAAGTTGCAGATATCAAGAATAATCAAAACACGTCTGAACAAAGCATCAAGAATTCCATAAGTGCCATAGACAAAAAACTAATGTGGATAGGTATATTTTTAATTGTACTAGTATGTGTAGACATAATTCTTCATTTTATATAATTGTGGAATCTCAATAGCATTAGATTGTTTTTTTGTCATGAACACTATACTGTTTAAACGGTGTTTTAATGGCGTTAAAATAGTGTTTTAACGGCATTAAAGTGGCGTTCCAAACTGGTAAAAGCTAAAATTGTCGTTATCAAATTACCGCTTTTCTAATTCTGGCATACCTAAAAAGGGGCTGCATCAAAACTTCCATTTTGATACAACCCCTATATCATGATATCAATCGTATGATATTCTTACTTTAGCTTAGAGAAGATACAAAGAACTGATTGATTCACCACTGCATACACGACGAATTGCTTCAGCAAACATTTCAGCTACAGACAAAATCGTTATCTTTTCGCACTTCTTTGCATAAGGAATAGAATCGGTAAATCATCTCTGTCAAAGCAGACTGGTCTACACGAGTAGAAGCAGGGTCAGACATCACTGCATGGCTGGCAATAGCACGAACAGACCTAGCACCATTTTCCATCATCAAGTTTGCAGCCTTTGTAATAGTTCCTGCTGTATCCACCATATCATCTACCAACAAGACATCCAAACCTTTTACGTCACCGATGATACGCATTTCAGCCACTTCATTTGCACGCAAACGAGATTTATGACAGATAACCATCGGAAGACCCAAATATTTGGAATAACTGCTTGCACGTTTCGTACCGCCCACGTCCGGAGTAGCAATACAAAGATTGTCCAATGGCAGTTCTGCCTTGATATAATCCAAGAACACACTTGAAGCATACAAATGGTCAACCGGCACATTGAAGAAACCTTGAATCTGGTCGGCATGCAAATCCATCGTAATCAAGCGATTGATTCCCGCTGCGCTCAACATATCCGCAATTAACTTAGCACCGATAGCAACACGTGGCTTATCCTTTCTATCCTGACGAGCCCAACCGAAGTAAGGGATTACAGCGATAATCGAATGGGCAGAAGCACGTTTAGCCGCATCAATCATCAGGAGTAACTCCATCAAGTTGTCTGCATTAGGGAAAGTAGACTGTACCAAGAAAACATCGCGTCCACGGATGGATTCTTCGTATGATACAGAAAATTCACCATCTGCAAAATGTTGAATGTTCATTTGTCCCAATGGACAACCTAAGCTATTGCAGATTTTTTCTGCAAGATAACGGGAATTAGTACCCGAAAAAACTAAGAAAGGAGTCTGTGCACTCATTATTTCGTATTTTATTCTGATAGTAAATAGATTATTTAATGCTGCAAAAGTACAAAACTATTATGAATTGCCGACTATAAATCGTAAATAAACTTGATGATTCGCCCGGAACCGCCCGGAAGATGCAGTTTGAACGGCCATGCAGTCGTCAATGCGGCAATCGTTTCCTCACCGTTCATCAAATCTATCTGACGTGCTGCCACGTTGTCTTTCAAGCCCAAAGCATCAAAAGCCTCCGCCGGGATATTCACGCACACTTCCTGGTTGGAACGGCTGAAATTGGCAACGACCAAAACCAGTTCGTTTTTATATTTACGCAAGAAAGCATACTGATTATGGTTGTTGAAGAAGCGATTTTCCTGGTTTTTATACATCAAGTCGAAGAAAACGCCTCGTGTAATAGCTGGCTCCATACGGGCAATATTTAAAACCTTGGAATAGGTTTCACGTAGTGATTTCTGTTCGTCCGTGAGCAAACCACCATCAAAACGCCTTCCGTTGTTCCAGTTGCGCAACGTTTCCAAGCTCCAATAGTCGAAGATGGTTGTCCTCCCATCCTTTCCGCTAAATCCTTCCGCATCCATTCCCCGTTCGCCCATCTCCTGGCCTGCATAAATCATAAACGGATTGGTGTTCATCAAGGCGGAAACCATCAATCCGGAAATGCCCCATCTGCCGTCGTTAGCAAAGAAATCGGAAGCGATTCGCTGTTCATCGTGATTCTCCAAGAAGTTCAGCATCTTTGATTGTATTCCGTCCAATGCCTGCCAACAAGAAGAAATCCGGGAAGCCGGAGCCTGCCCGCAAATGACAGCCCGAAGCGTATCGTACAATCCCACCTTATCATAGAGATAATCAAAATGCCCGTTAAAAAGATAATTCCTGTACTGGGAAGGATTGTATACTTCCGCAATAAAATCCACATCAAATTCCTCTTTCACCTTCGGAATAGCCCAGTTCCAAAACTCAACAGGAACCATTTCCGCCATATCGCAACGGAATCCGTCCACATCTTTCCCTGCCCAGAACATCAAAATGTTCAACATCTTCTGCCAAGTATCCGGAATCGGGTCAAATGTGTTTGACGACCGTTCAAATAGTCCACGCCATAATTCAACTTGACCGTTTCATACCAATCATTCTTCCCTGGAAAAGCATCAAAATGGTCGTTGCCTGTTGCCTTTGCAGGAAACTCGCTATACGGAAGTCCAAGGTCGTCCGAAGAACAAGCTAACGAAAGTGGTTGTCCTGGGAATATAATAAAAGTTGTTGTTCGGATCAAAAGCTTGTTCACATCATCCTTCTGTCCCAAATCATCAATATACAAAAAGCGGGAATCCGAATGATATTGGCGAGCCACATGGTTAGGGACAAAATCAATGATGACCTTCAAACCAGCCTCGTGTGTACGACGAACCAGCGACTCAAACTCTACCATACGCATAGGAACCTCATCTGCCAAATCCGGATCCACATCATAATAATCCTTGATGGCATAAGGAGAACCGGCTTTACCTTTAACTACAGCCGGATGATCCTGGCTAATATGATATGCAGAATAATCTGTCTGTGTGGCATGTTCAATCACACCTGTATACCAAATATGGGTAGCTCCCAACTTTTTAATCTTGTCTAAAGCTAATGTAGAAAAATCAGAAAACTTCCCTACCCCGTTTTCGCTGATGCTTCCATTGGGAACCAATGAAGCATTCTTATTACCAAACCATCTTGGGAAAACTTGGTAAATAATCATCTTCTCTAAATCATTCATTTTCATAACTCTTCTTTTTTTGTAATTATCACTCTTTTGGCTTCAAGGCGAGATTGCGTACGCTCAACGCCTTCTCGACCATTTCAAATCTATTTTCCTGCATCACTTGTTTGAAAGCATCAATAGATGCCTCGTAACCGACTTGGGAAATCAAATCAACATTATCCAAGTCAAACGTTTTATACAGGCCAACCTCTTTTGCTTCTATCAAGACATCGCACGCATCTCTATCTTCTAATGTGTTTGCTTGGAACATATAATGATAAGAACGCTCTGCAATGTGAAATATCGTCTGTTTATATCGATGGGGAATAAGAGGGCTTACGTTTACTCCTATCATGCGTTCGCACTCTTCCCGAATCGTTGTTACCGGGAAATTACGGAACAAGCCTCCATCGACATAATGGACGCCATCGATTTCTACCGGACTGAATATAATCGGGATACAACAAGAGGCTGCAATAGCCTCGACCAAAGGTCCTTTTCTAAACTCATGGCTTTGCCCATTATCCAAATCTGTAGCTACAATCACCAAAGGAATAGCCAAATCTTCTATACGTTTAGCCCTCAAATTGCGTCGTAAGAAATTCTTGAAGCGGCTCATGTCAAACAGACCGGACTTGGGTATTTGCAGTTGGGCAAACTCCGAGAACTCCCTTCCTGAGAAAAAATTCCGAATTTCTTGCGGAGAATAACCATCTGCATACAATGCTCCGACCACTGCGCCCGCACTTGTTCCTGAAATGATGTCCGGTTTCAACGAACACTCGTTTAAAAACTGGAAAACGCCAAGATGCGCAAATCCTTTTGCTCCGCCACCGCTCAAAGCGAGACCTAATTTATATGGTTTTTGTATTGTATCCATCAGTTCAATCATTATTGTTCACACTCTGTACGGCCAATAAAACCTATGCTTTCATGCATTAAACCCGCTAAGAGTTCTCAAATATGCTATTTTTTTTCATTAGAAAAAAGATAATCCTAATGTTTTTTTCTATTTTTGCATATTTACAAGAAGAATAGGATACAAGATATACAAAGAAAGACTTTATGGATTTTAAACAAAATAAAGGTTGCTGCGGTATGTGTGCAAAAGGATGCAGCAAAATACAAAACAATAAATTAAATACATACGATTGGCTCTGTGGAGTTCCGGATGCAGAAAATGCAACCGACTTTGTTGAAGTCCAATTTAAAAATACACGTAAAGGTTATTATCTTAACAACACTCATATTCCTTTGGAAAAAGGAGACATGGTCGCTGTCGAAGCAACGCCTGGACACGATATAGGAACTGTCACACTTACCGGCAAACTGGTTTTACTACAAATGAAAAAAAATAATGTCAGGAACGACCAGGAGCCGAAAAAGATTTACAGGAAAGCAAAACAAACTGACATAGACAAATACGAGGAGGCCAAAGCGAAAGAACACGAGACCATGATACGGTCAAGGCAAATCGCTGCCAAGTTGGGGTTGAACATGAAAATAGGCGACGTGGAATACCAAGGAGACGGCAATAAAGCCATTTTCTATTACATAGCCGACGAACGTGTGGACTTCAGACAGCTGATTAAAGTCCTTGCCGAAGCATTCAGGGTCCGAATTGAAATGAAGCAAATCGGAGCACGCCAAGAAGCAGGAAGAATTGGAGGAATCGGTCCATGCGGCAGGGAATTGTGTTGTTCAAGCTGGATGACAAGTTTTGTTTCCGTAGCAACAGGAGCTGCCCGTTACCAAGATATTTCCATGAATCCACAAAAATTGGCAGGACAATGTGCTAAACTGAAATGCTGTATCAATTATGAAGTGGATGCCTATGTAGAAGCCCAAAAGCGTCTTCCGTCAAGGGAAATCGTATTGGAAACCAAAGACAACAACTACTACCATTTCAAAACAGATATCTTCAAAAGGGAAATTACTTATTCCACAGACAAGGCAATTGCCGCTAATCTTATCACAATAACAGCCCAGCGTGCATTTGATGTCATCAATATGAATAAGAAAGGCATCAAGCCTGTCTCTTTGGAAGCGGATGCAAAACAACAGCCCCAGCGCAATTCACATGACATTTTAGGTCAGGACAGCGTTACCCGCTTTGACAACGTTTCCAAAAAGAAGAAAAAGAAGAAGGGTAACGGAGGAAATCCAAATGGAAACAATCCTGCAAACGAACGCCCGACTCCGAACAACGGTAATTCCGGCAAGGAAAAGGAGAACAGGGATAACAATCCGAACAGAGATTCTAAAGAGAATCAGAATAATGTTACCCGGGAGAATAGGGAAAATAAAGGTAGCAACAAAGAAAAGCAACCGAACGGTAATAACCAACAGGCTCAGCAACCGAAAGCGAACAAGGGCGGACAGGGGCAAGAACCTAAATTCAACAATAAGAATAGGCAACAACGGCCTAAGAACAGGTCAAATGAAGAAAAGCAGTCTGGGAAAGAGGATGGCCAACAGCCTAAGGCTAAAACATCACAAGCCCCGAACAATAATATCAACGGAAACAAACAGAATGCTAATAGACCTGTAAATAACAAGCCGAAAGAGAAAGATGCTAAACAGGATAATTAAATGTATTATGTTGGCAGGGTGCGCTTTGTTCTTTGCCTGCGACTCGTCTACCCTGTATAATCAATATCAGGTGATAGACAACACTGCGTGGACAAAGGACAAAGTATACTACTTTACATTCGAGATTGAGGACAACACGAAGGCTTATGACATTTTCTTTGACATTCGGAACAACAACAAGTATCCTTATCAAAACTTGTGGTTGTTCTGCAATGAAGAACCGCCCATCGGCAAACTAAAGAAAGATACAACAGAATGTATTTTAGCTGATGAGTTCGGCAAATGGCACGGTCATGGCATTTCCCTTTACGAATCCAGTTATCCTATTCGGCTAAATTATCATTTCCCCTATACAGGACAGTATACTTTTAGTTTTAGACAAGGCATGCGTGACAGCATCATTTATGGAATCCAAGAAATCGGATTGCGTGTCATTCCTACCTCTCCTTCCGAGATGCGTCCAAACGTAAAAAGATAAACAACAAAATAGTAAAGCCTAATAAGGACGAGCCACCATAACTAAAAAACGGCAGAGGAATTCCAATGACAGGAGTCAAACCTGTCACCATACCAATGTTGATGGCCAAATGGAACAAAAAGATGGATGCCACCGAATAACCATAAACACGGGCAAATACTGTATCTTGCCGCTCGGATAATATAACCAAACGAATAATGAACATCGTAAATAGAATCAAGACGCAAGAAGATCCAAGAAATCCCTGCTCCTCTCCCACCGTACAGAATATAAAATCAGTGGCTTGCTCCGGTACATACTTTAACTTAGTTTGCGTGCCGTTCAAAAATCCTTTGCCGTACAATCCGCCCGAACCAATCGCAATCTTGGATTGATTCACATTATAGCCCGCACCACTCGGGTCGTCTTCAAGACCTAACGATACTTTGATACGTATCTGCTGATGAGGTTCCAATATATCGTTAAAGACATAATTGACAGAGAATAAGAAACCAATCGAAAGAACCGCAAATAGAGCAATCAGCACATAATGCCAAACCCAATGGAAAATGGATTTGTATATTAAATATACGCCCAATGCCACTAAAAGTCCAAACACAATCCAATTAAGATTGAAAGGATAAAAATAAGAAACCGCAGATGAAAGAGCCAAAACAGCAGCCGATATGGATGACATCCAATACACATCACGCTTGTCCTTGGTCTCAACCAATACCAAAAGAATAGAAATGGCTAATACCATCAACGAAACAAGAAAAACACCTAAAGGAGTTTCTCCCATCATGATTTCGGCATATTTCATACCGGTCACGAAAAAGACGACAGCACAAATCCCTGCCAATAAGAAATAGCCCGACATTCCTTCTCTATACAACATAAGGAAAAAGGCAAAATAGACCAACGCAGATCCTGTTTCTCGTTGCATAAGGATACAAAGCATTGGTAAGAAGATCAAGCCTAAAACCAACAAAGTTCTTACATTTAGTCAAGACAAATCCATAATTGCCCATAACTCTCGCCACCACCAAGGCTGTGGCGAACTTTGCAAATTCTGCTGGTTGAAGCCGAATGGGACCTAAGACTAACCACGATCGGGAACCTTTAATGTCTGGTGCCAAAAAGATAGTAGCGACCAACAACAAGATGACAGCTACATAAATGAAATAAGGAAAGACTTCAAAGAAATCCCGATCAATCAATAGTATGGAAAATGCCACACCCAAAGAGACTCCTATCCAGACCAACTGCGTCATCGGACGTACTGAGCCCAATATATGGCCTACATCATATTCGTAACAAGCGCCACAAATGCTCATCCACCCGGCTGCTACCATCAACAGGTAGAGCAAAATGGTAAACCAATCAACCAGTCTCCAATTATCTTTCGTACTATATTGCATTCGGCAAAATCACACTATTTACTATATTATCCTCTATCATCTGGCTCTCAGGCAAAATAGAACCTCTCAAATATTTCTCTATCATCAATCGCCCAATAGGAACTGCATAAGTAGCTCCAAAACCGGCATTCTCCACAAAGACAGCTATCGCTACTTTCGGCTGCATATACGGAGCAAAGCCCATAAATATGGAGTGGTCTTTACCATGGGGATTCTCTGCTGTTCCTGTTTTACCACAAACCTCTATATCTGGCAAATAGGCCCCTCTACAAGTGGCACCATAAGCAGACCCGGCAACTGCACCACGCATACCTTCAGCTACCAACGAATAGTAAGAAGGATTAACTTTCGTGTATCTTTTCTCGGTATACAATGAATCCAACTGACTATCTTGTATCTCTTTTACCACATGTGGAGTAATAAAATAGCCTCTATTTGCTACAGTAGCCGCCAAATTACAAATTTGCAACGGAGTTGCCAAGATTTCTCCCTGTCCGATAGCTATAGAAATAATCGTACTTGAGTTCCATCTTTTCCGATATATATTATCATAAGTTTTACTATTCGGAATATAACCTCTTTTCTCTCCTGGCAAGTCTACTCCCAATCTATATCCATATCCCATCGATACCATATAATCCTTCCAAACATCAAACGCTTGCTGGACGGATGGATAACGGGAACGGTCATCTAACATATAATGTAATCCCCATGGGAAGAAAGAGTTACAAGATGTTGCCAAAGCTCCGACCAATGGTAAAGGAGAAGGATGTCCGTGACATGCTGGTTTTCCTCCCCGGTAAGTATAACCATGAGCACAAGTAAAACGAGTTTCCGCATTTATCACCCCCTCTTGCAAGAAGATAAGTCCTTGTGTTGGCTTAAATGTAGAACCTGGCGGATATTGTGCCATAATGGAACGATTAAACAAGGGTTTATAAGGATTCTTCTGCAATTCCATATAATTTTTCCCACGGATACGGCCGACCAATAAACTGGGGTCATAAGTAGGAGAAGATACCATACACAAGATTTCCCCTGTTTCAGGCTCAATCATCACGATTCCCCCTAATTTGTTTTTCATTAATTTCTCGCCATACGCTTGCAGGTCTATGTCAATTGACATTTAAGTTCTTTCCTGAAATAGGAGGAACGTCATAAGCTCCATCTTTATAGCGACCTTTAATCCTACCATGAGCATCACGCAATAAGATTTCTACACCCTTTTCTCCACGTAACACCTTTTCATAAGAATTCTCAACTCCTGTCCGCCCCGAATTATCACCAACCGTATAATAGTTGTCATTTTCTATATCACGTTTATTTACCTCGCCGACATTCCCTAATAGCAAAGCAGCATTGGGATAAACATACTCTCTAATAGTACGGTTTTGGATATAGAAACCCGGGAACTTATAGAGCTTTTCCTGTAATACGCCGCACTCTTGGGCAGACAATTGTGTCATGAAAACTTGAGGTGTATAGGAAGAATAACCAGGATTTAACCGCCGATTCTTAATATCCGCAATACGCTTAACAAAATTTTCTTTGTCAATTCCAATGATACGGCAGAAATCCAACGTATCAAACGGATGGATTTCACGCATAATCAACATAATATCGTATGCCGGTTGGTTATAAACAAGCAATTTCCCGTTTCTATCATACAAAATGCCACGAGACGGATAAATTGTTCTTTTCAAAAATGCGTTACTATCTGCCTTCGCTCTATAATCACTATCTAAATCTGTAGATAAAACAGACGAACAATGAACAGTAAAGCGAGCAAGATAACAAATCCACACACCACATAGCGGCGACTTTCGTATTTTGTATCTAACCTATTCTCCAACTTTCTGAGATTCAAAATTGAACAATTCAAATATCATTATCAACAGTACTGTCGTTACAACACTTGCGCCTATCCTCAATAGCAAATAGTAAGAATCGAAAAAAGATAAAGCTTCTATTAGGAACAACACGCAGTGATGTATGATAACGAATAACAACACATAGAGGAAAAATCCTTTGTGTCCGAAAGTATAAAATGAAGGATATACGCCCACTGGTAAATCTTCTCCTTGTAACAAGCGTATCAAAGGTTCCCGTAGAAACCCTGCCAAAATACACGCTGAAGCATGCATCCCTTGCGTATTAGAAAATATATCAATCGCTAAGCCTATAAAAAAAGAGATAAATAACATTCTACTTCGTGATACTCCTACTGGCATCTTTAACAAACAATACAGATACACAAAGGGAGTAGCCAAACGCAAATAGTGTATGTTATTTAAAACCAATACTTGCAGTAAAGCCAATACAATAAAATAGACCGCAGTTCGAAATACATCATTAATCATTCTTTTTCGCTTCTCTTTCTAAATTGAGTTGTTCTTGTTGCATAGTATTACGGATAACTCGTACGTTTTGCAAAGATGAAAAGGAAGTGGCCAATCTCACTTGCAACTCATAAAAATTATCATCATGTTCTTTATTAAAACCTTCCACTGTGCCGACTATAAGCCCAGGAGGGAAATAGCAGAATAACCACTAGTTACTACCGTGTCACCTTTTTGGAACTCAGCATGTCGCGGCAATTCTTCTAATGTAGCGTAACGAACATCCCTGCCATTCCACGATAAATATCCGAAACTATTGTTGCCTAAAACTTTACAACTGATTTTGGATTTTGGATTCAAAAGAGAAATCACAACAGAAAAATGGTCTGAGACATGAGAAACAATACCTACGACACCTTGATCTGAAACTACTCCCATGTCAGGAGCAATCCCGTCGTTTTTCCCTTTATTAAGAGTAATGTAATTGGCTACTTGAGAAAAGCTGTTGTTAATTACACTGGCCATTACAAATTGGAATGGATATTCTGAATGGATTGAATCTCTCGCATATCCTTTGAAAGAGACAGTATCCTCCAACATCACGTCTATTTGTTCTTGAAGATTCAGCAATTCCATCTCCATTTTTCCATTCTGTTCTTGCAAGTTTCTATTGATTTTCTTCAGATGGAAATAGGAACGAATACCGCCTGTAACCGTTGCGAGATGACCTGATATATAATTAGCTGAACTTAATAATGCGCTACGCTGATACAAATTATTTCTATATATCAGTATAACCGATAGCACTTCCAAGAGAATAAATATAAACCAATGCTTTTTCCTTAGAAGGAAATCCAGCAATTTTCTCATAAATTCTTTATAAAATGGAAGCTGGACATCAAGCCCCGACTGAGGCTTAACATCCAACTTATCTTAATATCATCGAATAAGGAAATTAAACTTATCTGCATTTTTCAACGCAACCCCCGTTCCACGAGCAACTGCGTGCAAAGGATCTTCAGGAACATGGAAAGTTATTTTCATCTTATCAGACAAGCGTTTATCCAAGCCTCGCATCAAAGCACCACCACCTGTCAAATATATACCATTATTAACTATATCTGCATACAACTCCGGTGGAGTATTTTCCAAAGCACCCAATATAGCCGCTTCCATTTTTGATATCGTACGATCCAAGCAATGTGCTATTTCTTGATATGAAACCGGCACTTCCATTGGCAAGGAGGTCATTTGGTTCGGTCCTTTTACTATATAATCCTCTGGAGGATCCTGTAAAGTCGTCAATGCCGAACCGACATGGATCTTTATCTGTTCTGCTGTTCGCTCCCCAACTTTCACATTATGCTGACGACGCATATAATCTACAATATCAGTAGTCAAATCATCCCCGGCAATGCGTATAGACTTATTGGAAACGATGCCACCCAATGAAATTACTGCAATCTCTGTCGTTCCACCTCCTATGTCCACAATCATATTTCCTTCAGGTGCTTGAACATCAATGCCAATACCCAAAGCAGCAGCCATAGGTTCGTATATCATATATATATCACGTCCCCCGGCATGATCCGCTGAATCGCGCACAGCACGAATTTCCACTTCCGTACTTCCGGACGGGATACCAATAACAATCCGCAAAGAAGGGGTAAACCAACGGCTTCTATTACTTGCCCTCTTGATTAGCCCACGCATCATTTGCTCTGCCGCATAAAAGTCAGCTATCACACCTTCTCGCAATGGACGTATTGTACGTATATTATCGTTCTCCTTTCCTGTCATCTGTCTTGCCTCCTTACCGATTGCTAAAACCTTATCTGTTCTTCGGTCTAAAGCAATCACGGATGGCTCATCTACTACCACTTTACCATTGCACATGACAATCGTATTGGCAGTTCCTAAATCCATTGCTACCTCTTGAGTAAATGAAAATAAACCCATTCTTTTAAGACTAAATTAAAATTTTCGAACCCGATATTTGAGTCATTCAAGAATACTACTAATCAAAATTCAAATATTGATTAATGTTTAAAATGACGGACGCCTGTTTTTACCATAGCTATATTATGCTCATTGCAATAAGCAACAGAAAGTTCATCTTTTATTGAACCACCTGGCTGTATCACAGCTGTAATACCTGCTTTATCTGCTATTTCCACACAATCCGGAAATGGGAAAAATGCATCAGAAGCCATTACTGCCCCATTCAAATCAAAATTGAATGATTTTGCTTTTTCTATAGCTTGTTTCAAAGAATCAACACGAGAAGTCTGTCCGATACCACTTGCACATAGTTGCTTGTTCTTCACCAAAGTAATAGCATTTGATTTGCTATTCTTTACTATCTTGTTAGCGAACAACAAATCTTCAACTTCCGGTTCAGATGGCTGTCTATTACTCATCGGTTCCAAATCTACTTCTGTCTGAATACTCAAATCCTTCTCTTGCATCAAAACTCCATTCAGTAATGAACGATACTGCAAAGTAGGAGTCTTGCATCCCTTGCGAACCAAAATGATACGGTTCTTCTTCTGTTCCAAGATTGCTAAAGCTTCCTCTGTATATGCTGGAGCAATCACCACCTCGAAAAATATCTTATTGATCTCTTCTGCCACGGATTGGTCTATCGTAGTATTTGTAATCAAAATACCCAAATGCAGATACTGGATCTCCTGCCAAAGCATCTTTCCATGCCTCTAAAACAGAGGAACGGGATGCAACACCACATGCGTTATTATGTTTTAAGATGGCAAAAGTCAAATCATCAAATTCATCTATCAAATTGACAGCTGCATCTATATCCAACAAGTTGTTATATGAAATTTCTTTCCCGTGCAATTGCTGGAACATATCATTAAACTTACCAAAGAATTTACCACTCTGATGAGGATTTTCACCATAACGCAAATGCATCGGTTCATCTACAGCAGCACGGAAATAAGAGCCTGACTTATTATCGAAATAGTTGAAAATAGCAGAATCATAACCTGAAGAAACGGCAAATGCCTCTTTGGCAAACCATTTACGATCTTCCAAAGTTGTTTCTGCACCTTTTTCATTTAACAAATCCAACAATGCTACATATTGATGTTTGGAAGCTACAATGACTACATCTTTAAAATTCTTTGCAGCTGCTCTTATCAATGAAATGCCACCTATATCTATTTTTTCAATTATGGCTTGTTCTTCTGCTCCTGAAGCTACTGTTTCTTCAAACGGATACAAATCGACAATAACCAAATCAATTTCCTGAATATCATATTGAGCCAGTTGAGCCTGGTCTCCCTCATTTTCACGACGAGCCAAAATGCCACCAAAAACTTTAGGATGTAATGTCTTCACACGTCCTCCTAAAATAGAAGGATAGCCGGTCATATCTTCAACTGCATCACATGGAATACCCAATGATTCAATAAATGTTTTCGTTCCACCAGTTGATACAAAAGAAACTCCATCTTCATGAAGTTTTCTTAAAATCTCATCTAAGCCATCTTTATGGTACACCGATACCAGTGCCCTTTTAATTTTCTTCGTCGCCGTCATTTTTATGTCGCCTTTACATTAAAATAATGTACAAAAATAATGATTTATTTTTCAAATTTCTCTATTATGCAAATAAAGAGCCATTTTTAACATGACTTTTTATTCATTACTGGTTTTAAACCGATTCAGAAGTTGGTTTATATGGTGTGTTGTAAGGTCTTCATACCTGTCATCAACATCTTCCATCATTTGTTCTGCATCTTTTGAAGATAATATTGCATCGTCTTCAAATTGGGTAATCAGTCTCTTTTCATTTGCCAATAACATTCTTATCGCCTTTCGTGTAACACCGCAATGATATGACAATGGATACTCAGTA
>CP091733.1:0-260000 GCA_022009975.1 Phocaeicola vulgatus | reverse complement strand
ATTATTTGCATCTCCCCCGGGCTTTTCGCAGCTTATCACGTCCTTCATCGCCTCCGAGAGCCAAGGCATCCACCGTCTGCCCTTGCTTACTTTCCATGTCACGGCACTTGCGCACCGGATTGATATTTCTCAAGCTTGCTCTTCTCGTTACTTTATTGAATGTACAGCATGTCAAAGATCTTCCCGCCAAGTAACTGGTACTTTGGCGTCTGTGGAGAATAACGGATTCGAACCGTTGACCCTCTGCGTGCAAGGCAGATGCTCTAGCCAGCTGAGCTAATCCCCCGTCCGTAGTCCCAGGCAGAGTTGAACTGCCGACCTCTACATTATCAGTGTAGCGCTCTAACCAACTGAGCTATAGGACTGTCAACTTTGCCGGGATGAAACCCAGCCTCATCTTTCTCTCTTTACCTTTATATGTTTCCATATCCAACGGGTACAAGCGGGAAGCCATACTGCCATTACTCAAGCCCAAGGGGAAACCTTTATGCTCCAGAAAGGAGGTGTTCCAGCCGCACCTTCCGGTACGGCTACCTTGTTACGACTTAGCCCCAGTCACCAGTTTTACCCTAGGCCGATCCTCGCGGTTACGGACTTCAGGCACCCCCGGCTCCCATGGCTTGACGGGCGGTGTGTACAAGGCCCGGGAACGTATTCACCGCGCCATGGCTGATGCGCGATTACTAGCGAATCCAGCTTCACGGAGTCGGGTTGCAGACTCCGATCCGAACTGAGACGTGGTTTGGGGATTTGCTCCTTGTCGCCAAGTCGCCGCCCTTTGTCCACGCCATTGTAACACGTGTGTCGCCCCGGATGTAAGGGCCGTGCTGATTTGACGTCATCCCCGCCTTCCTCGCAGCTTACGCTGGCAGTCCCGCCAGAGTCCTCAGCTTCACCTGCTAGTAACTGGCGGCAGGGGTTGCGCTCGTTATGGCACTTAAGCCGACACCTCACGGCACGAGCTGACGACAACCATGCAGCACCTCGCAGGCGGCCATTGCTGGAAAGGGCGTTTCCGCCCCCGTCCCCCTGCGTTCAAACCCGGGTAAGGTTCCTCGCGTATCATCGAATTAAACCACATGTTCCTCCGCTTGTGCGGGCCCCCGTCAATTCCTTTGAGTTTCACCGTTGCCGGCGTACTCCCCAGGTGGATTACTTAACGCTTTCGCTGTGGAGCTTACACTGTATCGCAAACTCCTAGTAATCATCGTTTACTGCGTGGACTACCAGGGTATCTAATCCTGTTTGATACCCACGCTTTCGTGCTTCAGTGTCAGTCATGGCTTGGCAAGCTGCCTTCGCAATCGGGGTTCTGCGTGATATCTATGCATTTCACCGCTACACCACGCATTCCGCCTGCCTCAATCATACTCAAGCCGGCCAGTTTCAACGGCAGTCCAATGGTTGAGCCACTGGATTTCACCGCTGACTTAATCGGCGACCTACGCACCCTTTAAACCCAATAAATCCGGATAACGCTCGCATCCTCCGTATTACCGCGGCTGCTGGCACGGAGTTAGCCGATGCTTATTCGTACGGTACATGCAAACGGGGACGCGTCCCCGACTTTATTCCCGCACAAAAGAAGTTTACAATCCATAGGACCTTCGTCCTCCACGCGACTTGGCTGGTTCAGCCTCCCGGCCATTGACCAATATTCCTCACTGCTGCCTCCCGTAGGAGTTTGGTCCGTGTCTCAGTACCAATGTGGGGGACCTTCCTCTCAGAACCCCTATCCATCGTCGGTTTGGTGGGCCGTTACCCCGCCAACTGCCTAATGGAACGCATGCCTATCTATCAGCGATGAATCTTTAACAAATATCCCCATGCGGGACCCCTGTTTTATGCGGTATTAGTCCGACTTTCGCCGGGTTATCCCCCTCTGATAGGCAAGTTGCATACGCGTTACTCACCCGTGCGCCGGTCGCCGGCAGTGTGTTGCCACACCCCGCTGCCCCTCGACTTGCATGTGTTAAGCCTGTCGCTAGCGTTCATCCTGAGCAGGATCAAACTCTTCGTTGTTGATTTGTTTTTATGTCTTCAGCCCAAGATTCCCTTTTTTTATTAGAGCTTAAGTATTTTTGACGGTATGTCTTCTTTAATACTTGTACTACTCGTTGTATATGTAAATCTTTCAAAGAACTTCCTTTCGCACTCTGTCGAGTTGCGGGTGCAAAGGTAAGGACTTTCCCTTCATCTTCCAAATTTTTCCGGAAGTTTTTTCGTCCGCTTTCCGGAGTCCGGCGCTTTCGCTTGGATTTTCCAACCTCAGCCTCGCCCCTCCAGGCGTCCCGTCCGCCATGCCGTTGCCGCATCTCTCTCGATTGCGGGTGCAAAGGTAGGTTGTTTTTATTTATCCGCCAAATGTTTTTGCTATTATTTTTTGAAATATTTTTATTACAGGTCGCTTTCGGCTGTGCCATAGCGTGTTAACGATTGGAGTTTTTTCTTCCCAGCTTCCCCCGTTTTTGGATTGGCGCGGGAACAAGCGCCCGGAGGGCACTTGGGGAAAGATTATAAAACAGCGTTTAAATGCTGTTATAACGCTGTTTTAACGCTGTTTTAATTTTACTTTGATGCACATTTAGTTTTTCATTTTCATCACATTTTGTTTTTCGGGATTCATTTCCTATTTCTCGGCTTTGCTTTTTTTGTTTGTATTTCCCTTTCACAAATAGGTCGCTACCTTTTTACAAATAGCATACTACCTTTTTATAAATAGGTCACTTCCTATTTTCAAATAGTATGCTATCCAAAGGGAGACATTCCTCATTACTCTTTTTGGTCTTCACATATCATTCCGCTTCCCAAGCAGAGATGATGGTCTTTGTCGTATACTACGCCATATTGTCCAGGGGCAATTCCTTGTATCTTTTCATCGGATTCTATACGATATATATCTCCTATCTTCCGGATTATTCCATGGGTAAACTCTGGCGTATGACGAATCTTGAAAGTAATTTCTTTAGCATCATCAAATTCGCCCCACGGGTCTTCTGTTATGAAATCAAAGCCGTGCATGTTGATTGTTTTGCCATATTGTGTCTCCGGGTCGTATCCATTCGAAACATAAATGATGTTTCTTCGGATATCTTTTTTGATGACGAACCACGGACCGCCACTTAATCCTAATCCTTTACGCTGACCTATGGTATGGAACCAATAGCCATTGTGTTTACCTATGACTTTACCTGTTTCTAATTCAATAATCTTGCCTGTCCTACGACCCAAGTATCGTTCGATGAAATCATTATAGTTTATCTTTCCTAAGAAACAAATGCCTTGGCTGTCTTTCCGCTTAGCACTCGGCAGCTTCTGCGCTTCTGCAATGGCACGAACCTCGCTCTTCATCAAATGCCCAATCGGGAACATCAACTTCTGAATCTGCAACCGGGTAATCTGACCTAAGAAATCCGTTTGGTCTTTAACAGGGTCTTTTGCAGTGGACAACCAGACCTTTCCATCAATTTCAGTGGTTGTAGCATAATGGCCTGTCGCTATTTTATCAAAATCCTTTCCCCATTTCTCTTCAAAGCAGCCGAATTTGATAAATTTATTGCACATCATATCCGGATTGGGAGTCAAACCCCGTTTAACTGAATCAATCGTATAACTAACAACTTTTTCCCAATATTCGTCATGCAATGAAACCTGTTCAAACCGGCAACCATATTTTTTGGCAATGTAAGAAGTTATCTCAATATCCTCCTCTGCCGGGCAATCAATATACCCGTCCTTATCTTCCATTCCGATACGGATATAGAAAATAGTAGGATTATAGCCTGCCTCTTTCAACATGTGAACAACAACAGAACTATCCACTCCGCCTGAAACCAATGCTGCAATTTCCATATTATTATTCTTCTTTGCCGGCAAAGGTACACAAATATTGGCACTTTATAAACCGAATTTTTAATAATCAGCTTAACAAAACTAACAATCAGTAGCAGAAGGTTGTGCTATTTCTGAAAAAAGCATTACTTTTGTGAGAATTTTAAAGTAAAAAGATATGCAGAAACCTTCAATACCCAAAGGAACAAGAGACTTTTCGCCTGAAGAAATGGCGAAACGCAATTATATTTTCAATACCATCCGCGATGTGTATCATTTATATGGATTTCAACAGATAGAGACTCCAGCCATGGAAAATCTTTCCACGTTGATGGGCAAATATGGCGAAGAGGGAGATAAGCTGTTGTTTAAAATTCTGAACTCAGGAGATTGTTTCTCCGGTATCAGCCGCGAAGAATTGGACGATATGAACCCTGCCAAGTTTGCAGCCAAAGCTTGCGAAAAAGGTTTGCGATATGATTTGACTGTTCCTTTCGCCCGCTTTGTCGTACAACATCGCAATGAAATTTCTTTCCCGTTCAAACGCTATCAAATCCAACCCGTTTGGCGTGCCGACCGTCCGCAAAAAGGCCGTTATCGTGAATTTTATCAATGTGATGGCGATGTCGTAGGTTCAGACTCTCTGATTAACGAGGTTGAATTAATCCAGATAATGGACGAAGTCTTCCATCGCTTTGGCATCCGTGTTTGCATCAAGATGAATAACCGTAAGATTTTGGCAGGCATTGCTGAAATTTTAGGTGCAGCTGACATGATAGTGGACATCACGGTTGCCATTGACAAGTTGGACAAGATTGGCATTGACAATGTAAATGAAGAGCTCCGTTCCAAAGGACTATCGGAAGAAGCCATCCAAAAACTGCAACCGGTCATCATGCTGAGTGGAAGTAACCGTGAGAAGATTGATTCTCTGAAACAGATATTGGCTAATTCAGAAATAGGATTAAAAGGAATAGCAGAATTGGAGTTTATTTAGACCGCATTGACAAATTAACTTTGCGTTCTGAATTGGAATTGGATTTGACATTGGCACGAGGACTGAACTATTACACAGGAGCCATCTTTGAAGTGAAAGCGTTGGATGTCCAAATCGGCAGTATCACCGGAGGCGGACGCTACGACAACTTGACCGGCGTATTCGGAATGGATGGCGTATCCGGAGTAGGAATCTCTTTCGGGGCAGACCGTATTTTTGATGTATTGAACCAATTGGATTTATATCCAAAAGACGCTTTGTTGACAACCCAGTTGCTTTTTGTGAACTTTGGAGAAAAAGAAGAAGCTTATCTGCTTCCAATCATAGCAAAAGTACGTGCAGCCGGCATCCGCACAGAGTTGTATCCTGAGTCAGCAAAGATGAAAAAGCAGATGGGATACGCAGACACCAAGAAAATCCCATTTGTCGCCATTGTCGGGGAAACGGAAATGGAAGAAGGGAAAATCAACTTGAAGAACATGATTACCGGAGAACAAAAACCAGCAACATTAGAAGAGTTGATAGACCTTTTAGGATAATAATAATAATAATACGAAACGGGATGCATTTGCAATCATAGCAAAACGCATCCCGTTTTCTTTTATATGAAAAAGAACTATTATCTCTTAGTCAAATCATTCAACAGCAAATCTATCATCTTCTTCGCTGCCACAAACGGAGTGATTTCATTATTCAGGACCATGCTTTCCGTTTGCATCAAGTTAGCTTCCACTGCCGGATTATTATAGAATGTATCACGGAGTGTATCATTAATACTTTCATACATCCAATATTTCGATTGCTCCCGTCTTTTATATTCGAAATAGCCATTTTTCTTGGTAAATTCCACATATTCACCCACCATATCCCATATTTCTTTAATTCCCAAGTTATAATAACCAGAATATGTCAAGACTTTAGGAGACCAACCAGACTCTGCCATCGGGAAAAGATGCAAAGCATTGCGGAATTGCGCAGCTGCCAATTGTGCTTTGTCCACATTGTCACCGTCTGCTTTATTAATGATAATGCCATCAGCCATTTCCATGATTCCACGTTTGATTCCCTGTAATTCATCACCTGTTCCTGCAAGCTGGATCAAAAGGAAAAAGTCCACCATGGAATGAACCGCCGTTTCACTTTGCCCGACTCCGACCGTCTCCACAAACAGTATCAAATCCGGCAGCTTCACACAAGATAATTGTTTCACGAGTCTTACGAGCAACTCCTCCCAACGAACCAGCCGATGGCGAAGGGCGAATGAAAGCATTCTTTTCTCTTGACAGAGCTTCCATCCTTGTCTTATCACCTAATATACTACCTTTTGAACGCTCGCTGCTCGGGTCAATTGCCAACACAGCCAACTTATGACCCTGTTTCAACAAGTGCATACCAAAAGAGTCGATAGAAGTACTTTCCAGCACCCGGCACGCCCGTTATACCAATGCGTACAGATTTCCCTGCAAAAGGCAAACATTTCTCAATGATTTCTTGAGCCAACTGCTGATGAGAATGCTTAGAACTTTCCACCATTGTTACGGCTTGGCTAAGAACAGTAATGTTTCCCTTTAATATTCCTTCCACAAATTCAGAAGTAGTATATTGTTTCCGTTGTACTCTTCTCTTCAAATAAGGATTGACCGTGGGCACATTTTCCACGCCCTTGTTTACTTTTAATCCTTTGTATGCTTCATCATTTTCGGGATGTTCCATAATAAATTTCTCCTTTTATTTATAAGCAGTGACCTTTAACAGACGCACAGGTCCATTCGGGTCATTACAAATAATATTCACTAATGCTTCTAATCTCACTTTCACATCTTTGGGACGGATGGACACTTTATATGTTGTCGTCTCTCCCGGCTTAATAACCTTTTTACCACGACTAATACTGATTGTTTCATTGTCAGATGTAAAGCTGTGGATGATCAAATCAGACTTTCCTTGGTTCGTTATATCAACAGTTCCCGTCACCCGATTGTTTACAAAAGGGATTTTGTTCCTGCTGGATGAAACCTGCCCAAAGTCCAACAAAGAACCTGAAATGTGTATAATCGCACCTTTCTCCTTCTCTTTAGCGGACATCTTGCTAAAATCATCTATCACATTGGCAGCAAGAATCAAATTTTCGCCAACGGGCTTATTATTCCCTATCTCTTTCACTTCCATAGGAACATCAAGCCGCAAACGACCTTTATGCTTGATCTCCCGCCCGTTTATTAAAAAAGTAATTACTCCTTCTTCATTCGGAGCCAATTTTACAGGCTTGACTTCAGCAGTAACATAATGCGGCAATTTACCTAAAGATATTTCCATAGAAGTTTCACCTTCATTCCTTATATTAATCTTTTCCCCTAATGTCTCATTCTGCCTCAAATTGTTGAACAATACATTTAGTGTGCAGTTTAAGATTACCAATAGCATAAGGATAAGTAATCGCTGGCGTTTTAGGTTTCGGTGTGACATTCCCTTTTATAGCCAGGTTATACCGCGACTTATCTGCATTGCTGAAAATCGTGATAGTCTTATAAAAAGGTCCAGGTCTTCCTTTTGGATTATAAGTCACTTTTACCACTCCACTTTTGCCGGCAGCGATTGGATCTTTCGTCCACTCCGGCCGAGTACAACCACAAGAAGCGGTCACACGAGTAATCACCAAAGGATTGTCCCCTTGGTTTTCAATGGTAAAGACGTGACTTGCCAATCCTTTAGCCTCCTCGATAGTTCCAAAGTCGAAGACTTGAGAATCCACTCCTATTTGAGTCTTTTCTTGAGCAAAAGCCAAAGTTGCATCTATCAACAGGAAGCCAATTAAATATATAATATGTCTAAATGAAAGCATTAGTCAACTAATATTAAATGGGGGAATTAATCACTCACCACTTTTCCTTTGATAGTAAGTATGTAACTTCCTTTCTTCCCGTTACTATAAATAGAAACCGTCTTAACGAAAGCTCCAGGTCTTCCTGCCGGATTATATGTGATTTTCACATCACCTGTTTTACCCGGAGCAACCGGTTCTTTCGTCCATTCCGGAGTCGTGCAACCACAAGAAGCGATAACACGAGTCATCACCAATGGACCGTCCCCTGTATTCTCTATTATAAATGTATGTGAGACTTTCCCATTGCCCTCTTTAATCGTTCCAAAATCAAATGTCGTTTCTTTCGCTGATATGACAGCTTGCTTCTCTTGGGCTGAAACAGCACCAATAGATAACAATATGGCCGTTAAGATAAAAATGATACGTTTCATTGTTTTTCTACATTATAAATAATTTAATCCACAAATATAGCGAAAAAGCGATTAAGAATAGTTATATTTAGCCGATTTTTAAATAGAATATAGTATGAACTACGATTTAAGCCGTTTCTTATTGTTTTTTTGCTTGGGATGTTGTCTATCTTGTACAGATGAAGGTGTTATTGACGACGAAGAAGAGGTGATTGATTCAACGGTCAAAACTGAAATAAACAAATGGGTTTTTGACAGAATGAAGAATTATTATTTATGGTATGACGAATTACCTGCTGAAAATACTTTGCAATACGAACAAGAACCGAAAACTTTCTTTAATTCTTTGCTTACGGACAAAGATGGGAAAAACGGTTCTCATTATTCAAGAATAGAATATGATGATTCCATACTCCGTTCTTCTAAAAAAGATGTCTCTTATGGCTTTGAATACCGGTTGATTCGCATAGCTGACAAAAATGAGTTCCTTGCTCAAGCCTTATATGTTTTCAAAGATTCCCCCGCTGACAAAGCTGGATTAAAACGTGGCGAATTAATAATCACGGTTGATGGCAAGGCATTGACAGCTTCTAACTATTCCGACTTATTGGACACACCCAAATCCGGAGCAGAGATGCAATTGGGGAAAATGGTTTCCGAAACCCATTTCGACAAGAGCCGCACCATCCAAATGGGAACGCCTGAAGAGGCGGAAGATAATTCTGTTTATTTGGACACTGTGATTCCTATACAAAACCATAAGATTGCCTATTTGGTGTATAATAGTTTTGAAGATGAGTACGATGACAACTTGCGTATGGCATTCCGTAAATTTAAAGAAGCAGAAGCGGATGAGTTTGTCTTGGATTTGCGGTATAACCGCGGAGGAAGCATTAGCAGTTCCCAGCTATTGGCAACCATGCTGGTTCCAGAAGCTTATATGGGGAAAGAGTTTATTCATTTAAAATATAATAAGCTCATCAACAGACAGTACAATTTGCTTTCGACAAGAGCGTTATCGGGCGCGGTGCGAACATAAACCCTCAACGTTTGTATATAATAACAAGCGAATCAACTGCATCCGCATCGGAGGCAATCATCAATGGACTACGTCCTTATATGAATAGCAATTTAATACAAGTGGGTGAAACGACATTCGGGAAAAATGTCGGACAAGCTCTTTTCACAAATGAGAAATGGCAATCGTTGGAAGTCTGGCCAACCTCCTTTAACCTATTTAACTCCGAAGATTTCGGTGATTATGAAAAAGGGTTACCTGCCGATGTCGAGTATTCCGAAGGGTTGCAGCTTGGAGAGTTTGCTTCAAAAGAAGACCCATTATTTTCCATCGTTCTTTCCATCATTGAAGGGAAAGACCTGTCGAAAAACAGCCTTCGCTCTTCAAATAAAAACTTTGAGATAATATATAATTCACTTTCGCGCAAACAGCCATTGGGATATTATAAATAGGATGCTGTCTCCTGATTTAGTCAATGTGTCAACATTTTATGTTTCTCACTTAGGTGAGAAGTGTTTTTCACTTATATGAGAAATGCTTCTCACCTATATGAGCAATGTTTCTCACTAAGGTGAGAAGGTTCGATAGTAGCTGATATTCAATGAATCGCATAAAAACAAAAACGGTGCGCCAACAACCTTTTGACACACCGCTATTTTTATTCTTTTATAGGAACAACAAATCAATGTTGTTCTGAAACTAACATGTAAGCCCAAAAGCTCGTATCTTTAGACACAGGAGAAAGAGCAACATAACCCGATGTTATGCGTCCATTACGCATGACAATTGGATAATCCGATTCCATTTCTTGATGGAATTGATAAATAGCTCCTTCATTTGAATTGAATTCCATTCGGAAGTTTCCTGTTGAACTTTCACTGACATATCGTTCTGACAAATTGAGGGCAAGCATACCCATTGTCCTTCTCATGTTTATTTCCAAACAAGGATGAATCATTGGTTGATTGTTAGAGCCAGCGTAAATCAACATATCGACGCCCAATGGACCTGCATAATGAGACCCATAATATTCAGAAAGAGCCGTTTCCAACGCATTTCTATACATCTCCAACGCCTCTTTACTTACATATTGAAGCAACAAAGATTGACGGAATTGCTCGGAACCGATTATGTTTCCCACATACGCACCTTTGTCCTGTGTTCCAAACACAGACAAGCCTCTGTATGTCACTTTCCCATTTCCGTCAGACTCAAACTCCATTGCAAAATCAATAATCTTATTCTGCGCACGCTCCACACTTATCTCCCCTTGTTTATTAAGGGAACCATTAATCCATTTGATATCCTTATCATTCAGTTTAGGATTACGAATCCAATACAACCCTCTTCCCGACGAAGAAAACGGTCTTTTTAAAATAAGAGGATAACGGCTGCCACGCGCTAAACGTTCCACATCGGCCAAAAAACAGACAAATTCAGGAGCTTTAGGTATGTTAATTCCGGGAAGAAGCTCCTTCAAACGGTTCAACACACATTTCGCCATTCGTCTTCCTGTCAACGTGCGATAACGCTCTTTCCATGTAAGAATGGAGAGAGGTAAATTTGTTTTTTTCCGGAGAAGTTTGAATTGATACAAACTATGAGGAGATAAACCCCAAGGAGTAGCTTCCAGAGGCGGATACTCTTCAGGTTTCTTCATGGTCTCAGCTGTAAATATCTGCGGCAGCTTAGGGAATATCATGTGCATCTCCTCCGAATATGAAGCAGCATTCGGATTCTCCGTCCATACAAAATCCTCTTGATCGGCATACCAAAGAGGTAAACAAGAGAGATCTGTAAACATTCGCTGTACATTCGCCGTCGGAGTCAAATGTATATTTCCAGACCAAACGGCCTCTTCACTTCCCGGATTAAAAAAATGTAACTTAGGCATAGGGCTAAAAGAGAGAAGTTAGAACTAATCCTAACTTCTCCTATACGTTATAATATTATTAATCTAAATTTTCGTCAATCGTTTCAATTTTCTTAATTGTCAATTGCATTTCTTCTTTCAATTTTTCAATCTTGCGTTCAAGCTCTTTCACTAAACCGCTTCCGCCTTTTGAAGAAACATTCAAGAAGCCAAAATTATTCTCGTATGTTTGAAGGTCAGACTTCATACGTTCATAATTCCGCATCAACTTTTCCCTTTCTGAATAAAGCTTGTTCTTCCCTTTTTCCGCAAGCTCGTTTACATCATTTTGGAAAGACTTCATTCTTCTGTCCTGACGACTAACTTTCAGACGGTCGAATTGCGCATCAATTGCTTTATGGAACGCTTGATAGACTTTATCCTTTTCTTTGAAAGGCACATGGCCAATGGAATTCCACTCGCCCATATACGATTTCAAAGTAGCTACCGCCGTATCATTATCCAGAGATTCGTCTAATGCATTGACTTTCTCTATTAATGCCTTCTTCGCTTCTAAATTCTTTGCTCTTCATCCTTTTGTGACGGAACATTCTTATTCTTATTGTCAAAGAAATAGTCACAAGCTTTGATGAAACGCTTCCAAATCCGTTCGGAATTATGGAAAGAGACCTGTCCGATTGTCTTCCATTCCTTTTGCAAGGCAATCATCTTTTCAGTTGTTTCTTTCCAATCAGTACTATCTTTCAAAGCTTCCGCCTTTTCACAAAGCCTGCGTTTCTTTTCCAAGTTTTCCTCCATTTCGCTCTTCATGGCTTTGAAGAACTCAGATTTTTTGGCAAAGAACACATTGCAAGCAGCGCGGAAACGTTCGAAAATTTTAGTATTATGCTTCTTAGGAGTAAAACCTATCGTTTTCCATTTCTTCTGTATTTCAAAGACCTCATTAGCCTTCTTCTCCCAATCCTTGGCACTCTTCAATAATGTGCAATCAATTCTCTCGACAGCTTCGCAGAGAGCCGTTTTTTCTTGCAGGTTCACCAGCTCTTTCTCTTTTTGTTCTTCAAAGAACTGGACATAGCGTTTGTTTATCACCGTTGAAGCTGCTTTGAAACGTGCCCAAAGACTTTCTCTCAACTCTTTTGCCACCGGTCCGATTTCACGCCATTGCTGGTGCAACTTTTGCAACTGATGGAAAGCAGAAACCGTATCTTTCGTCGTGCCCAGTTTTTCCACAGACTCACACAAAGCAGTCTTCAATTCCAAATTCTTTTTGAAATCGTAATCACGGAACTGGCTATTGATTTTAATCAGGTCATAGAACTGTTCTGAATAATTCTGATATTCTTTCCACAATTCATTAACTTTTCCTTCCGGGACAAGTTTTATATCTTTCCACTTCTGCTGAATTTCTTTAAATTCATTGTAAAGCTTATTGAAATCCTCATTACTATTACAAAGATTCTTCAACTGTTCAATTAATTGCAGCTTCACTTCATAGTTTGCCGCTTTTAACTTTTCTTCTTCAGCAATTTGGGCTGCACGTTTCTCTTTGAAAGTATTCATCAAATCTTTAAGAAGGGCTTCATACTTATCTTCCGGCACATTGAAATCCTTTACATTGCCACCTTGTTCAACAAAAGTCTTTTTCAATTCTTCTATTTCAGCCTTCCGTATTTTGTAGTAAGCCTGCTTGAGAGAATCTATTTCATCTCGTACGGCACTGACAGGTTCTTCGACCATGTTCCTTAATTTGTTCAAAATTTCTTCCTTGGTCATTTTACCCGCAGCAACACTTTCCACAGTTGCTTCTTTGGAAACAGCTGCTGTTTCAGTTGTCGTAGTAGTCATTTCGTTTAATTTACCGACTTCATTAGCCGCTAAATTATTTCCCTGAGTGTCCTTCATATTTCATATATTTAGAAAGGATATAGATACTTCCTTTTTATTCTGATACAAAATAAACTAAATATTTTCTGATAACCTTATTTTTTTAAGATTATTTCGTTAATTCTTTCTTTTTGCAGTTGTGAATGCTTATATAATAAGCCTTTTATAAATATAATTATAAATCTGCATTTCCAAAGAATTGCACAAAATTAATGGATAGTTTGGATTTATATCATGAATTTTGAGTAAATTTGTACGTCATTAGATTAGACAACCAATATCAATATAAATATTAAACGTATCATACTATGGCAACAACACCATTCAAGTATCAACCGATGTTCCCTTTGGGACCTGATACAGCTGAATATTATTTGCTTACTAAAGATTATGTTTCCGTTTCAGAATTTGAGGGGAAACCTATTCTGAAAATCGCTAAAGAAGGTTTGACAGCAATGGCTAACGCAGCATTCCATGATGTTTCATTCATGTTGCGCCGCTCCCACAATGAGCAAGTAGCTAAAATCCTAAATGACCCTGAAGCAAGCGAGAATGACAAGTATGTAGCTCTTACTTTCTTGCGCAATGCAGAAGTGTCAGCAAAAGGAATCCTTCCTTTCTGCCAAGATACTGGTACTGCTATCATCCATGGCGAAAAAGGACAGCAGGTCTGGACTGGATATTGTGATGAAGAGGCTTTGTCATTAGGCGTATTCAAAACATATACAGAGAACAATTTGCGTTATTCCCAGAATGCTCCGCTTTCAATGTACGATGAAGTAAATACTCGTTGCAACTTGCCTGCTCAAATCGACTTGGAAGCAACGGAAGGAATGGAATATAAATTCTTGTGCGTCACTAAAGGTGGTGGTTCTGCCAACAAGACTTATTTATATCAAGAGACAAAAGCAATCTTGAATCCGGATACTTTGGTTCCTTTCTTGGTTGAAAAGATGAAGACATTAGGCACAGCGGCTTGCCCTCCTTATCATATTGCATTTGTGATTGGTGGAACTTCTGCTGAAAAGAACTTGCTGACTGTCAAATTGGCTTCTACTCGTTATTATGACGAATTGCCGACAACTGGCAATGAATATGGACGTGCTTTCCGTGACGTTGAGTTGGAAAAGAAAGTATTGGAAGAAGCTCACAAAATCGGTTTAGGTGCACAGTTCGGTGGCAAATATTATGCACACGATGTTCGTATCATCCGTTTGCCTCGCCACGGTGCTTCTTGTCCTGTTGGCTTAGGTGTTTCTTGCTCTGCAGACCGTAACGTAAAATGTAAGATTAACAAAGACGGTATTTGGATTGAGAAATTGGATGCGAATCCAGGTGAATTAATCCCAAAAGAATTGCGTCAAGCAGGCGAAGGCAATGCTGTCAAGATTGATTTGAACCGCCCAATGAACGAAATTTGGCGGAATTGGATAAATATCCAGTAGCAACACGCCTCTCATTGAATGGAACTATCATTGTTGGCCGCGACATTGCTCACGCTAAGTTGAAAGAACGTTTGGATAAGGGAGAAGATTTGCCTCAATATATCAAAGACCATCCTATCTATTATGCTGGCCCGGCTAAGACTCCTGCAGGAATGGCTTGTGGTTCAATGGGACCGACTACAGCTGGCCGCATGGACCCATATGTTGATTTATTCCAAGCTCACGGAGGTTCAATGATTATGTTGGCAAAGGGTAACCGCAGCCAAGCTGTTACAGATGCTTGTAAAAAGCATGGCGGTTTCTACCTTGGATCAATTGGTGGGCCGGCCGCTATTTTGGCACAAAACAACATCAAGAGCATCGAATGTGTAGAATATCCTGAATTAGGAATGGAAGCTATCTGGAAAATCGAAGTTGAGAACTTCCCTGCATTTATCTTGGTGGACAATAAAGGTAATGATTTCTTCAAACAGATTCAAGCAAGATGCAATGACTGCAAATTGAAATAATCATATTCCCTAAATAAAACACGAGGGGCTGCATCAAAACTTTCGTTTTGACACAGCCCCTTTAAGGTGTGCCTTGCATTTTGCAATTATGACACACCGCCTTTTTATTTCTGGAGCAAATGTTTTAATGCAGCAACCGGATGATAGAACAACATTCGCGGGCCGCTGAAACGCATAACTTGCCTCATCCGTTCCCTCATATCCTTTTTATAACAATGAATAGGGCATTTTTGGCATGAGCTCTTATACTCTCCAAATTTGCAATGGTCCAACCGTTTATAAGCATAATCCAACAAGGATTTACACTCTTCGCAAAGCTCTTTATTCTTCTCTTTTTTCTTACAATAAAGCTCTATCATTTCTTTTACGACCAGCTTTTCTTTCTCTATCCTCGAAGTTTTTTTCTTCATAAATACTTCTTATTACTGTTTTCTCTCTACCTTTGCAGGCACAAAAATAGTAAAACCAGATGGCTTCTTCAAAAGAAATGACAGAAGGCGCACCGTTGCCTCTAATTTTTAACTTTACATTGCCTCTGCTGTTGGGTAATTTATTGCAGCAAACCTATTCTTTAATTGACGCTGCTATTGTTGGTAAATTCTTAGGTATTCACGCATTGGCATCTGTGGGAGCAAGTACTTCCGTAATCTTTAATCTTAGGATTCTGTAACGGCTGTTGTTGCGGGTTCGGTATTCCGGTTGCTCAGAAATTCGGAGCTCGTGATTATACGACCATGCGACGTTATATCTCATTAGGTTTGCGCTTGGCGGCAATTATGTCTATCATGATAGCTTTAATAACCAGTCTTTGTTGCTCTTCAATCCTGCGAATGATGCAAACACCGGAAGCTATCTTTAGAAATGCCTATCTCTATTTGCTCATCACCTTTTTAGGAGTGCCTTGCACCTTTTTCTATAATTTGTTGTCCAGCATTATTCGAGCATTGGGAGATAGCAAAACACCATTTTATTTCCTGCTCTTCTCTACATTATTAAATATATTGCTGGATCTCTTCTGCATTGTAATATTAGATTGGGGTGTTGCCGGAGCAGCCATCGCCACAGTCGTAGCTCAAGGATTATCTGCCATATTATGTTATTTCTATATGTATAAACACTTTTCGATTATACAGATGGAAAAAGGGGAAGATCGATTCGACATGAATTTGGCGAAAAACCTGTTAGGCATTGGTGTTCCGATGGGATTACAGTTTTCCATAACAGCTATTGGCAGCATTATGCTTCAAAGTGCGAACAATGCTTTAGGAACTGCGTGCGTAGCGGCATTTACAGCAGCCATGCGAATCAAGATGTTTTTCTTATGTCCTTTTGAGACAATAGGAATTGCCATGGCTACATACGTTGGCCAAAATTACGGAGCAGGAAAACCAGAACGAGTGGGGCAAGGCATAAAATCCAGTACCATAATGATGTCTACCTATGCACTCTTCACATTTGCAGTCTTGATGCTTTTCTCACGTGAACTACTTTATCTATTTGTAGCTCCATCAGAAACAGAAATTATTAAGGACGCAACATTCTTCTTACATGTAGCCGCTGTATTCTTCCCTTTGGTTGGTTTGCTTTGCATTTTACGTTACTCGATACAAGGTGCTGGTTTTACCAATCTTGCCATGTTTTCCGGTGTTGCAGAAATGATAGCCCGTATATTGGTCAGCATAATAGCTGTCCCGATTTGGGGATATACTGCTGTCTGCTTTGGAGATTCAACCGCATGGCTGTTTGCTGATATCTTTTTGATACCAGCCTTCTATTATGTATATAAGAAGATAAAACAGATGCGGCAGTCAGTCAACATGGGATAATTAAGCAGTTCGAACGTATGAAAAATATAAACTTATGATATTAATAGCGGATAGTGGTTCCACCAAAACAGATTGGTCTTTGGTTTCATCCGGGAAAGTGATTTGGCAAGGCAAGTCCAAAGGTCTGAATCCTTATTTCTTGTCAGAAAACGAGATGGATTTGGAAATCAGAAATGTATTGTCTCCTTTATTGGGAAATTATCGCCCCGAAAGTGCTTTCTTTTACGGAGCAGGATGTATATTCGGGAAAGCCGAAATAGTCCGAAGCCTGTTATGCAAGTGTTTGAATATAGAAAAGGTGACAGTCCATTCCGACTTGATGGCTGCTGTGCACTGCTTATGTGGCGACCGGCCAGGAATTGCATGCATATTAGGAACTGGATCAAATGCTTGCTTTTATGACGGAACACAAATAACCAAACATATATCTCCTTTAGGTTTTATCTTGGGCGATGAAGGTAGCGGAGCTGTTTTGGGCAAATTATTGGTAGGTAGCTTATTAAAAGGAGTTTTGGGCAATCAATTAAGGGAGAAATTCATACTCCAATATGGCTATTCCGAGGGAGAAATAATCGACCGGGTGTATCGCCAGCCGTTTCCCAACCGCTTTTTGGCTTCATTCACTCCATTTATAAAGGAAAACATCCACGAATCTCTTATGCACAAATTGGTATTGGATAGTTTTATTGCGTTCTTTAGCCGTAACGTCTTGCCTCTCGAATGTGAGGAATATGAAGTAAATATGGTAGGATCCATTGCTTATCATTTTAAAGACATACTGGAAGAAGCTGCGGCTAAATGCAATATGAAATTGGGAAGAATTGTTCAAAGTCCGATGGAAGGCTTGATTGATTACCTCTCTCTATGATTATGAATGTGTAAAAAGATTGATTATGGGATTTGAAAAGATAACAGAACAGGCTTCTTTCTATGATAACTTGGAAAAGAAGCCATTGCGAGAATTATTAAATGACATTAATACAGAAGACCAAAAAGTAGCATTGGTTGTACGGAATGCCATTCCTCAAATTGAGCGGTTGGTCAGTGCTGTTGTGCCAAATGCGAGAAGGAGGACGATTGTTTTATATTGGTGCCGGAACAAGTGGACGCTTAGGCGTGTTGGATGCGTCAGAGATTCCGCCCACATTTGGAGTAGGTCCAGGCCATGTTATAGGAATCATAGCCGGAGGTGACACTGCATTGCGCAATGCTGTTGAAAATGCCGAAGATGATTTGCAACAAGGCTGGAAAGATCTGCAAGCACACAAGATTGACTCATTGGACACTGTTATCGGCATTGCGGCATCCGGGACAACTCCTTATGTAATCGCCGCACTAAAAAACGCGCATGAAAATGGAATACTTACTGCGTGCATTTGCAGTAATCCGAATTCTCCAATGGCAGAAGTCTCCGATATTCCCATAGAAATGATAGTTGGTCCTGAGTTCGTAACCGGAAGCTCACGAATGAAATCCGGAACAGGACAAAAGATGATCTTAAACATGATTTCCACCACCATCATGATTGAATTGGGACGAATAAAAGGAAACAGGATGGTGAATATGCAACTTACAAATAAGAAATTGATTGAACGAGGCACACGCATGATTATGGAAGAAACCGGCATTCCATACAATGAAGCCGAAGAGAAGTTGCTTCTCTATGGATCTGTCAAAAAAGCATTGGATAATATCAAGCACAAATAATAAGAAAAGAGGCGGTGTGTCATAATTGCAAACTGCTGCGTTACTTTCGGAATTCGACCTCAGTCATTTATATCAGTAAACTCCTGTCGGTCTCATCCTCAGTGCCTTCCTTTTTGCTAATTCTGACACACCTTAAAGGGGCTGCATCAAAACTTTCGTTTTGACACAGCCCCTTACTGATAAATTATTAAATAAATAACAGTGTTTATCTACTTGAAAAAGCCATGATTAATGCTTATTGGCTTCAATCCATTTCCTTGCATTAACAAATGCTTCAATCCATGGAGTCACTTCATCATCACGACGATCTGCAGGATAATAACCACATTGCCATGGGAACATTGCACGTTCCGGGTGCGGCATCATTGCCAAATGACGACCATCATGAGAACATACGCCTGCTACTGACCAAGGAGAGCCATTTGGATTAGCAGGATAACCTTCATAATTATATTTAGCTACGATATGATAATCCTTCTCTTCGTATGGGAAGCTGTATTTTCCTTCTCCGTGTGCAATCCAAACGCCAATCTTGCTTCCGCTCAAAGAGCCGAACATAACAGAATGGTTCTTCGGAATTTCCAAAGTAACGAAGTTAGATTCAAACTTATGGGAATCGTTATGTAACATCTTGTACTTCTTCTCGTGTTCCGGATAAACAACGCCCAATTCAGTCATTACCTGGCAACCATTACATATTCCTAAACTCAAGGTATCTTCACGAGCATAGAAGTTATCGATTGCTTTCTTTGCTTTCTCGTTAAACAGAATGCCTGCAGCCCATCCTTTGGCAGAGCCCAAAACATCGGAGTTAGAGAAACCGCCACAGAATACAATCATGTTGACATCTTCCAAAGTTTCACGACCAGAAGCCAAGTCTGTCATGTGAACATCTTTCACATCGAAACCAGCCAAATAAAGAGCATAAGAAGTTTCACGTTCACACTGGCAACCCTTTTCACGGATGACAGCAGCTTTTATACCACTTCTTCCTTTACGGTCGAATGTCAAACCATAATCAGCCAATTTGCCTGTGAAGTTCTTGTTATACTTGAATTCCAATGGCTGCATCTTATAGTTCTCGAAACGATTGCCAGCACAAGTGTTACCGCTCTGCTTGATATCCAATTTATAAGAAGATTCGTACCAAACATCACGCATATAATCAATACCGAAATGATATTGGATACCGTCTTTAGACACCAAGATATGACGTTCGCTTGTCGGTTTAGCAATTTCAGCAAAACCAATGCCTGCATCCATCATCAATTTCTCGAATGCCTTCTTCTCTTTCACCTGAACCAAGATTCCCGGATTTTCAGCAAACAAAATCTTCACGATATCGCTTTCTGCTACCTTGTCCAAGTTGACTTCCAAACCTCCTTCTACATTTGCAAAACACATTTCCAACATGGTAGTAATCATACCACCAGCAGAAATATCGTGTCCAGCCAATATCAAACCTTTTTCTATGGCATCTTGAACAGCATTAAACGCATCTGTAAAGTATTCCGGATCTTTCACTGTCGGCACTTCGTTTCCTAATTTGTTCAATGTCTGAGCTAAGGCAGAACCACCTAACTTCAACGTGTCAAACGAGAAGTCTATATAATATATGTGGGAATTCTTTTCATGAGCCAATACCGGAGAAACAATCTTACGAACATCGCTCACTTCAGCACCTGCGGAAATGATTACAGTTCCCGGGGAAAGGACTTTCTTATCTCCATATTTCTGAGTCATAGACAAAGAGTCTTTTCCAGTCGGTATATTGATACCCAAAGCACAAGCAAAATCAGAAGCGGCTTCGACTGCTTTATACAGACGAGCATCTTCTCCTTCGTTTCGGCAAGGCCACATCCAGTTTGCACTCAGCGACACGCCTTCCAACTTGTCTGTCAAAGGAGCAAAGACAATATTGGTAAGAGATTCCGCAATAGCCATTACTGAACCAGCTGCCGGATCCACCATTGCAACCTGTGGCGCATGACCAATTGCGGTAGCGATACCTGATTTTCCACGATAGTCCAAAGCCATCGCACCCAAGTCGCTCAAAGGCAATTGTAATTCGCCTTGGCATTGCTGGCGAGCCACCTTGCCACTAACAGAACGGTCTACTTTGTTAGTCAACCAATCCTTACAAGCCACAGCTTCCAGCTGAAGTACATTTTCCAAATAATGGTGAAGTTCTGATTCTTTGTAAACAACCGGCTGATATGTTTCCACTACAGTATTATCGCGCATAATCGTACGTGGTGGTTTACCAAACATATATTCCAATTTGATATCAATCGGTTTAACTCCATCAGCCTGTTCAAAAACGAACTTCATATCATCAGTCGTTTCTCCGACTACATACATAGGAGCACGTTCACGGTCTGCGATACGTTTTACACGTTCCACATCCTTTTCCTCCATCAACAAGCCCATTCTTTCCTGGCTTTCATTGCCGATGATTTCCTTTGCAGAAAGGGTTGGATCGCCAATAGGCAATTTACTCATGTCAATATGTCCACCCGTAGCTTCCACTAATTCAGACAAACAATTCAAATGCCCGCCAGCACCGTGGTCATGGATAGAAACGATTGGATTCTCGTCTGATTCAGCGATTGTACGAATCACGTTCGCTGCACGTTTTTGCATTTCCGGATTGGCACGCTGGATAGCATTCAATTCAATGCCGCTCGTGTATTGACCTGTGTTCACAGAAGAGACTGCACCACCGCCCATGCCGATACGATAGTTATCACCACCAATGACAACTACTTTTTCTCCCGGTTTCGGATCACCTTTCAAGGCATCGCGTTTATTAGCATAACCGACACCTCCTGCCAACATGATTACTTTATCGTATGCAAATTGCTTCTGGTTTTCTTCGTGTTCGAAAGTCAAAACAGAACCACAAATCAGAGGCTGGCCAAATTTGTTACCGAAATCAGAAGCGCCATTGGAAGCCTTTATCAAATCTGTTCCGGAGTCTGATACAACCAAGGACGTGGATCCAATACCTTTTCCCATTCGCGTGCACCTTCGGTACGAGGATAAGAAGTCATATATACAGCTGTTCCAGCCAATGGCAAAGAAGCTTTACCACCGCCCAAACGGTCACGGATTTCCCCACCCGAACCAGTTGCCGCACCATTGAACGGTTCAACTGTAGTCGGGAAGTTATGTGTCTCCGCCTTCAAAGAAATAACTGTTTGGATATTCTTCGTTGTATAGAAATCAGGACGGTCACCACATTCCGGAGCAAACTGCTCAACGACTGGACCTTCATTGAATGCTACATTATCTTTATAAGCAGAAACCAATTTATTCGGATTCTCCTTAGATGTTTTCTTGATTAAGTTGAACAGAGAGCTTTCTTTCTCTTCACCGTCGATAATGAAAGTTCCACCAAAGATTTTATGGCGGCAATGTTCTGAATTGACTTGAGAGAAACCGAATACTTCACTATCGGTCAATTTGCGGCCTATTTTTTCACTGACTTCTTTCAGATAGGCAATTTCCTCATCGCTCAGTGCCAAACCTTCCTGTACATTGTAAGCCTCCAAGTCTTCAATATAAACAATTGGGTCTGGTTTTTTACTGATAGTGAAAATCTCTTGGTCTAATCCATTGTAGATACGTTGAAGCATTGGGTCATGCTCAGCTTCTCCAGATGCAACCGGGAAATATTCTTCGATTCGGAGGATGCCATCCAAGCCCATATTTTGGGTGATTTCAACAGCATTTGTACTCCATGGTGTGACCATTTCACGGCGTGGACCTACAAACCATCCATTCAGGGTTTCAGATTCAACCGGTTTGGCTTCACTGAAAAGCCATACAAGTTTCTGTGTGTCTTCCGCAGAAAACGCATGTTTAGTCTCTACAGCTAACACGGTTTTTGTTGGAGATTGAAAGAATAGAATCATATATGTTCAAGTTAATTGATAATCGTATGTTGATTAGAATAGTGCAAAGATATATATTTCATACGGGAAAAAACGGCATTTCACAATAAATTCCGTACTTTTGACGCAGATAAAACACGGATAATATGAAATCGACTTTATTTATTGCTTTGGGGGCTTCTTTTTTATTGCCTCCTGCTTTGCAAGCACAACAGAAACGAACAGTGCCTGGCAAGGAATTGCCGAATGTCATCTTCATTTATGCGGATGATTTAGGTTATGGAGACTTGGAATGTTACGGAGCGACCCGTGTACAAACTCCCAATGTGAACCGCTTGGCAAATGAAGGAATCCGGTTCACGCAAGCCCATGCTACTGCTTCCACAAGCACTCCTTTAAGATATGCCATGCTGACTGGCGAATATGCTTGGCGCAGACCCGACACTGACATTGCTGCCGGAAATGCCAAAATGATTATCCGCCCGGAACAGTTTACCATGGCTGACCTTTTCAAAGCGGCTGGTTATTCGACTGCTGCAATCGGCAAATGGCACTTAGGATTAGGCGACAAGACAGGTGAACAGGACTGGAACGCTCCTCTGCCAGCAGCCTTGGGTGATTTAGGATTTGATTATCATTATATCATGGCTGCCACCGCAGACCGTGTGCCTTGTGTATTTATAGAAAACGGGCAAGTGGCTAACTATGACCCTTCTGCACCGATTGAAGTAAGCTACCAAGCCAATTTCCCCGGCGAGCCGACAGGGAAAGACAATCCTGAACTCCTCTACAATTTAAAACCCAGCTTCGGGCATGACAAATCCATCGTGAATGGAATCAGTCGAATTGGTTATATGAAAGGGGGCGGAAAGGCTTTATGGAAAGACGAAAACATTGCCGATTCCATTTTAGTTCACGCACAAGGATTCATCCAAGCCAACAAAGACAAACCTTTCTTTATGTATTTTGCGACCAACGACGTGCATGTGCCTCGCTTCCCGCACGAACGTTTCCGGGGAAAGAATCCGATGGGACTTCGTGGAGATGCCATTGTCCAGTTCGACTGGACAGTCGGTCAGTTGCTGAAGACTTTGGATGACTTAGGAATAGCCGATAATACAATCATCATCTTATCAAGCGACAATGGTCCTGTAGTAGATGACGGATATGCAGACGAAGCCGTTGCCAAGTTGGGCAGCCATCGTCCGACTGGCCCACTTCGTGGGAATAAATACAGTGCTTTTGAAGGTGGAACGCGTATTCCTGCTATTGTCAGATGGCCGAAAGAAATCCATAAGGCAGCCGTATCGGATGCATTGGTTTCCCAAATCGACTGGTTTGCATCATTCGCTTCCCTGCTGCAAGTGCGTTTGCCCAAAGGAGCAGCCATTGATAGCAGGAACCATTTGGACACTTGGTTGGGAAAAGACAATGCCGATCGTCCTTGGGTGATTGAACAAGCGTTGAACCATGCTTTGTCTGTCCGCACGAAAGAATGGAAATACATCGAGCCAAGCCGTGGAGAAGCCATTATGGAGAGTGAATCGGTTGAAACCGGTTATTTAATGGAGCCACAGCTTTACCATGTTGCATCAGATTACGAGCAAAAGAACGTAGCAAAAGAAAATCCTGAAATCGTTTACGAATTACAGAGCATCTTAAAAGATGTTCGCGATAAAGTGAAATGATACGTTTTAGCAAATTTTATCAGCTTAAGGACGTATCTTTGCACACGAAGTAAGAATGGAAAGTTAGTTAAATGCTTGGATTGGTAAGTAAAGGCTTTTTAATTGGGGTTTTAGTATCGGCTCCCATGGGACCCATTGGGATGCTGTGCATACAACGCACACTCAGCAAAGGCAGATGGCATGGTTTTATAACAGGATTAGGGGCAGCATTGTCAGACATCATTTATGCGGCACTTACTTGTCTGTGCATGGGAATGGTTGTAAGCTTTGTCGAAGCCAATCAACGTCCACTCCAACTGTTGGGAAGTATCGTGCTTGCCTTGTTTGGAGTCTATCTATTCCGAAGCAATCCGGTTCGTAATCTACGAAAGCGAAAAGAGAAAAAGCTATCATTTACACAAGATTTCATCACCGCTTTTCTCTTCACCTTCAGCAATATGTTAATTGTATTGTTGTACATAGGATTGTTTGCTCGTTTTGGATTTGTATTGCCGGAACATTCTGTCTGGATGATTTTGGCAGGCATTGGAGGAATAGGCATCGGAGCTATCGTATGGTGGTTTCTCATTACCTATTTCATTTCAAAGTTGAGGCGTTGGTTTAATGTGAGAGGCATTTGGCTGATGAACAAAATCGTAGGAAGTGTTATTATGATTGTTTCTATCATAGGCTTCCTGATGGTCTTTTTGAATTGAATAACAAAATATAAGAAAAATGAAAAAAAGTTAAAAAGTTCCCTTTATACAAGGATTAGACGATTTAGACATGTCAACCGTTAGCTTGATGATGGAAACAAAAGCGCAACGTGAGTATATTGATGTGGTCGATTGGAAAGAGTTTCCTTATAAACCCATCGTTGCTTTTGACATCATCCGCTCGGAGAAATCTCTTTACATCCGTTATTTTGTAAAAGGTTTATCTTTAAAGGCTGTTTTTGACAAGGATGATTCTGATGTCCATTTGGACAGCTGTGTTGAATTCTTCATGCAACGCTGTGGTGACGAAGAATACATGAACTTTGAATTCAATTGTATTGGAGCTTGCGACGCAGCAAGAAGAATTTCCCGTGATCAAAAAACTTCCTTGACTGCGGCAGAATATAAATCTATACGCAGATATTCATCCTTGGAGGAAAATACCTTCGAAGAAAAGAAAGGTATTTACGAATGGGAATTATTGGTCTCCATTCCATTTGAAGTGATGGGCTTAAATCCTACTCATTTGCCGGAAAAGATTAAGGGAAATTTCTACAAATGTGCAGATGATACAGAATATCCCCACTTTGTAAGTTGGAACCCGATTGATTTGCCTCATCCTAATTTCCATTGTCCTAAATTCTTTGGTGATATCTATTTTTGATTCAAGTAAATATCATAAGGGAAAAAGGCGAAACTGATTTAATTTAAAGCTTATCATCTAGGTGAAAAGCATTTATCATCTAGGTGAAAAACACTTATCACCTAGGTGAAAAACACTTATCACCTAGGTGAAAAACAAAAAATGTAGGATGCAAAGCTCAAAAACATAGGACAACACATTATCATCCTGTTTATATCCAGATGCCGGTAGGTGTGGAAAAAGAATATACTGGCTTATGATACAAGGGAATAACTCAATGATATGAGGATGCAAATGAAGCTTCGTGGAAGTATTGGCGGCGTCCCGCATCAAATCTCCTGCTTTCTCCCTCTTAAAATATGTCTTTTCCCTGGAGGACCGGGCAAACGTTCCATCAAAAAGCCGGCAGCTTGCATGCTTCTCCGAACAACACCCTTTGCACAATAGGTCATAATGATAGCGTTATCATTGGCATGTTCATATAGTTTATTGAAAATATCTTGGCTCCACATTTCTGGTTGTTTTTCCGGAGCAAAAGCGTCAAAATAGATCAAATCTATATGTTGCGGCAATTCACAATGGTTGCTATCGCCTTTAATTTTATATAAAGTAAACTGCGGGGTGATTTTCTCATAAGTATCCCAAGGAGCTTGATGAAGCTTCAAGAAGAAATCTTCATGTTCTTTCCAAACCCTTTCTCCATAATTCAACTGCTCCACGACAGACAAGTCCAAAGGATATAGTTCAACCGAATGATATATTACATTTCGTTTGACTGCGCTTTCCATCACCTCTTTCAAAGTCAGAAGAGCATTCAAACCGGTTCCGAAACCAATCTCCAACAAATGGATTTCCTCTTTTTCAATCTGTTTGAATCCTGCATTAATAAAGATATGTTCAGATTCCTGTACCGCTCCATTCACAGAATGATAATGTTCATTCATATCAGGCAAATACAAAGTATGACTTCCGTCAGCTGTCACCTGCAATATCCGTTTTTTCTCTATATTATCTTCCATTATCTGTTCTTTTCCACAAAATAAGATATATTTCATGAGAAATGCAAGTTCTAAAATTATACTATCTTAAATCTCCTTTTTTTGCTTAACAGATAAAATAAGCGTATTTTTACCCACAAAAAGAAACAGGAAAGAAGATGAAACCATTTATCCATTTGCATGTACATACACAATATTCCTTACTCGACGGACAAGCTCCCATTGATTCGCTTATCGACAAAGCGTACAATGATGGCATGCGTGCGATTGCTGTGACCGACCACGGCAATATGTTCGGCATAAAGGAATTCTTCAATAAAGTCAACAAAAAGAATGGCAAAGTCCAAGGAGCAATCAAAGATTTGCAAAAAGAGCTGAAAACGCTTGAAACTGCCGAACCTTCTGCAGAAAACAGCCTCCGCAAAGAGGAATTGTCCAAGCAGTTGAATGAGGCAAAAGGAAATTTATTCAAACCTATTATCGGATGCGAATGCTATTGCGCCAGGAATCATCGACACAAACGCGAGACGAAAGAGGACCGAAGCGGATGGCACTTGATTGTATTGGCCAAGAATATGCAAGGATACAAGAATCTGATAAAGATTGTCTCCCTTTCTTGGACAGATGGTTTCTATGGACGTCCCCGCATCGACAAAGAATTATTGGAACAGCATCACGAAGGATTGATTGTCTGCTCGGCTTGCTTAGGAGGTGAGATTCCTCAGAAAATAATGAAAGGAAGCATCCAAGAGGCAGAGGAGGCTATTTTATGGTTCAAGAATCTAATGGGTGACGACTACTATTTGGAAATGCAGCGACACGAGACTCATCGTCCGGACGCAGACCAAACTGTCTATGAGCATCAAGTGGAAGTCAATAAAGTTCTCGTCGAATTAGCCTACAAACATAACATCAAGCTGATAGCAACCAACGATGTCCATTTTGTCAACGAAGAAGATGCCGATGCGCATGACCGATTGATTTGTTTGAGCACAGGAAAAGATTTGAACGATCCGAACCGAATGCGATATACCAAACAGGAGTGGTTGAAGACGACAGCGGAAATGAATCAAATTTTCTCGGATATTCCTGAAGCATTGAGCAACACGTTGGAGATTGCCGACAAAGTAGAATTCTATAGCATTGATAGCGGTCCGATCATGCCTACTTTCAATATTCCAACTGATTTTGGGACGGAAGAGGAGTATCGCAAGAAATTCACTGAAAAAGACATATTCGATGAGTTCACGCAAGATGAAAACGGGAATGTGGTTTTAAGCCAAGCAGACGCTGAAGCCAAAATCAAAAAGTTAGGCGGATACGACAAACTATACCGAATCAAGTTAGAGGCGGACTATTTGGCGAAATCACGTATGAAGGAGCGAAAGAGCGATACGGAGAACCGTTGTCGGAAGAAGTGGCAGAACGACTCCAATTTGAATTGCACATCATGAAGACAATGGGTTTCCCCGGATATTTCTTAATCGTGCAAGACTTCATCCGTGCAGCCCGTGAAGAATTAGGCGTTTCCGTGGGACCTGGACGTGGATCGGCTGCCGGTTCTGCTGTTGCCTATTGTTTGGGAATTACAAAGATTGACCCAATCAAATACGACTTGCTGTTTGAGCGTTTCTTGAATCCGGACCGTATTTCATTGCCCGATATTGATACGGACTTTGATGATGATGGCAGAGGGGAAGTTTTGCGTTGGGTGACGGAGAAATATGGAGCAGAACGTGTAGCACATATCATCACATACGGAACAATGGCTACCAAATCCGCCATCAAGGATGTTGCACGCGTTGAGAAGCTACCTCTTGCCGAATCAAACCGGTTGGCAAAATTGGTTCCAGACAAGATTCCTGACATGAAAAAGTTCAAGTTAAAGGATGCTATCGAATATGTCCCGGAACTAAAAGAGGCTGCGACGGGTCGTGACCCCTTGATGCGTGACACCTTAAATATGCACAAATGTTGGAGGGAAATGTCCGCAACACGGGAGTGCATGCGTGTGGTGTCATCATCGGACGATACGACATCTCGGACGTTGTGCCTGTCAGCACCGCCAAAGATAAAGACACCGGGGAAGAAATGTTGGTTACTCAATATGAAGGTTCGGTGATTGAAGAAACGGGCTTGATAAAAATGGACTTCCTCGGTCTTAAAACCCTATCCATCATTAAAGATGCAATAGAGAACATCTGGCTGACCACCGGGCATGAATTGGACATTGACAATATCAGTTTGGAAGACCCGGCAACTTATCAGCTATATTGTGACGGGAAGACAACCGGCACATTCCAATTCGAGTCTGCCGGAATGCAAAAATACTTGAAGGAATTGCAACCTTCCAAGTTCGAAGACTTGATTGCCATGAACGCTCTTTATCGTCCGGGACCAATGGATTATATTCCCTCTTTCATTGCAAGAAAACATGGGAAAGAGGAGATAAAGTATGACATTCCAGTCATGGAACGTTATCTAAAAGGCACATACGGCATTACAGTATATCAAGAGCAGGTCATGCTTTTGTCCCGCTTGTTGGCAAACTTCACTCGTGGTGAAAGTGATGCTCTCCGTAAGGCTATGGGCAAAAAGTTGATTGAAAAGATGAACCACCTCAAGTCTAAGTTCATAGCTGGTGGAGAAGCGAACGGTTATCAAGAAGCGACACTCAATAAGATATGGGCTGACTGGGAAAAGTTCGCATCGTATGCTTTCAACAAGAGCCATGCGACCTGCTATTCTTGGGTGGCTTATCAGACTGCATATCTCAAAGCCAATTATCCTTCGGAATATATGGCTGCCGTGTTAAGCCGAAATTTGTCCAACATCTCAGATATTACAAAATTCATGGACGAATGCAAGGCCATGCACATCCAAGTATTGGGACCGGATGTCAATGAATCCATCTTGAAGTTCAGTGTAGACAAAGAAAAGAACATTCGTTTCGGATTAGGTGCCATTAAAGGCGTTGGAGAATCGGCTGTTCAAAACATTATCGAAGAAAGGGAGCGTAATGGAAAGTACAAAGACATCTTCGATTTTGTGGAACGTGTTAATTTGTCCTCCTGCAACAAGAAGAACATTGAATCATTGGCTTTAGCGGGAGCTTTGGACAATTTCGGCATCCAACGAGAATCGTTCTTTGTCGATAATGGCAAAGGAGAAACATTCTTGGACATCTTTGTCCGTTATGGGAATAAATACCAAATGGACAAAGCAAACACGGTCAATTCCCTCTTTGGGGACGATTGCTTTGTTGCCATTTCCAAACCGGAAATACCTCAAGCCGAACGCTGGAGCGACTTGGAACGCCTGAACAAAGAGAAAGAATTGATAGGCATCTATCTTTCTGCGCATCCTTTGGACGAGTTCAAGATTATTCTTGATTATGTCTGCAACACGAGAATGATAGAATTCAACAATAAAGAGGCATTACTCGACCGAGAGATTTTGGCTGGCGGCATCGTGAGCGGATTCAGGGAAGGCACGACAAAGACCGGAAATCCATACGGCATATTGAAAATAGAAGATTATTCGGGCAGTGCGGAAATTCCCCTCTTCGGACCGAATTATCTTGATTATGCCAAATACGGCAGAAACGGGATGTATCTTCTGATTAATGCAAAAGTGGTACAAAGGAATAGGAATCAAACCAATTTCTACGACATACAAATCAATTCCATCAAATTGCTTCAAGATGAGATGAATAATTTGATAGAAAACATTTGTATTTCTGTACCAATTCACGATTTGGACGAAACAAACATAAATGAATTGTCTACATTGATCAAAAGCAATCCGGGGCAAACACTGCTCTATTTCAAAGTGGTGGACGGCACGCATAATATTTCCCTGAATCTATTCTCGTCCAATGTGCGATTGAAGGTGACTTCGTCTTTAATCGATTACTTGAAAGAGAACGGTAGTTTTGATTTCAAGATAAACAACTAACAGAAATATTTTTCGTACATTTGCGCTATTGAATACGAAACTTAAACATTAAAACGATTTATAAAATGGCATTACAAATTACAGACTCTAATTTCAATGAGTTAGCAAACTCTGGAAAGCCAATGGTTCTTGACTTTTGGGCTGAATGGTGTGGACCATGCCGCATGGTTTCTCCTATTATTGACGAGTTAGCTGCCGAATATGAAGGACGCGTTATTATCGGCAAAATGGATGTTGACAGCAATGACGAAGTTGTAGGACAGTTCGGTGTCCGCAATATTCCTACTATTATTTTCATCAAAGACGGAAAAGCAGTGGACAAGATTGTCGGTGCTACGTCTAAAGATAAGTTTGTTGCGAAAATTGAAGCAATGTTATAAGGAATAAGAATAACTCTATCCAACAAATCGGGGCGGTGTGTCATAATTGCAAACTGCTGCGTTACTTTCGGGAATTCAACCTCAGTCATTTACATCAGTAAACTCCTGTCGGTTTCATCCTCAGTGCCTTGCATTTTGCTAATTCTGACACACCTTTAAGGGGCTGTGTTAAAACGAAAGTTTTGATGCAGCCCCTTTAAAGTGTGTCAAATATGCCATCACCGGACATAAAAAGTAGTGGAAACGGAATTTCCTTCACTGTCCACCACTGTCAAAGAATGCTTTCCTTCCGTGGGCTGCAATGATATTTTATGGAAACTGCGTTTCCATCAGATACTCATCATCCAAATGCCAAAACAAAGTCGTTTTAGAATCACGAAGTGCCACCTCTGCCGTGAGGAAACCTTCACTGCCGTCCATCTGTTTTGGCAATTTAATGACAGCATTCATCGTTGGATAAATAAACTGCATCACTGGATAATCTTCATCGCTATGCCCTTTAAAAGGAGGAAGAGGTTTATATTCAGGATGATGTTGTTTATAGTACCATTCCCAGACAGGAGGCAAAGCAAACCACGATTTCTGGATATAATTGTCATCTTTGAGCGCATTTTCATACACACGATACTTTTCATCCGCTGTCAACATAACCCAATGATGGAATGGGCAAGTCTCGGAATGCCAAGCGGCAAGCGGGACATCCATTGTGTCCACCTCTTCACAATAACGCCCTTTCAAATATCCGGAATGTTTACAAACCTCAGCCTCCGCCAATCCCTCATCCGGTCTTTTAAAACCTTCTTGGCTATAGGGCAAAACATTGAATACATCAAACATGACCGGTCCAGCTGTTCTTGCGCCCACCAATTCTGGTTTGCCTTCACCGGAAGCGTTTCCGACCCAAACACCAACGGCGTACTTAGGGGTCACACCGACAGACCAAGCATCACGGAAACCAAAACTTGTTCCCGTTTTCCAAGCCACCCGCTGAATGGAAGAAATGGATTTCCAATCAATCTCCTCCGGACGATTCACTTCCAACAAAGCAGAAAGTGTCAACCAAGATGCACCTGCCCAAGCTGCCGCTTCTTCTCCTTTATCTTTCAAATCATAAAACGATTCCTTTTTCTCCAAACCCTGCACATTTCCCGTGATTTGTAGTTCGGCTTGCGATTTCCGCAAAGCCATAGATGGATCTATGTTTTCCACCAATCGCTTATAGGCATTCGTCACATCCCAAAGAGTGGCTTCTCCTCCACCTAATATTAAGGAAAGTCCATAATAAGTCGCCGGGCGGTTCAATGTGCGCAAGCCCCATTGCTGCAACAGCTTTTGGAATTTGGCAATTCCATATTTCCGCAGCATATTCACAGATGGAATATTCAAAGACCTCGCCAAAGCCTCTGATGCGGGAACAGCTCCTTCGTATTGCATATTGAAGTTTTCAGGAGTAAAACCATTGATATTAATGGGAACATCCGGCAATAACGTATGTGGAAGAATGCTGCCTTCTTTCAACATTGCCGCATACAAAAATGGTTTCAGCACGCTTCCGGTGCTTCGTGGGGCTTGGATGATGTCAACCTGATTGCCTTCTTGCTTTGTGTTGTAATGGACATTGCCACAATAAGCAACTACTTCGTTGGAAGGAATATCAATAACCAAAACCGCCATATTCCGGATATTACTCCGGTTAAACTCCCTGCTTCGCTGTTCCACGATACTTTCTATCCTTTGCTGGATGCCAACGTCAATTGTTGAACGGGTATATTTCCCCTTTTCCCTTTTATAGAAATAATCAACCAAACACGGGGCTATTTGGGGCAAACTGTGCGGTTCTTTTGCCAAAGGTTCGCTGATTGCCAATTCATACGTGTCCGAATCAATAATTCCTCTGTCCCGAAGTTTCCCCAACAATCTATTTCGTTTTTGGACAAGTTGCTTCCTTCCTTTGGACAAATGAATCATTGAAGGGGCATTCGGCAAAACTGCCAATGTCGCAGATTCCGCCCAAGACAATTCCTCCACATCATGACCAAAATATCTCCAAGCTGCCGCATCCAATCCTACGACATTTCCGCCAAATGGAGCATGAGAAACATACAAAGCCAATATTTCCTCTTTGGAATACCTAAACTCCAAACGGGTTGCCAATATTGCCTCTTTTATCTTTTCGGAAATCGTACGTGGCTGATTTCGTGAAAGGCGGATGGTTTGCATAGTCAATGTGCTTCCTCCGCTCACAACTCCTCTATGTTTCAAATTCTGATAGCAAGCCCGCAACAAAGCAATCGGATTCACGCCCCAATGGTAATAGAAACATTTATCCTCAAAAGTAATCAGGGATTGTTTTATCTTCTCCGGAACTGTCTTGCGCGGGGGGAAACGCCATTGCCCGTCGGCTGCTATTCGTGCGCCCAACAATTCGCCCGAACGGTCTGTCACAACCGTCGCGTACGGAACATGGAACATGGGGTTAGGCAAACAAAACATATAGGCGGTTGCCAAGAGAGCAAATATCCACACAAGTGCTTTCTTGGCAACCGGCCATTCTTTATACATTATATATATGTTACGCATCTCATTATGGCATAACCGCTGTCCTGCCAGCTTTGCTTCGAGCCATCACGGATGTGTCATACATGGCTTCGCATTGAATCGCCGGCAAGATGAACTCACCTAAATAAGTTGCCTGCAAGCGCACCGTGAACTGCTTGGTTTTCCTGCTTCCGAGATCAAAGTAGGTCAATACTCTATCGTCACGAATATCCTGATATGTGAACGGTTCGTTCTTAAGTTCAGAATAAATCTCCCAACCTGAAGGCAATATATGAGTGAGAGCCAAACGGGTGTAATCTTTATATGGATCCAAATTGGTGATTGTGACGATTGCCTTGAAGTCTGTCCCTTGAGCTATGCGGGAGACATCTATTACATTGTCAGACATGTCCACATATTTAACTTGCAGAGAAATCTGGTTTGACATCGGTGGAAGCGTATCACGAAGCAGTTGTGCCGAAGTCACTACAGCTGCGTTCAATGCTCCTTCCCCGTTGTTGACCACCTCAACTGTTCCGGCTTGCGAATCAATATCAACGGCCTTCGTGTACACGGCTCTCGTTGTGCTCACATTAGACGGACGTTCCTCATCTATCGCCCAACTAAACTTCAATGTGCCGGACATCTTTTCCGCCAATTGACCCAAAGCCATCAACGCAAAAGCAGAAGATTGTGTGTCAAATATGTTTTCATTGCTCAACGACTCCGAAAGCTCCTTCGCCAATTTCAAAGCATCGTCATTCCGACCCATCAATAAATAAGTATCCAACAACATCGCCTTGTCACGATTCGCCGTGCCATAAATTGCATCCATACAAGGGTCCTCTTCTTTCAGGCGAACCTTGAACAACAGTTCTTCAGCATTCTTCTTTTTCCCGATTGAAGCATAAGCAGCCGCCAACAGATAAGCTGCTTGCTTTGACAATCCAGCCTGTTCATACATACGGTTCATCGCTCCATATTCCGGACTTTCAGCAAGGGCCAAAGTGTACAGGCGAAAGGCTTGTTGCTGTTGCAACTGAATGGCCATATTAGCATCCGTCCCCTCTTTTATCGTCCAATATTGGGCGGCTAACTGCTGGAAGCGTTTCCATTTGTCAAATACATTTGCATGCACTGCATATCCTTTCTCCTTTGCCTTGACCAAGAAGAGTCCGACATAAGAAGTTATCCACTCATCAGCAACCGCATTGCCCGGCCAATAGACAAATCCTCCGTTCGGCAACTGGCGTGAATAGAGTTGCTGGATGCCCGCTTCTATATTCTCTTTAACCGCACGCGTCTCTTTCTTGTCCAATTCCTTCATTTGTTGGATATAAAGCAATGGTAAAGATTTCGATGCCAACTGTTCCGTGCAGTAATGTTGATAATTATACAAGTAGTCATAACGCCTGCTGAAATCCAATACCGGAATGTTTGAAACTTCAACCTGCAATTTGCTATTAAGGAGATTGCCAACCATTCCATATTCTAATGATGCCTTTTCTCCCTTCAGTATCCACTTTTCTTGACGGATTGTCACGACCGGATTAGGATTCCTCACCTCCAACTCAATCGTTTCCTTCGCTTCATGTCCACTGCCTTTGGCAAACAAGCGGACGACAACCTTTCCCGTCGTTTCTCCTGTCTTCAAACGGAAAGAGGTCAGCTGGTCTCCCGGTGCGGAAAATGACAAACTGCGTTGATCAGACCCGACAATATTCACACCTGCGCCTTCGACTTTCATAGAGACCGTGACATTCCTCAACTCTTTCTCCATTGCGAAAATATTAACCGGCACCTCTATCTCTTCATCCACACTCAACACACGCGGCAGGGTAGAAAGCAACATCAACGGATTCCTGACATTCGCACTCTTTTCGGCACATCCATACGCTCCCTCTTCCCCGGCAACAAGCATCGCGCGGACAGCTCCCACATACATAGGCAACTGAAGAGTATGGGTCTTTTTACTTCCCTTGTTCAAGTGGAAAGGACCGATGAATTTCACAACCGGTTTGAAACGATTCGCTTTGAATCCGCTGGTTTTAATGTAGCATCTCCACCGATACTGAACAGGGAGGCGAATCTTCCGGAGAATGCACCTAACACATCATCATACATATCCCATGTCCGGATTCCCAATGCCTCTTTGGAATAGAATTCATTCCAAGGGTCTGGAGTCTGGAAGTTGGTCAAGTCCAATAATCCCTCATCCACCAACGCCAATGTATAAGTCATCGGCTTGCCGGATTCTTCACGGACAGTAATATTGACATCCGTTTCAGGGCGCAAGACATCCTCCATTTGGATAACGGGGCGCAACTGCGTCTGCTTGTTGGAAACATAAACAGGAACAACTCCATACATCCGAATAGGCATATCGTTGATTGTCTGCGCATGAGGTTGCAACAAGCTGATATGCAAATAGACATTCGGTGCCATTTCCGGGGAAACCGTGAAGGAATATTTTGTATCTTTCTTGGCTGCTATTTCCACCCACTCCTGTTTCAACACCGAAGTTCCGTTCTCTATTGAAACCAAAGCACGGCCTCCGGAAGAAGCCGGAATAATGGCTGTCGCCTTCTCTCCTATCTCATACGATTCTTTATCCAAAGAGAAAGTCAACATTTTAAGCCCTGACGGATCCGCCTTTTGGGAACGTCCTCGCCATTCAGGCCAATCTACAAAGACTGTTCCTCCTGTCGCATGGCCGCTCTGTCTGTCTTTCACATAAACCAAGTAACGTCCCCAATCCGGATAGTTGACTCTAAATGTAAAGCTTCCCTTTCCTCCCAACGTTTGAAGTTTGCCGGAAGCTATCGGGACAACGGATGTCCCATTCACATACGTACTGAATGATTGGTTATTCTCTTCCCACCACCAACTCCAGTCAATACGATATATTTTATATTCCAAATCCGACCTGTCTACCAGATTGCCCTTTTCATCAACGGTGACCACGTCAAAGCGGTGCTCTTTATCCGTTTCTATGGCTTTCTTATTCGGTTGGTTCAAGTTAATTCCGACATAATAAGAGAATGGGGAATAAGGAACGGTTTGCGTATAGAAACTGGCATCGCCACCCGGCTCGAACACACGCGTATTGATTTGGGCATTCAACATTCCCGGGGCATCTGCCGTTTCAGCCAATTTTATCGGCACTCTTCCTTTCCCGTCCGCATCTATCGTACCGGAATAAAGTTCACTTTTGACAAACGTGAAATCGGTTGCCGGATTATTAAACAGGTATTGGCTGAAATTCTTAAACTGCGTATTTACTTTAGACAAAGAGATATCAACCTTTACCTGGAGGTTCGATGCTTTCGCTCCCGTGAGCCATGAGACTGCCAACGGAGCCACAACCTCCTTGTTCTTCACGCTCAGAAGTTCCGGCAAGCGCAAATCAATCTTCAGGCGATTCGGCTTGATGGTTTCTATCCGCAATGCTTTATGGAACGTAGAACCGCCGACCTTTACGTAAGCATTCCAAAAGCCGGTCGGGTCTTCCTGCTTCGTCGGGACATCAAAGGTGTAAAGCCATTCAGACTATTCGTTGCAATCAGCTTTGTATAGAATTGCCCATTCGGATTGTAAAGTTCCAAAGTCACCGGATGGCTACTCGGAATGCGCTTCTCTTTATCTTCCAATATAAAGGAAACATGGAGCGTGTCTCCAGGACGCCAAACGCCCCTTTCACCATAAACGAATCCCTTCAATCCTTTCTGGATTTCTTTCCCTCCGACATCGAAGCGGCTGACAGACTGCTCTTCCCCTTCCAGTGCTCTCACAAAGCTCTTCTGGTTGTTGTATTCGGCAAGCAATAAAAACGGTTTGGACTTTGCCTTGGCTTCCATCACGGCAAAACCATTTTTGTCCGTCTTCTCGGAAGCGATCTTTGCAGCTGGTAGTTATAAGCGGTCACGACTGCCCCTTCAATTGGCTGAGTATCCAACAAATTGGTTACTGCCACCCACAATTTATTCAACGAGTTCTCCTTCACAATCATTCCGATGTTTGAAGCGAACACATTGCAAGTAGCCACATGGCTCGAGTTCATGTAATAGGAAATATGGCAAGGATTCTCCCTCTCCTTCCATTCATACAACGACCAATCTGTTTCAAGGCCGTTATAATTATAATAAGGATACGGCTCATCCCATTCACTGTTTGCCTCTTCCGACACACCCGCACTCAGCGGAACCAACTTGCTCTTGGCAGGGCGTAAGACCTCCTGCGTGCTTCCGGCACATGCATAAGCGGAATATTCCTGGCGGAAAGAGAGAATGACCCTATAAATAGCACCGGGTTCCTGGTTTATCAGGTTGGCAAGGTCGATGGAATAATCTTGCCATTGGTGGATATCCCTGGTTTCATCATCAAACCATAATGTATTACGGTAAACCAATCGCCCGAGCCGGCGCAATTCCGAATCACCTCCCAACGTGTTGCTTTGCATGAAAGACAACAGGTTGCTTTCATAAATACGGATGATGCTCAAGTCCACAGCATAAAGATTAACGGCACGGAACGGGATGACCAAATTCTTGGAATCCGGCAAAATGGCACGGTCGTTCGGCATTTCCACCATCGGTTTCAACGAGGTGCCGGCGAAAGATATCGTATGCGAAGAGCCCAATGATTGATGCTCGTAGTTGCGGATGCCTTCATGCAGGTTCAATGTCAAGTTGGATTCTCCCTTCTCGTCAAAGAAAATCCATGCCTTGTTGTTCTCGATTTCCAATGTATAATTACTCAACTGAGTGATGTCGAACAGCCCTTTCATATCTTGCGTATAAGACAATGGCTCTGAGAACACAACCATTATTCCATGTTGCGGAGTGTCTACCCGTTTGGCAGACAGATAAGAGAAGATACCTTTTGCAGGTATTTTCACATCAAACCTCTCCTCATGCTTGATCTTGACAGGAGATCCTTTTATGGTGATGGCGAAATCATAATCCTTGTCTTTTCTCTCTATCTTATCTATATGGAAACGGAAGGCATAGCCCGGTTCGGAAGCAGACAGCTGTATTTGTTCCTTTTTATTCCCGCCGGAGAGGGAAACATTTTCCCCACATCTTCGGGTTTCATCAGGCAACTGAACTTTATTTCTCCGCTGATACTTACCTCGTCGGGCTGCGACGAAGTGATGGTAACAGGTTCGAGCTGCGCCGAGAATTGCCGCTCCTGCACCTGGAAAGAGAAGGGGAATTCTTTCAACTCCTTATCGACTTTGGCAAAATCGCCCAACTTGAAATAAGCTTTATAAGCCACTCCCGGCTCCAGTTCTCCTTCGTCCGGTGCAAATTCAATCGTGTTGCTATTTATCCAATAGGCTTTCCCCTTTATGGAGGGAGAGAAATGGAACGGGTTCTTCTCCAATTCGCTGTTCACTTCCACAGCCGGGAAATCCACGGCAAAGCAAATCCGTATCGCTGAGCTTTCGGAAACAATCCCGTCCGTATAAGCCTTGATGTACGGCTCAAAATCCGATGACGGGGTGACGACTTTGGAGTTTCCCCCACAAGAATACAGCATCAAACTAAATATCGCCCAGATAAAGGCAACAAATCCCTGCTTGTAAAAACCTTCCTTCGTTCGTTTCATAACAAAATCCTCTTTTAAATAATTTTCTTAATAATCCCTCTTATCCCTATTTATAAAAAAATAGTTCCGTAAGTAGCTATCAATATGGCAAATATACAAATTCGGATAAAGAAAACAAATTATTCCATTATAATAAAGCAATAATCATGCAGCATTTCTCGTTAATTAGACATCATGGTAAATGTTACATTAAAATGAATCGTTTATGAAGTTATTGATTTTATCTTTTTTCGGGACACTTCTGATTTACTCCTTCTTCTTCGACAAAGAGGAGAACAAAGGTAATCAAGACTTGCGCTTACGCCCGGATTCGGTTAATTATGAGCAGAAAGTGTTGAGAAAGCAAGTTGACTCGGTTTCAACGCTGCGCGTCCAACCGACCCAAGATATCCTTTCGGTTAAAATGGGGAAATGAGAGAGCGGTTTGTCTACAAGAGAGTGTAAGCTGGAACTTCCGGCAAGAATTTACAACAACCCTTGGAATAGTCTATTTCACAACAGATATGGCGTATGCCATTGCTTACAATCAAATACCTCACGTGCAACGCCATGTTGTAACGGACTATCTGTTCAAATACATTTTGCGTGATTTCCACGGATGGAGCTTTGTACTCCACAATCATCTGCGGTCGCAATAGCCTGTCGTAAAGGAGAGTGTCGCATCTTTTGGTGGTATTGTTCAACCGTATCTGTACTTCATTCGCAATCAGTTCCGCAGGATATCCTTTTACCGTAACCAAATAATTGACAAAGTGCTGCCTTACCCATTCCTCGGGAGTCAGGGCTACATATTTCCTTCTTACAGGATCAAAAATCTTCCGCTTCCCCTCTTCTTCGACAATCCTTGCTTGGAACGGGGGCAATGTCAATCCGTTGTTATCCATTTTTCCTACGTCTTATTTCCCAAAGCGTCCCCCTTGGGTGGGATGGTTTGCCTCCTCGGTCACCATTCATCCTTAAACGAAAAAAGATGCACCGGCTATCCAGCACATCTTTTCAGAGCCGAAGACGGGACTCGAACCCGTGACCTACGCATTACGAATGCGTTGCTCTACCAACTGAGCCACTTCGGCAACTTTTATCGTTTTCTTGAATCGGGTGCAAAGGTATAAACTCTATTCGACATCTGAAAGAAGTTTCGACAAAAATTCATCCAAATCTGCATCCAAATCTTTCAAAAGCGGGTCGTCCAAGCGTAAATTCTCATCGTCCAAGAAAAGCAACTCCTCAATGACAACAAACTTTCGTCGGTCAAGCTGACGGAAAGAGGCTTGATGAACCGCGGATTGTCAAAGACGTTTTTGGAAACCAATCCTGTCAAGACGGAACGGACAACATCGGAAACCCGGCGGGCAAAAACATCCTCTTCTTCCGTATTGTTTACCCAATCGAATATAACCGTCTTATCGACCAAGGCCTCCTCTTCGTCATAAATTTGCAATTCGCCCGTCTCCTGGTCCGCCTGCACATAAATGTCGCTTATGTAATTACCATTGACACTCTTTATCATCTTATCAATGGCTGTCATGAACAGAGTCTCCAATATGGACTGAATTTGAGCTGCACTTGTTACCATATTTCCCTTTTTATTTTATTTATCCCCCAAAAGTAACAATAATTCGGATTAGTTGTTACCTATTTGGGTATTTAGTTTCTTATCTGATTCAATTCTTTCTTTCAAGACATCAGAATACGCCTTCAAGAGGAGTGCGTCCTTGGATGTGTCCCCTTCTGTTTCACAGAACGAACCGTAGGCCATTTGCGCCCATTCATAGGCTTTGTCCAACTGGTTTTCCATCTCGCAAGCCAAAGCCAGATTGGATGCCAGTTTCGCCTTTATCTTCACATCCTTGCTTTTTTCATAAAGTTTTTGCCACATGGCTTTCGCTTCGTCCCATTTGTCGGCAGTGGCGTAGGCAGCCGCCTCCTTCCATCGGGAATTGGCATTGTTATAATACCAGCGGGTCTCTTCCGTCCAGTGGGGCACGAAATAGGAGGCGACCCGTGTTCCCAAATAATCCCCGGCAAGGCGCAAAGCATCATTCGGGGAAGGCAAATAATAGTCCAATAGCCGGACGCTCTCCGCTGCCTGTTGGAACTCGACCGAATCTTCGACCAATACGGTGGCGAGTGGTTTGTCCCGGTTGGGGACATACGCCCGCATGATTCCTTTCATTTCGACCTTGATTCTTCCGGAAACGAAGCCGGCACCCAAGTTCTCCACCTTCTTGTCCATCTTGAACAGCATCTTGTCCAATGAAATGACAGCATCCGCCCCATTGGCTTCACACAAATCCCCAACTTGTCCTTCGTCCAAGCGTTGGTCCCTCAAGTCCGACAACTGGTTCTTCCCTTCTTGTAAAAAATCATGGAAAAGGAGCACGTCGTCGAAATAGGCGGCATCCAATATTCCCTTTCCACAAGCTGAACAAACGTCAAACAACGCACTGTCGGCTTTTGCCTTGGCTGTATCTTGCTTAACACCCAGCAAAGTATAAGTGTATCCGCTCTCTTCAGGCTGGGCAACTGCATTGTTCACCATCAATACCTTCTTCACCTCCTTCGGGAAAGTCACTTCTCCCAGGATTGCAGGTTTCTATCCCCACATAATTTATTCCTCCGCATGCTGTCAGCAAAAGAGACAGTCCTGCAAAAATGATACGTTTGTCCATTCTCTGTCTGTTTATTATAAGAAATTCCGTTGTACACATATATAAAGACACGGGCAAAAGCATCTCCCGCTCCCCGTCCGTGTCTTTTTCCCCGTTAAATGATATCGCTCACCGCTTTGAAATAGCCGATGGATTCAGCAATCCCCAAGAAAGGGTCTTTCATGTCCTTCTCATATTCCAAGCTGCACATTCCGGTATAATTCACCTTCCGCATCATCTTCACCAAAGAGACGAAATCAATCTTTCCCCGTCCCAACTCGATGGCATGGCCGGCTTTCGTCGAATCCGTGACATCCTTGATATGCATGTCAAATACGCGGGAATGGTATCTTTCCAAGTCGGCTACCGGATCGCACCCATTGCGCAAGTCGTGTCCGACATCCAGGCACATGCCGATGCGTGCATCCAGCTCTTTCACATGTTCCCAAACATCGGTCGCATCCGGATAGGTCTTGATGTCCGGCCCATGCAAATGGATAGCATAATGGAAATCATACTCCTTCACCTTCTTGTCTACATACGGCAAAAGTTCATAATTCGGGACTCCGACAATCAGTTTGACGCCAACCCGTTTCGCATATTCAAACGCCCGGTCTATTTCCGCCTCGCTCTTCATGTAAATCGGGCCAACGGCATAACCGGTCACCCCAGATGCCTCGCACTTCCCATGGAAAGCCTTGATCTGTTCATCCGTGCTGTCGAGCGGTAGATGGAAATCCTTTATACATAAATAATGTATATCCAACCGCTTCAAAGTTTCAAGGGTTGTATCCAAATTGAAATTCACAAATGTATATCCTGCCATACCGAGATGGAACGGATTTACAGACTTGGCTGCTTTCGGCTTGATCGGCATAGTGAAACTTGCGCCGATGGCTGCCGGAGTTGCCCCCAACAATAAAGCTCCTGCCAAACTTTGTTTAAAAAATTTCCTTCGCGTAAAATTCATTTTATCAGAATTTAGGTTCAACGATGGTAACAAAAGTACGCTTTTTTTTCGGAAATAACAGAACAAAGCACAAAGATTTACTAATAAAAAAACTGCCCGTTGGCGGAATTAATTTAGTGCATACTTAATTCTACCAATGAGCTTGTTGTTGATGAAGTTTACGTATTGCAGAATGGTAAGTGCACTAATTTTGCCGATGATTCTGGCAAACAAACCATTCGTTATTTTCGCATAGTTTCTGATGGCCAAGAACTGGTCTGTAAGTTGTGAGAATATTGTCTCAATCCTCTTTCTTGCCTTTGCAAACGGAATGAATGTCGGCTTCCAGTCCTTCTGGTTGAGCCGATACGGACACTCCAGTCTTATGTGTGCGGTTTCGAACAAGTCAAGCTGTACATCAGCTCCAATATACCCTTTGTCGCCATAGATGCTACAGTCGTGATAAGCATGTTTCACATCCTTCATATAATGGAGATCAGCCACACTTGCCTTTGAGAGGTCATAGGAATGGATAACTCCACTTAGCCAACAGAGAGCGTGTAACTTATAACCAAAATAATACGTGTTCTGCGAAGCGCAGAAACCGAAGTCTGGAGCTTGCGAGAAATCGCCGGTACGTCCCATCTTGCATCGTTTCCCTCTTGCAACCCTACAGACCTCTATTGGCTTGGAGTCAACAAAGAATTGTTCCTCTCCACCATCCATTTCCATGGCAACCCTTTTGCGCAGTTCCTCACACAAGCCTGCAGTTTTCTTCCTGCGGTCATTGAACTGTCTCCTTGATATGAGATTGGGAATGCAGTCCTTGTACTCTTGCAATTTATAGTCGAACAACCACTTCTCACTATCAATGCTCTCTGTCTCTGCTGTCAGGGACAGTGCCACTACTTCCAAGTCAGAAAACTTAGGAACAGGACCACGGCGTGGAACATTACCCGATTCATTGACGAGATTTTCAGAGAATTGCTTGCATATCTCAAGTATTTTGACGAATTTTGTGTAAAGGTTGTACATACGATGGTTTGAACTTAATGTTTTGATTACCACTAAGTTGCTAAAAAATCAACGATATGTGCAACTTTACTCATCTTTATCAACTTAAATTAATTCCGCCAACGGGTTTGTAACTATGAACTTTGAAGCATTAGTAAAACATATCAGCACGATACAGAACACGTTGCAGGCACAAGCCGCACACGCTGTAAACCTTGCCCTCACTTCCCGTAACTGGCTTATGGGTTACTATATCGTAGAATTTGAGCAGAACGGAGAAGACCGTGCCGCCTACGGTGAACAACTGTTGAAGAAGTTGGAACAACGACTGAAAACAAAAGGTCTGAATGAACGTAGATTTAGGGAATTTAGACGGTTGTATCTTGTTTATCCACAACTAAAAGAGCCTATCACACAACACATTGCTTCACAAATTCAAATTCGGCAGTCATTGACCGCCGAATTCACTGAACCAATTCGGCGGTCACCAACCGCCGAATCTGAAAATGGCGTTTGGAAACTATCAACAGAATACCCACAAACCGAAACATGGATGATTCCAGCTGATAGATTATTCAACAGATTATCTTCCACCCATTTAAACACTATATCGGGAATTGAGAACCCGGTAAAACGTGCTTTCTATGAAATGGAAACCATTCGTGGCTGCTGGTCTGTAAAGGAATTGGAGCGACAAATCGCATCTTTATATTACGAACGTAGCGGACTATCCAAAAACAAAGAAGCCCTCTCCGCTTTAGCCCAGCAACAAGCAACCTTATTACAACCTAAAGATGTTATCAACACCCCTGTTACTTTGGAGTTCTTAGGATTGAATGAACGTGCATTGGTGACAGAAACTAATTTGGAACAAGCCATTCTTGACAACTTGCAACGCTTCCTATTGGAAATGGGACATGGCTTCTGCTTTGAAGCCCGGCAAAAACGCATCTTGATTGATGAAGATTATTTCTTTGCCGACCTTGTGTTCTATCACCGTATTTTGAAATGTCATGTTATTGTGGAATTGAAGATAGACAAGTTTCGCCATGAATATGCTTCACAGTTAAATATGTATCTTAACTATTTTAAAGCAGAAATGATGCAGCCGGATGATAATCCGCCTATCGGCATTTTGCTCTGCACCGAAAAGGGAGATACATTAGTTAAGTATGCCACTGCTGGATTAGACCCGAATATTTTTGTACAGAAATACATGATAGAGCTTCCAAGTGAGGAAGAGTTAAAGAAATTCATTTCCTCCTCAAACTATTAAAGACTAAAAATATTAAAAAACAAAACTAGCGAAAAGAGGAAATCAATCTCTCTTTTCGCTAGTAAATATGGAGATCTGCTTTTCACCTAGGTGATAAATGCTTATCACCTAGGTGATAAGTGCTTTTCATCTAGGTGATAAGTGCTTTTCATCTAGGTGATAAACACTTATCATATAAGTGAAAAACAAAAAAAGACTTGCCTTTCTCAAAAAAGGACAATTCGCACACAAACCATGTTGATAGAAAGTATCAAAAAATAGCCAAATTTTGATGAGGATTTTCGGGTGACACGATGACGAAGCCAGGCAAAAGTCCGTATGCTTTGGCTGGAATGAGTTTAAATGGGAAATTGCGGAAAATAAAAAAATTTCTGCTTAAAAAAAGATTGAAATATGAAAAATAATGTTTTATATTTACGGCGAACACCTGCAATGAACCCATTCGGTTATCAGAATTTGTGTCAGTAAAAACAAAGTGAAAAGGCGGTTTCGGCTTATATATTGTTACTAATTGACAATTGGAAGCAGAAAAATATAAAGAGCCGGACAGTTAAATTTATAATTTGTTGCTATTTTACAAATTTTGTCGTATGTTTGCAGCCATTATCTAACACTATAGGATAAAAGCAAAAAAAGAAGAATGGGTTTGAAGTCTGGAGTTAGAAAAATTGCTACTGCTTCTATAGCGAAGAGAGCTATGGTGTTACAGGTTGATTTTTAAGAATTATTGTTTAATATTTAAGTGTGTGTATTTATGATGAAAAGGTTTACTATGACCACTGCGGCATGCTTGTTGATGGGTGTGTCTGCGGCTTTTGCTCAGAACACTAAGGTTACAGGTCACGTTGTTGATGAAAATGGCGACCCCGTAATCGGTGCTTCTGTTGTCGTAAAAGGTACTACTATCGGTACTGTAACCGACTTTGACGGAAACTTTACATTAGATGTTCCATCTCAGCACAAGCATTTGGAAATCTCTTATGTAGGTATGAAGAGCCGGCAATTCAACGTCTCTTCAAAAATCAATGCCGTATTGGAATCCGACTCCCACAGTTTGGATGAAGTGATGGTTGTTGCTTATGGTACTGCCAAGAAATCAGCCTTTACAGGTTCTGCCGCTACAATTAGTAACGAAAAGATTGCAAAACGTCAAACTTCTAACGTAACAAATGCCTTGACAGGTCAAGTTGCCGGTGTACAAACAACAAGCAATACTGGTCAGCCGGGCAAGGATGCTACTATCCGCGTGCGTGGTATCGGCTCTATGGCTGCAAGCAACAGACCTCTTTACGTTGTGGACGGTGTGCCTTACGATGGTGAAATCTCAGCCATCAGCACATCGGATATCGAATCCATGACAGTATTGAAAGATGCTGCATCCAACGCCTTGTATGGAGCTCGTGGTGCAAACGGTGTCATTTTGATTACAACCCGCAAAGGTAAAAGCGGTGAAGCACGTGTGAACTTCGATGCCAAATGGGGTGTTAACAAACGTGGTGTTCCTTCCTATGAAACCATCTCAGATCCAGGACAGTTCTATGAACTGAACTATGAAGCCATCTACAACGGTGACTTGAAGAAATATATGGCAAATGGCGACTTGGCTGCTGCTAATGCTTATGCCAACGATGCTATGTTGTCTAAAAGTTATTTGGGTTATTTGGTCTATACTCTTCCTAATGGAGAGAAGTTGATAGGTATGGACGGCAAATTGAACCCGAATGCCAAATTAGGTTATTCTGACGGTACCAACTACTTTATCCCAGATAACTGGAGCGATGAATTGTTTGAAACAAATCCTCGTCAAGAGTATAACTTGAACGTCAGCGGTGCATCTGATAAGATGAACTATTACATGTCTGCTGGCTACTTGAACGACAAAGGTATCGTTCCAGAATCAGGATTCAAACGTTATACTGCCCGCTTGAAAGCGGACTACCAAGTAAAACCTTGGTTGAAGTTGAGCGGTAACATGTCTTACACTCACTATGACAGCCGTGAACAGGATACAGAAGGAAACACTTCCAATGGTAACGCATTCTACGCAGCAAACATTGTAGGTGCTATCTATCCAATGTATATCCGTGACGCAAGCGGTAACATCATGAAAGATAACCGAGGCTTCACCCGTTACGACTACGGAGCTGATACGAATTTCAAACGTGAGAATGTCATCCCAAATGGTAACCCGTTGGCAAGCTACATCTTGGACAAGCGCAGCTATTCTGGAGATGTGTTCAGCGGCAAGTGGGGTGCAGACATAGACCTTTGGGGCGGCATCAAGGCTAAAATCAATATCGGTGTGGATAACAACAATATCCAGTACCGCAGCGTAACGAACCCATATTATGGACAATACTCTGAAACAAGCGGTGTCGGTGGTATCATCTACGCAAGCACCCAGCGTGTGTTCAGCGTCAACCAGCAGTATTTGTTGACCTGGAACAAGACTTTCAACGACGTTCATAACTTGGATATATTGGCAGGTCACGAAAACTACAACTACAGACTCTCTTATCTGTATGGCAAACGTGAAAAGATCTACAACCCTGACATCTATGAATTGGACAATGCAATCTTGAACCAGAACAACTCTTCTTACTCTCAGACATATGCTACAGAAGGTTGGTTGTTCCGTGCACAATACGACTATGATAGCAAGTACTTCGGTTCCGCATCTTTCCGTCGTGACGCTTCATCCGTATTCCACCCAGACCACCGTTGGGGTAACTTCTGGTCATTCGGTGCAGGTTGGCTGATGAACAAGGAATCGTTCTTGGAAAACCAGAGTTGGATTGACATGTTGAAGTTCAAAATCAGCTACGGTATGCAAGGTAACGATGCTTTGCTGTATGAAGGCAGCGCAAGCCGTAACTACGTCCCGTACAAAGACCAATATGCTTTGTCAAACAGCAACGGTGACTTCTCTACATCTTTGACTTACAAAGGCAACGAAAAGATTACTTGGGAAACTTCACACAGTTTCAATACAGGTTTCGACTTCAACTTCTGGGGGGGCAAGTTGAGCGGTTCTGCTGAATACTTCTCTCGTAAGACAACAGACATGCTTTACTTTAAGCCTGTGGCAGCATCCATGGGTTATTCCCGTTATCCGGAAAACATCGGTTCTATGATCAACCGTGGTGTAGAAGTGGATTTGCATTCGAACCTTATCGAAACAAAAGACTTCACTTGGGATATCAACCTCAATTTGACTCACGTAAAGAACAAAATCAACGAATTGGCTCCTGAATTGAAGGGTGAGTTGATTGACGGTAGCCGTATCTATCGTGAAGGTGAATCCATGTACCAATTGTATTTGCCGAAGTTTGTAGGCGTTGACCCGGAAACAGGTGAAAGCATGTGGGCTTTGAAAGAGCCGAACGACAAAGGTGAAACAACTACCAAATCTTATACTACAGCAGCTTCTAACCGCTTTGCGACAGGCGATATCTTGCCTAAAGTATATGGTGGTTTCGGAACAACTGTTACAGCTTATGGATTCGACTTCTCACTTTCATTCGCTTACCAGTTGGGCGGACGCATTTGGGACTACACTTATCAAGATTTGATGAGTGGTCAATCAAAGGGTGCTGCTTTGCACGTGGACATGTTGAACCGTTGGACTCCTAACAACAAGAATACAGACGTCCCTCGCCGCAACATCCAGGATCAGGCTGCAACTAATTACTCTTCTGACCGTTGGTTGACAAGCTCTAACTATTTGAGTTTGCAGAATATCACATTCGGTTACACATTGCCGAAGACATTGACTCGTAAGATTCAGATTGATGGTATCCGTGTCTACTTCGTTGCTGACAATGTTGCGTTGTTGACTGCACGCAAGGGTATGGACCCGCGTCAGAGCTACACGAATGCACAGAACGTATATTCACCAATCCGCACAATCTCTGGTGGTATTTCATTGAATTTCTAAACCCATTAAACGAGAATTCAGACTTATGAAAATTTCAAACAAATATTTAGTTTTCGCAGGCGCAGCCCTTATGTTGGTTTCTTGCGATTTGGATAAGCTTCCTGAAGGTGACGTCGTAACTGGTGACCAAAAGGAGGAAATTATCAACAAACGTCCGAACTTGATCACAGCCGAAGTGAACGCAATGGCTGCCAAATTGAATCAATTCGGGACAATATCAACATCAAGCACCTACCACAGTGACTATGGTGTGGCAGCTATCGCACAAATGATTGACCAAAGCGGTCAGGACATGCCGGTGACTACTTCCGGTTACAATTGGTTCGGTCGTGCCCAAAACTATGCAGACCGTGTTTATGATAGCTCGGATGATGAGTTGATTTGGAAGACCTTCTATAATCACATGAAAGCAGCCAATAGTGTGTTGACTCTGACAGAAGGTTCAGACGACGCATCATTGAAGATTTATCGTGGACAAGCTTTCGCTGCTCGTGCATACGACTATCTGAATTTGGCTCAATTCTATCAATTCACATACGCAGGACACGAAAATGCCCTTTGTGTTCCAATCGTAACTGAGAAGAAGACAGACGAAGAGTTACAGAACAACCCACGTGCTACAGTCCAGCAAGTTTATGACCAGATTATTTCGGACTTGAACCAGGCATTGGAACTGATGGGTGAAAGTTTCGACAACGGAGCCAGCAAAGATCAAATCGATGCAGCGGTCGTTCATGGTTTGCGTGCCCGCGCTTACTTGTTGATGCATAAATGGAAAGAAGCTGCCGCTGATGCTGAAGCAGCAATCGCTGGTGGAACTCCTCAGTCTATCAAAGAAGTGTCTACTCCAACTTTCAACTCTGCTTCTGCTGCTTCCTGGTTGTGGGGTGTAATGATTACAGAAGACAACGATGTCGTAAAGACAGGTATTATTAACTGGCCATCTCACTTGTGCTCTTTAACAGGTAGCGGTTATACAACATTGGTAGGCGCATGGCGTTTCGTAAGCAGCAAGTTGTATGACATGATTCCTGCAAGCGATATCCGTAAACAGTGGTTCGTTTCTCCAGAAGGAACAACTTCATTGGTTGGTCCGGAGGTCGTAGGGTCATTCGGCATGGATCCATATACCAACGTGAAGTTCGGTGCTTACCAAAGTATCGTCGGCAACCCGACTAACGCTTCAGACTGGCCTTTGATGCGTGTGGAAGAAATGTACCTGATCAAAGCTGAAGCAGAAGCCATGGGCGGAGATTTGGCAAAAGCCAAAACGACATTGGAATCATTCGTACAGACTTATCGTGACCCTCAGTTCAAGAGCAAAGCTGCATCTGCTGAGCAGTTCCAGGATGAAGTTTGGTTGCAACGCCGTATGGAACTTTGGGGTGAAGGTTTCGGATTGTTCGATATCTTGCGTTTGAAGAAACCGGTTGACCGTAAGAATAGCAACTACGAAGCTATTATCCAATATTACATCGAACCGGAATCCCAGATTTTGATTTATCGTATCCCGCAGTGCGAAATGAACACGAACGCAGGTATCTCTGAAGAACAGAACAACCCTGCTGCTCCTCAACCGACAGTTTAATTCGGAACAAGGAAGGATGTTAAAGCATCCTGCTAAATAGCCAATCCCCGCTTTGCAGCCAAAAGCTCCAAGGCGGGGATTCTTGTACAATCATTTCACTAAATTCAAACATTTTGCACACCATTTCCTTGGATTTTCCATACCTTTGCCACGATAAAGAAAGTTTAAATTCTATTAGCATCATTATAATGTCAGAAATACCTGTATTAATCTCGGACTTGGCTGTTATCCTTATCAGTGCCAGCCTTGTAACCATTCTTTTCAAATGGTTGAAACAGCCGGTGGTGCTGGGCTATATCGTTGCCGGAATCATCAGCGGTCCAGCTTGCCCGTTCACACCGAGCGTGATTGACTCGAGCAGCATCAACACATGGTCGGAAATCGGAGTCATCTTCCTCCTATTCACATTAGGACTGGACTTCAGTTTCAAGAAGTTGGTCAAAGTGGGCGGAACAGCCGTGACGGGAGCCGTGACCATCGTTGCCGGCATGATGTTTGTCGGATACGCAACCGGTTTGGCATTGGGCTGGGGACACATGACATCCCTCTTCTTGGGCGGGATGCTTTCCATGTCCTCCACCACGATTATCTATAAGGCATTTGACGAAATGGGGCTTCGCAACCAAAAGTTCTCCGGAGTGGTGTTGGGAATACTCGTGGTGGAAGACTTGTTTGCCGTATTGATGATGGTGTTGCTCTCCACTTTGGCCGTCAGCAAACAGGTGGAAGGGATGGAATTGCTCAACAGCGTCGTGAAGTTGGGAGTGTTCCTCATGTTCTGCTTCATCGTCGGCATCTACTTGATTCCTTCGTTCCTCCGAACTTGCCACAAATACCTGAACGACGAGACACTATTGATTATCAGCATCGGGCTTTGCTTTGGAATGGTAAAGATTGCGACCTTGGCTGGATTCTCTTCCGCCTTGGGAGCTTTCATCATGGGGTCATTGTTGGCAGAGACCATTGAAGCGGAACACATCGAGCAGTTGGTCAAACCCGTCAAGAACCTCTTCGGTGCCATCTTCTTCGTCTCTGTCGGCATGATGATCGACCCCTTGATGCTGTGGGAATACAAAATACCGATCCTGATATTAACAGCCATCGTGATGACAGGTCAAATCTGCTTCGGCACATTCGGCGTGCTCTTGTCCGGGCAACCGCTGAAAGTTGCCGTGCAATCCGGCTTCTCTTTGGCACAAATCGGAGAGTTTGCCTTTATCTTGGCAGCATTGGGACTCTCGTTGAAAGTGACAGACCACTTCCTTTATCCGATAGTCGTGGCAGTATCCGTATTGACCACCTTCTTTACCCCTTATATGATCCGGTTATCCGAACCGGCGTATAACCGTTTGGAGCGCATCATCCCGGAGAAATGGATGTTGCTTTTGCAGAAATACGCATCCGGCTCGAGCACCATCACCCAAAAGAGCGCATGGCACAAGTTACTCAAAGCACTTGCCCGCATTGTCGGCACTTACGCTTCCGTATCCATTGTGTTGATATTCGTATGGTTGCAATATGTTTCGCCACTCATCACGAACTATTTGCCGGGATGGAAAGGCGACATCCTCTCTTTAATCCTGATCTTGACGCTGATTTCACCGATGCTCCGTGCCATCATGATGAAGAAGAACCGTTCCGTCGAATTCCAACAGTTATGGAACGACAACAAATTCAACCGCGGGCCTCTGATTTCCCTCATCTTGCTGCGTGTCATCCTTTGTATTGTCATGGTGATGATTCCCGTTGCCCAACTGCTCAACACGGCAGCCAGCTATATGTGGGTAATCGCTTCCCTGATTATCATTTCCATCATTTTCTCCAAGAAGCTCAAGAAGCAATCCATCTTGATGGAACGCCGCTTCTTCTCCAACTTGACGGCAAGGGAGGTGGAAGAAGAGAAGCATGCGACCATCAACCACCACTTTGCCAATCACATGTTGGAAAGGGACCTGCACTTGGCAGATTTTGAGGTCAAACAAAACTCACCGAGCATCGGCAAGACTTTACGGGAATTGAATTTCCGCAAACATTGCAATGTGAATATCGTAACCATTATCCGGGGCGACAACCGGATCAACATTCCGGGCGGGGAAGAGCACCTTTATCCTTTCGACAAAATCGTTGTTGCCGGTTCCGACTCCGACTTGGAACATTTCCGGACTTACGTTGAAGAGAAATACCAGGACTACAAGGCTCATTTGCATCCGAAAGCAAACGATGTCAGCATCGAGCAGTTCCAAATCTCAGACAATTCCAAGTTGATAGGAAAGACCATCCAACAGTCCGGCATCCGGGACAAAGCGGATTGCCTTGTCATCGGTATAGAACGAGGGAACACTTCGTTGAAGAATCCAGACCCGTCCACGCAGTTCCAGGAGGGCGATTTGGTATGGATTGTCGGGGAGCGTTCCAAAGTTTTACGGTTTAGCGAATCCAATACATTATAATAGATAGACAAAATGAAATTTATAGGAATTATCCCGGCACGTTACGCCTCCACCCGCTTTCCGGGCAAGCCTTTGGCTTTGTTGGGAGGCAAACCGATGATCCAACGTGTTTATGAGCAAGTAAAAGAGACCGTAGACAGGGTTTGTGTTGCCACAGACGATGAACGGATTGAAGCTGCCGTGAAGGCTTTCGGCGGGAATGTTGTCATGACTTCCGACCAACACCGGAGCGGGACAGACCGCTGTGAGGAGGCGTATCAAAAGGTGGGCGAACCTTTCGACGTAATCATCAACATCCAAGGAGACGAACCTTTCATCCATCCGGAGCAAATAGAGACAATCAAACGCTGCTTTGAAGATGAAAGCGTAGATATCGCCACTTTGGTCAAGCCGTTTGCTGCCGATGGGGATTTTGAAAGCACGCTGTTCAATCCCAACTCCCCAAAAGTCGTCGTGAACAAACGAATGGAAGCGATGTATTTCAGCCGTTCCATTGTCCCTTACATCCGCGGAAAGAAATATACGGAATGGCTCTCCGCCCATGTCTTCTACAAGCATATCGGAATGTATGCTTACCGGGCAGATGTTTTGAAGGAAATCACGGCTCTTCCACCATCATCATTGGAGATTGCCGAAAGCCTGGAACAGTTGCGTTGGTTGGAAAACGGATACAAAATCAAAGTGGGCATCACGGAACAAGAGACCATCGGAATTGACACCCCGGAGGATTTGGAAAAGGCGAATTTGCTTCTCAAATAAAAAAGGAAGCATCTCAAAGTAAAATTAAAACAGCATTTAAACGCCGTTTAAACAGTGTTTAAATGCTATTTTAATGCTGTTATATTACCATTTATAATTAAACCCGAAGCTCAACAACTCGTTAATCTGCAACAAGGAATTGAAGTCTTCACTTTTCGCCACACCGTCATCGTAACGCATATTCAATGTGATGTTCGTAGAGAAGAAACGGCTCCAAGCAAATGAAAAGCGGTTTTCCCACTCACCTTCTATACGCTTGTAGTTCGTATTGTAATAAAAGCGCGAATACCAACTTACGTTCCTGTTTATCTGGAAATTCAACGTGGCGTTGATAGTCGAACCGAACAAATTCTCCAATGTCGGGTATTCGTCCTGCCCAGCTTTCTTCTTGAAGTGCTTGCCCAAATTAATCTCATCGTCGATTGTCTGGCGGAAAGTGTATGACAAAGGAGCGACGTTGACATTAAAGGTCAAATTCTTATGCTTGTCCTTGAACTTCTTTTTCAAGTCATATTTCATACCGACACCGACATTGACGCTGTATGGAGAAAGGAAACCGGCTTGGCGAATGTCCGAATTCTCCGCATAACTACTCAAGAGCTGCGTCTTGAACTCCATGTCCAAAGTATAATACCACTTGCTGAACGCACGATAACCGAAGTTGGAGTGGATACGGAACACATCATCACTCACTTTGTAATTGCGCAAAGTGTCGTTCGGAGCCGTATAAACCGTATTCTTTATCTCCAGTTCATTGGCAAATTGGATACGGTCTTTATTATAATCATAACGCACATATTCCCGGTTATTCAAGTTCAACGAACTGTTTCCACCTTTATGCCAGTTCGGAGAGACATAGTTCTGTGCGAATTGGATGGAACTTTCAAAGTGGGACTTCCAATATTTGCGTTCCGGGATGAACTTATCCGGAGCTTTCTCTTCGTCAAAACTAATATCATTCGTCACCACCAAAGGGAAGTCATCCGTAATCTTCTTTTTCACCACATTGGCTTTCACGGTCTCTTTTGGCAACATCGACAGGGAATAACGGAAACGGGTAGGATAATTGCACTCGACATAACGGCGCGCCATTTTCGCACTGCTTTCCATCTGGCGGTAATCCGTAAAGATAGAATCTGCCGGCATCAGCGGCTTCGGCTGATAAGCGGGTTTGCCCAAACTCTTGTCATAAAAAGTCAGGTTTTCCGGCAAATAGTCCCCTATAAAGACAATTGGCATGAACAAACGGTTGACGATGATTGTGTCCTTGAACGTCACATAAGGATCAAACGTATTGGAACGGTTGTAAAAGTCGTTAATCAAAGACTGTGCTTCCGGCGACATGACCAAATCATCTTTAATCAAGAATTTACGCAATGCCGGTGTAAACTTCTTCGGTATCTCGTAACCATTGTTCAGTTCCATCAAACGAGTCCTCAGGTCAGGAAGTTCCTTTTCATCCACTGTTATCAACGTATCTTGTTGGGATGATTGCAAAACAGCATGTTGAACCATAGCCGGCCTCAAAATAGACAACGTATCTTGAGCCCCGGCAAAGTGCCAGCCGAATAAGCCGACGAACAATGTCAATACATAGCTTCTTTTCATTATTGTTTCCTTCCAATTAAGTCTGTCTTATCTTCTTAAAGTTGCAAATGTACATAATTAGTTCCAAAATATAACCGAACAAAACCCTAAAGAATACGAATGGAATACAAATAGATTACCACAACCACCTCTTTTCGGCAAATCAGAAAAAGAATAATCATATAATTCAAATTATTTTAAGATGCACTTTTGGCGAGATAAGATAAAATCTCTAACTTTGCCGTTTTGATTCAAAAAAACGATATGGCAATGACCCGTTTCTAATAATTAAAAACCGATCCAGGTATTAATTATTATAAAGATCAATAAAATGTCATACAAGTTATAGGATATAATTGTTAGACAACTAAAATAGAATTATCGTGGCTGATACAAAGTACATTTTCGTGACTGGCGGTGTTGTTTCCTCGTTAGGTAAAGGAATTATTTCCGCTTCTTTAGGTAAGTTACTCCAAGCTCGTGGATATAACGTAACTATCCAAAAGTTTGACCCGTATATCAATATTGACCCGGGGACGTTGAATCCGTATGAACACGGTGAGTGTTTCGTTACTGTGGACGGTCATGAAGCCGATTTGGACTTAGGACACTACGAGCGATTCCTAAATATCCAAACAACCCGTGCCAACAATATCACGACGGGACGTATCTACCAAAGCGTGATTAACAAAGAGCGCCGCGGTGATTATTTGGGCAAGACAGTACAAGTGGTCCCTCACATCACGGATGAGATCAAGCGTAATGTCAAGCTGTTGGGTAACAAATATAAATTTGACTTTGTCATCACAGAGATCGGTGGCACAGTAGGCGATATCGAATCTTTGCCTTTCATGGAGAGTGTAAGGCAATTGAAATGGGAATTAGGCAAGAATTGCATTTGCGTCCACTTGACTTACATTCCTTATATTGCCGCTGCCAAGGAATACAAATCCAAACCGACTCAGCATTCTGTCAAAGAGTTGCAATCATTAGGAATCCAACCGGATATCTTGGTGCTTCGTACCGAGCATGAACTTGCTTCTTCCCTATTGAGGAAAGTCGCCCAGTTCTGCAACGTGACGCCGGAAGCAGTCATCCAATCCATCGACCTTCCGACCATCTACGAAGTCCCGCTGATGTTGCAGCGTCAGAAAATGGATGAAATTGTATTGCAAAAGGTCGGGTTGGAAGTTGGACCTACTCCGGAAATGAAAGCATGGAAAGAGTTCCTCAACAAGAAATCAACGGCGACGGAAACGGTAAAGATTGGTTTGGTGGGCAAATACGTGGAATTGCAAGACGCTTACAAGTCTATCGATGAATCCTTGTTGCAGGCTGCCATCTACAACCACCATAAGTTAGACCTCCACCTGTTCCATTCGGAAAAGGTGAATGAGGAGAATGCTGCCGAACTGCTGAAAGAGATGGACGGTATTTTAATCGCTCCGGGATTCGGCCAGCGTGGCATTGAAGGCAAGTTCGCTGCCATCAAATATGCAAGGGAGAACAATGTGCCTTGTTTGGGCATTTGCTTAGGCATGCAATGCATGGTCATCGAGTTCGCCCGCGATGTTTTAGGTTATAAAGATGCCAACTCCACAGAGATGGAACCTAACACGACGCACAAGGTTATTGACATGATGGAAGAACAAAAGAACATCACGAACTTGGGCGGCACAATGCGCTTAGGTGCTTATGACTGCGATTTGAGAAAAGGATCAAAGGTTTATGAAGCATACGGCGAAGAGCATATCCAAGAGCGTCACCGCCATCGTTTTGAATTCAACAATGAGTATAAAGAACAATTTGAGGCTGCCGGAATGAAATGTACGGGCATAAATCCGGAAACCAACTTGGTGGAAGTGGTAGAAATCCCGGAATTGAAATGGTTTGTCGGCGTACAATACCATCCGGAATACAACAGCACGGTTGTCAAGCCCAATCCTTTGTTCTTGAACTTTGTAAAAGCGGCTATTGATAACAAGAAATAATTAATAACGAAAGAATGGATAAAAACACAATTATTGGTTTTGTGCTTATCGGCATCGTGCTCTTCGGGTTCAGCTGGCTGAATCGCCCTACTCCCGAACAAATTGAAGCGCAGCGCCGTTACCAAGATTCAATCGCACAAATTGAATTGGCTGCCCAAGCTGAATTAGAAAAGAAGGCAGCAAATCCCGCAGACGCAATGGCAGGACTGCCCGATTCAGTCCGCATGGCACAGTTACAAAACAGCTTCGGGGCTTTTGCATCGAAGATGGCAGGGCAGGAAGAGTTCGTGACATTGGAAAACGAGAAAGTCGCAGTCGTCCTCAGTTCAAAAGGCGGACGCGTCGTTTCTGCCACTTTGAAAGAGTATGACAATTACAAAGGCGAACCGGTGGTTCTCTTCACGGAAGAGAAATCGGCATTCGACTTGGCTCTTATCACAGCTGCCAATCAAGTTGTCAACACAAAGAATCTTTACTTCTCTCCTATCAAAGGAGCTGATTCCAACGCTTTGGTCATGCGCCTGAAATTGGATGAAAACAGATATTTGGATTTCAACTACAACTTGAGTGCGAATGACTACAAACTAAACTTCTCTGTCAAGGCAAATGGATTGAACGGCCTGCTTGCTCCGAATGTCAACACGCTTAACCTGACTTGGGAACAGGACATCCTGCAACAGGAAAAGGGACGCAAATTCGAAGACAGATATGTGGAATTGCATTACAAGGAGTTGGGCGATGCGACAGATTACTTGAGTGCTGCCGGAAATGCCGAGAAGAGCCCGAAGGAGACATTGCAATGGATTGGCTACAAAGACATGTATTTCTCTACTGTCTTGTTGGCGAAAGATGGATTCAAAGAGGCCCAACTAACTTCCAAGCCGTATGATTCCGGCGAATATCTGAAGTTTTTCAAAACAACTGCCACAGTTGATTTCGACTTGTTAGGCAACAAAGCAACAGAATTTGAATATTACTTCGTGCCGAACCGTTATGCCTTGCTAAACGATTACAACGACCAAGTGGCTAAAGGCGAAGACGACTTGAATTTGGAGAAGTTGGTTCCACTGGGATGGGGAATCTTCCGTTGGGTAAACCAGTTCTTTATCATTCCTCTGTTTGATTTCTTAGGCAAGTTCATCTCAAACTACGGTTTGCTTATCTTCTTGCTGACCGTCATCATCAAGACGATATTGTTCCCATTGACATATAAGTCTTATATCTCCTCAGCGAAGATGCGCGTGTTGCGTCCTCAAGTCGAGGCAATCAATGCCAAATACCCGGAAAAGGAACAGGCAATGGACAAACAGCGTGAAATCATGGAATTGTATAGCCGTGCCGGAGCCAGCCCGATGAGCGGATGTGTGCCGATGTTGCTGCAAATGCCTATCTTGATTGCACTATTCATGTTCTTCCCTTCTGCGATTGAACTGAGACACCAGAGCTTCTTGTGGGCACAGGACTTGTCAACCTATGACGCCATCATCAGTTGGGATGCACAGATTCCATTGATTTCAACTTACTTCGGCAACCACATCAGCTTGTTCTGCTTGTTGATGACCATCACCAACATTGCATATACTAAGTTCAACATGGAAATGACAAATACAGGGCAACAGCAGATGCCTGGCATGCAAGTCATGATGTATATGATGCCGCTGATGTTTTTGTTTATCTTCAACAGCTATGCTTCCGGTTTGACTTATTACTATTTTATCTCTACATTGATTACCATAGCGCAGACTCTATTCTTCCGCTTTACCATTAATGAAGAGAAATTGCTTGCTAAGTTGGAAGCCAACAAACGTAAGCCGATGAAAAAGTCAGGTTTCATGAAACGATTGGAAGAGGCCCAAAAGATGCAACAGGAACAGTTGAAACGTCAACAAGACCAGTTGAAACATCAACGCGAAGAGCGTCAAAACAAGAAACGTTCATAAGAATCAAGGGCTGCATCAAAAAGAGTAATTTGGTGCAGCCCTTTTGAAATGCGTCAGAATTAGCAGAAAGCCGACGCACCATCTTTTTCTTCTTAAGAAAGCAGATATTGATCCAACATCTTACTTTTCTCCTCTCCTTCCAATGCCTTGAAGTCCAGATCATTATCTCGATGCGATTAACCAAGAAGATGATATTGTCATAAGTCAAGTCTATCGTTTGCTTATGATTCATCAACATCAAGACAAAAACCATGCGGTCTATTTTCAGGAAATTCCTTGCCATTTGAGGATGGCTTTGCAAATAATCACTTACTGCTGGCGAGAAGTCCTCATCTTTCAAGCGGATTCTTAATTTATTCCGGAGCATGGCCCGGTAATTCCCGTCAAGGTAGTTTTTATGGGACATTTCATGGAAAGGGCTTTCATGCTCCATTCGGCATTTTCCAAAGTGGCAATGACACCATTCAACGTGCGGGAATAGAATTCATAACCCACCCAATCTTCCTTGCATTTATACCGGAAGTCATGTTCCACTTCATGCCATCCTTCTGAAAAGACAGTTCTTATCTGGATTTCATAAGTGGGATCAATATAAGGAGCATATTCAGCCGGAAGTTTCTTCTTAAACAGCTCTACAAACTGCTCCGGGATGTTCAGCGTCAAGTTCAAACGCTGAGGACGGAAGGTGGAGGGATCCGGCACATCGACCGACCGTTTCACCACATCCTTGCAACTGAAATATAAAGAAACCAAATCCACGTCATCAGGGAAATAGAGCACGATTCGGAAACCAATAATATCTTGCATCTTGGATTCTCCACTTTTGTATTTGTCTCCTTTGAATGCCATTTTATGCTGAATCGAACTCAATGTTTTCACACGGTAAAACATACGGTACATCAGTCCGCACCGGTTAAGGGCTTGTGCCAATTCTTCTCTTATACTTTCTGTAATTGACTCGAATGCATTTTTCATATTCTATTTATATCATTATTGTTCGAGAATAATTTATCACAAAGATAACATATTCTTTCCCATTTAACTTTTAAATAATATTATATTCTAAAAAAACAATTACGGGACAGTGCGATTTGATTTGTGCCGCCATGCAAATAAGAAAAAAGGAGACAAATATCCCATTTATTTATTTACCTTTGCAAAGGGTGAAACACGGATAGAGTGTAACCAATAGCTTTCTTAATGGACTTAAGTAAAAACACGATGAATGCATTGATTAAAAGGGTTGTATTTTTGCTCCTCCTTTCCTGTGTTGGATTCGCAAACGCACAGAATGAAGAGAAGGGGGACTTGGTTATCGGAGCGGAACGTTTTGATAAGCTAAAGACTTTGTTGGAAGATAAAAGGATCGGGTTGGTTGTCAACCAGACTTCCATCCTGAACAACGAAATTCAGACGCACCTGTTGGACGCTTTGCTAGAAAACGGATTCCAAGTGAAAGTGGTCTTTGCCCCGGAACATGGCTTCAGAGGGATTGCCGATGCGGGGGAAATTGTAAAAGACAGCAAAGACATCAAAACCGGAATCCCTATTGTCTCCATTTATGGGAAACAGAAAGCTCCAACTGCCGAACAGATGGCAGATATTGACGCTGTTGTTTTCGATATCCAAGATGTCGGGGCTCGTTTTTATACTTATATCAGCACGATGCATTATGTCATGGAAGCATGCGCAGAAAACGACAAGAGCTGATTGTGCTCGATCGACCCAATCCAAATGATTATATCGACGGACCTATAAGACAACCCGGTTTCCGTTCTTTTGTCGGAGTTGACCCGATTCCTCTTTTACACGGGCTGACTGTCGGGGAATTGGCGTCTATGATCAATGGGGAAGGTTGGCTTAAAACCGGGGAAAACTCCTGCAAGTTGGAGGTCGTGACGATGTTGAATTGGAAACATGGCGACCCTTATTGGCTTCCGGTCAAGCCCTCTCCCAATTTGCCCAATGACCAGGCAGTGCGGCTTTATCCTTCGCTCTGCTTCTTCGAGGCGACCTCTTTCAGTGTGGGCAGGGGAACTTATCACCCTTTCCAAGTCATCGGATATCCAGACAAGAAGTTTGGTGACTTTTCTTTCACTCCTACTTCTTTGCCGGGATTCGACACCCATCCCATCCAGAAAGATAAAGTTTGTTATGGCATCAATTTGCAAGAATATCCTTTTGAAGGCGGATTGACCTTGAAATTCGTCTTGTACTTTTATGACAAGTGTGGTAAAAATGCCTCTTTCTTCTTTTCCCGCGCCAAATGGTTTGATTTGTTGGCAGGAACTGACCAACTACGCAAACAAATCATTGCCGGCATGAATGAAGAGGAAATCAGGGAAACTTGGAAAGAGGATTTGGACAACTACAAGGAGATGCGGAAGAAGTATTTATTATATGAGGAATAGCCGAATTTCCCTCGTGACGAAAATCGATTTTCCCTCGTGACAAAAAATAAAAAACTCCCAATGTTTTTTTATTTTCCTCGTGACAAAAATAAAAAAACATTGGGAGTTTTTTCAACGAAATGCCAACCTATTGCCAGCCTCCGTTTTTATATTAGTTTCTTGCCAATACCATTAAGACATTGCCTTCCGCATCCACCAACAACATCTCGTTCGGATTGGATCCAGCTTTGACTGCTCTCACATCAGACATAGACTGCAATATCTTGGTCTCCATATCCATATCCGGGCAAGACATCATGGTGGTCATTCCATCTTCCAATTTCAATGCAGAAACATCTTTAGCGTCCAATGTCACTGATGTATTGAAGATATTGCAACCCGCATTGCCATGCAGTTTGTTCTCTTTCATGTCAAACTCCATAAACGGGGTGTTTTCACAATTCACTTTCTCGCCTTTCACTTCAACGACATTCCACTTCCCTTCCAATTGCTTGGCATCTGTTTGAGAGCCAGAGCAAGCAAACAAAGCACCTGCCAATGCCGGAACCAATATTGCATGCACAAAAAACTTCTTCATAATTTTACTTTCATTTAATTTCTATAATAGATGCAAACAGTGTGCCAATAGCTGTATTTACAATTATCTTTTAACTATTTTTATATGCATAAACTCTCCTTTGCACACGCAATCGCTCTTTTTCCCTTTCTTCGCAGGCAAGGTCTTTCTAAAATGCAGTGCAAAGATTCAATTTGGATTGCCTATTTTCTTACGAATTGCTATATTTGCCCGACAAAATAATCACAAGTGGGTTTCTATCGGAATATGAATAAATATATACATACATTCACTATCGCCATCGGACTGGTTGGCTATTTATTAATCAGCAGTTGCCAAATAAAACAACAAGAGAAGGAAGAAGATATTATCGAAGTGGACACAGTTCCGCATATCTATGAATATGGAATTTGCATTGATTCGCTCAACTTGTACCAATTCGACATCAAACAAGGCGACAACCCTGCCATCATCTTTTCCAAATTGGGCTTTTCTGCCATAAAAGCAGACAGCATCAGCAAAGCATCTGCCAATGTCTTGGACCCGACGAAGTTAAAAGCTGGAATGCATTACATCACTTTGACTACACAAGACACGCTGGAAACCATCCAATACATCGCATTTGCCAAATCGTTGACAGATTATGCGGTCATAGACTTGACCGGTGATAGCATAAAAGCGTTTGAGTATAAGAAGAATGTTTCTATCAAGCGTAAATATATCGAAGGGAACATCAGCTCTTCCCTTTGGAATGTGATTGTGGACAACGGGGCATCTCCTCTGCTGGCAATGAAGATTGCAGATGTCTACGCTTGGCAAATCGACTTCTTCGACATCAAAGTGGGAGACTCTTTCCAAGTCATTTACAACGAAGCATTCATCGATGACACAACGGCATTGGCTATTACTTCCGTCGATGCCGCCATATTCGTCCACGAAGACAAAGAGTACACTGCCATTCCTTTCATGCAAGACAGCGTGATGGAGCATTTCGACAAGGAGGGATTTAGTTTAAGGAAAGCCTTCTTGAAAGCACCTCTTGACTTTTTCAGGATTACTTCCAGATTCTCCAATGCCCGTTTCCACCCGATTCTAAAACGATACCGCGCACACCACGGAGTGGATTACGCAGCTCCGGTCGGAACTCCGGTGAAGAGCATCGGAGCGGGAAAGGTCATAGCAAAAGGATACATGAATGGAGGAGGACACAGCATCAAGATTCAACACAACTCCATGTATGTAACCAGTTATATGCATCTAAGCCGTTATGCAAACGGATTGGAGATCGGATCCCACGTGCAGCAGGGAGAAGTTATCGGTTATGTGGGATCAACCGGACTGTCAACAGGTCCGCACCTCGACTTTAGGGTTTATAAAAACGGAGAACCTATCAATCCATTGGCAATGGATGCTCCGCCGTCGTTACCGGTAAAACCAGAATTGAAAGACAGTTTCCTGCTGATCCAAAGCACTACTTGCAGGAATTGGACAGCTTGCATCGTTTATACAACGATACCATTTTGGAAATTACTTCAGCTCCAGACTCCTTGCCGGTTCAATCAAAGAAAACAGATAAATAAACAGGGATATGAAAACATTAGGAAATCTTATTTGGCTACTTTGCGGAGGCATATTCACTGCATGCGGATATCTTGTTTCCAGTATCGTGATGATGATTACTATCATCGGCATTCCTTTCGGCTTCCAAACGCTAAAATTGGCAAGTCTTGCTTTATGGCCTTTTGGAAAGACTGTCGTGGACAATGGGAGTTCTTCCGGATGCCTCTCTTTGCTAATGAACATCATTTGGATTTGCGTCGGAGGTTTTTGGATTTGCCTGACCCACTTCTTCTTTGGGTTTTGCTCTGCATCACCATCATCGGCATCCCGTTCGGAAAGCAACATTTCAAATTGGCTGCTGTGGCACTCTCTCCATTCGGGAAAGATATTCAATAATCAATCGAAACCTGTTCAACCTCAATCGGACGACTAAGGAATAGCGTTGCCGCTTCTGAGAATTTCCCGGCAGATTCTGTCGTGAGGAAACGGCAACTGTTCCCTTTTGTCAATTTCTCATCCATTTCCGGATGTCGCACCAAATAGTCCTGCAAACTATGAGCCACATATTCTCCCTGCGGAAGCAACAGGACATTTTCCGGTGTATATAAACGAATCTTATCCAACAACAACGGATAATGGGTGCAACCCAATATCAATGTGTCTATCTGCGAGTCTTGGGAGAAAAGGTGATCCAAATGGCGTTTTACAAAATAATCTGCACCGGGCGAATCAAACTCATTGTTTTCCACCAAAGGAACCCACATGGGGCACGCTTCGGCAGTCACATGGATATGAGGAAACATTTTCGCCAATTCCAATTGATAAGAGCAGGATGTTATCGTTCCGGAAGTTCCAACAATCCCGACATGCTTCGTCCGGCTCAAACGATCCATCAACTCGACAGTCGGACGGATAACACCCAACACCCGGCGTTTTGAATCCCATTGCGGCAAATCCAATTGTTGAATCGTACGCAAAGCCTTCGCCGAAGCCGTATTGCAAGCCAATATCACCAACTGGCAACCCTCTTCAAACAGTTTTACCACTGCCTGACGCGTGAAACGGTAAACCACTTCAAATGAACGCGGTCCATACGGAGCTCGTGCATTATCGCCCAAATAGATATAATCATACTGGGGCATTAATTCACGTATTTTGTCAAACACGGTCAAACCGCCATAACCGGAATCAAATATTCCTATCGGACCTGGTAAAGATGAGAAGTTTGTTTGCATACTTAAAAAAAAGAGGCGCACCCCAAAGGATACACCCCATTACAATTTATTAATCACCAAATAAGTTATTTCAATCCCAATTTAGCCTTGACAAACTGTGTAGCGTCAATAGCATTTGAACCTTGGTAAAGCAAGACTTGCGGGTCGATAATATAAGTATATCCTTTTTCAGCTCCTACTGCTTTGATTGCGTCTTGGATCTTCTGCTGAATCGGAGTTAACAAGTCCTGCTGTTGTTTAGCAACATCTTGTTGAGCAACCTGAACGAAATTGTCCATGCGCTGCTGCATATCTTGAACTTCCTGCATTCTTCTTACTTTGATATTCTCAGTCAAAGAATCTTGTTGTGCAATGAAATCAGAATACTTCTTCTGGTATTCACCCTGCATTGTTTCCAATTCTTTCTTATACTTTGCATTCAAATCTTCCAATTTCTTTTGCATGTCTGCCACTTCCGGCAAGGCCATAAATACTTCTTGGGTATTTACAAATGCAATTTTAACTTCCTGAGCATTCACTGCACCTGCAAACGGCAGGAGCATTAACAATAAAGCAATAAGTTTCTTCATCTCTGATTTATAAATTTATTTAATTAATTTCCTTAGCAATTATCGCTACAAAATTAGTCATTTATTTTGAATATCCTAACTTTGCAAGCACTTCATTGCTAATATCAATCTTCGGAGATGCAAAGATGACACTCATGGCAGAAGCCCTGTCCACTACCAACTGATATCCTCTCGATTCGGATATCTCTTTTACGGCATTGTAAATCTCATCTTGGATAGGTTTCATCAAGCTTTCACGCTTCTTATACAATTCCCCGTCAGCCCCGAAATATTTGCGTTTCAAGTCTTGCGCCTCTTGCTCTTTCTTCACAATCTCTTCTTCACGCTTGGTTTTCATCTCGGCAGACAAAAACACCAAATCGCTCTGATAAGTCTTGTACATATTTTGCGCCTCCTGCTGCAATGCTTCAACTTCATTTTGCCATTTCTTTGAAACCTGGCTCAATTGCTCATTCGTCATTTCGTATGCCGGAATATTCTTCAATATATATTCCATGTCAATCAAAGCAAACTTCTGGGCAGTGCCTGCCCATGCGCTAACGATTAGCAAACAACTTATTAAAAACAATCTTTTCATACACTCTTCATTTTATGGTTATACTACTCTGACTACAAATATAGCCGAGGTTTTAAACTCTCGGCTATATTTTACATTATTTTATAGTCTATTTTCATTCCGCAAGATTGCTCATTAGAACTCCTGACCGATGATGAAGTGGAAATTGCTTCCGCTCCGCTTGCCATCCGTTTGTATATTAGGTACATCGAAACCGTATGCCCAGTCAATACCCATCAAACCAATCATCGGCAAGAAGATACGAACACCGATTCCAGCGGATCGTTTCAAGTTGAACGGATTGTAATCTTTCATATCTTCCCAAGCATTACCTGCCTCAACGAATGCCAATCCATAGATGGTTGAAGAGGGTTCCAAAATGAATGGATAACGCAACTCCATGGACAAGCGGGAATAGGCATTGGCATTATAAGACAAACTACCGTTTTCATAACCACGAAGACCAATCGTCTCGGTTGCGTATGTGCTTGAGTAACCGCTCATACCGTCACCACCGACATAGAATGTTTCAAACGGGGAACGTTTGTTTTTATTGTATGCTCCCAAGAATCCAAATTCCGCACGCGCCATCAATACCGGGGTTCGCTTGACTGTCATAGGAGCCAATGGCGTAAACACCTTCGCCTTGAACTTCCATTTATAATATTCAATCAATTTGTACTTCTGTTCATCGTATTGATCCATCGCCGCATAGTCCTTGTTGTCAAACAAAGAATAAGGAGGAGTTAATGCCAACGATAAGGCAAATTGCGAACCTCTACGAGTATATAACGGGTTATCAATAGAACTACGCTGCAACAAGAATTCCAAATTGACATTATGGGAAGTTCCATTTTGTATCAAGAAATAGTTCCAGTCATGCATCTTGTAAATCTGATAACTCAACGTCGCCATGAACTGGAAGTAGTCATCCGGCCAGCTTAAACGTTTACCATAACCGGCAGAAAGGCCGAACACCATCATGGACTTATCCGGGTCGAGCGCCAATTCATAGTTGTTATAGTTTCCATAATAATTACCATAACCGCCATAACCATAACCACCATAGCCGCCATATCCACCATAATAGCTATATGGATTATAATAGTAGCTGCTGTTATTGCGGTAAAAGTTGGAACTGATATTGGTCTGTTTGGAGAAGTACGCACTTACAGACAAAGTATTCGGTCGTTTGCCACCAAACCAAGGATCCATGAAAGAAATACTATAAGCTTGATAATAGCGTCCGTTCGTTTGTCCACTCAAAGTAAGCGTCTGTCCCTCACCTTGAGGAATGATGCCTTTATAAGTCTTCGGGTTCAAGAAGTTCTTCATGGAGAAGTTGGTGAACTTCAAGCTCAACTTACCAATCACACCAGTCTGTCCCCAACCGGCAGAGAATTCCACCTGGTCGTTTGCCTTAGAGACCAAGTTATATTCAATATCCACCGTTCCGTTTCCGCATTTGGTATTGGACGAGGATTCATGTTTTCAGGGTCGAAATGTCCCATCTGCGCGATTTCACGGATAGAACGCATCAAATCTTCACGGCTGAAGAGCTGTCCCGGTTTCGTACGCAACTCACGGCGGATGATATCTTCATACAAACGGTCATTGCCATTGATGATGACACGGTTGATGGTTGCTTGCGGACCTTCGGTGATACGGATTTCCAAAGCGATGGAGTCATTCTGCACATCTGTTTCCACCGGGTCTGCATTAAAGAAGAGATAACCATCATTGAAGTAGACATTAGAAACGGCATCATCGTCCGAAGTCAAACGTTCATCCAATTTCTTTTGGTTATAAACTTCACCCGGTTTCATTCCTAACACAGCAGAAAGATAATCCGTAGAATATTTCGTATTACCGACGAAACGGATATCCTTCAAGAAATATTGCTGTCCTTCATCCACCTTCAAGAAGATATCTACCTTCTTCTCGTTGAAATTGACAACACTATCCATTAAAAGGACGGCATCACGATAACCGTGCTCGTTATATTTGGAAATAATGTTCTTCTTATCGTTCTCATACTCTTCCGTCGTAAACTTCTTTGTGCTGAACATTTCAAGGATACTGCTCTTCCAGTCGTTGTAGAAACTGAACTTTTCATTTGTCTTTTTCATCGCCTTTTTCAAAGCACGGGCAGACAACGCCTTGTTTCCATCAAAGTAAATACGGTGGATCTTGGTTTTTTCATTCTTGTCGATAAAGATATCCAAGATGACCTCGCCTTCGTGCGCCAAATCGTCTTTCTGCTGAATATCGACATCCACATTCTTAAAGCCTTTCCCGTCAAAGAATTTCTTGATAAGAATCTTCGCACGGTCAATCACGTTTGGAGTAATCTGGAAGCCCTTCTTCATTCCCAACTTGGATTCCAAATCTTCGCGCTCCCCTTTCTTGATACCATGATAATTCACTTCCGAAATACGAGGACGCTGTTTCAATTGAATCTCCAACCAAATCTGGTCACCTTCAATCTTAGTTGCCAAAATCTTCACGTCAGAGAACAAACCATGCTTCCAAAAGGCCTTTACAGCTCCTGTAATCTCGTCGCCCGGCACAGTTATCTCATCCCCGACAGACAAGCCGGAAAAGCCAATCAACACATAATCCTCATACGTCTTCTCAACACCTCTCACCTTTATATCCGCTATCTTATACTTTCTCGGAGATAAAGAGTAAGATATCACCGGCAACTCTGCCGGTTTCTCAACCTTCGCAGTATCATTTTCCTGAGCCACCGCTCCTAACGATATTCCCAGGAAAATAAAGAACAGCACTATTCCTTTATACATAGTAACAACTATAGTTTATAACATTAATTGCTCGCTTGTTTTACCAAAACGTCTTTCCCGATGCTGATAATACAAGATAGCTTCATATAATTCTTCTTTCCTAAAATCCGGCCAATATGTGTCTGTAAAGTAAAACTCTGCGTATGACAACTGCCACAACAAGAAATTACTCAAACGTTGCTCCCCGCCAGTGCGCACCAACAAATCGGGATCCGGAATATTCCGGGTGGTCAAATGCTGGCTGATTGTCTCTTCGGTTATCGACTCGATGTCCAACTCGCCGGACTTGACTTGGGTTGCAATCTGTTTGACCGCATCCGTTATTTCCCAACGGGAAGAGTAACTTAAAGCCAACACGACGGTGGTCCCGGTATTCACGGAAGTCTCTTCGATGCACTCCATAAGAGTTTTCCGGGCCTCTTCCGGAAGCCGTGCCAAATTGCCAATCGCATCCAGGCGCACGTTGTTTTTCATCAAATCAGGAGTCTCTTTTTTTATGGCTGCCACCATCAACGTCATCAGCGCATCCACCTCCTCTTTAGGACGATTCCAGTTTTCCGTTGAAAACGTATACATCGTCAAATAACGGATGCCTAAATCCGATGCGGCTTCCACCACTTTACGGACAGAAACAACCCCTTCTTGATGGCCCACATAACGTTCCTCACCGCGCGCTTTGCCCAGCGTCCATTGCCATCCATGATAATTGCTACATGTTGCGGCAATCGTTTTGTATCTATTTTATCCAATAAAGACATTGCTCCTATTTATTTGTTCCGTTGCTATATCTGTTATTACAAGGTTCACACCGTCTTCCAAAATCCCATGTGACGGAAAATGTCAACAGCGAATACCAATCTTTGTTCTTCAAGGGACTTCCGCTCACGCCATACGGATTGTTCAAGAAGGCATTGCTTTCGTCCGTCACGTCAAACCCGTCGCCAAACAGTTTGCGGAAAGAGAACTCACAACCTAAATTGAGCCGGTTCTTCACTTTGTACTTCACGCCTATTCCCAAAGGGATATTCAATGACGCAAACGTTTTATCGCCGGTTGCGACTGTCACACCTAAGCCCATCAGCAAGTAGGGCGTGAAACGACGGGTGTTCAGATAGGCGAACTTATCGCTATACGGCATGAAGTTGAACTCCATCTGTCCTCCTGCTTCGAAGAAGTCACGGCTGAAAGATGCCGTTTGCCCATTGGGGAAAACATTGCTGAGTCCATCCGTGCTCCCGGAAACACGCCCCCACAACAGGTCAGTCTTTACCGCCCAACGCATATTCGGGTTGTAGCGGAATATCGCACCTATCGAAGGGTTCATTCCTTTAAAGAACGTGTTCTTGTTCAAATCGCCCATATAATAGGAACCTCCTACCATACCGCCGATTTCATATTTATATTCCTGTCCATTCATCGATGTCCCGCAGAAAAAGAGGGCGATGAAAAGGCAGATGATGCGTTTTAAAAGAGATATATCCATACAATATGCCCGTATTACATTATACATACTTCTTTTGTAACGCTAAAAAACATATAAAATTACGCTTGACCGGAATTTTATTGGCGGTCAAACGCCAACCGGTTGATGCGTCCCCTCCAATTCTTTGTCAAGATTTGACCGGACGCACTGCTCTTTCCACCGATAATTGTCATGAAATTATCCGCATCGACAATCAACGAAGCATATCCTCTCGCTTGGTACTCTTCCGGCAAAACAACCATTTCATCGACATATTCCCATGTCACGCCATGGTCGGACGAACGATAGATATCTTTCAATGGCTTGCCCGATTCATCCAATCCCCCAATCAAATAATATTGGTTGTCATAGATGGCCAAGGAAGCACCTTCCCGTTTGCCAAACAAATATTTGTCATAAGCATCTGTTTGCTCTGCCCAGTTCAAACCATCCAAAGTAGACCATGTCGATTGCAACAAGGCGCCTTTCTTGTTTTTACCTCCGGCTAATAAGATTCTGTCCTTGTACATTAAATAGATATTGCGGGCGGCAAAACCTTCTACCGGGAATCCTGCCGGCACTTCGGTTCCTGTTTCAAACGCACCGTCTTTCCCCATGACAGCGTACTTGATTGCATTCGCATCGTTTACCAACAAAGCCAAACGGGCATTTTGGTTCGTATGCTCTTCCATGCTGCCCAACACTGCTTTGACATTGGGTGCATTCTCGACCTTCTGCCAACTCATGCCATCAGCCGATTCATACAACCCGCCATCCACGGCTGCCATATAAACCATCCCGTTGAAACGGACGATTTCCGACAAGCGCAAACCGGAAGTAGGCAAACCGCTCAAGGAGCGTTCCGTCCACTCTTTCAAATCTGCCGATGTATATAAATGATATTCCTTGCCTTTCTCATGCGCATACATGGAATAAGTATTGTCCTCGTTCGCCACCACCTTCTGCTCGTCCATTGCTATTCCCGGGAAAGAAGAGGCTGGCATCATATTCCATATCATTGAGTCAGGGACTACTTGGTGGATGTTGATATTGGCAATGTAGGTACGGATGCTTTGGCCGTCGCTTGCATACACGACAAACTTGACAGGTTTGGAAAAATCTATGGAGTCGGCAGCATTATAGGAAACGGTATCACCCTTCGCTTCTGCCATCACTTTGATTTCTTTGGCATAGGAGCCATAAGTCATGTTACAAATCACCCGGTCTATCTTTGTCCCATATTCCATGGAGTCGAGGTTCATGATGCGACCATTTATCTGGTCAATGGTAAAGGCGACTTTCGCCAATGCGCTAACGGAATCCGAGGTCAAAGAGAATGTCTTGATTTGGGTGTTCTTATCCACCTCATAGTAAGATTCCCATTCATTATTTTTCAAGCATGATGACAACATAAATAGGAAGCACCCTGCTATCAGTAGAATTATCTTATTTTTCATCCAAAATATAGTTTGTACATATAAAGGCACAAAAGTAGAAACAATTTTCTCTTTATGCCTATAAAACGATATTATTTATAATATTTAGGTTCAAACCTTACTTTCATGCCGATAATGGAGCGTCGTATGACCGCCAAAGGCTTCAAACGACACCGTTCCCGCATGGACAATGGGTGCTTTAACGCCTTCTCCTATATCCACCGGCGATTTCTCGACAAATGCTTCGTCCCAAAGTCCGGCATCAATGAATTGCTGCAACACGATTGCACCTCCTTCCACCATCAAGGAGTTGATATTCCTTTCATAAAGCGTGCGTAATATCTGGAAAACCACCGAGGATTTGAAATCCAAATGGATATATTCCACGTTTCCCTCCGATGCTTTCTGCCGTTCCGTGAAAACCCATGTGGGCACGGAACCGTCCAAAATATGCAGCTTCGCTGGCAATGTCCCGTCCCTGTCTATGACCAAACGAACGGGGGATTTTCCTGTCCAATGACGCACCGTCAACGATGGGTTGTCCAACAAAGCCGTATGTTTTCCCACCAATATGGCTGCTGACTCTGCCCGCATTTTGTGAACCCGTGCCAACGTTTCGGGTGTGGAGAATACGACTGGAGGCTCTGTATCGTTTGGGCGGATTTTGTCGATATAGCCATCCGCACTTTCTGCCCATTTCAACGTGACATACGGGCGTTTCCGGGTTTGGAAAGTCATAAATGCCTTGTTCAGCCGGCGGGCTTCCTCTTCCAAAACCCCTGTCACGACCTCTATTCCTGCTTCGCGCAGCATCCGCACGCCCCGACCGGACACTTCCGGAAAGGGATCCAAACAACCTATCACAACGTGCGGTATCCTTTTACGGATAATCAACTCCGCACAAGGAGGTGTCTTACCATAATGCGAACAAGGTTCAAGACTGACATAAATAGTCGATTCACGCAACAGCGATTCATCTTTAACCGATGCAATAGCATTCACCTCCGCATGAGCTTGGCCGCAACAGCGGTGGAAACCCTCACCAATGATGACTCCGTCATGAACAATCACGGCTCCCACCATCGGGTTCGGTGCGGTATGCCCGCTTCCATGCCGTGCCAGTTCTATGCAACGTGCCATAAACTTTTCTTCTACTTGCATTGCATTCCTTTTTTGGTACGGAAACAAAGGTACAACTTTTCGGCAAAGTAAGAAGTAGTTTGTTTAGTTTTTTATAATCTTCTACACTTTCAAGAAGATACGTTGGCGGTACATGACATACAAAATCGCAAAGATGATGGCTATGTCGCTCAATGAAATCAATACCGGATAATAGGCGTTCAAATACTGTTCAAACCCGTGGAGCAGGGATTCTCCGATACAGCTGAAATGGATTGTCTCTGCCAACATATAAGCGACGATGGAGTTCATCCCATACACTTTCAACCAAGTGAGATGTTTCCTGTGTCCCTTATAGTCTATCCAATAATAGAACGCACCCATCAAAAGGAAGCAGTATCCGCTTGTCACAAAAACCATGGAACTTGTCCAAATCGTCTTGATAACCGGAAGGAACATTCCCCACAACCAACCCGAAACGACAAGGGCTGCGCCGATTCCAAAATAGAGGAGCACTTTGTTCCTCTCTTGTATCTGCTTGCTTTTGGCAATGTATCCAGCAAACATCCCGGACATCACTGTTGCGATAAAGTTCAAACTACTCAGCAGCCAAGTATAATAGTAACCTTTTGCAAATGCGACTGTCCCGTCCGGCATCAGTTCTGCCGAATCACGGAAACGTCCCATCACTATCCGGTCGATTCCTTCTGCCAAGTTTCCCTCTTGCGTGTAGTCGCCTCCGCCAAATCCGTCTATCGTAATCCATTGCATTGCTGCCCAATAGACCAGCAACAGGGCGACAGTGGACAGAATCTGCGTCCGTATCGAAGTAAAAAAGAAGAAAAGGGCTGAAGCTAAATAACCGACAGCTATCGTTTGGAGAGTATTGGTGTAAAAATAGATATGGTCCGGGTCAAGACCCAATAGGTTGCCTTGTACAATCATGCCGAATATCCATAACAACAAGACTCGTTTGGTCAAACGCCTGGTCAAGGCACGCTTGTCCCGCTCTTGTTTCATGCGGGAAAAAGCAAATGGGATGGTGATTCCGGACATGAACAGGAACAATGGCATTATCAAGTCCCACACGGCAAACCCTCCCATTGGACATGGGATAATTGTTTGTAAAGGCCATCGAGGCACGGCAAGTCCGCGGCTTTAATCAACGTACGGGCAAATGGTCCGAATGCGACCAAGAAGAAAAGATCCAAGCCTCGCAACGCATCCAAAGACTCTATCCGTTGGGGCATCAATGAAACATTCTGTGTTTCCATATTATTAGTTTATTTGTTTCGTATCAAACCATCATAAAGAGGGTGTATCATAATTATAAACCGGTGCGTTGCTTTCGGAATTCAACCTCAGTCATTTACACCGGTAAACCCCTGCCAGTTTCATCCTCAGCTCCCTGCATTTTGTTAATTCTGGCACACTTTAAAGGGGCTGCGTCAAAACAATCGTTTTGGCACAGCCCCTTCAAGGTTGTTTATTGTGATTCGGGTGGGATTCAAACCCACGACCTTCAGAACCGGAATCTGACGCTCTATTCAGCTAAGCTACCGAACCTTTTCGTGGGGCAAAAATAGCTGTTTTCTAGTTAATCTCCAAATTTCAGCCCTATTTTTTTACAAATCCACACCTCTTCTCTTACCTACGATTCTCTTATAAAAGTTGATTATCGTTGTTAATAGCAAACTAACTTTTTCATAACAATCATTTCGTAATCAGATAAATATCTATAATCTCTACTGGAATATTTCTGTCCGAACAGACCAGGGTCAACGCCTTCTATCAATTGAAGTTTATGTTTTATGTGTGTCAAAGCGTTTTTTCATACTTTCCCCCATCCAAAACACCCTTCAAAAACATACCGTTGTTTTAAAAAAAACGTCCAATGTTTTTCCGAAAACGTCCAATGTTTTTTCAAAAACGTCCAATGTTTTTTCAAAAACAACGGTTGTTTTTTCCCAAAATAAACCGTTGTTTTCTTGTGAATATTTGTAAACGGAAGTAAACTGAACGTAAAAGCGAAAGAAACGGCAAGAAGGTGCGGGAAAATGCAGGAATGTCATTGAAATTTACAGTAGTAGCAAGGTAAAACCTTAGCAAAGGTAAACCAACCGGTTCAATGGAGGGATTCCAAATACTCCCCGACCTCTTCCGGAGAGGCGTCTTTAAGAAGCACCTGTTTCTGTTCATCCAGCAAAAACATCGTGGGGAAAGCCAAGATATCATATAGCTCTTTCCCGTAGATTGATCCATCCGCATCATAACCGACGACCCATTGCTTCGGCAGGTTTGCTTGCATGGCTTTCCACATCGTCACGTTCTCCCCTGGATAAACCGCCAAGACCGCCAATTTCTTTTGCCCGATCCATTCGTCGAGCCACGCTGCCTTTTCCAACTGCCTTATGACTTGGTGGCATTCGTCGCAATCCGGGTCAAAGAAAAGAAGGAGCGTCACAGGCGCATCCAAAGTTTGCAGCCGGTGCCGGGTTTTGTCTGCCATCACATACGTAAAGTCAGCCGCTTGCGAACCGACCCTGTTCTTCCATACCGATTTCAAAAGCATTTCCGGACGGATTTTGTCCTCTTTCCCGACTTTCCCGGAAGCAACCATTTGGCGGAGGACAGGAATAAAAAAATTCTCGTTCCGCATAGGAGAGCCCAAGTCATACAAATATTTCTCAAAGGCATTATAAAAGAAATAGACTCCGCTCCTTGTCTCTTCCGCTTGCCGCATGACCCGGATTAAAGATTGCTCCGCCTCCTCTGCCGGAACCAGACGGAACAAGTCGATGTAATTGACCAATGCCTGTTCGATTTCCACCGGAGCATTCATATATTGCAAACTATCCGCAAACCCGAAATTGTCCCAATAATGAGCGACCAAATAAGAGGCACGCGAAGAGGGATTTTTCAACGAGTCCGGAATGGCGGGCAACGAAAATGCACTCAGGGCTGTCTGGGCACGAAGCGAAACAGAGAGACAAAATAAGAGACCCGACAAGGGCAAAAACATCCTGTTCAATCCTTTCATATATTCCTTTTTAATATGCTTTTAATATGCAAACATACGACATTTCCCATAATAATCCGTATATTTGTCTCCATAAATGAACAGGATAATATATGATTGATCAACCTACCATAGACCGGATATTAGACGCGGCGAACATCATTGATGTTGTCTCTGAATTCGTCACGCTCCGCAAGAGAGGGGTTAATTATGTAGGTTTATGTCCTTTCCACGATGACAAGACACCCTCATTCTATGTTTCGCCATCCAAACATCTGCAAATGCTTCGCTTGCGGAGAAGGCGGCACGGCTGTCCATTTTATCATGAAACATGAACAGCTGGGATATTTCGACGCCCTTCGCTATCTGGCAAAGAAATACAACATCGAAATCCAGGAACGGGAACTGACAGACAAGGAGAAGCAAGCCCGAAGCGACCGGGAAAGCATGTTTATTGTCAACGCTTGGGCACAAAAATATTTCACCTCCATGCTGCACAACCATATCGACGGGAAGACCATTGGGATGAGGTATTTCATCGAACGAGGATTCCGGGAAGAGACCATCCGGAAGTTCCAATTGGGTTATAGCTTGGACAAACGGGACGCACTCTACCAAGAGGCAATCAAGAGCGGGTACAAGAAGGAGTTCTTGGAAAAGACCGGACTGGTCATCGCTTATGAAGACGGCAGGGTAAACGACCGTTTCCGCGGAAGAGTCATCTTCCCCGTCCATTCCCTCAGCGGGAAAGTGGTGGCATTTGGTGGACGAGTACTCAAGAAGGATGAAAAGACAGCCAAATATGTCAACTCCCCAGAGAGCGACATTTACCATAAGAGCAATGAATTATACGGAATCTATTTCGCCAAGCAAGCGATGGTGAAAGCAGACCGCTGTTTCTTGGTCGAAGGATACACGGATGTCATATCCATGCACCAATCGGGCGTGGAGAACGTGGTGGCTTCTTCCGGAACGGCATTGACCCACGGGCAAATCCGGCTTATCCACCGCTTCACCGACAACATCACGGTCTTGTACGACGGAGACGCAGCCGGCATCAAAGCGGCTCTCCGGGGCATCGATCTGTTGTTGATGGAAGGGATGAACGTCAAAGTCGTCCTTCTGCCTGACGGAGAAGACCCTGACTCATTCGCCCGTTCACACAGCGCCAACGAGTTCTCCGACTTTATCCAAAAGCATGAGACCGATTTCATACGGTTCAAAACACAACTCCTATTGGAAGAGGCAGGCAATGACCCGGTAAAACGAGCTGCCCTCATCGGTGACATCATCCGGACGATAGCCATTGTCCCCGACGATATCACACGCACGCTTTATATCCGTGAGTGCAGCGCCATGATGGAGATAGACGAACAGGTCGTCCTAAACCAAGTCAATAAAATCAAGCTTTCCAACAATGAACGGCCTGCCCAGCCATCCGCTCCCGCCCCAGAGGAAATATTGCCCAAGGATTATGTCATCCCAACAGGAATGCGACCAGTGGAGACGGTGACCGTCCCGTTGGCAGAGACAGATGCCCAGCCGGACATACCTCCCTATTTCCCTCCTCCCGAAGAAGAGGAGATTCCAAACGGGGAAAACACCGCTCCTCCTGCTCCGCCCATGGAACGGACAATGCAGGTGCACCGCACACGGTCGCCCTACGAAGCATACGAAATTGCGTTGTTGCGATATGTGGTACGCTATGGAGAGCGCATCTTGTTTGAATATCCGGATGAAAAGACGAATGCGCTTGTCAACACCCATGTGGCTGAATATATCAAAAACGAACTGGAAAGGACGGCATCCAAATCTACACGACCATTTTACAACAGATGCTGGACGAGGCGGTAGCGCATTGCAAAGAGGAAGGATTCACCGCACAACGCTACTTTCTAGCCCATCCCGATTCTGTGATAAGCCGTGTGGCTGCCAATCTCCTGAGCGAGAAATACCAGCTAAGCAAATACCATTCCAAATACCGGGAAGTGGAACAGGAAGAGGAGAAGTTAGACCAAATCGTGGTGCGTGATATCTTCGCACTGAAGGAGGCTTACATCTTGAACCAAATCAAACAAAAGGAGGAGGAGCTGAAACACCTCTCCTCCGATGAAACGGACAAGATGTTTGCCATCATGAAAGAGATTACCCAACTGAACGAAATAAAAAAGATTCTGTCCAAGGAATTGGGAGAACGAATCATCTTAAAAATGTAAGATTATGAATCTATTAGAAACGCATGATGTCGTAAAGAAATATGCCAACCATCTGGCATTGGACAAGGTCAGCATAGAAGTGCCGAAAGGGAAAATATTCGGTCTGTTAGGACCCAATGGAGCCGGAAAGACGACCCTGATACGAATCATCAACCGCATCACGGCACCGGACAGCGGAGAAGTTTGGTTCGATGGACGCCTATCACAACCCGAAGATGTCTACCAAATCGGCTATTTGCCCGAAGAGAGAGGACTTTATAAGAAGATGAAGGTGGGAGAACAAGCCATCTATTTGGCACAACTAAAAGGTCTCAGCTACAAGGAGGCACGCACACGGCTCACCTATTGGTTCGAGAAGTTCGACATCATGCCGTGGTGGAACAAGAAGTTGGAAGAGCTGTCGAAGGGTATGCAGCAGAAGGTGCAGTTCATCATCACGATTATCCATGAACCGCAGCTGCTCATCTTGGACGAACCTTTCAGCGGATTCGACCCAGTGAACGCTGACCGTCTGAAGCAGGAAATCATGGAGCTGAAAGCGAAAGGGCACACGATTATCTTCTCCACCCACAACATGGCTTCCGTGGAGGAAATCTGCGACCATATCGCCCTCATCAACCATTCGCAAGTCGTATTGAACGGTGCCGTGCAAACCGTGCGCGAGCAGTTCAAGACACACCGCTATCATGTCTCCTTGCAAACAAAGCCGGGAGAGCCACTTGAAGAGCTGAAATGTGACTTGTACCATGAACTGAGCAGGGAACAAGAGAGCGAAAACCGTTATTCGTTATGCATCCGTAAACAGGAAGAGGTCTCCAACTCTGCTTTCCTCCAGCATCTGGCACAGCATTATGAAATTCTCTCATTCACGGAAGAGATTCCTTCCATGCACGACATCTTTATTCAAGTCGTAGGTAATAACTCACCCAAAGAAAATTGACAGATATGAGCAAGATAGGATTAATCATCAAAAGAGAATATATACAGAGAGTAAGCAAGAAGTCTTTCCTCTTATTGACATTCCTGACCCCTTTGTTGTTCGCCGCTTTGGTGTTTGTGCCGTTATGGCTCTCCACCATCAAAAGCGACGAGGTCAAGAAAATTGCGGTTCTTGATTCCACCCACCGATACGACTCACAGTTCAAATCGACACCCGAATTTGAATTCATCATCGCCGATGGCAATTTGGAGAATTACCGGAAACAGGAAGACAAACAAATCGATGCCTTCCTTTCCATTACCGGCAACTTGTTAGAGCATCCGAAGGCCGCCACCCTCTATTCAGAAAAGCAGATACCGCTGAACATGAAGAAGGAGATCAATTCCCAATTGGGAACCATGCTCCAGAATGAAAAGATACAATCTTTCCAAATCCCGGACTTGGAAAAGATTATCCAGGAGAGCCGGATTTCTTTGACATTGAGACCGTCAAATGGGACGAGGACGGGAATGAGAGCAGCAGTTCAGCCGAAGTCATTTCCATCATCGGGCTGCTGTTGGCTCTCCTCATCTATATGTTCATCACCATCTACGGTTCGTTGGTCATGCAAGGAGTCATGGAGGAAAAAACCAACCGCATCGTGGAAATCATGGTGTCGTCCGTGAAGCCTTTCGACCTGATGATGGGGAAAATCATCGGCATTGCCTTTGTCGGCTTGACGCAAGTGTTCCTGTGGGGCATCCTCACGTTTGTCTTGGTCGGTGGAAGCCTCTTCCTTTTCGGAGGCGACTCCTCGCAAGCTGCCGATATGATGCTTCAATCGCAGGCAGACCAAGCCGCCATGCTTGCGAGCAACGCGGAAATGGAAAACTTCAACATCATGAACCTCATCAACTCCATCCCCGTTTTGTCCTTATGCATCAACTTTCTGCTCTATTTCATAGGCGGCTACCTGCTCTACTCCTCGCTGTTTGCAGCCATCGGAAGTGCGGTCAACCAGCAGGAGGACACGCAGCAGTTCATGATGCCGATGATGATTTTCATGATTTGCTCTTTATGCCGGCATGTATAGCATAGAAAACCCAGACGGTCCGTTGGCATTTTGGTGTTCATTCATCCCTTTCACCTCTCCGATTGTCATGATGGTAAGAATGCCATACGACATTCCACTTTGGCAAAACCTGCTGTCGCTCGCCCTGTTGTACGGGACAGCGTTGGGATGTGTCTGGGTTTCGGGGAAAATTTATCGCATAGGCATTTTAATGTATGGGAAAAAGCCCAATATCAAAGAGATTATCCGTTGGATAAATTATAAAGGGTAAACGCAATCCAAAGATATCATGCAACAACACTATAGCTACAAACATTGTGGAGCATTGCTTATCCCATCATGTTGGGAAACCTTGCGCAGACACTCATAGCCATGACGGATACTGCCTTCTTGGGCAGGCTAAGCAGCATTGCCTTGGGCGCTTCCATGGTTGCCGGAGTTTACTACTATGTGTTCTCCACGTTGGCTTGGGGATTCGGGGTCGGTGTGCAAATCATGGTGGCACGCCGTTTGGGAGAAAAACGGTTCAAGAGGATTGGTGTCATCTTTGAGCACGGACTATTGACGGTTGCCTTCTTAGCCCTCACGCTGTTCCTCATCCTCCATTTCATGAGCGATGCCGCCCTAAGGCTGTTCATCCAATCACCTAACATCTACGACGCAGCGGTAGAGTTCATCAAATACAGGCATTATGGCATCCTCTTTGTCTGTTTCAACTACCTGTTCCGGTCGTTGTACATTGGGCTTTCCAATACGCGGTGCATCACTTACACGACAATCGTCATGGCTTGTGTCAACATATTCTTGGATTACGCCTTGATATTCGGGCATTGCGGTTTCCCTGAAATGGGAATAGGCGGTGCAGCCATTGCATCCGTAATCGCCGAATTATCCGCGTTCCTCTTCTTTATCTGTTATACGGTGGCAAGGCTCCCGCTCAAGAAATACCATCTCTTTGTTTTCCACAAGATAGAAGGTTGGTTGTTAAAGACCATCTTGAGGCTCTCTTTCCCCACCATGACACAAAAGCTTATCAGCTTTAGCACTTGGTTCCTCTTCTTCGTCTTGGTCGAGCATTTAGGGGAACAGCAGATTGCCATCTCCGGAATCATCCGAAGCGTCTATATGCTAATCGGCATTCCTGCCTTTGCTTTCGGTGCGACAGCCAACACATTGACCAGCCGGTTGATCGGGGAAGGAGCTCCAGACGCAGTGAGACAAACATTGTCCCAAATCCTCCGGTTGAGCTGGGTTCTCTTGTTGCCCATCGCCCTTTTCTGCCTCTTTTTCCCATCGACTGTCCTGTCCATCTACACAGACAATGTCGTTTTGGCAGAAGCGTGCGTTCCTTCGCTGTATGTCATCTGTTTAGGTGTCACAGCGATGAGCTTCGGAATGGTTTATTTTGAAGCCATCTCCGGAACGGGCAATACGACACATGCCCTCATCATTGAGATATTCGTCCAAATAGCCTATGTCATGCTCATTTGGTTCTTTGCCGTCTATCTGCATGCGAATGTTGCTTACGTCTGGTTGAGTGAATTCACCTATGGAACATGCATAGGATTTTTATCCTTTGCCTACTTGAAGTGGGTCAAATGGCAGAAAAAGTTATAGTTTAACACTATTTACACGGCAGTCTAATAGCTTTGGAATATTTCTTGTGGTGCCATTTATATTAATTATCAAATAAATATGGCTTATATAGATTATTACAACATTCTGGGCGTGAGCAAAGATGCTTCACAAGAGGACATCAAGAAGGCTTTTAAAAAGCTTGCCCGAAAATATCATCCGGACTTGAATCCGAATGACCCGGAAGCCCATCGGAAGTTTCAGGAGATTAATGAAGCCAACGAGGTTTTGAGTGATCCGGAGAAGCGGAAGAAATATGATGAATATGGCGAGAACTGGAAACATGCAGATGAATATGAGGCGCAACAGCAACAATATAGCCGCAACAACGGAGGTAATGGCAGCTTCCATACATCTTTCTGGTCGTCCGACGGAGATGTAAACGGAAGCGGGTTCTCCGACTTCTTCGAACAGATGTTCGGTTCGCACCGTAAGGGAAGAGATGGGCAATATGGCTATCGGGGACAAGATTATACCGCCGAGCTCCATCTCTCCTTGACAGATGCGGCAGAAACACACAAGCAAATTCTTACCGTCAATGGAAAGAAGTTGCGTATCACAGTTCCGGCAGGTGTCGCAGACGGGCAGACCATCAAATTGGCCGGCCAAGGAGGAGAAGGGGCAAATGGAGGTCCCGCAGGGGATTTGTATATCACATTCATCATCGACAACAACACCCGGTTCAAACGGGAAGGGGACGATTTGTATGCAACAGTTCCTTTGGATTTGTACACGGCTCTGTTGGGCGGTGAAGTCATCGTTGACACATTGAACGGGAAAGTCAAACTGAAAGTACAAGAGGGAACCCAAAATGGTTCAAAAATACGTTTGAGGGGAAAGGATTCCCGGTCTACAAACAGGATGGCGCTTTTGGTGACTTGATTATCACCTACAATATTACCATCCCGACAAATCTGACTGACAAACAGAAAGATTTGCTGCGGCAAATACAAACTCTTTCATAACTGATAAACAATAGAACAATGAATACAGATTATATTATTGTCAACGAATATTGCCAGAAATGTCATATCGACCCTGAATTCATTCTGATGTTGGATGAAGGAGGATTGATCAGTGTGCACCAAATAGACAACGAATCCTGTTTGCCTCTCTCCCAACTGAAAGAAGTGGAGCAATACACCAGGATGTACTACGATTTGTCCATCAACATGGAAGGTATAGATGCCATCCACCATCTGCTTGGCAGAATAGAAGAAATGCAGAAAGAGATTGCCCGTTTACGCAACCGCCTCTCTTTGTATGAAGAGGAGTGGGAGTAGTTGGGTTTGTCTTATAATAAAAGGGGCTGCGTCAAACAGATGTTTTGATGCAGCCCCTTTAAAGTATGTCAGAATCAGATTAGTTGTTTTCCGGACGCAATTTGCGAACAACCGCACCCGTGCGCCACATTTCGCTTTCACGCAAAGCCTTCAACTCTTCGTTCAACTTCTCACGGTAATCCGGTTGTGAGTTAGAGTCGATAGAGCGTTGAGCCTCGTTACCGCAAGCAACTTCATTATACAACTTCTCAAATACAGGTTTTACGGCATCGTGGAACGGACCCATCCAATCCAATGCGCCACGCTGGGCTGTCGTAGAGCAGTTGGCATACATCCAGTCCATACCCTTTTCACCAAACAACGGCATCAATGACTGGGTCAACTCCTCAACCGTTTCATTGAATGCTTCAGAAGGTTCATGTCCATGTTCACGCAATGTCTCATACTGAGCCAACAACAATCCTTGGATTGCACCCATCAAAGTACCACGTTCACCGGTCAAGTCGGAATAAACCTCTTTCTTGAAAGTCGTTTCAAACAAATAGCCCGAACCGACACCGATTCCCAAAGCAATGACACGCTCCCAAGCACGACCAGTAGCATCCTGATAGATGGCATAGCTTGAGTTCAAGCCACGACCCTGCAAGAACATACGACGCAAAGATGTGCCTGATCCTTTAGGAGCAATCATGATAACATCTACATCCTTTGGAGGGATGATGTGTGTACGATCACTGTAAGTAATGGCAAAACCATGAGAGAAATAGAGGGCTTTGCCTGCTGTCAAATGCTTCTTGATGGTCGGCCAGCACTGGATTTGTGCCGCATCAGACAATAACACCTGAATGATGGTCGCTTTTTCACAAGCCTCTTCGATGCTGAACAGCGTTTCACCAGGAACCCAGCCGTCAGCAACTGCCTTTCAAAAGTCTTGCCTTGGCGTTGGCCAACGATTACATTAAAACCATTGTCACGCAAATTCAAGCTCTGTCCAGGACCTTGCACGCCATAACCGATCACAGCGATTACTTCATCTTTCAACACTTCTCTTGCTTTCTCTAAAGAAAACTCTTCGCGGGTGACTACATTCTCTTCAACACCGCCAAAATTCATTACTGCCATTTTGTTTTGTTTTTGTGACAGCACCATGCTGTCGTTATCGTTAAATTAATTCTTTCTCACTCAAATATCACTTTACTACGGGCGACGATATCGGAACCGTTCTTTTTGACTTCGACATCAAATTCATCCGTCTCCTTTGCTCCTTGTAGAAACTCAAAGTGTCGCCATAGTAGCTCTCTGCCACGTATGCCATTTCAAAGCGTTGGATGTGCTTTTCTTTGAACATCTCTATCGGGAACAAGTCCAATATATGTTCGATATATTTGATGCTATTGACATGACCGTTGATGTCGATATCGCTATATCGGGTCTGATGCTCGGCGACTGGATCCGTTTCTGCCACTTTAATCCGTGCCGGCTTCGCTATCGGACAATCTTTGTCACAAATGTAATCGGTTATGCTCCCACCATGGAGTGTCAACAAATCCGCGGGCCTCCTCGACTCCATGCTAATCATTGCCCAAACAGAACGGGCATAGCCGATAGGAACGCCCTCCGCATTCAAGATTTCAAAGTTACGATCCGTAAACAAGCGGTACACGTTCTCCACCCACGTCCGGATGGTAAATTTCTCATATTGCCGCGGCATGTCCGTCAACTCGATTGCCAAACGGGACAACACCCAAGTGTAATGGCTCTCATTCAATGTGGCAATTCCAAAGCCGCGGTCAGCAGCATGGAATCCGGCACAGTTCAACAAATGGTTGCCCAAGACGCCCATTGTCAGCCTTCCCGTAAAATCCACATGGAAAGGTTCAGCCACAAACGAATAACTACCTACTTTATCTATTCCCATCACTTTTGACTCTTTTCTTGTTGGTAACGGTCCAAACGATGGGACAAATATTCATTCACTCTTTCAAAGCAGCTGGTCGATACCGCAATCCTGCCGGAACGGACAAACTGCAAGACACAGTCAAACGCCCTCAACTCGTTATACAAAGAGGTGATGTCTTCGCCCGACCCTGTCATTTCCACAATGGAAAAGACCGGATTCACCTCTATGATATGTGCCCCGAAACGGCGGATTACACACGACACATCGGGAGTGGACTGGATTTTCGGTGTGGAAACTTTGTACAAAGCCACTTCCATTTTGAAGATTTCGTCATCCGCAAAATAGTGTGCTTGGATGACATCCAGTTTCTTCTCTATCTGCTTCACGACCTTTTCAATCACATCGGCAGTCGTCCAACAGGTAATCGTGTATTTATGGACACCCTTAATGGAGGAAGCCGACACATTCAAGCTCTCTATGTTCAACTGGCGGCGGGTAAATACTGCCGTTATCTGATTCAGTATTCCTGCTATGTTCTCTGAATGAACAATGATTGTATATAACGTCTTATTTTCCATACTAACTCTTCTTTAACATTCCAACAACATCTGGTTGACAGAATATCCCGGAGGTGTCATTGGCAAAACATTTCCCTCTTCTATCACGCAAGCCTCCAAAAGGAAAGGTCCGTCTGTCTGGAGCATCTCCTGGATCGCACCCTCCAAATCGGCTCTCTCTGACACACGACGGGAAGGGATGCCGTATGCTGCCGCAATCTGCATATAATCGGGGTTCATCATCGGGGTGAAGGAGTAACGATGGTTGAAGAACATCGCCTGCCATTGCCTTACGTTGCCCAAATAATTATTGTTCAACAGGATGATTTTAACCGGGGCTTTCTGTTCCATGATGGTTCCGAACTCTTGCAAGTTCATCTGCAAACCACCATCACCCATAAAGACGCAGACCGTGCGGTCCGGGCAACCAAACGTCGCTCCGATGGCTGCCGGCAATCCAAAGCCCATCGTGCCCATTCCGCCGGAAGTAACCACGCTCCTTTTCTGGGAGAACTTGAAGTAACGGCAAGACATCATCTGGTTTTGTCCCACATCTGTCACCAATACAGCTTTGTGGTGGGTCGCTTCGCTCACGGCATGGATGACTTCGCCCATGTTCAACGGTCCTTCCGCCGGGAACAACTCCCGTTGGATGACTTGGTCAAACTCTCTCTGTTCATACGGGGCAAAACTCTCAATCCATTCCGTATGTCTATTCTTTTGCATCAATTCGGTCAATAGTGCCAATGTCTTTACAATTGCCCAAGACTGGAATATCCACCGGCACATTCTTTCCCAACTCCGACGGGTCGATATCCAAATGGATAATCTTGGCTTGCTTGGCGTATGTGTCCAATTTGCCCGTCACGCGGTCATCGAAACGCATCCCCACGGCAATCAACACATCGCATTCGTTGGTCTTGACATTCGGTCCCAAATTGCCATGCATTCCCAACATTCCTTTATTCAAAGGATGGGAAGAGGGCAATGCGGAAAGACCTAACAGCGTACAACCACATGGAATGTCCGCCTTTTCGATGAACTGGATCAATTCGGATTGCGCATTTCCCAATTCGACACCTTGCCCGACCAAGGCAAAAGGCCGCTTCGCACTGTTTATCAAGGCGACTGCCTCGGCGACACACTTCGGGTCAATCTCCGGATCTGGGTCGTAACTGCGAATGAAATCGACATCAACCGGTTCATATTCCACCTTCTCCATCTGCGCATTCTTGGCGAAGTCCAAAACTACGGGCCCCGGACGACCGCTTCGTGCAATATAGAAAGCACGGGAAACCGCCCACGCTATGTCTTCTGCCCTTCGTATTTGATAACTCCATTTGAGATGGGCTGTGTGACACCGACCAAGTCCACCTCTTGGAAAGCGTCCGTTCCCAAAAAACCGGCTGCGACCTGGCCCGCTATCACCACAATCGGCGTGCTGTCAATCATCGCATCCGCAACTCCGGTAATCGTGTTGGTTGCACCCGGACCGCTGGTTACCAAGCAAACTCCCACTTCTCCGGAGACACGGGCATAACCTTGTGCGGCATGCGCTGCGCCTTGCTCGTGACGAACCAAGATATGGTTCAAACTATCTTTATGGTCAAACAATGCGTCATAAACCGGCATGATTGCACCTCCGGGATAACCGAAGATGGTTTTAACGCCTTCATGTTCCAATGAACGCATCAGGGCTTCAGAGCCTGTTATAGATTCCTTCATGACTGATTCTTCTTCTTAATCTTCTATTATTCTAACACCTCCCTTATCGGCTGAAGAGACCATCTTTCCGTATGCCTTCAATGCCTTGGATACTTCTCTCTGGCGGAAAGGAGGCGTAAATGCCTTCTTGCCTCGTGCCTCTTCTTCCCTGCGTCGTCCTGCCAACTCTTCGTCCGTGAGTCGGACATTGATGGATCGTTCCGGGATATTGATTTCGATGATGTCGCCATCCTTTACCAATCCGATGGCTCCGCCTGCCGCTGCTTCCGGAGAGATATGGCCGATGGACAATCCGGAAGTTCCTCCACTGAAACGGCCGTCAGTAATCAATGCGCACTCTTTTCCCAAGTGGCGGCTCTTGATATATGAAGTCGGATAAAGCATCTCCTGCATGCCCGGTCCACCTTTCGGACCTTCGTAGGTAATGACCACCACATCGCCGGAAACCACCTTGCCTCCCAAAATCCCTTCATTGGCGGCATCTTGTGAATCAAATACTTTGGCAGGACCGGCAAACTTCCAAATGCACTCATCCACGCCGGCTGTCTTGACGACACAACCGTCTTGGGCGATGTTACCTTTCAAGACTGCCAACCCGCCATCCTTGGAATAGGCATCTGCCACATCACGGATGCAACCTTCTGCCCGGTCGGTATCCAACTCCTTGTAATAGGTCTCTTGTGCGCCCATCGTAATAGAGAATTGGTTCGCCGGAGCACTCTTATATTTCTTTACCGCCTCTTCTGTCACATGAGGGGAAGTGATGGCGAATTGATCCACCGCTTCTGCCAATGTCATGCCGTCTGCCCGCTTGACCGAACCATCCACCAATCCGGCTCTCAGCAATTCATTCATAATGGCAAGGACACCGCCCGCACGGTTCACATCCTGCACATGGTAAGTGCGTGTGTTCGGAGCCACCTTGCAAAGGCACGGAATCTTCCGGGAAAGCATATCAATGTCATCCATCGTAAAGTCGGCTTGCGCCTCTTGTGCCACTGCCAACAGATGAAGGACCGTATTGGTAGAACCGCCCATGGCAATATCCAAAGACATGGCATTAAGGAACGCCTGACGGGTGGCAATGTTGCGCGGCAGAACGGATTCATCTCCGTCCCGGTAATATTTGTAAGCATTCTCCACAACCAATTTCGCCGCATCACGGAAAAGTTGGAGGCGATTGGCATGTGTAGCCAAAATAGTCCCGTTGCCCGGAAGTGCCAAACCGATTGCCTCGTTCAGGCAGTTCATGGAGTTGGCAGTAAACATTCCGGAACAACAACCACAGCCCGGACAGGCATGGCGTTCCACGTCTGTAATCTGTTCGTCACTGACAGATGTGTCAGCGGCTTCAATCATCGCATCAATCAAATCCAAATGACGGCCGTTCCACTCACCTGCTTCCATCGGACCGCCCGAAACAAAGACAGTAGGGATGTTCAAACGCATGGAAGCCATCAACATGCCCGGCGTAATTTTGTCGCAGTTGCTGATGCAGACCATGGCATCTGCTTTGTGGGCATTCACCATATATTCAACGCTGTCCGCAATGATATCGCGAGAAGGCAAAGAATAAAGCATTCCATCATGTCCCATCGCAATCCCGTCGTCAATGGCTATCGTATTGAATTCAGCAGCAAAACAGCCCAACTTCTCAATTTCCGCCTTGACCAACTGTCCGGCTTCATGCAAATGCACATGACCGGGGACAAACTGGGTAAACGAATTCACAATGGCAATTATCGGTTTCCCGAATTGCTCTCTCTTCATCCCGTTGGCACACCATAAAGCTCGTGCGCCAGCCATTCTTCGGCCCTCGGTACTGAATGAACTTCTTAACGGATTCTTCATCGCTTTTATCTCCTATTCGTATTAACTTTATTATTCCATCATAAAACGTTATAACAACAAAAAAGCCTTTCTCGAAGGAGAAAGGCTGTAAGAATTATATCATAATGAATTTGAACATCCTGCATACCTTTCTCCTTACCGGCTAATAATTAGCAAGCTCACGACAGAAATAATATACAAATTGTTGTTCAACATCATCTTTAGCATCTTTTTTGTTTTTAACGCTGCAAATGTAGAATAATAATTCTAACCAACAAAGAATTTATAAGAAAAAAATCATTTTTTCTTTCATTTCTCAATTCACCCACATTAAACCAATTACATTTTAACAGGAACGCACTCCCGTTTGAGCGGATAACACGATATCCGCAAACGAATAGTATCCCGCTCATTAATAGATAGAAAACGGTTCATTTATAAACCAAGATTGCCAGACTGGTGTTTCATCCAATAAGTTGTCATATCTTCAACGCATGAACCGCCACAGAAATATATGCACGTCAAAGAGCAGAGTATATCTCTGTATCGATTTTGCCACGTTTTGCCACGAAGTCCCAATGTGGCGTCTATCATATTGAACAAAAGAGTGTTAAATTGCTCCATGATTGAAAAAATTCCTCCAAAAAGAGTGAGTTTTTCTGATTTTATCTTTATCTTTGCGATGCTTGCTGAAGATTTGTTTGATTTGATAGCAAACTAAGTTAAATGGATCTTCTGGCTCTGCAAAATCATGAGCAACAAAAAGTCGCACGGAAACTTATAATAATATTATATTATTATGTTAGACAGAACTACCGACTTTTATGTAAAAGGAAATGCTACCCAAACAACATCAAATAAAAACAGCTCTATTTAAGCAGCAAATGAGTTCTACTGCTTGAAAAGTAGTAACACAAATGGATAGGACTCCCCTTTAAAAAGCACATGAAAAAGATTTATTTAATTCATTATTTACTGTTGTGTTGCATGATTCTTGCAATAGCAGCATCATGTAACGATGACAAGGATGGCTACGACCCCGACAATGTGAATGACCCCGAGAAGCTAACTGATCCATTGCCTACTTCCGACCAGTTAGCTGTAACACACAACAACACGCTTTATTACCTTTCGTTCTGGAGCAAAGAAGACCATGCAATATCCGACAACATGATAAACCGTTACAAGGAGGTGGTTCCTTATGTTCCGGGAACGAAGATGGAGATTGGCGATGCATTCTTCTTTACCCAGCAGGACATAGCCCGGATTCAGTCAGAAGCAGATTTATTAGCAGACTTCAAGGATATGTTCCATAAACAGAGCATTGTGATGATGATGGAGGGAGGAACAAACGAGGATTTTAATACAGTCTGCACGTTGCTTGATTGCTATAATCCTTACGTGAAGGGAGATGATTCTCATTCGGACGAATTACCGTTGTGGGTATTTTCCGGGCCACTGCCGTCGGCGAGCGGATTCTATTCTAAGCTCAATGCTCGTAGTACTGCTACCAGAACTAAAGGAGTAAAAGGTGCTGAAGGCGAAAAATCCGTACAGACGATTAATGAATACGGGCAGGGAATTCATTGCGATATGACAAGCCAAAGTTTACAAAGAGCCCTGGGAACCGAAAGCTCCGTCAAACGGTTCGTCGGATTTGAAAAACTTGATATCCGCCTATATCGTTATCGGCCAGGACAGCTTTATACCACCTCCTGTTTATGGACAAGAAGGCAAAGGTGCAGCCGATAATTTTCAATTAGAAGCTAAGATATGGGGCCGCTTATAGCAAAGATCGGAAAGAACATTTTTATTTAGTGAACCTGGGGTTCATAGCCTATGTAGAACCTTCTTTATGGAGAATGGCATTATGAAGGTTGGAAAGGGTATGGCCTTTGCCTGACTAACGTAAATTTAGAATTTGCTCCATTATTCCCGAATGGTGCCATTATTCATGCACATTCCCCACAAACAACAGAACGCCAGAGCTCTTATACCAGCAGTGTCTCTTTCGAGTTAGGAGGAAATGTCAGTGTCACCGGACCAGAGATCTCAGGAGGAATAAGCATTTCCAATAGCCATACGGAAACAATAAACGATATTGAAGTTATCAATAGAACCAATCCAGACCAAGGAAGTCCACTGCTTAGGTGGCAGTTTAATTTTCGCGAACCTTCTTCACGTTTTAATATGTTTTGTTACGCATCAAGTGCTGTCAATGGAGGTGCTAAGGCCGGGATATCCACTAGTAGCTTGTCCACAGATTTTATTATTTCTGTACCTGATGGAGCTAATAACGCATGGACGGCAGAAATGTCTCCAACGCTGAAAGCATATATCTTTGATGATCTTTTTGGAATACATCATCAACAAGAAGCGGATTTAACTGGGTATGTTCGGATCTTTTGTCTTTTTAATTTGCCGACTGTCGATCTGAAAGATGAATGATTTTTTGATTAATGTCTTTTGATTAATATATACAAAAGCCCCTGGAAGTTACACCACCGGGGGCTTCTTGTATCTGCACATAACGCAAAACCAACATTATTTTTCCCCGACTTCGTCACTCAAAAAATATACTTTTACAACTGATTGATAAGCAATCCCATGTGTCTTTCTGTTTCCTGATATTGGGTGAAACAATGACTTGCATCCTACATTTTTTGTTTTTCACCTAGGTGATAAGTGCTTTTCATTTAGGTGATAAATGCTTTTCACTTAGATGATAAGTGCTTTTCACTTAGGTGATAAGCTTAAATACTTGGATGAACTCAAAATTGAGCAACCTGTTATCCTGTTTCATATCCTGATGAAAAACGGAAAGTATTGGGAAGAAGAAAGTAATCTAACTGCGTAAACCTTGACTTTGAGGATTCTTTTTGGGAAAAGCATCCGGAACAATGTTTTTTTTGTACTTTTGTAACTAAACAATACTACAGTTAACAATATGGACAGAAGGAAATTTTTTAAAAGGGTTACAGGAACTGGCGTTCTTTTAGCCGTATCCCAATTACCTGCTTTGGCAGAAGACAACCCGCAAGTGTTTGCGAAAAGAGGACAATACGAAAGACTTGCCTTGGCTTATGCAACCGTGGAAATCGGCTTGCCGAAACCGTTCTCCATACTCCATATATCCGACACTCATTTGACAGCCGCATATCCTCATGAAAATGAGAAAAAACAGCAGTTGCAGGAAAACAGGACCCAATGTTTCGGAGGAAGACAAGAAGAAGCATTGAGGGATTCCTTGGCATGGGCGAAAGAACATGTAGATTATGTCATCCATACGGGGGATTTGATTGACTGGCAAAGTGAAGCCAATTTCGATTTGGTCCGCAAATATTTCGGGAAAGGGATTGGAGGATGTTTGGGCAACCATGAATATTCGACGGACATGTGGCTCAGTGAACCTAAACAAGAGAACACCGAGGCTTACAAAGACAGAAGCAGGGATTTAATCCAAAAGACTTTCCCTTTCAACACTTCTATCCAATCGCAAGTGGTCAATGGCGTCAACTTCATTGCCTTGGATGATGTGTACGGGACTGTCACCCCGCAACAAGTCAAACAATTCAAAGAGGAGGTCAAGAAGGGACTTCCCATCGTGCTCTGCATGCATGTGCCTTTCTATACCGACCTGATTTGGAGAGCGACAGAAAGGTTTTGGAACAACACTTTGGCTTCAGATATACAAGATAAAGCATATTCACCGAGTGGCGATTACGAAGCTCAGAAAAAAGATGCCACCACACGGGACTTTATCGCTTATCTAAAGGAAGAGCCATTGTTAAAAGCCATTCTGACCGGGCACTTGCATGTGACTGTTGAAGAGCAGTTCTCACCGACAGCACGGCAATATGTCGTTGGAAGCAATTTCCTTTTCCATGGTAGAGAAATCCTATTTATATAAATTATTATCATTCATAACACCAATCATCATGAACAAATTTATCACAAGTAAATGTATATTATCTTTCGTGGCAGCTTTCCTGCTGTCCATCCCTGCTGTTCGGGCGGAGATTAACCCGAAACCTTTTGTCATCCCAGAATTAAAAAGCTGGACAGGAGCAGAAGGCATAACCGCTCCTTCCGGACGAATTGTCATTAAAAATGCAAAAGCGAAAGCTGTGGCAGAAGCGTTGGCATCCGATTACCAAACCATGTTCGGCAAGCAATTGGAGGTTGCCACGAGTGGATCCAAAGCAGGCGACATTGTGTTGAGCATTAAGAATGACAAAGCATTGGGTCCAGAAGGCTACATCTTGAATATTGACCGCACAATCGAACTGACAGCCACAACCGAACAGGGACTTTTTTGGGCGACCCGTTCATTGTTGCAGATTTCAGAACAACACAAGGAAGGCCTGCCTAAAGGGAAGACAGTTGACGTTCCCGAATACAAGCTCCGTGGTTTTATGATTGATTGCGGAAGGAAATTCATCCCGATGGATTACCTGCGCAACCTGACGAAAGTCATGGCTTATTATAAAATGAACACTTTGCAAATCCATTTAAATGACAATGGATTCCGCCAATACTTCAACAACGACTGGGACAAGACACAGGCCGCTTTCCGTTTGGAATGCGAAACATATCCCGGACTGACAGCCAAAGATGGTTCTTATACGAAGAAAGAGTTCATCGAACTACAAAAGTTTGCAGAAGAGAATGGCGTGGAAATCATCCCTGAGATTGATGCCCCAGCCCATGCCTTGGCTTTCACCCAATACAAACCGGAATTGGGCAGCAAGGAATACGGAATGGATCATCTCGACCTTTTCAACCCTGCGTCCACGGAGTTCATGGACAATTTATGGAAAGAGTACATTGACGGGAAAGCACCTGTATTCCGCGGCAAACGTGTCCATATCGGCACCGATGAATATTCCAACGCAAAGAAAGAGGTGGTAGAAAAGTTCCGTGAGTTCACAAACCATTATATTGAATATGTAGAGAGCTTTGGCAAGCAGGCGGTCGTTTGGGGAGCATTGACCCACGCAAACGGTAACACGCCTGTCAAAGTCAAAAACGTGTTGATGGATATTTGGTACAACGGCTATGCCGACCCGGTTGAAATGAAGAAACAGGGCTACCAGATGGTCAGCATCCCCGACGGATGGGTTTATATCGTCCCTGCCACCGGTTATTACTATGACTACTTGGATTGCCAACGTATTTATGAGCAGTGGACACCGGCAGTCATTGGCGAAAAGACCTTTGAAGAGAACGACCCGATGATTGAAGGCGGCATGTTTGCTGTATGGAACGACCATGTGGGCAACGGCATTACAGTCAAGGACATTCACCACCGCGTCTACCCAGCCCTCCAGACGATGGCAGTCAAATGCTGGACAGGAAAAGAGACCCGGCTTCCTTATGCGGTGTTCAACGACAAACGGATGGAATTGAGCGAAGCCCCTGGCGTAAATGAATTAGGAAGGTTAGGGAAACCCGGTTCCGTCGTATTGGAAAAAGCAACTTTGGCAGCAGGGGAGAAACTCGATGTGGAAGAAATAGGCTATAACTATGCCGTGCATTTCACCATTGAAGGAAAAGAAGAGGCGAAAGGCACAGTATTGTTCCGCTCTGCCAATGCTACCATATATTTGTCCGACCCCGAACAGGGGAAATTGGGCTTTGAAAGGGAAGGTTACCGCAATCTGTTCAAATATAGCATCCCGGCAGGTGAAAAGCATCAAATCACAATAGAAGGCACCAACAAAGCGACCCGCTTGCTGGTTGACGGTGAGTTGAAAGAAGAATTAGGACCTCAACGATTGGTTATCATGCGAGATAAAGACCGTGCCCATTACCAAGTGGAAGGAAGCTATGTCTACGAACCGATTGTTTATAATCCGGGAGACCAGATTTATTACCAACGGACTTTGGTTTTCCCTCTTCGCCAGGCAGGAGAGTTCAAGAGCATCCTCTCTAACCTGAAAGTTGAAGCCAAATGAGATAACAAAACAAAAAAGTGACATTTATTTCACATTAAAGTTGTATATTTGCCCGATAGAAACCAAATTTCAATACAAATGGAGTCTCTAAATCTAATAAAAATGACCCGTGGTTAGCTCCATACGAGGAAGCTATCCAAGGACGCTTTGATTATGTCCGCGAACGGGAGAAGAATTTGACAAACAACGGCAAGCATACTTTGTCCGACTTGGCTTCAGGATATCTCTATTTTGGACTGCAAAAGAGCGGCAAAGAATGGATATTCAGAGAGTGGGCTCCCCACGCAACTGCCATCTATATCATAGGTACTTGTAATGGATGGCAAAAGAAAGAAGAATACCGGTTGCAACGCATTGAAAATGGTGTTTGGGAAATAAAACTCCCATTGGACAAACTGCATCATTTGGATTTGTTCAAACTATGGATGGAATGGGAAGGCGGTTCTGGAGAACGCATCCCTGCATGGATCCGCCGTGTGGTGCAAGACCCAGAGACTAAAATCTTCAGTGCACAAGTGTGGAGCCCGGAAAATCCATATCAATTCCAAGTCAAACGATTCAAACCGGACGCAGCTCCATTGATGATATACGAATGCCACATCGGCATGGCTGCCAACGAAGAGAAAGTTGGTTCTTACAATGAGTTCCGGGAGAAAGTGTTGCCACGGATTGTAAAAGACGGTTACAATGCTATCCAAATCATGGCGATACAAGAACATCCTTATTATGGTTCTTTCGGTTATCATGTCAGCAGTTTCTTTGCAGCCTCTTCACGGTTCGGCACTCCGGACGAGCTTAAACAGCTTATCGACGAAGCCCACAAATGCGGACTTGCTGTAATCATGGACATCGTGCATAGCCACGCTGTCAAACGAAACGGAAGGATTGGGCCGCTTTGACGGTTCATACGATTTATATTTCCACGGTGACGGACGCCGTGAACACCCGGCATGGGATTCCCTCTGTTTTGACTATGGAAAGAATGAAGTCATGCACTTCCTCCTCTCCAATTGCAAATTTTGGATGGATGAATATAAATTCGACGGGTTCAGGTTTGACGGTGTCACTTCCATGCTTTATTATAGCCACGGCTTAGGGGAAGCATTCTGCAACTATGCCGACTATTACAACGGTCACCAGGACGGCGACGCCATAGCCTATTTGACCCTTGCCAACAAATTAATCCACGAAGTGAACAAGAATGCCATCACGATAGCCGAAGAGGTGAGCGGAATGCCAGGATTGGCTGCCCCAATCGAACATGGCGGATATGGCTTCGACTACCGCATGGCGATGAACATTCCTGACTTCTGGATCAAGACCATCAAAGAGAAAAAAGATGAAGATTGGCATCCGTCTGCAATCTGGTGGGAAACGACAAACCGGCGCGCCGATGAAAAGACCATCAGTTATGCCGAAAGCCATGACCAAGCATTGGTGGGAGACAAACCATTATCTTCCGCTTGATTGATGCGGACATGTATTGGCACATGCAAAAGGACGACCATAATTATATGGTGGAACGAGGCATGGCTTTGCATAAAATGATACGTTTGGTTACTGCCTCCACCATCAACGGTGGCTACCTGAACTTCATGGGAAATGAGTTCGGGCATCCGGAATGGATTGACTTCCCACGGGAAGGGAATGGTTGGTCTTACAAATATGCACGTCGCCAATGGGATTTGGAAGATAATCCAGATTTGAAATACCATTTCTTAGGAGATTTCGACGAAGCAATGGTCAAGTTAATCCGTTCTGTCAAGAACTTCCAAAACACGCCGCTCCAAAAAGTATGGGACAACGACGGGGACCAAATATTGGCTTTCGTGAGAAAAGACCTTCTCTTTGTCTTTAACTTCAGTCCGAACAAATCGTTTACGGACTACGGCATTTTGGTGCCTAAAGGCGAATACGAAGTGGCTTTGAACACAGATGATACCCAATTCGGAGGATTTGGATTGAATGACGACTCTGTCCATCATTTCACCCAGTTCGACCCTCTCTATAAAAAGGAGAAAAAAGAGTGGTTGAAGCTTTATCTTCCCGCCCGTTCAGCCGTTGTGTTGCGCAAGGTGAAAAGTGCTGCGAATGCACAAAAAGCAGAAGAGCCCTCTTCCAAAATGACAACGAAAACAAAGACAGAAAAAAAGACAAAAGCCTCAACAACTAAAAGTGTTGCCGCTAAAGGATTAAAGAAAGTAACTAAGAAACAAATAATTATGTTATATCCATTAACATTCAAGCCTATCCTGAAAAGTGTAATTTGGGGAGGTTCACAAATATGCCCATTTAAAGGCATCACTCCGACAGAAGAAGGTGTCGGGGAAAGCTGGGAGTTGTCACATGTCGATGATAACTTTTCAGTGGTTGCAGAAGGAGAATTGGCAAATAAATCTTTGGACGAACTCATCAAAGAGTTCGGAAAAGAATTGGTAGGAGGCAAAGTAATGGAACGCTTCGGCTCACGTTTCCCTCTTTTAATCAAATTCATCGATGCAAGGGACAACTTGTCTATCCAAGTCCATCCGGACGACGAGTTGGCAAAAGTGCGCCACAATTCATTTGGCAAAACGGAAATGTGGTATGTCATCAAAGCAGACAAAGGAGCCTCCCTCTATTCCGGGTTCTCCCAGCAAATAGATAAAGAGGAGTATGTCAAACGTGTGGGAAACAATACCATCATGGATGTACTCAAAAAATACGATGTAAGCGAAGGAGATGTGTTCTTCTTGCCTGCCGGCCGTGTACATGCTATCGGTGCAGGCTGTTTTATCGCAGAAATCCAGCAGACCAGCAATATCACGTATCGTATCTATGACTACAACCGTAAAGACAAGAACGGTAATACTCGTGAATTGCATACGGAATTGGCAAAAGATGCCATTGATTATACTTTGTATCCGGACTATCGCACACACTACAAAGCTCATACCAATGCGACTGTCAATTTGGCGGATTGCAAATATTTCACGACAAACTTGATAGAATTGGATACTGTGATGGTTCGAGACTTTGAAGAGCTGGATTCGTTTGTCGTATATATCTGCATGGAGGGTTCTGCCACGCTGAGAGACTGCAATGGATATGAAATACGCATCCACCAAGGACAAACGGCTTTAATTCCAGCCAACAACAAGACAGTAGCCATTATTCCTGCTCCTAAGGCTAAATTCTTGGAAGCATATATAAAGTAAAAAGCGGTTTGTCGTCATTGCAAATTGCAAGGTTGCTTTGAGATGACCCATTATTAATATATAAAAAGAGAACTTGAAAGAGAAACAGCCTTCAGGTTCTCTTTAATATTTATCAACCATTTTACCCATTGATTACTTTTTTTATCCATCGTGTTTGACTAAGTTTGCAGCCTTTAACAAGTTAATGATATGAATTGGTTACAAGACACTTTCCTTCAGCCAACAATGGTTCAAGCCGTAGCTATTATCAGTATCGTATCCGCTATTGGCATCTATTTAGGGAGACTGAAAATATTCGGAATATCTTTAGGCATCACTTTCGTATTCTTCACCGGTATTTTAGCAGGCCATTTAGGCATCGAAGTAAACAAAGACATGCTGTGTTTCGCACAAAACTTCGGATTGATTATCTTTGTCTACACATTAGGTCTTCAAGTAGGTCCCGGATTTTTCTCTTCACTTAAAAAAGGAGGAATACTTTTAAACTCCATCGCTCTTTCGGTTGTCTTTTTGGGGTTACTATCTGCTTTGATCCTCCATTGGACAACAGATGTTTCCCTTCCTAACATGATAGGCTTGCTTTGCGGTGCAGTCACCAATACTCCTGCATTGGGTGCGGCACAACAAGCTCTCCAACAAGTAGAGCCTGCCAACACTCGTGGCGTAACAGATATGGCTCTTGCCTGTGCGGTAACTTATCCATTGGGAGTTGTCGGCGTTATCTTAGCCATCATCATCCTTAAAGCCCTGTTTCATAAAGAGAGTTTAAAAGGCGCAGAGACGAAAGACAATAGTGCGCAAACCTATGTGGCAGAGTTCCAAGTCTGCAACCCTGCTATCTACCACAAGAGCATCAAGGAAATCATGAGCCTGATTGACAAGCATTTTGTCATCTCACGTGTATGGAGGAACGGAAAAGTATCGATACCGACCTCCGATACCACATTGGAAGAGAAAGATCATTTATTGGTTATATCCGTTAAATCAGATGTCGAGAACATCAAGTTGCTATTTGGTGAACAAGAGAACATCGATTGGAACAAAGCAGACATTGATTGGAATGCGATTGACAGCCAATTGATATCTAAACGCATCATCGTCACACGCAACCGTATCAATGGCGTCAAATTAGGATCCTTGCGCCTTCGCAACTTATATGGTATCAACATCACCCGTGTGACTCGTGCCGGCATCGACTTGCTCGCATCACCTGATTTGCATTTACAGATGGGCGATAAACTGACCATCGTGGGAGAAGCCAACTCGGTAAACAACGTCGGGAAAATATTAGGAGACGAAATTAAACGTCTGCGCGAACCTAACATATTGGCGATATTCATAGGATTAACATTGGGTGTCGTAATTGGTTCCATTCCTATTTCCATTCCTGGAATGTCCATGCCAATTAAATTGGGCATTGCAGGAGGTCCAATTATTGTCGGTATATTAATGGGCGCATTCGGACCGCGCTTGCACCTGACAACTTATACCACACAAAGTGCGAATCTTATGGTAAGGCAACTGGGCATCGTCGTCTATTTGGCTGGATTGGGATTGGAATCAGGAGCCCATTTCTTCGAAACCGTTTTCCGTGCAGAAGGACTTTTATGGATTGGTTTGGGTTTTGCCTTGACAATTGTTCCCGTTTTGATAATTGGTTACATCGCTTCCCGCTTCTTCCAAATATCTTATGCCAAGAATGTGGGAATGTTATGTGGAAGCATGGCTAATCCGATGGCATTGAACTATGCAAATTCAACCGTAAATGGAGACGAACCGTCTGTGGCTTATGCAACTGTCTATCCGCTTTCCATGTTTGTACGCGTGATATCAGCCCAGTTGGTCATTCTCTTGTTCCAATAAGAACTTTGCGGCAACGTAACAAAACTTTCTCTTGGGGAGAAATGGTTGTGGCGAAAAGATAAATATCGCCTCCTTCTTTCACTTTGCATTTTTTGCGGAATTCTTCAACCGATAAGGGGAAATTACGGACTGTGACATTGGCTTTAGGAATGGATTTGGATAATGTCTTAGCCACTTTACTAGAGAAAGGAATGAGTTCATCCACCTCAAAGATGCGTCCAGGAAAATTTTCCACGAAAGTATCCGAAGTGTAAAGATGGCTATTGGGATGAACTTTGCCTAATGAATAATACAAAGAGATGGATTTAAATGCTCCCGCTTTCAATATGGAAGCATTAGGCTCATATAAATATTTCTTTATTTCCGGTGCATAGATGGCAGAAGCAGCCAATTCCTCTTCCATTTTAAAAGAAAATAGCTGGGGAATGGGATTAGCCGCCTTATAATTGACACAATAAATCAACGGAGTCTCTACCTGTTCACGCCCCATGACAAACAACAGTTCCTTGCATTCATTCTTCACAGAAAGCACATGGACGGATTGGACTCCTTGGAGTATAGCTATTGTCTGCCGGATATCCGCCATAGGAGAAATCTTAGCAATCACTCGTTTGGCTTTCAATAACAAACGTGGTAACAACAGTGTTAAATCAGGTTCACAATCGCTCAAAGCAAAAACCCTCTTATTTCCCTCTCCTCTTCTTGCCGGATCCAAATAAAAGAGATCCACATTCCCGAGTTGTTCAATACAAGAGGTCGAATCAGCAGAAAGCACTTGAATATTATCCGCCTTAAGCAGTTGGAAATTATGACGGGCAGCTTCACAATATAAAGGGAAACGTTCTATATAAATGACAGAACGAGCTTTTTGGGAAAAATAAAAGCTGTCTATGCCTAATCCGCCTGTCAAATCACAAATTACCTCTTCCGGAGAGACAAGCTGTTGCTTATAAGCAGCCGTCTGTTCAGACGAGCACTGCTCCGAAGCTATCTTGGAAGGGAAAACCAATGAATCATTGGCAACCCAAGACGGCAATTTTTCCCGTATTTGCCGCCTTGATGCTATTTGTTCGACCAAGAAAGGGACATTCAAACCAGGATAACGTTTCGCTCCCAATAGAAGTTTGGATATATCCTCATGAATATTCATTCGGATATATTCTTTCTCTTGATCGGTCAGTTTCATCGCTTTTACTTAAAGAAATAACGGATTACATCATTGCCATTCGCAAATAATAACAGGGCAAACAATAAGAACATTCCTGCCATTTGCGCATATTCCAAGAATTTATCACTCGGTTTCCTGCGGGTCACGACCTCATACAACAAGAACAGAATATGCCCTCCATCCAAGGCAGGAATCGGAAGAATATTCATAAAAGCTAACACAACAGAAAGCCATGCCGTGCGCTCCCAGAAGATTTCCCAATTCCAGGAAGAAGGGAAAAGTCCACCGATTGCACCAAAACCACCAATACTGGAAGCTCCTTCTTTCGTGAAGACATATTGCATATCACTCACATAGCTCTTCAGCGTATGCACTCCACGAGTTATACCAGCAGGGAAAGAGGCAAAGAAGTTATACTTTAGAGTCACTGTCTTATACAACTCTGCTGGACTGGTTATAATTACTCCTATTTTACCGGCAGAATCAATCTGCATAGAGAAGTATTCCTTTGCTCCATTTCGTTCCACACCTACAGATGTCAATTTCCCTTTGTTCTTACGCAAAGCATGTGCTGCATCATAGAATGTCAAAGTTTCCACACTATCGACAGAGACGATGCGGTCTCCCGGTTCAATTCCTGCAATGGCAGCAGGACTTTCAGCATCAAGCAGACCTTTCACTACCATCGGGAAACGCATATTGGCAAAACCTTTTTTATCCCTCAGCACCCGCATCATCATATCTTCAGGAATAGGAATAATTGTCTCAATGCCATTGCGCAATACTGTCACACTCTTTGCATTAACGACACTACGCAAGCAATCCTCTCCGAATCGGTCCAATGTCGCCGTATCAGCCTTCAATAAGATATCGCCATCTTTAAAGCCAACTTCATGAAATGTTTCACTATAGTCCATTCCCATCTCCATATTCTTTAATGGCAAATAGGAATCTCCCCAATGGAAAAGCACCATCGAATAGATAAAGAGAGCTAAAGGAAATTAAATATCACACCTCCTGCCATAATCAGCAAACGTTGCCCAGCAGGTTTGGAACGAAACTCATAAGGTTTAGGAGGCTGAGCCATCGCCTCTTTATCCATGCTCTCGTCAATCATTCCTGATATCTTACAGTAACCACCTAACGGAAGCCAGCCCACGCCATATTCCGTATCACTGTTCTTTGGTTTGTATTTGAAAAGAGAGAACCAAGGGTCAAAAAAGAGGTAAAACTTCTCCACGCGGACTTTGAACAAACGGGAAAACATAAAATGCCCGAACTCATGGACAATAACCAATATGGAGAGGCTTAGAATAAGCTGTAATGCTTTTATCAAAAAAATTTCCATGTTTATTTACAAATGACTTATTAATTGTTTTGCTATTTTTCTTGCTTCAGCATCTGAATTCACATAATCTTCATAAAGGGGAGAAGTCTGGAACGTTGCCTTTGCCATCGTCTCCTCAATCACATCGCTCATCTGCAAGAAGCCTATGCGGTCTTGCAGGAATGCAGCTACCACTTCCTCATTGGCAGCATTCAAGATGCAAGGCATGTTGCCCCCTTTGCGGACAGCTTCGAATGCGTAAGCCAAGTTACGGAACCGTTCCATATCGGGTTCCTCGAATGTCAAAGAGGAATATTTATTGAAATCCAAACGAGCATCCGGACTCTTCATCCGCTCCGGATAAGAAAATGCATAAGCGATAGGGAGCTTCATGTCAGGAATGCCCAATTGCGCCATTACTGCACCATCTTCAAACTGCACCATCGAATGGATTACGGATTGTGGATGCACAACTATCTGTATTTGTTCAGGAGCCACTCCAAACAACCATTTTGCTTCAATCATCTCAAATCCTTTGTTCATCATCGAAGCCGAATCAATCGTAATCTTCGCACCCATGTGCCAGTTAGGATGTTTAAGGGCTTGCGCCTTGGTAACAGAAGCCAACTCTTCCAAAGTTTTTGTCCGGAAAGGTCCTCCTGATGCCGTCAACAATATCTTCTCTATCCGATTATCGCCAGCACCATTTAAACATTGGAAGACAGCTGAATGTTCAGAATCGACGGGCAAAATAGGCACTCTGTTTTCCAAAGCCAAACTCATCACCAATTCCCCAGCCACCACCAAGGTTTCCTTATTTGCCAAAGCAATTGCTTTTCCAGCTTTAATAGCGGCAATTGTTGGTTGTAGACCAGCATAACCAACCATAGCTGTTAATACCATATCTATGGGGCTACATTGCACGACTTGTGTAATAGCATCAGAACCAGCCCACACTTTAATAGGCAAATCTTCCAATGCCTCCTTCAATTCCGGATATTTCTGTTCATTGGCAATAACAACCACTTCCGGCATAAACTTGCGAGCCTGATTTATCAACAAATCAACTTGGTTATTAGCTGTAAGCGCATACACCTCAAAACGATCAGGATGCTCGCTCACAACTTCTAAAGCTTGTGTGCCAATAGAGCCGGTAGAACCTAATATAGCTAATTGTCTTTTCATATTCTCCTTTTAAAAAACGATATAATCTTCCGGGTTTACAGGCTTTCCTTCCAACCACAATTCAAAATGCAAATGAGGTCCGGTAGACAATACTCCGCTATTACCTACTAAAGCAATCGCTTCACCAGCCACGACACTCTGACCCGGTTCTTTCAATAATGTCTCGTTATGTTTATAAATTGATATGAATCCATTTATGCTGAAGCTGAATTACATTTCCTTCATTAGGGTCATAACCTGCATAAACGACAGTTCCATCCAATGTCGCCAACACACTTTCATTAGGCTTGGCTGCAATATCTATTCCAAAATGGCGAATATCCGCTTGATAACGGGATGAAACCATTCCATTGACCGGCTTGTAAAAGAAGAACGTATTTGAATGGGAAGCATTAACATCCAACACGGTCAGATTATACTTCTCGTCTTGTTCAAAATCTTTCACATAAGCCTGTTCCGCTTCACTTCTCGGTATTTGGTAATTCACATCCGTTTGCGCCAATGAATCTATCCGCCGGATAGAATCCAATTCTATCTCCCCGGACATGATTTGCGTCACATTACGCAAATAAAGATCTTGTATTTGAATCATCCGCTCCAAAGAATCCGCCCGCAAAGCATTCTCCATGATTTCTTTACGCACTTCCACGTCCAAGTAACCAGGCAGATAGTTACGTATCGGAGTCATTATGATTATTAAAGCCGTAATCGTTATTAATGAGATGGCATAAACTGTCAATGTTACAAACGCCGAGAAGAGCGACAAACGGAAAGACCACACCTCTTCTAACGTGTTTTCATTAATAAATGACAACTTGTATTTGAAACGAACACGTTTCCAAAAAGAAAGATTATTATTATTTTTTACACCTTTCCACCATTTCATATACAATCGATTTTACAAAGCCAACAACCCTTCAGGAACAGATACCATCATTTGTTTCTGTTCGTAATCAACATCCCTCACCAGCTCTTCCACAGCCGGCAACAATAAATCTCTGCCATCATAATCTATCTGCAACAAGACATTGATTGTGGAATCATCCACATTAGTTATTATCCCTAAGCGACCTTCTTTTTCATCAATCACCTCAAACCCGATAAAGTTATCCCAAGTGATATCCCCGACAAGCGAATCCTCGTCCACTCTTTCCAAGGGATAAAAGACATCACGGTTGGAAAATTCACGAGCTGCCACTTCCGAATCAACACCTTCTAACTTCAACAATAAGGTCGAATCGGTCTTGTAGCGATAATCCTCAACAAAGAAAGGGACCAATATGCCATCCATGTCACACACCACGAACAAGTCATCCGAATCGTCAAACAAATCGCAATCTGTAACCAATGTTATTTCGCCTTTAATCCCATGAGGTTTGGCAAAGTGGCCTATTTTGAAAACATCTTCTTTCTTTATCATACCATCTTTGTTTTACAATCTTGTAATGCGTGCACCTATTCGGTTTAATCGCTTGTCAATATCTTGATAACCTCGGTCTATCTGGTCTATATTATGAATCGTACTTGTCCCTTCGGCACTCATCGCTGCAATCAACAAAGCGATTCCGGCACGGATATCAGGTGAAACCATATTGGAAGCACGGAGTTTAAAAACGATGCCCCAAACCGATGACTGTTGCACGGTGGGGATCGCATAGGATAATCTGCGCTCCCATATCTATCAACTTATCTACAAAGAAGAGTCGGCTTTTCAAACATCTTTTGATGAATCAAAAACACTTCCAACTGCTTGAGTAGCTACAACCAAGAACACACTCAACAAATCCGGAGTCAAACCAGGCCATGGTGCATCCGCTATCGTCATGATTGAGCCATCCATGAAAGTTTCAATTTCATACGAATCGTGAGGTGGTATATGAATATCGTCACCTTGCTGTTCTACAGTAATTCCTAATCGTCTGAACGAATCCGGAATAATGCCTAACATTTGCGATCCGGTATCTTTTATCAACAAATCCGAACCTGTCATGGCAGCCATGCCAATAAAACTGCCCACTTCAACCATATCTGGCAAAATGGCATGTTCAGTCCCTTTCAGCTCCTTGACTCCCTCTATAGTCAACAGATTAGAACCAACTCCTGATATGTTAGCTCCCATTTTGTTCAACATGGAGGAAAGCTGCTGCAAATAGGGTTCGCATGCCGCATTATATATCGTTGTTTTGCCTTCTGCCAAGACTGCCGTCATCAATATGTTCGCTGTTCCCGTAACAGAAGCCTCATCCAATAACATGTAAGTACCTGACAAATGTTCACTTTTCACCTCGTAAACATGCCTTGTAGCATCATAAGAGAAAGACGCTCCTAACTTTTGAATGCCAAGAAAGTGAGTATCCAAACGACGTCTGCCTATTTTATCACCTCCCGGCTTCGGGAACATTGCTTTTCCAAAACGTGCGACCAATGGTCCCACTATCATTACGGAACCTCTCAAAGAAGCACTTTTCCGTATAAAATCATCCGTTTGCATATACTCCAAGTCCACCTCATCGGCCTGAAAAGTGTATGAACCCTCACTTATTCGTTCCACCTTCACGCGCATGTCACGCAATAATTGTATCAGATTATTTACATCCAATATATCAGGAACATTATGGATCGTCACCTTTTCAGGCGTCAATAATACAGCACAAATTACCTCCAGAGCCTCATTCTTTGCGCCTTGTGGGGTAATTTCCCCCACTAACCGGTGTCCTCCTTCTATGACAAATGAACTCATCTGCTCTTCTTTGAATAGTTATTTCTTTTTGTATTATTACTGCTATTATTCCGGGACAAAATATCTCGGCTCTCTGCCAATTTATGCACCTCTTCGTCTAACACAATAGCACCATTTGAAAGCTCATCCAAATCCTTAAAAATCTTCCGGTCGTCAACAGACTCCTTATTCCATGTAAGGAAAGATTTTTTCATCTGGGTTGCCAACAAACGAACTAATTGGTCTTTCTCTGCACCTGGCGCAAATTCTGTTGCCTTCATAATCATCCGCTCCAACGTTTTCCCATAGTGGCGGTAACGGATGCGGGAATTATTATACGGGATTCGTGGAGGACGAGTATACAAATTTCTTTCCTCACTATTTCGTAGGGATAATCTATGTCCAACTTGAAATTAGACATGATTGCCAAGTGATCCCACAATATATGTTTAAAATCATTCACATCACGCAAATGGGGGAACATGTTACCCATCACGTTGATAATAGAATCTGCGCAACGCTTACGTTCGTTCCTGTCTTGAATTGTCACACAATAATCTACCATGTTTTGTATATTGCGTCCATATTCCGGCAAGATTAATTTCTCCTCTTGTGTATTATATTTCATTCGTAAAAGTATGTTTGTGTGCAAATATACTGTTTTTCTACCAAATAAGCTTTATCAAGCAGTTTAAAAGAAACAAAATTAGGGCAACTATGGCTGCCTGCCATATAAAACGCCTGTTCATCTTTTTTTCTTTCAACAACAAGGGAAATAGTTCCTTCGGCGCATCTTTTATAACATGAATCAATTCCAATTCATTCAATATATTCTCTTCTGTTTCCAAATACAACATCGTGGCATCATACTGTTGGGCAAATTCTTGATCTTCCTTTACACGTTTTTCCAATTCATGACGCTGGGAAGCATTCACACTGCCATTATAATATGCACATATCTTGTCTTGCGTGCTTAACACCTCCTCCATCGGTCTATTCCAACACTGTTTTTCTTTTATTCCTTGGATGGACAACAATTGGCGGATACAAACCAACATCTCTGTAGGTTCTAACTCTCGTATGATGGAATCTTTTCCATGAATTGCGCAGTACACACAACGGTGTATTTGGATATATTGCTCCTGCCAGGCATATTCTTCAAGATAAGCCGGAGTTTCTTTAGGTATCTCCTTCGATTGCACAGCCAAAAGCTCTACTGCCCTTTGGCTTCCTAAACGGAACAACTGTATCTTAAACGGAACTTTTTCCAAATCAAAAGACTGTTGATGTACCTTTTCTACTAACTCTGAAAGCTTGCCACATACAACCTGCGCAAAGATGAATCGGAAAGCGCAAACCGTTTCCGAAGAAACGATTTGAACGCATTCCAATTCTTATCGTAATAATAAGATACTATCGCCTTCTCTTCTTTATAAGACATATTCATTTCTATTTTGAGGTTACGATGACAAATATACAGATTTTACCCCATATCATATTGATAATTCGTTCAAGACGGATATCAAACTCTTGTCTATCGGTTTGTTTTTCTTTATTGCTTCCGTGAATGGCACATAAACGACTTCATCATTACGAATGCCAATCATCACATTACGTTGCCCTTCCAATAATGCTTGTATAGAAGCATATCCTAAACGGCTGGCTAAAATACGGTCATTCGCACTGGGAGAGCCACCTCGTTGCAAGTGGCCTAATATCGTCACTCGCACATCATATTGGGGATATTCACGTTTTACTCGTTCCGCATAATAAGTTGCCCCTTTCCCATTCGGGCTTTCTGTCACGATGACAATACTGCTATTTGGTTTTACGGAATCCTCGGCTGATAAACTCCTCCAATTGGTCCGTATCGGTCTGGTCTTCTGGTATGATGGCTGCTTCTGCCCCGGAAGCAATCGCACTATTCTGCGCCAAGAATCCGGCATCACGTCCCATTACTTCCACAAAAAAGATGCGTTCATGCGAAGATGCCGTATCACGTATTTTATCAACACATTCAACAATTGTATTTAATGCCGTATCATAACCAATCGTTAAATCCGTGCCACACAAATCATTGTCTATTGTTCCTGGCAGACCTATACAAGTGATGTCATATTCTTCCGCAAAGGTTCTAGCTCCTGTCAGCGACCCATCTCCTCCAATCACAATGAGGGCATCGATTCCCTCCTTTTGTATCACATCATACGCTTTTTTCCGCCCTTCCGGAGTCTCGAACTCTTTTGACCTGGCGGTTTTCAATATTGTACCTCCTCGCTGTATGATATTGCTGACATCTTCCGTGCTCATCTCTTTCATTTCATCATTAATCAGCCCTTCATACCCGCGATAAATACCTTTCACCTTAAATCCGTGGCAAATGGCACTGCGTGTCACGGCACGAATTGTCGCATTCATTCCAGAGGCATCTCCTCCGGAAGTCAAAATTCCAACACAACCTCTTTCCATATTTTCCATTAGTTTAAATTAAATACTACTTATAGCACCACAAATATAAGTCCAAGATATCTGTTTGGTAATTAAATAATTATTAATTAGAACTAAATAAATCTCCACGGCTGGAAAGAGCATAAAAAAAGGACACATCATTACGACGCATCCTTTTTCTTATCCATAAGTTTAAAAATCCGATTACGGTATCAACTGATGTTTGCGGAATACTCGTTGGATGGCTTCCAAAGCATAATCCAACTGTTCCTTCGTGTGAGTAGCCATCAATGAGAAACGTATCAATGTATCTTCCGGAGCGACTGCTGGAGCAACAACCGGGTTCACAAAAATACCTTCGTCAAACAATTCTTTAACAATAAGGAATGTCAAATCATTGTCACGGATGAACAACGGGATAATCGGTGTTTCAGTATGACCGATTTCACAGCCCATATTGCGGAAACCATCCAAAGCATAATGGGTCAATTTCCACAAGTGATCGATACGTTCTGGCTCGCTCAACAAAATATCCAATGCTGCACCTGCTGCTGCTGTAGCCGCCGGGGTGTTACTTGCACTGAAAATATAAGAACGTGAATGATGGCGTAAATAATTGATAGTATCTTTATCCGATGCGATGAAACCACCAATAGAAGCCAACGATTTACTAAATGTTCCCATAATCAAATCCACGTCATCAGTTACGCCGAAATGATTACAAGTTCCACGGCCATGGTCCCCTAATACACCAATTCCATGAGCTTCATCCACCATGACACTTGCGTTATATTTCTTAGCCAAAGCAACGATTTCAGGTAATTTAGCGATATCACCTTCCATACTGAAGACGCCATCAATAACAATCAGTTTTATCTTTGACGGGTCGCACTTCTGCAGCTGTTTCCAAAGATTCCATGTCATTGTGCTTGTACTTCAATTTTGTCGAGAATGACAAACGATGTCCTTCTATGATTGAAGCATGGTCCAATTCATCCCATAAGATGTAATCTTCACGTCCGGTCAAACAAGAGACTACGCCCAAGTTTACTTGGAAACCTGTAGAATACACAATAGCATCCTCTTTTCCCACAAATTCTGCCAGACGTCTTTCCAGCTCGATGTGTAAATCCAATGTACCATTCAAAAAACGAGAACCTGCACATCCCGTCCCATACTTTTTAATTGCGTCGATGGCAGCTTCTTTCACCTTCGGATGATTGGTCAAACCCGTGTAAGCATTTGAACCAAACATCAAACCTTTTTCCCATTTATGATGACTTCTGTATCCTGATCACTTTGAATCACTCTAAAGTAAGGATAAATACCGGCAGCCATAGCTCGCTGCGGAGCATCATATTTTGCTAATTTCTCTTGTAAAAGTCTCATATTATAATTGAAGAGAATTGATTTACTATCTTATAATCCAACTGCAAAAGTAATAATTTTTTTACTTCTTTACGGCAAATACGCTAAAAGTTTTGCCAAAAGCATTATTTTTGTTGTTTTAAAACGAAGTATACACGATAAGCATTAATAAAAAATGAAAGTTCAAGCAATCATCAATCCCATTTCGGGCGTAGGTTCTAAACGAAAGATTCCCAAACTAATAGAAGACTTTTGCTCTGAATCAGGGTTTGATTTAGAACTTACTTTTACCGAATATGCCGGGCATGCCAGCACGGTTACGAAAAATGCTATCAACCAAGGAGCCAAATGTATCATAGCCGTGGGCGGCGATGGGACTGTCAATGAAATAGCTCGTTCCATGGTTCATTCGGATGCTGTTTTAGGCATCATTCCAAAGGGTTCTGGCAATGGACTGGCACGCGAACTTCATATTCCAATGGATGTCCGCCGCGCTTTAGAGGTTATTGCCAAAGGTAATCAAACAATCATTGACTGTTGCAAAGCAAATGACCGTGTTTTTTTCTGCACTTGCGGTGTGGGATTTGATGCGGCTGTCAGCCAAAAGTTTGCAAGCGAAAAAAGAAGGGGCTCGCTCACCTATATTAAAAACACCATCGAAGAGTACTTGAGTTACAAGCCGGAAATATATGATTTGCTCATTGATGGCAAATCCATCCAAGAGAAGGCTTTTTGGTTGCGTGCGGTAACGCTTCCCAATATGGCAACAACGCCTTTATCGCACCTCACGCTAACATTCAGGATGGGAAATTGGATATTACCATTCTTTCTCCTTTCCAACCCATAGACATTGCACCTTTAGCAATCCAATTGTTCACAAAAACAATTGACAAAAACAGTAAAATCCACACATTAAAAGCAGAATCACTTTCTATCATCCGTCAAAATCCTGGGAGTCATGCACTTGGATGGAGAGCCCATCATGGCTGACAAACAAATCGACATCAAGATAATCCCCCATTCGCTTCGGGTTTTCACTCCGGAAATCATTTCTTTCAAGAAAGAGGTGCATAATTTATTCGAAGAGGTAACCCGTTTCTTTGATAAACGGTTGCCATATATCTTCAAATGATTCCAAGGAATATTGTATTTATCCTTGATCAACACTTTTCCGTCCTGCCGACGAATCGTATAAATAAAAAAGCGGTGTGCCAACAATCTTTTGACACGCCGCCTTTATCTGTGTATAGAGGATTAATTGATTACTTGTTTTCAGCCAAGAACAAATCTGGAAGTGATTCCAAGTTCATCATACGATTGTTATTGTTGGTAACATTAATCAATGCAACATATTTACGATACTGGGTTGCATCCAATACTCGTTTCATCAATTTCAAGTTTCCGTAAATCGCTTTTTGCATTCTCTCTTCTTTGACCTCTTTCTTAGTAGCGCGAAGGCTTGACTCCTGCATTTCCTTGAAATACTCATTGATGTCCTCAACTTCACGAGCTTGCTCTGCTGTCAAGTCTAAATAGCTGCACAACTGATAAGTTGTTGCTGCAAACGGAGCTTTTTCTTTGTTTCCTGCAAAAGATGCTGTCGCACTCATTAAGATAGCGGCAACTAATAAACCTAAACGTTTCATAATTAAATAACCTTTTTAAATACCTTAAAACAACCTAATAATTATAACCCAAACATCGATACTGGCAAACACGTTGCCTGTTTCTTTTCGGCAGCAAATGTAATACATGTTTTACAACATAGTTTTTGAATAGCATTAAAAAGTGTAAAAAGTATCATTGTTTTGACTTATATCAATACTTTGTGATTAATATATTGCTCAAAAGGTTGTCATTAGGAAATAATATTCATAGATTATCAATCATATTGAAAGCAATACAAGGCATAAAGCAGACAGCAAAACGGCTTAAGCAAATTCACTCAATTCCAGCCAACGCATGCCTTTCTCGTCTAATTCGTCAATGAGCTGGCTGATCCTTTCCGATTGGCGAATCAACTCATCCGGACTGAGCGTTCCACTGCTCATGGACTCCTCCAATTCTTTCTTTTCAGCCTCTAAACGGGGAATTTCCGCATCCAATTCTTCAAACTCCTTGCGTTCTTTAAAAGTCAGGCGGCGTTTGGCAGCATTTTCTTCTTTGCGGGGTTTTTCAATTGACGTTTCCTGTTTTTTCAAAGCAGCAGCTTCTTCTTGTTTGCGGATAGCATCTTGCTCTTCTTTCCATTCACGATATTGGGAATAATTGCCCGGAAAGTCTTTTATATCGGCATTTCCTTTGAATACCAAAAGGTGATCCACCACTTTATCCATAAAATAACGGTCGTGCGAAACAACAATAACACAACCTTTGAAACCTCGCAAGTATTCTTCCAACACATTGAGGGTCATAATATCCAAATCATTGGTTGGCTCGTCAAGTACCAAAAAGTTCGGATTGCGCATCAATACCGTACAAAGGTAAAGACGACGCTTCTCGCCACCACTCAATTTATAGACATAATTATGTTGTTTATCAGGGGTAAAGAGGAAATAACTCAGGAATTGAGAAACACCTAATTTCCGTCCATCTCCCAAATCTATGTATTCGGCGATTCGCTGAACCACATCTATCACCTTCATCTGTTCGTCAAACTGCAATCCGTCTTGGCTATAATAGCCGAAGCGCACCGTTTCACCCACATCAAAATGACCACTGTCCGGTTTCACCTCTCCCATCAACATTTTGATGAAAGTGGATTTACCCGTTCCATTATTCCCGACGACGCCCATCTTTTCATAACGGGCAAACACATAATTGAAATGCTCCGTTATCTTAAGGTCGTCGAACCGCTTACAAACATCAACTGCCTCGAATATTTTAGAACCTATATAAGAAGCTTTCACATCCAAATTGACTTGTCCCGCTTCTCGCTGCTGTTTTGCCTTTTTCTCCAAGTCATAAAAAGCATCAATGCGGTATTTGGCTTTGTCCCGCGGGCTTGAGGCTGCCGGCGCATCCAATCCAACTCGGTACGGAGCAAATTACGGGCACGTTCCACTTCTGCATTCTGCGCCTCCACTCGCTCTTGGCGTTTCTCCAAATAGTAAGCATAATTCCCTTTATATTGAAATATTTGCTGGCGGTCTATCTCCAATATTTCACTACAAACACGATCCAAGAAGTAACGGTCGTGCGTCACCATCAAAATGCTGATAGTCGAACGGCTCAAATAATCCTCCAGCCATTCCGTCATCTCCAAATCCAAATGGTTGGTCGGCTCATCCAAAATAATCAATTCAGGTTCAGTAATCAAAACATTTGCCAAAGCGACACGCTTCAATTGCCCACCCGAAAGGCTCTCCACCTTTTGGTCGTAGTTATGAATCTTCAGTTCTCCCAAGATTTGTTTGGCACGCTGCTCATAGTCCCAAGCCTTCAAGCTGTCCATCCGCTCCAACAATTCATTGACTTTCGTGGAGTCTTCATCCATCAAAGCTTGCTCATATTCGGCCAACAGCTTCACTGTCTCGTTTTGGGAATAGAAACATGCCTGCAAAACGGTCAAGCCGGCAGGATATTGGGGTGCCTGCTCCAAATAACCAACACGCAAGTCATTGCGAAAGACAACAGAACCGGAATCATAGTCCTCCTTTCCGGCTATGATGTTCAACAATGTCGTCTTTCCGGTACCGTTCTTGGCTATCAAGCCTATTTTCTGTCCTTGAGCGACACCGAAAGTGATATCCTCAAACAGAATATGGTCACCAAAACTCTTTGTCAAATTGTTTACCTGAAGAAAACTTACCATTTGAATATCGTATTTAGATTGCGAAGATAGAATAAAGTTTACAGACACCCAAGCTCCTTATCGGATAAAGTTGGTGTTCTTACGCGCTTCAATTGGCGGTGGAGTAATGCCCGCACGCTTTCCTGCTTCGATGCACTTCAACAACCACGCCATGTTGCGTCCTAAGATTCGCATGGTTTGGAGACCTTCGATATCTTTCATCACCTCCTCCGGAGAAGTTCCATGAACACCGTTCCAATAGTTGGATGAAACAACTGGCATATTGCTTATCGTGAAATATTTATTCAGTTGGTCGAAAGTAGAAGTTGAACCAGCTCGACGACAAGAAGCTATCGCCGCTGCCGGCTTGTTGGCAAACAGAGAAGCCTTTCCGTAGAATGCACGATCCATAAAGGAGGTCAATGCTCCGGAAGCAGAGGCAAAATGGACTGGAGAACCAAAGACGAATCCATCAGCACGGACAGCTTTAGCCAAGAAGAGGTTCACACTGTCTTCCATGCAACACAGTCCGGTTTCCAAACATTGGTTACATCCCATGCAGCCAGATATCGGACGAATACCAATCCAAAACATTTCTGTTTCTATACCTTGGGTATTCAATTCTTTCTCGATTTCACTCAATGCTGTGAAAGTACATCCATTATGATGCGGACTTCCATTTACCAATATTACTTTCATATCTCTTCGACTTAATTATTAAGCTATAAATAAAGAAAGCGAGAAAAGTATTACCTTTCTCGCTTTCCCTTCTCTTGAGCCTCTTGTCGGATTCGAACCAACGACCCCGAGATTACAAATCACGTGCTCTGGCCAACTGAGCTAAAGAGGCAAGTGGGCAAGCTTACTACATCGCGCCGCTACAACCAAGTACCCTTGCTGCGGTCAAGCCCTGGGGGATTCCGAGGGAGCATGCCGTGTAGGACTTACCCGACTGCAAAGGTAGATATATTTTCCAAATTTCCAACTATTCCAGCCGAATAATTTTACTTTTTTCTTCCCTGATTGTCGGAAGCATCTTATATCATATTGATTATCAAAACCGTTATTTAATAACAGAGGACTGTTCAAAAGTCCTAAGACATTTACCATCGTTTCAATATTCCCCGTTTGCTAACGCTTAACCCGAAGCCTGCGGTTTTACTTCCCATCATATCTCCCGTGTCTGCTCCGAAGGTTCCTCCAAATTCCCAACCCGGCAATTTCGGATGATTATAATGGACATCGGCAGCCATGGAAACGCCCTCTTTCTTTTTCAAGAACGGAGCGGCATGCGTTCCCCAGCCATTCATCACGGTCAAACGAAGTTTATAATCCACACGCGGAGACAATGCACCTTTTAAGGCAAAATGGAAATCTTGGATGCGGTTGTCCCTGAATCCTGTGGAATGGTTTGTATTATACTCAGGCGAGAGAATCAGAGGAGAACCCACTGCTTTACCGAAATAGGAATTACCAGTCGTATATTCACCATTGTTATAGTAATTGTCACCTCCTCCGCCACGGCCCGGATGAGCTTTATGGTCGAAATCTATCAAGTGGAACGGTCCGCTTTGGTTTCGAGTACACATATATTCCACGACAACCTTTTCAATCCATTTGAATTTTGGGAAAGCAAATTCCATTCCCCATAATCCGTCTGCTCCATTCCTAAATTCCGTTCCGGACTTGTCCGAACAGATATGCTGGTAATAACCTTTTGCATTCCAATCCGAACCGGAATATGCCAGACAAAAGTCATAGCCAATAGTATGGCTGCCCAGCACATTGATTTGGTCGGAAACGGAAGCCCCTTCGCCTCCTTTGCTGCCAGTGATAATTCTAAGAAAATCTTTGAAGGAACGAGGCTGTTCGCCCAACTTAGGATTGGTAGATGTGCCTCCCCATAACGCCAAATGCTGTACTCCTACAGAAGCAGAGAAAGGGAATGTTCCGCGAGTGTCCTTCAACTGCAAAGTGAATTTTTTGTAATGCCACAACACATCCTTCACCCAATAGTATTTATCTGCGTGCCACTCTTCCAAATATCCTGTATCAAATGACTTAGCCACACTAAAGTGTCCTTTGAATTGCAGCCAACCTTTTGTCAAAGGAACCACAGTAAACCGAGGGACGCTCAACCTTATTTCCGGCAAAGGACGGGAGTTGTTGGAATAGATAATGTCACCGGTGCTCAGTTCCGGATCCAAAATGGAATCATATCTCTCTTTACTGCCCACACTTAGTTCCAAGCAGCGATAACCTAACTCGCCATAGAGTTGCTGGACATATACATTCTTATATCGAGGAACTGCGACAACATAGTCCATTCCTGCGCTCCACCGGAAATGTTTCCCCAAGTGTTGCTGATGGAATACTCCAGCCTTTAAATAGCCATTATTGGCATCGAGCGGCACGATTCCATACCGATTACTTGTCATCCAAAAAGGAGTGTAATCTCCTGTTGCCACACTTCCAGCCACTTCTGCCCTGTAAGTTGTAGCGTCAAGGTTGTCTTGTGCATTTGCAGCCATCGTGACTCCCAAGCTCATGCCGAGCCACAAATATTTATGTAAGAATCTCTTCATTTTCATTTCCGAATAAAACGTGGGACAAAAGTAATCATTTAATTCTCTTCAACCACTCAAAAATGAGTTGATAGGTTTCGTCTCTCGCTGGTCGAGGCGAAAGAATCAAGTCATGAATTCCTCCCTTTATTTGGTGGGCAGAAACATCTTTGCCCAATTTTGCCCCATACTGTTGGATATCGTCAACCGACAAAACAATATCTGCTTTCAAATATTCATCACTCCAAGTAGAAGTTTCTGGTAAAGAACAATCGGACGAGAGAAGCAAAATAGGACATTGGATATCGCATTTCCGTTGAATGTCTTGTTGTGCCGTCTGAATGGCATGAATCCATCCTGCTTTTTTCCGATGCCCATACGACATCTTCCATTTTGTATTGAAAGTCCATTCCCCATAATAGTCAGATAACAAACTGCATGCGTACATGGAAAGGGTTGTCCCATCACCTTGAACCACCCATTGCGGGAAAAATTTAGCAAGGAAGGAAACGACAGGGAAAGCAACAGCTTCCATCCACCAACCAAAGTTCCAATCCAAAAACGGACTATTCAATATTAATCCGGATACCGGAGCATTCGGATGGTGTTTTAGATAATAAGAAGTAATCAAACCTCCGGTAGAATGTCCCATTAAGATAATCCTTTCATTGCCCTCTTTTCTTATGATGGCAAGAGAAGTGTCTATGTCGGCAAAATATTCATCCAACGAATAGCAATAAAAAGCATCTTGGTGTTGCAAAAGCGAACGGCCATATCGCCTCAAGTCTACCGCATAGAAATTATATCCTTGGGAAAGGAGGCTATCTCCCAACTGGGACTGGAAAAAGTAGTCGTTGTAACCATGGACATAAAGCACCGCCTGTTTGGGCTGTTCTGGATGCTGCTTCCGCACCAATGTACAAACAACATCTCCTTCTTCGTCCTCAGGCATCTCGATTGTGTATTTTTCATACCCGCTGCCCAATATATCCCGTACATATTGCCCTCTTGCCAACGGTGCGCAAAGAAAGACAAACAGTATTACCAACCAACTACTATTCCGCATAAGTCAATCTTCTTTTCTAAACTTTCGTTCAAAGGTACACATTTTATTCCATTACTTCTTTCTATTGTTGAAAAGCAAAAGGGCTATGTCAAAACGATTGTTTTGATGCAACCCTTTAAGGTGTAAAAACAGGATAAAATGTGCCGAAAAAAACATACCGTTGTTTTTTCAAAAACGTCCAATGTTTTCTTGAAAACGTCCAATGTTTTTTCAAAAACGTCCAATGTTTTTTTCAAAACAACGGTATGTTTAAAAGTGCCATCATCAGCAAGGCACAAATATTTAATAATGAGACCGATAGGTATCCTCTTCAGAAACGGCTAAAGGTCTCATGACATTCTTCTATTGAGCGTTTGTTAAAACACCGGAGAGTCGAAGCATCAAATCAAAATTAGCATCGCGGAAACTATATTCCCAAGGAGTTGTATCAGTTTGCTCCTTACGACTCTTTAGCATATCCTCTGCCTTTTGACGGTCGCCTCGATAAATAGCTTCGCACCATTCTGCAGCCTTATTGCCAGCAAATTGTTTGCTCCAAGATGCAACCCACTCGTCGGCTTTCTTGCCCATTCCCACTTCTTTCATCGCCAAAGCCGACAAAAGATTTGCGGAACTGAAATGTTGCGGATTCATCAACTTGTCAGCCACTTTCTGGTAAAGTTCTTCAGCCTTCGCTTTCTCACCTTTGGCAGCATACGCCTTCGCAGACAAATAGTTCTCCAAACGGTCGTCAACCAATTCGTCATAAGGTTTGCCTACGCCCAAGTTTTCACGCCAATCTTTCGATGCTTCGACAGACTTCAACACATCTGCATACTTCCCTTGCACCAGTTTATCCATTGCCTGATACAAATTGGCAGCACGATAAACAGCACGTCCGGCATAAGCACCTTCGTTAGGCAATACGCGTAACTGCTTCAGTAGGGAGATACAAACATTGTATTGTCCCACTTCACACAATCCTTTAGCATACTTCAAGCCCAAGTAATAATTGGCAGGATACTTTTTATGATACTTTTTACCTACTTCTACGACCTTTTTCCAATCAGAAGCCGCAGTATAATAGTTCAACAAAGCAACTCCCACACGCCAAGAAGCTTCTATCTTCTCGGCTTTCAAGATATCCTGCAATTTAGCATCACCTTCTTTCATTAAAGCACGGGACAAATAGAAAGGTGCAAAACCTTCAGGCTCACAACCCTCCATCAACTCCTTAGCTTTTTCATCCTGTTGGTTTGCCCAATAAATCAAGCCTGGTAATAACGAGGTTTCCAATCACCTGTTTTCTCTTCTGCCCATTTCAATACGGTCAAATCTTCCGCACGGAAAGGGAATATCATTTCAGGCGAATGGGAATTGGCAGCTTTCAATGCCATTTCAGTTTCGCTCGCTGCATCCAAACCTGCCGTATGAGCCAACAGATAGGCTGTATGATATAAGCTAATCGGGTAATCTCCTGCGCAATGATATAGAGCTAAAGCCTCAGCCACACAACCAATCGATTCGTACCAGCTGGCAATCTCCATATACACTTCAAACGGAAGTTCATTATGTACCAATGAAACGAATTCATCCAAATCACCTTTCAGCACGCCTTTTTCCAAACAACACTGTTCAAAACGAGCCGGATGGTAAAGAGGTAAATCAGCCAAAACCTTATCAATTTGCTCTTTCGCCTTTGCCGTCTGGTTCATTTTACGAAAGGCCAACATCAAAAGCTGGCGCGCCTTTAAATTCTTATCATTGTACTCTAAGCTCTTCTTAGCATAATGCACAGTCTTTTCCCAATTATTTTCCAAAGCGCACAATTCTCCCAACTGCTCATAAGCTGCTGTTCGAACGCTGGTTGAAAATGAAGCAATGGAAAAAGCTGCTTTTGCTTCGGTCATATCTCCCAAAGCTCTATTTGCCAAACCATAATAATAGTTTGCTTCGCCATCATAAGTATCCAAGCTAATCGCTCTCTTCGTCAATTCCAAAGATTCCGAATAGCGTCCTTCTCGATAATAGAGAGATGACAAAGCCACCAAAGCCTGAGACATGTAAGGTTCCTTTTCCAACGCTGCCTTCAATTTCTCTTCCGCTGCAGCCCAATATTTTTGATTCAGCAATTGTTCTCCTTGGGTATAAAGCCCCAAAGCGGAATTCCAATCAAAGTCGTCCGGGGTTTTCATCGGTCGCTTCAATTCATAATCTGCTTTTGCTTCAGAATAAACCAAATCATCAGAACCAATCACAACCTTCAATTCACCCTCCGGTATGTTTTGATTCGTGTCCAAAACAACTGGCTCCAATACTTTCGTATGCAAAGGTAACTTTTGAAGCAATTCACTGCCTTTGTAAACCTTCACTTCTGTATTAAGTGCCTCCAACGGAGAAAATGACAATTTCACCTTTCCTGATTCTCGGCTCACATGTAAAGCCCCGATTTTAGAAGCCTTGGAAACACCTTGGATTCCCTTGACCGGATACCAATATTCCGTCCATTCATCAGTCATTTGCGGTGCGAACTCGAAATGTTTATACGGAGTAAAGGCGCTGGATGATGCCGGTTGGTTAAACATTCTTCCAGACTGAAGCTCGATATATTGACCGTCTGAATCTGTCAACAAATCTTCCCAAATTGCACCCTCACGGGAAAGTCCCCACAAGAATATTTTCATTCCCAACTTCTCGTCGAAGTCCGAATGATGAATGGAACCGAAATCTTCACCATGCCAATATACGCCATAATAATCATTATAATAGCCTAAGACATGATACGACTTAGAGTTGCCAAAGTTGTTGGATTCATACCAACCAATATTATGCCCTTCTTCATCAATTGGGAATTGAGCTACTTCTCCTCCATGACCTATGTAATGGTTTCCTGGATAACAGAACTCTGCATTGTCTCCCACCGGATAACCGGCATTCATCCATTGATAATAAGGTTGGCTGAGAGACGATTGGTTATACCAAGTCGTACGGGTAGTAAAATAGGCTTTGTCTTTCGGCAAATTCACTTCAACCAACCATACTGTACGAGTCAACCATTCATAAGAAGAAATATAGCAACTCACACTTCCATCTTCTTTCTTCTTTACCCAATAATCTACTGGAGTACTGGAAGATGGAGCGTGACCGATTATACCGAAGTTAAATTCAATACCACCAGACACCCAAGGTCCACGCATGGCAATATCCCTAAACTTCACAACTCCATTTGAATATACAAATGCTTTACCGGTTGTCTTATCAATCGCTCCCCAAACTTTACCACCTATTTCGGGGAAGAGTGTCAACTGGATGTAATCATTCTCCATATCAACACTTTTCCAGCTCTGCTCCTTTCCTTCCGCAGCGAATCCATCGAAACGGAAATAAGGATAATAGAGGTGAGTCGGTTGGGCTACCGGATCAGGATCTGAAAACGGATAAGTTTTCATCACTTTGGGTTGTTCTTTCACAACCGCCTGTTGTGCACGAGCTGGGGAAAAGCCCCATGCTGCACAACAGGAAATAACAGAAACTACTATGATTTTTTTATTCATGGTACAATAACTATTATTGGCTATTAATTATTCTATGACAATCAACCAACCTTTTCCCTTCGGAACAGTTATGGTTTCTCCGACTTTCCAACTCTTTTCAGATTGGAAGTTCTCAATAGCCGGAGCATGAAGTACGGCAGTCTTAGGATCCAATCCCAAAGCAGCCCAGTCTATCTGAAGAGAGACATCCACATCTTGATCTTCCCAAGTAGCCAAAGATATCAATGTTTTCTCACCTTTGTGACGGTAAACCGTTGCCAAGGTCTTCTCTTTTCCAGTTTTAACCGGATTATTAGAAACCCAATAGCCTATCATTTCGCTACCTTTCATTCCAAAATCATCCCAGAAGTGCCACAAAGAACGGTTATCTACGCCATAACCAGGATTACGTCCGGTCATGCCATAAAGCATTCCACGCCATTTGTTTCCACCTTCCCATAGCATTTCTCCCATCATGCCATAAGGAATACCGGAAACTTCCACAATCCAAAACTCAGGAGGCATATTGTAATCAAAATACTCTCCAAACCACAAGCGGTCCAAATAAGGGAAGTGTTCCAAGTAAAGGTTCGCACTGTTGGCAAAACCGTCTTTCTCATTAAACTGGTTGGCAGAATGCAAGTCAATCATGGCACCTGGATTCGTGCGGTTCAATATCTTACGGACACGCTTCATAGACATGCGGTCAAAAGCCAAGTCGTCGATATAGAGTCCATCAATACCAATATTCTTAACCAACCAATCCAAACCTTCCATATAATAGTTGTGCCAACGAGACACTCCGCTATTGACAATCGCAGCATCTTTCAACTCAGGAACAAACCAAGCTCCGATATAATTCTGATCCAAATGTTCTTGCAACCAAGAGAATCCTCCACCAGGTCCTTCTGAGAATATTTCATTGCCCAAGCTACGCAAAGCAAACATTTCCACACAGCTATTGGTCAATTCACGAACCGTATTATAAATCTTCACTTTCATTCCCAAAGCATGAGCTCCATCAATATAGGCTTTCATCTCTTGTGTACGCAAGAATGGATAGTTGATGAATGGATTGATGGCATTCGCATGGTGGATATTAACGACTGTCGCACCGAAGTTGTGTGTCTGGTCGATAAATTGATAGCCGTGATAATAACGGTCTTGCCACTGCTTATCAGTATTGATTGTACGGAACGGAGTAATCAACACATTGAAATAATAATAAAGGCGGTCGCCTTTCTTCACACTGCGTTTTCCCGAATAAGCATTGACCAATGTTCCCTTATTGCCAGAAGACAAACGAATACCGCCATTACCTTGGTTGCACCAAGAAGTAGGCATTCTCAGAGGCTTTTGATGATAGAAGTTGGTGTTCAAAGGACGTTCATACTGGTCGTCATAGAAACGAAGCTGCAAACCACCATTCACATCTCCCGTCCAGACGGCATCTTGATTCTTTTCAACATTCCATTTCCAATCCAAATCTTTATAATAACCACCACGTTGACCTAAGCCCATCATATAATTTGCCAAACCAGGAACGAGTTCGGTCTGCAAGGAAATATCATCAATAGTGGCATCCTCACGCGCAATGAGGACAACCTTATATTCCATATTACCGTCTGCTTCCAACTGGGCATCCAGATTCATGATGAAACGGCTGTTTTGGTTGGTTGAATGCCATCCGATCGTAGCTGGTTTCTGCTTAGTAACAGCAAAATCCAAATTCTCCCAATCGCCACCATCAGCTACCAAGTTCATCGGTTTAGCCAACAATTCACGACCTTGTTCACCTATTTCTGTCACAGTTTCTTTAAAGAAGCTGGTAATATTGGAAGGGAAACCATTTACTCCCAACTCTACTTCACGACCTAACATGGATAGTTTTCTATCCTTTATCGTAAGAGGGACATAAGGAGCAATCACTTCATCGTCAAAGCCCAATTGGGAATTAAGCCAACGCAAACGAGAATGACGCCAAGGTTCATTGTCTCCATGATTGGCGATGACTTGATCTGATACGTTTAATGACAAACGAACGGCTTTCGATTCAACACCTTCTCCAGAAACTGTTACTACACCTTCATATTCACCGGATGCCAATTGTTCAGGAATCATTGTTCCCATCCACAAAGCTTGTACTTTTCCTTTAGAAACAGAGCAATCTTTGGTGAAAACTGTTCCGGTCACATCAATTCCACCTGTATTGAAACAAGTGAATGAAGATGCGGGAATAACATCTCCGGTCTTACTGTTCTTTAATGCAGAGAACTGAACCTGAATATGTTTCACATCTTTATTAGCAGCCCAAACACCTATCTGGAAAGTATAATATTCTCCCTTATCCGCAGAACCTTCAAAGAAATCATGACGATTATCTTCAATCCATTTATATGGAATGTCCGTAGTCATGCGTATCGGGAAACGTCTATCTTCTGTAAAAAGAATATAACTTTCATTAGACTTCGATTTAAGCAACGACTCTTTCTCTTTATTCGTCGCTATCAGTTCCATCGGATAGAAAGAATTGAACTCATTGATTGCTTGGTACTGCACAACCTTTGCAGCTGGCAACTGCGGAGCTTTCTTTCCCGTCAATTTATTTTTCTTCATCCAATCCGAAGAGGCTGTTTCTTCAAAAGCTGGATAAGTAACCGTTGGATAATAACGGCTGCCGCTCATCACGTTCTTCAGATAATAAATGTAGTATTCGCCAGGAACAGTCTTTGGTTGAAAGGCGATTTCACCCTTTTCACGGTCAATCGCAAAGCGACAAACATTTGTAATGCGTTCTCCAGTTTTAGCGTCTACAACAATAATGTTTTTCTTTTCCGGATCAAAGTCACGTCTGCGCCATTCCATCTTGGCCAAAACGGCATCCGTTGGTTGATTTACAGAAACAACGACACGGTGGTTGCCTAAAGAATCAGCATCCCAGTTTCCCGTGCCATACAAAGAAGAGTTTGGCTTTTCCTGCGCATAAGAGAGGCCGAAACACAACAAACATAAAAAAGAAACTACAATTTTCTTCATATAAAAATAACTTAACTAATAAATTCAAATGCAACGTTGGAAAGCCAAGCGCGGCGTTCCATTAGATACATAAATGATTCCACAATAGGTGAAACCGTGTTTTAACAATAAGTGCTGAAGGATTTGATTATCATGGTGAGTATCAACTCGAATATTACGACTACGAGAAGAACACCACTCCAAACAGAAGTCAAAGATTCCAGAACACGTTCCATCAGACGCTAATCTATGAAGGACTGAATAAGGCTTGTCATTCAACCATTCGCCATCCTCTATGTATTTGTAGTTAGGATCCACTCCATCTATAAAACAAAATGTAGCAACAAGTTTGCCATCTGCATTGACACAGACAAAACAATGACCTTCTGCTATCTCTGATTCCATCAATTCTTTGAGGATAGCCAGCAATCCATTGGTTAGGATTGCCGACAGAAGCCATAAAACTACGTGCTCTTTCCATTATCTTCATGATTCCAGCCAAATCATCATTCGATGCGGGTCGAACCAGAAGAGAAATATCCTTATTCATCATCACTCAAATCAATAGGTAATTGTCTCTTAAATGCCTCTTTGAAAGAAATAAGAGACTCTGTACGTGCCAAACCCAATGGTTGGAGTTTATTATGGATGATACTCAACAAATGTTGGTTGTTTTTCGCATATATTTTGATGAACAAATCATACTGTCCAGTCGTATAGTGACACTCCACGACTTCTGGAATCTGCTTCAATGCCTCTGTCACAACAGGAATTGACCTGGAGAGTTTAAATATAACCCTACATAAGCACAAGTGTCATATCCGACCTTCGTATTATCAACAATAAACTCTGAGCCCTTGATAACACCAAGATTTGTCAGTTTCTGGATACGTTGGTGAATTGCAGCACCGGACACATTACACTCTCTTGCGACTTCCAAGAAAGGCATACGAGCGTTGCCAATAATAAGCTTGAGAATTTTCTCATCCAATTCATCTAATTGATAGTGTGCCATATTTTTGTAATATATTGTTTGCGGTTTGAATATTTGATACAAAAATAACGAAAAAAGCTATCTATTACTACTAAATAAGGAATTATTATTGGGTATCGAAAGAAGAAAGAAAAGAATGTGAATATTTTTCGGGTTGAAAATAAAAAAATTGGGAAGTACATCGGGACAAACCCGTGCACTTCCCAATTTAAATTATAGTACAGAAACTACTTAACTCTCTTAGCAGCAGAATAACTGATTTTCAAAGCGTATGCTTCACGAAGAGCCTGTTTGATATCAGAAATCACACCCATCTTTGTATCTTTATCAGCTTTGATAGATACAGTCATGAAAGGCTGATCTTCTTCTTTCATTGATGACTTTTCCTGAGCAATATAGTTCTGAATCTCGTCTGTTTCAGCGAACTGGTCGTTCAACTGAATACGAGTTTCACTACCCATCTTAGCTTGGAATTCCGCCATAGGTTTACCTACATAAATGAAAGTAACCAATGATTTCTTTTCAAGCTTCTGAAGTTCGGTAGCTTGAGGAGCTTTGAACTGAACCTTCAATGTAACTTCACGCATGGTTGTAACCATCATGATGAAGAACAAGAAAGCAAACACCAAGTCAGGTAATGATGATGTATTCAATTCAGGCATCTCGCGACCGCCAGCTTTACTAAATTTTCCCATCGTTACTTTCCTCCGTAGTTTTTAGGTTCAGCTTCAGAAATCTTCTGCGGATAAATTTGCTGAACAGCTTTCTGCTGTTCTTCATCCAAATCCATGAAGGCTTTACCGAATTTCTCTTTTGAAACATCATCACGTAGTTCATTATAAGCTGCAGCCAACTCATTCTGAACGTCAATATAAGCCTGGTATGAAGTACCACGGTCACTCTGCAAAGAGATTACATGGTTCTTTGAAACCATTTTTTTACCGAAATAAGGAACGTCAACTTCAACCTTTTCAGGTTTGTTAGCGTCATTATATGGGTTTTCAACGAATTCCTTTACCTTATCTTTCAATTGCTTGATATCGGTAAGTTCGCCACCGCACATGATTTGGTTACCACTACTAACCAACACCACGAGCAAGTTACGTTTTTTGATATCAACATCCGCATCGTTCTTCTGATCTTTTGGAACAGGAGGTGGCAAACGTCTTGCCAAACCTTGGTCTGTATCCATAGATGTTGTAATAAGGAAGAAGATAAGCAACATGAAAGCAATATCGGCTGAAGAAGAACCATTGATACCCGGTGTCTTTCTTTTTTTACCCATTTTACTTTTCTGTTTTTATTATCTACTCAATATTCTACGAATAGTTCCCCAAACAACTGCCAAAATAATCAATGCAATCAAAGCATAGGTTGAATAAATCCACATATCAGTGATTTTCAACCAGCCAGTAGTATTGTAAGCCTGAGAATCTGCATTCAAACCGGTCAAAGGAGTAGCGTCACCAAGTGTATAAGTGATACCAAGCAATGCTACAAACAAAACCAACACTAACAAAGACATCAATGCAGACTTTGCATCATTTTTCAATGAACCCAAGAACTGCCAAGCAGCTAATACGATTGTACTGGCAATTGTCAAACCGAAAAGAACATAAGTCCAATTCAAGAGAAGACCTGTATAAACAGGCTCCTTCATTTCCGCAGCAGGATCTACTACGCCACCAGTATAAAACATTATCAAAGCTACAACACTGATGATTGAGCTAATCAATAATGTCCAGCTGGATACTTTTCTTATTTTAGTAACAGCCATAGTCTAATTATTTTTAAATTTCAGGTTATATTTGATAACCAAGTCGATCAATGAGATAGAAGCATCTTCCATCTGGTTCAAGATTGATTCCAATTTGCTCAACAAGTAGTTGTAGAAAATCTGAAGAATCAAAGCAACGATCAAACCACCTACAGTAGTAATCAACGCAACTTTCATACCACCTGCTACAACGGTCGGGCTGATATCACCAACTTGTTCGATTTTATCGAACGCCATGATCATACCTACAACTGTTCCCAAGAATCCCAAAGACGGAGCCATTGCGATAAACAATGTAACCCAAGACAAGTTCTTTTCCAAAAGACCACCTTGAACACCACCGTAAGATACGATTGACTTTTCAACGATGTCAACACCCTGGTCGATTCTCATCAAACCTTGGTAAGCGATAGAAGCGATAGGACCTCTTGTGTCGCGAGCGATTGTTTTAGCTGCTTCTACGTCTCCTCTATCCAAAGCTTCTTCGATACCTTTCAATAATTTTGAAGGATTAGTTTCTGCTAAGTTCAAATAGATGATTCTTTCCAAGCAGAATGCCAAACCGAAAATCAAGGCAATTGCAACTAAGCTCATGAAGTCTGCACCACCTTCGATAAACTTTGTCTTCAAAGCTTGATGCATACCTGATTCAACAGCTGGCTGAGCTGCTTCTGCAGCTTCTTGTGCGAATGCTACAGTAGAAGTTCCAAGGGCACACAAGCCCAAGAATGCTTTAGCGAAATACTTTTTCATTGTGTGTTTAATTTTTAAGATTAATAATTCTCATTTTGTTTATTATTCGCGGAGAGAGCGGGATTCGAACCCGCGATACGCTTTAGGCGTATACACGCTTTCCAGGCGTGCCTCTTCAACCACTCGAGCATCTCTCCAATTCAGCTCTTACTTGTAAAACGGGTGCAAAATACGAAAAATTTTCCTATTGCATACGTTTCAGTGCACAAATCTATACTTTTTGATTGACATATACACAAAATCTCTCAAATAAATTTGCTTGTTAATTGAAAATACACAATTATATATCTTTGTTCACATTTTTAAATACCGAAAGGGCATTTTTTCTTGTTTCATCTACGACCTGTTCCAAAGATATTTGGTAAATTTGTGCTAATTTTTCAGCAGTTTTCCAAATATACAGCGGTTCATTGCGTTTCCCGCGGTAGGGCACAGGCGACAAATAAGGCGCATCTGTTTCCAATACAATTTGCGTCAAATCCGTGTTCTGTAATATTTCCCCCAACTTGGAATTTTTAAATGTGACTACCCCGTTTATTCCTATTTTGAAAGTGGACAGCCTCTTCACCTCTTCCAACTCGTCAGCCGTTCCGGTAAAACTATGGAAAACGCCATACAAGTTATCTGGGCCCACCTTATATATTGAGTCAAATACCTCTGGAAATGCGTCACGCGTATGTATCGCTACCGGCAAACCCAAATCAATACTCCATCGAAGTTGCTCCTCAAACACCTCTTTTTGCTGACGGAGGTAGCTCTTATCCCAAAAGAGGTCTATGCCTATCTCTCCTATTCCGCAATAACGGCGCTTGCCCAACCAAGATTCTATGCTTTTCAAACTACCGGCATATTCGGCAGTAACACTGGTCGGATGGAAACCCATCATCGGGAATGCAAAATCAGGATAACGGTCGCACAAGTCGTGCATCCTGTCTACCGTTTCCAAATCGACATTAGGCAGCAACAAGGTGTCAATTCCTGATTCTTGCGCTTCTTTAATCAATCGGTCTTGCTCAGGGTCGAAATCTTCCAGATATATATGATCATGCGTATCTATCAATTTCATATCATTACGACTTTCGATTCATCAACAAATGGCTGATTTCTTTCAATGCAGCCAGTTTTACCGGTTCAACATTCAAAGCATCCAAATGAGACATGGCTTCCGTAAAATAGGCTTCTATCTTTTCTTCGGAAAGCTGCTTCAAGTGCAATTGGTTATAGATGTCCGTAACCGCAGCTATTTTGGCTTGCGGGTCAACGGATGCAGCCCCAATCCAACGTTTCAGCACTTCCTTCTGCTGTTCATTGCTTCTTTTGAACGCATTAATCAACAAAAATGTCTTTTTATCGCATAAGATGTCGCCCCCGATATTCTTCCCGAATGTTTTCGGGTCGCCATAAACATCCAACAAGTCATCTTGCAACTGGAAAGCCAAACCTATTGCAATACCGAAATGGTAAAGATGTTCGGCATCCTCGGCAGGCGCATCCGCCAAGATAGCCCATCTTCAAGGCGCAAGCCAACAAGACAGCAGTCTTCAAACGAATCATCTCAATATACTCTTCCTCAGCCACATCATCCCTTTTCTCGAACTCCATATCATATTGTTGGCCTCCGCATATTTCAAGGGCAGTCTGAGTGAACAAATCCAATGCTGGTTTCAAATGTACCCTGTCCGCCTTTGCCACTAAACGATAAGCTGCAATCAGCATGGCATCGCCCGACAAGATGGCGGTATTTGCATCCCACACTTTATGTACGGTTGGTTGACCACGGCGCATATCTGCCTCATCCATCAAGTCGTCATGAAGCAAGGTGAAGTTATGGAACACTTCCAACCCCATTGCCACATCCAAGGCAGAAGCAACATCTTCTTTATATATATTGTATGCCATCAAAGTCAAAGCCGGTCTGATGCGTTTTCCACCAAGGGAAAGAGTATAAGTGACCGGTTCAAACAAACTTTTAGGAGGGTCATTGAAAACAAGGCCACGAATAGATTGTTCTATCAATCGAAGAATTTCATTAAATGCAACCATAATTATATTGAGTCATTTTATTTACACAAAACAGGTAAGTCACCGGTCCATGAACCGAATGGCTTTGGCAAAAGAAGAGGCGGTGTGCCATAATCGCAAACGCACCTGACAATTTGCTAATTACAACCCACCTTAAAGGGGCTGTATCAAAAAATATTTTGATACAGCCCCTTCTTCTCCTATGAATAATACTTATTATTGCAAACGGAACTGAACCGGTAAGATAAATCTTACACGTACAGGTTTACCACGCTGCTCACCTGGTTTCCATTTAGGCATTTCACTAATCACGCGGACAGCTTCTTTATCCAAAGATGCATCAACACCACGCATAACCTGAATGTCCACGATTGAACCGTCTCGGTTTACAACGAAAGAACAAACTACACGACCTTGGATACCGTTTTCCTGTGCGATAACCGGGTATTTGATAGCTTTACTTAAGTATTTGAACAACTCAGCTGTACCACCAGGGTATTCTGGCTGCTTTCTACTACGGTAAAGATCTGCTGTGCAGATTCTTCTTCTTCTTCTTCCTGGACTACTGGAGCAACGTAAGTCTGAGTCTGTGCTTCAGAAGCATTATCTTCAGATGTTACGATATCCTGCTGTTCCAACTCTACGTCATCATCCACAACGTTCAACATATCGGTAACAACCGGTGCTGCTGGTGGTGGTGGAGGAGGAGGCGTATTTTCCTGTCTCGTAATTTCAATTTCCTCTTCTGCGATGATGTCTTGAACACCTTCGTCTGCCGTAACGACCTTAACATCGGTAGAACCCCATTCGAATCCAACGAATAGGACAGCCAAGCCGACAACGAAACCCATCAAAAGGCTCATCGTTTTACCACGCTCAAGGTCCGCTTTGGGTGATTTCTTAACTTCCATAAATTATTTATTTAGTTTAAAAAAATGTGCTCTATTACAGGGCAAATATACGAAAAATTCAGAATACAAAGAGCTTTTCAAAGAAAAAATCAAAATATTCCTTATTTTTGCCCTTAACATATCATAAAAAGGAGAGTTATGAACAGATGGATGATAGCCTGTATTTGTCTTTTTACCTGCCAAGTATCTTTATATGCAGAGGGAAGGTTGCGTTTTGTCATGGATCAAAAAGGGAAATTATTCGCCATTCCTACAGAACAGAAATATGAGTGGGAGATTCCCAAGGCGACTTATAAAAGTTATATTCCGCTAAGCGAACAAAGCCGATTGCTACAATATAAATATATAGCGTACTACCAGCGTTTCTCCGAAGAGATTTCACAGGATGCCCACTCGGTTGCCCTGCTGAATGTAGCGGAATCGGATCGTCCTGCCAATATGCACTCGCTTTCAAAAGCCTATCAGCCATTTCAACCCCTACACGGCAATGTTCAGACGTATGAATCCGATGGCTCTCGATTATGACGAACTATATTTCCATCCCGTTTCCGAGAATACATTATTCATAGCTAACGGAATCCAGGAAACATGGCCGGCATTGGGTGGCATGAACATCCTACAGACTTCCCTATCGCACCAAATCGGGAATGCAACCATTACGGTTGGAGGGTTCGGAGGTAGATATTATACGCCATACACCAGTTCCCCTACCCTTTGGGGCGGCATAAACATTTTGCTCCATTACCAAGTAAATGACTGGATGGCTTTGAAAGCTTGGGGTTCGTATGCCTTCTATGGAGACAATGCGGCAGACCCATTCTTGATGATGAACCCTTTGCTTAACCGGACGAATGTGGGAGGAGCGGTAGAGATTAAAGTTGCCGAGCATTTAAAATTGCAATTTGGGATGAATTACCAATACGACCATTTCAACAAGCGAATGAACCGCCAATTCCTATTCTCCCCGTTCGGGACAAACAGAAGTCGTTTCCACATGGGATTTTAAACAAGGAATATCCAATCACCTAATAGCATCTACCAGCTAAAATAATAAAAGCATATATGCTTTTCGCAAATAGCATATATGCTTTTTCAAAATAGGTCGCACCCTATTCTATCCTCTCTCAAACTGCTCGATGTTCAATTCTTCTGCCAACATACTAGGAATAGCATCGGCGAAAGCCTTGAAGTGATCGGAATTGGCATGCGCATTGAAAGCATCCTCGTCTTTGTACTCTTCATAGAAGATAAACATAGTAGAGTCAAACGGAGACTGGTACAAGTTATAGCTGACATTGCCCGGCTCTTGGCGGGTAGCATTCACCAACTTTTCAGCCACTTCCGTGAATGCAGCCTGTTGTCCGTCCTTTACAACAACACGGCAGACAATTGTCTTCTTCTCTTTCTTAGGAGCCGGAGCCTCTTTAGTTTCAGTTTGCTCAGCAGGTTGAGCATTACCATTGCATGAAGTCATGCAGAATGCGGCTACCAAAATAGCCATTGACGAAATAACAATCTTTTTCATGATTAACCTTACAATTAGAAATCATAAATAATATCTTTGCTGCAAAGATACGACACATATTATAATAGTGTATTAAAACAGCATTACTTTTTCGGGTAAATTTTAATACAATGTTACATCTTTTTATAGCAAGTTTCTTAATTAACAGCCAAGTCCAAAGAAATACACACAAGAAAGAGCGAATTATCTCGCTGTGTTGATAAAGCATACTAAATGTGCAAAGCTATCCAAATGCTATATTTATTGAGACAAACAATCATCAAGCCCATAGTTGGAAAAAAATGCCACTAAAAAGATGTATGTTTATCGAATTAAATTTGTATTTTTTTGTTCTGCTTGTTGAGAATTTATTTATTTAATGTTTGTAACATTAAGATAAGAGAATTCTTTTACATGGCAAAAATCAGGGCAACTTTTATGATGTTCAAAACATTATAAAACATTTAATATTCAGTATTTGTTCTTTTGTAGATTTATGGTCTATGGAGATAACAGAAGCACATATCTTAACAGAAATCGCAGCCGGAAATATTCAAGCATTCGAGCAGTTATTCTTTCGATATCAGCCGAAAATAGTTTGTTTCTTGACGAGCTTAACGCATGATCCGGAATTAAGCCGGGACATGACGCAAGATATGTTCTTTTCTATTTGGAAAGACCGCGAGAAATTAGTACGAATAAAATCAGTTTCCGCCTATCTCTATCAAATGGCTCGCAACAAAGCTTATGATTACTTTGATCATCTGACTGTGACAGAAAAGTACGCCCGTGAATATTTAGAAAATGCTTCGGACGCAGAATCCGAAGAAGAACGATTATTTGCCCATGAACTTCAAAAAATGATTCAAGCAGCTGTTCAGCAAATGCCTCCACAACGTCAACTGGTTTATCGGATGAGCAGGGAGAAAGGTCTTTCCAATGACGAAATAGCCATCCGCCTACATATAAGTAAAAGAACTGTAGAGAATCATCTAACAGCTGCATTGGCTATCTTGCGTAAAATCGTATATTTATGGTTATTCCTGACAATCAAATAATAGTCCTAAATAAATTTAGTCAAAAATCTTTCCAAAGACTTTACTTTTTCATTTATTTATAACACATTCAAGTAAACCAATAATGTGATTTGAAGGGAAGCCACTAAAAAATGAAATACTTTTTAACAAAAAAAATTCATATAGCTTGTGTGTGTTTCAAAGTTGAACCTACATACATATAAAAACAGACAATATGGAAGCACACGAATCAATTAAAAAGTTATTTCAACTATACGTTGGAAAGAATTTTTCCAAAGCAGGAAAAGTCTTGTTTGGAAGATGGTTGCGTGCGGAGCAAAATCAGGAAATAAAAGAAAATCTGTTACAACAACATTGGGAAACAACAGAGGGTGAAATATCTGCAGATACATGGAAAGATTGGAACCTGCTTCAATCTCAATTGAATGCTTCTTTACTTCAGAAAAAGCAAATCCAACTTGTATGGTTAAAATATGCAGCTGTTGTGACTTTGTTTTTAGTCTCAGTGGGTGGAACGTATTGGACAACAAAACAGCGTACGCTACGCCAATCGGCTGAAATGGCAGAATTGTTTGTTCCTTACGGTGAGACACGTGAAATCCTATTGCCAGACAGCTCCCGCATCTGGGTGAATGCTGGATCCACGATTCTTTATCCAAAGGATTTCCAAAAGATGGATTCTCGTACTATATATTTGACTGGTGAGGCTTCTTTTCAAGTATATAAAAACAAGGAGAAACCATTTATAGTTAAAACTTCCTGTGTGGATATACAAGCCTTGGGAACCATCTTCACTGTGAAATCGTATGCCGGTGAAGATTATACAACCACCACTTTGGAAGAAGGAAGTGTGAAAGTCAGCCTGAAGGACGGAATAGCTCAGTCATATATTTTAAAGCCCAGTGAGCAATTGATTTATTCTCATGAGAATCATAGCGTGCAACGAAATTCGGTGGATTTGTCTTTGTACAAGATGACACGTGAAGGTTATCTGATTTTCGAAGATGTTCCTTTCTTGCAACTGGTTTCAACGTTAGAAAAGAAATACAAAGTCACGTTCCAATACAATGCCACCCGTTATGGGAAAGACTTGTATCATGTGAAATTCGCCCCGAATGAAACAATTGAGGATGTGATGGAAATCCTGCATCAGTTGATGGGTGTAGATTATACTATTAAAGGGAACAATATCATTGTCAAATAAAGAAAAAGGAGGATATCATGAAAAAAAGAAAAACCGGAAAGAATAGCGACCAACTTCCCTTTCCGGTATTTGAAACCTAAGGTCTTTTAAGTTCGACAGAACAAGAGAAATAAATCAAATTTCTATTACTTAAATTTCAAACATACAAATATATGAATTTATCAAATCTAATGCCAGGAGAAAAAGGAAAAATATTATCTCGGCTATTGTGTATTACAGCTTTATCAACATGTAGCGTATTGGCTTACGCACAACACCAACAAGTCAAACTGACAGGAAGCAATCTTCCGTTGAAAAGTGTCTTCAAGCAAATAGAAAAGCAAACGAAACTTTCAATCGACTACAAATCACAAGATGTAGATGATTCTCGTATTGTAAAACAAATGCCGAAGGCAACTACTGTACAGCAAGCTATAAATCAATTGCTAACAGGTACGGATTGTGTGGCAACCTTCAGCAACGGACACATCATTATCAAGAAACGAACTATAAATACGACCAGTCAGCAGTCTAATTTAGTAAAAGGAGCAGTTGTAGACGCTACTGGTATGCCCGTAATTGGTGCAAATGTAATGGTAAAAGGTACTACGAACGGAACCATTACAGATATGGATGGTAAATATTCCCTGGAAGCTCCTGCTAATGCAGTAATACAGATTTCTTATATAGGATACCATACGCAGTTCATTTCTGTTAACGGGCAAAAAACAATCAATGTGAAATTACAAGAAGATACTCAGAGTTTAGACGAAGTTGTGGTGGTTGGTTATGGTACACAAAAAAAAGGAGAAGTAGCCAGCGCCATATCCTCAATAAAATCTGAAGATTTCTTGAAAACGCCATCAACTGATGCTGCACAATTAATAAAAGGCAAAGTACCTGGACTAAGCATTATCACTCCTGATGCTAATCCGACTTCAACATCTGAAATATCATTACGTGGTATGACCACCTTAATGGCAAGTGCCAGCCCTCTTGTATTGATAGATGGAATACCCGGTGATTTAAATTCTGTATCACCTGATGATATCCAACAAATTGACGTTTTAAAAGACGGTTCTGCAGCAGCTATTTACGGAACTCGTGGTACGAACGGAGTTATTTTAATTACAACAAAGAATGCCCAGGGAGAAATGCCGACAGAAGTAAATGTCAATGCATATATCTCTACCCAACAAATTGTCAAGAAACTTCCTTTCATGAATGCCGAACAATATAGACAACGGGTTAAAGAAGGAGTGCCAGGAGCTCAAGACGACGGAGCTTCTACAGACTGGATAGATGAAGTCACAAGAACTCCATTAACTCAAATCTATAACATCAGTTTGCGAGGAGGAAGTAGAACAACGAACTATGTAGCAAGCTTTGAATACAGAGGACTGAACGGTTTGATTAAACGCACCAACAATCAAATGTATTATCCTCGTATAGAAATTACACATAGGATGTTCGACAACAAATTGAAATTAAATGCCAATTTAAGTGGTTTCAAACAGACTTATTTCTCCGGTTCGGACGGAGGAAGTTATAATAGTGAAGTGTATCGAAATGCACTTATTTACAATCCAACAACTCCTGTATATAATTCAGAAGGGAAATATTCAGAAAGCACAAAAAATGAATATTATAATCCGGTAGCATTACTAAATGAGGTAGAAGGAGAAAATCAGGCTTCAAATTTAAGAATGTTTGCCAATGCTACTTTTACTCCAATTGAAGGTTTAGATATTAAATATTTAGTATCTTCTAATACATATAATCAAACAAGGGGTTATTATGAAACACAATCCCATAAATCCACATGGAGAGATGGGAAAAACGGTTTCGCATCCAAAGGTACAACTCGAAGGACTCAAGATTTATCTGAATTGACGGTCCAATGGAGAAAAACTTTGGCTGAAAATCACGCATTCACCATCTTGGCCGGATATAGCTGGCAAAGGGACAGGTACTCTAATTATTGGATGCAGAATTACAACTTCCCATCTGATGATTACACACATAATAATATGGGAAGCGGACAAGCATTAAAAGATGGAAAAGCATCCGAATCTTCCGAAGCAAATGAAAGTCGCTTAATTGGATATTTCGGTCGTTTGAACTACAGTTACAAAGGCAAATACATGTTTGCTGCCAGTATCAGACATGAAGGTTCCACAAAATTTGGTGCAGACCACAAATGGGGAAACTTCCCGTCCACATCTGTAGCTTGGAATATTAAAGATGAAGATTTCCTTACTGATACAAAAGCTCTTTCAATATTAAAGTTGAGAGCAGGTTACGGTATTACAGGTACCGTTCCATCAAATCCATACATGTCACTAAACACACTCAACTTTGGGACATATGTATATTATGGAGGAGAATGGATAAAGACCATAAGACCAGATTCCAATGCCAATCCAGATTTGCGTTGGGAAAAGAAAAAAGAGGTAAATATTGGTATTGACTTTGGATTCTTTGATGATGTAATTACTGGTAACATCGATTATTACAACCGTAAAACGGAAGATTTATTATGGAATTATACTGTTCCTTCACCTCCATATTTGTTCTCTACAATGGTTGCTAACGCAGGTTCCATGAGAAACCAAGGTGTTGAGATTGGAGTATCAATCATTCCTATTCAAACCAAGGATTTCCAATGGACAACTTCTGTCAATTACTCTACAAACAAAAACAAACTGCTATCATTATCTAATGACCAGTTCGTATCCAGTGGATATTCCGACCAAGGTTCTACAGGAGAACCTTTGCAAGTAACACCCACAGAATACAAGAAGGCCAGCCTATCGGCAATTTCTGGGGATATAAAGTAATTGATATTGATGAAAACGGGCACTGGATCATAGAAGGAGCGGACGGAAATGCCAAACCTATAGCTGAATTACAACCTACAGATAAACAAGTAATAGGTAATGGTTTACCTAAGCACTACCTCAATTGGAACAACTCATTGCGGTGGAAAGGCTTTGATTTCAACTTGACCATGAGAGGGGCTTTTGCTTTTGATATCCTTAACATGCCAAGGTTGCAATATGGCGCACCGGTCATGTTAGCTCGAGGCAATGTCTTGAATGAAGCTTTTGACAACAAATTCGGGAAAACACCTTTAGCGGTTGACCAAGAATTGCAATACGTTAGTTACTATATCGAAAAAGGCAATTATTGGAAAATAGACAACTTGACATTAGGTTATACCTTTGGATTTGATAACTGGCTTAAATCATTAAGAGTATACGGGCAGATTTCCAATTTGGCAACCATCACAGGTTATTCTGGCATTGACCCAGAAGTAAGTATTAGTGGATTAGCTCCTGGAGTGGATAACAAAAACCGTTATCCTTCCACCCGCTCATATACTTTAGGCGTTTCTGTTAAATTCTAATTCAAATCAATATGAAAAATTATATCAATATATTTATAGGTATTTGCTGCACAGCCTCGCTGGTGTCATGCAGCAACAATATGGATGAAACTGTTTTCTCTAAAATTACAGAACAAACATATAACTATTCGAGCAAAGATTTCAAACCAGCCGTAGCGAGTGTTTACAGCGAATTAAGAAACATGCCATCTCATGGAGGCTATTTCTGCGCGCAAGAAGGAAGTAGCGATGAAATAGTCATGCCACCTAATGCTTCTGGCTGGGATGATGGAGGTATATACAGACGAATGCACTATCAGACATGGAACTCTGAACAAAGTCATGTGAAAAGCATGTGGTCTTGGTTTTATAAAGGGGCTCTTTTATGCAATAAAGTAATTGAACAGATTGAAACAGGAGTTATTCCTGCTCCTTCTGAAACAGAAAAGACTGAAGGTTTAGCAGAAGTCAAAGCGATGAGAGCCTATTATTATTGGCAAATTTGCGACAATTTTGGAGATGCGCCATTAGTCACAGCTACGACCATGGAACTTCCTTCCAAAAGTACAAGAAAAGAAATCTTCGACTTTGTGGAAAAAGAATTATTGGCTGCAATTCCCAATTTAGGGGAAGGCGTTGGCGGTCAATTTTATGGGAGAATGACTAAATGGGCAGCTAAAACCCTTTTGGCAAACCTTTATTTGAATGCACAAGTTTACATAAATGAACCTAAATGGAATGAATGTATTTCTCAATGTAATGATATTATAAACAGTGGCAAATTTGCCCTATCCAACAATTATAAAGATCCGTTCCGTTCAACGGGTGTGGAAGATTGTAAAGAAGTAATATTTACTGTTCCTTTCGATGAGAATTTTGGAAGTGGCAACTCGATACATATGTTCTCTTGGCATGGAGAATTAAAGAAAAAATTTAATTTGATTGATACTCCATGGGGATGTGGCTCTGCAATGGGAATCACTCAATTCATTAACACCTATCATGAGAAAGACTCTCGATTAGCTGACAGTTGGTTAATGGGACAACAATATGCATCTGATGGTTCCCTTTTATATGGAACTTATGATAAAATGGGAGAACCTTTAATTTACACGAAAGATATACCAAGTGGTAATTACACAAGTGAAATGGAAGGATACAGAATGAACAAATATGCAGTAGGAGAAGGTTCATTCACCAACTCAAACACTGATATTCCACTGTTCCGTTATGCAGAAGTATTGATGATGAAAGCAGAATGCCTTTTAAGAGCAGGTGAAGCTGGAGCAGGAGTTTTGGTAACAGAAGTCCGCCAAAGAGCTTTCAAGGAGAATCCGGAATTAGCCGCAGTAACAGATAATCAACTGAAAGAAAATTCTTGTTATGAATACGGTTATGTTGAGAACTATCAAATAGTAGATAAAGGGAACACCGATATAGTTCCGTTCGGAAGAATGTATGACGAATTAGGGTGGGAATTTGCATGGGAAATGCATCGAAGAAGAGATGCCATTCGTTTCGGCGTTTACACTACAAAAAGTTGGCTTTCCCATAAGCCGGAAGGTGATTACAGATCCGTATTTCCAATACCTGAATCTGTCCTTACTTCAAACCCGAAATTGGAGCAAAATCCTAATTATTTATAAACTAATACGCCAGTCGGTGCTATTCTCCGACTGGCCTTAAACAAAGTCATATTTACAAATATCTAAGATATCATGAAACAGTATCTTTTATTATCTATAGCCTCTTTGATTATTGGAGGCTGTTCTCTCCAGAAACAAGAGGAGGCTGCACCGCTTAAGATGATAAATCAGGTGGATTTCTCTCATGTGAAAATCCAAGATTCTTTTTGGTCTCCCAGACTGGAAAAACATACATCTGCGACTTTGCCCGTCTGTATCGACCAAATTGAGAACCAAACCGGACGCATGCAGAATTTTATAAATGCGTCTAAAGGGGAAGGGAAACATTCGGGTATCTTCTTTGACGATTCGGATGTGTATAAAGCATTAGAAGGGATTGCTTACAGCCTTATAAACAATCCTAATCCAGAGCTGGAGAAAAAAGCAGACGAATGGATAAGCCATATTGCTTCTGCCCAGCAACCTGATGGATATATCAATACGTTTTACACATTGACCGGACTGGAGAAAAGATGGAAGAATATGGATAAGCATGAAATGTATTGCGCCGGACATCTTATCGAAGCGGCTGTGGCTTATTATCAAGCGACAGGGAAAAGGACTTTATTGGATGTTGGCATAAAGATGGCTAACCACATGATGAGTATTTCGGACCGGGGAAAAGAGATTGGGTGCCCGGCCATGAAGAAATAGAACTGGCCTTAGTCAAACTTTATCAAACGACAAATGAAGAGAAATACCTAGACTTTGCCTACTGGCTATTAGAAGAACGAGGTCACGGACATGGCAGCAAAGGAGATGAGGGTGATTGGAATCCTGCCTATTACCAAGACGAAATCCCTGTCAGGAACTTGGAAAGCATCTCAGGACACGCTGTCCGTTGTATGTATCTTTATTGCGGGATGGCGGACGTTGCAGCCTTGAAACATGACACGGCTTACATATCAGCCATGAATAAATTATGGGATGATGTCGTTTTACGCAACATGTATGTGACAGGAGGAATTGGTTCATCTAAACACAATGAAGGATTTACAGAGGATTATGACTTGCCCAATTTGGAAGCATATTGTGAAACTTGTGCTTCTGTCGGCATGGTTTATTGGAACCAACGTATGAATCAATTCACGGGTGATTCCAAATACATTGATGTTTTAGAACGTTCCATGTATAACGGAGCTTTGGCTGGAGTTTCTCTTTCGGGAGATAGATTCTTCTATGTAAACCCATTGGAATCACATGGAGACCATCATCGAAAAGCATGGTATGGATGTGCATGCTGTCCAAGTCAAATATCCAGATTCCTGCCTTCCATAGGCAACTATATCTATGGCATCTCTAATAATAGTATTTGGGTAAATCTATTTATAGGCAACACTACGGAGATTTCCATAGATAACCAGAAAGTCACTCTAAAGAAGAGACAAATTATCCTTGGGATGGTATTGTGAATCTGTCTATAAATGCAGAGCGACCCGTAAATAAGGATTTAAGAATCCGCATACCGGGATGGTGCCATCAATATTCATTGTCTGTCAACGGAGAAAACAAATCCTTCGGCAAGGAGAAAGGCTATGTTGTTATCTCTAATTGGAAACCCGGAGACAAAATCACCCTTGATATGGACATGCCTGTCGAAATGGTATCAGCAGATCCTCGGGTAAAACAAGATGTGGGGAAAAGAGCAATTCAAAGAGGTCCATTGGTTTACTGCATGGAAGAGATGGATAATAACCATGGCTTTAGCAAACTCGCTTTGACTAAAAACAGCACCTTTGATATAGAGAAGGAAGAAATATTACCTGGCGTAACTCATGTAATCCATGCAAAGACTGAAAAAGGAACGCTTACTTTCATTCCTTATTATGCTTGGGACAATAGAGATGCAGGCAATATGAAAGTATGGATTGATTTAAATAACAACTAATAAACAAGCACTCCATGAATAGATTAAAAGGTTTAGTACTATCTTTGACTGCATTGGCTTGCACCAGTGTCACTTACGGAGAATCAAATGAATCTGTATCCGGCAACTACCTGAACAACAGACAGCCATTGCTACATAAAGAGTATATTGCGTTACCATTGGGGGCTATCAAAGCTGAAGGATGGATGGCAGATCAATTACAACGGATGAAAGACGGGATGACAGGAAATCTCGACGAAGTCTATCCGCAAGTAATGGGTAAACGAAACGGTTGGCTGGGAGGAGACGGTGATGTTTGGGAAAGAGGACCGTATTGGATTGACGGTTTGCTTCCTTTGGCTTATATCTTGAAGGATGATGCGTTGATTGAGAAGATCAAGCCTTGGATTGAATGGACGCTGGCTTCACAGAAACCGGACGGATATTTCGGACCGGACACAGACCGCCCTTACGAAGCCGGACTACAGCGGGATAATGCGCACGATTGGTGGCCAAAGATGGTGATGCTAAAAGTAATGCAACAATACTATTCAGCAACCAACGATAGCCGGGTAATTAATTTCTTTACCAAATATTTCCATTACCAATTGGAAAAGCTGCCACAGACACCGTTAGGCCATTGGACCTTTTGGGGCGAGCAGCGCGGCGGGGACAATTTGATGCTCGTCTATTGGTTGTACAATGTGACCGGGGAGAAGTTTCTGCTGGACTTAGGCGAACTGATCCACAAGCAGACATTTAATTGGACTGATATATTCTTAAACCAAGACCATTTAAGCCGTCAACATAGCTTACATTGTGTGAACTTGGCTCAAGGATTCAAAGAACCTGTAATTTATTACCAGCAAAGCAAGAACCCAACGCAGCTGAAAGCTATGGATGATGCTGTCAAACAAATCCATAACACGATTGGTCTGCCAACTGGTCTGTGGGGCGGGGATGAATTATTGAGATTCGGCAAACCGACTGCGGGTTCCGAATTATGCACAGCCGTAGAGATGATGTTCTCATTGGAGAGCATCCTTGAAATCACGGGAGCTGTCCATTGGGCTGATTATTTGGAACGGGTTGCCTACAATGCACTCCCAACACAAGTGACGGACGACTATTCGGCAAGGCAATATTACCAACAGTTCAACCAAATACAAATTACCCGTGAATGGCGTGAGTTTTCCACGCCCCATGAAGACACGGATCTGCTTTTCGGAGTGTTGACCGGTTATCCATGCTGTACTTCCAACTTGCATCAAGGTTGGCCTAAATTCGTACAGAACTTATGGTATGCAACAGCAGACAACGGGTTAGCTGCATTGGTTTATGCTCCTTCAGAAGTTACGGCGAAAGTGGCAGATAATGTGACTGTTCAGGTAAAAGAAGAAACCTCTTATCCGTTTGATGAGACTTTGCGCTTCACCTTCTCTTATCCGGGAAAGAAGGTACAACCTGCATTCTTTCCTTTCCATCTTCGTATTCCGGCTTGGTGCAACGGAGCCTCACTCACTATCAACGGGAAGCCTGTAGATGTCGATATATATCCGGGTGGTGTGACAAGAATCAGCCGGACATGGAAATCGGGTGATGTGTTAGAAGTTTCTCTCCCAATGGAGGTAACGATAAGCAGATGGTATGACAGTGGAGCCGTTGTCGAACGTGGCCCACTGCTCTATGCTTTGAAGATGAATGAAAAATGGGTAAAGAAGAACATGGAAGCAGAAAAAGTGAAATCTTTCGGGGAATGGTATTACGAAGTTACTTCAGATACGCCATGGAATTACGCTCTTTCCAACAAATCATTTTCAAAGGAAAACATACAAGCCAACTATATTGTTGAAAAATCCAACTGGAAAGGTTATCCTTGGAATGTAGAGAATGCTCCAGTCCATATCAAGACGAAAGCACGCCGGCTAAATAATTGGACGGCTGTACGAGGTTCTGCCGGTCCGATTGCGTTCTTTACCCAGCAGGGAGATGACATGGGCAACGAGGAATCCATCGAGTTGATACCTTATGGCTGTACGACGCTCCGCATTGCGGAATTTCCAGTAAGGAACTATTAAAGCTAAACAAGAAAAGGTTAGTAAGCATTAACTGAAGTACATATATAATAATTATACGAGCTGCAATTTTTTCAGTTGCAGCTCGTATTTATAGTAATACAGTAATAGTTATTATTTAGCCATGTTGCGTATATTATTGACTACGGCTTCCGGATTTGAGAATATCCAGGCACAGTTGCAAATATCCGTGGCTTAAATTTGTAGTATAGGTATATATTTTCTTACCCGTGGCGGAATTAAATTAGCGCATATTTAACTCTGCCAATGGGTTTATAGAAATCTTTCGGGGAATGGTATTACGAAGTTACTTCCGACACCCCATGGAATTACGCTCTTTCCAACAAATCATTTTCAAAGGAAAACATACAAGCCAACTATATTGTTGAAAAATCCAACTGGAAAGGTTATCCTTGGAATGTAGAGAATGCACCAGTCCATATCAAGACGAAAGCACGCCGGCTAAATAATTGGACGACTGTACGAGGTTCGGCAGGTCCGATTGCTTTTTACACCCAGCAGGGCAATGACATGGGAGACGAGGAAATTATCGAATTAATCCCTTACGGTTGCACAACACTCCGCATTGCGGAATTTCCAGTAAGGAACTATTAAAACAACTATCAGGAACTGGCGGTCTGCAAAAAGGGACATATATCAAAAACATCTGGGGCTGTGTCAAGACGAAAGTTTTGATGCAGCCCTGCGCGATAAAACAGCGTTTAAACGGTGTTTTAACAGCATTAAAACAGCATTAAAACAGCATTAAAACGGGGATACTGATTTTCGAAAGCGCAGTGTACACATTTGATTTTAATTTTTACTTTATTACCACATTATACAAATCCTGATATGTCTTTACCACACTATATACAACTTCACCTGTGCTTATGGCAGCAAAGTGACGGCGTGCACATTCTATCTTGGCATCTTCCGCCTTTCGCAGTTGCGAAGCTTCAATGTCTTTTCCCTTGGTTTCAGCTACAAAATAAACATGTTTCACGCTACCTTCGCGGAAGGCTACGGCCCAGTCCGGATTATATTTCCCCATGGGCTTATTGATATAGAAACCTCCCGGCAGTTTGGTATAAACTACCACATCGTCTTCTTTCTGCAATGATTCGGCAAATGATTTCTCAATGCCTTGACTGTCTACCACTACAAGGTCGTACAGCGACTTTCGGCTTTCAATGGCATCCTTACCAACGATTCCCCGCACGGAAGCTTCATCAAAAACAGATGTATCAAATGAGCTGTTCCGTTTCATATCGGATTTGCACCAATTCACCTACCAAATCATAGGTCACATTGTTGCCTACGGCCTCTGTCACATGAATGGTTCTTACTTTGGCCGTTGACATGGCAGTACCGGCTTCCAGTTCTTCCCTGTCACGTATGCCTTCCATTGCTCCGCTTTCCACCACTATGCGTATCTCAGTCACGTTCAAATGTTTGTCAAGCTCGTCAACGGCATTTTCTATCAATATCGAAGTGTCAAAGTTCACATTATAGTAAGTGCGCACATTGATGCGCTTCCACAATTCCTGCCATTCTTTTTTGTTGAAATTATCCCGGTTGAAGTCGGCTTTTTTCTTATCCCGCCCGTTCGCCGGCTTGTAATATCCGGATTGAACACCTTGTCCAACTGCTTCACAATAAACGATTTCATGCCATTTTGCTCACCAAAGTCAAGTGTGTCAGCTTTCTTGTCATCAAAATACTTTTGAGTGAGTCTGCCTTTCTTTATATAACCTTGTGCAATCAGCTCTTCATGAATATCCCCTTCATGCAGGGTCAGACCATTCAGAAAATGTACAGTGCCGGTCAGACTATCAACAACGGATTGAACAGACGGATTCCCTCACGGATAGCGATACTCGGCACCACGATGATAAACTTCGACCATCCATAGTGACGGTTCAATTCGTACATGGTCTTGATGTAGGTGTAGGTCTTGCCCGTACCTGTTTCCATTTCAATGGTAAAAGTCAAATCCTGACCTTCCAAATGATCAACGGGTTTCAATCCTTGCGCCATTTGAATGGTACGAACGTTCTCACAAAAGCTATGGCGGCTTAATGCCAATGGTGCATTTCCAAAACCCTCCTCATTGAATAAAGTGCTTTCTCTGCCTTGATCCACCAGAAAGTTGCCCAGCGCGTCACTTATAGGCTGTCCTTGAAAGATATCCGTCACACAGCGGGGCCGCCTCCGTTTGAAATCGTTGGTGTTTATATTTGATTTTCATTTTCTACTACGACATTTATTTATAACTACTTATACTGAAGCTGCCGTAAGTACATGCCAGCAACCGTCTTTTTCTCGTCGCTGTATGTATCCCTTTTTCGTCATTTGCGCTAATTGCTTTTTGACAGCAGCTTCAACAATACCGGCCTTTGAGCGATAAACTCAATGGTACAATCGGGATATTGCTGCATGGTGTGCAATATGATGCTGGACGACGGGCTGCGGAATACGACACGCTGGCCGTCATACCACCAGACATTGGGTGATGTTTCCGAGGCAAAATCAATAGCGTACTGGATTTCCACAGCGACAAGTTGCTTGAAGTATTTCAAGAAATGCTTTATCTGTGCAAGTGTGGCATGAGCACCGGCTGATGGGGATGTCCCTATTTCTATGTCGGATTGGTGCAAAGCATCAATATATTCATTTTTGTTACGGCTTCTTACCACTATCATCGGCCACCCATGACGGGAAAGATGTAGTTTACCATCAAACGTGCGATACGCCCGTTCCCATCTTCAAATGGATGAATACGGATGTAACGATAATGGAAAAGTGCCGCCAGTTCCACCGGAGAGTATTTACCGGATTGCTCGCTCTCATTGTACCAATCCACAAGGTCTGTCATCAACGCCGGTGTTTCTTCCGGTGTTGCGTATTCAAAACGATCGCCATATCGGGTAATCACACTGTTTGGGCGTGTCTTGTAGCATCCTGCATGATAAGTAAGCGTATTTCCTTCTATATGGTTGCTGTTGTAGTTATACTCCACCGTGAACCGTTGGCTGAACAAATATTGTTTTTGCTCTGTCAATGGCTGTAAGGCTTTCCATTTATTGTAAAGTGCTTCTACTTTTTCCATGAATCTACTGTTTTTTACGTTCAAAGCTATACCAAGGCTACCTTTGGACGTGATTCCCTTGCGGCCGACTTTACCGGTTTTGGGGTCGTATGCCTCGGTAAAGACAGAAGGGGCAATCTGATAGAGTGCATCGAGATTCAACTGTGAACCATCAACGGAACTTAAATCCAAATGTTCAATAACCTTGTTCATATATCGTTTCTTTTTGTTCTTTATTTAATTAATACATCATCAAGCACATCGGTACATTTCAATGTAACCAGGGAAACAGCTATTTCATGTATCGCTTTTCCATCCTCCACATTCAATGTGGGCAGTGCAGCTTGGCTAACCAAAAAATCTCTTGTTTGTTGACCAAATTCCCCGCAAACAGCTTGCAGATGTCGATATATTTTGCGAATATTGCGCACAAGTTGTGCATATATCAAGTCCAGGTTTCTTATTTAAAAGACAGAGAGGTACATGTGCAGCTTGATATTAAAACATGAAATACACATTAGTAACAGGGGACTCGTCGGGAATGGGCTTGGAATTTGCCCGGCAAGCGGCGGAACAGAAAATTTCCTGTACTGAAGATTCCGGTATTAAAACGTTTACTTGATAATGTTTGAGTCTTAATTAATCTAATTGGATAAGATGTATGTATAAACGAATTTTGCAAGTATGTTGTTTGTCACTTTTGCTCCCGTGGGCAACAGGAAATGCTCAAGTGACAAAAGCCGATTATCAGCGGGCTGACACGATTTTGAAGTTAGAAAATCAAGTTTATTCACCGGCAGTCAAACCTCATTGGCTGGGTGATTCGCATTTCTTTTGGTACCAGAACCGGGAAAAGACAGGAACGGTCTTTTATTTGGTGGATGCTGAGACCGGAAAGAAAAATAAAGCAGCAGACAAGCAAGGTCTGGCTGTTTCCTGAAAGGGAAGCATAAGCCACTTGCAGATGAACTGTTGAAAGAAGAAGCGAAGCCCCAGTGGAATTATCGGCGACAGAGTGACAAACCGGTAGCTTCTCCCGATAGTTTGTGGGAAGCATATATACAGGACAACAATCTTTATGTACGTAGCCGGAAGAATAAAAAAGAGGTGACGGCTCTGACAATGGACGGCATCCGGAACTATACCTACGGTAGCCGTATTTTATGGTCTCCTGATTCGAAGAAGATTGCTACTGTCAAGACCAGAGATGTGGAAGAACGGCGTATTCCGTTATTGGAATCACGTCCATCCACCCAGTTACAGCCTATCTTGCAATGGCGGGATTATGCCAAACCGGGCGATGTCTTACCTGTTTCTGTCCCTGTTTTGTTTGATTGGGAAACGAAGAAACAGATTCCTTTAGAAACTTCGTTGTATGAGAATCAATTTGATTTATACCTGACAGGTTGGCGAAATGACAGCCGGGCATTTACATTCGAGTTCAATCAACGCGGCCACCAACGCTATATCATAGGAGAAGTCAATGCATCAGATGGAAAGATTATCCATTTGGTAGATGAACAGGTGCCTACTTTCTTCTATTACAATAATCGCTTCCGTCATGATTTGCAGGATGGAAAGCAAATGCTTTGGATTTCTGAGCGCGACGGCTGGCGTCATCTTTACCTGTTTGGAAATGACGGAAAGGTCATCCGTCAAGTGACGAAAGGCGAATGGGTGGTTCGTAACGTCGAATATGTAGATGAAGAAGCTGGAGTTATTTACTTCCTGGCATCAGGTTTAAATCAAGGAGAAGACCCTTATCATTCACACCTTTGCCGGGTCAATTTAGATGGTAGCGGCTTTAAAGACCTGACTCCGGAACTTGCCAACCATGAAGTGACTTTGTCGGCAAACCATCAATATATGGTAGATGCTTATTCGCGTGCTGATATGCCTTATGTTTCGGTATTGCGTAAAACATCGGACGGTTCTGTCGTGGCTTCATTGGAAAAAAGTGATGTAAGTTCCTTGGTTGAATACGGCTGGCAATTACCGGAAGTTTTCCATGCAAAAGGACGTGATGGCAAGACGGACATTTGGGGCAAGATCATTCGTCCTTCTACTTTCGATGCTTCCCGCACGTATCCGATTGTCGAGATGATTTATGCCGGGCCGCATGATTCGCATGTCGAGAAATACTTCCGGGCGACCGACCATCTTTGTTCCCGATTGGCAGAACTGGGATTCATTGTAGTCAAGATTGACGGAATGGGTACAGCCAACCGCTCCAAAGCGTTCCACGATGTTTGCTGGAAGAATCTGAAAGATGCAGGTTTCCCAGACCGTATAGCCTGGATTAAAGCGGCTGCTGCCAAATATCCGTATATGGATATCAACCGTGTGGGTATTTATGGCTGGTCGGCTGGCGGTCAAAATGCAATGGCTGCTTTGTTGTTCCATAATGATTTCTACAAAGTGGCAGTTGCACTGTGTGGTTGCCATGACAATCGGATGGACAAAATATGGTGGAATGAACAATGGATGGGTTATCCAATCGACGAATCTTACAGTGCTTCATCGAATGTGGACAATGCTTGGCGTTTGAAAGGAAAACTCCTGTTGATCAATGGAGAGTTGGACGACAATGTTGATCCGGCTTCCACATTGCAGGTAGTAAGCGAGTTGATGAAGGCAAATAAGAATTTCGACCAACTCTACTTGCCGGGCAAGACACATAGCTTGGGTGGTCCGTTTGAAATGCACAAAGTGCATGACTTTTTCGTTAAGAACTTGATGGGGGTTGAACCTCCGGCTTGGGAATAAGACAGAACGGGAAAAATGAGATGAACATGGCAGTGTGTCATAATTGCAAACTGCTGCGTTACTTTCGGAATTCGACCTCAGTCATTTACATCAGTAAACTCCTGTCGGTCTCATCCTAAGTGCCTTGCATTTTGCTAATTCTGACATACCTTAAAGGGGGCTGCATCAAAACTTTCGTTTTGACACAGCTCCCTGTTTTTTATATATACTATTTTGAAAAAAACGATAAAAAAACGTATTCGGTTTTCCATTTATGAAAAAAAGTATATCTTTGCGATTGAAATCGGTTCTGAAACGAATATTCTTCGTGAAGATTAAAAGGGAATCGGGTGAAAATCCCGGACAGTCCCGCTGCTGTGAAGCTCCGATAACATCTTGAAACACCTCATTGCCACTGGCTATTGCCGGGAAGGCTTCAAGATGGGAGTCAGTCAGAAGACCTGCCATTTCATATTTATCGCCTTTATTCGAGGGATAGTAAAGCGATGTAGAAATTTATAAGCGCATAATTAAATAGGTATTACTTTGTACAACAAGGCGGTAGCCAATGTTGTACCCTTTTGGTTAGGATAAATGACCAAATATTAGTTGTTAGTAATGTTTTTCTAAATGTATTAAACCCAGAGGAGCCTTCGTCGATGTGATTTCGCCGAAGGCTTGTACTTTTCTATTGCTTCATTCAAAAGGGAAACGGACGCCCCATTCTTTCCTTAAAGCATCCATTTGCCTCATGATACGCAGCGTCTCGTCATGCGGCATATCCAAAGTTTGCAAAAGACCTTTGTCCAAAGCTTCGATGCAAGCGTTCACCTCATATTCGAATCCTGTCACTTGCGAAGGAGCATGATACTCTGCAACTGTTTGATAGTTGCCATCCAACACCTTTATTGACTGGGGATTATTAATATTATCTATAATCATGTGCCCTCCATCACCGGATATGATTCCATGCCTGTCCGAACGTGCCAGCATCGAACTATTCAACACTGCCATTCTTTCACCGGGATAAACCAATGTGATGCTATCTTGTGCATCCAATCCATTGTCCATCTTCACACAAGTGGATGTTGTGGAAAGTATCTCCGTGCCAAACACCATCGCCGCAAAATTCAGCGTATAAACCCCGACATCCAAGAGAGCTCCGCCTGCCAATTCCGGACGGACCAAACGCTCGCGGTTCGTGATGGCATAGCCCAAATTGGCGGAAAGCAAATAAGGCGTGCCAACTGCCCCATTGCGGACCAACTCGGCAATCGTCCTTGACATCGGCAAATAACGAGTCCAGATAGCTTCCGCTATAAACACCTGCTTTTCCTCAGCCAACTTCAAGAGTTCTTCCGCTTGTGCGGCATTAGCCGTGAAAGCCTTTTCACACAACACCGGTTTCCCTTTCAATATGCATGCTTTGGCTTGCTCAAAATGGAAAGCATGTGGCGTTGCAATATAAATCAAATCCACTTTCGGGTCATCCATCAATTCCTCATACGAGCCATAAGCACGTTCAAAACCTTGTTCTTTAGCGAACGTCATCGCTTTCCGCATCTCCCTCGAAGCAATGGCATAGCGATGAGTCCGTGGCAAAGCAGCCAAAGTAGAAGCCATCTTCAAAGCAATATGCCCTGCCCCGATAATGCCAACATTATATATTTTCATGGTAGTATATATTCTTACACAAAAAAGGCACACAGATTTGACGTCTGCATGCCTTAATTCCTTTTATGCTTATTTATCAAGCATCACCTTTTGGTACGAAATCCTGGAAATTAGCAGTTTTGTTATCCGCATTAGCAGCACCAGAAGTCATCATTTCTTCAAACTTCTTCAAGTTGTCCTGCAAAGCAAGATATAAACGGTGAGCATTGTCTGGAGTTAATATGATACGGCTTTTAACCTGTGCTTTCGGTGTTCCAGGAACCACACGGATAAAATCCAAAATAAATTCAGACGCTGAATGAGAAATAACAGCCAAGTTAGCATAAGTACCTTGAGCTGTTTCTGCTGACAATTCTACTTGAATTTCGTTGTTGTTTGTCGGTTTGTTATCTTCCATGACTCTTTAAATAAAATGTTATTTACGCTACAAATATACATAGAATATTGGAAATTCCTACAAAAAACAAAAACGACTACTTTCTCAAGCCGTCGTTTTTTAAGTTGTTTTTTTAATTCTCAATTCTTTAGACCAATGTAAAAATCTTTTGTGTCTTGCTTATGATCATAAACAATAGACAATTAATTAGTGCTAATCAAAATTTATTTTTATGTTTTGCAAAGGTATATATTTAATTTCAGCGTGCAAATTTTCTCTGAAAATAACGCCTAAAAAAGCAAGAAATAGCAGAATGATGCTTTTATTTTGAGTTTCAAGTGGTTGTGGCAGTCGTTGGCTTTAAGTGGCATATACGAGGAAAAGCGAAAAAAACGCAGATTGGAGAAATAGAAACGCTTTCAAATCATTACCTCGCAGAAACGCCCTAATAAGCATTTTTAACGGTGGCGGTTCATATTTCCCCATTCTGCGTAAGTTTTGGTTTTGCCATGCAACTCTCATAGTTTAATTTTGCACCGAACAAAAAAGTAAGGATTATGAGATGCACTTTCAAGACAGTCTTCTATGTAAATGGAAGCAAGGAGAGAAACGGAATTGTCCCAATCATGGGGCGAGTGACAATCAACGGAACTATCGCACAGTTCAGTTGCAAGCAGAGCGTTACCAAGGCTATTTGGGATGCCAAGGGCAACAGAGCCACAGGCAAGAGTAAGGAAGCCAAGGAGGTGAACTTTGCGCTTGACAACATCAAGGCTCAAATCGCCAAGCATTACCAGCGACTTTCCGACCGTGAGGCGTTCGTTACCGCTGAAATGGTGAGAAATGCCTACCAAGGCATAGGCACGGAGTATGAGACCTTGCTCAGAGCCTTTGACAAGGAGAACGCTGCTTTTGCCAAGCGTGTAGGCAAGGACAGAGCCAAGAACACCTACCGCAAGTATCTGACGGTAAGAAAGTACGTTGCCGAGTTTATTAAGTATCAGTACAAGCGCAGCGATATGTCCATGAATGAGCTTACCGAGGAGTTCATCCGTGACTATTGCCTGTATTTGAAGAATGTTGTCGGACTAGCGCAGTCCTCCATTTGGATTTACTCCATACCACTGAAACATATCGTAACGGCAGCCCACTACAACGGCAAGATACCGAGAAATCCATTTGCCATGTACCACGTTGACCCAGACCACAAGGAACGTGAGTTCTTGACCTTGGACGAGCTTACCGCCATGACAGAGATAAAGTTGGAAGACCCGAACATGGCATTTGCGAGAGACCTTTTCATCTTTGGCTGTTGGACAGGTATATCTTTCATCGACATCAAGAATTTGACGGAAGATAACATCAGCATAGTAAACGATGCTCCTTGGATTATTTCCAAACGTCAGAAGACAGGTGTGCCTTTCCAAATCAAGCTGATGGATATTCCCATGCTGATTATTGAGAGATACAAGTCTTTCAGAAAAGACAACCACTTGTTCAATATCGGTAATCTTGACAGCATCAATAAGCGCATCAAGAAAGTTGCAGCAATGTGTGGTATAAAGAAGCGTGTGTCATTTCATGTCTCACGTCATAGTTGGGCAGTTTTAGCCTTGGAATATGGTATGCCGATAGAGAGCGTGAGCAAGATTCTTGGTCACACGAATATCACCACGACACAGATATATGCCAAGGTGACAAGCACCAAGCTTGACCATGACATATCTGTCTTTGAAAGTCGAATCAAGGGGCATTTGCCTGCAATGGGAGGGATGGCATGAAAAGGACTGTAATCACCGTGGACGGAAATGGAATGCTATCCATTCCGTCCAACCTGGAGGACTTGTGGATGAGTGAAAATGAGTTGGTAGATATGCTTTATGTCACAACCCCGAAGCTCAAAGCCGTGATAAGAGCCATATATAAAGAAGGTATGTTGTTGATGTCGGAAGTCCAAAAGAGGCAAAAACTTTCCAAAGATGTTTGGCAAACGCTGTATGGATTCCCTATGGTTGTTGCCATTTGCTTCCGTCTAACCTCCAATGGTGCAGCGCAACTTCGTGATGCTATCTTCAAGAGGTTGTACGGAGCAAAAGAGAAAACAGCCATTGTCCTGCAAATCTACGGAGGGACAAATGCCTTTAGCTAAGAATGGTCGCATTTTTAACGCTTCGATTATTCACTGTCGTATTGACTTGCCTACGTACTGATTCACTGTCGTATCAAGCATTTCTGTGAAGAATGCAGAGCTGCCGATGTCAAACGTTTTACATGCTTATCGTATGACATATAAAACGTATGACATGCAGGAATACATTTTTGTTCATCCCGAGGAAAGGTTCGCAAGGAAACCTCTCTTCGGGATTTTTTGTTTCATCTTATCCCGATTGGCTACATCAAGCACCTTGATTTCCAATCTTTTAACATTGTCGGTGCAAACTTCTCCATTCTGCGTAAGTTTGTGTTTTGCATTTTGATTTTCCGCCCTTACCTTTGCAACTTTAATTTTATCAACTCACAAAGGTTAGATTATGAGCAAGACAAACGACAACAAACAACCTGTAGCTGTGGGAAGCAAACAGCCACAGGCAGCACCTCCGACAAACGAGATGTTCATCCGTGTTGGCACTACCTTATACAAGGTGGTTGACCAACCTACCATCACAGGAGGAAAGGTAAGAAAGCGCATCCCATGGAACATGGAGACCTTGCGTCAGGACTACGGCAAAGAGTTCGTCAAGTACGTTCACAAGTATGACGGCTTCTGTACCGTTCCCGAACATGTGAACCACCGCACGGTGATAGACGGTTTCCTCAACCTATACGAGCCGATAGGACATAAGCCGATGCAAGGGGACTTCCCTAATATCAAGAAGTTGGTTAGTCACATCTTCGGTGAGCAATATGAGCTTGGCATGGACTACCTGCAACTGCTCTATCTCAGACCTGTGCAGAAGTTGCCCATTCTGCTGCTCGTATCAGAGGAGAGGAACACAGGCAAGACCACGTTCTTGAACTTTCTGAAAGCGTTGTTCCAAGACAACGTGACATTCAACACCAACGAGGACTTCCGCAGTCAGTTCAATTCCGATTGGGCTGGCAAGCTGCTGATTGTCGTGGACGAGGTGTTGCTCAGTCGCAGGGAGGATTCCGAGCGGTTGAAGAACCTCAGCACCACCCTCTCGTACAAGGTGGAAGCCAAGGGCAAGGACAGGAACGAGATTTCCTTCTTTGCCAAGTTCGTGCTGTGCTCCAACAACGAATCACTCCCTGTCATCATTGACGAGGGCGAGACCCGATATTGGGTGAGGAAGATTTCATCGTTGCAATCTGACGATACCGACTTCTTGGAGAAACTGAAGGCGGAGATACCCGCTTTTCTGTTCCATCTGCAAGGCAGAACGCTATCCACAGAGCACAAGAGCCGAATGTGGTTCGCACCCGAACAGATAGCGACCGATGCTCTGAGGAGAATCATACGCTGCAACCGTAACAGACTTGAGGTGGAAATGTCGGAGCTGTTCCTTGAGGTCATGGAGAACACTCAAACCGACAGTTTGCAATTCTGCCTCAATGACGCAATCGCCTTGTTGCAATGCAACCACGTGAAAGCGGAGAAGCACCTTGTACGAAAGATAGTGCAGGACTGTTGGAAGCTGCAACCTTCAGAGAACGCCCTCACCTACACCTCATACGAGTACAACTACAATAGCAGCGGTCACTACTCGCCAACAAAACGTGTGGGCAGGTTCTACACTGTAACGAAGGACAATCTAAATAGCATATAATTTTGTTGAATTGTTGAATATGATAAAAGAAGTGTTGAATATCAAGTATTTAAGGCTCAACATTTTCTCAACAAATCTCTCAACAAAAGAAAGAGACTGTTGAAAAGAGAAAACATGACAGCTAATGCCTGTCTTTCTCTTTTGCCCAGTGATTTTGTTGAAAAGAACCATTTGTTGAGAGTTTGTTGAGAAGATAAGTATTTGACTATCATACCAATACATGCCATTCTCAACAATTCATCAGAAATACATACACCACTTAATCCACAGTAAAACATGAACATTCAAGAAGCAAAGCAAATCAAGATTGCAGACTACCTGCAAAGTTTGGGACACCGCCCTATCAAGCAGCAGGGCGCAAACCTTTGGTACAAGTCACCGCTGAGAATTGAGAGCGAGGCATCTTTCAAGGTGAACACCATGATGAACAGTTGGTTCGATTTCGGAATGGGCAAGGGCGGCAACATCATCACCCTTGCGTCATACCTCTACGCATCAGACAGCTTGCCATATCTCTTGGACAAGATGGAGAAGCAAGCACCCCATGTACGCCCGACCGACTTTTCTTTCCCTCAGCAAGCTTCCGAGCCGAGTTTTGAGAGATTGGAGGTTAGGGAACTCAACCACCCTGCACTCCTACGCTATCTGAGCGAGCGGAATATTGACCTGTGCATCGCCCGAAAGGAATGTGTGGAACTCCACTTCTCGCATAATGGCAAGAACTACTTCGCCATCGGCTTCAAGAACAAGTCGGGCGGTTACGAGGTTCGTAACCGATTCTTCAAGGGTTGCATGTCCCCCAAGGACATCACACATATCCGACAGCAAGGCGAGCCAAGATACGCTTGCTATGTGTTCGAGGGCATGATGGACTATCTTTCCTTTCTCTCGTTACGCATGGAGAAGTTTCCGTCTTGTCCGTCATTGGAAGCGCAGGACTACGTGATACTCAACTCAACAAGCAACGTTGACAAGGCTATTGACGCACTACACGGCTACGAGCGCATCAGTTGTCTGCTCGACAACGATGATGCAGGGCGGAAGGCAACGCTTGCCATCGAGAACGCCCTCGGCTACCGTGTGAGGGATGCATCTCACTTGTACTGTGAGTACAAAGACTTGAACGACTATCTGTGCGGAGTTAAATCCAAACAGTCTGTACACCAAGTACAGCCTGTTAAGCAAACCGTTCCACCTCGAAAGAGAGGCGCAGCCTTGGGCATATAGGCGGTTCCTGCTCCAATGGCTATTCTGAACGGAAAAGCCATAGCTCAATAGGGCGTTTTCTTGACGCAGTGGCACGCCACCGCTAAAAAAACACCCATTTGAGCAAAGGGGCATCCCCTTTTGAAACCCCGTGAGCCATGCGCAGGGCGCAATGCGGCAAGCGGATTTGTACAACTCAAAAACAAGTTTATTATGGGACATTTCAGTTTGGATTTCAAGAAGGCAAAGGGCAGCTCTGACGCAAGGGAGTCAGACCACATAGAGCGCAAGGTGATACCCGACAACGCTGACCCTACGAGAACTCACCTCAACCGTGAGCTTGTCAAGATGCCGAGCGGTGTGTATGGTCGTGACGAAGCCATCGCCCACCGCATCAAGACGGCTGGCATCAAGCGCAAGATTACCAACGACCAAGTTAGGGTGATAAGAACAGTTCTTTCGGGAACGCACGAGGACATGATGAACATTGCTGAGAAAGGGCAACTTGACGATTGGTGTAACGACAGCTTAATGTGGTTGCAGGACACATTCGGCAAGGAGAATGTCGTTTCGGTGGTTCTCCACATGGACGAGCACACGCCACACCTCCACGCCTCCATCGTTCCGATAGTGACAGGCGAGCGGAGAAAGGCGAAGAACAAGACAGCGGAAGAAGGCAAGCGGACATACCGCAAGAAAGCCAATGCCGTGAGGTTGTGTGCCGATGATGTGCTCAACCGTGACAAGATGGTTGGCTATCACGACAGTTATGCGGAAGCCATGGGCAAGTATGGCTTGAAGCGAGGTGTCCGTGGATCGGATGCGAGGCATACCACCACGGCACAGTATTACCGCAACATCAAGCGAGAGACGGAGAGACTTCAAAACTGCATGAAACTGTTGCAATCTGATGTGGAGGAAGCGGAGCGACTGCTCAAACAGACCAAGAGCGAAATCAACACGGAGAAACTACAGGCAGCCAAGACGGAAGCCAAGACCGCCCTTGTGTCGAAAGTAGGTTCTCTTTTGGGCAGTGGAAAATTGAAGGAGGTGGAGCAACACAACCGAAAGTTGTGTGAGCTTGTGACAGACCGAGAGCAATACATTGACGAACTCCATGAGAAAATACAGCGAATGGAGGACAGCCACAGCCAACAACTCGGCGAGATGCAACAGATACACAAAGCAGAGGTCGTAGATTTGAAGAGCAAGCACGCAACAGAAGTTTCTTTGCTCAATGACATCGTCCGCAAAGCCAAGCATTGGTTCCCGATGTTGGAGGCACGTTTGCAAATGGAAGACCTGTGCAGGAAGATTGGCTTCACCGTTGAGCAAATCGGAGTGCTTCTTACAGGAAAGGCAGTCAACTTTAGCGGTTCACTCTATTCCGAGGAGTACAGAAAGAAGTTCAATGTGGTGAATGCAGAAATCAAGATATTCTCTGATTCTACCAAGCCGAACCAATTATTTTTGTTTATAAATAGACAACCTATAGTTGAATGGTTTAAGGAACAGTGGAATAATATAAGGTTACAAACACAGTGTCGTTTCAAACCTTAATATACTTTTTACAAGAACAAAGAAGGTAGCTTACTATATTAGGGTAAACTGCCTCTTTGTTGCTTTTATAATTGATATGTTAAAGACAACATAACATTTCCAGAATGTTGTTTGTATCTAACATAGGATGTGTAAGTTGGTGTAACATTTTGTTTTAACCAATTGATTCCGTTAAGGTGAAAGATATTCGTGCCAGAAAGTTTGCATGTGAATTTCTTGATTTTATAGGAAATGGAAAAATCAATATCTCGCAATATCTTACTTCCGCTTGTATTCTCAATCTTGTTCCACTTGCCGGTAACAAAACTGGCGAACTTGTTCTTCGCAAATATTAGTTTTGCAGTTCCACCAATTTCCTTGTCACTAGAATCGATGTTTAAGTCGGTAACTTTATTTGTCAACTTGTTGTACAAACCGTCAATTTCAACATTGAAAGGAATCTTAAAACGTGAGGCGAAGCCTAAGTCAGTCTTTAAACTCCCTATCAACATTTTATATGGAATGGAATTGTATGCGATTTCGTTTCGATTCCACAAAAATGTGGTGGTCAGTTTGGCATCAATTGGCAAATTGCCCAATCCTTTGTTGGCATATAAAGTTGCACTTACAGTTTCCTTTTCTCCTCCATCCATATAATTTTGGTTGTGCAACAAACCGTCATTCTGATAGTTCAGCATTTCGGTGTTATCTGCCTTCTCGTAAGTCAAATATGTATATATAGTCGTTCTGCTATACAAACTATACAACTTATAAGCAATATTCATGTTCAGTGCATTGTAGCCTAACTTTGTATATGAGGAAGCACCTGTAACCTCATCATAGCTATTGATGACAGACAGTCTCGATAGTGCTTCAATATCGGTTGGAACATATTTGTAACTCAGCCCAAAAGCAACGGAGTGTTGCTGACTGAAACGTAATTCTGTCGCAAAGGATGGCTCCCACTTGGTAACTGACTTTGTCACTAGTCCATTGATGTTTGTGCTATTCCCATAATCAGAAATCTAACACCAGCATCAAACCTAAAGAGACCTTTGTTCTTCATAAGTCCTCCATAAATCCCGAAATTGTGACTGTTCAAGTGTTCGCTATCTACATTTTGGTCTATCCATGAATCGGAGTTCTGACCAGACAATTCCCATTTCAAGTTGATTTTATGGAAAATAGGAAATACATAGCCTACAGCACCTGCCACATTTAGCTTCTTCAAATCTTTATCTATATAGTAAGAATCATCTGCCTGTTTGTATTCGTTAGGCAGTTCATAAGAGGAAAGAACATCCAAGTTTCTTTCTGATTTAGAAAAAGCGAAATCTACACTTCCATAAAGCAGGCCTTTGCCTATCAATGAATTTAAGTTTACCTGTTGTAATACATTAAATCCTTTGTTCTTGTCATTGTCAGCATTTCTATCGGAATTATTGTTATAATAATCCATGATAGACATATTGTTTCTCATGTCGCTATATGCCAACTTCGTTTGGAAACGCAAACTTGCATATGGATTGACATCCCATTTTTGACTGAGGTTAAATGAACTAAAGTTACCTCTTTTCTTGCCATTCTCTTCTGTTGACTTACGTATAACTTCCTGCGCCACCTTTACATGTTGTTCCGTTGACAATGCAGACTTTGCATCCATTTCATTGTGGATGACACCTATCGTGACATTGTAGTGTGAAGTCGGTTTCAATGTTAAGTTGACATTACCGATACCAGAAGTCCTTTTGTATTCGTCATTGCTTGGCATCAAGACATTTCTTTCTGCACTTGAAAGGCTCAATTGCGCAAATCCATTGGTTGTTTTTACTCCTGTAAGACCGCCATTGGCATTGAGATAGTCCATTATAGAGAAAACTGTCTCATTGGTGTTGTTAGCATTTGCAATGATGGATGCAGACACTTTTTTGTCCATCTTCAAAGCTGAGTTCTTGCTGTCAAACTTGTTCTTAACACCACCCCCTTCTGTAAAGTTTCCTGCCCATTTGTTGTGTAAGTCTTTATTAATAAGGTTCAGTGCAGTTGTCTCTTTTGAATTGAAAGAGTTTCCGACATTTCCGTCATTGTAATTGTTCAGTAGCTCCACACCAGAAGCAAAGTCTGCAGACAAAGTTTTTAGTGCATGTCCTCCTGTAGAAAGCACATCTTCGCCATTGACCAAGAACTTATCTATTTTTTTCCCTTGGTAGGAAACATTTCCCGACTCATCAACAGTCATTCCTGGCAACTTTTTAATGACATCGCTCATGTTCTGTTCACTTCCGTTTTTAAACACATCTGGACTAAATTCAATTGTGTCATTCTTGATTTTCGCCCCTAAGTTTCTTCCTTTACCGTTATTTCTGACAAAGTATAGCTATCCTCTTCTATCACTAAGCGTAATGGGGCTGTCGGCATTTCTTTATAATGTATTCTCAGTGTTGCATATCCGACACATCTTGCTGTCAACCAAAATGAGGACAACGATTTGTGGGATTGGATAGTAAATGACCCATCGTCTTTTGTTATTGCGTACGAGATTATGGAATGTGCCACACTATCTTGTGAACATGTAACAGTACAATAGGGTATGGCTGTGTTTTGTGCGTCAACAACCATACCCGATATATTTTGTGCTATAGAAAATTTACATACGCACATCAGCATACATAAAACGAAACTTCTTAAATGTCCCATACTTTCTTTGGTTTTATCCTACACTACAAAACAATGACATTACCTTTGCCGCTGTCATTACTTTGCAGTTCTTCAATCTTCTTTTTTTGCAACTTTTCAAAAGCTTGCTTCTGCATAATCTTTCCTTTAGGTAACTCTATCTTGACTTTTTCTTTTGTTGGCAAGATATTTGTTGCCTCATATATCGCAGTTGATGTTGTCAAGCGGAGAATCGCTCCTGGAAGGCCAATATATCCACAAGGACCTACAGAAGATGGCACTTCTGGACAGAACCAAGCAACTACAGAATGATACTTTTTATTTACAGCCTTCGAACATTTCTTGCCCAACACATCTGTTGTCTCATCGAGATACAAGTCCCATTCGTTTTTTAGGGTATCAGAAGACACAATGAAAGGCTTATCAACTATCTTCTTTATGCTTATCTCTTTATTATCTTTCATGTTAGTATAGCATGAGCCATTACCTTCAATCTTGATGACATTGTTATCAATGCCCATTGCTGAAAAATGCACATTCATTGCCATTCGTAAACAATGTATAAGTCTGGTGTTGGTTTAACAATTTGTTTATAACCAATTGTCTTTTACTTAAATCAGTCATCTCATAGACTTTCTTCGGAATTTGCATAGCCATATTATATTGTATGACCAATCCTACTTTCTGCGCAGAAACTAACAAGCAAAAAGCAGAAGCACAAAAAAATGAGAGCAATATTTTTTTCATAACATTTTTTTTCTTAAATTGAATAGAGAGTAAGCGTTCTAATATGTTAAAAAAACGCTTACTCTCATCTATGATTTAAAAAGTCACAGCTTGATAAAAAAACAGTAGTGAACATTATAGGGTCGTTAGACCACCACCATCATCAGATTGCTCTATAATTATAATGATGATGACGACATCATCATCTTCTGTTGAAGCTAAGCTGACTGGAGCCGCAGCTTTTACAGGGTTAACTACTGGCGAAGCCATTTCAGCCGCATTTGCTTGACTTGGCATGCATATAGCACCTAATGCCAAAGCCATAGAAAACAAAAACTTTTTCATGTTTTCTCCTTTTTTAAAATGTTATACATGTTGCGGAGGTATAAGCCTCTTTGTTTTCGAGTGCAAAAGTACAAAAAATGATTGATAGATAGAACTTTTTGATGGATATTTTAAACTGAATTAAACTTATTGTCAGTAAAATTAAACCCAATTAAACATTATGCTACTATTTCATGATAAAAAAACCGACATTTTTTTGTTAGGCAATCCTTAGCTTGCTATTTTTTTTGCTTAATAAAAATCTTTTGGTTCATTATTTTTTTGTATTTTTTTGCAGTCGAAAAGAGTTGTTAGGTAGCAAACGTATGCAGATTGCAGAATTTAGGACTATTGCCAAATCATTACCTCTGTTGAGGTGAAAAACTCGTAAACAGCTCATTTTAAGCTATTCGGCAGTTTTTAGCGTAATTTTTACAGAAAAAAACGCCAATATCGAGCCATTATCTTATTTAAACTCCTCCCACAAGTCCTCCGATATAATACGCTTCGTCTCATCTGCTATGGATTGCAATCCTTTTGGCATGCCCACACCCTCATCCGGAAGTGTTATCGGAGCGTGAATAACCATCTCCATCGGATGGCGGTGCAGATTCAACGAACCAATTGGCAAAACATGGAACGGTCCGTTCAATGTAATAGGAACTACTTGCAAATGCTGGTCAGCCGCCATTTGGAAAGCCCCTTTCTTAAACCTTGCCAATTTACCAGTTTCCGACCGTGCTCCTTCGGGGAAAATAGCAATCGAAGCCCCTTTGTGCAAAATGCGTTCCGCTTCAAGCACCGAACGAGCCGCAGCTTTAGGACTTGAATTGTCTACAAATATAAATCCTGCCGCTTTGCAAGCTGCCCCGACAAAAGGAATCTTTCCTATTCCAGCTTTCATCACCCATTTGACAGGTGCTCCCAAAAAACCGTAAATCAAAAATATATCAAAAGCCCCTTGATGATTGGCTGCAAATACATACGACTGTCCTTTACGGATATGTTCCCTGCCACGTACTTTGACCGGACAAAAAGCCAACCAACAGGTCAGTCTGGACCAAATCATTCCCGGGTAATAAGAGAAAACACGGTCTCCACCAAGCAGACATCCTACCATTGTAAAAAGAGCTGTCAAGATTGTCAACAGCAAAAAGATTGGCACAAAAATCAGCCATGTGTACACTACATAAAGCAATCGTTTCATACGCTATGATATTAATTTGGGACAAAGATAGGAGCAATTTTATAAGGTTTCATGATTTTTATTCTAAAATATTTTCTCAATCGGGTTATTATTACTTTATTTGCAAGAGAAATAGAAATAATTCACAAAACGTCTATAACCATGAGCGAATTGATTAAAAATTTAGGAGTCATCATCCTCCTTATCGGTGTAGCGATATTGGCTGTTCCGGCATTTACCGACAGCTCGTCTAACACAACATTATTGGCTGGCTTAGTAGTCATTGTTATCGGTTACATTAGCCACATTGCCATTAACAAGCGTGTTGAATAAAAAGATGTTATTATAAGGGGCTGCATCAAAACAATCGTTTTGATGCAGCCTCTTTATTTACCTTTCCTTCCCAAATAAGTATGCATTGCTTCCACCAATTCAATATTCTCTTCACGAGACTGTGTGGAAAGACGGAAATAAGAAGTATCCAGCCCTCTGAAATTAGAAGCATCCCGGATTAATATTCCTCTCTCCCACAAAAACGACTTTAACTCCTCTGCTGAAAACCCATCCGGTAATCTATTAAGGAAAAAAGGAACAGATGAAGGATAAACCTCTATTCCCAACTGTCGTATCTGCGATTGAAGACGAAGGCTCTCATCCAACCATTGCTGCAATGGCAAACAAAACTGTTCAGGATGTTGCAAAGTATATTTCCCTGCTTCAATGGCAAACGCATTCACCGACCAAGGTATCAACTTCGGTTGGATTTTAGATATCAAATCCTCCGACGCAGCAACATAACCGATTCTAACTCCCGGTATTTTATGCAATTTGGAGATAGATTGCACCAATATCAAGTTGGGATAACTATGTATATCTTCCAAATCGAACAGATGCTCCATACAGAAATCGGAATAAACTTGATCAATGACAAATAAAGTATCAGGATGACTATCGATCAATCCGATCATATCAGAACGAGATATCAATTTCCCGTCCGGATTATTCGGATTACAAATCCAACATAAACCACCTCCTTTGAAAGAGAGTGCTGACAAAGGCGAACTATTCTTAAAGAACGAAAGCTGATGTCCATGTAAACGGCAAGCATCTTCATATTCAGCAAATGAAGGAGTAAAAATAGTAGAATGTTTACCTGCCCAGGTTTGGGCAATCAGATAGAATGCGGTTATGGATCCATTGGTCACCAAAACTTCAGAAGGTAAATATGATTTACTTCTGCCAACAGCTGCTTTAAAGAGCCTGCATCAGGTTCCGGATAACAGTTCAAACAATCAAACACCTCAAAAAGGTGCTCTTTCAACGGTTCTAAATCGGCTCCATACCAAACATTAGAACTATAATTACTCAATATAGCCTGTCGGGATTTATAATAATCATCACCGTGTCCAAATAACATACCTTTATTTATTACGTATTACTGTGATTGGAAGAGTTCGATGTTTCCAAAGAACGATAAATAGCATCTTGAATGCGTGTACGAATATTCATGGAAGAGAGTTTTGAGTTATTCCGCGTAGGATTCACTCGGTTGCTCAGAAATATATAAATAAGCTGCTGCTCCGGATCGACCCAAAAGCAGGTGCCGGTGAATCCGGTATGGCCATAAACAGAAACAGGAGCCAAAAGTCCGCAAGGGGACGATTTTGCTCCTATTTGCGGTTTGTCAAATCCTAATCCACGTCTGCATGTAGGACTTTTCGTCTGTGTAAACAACCGGACAGTCTCCACAGACAACAGACGTTCATTCCCATATTCCCCATTGTTCAAATAAAGTTGGAGGATTTTCGCCAAATCATTTGCATTAGAAAAGAGACCGGCATTTCCGGAAACTCCTCCTTGAAAAGCGGCTGCTTCATCATGCACATATCCACGAATCATTTGATGGCGAACTGTATTATCATACTCTGTGGGCATTATCTGAAGCGAATCCATCTTGTCCAACGGGTTGTAAGTTGTATGCCATGCTCCTAAAGGGGCAAAAAAGTCTTGCGTGAGCAAAGAATCCATAGGTTGATGCAACTGCCGTTCAACCATAATCTTCAACAACATAAAATTAACGCAGCTATACCGGTACGTTTTAGTTCCCAGTTTCGAACGTTTTATCATCTGCAGAACGGTGTCTTGAAAAGAGGTATGTAAAAACATACGATTGGCGACCTTTAATGTATAATTTTCTTTCGGTGTCTCAGATAATAATTCCGGTATAAACTTTCCTTTGTTCATCGCTTTTGTATGAAAGAAGATGGACGGGACCAAGCCGGATTGATGAAAAAGCAGCTCCTTGATTTGAATGTTCTTTTTATCTGACTTTTGTAATTCTGTTATAAAGGTAGATACTGGATCTGACAATTTAAACTTCCGTTCATCATAAGCCTTCATGACGGCCAACAAAGTCCCGGTTGCTTTTGAAGAAGAGGCCAAATCATAAACAGACATATCGGTCACAGGGCGGCGGTGTACATAATCATCACAACCAAACGAACGATTATAAACAATCATTCCATCTTTTGCCACTAAGATTTGGCAACCTGGATAAGCATTCGCACGGATTCCCTCTTCGGCTATCCGCGTTACCTCTTTCAAACGAGTGGCATTTATCCCCACAGCCTCCGGTTCATGATAACCCAAACGGCTTTTTTCTGTCAGTATTCCCGTACCGGAAAAATACATATCCGGAATAGTAACCGGCAATTTACCTTTAGCACCTATTCCTCCAAATATAACTTGAGCCGCATACTCTTGTGCCAACAGTGTAGCTTCATAAGCTAAAACAGTAGAACGAGATGCCTCAATGGATTTCTTATAGGACTTGCAAAAATAAGGGATTGTAAAGAATGAATAGATAACATCTTTCTTCATTGCTAATTGCCGCAATGCCAAACTTTCAGGGATTCGAACTGTATGGACAGCACATAATATTAAATCATATTTGTTCAATTTAGCATATATCTGCTGGACTTTTGATGCAGGAGTAGCTTTAGTGATATAATAAGCATCAGCTTTCACATAACGATTCACCGTTTCCGAAAACTTGTCACTTAGCGGATTACCAATCGAGAGAATAGCAATTTTACGTTTATCTAAAGCTGTTACCGGAATCATCTCCTCTTCATTTTTCAATAAGGTGATTGCTCCTGCATTCAATTCCGCAGCCAGCCAAGCAGCATGAGCCGTATTCAAACGCTCATCCAAGCCTTTTATTTGAATAGGACGATACTGATTCAATCCTGATATATACTTATATTGCAATATTTTACGACAGCGTTTTTCTATCTCACTCATGGGAATGACTCCGGACTCAACAGCCTCTTTCACATCCTTAAAATCAGAAATAGGAAACGCAGGAGCCAATAAAACGTCATTTCCTGCCAACAATGCTTTTACACAAGGATTATCAGATTTACGGTTAGCGGCTCCTTTCATAGCCAAAGCATCCGTAAAACAAAGCCCCTCGAAACCCATCTCGGTTTGAAGCAAATCAGTAACGACAGCATGAGACAGCGATGCCGGGCATTTCTTTTTCTTTTCCAAAGCAGGAATACATAAATGAGCAGTCATCATGCCGGAAAAGCCCCTCTCTATATAATTGCGGAAAGGAACCAGTTCCACAGAGTCCAGACGGCTACGATTATGATAAAGGACAGGCAATGTTTCATGCGAATCTTCAGACGTGTCGCCATGGCCAGGGAAATGCTTTGCAACAGATAAAACTCCTCCTTCTTCCAATCCTGCTGAATAAGCAAGCCCTTTATCAACAACCATCCGGGCATCCTCTCCAAAGGAACGAATGCCTATAACTGGATTGTCCACATTACTATTCACATCCAAATCCGGTGCAAAGTTAATATGTATTCCCATCTCTCTGCATTGCCGGGCAACCTCTTCCCCATATTTACGAATCAACAGATTATCTTCAATGGCGCCCAACATCATATTTTTAGGGAAACGAGTCGTGCCACTCAAGCGCATGGACAAACCCCATTCTCCATCCAAAGCAACAAACAGAGGGACTTTAGCAGCTGCCTGCATTTTATTTGTCAAGTAGGCTTGGTCGGTAGGGTTTCCCTTATGAAACAATACACCCCCGATTTTCACCTCATTCACATACCGAATCAATTTTTGGAGATTCTGGCTGGTTGTTTTTATATCAGCAACAACCATAAACAATTGGCCTATCTTTTCATCATCGCTCATAGAATTAAAGACAGAATCAACCCATAGATTCATTGCATTTTTATCTGCCTTTTGGAGCAAGGTCGGTTCTTTAGCGAACAAGGAAATAACTGAAAGCCAACATAGAACCCAGATATAATAGATTTTTCTCATCGCATAGAATACTTTTGCAGCTCAAATGTAGAGAAAAAAAAGATTGCAAACAAGAAAAATAAAAGTCCATTTGTTTATATGCCAAATATTTCGTTACTTTGCAGTCGCTTTTACGTAACTCTGACAGGACACAAGCAGCCTGTTAATTACGTATATTAACAACAATTTTAAATACAACAAAAATGGATTTTATTAAAATTGCAGAAGAAGCGTTCGCTACCAAAAAGGAGCATCCTTCATTCAAGAGCGGTGACACTATCACAATCGCTTATCGTATCAAAGAAGGAAACAAAGAACGTATCCAGCAGTACAGAGGTGTAGTAATTCGCATTTCTGGTCACGGAGACAAAAAACGTTTTACAGTTCGTAAGATGTCTGAAAACGTAGGTGTAGAAAGAATTTTCCCTATCGAATCTCCGTTTATCGAAAGTATTACAGTTAACAAAGTGGGTCGTGTTCGTCGCGCTAAATTGTATTACTTGCGTGCTTTGACTGGTAAAAAAGCAAGAATCAAAGAAAAGAGAATGTAATCTGTTCTACGATTCCAATTCATACAAAAAGCCACCCGTTATGGATGGCTTTTTGTATTTTATACAACTTCGATTTCAATCAAAACGCCTTTGGAACATAGAACCTGTCATTTTAACACTGTTAGAACATCGTTTAAACGCGGTTTAAATTGCTGAGGTTATTTTCCCCACACGTTACCAACTTCTTTGACAACCCAATTTGGTGAAGATTTTTTGCAGTGAAAAGAAAAAGGAAAGTTTTTTGATAGCATGTCAATAGTTACAAAACTTCGGTAAGTTTCCATCTAAACCCATCAGACAAATGGTTACGAGCTTTTTCCAAAAAGCATACTACCTTTTTCTAAAAAACTATCATTTAGGTTCAATTGATTGGCATTCAATAGCCTAATGAGTTATGAAATGCAGTAGGTAATGATTTAGCGACCTATCTTCTGCAATGATATACAACGCTTTGCATAACTCGAATAACCTGTTGCAAAGATAAGAGTATATCGTGAAAAAAAAAGAATTTTCTCCAAATTATTTTCATAGAGCCGTCCGTTGGATTACAAGACAAAGCGCAAGAGCCGTGTATTCGTCACCAATGATTGTGTTTTGACGGGCTATTATATGGACTATGAGATATTACAGCCTATATACGACTTTCTGAAAGCCCCCGACAACACCACCCTTTACGAACTTATGAACAAGTGCTTAAACGGCTTTTTCAAGGCTTGCAGGGACGATATGGAATATCAACTCAGTGAAGAAGCCTTTGCCGAGAGTTGCGAAGCCAACAACTACGAATTTCTATCCGACGGAACATTATTCAACTGATTAAAACATCAACCACAATGAAAGGTACAGAACATTTCAAGGACGTTATCCAAAACTATTTGGAAACCAGAGCATCATACGATGAACTCTTTGCAGAGAGTTTCCGCAAGGAGAATAAAAACATAGACGAGTGCATTACCTACATCTTGACGGAAGTCCAAAGAATGGGGTGTGCAGGTCTGTCCGATGAGGAGGTATATTCCCTTGCCGTTCACTACTACGATGAGGATAACATCGAGGTGGGCAAGTCCATCAACTGCCAAGTCGTGGTAAACCATACTATCGAACTTACAGAGGAGGAAAAAGCAGAAGCACGGAAAAAGGCTATCGAGCGATACCAAGCAGAGGAATACCGCAAACTGACCGCCAAGAAACCAAAAGCGGAGAAGCAGGTGGAACAGCAGATAGCACAACCCTCATTATTCGAGTTTTAACCCTTGAACAACAAAAGAAAAATGGAAGCAAAGGATTTGAACGAAGCACGCATCTATGTAGGCACTTATGCCAAGTACAACAACGGCTCATTGCAGGGCGAATGGGTGGAACTTTCGGACTTCTACGATTTGGACGGCTTTATGGAGCGTTGTGCCGAGATACACGAGGACGAGGAAGAACAGTTCCGCAGACGGATGCAACGAAAGAAAAGAAAACAACGTAAACTCTAAAAAACAGAAAGATTATGTCACAACAAGAAGACGATTTGAGGGCACTGGCGAAAATCATGGATTTTCTGCGTGCCGTAAGTATCATATTGGTGGTTGCCCATCTCTATTGGTATTGCTATGAAGCGATACGGCTATGGGGTGTGAATATCGGTGTGGTGGACAGGATTCTGATGAACTTCCACCGCACGGCGGGACTGTTTGGCAATATGCTCTACACCAAACTCTTTGCGCTGGTGCTGATGGGGCTTTCCTATCTGGGTACAAAGGGTGTGAAAGAGGAGCATATCACATGGTCGAAAATAGTGGTATTCATGGGCGTCGGCTTTGTCTTTTTCTTCCTTAATTGGTGGATACTTGCCTTGCCTCTGCCCATTGAAGCCAATGCGGCTCTCTACACCTTTACGATAACCGTCGGGTATCATATGACCTATCTTCGCTAATAACGATCGTATGTGGTGGCGAGTTAGCCCATCATGATGATTTGAATAATTTTATCGAAAGCTACAAATCCTATCAGTTTAATGCAGCATCCATTGTTCCGGCATATGGAATGACAGAAACTTGTGGGGTAATTAGTGGCTACAAATCTTCTACCACTCGTTATAAAACAATAGAAAAAGAGCCTTACGGAAAAGCAATTGTTTCCAACGGAGGAATTAAAGACCGCATTAAGATCCGAATTGTAAATGAAAAGTCTGGTTTAGACTGCAAAGAAGAGGAAATTGGCGATATATACATTGCTAGTGAAATCCTATCACTTGGATATCTTTCTCCTGAAATGGTTCAGAAAATCGAGAAAGATGAAAAGTATGAGTCTTTTAATTCGGATTCGCAAAAATGGATAAATTCTGGAGATATAGGATTTACAATAGTTCGTTAAAAATTCGTCAAGCCTAATCGGCTTTGGCGGTAAATAAAATGAGTTCTTTGAAAAGTTTGTCAATTAAATGCGTGTTAGGTTCAATCCCAGACACGTAAATAAATCGTTCAAGCATGTAAGTATTGTGTATGACCGACTTGCATGAGGATATGGAAAATTTCATTCCCATCTTCTTACAAGCAGCCTTGGCAAGGTTTATCGCTGTAAGTGATGCGTTGAAGTGAAATGCCGGTTTTCTGAATTCGGTTGCCTGACAGTTCGTCATTCCAGCATGTTGCTTGGCATCGCGAAAGCAGAATTCGAGCTGGAAACGTGTCCTGTAGAAGTCTAAAACCTCCTTGGCATCCTGCATCTCGTCCGTGGAGAAATACAGCTGCCATTTGTCAGTTCTTCCATCCATAGGATACCATACAGCCAGAATCACAAAATGTCTGAGTGCTTTGGAGTATGCTTTCAGTCCGTAAAGTCTGCCCTTGTCCACTTTGTATTCGGTACACCTGGTGGTGTCCAGATTTTCAAAGTCAATCTTTCCGTCATGTAATTTTGGCCGTCCGCGTTTTCCTATCCTTTTTCCAAAGTAGGATAAAACAGTACGGAATCATTCCTGAAACGGCTTATTACATGGAAATCATTTTCGCACAACGGCTTGATAAAAGTTGCCTTTGAAAAGAAAGCGTCACATACCACCCTGTTGGAAATCCGTTTCAGATGCTCTTGTATGCTGATAAGGTAAGAGCTATACCAGTCCACAAGGTTCTTCTCCAGGCTTTCCAGCGTTGTATTGTCAGGTGTCTGTACAGAGCCCAAAGCCATACACTCATGGTTGTCAACGTCTATAACTCCGATCCCCGTTATTTCCAGTCCACGCCTGTATTCACCGGCACAACCGGACCAGAAATAACCAATTCACGGCGTTTTGCTGCCTGATTTGGGAATGAAAGACGGATCAATGGCTATTGCCTTGCGACTGCCTTTAAGGTGTTCCTTGATGATGGTTTCATTGAAGGAAAACCAGTCAAGGCTGTCGCTCTTAAAATTGTTACGGTATGTCTGTTCCGAGAAACATCCATATCGTCCCATTTGCAGGAAATTGATGCGGTCAGGTATAGCCATGAATAATTTCATTGCATCCATGAATACTTTCTGAAAAGATTTGCTTATATTTACAACTGATTCGAGAGCGTTTCTGCACTCGGATTGGTATTGCATAAGGAGTGATTCTTTAGTCATAATTAAAAGTGGTAACGTACTTGTAATTTACTAAAAAAACAACGAGTTGCGCAATACCTTACTTCTTTATTATCAGCTGTTTAGCATATATTTTTCATCCCTTATCTTACTTCTTGACGATTCATCTTTGACAGTATTTCAATGATCTCTTGAATATATTTTTGAACCGGATTATGCCGATTCTATGTTTAATTTTAATTTATCGGTAAAAATTTACCGAAGTATTGTATGTTTCCAGCATCTAAAAACAGCAGCTGTAAGCTCATAAAACAGACTAATCAGCCAGTTCATACCCTCTTTTGTCAGTTTTGCACACATCTTTTTTATATTGAAAGCAATGGCTAGGAAGGCAAAGTCCATGAAGACCTTATCCTTCCCAAAATGTCGGAAACGCTTGTAGTTCATATTGTTTTTAATTTGGGATAATCATTTAATTCCTTCAATCTGAGTTAACCGGCAGACGTTCCCGTATTTTCCCGATTAAACTCATCGTGTTTATATCATCGGCTCTGGTTTCAGAGCCGATTTTCTCGTTTTCAGTCACGTCTGGAGCCACCACTCCCATAAAGTTGCTCTCCACGCGTAGAACATCAGGCTGCAAGGGCGACTTGGACCGACTCTCGTCTTGCGAGGTTGACCACATTTGCTGTGTGGATACCGAAGAAAATCAGCAAAATCTCTGTCGACTTTATTCTCGCTGCTATCTTTCGCAGTCCGTAATGTTGCTTCTGGGTACCGAATGAGCCTTCCATCTCTGTAGCTCTCACTCTGGAAAGTTCTCTTTTGGTAGCATTCTTCACCTCGTTCTTGCCAGTCCTGCCTTTCTGAGTGAAGGAGGTCTCAATACCATTCTCTTTGCAGAATGTTCTGTTGTCGTTTCCGGAGTAACCTTGGTCGCCAGCTATCTTCTTCACCGGTACTCCGGTAAGCTTATTAGACAATGACACGCAATGCTTCAGCCTTGTACCCTCATTGAAGGCGTTGAATGAGAGTTTCTCAATGAATGAGACCCCATCAATCAATATGTTGTTGCTCTTCGCTCCAAACTCTACAGTCTTGGTTTCCTTGCCTCTGACAATCGGTCTGATATGTGGTTTGTCGAGACTTACGATGCGGTTCGGTATGCTCTCGCGAGAGTCGCCACTCTTGAAGTGATTCTTCTGCTGACGATATACCCTTGTGATGAGCCCAAGCATATTCAACTGCTTGTCGCTCAGCAGTCCCTCGCAACTATGGACACGCATCTGTCTGCGGATCTCACCGAGCATCTTGCACAGCAATGCAAGCAATCTCATTATCATCTTTCGTGTCTGCTTGTGGGTGTGCTTACGCTGCTTCCTGTAAGCCAGATTCGCCTTCTCCATATCGTTGTACTTTGTCCTCAATCTATGTTCACCTAGCTTGGAACTGATACTGCACATCATCTTGTATGCTCTCTCAACACATTCCCAAAGCAACTTCACATCGGTCGGGAAACGCATCAGACTTTCATAGCAACTGGCATCAGTATACACTGTATCAAGGTTCTTCATGTATGGTTTCCATGCATCTGCAAGCACCTTCTGCTGCTCTTGGATCTTCAGCTTCTTGGACAGTTCCAACAATATATTGTCAATCAACTTATAGTTTGTCAACTGGTTCTTAGGACTGATCCTGATGCCGCAGAAGATCTGATAATAGATGTTTCCATTCAATGCCTCCATCAATTTCGGAGCTGACAATCCTGTATACATCTTCAAGAATGCCAATGCCACCTTGCCTTCAGGGGTGAAGAAGGACTTTCTGCCTCTTTTAGCCCTTATGTTCTTTGGCTTCTCCTCAATCAACCCAAACGATATCGCCATTTCTCGAAGAGGAAGAAGTGACTGGATGCGTCCAAGTTCACTCGTTTTGAAGGTTTCTACATATTGCTGATAAAAATCAAACTCTGTGAATGCAATCTCTTGCTGAATGTCAGATAAATTTCGTACTTTTGCCATGGGTTATTTTTGCTCATTTCCTCCGAAGTTTACTTTTCTACGGTATTCGGAGGAATTTTTATTTCCTTTAGCTAAATTACAACAAATATACCACATTAGCAATCAATAAGTTGTGAACTTTCAAAGTGTTTTGCGACTATCCCTAATTTAACTGCCAACATCTTCTCAACACTCCCGGCATTGTACTAAAGCTTTGTCGTATCCTAATTCTTATTATAATGGGTTCTGTCTGATTATTAATGATGTTTTAAAACAGCGTTTAAATGGTGTTTTAACGCTGTTTAAACAGTGTTATATTCTTTGGCCTGCGCCAATAATAACTTACACAAATTCAAAATAAATATTTGTTCAAATTCTAACGATTGATGCACGCAAGCACATTGAAAAGATTGTGCTTGAGTACAAAAAAGAAGCTGCGTCAAAAAAGGTTGTTTTGACGCAGCTTCTTTTTCTAATTTACTGAATTTCTATTTAATCGTCTTTATCCATCGCATTGAAATCTACAATGCTTCTACGATTTGACGCAATTCTTTCAAATTCATCTTTTGCTCCAACAATCAGCTTGTCAAACTCACGCTGACCAGTACCTGCCGGAATCAAATGACCACAAATAACGTTTTCTTTCAAGCCTTCCAAGTTATCCACCTTACCATTAATAGCAGCTTCATTCAACACCTTCGTTGTTTCCTGGAATGATGCAGCTGACATGAAGCTACTTGTTTGAAGTGCTGCTCTTGTAATACCCTGAAGTATCTGATTAGCTGTAGCCGGAATAGCATCACGAACTTCAACCAATTTCATGTCGCGACGTTTCAACATACTGTTTTCATCACGCAACTTACGGGCTGTTACAATCTGACCCGGTTTCAATGTTTGGGAATCACCTGCATCTGTAACCACTTTCTTGCCCCAAATACGGTCATTTTCATCCATTACCTCCAACTTGTCAACGACTTGTTGTTCCAAGAAGCGAGAGTCTCCCGGATCAATGATTTCGACTTTACGCATCATTTGGCGAACAATTACCTCAAAGTGCTTATCATTAATTTTCACACCTTGCAAACGATATACATCCTGAATTTCATTCACAATGTACTCCTGAACGGCAGTCGGACCCATGATAGCTAATATGTCAGAAGGAGTAATAGCTCCATCAGATAATGGCATGCCAGCACGAATATAGTCGTTTTCTTGAACTAATAATTGCTTAGACAACGGAATCATATATTTCTTCACCTCGCCCAACTTAGAAGTAACGGTAATTTCACGGTTACCACGTTTAATCTTACCAAAACCTACTTCTCCGTCAATTTCAGAAACAATCGCCGGGTTAGAAGGATTACGAGCCTCAAACAATTCCGTTACTCGAGGAAGACCACCAGTGATATCACCAGCCTTGCTTACCGCACGAGGAATCTTAACCAATACTTCACCCGCTTTGACTACATCGCCTGCTTCTTTCACAACGTGTGCACCCAAAGGCAATGAATAGTTCTTCAAATAATTACCATTATCATCTACGATATGAGCAGCCGGAGCTTTTGTCTTATCTTTTGATTCAATGATAATCTTCTCTTTCAAACCGGTAGTTTCATCACTCTCGATTTTGTAAGTGACATTCTCAATGACACTTTCGAATTCCAACTTACCTGTGACTTCAGAAACAATGACAGCATTAAATGGATCCCATTCAATCAGCACATCTCCTTTCTTAACCGTATCACCGTCGTTGAAGAATAATTTAGAACCGTAAGGAATGTTATGGCTCATCAATACAATCTTCGTATTCGGATCAATCAAATGTAATTCAGCCAAACGACTGACTACAACTTGATATGGCTTGCTTGAGGTCTCTTCTGCCTTAACAGCTCTCAACTCATCAATCTTAAGGATAGCATTGTCATATTTACATGAAATACTATTCTCTGTTGCAACGTTAGATGCGATACCACCGACGTGGAAAGTACGCAAAGTCAACTGAGTACCCGGTTCACCGATTGACTGTGCGGCAATGACACCCACCACTTCACCTTTCTGAACCATCTGGTTGGTTGCTAAGTTACGTCCATAACATTTAGCACAAACGCCTTTCTTCGATTCACAAGTCAATACAGAACGTATTTCTACGCTTTCAATCGGAGACATTTGAATTTGCTTAGCGGCATCCTCACGGATTTCTTCACCTGCCTTGACGATGACTTCACCTGTCAAAGGATGAATGATATCATGCACAGATACACGGCCTAATATACGTTCGTATAAAGAAGCGATGACATCCTCGTTGTTTTTCAATTCTGTACATACCAAACCACGCAAAGTTCCACAGTCCTCTTCGTTGATAATAACATCGTGAGAAACGTCAACCAAACGACGAGTCAAATATCCGGCATCGGCAGTCTTCAAAGCTGTATCCGCCAAACCTTTACGAGCACCGTGGGTAGAAATAAAGTACTCCAATACTGACAAACCTTCTTTAAAGTTAGAAAGGATAGGGTTCTCGATAATTTGACCACCTTCAGCTCCACTCTTCTGCGGCTTAGCCATCAAACCACGCATACCAGACAACTGACGAATCTGCTCTTTAGAACCACGAGCACCAGAATCCATCATCATAAAGATTGAATTGAAACCATCATCATCAGCCGTCAATTGGTCAATCAATGCCTTAGACAACTTACTGTTAACATGTGTCCAAGTATCGATAATTTGGTTGTAACGTTCGTTATTCGTAATGAAACCCATGTTATAGTTAGCCATAATCTGCTCAACTTCGCTATAACCCTCCTTGACAAACTCGTCTTTCTGAGGAGGAATCAACACGTCAGCCAAGTTGAATGACAAACCGCCCTTGAATGCCATATAATAACCTAAGTTCTTAATGTCGTCCAAGAAACGAGCCGTACGAGCAACGCCACAAGTCTTAATTACTTTACCGATTATATCACGCAAAGCTTTCTTACCCAATACCTCATTTAAGAAACCAACTTCTTTCGGGACAAACTCGTTAACCATCAAACGGCCAACAGAAGTCTCAACCATCTTCTTAACAAGATTACCGTTCTCATCCAAGTCATCAACATATACCTTGATTTTGGCATGGATGTCCAATTTCTTCTCATTATACGCAATAGTAGCTTCTTCAGGACCATAGAAAACTAAGTTTTCACCTTGAGCGCCATCACGCGTCTTGGTTATGTAATATAATCCGAGCACCATATCTTGAGAAGGCACTGTAATAGGAGCACCGTTAGCTGGGTTCAATATATTATGTGAAGCCAACATCAACATCTGCGCCTCAAGTACAGCTTCGTTGCCAAGTGGCAAGTGAACAGCCATCTGGTCACCATCGAAGTCGGCATTGAACGCCGTACAAGCCAATGGATGGAGCTGGATTGCTTTACCTTCAATCAATTTCGGTTGGAATGCTTGGATACCTAAGCGGTGCAAAGTAGGGGCACGGTTCAACAAAACAGGATGGCCCTTCATTACATATTCCAAAATATCCCAAACAACTGGCTCTTTGCGGTCTACAATCTTCTTAGCAGATTTGACAGTTTTAACAATACCACGTTCTATCAACTTACGGATGATAAATGGCTTGTACAGCTCAGCTGCCATATTTTTAGGAAGACCGCATTCATGCATCTTTAATTCAGGACCAACCACGATAACGGAACGAGCCGAATAGTCCACACGTTTACCTAACAAGTTTTGACGGAAACGGCCTTGCTTACCTTTCAAACTGTCAGACAAAGATTTCAATGGACGGTTGGCATCCGTCTTAACCGCACTTGACTTTCTTGAGTTATCAAACAATGAGTCAACAGCTTCTTGCAGCATGCGTTTCTCATTTCTCAAAATAACCTCAGGTGCCTTAATATCTATCAATCGCTTTAGACGGTTATTACGGATAATAACACGGCGATATAAATCATTCAAATCTGAAGTGGCGAAACGACCACCATCCAACGGGACCAATGGGCGAAGCTCTGGAGGAATAACAGGAACAACCTTCATGATCATCCATTCTGGTTTGTTCTTACCCTTAGATGCACGGAATGACTCAACAACCTGCAGACGTTTCAAAGCCTCATTTACGTTGCTGTGAGCTATCAGTATTTGCACGGTGGCGCAACTCGTATGACAATGAATCCAAATCAACACGGGTCAACAAGTCATAGATTGCTTCAGCACCAATCTTCGCGATAAACTTGTTAGGATCTGAATCTTCCAACATTTGATTTTCTTTTGGAAGATTATCCAAGATGTCCAAGTATTCTTCTTCAGACAATAAATCCAGTTCACTGACAGTATCAACACAACCCGGCTGGACAACTACGTATCTCTCATAATAGATGATAGCATCCAACTTCTTTGTCGGAAGGCCCAACAAATAACCTATCTTGTTTGGAAGAGATCGGAAATACCAAATGTGAGCAATTGGAACAACCAAATGGATATGTCCCATTCGTTCGCGTCGTACTTTCTTTTCGGTAACTTCCACACCACAACGGTCACATACAATACCTTTATAGCGGATACGCTTATACTTACCGCAATGGCATTCATAGTCCTTTATCGGACCAAAAATACGTTCGCAGAACAAACCGTCACGTTCAGGCTTATAGGTACGATAGTTAATCGTTTCAGGCTTTAGAACTTCACCAAATGAGTTTTCAAGAATCTCTTCCGGAGAAGCCAAGCCAATGGTTATTTTAGTAAAGTTACTCTTTATCTTGTTATCTTTTCTAAAGGCCATATTTTATATTTATAAAGAGTTATCAATTTTGAAAAGTAGACAGGGAAATCCCCATCTACTTTATTATTGCATTGATTGAAATTATTCAAGTGTCAGGCTTAAACCTAAACCTCTCAACTCGTGGAGCAACACATTTAATGACTCCGGAATTCCAGGTTGTGGCATTGGGTCACCTTTGACGATTGCTTCATAAGCTTTAGAACGTCCTACAACATCATCAGACTTGATTGTCAAGATTTCTTGCAAGACATGAGCGGCACCGAAAGCTTCCAGTGCCCATACCTCCATTTCTCCGAAACGCTGACCACCAAACTGAGCCTTACCTCCCAATGGCTGCTGCGTTATCAAAGAGTACGGACCAATAGAACGAGCATGCATCTTGTCATCGACCATGTGGCCTAACTTCAAGAAGTAAGTAACTCCGACTGTCGCAGGCTGGTCAAAGCGTTCACCAGTTCCTCCATCATACAAATAGGTCTTACCATAACGGGGAATTCCTGCCTTGTCTGTCCATTCATTCAAATCATCCAAAGACGCACCGTCGAAGATAGGTGTGGCAAACTTAACATCCAAATTGCGACCTGCCCAACCTAATACAGCTTCAAAAATCTGCCCCAAGTTCATACGAGAAGGCACGCCCAACGGATTCAAACAGATATCTACAGGAGTACCATCTGCCAAGAAAGGCATATCTTCCTGACGTACAATCTTGGAAACAATACCTTTATTACCGTGGCGACCTGCCATCTTATCACCCACTTGAATCTTACGTTTCTTAGCTATATATACTTTAGCCATCTGAACAATACCGGTTGGAAGTTCGTCTCCGATAGTCAAATCAAACTTCTTACGACGTAATTCGGCATCAAGCTCTTTATATTTCTTCAAATAGTTCAATATAACCTGCTTAATTAATTCATTCTTAGCATCATCGGCAGTCCATGAACTAACTTGGATAGCGTTATAGTCTAATTCTTCCAAAGCGTGGCGCATGAATTTCGCACCTTTTGCTATCACTTCAGAATTCATATAGTCCTTAACACCTTGAGAAACCAAACCCTCTGTCAAAGCCATCAACTTGTCAACAAGCAAACCCTTCAATTCAGCCATCTTTCCTTCATACTCTTCATCGAGCTTAGGAAGAATAGCCTTATCAGCAGCTTTAGCCTTGCGTTTTTTAACAGCTTTGGAGAACAACTTAGTATCAATTACAACTCCACGCAAAGAAGGAGTAGCCTTCAAAGAGGCATCTTTAACATCTCCAGCCTTGTCACCGAAAATAGCACGTAACAATTTTTCCTCTGGAGAAGGATCAGATTCACCTTTCGGGGTAATCTTTCCAATCAAATGTCTCCTGGTTCAATACGAGCACCTATGCGGACGATACCTCTTTCATCCAAATCCTTAGTGGCATCTTCGCTCACATTTGGAATATCAGAAGTAAGTTCTTCCATACCACGCTTTGTTTCACGAACTTCCAAGATATATTCATCAACATGAACAGAAGTAAAGAAGTCCTCACGAACCATACGTTCATTCAATACGATAGCATCCTCGTAATTGTACCCCTTCCAAGGCATGTATGCAACCTTAACGTTCTTACCCAAGGCCAATTCGCCATTTTGAGTAGAATAACCTTCAGTCAAAATATCACCCGCAACTACTCTTTGACCACGGTGGCAAATCGGACGCAAGTCTACTGTTGTAGACTGGTTAGTTTTACGCCACTTCGGTATATTATAAGTTTTAACAGAATCTTCAAAGCTTACAAATTCTTCCTCTTCTGTACGGTCATATTTTACTTTGATGCAAGTAGCATCTACAAATACCACTTCACCTTCGCGTTCAGCGATAATCTGTGTACGGGAATCACGAGCTACCTGAGCCTCAATGCCAGTTCCTACAATAGGAGCATCAGTTCTCAACAAAGGTACTGCCTGGCGCATCATGTTAGAACCCATCAAAGCACGGTTAGCATCATCATGTTCCAAGAATGGAATCAAAGATGCTGCAATAGAAGCAATCTGCGTAGGAGAAACGTCCATCAAATTCACTTCATCGGGGGCAACAACTGGGAAATCCGCTTCTTGGCGAGCCTTAACTCTATCACGCACGAAATTACCTTTATCATCCAAAGGAGCATTACCCTGCGCAATAACTTTATCTTCTTCCTCTTCAGCTGTATAATAACGCAAACCATTTCAGAAAGGTCAACCACACCGTTCTCAACCTTACGGTAAGGTGTGGAGATAAATCCTAAATCGTTTATCTTGGCATATACACAAAGAGATGAAATCAAACCAATGTTAGGACCTTCTGGTGTTTCAATAGGGCACAAACGACCATAATGTGTATAGTGAACGTCACGAACTTCAAATCCGGCACGATCACGAGACAAACCACCAGGACCTAAGGCAGACAAACGACGTTTGTGAGTAATCTCAGCCAGTGGGTTGGTCTGGTCCATAAATTGAGACAAAGCATTTGTTCCAAAGAAAGAATTAACAACAGAAGAAATCGTCTTAGCATTAATCAAATCAATTGGAGTAAACACTTCATTGTCGCGAACGTTCATACGCTCACGCACAGTACGAGACATTCGAGCCAAACCGATACCAAACTGGTTATACAGCTGTTCACCGACAGTACGGACACGGCGGTTGCTCAAATGGTCGATATCATCAACAATTGCTTTTGAGTTAATCAACTCAATCAAGTATTTGATGATTTCAATGATATCTTCCTTCGTAAGGACTTTGATATCCTCACTGATAGTCAGATTCAATTTTTTATTGATACGATAACGACCTACATCACCCAAATCATAACGTTTGTCAGAGAAAAACAAGTTCGTAATTACTTCACGAGCACTTGCTTCATCAGCAGGTTCAGCATTACGCAACTGTCGGTAAATATAAAGGACAGCTTCCTTCTCCGAGTTACTCGGGTCCTTCTGCAAGGTGTTATATATGATTGCATAGTCTGAAAGGTTTTGATCTTCACGGTGCAACAAGATATTCTGTGCGCCGGAATCCAAGATAGCCTCGATATTGTCATCATCCAATATAGATTCGCGGTCAACGATAACGTCATTACGTTCAATAGAAACAACTTCTCCGGTATCTTCATCCGCAAAATCCTCTACCCACGTCTTCAAAACACGAGCAGCTAACTTACGACCAACCATTTTTTTCAAGTTGGTCTTCGTCACTTTAACTTCTTCGGCCAAATTAAAAATCTCAAGAATGTCCTTGTCACTTTCAAAGCCAATAGCTCTCAGCAAAGTTGTAACAGGCAACTTCTTCTTTCTGTCAATATATGCATACATGACATTGTTGATATCTGTCGCAAACTCAATCCAAGAACCTTTGAACGGAATGATGCGGGCAGAATACAACTTAGTACCGTTTGCATGGATGCTTTGACCAAAGAACACACCTGGAGAACGATGCAATTGAGAAACAACAACACGCTCAGCGCCATTAATGACAAAAGTACCTCTCTCTGTCATATACGGAATAGGTCCTAAATACACATCCTGGATGACGGTATCAAAATCTTCGTGGTCAGGATCTGTACAATAAAGCTTTAATTTCGCCTTTAAAGGTACACTATAGGTAAGTCCGCGCATTATACATTCGTCAATGCTGTAGCGGGGAGGATCGATATAGTAATCTAAGAACTCCAACACAAAATTGTTACGAGTATCTGCTATTGGGAAATTTTCAGCAAATACTTTATACAATCCCTCCTTTTTTCTTTTCTCAGGAGGAGTGTCGAGTTGAAGGAAGTCCTGAAAAGACTTCAATTGTACTTCGAGAAAATCTGGATATGGTAGAGAATTTTTAATCGAAGCAAAATTAACTCTTTGATTATTAGCTGTTGAAGACATCTAGTACGGATTTTATTGAACTTATAGAAATTATAGACACAAAAAGGTTAAGAATCCTTGTCCCCAAAGATTCTTAACCAACTTCCTGATTAACAGGCTATGAAATATTACTTAAGCTCAACTTCTGCGCCAGCTTCTTCCAATGCTTTCTTCAATGCTTCAGCATCATCTTTAGAAACACCTTCTTTAACCTTGCTTGGAGCTGCGTCTACTAAGTCTTTAGCTTCTTTCAAACCAAGACCACAGTGTTCTTTAACAGCCTTAACAACCTGCAATTTAGCAGCACCAGCTGATTTCAAAACTACGTCGAAAGAAGTTTTTTCTTCTTCAGCAGCAGCACCAGCTGCAGCAGGACCAGCAACAGCAACAGCTGCAGCTGCAGGTTCAATACCATATTCGTCTTTCAAAATTGTAGCCAATTCGCTAACTTCTTTAACGGTCAGGTTTACTAATTGTTCTGCAAATGCTTTCAAATCTGCCATTTTTGTATGATTTAAATGATTATTTTACTTTGTTTAATTTAAAATTATCTTTCTTCCAAAGTCTTCAACAGACCATGGATAGTTTGTCCTGATGACTGTAAAGCTGAAATAACGTTCTTTGCCGGAGATTCCAACAATGCGATAACATCGGCAATAAGTTCTTTCTTGCTCTTGATACTTACCAACACATCCAAAGAAGCAGCATCATAGAAACCTTCTTGTACATAAGCACCCTTCAACTGAGGCTTGCCTTCTCCTTTTGTATCTTTAGTAAAGTCCTTAATCAGACGAGCTGGGGCATTAGCAACCATAGAAAACATGACTGCTGTATTTCCCTTCATTGCATCATGCAGAGGAGTGAAATCACCTTCTACATTTTCCAATGCTTTTCTCAGCAAGCTATTTTTAACAACAACCAGCTTAACATCACTTTTAAAGCATGCTCTTCTCAAACGGCTGGTAGTCTCAGCATCCATTGCTTCGATATCAGTCAAGTAGAAATTAGGATACTCGTTAATAGTAGCTGTGAGTTGTTCTATAATTACACCTTTATCTTCCTTTCTCATCGTTCAATTGTTTTTAAAGTTCATCAACTGATTTGGGGTCAATTTTAATACCCGCACTCATAGTACTTGAAAGATAAATGCTCTTTATATATGTACCTTTGCTGAAGATGGTTTCAACTTTATCAAAGCTGAAATAAATTCCTTAGCATTGTCTCGTATCTGATTAGGATTAAATGAAACCTTACCGATAGAAGTATGAACGATACCGGCTTTGTCAACTTTGAAGTCAATCTTACCTTGTTTTACTTCTTTTACCGCATTTCCGATTTCGTTGGTAACAGTACCGCTCTTTGGATTAGGCATCAAGCCACGAGGACCTAACACACGACCAAGGGCACCAATTTTACCCATGATTGACGGCATTGTGATAATGACATCAACATCAGTCCAACCACCTTTAATCTTATTGATATATTCATCCAAACCTACATAGTCAGCACCAGCTGCAGTAGCTTCTGCTTCCTTATCTGGAGTACACAATGCAAGAACCCGAATCTGCTTACCTGTTCCGTGAGGCAATGAAACCACGCCTCTTACCATTTGATTGGCTTTACGGGGATCAACACCCAAACGGACATCTACATCTACAGATGCATCAAACTTGGTAGTAGTGATTTCTTTTACCAAAGCTGAAGCTTCTTTCAATGAATATGTCTTCCCAGCTTCAATCTTTCCTAAAGCCAACTTTTGATTTTTTGTAAGTTTACTCATTTCAATTGAAGTTTATTAATTATTACCCGGGAATGTCCCTTTAACAGTGATACCCATACTTCTTGCTGTTCCGGCAACCATTCTCATAGCTGACTCAACAGTAAAGCAGTTCAAATCTTGTAACTTGTCTTCTGCAATTGTTTTTACCTGATCCCAAGAAATTTCTGCAATTTTCTTACGATTCGGCTCAGCAGAACCACTCTTTGTTTTTGTAGCTTCCAATAATTGAATTGCTACAGGAGGGGTTTTAACAACAAAGTCGAAAGACTTATCGACATAGTAAGTAATCACAACAGGTAATATCTTACCAGCCTTGTCTTGGGTCTTGGCATTAAATTGCTTGCAAAACTCCATAATATTGATACCCTTTGAACCCAAAGCAGGTCCTACAGGGGGAGAAGGGTTTGCTGCTCCTCCTTTGATTTGCAATTTGATTTGTCCAGCAACTTCTTTAGCCATTTTTCTAAATTTTAGATATATAACATCAACAACAGAAAGAAAAGTACTTTTCGTAACAAGAGTGCTTATTCTTTCTCTACTTGCGTATAAGCCAACTCAAGCGGGGTTTTACGTCCGAAGACTTTCACCATTACTTTGAGTTTGCGTTTCTCAGCATTGACTTCCTCGATGATACCACTGAATCCGTCAAACGGTCCAAAAGTGATTTTCACACTTTCACCAACAATAAACTGAAGATCCAAATCTTCTGGCTGCTCCTGCATGTCGTCCACAGTACCTAAGATACGATTGACCTCAGACGGGCGCAAAGGAACCGGATTATCAGAACCTCCCAAAAAACCAATAATGTTGGGAATGTTTCTCAAACGATGGGCAACTTCACCAACCAAAGCAGCCTCCACCAACACATAACCAGGCAAATAAGCACGTTCTTTCAACACCTTTTTCCCATTACGTGTAATGAATGTCTTTTCAGTTGGGATAAGAACTTGCGACACGTATTCTCCTAAGTCAGTATTCTTTATCTCAGCTTCCAAGTATTCTTTAGCCTTGTTCTCCTTGCCACTGATGGCACGTAAAACGTAGAATTTTTTCTGAACGTCCGACATACTTGTTGCGATTAAAAGATTTTCTCGTAGAAGAAGCGCATTACACTTTCAAAACCCAAGTCAATAACAAAGATCACGACAGCTATGATAAGGGAAGCAAACATAACCACAACTGCACTGTTAGCGAGCTCTGTCCTTGTAGGCCAAGAAACCTTATAAACAAGTTCGTTATAAGATTCTTTAATATATTCAACTATTTTCTTCATCGAATCGATTATTTTTGCACGGAACGAGAGGCTCGAACTCCCGACACCTGGTTTTGGAGACCAGTGCTCTACCAACTGAGCTAGTTCCGTAAAATAGCCAGCCGCAGTGCAGCTGGCTTTTTATTTAGTAGGGAAATTAATCTTCCAAGTCTGTAATCTGACCAGCACCTACTGTACGGCCACCTTCGCGGATAGCGAAACGCAAACCTTTGTTACATGCTACTGGGTAAATCAATTCTACGTCGATTGTTACGTTATCACCAGGCATAACCATTTCAGTTCCTTCTGGCAAAGTGATTTCACCTGTTACGTCCAATGTACGGATGTAGAACTGAGGACGGTAGTGGTTGTGGAACGGAGTGTGACGACCTCCTTCTTCTTTCTTCAAGATATAAACTTCAGCTTTGAATCTTGAGTGAGGTTTAACCTGACCCGGGTGGCAGATAACCATACCACGTTTAACTTCGTTCTTATCGATACCACGCAACAACAAACCTACGTTATCACCAGCTTCGCCCTGATCCAACAATTTGCGGAACATTTCAACACCAGTTACAACTGATTTCTTGCCATCAGCACCTAAACCGATAATCTGAACTTCGTCTCCTACCTTAACAATACCAGTTTCAATACGACCTGTTGCAACTGTACCACGACCTGTGATAGAGAACACGTCTTCAACCGGCATCAAGAAAGGTTTATCAACTTCACGCGGAGGCAATGGAATCCAAGTATCGCAAGCATCCATCAATTCCATGATTTTCTCTTCCCATTTCGGATCACCGTTCAAAGCACCCAAAGCAGAACCACGGATGATAGGAGTATTGTCACCGTCAAAACCGTAGAATGAAAGCAATTCACGCATTTCCATTTCTACCAATTCCAACATTTCTTCGTCATCAACCATATCACACTTGTTCAAGAAAACAACCAATCTAGGTACGTTTACCTGACGAGCAACAAGTATGTGCTCACGTGTCTGTGGCATAGGACCGTCAGTAGCAGCAACAACCAAGATAGCACCATCCATCTGAGCAGCACCAGTAACCATGTTCTTTACATAGTCAGCGTGACCCGGACAGTCAACGTGTGCATAGTGACGGTTAGCTGTCTGATACTCTACGTGAGAAGTATTGATAGTGATACCTCTTTCTTTTTCTTCAGGAGCGTTATCGATAGAATCGAAAGAACGCAATTCTGAAAGACCTTTCTTTGCCAATACTGTTGTGATAGCAGCTGTCAAAGTTGTTTTACCGTGGTCAACGTGACCAATCGTACCAATGTTAACATGTGGTTTCGATCTGTCAAATTTCTCTTTTGCCATAACTTAATTGTTCTTTATTTGATTAATAATTTATCCATACTATTACGAGCCTAAACCGAGACTTGAACTCGGGACCTCTTCCTTACCAAGGAAGTGCTCTACCGCTGAGCTATTTAGGCGTTGTGAGCGGAAGACGGGGCTCAAACCCGCGACCCCCAGCTTGGAAGGCTAGTGCTCTATCGACTGAGCTACTTCCGCATTCTGTAATAAGCGTGGGCAGTGATGGATTCGAACCACCGAAGGCGTAAGCCAGCTGAGTTACAGTCAGCCCCATTTGGCCACTCTGGTAACTACCCTTTTCTTTTTCTTGAGCCTCTTGTCGGATTCGAACCAACGACCCCGAGATTACAAATCACGTGCTCTGGCCAACTGAGCTAAAGAGGCATTTTTCAAAAAGCAGCCGTTTCGGCACCATGTCGAAACGGCTGCAAATTTAGGTATTATTTCTTATATACCAAATTTTTCTACCGTTTTTTTATTTGGTTCTATTTTTTTCCTTGAATTTCACCAATTGCTTTTCCAAAGCATCCACGATTTCGTCTATTGCTTCTTCAAAAGTATCCTTGGTCTTATCGGCAAAACATTCTCCGCTCTTAATATTCAAGCGGATGGCTGCGTTTTTATTCATTGCAGACTCCGGTTTTACAACCTTGAGTGTTACTTCAGCCGACAGAATGCCATCATAATACTGTTCCAGTTTTGACACCTTCTTCTGTATGAATGCTTCTAACTGTTTCGTAGCATCGAAATGAATCGCTTGAATTCTAATTTCCATAATTACCTCCTTCTTTTTTTGCTCGAGGATGAGCATGATACACTTTTTTTAATTCCTCAAAGGATGTATGCGTGTAAACGCTGGTGCTCGCCAAGCTGCTATGCCCTAACAGGTCTTTCACAGCGTTCAACTCTGCACCGTTGTTCAACATACTTGTCGCAAACGAATGTCTCAACACATGGGGGCTGCGCTTTGCCAACGTCGGTATCTTGGAAAGTTTCCCACGTACTATATTATATATAGCCGCCACAGTGATTTGTTCACCATTTTCTTTCCTCAAAAACCAGTAGTCGCCGCCTACCTCACGGTCTCTGAGCTGCTGATAGCGTTGCATAAGCTCTTTCAATCTTATTGCAAATGGAATCAACCTCTGCTTGTTCCGCTTTCCCGTCACTTTTATCTGCTGCCGTTCGTAATCGACATCTTCGTCTTTCAAGTTCACTAATTCCGAACGCCTCATTCCTGTGTCGTAAAGCATTTCAACCACTAAATGATTCCGCACGCTTTTAAAATCTCCCCCCTCCACGTTTTCGTCCAATAGCCGTTCCATATCTTGGTCTTTCACAAAATAGGGCAATGGCTTTTTTGTTTTCGGACCCTTCAACAAACGTGTCGGATCAGCAGAAACTTCTTTCCGCCTCATAAGGTATTTAAAAAAAGATTTCAAAGAGCTCAGCTTCCGGCTGACAGACACCGGGGATATTTTGTCCATCAGTGCCACCTCCCAACGCCTTATCAAATCTGCATCGACATCTTCCGGAAATCTTATGGTAGCATCCAATTCTTTCAGATACGCTATAAACTGCAATAAATCTTTCCGATACGCAACTATAGTACATTCCGAGTAGTTGCGTTCATAGCGCAAGTAATTTATAAAATCATCAACCACCATTACCGCTGCATTAATTTCATACAGCGAATATAGAAAATAGATTTTGAAAAAACAAATTTTCCAGCGAAAAATTACTCTTCTATCTGCTGCAAATGCTGTACATAGACTGCACGCATCATTTTCTTTCTTTTAGCAACAGATGGTTTTTCGAAAGCCTGACGGTTTCTCAATTCTTTAACGACACCTGTCTTTTCAAATTTTCTCTTAAATTTCTTCAGCGCTTTTTCGATATTTTCGCCTTCTTTTAATGGAACTACAATCATAATTTTTAATTTGTTATTTGTTTAATTATTTATATCCTCAAATTGAGCGGCAAAAATTACTGATTGTTTCGGGATTAGCAAAACTTTCAGCGATTATTTTTATAAAAAGATGCCTTTCTCCGTAATTATAGCCGTGATTAGCTCGTGGGGAGTAATGTCGAAGGCGGGGTTATAGACTTTCACGTCTTTCGGGGCCATACGCCTTGAATACCACATCTCGGTGACCTCATCGGGGTTACGTTCCTCTATTACAATGGAATCGCCGTCCGGGCACGAGCCATCGATGGTGGATGTCGGGCCTAATACATAGAAGGGGATCTTGTAATGCCGGGCCAAGATAGCCACTCCGGACGTGCCGATCTTATTCGCCACGTCGCCATTGGCGGCTACACGGTCGCAACCTACGACCACGGCATGCACCCAGCCTTTCCGCATGACGACGGAGGCCATAGTATCGCAAATCAGCGTCACGTCCACGCCGGCCCTGCTTAGCTCATAGGCCGTGAGCCGGGCGCCTTGCAACAAAGGACGGGTCTCGTCGGCGAAGACCTTGAAACCATAACCTCTCTCCTGCCCCAGATAAATCGGCGCCAAAGCGGTGCCATACTCCGAGACCGCCAGATGTCCGGCGTTGCAATGCGTAAGGATTCCCATCCCGGGACGGAGTAGCTCCAGACAGTTCTCGCCGATCTGCCGGCAAGCGGCGGCGTCTTCCTCCCGGATCGCGATCGCTTCCTTATATAATAGCTCTTTCCATTCCGGGACAGACAAGGTTGGATGAGCGACCAATACCCGCTCCATCCGGTTCAGCGCCGCCACCAGATTCACCGCTGTCGGACGGGAACCGGCCAGATACTCCTTGATCTTCCGAAACTCATTCACGAAAACGGATTTCTCCGCCGTATCGATCCGACGGGCGCAGACATAGATACCATAAGCGGCCGCTACCCCGATAGCAGGTGCTCCACGTACCTTTAATTTATAGATAGCGTCCCATATCTCCTCGGCAGTGGTAAGGGTCAGATACGCTTCCTTACCCGGCAGCAGAGTTTGGTCCAAAATGATCACACCGTCCGCTTGCTCGTTGAAACGCACGGTCTTTAAATCAGATAGAGTTTGTATCATTCGATATGAATATATTAATAGTTCACGGGACCCAGCGTAGCTTCTATCGCCACCCCTGCGGCGGTAACTCGCTATCGCTCCTACGACAAGGCCTGCCGTAGCCCCATGAGTCTCTTTCACGTAAAAGAAATCGCCGGATTGCTGCTGTCCCTCATCGAAATACTGGGGAGCCACGTCGCCGACCTTGATCAATTTCGCCAGATAGAAGTTCCGCTCAAAAAGAGGAATGCTTCAAGGGCTTCCCATTAGTCCCTCCGGCGAACAACGTCAGGTAGCTACGGAATCTCAGCGGAGAATCTTCTTCTGTAAAATCCTTCACTCGGATATTTACGGTTGTGTTTGCTTTCGTTGTCATTTTGTTCCTTTTACATACTCTTCTTTCGGGATCTCGTTAAACGGGAAGTTGGCTAATTGCAAAGGCGTATTGACTAATTTGGAATGCGGCGGGATAAACTCAACGCCCTTTGGCAAACTCACATCACCGGAGAAGGAACCTTCCGAGTAGCTCCACCCTGCTGCTGCTCCTATCGCTCCAATTAAAGGAGCTATAGGATGCCACGCGAGAGTCTCGCCGCTCAACGAGGCCACTTTCGGGTCGTAGGTGGTAGCCACGTCATCGATAATCAGCGCCGACCGCCCCCAATCCACGTACAAGGGTTCATCCAGTTTATTATAAATGGTAATAGTAACCGGGGCGTTCTCTCCCCAGAAACGATAAGAGATACGTACCGTATCGTTTTCCTGCACAAAATCCCCTCTCTCATTCTTCTCCCCTGACGGGGTCATTCGAGTTCAACATCGAATAATAATAAGAAGAACATGCGCTCAAGCCGAGAAGCAGAGCCGCAAAGACAAAAAGATAAAGCAGATTCCTCATGGCACTTCTTATTTGTTTCTACAAAGTTAGCAAATTATTCCTTGATATCTATTGGGTGCCTTATCTTTAACTTGATTTAAAGGGATCGGTTCACAAGGTTGTGGACCACAAGGCTGTGAGCCCATACACGTTTATCATAACCTTTAGCTCTTTTATCCGGAATCCTTACCCTTTTCTCTTTTATATATTGTACCTTTGAAGCTGAAGTATTCATCATCTACCATCTGTTGGACAATCATCCAACAGATGGTAGATGATCGTCCAACAGTTGGTGCATGATCATGCAACGGCTGTTGAAAGATGAATTCTTCTTGAAGAAACCGCTAAGCTCGCCTATAAAAACGAGTAAGCGATCTAGAAAAATCGGACAAAAGATCTATAACCATTTAAACACAGCACAGATGTCAGCAAATTACAAGTTAGTCAGAAATCCCAACCCGAATCCAGAGGAATCCGGGAAGTCATTACCCCTACATCCTCGTTTGGTCTCTTGCGGGACGATACATACGGATGAGTTCATCAGCAGAGCGAAGTCCCGGTCTTCTTTCTCTCCCGCGGATATGAAAGGGATCTTGCAGCTTTTCCAAGACATGATGGTGGACTTCCTCATGTTCGGTTATAACGTGGAGCTAGAGGGGATCGGTACTTTCAGCGTCTCACTGAAAAAGCCGGCCCGTGATGGAAAAAGAATGAGAGCCGGGCGGAATCCATCCATTTCAAGGACGTGAAGTTCAGATCGTCCAAGGAACTAAGAGACCGGCTGAAGACCATGCCGGTGTTTCGTGACGAGTACACGGTTAGCGATCCCGCGTATCCCTCCGCCAAGGAATGCGAGCAAGAGGTATTCCGTTATCTGGAGACGAACCCTTTTATCCACCAGAAGAAGTATATGTCGCTCTGCGGATGCTCCAGAAGTAAGGCTTCCCTCGACTTGCGGCGGCTGGTAGAGGAAGGGAAACTGCGGTGGGAAAAAGCTGGGTACTTCCCATCTATATTATAAGGTAGAAGAGCCGGTTTCCGGCGAGACAAATCCAAAATAATTCATTAACTTTGCGAGTATTAATGTTGACTAAAAATAAAATGCGATGAAAACAAACATTCCTGAACGTATCGCCGCCCTACGGGAGGCTATGAGGCAACAGAAGGTTGACGCTTACATCATACCCAGTTCCGACCCGCACCTAAGCGAGTATCCGGCCGATCGCTGGAAATCGAGAGAATGGATATCCGGCTTCACCGGCTCGGCGGGAACGATCGTGGTCACCGCGGACAAGGCGGGCTTATGGACCGATTCCCGGTATTTCCTGCAAGCGGCCAGCCAACTGGAAGGTTCCGGTATCGAACTCTATAAGTTGGCGCTTCCGGAGACACCGTCTATCACGGAATTCCTCTTGCATGAGTTACACGCCGGACAGGCCGTAGGGCTGGACGGGCAAACCTATAGCGCCGCCGAAGCGAGTGCCTTGGCAAATAAACTAAGCCGTAAAGAAATCAAGCTGGATACCTCGGCCGACCTGATCGAGGGTATCTGGAAGGACCGTCCCGCCGTTCCCGGAAACCCGATATTCGAGATGCCGGAAGCATTAAGCGGAGCCTCCGTGCACGAGAAACTAGACCTAATCAATAACCAGTTGCGGAGCGAGGGCGCCGATTGCTTGATCCTCGCCGCCTTGGACGAGATCGCGTGGACATTCAATATCCGGGGTACGGACGTGACCTATAACCCGGTCGTAGTCAGCTACGCCTTCGTATCGGAGGATGAGAGCGTGCTTTTTCATCAAGCCAGAGAAGCTGACTGCCGAGATCACCGAGCATTTGAAGAAAGAAGGGGTTACGCTGGCCGAATACTCCATGATCCAGAGGTATCTATCCCGCCTACCGGAAAACAGCCGGGTATTCGTGGATATGAACAAGACGAACGTCTCCTTATACGACGCGATCCCGGGAAGCTGTACGATCGTGGAAGGGATCTCCCCCGCCAACCACTTGAAGAGCATCAAGAACGAGACCGAGATCAAGGGCTTCCAAAACGCCGTGGTAAAAGATGGTGTCGCCTTGACAAAATTCTATATCTGGCTGGAGAAACAAATGGCGGAAGGAGCCCAAGTTACAGAGATCAGCGCCGCCGAGAAGCTGACCGCCTTACGTGCGGAACAACCGCAATACATCATGGATAGCTTCGGCACGATCTACGGCTACGCCGAGCATGGAGCGATCGTTCATTACTCCGCTACGACGGAGACGGATGCGACCTTGAAACCGGAAGGATTACTTTTGATCGATTCCGGCGCGCAATATCTGGACGGTACGACGGATATCACCCGCACGATCGCCCTTGGAGAGCCGACGGAGCAGATGAAAAAGGATTTCACCCGTGTATTGAAAGGTACGATCAGCTTGGCGCAAAAGCAAGTTTCCCGCTGGAACACGAGGCTCTCAGATCGATATCCTTGCCCGTAAGGCGCTATGGGATTCCGGCATTAATTACTTGCACGGAACCGGTCACGGTATCGGCCATTGCCTAAACGTACACGAAGGCCCCCAAAGCATCCGCATGGAGGAGAACCCGGTGACCTTGAAGCCCGGAATGGTGATCAGCGACGAGCCGGCCATGTATCGTACCGGCGAATACGGTATCCGTACGGAGAACATGATCTTGGTACGTGAGGACAGCGAAACGGAATTCGGGAAATTCCTAGGATTCGATACGCTGACGCTTTGTTTCATCGACACGAGCTTGATTATCATCCCCATGCTCTCTGTCCGTGAGCACGCTTGGCTGAACAAGTACCACCAAATGGTCTACGACAAGATCAGCCCGTTCTTGAACGAGGAGGAGAAAGCTTGGCTGAAAGAGAAAAACAACAGAAATTTAAACAACTAAAAAATGGCATTAATTAAATCCGTTCGTGGCTTTACCCCGAAGATCGGTAAAGACACTTTTTAGCAGACAACGCCACGATTATAGGTGACGTAGAGATCGGTGAAGGTTGCAGTATCTGGTTTGGCACCGTGCTTCGCGGCGACGTGAACTCGATTCGCATCGGCAACGGCGTAAACGCTACGGGATGGTTCCGTCCTTCACACCTTATATGAGAAATCGACGATCGAGATCGGCGATGATGTATCCATCGGCCATAACGTAACGATCCACGGGGCGAAGATTTGCAATGGCGCCTTGATCGGAATGGGCTCCGTGGTATTGGATCACGCCGTAGTAGGCGAGGGAGCGATCATCGCCGCAGGTTCCGTAGTATTAAGCAAGACGATCGTCGAGCCGGGCAGCATCTACGCCGGAGTTCCCGCTAAGTTCGTCAAGAAGGTAGATCCCGAGCAAGCGAAGGAGATCAACCAAAAGATAGCCAAGAACTATCATATGTATTCTTCTTGGTATAAAGAATAATAGCATGTATTTGATTATTTGAATTATAAACCATATATTTGTATCTGTAAAGTAACAACCAAAGGGTTACATGAAAAAAATGATTCAAATAATAGGGTTCCAGCCAATAAACACTATTTGTCTCGAAGAGTGGGATGGATAGTGTTTATTTTTATGCTGGGAATAGGCGGATATCTGGCGTTACCCTCCAATTATTATCTACGTAGGGCCCTTATCCATTTGTTACCCAAGATCAATCAATATCCGATTTTCGAGAACCGGGTCGTACAGGCAGGTTCGCCCCTGCCCTTTGGGAACTATCGAAGCTTACAATACGAAAAAGTATTCCAGAGCGTTATCTTCCCCGGTTTGAAGAGCTGGGTACGGTTGCCTATGTAATCATCCAAGACAATCGACTGCTATTCGAGCAATATTGGGAAGATTATTCCCCGGAATCGCATAGCAATTCCTTCTCGATGGCGAAAAGCATCGTCTCGTTAGCGATCGGCTGCGCTATCGACGATGGATTTATCCGGGATGTCGATCAACCGGTAAGCGACTTTTTCCCGGAATTCAAGGGATACGACGGAAAGGCCCTAACGCTTCGCCATTTGCTGACCATGAGCGCCGGCGTGGATTTCGACGAGGCTTACAGCTCTCCTTTCTCTCCTACCACCCAGTTGTATTATGGCGATGACCTACAGGAAATTGCCTTCGGGATGAAAAGAGATCGACGAGCCCGGCGTAAACTTTATCTACCAAAGCGGCGTGACACAACTGCTGGGCTTTATCGTGGAGAAGGCTACCGGGGAGAAACTCAGCGATTATGTATCCCGCAAACTATGGACTCCGATGCACGCCGAGGAAAGCGCCCTTTGGAGCCTCGACCGGAAGGACGGCATGGAAAAAGCCTATTGCTGTTTCAACAGTAACGCCCGTGATTTCGCCCGCTTCGGACAATTATTACTCAACAACGGCCAATGGGATGACCGGCAATTGATCTCTCCCGCTTATTTGGCGGAAGCGACAAGCCCCGATACCCGTCTTGTCTATAAGGATCTCGGCAAACCCAACCATTGTTACGGATTCCAATACTGGATTCTCGATTACAAAGGGATGAAGATCCCTTATATGAGAGGAATCTTGGGGCAATACGTCTTCACGCTCCCGGAAAAGAACGCCGTGATCGTAAGACTCGGGCACAAACGCAGCGATACTTATACCGCCGACCAACATTATCCGGACGATATAAATACATGGTTGGGACGCGGCGATGGACTTACTTCGATAAGAATCTATTTATCAAACGATCTAAAAATAAACGCACATGAGAAAAAACGATTTTAACGACAGCGCCATTGGTGGCACTCTATTGCTTTCTTGCGCACAGAAACCCAGTACGCAAAAAGCCGGACATCACGTATATGCCGCAACCACCGTTCAATCCGCCGACGTATGTTTGCTACAAGGCCCCCGCTCCTATCAAGATCGACGGAAAGCTTTCTCCCGGGGAATGGGGACGCGATACCTTGGACCAACGACTTCGTAGATATCGAAGGCGACAAACGCCCGACCCCTCACTTCCAGACCCGGGCCAAGATGACTTACGATGATAACGGAATGTACTTAGCCGTCCTTATGGAGGAGCCGCACGTATGGGCGACCATCACGGAACACGACGCCGTGATCTTCCATGACAACGACTTCGAGATCTTCCTGAATCCTACGAACGACACCCATAATTATCTGGAGTACGAGGTGAACGCCTTGGGTACGGAATGGGACTTGTTCTTAACCCGCCCCTATCAGGGATAATCCGCAAGTATTGAATAACTGGGGAGTTTGCCGGAATGAAATCCGCTGTTTATGTGGACGGTACGCTGAATAACCCGAAAGACACGGATAAATCATGGAGCGTAGAGGTATTCATTCCTTGGACTTCCGTATTCCAAAATGGACAGAGGTAAAGAAAAGCCGGAAATCGGCGAGCAGATCCGTGTGAACTTCTCTCGTGTGGAATGGACAACGGACGTGAAAGACGGTAAATACGTGAAAGTCCCTATCCAAGGAGAGGATAAGATTCGCGAAAGTACAACTGGGTATGGGCGCCTACCGGGGTAATCAATATCCATATGCCCGAATACTGGGGTTATGTTCAAATATCGGATAAGATTGCGGGAGAAGGTGAGACTCCTTTCGTAAAAACATCCTTCGGAAGAGACGAAATGGATCTTGCGTAATTTATATTACCGTCAGAATGAGTTCGCCGCAACCTTCGGACATTATGCCGATAACATCAACGACTTGAAAGCAAACGAGCTATGCCCGCAAGAGATCGCCAATCAACTGGAAATACATACGACACCTTCCATGTATGAGATATCGCTACCCGCACCAGACGGTACGGTATGGAATATCCGGCAAGACGGTCTGGTATGGCCTAAAAAAAGAAATAACACAATTTATTAATCAACTAAAAATATCATGAAGCAAAAAGAATTTATGGATAGCGGCCTTGGCTTTAGGCATCACGCTATCGGCTCACGGACAACAAAGCGGTGGAGGCATCTCACCCACGATGTTGCAGCAAATCAAACAGTCTTATCAAGGAACGCCGACCGATAAGGCGATCCGTAATGCGATCACCAATAACGACATCAACAAGCTTGCCGTTAATGGGGAGAGCAAGAACAATTTGGATACTTACTTCTCCAATAAGGTAGAGAGCAAAGGGATCTCCAACCAACGTTCCTCGGGCCGTTGCTGGCTTTTCACGGGATTGAACGTGTTCCGTGCGCAGGCCATCGCCAAATATGACATGGGAGACTTTCAATTCTCCCAGAATTATTCTTTCTTCTGGGATCAATTGGAGAAAGCGAACCTTTTTCTTACAGGGGCATCATCGATACTCGTCTGAAACCGATGGACGACAAGATGGTGGAATGGCTGTTCAAGAACCCGATCGGAGACGGAGGGCAGTTCACGGGTGTCTCCGATATCTTGACCAAGTATGGCGTGGTTCCCGCCGAGGTCATGGTAGAGACCAACAGTAGCAACAGTACCGGACGCATGAGCAACCTGATCGGATTAAAGCTGAAAGAATACGGCTTGCAACTTCGTGACCTGTCTACGACCAAAGGCACGACCGTAGCGGATCTGGAGAAAAAGAAAACAGAGATGCTAGGTACGATTTACCGTATGCTCGTATTGAACTTGGGAGAGCCGCCTACGAAATTCACGTGGACTCGCAAAAGACGCTAAAGGGAATCCGGTAGAGACGAAGGAATATACGCCTCAGTCCTTCTTCCAAGAATATATCGGGGACGATTTGAAAAAAACAACTATGTCATGTTGATGAACGATCCGAGCCGCGATTATTATAAGTTGTATGAGATCGATTACGACCGCCACGCTTACGATGGCAAGAACTGGACTTACGTAAACCTTCCGATCGAGGATATCAAACAAATGGCTATCGCTTCCATCAAGGACAGTACCATGATGTATTTCTCTTGCGACGTGGGCAAGTTCTTCGATCGTGACAGAGGCATTCTGGATGTAAACTTCTACGATTACGGTTCACTGATGGGTACGACTTTCGGCATGGATAAGAAACAACGTATCCAGACATTCGCCAGCGGTTCCTCACACGCCATGACCTTGATGGCTGTTGATCTCGACGCGAATGGAAAGCCGAAGAAATGGATGGTTGAGAATAGTTGGGGCCCCGGAGCGAACGCCGGCCACCTCATCATGACAGACCAATGGTTTAATGAGTATATGTTCCGTCTGGTAGTCAACAAGAAGTACATCACGGATCAAGTAAAAGAGATCTTGAAACAAACACCGACTCGCCTTCCCGCTTGGGACCCGATGTTCGCTGAAGAGGATTAAAATAAAACACGGATGAGATAGACAAGCGCGAATTGTTCAATTACCAATCCGTACATCTATCTCATCCGTATTCCATTGCTATATCAAAAGAGTCTGGGCATACAATCACTCGAATAGCAAACCCGGCTTTATCTATTAACGGATATGGATTTGTCGCAAGATTTGATCCGTCGCTCCTACACTGTTTTTCACAAAATCACCGGCAGCTTGCCCGGAGGTTTCCAAAGGCTGTCGGGTCGGTCAATAACTCGTCCATCTTCGTTCGGAAAGAGGAATCGTCTGTGATGGAGAAACCACCACCTACGGCGATCAGATCCTTCGCCTCCTTAAACTTATGGTATCTCGGGCCGAATAAGACCGGCATCCCATAAACGGCGGCTTCCAACGTGTTGTGGATACCCGCTCCGAAACCACCACCGATATAAGCGATCTGTCCATAGCGATAAATGGAAGATAAGAGTCCGAAACTGTCGATGATCAAGCAATCCTTATCGGCCAGATCATCCTCATGCGCCTCCGATAGACGGACGGACGGACGTTTTAGCATCGCCTCGATAGAAAGGAGATGTTCCCGGTGAATCTCATGCGGGGCGATAATCAACTTCATCTCCGGATGCTCATGGAAATAAGGGATAAAGATCGCCTCGTCTTGAGGCCATGAACTGCCGGCCACCATCACGATCGGCCTCTTACCTTCCTTGCTTTCCAAGAAACGTTCGATAAACGGAAGCTCACGAGCTTGCTTCCGGACATCAACACCCGATCAAAAACGGGTATCGCCGGTCACCGTCACATTCGTGATGCCGAACTCGTTCAAGAGTTTCATCGAACGCTCGTCCTGAACAAAAAGATGATTAAAATAAGATAGCATCTTCCGGTACGGCTTTTCCGAACCATTGGAAAAAAATAGCTGGTCGGGGCGAAATATAGCGGAAATGATATAAACCGGTATTCCCCCGCTTCCGCAACTCACGCAAATAGTTCCCCCAAAACTCGTACTTGATAAATATGGCGATCGCCGGATTCGCCAGATTCAGGAACTTCTTCACCCGGAAAGGCGTATCGAAAAGGAAGGTAGCAGATCACGTCCGCTCCCTTGTAATTCTTCCGTACCTCATAGCCAGATGGAGAAAAAGAAAGTCAGCAGCACCTTATACTCCGGATGTTCCGCCTTGATCTTCTCGATCATAGGACGCCCTTGCTCGAACTCGCCCAGCGAGGAGGCATGGAACCAGATGTATTTAGCGTTCCGGTCGATCTTCTCACGAAGTATGGAATTTGTTTTCCATTGCCCGAATCGCATCAGTCTCGCCTTTTTATGGAAAGGCGAGATCAAAGCTGACTACAAAAGCGTAGAGATGTATTGCTAAACTGTACATGATTATTTTAATATCTCGATAGCCCGTTGGATACGGCGGATAGACTCCTCTTTACCTAAAGCCTCGGTAATATCAAAGATGCCGGGGCCCTTGCCCTCGCCAACCAAGGCCAGACGGGCGGCGTTCATGATATTCCCCAAATGATATCCCTTGCTCTCGATCCAAGCCTTGCACTCGTTCTCGGTACCTTCTACGTCGAACGGCTCACGGGCACGCAGTTGCTCGATAAACTCCCCAATTGAACAGCCGAATCTTCCTTCCAGCGTTTCTTGCGAGTCTTCTCATCGTACTCCGTCGGGGCGATAAAGAAGAAAGAGCAAAGATCCCATAACTCACTCACGAAATTGACACGGCCTTTCATCATGCCGACTACTTTCTCTACATAAGCATGGGTAGTCTGGATACCGTGGCTTTCCACGATCGGCAAGAATAGGTCAGCGATCTCCGTATTACTCTTCTCCAGCAAATAGTGGTGGTTAAACCATCTGCCTTTCTCATAATCAAACTTAGCGCCGCTCTTGCTGCAACGAGACAGGTCGAACAAACGGATCAAATCATCCATGCTCATCACCTCTTGGTCATTACCCGGGTTCCAGCCCAGCAAAGCGAGGAAGTTGACTACAGCCTCTGGGAAGTAGCCACTCTCACGATAACCAGAAGAAACATCGCCGGTCTTAGGATCGTGCCACTCCAATGGGAATACAGGGAAACCGAGACGGTCGCCATCACGCTTGCTCAACTTACCCTTACCTTCCGGTTTCAACAGCAACGACAGATGGGCGAAACTAGGCATCGTATCTTCCCAACCGAAGAAACGATATAATAATACGTGAAGCGGCGCGCTCGGCAACCACTCCTCGCCGCGGATCACATGGGTAACCTCCATCAAATGGTCGTCAACGATATTCGCCAAGTGGTAAGTAGGCAATTGGTCGGCCGATTTATATAATACCTTATCATCCAAGATAGAGGAGTTGATAACGACCTCGCCACGGATCAAGTCGTTCACGTGGATATCCTCATTCGGCTCGATCTTGGCACGAACTACGTACTGATGACCTGACTCGATCAGGCTCTGAACCTCTTCCGGAGAAAGCGTCAACGAGTTGCGCATTTGCGAACGGGTAGAGGCGTCGTATTGGAAATTGGCGATCTCCTTCCGTTTCTCCTCCAACTCGGCAGGCGTATCGAACGCTATATAAGCATGGCCATCGTTCAGCAATTGATCGACATACTTCTTGTAGATCTCACGACGCTCGCTCTGGCGATACGGGCCGTAGTTGCCGCCGAAGCTCACGCCCTCGTCGAACTTGATACCTAGCCAAGTCAAGGCCTCGATGATATAGTCTTCCGCCCCGGGAACGAAGCGTTGGGAATCCGTATCCTCGATACGGAGAATCATATCACCGCCATTCTGTTTAGCGAATAAATAGTTGTATAAAGCCGTGCGGACACCTCCGATATGCAGCGCCCCCCGTAGGACTAGGTGCGAAGCGTACTCTTACTTTTCTTTGAGTCATAATACTTACATTCTATAATAATGCGGCAAAAGTACGCCTTTTTCCCGCTTAGTGAAGTTTTTACGTATATTTCGGACGCAAAAAGGAATCTATATGAAACAGAAGAATTACAATATACCGACCGTGGTCTACTTCGTGGTGACCGCGTTACTTATCGCCTACTTCTTCCCTCGGGAGGGAAAATTCCGTTATCAGTTCTATGAGGGCAAGCCTTGGAGATATGGATTACTCACCGCCCCGAGCGATTTCCCGATCTACAAGACCGACGACGAGGTAAAAGCGGAGAAAGACAGCGTACTCCGTAAGTTCGAGCCTTATTACCGCATGAACCCCGACATCCAGAAGCAAGAGGTCGAGAAACTGCGTGCCAACTACAATAACGGCAATAACTTGCGAAGCAAAGTATCCCCGCTTACATGCAGTATATAGAGCAGCCTGATCAACTTATACAAGAACGGTATCATCTCGTCGCAGGATCTGGACGAGCTACGGAAAGAGGAATACTCCCGTGTCAACCTCTTGGAGAACGCCGTCGCGCAGCCTCGCTACGTGAGCGACTTCTTCACCGTGCGCACCGCCTACGAGTTCATTATCAACAACTGCCCGCCGCGGCTGGACAAATCGATCCTGCAATCGTGTGACATCAATAACTACCTCACCGAGAACATATCCTATGCCGCCGACATGTCCGACAAGATCAAGGAGGATATGCTACAGAGCGTATCTATCGCTAACGGTATGGTACAAGCCGGAGAGCGTATCGTAGACCGGGGCGAGATCATCGACAACCATACCTACAACGTGCTCCGTTCCCTAAAGGCCATACACGAGGCCAAGACGGGGGGCACGCAGACACAAGGCATCATACTGGCCGGGCAATTCGTGCTCGTCTTCGGACTGATGTTCTGTTTCTGGCTCTACCTATGGTCTTTCCGCTTGAAGATATTCCATAACCGGAAGAACGTACTATTCTTTGATCCTCTGCATATTCGTGAGCTGCATCCTTACGGAACTATGTGTTACCTACGCGTTATTCAACGTATATATATTGCCGTTCGCCATCGTACCGATCGTGGTACGTACCTTCTTCGACTCCCGGACGGCGCTTTTCACGCACCTTATCATCGTGCTGATCTGCTCGTTGATGGTACCTTTCCCGCATGAGTTCCTGTTGTTGCAGATCGTGGCGGGTATGGTAGTGACGTTCAGCTTGAAGGAGTTGAGCGAACGTTCGCAGCTGATCCGTTGCGCCGTCTTCATCTTCCTCTCCTACGCCGCCTGCTACCTCAGTCTCACGTTGTATCAAGAGGCGAACTTAAACAAGATCAACTGGATGATGATGCTTTATTTCGGTATCAACTTCATCCTGCTGATGTTCACCTACGTATTGGTATATATGTTGGAGAAGACGTTCGGATACGTGTCCAGCATCACGCTGGTGGAACTGTCCAACATCAACAACCCGATCTTGAAGAAGCTTAGCGAGACTTGCCCGGGCACGTTCCAGCACTCCTTGCAGGTGTCCATCCTCGCCTCCGAGGCGGCCGCCAAAATCGGCGCCAACGCCCAACTGGTACGTACCGGCGCCCTTTATCACGACATTGGGAAGATGAGCAACCCCGTCTTCTTCACCGAGAACCAATCGAGCGTGAACCCGCATAACCAGTTATCGTTCGACCAGAGTGCACAGATCATCATCAGCCACGTCACCGAGGGCGTGAAGATCGCCGAGAAGGCCCTGCTACCCAAGGCGGTTATCAGCTTCATCCGTACGCACCACGGGCGTGGCAAGGCGAAGTATTTTTACAACTCTTTCAAGAACCAATACCCGGACAAGCCGATTACCGACGAGCTATTCACCTACCCCGGCCCGAATCCCTTCTCGAAGGAGACCGCCGTACTGATGATGGCCGATTCCGTGGAAGCCGCCTCCCGCAGCTTGAAGGAACATACCGAAGAGAGTATCAACGCCTTGGTGAACAAGATCATCGACGGGCAGATCGCCGACGGCTTGCTAAAGAGCGCTCCCTTAACCTTCAAGGATGTGGAGACCATAAAGAGCGTATTCGTAGACAAACTGAAAACGATGTTCCATACCCGGATCAGCTATCCGGACTTGAAAAAACAATAGCGAACCAGCATGAACGACCACCTACTCTACTTAGCCTCGACAGGGATCGTAGCCTTTACCTGCCTTCTGGTCAGCGGACTGCTGTTGTCGCTGAAGACCTTGCGGGAAAGCACGATCCCCAAGTACCGGACGGCCTGCAAGTATCTCGCCTTGGCCTCGGCATTGGTAGGCATAGGGCATATCTTCATCTTGTCCTCCGGCACGGACGAGCGAACCATCATGGAGTTGTTCTACTTCCCCATCCTGCTGATCAGTGCCTCGCAAGCGTTGCTGTTCACGTTCCTGCTCACCCTCTTATTCAGGGGAAAGAACGTGACCCGGAGGAATATCCTCCTCCACGCCATGCCTACGATCGCGCTTACCGTAGCCTACACGATCGCTTGTCTCTTCCGGGAGGATGTCCATACGTATCGTTTCGACGTATGGTGGGATAATATTGGGAACCCGCCCCTGCTGATACGTACGCTCACGTGCCTCGTATACCTTGTCCAGCTAGGGGGCTATACGCATTTTTTCTTCCGGGAGCGGGCGATCTATCTAGGTAACCTGAAACAGATACCCCAATCACCCGAGCGACTGGAATTGCGCTGGGTAACCCGTGCCTTCCTATGGGCGCTGGGTATCGGCATCGCCGCCGTGAGCCTCTGTTTCTTCCCGAATAATTACTATAACACGGCGGTCAACTTCGTGTTCGCCCTCTTCTACGCCTCGGTATCGATCCACTACGCCAACTACCATTACACGTACGACCAACTATACCTGCGGCTCAACCTCGCCCCGCAAAGCCGACGCCTATACCGATCCCAACCGGATGGACCTAGAGGATCTGATCGGCGGGTTGCTGGAAATCGAGGAGGACGAGTTGTTCCAGCAAGCGCAAAACTATATGGCCAGTTCCTCACCCTTCCTCAACCCGAATTTCAGCCGGCAAGACCTAGTACGTGCCCTCGGTACTAACGAGAAGTATCTCTCCACCTCCATCAAGGACAAGCTGAACATCACGCTCAAGGAATACATCGACCGCTACCGGGTCAACCACGCCCGTACCGAGCTGTTGATGCCGGGCGACAGCCGGAGCATGGAAGAGATCGCTGTCGGCGCGGGCTTCACCAGCTCCCGCACCTTCTCGCGTATCTTCCAGAAAATACTGGAGTCACCCCCGCCCAATACCGGCGGCAGGCGCAATAATGAGCATTTTTCCGAGATCTGTCCTCTTTTTCCCGGATTTGTCCTCTCATTCTTACCCCGAACCCCGTTCTTTGCCGGCAGTAATCACTTAATAAAGGAATACCATGGCAGAACAAATCATTCTCAACACAGACTTGTACGATAACCTGCTCACCGAGCGCAAGGGCGACTACACCGCCAAGCCGCGCATCACCGGGACATTGTATAACACGGACATCGCCGCCCGCATCGTGGCTGCGCGTACCGAGTACCAACACGGCACGATCCTCAACATCCTCGACATGGCTGACAGCCACAAGGTGCAGGCCATCGCCGAGGGGCAAGAGCGTGGTGGACGGCGTGGGCCAATACCTCGTCAACGTGCAGGGGGCCTTCGAGGGCGAGAAGGCGCAGTTCGAACCCGGGAAGCACGCCCTCGGCATCACCTACACCATGGGCAAGCTCTTGCGCAAGACCCTCAAGCTGGTGAAGGTGGTGGTGAACGGCGTGGCGGCCGTAGGTCCGGTGATCAATACCGTGACCGACTCCACCTCCAAGGCCATCAACGGGCAGCTCAGCTCTGGCGGAGCCCTCGTGCTGGGTGGCGTGAACCTGAAGATACAGGGTGATGATCCCTCCATCGGTGTCTACCTCACCCCCACCACCGAAGGGGCCGCACCGATGAAGGCACCCGTGGTGATCGCCAACTCGCCCTCGCAGGTGATCGTGCAGATGCCGACGCTGGCCGACGGGCAGTACACCGTGAGCCTCACCACGCAATACAGCGGAAGCCGTAACGTAAAAGAGCCCCGCACCTACACCTTCCCCATCATCCTTATCGTAGGAGAAGGCGGTGGAGGCGACAGCGAGAGTCCGGACGAGATCTGAGGACAACGTTGTCCGGCATGTCCGGACAACGGCTGCCAAGCATCGAGGACAACGGCTGCCAAGCCTGCCGGACAGGGGCTACCGGACCTGCCGGAAAAACAACCGATTTATAAACCCTATTATACACATAGAACATGAGAACATCATTACATGACATCCACCTACCGGCAAGGCGAATATTCGCCTTGCTGATCAGTGTCGCGACACTGATCGCCACCCTCCCGACAGCGGCCCGCACGCAAGCGGAACCTCCCGGGGCGCTCGACCTGGCCACCCTGCCGGGCACCCTGAACAATAACTGGTACATCAACCTCGCGTACCTAAACGGCACGTGGGTGTACAAACTAGGGGCATTCAGCACGCAGGCCCCGACCACCGGCACCCCCTTCAACGGTACCATCACCGGCACGATGCCCGAGGTAGGCCGGCAGTTCGTCATACACCCCTCCGCCGATCCCGACAGCGTAATCACCTCCACCGATCCCGACAGCGGCAACCCACCGGCGCTGACGCTGAAAGACGCCGTCATAACCTCAAATACCAACCAGCTCTTCTATATCACGGCCGGCGCGGAACTGACCCTCCGGATCGAGGGGGAGAACCGGATCGAGATCACGAGCGAGCTCATCTATAACTTAGGCACGCTCACCCTGACCGTAGCCGACACGCTGGAGATAAGCAAGGGTATCCTGAACGGATCTCCCATGGGCCCGGGCACGCTCACGGTCGATGCCCGAGCGCCGCTCAGCATCGGCAGCATCCAAAACAGCGGGGCCAGCCGGATGCATCTGGACGGAGAGATACATGTCATCAGTAAAACACAGAATGCTTCAGCCTTAAAAAACGACAATACCTCGCCGGACGCGATCACGTACGGGGATAACGCACGGATCCACTTGCAAGCGAACGGGCTCTGCACCTATGTAAGCGGCTTTATCGAACTGGATTTCGATACCGCCCCCGACCGATGGCCGGACGCTGTCCGTAACCCCGGCAGGCGACGACGAGCCGGCGGCCACCTTCGCGACCGACGGACCTGCACGAATTACGCCTTCCTCGCCGCGGCCGATACGCGGTATACCGCCTCCCTCGACGGCGAGCGGCTATATGCCGGCAGGCGTTACAGCGGGTCTTCCTATAAAGACGGAGACTACCCCTTCTTCCGGACAGACGGGGCATACTGCCGATACTCCGGCGCCACCGCCACCTGCCCCACCCGCGCGCCGCTCGACCTTTCCAAGGACTACGGCTACGGCAGCACCCGCACCGGCATCGACCTCTTCTTCGCCCCCGCGGACGGATGGTACTGCGACGAGAAGATGTTCGACGGGACGGTGACGACAAGCAACAGCTCATTCTACGGCATCACCATCCCCGCCACCATCCATGCCGAGGGCGAGGCTACGCTTACGCTGGACAAGGTAGATTTCCAGCCCCCGACGGGCACGGCCCTCACGGTAGCGAGCGGGACGGTGAGGCTCCAAAACAACACCCACAGCCCCCGCCTGTCCGGAACCCACGCGCTCCGGGTAGAGACGGGAGCCACCTGCCTCATCCCGACGCCCGCCGACCCGGATAACACCTTGGCGCTGACAGCCGCCGAGCAGGCCATCCACCCCGAAGGCGGCGGCACCGTGAAGGGCCTTGTCCAACTCACATGGCCGGAATCTCCGTCTGGCTACATCTACCTCAAACTGGCGGAACCGACGGAGAATCCGAATGGTCTGACCTTCAATCTTACAGGGCATGAAGAGCATAGCCACGAACTACCCGCTCTCCTTCTACCTAGAGAATCAGTCGACGGGCTTGAAACAGGAAGGCTACCGCTCCGACGACTCGGGGCAAACCTACCTCAGCACCTTCCCGCCGCCCATCCCGACGGGCTGACAAGCTACACGGGATTGCGCAAGTCCCGCCCGTCTGGATCGTGATCGACAAGGAGACGGCCTTCGACGCGAGCATGCCGGGGCCAATGGCTGCGCGCCACCGAGAAGGGTGTCCCTACGGTAGGGAAGATAGGAGAAAATGGAGTATTTCCACTGGTGAATGATCTCGAGCTGCAGGACGGCGGGCAGATCCGGTTCGCCGATGACGGTGTGCTAGGACTCGTAGCGGCCCGCTTCACCCACCTCTTCCCCAACCGCAACCAATGGCGGGCTACCACGCTAGCATCCAATACCGCCGACAAATTGGCTAGCGACGCGGGAACCCCCTGCTACGTGCGTACCGGATATCCCGATGCCACCGACCAGACTTGGCAGCCGGCGGATCCCGACAACCTGCATATACTCGCCGCGGGTAACCCCGTGCTGATCGCCGGCGAAGGCCCGGAGACAAACACGCTGCGCCTCAATTACGGCAATATCTACCTTTTCAAGGACAGCCCCGACTCCCCCATCGAGCCTACCAGCCCCTGCCGAGCCGCTCAACACGGGCGTGTTCCTCTTCAAGGGCAACGGGCCTCGTACAATGTGGAGATGCGAAACATATACGTCCTCAGCGACGACGGCAGCCGCTTCGAGCTGAAGGACCGGGTTACCCTGCGGCCCTTCGAGAGCTATGTCGTGGCCAATGCCGCCACCCAAGCCCTGCTGAAGAGCCTCCGCTTGGACGGTATCGTCACGGGTACGGAGCTGGCCGAGACTCCGGCGGACAACAGCTTCCGCGCTTGGGCCGCCGACGGACGTTTGCACCTTAGCGCCGACCATGCCGAGAAAGTCGCCGTATACCACGTCAGCGGGACCTTGAAGTGCTACCTGCCGCTCTTGCGCAGCGAGACGACGATCGCCCTTCCTTCCGGCATCTATCTCGTCCACCAAGGCGGTACAACGATCAAGGTCGTCCTGTAGAGCATACATTATATTATATACACTAAAACAGATACAAATATGAGAACATTCAGATATATCCTATCCTTGCTAGCCGCTACGCTCGCCCTGCTAGCGCAGCCGGCGATGGCGCAAGCCCCGGAGACGAGCACGAAGGCGCAACCTTCCGACCCGGTCTTCCCATACCTCCCTCACCATCCAGCAACCCGCCGAGGGAGCGACGCTGGACGTAATGATCATGAACGCCGCCGGCACGTACACCGCCGTATCCTCCGGCCAGACCGTCTACAACGGGACCAAGGTAGACCTCTTCTTCGTCCCGCAGGAAGGCTACCAACTGACGGTAGGCTCCATCACCTACAACGGCAACGCTACGACCGCAGAGACCCTGGCACCGAACGACAAGGGCTACACCGCACAGCGTAGCTTCACGATGCCCGCCCAGCCGACGACGGTTACCGCCGAGGCCGAGCTTATCCGCTACACGATCACCTACGACCCGAATGGCGGCACCCTCCCGCAAGGCAGCCCCACCCAATATACCGTAGTATCGGACGAGTTCACCCTCCCCACGCCGACACACGCCAATACCTACCTCTCCTTCGAGGGCTGGAAAGACACCGACGGGAATACGGTAGCGACCGTGGCGAAAGGCTCCACCGGCGATCTCTCCTCACCGCCCAATGGAAAGAGAGCGAGCTGGCAGAGGCGGTAGGACAGCCGACCGAGACCCGGATCGTCACCACCATCATGACCGCCGATGAGATACTGGCCGATCTTGCCGCCACATGGCCCAAGCTCACCTTCACCACCGACAGAGGCGACGTGATAGATAGTCCGATCTCGTGGAAACTGAAAGACGGCGCTACCCTCGACCTCACGCCCGGCAAGAAGAACCCCTTCATCTGGACAGCCACACCGCTGCCTGATGGCGTGAAAGGCAATGGGTACGTGATGAACGGCACCACGCAGGTCTACCTCGAAGCCTCCCCTATCACCCCGGCAGACAACGGCGAGATCACGATAACGGACGAGAACAAGTTCCAACAAGATGATGGTACCGACAACTACTTCAACGGAGAGATCAACGGAGAGAAGGGCAAGACCATAAACAAACTCACCCTCACCCCTCCCGCCGATACCGATATGACAATAAAGCTCAACGAGGTAACCTCCGCGGCCACCCTCATCAACGGTACCGGGAAGACCAACCTCACCTTGAGCGGCACGAACAGTCTGGGTGCGGTCACGATCGAGCCCGGCAACGAATTGACGCTCACCCCCGGCGAGAATGCCGGCGACCTTGTCAACACCGCGGTCACCAACAACGGCCATTTCACGGATCTTACCGCACGAGTGCCCACCGTGACACTCCCCGGCAACATCACCCTCGAACGGGTAGACCCGGCGGCAAGCACCCCGATACCATCCACTGACGGCTACGCGGAGCTTAAGGCCGGCATAACCGCCCCCGAAGGCACCCAAATGAATTTGACGTATCAATGGGAGACTTTCAACGCACAGAGCCGGCACATGGTCTACCGCCCCGGACGACTCGCAGCTGCGTAACGCCTCGAATACCTACAGGACGAGAACCGTAGGCCAGTATCGTTGCCTAGTTACCGCCACCGTAACCGGAGACGGCGGCACGACCACGACCACGACGCTCACCACGCCCCCGGTTGCCGTAACGCCTTATGTTCCTCCCGTAACGCCTCCTACGCCACAGCCCGCTACCTATACCGTAACCCTCCCTGCCTTGGTAGGAGCCTCCACCACCCCGGCAGCCGGAGCGCATACGGTAACCGAAGGCGACGGCTTCTCCTTCACCCTCACCTTGGACGCAGACTATGACCAGTCCGTCCCCGTAGTGACCGTGAACGGAAACGCCCTCACCCCCGACGCAAGCGGCAAGTACACGATCGCCGATATTTCCGCCAACCTGACCGTAGCGATCACCGGTATCGTGAGAAATACCACGACCGGTATCGAGCAAGTGGAAAACGCTACCTTGATCCGTGCCGAGAGCGGAGCCTTGCTGATCCGTACGCCAGTCTCCGTGACAGCGCAGGTGATCGCCCTCACCGGAAACGTAGTCCGCACGGTACGGCTTCCCGCCGGAGACAGTCGTGTAGATGGCTTGGCTAGCGGTATCTATATCGTCCGCCTATCCAATGAGATAACGAAGAAAGTGATAATCCGATAGGCAGAAGGTTTCACGAGTGAGAGCGGCTGTCATCGCCGCTCTCACAAAAGAGGTTATTAGAATGCCCATTGTTAGGTTCTTATAATCGCAGTTATAAGCATCTTACAATGGGCATTCTAGCAACCTTACGATAGATAAGTCCAAGACCAGCTCGAAGCCTTCGGCGCCGCTATAATAAGGATCCGGGACGGGAATAGAATAAAGACAGTCACAAGAATAAACTACCGAAGCATTGTCTAACTGATTCTATTTCGTATATTTGCCATTGAAAACCAGAGACAAAAGAAGGATAAAAATATGACAGCATTAGAACTCAACGCAGAATTATTCCGCCAACTCAGTATCATCGCCGAAGATGAGACCTTGATGCGTAAAGCCGTAGAAGCCATCCGCCGTCTTGCGCAGCAAAAAGGAAGCACAGACTGAAGAGACTGAATATATTAGTAAGGAAGAGGTGCTTGCCGGAATCCGGCAAGGCTTAATCGACGTAAAAGAGTCTCGTAAAAAACGGCACATATCAAAAAAACATTGCAGGAGGTCATAGATGAATTATAGAATCATACCGCAAAAGCACTTTCTGAAAGAGCTGAAGCGATTGGCAAAAGAAATATCATTCGCTAAAACAAGACCTTCAAGCGTTACAAAATGAGCTAAGCAGCAACCCTTCCGCAGGAATTGATTTAGGCTGTGGCATCCGTAAGATCCGTATGGCTATAGGCAGTAAAAACAAAGGAAAAAGTCATGGCGCACGAGTCATCACCTATACCTATACCGTTAATGATACCGAAGGGATTATCAACCTCATTTATATTTATGATAAGGAAGAGAGTGAAAGTATTACCGATAACGAAATCAAATGGTTAGTAAAAGAAGTTGAACGATAGCCGTAACAACCTCTTTACTGATCCGGCTTCGCCCCGAACTTAAGACAAATGGTCTTTACAATATTCCAACAACCCGGCGCAAGCATCTTCCAATAGATCCAAGACCAACTCGAAACCTTCGGCACCGCTATAATAAGGATCCGGGACGTGATCGTACAACTTATTCCGGGAGAACTCAGTCATCTGATGTATCTTAGCGACGGATTCCAGATCGGGAGCCATCCGTTTCAAGTCCGTTATATTTTGGTCGTCCATGCCGATAATCAAATCGAAGTCATGAAAGTCCCACTGACGTACCGGACGGGAGATCGAATCCAACGAATATCCCCTACGGGCCGCATGCGCCCGCATCCGTGAATCCGCCCGGTCTCCCTCATGATACCCGGTGATCCCGGCGGAATCGATCTCGATCCGATCTCCCAATCCCGCATCCTTCACCAACTTCTTCATTACCGCCTCCGCTGACGGAGAGCGACATATATTCCCCAAAACACACAAACAACAACCGTATCTTTTTCCTCCCTCATCCCTAAGCTCCTTTCCATTAATTTTCAATTTTTCAATTCTCCATTTTCAATTCTCAAGCCGGGTCTACATCATAATGAACCAGCAACTGCTTAAACGGCACATATCCCTGCATCTCCGTATGAATCCCCTCCAATATCTCACGAAGCGGAGCGATCCCGGCGGATATCTCGATCTTCAAGACGATCTTCTTGATATGAAGCGTCTGTACCCGGGTGATAGGCGGCGTAACCGGCCCCAACACCCGCTCACCTAAACGAGCACGAAGTTTCTCGGCGTATAAAGCAGACATTTCCTGCAAAGCCTCCTCATTCCGACTCCGAAGGATCAAGACGATCAAACGGTAGTAAGGCGGGTAACGGAACATACTACGCTCGCTCAATTGCAAGCTCACCATTTCCTTATAAGCAAAATGCTGCACCATACGGATCAAGGGATGCTCCGGCTGGGTAGTCTGCAAGATCACCGTACCCCGCTTATCCCGTCGTCCGGCACGTCCGCTAACCTGTACCATCAATTGATAAGCCCGCTCGTGCGCCCGGAAGTCTGGGAAATTCATCAGGCTATCGGCGCTCAAGATTCCGACCACGCTGACATTCCCGAAATCCAATCCCTTCGACAACATCTGGGTACCAATCAAGATTTGTGTCTTCCCTTCTCGAAATCCGAGATGATCCGCTCGTAAGCCGTGCGGGTACGGGCCGTATCGAAATCCAGCCGCTCCACCTTCGCCGCAGGGAATTGCCCAGCGATCTCCTCCTCTACCTTCTCTGTACCGAAACCTTGCATCTTGAACTCCGTCCCCTTACACTCGGGACATACCTGCGGCAAGCGGTAAGTATAACCGCAATAATGGCAAACCAGCTGATTATGCGCCTTGTCGTAAGTAATGCTAACGTGTCTATTCTCGCAATGAGGCACCCACCCGCACCCCCTCGACACTCGATCATCGGGGCGAATCCCGGCGGTTCTGGAACAAGATCGCTTGCTCACCCCGGGATAAAGCCTCCCGCACCTTCTCCACCAACAGGGGGAGAAAAAGGGTATCTTTCATAATCTTCTTGCGCTTTAGCTCCTTCCACGTCCACCGTAATAATCTCCGGCATCAAGCAATCACCGTAGCGGGTGGATAGCTCGACTCAGACCGTATTTCCCCGCCGTAGCGTTGAAATAAGAGTCGATGGAAGGGGTGGCGGAACCCAATAAGGTCTTACCGCCGTGCATACCCGCCAAGACGATGGCAGCGTTACGGGCATGGTAACGGGGTGCCGGGTCTTGCTGCTTATACGTATTCTCATGCTCCTCGTCCACGATAATCAAGCCCAAGTCCTTAAACGGAAGGAAGAGGGAAGAACGGACCCCCAATACCAGCATAGGCTCGTCGCTATGCAGCAGCTTGTTCCAGACCTCCACCCGCTCGTTGTCCGAGAACTTAGAGTGGTAGACCAATAGCTTATCCCCGAATAATTTCGCCAGCCGTTCCGTGATCTGGGTCGTGATAGCGATCTCCGGCAACATATATAAAACCTGCCGCCCCAGCCGCAAGACCTCATGGATCAAACGGACGTATATCTCGGTCTTACCACTGGAAGTCACGCCATGAAGCAAGCAAACCTCCTTCGTCTTGAAAGCCTCATGGATCTCTCCGTAGGCTTTCTCTTGCGCCGGACTGAGCGGATTCGGCTCTTGCAAGCGGCAGACGGATACCTGCAAACGACCCACCTCTTTCTCGTAACTCCAAGATACCCCGTTTCAGCAGACCCTCCAATACCGCAGAGGTATAACCACTGCGTTCCAATAGCTCTTTCTTGGAAAGCTCCTTCGATAAAGCGGGATTCAAGGTATGGCTTAAATCCAAGAAGCTGACCAGCAGAAGCTCTTGCTTCTTCGCTCTTTCAAATCCTCGAACACCGCCTGCAATTTCGTCTCATCCCGGTAAGCTTCGGCCAAACGGATAAACGCCCGTGTCTTGGGAACGAATCCTCGCTTTAGCTCCTCGCTCACCTCGACCGCCCTTTCACCATCAAGGAAGAGACGATCGGGACAACATTTCGAGACCGGTCTCTTCTCCAACCCGAGATCGTCAATTTCAAACCCCGCTAAAAGCATCCAGTACCGCTTGCTCGTTCGGGCGCAAGGGGGCGGTGGCCTCGAAATCCTCATTATAAGTAACCGCCGTCTCGCTTTCCAACTTTGCCGGAAGGGCAAGGCCGCCTTATACACGTCGCCCAGCTTACATATATAATAAGAAGATATCCATTTCCAGAAACGGAGTTGCGGACGGCGGAGCACCGGCGTGGCATCCAGCAAAGCGTAGATCTCCTTCGTCTCAAAATCGGATACCGGTTCCCGGTCGTGACCTCCATGACGATGGCCGTATAATATCGTTTCTTCCCGAAATGCACGATCACCCGGCAACCGGGAGTCACGGCTCTTTCCAGATCTTCGGGTATCCGATAGGTATAGCTATTCTCCAGGAAGGGAAGTATGACGTCCGCGTATTTCATTCAAACAGTGTTTCATTATAGTCCCGAGCCATAACAAAAGGCCGGACTCCGAAAGCCCAGCCTCTCTCATTTTATTTTCACCTATTTAGAACAAGATCGCTGCCGTGATAGACCATCCACGGTTCTTTCCGGATTTTCCCATATCAACCACTCCGGTCGAACTACTACTCAAGCCCTTGCTTCCCAACGCATAGTTATCTGTCAACCCCAGACCATAATTGAAACCCACCTGCAAGTGGCTGATCAACTCCACGCCGGCACCGAAGTTAAGGCCTGCGCTGAAATTCTTCGCCTTCACCTGATCCGCTACGGAACCCGGGATATCCCAAAATTTATCACCGCCTACACGGAAACCGATATACGGACCGGCTGCCAGATACGCTTTGACGATCGGTGCCGAATTTCCATTTCAAGTTGACCGAACATCGATATAATCCGTCTTCATCGAAGTCTTAACCCCGCCAACCGAAGTCGTCTCCAAACCTTTTTGCGAATACAACACGGCCGCATCGATCCCGACACCCACCAACGGCAAAGTCGTCTCGATCATCGGCCCCACTTGGAAGCCGGTTACGTTATCCGCTTTCAACACGTCCGAGTTGAAATGGACAGACGATATATTCACACCTCCCTTGATACCGAATTTAAGCTGAGCGTTCGCCGGAAGCGCCATCAACGCTAACAAGGCAACCATAAGAAATCCCACGATTTTCTTCATATTCATACTCCTTTGTTAATTACTCGTTGCAAATAAACGCACTTTTTCTAATAATAAACAAATATTCTCTATAGAGTGTTCACGGAATACCCCAGTCCTTTAAACGCAAAAGAAAGCATGCATCTACATACGGAGCTCATCCCGTCGGTCAGATTCATGCTTCTTTCCCTAATTATTATGGCAAAATAATTATCCGAAACCATGAGACGACTTGATAAGAAAACCTTGGATAAAGAATAGTAAAAACCGGATACGGTTCTTGCGTTCTCTTCCGGCCTTTCCTCGAAGCCGTCGAAAATATACACGCCTTGCAGGTCTTCTGACTTACTTCCGGTCTTAAGCGCCTTCCCATTCACTTGAATGAACAGTGGCAACAGTATTGCTCAACCCGTTTATGAAGCTTACAGCAGCGGGACTGTCCGGGATTCTCACCCGATTCCCTTTTTAATCCCTATCCGGCGATTGCCGAAAGGGAACAAAGCATGTAGCAAAGATACATAAAAGTTTTGATGTAGCCTAACACTTTCCACAAAAATATCCCTATATTCCGGTTCCTGATATCGCATAAAGCCGCCCCGATAGCCGTGCGATACTCGGCATACTCCGGTATCTTGAAATGGACATCACACATCTCCTCCAGACGGGGGAAAATATCCGGGCATTGCGGCAAGCGAGTCAGGTTACCGATCAACACGATATTCTTGATATCGCCATTTAACGAGGCGAAAACAGCTCCTTGCCCGATAGTCTGCAAGACCATATGAACGATACCGAGGCGATATCCTCAACCTTAGCGTTCGCATCCGCTTTTCCAAAAATAGAGGCTGTCACGTCTAGCGGCAGGCCGGGTAGCGGATGTGGCGTAATATCCCGGATATGCAAGTCGATATCATTCAGGGAACCATGCTCAGCCAAAGACGCTATTTGGTGAAAGTCATGCGTTTTCAATAATAGCTTAGACAAGCCGAGGATGGTTCCGCCACCGATACCCAATCCCCCGATATGCTCGACCGTGGAGCCTTGTACCTTGACAAAAGAGGTACCCGTTCCCATGCTGACCACCAACAGGCTATCCAGTCCCGTATTATACTGCGCCCCTAGCCCATTTGCGAGGAACTCATCCGTCTTCGCGGTTGGTAAGCCATATAAAGGTTGATCGATATAGGCGCTACCTACACCCGTCAAGATCACTTTCTCTATATTCGAGAGCGAGATGTTATTATCATAAATATATTTTACCGAAGGCCCCTGAATAAAGAGGTTACCGGATCGGTAGCTTTCACGAACATCGGGTTCTTGATCTTCTTATCCTCCACGCCGACGATCTTGGTCGTGCTACCTCCCACATCTATACCTATAACGCTTCCCATGATTCTTTCCCTTTTAATTGAATAATCGCTACAAAAGTACATAAACCCGCATATAATACTAAAAAGGCCGGACAAAATCAATTGTCCAGCCTCTCTTTATTTAAAAACCGTAAGGTCTAAACTCCATTTATTCGCCTAACAAGATCTCAAGGATCTGGCAAGCTGCCTTCGATACGGAAGTACCCGGGCCAAAGATAGCGGCAACGCCAGCCTTATAGAGGAAGTCGTAGTCTTGTGCAGGGATTACACCGCCTGCAATAACGATGATGTCCTCGCGGCCAAGTTTTTTCAATTCCTCGATTACTTGCGGAATCAATGTCTTGTGGCCAGCGGCCAAAGAAGAAACGCCCATTACGTGAACGTCGTTCTCAACAGCTTGGCGGGCAGCCTCGGCTGGAGTTTGGAACAACGGACCCATGTCGACGTCGAAACCGCAGTCGGCATAACCTGTAGCCACAACTTTTGCACCACGGTCGTGTCCGTCCTGACCCAGCTTGGCGATCATGATACGTGGCTGACGACCTTCTCTCTTGGCGAATTCCTCACACAGCTCCTGAGCTTTCTGGAAGTCCGGATCGTTTTTAGTTTCTGATGAATACACGCCTGAAATAGTTCTAATGATTGCTTTATAACGGCCTACAACCACCTCGCAAGCATCGGAGATCTCTCCCAATGACGCACGCAAGCCGGCAGCCTTAACAGCCAACTCTAATAAGTTGCCCTTCTTCGTCTTCACGCACTCCGTGATATCAGCCAAAGCTTTTTGAACAGCGGCTTCGTCACGGTTAGCACGCAACTCCTTCAAAGCGGCGATCTGCTCGTTACGTACGGCTGTATTATCGATCTCTAGGATATCGATCGGATCTTCCTTCGGCAAACGATATTTGTTAACACCAACGATGGTCTGAACACCAGAGTCGATACGAGCCTGTGTACGAGCGGCCGCTTCCTCGATACGCATCTTATGAAGACCTGTCTCGATGGCTTTCGCCATACCACCCATGCTCTCGATCTCTTGGATCAACGCCCAACCTTTATGTACCAATTCATTCGTCAAAGACTCTACATAGTAAGAACCAGCCCACGGGTCGATTTCCTTACAGATCTTAGTCTCTTCCTGAATGTAAATCTATGTATTACGAGCGATACGAGCGGAGAAGTCGGTCGGCAAAGCGATCGCCTCATCCAATGCGTTCGTATGCAAAGATTGTGTATGTCCTAATGTAGCGGCCATAGCCTCGATACAAGTACGGCCTACGTTGTTGAACGGGTCCTGCTCGGTCAATGACCAACCTGAAGTCTGGCAGTGAGTACGCAGAGCCAGAGATTTCGGATTCTTGGCACCGAAGCTCTTCACGATCTTCGCCCACAACATACGAGCCGCACGCATCTTGGCGATTTCCATGAAGTGATTCACTCCGATAGCCCAGAAGAATGACAAACGGGGAGCGAACGCATCCACATCGATACCGGCGTTGATACCGGCACGAAGATATTCCATACCGTCGCACAACGTATAAGCCATCTCGATATCAGCCGTAGCACCAGCCTCCTGCATATGATAGCCGGAGATAGAGATAGAGTTGAACTTCGGCATCTTCTGAGAGGTGTACTCGAAGATATCAGCGATAATCTTCATGGAGAACTCAGGCGGGTAAATATAGGTATTACGTACCATGAACTCTTTCAATATATCGTTCTGGATCGTACCGGCCATTTCCTCCAACTTAGCACCTTGCTCCAAACCTGCGTTGATATAGAATGCCAATACCGGAAGCACACCACCATTCATGGTCATGGAAACAGACATCTTGTTCAAAGGAATACCATCGAACAACACTTTCATGTTCTCCAAGGAACAGATAGATACACCCGCTTTTACCGACGTCGCCGACCACACGTTCGTTGTCAGCATCGTAACCACGGTGTGTCGGAAGGTCGAACGCAACGGACAAACCTTTCTGACCGGAAGCCAAGTTACGGCGATAGAAAGCGTTAGACTCCTCAGCGGTAGAGAAACCTGCGTACTGACGGATTGTCCAAGGACGCATAGCGTACATACCGCTGTACGGGCCACGTAGATAAGGAGGCAAACCAGAAGCATAGTTCAAGTGCTCCATACCCTCCAAGTCTTCTTTTGTATATACAGGTTTCACCTCGATATGCTCGGGTGTTTTCCAATTGGGCTCGATACCATTGGCTTTTGCCCATTCGGCAGCGTTTGTAGCTGCGAATCCGGCATTCTTTATATCTATGTTTTTAAAATTTGGTCTCATAATTGTTTTATACTTAAGCGATTCCTAATTTAGCGTTGAATGCTTTCAATGTCTCAAGCACATTGCTCTTTACATTTACGAACTGGTCGATACCTTGAGCCTTCAAGTCGTCCGCGCAAGCAGGAGCTCCGGCTACAACGAATTCGGCACGTCCGGCCAAAGCCTTGTAAGCGGCAGGAGCGAATTCAGCATACTCGTCATCACTAGAGCAAAGAACCACGATCTCAGCACCCGCCTTGACTGCAGCCTCAACACCAGCCTCAACCGTATCGAAGCCTAAGTTATCAATTATCTTATATCCGGCACAAGCGAAGAAGTTAGCGGAGAACTGTGAACGAGCCAAACGCATCGCCAAGTTACCGATCGTCAACATGAATACCTTCGAGTCTTGCCACTCTTCTCTGTCGCCATACGCAAAGCCTCGAATTCAGAAGCGCCGCGAGAGAAATCAAGAGCCGGGATCGTTGCCTCGCCGCAATGACCACCGCCACAACAGCAAGAACCTTTTTCCTGAATCTTATCGGCAGCTACTTCCGTGAAGTTAGGATACTGGTTAGAGCCCAACAATATCTCACGACGGATAGCAACCGCTTTCTTACGAGCTACATTCGAAGCGTTAACGGCATTTTTGGATCTCACCTGCGTTCACGGCAACGGAGAATCCTCCTTTTTCCTCAACCTCCAAGAACAACTTCCAAGCGACATCGGCCAAGGAATTCGTCAATACCTCTACATAATAAGAACCGGCAGACGGGTCAACGACCTTATCCAAGTGGCACTCTTCCTTCAATAATAATTGTTGGTTACGTGCGATACGCTCGGAGAAATCGTCCGGAGTCTGGTAAAATCTTATCAAACGGGCGAACCGTGATAGAGTCTACGCCAGCAAGAGCGGCAGACATAGCCTCAGTTTGAGAACGAAGCAAGTTTACGTGAGCATCGTAAACCGTCATGTTCCACTCTGAAGTCTGTGCGTGAGCAACCATCTTGCAAGCGCATTCGCAGGCCGGCTTATAAGCGGCTACGATCTCGGCCCACAACCAACGAGCCGCACGGAACTTAGCGATTTCCATGAAGTAGTTAGAGCTGATACCAAAATTGAATTTGATTTTCTTGGCAACCTCGTCAGCGGTGAAACCAGCCTCGGTTAGTTTTTGCCATCAATTCGTTACCCCAAGCCAAGGCGTAACCTAATTCCTGAGAAATGTAAGCGCCAGCATTGTTGAAAAAGGAACGCATTTACAGCCAATACACGGTAGTTAGGCAAAGCCTGTCCAGCTTTGAGCACAGCAGCGGCACCTTCAACCCACTCACTGTTTTCTTCACCTTTTACTAAAGGTTTCTTGAAAGCGTCATAGTTTACAGGACCGTAGCACTTCTCTGCGTCGACACCCTTGCCTTTGAAGTAGTCAGCCAAGATACCGATCAACTTCTCCGCTTTGCAGTTGCAAGTGTTGAAGTTCAATTCTACGGAAGCCGGACAAATACCTTCTAATAAAGTAGCTATATTCTCCTCGTTCACCTCATCACCTTTTGATGATGAACCCAAGAGAAGTAACACCTTTCGTCAAAAGGTCTGGTGCTTTCTCGTTAGCACCCTTGAAGCAGCAAACTTCAATGTTCTGGCGTACCTTCCAATCGTTGTCTTTCTTCGTTCCACGAACATAAGGGAATTCACCGGGAAGAGACTCTGTAGTCTTTAAACCCTCGATGTCTTCTGCACGATAGAAAGGATTTACATTAAATCCTTCGCCTGTCTTCCAAACAAGCTTTTTCTCAAACGGTACCCCTTTCAGGTCGGCCGTTATCTTCGCCATCCACTCTTCAGTAGACACAGGGTGCGAATTCTGAGAAAAGTTTTTTTCTTTAAGTTCTGCCATAATATTAGTTGTTTATTAAACTGGTATTAGTAATGTTCAATACTATTTTGTTCAATTACAGATGGCAAAGGTAGAATAAATAAACAGTACCGACAATGAAAAACAATGAAATCGCAACTACTTTTTAACGCCTTTTTAGTGGTATTCTCCCCGTTTTCTTGGCATTTTGATAAAAAAACACTTTTTCTTCAAAAAACTCAGTCCAACTATTGCAGAATTAAAAAAATATATCTACCTTTGCATCGTCAAACAAAAAACAATGACATCTAAATGGTGGATTCGTCTAACGGTTAGGACACATGCCTCTCACGCATGTAATACGAGTTCGATTCTCGTATCCACTACAAAAAGCTCTCAACCTATTGGTTGGGAGTTTTTATATATACCTTCGCTACCCGATAGTATCCTAAGATTTTTTTATTATACACTTAAATTATATCATGAAAAGTAAAAAGACCGTCTTTCTGACCGGAGCCACCGGGACGATGGGCCATGCCGGATTGGTCGAGTTGTCCAAGCGGCTAGATCGTTTTAATATAACACTCTTGGCTCGTCCGAGCAAAATCAATAAAGAGAAGTTGGCCACCTATGAGGCTATGGAAGGGATCCGTATCGTTTGGGGAGACTTGACGAGTTATCAAGATGTCTTAAATGGAGTAACGGGGGCGGACTACGTATTACACGTAGGTGGAATGGTTTCGCCGGCGGCGGATTATTTCCCTAAAAAGACCTTGAAAGTAAACACGACCGCCGCTCAACACATCGTGGATGCCGTAAAAAGCGCAACCGAACGCAGATCAGATCAAGGTAGTCTATATCGGCTCCGTGGCGCAAAACCGGCCACCGTAACGCACCGGTTCATTGGGGACGTACGGGAGATCCGATCAATATAAGTGTCTATGATCATTATGCCATCTCAAAGACAATAGCCGAACGTATTTTCGTGGAGTCGGGTATTAAACATTGGGCGTGCCTTCGCCAAACCGGTATCTTATGCCCCGAATTATTATTCAAGGGTTCGGACCCAATCACATTCCACGTACCGCTAGACGGCGTGCTGGAATGGGCTACCGCCGAGGATTCCGGTCGCTTACTAGCGAATGTATGCGAGGAAGAGGTGCCGGATGAGTTTTTGGAACCGTTTCTATAACATTAGTAGCGGCCCGTCTTTCCGTCTGACGAATTATGAGTTTGAGAGTAAATTGTTAAAAGCGATTGGCTGTCCCTGCCCCAGAGAAAAATATTCGAACCGAACTGGTTCGCTATCCGTAATTTCCACGGACAATGGTATACCGATTCAGACCTATTGGAAGGATATCTGCATTTCCGCGGTAACCAAACTTGCGACGATTATTTTAAATGGATGGCCAGCCAAGTCCCTTGGTATTTCCACCTAGCAAAGATCGTCCCTCCTATCTTCATAAAACTGGGTATGGGAGCCATCGCTAAAAAGCCGGGACTGGGAACCCGTAACTGGATCAAGAACAGACACCAAGATCGTATATCCGCCTATTTTGGCTCGTATGAGGATTGGCAAGCAATCCCGGGTTGGGATAAGATCCGGACAAAACGCCCCTCCGAAACACCCGTCTTTCTGGATCATGGTTATGATGAAAGTAAGCCGAAGTCGGAATGGGATATCGAGGATATGCGTAAAGCCGCAGAATTCAGGGGAGGAAAATGCTTGTCCCCGGCCATGACAAAAGGAGACTTATCGACTCCGCTCGATTGGGAATGCCAATTCGGTCACCGTTTTAAGGCCTCTCCCACATTAGTATTATTAGGAGGCCATTGGTGCCCGGAATGTTTACCGCTCCCTTGGAATTACGACGAGATCGCTAAAGGAAATCCGTTCTTTGCCCAAGTATGGTATCCATTCCACGATAAAAAGGAACACAATGTATACGATGAATCCATATTCGCTGACTTCAAGGAATAAAATTCAACGCATCAAGAGATTTTTGTTTTTAGATTATTTATCTCAACGCAACATACTTTTACCGGATATTATCTGTTATAACAATATAAGCACTATATACCATAAACATAAAAACAGATTTTATCATGACAAAGGATCGATCGGATTAAATGCAGGAGCTATCTGGAATTTGCTTTCAGATGGCCAACATTGGAGTTTTGAGGCGTTGAGCAAAAATCCGCTCTAACAGATGCGGATCTATGGTCCGCTATAGGTTGGCTCGCTAGAGAAAATAAGATTGAAATTGATAACACCAGCAGCCACCCTATCTTCTGTCCGGGTACCAACTTTTATTTTTAAATGACATTTATGATATTTCATTGCGAAAGGATTTCACTTTTTCTTCGCAATGAAATCTTCAAAAAGTACTTACTTTGTAACCCTAACGAATAAAAACAATACGATTATGAATCCTACTTTCGGAGCTTCCATCCTTTCTTGGATACCACCTATGTGGACACCAGAAGGCGGTCTTTTTCGCTATCCAGCAAGCATCTGCCGCCGGTTTTGATTTACTGGAAATCTTATTGCCTCCTTCCATGGAGTTCGACGCCCCAACCGTAAAGCGGCCATTGAAACAACACGGATTGAAGGCGACTTGTTCTCTCAACCTTCCCCAAGAAGCGCATATTCCTTTTTATCCCAAGGAAGCGACTCGCCTGATCAAGGCGGCGCTGGATAAAGCGAGCGAATTGGAGGTTGATTACTTGGGAGGGGTCTTACATTCCGGCATCGGGGTCTTCTCCGGCAAACAGCGAACACGGGAAGAAGAGAATACGCTTTGTGAGGTATGGGCGGAGGTTGCCGAATACGCCGGCCGATCCGGAATCACGATCGGTATAGAGCCGATCAATCGCTATGAAAGCTATATGTGTACCTCCGCGGAGGAAGTCTTGCGCTTTTATCAAAGCGCGTAGACGCTCCGAATTTATCTTTTGCATCTGGATACTTTCCATATGAATATAGAAGAGACGAGTTTCTATGAACCGGTTATCGCCGCAGGCAGCCGACTTCGCCATATTCACATGACTGAAAGCGACCGTGGAATGCTGGGTGAGGGAAACGTACGCTGGGATGATTTGTTCCGGGGACTACAGGAAATCGATTTCAATGGGAATTTAGTTTTGGAGAATTTCTCCAATTCTGTTCCCGGTATGGCGGAAGCCGTATCTTTGTGGCGTCCGTCTAAATACAATGCCGATGCCTTAGCCAAAGGCAGTCTCGCCTTCATGCGTAAGATGGCACGCGAATATCAATAAAGCATCAATTACCGCAAGACCGCCGCAGTATTACCGCACGGCGGTTGCAGTAATGTCATGTCAAATGAGATGGTAGCATTAATCTTATCATTTAAATAGCTGCTGAACGACAGCGCTATCCCCGTCATTCGGAGCAGGTTGTATATTCAATAAACGGGCAATCATCAAGTAAAGGTTCACGTTCGCCATTTGCGGGACCTCCGCATGTCTCTTGAACGAGGGACCTGCCGCATAGAATATGGCCTCCATCTCCGGCATAAAATTATCGTAACCATGTGTCGCCGCATAACGGGGAGATGATTTCTCTCGGAATTCTACATACGTTCCAATATGTGGAGAAACAACTAAGTCACTAACTCGAGGATTCTTTCCGTAAACAAATTTCTCAGGAATCTCGTTTTTCTTCCATACGGTTATATTCGGCACTTTCTGTAAAAATCGCATAGGCAGTATCCACATAGGTTTTCTTGGGATATAATAATGTAGGAACGCCATCAAAAACACAATCGAAACTATCCCGGGGTAGATAATCATTCAAGTTCACATATTTCTCAGGGATAATAGGTGGCCATTCCATGATCCGAAAGAACGATAAAAATCGATCTTATCGAAAATATCCAACTGACGGGCTTCCGTGAAGAAATGATTCAAGACTTTATCCAAGTTCTCCACCACATCCAAGGTCGCCGACGAATCCGGGGTAGCGGAATGACCTATCGCATCCGGTTCTTCCATATACCACATAATCAAATGAGGACGCACATCTTCCGGCAACTTCAGCCAAGATATCACGGAATCAGCACGATCTGAAAAAGGAACCGATTTATCAAACGGCTTCCATATTGAAGGCTGACCACTCTCTAAAGGCACCTCACTACCTACCCAATAGAACGAGGCGGTACGAACCCCTTGGCGTTCCGCCGTATTCCAAATAGGTTCTCCACCATAAAATTGCGGATCAAGATTTCCCATCCGGTATGAGCTATCAAGCTCCGCGTCATAAAAGAAATTATTTTACCAAACCATGGTGATCGGATGCAATCCGGTAGCCATGCTATAATGATTCGGGAAAGTCACGCTGGGATAACACGGGCGAAACGTGGAGCGAACCCCCACATTCGCCAAAGAATCCAACGTCGGAGTATGAGCACGTGACGGATAATCAGAGCGGAAACCGTCCATTGATAAAACTACGACATAACGATCCGATTGTTTTTCGTTTGGCAACCGGTAAAAAGCCAATGAACAAATACAAAAGAAACTAACGAGTAAGAACTCAATACGATTATTCCACATATCATTAAATTAAAAAGAGGTCCACAAAAGATAGTGAACCTCTTCTAATTATTAAATTTTATCTAATGAAAGATTTTTCTTTTAGAAGATATACTTGATACCGAATTGCATCTGCCAACGAGACACATCGTTCAAATTATCCTTGAAGGTTTCGTCCAAATCTTTCGCCATCGTATACTTCAACGTATAGTTGTTCGCCGCACTCGGGCCTTGTCCTTTCGGGATCGTCAAGAACTGATATTGCTGATTACCCAAAACGGTTGTTTGTACCACACCCCAATTACGATTCAACAAATTCAAGAAGTTAGCGATATTGAAACTAAAGCGCAAAGTATGTGAGCGACCATTCTTCTGGTAAATCTTTATATCATGAGAAACGCTCAAATCCAATTGATTCGCAAATGGAGCGACAGCACCGTTACGTTCGGCATACTCACCTCTATGTTTGCTCAAATAAGGATCTTGCTCGATAAAGGCATTCATCGCTTTCCATGCATCTTCTTGGCTATCGAAATCGCCCGGTAACAAATGATCTTTTACCTCGTCAAAATTCGCAGGGGATATACATCAAGTCATTGGAGAACTGAGAATCGCCATTCGCATCACCATTATAACAATAAGAATAACGGAACGGACGATAACGCTGATAAATCAAACCAAAACTTGTTGCCGCATATTTACTCCAGTTAGCCGTATAAGAAGCGGACAATAACAAACGACCATCAAAAGAACCTGCCGTATAACCTACTTCTTCCGCATTTCCGTCCAAGGCCGCACGGTACTTCCAAGCGGAAGTCGCCACAGACGATGTTCCGTCTGTTACACCTCTAGACTGCCCGAAAGAGTAAGATCCATTCAAATACAATCCCTTCAGGATTCCATCAACAAAGTTTTTCTGCAACTGGAAGGTCGTATAAAGCGAATGTCCTTTGCTGGTATTACGCAGCATCACGACATGATTCGCAGCCTTTTTGATTTCCTTCTCTATCGCTATAATAGCCATTATAATATGGACGTGCATTACCCGCTCCACCGTCATTTACAAATTGCTCGGTCCGGTACAATCCGATATTGTCATGATAAATAGCGTTAATGTCTTTTTGAATACAGTAACTCTACGGTAGCGACCCAACCATCACCAAACTTATAATCAGCAGCGATATTACTTTTCCATAAGCTCGGATATTTAAAGTCCGGATCCGTAATCGCTATATCCGAACGTGTAGCGCTACCTTCAGCCGGTTTATAAGTATCCATATTTCCGGTGAAACCTAGTGAAGGTCTGCCGTCGCTAATGATATTGTCATTTTTATCCTTTACCGCCCGAACATTTAGGTCACCAAACAAAACACCATTGTTGCCAGCTTGATTACTGATCCATACATAAGGAGGAGTACCCGTGAAGAGTCCCGTACCACCACGTATCTGTAAGCTTCCATTCTCATCGTCAAACGGTTTGTAGTTAAAACCGAATCGAGGAGAAAACTGAGGTTTGGCGTTCGGATATTTAGAAACATCGATCTTGATGCCATCCCGATAGGTCTCGGCGGCGACTTTATCATTCGACTGCAAATCAGTCATAAAGAACGGAACATCGATACGTAAACCTAACGTCAAGTTCAATTTATCACTTACCGTCCACTTATCTTGGGCATACAAACCTAACTGGAATACATTTATCTCGGCGAATGGAAAATCATCCGTCATCGAATATCTTTTGCGTATAGTATTCATACCCCGTAGAAGAAGAGTTCGTAATACCCTTCACATTGGAACCAAATCCAAAAATCTTTCGGATTAAACTCACGCATATCAAATCCTTGTACACTTCCGTTATGAGCGGCCATGTATTGTTTTTGTAGCCAATACGTTGAACTTGAAATCATCGACAGAATTAAACACCCAAGAACCCGGATAGTTTTGAGCGAAACCATTCTTAAAGGCACGATAGTCACTTTGCGTTCCAACCGTAATCTGATGTTTGCCAAAATTCATCAAGAAGTTATCCTGTATCTGCCAGATATCAGTGTTCAACTGGTTATTATAGGAGTTTGCCTCGGTTCCGAAAGTTGTATAAGCATTGTTGCCACCATCCAAGATATCCACGTGCGTGAAGTAACCGCCATCCAGATCGCGATAATCACACAAACGGGAATAACCGATCTTCAAATAGTTAGACATACGGTCATTAATGGTCGTATTCAAGTCGGCCATCCAAATATTGAAGTTATTATTCGTCCGGTAGAAAGAAGAAGAGAACGGAATAGCGAACGCATTCGGTCCACGTCCGTTATTCGGCGCACCAGAAGTAGAAGGGTTATTCGTATTAAACGATTTCAAATAATAATATTTTTAAGCTCAACACATTATTTGAGTTGATATTCCAGTCTAAACGAGCCGTGATTCGATCCGCTTGAGTATTTGTCTTATTCACGTCGAATTTACCCGGATTATACCCAAGCTCATCACCTAAGAAATCAGATAAACCCTGCAAGACTGTCGCATCCGCCGCGGAATTAGCGGTCGTATAAGAAATCGGTTCCTCCTGACGATCCATCTCACCATTGATGAAAAAGAATAATTTATTCTTAATGATCGGGCCGGATAAACTGATACCGTATTGGTGATTAGAGAACTCTGAAACACCAATCGTCTCATCCTTCACACGATATCCCATCATAGACGGACTCTTCGTGTACATATATACAGAAGCATGAAACTCATTCGAACCGGATTTCGTTACGGAGTTAATACCCGCACCCGTGAATCCTCCATTTCGAACATCAAAAGGAGCGATCATCACCTGTACCTGCTCGAGCGCCTCCAAAGAAATCGGTTCCGTACCGGAAGCTCCAAGAGCAGAAGCCAGACCAAACGAGTTATTAAAGGAAGCACCGTCCACCGTTACATTATTAAAACGGTAAGAGACACCGCCAAAATTCTTACCGCTACTCATCGGAGTTAATTTCACGAAATCGTCCAAAGAACGGTTAATCGTAGGCAGCTTATCCATCTTCTCACGAGTGATGATTTCCTGCGCACCTGTACGACTTCCTGAAATAATGGGGTTCTTATCCGCAACCACGACTACCTCGTCGAGAGCTTGGGTATCTTCCCGCATTACTACATTCAGTTTCAGATCCTCACCCAAAACCAAGTTTATTCCTGTCCGGCTCTCCGTATTGTATCCAATATAAGAGAACTCTACCACATAAGGGCCTCCGATACGAAGGTTGTTAAAAGAATAAGAACCATTCGGCTGGGTAATCGTGTAGTATTCGGTACCCGTTGGCGTATGCGTAGCCTTGATATTCACTCCGATCATCGCTTCCGATGATGTATCCGTGACTTTACCACTCATACTCGCCGTCGTCACCTGAGCATGTATGGATATTCCCACGCACAACAAAAAGTAACGTTAAAAAGTAGATAAGTTTTCCTCATACAAGAAGTATTTATATTTAAAATAATTATAACATTTTTGTATATCGCCGCAAAGATAGGGATTAGATATCTCTTTTTGTCACAAACTATATATAATATTCATAGCATTAACATTCCTCACACAGATCTCCAGATTATTATTTTCAACCAACCACATCCATAATCCAACAATATGCAGGAAAAGCATCTATAATTCTTTTAAATCACCGCCCAACAGGGAATGTTAGTTAAGAATCATCAAATTAAAAATTTCATAAAGAACCCTCTTGTTTTGCCAATACAAGCCATCCATCTCCGAATAAGGACATTACTCAATTCCGCCCTGTCACAGCAACTTCATGAATATGAAACAAGTATTAAATAAGAAACATACAATGATATTAAAAATAACCCATAACTTTGCGAAAAGTTTTTTTATTACATTAACTATTTTTAAATTATGAGCAGACATTTACAGACGCTATTCCTTTTTAGCTGTACTGAGTTTCTTGTTTGTCATCCCGACACAAGCGCAGGTAACAACAGCCGAGTATGAGTGGAACAGTTATGTTTCAAGATGAACCCGTTATTGGTGCGACCGTTTTGGCGGTTCACGAACCTTCTGGGACAAATTATGGTACGATCACAAACGTTGACGGACGCTTTTTCCTTACAAGGTATGCGTACGGAGGTCCATACAAAGTTACGATCTCTTACGTTGGTTATCAATCTGCCGTTTATTCCGGCATTACCCTGCAATTGGGAGAGAACTACAACTTGAATGTTAAGTTGAAAGAATCTTCCGAGACCTTGGACGAGATCGTAATCACAGCGGCGAAAACGAAGTTCAATACGGAAAAGACGGGTGCGACAACCAATATCTCCTCGTCACAGATCACCTCTTTACCCACCATTAACCGTAGTATCTCCGATATCGCACGCCTTTCTCCTTATGCCTCCGACATGAGCTTTTGCCGGTGGCGATGGCCGTTCCACGAACTTTACGGTAGATGGAGCGAACTTTAATTAAAACTTCGGCCTTTCGGATAATCTTCCCGGAGGCGGTAACCCGATCTCTATGGATGCTATCGAAGAAGTCCAAGTAGTAATTGCTCCGTTTGACGTTCGTCAGACCAACTTCATCGGTGGTGGTATCAATGCCATTACCAAATCTGGTACAAACACATTCAAAGGTTCCGCTTACACTTACTTCCAGAACCAGAATATGCGAGGAAACTCAATCGATGGAGAAGACTTGGGCGCACGTGCTAAGGAATCCAAAACGATTTACGGAGCTACGTTCGGCGGTCCGATCATCAAGAATAAATTATTCTTCTTCGCCAATGTAGAAGTGGAAAAACAACCACAACAAGTGATCAAATGGAGAGCTCGTACTGAAGGGGGAGCAACCGGACGAGAATAACTACATATCTCGCACTACACTCTCCGACATGCAAAAGGTATCCGATTTCTTAAGAGATAAATATGGTTATGATACAGGATCAGCCACGAACTTCCCCGCAGACGAAAAGAATTTGAAATTGTTAGGTCGTATCGACTGGAATATCACGAATGGCCATAAATTGAGCGTACGGTACAACTATACAAAGAATACCGCATGGAACGCTCCCAACGCTAACTCTATGGATGGTGGTTCCGGCTCTCGTCTGTATAATACAAGCCGTGTAGGTTACCAATCCATGTCTTTTGCCAACAGCATGTATTCCCAAGACAATAAAGTGTCTTCCGTATCCGCTGATTTGAACAGTCGCTTCTCTGATAAGATTTCCAATCAGTTACTTTTCACTTATACGGATATCGAGGATATGCGCGGAACCAACTCTTCCCCTTTTCCCTTCATTGATATCTTGGCAGGTAAAGATGCGGAAGGTAACCAAATCATGGAGCCTTATATGAGTGCCGGATATGAATTATTTACTTACAACAACGGCGTGAAGAACAAGATCACAAGTGTTATCGATAACTTCACTTACTTTGCCGGCGACCATAAGATCACAGCTGGTATCAGTTTCGAGCACCAACTTGCTAGCAATGCTTATATGCGCAACGGTACGGGATATTATCGTTACAGCAGCTTAGATGATTTCTTGAACGGTGCCGCTCCTGAAACGTTCGCATGGACATACGGTTACAACGGTGTTTCCGACCCGAAAGCTCAGGTTACTTCTTTAACCAGATCGGATTCTACGCACAGGATGAGTGGAACATTCGTCCGAACGTGAAGTTAACTTATGGCATACGTTTCGATGATTTAATTTTCGACAATAGTGATCTTCAAAGAAACGACGCAATCTACGATCTTGATTTCGGAGGCAAACATATCGACACCGGCAAATGGCCTAAGTCTAGAATGCAAATATCCCCTCGTGTAGGTTTCGTTTGGGATGTGTTCAAGGATAATTCCTTAAAAGTACGTGGTGGTACAGGTATATTTACCGGACGTTTACCCTTGGTATTCTTTACGAATATGCCGACAAACTCGAATATGGTACAAAATGCCGTAGTATTCGGCACAAAATATGAGAATGGAATTGCGGTAAGTCATGATTCCCGTCTGGATCAATTGGCTGGCGGCATGATTACGAATGTAGACGATGCGATCAAGAAATTCGGCCTTCCTACCACGATAGAGAATCCGGTTGCCGGTTCTAAGATCTCTGGCGTAAAGGACAACTTCAAGATGCCACAAATATGGAAAACCTCCTTGGCTGTAGATTATCAGCTCCCTACTTCCTTCCCATTATCCGTAACCGGCGAGTTCATCTATAACAAGAACATCAATGCCGTAACCCTTGAGAATATCAACATCAAGGACCCGTCAAATTGGGAACATTTTAACGGAGCGGATAACCGTTTGATTTATCCATCTGATTATACGTATGTATCCGGTAAGAATGCGGTTGTATTAACTAACACATCCAAAGGACATGGTTATACCGCCAATGTTACGGTTAATGCTCAACCCGTAGAGGATTTGAACATGATGTTGGCTTATACGCACACGGAATCCAAAGAAATTTCCGGTCTTCCGGGTAGCGACCCTGTATCTACATGGCAGGGAATGTTAACGATAGACGGACCAAATTTCGCAACCGTACAACGTTCACGGTATGTAGTGCCCGACAAGGTAATCGCAGCGATCAATTATAATCTACCCTTCCGCCATAAAGGTCTGCTCAGAAAAACAAGCTTAAATCTGTTCTATTCCGGTTATTCCGCTTCCGGATATAGCTTCGCTTATACGAATGATATGAATGGCGACGGTATCAATAATGATATGATGTATATCCCGAAAGATGACAGTGAAATCAAATTCAAGAATGAAGCAGATAGAACCGCTTTCTGGAACTTCGTAGACCAAGATTCTTATTTAAAGAATCACAAGGGAGAATACGCTGAGGCTTATGCCGCACGTGCACCTTGGGTACATCGTTTCGACCTTCGTATAACGGAAGATTTCTCATTCAAGGCAGGTAAAAACCGAACATCATTTCCAATTGAGCCTTGATTTCATGAATATCGGTAATATGATCAACTCGAAATGGGGTGTAATGAAGAACGCATCTTCTTCCAACGGTTGCCGTATCTTGAAATATGAAGGTATGGATGATAATAAGACTCCAATTTTTCTCCATGTATAAGATCAATGGTGAATATCCGACCGAGACTTATTCTTATAACCGTATCTATACTGAATGCTGGAAAATGCAGGTTGGTATCCGTTACATCTTTAATTAATCAAGAGATATAACTCCATAAAAAAGGCGGGAAATAAATTTTCTCGCCTTTTCTATTTCATCATATATCCTCTCCCCCTCGCAAGGCATCCGCAATATCTTGATGCTGCTGGGCTAATTCGTCCTCTCCTATCGCCCGGAACCCTTCCGCTAGATATTCGTGGGAAGCCGCATGTTTAGGTTTGATGCTTATCGCCTGCTGGAAATCCAGAATAGCTTCATCGTAATATTTGAGTTTCAATAGGCATTTTCCACGGTTATAGCGAGCCTTAAAAAGACTTCGGGCTTAATTTTACCGCCTTGTTTAAACAAACCTGAGCGTCATAGTCCTCACCTATATCCAATAAAGTAACCCCTTTGCGTACCCAAGCTTCCACATAATTCGGTTCAAATTCAAGGCCTTATCAAAACAACGGATAGCGGCATTCGCGTCATGGGCCTTCGTTATGCACTCGTTGCCCATCAAGTAATATTCATGCGCATACTCTTTCTGGGTCTCACGAAGCGAATGCAACTCTTCCCGCAAAGCCTTAATCTGTGCCTTTTGACTATTCAACGCTTGCAATTTCAAACGAAGCAGCCGTTGTACCATCGGATTATCCAATTCATTCCGTTTAGATACAGCGGCGGCAAAAGCCTCGACCGCCTCTTGCATATTACCCTGCCGAAAACCCTGAGCCGCCCGACCATATTGCAATTCCGCCTCGCTCACTTTGATACTTTTTCTCTATTAATGCTTGGTTATTGAATATTTGGCTGAATTCTACGATCTCTTTCCGGATAAAGATATCCCGGGAAGAGATCTTGCTTTTTAGCACCAATCCTTCCAATGAAGTACAACGACTCAACGCCACATAGGTTTGTCCCCCGGCAAATACCCCTCCGGTCAAATCAACTACCACCCGGCTAAAAGTCAAGCCTTGACTCTTATGCACCGTGATCGCCCAAGCCAAACGAGATCGGCAATTGTTCGAACGTACCGACAATCTCTTCCTCGATCCGTTTCTCTTTCTCGTTATATTTGTATTTATAATTTCGCCATGAGGTAGGTTCGACCAAATGTTCTACACCGCTCTCCAGCAAGACATAAACATTTCCATTCTCATCGATACCCGATACCATACCAATCGTTCCGTTTACCCAACGACGCTCATAATCATTATCGATAAAAAAATAACCTGCGCCTGTTCCTTGATGGATAAATTCAGCTGGGTAGGTAATGAGGATTCCGGAAAAATCCCCCTCGATCTTTCCCACGGAGACATATTCTTCTCCGGGAAGTTCGGCCAACTTCTTCTCATTGATAAAATCAACCTGATCCCGGCGAGTGGCCAGCGTAATATACATATCCTCATTTTGCGGTTCGAAAGACGGGAAATAACGACCGTTCAACGTATCCAACTCCTGTTTTTCTAGCGGCATTATTACGAATCCGATCCAATACATTGATAAAAAAACAGGATCGGTCTGGCGATACACCTTTTGCAACTCGATCGGTACTAAATTGATATCCTTGAACACACGAGCCGAGAAAAGAAAGGGCTCGCATAGAACAAACTTAAGATCTCTTTTGATCCGACGGAACAACCGGCTCCAACTGGAAGACATCTCCCACAAACAATAACTGCTTTCCACCGAAAGGTAATCGCATATTGCCGGAGTAAACTCTCAAGATACGATCTACACAATCAATAATATCCGCCCTCACCATCGATATCTCATCAATGATAATCAAATCGACCTCCGCTATAATCTTCCGTTTCTCCTTCGGATACTTGAAAAAAACTCATAGATACGACCATGCGACGAACTTAAATCCGGATCATCCGGCAACATCGGCCGGAAAGGAAGCTTGAAAAAGAATGCAAGGTAAAGCCACCTGCATTTATGGCTGCTATTCCAGTAGGAGCCAGCACCACATACTTATTTTCTTCGTATGATTACAGATATACTTCAAAAAGGTAGACTTGCCTGTCCGCTTTCCCTGTCAGGAAAACAGACTGGCGAGTGTGGGTGATCAGTTGCAAGGCATCCTGAAACTCCTTATTGTTCGTGTCTAACTGAAAGTCCAAGCATGTAATTTTTAGATGAGACAAAGCTATGAAAATATTTACAGATCACTCTAATAATATCCCTCAAAAATATTTGGCAGTCTCCATAAAAAAATCGCTTATTTTTGTGATATCAAATTAATATCAAATATAAATCATCATGAAAGCAACTGAAAAAGACATTCAATGGACTGAGAATCTCTGGGTTTCTTGCCCTTTTTCTCATACTGGCTCTATCGGGTCTTAGCTGCTATTTAATCGCAGGCATAAATGAGACTTGGAGCGTAATCACCGGCATCGCCGGACTCTGCCTGTTAGCGGTTTGTTTATTGGGACTCATGGAAATCGAGGCCCAATAATGCCCGAGTAATGCTCTTTTTCGGAAAATATAAAGGGACAATTACTGATAATGGATTTTCTGGGTCAACCCGCTTTACAGCAAAAAGAAAATCACGTTACGTGCCCGTAATTTAGATGTCCCTCCTATCAAGGTAAACGATAAGGTCGGCAATCCGGTTATGATCGGGGCCGTGATGGTATGGAAAGTCAAGGATACTTATAGAGCGATGTTCGACATCGATTCTTCGTCCATTAGTATCTCTTCGAATAAATCATTCATATCAATGGGAGAATCCTCTGAATTATCCCAACGAATGCAGAATTATGAGAATTTCGTGCAGATACAAAGTGACGCCGCCATCCGTAAGATAGCTGGCATGTATGCCTATGATTATAACGAGAGCAAAGATCCCGTCACCTTACGATCCGATGACGGGGAGGTCGCTCAAAAACTGGAGGAGGAATTAAACAGTCGTTTGGCAATAGCAGGCATTGAGGTATTGGAAGCTCGTATCAATTACTTAGCGTATGCTTCCGAGATCGCCGGAGTCATGTTACGCCGCCAGCAAGCGGAAGCAATTATCGCCGCCAGAGAACGGATCGTGGAAGGAGCGGTTAGCATGGTTCAACTCGCCTTGAACAAACTGGATAAAGACAATATTGTGGAACTGGATGAGGAACGAAAGGCCGCAATGGTCAGTAATCTGTTGGTTGTCCTTTGTGCTGACGAGGCAGCGCAACCTGTCGTAAATACCGGGACCCTACATCATTAATGTAAGAATTTAATATTAATACTAGTATATGGCCAAAAAGATAATACTGTCAAAAGCTTCATCCTTCGGGTGGACGCTGATATGATGGAAGCTATCGAAGCTTGGGCTGCGGACGAATTTCGCAGCACCAATGGCCAAATCCAGTACATTCTGGACCAAGCCTTACGAAAGGCAGGACGGTTGAAGAAGAAAAAGACTGCCCCGGCCACAAAACGACGACAAGTCATAGCCTGATCTTTCGATCAGGCTTTTTATTAACGGCTAATGAACAGCCAAGCATCTTTATACTTTTCTATTTTTCGAAGTGTCGCCATGTAGCTCTCGGCATCCGCCCGGTTATTAAACTTATCCGCATAAATACGATATTTGCCATCACGAACCACCTTGCTTACATTTTTACATTGCGCACGGTCTACACCGGATATATACTCATTCGCCTGCTCCTCTGTCGGGAAACTCGCTATCACGATATGATACATCTTCTTCGGTGCCACGGATTTCACTTTCGGAGCGGGAGCAACAAGCTCTTTCTTTACCTCAGGAGCAGAAGCCGCTTTGGCAATCTCTGTCTCCTTAGTCGCTTCTATTTTAGGAGTTACCTCCGCTACCATCTCGTCCACTTGAGATATTTGAATTTCCTCCGGCTGAGAAATCGGTTCCTCAAACCTATAATTTATCATCTCCGTAGGAACAAAACTAGCTGTATAAGCGGACAGGTTTACTTCTTTCACCGGAGTCGAAACCACAAAGAATAATGCGACAGCAGCAGCTGACGCCGCAACAACCCGGATCAACTTACGACTAACCGGGATATAGAACACATCTTTCTTTTTCTTACCCGTAAGTAAAGTAACCTCTTCCCGCTCTTCCTCCAACGATCGCAAAACCGGAAAATGAAACGATGATAAACCATACGAATCCGCATTGAGATACCCCAGAATCGCCCGGCGTAAAAAAATGGTCTGCCCTTCCTCTCCTATAGAGAAAGTCCCAATTCGCCCCAATGTTATCCGCTTGTCTTGTTCCAAAGAAACATTCAAAGCCTCGATATCCTCTTCCAGCATCAACTGAGCTTTCCGGTAATCAACGCCATACGTCTGCATATACGACTCGGAGAGCAAGCCGTCTGTATGCTGTAGCGTGACATTGAACATAACCTCTTTACGCATAGACCGGAACAAATGTTCCTCTTCCTGATACGTCGCCGGCAAAGTTTGCAGCACGAAACCACCAAACTTCGGCAAGATCACACAATCGTGCGTCAGCAACAAGCGTTCAATATGTTTTATTATCCTTAACATAGAGACAAATGTAAATATCTTTATAGAAATAACAAAAAGAGCAGTTTTTCCTTTGAAATGACCCGAAAATTATATGCATTACATTCTCATTTCAAAATCCACATGACACCCATATAGTCATCCGACCCTCCATACTGGTCGCTAATTGATTTTTGAGACATTATCCATATTGTAATCCAACTCTTCCGATGGATACATCCATCTTAACGGCATTTTATCAGAAGGTATATTCCTATTCGATTTCGGATTTATCGGAATATTCGGTACACCTGTCCTACGATATTCAAAGAAAGCATTGTAAGGTGTTTGAAGAAACGTCAATATGTACTTTTGCCAAATAATCTGACTCAACTGTTCTTGAAAATCACTAGCGAACTTAACGCCTTGGTTTCCGAGATATTCTTGAATATAGGCATCTGTTATTTTTCGATTATGATGGAACATAACATCATCGGGAGTATTATCCGCCACAAACCGCATTGAAGAACGAACGCCTTCCTCATAATACTCATTGGGACTTTTTGAGATAAAACCTCTCAGAGCCATCTCAGCCAGTATAAAATTTTGTTCTTGATAACTCAAGAAAAATACAGGCTCGCCCTCCGGCAGTTCCTCGTAGCGATCATTTATTTGAGAAACAGTTCCCCCACTCACAAAAAGTCAAGATCTCAGACTCCGGTAAGGTCGGGTCTACTCCACCATAAGCATCCCATTCCGAGGGATCCAACTTGGCTTCTTCTGAGCTCGGTGTCGGTTTCGCATAATAAAATAAACGATAATCTTTCAAGGCTTTCAATTTATCAACAAAAGATCAGTCATCCTGTCATTATTCACAAAACTATTAATTTCCTTAAAAATAAGGATATTTCTGTCCAGCCTTATTAGAGTACACAACTTGGAAATTATCCGCAATCGACTCAAAAACAGGTCTGTTATTGATAATCTCATTGATTCTTTCCCGAACCTTTAAATCCGGATCATCGACCTTTTTATACAAATTAAGAAGCAACTTCAATTGCATAACATTCACAGCCTTACGCCATTTCGTCACATCCCCTCCATAAATATAATCACCCTCAAAATTAGTACCAGCACTAAAGAGACGGTCCGCCTCATCCAATTCATTCAATAACCCGAGAAAAACATCTTTTTGAGAGTCATATTTCGGGAAATACACCTCTTCATCCTCAGCTCTTAAAGCTTCAGAATAAGGTATGTCCCCCACTTGCATTGTCAAATTGAAGAAAAAGAAAACCCGTACGAAATGAGACAATGCCGTATAGGAGTTTTTTTCAACTCATCATTCGTCGCAAAATCAATCATCTTCGAGGCATTCCGCAAATCTCTCAAAGCATCATAATTTGCTCCACCCAACAAATTGAATGCCAGATCTATATCATTAGCCTCTGTCCACGACAAATACTTAGCTAACAATTCATCCCGGATAAAATCCTTTCCATTCCCATTTTTATAAGTGGTAATATCACGTAACAGTTCTGTTGCCAACATCGCAGATGTTACTTTGTTAGTTGAGTCGGGATTTGTATTTACGCTTTCGAAATCATCACATCCAACCATACCCAACAAAAACCAGTCCGCATATCAATATTTTTTTAATTTTCATACGTTTAGCTTTTTTTAAAATTCAACTTTCAAGTTTACACCTACATACCTTATAGACGGAGAAGATATATCCTCGCCCTCAATATCCTCAAAGCCATCCGGATCCGAGAATCTAAAATCTTTTGGTCAACACAAATAAATTCTGTCCGATAAAGCCTACATAACAGCTATTCATACTTAACTTACTAATAAACTTCTTCGGCAAATTATATCCGATTGACATTTCCCTCAATTTCAAGAACGTCTTTTTCTGAACTAATTTATCTGGATTATTATGGCTGCTTCTTACAAAATCCTCATAAGAAGTCTCGATATCATTCGGAGCGAATACCCGCGTATCTGATGTAATCCTGCCATATTGATCATATTTGACCTCGCCTGATACAATCTTGACACCTTCACCCACATAATTTTTCTTGCCATTCACCACCTCATCATATCTCCATTGATTGTCCGTATCCGGATGAGCGCCGGTTTCCAACATGTGGAATTCCGTATTCGACCATGATTTTTCCACCAATACGGCCATCAAAATTGAGTGTCAGCGTAAAGTTCTTATACTTGAATACATTCGCTAGACCATACTCTAAATCCGGATCCGTATAACCAATCAAAGAACTATATTGGCTCCTAGACATCAAGCCATTCGTATTAATAATATAATTACCATCCGGATCTTTGTCATAGCCTTTATATGAATAAGAATCCGTACGAGCGCCCACGTATGTCCACAAGTTATCCGGGCTGAAGCTCTCATCCAATTTAGCGTAATACCTCTTGCTCGTCGAAAGATTCAACGACACATCCCATGAGAAATCACGGACTTGCACCGAGTAGCGTCAATAGAAATCTCCACTCCCCGACGAACATATTCTTCGTCAATATTCATCAATCTCGATTTATATCCCGTAGCGGAAGATATCCTTTGGCTGATCGTATTATTATAAGTCAACTTATTGAAATAACTCACATCTAATTTCAAGCGATGTCCTTGCAAGAAGTGAATACCCGTACCTATTTCCCATGTACGATTCGTGATAGGCTTCACGTCGCCACGCAAATAATCCGGATAACTAGCCGTATTCAAGCCATCCCAAACATTCTGTTTAATCGTATAGGCCCGATCTAAATCATAAAATAGCTAAATCGGTTTTAGAGACAGTCCACGATCCTCTCAATTTCCAGAAGGGTATCCAATCCGGCAAAGCTTATTATATTAGAAGGAATAATACTCATTCCCACGGAAGGATAAAAATATGATTTATCATTTGAAGGCAAAGTAGAAGACCAGTCATTACGCCCAGTAGCCTCCAGATAATAAGTATCCTTATACCCCAATGTCAACGTGCCGAACAGACTATTCACTTTTTTTCGTCTTAGTCTCCGCATCCACGATCGGACTTTCTACGGAAGCTTTTATCGAATAAAAACCGGGAACAGACAAGCCATTCTTCGTGGAAGCTTCCAGATTCTTTGTTTTCGTATAATAAAGAGAACCTCCCAATAAACCGTCAACACTAAAATCACTCAGCTTCTTGTTAAACAGCAAGAAGAAATCATAATTCATGGTAAAACCAGTCTTCTTGCCCTCTTTATAATAACCCAACGCTCCGTCTTCCCAGCCACCACGGCCTTTAGAGATCGTTCCCACCGAAGAACGAGTCACATTGTTATTCGCATAAGCGACTCCTCCCGCACGCAATTGCAATTTCATCCAAGGGAGTATCTCTGTACTTAAAAAGACAATGAACCATTCGTCGTAAAATTATTTATCGACTTAATCTTCTCATAAGCCTCAAAATTAAGGATTATCATACCAATCCGTATAATGCCAATTCTGCTTTTCATTTGGGACAAGCCAATAATCCTTGTAATCCCGCAGATCATACTCCGGACCAGTCCATAATAAAATATTGTACATATATCCGGTACCATATCCATACCCAGCCGTATTCGGCGCAGATTCCTGCGTAAAGTTCATACTACCTTCCACGCTCGCCTTATTGCCTAGTTTCAGCTCTCCACCAATATTATACCAGAATTTATTCTTACGTGAATTCGGATATTGATTCTTATCATACAAATAAGACAAAGAAGTGCGGATGCTTCCATTCTTACCAGAAGATGATACACTGACCGTAGTATTACTGATCATACTAAACTCCAAGAAATTCTTAAAAATTATTCTTACCCCTCGAAGTCAACTCCATTTCCCGATACTCTTTCTTAATAGGATCCCATTGCGTATAAACACGACCAATATCCAACTTATCGCCCCAGACAGAATCTATATTATCAAATTTACCTCAGACCCGGCGCTATAAGCCGTCTGCACCTCCGGTATTTTTTTAACTGTCCGGCATTAAACATATTACTGGTATTTACCTCTATAGAAAAGCCCTTATCACCCCTTTCTTGGTGGTAATCATGCATCGCTCCATTACCACCTCGGGAACCATACAACGCAGAGGCCGTAGCCCCTTTCAACACAGTGATATTCTCAATCACATCCTGGTTTGAAATCACTAAACGCTTGATTTGTAGGAACGCCATCCACGACGACCAAAGGCTCCTCTCCACGTAATTTTATCTTAGGAGCGACCCCAAATTCCGTAGAATTATACACTCGCATGCCCGAGATCCTACCACTTAAACTCGTCGCGATATTCACGCCCTTAACTTTCTCAATTCATCCCCCTTGAACTTTTTGTGTAGCATAACCTAACGCTTTCTCTGAACGAGTAATACCCAAAGCGGTAACGACAACTTCCTCCAAGGCTTTTGAATCTTCATCAAGCACTATCTGGAGAACTTTTTTATCCCCAACAGGAACCTCTTTTTCTTGAAAACCGACATAAGATACCATTAGCACATTCCCAGCGGAAACATCCAAGGAAAAGTTTCCATCCAGATCACTAATAGTGCCGTTAGTCGTTCCTTTTTCTACTACATTCGCACCAATCACTGGATCCCCGTGAGCATCTTTCACGACACCTGTTATTTTTACCTTTTTCGTCTGTTGATTAGCAATCGGTAAATCCTCTTTTTCGTGTCTCGACGTACGATTATTTGACGATTATTAATAATATACTCAATATCCGTTCCGCTGAATAATTTATCTAATATTATCTCTACAGACTGATCCCGAACATCCAGATTAACTTTCCTATGCAAATCAATGTTAGAACCATGATACACAAAAATAAACTCACTGTTTTTCTCAATGTATTCAAATACATCTTCTACCGTACGATCATTCATTTGAATGCTTAGCATAGTCCGCTGCGCATATAGGGAAGACGCATATATCGCAGATCCTCCAAAACTTACCAGACATAAGGCTAAACCAAGACTTTTGAGAAAATGATTTGATTCTCGGCAGAAATCTTCTTTTTCTTCATACCTTTGTAATGTTTTTCTTTAGTACGTAATTATTGATTAAACAAAGCTCTTGAGCCGGAAGATATGGCAGTATCTTCTGGCTCTCTTGTAAATGCAAACACGCTTACAGATCATTCCTTTCCCATAGGCAAATTATTTTAATAAAAATTATATTATTCTCCCCTGTCTCTCTCTTGGCGTAGAAAAAGAGATTGACAAATAATCTCAACAACTTCCTCCAAGTTCTCTCTTAGGTCCAATTTTTCCTGAAATAGGTATTTCACCTATCTCTTTGCCAAAATAAAAATAGTCCGGCCATAATAACGAGACAACCGATTTAAGACCTCTCCAACCTTACGATCATTTAACAGCATCAAGTTATCTTTCCAACAAATATGTTCAAAAGACATCTACCTTTTGATCGATATTTCTTTACCCTTTTAACTCAAGCATATCATCAGGGCTCAGCACATTCTTACCATTATCGCCATTTTTCACCTCGACCTGTCCTTCCACTAATACAACGGAAGCCGCAGGTTCATCCCGATAAGCACACATTGAATCGAGTGCCAAGCACTTTTACCTCGATCGTACTCGTTTTAACAATAAAAGGGCGAGAAGGGTCCGCAGCAACTTCCAAATAGACCTCTCCATCCACTAATATCTCCCTGCTTATCTTTAGCAAAAAAACCGTAGGAAAAAATCACCCGGGTCTCTGCATTAATATACATTTTAGTACCATCTGAAAAATACGATATTCGCACGCCGTCCTTTCGGTACTATCATTTGATCCGGCTCATCAATTTTAGTTTCTTGCTCATTCTTTTCTATTTGGTGTTCCTCTACATTTGATTTGCCTACCGTATCATAAATTACCGTAGCTTCATCTTTCAGTTGAACCCAACCTTGATCCTTCACCAAGAGAATCTCATCCCCCGGCAAGGCGCCAACATTCTTTTCCTCCAACAAGGCCAAAAGGCAATGAAGATTTATCATGCCCCATTATCCAAAAATAACATCCCACGGCAAGAAGCAACATGACGGCGGCCGCTACGGAAGAAACAAGATAGCGTATACGTAAAACAGAGGTCTTACGGGGAGCATTCAAACGTTCCTCCAGCTTCTGCCAAGAAGAAAGTGCCAGTCGCAAATCCACTCGCTCCTCTTCACGAACTTTACGCAACAAATCTTCTCCGGCTTGCCGAAATGACTCCTTCTCAACCATGTCCTGTTTCTTATTCACGAGATACCTGTTTACTCTTATTACGGATGGAATTCGTTTTGGTACTCACTTTTTACCGGGAAAAATAGCGAATCCGCCATTTTTCATTCTTACAACCTCTTTTGCCATCCCTAGGGCACGGCTGTGCCACCTTGATGGCACAACTATGCCACACCGATGGCACAGCTGTGCCACTTGGATGGCACGACTGTGCCATCAAGGTGAAAATTATTGGCACAATATATCTTTGATATACTGCGACATAAAGAGAGTCCAAGAATACATTAAAGCTCCAACGAGAACCACCGCCTTAACTTACGGAGTGTTCTAGACAATAAATTTTTACTGGATTGGTAATTTATGCCTAAAAATACCAGCTATCTCATTATGCCCCAATTCATTTACATAATAAAGATAAATGATCTCTCGCTGATGGGGAGAAAGTTTTGTCAAGGCTTTCATCAAAAGTTTAACCCGGTCGTCCGTATCTGTCGTATCCAATGCGATACGGGAGAATAACTCATCCACTTGAAACACGTCCTCATATAAGGAGACATCCTCCATTTTCCTGTTTTTCTCGATCGTATCATACAGCTTATGTCTTAAAGCCTTAAGCAGATATCCTCTGACATTCGCCGTCGGAGAGAGGGAGGTATGGTTTTGAATCAAATTGATAAAAATATCCTCAGACGCAATCTTCCACCAAGTTCTTGTCGGGAAGTAACTTGATTCCATAATTGCGCAGCAATGCGTAAAATCGGCAATAAAAGCTCACGGAAGGCTTCCTTTATCTCCCTTCAGACACGATTCCCATAGCTTCTCATCGGATATTCCCATATAAATAAACTCCCGAAGATTTCCCGCAAACATACACAAAAAAACATTCAATTTCAGTTAAGAGCAATATACAAAAAGCACGTACACCACCATGAATAACGATGTACGTGCTTCTAAAAATCACATGGGAAAATCACTTATACCGTTTGCCTTGCCACGGTATCATACCCGTCTGACGGATATGCTCCATCAAGCCATTGAACAAGTTTTTATACGTATCCGAAGATCGTTCCCCGATCGGACTTTGTTCCTTCGGATCTTCCTTTATATTAAAGAATTGGATAGGCTCCCAAGGAGTATTTTGTAAAATCTTGAAATCCCGGTATTGAGATGCGTAATATGCCTGACCTCCATATCGGGAATTACCTTCCCTTCGCACCCAATGCACCATTCGATCTCCGGTATCTTGTTCCTCACCCCGTAAAAGAGGCAAGATACTGATACCGTCGATCTCATGCGATACAGGCACGGCTGTCAGATCGCATAAGGTCGGGAACATATCCGAAAGCATGACGAAATTATCACGTACCGCCGGACGGATCTGGTTCTTCCAATAAATACCTCCGGCTACCCGGATCCCTCCCTCATACATATCCTGCTTCGCGCCTCTGAACGGGCCGTTATTCGCACCCGCATCGTCCTGCCCTCCATTATCAGAGGTAAATATAATGATCGTATTCTCCAACTGGCCATTCTGTTCCAAGGCCTCATACACACGTCCGACGTTATAATCCAAATGCTCAATCAAGGCGACAATCTTAGCACGCTTCTCAGGAAGTGACGGTTCACGCTTTTTCACCTTTTCCAGCCATTCCTGAGGTGGTTGTATCGGGGTATGTGGGGCATTATAAGCTAGATACAAGAAGAAAGGCTCTTGCTTTTGGCTTCATATCCGACAGGTAACGGATCGCCCAATCAGAGAAAATCTCTGTAGCATGTCCTTGTGGATCGATCTCTTTCAAGTTCTCACGCATATAATTATTTCCGAAACGACGATGGGTATAATAATCATCCATCATATCCCCTAAAAATCCCCGGTAGAAATCGAAGCCCCTTTCCGTAGGGGTATTCGGAGACTCCAATCCTAGATTCCATTTTCCAACCATCGCATTATGATAGCCTCTTTTTCTTCAACATCTGGGGTAATAATACGGCATCCTCCGACAGATACCCCCAGCTATCCTCTTTATGCGTACGAATAACTCCCGGTACGCCTACCATATCCGGATAACGACCGGTTAATAAGGAAGCTCTACTAGGAGAGGAGACCGGACAGTTCGCATGGAAATTCGTGAAACGAACTCCTTCATTTAATAATTTATCGATATGTGGAGTTTGAATGTCCTTGGCGGCTCCTTTGACAGGACAAATCACCATATCCCAAATCATCCACCAAAATCAGCAGGATATTCGGGCTATCCGGCAAAGCCTTTGTTTGTGCGGAAGCTGCGGAAAAAGCCAATCCGCAAGCCGCTGTCAGTATATATTTATTCATCTATCTGTTGTTTTTAATTTCCCATTACATCATATCACATACGGAAGGTTTGATCTTCATTCCTTTTCTTATGTTTCTCACCGGCCTCGATCAGTAATTTCACGATCTCCGGATGCTTCTCCGCCTGATTGAACCTCTCCGAGATATCTGTCTCCACGTTATACAACAAGGGTTCTGCCGGAGTCTCGATCTTACAGGTTCGCAGATATTGGTCCTTGATCGTCTTAAAATAATACTTCCACTCCCCTTTACGGATCGCCATCAACTCGCTTCCCACCAATAATAAACTTCATCACGGGCGGAATGCTTTTCCTCAAACAATAATCCGGTTTGATTCACGCCATCCAATACAAGATCTTTCGGTTGCTCGATACCCGCCATCGAGAGGAAAGTCGGATATAAATCCATCGAGGTCATAATCTCATCGTTGATCGCCGGATTGATTTTTCCCGGCATCCAACAAATGGCCGGAACCCGGAAGCCACCTTCCCACCAAGTACCCTTGCCATCCTTCAACGGACCTGCGGAACCACCATTCTCATGCTCCGTCAGCCAAGGGCCGTTATCGCTGGTAAAAATAACAAACGTATTCTCGTCCAAGCCATTTTCACGCAGAGCCTTCAACACCTCCCCAACGCTCCAGTCTATTTCCTCAACCACATCTCCGTACAGGCCTCGTTTGCTCGTTCCTCGAAACGGGCATTCGTGTACAATGGGATATGCGGGAAGGTATGAGCGAAATAAAGGAAGAAAGGTTCCTTTGAATGATCCTTGATGAACGATACCGCTTTCTCCGTATAGCGACGGGTTAATTCTCCCTGATCCGGTTCCGATTCGATTTGCTTACCATCCAATATCAATGGAGTCGATGGAAAAAATTCCGGGCATGCGCGCCTTTATTCTGAACAGGGCTCATATCATTGGAATAAGGTATGCCGAAATAGGTATCAAAACCATGATCCGTCGGTAAATAGGGAGAAAACGCACCTAAATGCCATTTTGCCTACACAGCCGGTCGCATACCCGTTTTGTTGTAAAACTTTGGCGATCGTGACCTCATCTTGTCCTAACCCAGCCTTTGAGTTAGGGAAAAGTACGGCTACCCGATCTCCATACAATCCATTTCGAACCGGCAAACGTCCGGTCATTAACGCGGCCCGACTTGGTGTAGAAACTCCGGCCCCCACATAAAACTGGGTCAGCTTCATTCCTTCACAAGCCATACGGTCTATATTCGGTGTGCGGATCGTGGGATTCCCATAGCAACTCAAATCCCCATATCCCATATCGTCACAGAATATGATTACAAAATTAGGCTTATTGGCCGCATCCGAGGCAGCGTTCAAGCTCAAGCTGTTCGATAATACCGCCGCTGTTAAAACAGACAATGATTTCAGTGTTTTCATATACGTATCTTTTTATTTAAGTAAACGGGGAAAAAGGTTCATCTATGATACCGGCAGGACGCTGGTTCCGGCCTTCACATCCCCAATCTCCCATATCACTACGAACCTGTTCGATCCATTGATTCATCTTCGTCACTACTTCGGGATGTTTATCGATGACATTGGTTGTTTCCGACAAATCATTCGCCAAATTATATAAACGAGCTTCACCGACTTCCGTATCCGGGAAGTGAGGGCCTTTGATACGTTCCTTCAAAGGTAAATGATACTTCCAGTTTCCCCAACGTACCGCCTGTAATTGTTGTTTCTGGTAATAATAGAAAGTCTCCGTGGGCGATGCCATCGATTCTCCCTCCAAGATTCCAGACACATTATGCCCATCTATCACCCGGTCGGAAGGAACCGCATAACCGCAATAATGCGCCAATGTCGGTAAGAAATCCATCGAAGTCACCAGATTATCAGTCTCCTGTCCCGCCGGTATTTTAGCGGGCCATCTCATTATACAAGGCACCCTGAACCCACCTTCATACGTCGTACCCTTTTGGCCTCTCAACGGACGGTTCGTACCGCCGAAGTGTTCATCCGCACCATTATCGGAAGTAAAGATAACCAAGGTATTTTTGATCCAATCCTTCCTCCTTTAAAGTCTCAAGCAAGACTCCCATCGACCAATCCAATTCCTCGGTCGCATCCCCATAGAGTCCGTTCTGAGACTTTCCCTTGAAAGCGGGAGAAGCCGCTAACGGATTATGAGTCATATTATGGCACAAATAAATAAAGAACGGAGATTCCTTATGAGACTTTATAAACTCCACAGTCTTATTAGTATACCGAATCGTCAAGGAATCATGACCGACTGGAGCCACTATTACCTCCTCCTGTTCCATCAAGGGTAACGGACAATACGGACGATCCATATCGTTACTATAAGGAATACCATAATAATAGTCGAAACCCTGCCGGGTAGGAAGAAATGGCAATTGATCCCCTAGATGCCATTTCCCGATACAAGCCGTCGCATACCCCTGCTCCTTCATCAACTCGGCGATCGTTATCTCACCGGGATTCAAGCCTTTATGCGAAGCTGGAAATAGCACTTGCCTCCCTTTGGACATCAAAGGTGTAGGGTCCGCATTTACATGCATGGAGACTCGCCTTGGATAACACCCTGTCAATAAAGCCGATCTGGAAGGTGTGCTCACGCTCGAACCCACATAAAAATCGGTCAGTCGTATTCCCTCTTTAGCCATCTGGTCGATATGGGGAGTACGATGCTTCGTACTCCCGTAACAACCTAAATCCCCATATCCGAAATCATCGATAAATACGATTATCACATTTGGCCTTTCCGCCGCTTGAGTAGCCACGGCCGCTCCTGAAAAGGCTAATACCGATATTATGTTAGATATAAGTTTCATTTCATTTTTTTCTTTTAGTTGCACATTACCAACCCGGATTCTGATCCAAATTCGATTCAAAGAACGCTCGCTATCAGGAATCGGTAATAAATCGTAATATTCCAAATAGCCATTTGGGAACTTCGTCTCGATCACGCTACCCTCATGATCCTTAATAATCATAGGGTAAAGTTCCTACCGATTTTCCAACGTTTTACATCTGACCAATAACGTCCTTCTAATGCTAACTCAATCCGTCTCTCATGTCTCACTTTCTCACGAGTCTCCTCACGGCTAATAGATGTCGGCAGCAAAGAGATCTTAACGTCATCCCTTTCCGTACGGATCCGGTTGAGGATAGCGATCGCATCCGCTACATTTCCATTCGTCTCAATAATCGCCTCCGCTTTTGACAATAAGACATCCGCATATCTCAGTATGATATCATTGATATAAGACTGCCCGGAAGGAGGAAGCTTTGACTCATCCTGAATCCGATATTTACGGGTACTTAAATGTTTCAACCGATTACCGGCATGATTAAACGCACCTCCCGGATACAGGTAATTAGGGGAAACGATAGCCCAAGAAATAAGAACCCGGAAGTACAGCCGTGAAACCTAAACGAGGATCCCGGTTCTCATAAGGATTCTCGGGATCTACAGGAGAGCCATCGATCGTCTCATAAGCCGCAACCAAATCATCCGTAGGGACATAACGGCTTCCACGGGTCCAACTTCCGGTACCCGTTCCGCAATACTGGTCAATATAGGAACCTTGCGAATTCTCGCCTTCAATATATTGGATATCAAACAATACTTCCTTATTGTTCTCATTAGCCGGATCAAACAAACCCTCATAACTATGGAATAGACCATATTTCTTCAACGCATCAATTTGCTCGACACAAGACAGAACCTCCTTGTATTTACCTTGGTATAAGTAGGCTCGCATTTTCATACCTAAAGCCGCCCCCTTGGTAGCACGCCCCGGCTCAGGAGCATCCACTCCCAGATTGGTGATCGCAACCTCATAATCATCCAGCGCTTGTTGCCAAGTCTCCTCCAAACTCGCCCGCTTCAAGCTACGAGCTTCTTCCGTGGAAATGTTCGTCAATATAATAGGTACCCCACCATAGGTTTCCGCTAGCACAGAATAAGCCAGCCCCCGTAGAAAAATGAGTCTCACCTGAATATTTGGCTTTCGCTTCTTCCGATAAATCCACTAAATCCATACAGGCCAACAAATAGTTTGCCCGGGAGATTATCTCATAACATCTTTTCCAACGATACGTTACGACTCCTCCGTCACTAGAGCTCAATCGCCCGGCACCCAACTTATTAAAAAAACCCTCATCCGTTCCCCAGTTAAATGCGTTAGGGGTAGCTCCATCCGTTATGCCAAAGCCAAACAAGCCTTGATTATAAACCTCTTTTTCCCTCAATTGAGCATAGACACCATTTAAAAAGGAGTTTGATATCCGATTCATTTTCCGGGAAACTCGCCGAAGTAATCTTATCCTCAGGATACAAATCCAAATAATGCTCCATACATCCCGTGAAAGAGACACATAGTATAATTGATAAGCAATATGCTAATAACTGTTTCATACTTTTTAGAAATTAAGATTTATACCAAATGTAAATATTCTCGGAGTCGGGTAATAATTGGTACCCGAATCAAACGTATTTCTTTCCGGATAATATCCTTCATACCCTTTTTCCACATAATCGTAAACAGGTTCTGGGCATTCGCATATACGTACAACCGTTGCATTTTTAGCTTTGAGGTAATCCATTCAGGGAACGCATAACCTAATTGTAAGTTCTTCAATTTCAAGAAATCGATACGATGCACCCAAAATGAGGAGTCATACGTGTCCCATGAAGAGTCAAACCGAAGCATCGGTATATTTGAGTCCGGATTCTCTGGGCTCCACGCATCCCGCCATTTATCAGAAATAGTCAGCCATTCGTATTGCATACGGGTCATGCCGCTCTTCGTAAACGCATTCGGCCCTGTCCCAAACCTTTGGAATAAGATATTTAAGTCAAACCCTTTATAGCGTAAGCCGGCAGTAAGTCCATACGTAATTTTAGGAATCGTATTACCAAGTACTTGTTTATCTTGATAGTCTAATTTTCCATCGTTATTAACATCCTCGTATTTCAGATTTCCCATTTCCGGCTTAAGCCCATTGCTATGCATATTTTGAGCGGCTTCTTCGTCCGATTGATAGATGCCAACCGCTTTATAGCCATACAAAGCCTTATACGGATATCCCTCACGAATCAAATAAAGCTGGTCCGGAGAGTTTCCACCTTGAAATTTCGTTACTTTATTATCGATATACGTAAAGTTTAGTCCTACGTTAAATCCAAGGCGATCTCTGCTCGTCTCAAGATTATCATAATTCACGACTAACTCAAAACCATTATTTTTTTCATCTCGCCCACATTCTCAAACGGCGCGGTCTTATCCCCTAATACGTTTGGTATTGGCAATTGAACGATAATATCGGTTGTTTTTTTATTGAAGTAATCAGCTTCTATATTCAACTTATTACCTAAGAAGCCCAAATCCACGCCAATATCCAAGGAAGAGGTAGTTTCAGTAATATCCTCATCCACCAAAGCGGTTACGGCAGCACCCGGAGCCAATGAGCCTCCATAATTATAACTCAAGTCATAATTTTGGGAGATCACTGTTAAATAAGGCCAATATCCTTCAATGGTTTGATTGCCTAATTGTCCCCACGACGCACGTAGTTTCAAATTAGAAAACAGATTCAGGTTCTTAATAAACGCCTCTTCACTCAAACGCCATCCTGCAGAGAAGCCCGGAAAAACACCCCAGCGATTTCCCCGTTTAAAAACGAGAGGAGGCATCGGCACGGAGATTCATCTCAAATAAATATTTATCCGCAAAGGCATAATTCAATCGACCAAAATAAGATGCCATGCGTAGACCTTCAAAATTTCCCTCTCCCTTGATACCTTCCGTTCCCGCGTCCACTTGGGTTAATCCTTCTTTGGGTGGGTTGGTTCTTCGGGCAAATACGTTCTTTATACTGTAATTCTCCAATTGGGTACCAAGGATAGCGGCAACATAATGCTTATCCGCAAATCGCTTGCTATAGTTTAATGTCGCTTGGAAATTATTACGCATGGTCGATACTTGCTCTCTACTCAACACAATACCATCACGATTGTAATTTTTTTCGGTATCGTCTCTATGCCAGAATCCGTATATCCATAAAGGGTCTCATTATATTTATCAACCATTTTCCAATTGCCATTAGAGGCCCATGTTACTTGTAAGTTCAAGTCTTTCGTAAAAATCCACGGTAGCGAAAGCATTTACTGCCATATAATCCTTGGATGTTTTAGTCGCCCCTGTTCGAAGCGTCTATAACCGGCTGATAAGTCGTATACAATAAAGTACCATCATCCTTAATCGCTTCTACCGAACCGAAACGGCCATCCCGGGTATATGGAGCGATGAAAGGAGCCGCACCTTGTTGCTGTTCGAATACACGGAACAAATCAAAAAGGCTCTTTGGGAATTCCTACGAGTATAATTCAAACGAGCGCCAACTCTCAACCATGAATTCACTTTATACTCCACATTTGCCCGGATACCGAACCGCTCCGCCTTAGAGTTCATCAAAATACCTTCCTGACTCAAATAGTTCAAAGACAAGAAGGAAGATAGTTTCTCCGATCCACCGCGAATAGATAAATTATGCCCTGTTATTAAAGCATTCCGATAAAGAGAGTCATACCAATCCGTATTCGGGTATTTATAAGGATCTGTTCCATTAGCGAAATTAGAGATCAATGTTTCCGAGAAAAGAGGGTTCTCTCCCCCATTCACCAAAGCTTGATTCGCCATAGTCATATGCTCGGCGCTATTCGTCACTAAATCAAAATGACGTCCGATCTGCTGCATTCCGACGTAAGAGTTCAACTCTACTTGGGTTTTCTCATTATTCTTTCCCATCTTCGTCGTAACCAAAACGACACCGTTAGCGGCCTTTGATCCGTAAATAGCCGCACTAGCCGCATCCTTCAAGACTGTGATACTTTCGATGTCACTCGGGTTTACTTGGCTGAATACCCTTCTACTCCGTCAATAATCACCAACGGGTCCGAATTATTCAATGTACCCCAGCCACGAATTCTCAATTGCGCTCCATCATCTCCCGGCTTACCCGAATTCTGGCTGATCCACACACCGGAGACCTTTCCGGAAAGTGCTTGAGAAGCATCAGTGATCGGACGGTTCGCCAATTCCTCATCAAACTTCACGGAAGAAACAGAACCTGTCAAATTTACTTTTCTTCTGGGTTCCATAACCTACAACTACGACCTCATCCAAAGCCTGTGTATCCTCCCTTAAACGTACATTCAATGAAGTCTGTCCCGCAATAGCGACAGTTGTTGGCATAAAGCCGATATAAGAAAATTGAAGTGTCGCGTTATCCGATACCTCCAAAATAAATTTACCATCAAAGTCTGTTATCGTACCATTTGTAGTACCTTTCTCCACAACATTCGCTCCAATGATAGGTTCCCCTTTTGAATCGACAACAACACCCGTTATTTTTGGCTTGCTGGGTGACCGCATTCGCTAGAGGTTTTTTTCAAATAAGTAGATCTTTCCATTTTTTTAACTTCATAACTTAATGACGTGCCCTCCGTTATTTTATCCAATACATTTGTCAATTCTGCATTCGTAAAATTAACGCTCACTCTCCGATTCAAATCTACGATTTGTTTGCTATACGCAACACTCAACCCGGTTTGGTGGGTGATGGTAGCTAAAACTTTCTCCACTTTCGCATTGTCCAGCACTAATAGAAACCCGCTGAGCCGAGGCGGTAGCCGTGAAACTCAGCAAGGATATGACTAAAAAAATAGAAAGGTTAACTTCATGGCATTCGGTATTTTCTCAATTAATATTAAAAGGCACCTACGCCGAGGGCTTTCTTGCTTTTCTTTCATATATTTGTATTGATTTTTAATAGTTGGTATTAGAAATTTATTTTTTTAATACGATCGGCAGCCGAAAAGGGTAGGAGCTTTTCGGCTGTTCTTATGTTATCTATTTATGAGGAATCCATACGCATATCTATTTTAAGGTTAACACTCTGTTTCCTGCTCTCCTATCAAATAGACACATGACAAATCTAAAAAGGATGAGTCGTTATAGCTAATTTTTATTTTTTTCATCCGACTTCTATCTTGCCCCCTTTTTCCTCGAATAGTACAGACGTGATTTTTTTCCAATTCTTTTAATACCGTGGTCAAATTGACGCTATCGGTCGTTATCGTATACGTATATCGCAAAGCGGCAGAATCCTTCACGTCAAAGGATATATCATAAGTTCGAGCCAATGTTTTCATTACGTCCGATAAAGGGGCGCTCTTAAATACGAGCACATTACGTCTCCATGCCGAATACATCTTGACATCGTGGGAACGGAGTACCTCACAACGTCCGGAAGCCTTGTTATAAACCGCTTTTTCTCCCGGGCGTAATTGATAAGATTTGAAGGATCTTGATTTCAACTCGATAGATCCTGTCTCTAAAGCGACGAATATAGCTTCTTCCTCCGGATAGGCTTTCACATCAAAGGTAGTACCCAACACTTTTATATCCATATAAGAAAGATCCACGATAAAAGGCCGATTCTTGTTCTTGGCGACCTCGAACCAAGCCTCTCCTTCCAAATAAACCTTACGTTCGGAGAGACCGAATTTTTTTCGGATAACGAATACGGCTTCCTGAATTCAAATGGACCTTACTCCCATCTTGAAAAAAAGCACTTGCATGCGTTCCCCATTAGGTACGTACACCTCGTCATACCCACCATCCGCCAACAAATCCACTTGTGAGTTTATGCGTATGAAAAGTCCTATAATTAAAGCAATCGGTATAAAGACCGCAGCCGCATACGCTATAAAACGGCGTATTTTTTGTCGGCGGAGTTGCCGCATAATATTCTGATACATTACGGCTGAGGGTATCGGATGGTCGATCCATGCCTCTTCCTCCCCCATATGAATCGTTTTCTCATCCTGATCGATACGCTCAGCAAGCCATGCCTGTCCTTCCGGGGTCTTAAACCAACGAACAACCTCACAAGACTCCTCGGAAGTAGCCTCATTATTTAGCGTTTTCTCTATGATCGATAGATCGGGTATTTTCATATTCATTTTCTTTTTATCAATTGACACGCAAAGCCATCAATAGGATGAGTTCCACAAATATAAAAAGAAATAAAAAAATAGTCTCTCGAAATGTGCCCGCAGTATTTTTTTATCGCTTGCGCATAATGTGTTTTTACCGTGGGGACCGAGATATTCATCTTATCGGCGATTTCTTGATTAGATAGATTCCCTTTCAGCTTATACAGACAGACTTGGCGTTTCTGCTTCGGCAAGTGATCGATCGCTTGGTAAAAATGAGACATCATATCTTGTTCCTCTATCTTTATAAGCAGTTCATCCTCATATTCCGGCGCTGATTGTACGATCTCATAATTTTTTTCTCTACGGCGCTATTATTATTCCGGATCTCATTTAATACGTGATTCTTTAGCATTGTATAGAGATAGTTCCTTAAATTCACGTTCACCATCAGTAGGGAACGTGCCTCCCACAATTTCAGAAAAAAACTTGCTGTACGGCATCTTCCGAAGAATATGTACTTTTCAAATATTTATAGGCCAACACATACAATAATTTATGATACCGCTCATAAATAACAGTAAACGCATCCTCGCTCCCCTGCCCCAATGAGGTGAGCAGATCTTCATCGCTCCGTATGGATTTCTGAAAAAGACATTTGAGAAGACTATATAATATACGATTCGCTATTTAACAGACGTTCCGCTTCCTCCTTCATGGCATCCGGCACCTGTGTAACCGCACCTTCACTGATCGATCGGATAAATTCCGGATACTCTTTACGGTAAACATCCAACATCCGGTTCGCAAAAACACAAACATCATCGTATATTGGATATTCGCCAGCCGATCACACATTTTTATATAAAAAGAAGCGAATTTAGTCTGCCGTATTCCTTGATAATACAGGTCATTCGCCCGTTCTCCCCGGTTTCGTCCTTTTTTTCATTCGTTAAGGCGTATACGATTTCCGGAACTTGGTCTTCCAAGTGCTGTCTCACGCCTTCTGGCAAGACAAAGCCTCCCCCTTGAACTCTTTTCAGGAATTTCACGACATCATTATAGGTCATCCGTGCATCTTCTATCGTATCATGCAGAAAAGCAGAGGCATACAAAATCAGTATATCCGCCTCGGTCTCAGCTACCAGATATCCGTAGCGAGAGACATACGATACCGTCATTTTCAGATGAAATCCATAAGGCAACACATGATCATATTTCTGATTCACATCATCATGTATACGAAAAGCAGCCTTCTCCATACTGCAGATCCAAGGATAATAACGCTTTACTAGAGCGATAAATGATTGTTTTTCCATTCTTTCGATACTAAAGATTAATCTTTACGCATGGCAATAATACACAGTTCCGAAACCGCTGTTTCCGAAACGGCGGTTTCTACAATGCGAAGATATATAAATAATCGAATTAAATCACTCTATATCAAATTATTTAATACGGACTCCCACACGTGCAAGTGAAACATACCGTTTCCTTTCTTTATTATGGATATAATTATTATATTTGCAATAAAAATGTATTTATATTATGGAGACAATCGCAATGATGAATCCTTTTGTCGTGGGTAGATATGTATCAGACAAATATTTTTTTGTGACCGTGAGGGAGAGACAAGCTTCTTGATTAAACAGATTGAGAACGGACGTAATGTCGCATTGATTTCTCCACGCCGTTTGGGTAAGACCGGATTGATCCAACATCTTTTTCATCAAGAATCGATAGAAAAATTATCATGCGTTCTTTGTGGATATTTATGCCACTACTTCATTAACAGAGTTCGTATATCTATTAGGAAAAAGCCATCTATGACGAATTGAAGCCAAAGAAAACGGTTTGGACGGAACGGTTCTTTCAAATCATAACCTCATTGCGTGCGGGTTTTTAAACTGGATATGGTAACCGGAGAACCTTGTTTTGATATTGGGCTAGGGAGACATTCAAGCACCACAAACAACACTTGATGAGATCTTCGCTTATCTAGAGACCGCAGATAAACCATGTATCGTGGCGATCGATGAGTTCCAACAAATTGGCGGCTATGAGGAGAAAAAATGTAGAAGCGTTGTTGCGAACCAAGATTCAACAATGCAAAGCAGACTATGTTTATCTTCTCCGGCAGTAAACGCCATTTGATGAGTAATATGTTTAATTCCTCTTCAAGCCTTTTTATCAAAAGCGCTATTAGTATAGGACTTAAGCCAATACCCATTCATATCTATGTGGAGTTCGCCAACCGGCTTTTTGAGCAAAGGGGAAAGCTTATCGACAAATCCGTAATAGAAGAAGTTTATCGGATGTTCGATGGCTATACTTGGTTTGTGCAAATGATAATGAACGAACTTTTCGCATTGACCGAAGAGGGTGAGCGTTGTAGTATGGATAAGATAGAAATAGCCCGCAAGAATGTGATTCTAACACAAGAAAGTAGTTACAAGGATCTACTTGCCAATCTTGCTCCCAAACAAAAAAACTTGTTTTTACAAGCTATCGCCAAAGAGGGCAGAGCAGAAGGTCTCACGTCATCAGCATTTATCAAAAATACAAGCTACCCTCAGCCAGTTCTGTACAATCTGCGGTCAAACCTCTGTTGAAAAATGATTTGATAACACAGGAAGATGGCTTTTATAGGGTATATGACTACTTTTTCGCGGATTGGATGGCTAGAATATATTGACTCTCTTGTATGTAAATGTCAGAAAATAAGCAAATCTTAGTAGGCACTATCCGTTACTGAAGTAAATAATTTACGACTTGAAATGTAAAATTCCTTATGCGGTGAAAATGAATTATTTAGACAACATACTTAATCGCTTGCAAAAGGCTTCTCAAGTGATTAGTTATTCACTTCCCAAGCCGTTAGTTATTCACTTCAGAAGCCTATTACACCCTGCAAAACAGATAAAATTAGGGAGAAAAGAAGAGGAACCATCAAATAATATCCAGCCGTTCTCTCAGTTGTTTAAAATAGCGATGCGAGGCGATCCTCTCCTCCTCTTGGAAGATGAGAACTCGCATCGTAAGGTCTTATTCTCGATGAACATCAAATAAGTCAAGTTCACAATGCAATCTTGGCTTATTTGAACAAACGTATTATTGATAGACAACAAATCTTTCGCTGTCGTGCCCATTTTTAGTTTATGAGTAGTACGGGAAGTCAAGACAATCTGCCAGCAACGCTGATCTCCCAAGAACTGAAAGCAGGGAATATCTCCTCACAACGGACTAGCAAAAGACCCGAAACGGTTTGGATCGCAAATCGACTATCCCGATTCAATATTTTCCGCAAAGATCTCTCCATGCAGGCAACATCCGCCAGGTTCTGTTGTATGAAAACGTTCGATGAGTGCCGCTAACTCATCAATTAAATAAGGTTTTAACAAATAATCAAACGCAGAGGCACGTAGGGCATCCAATATATATTTATCGTATACCGTATAGAAAACGACTCTCAAGTTCGGAAGAATATCATCCCGTATATCATCCAGCAAATCAAAGCCAGACATGTCCGGAAGTTCCACATCCAAAAACACCAAATCCGGTTGATACTTAAGGATATGCCTCTTGCCTAATTCCGCCGTTGTCGCTGTATCTAATATCCTTACCTCCGAGAAGGCCAATAGATCGTTTTGCAATTTCTGGATCGATCCAAGGTCATCATCTATGATTATTACTGTTATTTCCGGTTCCATACACGCTTCCATTTTTCCAACAAAGTAAAAATATTTTATTGTTAAGATAAAAATTAACGGCTTACCATAAATAGTGCTTTTTACGTATAAGTTGCAATATTCACGTTTATACTATCGTTTTTCATGCTTATCTGTCATTTTTTTATTTTATGATCTTGGTTAATTACCATTGATTGATAAACCCTATCTTTTGCAAAATACAGTTATAAAATAGAAACAATATATTTATGTCTCGAAAAATAAATCTTATTATATTCCTCTGTTTCATTTTATGCGAGGTATATGCCCAATACGTACCCGATGTATTGGGAGATGGTTATTTACGCCGTACCTTCCAGATGCCGGATGATTATGAGGGGAAGGTAGTTTGCACACTGGTCAAGAAACCTCAACTGGATAGCGTAAAACAGGCCGTGCTGTATATCCATGGCTATAATGACTATTTTTCCAGAAACAATTAGGGGATAGCGTAAACGCTCACGGATATAATTTCTATGCGATGGACTTGCGGAAATACGGACGTTCGATATTACCCAATCAAAACCCGTTCTTTTGCAAGAGCCTAAAAGAGTATTTCGCTGATATCGATACCGCTTTGGCCACCATCCGGTCTGAAGGCAACGAGCGGATATTATTAATGGCGCATTCTACGAGTGCGGATTGATCACACCTTATTATTTGAATAGTAAAAAGGAGAGTTACCGGTAGACGGGCTTATTCTGAACAGCCCTTTTCTAGATTGGAATTTCGGATGGTTAATGGAGAAAGTCGTACTGCCAACCGTTGCGTTTGTCGGGAGGCTATTTCCGAATCTTACCGTACAAGGTTTGGGTGATCCGAATTACGCTTATAGCCTGCTTAAGCAGTATAAAGGAGAATGGGAATTTGATACGAACTGGAAAATGATATTCGGGCATCCGAAAAAAGCCGGATGGATCAAAGCCATACAAGAAGCGCAACAGACGGTACAAAAAGGGTTAAAAGCTGGATTGTCCGATACTAGTGATGTCTTCCAACAAATCTTTTCCGGAAACAGAGACATGGCATGAGGAATACATGACCTCCGACATCGTCTTGGATGTTCAAGACATTCAAAATACGGGGAGAAACTAGGAGACAAAGTCACGAGAGATACCATTCCAAACGGCATCCACGATCTGATCCTATCTCAAAAGCCCCTATCGGAACGATGCCTATCAAACTATATTCGAGTGGTTAAAGAAACAATAATGGTTGCACCAAACATATAAATCCTTACCTTTGCGCCCAGACAAAACATTTATATATACATGAAATCAGTGCGATCAATTTTTATAGGTCTGACTTGTCTGGGGATGGCAACGGCTAGTTTCGCTCAAGAAGAAGAGACAACTCCGGAAGCGACTACCTACAAGGCCGAAATATTCGGATCGGTAGCTAGTGGCGACAATACCCCTTTCTGGATGGTTAGCAATCGATACGGAATTGTTCCTTTGGAAGCGAATAACGGATATTTGAATGCGGGAGTATTCCATAATCAAACTTTTGGCAAAGGTTTTCGCTGGGGAGCCGATTAGACGTAGTGGCCGCAGTTCCTCGTCATCGCAATTTCTTTATCCAACAAATATATGCCGAGTTAGGTTACAAATGCTTGCTATTGAGTGCTAGGAAGCAAGGAACGCTATAATTCACTTTGGGATCGTTGGCTTAGCTCGGGCGATATCGTGCAATCCGCCAATGCCCGCCCGGATACCGGAAGTGAACATCAGCATTCCGGAATTTACCGTCGTTCCTTTAACTAAAGGCTGGATGCAAGTCAAAGGAGACTTTGCCGTCGGTCGTTCTTTCGACAAGGATTATCTGGCTAACTTCACAAACAATAAGCAGACTTATGTAGATAACGTTTTATGGCATCATAAATCATTATTTGTACAGATTAAGGATACACGCAATGACTTCCCGTTATCCGGTGTAATCGGAGTACAGCATTGGGCACAATGGGGAGGAACCTCAACCAATCCTAAGATCGGAAAGCAGCCTCAATCCATCAAGGACCTTATCCGGGTTATTTGCGGCAGCGAAGGGGGTGGCGACGCAACAGTCTCCGATCAAATCAACGTCTGGGTAATCATTATGGCTCTTACGATTTCAAATTGGCTTTACACAACCTAACTGGCAAGTATCCGCCTATTACCAACATTTCTTCGAGGATAAATCCGGTATGATATTCGTAAACAATACCGACGGATTATGGGGAGGGCAATTGGATTTACCAAAATTCCCGTGGTTGCGTAAGGTGGTCGTGGAGTATCTGGTTACAAGAGACCAAAGCGGACAGTTCCACTTCATCGATTTTGATCACGACCTACATCCCGGCGTAGGTGGCGGTGGTGATGATTATTATAACAACGGAGAATACACTACCGGAGCCTCTTATTTTAACCGGGCGATAGGTTCTCCTCTGATCCCAAGTCCGAGTATAACGAGAACGGTTCATTAGGATTCAAGAACAACCGTGTTCGTGACTGGCATTTCGGTGCGGAAGGCTCTATCTCCTCACAAGTATCTTATCGGGTATTAGTCACCGTGATGAATAGTTGGGGTAGACATGCCACCCCTTTCCTTAGCAAGAAAAGAGGAGCTTCCGGACTTTTAGATATCTCTTATCAACATCCCCGTTTATCGGGATGGGAATTTACAGGGTCTTTGGCAGCTGATGCCGGTTCCATGTTCGGCGATAACTTCGGATTCAGCCTGAAAGTAGCGAAACGTGGCATCTTGAAAAGCTGGGAAATAATAACCCTAAATTATTTATATTCTTCCCACAAGGCAGATGCTATGATTTCTTGAGTCTCGATCAGCGAACGCTTGCATTCCTTTGTGGGAAGTGTCTATATTCTCGGTAGAAACCGCCGGATGGATCACCATCTCCATCCGATGACGATGGACATTCAACGACCCGATCGGCAAGACATCAAACGGTCCCGTTTAAGGTGATCGGAATAATAGGCAAATGCTGATCCAGAGCCATTTGATAAGCCCCTTTCTTGAAACGGATCATTTTCCCGTCATACGTACGCGAACCTTCCGGAAAAACAACCACGGAAGCCCCGTTTCGAAGACAACGCTCCGCCTCCAAAACACTACGAGCGGCGGGCCTTCGGCGTAGAATTATCGACAAAGATAAAAA